>CALSMJ010000008.1 GCA_943787425.1 uncultured Pseudomonadales bacterium | reverse complement strand
GGATTTTGTCAGTTGTAAGGCGGGCATGCGCAATCCTGATTGAAAAATTAGGCAGCGGTTATCCCATAAACGACGCTTTGGAACAAGCGCTGCGCTGAGACCTCGAGTAAGATGACGCAAAGACAAGGCGCTTAAGGCAGTTTGAAACTAATGAACCTAGATCACACGGTCTGCGCGCTATCGTCCGCTAACGGTTTGCGCCTGTTGGGTGCGCTCAGTTTACTCTGTATCCAAAGTGTGTTCTTTGTCAGTGAGGCGCGGGCGCAATCGATGCAGGATGACAGCTTGGAAAAAACGGTGGAAGAGTCGAGGGTGGCGGCCTTCAGGTTGGCCGAGCCAAGTATTGCAGAGCAGTTAACGTCAGTTGGTGAACGATTCTCTCAGCAAACAAAGACGGTGAAGGATCCGGCGGCGCTCCGGCAACTGGCATTGGCAGAGGGCCTAAAGCTTTGGCAGCAGGCGCGGCAGCGCTTTGCAGCAGACGCGGTGCTCGATGATCGGCCGTTGTATTGGCAGCGGCTAGTTGTTGCGCCGATGATTCGGGCGCGCGCCAAGCAACTCGGTTTCAAACCGTTGGTGATTGCGCAGGTGATGGCGGCCCTCGAGCAGGCCAGCCGGGGCCAGACGGATGTCCGCTGGACAGTTCCGAATGCGCGCCGAATCCTGATTACGGGTTTTGATCCGTTCTCGCTGGATAAGAACATTTCTCAAAGCAATCCGTCCGGCGCGGTTGCGCTGGCGTTGGATGGACGGGTCTTTGAGGTCGATGGGGTGACGGTTGAGATCAATGCAGCGGTGTTTCCCGTGCGCTACCCGGACTTCGATGCGGGGGTTTTAGAGCAATGGCTTGCGCCGCACCTTACCAGCGGTGGCCTTGATCTGTTTGCATCGGTTTCGATGGGACGCGATCAATTCGATTTGGAGCGCTTCCCAGGACGGCGGCGGAGCTCGAGTGCGCTGGGCAATTTGCAGGAGCATACGGGCGGTACCGCCGCGTCACCCAAGCCCGGGTTGTTAGATGGCAAGCCGCTAGACGGTCCTGAATTCGTCGAGTTCTCACTCCCGGCCGCGGTAATGCAGCAGGCTCAGGGCGAGTTTGAAATTCGAGATAATCACCGCGTCAGCACACTTGAAGGTGGCGTCTTCGAGGCCGTGAGCTTGGCTGCCCTGCACGGCCAGACTGCGGTGCAGGGTAGTGGGGGTGGCTATTTATCGAACGAAATCTCGTACCGGTCGATCCGGCTGGCGAATGAGCTGGGCGTTGCACTGCCTATGGGGCATATCCACACGCCAAGAATAGAAGGTCAAGCGCCGCAGGTGGTCAACCTGATTATTCAGCAGGTTCAACAAATGCTATTGCTGGCCGCAATGACACAGAGGTAACGTTGTTGAACGCTGTTTAGCGAGCGCCAATTAATGTGGCGCGGCGATTTTCGAGCAATTTGATCTGCGTCTTAAAGGGGGCCAGGGCCTCAGCATACCGTGCGGATCGATTTAAATACTGAGTCGTGATGCCATCTCGCAGCTGGTTGCCGCTGGGGGTCATGATCGAGCCCGAAAACCCGGATATGGCCTCGGCGTTCGAGATCGGCTCGAAACCACAGAATTTTGCAATCTGCGCCATAACGGCAGGGGTCTGTGTTACCAGACTTTGGTAGTCCAGCACCATGACTTGCCGAGGATATTGCTGCTGCAGCTTGGTCATTGCGGCGAGATAAACGCTGCAGTAATGCAGCGCGGCTTTGAGGTCAAAGGCAAATGCATTACCGGTTCCAAAATACTGACGAAACAAACCGATGAGGTTATCTGCGATATCGCGGGAAACACTCAGCATTCGCGCCTCTGGAAATAGATCGAAAATGAGCGGGGCATGCCAAAAATTATCAAGCCATTTATCGATAAAGAAGGGCACTGAGCTTTCTATGTATCGATCTGCCTGTCCAAGGTAGTGATCCCGCAGGGACTGGGCCTGCTTGGTGTCGAATTGCGCATCGTAATTCGAGCGGGGGTGCGTTTTGGTACGGATGGTTTCTGCAATCTGTTGAACAAACGGCAGTTCGTGAGTGGCTGTGATCAATGGGCTGCTTGCGAGAAGCTGCTCGAGCAGGGTGCTGCCGCTGCGGGGCAGGCCAACAATAAAGAATGGGGTCGGGCTGGGGGCATAAATCCTGGCGTGCGATGGTTGGTGGCGCTCGAGGCTGGCAAGTTGTTGGTTAAATTGGATGGCTGAATAGTGACGATGCGCCGCAACCTTTTCATTGGCGTGTTGTAAGCAGCTAAAGGCATGGATTGGGTCTCCGGCGCTATCGAGTACCCAGGCCATCGCAAATTCGGCGAGGTGAATCTGTGGCGTGCCCTGCGCAGCTTTGAGGTGTTGGCGAAGCTGCATTAGCTCGATGTCGCTAAATTGGTATTGTTTTAGATCCGCAAGACTCCAGTAAGCGATTGATCGAGCATCCGGCTCAGAGGTCTTGAGTAGGGCGCGGTAGGCGGTTGCCGCTAGCTGGATGTTGCCGAGCGCGCTATGGCAATGACCCATGACAAGGGTGATTGTCGGATCGTTTACACGGTTTGGGTCGAATAAGGGGGATAGCGTCAGAAGGGCTCGGTCGGCGAAGCCCAAGTCAAACAGAGCGAGTCCATAGGCGCGCTGCAGCAATGCGTCATTCGGATCTAATGCAAAGTCTTGTTGCAAACGATCAAGGTCTGCAAAGGCCGTTTTTTCCTGCAAGGTGCCAAGGATTTCGTCAAACACGGCCGGGCTAACGGGGAATTGGGTTGATGCTGCCAAGTTTTAAAACCTTTTTTCAGGGCGCGGTCGTGATGGCTGCATCCAAGGCGTTATCGAATGCGGGGTTCCTGCGTCATCAAAAAGCCTAACAATTCATTCCAGAGCTCTTGACGATTTTCTTCTTTGTAAAAGCCATGACCTTCGCCATCTTTGGTCAACCATTTGTAGTTCAAGCCTTGAGCATCCAGCGCCGCGGCTAACGTTTTGGCATGATCAAAATGCGCACGGTCATCATCCTCACCATGAACAATGAAAACAGAGGCTTTGATTTGGTTGACCTGGCGAGCCGGCGACTGTTTGAGCCACTCACCGGGGTCATTACCAAGCGTCTTGTTGAGATAGGCCCCGCCCCATCGCGCGGTGGGTATGTCGCCCTTCCCGAACAATAAGGGTAGATCATAGACACCCACATAACCGGTGGCTGTTTTAAACAGATCGGGTTCGAGCACTGCGCTCTGAAGCGCTGAGTAGCCGCCAAAGCTCGCGCCAAAGATGTGGAGATTGTCCGGGTCGACGAGGCCTTGACCAATAACCCATTGCACACCATCAATGATGTCGTATTGGGTTTTTCGGCCCCATTCTCCCCAGCCGGCTTCCTCAAAATTTTTACCGAATCCGGTGGAGCCCCGAAAATTGATTTTGAGCACGGCGTAACCATGCAAGCTTAGTAATTGTACCCAGTGATCAAAGCCCCAGTAGTCGCGTGCGTGCGGGCCGCCATGCGGCATGACGACGAGGCCTGGACGTTGGTCGTTTGTTTGTTTGGGCAGCGTTAGGTAACCCGTGATTTTTAGGTTATCCCGTGCTAAAAATTCGATCGCGTCGGTAGGTTGAAACGCATAATCTGAAAGCCAGGGTCGTGAATCCAATAATTTTTTAAGTTGTTTTTGCTTGCGATCGAAAATGTAGTATTCCACTGGTTTTTGGTCTGAGGTGACGGCAACCACAGACTCCTCATAGTTCTCGGTGTGGCTGGTGATTTCAACGCGAGCACCGGCAAACGTATTCGTCAAAATTCTGCGGAGTTGGCTGCTGGGGTGCTGCGGGTTGATGTCAACGTATTCGGGGTAATATTCCTCAACCCACACGCCAATCAGATCGTCTTCGTCCATAACCGGGCTGGGTGCAACGCGGGGATGCTGGTAGACAACCTGATAATTGCCATCTTTTAACGAAAATTCCCAGATCGCAGCGATGCGTTTTTCGGCATTCTGCTCAGCGCCTAGGAAATAAACTTTCTGGTTATCTTGACTGAAGCCGAGTGGTACAACGCCGTTCTCAAAGGGGGTGTCTAAAGCTTGCCATTCTCCTTGTTCATCGATGTAAGAAAAGACGGTGTCCTGGTTGTCGGAGATGCCAATTTCCATTCTAGGCTTGTGGCGTTGATCGGGGATGATGCTGCTGCCTCGCAGGCTACCTCGGCGGATGCGTTTTGTTTTGCCAGTGTAAACATTGAGTTTTAGAAGCTCGTTTAAATAATCTTTTCCTTTAACACTGCCGTAGGGTTGCGACTGGATTAAAATATGGCGGTCATCAACCAGATCAACAACCGTGCCGCCCGCGAATTGTTGTTGCTTTGACATAAAGCCGTAAATCTCAATGGATTTTGTGCCATCGGCGTTTACGGCAAATAGTTGACCCGTTGGTCTCGGGCGATCCAATTCTCCGACTTTTCGGGCCTTGTCGACGACCAACCTTTGGTCATTGACCCACCGGTAACTTGCAACTTCAATATCATCGTTAAACGCGATTAAATTAATAACTTCGTTGCTCTGGCGCCGATCGAGTATGGCAACGGCGCGTTTTTCGTTGTGCCGAATCATAACGGCAAGATAATCTCCGGTCGGTGATATCCGCACCATGGAGTACTGAGGGTGCTTGACAAGATCAGCAATAATTTTGGCGTTGGGGGTTGTCGCAAGTGCAGCCTCTGCAATAACGAACGCGGTTGTTAAAAAGCAAAGATAAACGGCATAAGTTTTAAGAATGTTCATGCTCAGACTCATTTCGGGACCCTAAGGAAGCACGACAGTATAACTGCCTGGCAATTAAAAGTAGAATCCTGAGTCTGTGGTTGGACATCTCGGCGTGATCGGACGCGGATTTGCACCTTCTTTATCGTAGATTAGCGAGTCGGCCTAGATGGTAGGTCTAGATGGTAGGTCTAGATGGTTGGTCTAGATAGTGGATCTAGATGGTCGGTCTGGGTGGTGGGTCTAGAAAGTGAATCTAGGAAGTAGGTCTGGGCCGTGATGGTCGTGATTTGGCGCGCAACTCGATGGTCATCTTGAAGGGTTTCACCTGAAAGCCTGCCGCCTTGATAACGCGATCGCGCTTGAATTCAGCAAGCGCTGTGAGCTGAATCAGGTCGTGTGCAAGGCTTGCGTCTCAACAATGCGCGCTGTCGGTTGTTTGAGCGATAAAAAGCGTAGGATAACCCCACAGCTTGGGCGAGCAACCAGTGCTGAGCGACGGGTTGCATTTCCGGTTGTTTCCGCGCGACCGGTGTTGCCAGGTTTCAAGGAAAATTAGCAAGGCCAGCGGCGTGATCGAGGAATAGGCTTTTTATGAGTAGGCTTTTTATATGAGTAGGCTTTTTATAAGTAGGCTGTTTAAAGGAGGCTAGTGTCATGCAACCTGATTTGATCCTGCAGGCGATGCGACGCGCGGCTGAACAGCTTCAGGCCAAAAACTTTGAAGCAGCGTATGGTCATTTGCAGCCATTGCAGCCGTTCTTGAACGAGGATCCAGCCTTTCTGAAAATGTTCGCTGACGCGTCATTGCACGCCGCCCGATTGCCCGATGCCGAGGCAGCCTTGGCCGCTCTGGCGCGATTAGAGCCCAGCAATGGCGAGTTAATTGCGGCCCACGGAGATGTGCTCAGACGGATGGGGCATTACGAGGCGGCCCTGCCTGCGCTGCAGCAGAGTTTGGCGCTGCAACCAAATCGAGTCGAGTTCATCTACAACGCTGGCCTGTGTTTGCTTGAAATGGGTCGGCTCGAGGGTGCAGAGCGTCTGTTCAGGCGCGCCTTGGACTTGAAGGAGGATTACAGCAAGGCAGCCCTTGGCCTTGCCAACGCGCTTGAAGGCTTGGGCGACTTGAGCGGTGCCGAGCGAGTGCTCGACTCAATGTTAGTTGATCAAGCGGGCAACCCCGTGGTGTGGTTTCGGCTGGCCAGGTTGTACGATCAATTAGACCAAGTGGAAAATTTTGAGCGGGCTGTATCGACGGTTGCGCGTCTTGAGCCTAAGGACCCAAAGATCTATGCGGCACTAGCCAGAATGTTATTGGCTCGAACGCGTGCGCAAGAGGCGCTGTCTTGGGGGCGTAAGGGGCTCAGCTACCGACCAAATGATCCGGATCTGTTGCGGTTTTTAGCCAATCTCTGCTTCGAGTTAGGCGATCAGGCGTTCCTCGCAGAATACCAGCGATTACCAATTACTGCGCTGGACGCGGTGGCGCTAGGGGACTACTTGCGATTCTTGTCGCTAGCCGGTCGCGCGGAAGAGGCGCTCGGATGTCTGCAGGCGGCCTATGGCTCGGTCGCGCCAACCTGGCCTGTTGAGCGCATAAAAATGCAGTTGGATTTGTATCGAGCGTTGGACCGCTTTAAAGAAATGCTCACGCTGATTGAACAGGTCGGTGGCGATGCGCTGCAGGAGTGGGCTGCCTTGGCGCATTTGGGTCTTGGGGATTATGCGGCTGCCGATTTATTGATCGAACAAGTTTTAGCGCAGCAGCCTCATAATCAATATTGGTTGGCTTTGAAGTCGATCACGGTTCGGCACCTAGATCCAGCTGCGTATGACCGAAATTTTAACGCTGCGCAACAAGTCGCGATCTTCGATTTCGCGGATGTGTTATCTGATTTAGAGCGCTTTAAGTTGAATACGCTTTTGGAAGGTTGGTTGTTAGATCAGCACGTTTTTGCCAAGGCGCCACTCGGTCAGAGTGTCGTCGGCGGCACGCAGTCGCCTGGGAATCTTTTCTTGCATCAATATCCGCCATTGCAAAAGTTGAAGTCTGTATCGTTCAAACTGATTAACGATTTTCTAATGGGCGACGGGGCCGCCAAGCTTGGACCTTGGGTTAAGGCGAGGATCTCGGGCGGTCTAGCGGTTGAAAGTGCGTGGTCGATCAATGTTCGCGAGCAAGGCTTTCATGTGCCCCATGTCCATAGCAAAGGCTGGCTCAGCTGTGTGTACTACGTTGCGGTCCCGGATTGCATCACAGATCAAATTGGTAACGAGAACGCTGGCGTTTTGGCGCTTGGTCGCCCGGGGGTGTCTCTACCGAAATCTTCGGTGCCAGATCGGTTGGTTGTGCCGAAGGTTGGACAACTCGTGGTTTTTCCAAGTTATCTCTGGCACGAAACCTATCCGTTCAAAGGACATGGGCAGCGCGTTGTTGTTGCGTTTGACCTGATCCCTGATTCAGCCGCGTCGAACCCATAGGGCTCGTGTGGGGTGGTGTTGTCGTCCATCTTGTAAGGTTCGTCAGTTCAAGATTCGGCCGATAATATTCAAATTGAATATTATCGGCCGCTAGGCCAACTTTTTCTTCATATTCCCTTAACAAATGCTTTGATTTTTGGCGTGCGCTCCCCTAAAGTCGGCCCAAGAACTCCGGATGCTTTGCGCGTCTGGCGGGGATATGACGGTGGAAGGTAATGACGGTCGCAGTTGGTCACGGGTTTTGATGGGCATACGTTTTTGGACAGCAGTGCAAACTGAAAGAGCCAAGAATCGAGTTTATAACAATCCTACGAAAGCGGCTTTTTGAACTACAAAATGAGGATGGGACATGACCAGAAACAATAACCTAAGAAAGAGTGTTCGGCTTGCGCTGGGTCTCTCTGCTGGTTTGGCAATGACGCAAGGTAGCGTTGCATTTGCTGAAGAGGGTGAAGATGCAAACGAATTAGAAGAAGTTGTCGTAACCGGGTCGCGCATCAAGCGCACCCTCAATACGGCCTCTCAAGAAACTTTAACCATCACGGCGGAAGATATGGCGATTGCCGGTGATGTATCCGTTGCGGATGCCTTGCGAACGTCTAACCTGAACTCACTAGGTTCGTTCCGAGAGTCGTCGGGTAACGGTGCGCAATCGAATGCGACCATTAATCTTCGAGGTGTCGGTGCAAGCCGCTCGCTGGTCATGATAAATGGACGTCGGGTCACGGGCTCTCCTTCATTAGGCGGTGGCGGTTCAGTCAACCTGAATATGATCCCGTTTAGCGCAGTCGATCGAATTGAAGTAATTGCAGACGGCGCGTCTGCCGTTTACGGCTCCGATGCTGTGGCGGGTGTTATCAATATTATCCTGAAGAAAAACTACGACGGGTTCCGAATCAAAGCGCGTTATGGCGATCGTGACCGTGACTCGGGCGTTGAAGAGAGTTTTTCTATTTTAACGGGTGCATCGTCGGATCGCGGTAGCGTGACACTGGCCATAGAGTACGATTCGCGCGATGAGATTTACGATGGTGATCGTGATTTCACGAAAGCCAAGTATGGTGATTACAACGGCGATGGTGACATCGTCGGCTATGCTGAAACTGCTGGGGTATCGTTCTACGGCTACTCATTGATTAACCCAACCTGGGATCCAGATGTTCCGTATTCTGCGGATGATCCTTCAACTTGGTATGTGCATCCCGGAGATTGTAAAGAAGGGGACGGGTACACAGGCGCGATGCGGGCTGACGCCGTCTTTGGTCCCGAAAGTGGCTACTACTGTGGGTACGCCTATGCTTTGGTATCGGCGAATCGAGCGAGCTTGAAGCGTCTCAATACGTTTATCAGCGCCGAATATGAGTTGTCAGACAATGTTGAAGCGTTTGTAGATGTCCTTATTTCGGACAACGAGTCCTTCGGCCGCTACGCGCCCCCAGCTGCACCAGGACCAACGATTCCTGGCGATCCAAGAAATACCGTTGGCGCAACGTTTGGCTATTTCCGTTGGACGGATATCGGTCCTCGTGACAATGTCGTGAATGATACGTTGACTGATATTAATATCGGCCTGTCGGGTTCGTTCAGCGATGAGATCAGCTGGGAAACCTATGCAACCTTCTCGGAATACCGATCGACCTCCATGGGGCGTTTCTATCTGAGTTATGCGGGTCTTGAATACAACATCAGCTACGATATTCAAGATTTCGACACGTTTGTGGCAAACCTGAAAGCAACGACCGTTGATGATAACCGTCAAACCATGAAGAAATACTTCGGTGGTGTGCAGTGGGATCTGTTTGACATGGCAGGTGGTACTGCATCGACCTATTGGGCCATGGAGTACTATGAAATCGATTACGCCGCATTGGTTGATGCACAATCTGAGGCCGGTCTTATTGGGGGTTCAGCGGGTAACTCAGCGCAAGGTTATCGTGATATCACAGCCTTTTCTGCTGAAGCGATTTTGCCGATCACCGATTGGTTGGAAATTGATGCAGCGCTGCGGTTTGATGATTACTCAGACTTTGGTAACGCAACGTCGCCGCGAATTGGTGGTGTGGTGACCATTCCCCAGTTTGATGCTGTGACGTTACGAGCCTCTTGGGGCGAGGGCTTTCGAGCACCGGACCTGTCTGATATGTATGGCTTAACGTCATTCTCTGCTTCGGGCGGAACAGACTATTATGGTTGCCAGTTGTCAGGACAAGATCCTTGTACAGCGCGCCAGTTTGACACCTATATTGGTTCAAACCCGGATTTGGAAGCGGAAGAGTCTGAAACCTTCTCTGTAGGGGGTGAGTACGCTTTCATGGACGGTTGGGTTGCTGGAATCTCCTACTTCAACCTCAAGGTCAACAACTCAATCGAGTACACCTCAGCGCAGGACCAGCTGAATGTTGACTTCCAAACGGGCGGTAATAACCCAGCGGTTCAGCGAAATTCATTGGGTCAAGTCATTGAAATCGCCGCTGGCTTCCAAAATGGGGCCGCTGAGTTTGAGTATAACGGGTTGGACTACGTTCTGCGCGGTCGTTTCGAGACAGGCTATGGCGACTTTAACCTCTCGTTTAATGCGTCTCAGTACTTAGAATACTCTTATGAGTTGACTTACGGTACGGGTGAGATGGGTGATGCGGTCGGTGATCTTGGCTTCCCAGAGTGGCGCTCAAATGCGTATGTGAACTGGAACCTGAATAATTGGTCTGCAAATCTAGCAGTGGATTACATCGGGGAATCGAAAGAACGGATCGGTGATGAGAAGTATGACTCTTGGCACACGTTGAGTGCATCAGTAGCGTATAACCTCGATAGCATGGGGATTATCAAAATCGGTGCAACGAACTTAACCGATGAAGACCCCTTGTTAGATGAGACGGGTCAGATGGTCGATGAGTATCAGTATCCGCTCACGGGCCGAGTGGTTTATGTGGACTACACGCTGGAGTTTTAATTCCATGTCGTAATAAGGGAAGGCCCATCGAGAGATGGGCCTTTTTTTTGCCTATGAAACAGAACGAAAACTGGTCCAAGTTTTGGGCCCAAGGGCATGTCACAACCTTCGGAGAATTTTTCAAGGAAGGGTACCGCGGAGAGATCGGTCAGTGGTGGCAAACCGTGCTTCAGAGGCTTCCAGAGGGTGGTCAAGTTGTTGATTTAGGGTGTGGCAATACCGCGCTGTTAACCGCAATACTAGAAGCGGGCTTGCAGCTGCAATATATTGGTGTGGATCCAGCCGCCGTCAGCATTAACCCTCGTGCTTCGACCTTGCTGGTCGAATCGATGTTTCCCCCAAAATTACTTACAGGCTATGGCGCCGAATCCGTGCCGCTTGAAAGTGGATCGGTGGATGCCGTTGTTTCGGTCTTCGGAATTGAGTACGCCGAGTTAAGCAAAGCGATCCCTGAAGTAAGCCGGTTGCTGGTGCCTGAAGGCCGCTTTGACTGGATTGTGCATCATGCCGATTCGGTTGTTTCCAGAATGTCGAGACGGGCCATTCAAGAATACAATGCGGTGGAAATTGAGCGCGTCGTCTTAGCGCTCAAAACGATCAGCGCGGAAGCGGCTCGAGTTGGTTTGCCTGCACTGAAAGACAGTGCGAGAGCAGAAGCAGCTCGGGCGGAAATCAATACACTCGCAGCGCAGTACCTCAACGATACCGATTTGAACACGGGAAATGGCACCATGTTTGAGTTTTTATCGAGTTCCTTGAAATTCTTTCGGGTGTTAAAGTCCCCAGAGTCGGAGCGCGCAGCGTTTATCAGCAACTTATCGCAAGAGTTTGAGGCTTATCATGCTCGGTTTAGTCAGATGTTGAGCGTGGTTAAAAGCGACGAGGATATGAAGCAGTTAACGCGGCTATGCAGCCAACATCAGTTGTCAGTGCTAGACTTGAAAACGTTGAATGACGAGCAAGGAATCTTAGGATGGGTAGTTTCTGGAAAAAAAGCGGTGCTTTGATTGGATTGCTGCTGATGGGTGGGAATGCGCTCGCTGCAGATATTGGCGCCTGCGCCGAGATCGAATCCGTTAAAAAACGTCTCGCTTGTTATGACGACCTCGCCGGACGTGTCCAGGAAAAAATGGCGGAAGTGACCGCTAAGCCAACCTCAACGAAAGAGCGTGAGGCAATTCGACAAGAAGCAGTTGCGGTGGTGATCGGTAAAAAGCCGGAAGCTGATGCGTTTAAAATTAAGCGGGTTTACCGAAATCGCTTAAATCGAATTACCTATATCGCCGATGACGGCCGACGATTTAAAAATCAAGCGAGTGGAACCTCGGCGTTTAGGAGTGGAGACATCGTGCGCCTGGAGGAGGGTTTCTTGGGGGCAAAGCTATTGGTTCGTGCGGATGGACTCCAAGCTAAAGTTAAAGAGATCTCGCCAGAATCCTAACGCAGGTTGTCCCGCTCGCAAGCTGGGAGGGTGATGACAGAACAAAACCACGAGTCTGCAATTAGACGCTGGTAGGTCACCTAAAATTCCTGTATAAAACAGTCAGTCCGTACTGTTTTTATAA
>CALSMJ010000007.1 GCA_943787425.1 uncultured Pseudomonadales bacterium | reverse complement strand
TAAAATGTTTCAGATTGCGGAATCACAGCAAGGTAGCCAGTGGGCAGACAGCCCTCACACCCTTTGCCTGATGCAAAGCCCGTTAACCCCAACGGGGCCCCAAGGTCGATCTCCCGGATGAGCGTTAAGCGGTCTGTGAAATCGTTACAAAGAACCAATCCGAATTCAGCTGTTTGGCGTTCTGTCGTGATGTCCGACAACGGAAAAAGGCACAACTCAGCCTCGTAATCGAGTCTTGGCAGGAAGGGCACGTTCGCATTCCAGTTGCTGGCAGGCGTGATTTTTGGGAAGAGAAACGGCGGATCCTCCGAATAAACTTCATCCGCGTGTTCCTTGAAATTGGTTCCCGCTGCGATCGAGGGCGGTGAGTAACTGATTGGCATGATCAGAGAATTAAGATCAAACCGCTCTTCGGCGGCATCTAAAGCGATCAAAACATCGCGGTCGGTTAGGGCGAGAAAATTAATGAGGTCTTTAGTTTGCTCTTCACCGTACGAGGCGGAGAGATTAATCCCTCTGATGGCATCACCCAAGTGCTCTGTCACCAAAATTAAACCCAGTGGTGACCGCGCAAACGTTAGCGCGATGTCTCGATCAGCGATGATGGGCTTAAAGTCGACCCGCCGGCCTTCCTTGAGAGGTTGCGAAACGTAATAACTCAACAAGACAAACGCCAGGGCGAGAAGGAGAATCGAGCAAAAGGCGAGTCTCATAGAAAGCGCCCTAAATTAAGCCTGGATAGGAACCACCATCCAATTGGAGATTTTGGCCTGAGATGTAGCCTGCTTGAGCGCTGCAAAGAAATGCGCAGGCATCTCCAAATTCTGTGGGTGACCCCATCCGTTTTGCTGCGATTGATTCATGAATTTCCGCGAAGGCTTCTTCGCGAGAGATGCCTTTTAACTTCATGACCATTTCAGCCATAAATTTCTGACGGTCTGTATCGAAACGCTCGGGAAGCATGTTGTTGATTGTGATATTGAAAGGCGCGAGATCAACCGAGATCCCCTTGCATAGAGCGGTAAGCGCGGTTCTTGCAGAGGTCGAGAGTCCCATCGCGCTTCGAGGCGATTTCACCATGGCTGAAGTGATATTCACGATGCGCCCAAACCTGCGCTCTTTCATGCCCTCGATCACCGCTTGAATTAACAACGCAGGCGCCATGAAGTTGGCGTCGATCGCAGATTCAAAATCCTGGCGTTGCCATTTTTGGAACTGACCGGGAGGAGGGCCCTCGTTGTTGTTCACGAGGATGTCAATCTTAGGACAAGCCTGCAGTAGCTTTGTTCTGCCATCCTCGGTGTTGATATCTGCAGCGACGGCGGTCACAGATCCTTTCGCTATTGATTCGATTTCAACTTTGGTGGCTTCTAAACGCTCAACGTTTAGGCCGTTGATTACGACATGCGCGCCCTCCCGAGCGAGCGACAGTGCGCAGGCTTTACCCAGACCCCGTGATGAGGCGCAGACAATCGCTTTTCTTCCCTCGATTCCTAAATCCATGCTTAATCACCTCTTGCCAAAATTTGTCTGATCGCAGACGAAAAATCTTCCTCGTTCACGGTTTTGAATCGGGTGGCGATATGTCCATCGGGTCTAATCAGGAGGGCCCCGCTCGCGGGTAGTCCTGTTAATATTTCCCAGTCATCCCCATCCTCAAAGTCAACACCAAAGAGGAGTTGTTGAACTTTAGAGTGACCGCTTAATTCCGCGGATTTTGGCCCGCGTAGAAGCGTGAAGGTTCGAGGTGAAATGAGAGAATGGAGTGATCGGGTTTCTCCATCCTGGGTTACCCAGCGATGTGGAAAGTGAGCGCCCGCATCCCACGAGGGCTGATAATCCGACACGTCGCCCACATCCGGTATCGGCGGTGGGTCGACAATTGCCAGACTGTTGTAGCGATACCCTATTTGTAGATCAAAGCTGTCGAAGTGGGGCTTTTGAGCTTTCACAGCCTCTGCCAACTCGGGGAAGTCATCAGGACTTTTCGAGATCGCCGCGTAACGCTCGCCGGTCTTCTCAGGGTCGTCCCCATGGAGCGCAACAATCAGATCAAATAGCTTGATGGCATTGTTCAAACTCTGCTCGTTGTTGATGCGAGCAATGGGCTGGCGTTCTACTTCATAAGTATCGAGAAGGCGTTCGCCTGCTAGTCCGTTTAGCACCGCTGCTAGCTTCCAACTTAGGTTCTGGACGTCGCCGATTCCTGAGTTAAGTCCCAGCCCGCCAGCTGGCGGTATTCTGTGCGCGCTGTCGCCAGCGAGAAAGATACGCTCCTTGCGGTACGCTTTTGCTACCTGGGCGGTCATCGTCCAAGGACTGATGTTTTCTACAGTGACGCCATTGAGGCTTTGTCCTGCGGCTTTATCGATCAGAGCAGCACAGCGCGCTTGCGTATAGTCCTTGAGCTTTTCCGACCCGGGTTGCCAGGGATGCATCAGAACCCACGTTTTTGAATGATCGTAGGCGATGAACGTGCCATTGACGCCAGGTTCAAATAAAAAGTACAGAACGCCTCTTCTGTTTTCGGTCAAAGCTCGAAGGTCAGCCGAGAAATGAATCATCAGATAGTGAGCCAGCGCTTCGGGACCCTCCATTTCAATGTCGAGCGAATCCCTGATCGACGAGCCTGCCCCGTCGGCGGCAATCGCGTAATCGAAAAGCTGTAAATGGCTTCTTGATTTGTCTCTAGAATCTAAAAGCTTCGCTGCAACCTGCGCTCCTTGATTGATCAGCGAGGTGCAGGCCGTGCCAAGCCGGTAGTCAATGTTGGGGTCCTCTGTCACATGGCGAGCCAACACTTGTTCGAATAGAGGTTGAGGTATGTTGCTGAGAGGGAAGGGCGTGGATTCGAGCGCGCCCACATCCTGTCTTTCATAGGGCAGGGAGCCAAACTCTGGGCCCGTAAGCGTCCCGACAAACCGGACCATGCCGCCTTCGTTTGCGGCTGAACCAAGTTCTCGCAACTGCGATGCGCTGATCCCGATGCTGTCACAAATTTCGAGCGTGCGGGCGTTTACAGCGTGTGCTTTTGGAGCGGTGAGTCGCGTTGTCCGCTTATCAACGAGAAGACTAGGTATGCCATGTTGAGACAACAGCAGTGCTGCCATCTGGCCAACAGGACCGGCACCGACAATAAGTACGCGTGGCATGCTCTCGTTATTCACAATTGGACTTCTCTGGACTCGTTTGGTTTAAAAAAATGAGAGTATTCTCAATTTTCTTGCAGTCTGTCAAATAATTCGCTAACTTTCCGAATTCGGAAGGAGGCCAAGCTTTTATGAACTCAGCGAAGGCTCAGCTTTTTAGAGACAGAGCGATGGGCGCTAGGAAGCGCGAACGTACTCGTGGTGTCTTGTTGGACAGCGCGGTGAGCGTTTTCGCAGAGAAGGGTTTTTCTGGCGCCAAAATCAGGGACATTACCGACCGAGCCAAGCTAGCCAACGGCACCTTTTACAACTACTACCAAACAAAGGATGAGCTTCTGCGTGACGTTGCCACAGAGCTCGCCATCGAATTGACGAAGCGGATTAATGACGACATGGAGAGCATCACGCATGGGCCAACGCGTGTTGCATTGGCGACGGCGAGGTTGCTTCGGACGGTTAGACAACAGGCGGAGTGGCTTAACGTGCTGTTAGAGGGTGTCTTCATGGTCCCAGAGCTGCAGTCCTCGGCCGTTGCGTATCTGAGGAAGGACCTCGAATTGGGTACACAACAGGGGCATTTTTCAGTAACCGTAGATCTCTTGCTAATTAATCAGATACTCGCGCTCATCAACGTGGGTCGGCGGGTCGATCCCGCAATGTGCGATGTAACCATTAAGCATACTTGTGATGCTGTGCTTAGGGTGCTTGGTGTTCCCGCAAAAAAAGCACAGAAGACAGTTGCGGCGGTCTTTGACCTGCATTTAGAGGTTGATTGATGACGCCGGAAACGTTCCGAGCGAGCAAAGGATGAGGAAGCCGAGGCGATGACAGAACCGGTTGCGAAAGTACAAAAGCTCGCGTACGTGCGTGTGGGCGCGCCAGACTTCGGGGATGCGGAGCGCTTCTTAGAAAGGTTTGGTCTTCAGGTTCAGTATCGTTCAGCGGAGCGGATCTACTATCGAGGAACTGACCCAGCCCCCCCCTGCTATGTGTTAGGTGAAGGCAGGGGGGGCGTGGAAGCGATCGCTTTTGAAGCCGCGTCTTATGAGGATCTCGAGACATTATCGAGGTTAGAGGGCGCGTCTCCTGTTGAGGCGTCCGGTGATCCCGCTGGAGGTTACTTGGTTCGATTAGTCGATCCGGCAGGCATGACGGTTGAGGTTGTCTGGGGTCAAAATTCCGGGGAAGCGCTGAATCCAGCGCTACCGCATGCCTTCAATATGGATGGTCTGAGGGCGCGTGAGGGCGAGCTCCCGAGAATTGAGCAAGGGGCTTCTCGAGTGAAGCGCTTGGGCCATCTCGTCCTGGAAAGCGCTGACCCTGCAGGGCTCTTCGACTGGTACCACAAGTATTTTGGATTGATGATTTCCGATGCTGTTCGATTGCCCGATCAATCGCCTCAAATGATTTTCGCTCGGCTCGATCGCTCAGAAACGTATGTTGATCATCATGTCATTGGTTTTCAGTGGGCGCTTGATGAACGTACGAGGGTTCAGCACGTCGCTTTCGAAGTCAGTAACTTGGACGACTTGATGTCAGGGCATGATCACCTCAAAGGTGGCGCCTACAAGCATGTTTGGGGCATTGGGCGACATTTATTGGGTGGGCAGATTTTTGATTACTGGAAGAGTCCTTTTGGATTGATTCACGAGCATTGGACCGATACTGATCTGCTCAATAACAAACACCAGGCTCAAGACTGTCAATTGGCTGACATGAAGGATTATTGGGGGCCAGAACCGACGCCCGCGTTCTTGATTGCCCGTTGGAACTTCAAGGTCGTGAAAAATCTGTTTCGTCTATTGAAAGCGAGATCAATGGCGAAAAAAGCATGATCAGAACCTGTATGAGGCAGAGGTAGTGAGCGCAAAAACGGGCCAGGAAGGCTTATTGAGAGGGTGGTGTGACTAAGCCATTCAATATCCTCATGATCACGACTGATCAAGAGCATTCGTGGGTAGATTTTCCAAGTCAGCTCGAGCTCCCGGGCCACGAGCGCTTACTCGCTCGCTCGGTGGCATTCCGTAAATTCCAAGTCAACTCGACGCCCTGCGGGCCCTCGAGATCGGTCATTTATTCTGGGCAACACACCCAACACACCCGCATGTTCGTTAACCCTAATGTGCCACCTCATCCTGAGCTACCGAGAACGATGCCTACGATGGGCTCGATGTTTAGCGAGCTCGGTTACTACACGGTTTATAAGGGTAAATGGCATCTCTCTCATCTCAATGATGGAATTGATTTCGACCAACAACGATTTCCTGTGACCTCGGATGCCTTGGCGCCATGGGGTTTCAATGAGTACACCTATGACGGCGATCACCATGGTTTGGCGTGGGACGGATTCATGCATGACGGGGCGATTGCAGCTGATGCCGCGAACTGGTTGTTGGGTCGAAGTGGTCGAAAACCTGGTCTAAGTAAAGATGATCCGCCTTGGCTTCTCAGCGTCAATTTTATTAATCCCCATGACGTCATGTTCTTTGATGCGACAGGAACCATGGCGGGAGAGCGCCTGGACCCTGTCCGCGTAGCGCCCATGCTGCCCGCTCCCTTCGCTGAACCTTATCGGGGTTGGTTGGACTTACCTTTACCTCCGAACTTTGCGGCTTCGTTAGATGAAAAGCCGAGCGCTCACAGGGAAGATCAACGTTTGGCAGACATTATGTACGGAAAGCTTCCTCTTGAAGATAAAGAGGCATGGAGGATCTACAGAAACTATTACTACAACTGCATTCGAGATGTTGATATTCATATTGGCCAGGTTCTTGACGCGCTAGAGGCATCGGGTGAAGCCGACCGCACCATCGTCTTATTTACTTCGGATCACGGCGAGATGGCGGGGGCTCATGGTATGCGCCAAAAGGGCGCCTCGGCATACAAAGAAAATGTAGGGGTTTCTTGCTTCATCTCGCATCCCGATATCAAGGACGCTACCGAAACCGATTTGCTGGGTACTTCTGTCGATTTGATTCCCACATTGTTGGCAATCTGTGGCGCGAGAACGGGTGATACCAGTGATCGTTGGCCCGATTTGAAGGGCGTGTCGCTAGCGTCTGCCCTCCAAGGTAGTCCAACAGAACGCGATCAGCGAGGCATGCTGATGAATTACACGGCCTCGCTGGCTTGGGACGTCGACTTTGTTGAAACCTTGTTTAGAGGGCAAGTTCGAGGCGAGTTCACAGATGAAGAAAAGCTTCAAATGGCTGCAGGGCAGTCTTTGTCCAAGTATGCGTGCTTTCGGGGTATCGCTGATGGTCGATATAAGTTCGCTCGTTACTTCAAGCCGAATCAGCATCATCAGCCAAAAGACTGGGCCACATTAGCCGAACACAATGAACTCGAGCTTTATGACACGCTGAGTGATCCAGACGAGCTCAGGAATCTGGCGTCAAAAAGCGCAGATTACAAAGACCTCATCCTGGAGCTGAATGAACGCCTAAATAACCTGATAGATATTGAAATTGGAATTGATGATGGTCGCTGTTATTCGAGCCGACGCAGTTATGCGCTGAACGATTCTTCGGGAGCGAGTTAATGGGATTTCGGGTTGATGAAGGTTAACGATTACTATTGCTGAGGATGTATGGGTTTATCGATTGTCAGAGTTAAGAGACCCGATGAGGCGCTGGTATGGGGGGTCGTTTTGGAGCAAGAAGTCGCGCTGCTGGGAGAAAACTATCCTTCGCACCGCGAGCTAATGACCCATTACTTTCTAGATCCGAAAGCGTTTGATGTTAAGGATCTGGAGCGTGTTTCATACTCGAAGGCTAATCTTCAGTCTCCCATCACTTCGGATATTCAGATCTTTTGTCAAGGGCTGAACTATGCATCTCACCAGGAAGAAGGAGGTATTAAGGCGGGGAAAGGACTGAACCTTATTTTTCCGAAGCCGCCCTCTGCGTTGTGCGGTCCATATGACACTATCTTGCGACCATCCGGGTGCGCGCTTTTGGATTACGAGATCGAACTGGCTCTTGTTCTTAGGCGAGACTTACCTGCGCATACGCAGGTCACCACTGATAATCTTCTCGATTACGTGGGTGGATTTACGTTAGCGAATGATGTCTCTGCGAGGGACTTCATGTTTGGAGCGCCCATGTTGCAGTGGTTCAAGGGGAAGGGACAGCGTACCTTTTGCCCGGTTGGCCCGATTCTTTATCTGATTGATGCCGGTGAACTTGAGCTGCTCTCTGAGCTTAGGCTGACTCTCAAGCTAAACGAAGAGGTCAGACAGGATGCGACGACCGATCAACTGATTTTCAAGCCCGAGGAAACTTTAACCGAACTGGCGTCCTTTACTGACGTTAACCTTGGCGATTTGCTGCTCACGGGTACACCCGGCGGCGTCATTCTGAATGCCAATTTGAGAGTCGCTATGGCGATCTTCCTGAACTTCAGTAATGACAAGAAACGAAAAGAGAAATTAGTGAAATCTCAGCAAGGGATTCGTTATCTGCAGCCTGGTGACAAATTGGAGCTTAGCCTCACAAGTCGAGACGGCGTCAGGCGCTTCGGTACCCAAGTCAACGAGGTACGTGATGCAAATCGATGACGCCATGATTAAAACGCGCGAAGTGACTCAATGGCGTGGCCTACACTTATTCCATTACGATCATTCGTCCTGTTCACAGAAAGTGCGAATCCTTATGCGCGAACTAGGGATCAATTTTTATTCTCACCCTGTGAATCTCATGCGAGGAGCGCAACGATCTGATTGGTACCTTGGTATCAATGCTCGAGGCCAGGTGCCCGTACTGATTCACGATGGCGCAGTCCATGTAGAGAGCAACGACATCATCCAGTATCTAGATCAGACATTTGCTCGAGAAGGTTCATTTCTCCCCACAACTGATGCTGAGAAAAAGACGCTGAGTTCATTGATGAAGCTGGAAGAACAACTTCATCAGGATCTTCGAGTGGTTACGTTTACTTATCTTGCACCTGATTTAGACAATCACGCGCCTGCTTTCGACGAAAGCCTGGCTTTTCTCGGTCGGTTTCACAGCGCGTTGACTGAACTAGAACGTATGCTTGAAAGCAAACACTACTTGCTAGGCGAGAGGATAACGCTAGCTGACATATCCTGGTTCATCACGCTGCATCGTCTCGACTTGGCAGGATACCCGTTTCGCCTTCATCAGAGCCTGCGACACTATCTCTCTCGGTTGCGTCAAAGATCGGCCTTCAAGACGGAGCTTGCAGCAGGTTCTCTTGGGGTAAGAGTTGGCGCTACGATTTATCGCCATTTCACTCGACTATTTCGGCATTCTTTAGCTCGAGATTTTCAGAGATGGCACGACAATCAGTAAGAAGATAAATGAAGACATTTTCGAGGACTTTTCTATGACAAAGGTACCCCAACTTAGGCTTGCGCACGCGACGCTTCAGGTCACGCGATTGGATGTAGCGCTTGATTTTTATCGCGATGTTCTCGGATTTCACGTCACCAACCAGGGCGAAGTCCCAGGCGGAACTAACTTGGCGTTCATCAGTCAAGATCCCGACAATCATCATCAGATTGTTCTGGTCGAGGGGGCTGAGTCATCTGAGAGGGGATTTGTTTTAGCCGACCATTTGGCCTTTCGAACCGATAGTTTGGATAGCCTGCGGATTCTCCATACTAAGTTAATCTCTGCGGGTATCGATCCTATTTTGCCTATCTGCCACGGTAATGCCTGGTCCCTCTATTTCAGCGATCCTGAGGGAAATGGTCTCGAATGTTTCGTCGATACACCTTTTCATGTCGCGCAACCTTTTGCCAAGGGATTTAATCTTGACCAAGCCGACGAAGCTATCGAGGCGCAAACGAAAGCGATGATTGAGGGTGAGCCGGAGTTTCAAAACATGGCTGACTGGCGAGCCTCTTTTGAGGCAAGAATGGGGAAGTGAACTATGCTGAAAATTGAGGCAGGGAAGTTCGTGGCAGTGATCGATGGCGAGAAGGGCCCTACTTGTCTCGCTAGAACTCGGTATTGAGTTATCGATAGCGATGATCTTAAAAGTGCATGGAGGCTGATTTATGTGGGTCGTAACAGTAGATACTGTACACGCGACAGTACACTCGGCCAGAAGAGTATTATAACTTATTGATTTATATTGATATTTGGCGGAGGGACAGTCCGCTGTTTTAAAGGCTAGAATTATTCAGTAAGGAATAAAATAGCATATAATTCGTAACCTTAAACAAGATTAGTGTTTTAAGACTTCTCGTAAGATCCAGGAAAATCCAGGGTATCGGGTAAGACCGGGGGTAAGACCGGGGGTAAGACCAAGTCTTTGAGAAATCTTGCGGTTAGTAAGAATAATCACCCTTTTTCAACCTTCAGAAAAGTATCGTCATCCCTGGGGGTTGCCCGTAATCCCCTCTATCACCCGTTTCCTTCACGAGCTGGATTATTTGGGCTCAGAAATTCGGCGATATGTCTCTAGAATCCGAGTTTTGGCCGATCGAGACCGTCAACCGATGCGTAGTCGATGGGCTGGAATTCAGAATAACGTTGTTTGTTGGCCCGTGCGCCAAGTGCAACAATTAGTAAAATCATGGCTAAAAGACGAATCAACAACGATACTGTGTCTAACTCGACACGATCGTGAATGCTTCGAAGTGAACGACAGCGTCGCAGTATAATCACGGTTGTGTTTGCAACTTCACCAAGGTACAGGCCGTCAGTTCGAACCTGGTTTCCTGCTCCAAACACCGTTAAACCCCTGCTTGCCAGGTTTTTTTTGACTCAATGGTCTCGCCAGCCCAAGAACTCGCAGTCTAAGCAGTCTAAAGAGTCCCCTGTTAGCGGCAAGGCAATCGGGATCGCTTCATCTCGCAATCAGCTTGGTTTATGGTGGACCCTAGATTCTGCTCGGACGCGCCTAGGAGCGCAAGGCTCCGAGACCCACACCAATCATGGGAGATCCCTAATGAGTTTGCGAACCGGCAACTACTGTGGCTTTACAATCGCGGGGCACGAGCATGGCATCGTGACCATTGCCTTTAATCGCCCAGAATCGCTGAACGCCTCAACCGCGCCGATGAAGCGCGATCTCGTCGAAGCGCTTACACAGATACAAATGGATGATTTGGTCCGAGTCGTAATCCTTACTGGCGAGGGCGATGCCTTCTGGGCGGGGGATAACCTTAAAGGCCCTGCGGGTGAGAAAAGCACAGAGGTCCCGCCCATTCACGGCGGACACCATCGTGAAATAGGCACCTACAATGGTCTGAGAACGATTTCTCAGAACGTTAACACGGCGCTGCGAAACCTCGACAAACTGACCATCGCTGCGATAAACGGGTTTGCAATCCAGACCGGGTTTTCAGCTGCGCTGTGCTGTGACTTTAGGATCGCAGCGAGGTCCGCCAAGCTCGGCAGCGCAACCCTGCGTTTTGGGCTATTGCCAGACGAAGGTGGTCAGTGGCTGCTTGTGCGACTGCTTGGGGCAGCCAGAGCGATGGAATTCATGATGCGTCGGCGTATTGTCAGCGCACAGGAAGCTTATGATCTTGGCTTGGTAACCGAAGTCGTTGAGGATGATGCACTGGCGACCGCGGCCATGAGCCTGGCGGTAGAACTCGCCAACGGTCCACAAATCGCAATGAGAATGCTCAAGCGATCCACTTATTTGGCAACAGAGTTGACCTGGGAGCAAGCGCTGGACGAAATTGCCTCAAAAACGGCGATCACGGACCATCACGAAGATGCCAAGGAAGGCGGTCGAGCATTTCTCGAAAAACGACAGCCTGTTTTTAACCAATGGCTCGATACGCTGGAGAACAAATCCGAGTAATGTTCAAACGCCATGCTGCCCACCAGCCAAATGGGGCCGAACCCGGGTTGTGAACTGACCCAAGAGCACAAGAACGACAGCCCCTGCAGTCACACCTTAACTGACCGGCAGCTCTTCAAGCCCTTCATCAATCGCACACCAATCAGGGGCGTTGTTCCTTCGGTGATTGTGTGTGGGTTTGAAGTGCGACCCGCCGTCGAGGGCCATGCCATTGACGCTGGCGACGCCAGACTCAAGTTCAGCCCAGCACCGACTTCCGCAGTCACGACAGAAATATCGCGTATTGGTCCGGCCCTGGTCGGACAATACAGCGTAATGTCCAGGTTCACCCCTGAGACGCACCAACTCCGTTACGGGTACGACGTACGCGGTGTAGCTGTTCGCCCCACTAATAACCTGACAATCAGCACAAAAACACAAGGTCTGTACAAGCGGTTGTGCGGGCACTTCGAACTGCACGGCCTGACACAAACAACTTCCTTGGATTCGATCGTTCATTAAACGCCTCCGCTTAATCACTTGTCGGACAAAAATCTTAAGGGTTGAGTCCACGTTTTTATTACATCAGCGCTGTTCAGTCTCTAGCCCTGGCGTTGGCTTGGCACGGATAACCCCAACTCAGCTTTAGACGCTAAACCCGACGTCAGAGATCGGCATTTTGCGGACCCTGCGTCCCGTAGCTGCAAAAATCGCATTGGCAACCGCAGGCGCAAGTGGCGGCAGCGCTGGCTCACCCAAACCCGTTGGATCAAAATCGCTTTGGATAAAATGCACATCAATCTCCGGCGCTTGACCGATACGAAGCACCGGATATTGATCGAGATTCGTTTGCTGGACTCGACCATTTTCCATAGTGATTTTTTGACCCGCCATCGTACTGTAACCATCGATAATGGCGCCCTGCACCTGGGACATCGCCCCGCTCATATTGATAATTGGCCCAACATCGACCGCTGCCGTCACTTTATGTAACGTAACACGATCATTCTGATCGACACTGACCTCTGCAATTTCTGCGACGTGGGCCGCATGACAAAAGTAAAAGGCAAACCCTAAGCCTTGGCCCTTTGGCATGGGTCGCCCCCATTGCGCTTTCTTTGCCACTGTATTGATCACGTCAATAGCTCGGCCCGTGTTCAGCGCTCTGACGTCATCCGGGGTTATCCAGCGGCGTTCTCCCATCAGCTCAAGCATCAGCTCAATTGGGTCTCGGCCCGCGAGCGTGGCGAGCTCATCAAAAAAACTTTGCGACGCAAAGGCATGGGTATTCGAATACGGCGCGCGCCAGGGGCCTACCGGGGTATCCATCTGGCGCGTGGTCAGCGAAGCCCGAATATTTTTCATGGTTGAAAACGGGAAGGCCGATGCCCAAGGACCGGTAAAACGGGAAGGTTTGCCTCCGGGGGCAACGCCAATGACGTGCTCTTCGATGGCCACCACGCTACCATCATCATCAATAGCGCCCTTTAGGCGAGTAAACCCACCCTCTCGCAGAAAGTCATAGCGAACGCTGTCTTCTCGGTTCCAGGTGAGCTTGACCGGCCGGCCCGCGCGCTGGGAAAGCTCAACGGCTTCAATGACATATTCTTGGCTCGTACGTCGCCCAAAACTGCCGCCCATTCGCTTCATATGGATACTGACTTGATCTTGATCGAGCCCATATCGAGACTTCGCCATTTCCTGAACCCTTGGACCACTCTGGGTTGGTATCCAGAGCTCAAGATGATCGCGTCCATTCTCATCTTTACGAAAATCAGCGGTGCAGTTCATTGGCTCCAAACACAGGTGACTGACATAGGGATACTCATAGAGCTGACTCAAGACTTTGTGACCTGGATCGGCAAATGCAGCATCCACATCGCCCTCGTCTACCACCACTTTCTCGCCCGTTTGATCTTGAGCTTCGGCGAACGCAACGAAGGCCTGCCAGCTGTCCTTTGAGGCCTTTGTTTCGTCCCATTTAACGTCAAGAATTTCCCGAGCCTTAAACACCGACCAGGTATCTGTGCCGACAATTCCAACACCGTCCATCAGTTCTCGCACATTACCGTTACCTTTAATGGACCAAGCATCAACGATGCCCGGGGCGCGCTTAATGTCATCGATGTTGGCTGAGATCAACTCTCCTCCAACCGCCGGACACTTCACGTAACAGCCATACAGCATGTTCGGCACCTTCGTATCAATGCCAAAATCACCGACACCTGTAACGATCTCAAGAGAATCGACCTGACTGATGGATTGCCCAAGTATTTTGTAATCTTCCCGATCTTTAAAAACCAACGTCTCTTTTTTAGGGACCGGTTGTCTGTGCGCTAGCGCCGCCAACTCTCCAAAAGACCGCACCTGGCCGGTCGGCACGTGAGTGACTTGGCTGCCCTCGGCTTTAAGCTCAGACCTTGGCACCTCGAGCGCGACGGCCGCCGCTGCAATGAACATATCTCTTGCTGTTGCGCCCATCTCTCGCATGAGATTCCAGTTGAGGTAGAGCGTATAAGAGCCCCCAGTAGACTGACGGCCATACAGCTCTGTATTGACCTCAGGCGCCTGAACGACTTCAACATCATCCCAATTCGCCCCCATCTCCTCGGCCACAATCATGGGCAAAGAGGTCTTAATGCCTTGACCCATTTCAGGACTTCCGGAGTAGATGATGATCTTGCCGTCACCGCGAACTTGGACATAGGCGTTGAGCTCAGCAGACCCTACCAACGTTGGGGATTCTTCACCGAAACTGGGAAACGATGCGGCCAGCAAAAGGCCACCTCCGGCTGCACCGGAGAGCTTTAAAAATCCTCTTCGGGACAGCTGCCCACCCAAACTTTGAATTTCAGTCAAAATGTCGTTGTGCTTCATGCTTTATCTCCCGCATTGTAATAAGCGGCAGCCGCATGGACAGCTTCACGAATTCGGATATATGTTCCACAGCGACAGTAATTTCCTGACATCGCTTGATCAATGTCTTCATCACTGGGCGAGGGGTTCACGTTCAGCAGCGCAGTCGCCGACATAATCTGACCCGCTTGGCAGTAACCACACTGGGCAACATCTGTTTCGATCCAAACCTTTTGAACCGCACTGAGCTGACCACCATCGGCAAGGCCCTCGATTGTCGTGACCGATGCGCCTGCCGCGGCTGACAACGGCAAGAGACAACTACGCGTTGGCGCACCATTCACATGAACCGTACAGGCGCCACACTGGCCAATTCCGCAGCCATACTTGGTCCCTGTCAGGCCTTGTAAATCCCGCAGGGCCCACAGCAACGGCATATCAGCTGCCGCCTCAATCACAGCAGCTTCCCCATTTATCATCAACTCATACTTCGCCATACCCCTTACCCCTCCGATAAAACCTTTCTATGAACACCTTTTTTATGAAAACCTTTTTGCTGAGACAATTTTGTTTAAAATTTTGTGCCTGGCAACTGACAAAACAGCAGGTTGTTGCGACATCACGGCGATTCAATCCGTAGACGCTGACCTTAGTTTCAGATACCCGGTTTCCAATCCCAGCACCGATATGGGACCCAGAAAATACCTGATAACACCGCCGATCGCGTGCCTCACGATGAAGCATCGTGGCGTTTTTAAGTGGCTCGCAGCCCCCTCTAACGCCCAACAGAAGGCCTAAAAAACGACGTTTTCCCCTCCGCAGAAATAACAATGTGTCAGATCAAAAAGCCTAAGACAAAAAACGATGCTGCCCGCGACAGTACTGAGTAACGTGAGTGTACGCAAGGTCGGCGATGACACCCCGAACCAGACCCCCGAGATCAAAACGAACAAGCGTCCAAGTGCCATGCGCTTTTGAAGATCTTTATACCGCGGTTAGTAACCATAATCACCCTTTTACAACCTTCAGAAAAGTATTACTGAAAGAAAAGGTGGCGGATGCCGAAAGTGGGAACGCGATGACCAACGGGCAAGCCGTTGGTCGATATTTGGCGTAGCGTGCATCGTCGTTACCGCTGGGTCTGGGCTTTGTTTGGATTGTGTTTGATGCAAAAAAGCGGGGTTTGCGCGATATCATTTGCCGAACTGGGGTGATTAGGCGCGAGGTGGGGTGACGGCGTCGTTTTAAAACGGACAGAGGGTCAGCCTGACGATCGCGTGACTCAAATGAAACAGTGATGCCGCATGTGGCCCGCTTGTGGGAGAATGGGGTCTGATTAATGAGGAGTCGATATGCTGAAACGGCAACAACCCTTTATCGCGCTCGTTCTGGCCTGTCTCGTGAGCACAGGTCGTGCTGATACCTTGTACGAAGGCGGGCTGATTTATTCGATGGACGCGGGCGCGCCGCACCCAAGCGGACTGTGCGTTGGATCCAATGGCCGCTTAATGGATCTTAAGGCGTGTCAGCCGGATGAGATCATTAACTTAGCTGGACAAGTTGTGATACCAGGGTTGATTGAAGGCCATGGGCATCTTATGGGGTATGGTCAGTCGTTGCTCAATTTGAATCTTGCAACGGCAAAGAATCTCAATGAGTTGGTTGATCAGGTCGCCGCTGCCGTGGATCAAGCAGCCCCCGGGGAGTGGATCCTAGGACGCGGCTGGCATCAGAGTAAATGGTCGCCCCAGCCCGCGATGATCAAGGGTTTTCAATCCAACGATACGCTCAATGCCGTCTCGCCAGATAATCCGGTTTTTCTTGTCCACGCGAGTGGTCACGCCGCGTTTGTGAACGATCGTGCTTTAGCCCTTGCGGGCATTACCGCGGACACCCTCGTCGGGGGTGATGGTGAAATCATTCTCGACGACAAGGGGCAACCGACTGGGGTCTTGAACGAACGTGCCCAGCGTTTGGTCTCAAAATTCATCCCAACACTGAGTCTTGCTCAGCGCCAGCGGGCGCTGCAGTTGGCGCTAGCGAGTTTAGCGAGTCTCGGGATCACCAGTTTTCAGGATGCTGGCGCAACCCAGGCCGATATCAATCTGTATCAAGAATTTTTGTCGGCCAAACAGCTGACGAGTCGCGTGTACGTCATGATCAATGGCTCGGACCCCGACCTGCTTGCGAGCTGGATGCAGCGTGGCCCGTTGATCGATGTCGAGGCGCGCATGTTGACCGTGCGCAGTATCAAGTTGGTGGCGGATGGGGCGTTAGGTTCTAGGGGCGCTTGGCTGCTCGAGCCCTATAGCGATCGCGCGGGACACAACGGGCTGCCCACAATGCCGGTGAGCGAGATGCAAGAGATCAGTCATTTGGCGTATCGAAACGGCTTTCAAGTTGCGATCCATGCGATTGGCGATCGTGCCAATCGAGAGGTGCTGGATATTTTTGAGGCCTTGTTTGATGGCCGTGATCGCGGCGTCCGGTTTCGGATTGAGCATGCCCAGCACATTCACCCGAGCGACATTAGCAGGTTTGCCCGTTTGGGCGTCATTCCGTCCGTTCAGGGCATTCATATGAGCTCTGACCGACCCTGGGCGATCGACCGCTTGGGCATTGCGCGCATTGAATCCGGTGCTTACATGTGGCGGAGCCTGATCGACTCTGGGGCGGTTTTGGTGAACGGTTCCGATGTACCGGTTGAACCGGCGGACCCCTTTGCCTCCTTCTATGCTTTGGTGACCCGAAAAACCCTGCAGGGCACGCCAGAAGGCGGCTTTGAACCGCAGCAGAAGATAACTCGGCTTGAAGCCCTGCAAGCAGATACCCTGAACCCAGCCTTTGGCGCTTTTGAGGAAAGTTTTAAAGGCCGTCTTGCGCCGGGTATGGTGGCGGATTTTGTGGTTTTGGATCGGGATATTATGACGATTCCGGCAGCTGAGATTCTTCAAACCAAAGTGCTACGAACCGTGATGAACGGTGCGGTGGTGTACACGAGGCCAAAAGAACTGACCACTGGCGAGGCGCTTTAATGGAACGCGTCAATATTAAATTGAGTCCAAAGGGGCAACTCGATGTCTTGTCAAAGCGGGAGGTCTCTCGATTACTGGACAGCTCTCAAACGGGGCTATACCACTTGTATCGAAATTGCTCGTTAGCGGTGCTCAACACCGGTACGGATCCAGATGACCCACGTCGCATGTTGGCACTATTTTCAGATTTTGAGATTGAGTTGCTCCAGCAGGATCGCGGCATTCGGTTGGAGTTAAAGCAGGCGCCGGAGACAGCCTTTGTCAACGGCAAAATTTTAACGGGTATTCGGGAACATCTGTTCGCAGTCCTTCGAGATATCCTGTATGTGAACGCGTATATGCAAACTGAACTTCCGCCCGGAGAGGGCTTTACCCACGGCGTTTTCGATATCCTTCGAAATGCGAATGTCCTTAGAACCGATACGTCGCCAAAAGTTGTCGTGTGTTGGGGTGGCCATAACATCCCTCGGGGGGAGTACGAATACACCAAGGATGTCGGTTATCAAATTGGCTTGCGGGGCTTGGACATTTGCACCGGTTGCGGTGATGGTGCGATGAAAGGCCCGATGAAAGGCGCAGCGATCGGGCATGCGAAGCAGCGTATTAAAACGGGGCGGTATCTCGGTATTTCAGAGCCGGGGATCATTGGCGCCGAGCCGCCGAATCCGATTGTGAACGAGCTGGTAATCTTGCCCGATATTGAAATGCGGCTGGAAGCCTTCGTTCGGACCGGCCATGCCTTTGTTGTGTTCCCGGGCGGGGTAGGCACGGCCGAGGAGATTTTTTACCTAGTCGGCTTGCTGCTGCGCGATAGCAATCGCCAGATGCCCTTTCCGCTGATCTTTACGGGACCAGAAAGTGCGCGGGCTTATTTTGAAAAGATCGATGCGTTTTTAGTACAGACCCTCGGCCAGTCTGTTCGAGACCTATACACCATCGTGATTGGGGATGCAGAAGCCGCCGCTGAATTGGTGTTAAATGGCGTGAGACAGGTTCGAAAATACAGACGCGCTCGAGGTGATGCGTACTACTTTAATTGGTCCTTAGAGGTCCCAGAGGCGTTGCAAACCCGCTTCGTGCCGACCCATGAATCCATGGCCGCGCTGAATCTCACTCGGGCGCAGTCCGCAGCCGACTTAAGCTTTGAGCTGCGCAAAGCGTTTTCCGGGATTGTCGCAGGCTCCATTAAAGCCCAAGGATTGGCTCAGATTGAAGCCCATGGCCCGTTCCAGTTGCGGGGTGATCCAGAAATCATGACCCCGCTTGCGGAACTCTTACAGGATTTTGTTGACCAGAAGCGCCTGACGCTACCGATCGACAATGCCAAACCCTGTTATGAGGTCATCGATTAAGCGGCAGGCTGGGGCGCAGCCGATTTAGCGTCCTGCTACAGATTCAATGAGCATCGCCATGCCTTGACCTGCGCCCATACACATCGACAGAATCGCATACCGGCCGCCGGTGTCCTGTAAGTGTTGGGTTGCGTTCAGCATCATGCGCAGCCCGGTGACGCCCGGCGGATGTCCAACCGAGATGCCGCCACCGTACAGATTGTGGCGATCTCGAGAGATACCCAATTGCGCTTCTGCGTGCAGGTTGACGACCGCAAAGGCTTCATTGATTTCGAAATAATCAATGTCGTTAATATTAAGATCGACCCGCTTCAGCAATTGCGAGATAGCCGGCACGGGACCATGACCCATGAGACTTGGCTCGACACCAACCACCGCCCAGTCAACGATTTTTGCAACAGGCGAGACGCCGCACGCCCGCATGCGATCTAAACTGCCGACAACCATGGCGGCTGCGCCATCGGTGACGCCGGATGAATTGCCAGCGGTCACTTTGCCGTCTGCTTTAAAGGCCGGCTTGAGGCTTGCTAGCTTTTCAAGGGTGAGTCCAGCTCTCGGCGACTCATCGATTGCAAATTCAACCTGGGACCGGCCACTGGGGATCATGACGGGTTGAATCTGGCGCCCTAAAAATCCCGACTCAATTGCGGCTAAGGCACGTTCTTGGCTCTGCAACGCATATTCATCCATTGGCGCCCGTTCGTAGCCATATTTCTCGGTGAGGTTTTCTGCGGTATCACCCATGTATTCGAGCGAAAACGGACAGCGATAGCACCACTCAAGCATATCCTCGAGTTGCTGGTGCCCTCGAGCTTGGCCCCATCGACTGGTGGTCACGGCAAAGGGGGCGCGGCTGAACATTTCTGCGCCCGCCGCGATCGCCAAATGACTGTGCCCGGTCGCGATTTGCTGACCTGCCGCCAAGATGGCTTGCAGACCGCTGGCGCAGGCACGAGACACATCCAGCGCGCCAGCATCGGCGGGCAGGCCGCTTTTCATTCCGACCACTCGGGCCGCAAACAGCGAATCCTTGTCGGTGGGACAGGTTGTCGTGAAGACCAGGTGATCAAACTCGGAAGCCGCGGCGCCAGATCGGTTAACACAGCGCTGCACGATTTCCGAGGCGAGTTCGGTCATGGGTTTTTCTTTGAGCGTTCCGCCAAAATTGCCGAGTGCAGACCGTACGCCGGCCGCGACATAGATTTCTTGAGCCATCAAGGCCTCCCAGGGTGATCGAGTTGAAGGCTCATCCTAGCACTGCTGCTGGCTCTGGGTGCAGTGCAAGTGTTGAACAAGCAGGCCAAGAAATGTGATGCGGCTGCATGCCAGAGGGTTTGCTGCCCTGTTGGCGCCGTGCTTTGAGTTCGGCAGAGATGAAACGATTGAACCGATCAAGCGAAGCGCGTAGGGTTCTCAACCTAAAGCTTTTTTTGACAAAACACTTAATCGGAGTAACCAATATGGCTGAGCAAGGCTTACAGTTTCAAACGTGTATTAGTGCGGAAGGTGAATTAACCCTTTCCTTGGTCAATGTTGATTTTCCAGATCCGAAAGAGGATGAAGTGCTGGTTCGGGTTGAGGCCGCGCCGATCAATCCGTCCGACCTCGGGCTCTTATTCGGACCGGCCGATATCACTGCAGCAACCTACGGTGAGATCGATGGTAGGCCGTCCGTCACGGCAATGGTGCCCGAGGCCATGCGTCGGCATATTGGCGCCAGAGCCGGTCACGCGATGCCAGCAGGGAATGAAGGCGCAGGCGTTGTCATTCAGGCGGGTAGCAGTGATGCCGCCCAGCAATTGATGGGCAAAACGGTGGCCGTCCTCGGCGGCGCCATGTACGCCCAATATCGCGTTTTGAAAGTGAGTCAGTGCTTATTGATGAACGAAGGCGTATCGGCCAAGCAAGGAGCGTCTTGCTTTGTGAATCCGCTCACGGCCCTAGGCATGGTTGAGACCATGCGTCAGGAAGGGCACACGGCTTTGTTGCATACGGCTGCAGCGTCAAATTTGGGCCAAATGCTGGTGAAAATCTGTCTCAAAGACGGCGTCGAATTGGTAAATGTTGTTCGCAAACAAGAACATGTGGACTTGCTCAAGGGGATTGGCGCGGTCCACGCGTTGAATTCTAGTGATCCTGGCTTTATGGGTGATCTGGTGAGCGCGCTGACCGCAACGGATGCGACCTTAGGGTTTGATGCAACCGGTGGCGGCACCTTAGCCGGTCAAATCTTAACGGCCATGGAGGTGGCGCAGAACGCCAAGATGGGGGAATTCTCTCGCTACGGTTCAACCACTTATAAACAGGTTTACATCTATGGCGGGCTCGATCGTTCTCCCACCACCTTGAATCGTGCCTTTGGTATGGCCTGGGGTTTAGGCGGCTGGCTCTTGACGCCGTTCTTGCAAAAGATTGGTCAAGCTGGCGCGGACGCGCTCAGGCAACGCGTGGCCGATGAAATCACCACGACGTTTGCCAGTCAGTACACCTGTGAAATTTCATTAGCCGAGATGCTGTCGCAGTCACATCTTGAGGGCTATGCCAAGCAAGCGACCGGTGAGAAATACCTCGTGACGCCGAATGCCTAGGCGGTTTTAGTCCGTTCATTGGCATCCGATAACAGGACGCCCTGGTCCGCCAGGGCTTTGATCTGCTCCGTCGACAAGGCCAACCATTGGCTTAAGACTTCGCCGTTGTGTTCACCGCGATGTGGCGCAGGTCCGCGAACCCCGCTTTTAGCATTGGAAAACCGATAGGGCGATTGCGTGATGGGGCGAACGCCGCCGGCGCGATCATCAATATCGACGATGCTGCCGCGATGGACGACCGTTGCCTGTTGTCGAATGCTGGCGGGGTCGCGCACGGTACCCCAGGCAACATTAATAGAGCGCATTAAGGTATCAAACTCGGCTTCTGTCGTTTGCGCCTGCAGTAATTGGTGAACAGCATCGCGCCTCAGTCGAATCTTGTCTGCAAGAGGGGCGTCCTTTGGGCTGGGGTCGGTAAGGTAACCGTGATCGATGAGAAGTTTGAACAAAAGCCGAAAGTCCGTTGAGATCAAGACCGAACTAAACGCCAGGGTGTAAATTTCGTTGCGCATGGGGCCAGTGCCCTCTGCAGCCTCAAGGCTGTAATGCATTTTATCGTCGGTTGCGATGGTGGCATCGATCATTGCAATGTCGATGTGTTGGCCTAACCCAGTTTGGTTTCTCAAAATCACTGCCGAGAGCACGCCGATCAAGCCGTGCAGCGATGCATTGGTATCGGCAACGGATAGAGGCAGGTCTTGAAAATCCGGGTCTGCTTGGCTTAGAGCGGCCTCTTGATGACTGCGATAAATCAGGCCCGCCTCAGAATGAATGACTGGCGCATAGGCGGCGCGGCGGGATTCCGGGCCATTATGACCAAAACCGCTAATCGATAGCATAATGAGTTTCGGATTAATCTGGCTGAGGTCCTTATAACCAATGCCAAGCCGGTCCATGACATCGGGCCGGTAGTTTTCAATGAGGATATCGGCTTCGGCGACCAACTCGTTTACCAGCGCTCGAGCGTCAGGATGTCGCAGGTCGACACAAATATTGCGTTTGCCCGCGTTTTGTTGATGGTAGTAACCGGGTATGTGGGCGATGACCTTACCCCAATATCGGGTAACATCGCCTTCTGGCGGTTCGATCTTTACGACGTCGGCGCCCAGGTCGGATAACATTCTGCCGGCGAAAGGGCCGGCCAGTACTCTCGAAAAATCGAGGACTTTGAGTCCTTCAAGTGGAAACTGCATGATGGCTATTGGCTCTGGTTTTGGACAAGCTTTGATAGTAGATCAAGCCCTTGAGAAAAGCATTAGCGCACGCTTTAGCCCTCGGTGCGAGTGTGCGTGAGATGGCGCGACCAATGTCGTTCAGCTTAAAGGCTTGGCTTGTGTTGTTAGGCTTGCTGCCAAGCCTGCTGTGGGCAAATGATGCGTCTGAGTTTTCGGCGTATTTAGGCCATTGGGAGATCGACTTTTCTGCGAGCGAGTCGCCGAACGATAAATTACGGTACTTGTATGACGTCACGCTCAGCGATCATCAGCGGCGCATGGCCAGTGGTCAGAACCGAATCGGTGAAACGCCCTTTCAGGCGATCAATGATTTACGAGGACTGGTGAATTTAGGGCGCCTTGGCGAGCAAATTACCCGAACCGCCGTTTTGAACGTGCGCATGCAAGGCAACACCTTGTACGTCGACCGGGATGACAACTTCAGTTTGCGCTGTGAGGTCGGAGGCATCGCTGAGGAAGCCGAAAACTTAGGTTATAGCCGATGCCGGATAAACGATCGGGCCTTGGTCTTCTGGTTGGGCTTGCCGGGTGGTTTTGGTATCGAGCATCGGTTGATTCTCTCTGAACGCGGTGATCGATTAAGTATCGCAACGACCGTCGCCGCCGATGGGGTATCCCAAGCGTTTTCCGTCAGTCGCGTTTATCAACCCTTCGAACCGGTCACAGAGGGAATTCAGTGCCAGTACACTTTGGGCAAAGGCAAAGTCTGCTCACTAAACGGCGGGTTAAATGATTAGAGTCTGGGTCCTGTTGTTTTGGTTAGCCGGGTGCGCCTCGACCTCGGCACCCTTGCCTGAGCCGAGTTTTGATGAACCCGAAACGCTCAATCGGGCATCAAGTCTCGCCGGCAATCTTGCCGGCTTGAACCTGAGTCTGACGCCGTTTACCCATATGGACGGCTCGGTCAGTCCTGTGCGCGCCGAGTTGCTCGCGGCGGAACAACGGTATTTGCCTTACCTGCTAAAGACGACCCTCACGGAAAGTGGATTCTGGGGCGCGGTTCGTGTGACGCCTGGCGTTGATGTTACAGCGGAGCTCAATTGCCAGGGACAGTTGTTGTCCGCCAGTGCCGCTGCGCTTCAATTACGGCTGATCTGTCGAGACGCGCTGGGTCGGTCATGGTTGGACGACCGGTTTGATTCCCGCATTGCGCGCGATACCTACGGTCAGGCGGCGGTAGACGGCCCGGATCCGTATCGACCCATAATGGTTCGTATCGCAAATCGTTTAGCCGATGGCTTGACCCGGTTAACAGATCAGGATCGACAGCGTCTACGGGACGCCGCTTTACTGCGCTATGCGCAGTCGTTGTCGCCCGAGGGTTTTGATGGCTACCTCGCGATCAATGCTGAAGGCGAGATGCAGGTACAAGGGCTGCCTGCGTCGTCCGACCCAATGATTGCTCGGGTGCGACGCATCCGAGACAGCGAGTATCAATTTATTGATGCCATGGACGAGCAGTATCGATTGATCTATCAGCAAATGAATGCGCCTTACCGGTTATGGCGGCAGTATCAATACGAGTTTGAAGACTACAACACCAGTTTGGGCGATCGATCGGCGGGTGCCCAGCGTCGAGCCGCTGCCAGCTACGAGGTGATGCTCTCGACGTATCGGCGCTATCAGGATTACAGACGGAACGAAGATGAGCTCAGTGAAATGGCGCAGTCTTTGGTCCGCGCTTTGTCGCCAACCCTGGGTCAGGTTGAAGGTCAGGTCGTGGAACTCACGGGCACCTTAGAGCAGCAGTATGAGCTCTGGCGGAGCTATCTGCTTCGGATCTATCAAGCGGAATCTAGTCCACTGGCGCCAGAGTGAATAGGGACTCATCGAGCCCGGTTTTGGCTAAGTCGAGCAGCCACCCCGAGTTAAAGTTGTTGTCGCTGGCGAGCACGGTTCGGTATTTTTCAATCGCGCCGGGGCGGTTTTGTTGAAAATCTAGGACGAGGCCTTGGGCCAAGGTAAACCAATCACTGGCCCAGTCTGGAATGTCGTCAGGCGCGATCGCGAGTAATGCCGTTTCGACGTCTTGTGGTAGGGGCTGCTTCAAATATTTCAAACTATAGACGGCCCAAATATAACCGATATTTTGAAAGGGGCTCTTGGGGTCGGTGTTGAGCCCCAAGGGTTCGAGCGCGTCATAGGCTGCCTGCCATTGATCCGTGTAGGCGTAGCTTGCGATGAGGGCGAGGTGCAGCCGCGGGTTCATAGGATAACGCGCAGTTAACCCTTGCAGGGTTTGAATCGCATCCGGCATGAGTTCCGGGGCTTGCTGGGTGATCAAGTCGCTGTAGATGAATCTCGCCGCATCGGCATAGGCGCCTTCCGTTGCGATCACGTCCTGAATGTAAGGCAAACTTTTGTCTGAATTACCGGTTGGAATAAACCACAGCAGCGGCGCCACAAACTTTACGAATGCCGGTAGGTGGTCGGCATAAAAATAAGCCATGCCGAGCGGCAGCTTGACGTCTGTAAGGGTCGGGTCTTGTTGTAGGGCTGCTTCAAAGGCGTCGATGGCATCACTGCCGTGGGTCCCGGCGGCATAGAATTTACCATCCATGGCGGATAAATAGGATCTCGCAAAATGGCCGCGGCCGCACAGGAATAACTGCTTGGCGGTCGGTTTCGCCCCTTTGGGTTTACATTCTTTAATCAGACGGTTTGTTTGTTTGATCATGTCTTGGCTGGCAACGCTTTTTTGAGTATCCCAGGACATCGCCGTCAGCTGGGTATCGAGCGCTAAGGCAATACCGAGGCCCTCCGCGGCTGGGATGGCTTTGAGTTTTGCGCATAAGGCCAAGGCCTGCGGGTAATTGCCTTGCAGACGCTGAGTGAGGATCTCTGTCTCAAGCGCTCGGATGGTCTGATCATCATCAGCGTCGCTTATGTGTGCCCAGGACCAGAGCGCCGTTGCGATCAGAATTCGTAACATAAACCGCATGATGTGGTTGCCGATAATTTTGAAAAACGATTCTAATGGAGATCGACCAAGGGATAAATAACGCGCGTCCGTAAGCTGCGGCGTCGAAGCGCTATATTTTGGCCACAAGATGCGAGAAGATTGCAGCAAAGAATAATTTTAGTGCTGGCATGCCCCGTCACCGGGTCAAGGAGCGTCATAATGGATGAATCAAAAACGGGTCTCACGCAAGCACAGCTTGACGCCTATTGGATGCCGTTTACAGGCAATCGGCAATTCAAGTCCGATCCCAGGATGATCACGTCGGCTGACGGGTGCTATTACACCGATGGCGACGGCCGGAAAATTTTTGATGGTTTGTCAGGTCTTTGGACGTGCGGTTTTGGTCACAATATTAAGGCGATAAATCAAGCGATTGCCAAGCAGTCCGAGACGCTAGACTTTAGCCCGACGTTTCAGTTTGGCCATAAAGGCGCTTTTGAATTGGCAGAGCGGATTACCCAGTTCATGCCGGCTGGCATCGACCGGGTTTTCTTCTGCGGCTCCGGGTCCGAGGCTGCCGATACCGCGCTTAAAATTGCGCGTGGGTACTGGCGCGCGAAGGGTCAAGCAAGCAAAACGCGATTAATTGGTCGGGCCAAGGGCTATCACGGCGTGAATTTTGGCGGTATCTCGGTTGGCGGTATCGGCGGCAACCGAGCAAGCTTTGGCGAAGGGATTGCCTCCGATCATTTGCGGCACACCTGGCTAGCTGAAAATGCCTTTACGCCTGGCGTGCCTGATAAAGGGGCAGAGCGCGCCGATGATCTGCTGGATCTCATTGCACTGCATGATGCGTCGAACATCGCGGCCGTTATTGTCGAGCCACTTGCCGGTTCTGCTGGTGTCTTCCCGCCACCGGTGGGGTATCTGAAACGGCTGCGTGAAATCTGTGATCAGCATGACATCCTGTTGATTTTTGATGAAGTGATTACCGCGTTTGGTCGCATGGGGGCCAACACCGGCGCCGAGGCGTTTGGGGTCACGCCAGATATTATCAATGTCGCAAAGCAGCTCACCAATGGCGCGATGCCCATGGGCGCTGTGGTGGTTAAACGCGCCATCTACGATTGTTTTATGGATACCAAGGCGCCTGAGTATGCCCTGGAGGTGCCGCACGGCTACACCTACTCGGCGCATCCGCTGGCCTGTGCGGCGGGCCTTGCAGCCCTGAAAATCCTTGAAGACGAATCGATGATTGAGCGGGTACAGGCAATCGCCCCCGTGTTCGAAAAGTCGATTCATGAGCTCGGCAATGCGCCGCGTGTCGTCGATATTCGCAATTATGGACTAGCCGGTGGTTTAACCCTTGCGCCCTACGAAGGCGAGCCGCTTAGACGACCGTTTGAGGTTGCAATGTCGATGTGGAAGAAAGGGTTTTATGTCCGTTATGGTGGCGACACGATTCAGTTGGGTCTTCCTTTTGTTGTCAAAGAACAGGAAGTGACGACCTTGATGAGCGCACTGGGCGACAGCCTGTCAGAATGCGCTTAGGCGTTTAATTGTCCGGCAGCGCTTTCAAAATGCGCTGCTAAAAACCGATGATTGAGTCAAAGGGGTACGAGGAGAGGCGTCAGTGAGCCAACGATTAGACCAAAAAGTAGCAGTCATTACCGGCGGGACCAGTGGCATTGGCGAGGCCACGGCGGAATGCTTCGTGGCTGAAGGGGCACAGGTTGTGATCTGCGGGCGCTCGTTAGATAAAGGCGAAGCGTTAGCCGAACGATTGGGCGAGCACTGCCGTTTTATTCAAGCGGATGTAACCCAAGAAGCCGACATCGAGCGCACACTTGCCTTTGCGGTTGAACAGTTTGGCGGCTTGGATATTCTATTTAACAATGCCGGCGGACCGACCCGAGGTTTGGTCGACTCGGTCGAAGCAGAGGCCATTATTTACGCCACCGAGTTATTGTTCTCCAGCGCAGCCCTTGGCATGAAGCATGCCATTCCATTGCTTCGAGCGCGCGGCGGCGGCGCGATTATAAACAATTCCAGTATTGCTGCGATCCGCGATAATCAAGGTGATCTAATTTATTCCGCGATCAAGGCGGCGTTAACTCATTACACACGGCTCGCGTCGGTTCGATTGGGGCCTGAAAATATCCGGGTGAACTGCATCTCACCTGGCGCCATTGCGACGCCAATTTTCTGGGGTGGCTCTGCAAGAGCCAATACCTTATCCGCTGAAGAAAACGATCAAAAGATGGCCAAGCTCCAGGCCAACCTGGCCAGGGCGACCCCCTTAAAACGCTCGGGTATTGCCAACGACATTGCCCAAGGCGCGTTGTATTTGGCCTCAGATGCTGGTGGCTTCGTGAATGGTCACGACCTGGTAATTGATGGCGGACGCATTAATTTGTTCAACGAGTCTTGAACCTGCTGGCTTGAGCGCAGTTCATGACCGGTTGTGAGTGCTAGACGGGTCGCGGTCGTAAAATGCGCTAGCGCACTTTTAGCGTCGGGCCCGGCCGGTCATTTCAGGTGATCAAAGACCCGTTCTAACGCATTGGGTGCGCCCATTGATCCATCGCCCGATATGGGATGGTCGCCGCCGGCAAAGTCAGCCAAGGTGCTCTGTCCGTTGCGAACGTTTTCGGGCAAAGGTGCCGCAAGGACGCCTTCTTTCTCAGTGGCAAACAACGGCGCAGAACGCGCCCAATTTAAGCGCGCAAAATAACCGCCCCCCGCTTCGTGAATACTGGCTTCGGCTTGACAGTCTTTGTGCGCGAGCCAAACCGCCATTGCCGAGACTTTATCCGGTGACAGGCGCTGCATGACCTCAGCTGGCGCCTTGCGGGCAGCGGGCTTGCCTTGTTGTACTCGGCGTGCGTCCACGGCGGCGCCGAAGTCCTGGGTCATGCGCGTATCGGCTTGGGGGATCAGAATGTTGCATTTGATGTCGAGCTTCAGCTTTTTGGCTTCAAACTGCAGTGAATTGGCGAGCCCAATAACCCCGGCTTTACTGGCGGCGTAGGCGGCAACCCCGGCGCCATAAATCGCAGGGGAAGACGTCACAATACAGCGTCCATACCGCTGCGCCACAAAGACCGGCCAGGCCGCCTTCATCACTGAGAAAACACCGGTTAAGTTGACGTTGAGTGTGCGTTGCCAGGATTCAAGCGTGAGTTCGGACCAAACTTCTGGGGTTAAGATACCTGCGTTATTGATCACAATATCGAGTCGGCCATGGGTGGCCATGACGTCATCGATAATGGCCTGGCCATTCTCTACCGAGTCATAGTTTGCTGTGGCCGTGCCGCCCTCGGCTTGAATGAGTGCAACGACCTCATCGGCGCAACGACCGGTCGCCGCGCCCGTGCCGTCAAAGGCGGCTCCGAGATCATTAATGACGACGGTGCAGCCTCGGGCTGCGAGCAAACGAGCATGTGCTCGGCCCAGTCCGCGCCCAGCGCCAGTGACCAGTGCGACTTGTCCATCAAATCTAAGATCGTTCATGTTGGCTCTCGTGTTGGGTTATTCGGTTGTTTTGGCTTAAGCGCCTCATGGTGTCGTTTTAAACACAGAAATGAAACCTAGATCGTTCACCGTGATGGGGTGTTATGGCAGGTGCTCGGTGTAGGTGCAACCTGACACGTTGGGTTGCACCTGCAAAGTTGGGGCGCGGGGCGAGCACCAAAGCGCAACAAGGACCTGCAGGGTAGATTGGGTGATTGGACCCTGAGAAACGAAAAGGCCATTTTGGTGCCTGTAGACAAAAGGCAGGCGAGGTGGGGTCTGCAACAGTACGGTGTTGGTTGGGTCGCTTTGAAGCAAAGATTTCGCACAAAAAAAGCGGGGCCGGGTGTGTGTTGCCACAAACCCAGGCCCCGCAGCGAGTCTGTTAGTCGATCAAATACGCTCGATAATAATGGCCGGGGCCATACCGCCTGCGGCACACATGGTGACTAACCCGAACTGCTGGTCACGGCGTTCAAGTTCATCCAAAACAGTACCAATGAGCATTGAACCGGTGGCGCCGATGGGATGGCCTAGCGCCATTGCGCCACCATTGACGTTCACCTTGTCACGGTCAAGGTTCAAGTCTCGAATAAACTTTTCAGCAACCACCGCAAAGGCTTCATTGATTTCAAACAGATCGATATCGTTGATCGACATGCCGGCCTTTTGCAGGACCTTCTTTGCAGCTGGCACTGGGGCGTTCAGCATAAGGGTCGGTGAATCGCCCATGTTGCACATGGCAACGATTCGCGCGCGGGGCTTTAAGCCATGTGCTTTGGCATATTCCGGTGAGGACATCAGCACAGCGCCGGCGCCATCGACTACACCGGAGGAATTGCCAGCATGGTGAAAGTGCTCGATCTGAAGATCTGGATAGGCTTGTTTTACGAGTTTTCGAAAGGTGGTCCCTTGTTCATCAAGCTCAATGTCAGCAATGACTTCAAAGGAGGGCTTTAATTGACCAAGGCCTTCCAAGGTTGTTTGGGGGCGCGGAAATTCCTCGTGGTCGAGTGCGATCGAGCCATCCGTTTTATAAACTGTGATCAAGGATTTATCGAAGTGGCCGTTTTTAATCGCGTGATCGGCGCGCTGCTGGCTAACCAAAGCGAGTTTATCGAGGTCTTCACGATTGATGCCCTCAAGGGTTGCGATCGTATCAGCACAAACCCCTTGATGCGGCTGTGGGTGAACTTCGCGCAGCCGGAAATTGTCGTTATCGAGAAACGGTGAGCCTTTTCCGCCGCCTGAGCCTGCAAGTGACATCATTTCGGTGCCGCCACCAATCGTTAAATCTTCCATGCCGGCCATGATATTGGCCGCTGCGATATTGACCGAGGTGATCCCCGAGCCGCAAAAACGATCGAGCGTCACGCCGCTGGCTTTGACGTCGTAGCCTGCATCTAATGCGGCCATCCGCGCAAGATCACCGCTTTGGGGCCCGCGCTGTGAGCTGGTGCCAAAGACGATGTCATCGACGTCAGCGGTGTCAAACCCGACGCGTTCCTGTAATGCTTTCAGTACAGCGGCACCCAAGTGTTGGGGGTGCTCGTCGGCGAGCGCGCCTTTGCCTTTTTTGCCAATACCGCGAGGCGTTCTACATGCGTCAATAATCCAAGCTTCAGCCATCAGATTGCTCCAAAAATATTTTTATGATTCGGCACCATAACCTTAAGGCCGAACAGAATCCAGTCAACGTAAATCTTGATGTCAGCCTGCTGTGGTTTTCACAATTTAGGCGCAAGCCGCCAGTTTGTTTCAGGAGGACGCAACCGCCGCCACGCGACCTAGGGCGTCCTGGGTTCGTCACCGAGCTTGCTGGACTGCCGCTCGGTCGATGGGTGCCGATGCGGGCCCGATCGGTTGGGTAAGGGATGTAAGGGATGTAAGGGATGTAAGGGATAAGAGGTCGGGCGGCCACGAGTTGCACCTTGCCGGGTGATGCCCTGCAAGGGTTGTTATGACACAACAAGGCCGGCGGGCGTTTGAAGCGACTGGCGCCTGCTCGCTGGTATGGCCGTCTTGGGTCTCGCTGGAATCGGCTGTTGGGGAAGATCGCCGCCTTTGAAGAAAATTTTGCGGGGAATCTAGCACTGACCTGCCGCAAGCGTCGGCCTCACGACGGATTGCGGGGCAATTTTAAGGTTGAGAGGAATCCAATGACGCTCATAGACGCTGCTAGCAGAAATACCAAAGTGAAGGATCCGGTCAAGTCGGCAAGGTAGCCACCAATTGGCGGTGAGATGGTTTGCGCGATGCCGAAGGCCAAGGTGGCAGCGGCAAAGCTGGGGCCGTAATCCTTAACCGTTGTGTTCTCAACCACATAAAGGGTGATCAGCGTGGGCAGTGCGCTGAACAAAAAGCCAAGTCCGATGCAGGCGATCAAGGTTGGTGCTGGATAACCTGTCATCACAATGCCGACGAAGATCGGCCAAAGGCCAAAGGCGGTTGCAAGGGCCAAGCGCACACCGATTTTATGCGCAAAGGTGACGAAGGTTGGGCCGCCGAAAATCATGGCAAATCCCATTGCGCTGAAGGTTTCGGCAGCATTCTGAGTGGTCCAGAGGCTGTCGTCTTCGAGTCGAGTGGTCAAGAACCCGAGCACCAGCAAATACATAAATCCAAATGTTGAATAGGCAATAAGGATCGGCAGCCACCCGGGCATTCGTTGCAGCGCTGCGAAGCCGCCGAGGCCCGCGCCACCCGATGGCGCGGGCTGTTCATGTCGCACGATCAGGATCACCAGCGCGAGCAGGACCATCCCAATAAGAAATTGGATTTGATAGACCTCAGACCATGCGCCGTCGCCCTGAGAAGCCCGCAAACTGCCGCTTAGGATGCTGACAAACATAACCCCAAGCCCAATGCCCGAACCCATAAGCCCGACCGCAATCCGCCGGCGGTGGGGCGGCAGGGCATCGGCTGCGATGACCGGCGCGGGTATCCAGAGCAAGGCGCCGCCAATGCCTGCCACGAATAAGGCCATGGCCAACAACCAAGGCGAACTTGAAAGACTCGCTAACAGCAAACCAAGGGTTGCCAAGATGAGGCCAACGCGCATGACGTTGATGAGCCGGTAATGACTGGTCGCCCAGGCCACCATCAAGGTTCCCAAAAGATAAGCCCCAACGTTCGCAGCGCCGATAAGCCCCGCTAAGGTATTGCTGATGCCCAAATCGTCGCGGACGGCTGGCAGCAAGACGCCATAACTAAAGCGACCAAAAGCTTGGCCTACCGCCGCACTGAGGGCGATCAGAATGACGGTGAGCCATCCCGCTTGGAGTAAGCCCACTTTAGGTTGATTTGGTTGGGGTGGCTTCATGGCAGACTGGTCAAAAAGGTCCTAGTCATGCTATCGCATCAAGGCAGATCATGGCGTTCTATTTTGGCCGGACTTGGGCCGTAGGCGATAAGGGCAGTGTGCGGCCATAAAGGCCCCGTTTGGTTGGGCGCTCTGTTGTAAGGACCCCGAACACAGTAATATCATCGGATCTGTGAACCCCCGGGGAAAAAAACGTCTTGAATCAATCTCGTTTATGTCTGGTTATCCTCGTCTTCGGTCTGCTTCAGTGTTTGTTGCTTGGCCTGATCGCCTTAATGCCGGCGGCAGAAAACGTGGGCGGTTTGATTCATCCGCTGTTTAATAGCATGCGAGTTGGCGGTGACGGCGCTGCGCGGTTTCTGCCGGTAGCGGACCTGGCTTACTGGTTTCAAATCTTAATGCTCGGTCAGGTCTGCTGCATGATCGCCTTAGGCGTTCGACCCGACCGCCGTTCAAGCCGTTTTTGGGTCCAGTTGGGCGCGTCTTTCGGTCTGCTCGCGGCAGCCTGGACCATCATGTACCAAGCCTATGAGGCCTTTTTGATCTCGGGTCAAACGCAGATGGTTGCGGGCTGGCCTTATCCGACGGCTTGGCAGGTCTATGCGATCTGGCTGTCTGGCTTTGGGTTGGTGGCGCTCTACGTCTTTGGGTTTAAAGCGTATGTCTGGTCCGATGACGACGAGATACAGTTCCGAGAATTGCTGGAGCAGTCCAAAGCGCCGTAATGCTGATGTCGGTGGTTCAAGTTCACCGGTAGCTGCCAACGCACTGGGCGTTTCGGCAGCGAATCTCATTATCCATGATGACCAAGGACTCGTCTTGGTCTAGGGTCAGCGCTTAATCAAGGAAGGCGCTGATCCGGGTTCGGTTTCAATTTCTTTTTGGATTTCTGCCAATCGAGCCTCGGTCAAGGGATAGTTCCAGAGCAGCGGCATTGCAACAAATTTAAACATCGCAGGAATTACTGAGTACAAGCAGGCAAGCCATAACAGGGATTCGGATGAGTTCGGGTTGTTGACGGGATCAGCCAATGAATCAAACCCAAAAAGCACTGCAGCGCCCGTTCCGATGGTGATGCCAAGCGCGTAGGATGCCTTTCGCGTCATACTCCAGATCGAGAAATAGGCGCCGGCTCGGCGCTCTCCGGTTTTAACCGTATCAAGATCAATGACATCAGCAGCCATTGCAGCGGGCAAGGCTGCCAGTGCCCCGATCGCAGATCCTTTCAAACACATAATAAGAATAAAAAATAGAAACTTGCCCGTTTCCATTGATTCGAACCGCAGCACCACACTGGCATGCCAATCTGCGGGTAAAAACCCCAGCACCACGGGGATCTGAAAGGCCTCGAACCAAGATTCTGGCGCCAACGCAATGAGGGGGATAAAACACGACCACAGGGCATACCAACCGATTGCCGCCATGGTTGCCCGGTGTTTCCCGATGCGTCTTGAGAGTGCGAACCATAGCGGTATCGCCAGAATTTGGGACACGAAATAGGGCGCCAAATAGAGCCCGTACAGATCGCCCGCTAGCAGCACGTGCTTGACAAAGAAGAAGCTCAAGCTGTTGGTCATGGCTGAACCCAAGGTTGAAAACACAAAAATAATAATGAGCAAGACATACGGTCGATTGGCCATGACCACCTGTAAGCTCTCTTTCAGCGGGATTTTTTTGGCACTGACTTTTACAGGGTATTCAGGAACCACCACCAGCGCATTGATGACCAAAATCGGCATTACGATGCACATGGCGACCGACAAAAAGTACACGGCGTCTGTTGGTTTGACGTAACCTGCGAAAAGTAGCAATGCCGGCGTAAATGCCGACAGCAGCGAACCTGTGACGGCAAACCCCTCGCGCCAAGAGGTGATGAGTGTGCGTTCATTGTAATTGCTTGAAAGTTCTGCGCCCCAGGCCACATAGGGCAAATCTTTGATGGTCGAGCCGAGATAAACCAAGGTCACCATCACGAACAAATAGGGATATCCCGAGCTGAATTCAAAACCCCACCAGTTCAGCGTCGTAAATTCGATCGGCGGCACGAACAACAGCCAGATGCCGAGCGCATAAATGGGGGTTCCAATCAAAATAAAAGGCTTGCGCCGACCCCAGCGGGTCTTGAGCCGATCAGAAAAAAAACCGATCAACGGATCGGTTATGACATCGGTCAACCGGCTGAGCGTCAAGATCAGTCCGACAGCGCCAAGGGCCAAACCAAACCCATCGGTATCAGCATAAACCGCCGGCAAGTACACCGCCATTGGCAGACCCACTAAAGCCAGTGGTAAGGCCGGTGCGCCATAGGATGCGAGAACACGTTTTGAAAGTGGTCGATCTGCTTTGAGTGTATTGTTTGACAACGCCAAAGTCCCCTCACTTGTGGCTACGCTTCTACACTAGCACAGCTCAGTCAGGAACGGCTCGGATAGGTCCGTTATAATCCAAGCAGCGCAGTCGGAGAATTGCCGCAGAACCATCACAATACAACCGGATGGATTATCTGCTCAAAAAAAAGCTGGCTCGAGCCTTCTCAAAAAGGATTCGGCAAGCACTCTCAGGTACTGATCGATCCATCGGCGATCACGTTCCCATTACCTCATCGAAACAACCACAACAAAAGTCCCTACCAACTGGTTCTGAGATGGCGCTGAGGAATGGAATAGGTTCAGACGCTGTGACCCAATTCGTTACAATCAACAAAAATAAGCGCTCGATTAAGGTCAATCACCGTTTTTGCGTTCATAATGCGCAAGTCGGAGGTCTTGAGCCATCAATCACCCTGACAAGCAAACACTGTCTTCAACAACCTAAAAGAAAAAGGGATTTTTCATGGAAGCCTTTCGGCAGGAGATCATTCTTTCATCAGTGGTCATCTACATGGTGTTTTGCGTTGCGGTGGGCCTTTGGGCCATGCGTCGTACCCACTCACCCAGTGATTTTTTTATTGCTGGCAGAAGTCTCGGTCCACTCGTTGTCGCGCTGGCAATTTTTTCCAGTACGCTAAGCGGGTTTGGTTTCGTTGGTGGCCCGGGACTGGTCTATTCCCAAGGCGTCAGTTCCTTTTGGATGATCATCCTTTCCACAACGGGGTACGCCCTCGGGTTTTTCTTGGTTGCGAAGCGGATTCGGATGATTGCAGAACTTCGAGACGCGATGTCCCTACCCGATGTGGTGGCCGCGCGTTACAAAAGTGAGGCCGTTCGATTTTTGATGGCTTTAACCATCGTTTTAGGGGTAATGGGCTACCTTGCGACGCAGATTTTGGCCATGGCGGTCGTCATGAAATCGTTGTTGGGTGGAACCGTGATGTTTGCTGATATCAGCCTGATCAGTTGTGTTGTGGTGTCCTCAGCGGTTTTGATTTTTTATTGTGTGACCGGTGGCATCATCGCATCGGTTTATACGGATGTGGTTCAAGGCGCGATCATGATGGTGGCAGGGGTATTGATTCTCTATACCGCAACGCAGGTCTTCGATGGCGGCTTTACCGAGGCGACCCAGGTCATTATGCAAGATGATGCCGAGGCAGTGATGCCGTTCGGCACTGCAGGGGTGATCGCGTGTCTGGGTTGGGCGTTCATTTTCGGTGTTGGCGTTGCGGGACAACCGCACCTTGTGACCAAAATGATGATGAACCGAAAGATCGCGGACAATCGAATTGTCTTGCCGGTATCGGTGATCGGGTATGCCTTCGCGGCGCTGCTTTGGATCTCGATTGGCACGGTTATGCGAGCGCTGGTGATTGACGGTCAGGCAGAACCGTTAACCGGACCTGATCAGGCTGCGCCGTTTTTCTTATCGGTGTTTGCCAGTCCGTTGCTGGCGGGGGTAGTTTTTGCGGGTTTGTTTGCAGCGATTATGTCAACGGCGGACGCCTTTTTAAATGTCGGCACGGCGGCCTTGATTCATGACATGCCGAAAGCCTTTGGTGCGACCGAGATCAAAAACGAGTTGTTGAAAGCGCGAATCGTAACCGTGGTGCTGGCGGTTATGGCCGCGACCATTGCGCTGGTGAGCGATACCTTGGTGGCGTTGTTAGGCACGATTGGCTGGGCGACGTTTGCGGCCGCGATTTTCCCGGTTCTGGCGATTGGGCTGAATTGGAAGGGTGCCACGCACCAAGGCGCGATCGTTGCAATTGTGTCGAGCCTTTCGATTAATGTCGTGTTCAATGTGGCGTCCATCGGACTGCCCTACGGTATCAGCGCCGGCTTTTTGGCGTTTGTAACCTCGATTGTTTTGTTTATTGGCGTTTCCTTTTTAACGCAGCCGAAGATCGATACCATGGATGAAGACATTCATCGCGCCATGGCGTTTTAGACAGCTTAGTCTGCTGCGCGCAGTTGATAATATGAAAGCGCCTCAAGAGTTGGTTAAAACAAAACGGCGATAGACCCGCGTCTTGTTAAGCCTGCACATGGTGTGCCTAATCTTGGGCGGCGCCGCCCTGCGGGTCTTTGCCTTGAGAAGGCTTGTTACGTGCGCTCAGAACGGCAATCAAAATAACAATGAAGACGACGATCACGCCGCCTATGACTGAATGGTCCATGCAGGCGCCTGGCTTCAATACTTGGGGATTGGGTTAGCGCGCTGCCTGCTTTGGCTCATTGGCCTGCGCGAGGTTCTGCATGGCGATCGCGCCGAGCTCATAGCTTTTCAAGCGCTGTTCGTGATCGAAAATCGACGATACCAGCATCAGTTCATCTGCCCCGGTTTGCGCCAGAAAGGCGCCGATCTGGTCCTGAACCGTTGCGAGGTCGCCAACCGCTGAGCATTGGCCGATGGCCGCAACCATCTGTTGTTCGGCGGGTGAAAGACTGGCTTCAAACCCCTCGATGGGTTCTGGCAGGGGGCCGGGCGCGCCGCGCCTAAGGTTCACAAAGGACTGCAGTGACGACGAGCGCAAAAAGTGTGCTTGCGCGTCGGTCTCTGCGGCGCACAGGTTAAAGCCCAGCATGACGTAGGGCGTCTTTAGGGTCTCTGAGGGCTTAAATTGCTCACGATAGGTTTGGATCGCGGCCATCAGGTAGGTGGGTGCAAAATGTGAGGCAAAGGCAAATGGCATACCGAGCATCGCGGCGAGTTGCGCGCCGTATAAACTCGAACCCAATATCCAGATCGGAACTTCGGTGCCCGCGCCCGGCGTTGCGCTCACGCGTTGTCCGGGTTGGACGGGTTTTAAGTAATGCTGAAGTTCCACCACGTCTCTGGGAAAGTCTTCAACGCTTGCGGCAAGGTTGCGGCGCAAGGCCTGCATCGTCAGGCCATCGGTGCCGGGTGCACGACCAAGACCGAGATCAATTCGGTTGGGGTACAAGGTGGCGAGCGTGCCAAATTGTTCTGCCACCATCAGCGGCGCATGGTTTGGCAACATGATGCCGCCGGAGCCCACCCGTATGGTTTGCGTGGCCGAGGCAAGGTGACCGATCACGACGGCGGTCGCCGAGCTCGCAATGCCCGGCATGTTGTGGTGCTCGGCGACCCAATACCGGTGATAACCCCAAGATTCTGCCTTGATGGCAAGCTGCTTGCTGCGCTCAAGGGCGCAGGCTGCATCGCTGCCAAGGGTAATGGGGACGAGATCGAGAATACTGTGCTGCGCCATAACTCATAGCTTTTGATTACGAGCGTCATAGTATGCCAGATAATCAGTTGGCGTAGGGGGCAGGCTCGTGCCTGTAGTAATGCATTGTCAAATGGGGTTGGGCTCGGTGCACGCTTGAATTCAACCGTTGAGCCGTGTTTGGCCATCCTGCATCGCGCCGACTGCCACGGATCAAGCCAAAGTGTGAGCGTTGTTAATCCCGAATTTGAAATTTTCAATCCTAGGATCGCAAATCGGCGTATCAGCAAAGTCAGGTTCGGTCATTTTCAGACTGGGTTCACGACAAAGGTTGCTGGTAGCCGCCCGGTGTGTAGACTGGAAGACGGTTCGGGTAATTGCGTTGTTGGTTCGAGGCGAACGTAAGCGCTAGGTCGCGGTCCACAACAAACAAGGCAAGGAGTTGTTCAACGGTGCAAGAAATCGCGTTATTTCCCATTCCAGAGTTGGTGGCCTTCCCGGGCCATGAAGTGCCACTGCATGTGTTTGAGCCGCGTTACCGCAAGATGGTGACAGATAGTGTGGCCTCTGAGCGTCCGATCGGCGTTTGCCATACTCGCAAACAGATCCGCGCGGCGCCTCAATTAAAGACGACCGAAGAAGCGCTCAGCACCAATCAAGCGACCTATCTCCCGCATGAGATCTTCTCCGCGGGTCCATGCCGGATTCTACAGACCCTTGACGACGGACGAATCCACGCCGCCATCGAGATGCAAGCGCGTTATCGCGTGGTGTCAGAAGTGCAAACGCTACCGTATAAAATTGTGCGCGCCGAACGGTTGATCGATGAGGATGCTGAGCAGGAATATCCCGCATTGCAACGAGAAATTAACGACAGCCTGCTGGCCCTAATCGGCGACGAGCACCAGCAGCTACGTAAGATTTTGGCGGCGACCAGCTGGCAAGAACAGTCGTCGTCGGTGTTCTCGTATCGCATTTTCCAATATTTGAAATTTGATGCCGACATCATGCAGCAGTTACTGGAATGTAATTCGATCGAAGCCAGACTGCACTTGGTCGGCGGCTTACTGAGCGGCACGCCGGTGCATTAAGGCCCTGACTGAATCTTTGCTGTAACGGGCCTGCTTTCGGGCAACGAGACGCTCTAGCCGTTGATGGAGCTTGGCGTCCAAAGGCCAAGTCACACAGAGATAAAACGCCACGACAAACATAAGGGTTGGCACAATGGCATACAGGATGCCCAACCACATCAGTTCGGTTGGACCGTTGGTCACGTTTCGTGCAACCGAATAGCCGACGAAGCCAAGAATTGGCAGGGAAAGGCCGCCAAAGGAGGCAGCGCACTTTGTCATAAACCCTAGTATCGCGAAATAGCTGGCGGGACGTGCTGTACCCGAACGCACGGTATCGAAATCCACAACGTCAGCCAACATAGCACGAGGTAGGTAGGCAAACGCGCCGAAGCAAAAGCCTTTTAAGGCAAACAAAACATAAAATTCCGTGACCTGGCCGTAGTCCAGCATAAAGCACGCGATAGCGATAATGCTGACCATGACCATGGCGGTTGCTAAAGACTGATGCTTCCCGAACCGACGCGCAATCCAGTCCCAAACCGGAATCGCCAGCAGTCCCACGCCAAAATACAGCACATACAAACGTCCGACGCGATCCGCGCCGACGTAGTCTTGAACGAAAAAAAGCGACAGGGTATTTCTGAAGTTCTCGCCACCGGCGATGAGTAATTCGATCATCAGCAATCGAAAGAAGAGCTTGTTTCGGGTCATTTGTCGCAGCGATGCCACAATCGAGACTCGAGGCGCGAGCGGCACCGCCACTTCGGGCACCTTCAAGAGCACGATTAGCGCGGTGAGCGGTAGTAAGGTCACGATCACCCATGAAAAATTACTGAGAACGAAACTGGCGGAACGATTATCAAATACTTCCTCAGAAATCAGCACGATGGCGGAGGCGACAATCAAACCCGCCAGTACATACTTTTCGCGCGCCGATTGGATCATGGTGCGAGTATGGTATTCAGTCGACAGCTCCATCCCCCAAGCGGCGTAGGGCAAGCCTAAAATGGTGGTTGCTAGCCGAAGCAAGATAAAAAACAGGGCAAGATATAAAACGGTGCTGCCTTGGTCTGGATTAAGCAGCATCCATACCGCAACCGCGTAGATGGGTACGCCAATCGCGATCCAAGGCTTGCGGCGACCCCAACGCGTTTGAAATCGATCCGACATAAAGCCCATCGCTGGATCGGAAATCGCATCGAAAATCGCAGCGCAAAAGATCACCAGCCCGATCAAGCCAAGATCAATGCCGATCTCTGTTGAATACAAGCGAGGGATCCAAACGGCCAGTGGATAACTGATAATGGCAAGGGGCAGGCTGACCGAGCCATAGATCCAAGCGGTCGAGCGGGTGATGGGGGTCATGTTGGTTTGCTGATGTTCCTTGATGATCGCAAAAGCGCAGAAAGTGACGCCTAATACTGCCAAGGCTGCCCTCAATAGTCCAACCAAGCGTCTCCGGGGCTTTGCCGCCCAATTTGGTCAGCCTCGTTATTCACAGTGATTTCAGTTAAGCTACTGGCCTCGCGTAATGTTGACTGTTTCTTTTGGTTCACTGTTTGTTATCAAGTCCGAAAAAAAACGCAGTTGATTGTACTTATTGTTTGAATCGAGCTAGATCGTCGCGAGGGTCTTGCTTTGGTTCCGGACCAGACGAATAGTGAGCGCCGCATGAAGATTTGTGACCACGCCGTTGTCGCGATGCATTACACCCTAAAAAATGGCGAAGGCGTCGTTTTAGATAGTTCCGAAGGGCAAGATCCACTGACTTACTTGCACGGAGCTGGTGGCATCATCACCGGGCTTGAAGCCGCTTTGTTGGATAAGTCTGCGGGCGATCAATTCACCGCTGTGATCGAGCCGAATGACGGCTACGGGACGGTCGATCCTGCGTTGGTTCAGGTTGTACCGCGGTCAGCATTCGAAGGCGTTGAATCGATTGAAACTGGGATGCGTTTTACAGCATCAGATGAGCAGGGTCAGCAGCAATCGGTTGCGATTGCTGCGATAAATGGCGATGACATCACCGTTGATGGCAATCATCCTCTGGCGGGTGAGACCCTGCATTTCGAGGTTGAAGTGGTCGGTGTACGCGCCGCGACAGAAGCAGAAATCAGCCACGGACATGTGCATTCGTGATGGAAACCACCGGCGCCACAGCTGAGCGCCGGTTTGCACAGACAAGCAATCACGATTCATAAGGAATTAACTTGAAAATATATGTCGGTAACCTGCCGTTTAAACTTTCACAGGGCGAACTGGCTGAAATGTTCGAAGCCCATGGTGCTGTCACGGATGCCGTGATCATCACCGATCGAGATACGGGTCGCTCGAAGGGATTCGGTTTCATCGAAATGAGCGAAACCGTTGCGGGCAATGCCGCCATTCACGCACTGAACGGCAAAGAATTGGACGGTCGTGCCCTCACTGTTAACGAAGCTCGTCCAAAAGAGGATCGGCCGCGTCGATAACCGCAGCCCTTACGATTATGTCAAAAAAATCAAATTCTGATGCCCTCGCACAACAATCGTTGCGCGATAAGATTGTTTCCGAAACCGAGGCGTTTTTGGCGTCCGGTAAAAAGATTCAAGAAATACCGAACGGTGTGAGTGGTCAGAATGCACAAAGTGGCTCGCGCCACATCAGAATCAGCACCAAAAAAGACTAACTCGGCTGGCAGTGAGTGGTTGTTGGTGTGGTCTCTGCGGACACCCTAGTTGTGATAACACGACTCGGGCACTCGGCACGGTGTTTATCGATTGGGCAGGGCCCTGACTGAGGGCGCTGAATGACGCTGCCCGTCAGATGCCGGTAACCCTTGATGCTGTTACCCCCCTCCCGCTTTTTGCTGCCAATGCCAGGCCTAGTCGTGCCTGATGATACAGGGCATGGATACCGGTGCATCAATGGCGTACCGCGAGTGGTCAATGCGCCAGTTAGTCCTTATCATGGATCTGTTAACCGATTTGGTCCGATCAAGGAGTCTTTGTGAACGAGAATGAAATCAGCGAGTTTCGATCAGATGTCCGAGCCTGGCTTCAGGATAATAAGCCCGCTGCGCCCTCTTTTTTACTACCTGAAACGTTTATGGAAGTCGGCACGGATCAACAATTTGAGTTTTTAAGACGGTGGCAGCAAACGGTTTACGAGGCCGGCTATTTGGGCATGTCTTGGCCTGAGGCCTACGGGGGTGGTGGTCAACCCCAAGTTATGCAGGATATTGTCAATCAAGAGATGGCGGCCCAAAGGGTGCCATTCGTGCCGAATACGATTGGTTTGAATTGGGCCGGCCCATTGATTTTAGAGATGGGTACTGAGGCCGATAAGCAGCGTTATATTAAAAACATCTTGAGTGCCGAGGATATTTGGTGCCAAGGCTTTTCAGAGCCCGATCACGGCTCCGACTTGGGCAATGCGCAGGTTCGGGCGGTGAAGGATGGCGACGAATATGTCATCAATGGCTCAAAAATTTGGACCAGCCTTGGCAGCTATGCCAAATACATGATTTTGATTGCCAGAACCTCAAATGAGGGTCCTAACAAGTATGCTGGGTTGAGCTTTTTCTTAGCCCCGATGACGGCTGATGGCATTACTCCGACCCCGATTAAAAAGCTGACTGGCGAATATGGGTTCTGCCAAACTTACTTTACCGACGCGCGAATACCGGCCGACTGCATGCTTGGCAACGAGGGCGAGGGTTGGTCGGTTGCGATGAAAACTTTGATGTTTGAGCGCGGCGCTGTGGGCGGTCAAGCTGGCGGGTTGTCTATGATGGATTTGAACATCAATGACATTGTTGAACTCGCGCGTCGCGCAACGCGAAATGGCCGCCCGGCCATTGAGGATCCCTTAACCCGCGATGAGTTGGTGAAGCTTGTTTTGGAAGCCAAGGGTCATGTCGTAATGGGCTCGCGCGCGCGCATCCCAGCGCTTGGCGGCACCTACCCAACGGCTGTGGCAATGTCCGGAAAGCTTAGGGGTACTGAACTAAAGCGTAAGATGACTCGGTTTGCGCTGTCCTTGCAGGGCGCAAATGGTGCGCGTTTTATTAGTGAGGCGGCCCTGGACGGCGGTAAGTGGCAGCGATCCTATTTGAATGCTTTTTCTGGCACCATCGGTGGCGGCACCTCCCAAATTCAGAAAAACATCCTCGGCGAGCGGGTGCTCGGCTTACCGAAAAGTTAAGGAGTCGCCCGTGATTCGATTTTCTGAAGAGCAAGCCATGTTATTGGATACGGCGCGGGAGTTTTGTCAAAAACGCGCGCCCATTGACGTGGTTCGGCAGGCAATCCAAGCGGGACAACCGCTGGATGCAACGCTCTGGCAAACGATGGTTGATTTAGGTTGGCTCGGGGTCACCATTCCGGAAACCTATGGTGGTCTGGGTTTGGATTTGGCAGATACGGTCCCCATTTTTGAAGCCATGGGTCGCCAACTGTTGGCAACGCCCATGTTGGCTTCAACGCTTGCAACCCAAGTCCTGATTACCAACGGCAGTGACGAGCAGAAAGCCCAATGGCTTCCTAAAATCGCGACTGGGCAGATTGCAACGCTTGCCTTAACCGAGGCAAACGGTTCCTGGGAATCAGATCAAATCACAACGCAGTTAAATCAATCCGCCGCCGGTGCAATGACGTTAACCGGCAGTAAAGCCTTTGTGCTCGACGCCGGCGTTGCCGATGTGATCTTGGTTTCGGCTTTGCAGGATGATGCGTTGCGCTGGTGCTTGGTTGATGCGAGCGACCTGCCCGACGGCGCGATCCAGCGAGAAGTCGTGATCGATGAAACGAGAAGAAGCTATAGTCTTGCGTTCTCGGATCTGCCGATACGAGCGGATCAGGTCCTGCCAGGCACCAGCTTCAAAAAAATTGAGTTAGCCGCCATGTTGCTGATTACGGCAGAAATGTCGGGCGGGCTTGAAGGTGTGCTGGCAGTGATTGTGGATTACTTGAATACCCGAAAACAATTTGATCGATTAATCGGTAGTTATCAAGCGATGAAGCATCCAACCGTGGATATTTTAATGGGCGCTGAAATGACCCGATCGTATCTTTATCATGCGGCGACAGTGTGGCGAGATGAAACCGACGACGTGGCCGTTGAGTCGGCGGTTCGCATGGCAAAATGTTGTGCAAGCGAGCAGTTTTCGGAAGCTGGTGATCGCGGGATTCAGTTCCACGGCGGTTTTGGCTTTACCTACGAATGCGATGCTCAGCTGTTTTTAAGGCGGGCGCTGTGGGGTCAATACCAGTTCGGGGATGAACGCCATCAACGGCAGAAACTGGCTGGGTTATTGTTCTGAGGTTATCGTTTAGCGCCAAGACGCAAATATTCTGTCTTGGTATTTCAGAAACGAGGGCGCTATGAGCCAACGTGAGATTCAGTCAGAACCGGTTATCGCATCAAGGCTCTCGCAGGCTCAGATCAGTCAATGGCGCGAGCAAGGCTACACCCTAGTCAATGGTTTGATCACGCCGGCCTTACAACAGCAGTTGCTGGATTTGGCGGATGCGACCTTTCCGGCGGCGGGTTCGGCGGCCGCTGAGGCGGTGACTGACTTCGGTAGCAATGGTGCGCTGGTGTTTCCCTCGCCGCACACCATCTTTAATGAAATCTCCTTAGACGCAGTATTGCTGCAAGCGGTTGCGGACCTCCTCGGCACTGAAATCTCGCAGCTACGAATTACCCAGTCTGATCTTTGGCCTAAGTATGGCCGTCCTGAACGGCAGTCTGAGCGAGACAATCGGGACCAGCGGATGCATGTGGATTATCCGAATCATTCTTTGGTGCATCCGCCGCGGTGGGAGACGCCGGAGGCCGTTGAGTTGATTCTGTATTATTCGGACGCCGCAGATTGCGGCGGGGAGACGGCGGTTGTGCCACGGACAGGCCCACAGGATCCTGCTTATCGCTGGCCAATCATCGATGCACCGGGTATTGGGGATCTGAGGTTTATCAACGATCGAGTCGCTGCCGAGACCTATCTTTCAGCAGTGGCGCCCGAGGTTGCAGAATTTCGAGCGGCGCTGTACGAGCGCGAGGCGCGGGTTGCCTATCGGCCAGGAGATGTTCTGTTGTATCGGCACGACACCTGGCATCGAGGAACGCCTTTGAAGCAGGGCGCTCGGCGACTGGCGCACAATATGACGTTTCGAGTCGCGTCCGCTGAGTGGGTCAGCACACTCCATCCGGGCTGGGCATGGTCGGCCTATCGAGAAAGTCAGTTCTTTGAAAGATGGATCGGCAAAGCGAGCGTGCTGCAGCGCTGCGTCATGGGATTTCCCGCGCCGGGCAATGCCTATTGGAACCCGGAAACGTTGGCTGCGGTGACGGCGCGATATGGCGTCTTTGGCTTTGACCCGGCGCCGTACAGGACCCAAGTTTGACCTAAGCCGTATCAGCAAAGAAGCTGAAGAGGCCCTGGCGAGAGGGTGTTGGGATTTGCAACGCTGGTCGTTTAAGGCGCGGGGCTAGTGCAGGCGCCAGTCTTTTCCGGCTAGCTGGGGTTGAACCGCATGAACGGGTTCAGGACCTGTTTGATGCCGGTCAGCTTGATCGGTGCAGACAGCACGGACAAGCAGATGCAGGCTTGGTCTTGGGTTGCAGACGGTCTGTGCACATCACCTGGCTCGCGCATCAGGAAGTCGCCTTCGCGGTAAATGCCGTCTTCATCTGAGAAGCTGCCCTTCAGGACAACGGTTAATTCGGTTCCTTTATGGTCATGAACTGGAGCCTTGCCACCAGCGTCAATTCGGTGCAGTGCGAGCTCATAATCGGTCTCGCCCACGCTAATGGCCGCAACGGATAACGTAGAGGACAAGCTTCGCCAATCAAGCTCTTGGTGATTCAGGAACTTATGCAAGTATTTAGGAAGCTGGTTGGCAAGATCAGGACAAAGGTTGGATCTTGGTGCGCTAACCGCCGCCTCGGCAACCGTACCTTCCGGCTCCGGCGCATCGAGCATGGCCAGCGTTTGCGCTAATAGGTCATCTGATAATTCAGCTTGGTCACACTCTGAAAGTAGTTCGCCACCAAGGATATTAAGGCCGCTGACGGCTTCTCGGCACTGATCGCAAAACTGCAGGTGTGTTGCAATTGAAATAAGGGGCGCCATTGACAGCCCACCTGTTGCGTAGTCCGCTAAAAGCTGCGTGTTTGGATGATTATTGATCATGAAGCGTACACCACCTGTTCTTCCCCATCTGGGGTTATTTTTAGTTTTAATTTTTGCAGTGCGAGCCGCACCCTGGATTTGACGGTACCGAGCGGGATCGCGAGTTCGTCAGCAACCTCTTGACCCGACTTGCCTTGGAAGTACATCAACGTTAAGACCTGCAGCTGTTCTTGCGGCAAGCTATTTAAATGTTCTCTGATGTTGCTGGCGTTCCGAGTCTGGATCAGCGCGGTGAAGGGCGAGGATTCCTCGTTCTCATCGAAAAGGTCTTCCGCAACCAGCTCGTCGGTTTGATGATTCTTTTTCGCGTGTTTTCTAAGCCAGTCGATGCGGGTGTTTCGGGCAATCGTGTACATCCAAGTGCTGGCAGCGGCTTGCGTCGGCGCATAACTCGGCGCTTTACGCCACACTTTGATCATGGTCTCTTGGACGAGTTCTTCTGCCTGCTCTGGCTCGACACCGCCGCCTTTGAGCAAAAAGCCTTTCAGGAGCGGACCGAAGTGGGAAAACAAGGCGCCAAAAGCAGCTTTGTCTTGGTGGCTGCCAACCTTCACAAGCAGCGCATTCCAGTCTGGTCCACTAGGTTTGTTCATGTTCGCCTTGGAATTGGTATGAGTGACCATTATTCGCGCTTGTCTTTCCGATTTCAAAGGTTTACGACCTGATGAACGATTTAGATCATTATCGATCAGTGCGCTGAGTATTGGATTCAGCCTCTCTCACCTGCAACGAGCGCATTGGCTCGTGAATCCGAATTTTGGTTAGATCATATCCTAGGGTTTGCACGGTCTGCATAAGGGTTGCAAAAAGCGCAGGATCAATGGCGGGGGATCGTGCCATGACCCAAACAAAATCGCGCTTCGAGCGACCGATGATCGTCGTTTGGTAGTCTGCGTCGAGATAAACAACGCGGTATTCGGCTTTGACGGGCCAGAAAATCTGCATGCCCCAAATCGCTGGCGATTCCGTCGAGACAAAGCCCTTCAAGTTGCGCTCTCGCAGTGGGCCGTCAGGACTGCCTTCTCGATAAGAATAAGTGGTTTCGACCACACCGCCTGGCGCAAGCTTGTAAGTCTCAAGGGGCTCGACCGCATTGCGATCAAATGGCGTTGCAATGTCGGCGAGTACGTGCCAATCGCCCATAAAGCGCGTTAAATCTAGGTCAGCGACGGTATCCATAGGTAGTCTCGGTTGAGCGCTGCATCCATTCAGCAGAAGTATGGCGAGCCCAAATCCAATCTGGACGAATTTGGGCAGTTTACGCGATGCTTTTTGGGTTGGATCAGCCGCGGCCGTTTGAAGCTGGCTGCTCACCTGAGGAATTCAGCCCTTGCGGTTGGGTTGGCCTTGAATTGGCCGCCGAGTGCAGACGTTTCGGTTTGCGAGCTTGTGTCCATGACGCCCCGTGATTTGACGCAGTAGTGGGTGGCTTTGACGCGAACAGCGACGCTGTCGGTCTCAAGCAAGGTTTGCAAGGCGACCAGGATTTGCTGGGTCAGACGCTCTTGAACCTGCGGTCTTTGTGCGAAAAAGCGCACGATACGATTGATTTTAGACAGACCGATGATCTTCTCATGAGGGATGTAAGCAACATCTGCAATGCCATCGATGGTCACGAAGTGGTGTTCACAGGTACTGGTGAGGTTGATATCGGAAATTTTCACCATTTCTTCAACGCCCATCTTGTTTTCGATCACAGAGATTTTGGGGAACTGACTGTAATCGAGGCCAGAAAAAATCTCATCGATATACATTTTTGCAATGCGGTGCGGCGTCTCTGTCAGGCTGTCGTCACTAAGGTCGAGCCCGAGCGTTGTCACAACGTCGCGCATTGCCGCTTTGATCCGAAGGTATTTCTCATCGCGAGTCAGGCCCGTGTCGAGCATTGGTGTCTCAAGTCCTTGGTGAACCAAAGCCTCTTTAACTGCAGTGGCTTCAGCACTGATCGCAGATTTTCGAGTGATGGATGAAGCGGCAAGTGACGTCATGTCTAGGTCCTTTTCGTGACAGGTAGAAAAAAGTACGAGCCTTTGATCAAATCAGATCAATGCCAGTTTGTTAGGAATTCAGCCATCACTGGTCTTTTTGCCGAAACGGATCGTTGAAGAGGTCATTGGGTTCGGTTTTGGATTGGCCAGAAGAAAGCGCCGAAAACTTGCAAAGGCTAAGATGAAGCGAGCAGTCAAGGGCACAATGGAAGTTAAAAAGATAAGCCTTCATGATTTGGTTCAGCTGGGACACAAGGTGTCGGTGGATCTGTTCATCCGGAGCCAAGATCCTGAGATTTATTTAGCAGAGGCGGCGGTCAGGGGCGAGCGCTATGTTGTCACAACCGACCATGGTCAGCGACTCATGACCCGAAGTCTGGGCGCGATCAAGCGCGCGCTGGTCGGGGTGCCCTATCGTACTGCAACCCTTGTGCATCAAAGCAGTTATGATGAAATGATTGGCAATCCGGTGGCAGGTCAAGATCTCGCGCTCGAGATGCCATTGAAAATATAACCTAAGCGCGGGTTTTAAGCGCCGGTTAAAACAAGGTAGGTTTGCGCTGCTTTGTTGGTGATGACGTGTTGATTAAAAGGAGATCGATCCTATGCCGCTTCGGACCCAGCTTGTGGGGCAGAGTACAGCGCCGAGACGACACGCAGTCGATGCCCGTTGGACCATGGCCTACGCTGCTGGGTTGCAAGACGACAATCCCCGATTGCAGGACACGACCCAAGCAACGTTAGCGGTGCATCCCCTGTTCCCGGTTTGTTTGGAATGGCCGAGTGTCCTGGATAGCCGGATGCTGCCAGGACACGATTGTTTAAGCGATGAAGAACTTGCCCGGGGGGTCCATGCAACCCATGATCTGCACGTGATAAAGCCCATTTTGCCCGGACAGACCTATCACACAACGGCCAAGGTCGTGAATTTAGAAGCCGGGCCACGGGGTGCAAGAGTCGGTTTGCAGCTTGATACGCTTGATGATGCGGGCGACTTGGTGATCAGAACCTGGCAAACCAATGTCAGTCGAGGCGTCGCAATCGAAGGCCCCGCGACCCTTTCGATTGCGCAAGCGCCGGCTTGGCCTCAAGCCAGTCAGTTACAACAACGGGTCAGTGCGGCAGCGGCAATTCCGATTGCGGTGTCAGCAGGGCTTGGCAATGTCTATACCGAGACGGCAAGAATTTATAACCCGATTCACTCCGACCGAGCCTTCGCGCTGGCGGCGGGCTTACCAGACATTATTTTGCACGGCACCGCATCGCTTGCGCTGGCGGTGAGCGCGTTGAGTCATGAGCTGCTCAATGGCGCCGTCGATCGGGTCATCCGACTCGGTGGGCGGTTTGTCAGTATGGTCATGATGCCGCAGACCTTAATGTTGCAGATCACAGCGCAGGGCCCGAATTGGGCGCTATTCGAACTGCGCAACGACGTTCAAGCACCAGTAATAAAAGATGGTTTTATGGTTTGGTCTGAGGACCCGGGTGCCAGAGTGATTTAATGGCCAAATACAGATGATGCGAGGCAAGAGTTAATGCGAACCCTTCATTGGTTTAGAAACGATCTCCGTCTGCAAGACAACCCTGCTTTGCTCGCGGCGTGTCAGCAAGGCGAGGTGCTACCGGTGTTTATCCTGGACACCGATGAGCCTGCGCGCTCTGTGCCGGGTGGGGCGTCCCGGGCTTGGTTGCAGCGATCCTTAATAGCGCTGAATGCAAGCCTCAACAATCGTCTGGTGATGTTGAAGGGTTCTGCTCAAGCCCTGATGCCACATTTGTGCGAGCGGTACCAGATTGAGGCGGTTACGTGGAATCGAGGCTATGAGCCGTGGACGATTCAGCGCGACTCAGGTTTAAAAACAGCGCTGAAAGCCAAGGGCCTTATGGTTACCAGTTTCAACGGAGCGCTTTTGTTTGAGCCTTGGGACACGGTAAAAAAAGATGGTTATCCCTACCGGGTGTACACGCCGTTTTATAAGCACTGCATGGCGAATCTATCGCCTCGGACGCCGGGCGTGCTCGACACCGCTCGGATTCGAATGGTGCCTCACGCCGAGCACTCGGGAATTGAATCGCTTGCGCTACGCCCGAGGGTTCCTTGGGATGATGCGATGTTGGCTGGCTGGATGCCCGGTGAGCAGGGCGCGCAGGGTCGGTTGCAGCATTTTTTGGCAACCGGGATGGGGGATTACCGAGCAGGTCGAGACTTCCCCGCAAAGCGTTCGGTTTCTGGTTTGTCTGCGCATCTCCATTTCGGGGAAATTTCACCGCACCAAGTTTTAGCAAGCGTCCGGGCCGAGTCACCGTCTGATGACAATCAAGCACATTTTATAAAAGAATTGGTTTGGCGAGAGTTCTCTTACAATCTTTTGTATCACTTCCCCACGTTGCAAGAGAAAAACCTGCAAGCGAAATTCGATCATTTTCCATGGGAGACCGACGAGACTTTCCTGAAAGCCTGGCAGACGGGACAAACGGGCTATCCGATTGTTGATGCGGGGATGCGTGAGTTATGGCAAACCGGCAGCATGCACAATCGAGTCCGCATGATCGTGGCCTCGTTTTTGATCAAGAACCTGAAGTTGCATTGGCACCATGGCGAACGATGGTTTTGGGATTGTTTGGTAGACGCTGATCTCGCCAGTAACAGTGCCGGCTGGCAATGGTGTGCCGGAAGCGGCGCGGATGCTGCGCCTTATTTTCGGATTTTTAATCCAATTACCCAAGGCCAGCGATTCGACCCCGACGGCGAGTACACGCGGCAGTTTGTGCCAGAGCTCAAGCGTATGCCCATCAAATATTTATATGAGCCTTGGGCTTGCCCGGTTGAAATCAGCCGCGCGGCCGGCGTCGTGATTGGACAAGATTATCCCGCGCCCATTGTAGAGGTGAAGGCGTCAAGAGAGGCGGCACTGGCTGCCTTTAGTGAAATGAAACGACGCGCTGAAGTTTAGGGGGCGGTGATGCCAAATTGGCAAGACCGAACCGTTTGGGTACCCGCACTAACTTATTTAGGGCTATTGCCGTTTGCCGCCTGCATCGTTGCAGATCAGGTGTTTCAGGCGCCCTTGGCGAGCCAAATTTTTCAAGCCTATGGTCTGAGTATCGCGACGTTTTTGTTGGGTAGCTGGTGGGGGATTGCGCTGACCCGAACAGGATCAGGGCGAATGCCTTGGCTTGAGATTGGTCTGAGCAATGTTTTCGTAATCCTGGCAGTGATGATTTTTTTAATGCCGCTCGCAGGGGGATTGCTCGCACAGAGTGGGTTGTTTGTTGTGCTCTTGGCGGTCGAGCGATGGCGACCGGTGTTTCGGTCCGCGCCAAGCTACTATCAAAGAATGCGTCGCCGTGTAACGGTGTGGGTCGCGCTGCTGCACGCGCTAATGGCGGCGCTCAAGATGAGTCCGGCCGGTTAGGTTATCCCCACATGTTGGTGCCGCCACAAACCGTCATGGCCTGACCGGTAATCCAGCTCGACGCGTTCGAGCCCAAGAACACCGCGATGCCTTTGAAATCATCTGGCTCGCCCAGCCGGCGCAGGGGCGTGATTTCATTGGCACGCCGTTCGCCCTCAGGATTGTCCCAAAGCGCCTTGGCAAAATCGGTTTTGACCAGTCCAGGACAGATCGCATTAACCCGTATGCCATGGGGTCCCAGTTCCATCGCCAGGTTTCGAACGAGTGCGATGTCGGCAAGCTTTGAGATGTTGTAGGTCCCCAGTACCTCCGAAGGGCCAAATGCGCCGGTGCTTGCCGTAATGGCAATCGAGCCGCATTTTTTCGCCATCATATCGGGGGCAACCATCTTGGCGAGCCATAAGTTTGATCGCACATTGCTTTCCATAATTTTGTTGTACGCCGCATCTGGGATCTCAAGGATTGAGCCGTAGTAGGGGTTCACGCCGGCATTGCCAATCAGAAAATCAATGGGACCCAATTGCCGATGCGTTTCATCGACCAAATTTTGGAGTTGTTCTTTGTAACCAATATTGCAGGCCACGGCGATGGCTGACCCTGGACCACACCGCGCGTTAATCTCAGCTGCGGTTTCCTCGCATTGATCCTGCTTGCGGCTGGAAATCACCACTTTTGCGCCGTGCTCGGCAAGCCCTTCGGCCATCGATTTGCCCATACCCTTAGAGCCGCCGGTAATCAGGGCAACTTTTCCAGAAAGATCAAACAAGCTTGTATCGACCACGATGGCTCCTTGGCATAGTGCATGACGGTAAGACGGCACTATAACTGAATCAATCCGGTTTGAGCCAGCGCTTGCGGGCGGCAGAAGAAGCCGTTAGTTTGAGGTAGATGCGAGCCGTTTGTGATCAGAATCAGGCGCTGGCGGTTTTGCCGATGACTGGCGGTGTACAGGGGCTTGTAAAAAGGCCAGCACAGTGCGAGCCGCTGGAATCAGTGCGTTGAAGGGGGTTATTGAAACCGGGCGCATGGAACGCTCGGAAAATCGATGTAGGTTGATAACAAGAAAAAAGGGGCTAAAGATGGCTTGGGATTTTGAAACAGATGCGGAGTATCAGGTATTGCTGGATTGGACGGCGGACTTTGTAGAGAAAAAGGTGGCGCCGCTCGACATGGTTCTGGGATCGGCCATGGAATATCAAGATCCGGACTTCATTCGCTTGGTGCGTCCGCTGCAGCAGGAGGTCAAAGACATGGGGCTTTGGGCTTGTCATTTGGGGCCTGAGCTGGGCGGGCTGGGTTTTGGTCAGTTGAAGTTGGCGCTGCTGAATGAAATCTCTAGGGCCAATCCCGGTTTGCCTCGGTGGTCTTCGGCTGCCAAGCGCCGGATACCGGCAACGCTGAAATTCTCGCGCATTATGGTAGCGACGAGATCAAAGCGAAATATTTACAACCCTTGCTGAACGGCGAGCTGGCGTCGAGCTATTCGATGAGCGAGCCCCAGGGTGGGGCCGACCCCACTCAGTTTCGATGTATGGCCGTTGAGGATGGTGATGATTTTGTTATCAATGGTGAAAAATGGTTTTCCTCCAATGCCCGTTTTGCGAGTTTTCTCATTGTCATGGCCGTGACCGATCCGGACGCCTCAGCCCATGGCCGGGCGAGTATGATTGTGGTCCCTACCGACACCCCGGGGGTTGAGATTATTCGCAATGTTGGGGTGGGGGATGAGCCGCCTGGACACGGCACTCATGCTTATGTTCGTTATACCGACGTGCGGGTGCCAAAACAAAATCTGCTAGGCCCGCGGGGTCAAGGGTTTGCGGTGGCCCAAACCCGTTTAGGGGGTGGTCGGGTGCATCATGCTATGCGGACGGTCGGTCAGATCAAGCGCGCCTTTGACATGATGTGTCAGCGCGCTTTGTCACGCACCACAAAAGGCGAAATGCTTGCAGACAAACAAATGGTGCAGGAAAAGATTGCCGACTCTTGGATTGAGATGGAGGCCTTTCGGCTTCTGGTGCTGCGCACGGCTTGGCGGATTGATCAGTTCAACGATTACCTCAAGGTCCGAAAGGATATTGCAGCCATTAAAACGATGATGCCCAAGGTCTATCATGATGTCGTGTCGCGCTGTATTCAGATCCATGGTGCGTTGGGTGTGTCGAACGAGCTGCCTTTATCCGGCATGTTGATGGGGTCTTATGTCATGGGCATTGCCGATGGACCAACGGAAGTTCACAAGGTTACGATTGCCCGACAAGTGTTGCGGGACTACGAGGCCTCGGAGACGTTATTCCCAGATTACACCTTGCCAAATCGCCGCGCCGCGGCCCTTGCCTTGCTCGGTCATGAAATTGAACGCGAGGTCGAGGCATGGTAGCCAGCTTCGGCGCAGCGACAACATCGTCGGCAGCTTGCCGTCGTTAACGCGGTGGTCGGCGCAAGCTGGCCGCAGCCAATGAGGGACGCATCAGTGGAACGAACAAAGCCAGAAAGTGTGGGCATGAGCAGCGCGAGATTAAAACAAGTCTCTGAGTGGCTTAATGCCCAAGTCAATTCAGAACGCCTTGCGGGCGCGAGTTTAGCGATTGCGCGGCGCGGACGGATCGTCTTTCAAGAAACCGCGGGTTTTTCGGATCAAGCCACAGGGCAAGCCTTCTGCGACGATACCATTGTGCGAATATTTTCGATGACCAAGCCGATCACGACCGTTGCAGCCATGATGCTGTATGAGCGGGGTTGTTTCCAACTGGATCATCCTGTGGCCCGGTACATTCCGGCCTTTGAGCAGACTCCGGTTTGGCTGGGCGGCGATCTTGACAATACCGCGCCCCAAGCGACTCGGATGACGGTGCGTCAGCTGATGACCCACACGTCGGGGACTGACCTACGGCTTTATGAATCAGAATGTGGTGGATGAGGATTATCGCGCGCGGGGCCTGGATCAGAATAAAGCGACGCGTTTGGCGGATTGGGTGGACGAACTGGCGGCGGTTCCCCTGCTCTGTCAGCCAGGAACCGAGTGGCACTACAGCGTAGCAACCGATGTTTTGGGCAGGCTGGTTGAGATATGGTCCGGGCAGTCCTTAGCCGACTTTTTTGAGCAAGAAATTTTCGGGCCATTGGGCATGGTTGATACCGGATTTTGCGTGCCAGCGGATCAAATTCATCGTTTCTCATCGTTATATCGGCCAACGTCCGGCGCGGTCATGGGCGCGAAGTCGCCGCCTGTGAACCCTTTAAAGGACCGTGATCCAGGCTTACTGTTGTTGGACTCGATGACAACCAGCCCATACTTTCAGGCGCCAACATTTCAGTCGGGCGGTGGGGGCTTGGTGTCCACGATGGGCGATTATTGTCGATTCTGCCAAATGCTGATGAATGGCGGCGGCTTGGATAAAGCGCGCTTGTTGTCGCCAAAGACGATCGAATATATGCGGTTGAACCAATTGCCCAATGGCGCTGATCTTGCGGCGATGGGGCAGGCAGTCTGGAGCGAAACCAATTATGAGGGCATCGGCTTCGGCATCGGCTGGGCTGTGGTGATCGACCCGGTCAAGGCCAATATTGTCGCCTCGGTTGGCGAACATCACTGGGGAGGCGCAGCCAGTACGTTTTTTTGGCTGGACCCAAAAGAAGACCTGTTTGTTGTGTTTTTAACCCAATTGCTGCCGTCATCGACCTATCCGCTTCGGCGTGAGCTTCGGGCCCAGGTTTATCAGACTTTGCTAGACTAGATGCGGCGTCGTGGGCGCTGTGGTCGCGTCAGGGATCCAGCCGAGGCGAGACGCTTAAAACCATGCCGAAGTTGCACGTTTATTTTTGATTGGGTTGCATCGGATGGGCTTTCTTTCGCTTTCTTTATCCAATCTTAATAAACCTCGGCAATACTGCGCCGGCATCAGACACCGCCCCCCCCGGGCAGTCTGATGATTTAATGAAGGACAAAGATTTTTCCTTCGGGTCGGCAGGGTCAAGGATGATTCTGTCGGCCCTTCTTTTTTTGTGACGCCCTTTTCCCCAAAGGGTGCTAAATGTTCAGGCACCGACGTTCGCTGCGCCATGATTGGTGACCGCAGCAAGCCTTCTGGACGCACAGCGCGGTAAGTGACGCCTTGGCTCGGGCCGATTCGCCTGTTAGCCAGTTGCTCGAAAAGCTTCGATAAAAGCCGTATCCTGCTTGGACTCGATGCGCAATTGCCCAGCAGTCAGCGGATACGCCACGCGGTTCAAAGAGGAGCCTTGCCATGCCATGCAAACAATTTTGCTTGATGTCCCTCAGCGCGATCTGTCTGGGCCTGATCTGGGTGCCCGCTGGTTCGGCGAGCTATGCGATCTACGTCGGCAAGAATCTGACAAATGATGGCAGTGTCCTGATCGGCGGCTCCGGAGATGAGGTATCCAGCCATTGGCTGGAGGTGGTTCCTGCGGCAAGCCATGCCCCGGACGCCAGCATAACGGTCGGCGTCACCCGCGAGGCCTTTATGCCCGGAGAGTTTATACAAATTCCGCAAGCGCCTGAGACCTACCGCTACCTCACCATGAATTATTCTGAGTACGAGGGCTTCCCGCCACCGCTGACCAACGGCGGCCTGAACGAATACAATGTTGTCGGGCGTGATGTCTGGTCACCGTCCCGACCCGAACTGGTTGCTATGACGCCCAATCCCCAGACCGGCCCTCAGTACAGTGACCTGTCGCGCATCGCCATGGAACGGGCCAAATCTGCTCGGGAAGCGGTACAGATCGTTGGCGCCTTGATCGATCAATACGGGTATTCGACCTACGGTGGCAACTCGCACTTTTTTGCCGATGAACGAGAAGGATGGGTCCTCATCAACTTTGCTGGCGGACAAAGGTTGTGGATTGCCGAGCGATTGGGACCGGATGACCTACGCATGTCCTATCCGGGTTATATCGGCGAGATCCCCCTTGATTTTCAGCAAAGCGATGACTTTATGGGGTCGGCCAACTTCATTGATTTCGCGGTTGCTCAGGGTTGGTTTGATGTAGGCAGTGGTGATGCCTTCAATGTGACGAAAGTCTACGGTGTTGAAGCTGAGCGTTACCCTCGCAGTGCAATGGAAGCCGAACTCCGCGCTGCTGTGCCGATCGATTTAACGGCGATGATGCAGGCCGTACGGGACCCCCGGATTGCGAAAGATTCGACCGGTTATGGTCAGGTGGCTGCGCTAAAGCCCAATGCTTATCCTGAGCTCAACCTGCTGTGGATTGCGCCGACTGGCTCGGTCACCGCGCCCTTCATTCCTTATCGCATTGGCGTGCAGTCTATTGCGCCCCAGTTCGGCAAACACCGGTACCTCACCAAGGGTGAGGCGGCCGGTTTTCTGCTCGAAGACTGGCAGATTCAGGAAGCCACTGAGTTTGCTGGACGCACCTTTAAACGCTTGATGTATTTCACGTGCGATCATCCTGAACAGTTTTTACCCGAGGTGACCGACGCGCTCACGGCTTTTGAAGCACGGCTGATAGCAGAGCAGGACACCGTCGTCGAGATCGCCGCCACATTATTCAAAGCCGGCAAAGATGATCTAGCAAAGGACTACCTCACGCAGTATAGCGCGGACGCCGCTGGCGCTGGATTGCGGTTGGGGAACGCACTACTGGCGAGCATCGAGGCGCGCACCGAGGTGCTTTATGGTTACAGAGCACCCGAAGGCGAGGTGGTCAGTGAACTGACCTATGATCGAATCAGTTGCCAGACGACGTCTGATTAAGGCGTGTGCTGAAATTCGCAAGCGCCGCGATCGAGTCGAATAAATTCGAACCCACCGGTGTAATCTTGACGGTGTGACGGATCGAGATCAACTATTCTTGAAACCAAAAGCGCAGGATCTGTTTTGGCCCTTGGGCGACTGGCCAAGCATTCCGTTTTAAATCACGCGTCTTTTCTGCGTCGAGGGCTTTAAAAAATGCATAAAAGCACAAGCGTTCGACTAGGCGACAAACTCAAGTTGTTAGTTGTAGACTCTTTGCAGTGTGTCAAATGACACACCAATCAAGTCTTTCGATGACCGCGGGCGGCGCGATCTAACCGTTGGCTTGACGATGCTTTGCCAAACTGCAAAGTGCTGCTTCTACCACTTACTCGATGGGGGTCGGTCTTATGAGATTGCCTGATTACGGCAGTACGCCTTTTTCTTTCCGTTCTTTTACACTTTGTGTTGTTTTGTTGGCCGCGCTTTTGCTCAGCGGCTGCGGCCGTCAAGACACAGAACAGCCGGCGGTGACACTCAATAGTTGGCTCGATGATCGTTATGAGGAGGAACTACAGTTCTCACCCATAAGCCTTACCTATATGGGTCGAAAAGACCGAAATGATGAATTAGACGATATCAGTTTTGAAGGGTTTAAAGCGCATCTTGTCTGGAAGCAGCAAACCGTTGCCGATCTTGACCGGTTGTTTGACTACGACAGCCTGTCAATGGAGGAGCAGACGTCCTTTGACATCTGGACCTATCAATACGAGCGGATGCGGGAGGCGGAGGCTTTTTTCTACACGGGCTTGACGTTCGATCAAATGAATGGCGTGCAGAGCCAGCTGCCGACCTTTTTAATCAATATTCATGAGGTTGATAGCGCCGAAGATATGGCGGCCTACATCGCGCGGATCAAAGCGGTGGCGCCCTACATGAGCACGGCATTGAACAATGCTAAGCGCACCTCGGCACTCGGGATCACGACACCGGGTTTCGCGTTGGACGGTGTGATACAACAATCCAAAGCGATTATCAGCGGGGCGCCTTTCTCCACTGACGAGCTTGCCAGCCCGAACCACGAAGACAGTCCGATTTGGGCCGATATCAAGCATGAAGTTGCCGCGTTACTCGAAAGCTCGCAGATCACCAAGCTGCAGAGCGATCAATTACTGAGCAGCGCCAAATCAGCACTGTTGCAAGATTTTCAACCGGCCTATCAATCAGTCATTGATTGGGCAGAAGCAGAACAAGACAAAGCGCCGACGATTTCAACGGGTGTTGGTCGCCAACCCAATGGCGCCGCCTACTATGCGTATCGTTTAGCCAGCCAGACGACGACGAATTTGAGTGCCGATGAAATTCATAACATTGGTCTGGCTGAAGTTGCGCGTCTGCGCGACGAGATGGCCTTGATCATGGCGGAAGTGAATCACGAAGGCGACCTTGATAGCTTTATGGACACGGTTCGGCGCGGTGACTGGAACTATTACCCCAATACCGATGTTGGACGACAAGCCTATATTGACGATGCCACAACGGCAATAAACGCCTTGAAGCAGCAGATCCCAGATTATTTTGGCTTGCTGCCTAAGGCCGACCTGGTGGTCAAACGAGTTGAGTCGTTTCGAGAGCGCGACGGGGCTGCACAGCATTACCATCGAGGGACTGCTGATGGCGCGCGTCCAGGCGTTTACTATGCCCACTTATCCGATATGACGACGATGCCTAAAAGTTTGTTGGAAGTCGTTGCCTATCACGAGGGCATCCCTGGCCACCACATGCAAATCTCCATTGCCCAGGAATTACAGGGCCTGCCATTGTTTAGAACCCGCGCTGGCTTTACCGTCTACAGTGAGGGCTGGGCGCTGTACTCTGAGGTGTTGGCAAAAGAGATGCCAACAACCTACGTCAGCGCCTATTCGCGGTTTGGCCAACTGACGTCCGAAATATGGCGGGCCATCCGCCTGGTGGTCGACACCGGTTTGCATGCTCGGGGCTGGACCGAGCAAGAGGCGATTGATTATTTTATGGCCAACTCGCCCCAGCCGTTGGAGAACGTCAGATCCGAAATACAACGCTATATCATCATGCCCGGTCAGGCGACGAGCTATAAAATAGGCATGCTGAAAATCCAAAGTCTGCGTGCGAAGGCGGAATTAGCCTTGGGCGAAAAGTTTGATATTCGGGCCTTTCACGATACGGTGCTTGGCGGCGGTGCCCTGCCTTTGACACTGCTGGAACGTCGAGTAGACCGTTGGATCGAGCGTGCTCTGAAGCAGGCTTGACCAATGATCAATGTCCAAACGACTAAAAAGACCTTGTTAAGATGAAAAGAGGTGACCGAGAGACCATTGCGATGGATGAAGTCGAGCTTGTTGAATTAACGAAGAACGCTTGCACGCTCCTAGACCGGGTTGCGAGCGAGGTTTTTGATGGCACGGTGGACCCCGTCCAACTGGCAGCCTTTATCGCTGATCCCCGCCATATTATGGTTTTGGCCGTCAAGGACGCTTGGGTTGTGGGCATGGGATCGGCTGTTGAGTACTTCCACCCGGATAAAAATCCTCAGTGCTGGATTAACGAAGTTGGGGTAGGCGCTGATTATCGTGGTCAGAGAATTGGGGTCATGATCACTGAGTGGTTAATACAGCGGGCGAAGGCGCTCGGGTGTGATGCGGTTTGGCTGGCGACCGAGGCCGACAATTTGGCAGCCCAGCGGTGCTATCGCCGCGTTCAGCCTCAGCCGATCAGCACACCGGTTGTGATGTATGATTTCAAGCTGGACCCAATTTAGATGGGCCGCTGCGTTGAACCTTCGGATGTTCTAATCCGTCACGGCGGTTTGCTGTCAGGACTGCTGGCAGATCGCGCCGCCCTGAACGTCAGGCTTGATGAACCTGAAAAAGGCAGTTCCGATGAGCTGCGCGCCGAGCCCTGAAACGGCGCTCCACTGTGATGACGTCAGTGTGCGGGCCAGCAGGCTGCTTCGCTGCAAGCCCAGCGCCTGACGCGGCGGCCAGACGACATTCCTTGATCTCGGGTTGATATCTGCCCCAACAGAAAACGCAACAAGGGACAGGCCCAGCATCGGGTCAATCACCTCGTTAGCGATCGTGAGAAGCAACCCTTCTTAGATGCGTGTTATGTGCTAACCTACGCGCAGTCTGGCGTTGTAATGGTGATAGCAAAATTGGACTTTCTCTTTATCACCGAAGGTAGATAGTGTTATGAGTAAAGGTACAGTGAAGTGGTTTAATGCGGACAAAGGTTTCGGTTTTATTACACCAGAAGATGGCGGCAAAGATTTGTTCGTCCATCATTCAGAAATTCAGGCAGGCGGTGGTTTTGCAACATTGAATGATGGCCAAGCGGTTGAATTCGAAGTCGGCGAAGGCCAGAAAGGTCCCTGTGCTAATAAAGTTGTCGCTGTGTAATTTGGTAATGAAGAATTAAGGAAGTCGGTTGCGCTCAGCGCGATCGCTTGCTTAAGGCTTGCGCACACAATGCGCGTCGCAGTCGTCTTGAATGGTGCTGGGACTTAAGCGCTGCAGGCCGGTGAACAGAGCGCGACAAGCTGCAATGGTTGCTCGATTAGACAAGGCCCCCGGCGATCGATTCAGATCGCCCTCTGCACAGAATGTGCGTTTTGCGCAGGACGAGCGGGTATGGGCGAAACGAAAGCGCAGTTTGGGTAGTGCGGCCTGCCGGAACAAGTGCCCGTCAAGGCGGCCAATCGAATTGGCCGTGTTGAGGAATCGCTTCAAGCTTTCGTTATGACATCACCTAGTCTCAGCGATTGTCTTCGCAAGGGTCTGGTATGTGACGACCGCTGAGGTTGACCTTGTATCAACGCCGCTCAAGCCTCATTGAATCGCAAGATCAGCGGCTTCGAAGACTAAGGTTTTGGTGACGAAATTAAGCGTACCGACCGCGTAGGTGAATTTCCCATTACTGACCGCATCTAAGGTGTGCAATTTAAAGACGTTGCCATCTTTAACATAGACGCCTTGTAAAGTCCCCGTGACGATATCCTCTCCGTTTTGCGTCCAGGCAAAGCCCGTAAATTCGCCTCGATCACCCAACTCCTGCTTGTCCGTAAAGACGTACGACAGATAGGCTCGGCCATAGGGTCCAGCTTCTCCTGAAGCCGATACCTCATAGGTTTTACCATCTGTGGTAAACGTGGAATCGATGGTAAATTTCGCTTGAAAATGATTGCTCAACTTGGGTGTCAGGGCATCGCCCAACGCGCTTGCCGACAAGACCAATCCGATAGCCAACAACATTAAATGTTTCATATCTTTTTCCTTTTTGTAGGGCGAGGCCATAAGGCTAAGCCGTGATTTCCCGTTCATCAAGTTTAGTTCGGTTTCAGTTAAGGTTCTGATTGGCTCACGCAAGAGGCTCGTGTGGATGGCTGTGCATTAGGGCGTATGGCTTTCCAGTCTTAGTTCATCTCCATGCCGCCCGCGACAGTGAGCGCGATGCCGGTGACGTTCTTCGCACGGGCGAGATACAGCACGGCTTCCGCCATATCCTGCGCGCTTTGGGCGACCCCCATCGGAATCAGCTGCTGGGTTTGCGTTTCGAAATCAAGAGGTGCGGCATTGCCGGCATTGTTTTTGGGAATCAAGTGATCCAGCCACATCGCGGTGCCGACAATGCCGGGGCAGATGGCATTTACCCGGATCTTATCCTGGGCGAGTTCCTGAGCCAGGGATTGGGTGATCCCGATCGCGGCAAATTTCGAGCCGCAATAGGCGGCCATGTTCGATACGCCCTTCTTTCCGGCAATCGACGCCGTGTTAACGATGCTGGCATTATCGGCAGCCAGCAGGTGCGGAATCGCGGCCTTCGACATCAGGAAAATGCCCTTGGTGTTCACAGCAAAAATGCGATCCCAGGCCGCTTCGCTGAATTCTGTAATGGGGCCGGAGTCAACGATTCCGGCATTATTGACGAGCAAGTTGAGCTGGCCAAAGGTCTCGATGGTTTTTTGAACGGCTTGTTCACAGGCTTTTGCGTTCGTGACATCGACCGTGCAGACCGCGAAGGGTGGGGTGTTATCGGCTCGTGGCGTGTCGGTTTGGAGCGCTTGCGCGATCTCACTCGATTGTCCGAGTTGATAGTTCCACGCTTGGTCCGCGCCAAGATCTGCTGCCATAACGCGATAGCCTGCGGCAAGGAGACTTTGCGCGATCGCAAGGCCAATCCCCCGGGCCGCGCCGGTCACCAATGCAACAGGCGCTTGGCTCATGGGGCTGCCCCTGCAAAGGCGGATTGTAGCGCGGTCACCACGGCCTCAAGCAGACGTTGGCCGTCATCTGCAACCGGTGCCAGCTGCATGAGCAAATGCACCTGGCCGGGCCAGTTTGAAAGGGTCACCGTATTGCCAGCCTCGGTTAACCGGTTTGCATACGCGATACCCTCATCCCGGAGCGGGTCGAGTTCGCAAACCGCGATGTAGGCGGGCGCAAGGTTCGATAAGTTCTCGGCGAGCATCGGCGACAGGCGCCAATCGTCGGCGGTTAACCCTGGTTCTGATCCAGAAAGCGTCTCTCGGGCAAAAAACCGCATGGTTTCAAGCGTCAGCAGAGGGCTGTTTTTATTTTCATCGATCGATGGGTACGCAAAGGTGTTCACGTCATCGAGATAAGACCGGGTATCGGTGACGGGATACAGCAGGATCTGTAACACAAGCGGAATGCCTTCTAATCGTGCACAAATGGCAAGATACGCCGCGAGATTGCCACCGGCAGAGTCGCCCCCGATCGCGATCTTCTTGGGGTCGATGTCAAATTCATCGGGGTTGCTTGCGATGTATCGCAGCGCATCGAGGCTGTCGACATGACCGCTGGGAAACGGGTGTTCGGGTGCAAGACGATAATCGACACTGATGACGGTGGCGCCGCTTAACTGCGCCAGCTGCCGGCATTGATGATCATGGGTGTCCAGATCCCCGATCACCCAGCCACCGGCGTGATAGTACACGAGGCAGGGCGTTTGGGTTTGGTCATGGTCTTTGTAAATGCGGATCGGAATCGGGCCAAGCGAGCCGGCAATTGTGGTGTTGTGTACGCTTTTAAGCGCTGGCCCGGGGCCAAGGGCGGCAGCAATGCCGAGATACCCAGCGCGAGACGTTGCAGGTGACGGCGGTCTGACCGGCGCCTCGGGGTCAACGCCCGCAAAAAGCGACCCTAAAAATGCAGCGGTTTGGGGGTTAAGGGCCATGGGGCATTCTCCTGAGGGCAAAGTAGTCAAGCATCGCCCAGGCCTTGCTGCAGGTCAATCGCATGGCGGCCATCGGGGTTTTAACAACCGCTAAAGGATCACGCCGGCCTGATCGCGCTCTGACGGATGCTGCGCGTGTTTCAGAATCATCGCTGAGATCCTGCAGGGGTAAAAAGTAAGTCGTCGCACAGCAAAATTGGTTCAGCTCAAGTATCATTGGCGCAGGCAAGAATGACTTTAGGAGCGTATCAATGGCACCAATTCCCCAAGGTGGAACCGTAGCAGTAACCGGCAGCGCGGGCTTTATTGGCGGTTGGGTTGTGCACCAACTATTAGAGGAAGGCTACCGGGTGCGGGCCTGCGTGCGCGACGCGAATGACGACGACAAAGTGGGTTTCTTGAAAGCAATGCCCGGCTATGCCTCGGGTCGGCTGTCGTTGCACTCGGCAGATTTGGATCAAGCCGGTTGTTTCGATGAGATCTTTAAAGGCTGCCAAGGCGTGGCACATTTATCCCACGTCAGCACCTATGATGACATGGAGTATGTCAAGCGGGTCTGCGACCACGTCATCAATAGTGTTAACCAGTCCGAAACGGTGAATCGTGTGGTGGTGACGTCCAGTATTGCAGCGGTTATGTCCGAGTCCGATATGCAGGAGCTCGTGCGCCGACCGGTTCTGTACGAAGACCGCTATCCGGATGAGCAAAACCCAAAACGTCAAGCCAATCGTGGCCAAGGTTACTCAATGGGCAAGGTGCTGGCTGAGCGAGCCTTTGCCGATGCTGCTGAGCAGAGCGGTCGATGGGACGCCATTACTTGCTGTCCTGGGGATAATGTGGGGCCGATCCTGTCGGCGCATCAGAAGAATTTTGGTCCTTGGCAGCATCATATCGAGACCATGCTGCTGGGTCAGTACTCGCAGAATGTGATCGGTGCGTATAGGGCTTGGTTTACGGTTGACGTGCGAGACGTTGCCGAGGCGCACATCCGAATGCTTGAAAGCGTTAACGTGCGAAATGGCGAGCGATACATTGCTTGGTCGACTGAGACCCGCAATGTCGAGGACGTGTGCGCAAGTATCGATCGACTGCTTCCGGAGCTGGGTTTTGCCGGTGCTGAACTCATTGACCCATTACCTGAATCGGTGCAGGCGAAAGAGGCACAATTTCGAGCCATTTGGGGCGGTTGCGAGCTGCGCAATGATCGTATCTGTGACACGCTCGGCATGGCGTTTCGGCCGCTAGATGTTTCAATTCAGAGATTGTGTGGAAACGCTCATCTCGGTCGGGGGCGTTGAGCCCGTGCGAAAGCCGGGGTTTTAGCGAGGGATCATCGCGTCTGTGAGGCGACCCGATAGGTTGGAACAGATACTGCAGTCGGCCCTAATTGCGCTCGGAAGTCGGCACGTAAAAAAACGCCCAGAAAAGCTGGAGGCCTTAAAAAGGAATATCGTCGTCGAAATCGGGTGGGATTTGACTGTAGTCACCCGGTGGCGGTTCTTGTCCGCCGCCGCTGCCCGAACTCAAAGACTCGATCCGCCAAGCTTGTAAGCTGGTAAAGCACTTTTCGGGGCGGTCGTTCCCGGTCCAAAGACGGCCGTTCAGATTGAACTGCGTACTAATCTCATCGCCAATTTGGTACTGGTCCATCAGGGCGCATTTATCTTTGATCAGCTCCAAAGCGATGTAGTTGGGGTAATCACTATTTTCACCCTCGCCCGTGAGCTTTAGAACAAACTCGCGTTTGGTAAAACCGTTTTGACCATACTCGGTGGTTTCGCCAATGGAATGGACAACGCCCTGAACTTCAAAACTCTTCGACATCGAATGACCCTTAAATCCTAATTTGCTGAAGGTTGTGGCGCTGGCTATTCCGTCCTCAACCGGTTGGATGTCGGAATTCTACACGCAATATCTGGGAATAAAAGTTCGTCCTGTTTTTTTGGGTGGCCTGAACCTCAAATTAGACCTAAAAATGACAGGGAAGGGCGTGAAGCACCTCGCCCAATCGAACAAGCAGCTAAAAGTGATCGCAACCGTTGCAAGGACGCAGGGCGGTTGCGGGTTGGGTTGGGCGACCAGTCGCAGGCAAGCGTCAGGCGCGGGTTTGCTTGCGCCTCGCGTCAGGCTACCTTGGTGAGGGCGGGCGCATCTGTTTCGGGCGCCAGGTTGCCCGCGTCCGTAAAGACCAACACGCCATCTTCAATCGGTGCGCGCCGGATCATTTTCTTATCCAGCTTGTAGTCTTGGGTGTTCCGCCAAGGGCCTTGCCCCTGTTTTGGGAACAGGTGCATCATTCGACGCATGTAACCCGCCGAGAAATCCTCGATCCAGTCGCCGGTTTGCATGTTGGCATCCTCAGGTCGCAGCGTGGGTGTTGCCACGGCTTGCCCGTGTTCGGTCATATGGTTGAGCAATCGGCAGACATACTCTGCTGTAAGGTCGGCGCGCAAAGTCCAGGAGGCATTGATATAGCCGAAGGTATGGGCCATGTTGGGAATGCCCGAGTACATCATGCCTTTATAGGTAAAGGTGTCTGGGAAGTTGATCGCTGTGCCGTCGAGATCAAAGGCAATCCCGGACATCACCGTCAGAGTAATCCCAGTTGCTGTGACGATAATGTCGCCGGTGACTTCGGTGCCGTCTTTCATTAAAAGACCCGATTCAGTCCAGGTTTCAATGTCGCCGGTGACAACCTTGGCGCTACCTTCATTAATCGACGTGTATAGATCGCCATCCGGGATCAGGCACATTCTTTGATCCCATGGATTATAGCTTGGCGTGAAATGCGCCTTAACCATTTCTTCGCCGAGATTGGCGGTGGCCATACCGAGCAGTTGCGCTTTGGTTTTGGCGGGCTGGCTTCGGGTTTGGCGGTAGAAATAACCGCTGAGGGTCGTGTTTTTCAGTCGAGTAATCGCATAGGCCCATTTCTCCGGGAGCCACTTGCGCAGGGTATTGGCAATTTTATCTTCGGCGGGTCGGGAAACCACGTAGGTGGGTGAGCGCTGAACCATGGTGACCTGGGCCCCTTTTTGCGTCATCGAGGGGACAATGGTCATGGCGGTTGCGCCACTGCCGATGACGATCACCTTTTTACCGTTGTAATCGAGATCTTCTGGCCAAAATTGAGGATGAAGAACCTGGCCTTGGTAGCGTGATTCACCCGGGAATTCTGGTCGATGGGGTTTGTCGTAACTGTAATAGCCGCCGCACATAAACAAAAAGTCGCCCGAGATAGATGTCGTGCTGCCGTCGGACAGTCGGCTGGTCAAAACCCAACGGGATTGCGATGAATCCCATGACGCGGTTTGGACTTTGTGATCAAAGCGAATATGTCGCCGGATATCGAACTCATCGGCAGTTTCGTTAACGTATTCACGGATCGATGGCCCATCGGCGATGGATTTGGCTTGGGTCCAAGGTTTAAAGCTATAGCCTAAAGTGTGCATATCGCTATCGGAGCGAATGCCGGGGTAACGAAAGAGATCCCAAGTACCGCCAACGGCCGTGCGGCCTTCAAGCAAGGTAAAGGTTTTTTCAGGACACTGCTCGACCAAGTGAGCCGCAGCGCCGACGCCAGATAAGCCAGCACCAACAATAATGACGTTAACATGATCCATAGATTCGCTCCCTTAAGGTAGGCCGCAAGCCGAGACCCTCGCGTTTGACGCCCTGAGTGTAATGGGTTTCGACTGCTTTGGGTATGTTGGGGGTAGCCTGCTTATCGCTGCGAATCAGTGACTTGAATGGGCGACTTGCGCCCAACCCAGGGTTTAGCCCGGTTTGCAGGGGCGCTCGACGCAATCGATGGCGGCGCTGTTTTTTGAACATTCATACGGGGCTTTGAAGCGTCTCAATCGGCAGGGGTTTTGCCTCAGGGCGGGTCTACTGGCTGGCACAACGGGGTCGCCCGTCAGGCCGGTAGCTGGGATTTAATTTGAAACCCCTCAAAGAATCGCTCAAAAAACAGCGGGGCATGAACGCCGGTGGCGATGCGAATGTCTGGATTCGTGCCTTTGGCGTTCGGGTGCTTGCTTGCCGGAGAAAAGTGCGTAATCCCGGCTCGGGAGGGTGAGGAGAGATCAACCGACACTGCGCCGAGAGCATAGGTGCAAAGCTCGGGTTCAAAAAGACACAGTGCGGCCAACGGATCATGGAAATGAAGGAGATCGCGTTCTTCAAACCAAATCTCAGACCAGTCAAGAACGGTTTTCAATAAGGGATGTTGTTTGAATTGCGTGCGCACCGCCTCGGGCGTCATGGACAATTGCCAAGTGATGTCCAGTCCAAATGCCCGCACCGGACATTCGGCGAGGGTGAAAAGCTGATGGGTTGCGTGAGGGTCGACAATGGCGTTCCACTCCGTTGGGCCCCAAGGCGTGGGGTAGTCCGAATACTTGCCGCCCATGATCACAATTTCTTTGAGTAACCTCGAAATACCGGGTTCTCTGGCCAATAGCCTTGCGACATTCGTGAAGGGGCCTACCGCGAGCAAGGTGACCTCGTTTGGGTGCGCGTAAATCGTGTTGGCCATAAAGTCGATGGCCAGCTCCGGGTCGTGGGCCTTTGGCAATGCGGCCAGTAGCTTTGGGTCTAATTTACGGGCCTGCTGGGCCAGCGGCTGGCGCGACGCGATTTGCTGGGGCGCTTCATAGCCGGCCAACACCGGAATATTGTGTGGCACAAGTCCGACCAGGTGCTCGGCTAAGGCGGCGCGTTTTTGGGCTTCACCGGTGACAGTGGTAATCCCCAGTAGGTTTGCTCTGGGGTTGGCAAGCAGATAAGCCAAGGCAACCGCGTCATCGATATCGCTCCCGATATCCGTGTCGAGCAGTATCGTAACGATCGGCGCCGCCGCTTGTGCGCTGGCTCGGCTTGCCCAACGCAAGGGGCCGCAACCGGCTAATAACGATAACCACCCGGCTCGGGCCAAAAAGGCTCGGCGCGGAAGCTGGTTGGGATGATCAATCATGACAGGCGCTGCTCGAGATAAGGAAGTCCTATGAATGCCCGTCAGCATGCGGGCTGCTGCAGGTTAAAACGCACTGACGCCTTGGCCGATTTCAGTCTAATTGACCGTGTCTTCGTTCAAGGCGTCGGCAGGCAAGCCCATCATCCCCTGCTCGATAATGGTATTAATCATCTGATTCCACTCCTGGGGCGGCAAATCATCGCCATCAATCTGCCCAACCAAACGGCCCAATGAGTAGGCTTGCACAAGGGTCGCGCCCGCAGCTGGACTGAAGGTTTCAATCATCCACCCCTTGTCTTGAGCTTTAAGAATCAATTCAGAGAGCGCGCGGCTCAAGTCTCGCTGGATAACGATCAGCTTTCGAGAGAATTCCTTGTCCAACTGCGCTCGTAGAATGAGGCTCGCGCGCCGAAGCCGGCGATGCTTTAGGGCTGGGTCTTGGCTAATTTGGGTGATCAAACGTAATCCGCGGGCGAGCGCGAGTTTACTGTCAGCTTGCTTCGTAAGATGCGTAATTGCCTCAATATCGGCGTAGACGCCGCGACCAAAATCCAGCAAAAGCGCCTCGTCGATAAGCGCGTTTAGATCGGCAAATTGATGGTAGAGCGAGCCTTTGCTGACGCCGCTGGCAACGAGGATCTTATCCAGGGTGAGTTCGTCGGGGTGCAAGGTTTCCAGCAAGGCAAGTGCAGCCCGAATAAGCGCGTCGCGGGTTGGATGATCATCGCCCTGCGCTTGATGCTTTTGCGGGCGCCCTCTTTGTTTAGGGGATGCCCTGGTAGCTGGTTTCGTATTCTTGGTCTGCATTTAAGCGGTTTGATTCTGTTTCAGTAGTGATGAACCGCTTGATAATAAATCAGTTTAAATTAAACTTCAGGTTTATTTTAAATGA
>CALSMJ010000006.1 GCA_943787425.1 uncultured Pseudomonadales bacterium | reverse complement strand
CAGGCCCATGCGCCCTATTTGCCCGAAACCTGGGCTGCTAAAACGCTGGCGGCGAAGCCCGTTTTCTATCATTAGCTTAACGGCAAGGCTGGTCTTGCGTTGTGGTCTTGTCGAACCCGTCTACGGCAGTCCTCACTTTGATAATACGCGCTTTTTAGGTTTTATATTCGAGTGGTATGATTGATCACCGGTTCAAGCTGGCGCTGGCGGTCTAGTTGGGACGCCGGGTCGTACACTTTTACACCAATCCATGTTTCAGGAATTCGGCCTATGAACCCGCCCAAACACTCCCTCCAAGAAATTTGGCGGCTAGGATGCGCCGGTGAAGCCCTCTCCGAGGAGGACTTTGAGCATTTTTTTGCTCTGGCCAGAAGTCGATTTCATACCTTTGCCCTAAGCGCAGATGAAGCGCATCAAAGCCGTGGCGAAAAAGAGGCAGCGACCTGGATCGCGCTTCTGATTAAAGGTCTTGTGCGCGAGTTACGTGAAAATCCCGGGCTGGAGCGGCTTTGGCAAGACACCGCCGTTGCAGACAGCAAACACGGCAAGGCCGTCAGTTTTGAACTTCAAAAAGTGTTACCCTAGCGGCGCAAGAACCCAGTCGACGCGCTGCTGACCGCCTTCGATCTAGGTTAAGTTTTAGGAACCTTGAGTATGATCTTTCAAAACCCGTCCGACCGATTCCTTTGCCTCGAAGGCAGTTTGAACTTTAGGGATTTTGGGGGCTACCCGACAGCATCCGGCGGGCATGTTATCAAGGGTCACTTATTTCGATGCGGCATGTTGAGCGATGTTACCGCAGACGGCGCTGCAGGATTTCAAGCGCTGAATATTGGCGTGATTTGCGATTTACGCGGCACCGACGAAGTGGCGCTGTATCCAACGCCTAATCTGCCGACATTTGACTGCCAAAAACACATCCCGATCGCGCCGGGCACGAGCTCAGATTTGCGAGGCAGTGTGTCCATGGGCCAGCACTCTGCTGCGGAACGCAGCGCCTTTATGCAAGAAATTACTCGGGAAATCGCCTGCGAACATGTCGCCGCCTATGCGCAGATGTTTCGGGCCTTAATCGCTACTGAACGAGGCTTTTTAGTGCACTGTATGGCCGGTAAAGATCGTACCGGCTTCGGGGTTGCGGTGATCCAATTGATGCTTGGCGTATCCGAGCAACTCGTGATGGCAGATTACCTGTTGACTAATGAGGCGAGTGAGTTGATGACCCGCACCCGCGATAGAATGCTCGAGCAAGGCATTGAGATTGACGCGGCCTCACTAGAGGTCATTACTCAAGTCAAGCGAGAATACCTTGAGGCCGCTCTGATGGGCCTCAAGGCCGAGTTTGGCGGTATTGAGGGGTATTTGGAAGCCGCGGCGGTTAAGCCCGCAGAACGAGCTGATCTAATAAAACGCCTCGTTGTCTAGCTTTAGTAGGGTTAAAGATTTTTCACCCACGCATCCAATAAGCCACGCACCGACCGAACTGCGCTTAAGATTCTGAAACTGCACTGTCTTGATTGAAGTTCAAATCGGTGGGAACAAACTAAACCAACCGATATTCCATGCAGAATGAACCAACATGCAGGGACCTATTCCATCGTAACGCTGTCGCAATAACCCTAAATAGATCGATGGCAGAAGAACTAAAGCGCCCGCGATTGGATCCCGCGCGATCATGTGAGCTATTACGAACAAAAAGGTCGTTATCACATTTGCAGAGCTAATCCATAAGCGGGCACCCGACGGCCAAACCCGAGGCCACCGCGTATCCACCGCGTCATATAGTAGGCCGCGAAACACGTACTCCTCGATAATTGGGCTCGCCACACAAAACACGAAAAACATCGGCCATTGGTGCAAGACCCAGGCAACCCTTGGCTGAACGTTTAAATGCAAAGATAGTACACCCCAAAGAAAAAGGGCGCCTAAAAAGGCGCCCAAAATCAGCTTGTGCGGATTACGCGAGCGCGTCATCCAATCAACGGCTTATGATGCCCGAGAGCAACCGTTTTCGAAGCAGACCAATTGCGCCGAGCAACGCCAGGAACAATAGGCCAAAGTCCCCAGGACCTTCAGAGACGCTACAACCGCCCCCGCCCACTCTGCGCTGGATTGAAGAATCAGGCACCTCAACAACCACTACTGGCACGGCTTCCGCTATCCCGCTTGGATCGTCGTATTCACCATTGGTCTGTCCATCTGCATCGTTCGGACCACCGTCTTGGACGGTGATTTGCAGGCACGTGTCCCCTTCTGTCAGTCCTGCAACAAACGCTTCAGAACCCACTGAAGGACAGGCCCCATCGCTGCCAAGGGCTGTTGCTACAGCGTTGTTATCATCGATAACGAAATCAAACCATCCCGCATCTTCAGTATATTTACGGAAAACCGCACCAGCCGGAATCCCTGATGCGACAGGAATTACCAGTCGAACGGATTGGCCAGGTACCGGTAGATCCTGAACTTGGAAGTCATAAAGCCCTGCAGGATAATCAAAATCTTCGTCCGTGCCATTGGTTGGCGCCTCACCACCATCTTGACCCGATGCGGCGATCGTCTCTTCAGTAATCCCGATTCCAGCAATACCAGAGGCTTGCGCCGCATCACCGATCACCAATTTAACGCCCTCATCGGCAGCAACGGCGACAGCACCCGCGTCCGCGTTAATAGCAATCACATTGGTTTCCTCAGACAGATCTTTACTATCTGGCACACCATCGCCATCCGAGTCAGCTTCTATGGTCTCCTCAGCAGAGACCCGTACCAATGTCCCAATCGTGAACGTTTGATCTGCAATGCCGCTGTCGGTCACGATCGCCGTTACTTCATAACCACCCTCGGCGAGCGCTGATGGATCGAACTCAAACGATAGGCTGCCGTCCTCAGACGTCGCAATCAAGTTATTATCAGAGCTGCTCCAATCTACTGTGTGCGTTCCATTCACATCTGAAATACTCAGCGCTACTGATACAGCACCCCCTGATGTGGAGACCTTTCGACCTTTCTGCTCACCCTGACTGACTGACAACTTCAGAGCAGGTGGCACATTTGATTCGATGATTGAAATAGTGCTGACGATGGTGGCGCCTAAAACCGCATTCTCCTCAGGTGCACCCAGTGAAATTTCAATGGTCTCCTCCCCTTCCTCGACGTCATCTGCCAGTACGGTGATGGTCATCATACCTTTACGACCGGAGGCAATCGTGATCGCTTCAGCATCGACCGTATAATCACTGTCCACTTCAGCGCTACCGCCCAACGTTACGGGCACAACAACAGGGTAGGCAGGCGCCGGACCGTTTAGAATAACCGTGAAGTCGTATGTTCCACCCTCTGCAGCTCGGCCCTTTGGAGCGGTTGAAACTTGCGGCGACACGACAACATTTTGCGTTGCGGTACCTTCGTTTCCAGCAGCATCCGTTGCGGTCCAAGTAACCACATAGGCCCCCGGTAAGAAAGCGAGGCGATCTGCAACTGGTACGAGATCTCCATCTAGCGCATCGAAAGCAGTTGCCTCGCCGAGATCAACCTTTGTAAGACGACCTGTTGCATTGGCTTGCACGTCACTGGGCGCGGTCACGACCGGTGGGACATCATCCGCATTTGGATCTTTACCCTCAAGGTATTCGTCCAAATTGGACCTTCCATCTCCGTCGGCATCTTCGTCTGCATCGTCAACGTTTGGATCAAGTTGGTTGTCCACTTCGAACTGATCATTCATGCCATCTTTATCGGTATCATTTTCAGCAGAGGGTGCAATCACGGTAACCGACGAAAGGTTTTGGCCTTCTCGATCGTCTGCGTCGACCGCCTTAAACGTAACCACGGTCTCCTCTAACGGAAACGTATCTGGCGCATCGTTTGTAACTTCCAAACTATTACCCGAAAAATCTTGGGCGGTGGCTGCAGCAATAAAGGCTGCAATTTGCGTCTGGGATGCAGGCAACGGCTCACCATCGAGCGAGACGACTAAAATGGGGTCTGGAACGGTCACGGATGGCCCCACCGCAACGAGAACCGTGACTACTTTGGTCGCGGTATTATTCCTCGTGTCGGTCGCGGTAAAAGTGATCTCTACTTCGCCGAACGCAAACTGCGCCGGCAGTGCCGTGTTGGTTACCGCAACGTCGCCATCAACCAAATCCGTTGCTGTGACGCCCGCTAACCAGTCTGTGACTCTTTTGTCCGTCGAGGATACGACTTCGTCTTCTGTATCAACGGTTAAGATCAGTTGATTCGCACCGGAAAATTCAGGTGCCGTTGTATCGGCAACGGTCACGGGTACGACGCCTTCTTCGGTATTACCAGCGGCATCGGTCACAACAACACTGACCTGAGTGATGCCAAAAGGCAGAACGTCTGGTACGCCGGCTCCGATCGTAACAACAGGTGCGGGGTCGACGTTATCGGACACAAGGATTGCTGCAGTAATACTGTCAGAAGTCCCAGCATAGCCGAGTTCTCCCGTCGCTTCTAAACTGACCCCAGCGGCAGAAACGATTGTGGGTTTTGTTTGATCCGTCACAGTAACGGTGAGCGTTTCGGTACTGGTATTACCTGATTTGTCCGTTGCTGTAACCGTAACCACTGTTGTGCCAAGCGGATAACTGCTCGGCAATGTCTCACCACCGACGGTCAAAATAACTTCAATTGGGCCATCAACTAGATCGTCTGCTGAAATAGCCAACTGACCGGCGGAGGCGATACCCTCGGCATTAACTGCCGCGAGTGTCACATCAGAAACCCCACTAAGTAACGGAGCGGTTGTGTCCACAACGGTTATTGTAACGGTCGTCGTCGCTTCATTACGACTTTTATCTGCGACGGTCAACGTAACAACGGTTTCTCCTAATGGGAACGCATCAACCGACGCTTCAATGTCGTCAGAGATATCACCTTGGATATTATCGGTTGCGACGACCCCTTCAATAAATGCGGTGAGTTGCTCTGAATCTGCTGACGTCGTAACACCTTCCGCCTCGATGGTGATCTCATCATTCGCGACGGTAAAGACAGGAGGTTCTTCATCTCCTTTAATTGTGATCGTGGTCGATTCCGAGGCGAAGTCAAATCCTGCGGCGGTATCACCTCTAAAATTGATCTTTGTGACCGTGTCTTCTTCCGCGGTCTCCGCTAGATCGAACACGACAGTTGCAAATAGAGTGCTGCCGTCAGAAAGCAACTCAGCATCTGGGAACTCCCCACCAAAGTCGCTGTAAGCGATATTAGCAAAAGAATCTGTTGTATCGTCTCCATCCAAATTACCGGTGTCCAATGATTCAGAGCCAGGCTCTGACGTAACCGCAATAGGCGTTGGAAGGTCTTCTGCTTTAGCTAAAGATTTAAAAACCAGCGACTTGCTATCATAGAATATTTTTGCGCTCGCGCCTGTGGTCTGTTGGTTGTCCGTTACGGAATAAACCAGCTCCACGGTTATGTCCGTCGCGCCTGCTTTAACGTCGATATTAGCTGGCGATCCTGTTATTTTCTGTTCTGCGGCCTGCGCACTTAGCGCGATTGCAATCGTTGAAAGAGCAACCAACGCAGATCTGCCTATGCGTGTAAAGGGATTTTGGATATTGCGCATCGAGTAACCTTCTATGACTTTTCCGATCACGTAATCATGCGACGCTTTGCAACTGAATTCAAGCTGTTATGTTCTTTTTGATTATTTGATCGGCGCAAATAGCAAACCAACTGTGATTCTCGCCAAATTAATCTACGATCGGACCGATCACTACTTCGCACTTAACAAAATCAATACTTTGAATCTCGATAAACCCTAGCTCTACCTTCCAGATCTGACTTCTGTACTTACTTTGAAAGAACGCCAGGCAGTAAACGAACACAATCCGATTCAGTAGGCGCACAGGCCTCCGATGCAAGCGGGGTTCTAGATCGCGGAGCTGAATGCTGAAGGTTTTGCTCGCAGCGACCTGAGCGCGTCTCGGTGCTGACGGTAAAGATGAGCCGCGAGGCGTCTGGCAGCGCCCCAAATTGAAACAGTTTTGTCGACGGTATTTTCGCATCGTCGCTGACCGCCTTAGCGTTAATTATCGCCGGCGTTGCATTGAGAATTTGGGGTAGATCAACCCACCAATCAGTGATCGGTTGACCGCTTTGTAACCGTACCATCAAACGATGATCATCCTCCGCCCAGCCTTCTAAAACATAATCCACCGAAAATGGACCTTGTGGCTTGGAGGTTCGCGACTGCGTTTTTGCACCCTGCTCTTTTGATTGACGCGCCATTTGCGCGGAACTAAGTGACCACAGCGGACCATTACTATCAGCACCTTGCCGATCATCACGTCTGCTTATTTCTATCGTGGTATTCGAAGCATTGCCTTCTGCAACCATCGAGGGGTTCATTAACACGCTGGTCTTCCTTTCAGCCGCGACGTTTTCTAACACTGGGTCATCAACCACGGCACAACCAAGGACGATCAAAACCATCAACATCATGATCGGTTTATTCATTGCGGCACAACCTCCAAACGATGACAGTAGCGACCGGATTGACTGCCGGGCTCATAATTATTGAAATCGTGCAGCCAAGCCCAATAGAGTCCTTTGGCCAATCGCAACGTATGGCTTTCTGAGTTGGCGGTAAAGGTCAACGCTTCTGGATCAGGCCCGACCAGCCCAGACGCATTATAGATCCCGAAATCTGGGTCTCCAGTCGCATCCGGCGGCGTTGCTGTTGTAATAAGCGCCACGTTGTAATCACCTGCCGTGCCAATTTCAAATTGGACAAACCGATATGCCCCAAGCTTATTATCGACGCCAAACGTTCGTTGATTGTTGTTGGTCGCGGCGGTTTGGCAGATCTCTTTTGAAATCAGGCTATTATCTAAAACTGTAAAGATGGGTAAGGTGTAATCCGCCACATCGATCACCTCAGTATACTCCTGCGCTGAATTGGATTCTCCAACGCCAGCGACGCTGAGCGTCGTTAGGCCTAATCCAATATCTTCCCGATTAAACAATGTCATGATGGCGCGAGTTTGGGTGTTTTGTGCGGCAATCACCCCAGCACCGAACCCAAAAATTGAAGTCGCAACGGCTTGTTTCGGCATGAAATCAACCATCGACGCAATCATCGCTGACACGGGTAGCGCCAGGGCATCATCATCTGATTCACCCTGATCAAATAGGTCAAAAACGATGTACTGAACAGAATCCTCGGAATACCAACCTTTGACCGCTCCTTCATTGACAGTTAACTCAGATTCGAGCGATAAGGTAAATCCGTCGCCTTGATTACGGCCTGATGTATCCGAATAAACGTCTCGATTCGATGCCAGCCCAGAATACGCATTCGCCCAGCCCTCACTGAAGGCAACCCGCATATCCAATAGATCACCACTGCCATGCGGTCCGCCAATACTGTCATCGCGCGATAAGATCGTCTGAAGGTAATGTCCCCACTCGTGAATAATGACCGACTCGTCATATTCATCAGTATCAACCCCAGCATCACCTAAGATCATGATGTAAGCACCTGAAAAGTATGAGGTCTTAACGTTATCAACAGTATTAGCCGCACTCCAATAAACATCAATCGGTTCAAATGATAAGGTGCTTCGGCCTGCCAAAGCGTACTGGGTTGCCGAAATCATAGAATCTAGGATCGCAAATGGCGCCGCCGATCGCGTTCGAGTGTAGCCTGTAAGCCCCCAGCCGGACTCGGCGCTTAAAGTCAGACGCGCATCTACGCTATCCGCATTAACAGCCGCGGACTGCATTACATAGACCCTGTAGTTACCCGCTTGATCACGCCCTTCATTGTCAACAATTCGCAAGCCCCAACTGGCGGCACCATCTCCGGTACTCTCAGCATACACCCGAACGATAAAGGTCGCGTTCGTCGCCACCGAAAACGACAAATTGCCGGCTGCATCTGTTCGAAGGTTGTCTACGACAATCTCCTCAGAATCGGCATCCAACACCACCGCCTTCGCAAACCGCACCGGTTTTTGAACGGTATTGGCATAGTCCAAGCCAACAAACCCACAGGTATCCGGTTTGCAATAGGGAACTCGATCGTAAACCACATTGATCTCAATTGTTTTGCTATTTGCTGAACCACCATCGGCGCCGCCAGTATTCCCGCTACCGCCAGTGCTTATGCTATCGTCGTTACTCGAGCCAGTGCCTGAACCAATTGCTTCAGGCAAGCGCTGAGCAATGTAGCTTTGGATCGAACTCGCCGTTGCGCGCTCAGCGGTCTCGCCGACGGCTCCTGAAATGAGTGCATTACCCGTGAAACCAAACAACTGCCGAATGAGTAACAATCCATCTGTTAAGGCCTTCGCCTCTTCATCGCCGTCGATGTCGAGCTCGGTCGTCGCGCTCCCCAGATAGGCCCCAATGTCCTCAGACGTTGTCCGTTTTGCGTTGCTGCCAAGGGCACCAGCAATTAGCGCCTCCCCGCTAAACCCGAAAAGATGACGAATCACGAGCAAACCATCGGTCAACGCTTTGGCCTCACCATCGTTATCAACGTCGAAGGAGAAACAGCCAGGGCAAGAGGATGCGCTAAGCAAATCCGTGCCGGCAGCCCGCTCTTCTACATCGGTGTAACCATCATTATCGTCATCCGGATCTGCATTATTCGCGATACCGTCACCGTCTGTATCGAAGGCTTCTGAGGGATCATCGTCATACAGATCTGCATTATCCCCAACCCCATCTTTATCGGCATCTACCGTTTCGGATGCATCAAACGGGAAGGCGTCCCGATTATCCCCGACGCCGTCACCATCTGAGTCTTTTGTCTCACTTGCATCAAAAGGGAATTGATCCGCATTATCACCGACCCGGTCACCATCTGAGTCCAAGCTCTCAGCAGGGTCATTTGGGAAATCATCTTGAATATCGGCGACGCCATCGCCGTCAGCATCAGCGGTCGTTGTAACCAAATTAATTTTTCGTTGTGTCGACTGCGTGTTTTCGTCCGAGTCTGTTACGGAATAAGTATGAACGTGGGTATAACCCACCGCGTTTACCGGCGCCTCGGCAACCGTTGTTACAATGCGTGAGGTCAAATCACCATCCTCTGCATCTATGGCAGTTGCCGATAAATCTCCGATGGCCGCCTCGCTACTAACAGACGCTGGGTTCGCGCCAATAACGGTCAAAATTGGGGAATAACCGTTCGAGATCGCTGCGATTTGATAGGCCGTTGTTTTAAGCGAAAGGACCGCATTGGCGCCATAAAGATAGTCATCTTGATCGATGCCGCAGGCCGAGCGACCCTCACGGCAAGTTGCATCCGGCGACGAGAAAACACCGAGTATGGGCGCTCCGGCAAACGCTGAGGGGTAACCCATAATAGTAACAAAATCGCCAGAGATGCCGTAACCGCGTGACCAAGGAAATGCGCCATCAGTCTCCCCCTGCGCTCTTGAATGAACGAGCCCCATCAGGTGTCCGACTTCATGTGGCAGCGTGTATTCATCGTTATCGAGCGCGACGACGCCTACGTTTTTGCCAGCCAGAAAGGCATTCTCTTGGTCAAGGATGCCATCACCAAACCCGCCCTGAAGGTTGGCGAGCCCCCCTGTCTCGAGTTGATCTCCCAACCCCATGTGAATGATTAGATCTGGTTTTCTTGATAGCCCTTGATTTATGCCCTCGAAGAGCCCGCTACGCGCTTCCATTTGCTCGATCAGTTGCTCTGCGGTTTGGAAAGAATCATCACCGACATTGATTCGTTCGAGCTCGACCAATCGTACGGGGATCGCTGATTCAGAAAATGCCAAGTTTGCGACTTCTTTGACAAAAAGCATGCGCGCTTCGAAATCATCGCCGTAAAGGTCTAAAGCACTCTTGCCGTAGGTATAAACCACCTCAAGCGCAACCGGCTCAATTGCATTCTGAATCGCTGCGTCACTGCCAAGTAAGGCTTCATTAAAATCCGAAATACCGTCCGCATCAGAATCTTTCAACGCGTCAGGCGCCGTCAGGATTTGACCTAAGGTTGGATCGACGCCGTTTGGGGACAGCGATGCAACCCAATATCGGATCAACGTTTCATCACCTCGATTGATCCTGATCTGAACATCAATTTTGCTTGCATCTTGTGATAGGTGGCTATCAAGCGCTTGCTCTAGCGGAATACTGAGATCGATTTCCGCAAGCCCATTCGAGTCATAACGCACCGTTTGGCTTGCAGAACCCTTTGTGTAGAAACTCTCCGAGCCAAGACCGACCGTCACACTCACGTCCAGAGTTTCAGATTCGCTTATTTTATCCGCTGAGAACAATTCACTGACTTTAAGGGTCGCGGTACTGCCGGTCGCTGAGAAGCTGGGAGCTGATAAAAATATTAGCGCCGAGCCGTCAACGTCTCTTGCGCCATAGTCTGCCTCAATCGATTGTTTGGTCGTCGAGAGAATAACAAGATCATAAAGCTGAGCGTCATTGCTGTTGTAAACCTGAAGCGCAGGATACCCCGTTGCAACTTGGTTGTAGATATAGTTTGGGAGGCGAACTTGAACCGCTTGAGGCTCATCATTGTAAGCTATATTGTTAACGGTTACCTGACTCAGCGTAAGCCATTGCGAATAATCAAGGTCTTTTAAGATGGCAAACTCCACATCAAAGCTGCCAGAGCCTGCCACTTCGTCATTAAAAACGATGAAAAAGTTCGCAAGACTATAGGTTTGATTAACGGGCGTAAAAGTGCACGGGCACACGACCGAGATCGGGGAAATAGCGTGACTGTTGAAACTGATAAAAAGTAACCAGCCTAAGCCAAATTTTAAACAGGTCTTCATCAATAATGCACAAATAGGACTCATTGCGTTGCATCCTGTGCGATCGGTGTTTCGGTCGAGCTTCCTAATCGAGGCGCTTGAACTTGTTTTGGCAATCTAATGTCATTGGCCAAATTTGCCATCTGTAAGGGGCTGAGTTCTCCTTTAAAGTCGGCGCCAGCATATCGCAAAGTACCTTGCTCGCTTTGCAGGAAAACATTTACCAAAGTTGGACCAAGGGTTGCAATGAATCCACCACCGTCTTCAACCAAACCTGTAATCAGCGTATCGCCTGATTGATTTGCGACCGATTCAATTGCAACAATATGTTTTAACGGGCCATCAGAGCCCCCGCCACTTACAAAAGTCACCCGATCGCCTGCCGTAAGTCCTAGAAAATCTGACCGTTGCATCATCCGTCGTGCTGGCGCGGGACTGGCCCGTTGTTGATCTGTCACGTCACTTTGCCCTTCGCCCAAAGCCTTGATCGTCTGCTCTGAAGATAAAGCTTGCGCAGCTGAAGACGATTCGGGCCGAATCGGGTCAGGCGCCGGCGCTCGGCCGAACCAGGCGATGCCAACACTTATCACAATCACAAAAATGACCACTAAAACGATTCTTGCCATCAGGTCTTTTGCCCCTCACTTGCACGCGCGTTAGGTTGCAGTTTAGCCTATAACACCTGACTGAGAACGCGTTGCGCTTTCAAAACAGGTTTATTTGATGGACACCACTTTTTTTGTCATTGCTTCCTCGTTTGATAATGGTTTTACAGCCTTCATTCTGCAAAAATTCGATTAAGACCGGGTCCTAGTCACTGTGCTTTTTGCTATGATCTAACCAAAGATTCATTGAAAAAGAGCCCTGCTGTTATGTCAACGCCCATCGGCCAATACATTTACCTCTCGCTCGGCACGAAAAAACGCAATGGACAATGGGTTTGGACACCGATTTGGTTCGCGCAAGTTGCAAGCGGTGCTTTGGTTGCCTTTTCTGGCGGTAACGCTGGCAAGGTTAAGCGCCTTCGCAATTTTTCAGAGATTCAGGTCAAACCCTGCACAGTAAGCGGTAAACCTTTGGGTTGCGCGACCTTCGGGACCGCACGTCTAACTACGGAGGCCGATGAATGCACCGAGGCCTACCAAGCGCTGCATTCAAAATACGGCTGGCAAATGAAAGCATTAGACTTTGTAAGCCGCCTGTCCGGCAACTTTCACAAGCGGCAGGTTTTGGTGATTGAAGGCGTTCACTAGCAATCAGATTCACCCGAACTTTTTAAACACCAGCAGCACATTGTTATTGGGCATCGTAACCGATTCGTCGAACGCAAGATCGTGCTTTGCCGCGAGGTTTGCTAAAGCGGCACGCTCCCACAAACCGGCATCGGCATTCACGGATTCCTTTAGCCACGCATCCAGCTGCGCATTGCCAGCACTGGTAAATCCACTTTCATTAAAGGGGCCATAAAACAACACTTGGCCGCCCGGCACGACCGCGGCCGCAATACCGGCAATGAGCACGTCCACTAAAGCCTTGGGAACATAGTGCACTAGGTTTGCGGTGTAGACCGCGCCAAACCCAGTCAGCCCTTGTGGCCAATGATTCAGGTCAATCACTTTGGGCGGCAATAAATTAGCCAGGTTCGCCTCCGTAATCCACTGCTGCAGCCCCATCATATGATCGGCTTGCTCCGAGGCTTGCCAAACAAGATCCGGTCGGCGCGCTGCAATAAACACTGCGTGTTGACCGGTTCCAGATCCCAGTTCGAGCACCCTTGTGCCAGAGGGCAATCGGCTCGCCAGCGCGGCCTCAATCGGCCCCTGATTTCTGAGGCAGGCGGGATTGACGGGTTTGTCAGGCATCTTTCAATCTCGTGGTAATGACAAACAAATCGGGCAATTTCGGAGTTTAAAACAAACCTGCAAGGCACCAGTGCTTACAGTCGATGATTAGCTCAAGGCTACCTCAACACCGCCAAAAACTGGCTGTGGTTTGCTAACGCCTAGGGTCAACCAATATCTTGCCTTGGGCCTCAGGTGACGACAATTGCTCAAAGGCCGCCTCGACCCCGTCCAAGCCGACAATGTCTGTGATCCAGTCCCCAACGTTAAACGCGCCATCTGCCAAGGCTTTAAGCGTATCGGCAAATTCTGCTTGGGAATACCCCAAAACATATTGCACGTTAAGCTCCTTGTTCACCGCGATCAGCGGCCGAGCATGATCCATCTCAAGGCAAACCCCAACAATGACCAATCGCGCATCCTGGGGCGCTTTGGCAAATAATTGATCGATCATGCCGGCAACCCCAACACAATCAAAAATCACAGTCTGACCGCCTTTGGGCCACGCGCGCGTCATCAGCGGATCCTCGGCTTGCGGATCCAAAACGACATCCGCACCCAAGCGCTCAGCCATCAACCGTCTAGCGGGTGAAAAGTCCGCGGCATACACCGGCCCATGCCCCTGCGCCTTGAGGCTTGCGATCACTGCCAGGCCCACCGGACCACACCCGACGACCAAGACCGCTTCCCGGCCTGTGAGCCGCGCTTTTGCGACGGCATGCCGGCCAACGGCCAAGGGCTCGGTCAACGCAGCGTGCTCTGCCGAAATCCCAGCCGGCACAGGCTCGAGCAGCGCTTCAGACAACACCATGTATTCACTAAAGCCGCCAGGGGCCTGATCGCTGTACCCTAACCCAACCGTCTCGGCGCGCAACAAAACAGGCATCGAGCACACCAATTGGCCAGTGGCAAAAGTCTTAGTGGTGCCCGGACCATAATCAATGATTTCAGCGCAAAACTCATGGCCCAGCACCACCGGTTGATCGGTGGTGAGCTTAAAGCCGCCACCCACTTCCCGAGAGGTTTTAATCAAAGCTTCGGTGTGTTTCACCGCATGCAGATCCGTGCCGCAGATCCCGCAGGCACAGGTTCGGACTAAGACCTCGCCGCGTTGCGGCACCGGAATCGGCAGATCTTGCTGCCAAAGCCGGCCAGATTGCATCAAAACCGCTTTCATTTTTGACCTACCTCATTATTTCGATCATTAAAATTTAACACGACGCACCCGCTGCGCGCTGAGTTGGCACAACCCGCGTTTCGTTCCGATCTACAGTCACGGGTCGCTTTAATGCTAACGCCGGCGACCAAGCGGCGTGCTGAATGCAGACGAATGACCCGCCTGCTGCGGTATCAAGCCGCCCCGCCGCCTTTCACACTTTGGGTTAGCGCCGAAATCGTTTGCCAGCCGCTGTCATGATCCAGGTCCAACCCCAGCGGCGTCATGATGATGTGACCCACGCCTTGCGCAATTTGCTGACGGTAGGCTTGTATGATCGTCGCCGAGCTGCCCCAAGGGATGAGCGCATCAATAAACGCATCGGACCCGCCGTCTTTAAAATCGGCGTCTTCAAATCCGCGTTCTCGCCAAGCCCGATGATAGTTGTCAAGCGGCATGTAAATTCGAATCGCCTTTCTGGCTAAGGACCGGGCTGCCTTAGGATCCTCCAAGAAGACAGTAGGCTGCATTAAATTCAGGCGACCTTCGCCCAAAAGACCTTTCGCGATCTTCGAATACGCGAGGGTTTGCAGGTAGCTAAAGGCGCCGTCGAACCGCTCCCCCGCCAGCTTCATCAGTTTCGGGCCATGGGCCGCAAGATATCTTGGAATGCGCCCTTCCGGCGCTTGGAAATATAAATCGGCCCCATCATAACGATCAACGAAATCCCGGAGTTTCGTAACCGGCGGTAGCCAGGCATGTCCTCTTGGCTCGTTGCCGAGCGGATTCGAAACCCCAAGACCCAAATCAAAGCGGTCGCCAAATGCATCCGTGAGGCTATAAGCTGCTGACTTTGTGGCCCGGGCATCGCGCACGTAAACGTTGGCGATCGCCGTGCCCACTCGAATCGTTTTCGTCACCGATAGCAGCGCCGAGGCCGTCAGAAAAGGATCTCGGCCCAAGAGTTCCGGCACCCAAATCTGATCTAGGCCGGCGGCTTCAACCTGCTGCGCAAAACGCTGCAGGCCGGCGTGGGTCATTCTATCTGCGGCACACATCACGCCGAAGGTGATCGGTGAATTTGCGGTCATATTGCCTCCAGATCGCTGAATAAGTTGTTGCGAGATTTACGTTATCGCCGCTGGTTGTCGACCCGAACATAAGACGCCGTCAATTCGGTTTCCCCGATCACCTGCACCATCACATCGACGATGTCATCTGGTGTTAAAAATTGCACGCTGGCCAATGCAGGCTTCAACCACGCCGCGTCATGAGGCACAATCGCGGTATCGGTTACCCCAGGGCAGATTGCAACCACCCGAACCCCATGGCTTTGCGCCAGCGGCGCGCAAGACTGGGTAAAATTAACAATTCCAGCTTTGGACGCGGCATAGGCTGGGTCCGCCGGCATCGTATTAAAGGCCGCGACCGACGCGGTATTGATCACAACCCCTTCAACGCCTCTGGCATGCATAAGCTCCACAGCCAAACGCGTGCCCAGCATCATGGCGATGAGATTGACGTCAATGACCTTCATCATTGCCGCAATGGGGGTGTCCGGAAACTCGACGGGGCCCGACATGATGCCGGCGTTGTTGATCACAATATCGATGCCGCCCATGGCCGCATCAGCACCGTTAAACCACGTTGTAAGCGCCTCGCGATCGGTGACATCAAGGGTTGCGCCTCGAATATCGCACTGCGGCGACAACTCTGAAATAAGCTCTGATAGCGCAGCCTGGTTTTGGTCGGCGACCTGTACGCAGCGTGCGCCGGCGGCTGCAAGGCGGCGCAGGACTGCTGCACCAATGCCACTGGCGCCACCGGTCAGCATCACCCGTTTATCGATCAAATCCATTGTTGCGCCCTTATTTTCAAACACTGATGCCAAATCATGCCCTGCAGCGATACGCCTGCAGGTGTTCGTTTTATCCTAATTTAATTTGCGCAAACCTGCCGACACAAGGTTGGTTTCAGCGCGCCGCAGGCTACGTAACCACAACACCTGCAACTCTGATTCCCGGCTCCGACAAAACTTAAAGACAATAAGCTAAACCGCCCTGAACGCGGTGCCGCGCCGCTTAAAAAACGAGGCTTTCAGCCAGCCGCCCAGGGCTCAAGGCGCCCATCAACCCGTTTCAGTAATCGGATCCTGAATGCGCTTCGCGTACAGTTCATGCCAGTGGCGAAGTTTCAATTCATTGTAATCACCAAATCGCAAGTGCTCACGAGCCGTTGCCTTCATCCCTTGGTAGACATAGGGCAGGTTCCGCAGGTCCTGATTAAAAATCTTGGTTAACATCCCGAGTTCGGACGCTTCCGTATAGTCGTCATCAACGCCCAACCAATGGATTTCAGAAACGGGCGTGTAATCACCTTCTTCGGGAATTGGCGTGAAGTACATGCACTCCATGATGCACTCTTCATGGTTGTCACCGTTCGGTCGGAATCGGTAATTAATCTGATTAAACGAGCCCCAGGGATGCCAATTCGGGAACACGGTGAAAAAGATCGACGCGGTCAGTTCGACATCTGGAATCGTGTCCGCAATCGACGGGATAATCTCTTTGAGCACTTGACGCTGAATCTCGGCGCCAACCGCACGACTGCTGCCGCGCGCACCAAGCTTGTCTTTGATGCGGCCAACCGCCTTGGGATCCTGCATCGCCGCTGTGGCTTTCGCAGGTAGTTGTAGCCCGCCGACCCAATTGCATAAATGGGGATTGGCGTCGGTCAACTCCCCTTCAAGCCACACCGCGTCCTCTGTGAACTTCCCGGATACGCCTTTGGGCGTCGTCACCTCGACCACCCCATCACCGAGATCTTCGTAGATCCAACCATTTAGCGGGTGCTGCACTTTGTGCACACCATCCAACTGCACCGGCTCCCAGGCTGGCATGCCTTCACTTTCCAGCGCCCCGCACCGAATCGCGCGGGAATAATTTTCAAACGCATCGTACTTGGTGCACAGGTCATGGGCCCCACCCGTCAAGATCTGCGGGTGCGTCATGAGCACATGATAGGACTCCATGAAGGCCTCTTGGACCACTTTCCAATTGGCTCGAATGACCTTGGCCACGTGCGCCGACTTGTAACGCTTATCATAGGCCAGGAGTGGAAAATGGCTGTCTAAATCCCCCAAAAACGACTCGAGTGACTCGCCATCTGGATCCGGGTTGATAAAGATAAACCGGCCCCAGCGCGCAAGGCGCACCTCTGGGAGCGACTCTTCTTCGCGTTTGAGTCCCGGAAAATCATACGCGCAAGGAATCTGCTTGATTGTGCCATCAAGATTCCAGGACCAGCCGTGAAACTGGCAACGCAACTCATCAAGCGATCGCCCTGGATTTTCCCGCAGTTTACGGCCGCGGTGTAAGCACGCGTTGTAGTAGGCTTTGTATTCATCCTCGCCCACCTTCACGATCAAAAACGACATCGTTGTGATGTCATAGGGCACCGCGTCTCCAACACTTTTAAAATCGTCTTCGTGGCAGGCCATCTGCCAGCTTTTTTTCCATAAATGTGTTTTCTCGAGTTCGTGATAGACCCGTGAGGTATACCGTTTGACCGGAACCAAAGTTGGCCCGGGCGCCATGGGGGCATTACGTTTCAACGCATCCGATATATTTTCTGGATGCGTGTCTTCATCGAGCAACTTTTGGAACGCGGCATCCATGGTTCGAACCGAACCCTTTGTTGGTGTGTTCATATCAAATCCTCGTGTCATTCAACCGATGTGAAGGTCGCTGTTTGTAAAAAAGCACGGCTGACGGTTTTCTGTCAAGCGCTTTGATCCATTGCGCTGCACCCGCTTAACCGTCGCTCAGTCGGTAAAGCGATCGAGTTTATGACCCTTTAGCAGCCCCTAAAGCAATAGGCGTACTGTGCGATCTGACCGGAGTGTGATGCAAGCACCTGCCAACACAAGGATAGGCCTTGCACTCGCGGGCAATTCGAGAAACTATAGGTGCTAAATCGAACCCATTATTGATTGGAGATGACCATGGAACTCGTAAACAAGCTATTTGATTTATCGGGTAAAACCGCCATTGTGACCGGCGCCTCGTCGGGACTTGGCGCCTACTTCGCAGAGATTTTGGCAAACCAAGGTGCAACCGTTGTCATCACCGCTCGTCGGCTCGACCGGCTAGAGGCCTTGTCGGCGCAAATTAATAATGCTGGCGGTAAGGCCATCGCCATTGCTTGCGATGTGGACCAACCCGCGGCCGTTGCGGCCATGATGGAGCAGGCTTGGACTGAATGCGGGCGCATCGATATTGTGGTTAATAACGCAGGCCAAGTCGGCGATGGCGGCTTTGTCCCGGAAAAGCTCCCCCATGAACTGTTTGAGGCCACCTTGAAGACCAACTTAAGCGGGCTTTGGTATTGCTGCCAAGAAGCCGGCAAACGAATGTTGGCCGACGGCAAAGGTGGCTCGATTATTAATTTAACGTCGGTACTGGGCATGGGCGGTAGTGGCGATCACCCCTTGGCGTATCAAACCTCCAAGGCCGGCGTGATCAATTTAACGCGGAACCTCGCGTGCAGTTGGGCAGACCGGGGGATTCGAGTGAATGCACTTGCACCCGCCTACTTCCCCAGCGAAATGACGGGCCCGTACCTCGCCGTGCCGGGATACGAGACCTATATCAATAACAAAACGCCTTTAGGCAGACTCGGTACCCTCGAAGAGCTGGCCGCACCGCTGCTGATGCTGGCATCGGATGCGGGGAGCTACCTCACGGGCATCACCCTCCCCGTCGATGGCGGATATTCCGCTGGCGTTGGCCATTCACGGTGGACCGATGACATCTATGAAGGCCTAAGCAACGTCATCCCTGACCAAGGCTCGGTTCATATTAAAGCGCCCTAATCGCTGAAATTATGGGCGGCATTTCGAAATAAGTGTCGCCTTCAAACCGTTCAAAGTAACTGCCCCTTAAAAGGTAGCGCTGGCTATTATTGATGGTTCGTGGACACCAAGGGGGGTTAAAACGATCTTGCACAGATCTAGGTCCGCGCTACTCGCATTGCTAACGGCACTTGTCAATTCCGAACGCGCTGCTACGGAGCGATAACCCGAGCAGAGCAGTCCGCTCTACTACCCTCTTTTAGCATCAAAGCGCTCCTACTGTTCAGGCACCCGCGCCTTAATATACGCCTCAATCGCCTCAGCCGTATCGCGCTCGGCACCAGTACCCATTGCGCCAGAGATTAATGCCTCACCTGAGAACCCGAACAAATACCGAATGAGCAGTAATAGCCGTCCGTCAGCGGTTCGGACTTGCCATTGCCGTCGATATCGAGCTCAGCATCAGCGTCCCTCAGATACGCCTGCAATGGCCTCTGAAGTCGCTCGGCCGGCCAAACCTGCAACAGCGCCCGCCGTCAGCGCGTCGCCACGAGAACCCGAACAGGTGACGAATGACCAAAAGGCCATCGGTCAGGGGTTGTGCGGCTTGGCTGTCATCGACATCGAAGCTGAAAGCGCAGGACGGGCAAGAAAAACGGCTTTTCGGATTGGTGCCGTCAGCAAGTTCTTGCGCATCGCTGAAGCCGTCGCCGTCATCATCGGGATCCGCGACATCGCCCACCCCATCGCCATCGGTATCTTCAAACTCATTGGGATCGTCATCAAAGGCGTCCCGAACGTCGCCCACACCATCCTGATCGCTATCTTGCGTCTCAGTGGCATCCTTCGGAAAATCATCATCCTCATTCGCGACCCCATCCCCGTCGATATCCGCATCACAGACATCGCCCTTGCCGTCTTGGTCCAGGTCCGCCTGATCCGCATTGGCCACGTCTTGACAGTTGTCTCGGTCGTTGGTGACGCCATCCTCATCCCCGTCGCTTAGCGACAGCGCAACGGCGTCGATAAAAGCGGTGACCGCTTGGACATCACTTTCGTTGCGCAGTTGATTACCACCACCGTGGCCCTGGCCCTGCCCTTTGTTCAAAAACGCGTACTGCGAACCACTTTTGATATTACCTTCAATGTAAGACCGCACCAGGCCGAAGTTTGTCTCCTGAATCGAGGTTGACGAGCCAGAAGCATAAACAAGCCTGGTTGAACTGGCCGTGCCACCGCTGGCATGACACCCAATACACGTGCCTTGAATGATCGGCGCCACGCGATTTTTGTAAAGAGTGAAGAGTGCCGCGTCATAGCCTGCCGCGCTGAGGTGGTGACGAAAAGTAGTAGCGGCAGCAGGCGTCGACTCATTGAGGTGCGTCCTAAATTGATACATTTGTGTTTTAAACGTGTAAATTTTTGATCTAGGCCACTTGCAGGCATTTCATCACCCACCTGACCTTGACGCGTAAAAGACTGTCCGCTTGCATCAATTGCCAAGAAGGGGCACTCCAGCGCCCTAAGCCAGTCCAGCCCATCCGCTTGCCCCTTCAATAACGCAATGGTTGCAATCGAGCCTGCAACAATACTTTGATTCGCAATCACACTGACGCTTGCAAGACTCTCAACGGGCATTCCCGTCGCGGGATTCAGCAAGTGACTAAAGCGCTTGCCTTGTATTTCGATAAAACGTTCGTACCCGCCACTGGTCGCCAAACCGGCATTCGTAATGCCGACCTGCGCAATGGCGCCAGGCCCGTCGGGGTTTTTAATACCAATCCGCCAAGGCAGTCCTTCCGGGTTCGAGCCGACGCAAAAAATGTCGCCGCCTAAATTCACGACGGCAGACTCAATGCCTGCCGAGCGGATGCGCTGCGCCAAAGCATCCGCCGCATACTCTTTGACGACGCCGCCCAAGTCGATCTCCATGCCCAGCATACCAAGCCGCACACCCGCCTCGCTGAGTTCAACCTTTTGCCAATCAATCAGGGCTAAGACGGGGCGCAGCTCATTAGGCGTTGGCAATTGTGTTCGGCCTTTCGTCCAAACTCTGCGCAGCACTCCCGAAGTAATATCAAATAGCCCATCACTCTGCGACCAACAAACGCCAGCATAGTCCAAAATGGCGCGACATTCGGCATCCACCGGCACGGCTGTACCGCCGGCGGCCGCATTGATGCGCGCCGTAACACTGTCCGTTGTGAATCGCGAGTATTGCGTCTCAAAGCGCACCGCCTCGCGCTGGCAATCCGCAGCGACCTGCTGACAGAGCGCGGGGTCGCCCGATAGTTTCAGCTCACAGGGGCTGCCCATAGCCCTAAATCGAAAGACCTGCAGACTCGTCAGAATCGGTACTCCGCACCGAGAGACACCACGTCAAAATCGACCAAGCCAGGATGCGCTGTTTTGACGCTGGTTAACGCGTACCCTGAGCCGCTGTCGTAGCGCTCGTACTGCATCGTAATTTGTACTGCGTTGATGCGATACCGCGCCTTCAGGCCATAACTGACCGCACCAAACGTTGACAGTCTGAAGTCACTGGATTGGGCCGCCGTCTCGGGCTGATCATAGCGGTCGAAGGGGGTATAAAACGCCGCTTCGCTCTGGCTGTAGTAGCGCAGCATCGGCCCCCACTGCAGGGCCGTCTCCTCGCCCAGCATCCAGCTCATCGCGAGGGTGTGCGCCCCGACCGAGTAGGAGTCCCAGAAGTACCGATAATTCACAGCAAGGCTGCTGGTCTGCCAATCGAAATAACGCCGGTAACTCGCGGTTAGGGTGCGCTCGACCCGTTTACTCGGCCGAATATCTCGCAGCTTATAAGGGATCCGATAACTCGCCGGTCCGCTTCGTGATACCAAACCCCAGGTTGAGCATTGAAACCGGGCTCAGGAGCTGGTTCACCGAGGTGTAAAATGATCGGGTGTGCTTTGAACCTTTGTCCAAACGCTGAAATAATTGCGCGTCTGTGGGTGTTAATTCATCGCTGGCATAACTCACCGACAAAGCAAGGGTCGTATTTTGCTTAAAGAAATCCCGCTCGTAATTCAGCCCCACCGAGCGGGAATGGTAATCGTGCTCGCCAGAGTAGCCGGCTGAGATTCCAAGGGACTGACCCCGCCAATGTCGCGTCAGATTTACATCGACCCCGTTGCGCGAATCATCGATGCTGGCGCCGGACATGATTAAATCACCGCTACCATCGCTCGGCGGCCACCGTGCCCCAGGGCGAGGCGCCACTCATGGCTTCATTGTCGTAGCCCAAAGACATCGACCAATCGCGCCCGATTGGCGCGCTCAAATTAAATTGATTGGTTTTGACCCGAAACCGCTGCAGATCGCCAAACACAACCTCTGCGGCCTTGGCATCGCCCTCTTGATAGACGGAGGTATTCACCGACACCACTCGCTCGGTGGGCTGGCTGGCCGAGAATGCGGGCAGAGACAGGGCCGCGGCGGATAATATGGCCAAGGGGCCGATTTGGGCTTTAGAGGTCATCAATTACACCCACAACCGCCACCGGCAGTCGCCCCACCGCCACTGGCCGCTTCTTTACTGAAAAAGATCTGATCAGAAAGCCGCGCGTCAAGAACATTCGGGGTCAACTGCATTTCTCGCTGGGCCAGTCGGTCGCGCTCCCAAGGCTCGACCGTTTGGCAACTCGCGAGCAAGATGACAAAAAGCCCAGTGACAATTCTTAAAACCTTATGCACCACTGTTCGATCACCGCTTTAATATGGGCTCGCAATTCATCCTCATCACCCTCTCGAAACCCTTCGTGAACTTTGGTGACAACGCCTGCCCGGTTAATCACGAACGAGCTTGGCATGGCGTTTAAGCCATAGGATGCCGACACCCGCCCCTGCTCATCAACCAGAGCTGTCATAGCGCGACGCCAATCTTGGTTAAAAACTTTCGGGCCTTTTTCAGATCGCGATCAACGTTAATGGCAAGCACAACAAACTCATCCGAATCAATCGACTGCCGCAGCGCCTCGATTTTGGGCATCGCAACGAGGCACGGTCCGCACCAGGAAGCCCAAAAATCCAAGTACACGACCTGCCCAGAATAATCCTTCAGGGCGCGTCTTTGTGTGTCGTCCATTAAATTCGCCAACTCAAATTCCGGTGCTAACATACCCGGTGAGAGCGCACCGTCGGCGCGCACTAAGGCAGACCCACCCACCAAGGAACAAACCAATGTCAGCCCAAGCATGAGAGGCCTGCGCCGCTTAGATATCCAATCCGCGCTTTGCCGCCCACGCTTTTTTGCAGGTCATGAAAGGCCCGTTTGTAACGATTGAAAAAAGATTGATCGTCAGCACCCTGCCCGGGCTGATCTTGCGCGCTGCAGGGGCAGGTCAAACCATCCATCGTTTCAGATTGTCTTATCACCATAATGCGATTGTCCTCGCGGCACACTAGAAGGCTTTTGAGCCAGTGCGCTCAATCTTGTTGTAGCACTGCTTTTGCTCGTGCAAGGCCATTGTGATCGAGTGCGGCCGTGACATGGCGACTGGCCATGGTTTCAACCAATTGTTTGCCACGATCATTGCTCAAATCCATGGTGCCGCCCGTCACCATGGCCGTTGCAAGCCCGCCCATCAAATGGGCAAAGCCGTAGTCCTCAAACGCCTGCTCAAAACTGTAGCCGGTAATGCCGCGCTTGAGGAGCTCATCATGATAGGCCTTCACCAAATCGCGCTCATTATCCCGTCGCAACTGGACGTCCATCGAGCCACCGAGCAGATAGGCCAAATCATAAACACCCGGCCCGCGACCGATGCCTTGCCAGTCGATCACCATCACCTCGCCCGAGCCCTCTGGACCGAACATCAGGTTTTCGACCCGATAATCTTGATGCGCAATGGTCCAAGGGCTTCTTGCCGCAAGGGTTGTATTAAATTTGAGGTAGTTGCCAGCGAACAGGGTGTATAACGCCGCACCGCCTTCAGGCAGGCAATGACCAAACCCTTCTAAAAAGACGGGTAAAATTTGGACCAGCAGTTGGTCAACATACTCAATTCTCGGCCCGTCATGGCGAGTATCCATTCGTATTCTGCGGCTTTGGCTTGATCCCACCACACCGCGTGGATCGTGGCGAGTACGCGCACTGCCGCAAAGGTTTGATCGAGCGTCATGCCGTCGGATTGCGACACCAGCGTCAGGCCACTGAGGTCCTCCATGACAATGACAAAATCTGCTGTGCCTTCAATAATGTCAGCCAAATAGATCTTCGGCAGGCCGACCGGCACTTGCGTTGCCAGACTCTTATAAAACCGAACTTCTGCTTCGAACATCCCAAGCGCCACGCCTTGCGCTCGATTCTCTTCAAATGAAGACGGCAGCTTGACCACAACGCTATCCGGCGCGGCAGAATCCGTATTCGATTTTTGTAAGGTCACTCTGAAAATATCACCCATCAGACCGACACCCTGGCCGATTTGCGTGATCTCAAAGCGCTCAATAGTGTCGTTCAGCACAGCGCTCAACCAATCTACCGTCACCTCGTCAATGGTCTTGGGAATCATGCTCAGGTCTCCTCGTCACGCCGATCGCTAAAGGCGTCTAGCATGTCGCATAACGGCTTGCCCTGTCGAGACCCGGCGACACTTTTAGCGCTCACCAATTATGACCCCTTCAACTACCACACCAAGGTTCTGCCGCAAAGCTGCTTGACCCAACCAGCATAACCCGCACGCATCCGACCATCGATTTCAACTTCGAAACCGTTTTAATCGAGCCTTTAATCCTCTCAGCGATTTGTCGTCGCCTGTCATTCATTTGCAGCTCGTTTCACTTTAAACTCTTCCAAGTGCGAGCAATACGGCTACAACCAACAGGAGTGCAACGTGTTTGATTTCAGCAACAAGGTCGTCCTTATTACAGGGGCAAGTTATGGGTTTGGCGAGCAGTTCGCTTACGGCTTTGCCGAGGCTGGTGCCAATTTAATCCTGACGGCGCGCAGTGAAGCGGCGCTGACACAAGTCGGCAAAGCCTGTGAAGCGAAAGGCGCAAGCGTCTGCGTCGTGGCCGGAGATGTATCAAATGAAGCTGATGTGAACGCGGTAATCCAAGCCGGGATTCAACAATTGGGCAAAATCGATGTTTTGATTAACAATGCCGGCATTGCCGACCCCCGGGGTGTTTCGGCCGAACAATTTGATACCGAAACCTTTAACCGGATCATCTCGGTCGATTTAACGGGCGCATTTATGTATGCCCGAGAATGCGGACGTCACATGCTGGAGCGCGGCAGTGGTTCAATTGTCAACATCTGCTCCATTATGGCGAGCGGCGGCAACGAAAATAACGTTGTCGGCTATGCCGCGGCCAAAGGCGGCTTGGTCAACATGACCTATCAGATGGGCACTGAGTGGGCGGACCGAGGCGTTCGCGTCAATGCCGTGTCACCCGGGTTTGTCGTGACCGAGATGACCCGCCCAATGCTCGAAGCCATGGGTATGGACAAATGGATCTCAAGTCGGACGCCGATGCGGCGTCTGGGTGAAGTGCAAGAGGTGACCAACGCTGTGATGTTCCTAGCCTCAGATCTTGCCAGCTACATTACCGGTGTCGATTTACTGGTCGATGGGGGCACCAATGCCAGTCGTGGCACCTTTCAGATGCCGCCCATTCATCACGAGTGGAATACAGACCGGCCAATGGTGCCCACCGCCTATGTGCCGGTTCAGCCGAGACCTGACTGGTACCAAGCTTTGGAAGGCGGTATTCCGGGCATACACTACCCGCTTCCGGAACCTGATCAGAACGCCTAAGCTGGCCCAGTCATTCATCTGGACCGCTTTAGTCGCGCTAGCGGCTTGCGATCTTAAACGGGCTTGACGCGGCCCAATGCTGCAGCGCGGTGCAAGAGCGGCGCAAAGGTGCAACAGCAGTGCAAGAAAGGCGAGACACAGCGTGTGGCAGTGGCGCTCCGAGTCGAACGAAAGGCGCTCTTAACGAGACCTCACTGCTTTTGAAGAGCAGGACGCAGACCACCGCGCTGACGCCACCACTCGCCATGCTATCAAACTTTGTAACGAGACAACCACCCAATCCATAAAGAAACCCCAAGCTTCATTCCGAACCACTCAGCGCAGCTCAAAGCCGATCGGCATTTGCGTCATCCCGGATATAAATGTGGAGTTCAGCCACTGGGGCGGCTCTAAGATGCGAAGGTTCTTCATGCGCGTGAGCATTTCTGTAAAAATCGCATCGATCTCGAGACGCGCATACCATTGGCCTAAGCAAACATGATGGCCACCACCAAATGCGAGATGCCGTGCTTGTTGGCGTGTTAAATCTAACCGGTGGGGCTCAGTAAACATTCTTGGATCACGATTGGCCGCGCCATAATACATCACCACCTTGTCGCCTTGTCGCATCGCTTGCCCGTTTAACACGGTATCTTGCGTCAGCGTTCTGCGCATATAAATGACCGGAGAGGTCAGTCGCAAGAGCTCCTCTCGGGCTAAGGGTAGCCGCCCAGCAGGATCCTCAGCGAGTTGCTCCCAGGCGCCATCTAAGTGAATCAACTCATAGGTTCCGGTGCCCACTAAATTGCGGGTGGTGTCCCCACCGGCATCCACCAAGAGCATAAAGAACAACAAGAACTCCTCGTCCGTAAGGCGTCGACCCTCCAACTCCGCATGCAGTAGCTGACTCGCGAGATCCTCGCCAGGCTGGGCTCGCTTTGTTTTGATTACGGTCATCGCATAATTAAACATCGATTGGACCGCCTCCGAACCGGCACCGGCAGGCAGACTGGCTGGATCTGTATGAATTATCTCGGTTAAACGATAGAGTTCCCGGCCGTCGGTTAAGGGCAAGCCCATGAGGTCCGCAATCACAAAACTGGGCATCTCGCCGGCCACCTCCGACATAAACTCGCATTCCCCCTTGTGTGCAATCGCATCGATAATGCTTGTTGCCAAAGCTTTGATTCTGGGCTCATAGTCTCGCGCTGGACCTTGGGTGAAGGCGCGACTGATCAACTTGCGATATCCCGTGTGTTCTGGCGGATCCATCATGAGCATCATCTTGCTGCTCGCACTCGCGCCGCTCGCGTTGGTTATCGGGTCTTGAATCATGATGGTGGGCGACGACGAAAAAACCGCTGCGTTACGACCGATATCGTATACATCCTGATATCGCGTCACCGCCCAAAATCCGGGACCACCCGGCTCTTCGTGCCAATAAACAGGCGCTTCCGCCAGCAGGTGATCGTACTGCGCAATGGGATGGCCGCCATTGTAGGATGCCACGTTTAATAAATTGATTTTCATGATTCAAGTTTCCTCAGCTTTGATCGCGCCTATCGGTACGAGCGCAGGGTCAGGTATTCGACAACGACCCTGTCTTAAACTTTATTAAAACAAATATTCGTTCTAGAAACCCGCTGCAAATTCATAATTTATATGCTTTTTATAAATTTTAGGGCTAGACAAAGGCCTTTTAGGCATCGAGACTGATACATTGCTGATACCGAAAACATTTAACCGAATGGTCATTCACGAGCCCCATCGCTTGCAGATAAGCATAAACAATGGTCGAGCCAACAAAGTTGAAACCGCGGGCTTTTAAGTCCTTGCTGATTTGGTCCGACAAGGGCGTTCTAGCTGGCACGTCACTCATAGACTGCACGCTATTGAGAATCGGCTTGCCATCGACAAAATGCCAGAGATATTGGCTAAAACTGCCCCACTCAGCTTGCACCGCGAGAAACGCACGGGCGTTTTGACGAGCGCTATTAATCTTTAATCGGTTACGAACGATACGCTCATCCAGTCTTAGCGCGGCCAGCTTGGCATCGCTGAAGCACGCGATTTTGTTCGGATCGAATTGGTCGAATAAAGCCCGGTAGCCTTCTCGCTTTCTCAAAACGGTGATCCATGCCAGCCCCGCCTGCGCGCCTTCTAAGATCAGAAACTCAAACAAGGTCGCATCATCATAGGTGGGCACGCCCCACTCTTCATCGTGGTATCGCACGTAGAGCGGATCCGCCCCGCACCACTGGCAACGACGCTTTTGCATAGCCTCTTCCTCAATTTCAAACGCAATCAGCGACTTCCGCACGAGCTTCTACTGTGTTTTTACCAGCAGCCGCCAAGTCACCCCTCGACGATAGGACTTTAAAGCGCGCTGAGTGGGCGCAGTTTTATGAGCGGGTTCTCGCAAATGACGCGTTACGCCGAAGCCCGCTCGCGCGATAAATCGATGCGCCGCTGACCAAAAAATGAACTCTGCCAACTATCGAACAACCCAACTACTCAACCTTTGCTTTGCCAAGGTCTGCCATAAAGCGCGCAACCGATCGGTGGTAGTTTTGAACCGCGGGTTCGTTCCGGCCAAAAACAAAGGCCTCATTGGCGCCGGTCAAGATCGCTTCCTGAATACCAAAGCCGATTCGGTAATCTTCGTCGCGTACCGCTTGCAAGACCATGGCGCTGAAATTCTCGGTGGCTTGCTGGGCACTTGGCGTTTCTGGTGCGCGCGCCGAAAGAATAAACTGAATGGTCTGGGTGCTATCGATGCTGGGCCCTGGAAAAATCTGGCTCACCAAACAGTGGTCACCCAGGATGCCGGAGATTGATAAGTTCGGAAAGCAGGAATGGATGAGCCGAATGTGCTCAGCAGGCGTCCAATCCGTTGGCGCTTGGTCACTCAATGCCCCTAAAGATTTCCGACCGAACGTCAGTCGTTGATGGGGCCCATAGGTGTCGAGCACCAAGAGGTTCCCCACCGTATGCTGCCCTACCGTCGCACCGTGGACTAGATTGTGGTGATAGGCTTCCAAGTAACCGTCGAGCGTGATCTTCCAACCCGGCCCATCAATCGTCCGAACCTCATGCAGATGCCAATCGCTGAGCGCCAAGGTGTCCAATTCCGCCGCAAAATCGCCCAGCCAGGCGTCGATATCCATGGATTGAGACGGCGTCAGCGTGACCCAGATCAGCCCGCAACGTTCGGCGCAGGGTAGTTCCGTTAAATGAAAATCCGCTGGGTCAACCTCGCCAAAGGTCTCAGCCCCATACCGACCAATCAGGGCACCCTCTGCATCATAGGTCCACGCGTGGTATGGGCAGGAGAACACGCGGGCCGCGCCGCAACCATCGTCGCATAACCGCGACCCGCGATGACGGCAGGCGTTCAAAAAGCACTTCACCTCGCCGGTTTGATTCCGCGCAATAATAATCGGCGTTTCAAGCACCGTCATGGCTTTGTAATCGCCGGGTTTGGGGAGTTCCAGCGTCAGCGCAAGCGCTAAGGGCAGTTGTTTAAAAATGCCTTCGCGTTCCGCCTGATAGCGCGCCGGATCGATATAGGCGGCGACTGGCTGCGACATGATTTGAGGCGCGAGATCCGTTGTCTGATGCTCAAAGTGTTGCAGAGCCCGAGCTGCGAGGCCCATCATCTCATCGTGTCTTGATTGGGTTGTCATGTGATCTTAATCCAAGTCTAGCGGGCCATGCGCCTTGATAAAGGCCTGCCAGGCGGGCAGCGCTTCTGGATAATCGGCTTTCAGCCGGTTGCCACTCATCACCACCCGATCTGGATGATTTAAACCCTGGGCATAGTCACTCGCCGGGACATAATACAAAAAAGAGATCACGCGCTTGGCAAAGCGCCACTGGCCGTCTGCTTCGCGGCGGTAGTCATCTTGGTAGCGCATCGCAGCAATCGAGACAACGCCGTTCGGCGTGGTTTCGGCATGGCTTAGAACCAATCCCGTCGCGCGATCGGGGTCCGCCGGATCAATCTCAATGGTGACATCGTGGGTCCAATGGTAGGCCGGACCTCGAATTTTAAAGGTTTTTTCAAACAACGTTTGAATAGCCGCTTTCCCATTTGCCACCATGGAACCATTGGGCGCATCGAAACAGGCGTCCGCCGTGAACAAATTCATTAGTCTTGGCATGTCATGCTCATCGCAGGCAATGGCATAGGCCGTCGCAATGTCCCGAATGGCATCTTTCGACTCAAGCCGATCTAAACGCGCGGCCAAGGATGCAAGGGTTACAGCCGTGTTCATCAAGTTATTGCTCCCGCTCGTAACAGTCTTTGCGCATTATGGGTGTAGGGCTTTGCTTCCTGCCGAACATTATAGTCTTGTTGATCCCAGCCAGAAAAGTTGGTGCCGAACACCAGGTGCGCCTCGTTAACATGCTGGGTCAGCAGTGCAAGCGATGCCGCATCATGAACATGGGTATCAAACCATAGCCGATGTAGGAGCGCATCAAACGCGCCATCTACTTGCAATTCGGCACTGGCCCAGGGTCGTTTCTGCGCCGCCATGCGCATCCGCCCATAGGCATAACCGGTTGCCCCGCCACCATGACTCAGACAAATATCCAATTCGGGGTAGCGCTGCAAAACGCCGCCATAAATTAAGGTGCACACTGCGATGGTCTCCTGGGCGGCAAACCCAACAATAATATCCAAGTCAAATTGCTTCAGATTGGCATCGCCCAAAGGCCCGTCAATGCCGGCTGGGGCCGGATGGATAAAGAGTGGGACATTCAGATCAACCAGCTTTTCATAAAACGGGTTGAGCCGGACATCATTCAGCGGCATGCCAAAATCAGTCCCGATATAAGCACCCAGAAATCCAAGCTCTCGCACGGCTCGCTCTAATTCTTCAACGGCAAAGCCAATATCCTGCATTGGCAGACTGGCAAAAGCTGCGAGCCGGTCGGGATAATTCTGAACCAGTGCCGACAAAGCATCATTGTGGGTGCGACAAAACGCTTGTCCCTGAACGGCCTCAATAAAGTGAAAATAGGTCAACGGATTCGGCGAGAGGATTTGAAAATCGATTCCAGCTTGATCCATTGCCCGGATTCGAAGGTCAGGGTCCATAAACGGGCTGCCGCGATACTGAACGCCTGCAAGCTCGTAATTGGCCACCTTAAACGTCGGTCGCGCATCATAACTTAAGGTTGGGCCGTGCGCGCCTGCGGCCCCCATCGTCGCTTCAAGCACCGCGTGGGCGTGAACATCAATGGTCTCAGCGGACTCAAGCGTCATGGCCGCACCCCTTTGAGATCGCAGTGATTGCGCATTGTCTTGAGCGGACTGGTGCGGCGCGGAACGCCCGCGAACCTCGACGCCTCGCCGTCCGCGTATCGGTGCTCGCGCCTTTAAACTGGTCGTTATCCAGGGTGCCCATCCTTCGGCGCAGGACCTCGACAAGCGGACGCTCGAGCTTGCGCGTGCCGGGCTGGCTGGTCTTATGATCCGCCGCGTTCATCCTGCTTCGTGTTCGGATGCGCCATTCCATTGGATTCGTCTCCTTCACCGGCCGATAATGCGCTGAACCTTTCGGCGTCAGCACTCGACTTATCCTGCAGAACCGATCGGCGCCCAGGCTAGTAGCGACGAATCAGACTCAAATTGATTGGCCACAAGCTTAATACCAAAGGCTGTCGCGGCCTGCTTATATTGCATCCACGACTGCACCGCGTTGATGGGCGTGCCAGGCCCCTCATCGAACTGAATCGGACCATAAACATTGGCGGTGTAAATGAGATCCTCGTGATCGCCTACGCGCTGGGTGGCTTCATGGCGGGCCCCGGCAGGCTCATAAAACCAAACGCCTGGCCCGTAGCCTTGCGGCGGGCCTGCTCGATATCCTATGTGGCCATTGAGCACCAGAAAATCGGCAGCGCCCAAATGGTAATGCGGACCGGCGACGCCGTTATGCCGAACAATCAAGGAACTAACGCCCGTTTCTTCGCTGACCCGAAGTACTTTCAGGCCAATGTCGGGCAAGGTTGGATCAACAATCCAGGCGATGGCGCGGGTATCGACGAAATGCGGATGCACAAAATCGGCCGCAGCCGCTTGCGCATTGACCAATTCACCGGCGCAAGGGCCTGCAATGGCCAGTGGCTTGGCCGCTGCATGGACGGCCTGCGCTCTGGGCTGCATGCATTCAGCCAGCGTATTCGGCACCAATGTGACGCCATGGGTATCAGCGCCCTGCTGCAGGTCCATCGCCGTTAACAGACTGAGCACAGCGCGCTGCTGGGACAAGAAGGCAACCGGACCATAAAAATTTGCAAGAAATTCGGTATCTTGTATCGCCTCCAATCCGGCCACACAGGCATTGGCCGGCACGTAACCCCAAATGCCGGGACCGATACTGCCGGCCAGCGGGCCGTCGATATAGTTGAGTTCGCCCGAGAGGATGAGCAAATCCATCGCACCGAGGTGCAATAAATTCGTCGTGCGGACGCCTTGGTTCAGTTTGACAATCGCTGAGAACATGCCGCTTTCGCGACTGGCCCGCAGCGGCTTAAATTGCCAGCCTGGCGCGCAGCCCAGCTCAATCCAAGGTAATTGATTGGTATCGACGCCGCCTTCTATGCCGGTCGGGTCAAAATCTGGATTGTATTCTGCATTCATGCGGGGCCTGCCGTAATCCACGTCTCTTGCATCATACAATTAACCCCTGTTTGCGCAAGTGAACCGATGCCCGGTCTTTACACATCAGCCATGGCAGCAATACCCGCTTGATCCGTGATCGTGCCAATGACGGCCGCCTGATCAAAGCCCAACGCCTGTAATCGCGCAACAAGGCCTTCGCAGGCGTCCGGGGCGACGCTGATTAACAACCCACCAGAAGTCTGAGGATCAAACAACAACGACTGCCGAGCCAAGAGGCGCTCGTCCGAAAAGGCCTGGGTGCGCACCGAGGAAGCGGCGCGCTGATTATTGTCATGGGCGGTGCTGTAAACGCCCAGCTCTGACAGACTGGTTAACGCCCCTTTCAGTACCGGCAGGTTCGGCAGTATCAAGTCCGCGCCTTGGCCTGGTGCTAACATACTCTGCAGATGGCCTGCGAGCCCAAAACCAGTCACGTCAGTGACAGCATGGATCGACGGCGCTACAACCAGGGCGCCTGCCGCTCGGTTAGACTGCGACATCATCGCAACGGCCTGATTGATCCACGAAGGCGCCGCAAGGCCGCGCATTGACGCTGCGAATAAGGTGCCCGTCCCGAGCGCTTTCGTCAGGACTAAGCGATCACCCAATTGCGCGCCTCGACTGGTTTTGATCTCACTCGCCGGCGCCCAGCCCGTCACACTGACCGAAATATTGAGCTCGAGGCCCTCGGCTGTGTGGCCCCCAACCAACTGTCCGCCCTCAGCCCTCGTTTGGCTGAGCACCCCCGCCATGACTTGCTGCAGGAGCGAGCGCGTAATGGCTTCACTGGCATAGGGCAACGTTAAATTGACCATAACCGGCCCCACGCGGCCGCCCATGGCGTAAATATCGCTCACGGCATGCACGACCGCGATTTTCGCCAGCACATACGGGTCATCAACAATGGGGCGAAACGCATCAACTGATTGAATCATGAGCTCGCCGCTTGGTGGCGTCAGCACCGCCGAGTCATCCAAGACCCGGCCGCCATCAGGGTCTAGCTCAGACAGCACCTCGCTCAGAATACTCGAGGCAACCTTTGCGCCACACCCGCGGCACTGCGTATTGGGATCTATCGCTTGCGCATTCGATAAGCTCGGCGGTGTCATCACTGGCAAATTTTTAAACGAATCCAAAAATCTGTAATCAATGCTGCGTTTGAGGCGCCAAAGGCTGCGCCCCCAACCCCAAAAGGGACCTTTGTAGGCTAGCGCCCTTTGCTCTCCCAATGAGATCAACGACAGATATCGTGACTGCGGCTTAAACCGCGTCAAAGGCTGGCCGCGATGCATCCTGATTAAGTTTTTAAACAGCACCGGCGCCTGACGGACAGCATAGACCCCTGCTTTGGGTCGAGATTGCGCAACCATATCGGCCGCATCCCCAACCGCGAAGACATTCGGGTGACTCAGTGATTGCAAATTTGGGCCTACCGCGATAAATCCAGATTGGGTAAGCGCTAAATCGCTGTTCTGCAGAAAGGCTTGGGGCGCGGCGCCGGTTGCCCAAAAAACTTGATCGACTTGTAATACTGCCCCACTTGCGGACACCAGCTGGCCCGCGCCTTGGCGAACCGCGCGAAACTCGGGTTGAAATTGAATGCCTTGGTCGGCCAGCGCCTTTTGAAGGCCCGCCTGCAGTCGACGCGGCGCCTCAGGCAGCAGCGCTTGTGTCGCCTGACATAAATAAATGAGTGGTTTTGGCCAATCATTTTTTTGGGCCTTGCCGCGAAGCCGATGATTTAACGCGAATGCCAATTCAAGGCCCGCCGCCCCAGCCCCAACGACAGCAAAGGCACCTCCGCCACGATATTGCTCATAAACCGACTTAAAGCGGGTCATAAATCCGGAAATGGGCTTTACGGGCACAAGCGCTTCATCAAATTCTGCGAGATCCGATAAAGCGGGCTCAATGCCCACGTCAATGGACAAGTAGTCATAGACTAGATTCGGTCGATTTTCTAATCCGATTTCTGAGCGCGCTGGATCAAGGGCTGTGGCGGCCGCCAAGATCAACTCCGCACCTGCAAATTGACACAGCCGACCTAAATCGATGTATAAATCTTGCTCTGGAAAATGCCCGCCAATCACACCAGGCAAGAGCCCAGAGTACGGGGTTTCTCGACTCGGGCTCACCAACGTTACTTTGAGATCCGGCTCAGGGTGCATGCCAAGCCTGCGCAATACGCCGATATGGGCATGCCCACCACCGAGTAAGACCAACTGCCTTGACTTGACCGCCGAGGAGATCACGTTTTGGGCTTGAGCTGCTGGAGACAATACTGCGCAAGCAACGCAATGGATTCTTCTGCTTCGGGGACCCGGCCGAGCAGCACTTGGAACACATGCGGCAGGTCATCCCAGATCTTCAAGACTGCAGAACCGCCCTGCTCAATAACTCGATCGACGAAGTCTTCAGCATCTGAGCGCAGAACTTCCGTACTGCCGACGTGCACGAGAATGGGCGCCAGCCCGGACAGGTCGCCGTAAATCGGCGACGCCAGAGGCGCCAGTGGATCTCGGTCTTGTAAATACGCATTGGCCCAAGCGGTCAGCACGGCTGTCGAGAGCATCACATCCTTATCATTATTGCCGATCATGCTGTCGCCACTCAGCGACAGGTCAAGCCAAGGTGACAACAAAAGTGCGGCAGCGGGTTGAGGGTAACCAAGATTCTTAAGGTTCAATAAGGTGGCCGCCGCCAAGCCACCGCCGGCGGAGTCCCCTGCTAAGATTAGGTTGCTGGCTTCATAACCTCGTTCAAGCAAGCCTTGATAGGCCTTTAGCGCGTCATCAACGGCGGCCGGAAAAGGCTGTTCAGGTGCCAATCGATAATCAACCAAATAGACCGCCACGCCGGCGAGCTCTGACAACCGCCCCGCAAGCGCAACATGTCCAGCTGAACCCGCCAGCACATACCCCCCACCATGAAAGTACAGTACCGCTTGCTGAGACGTGCAGTCGTCATGGACCACTTTTTGAAGGCCTAAACCATCGAGGTCAATGTCCTCGATCTGGATCCCTAAACGAGGCTTGCCGGCAGCGCGCTCACTGGCGCCCAGCCGTTGTCGCAAAACTGGGATGTCCGCCCCCTGCTGAATGAGCATTTTTTTCAGGGTTTTTCGGAGGAGAAAATTAATCAACTTCGCTCTAAAGCTCATAGTTACTCTCTATCAATCAAACTGCCGGCGGTTGTGCAGTATAATACACCGCTTGCCTGTAACGTCCCCGGTGTACTTTAAAATATGATAAACCCTTCAACGGATGATCCCGGCGACCAACAGCGTCAACGCGATGGGTTTTGGTGTGTTTATAGCCCACCTCTGATCCAACTGCCCGAGCGGGGCTTCCCCAGCAAACACTTCTTCGCCGAACTTGCCTTCGAATCAGCACCCCACACGTGGCCGGCACCAACCGACTGGCAACGCTTCCGGTTGGGGATTCAGTTCGAGCGACTTTGGCAATGTGCGCTGACGCATTTGAAAGGCTATGAATTGCTAGCGAGTAATCTTCAGGTCCAGGGACCGGCCGCCACCTTGGGTGAATTCGACCTCATCGTTGGTCATGGCACCACCCTTGAGCATTGGGAACTGGCGATAAAGTTTTATCTCGGCACTGGGGACACGACTCAGACCAACGCCTGGTTTGGCCCCAACCCGACCGATCGTCTGGATCTTAAGCTGCAGCGCTTGCTCAGCCACCAAATGACGTTGGCGACAACGCTGGCAGGCCAAACCTTACTCAAAAGCCGATTTGGGGCCTCAAACGCCAAAGTCAAAGGGATCGTCAAAGGCCGATTGTTTCATCCTTATTCGGCGTGGCTGGATCAGCAATGGCAGTACCCTGAGACCATCACGGCAGATCACTTGAGAGGTTGGTGGTTAACCGTCGACGACTTTATCAGCCGGTTTACCAATGGCTCACAACGATTTCGACCGCTCACCAAACGCGACTGGTTGAGCGAGTTGCAAGCCGTCCCGGTGGATGAACGCTTACCCGCCGATCGCTGTCTGGCCGCCTTATCATCTAGCCGGGAACACTATGCACACCACGTCGCGATGCTGGACGACAACGGTCTTGAGACATCACGCGGCTTTGTGGTGATGGCGCCTTGGCTCGAGGTCACTCAGGCGCAAGATCAGACGGTGTAACCGCAGTTGAGAGCGTCTGAAATTGCAGATCGTGCAGGGTTTTATACAGGCCACCCTGCGCGATGAGCGCTTGATGTGTGCCGTATTCTCGAACTTTGCCAAGCTCAAGCACCATCACATGGTCGGCTTCTTGGATCGTCTGTAAGCGATGCGCAATTAAGATGCTGGTACGACCCTGCATCAAACGCTGCAGCCCCTCTTGAATCAACTGCTCGGTCTCGGTATCGATACTGGCGGTGGCTTCATCCAAAATCAAAATTTCGGGATCGGCTGCCAGCACCCGCGCAAACGCCAATAACTGGCGTTGACCTTGTGACAGATTCGCGCCGCGTTCAACCAAGGGTGCGTCATAGCCTTCCGGCAGCGCCTCAATAAAATGATGCGCATTCACGGTCTTGGCGGCCTCAATGGCACGCGCTCGCGTGATCAAGGGATCGGACAAGGTAATGTTCTCTAAAATTGAGCCAGAGAAGATGTGAAAATCTTGGAGTACCACGCCAATTCTGCGGCGGACTGACCGCGAGGGAATATGTTGCAAATCAATCCCATCTAGAAAAATCATGCCGTCCGGGAAATCATAAAAACGTCCCAGCAATCGAATCATCGTGCTTTTGCCTGAACCGGTTGGCCCCACAATGGCCAATTTTTTACCGGGTTCAATTAAACACTCACGTTGTCTAATACTTGTGTGTCTTTGGTGTAACCAAAGGATAACCCTCTGAATTCGACCCGACCTTCAAGCCGCTTGGGCAACGTCACGGGATGACTGGGTTCGCGGATTTGTTCATCCCAGTCCAAGGCTTGAAAAATGCGCTCGCCGCTGGCCATGGCACGGAATAAGACATTCAGTTGCTCCCCTAACAAAACCACGGGCGTGAATAACATATTCATAAACCGCGTGAACAAAATCACGCCACCAAGCGACATTTCCGATTGCACCACTGAACCGCCGCCATAGTAGATGATGATGCCGAGTCCAATGGAGGCCAACGAATCGTTAAACGCGCCATAATAAGTCGTTAAATTGATCGAACGGTTTTCCTGCTCTAAGTTCAATTGGTTAATTTTGGTGTAGGCCGCACGATTCTGATCCTGACGCTGACTGAGTTGCACAACCTGCATCCCTGAAAGGTTTTCTTGCAGAAATTGGTTAAGTGCACTCACGCTATTTCGAACTTGCCGAAAGATCTCGCGCGAGGCTTGCCGAAAAAAGTAAGTGGCCGAACCAACGACCGGCACCAGTAACAACAAAATAAGCGTCAACTCAACACTGGTCGACAACATGATCGTGAGGGCCACGAAAAACGGCACGAACTCGCCCACCAAACTCCCAAGGCCTCGGAGCATTTCGTAGAGCGCTTCAACATCGTTGGTTACCCGCGTCATGATGCGCCCGACCGGCACACGATCGAAAAACGAACTGGGCCGCGATTCTAAGTGCGCGAACAAGTCTTGGCGCAGATCCCGCAGCGCTTTGACGATGGCGTCGATCAGCGTTAAGCGATGCCAATGGCCCAGCAGGGCGACCATTGACATCAAAACGAAGAACAAGCCGCCGGCCACGTACAGTGCCGGCAAACCAAAGATTTGTTCCAATTGCTGGGTTAAGGCAATGAGGCCTAGGTCGGGCATCGGGCTGTTCACGTCGCCAACGATAATGTAGTCCACCAGCACCCGGCTGATGACGACTTCCATTAAAACCGCCGCAAAGCTTGCCACCAATACCAGCGCGGCGCTGACCCAAAGACTGATTCGGTAGGGCACGAGCCACGTCAGAACGCGTTTTAGCAACTGAAAGTTCAGCACATTGCCCGATAACTCTGCATCGAACATAGCGTGATCTCGGTCGGGCTCATTGTCCTTTTTAGAACCCTTAGTTGGCGGGATCGTTTGATTCATCAAACCAGCTCCGGCTCATAATCTGATCGCTGGCCCTGGGTCTGCAGACGCTCGAGTTCGGCGTAGAGCCCGCCTTTTGACAGCAGGGCATCATGCGAGCCTGATTCCATCAGTCGCCCGTCTTCCAGCACCAAAATACGATCGGTATGCCGCAACGTTGAGACCCGATGACTCACCAAAATGGTTGTTTTACCAGCCCGCAAACGTTTTAACCGGCTTAAGATATGCTCTTCTGTCTCGGTATCCACCGCGCTAAAGCAATCGTCCAGAATGAGTACCGGCGCGTTCCGAATCAACCCGCGCGCGAGCGTCGTGCGTTGTTTTTGACCGCCGCTCAACGTCACGCCCCGCTCGCCCACCAAGGTATTCATTTGCTCAGGAAAAGTCAGAACCGTCTCTCGCAACGCCGCGGCATCGGCGGCATCCCAAATCAGATCTAAGGCCCGCTCAGGGTCGTCGTAGCTAATATTGGCCGACAAGGGCTCGCCAAACAGAAAAGGATCCTGCAGGACCTGCGCAATCTGTGATCGCAGCTGGGCCAGCGCATATCGATCAATTGGAACGCCATCCAGCTCAACCGAACCCTTGTCCAGCTCAAGTAATCGGGTACACAGTTTTAACAGCGTCGACTTACCGGAGCCGACTCGCCCGACAATACCAATAGACTCGCCGCGCTGAATACTGAAATTCAAATCGCTCAAGGCCGGCACAGCCGCGCCAGGATACGTAAAAGCGGCATCCTTAAACACAAACGCACCGCTGATTTCCGCCGGCGCCTCGCCCGTTGGGCGGTCTATAATCTCGGGCGGTGCATCGAAGACCTCACACAGACGTTCGACGCCGACCCGCGCCCGGGCCACCATCGTGATGAAGAAGCCCGCCATTCGAATCGGCTGCAGAAGCATGTTCAAGCAAGCGAGGAAAAATATCAGATCGCCGACACTTAACGCGCCGGTTAAAACCAAATTGCCGCCATAGACGATGATCCCCAGCTGGGCCAGTGCCGTAAGCCACGGCGTCCAAGCCGTCATCAACGAATTAATTCGAGCTTGCTCATAAAAGGCTAACGCGTATTGATTGTTGGTTTTAAAGAACCGTTTGATTTCGTTTTCCTCTTGGGCCTGCGCCTGAACCGTCCGAATCCCGCTTAGATTTTCCTGAGTGTGTGCTGCGAGCATGGACAGGGACTCCTGTACTTGCTGTGAGGACTCGGCCATTTGCGTGGCAACATACTGGGCATAAAAATACAGAATGGGCAGCAGCGGCAAAATCAGTAGCGTCAAGCTGACCGACTTAAACAGCATCGCCGTCATGCCAAACAGCGGCGCATACACCATGATGACCACTTGAATTAAGCCGAAGGCAATTAGGCGTTGCACAAGTGAGATATCTTGAATCGCACGCGTCATCAGGTCCCCAACCCCAATGCGCCCAAAAAACGCAGGCCCTTGAACCAAGACGCTGGCGAAAAGCTGCTCGCGCAGATCAAAAGACACCTTCTGGCCGACAAGCCGGAAGGCCCGCCTTGCCCTTGAGACAAAGATAAACCTCAGGATGACTGCGCTGACAATGCCGACAACGATTTCCCAGACTTCAAGGCCGAGCGGCAGCGATTTTTCTTGCACTAAGGCGCCGATGGCGTCGATCCCGAGTGCGACCCCGTAATACGTACTGACTTCAAAAAAACGGGCCAAGAAAAATCCTACGAACCCAACTACAACCTGCCATCGATATCGGGCAATGTAGGGAACGAGGCGTAGCAGAGCTTTCAAAGCAGATTGTCCTAGGGTTTTCGCCGCGCCAGTATGCCATAGATTGCACGCGCGTTGCGTCGACCCGCTGGCGCCATTGTGTCGAGCGGTTATACTGTCGGAAATTTTGGATGCGACGCGGTATGTCAGACGAACAGATTGAAACAAAACTACAGCGCATTGGTTGGTTGGTGTTACTGCTCGCATTTACCAGTGGCTTTATCATTATGTCGGTGGAACTGCTTGGCGGCCGTATCCTGGCGCCCTACTTCGGCAGCAGTATTTATGTCTGGGGCAGCATCATCAGCATTTTTATGGTGGCGTTGGCGATCGGATATCTCATCGGTGGACGCTTATCGATTAATCAGCCCAATCTTGGATTGTACGGTTTGTTTTTTTTGCTCGCGGCCATTGGGTTACTCCCAATTGTCTTTTTCGCGGATCACGCGATGGATGCGGTCTTTTCTGCCATTGACGACCCGCGTTACGGATCGCTACTGGCCTCCACCATTTTGTTTTTCATTCCAACCGCGCTACTCGGTATGATTGCACCCTATTCGGTTCGATTGATGGTTGATAACACCCGACACAGTGGGCAGGTCGCCGGCGGTTTATATTTTGTGTCAACGCTGGGCAGCGCCTTGGGCACGCTGCTCACGTCATTTTATTTGGTCCTGTGGTTTGACATGAATACCATTTTGATCACGATGGTCGCGGTGTTGTTGCTTGCGGGCAGCCTTGCGATCGCTTTTAATCGAAAGCGCTCATGAGCCGCGGTTGGATCCTTGCGCTTGCCTGCCTGCTAGGCTCTGGCGACGTAACAGGTGAGGTTATTCATCGCGAGAAGTCCCTGTATCAAAATATCGAAATCCAGCAAAAAGGTGATGATCGCTGTTTGGTGTTCGCCGTCCGCCGCGACGATCGACGACAGTCCTGCTTTGATACTGAGAACCCCGATCGGGTTGTCTTCTCTTATGTTCGGATGACCTTTGGGGGCTTGCTGCTGCAACCCAACCCCAGCTCAATTCTCATTGTTGGCTTGGGCGGCGGCACCTTACCCACGGCACTCAATCAGCTGTATCCCAAAGCCCAAATCGACGTCGTTGAAATCGATGCTGCGGTTGTTCGGGTCGCTGAAGGCTTCTTCAATTTTAAGGCAAACGATCAGCTTAACGTTGCAGTGCAAGATGCGCGGGTCTTCATCAAGCGCGCGACACGATTAGGGTCTCAATATGACTTGGTGATTCTAGACGCCTTTACCGGTGAGTATATTCCCGAGCATCTCATGACCCGAGAATTCTTGGAAGAAACGCGTTCGGTTCTATCTGAAGGCGGCGTTTTAGTCGCCAACACTTTTTCTTCTTCAAAACTTTATGATTATGAATCAAATACTTATAGAGCAGTTTTTAACGACTTTTTTAATTTTAAACTCCCTGCTAGCGGCAATCGGGTCATCATAGCCCGGCCTGCGGGACTGCCAAACCGCCAAACGCTCGAGACCAATGCGCGCGCGCTCGCGCCAGGGCTCAAGCGGTTCGGCGTTGCCATTGAGAGTTTTCCGCGCTATCTCAATACGCGCGCCGACTGGGATCAAACGGCCCCGATCCTGACAGATCAGTTTTCACCTGCTAATTTGCTCAAAAACCGGTGAGGCGCGGCAACCGCTTTGCCTTAAATCGATTTGCCCTGATCCGCCCAATATCGATCTTTAAGCAGCCGCTTATACAGCTTGCCTGTGGGATGACGCGGCAGCTCTTGCTCAAAGTCAACCGATCGAGGGCATTTAATGTGCGAAATATGCTCGCGGCAAAATTCCATCAGTTCCGCGGCGAGTTCAGGACCCGCATCCGACCAAGATTTGGGCTGAACAACCGCTTTGACTTCTTCGCCAAACTCCTCATTCGGCACGCCAAAAACAGCCACATCCATGACCTTTGGATGGGTTACCAACAGGTTTTCCGTCTCCTGAGGATAAATATTAACGCCGCCAGAAATAATCATGAAGCTTTTGCGGTCGGTTAAATACAGAAAGCCTTCTTCGTCGAGATACCCCACATCGCCCAAGGTTGACCAGCCCAACGGGTGCCGGGACTCAGCGGTTTTCTCTGCGTCATTGTGATACTCAAAATCACCTCCGCCTTCGAAGTAAATGGTGCCAGACTGCCCCACGGGGACTTCGTCGCCCGCATCATCGCAAATGTGTAAAACGGCCGTCAGACCCCGTCCAACGGAGCCCTTATGCGCAAGCCATTCTTCTGAATTGATCGCCACAAACCCATTGCCCTCTGAGCCAGCATAATATTCATAGATAATCGGCCCCCACCATTCAATCATTTGCTCTTTGATCGGAACGGGACACGGCGCGGCCGCATGAATTGCACACACCAAACTCGACACGTCGTATTTCAAGCGTTCAGCATCATCGAGCTTCAACATCCGGATGAACATCGTGGGCACCCACTGACTGTGCGTGACGCCATAAGTTTCGATGGCCGATAAAGCCGCACTCGCTTCAAAATGCTCCATGACGACACAGGTCATCCCCCCTAACAGGAACGCCATAGTAAAGGTTAAGGGCGCCGCATGGTAAAGCGGCGCCGGCGTAAGATAGATACTGTCCTCCTGGGCTTGATACAAGGCCCGAAACATCGCGCCAGCATCTTCTTCACCCCAAACGCCTTCGGGTAGTTGGCGGTAGACGCCCTTAGGTCGACCGGTCGTTCCGGACGAATACAGCATCGACGTGCCAATACTTTCATCTTCAATCATCTCGGTGGACTGGGCATCCATCGCAGCTTCCAATGATTCGAACCCAGCAACCACACCATCGAGCATAAAAAACCGATCCAAATTTTCTAACCGGTCAATTAACGGCTCAACCACCGCTCGGCGATCAATCGAGGTTATGAACACCCGTGCGCCGCAATCATTCACAATATATTCCACCTCATCAGACTGCAGTCGGTAGCTGATCGCGGTGTAATAGATGCCAGCACGTTGCGCGGCAACACAGATTTGAAGGAACAGCGCATGATTTTCTAATAATATCGCGATGTGATCACCGCGCCTGAGCCCTAGTGACCGAAATAATTGCGCCAATTGATTCGACCCCGCCTCAAGACCTTCGTAGGTCACCGTTTGGCCACTGGCCGCCATAATGTAAGCTGGCTTATCGGGGTTTTGTCGGGCTATCTGGGATAGGTGCATGCGCGAACTCCATTCACATCTTCAAGGTTATGATTTAACGCCATCTGTTGACTTAGGCAAATAGTCGACCCTGGCTAAGAAGACGCGCTAGGTGCCCAAAGCGCTTCGCGGCACGTCTAACCTTCGCCAAGATTCGTTGGGATAAAACCATACTGCTCGCTAAAAGGCTATGGCTGCGTTGAAACGGCCCAGCTTAAACGCAGGTATAGCCGCCATCAATGACCAACTCACTACCAGTCATGAAGCTGGACTCGTCCGAGATCAGAAACCGGATACCATTGGCAATATCATCGGCCTCTCCCAACCGGCCAATAGGATGCTGAAGCAGTAGCATCTCTTTTAACTCGGCTTCAGTTGAGACCTCTTCATGAACTTCGGCGATTTGACGGACCATTGGCGTCCAAATATAGCCAGGATGGACCGAATTGCATCGAATTGGGTAGCCCATCCGCCCACAATAGCTGGCAATCGACTTCGTTAATAATCGGACGCCGCCTTTACTGGCGTTATACGCTGGGCCTGCGCCCCCCACCAAACCCATGACGGATGAGACATTGACAATCGCACCGCCTGAAACCTTCATTTCTTGAATTGCAATTCTGCAACCCAAATTCACGGCATCCAGATTGATACTCATGATCTGTCGCCACGCATCAAGGCCTTCCGGCTCTTCAAAGCGATCCCGACCGGCCCCACTGACGCCGGCATTGTTGACCAAAACATTGACCGGACCAAAGGCTTTGGCGGTCGCCTCAAATACGGCCCGCCAAGCGTCAGGCTCAGCCACATCCTGCGCTAGCGCTTGGGCGGTCTGCCCACGTTGCTGAATTACGCGCGCCGTGTGCTCAGCGGCGTCGCCATTGATATCAGTCACCATTACCGAGGCGCCTTGTTCCGCTAAACGTTCCGCTGTTGCGGCGCCAATACCACTGCCGCCTCCGGTAATAATCGCGACTTTAGTCTTCAACTGATTCATTGCGTTTCATCCCAAGGTTGTATTGATACTTTAATTGAGTGTCCCGCGAAAGATGGCATGCTGTAAACAGTCGATTATGGTTAAATTACGCTAGACCTGACCCTTTTTTTGCGTTTTTTTTGGTATTTTATGCAGATTGGAGACAACTATATCTTGTGCTCAGAAAGGTCGTGTAGCACAATATCTGGGCTTTTAGGACTTCAAACCATCGACTCAAGGCATCTGGCGCACCCTTCAAAAGAGGGTCAAGCCAGCAACCTGAGCGCAACACACCCCTTTGATGGGCGTCCACAGGTCAGGCTAACCATTGATGGCATGACCTCACAACACCGCCATGATTTGCGGTGCTGATAAGTGGCCAAAAACACTTGGCAGGCCGTTATAAGCGACGGAGCACTTTTAGGACAGGGCACTTTTAGGACAGAGCACTTTTAGGACAGAGCGCATTGACCGAGCTCTTAGAGAAAAGCGCATTGCAGAAAGCGCGTTGTAGAAAGCGCATTGCAGAAAGCGCGTTGTAGAAAGCGCTCTGAACAGGGCTCTTTGAACAGAGTTCGTTGAACAGAGCTCGTTGAACAGAGCTCGTTGACCAGAACGCTAGATGGTAACGCGTACTTTTGATGTAGCGCGTGATTTGAGTAAAGCGCGTGATATGAGTTTTTAGTAAAGCGTTTGATCTATAAAAAAGCACTTTATTTTAGGCGTGATCAAATCACGGTAAACGAACAGATCAAGCACCGGTCTGCGATAGCAGGCAACAGGACTAAACAAACCCGAGACAGACCCGAGACAAAACGAAAACAGAACAAAGACAGAATAAAAGACCCATTAACATCAACTGATGCGAGGCAATATTGACCTATGGATTCCACAGCCCAAAAAACCGATCTCAAAGCCATTCCTGCCAATGTCAATGAAATCAAGCTGCAACCGACCTCTCTCGACATATGGGAAAACAAATATTGCCTAAAGAGTAAACAAGGCGAGCGCATCGACGAAAATATCGATCAAACCTATCAACGGGTGGCAAAAGCCTTGGTTGAAGTCGAAGCCAAAGACATCCGTCAAGATTGGTATGAGAAATTCTTGTGGGCCCTACGCCATGGCGTCATCCCCGCAGGCCGGATCACCTCAAACGCCGGTGCCCAAGCCCACAAACCCGCAACGTCAACCATTAACTGTACGGTTTCCGGCATTATTTCTGATTCAATGGAAGACATTCTGCAAAAGAATCTCGAAGCAGGCCTGACACTCAAAGCAGGCTGCGGCATTGGCTATGAGTTTTCGACCTTGCGCCCCAAAGGCGCCTATGTGTCGGGCGCCGGCGCCTATACATCAGGGCCGCTATCCTTCATGGATATTTATGACAAAACATGCTTTACCGTTTCCTCCGCCGGTGGGCGGCGAGGCGCGCAAATGGCAACTTTTGAAATCGGTCACCCGGATGTGATGGACTTCATTAAAGCCAAACGCGAAGACGGCAGACTCCGTCAATTTAACTTATCCCTGCTGATCACCGCTGAATTTATGGAAGCAGTCAAGAATGATGCTGATTGGGCCTTGTCGTTCCCAATGACCCAAAGTGAACTTGAGTCAGATCAATTGGATTTGAATGACCCCGCACAAGTGCTCTGGCGCGAATTTCCAGCTAAAGCAAAGTATGTCACGAATGATGCAGGGCTCGTTGCCTGCAAAGTGAGCAAGACGGTTAAAGCCCAGCGACTCTGGGACATGATCATGGCGTCGACCTATGATTTTGCGGAACCCGGCTTTATTTTGATCGACAAGGTCAATGAAATGAACAACAACTGGTTTTGCGAAAACATACGCGCGACCAACCCCTGCGGTGAGCAACCTTTGCCGCCCTACGGCAGTTGTCTGCTGGGCTCCGTAAACCTCACTCGTTTTGTTGAGCGGCCCTTCAGCCCTGATGCGGGCTTCGATTGGGAGACGTTCCGCGAAGCCGTCAGTATCTTTACCCGCATGCTGGATAACGTGGTTGAAATAAATGGCCTCCCGCTGCCCGAACAGCGCCATGAGATCGAACGCAAACGCCGTCATGGCATGGGTTACTTAGGACTCGGCTCGGCGATCACCATGATGGGCATGAGCTATGGCGACCCAGCATCGGTTGCCTTCACGGAACGCGTGACGAAAGAACTCGCCCTCGTGGGCTGGCAAACCGGGCTTGAATTGGCGAAAGAAAAAGGCGCCGCCCCGATCATGGATGAGATCTTTGAGGTGACCGGTGAGATGCTGCGGCTGCGACCCGAGATGATCGAAGACGGCGTAAAGCTTGGCGACAAATTGCCGGGCCGTGTGCTCCACGCTAAATATTCTCGCTACATGCAAAAAATTGCCACTGAGGACGCAGGCTTGATTGAAGACCTTATAGAGCACGGGTGTCGTTTCACGCACCACAGTTCAATTGCGCCAACCGGCACAATCAGCTTATCGCTGGCTAATAATGCCAGCAACGGCATTGAGCCCAGCTTTGCCCACCATTACGCGCGCAACGTCATTCGCGAAGGCAAGAAGTCGAAAGAAAAAGTCGATGTCTTCTCTTTCGAGTTGCTGGCTTATAACGCGATGGTGAATCCTCACGCCCTACCCTATACCGACAACCCAGACCACCAGTTGCCGGACTACTTTATTACAGCCGATGACATCTCTCCGATTCAGCATGTGGATATTCAGGCAGCCGCACAAAAGTGGATCGACTCCAGTATTTCGAAAACAGCGAATGTGCCAACCGAGTACCCTTATGAGGACTTTAAGCACATCTATTTATACGCGTACGAACAAGGCCTTAAGGGCTGCACAACCTTTAGGTTTAACCCCGAAGCGTTCCAAGGCGTCTTAGTCAAAGAGCAAGACCTTGAAAACACAACCTATCAATTCGAGCTCGAGGATGGCCAGGTGGTTGAACTCAAGGGCAACGAGGAAATCGAATACGATGGGGAACTTCATTCTGCGGCCAATCTCTTTGATGCAATGAAAGAAGGCTATTACGGAAAATTTTAAGCTGAGTGCTTGCGTTTAAGGCTTGGGTTTATTGCCATAAACCCGTGGCCTTAGGGGCACGCTGACAGATGACATAGGATCACCTTGGTGGCGCCCAAATCAAAGCCACCCAAAGACTGTAGAGGACAAAAATGGCTGTAAAAATTTCTAAAAATATTGTCGGCTTTTCGATAAAAAAGAAAGATGAACCCATCGCAAACGCTGCGCCCACTCGAGAAACGATGCACGAAGAGGTGCAGCGACCCGATGAACTCAAAGGCTACACCTACAAAATTAAAACGCCACTGTCCGATCATGCGATGTACATCACGATTAACAACATGGTGCTCAACAGCGGTACAGAACACGAACAAGAAGTGCCCTTTGAGATCTTTATCAATTCCAAAAACATGGATCAGTTCCAATGGATCCTTGCGCTCACCCGGGTTATTTCAGCGGTTTTTCGAAAAGGGGGTGACGCGACCTTTATGGTCGAAGAGCTCAAGCAAGTCTTTGACCCGCAGGGCGGCTACTTCAAAAAAGGCGGCCGATTCATGCCGTCGCTCGTTGCCGAGATCGGTGACGTTCTGGATCGTCATATGCGCAGAATTGGCCTAATAAAGGACCAAGCGCTGTCCAGCGAGCACGTGGCAATGATGAACGAAAAACGTGCCCAAGCAGAAGGCGTTGAAGCTGAATCAAACGCCTTCCCACCCGGTGCTCAGCTATGCCAAAAATGTCTGACGACCGCGATGGTGATGATGGATGGCTGCATGACTTGCTTAAACTGCGGAGATTCTAAGTGCGGCTAAGCGCCCCACGGTAACGCAAGCCCATGCAAACTTATCTGAATCAGCTCAAACAAGTATTGACGCATGGCACTCGGTGCCAGGACCGCACGGGCGTTGGCACCCTCAGCTATTTTGGGCTTCACGCGCGCTATGACCTACAGGCTGGCTTTCCTGCCGTGACCACGAAGAAATTGGCTTGGAAGGTTATGGCCTCTGAGCTTTTGTGGTTTATTTCAGGCTCCAGCAAACTCGGCGACCTCAAGAAAATATACCCCCAAAATAAAATTTGGGACGCAAACTATGCAGACTACTTAACGCGTCTTGGCGTGAGCGAAAACGATGGCGACATGGGCCGTGTTTACGGTGTTCAGTGGCGCGCTTGGCAGTCACCCTCGGGCCAAATCATCGATCAACTCGCCGATGCCATTGAGCTCATCCGCCACAACCCACATTCTCGGCGTATTATTGTGAATGCTTGGAATCCTGCTGAGATTGACCCTGATCAGGTCGCGTTACCGCCCTGCCATAATTTTTTCCAGTTTTTTGTCGCCGGCAACACCCTGTCGTTACAAATGTATCAGCGCTCGGCGGATATGTTCCTGGGGGTGCCGTTCAACATTGCCTCCTATGCGCTGCTGCTCCACTTGGTTGCGAAGATAACGGGACTCGTCCCCGGTGAATTCATTCATACCATTGGCAATGCCCATATCTATCTCGATGCCATCGAGCAGGTTAAGGCGCAACTCCAACGTGTGCCGCTGCCAAGCCCGACCCTTGTCATTAAAGACCGAGGTCAGACCAACATCGATGACTTTGAACTTGCAGACCTTTCGCTTGAGCACTACGAAAGCCACCCTGCCATCAAAGCAAAAATGGCGGTTTAGGTCGGATCATTGGCCTTCGCGTCATACGCAGCGCTTTGATCCGCGCTCGCCGGGGTCTGGTAAAGCGCCTTCCAATCGGCATAGGGCATGCCGTAAATCCGCTCACGGGCCGCTTCATAATCCAAAGAGATTCCTTTATCCTCGGCCGCAGATCGGTACCACTTGCTCAAACAATTTCGACAGAACCCAGCCAAGTTCATCAAATCGATGTTTTGAACCGCTTTGTGCTCGTCTAAGTGTGCAAGCAACCGTCTAAACGCTTGCGCTTCGATTTCAACTTGAGTTTGGTCGTTCATGGTCATCCTCGATCATTTTTTACCCCCGGAGTATTACCGAAGCATGGAAGAATTTAAACCAGGCCAGCGTTGGGTCAGTCGCAGCGAACCCGAGCTGGGTCTGGGTTTGATCTTGGAAACCGACCATCGAACCGTGACCTGCGCATTCTCAGCGGCTGAAACCAATCGGCAATATGCCAAAGCGGATGCACCCCTTGTACGCGCGCGGTTCCATGAGGGTGACAGTCTCAGAACCCGGGCTGGCGTCCACTTCGAGGTTCAAGCTATTTTTGAGCACGACAACTTACTTATCTATCGCTACAGCGCGCCCAACGGGTTGGTTGACCTCCCTGAAACCGAACTCGATGCCACGCTACAATTCAGCAAGCCGCAAGATCGATTATTCTTAAACCAAATCGATTCAAATGAAGCCTTTAACCTACGTTATGAGAGTCTTAAGCAGTCGGCCAGACTTGCTCGACAGCCCTTTAGAGGCTTGCTTGGCCCTAGGACTGCGCTGTTGCCGCACCAGCTTTATATAGCCCACCAACTCGCTCAACGAGACGTGCCGCGGGCATTACTAGCCGACGAAGTGGGCCTCGGAAAAACCATTGAAGCGGGTCTGGTGCTCACCCAAATGCTCCAAACCGGACGCGGTTCTCGGATTATGATCCTTGTGCCCGAATCCTTAAAGGTGCAATGGCTGGTTGAAATGATTCGTCGATTTAACCTCGAGTTTACGGTGTTGGACGATGCTCGGTGCGCGGCGATCGAGGACCAACATCGATCTGTCAGCAATGATCCGGCAGATCACAACGATATTGACTTGCGTTCTGAAGACAAGCCGGCGCACACTTTGCGATCGTCTGAGAACGGGTTGCCGCCGGATGCACAGCCCAAGCCACAGCCAACGCAATTATCGTTACAGGCGCAAGCGACTGCATCAACGCTCAACCCCTTCGAGGCGCAGCAGTTGGTGATCACTACCCTGGATCTCTTCTTGAATCATCCTGCGCGGCTTGAACAGGCCCTAGCCTGTCCCTGGGACCTCATCATTATCGACGAAGCGCACCACTTACAGTGGACGAAGGCGGCGCCAAGTGATGCTTATCTGGCGGCCAGCGAATTGGCCCATAAGGCCCGCGGTCTGCTATTGCTGTCCGCCACACCTGAACAATTTGGTCTTGAGGGCCACTTTGGACGGTTACAATTACTCGACCCCATCCGCTTTAACCGTTTCGATGACTTCCTCATTGAGCAAGCACGCTACGCTGAACTCGCCGAGTTAATCCAAACTTGGCAAGCGGATACAGCCGAATCGCCGGCTGCACGCGCCGCTCTGGCAAGCCGCCTCAATGCCGGGGACACCCTCAGCGATGCGGCCTTACTGCATCAATTACTCGATCACTTTGGCCCCGCCCAAGCGATGTTTCGAAACCGTCGAGCCCAAGTCCTGGGGTTGACTGAGCGCCGGGTACAACCTGCCCCACTCCCCGCCTTGCCTGCTGGCAGCAACGCGGACCAATCGACCGGGATTACGGCCACTGATCCGAGATTAGACTGGCTCGGTCAATTGATTGGTCACAGCTCGGATAAGTTCTTGGTGATCTGTCATACCGCCGCGTCAGCTCTGATGGTTGAGAAACACCTCAGACTGCGACTTGGCTTCAAAAGCAGCTGTTTTCATGAGGGTCTTGACCTGATCGCCCGAGATCGATCGGCTGCATATTTCGCCGATCAGGATCACGGTGCCCAGGTGCTTGTTTGTTCTGAAATCGGCTCGGAAGGCCGAAATTTTCAATTTGCACACCAGCTCGTCATGTTTGATCTTCCAGATCACGCCGATTTAATCGAACAAAGAATTGGCCGATTGGATCGAATTGGCCAATCCGAGCCCGTGACCATTCACATTCCCTGCCCTGAAAACTCTGAACTGGCCCGCCGATTTGATTGGTTTCATCAAGGGTTGGATTTGTTTCGCGCACCAAATCCCGCCGGAGCCGAGGCGCACCAACAACTCCGTCACCTGTTCCCACAGGCACAAGATCAAGATGCCCTTAAAGAACTGATTATCAATAGCCAAGCATTAATGACCGCTCTTCGAACCAAACTTGAGCAAGGACGGGATTTGTTACTCGAGTTTGCCAGCTTTGATGCACTCGATGGCGATCGTATTACGCAAGCACTATCGGGTGCAGCACAGCAAAAACCACTGTCGAATTACCTAACCCAATCTTTCAGTTTCTTCGGACTCGAGCTCGAGCCTTTGTCGAGTCAGGTTCAGCTGGTCAAACCGACGGCGCTGCTCCAGACTCGCAGCACCGTCAGCGCGGAATCTCAAGGTCACCTGCAATACCCTGAAATCGCCGAAGAAGGCATTGCCTATACCCTGGATCGCGCAACCGCACTGGCCCGAGAAGATTTGCAATTTTTAACCTGGGAGCACCCCCTCGTCAGTCAAGCACTCGAGCGCGTGTTATCTGATCAAATCGGGAATGCCTGTGTCAGCCTCATTAAACGCCCCGCACTGCCAACGGGCACCCTACTGGTTGAGTGCCTGTATCGTCTAGATTGTGCGGCACCCCCGCGCTTGGAACTCCAGCAGCATCTCGAGCAACCCTTTTTACGCTTTATCATTGCGCCAGGCCCCGTTGATCTAACGCCCCGTTTTGACTTTGATCCCCTGCTCGACGCGCTGCCCGCCAAACCCGAGCCTTTAGCGAAACTCATCGGTTTGCAGCGCGGTCAGATCGACGCCATGCTGCAGTTCGCGGGCACTTTGGCTGACGCACAAACCTTGGTCGAAATAAACACTGCAGGCAAAACCTACAAGGCGCGTCAGGATGCCGCCCATGACCGTCTTGCACATCTAGCCCAACATAACCCGGCTGTGTCACAAGAAGAGGTCAATCAGATCTTGGCAAAACGCGCTGCCGGTTTGTCTTTTTTAGATCAGGTTTCGCCGCGCCTGGATGCCATTCGGGTCATCATTACCGCTTAACCGACTGCCGGCATTCATGACCGGCCCGACAAGAACGCGAGGCGCGAGGCGTTAAAAAGCGCTTTGTAAAAGCTTTTAAAAGGGGCTTCGCGCGTATAAGGGATTGTGCGAGAAGCTTTGCAAGAAGCGTTGCGCGTGACCGTTTTGGCTTGGGGGTGCAACCAGATTTACGTCGATCTTAAAAACAAATCCTGCCAGGATTCGACCTGAGCCACGAAGGCGAACTGTGCCACGCAATCGCTTGGGACATAGCGGGCTGGCTGCGTCAGTCGCTCGACGGCCTCAGCAGCCGTTGTATAGCGACTTTCCGCCGGAACATATTCAGGATAAACCAGTGCATCAGGCACCACCGGCAGGCAGCCCAGCGCCATTGCCTCCATCACGGCCAAACCTTGAAATTCATGATCCGCCGTTGATAAGACAAACTGGCTTTGGGCTAAGAGCGCGTGATAGCGCGCAGCGTTTTCGATATACCCCACTTCGCCCAGCAATTGGTGTGCTCTTAATTGCGCGATCGCAGCACTGATTGCCGGTGGCACCGTCCGAAACGGCTGACCCACGATATGAAACTTTCCAGTCAGACCGGACGCAACATAGGCCTGCACAATCTCCAAAAGCCGCTCTGGGCCTTTATCGTGCTCCCAACGATGATTCCAAACAATATCAGGGCGTTTCGCGCGCGGCATCCCTGTAAATAGCGAGTCAGGTAGGGGCACCGGCAGAATGCGTGCCTTGGCTTGCTGCTTTGCAAGCACCTGCGCCGGCACGCCATCCGGCATTTTTTTCAACAGCGCTTTTGCGCCCGCAAAAAACGTATCTCGATTAAAAGCCGAGTTAAAGATCAGCTGGTTCGCAGCAAGCGCACTATAAATACTCGTCATTTGCGCGGTTAGGTCCCGGTCGCTGGCCTGGCGGCTGGGAAATGCAAACTGGTTTTCATGAAAATATAAAATGCTCGGCACCCCAGCGAGTGACTGGACCAACCCCTTTAAGGTTGCAAGATCTGTCATCGAGGTTGCAAGCACAAGGTCGGTCTGCGAAACCTGATCTGCCGTTAATCGGCCTGCCAAGGTCATCGCGTTGCCACGAATCCGCCAGCCAAAGTAGCGGGCGGGTAGCGCCACAACCTCAAAGTGGTGCGCCGGAAACCCAGTCGCGATTTGCCGTCGCCAATACTGGTGACTCACCGCATCGTAGGGCGATAACAAGAGAATCTTCATACAGGCCCAGTCTTGTTCAAAGGCGCATCATACCGTGCCCAGGGCGGCGGCAGCCAAATCGGATATCGACCGAAAGCGTTCGGGCGACTCGATGTACGACTTAGGGCCAGACCTTTACTACCGAATTACGTTAGACCAAGAGCAGGTTTAAGCCCATCCATGAAGGCTCCGACACAGGTCTTTTAGAGCGTGTTATCCTTGGCTACTGCAGAAACTCTCCAGGAACATAACCCATGACTCAAATCGTTATTATTGGTGGTGGCCAAGCGGCAGGACAAGCCATAGCGAGCTTACGCCAAGAAGGCTTTGACGGAAAAATCATCCTTATTGGCGAGGAACCCACGCTACCCTATCAGCGTCCGCCCCTGTCTAAAGCCTATTTGTCTGGGGCTGTCCCCGCAGAAAAACTCTTGGTCCGGCCCGAAAAGTTTTATGCAGACCGAGACGTCGAGGTTCATCTGGGCACGACCGTTATGGCAATTGATCCCGATCAAAAGACCGTAACGACCGCAGAAGCTACTTTCGAATTCGACAAGTTACTGATCGCAACCGGCAGCACACCTCGAAAACTATCGATTCCGGGTAGTGATCTAAACGGGATCCACTACCTGCGCACCATGGCAGATGTCGATGCGATCCGAGATCAAATGACCCATGCTAAGCGATTGTGCATTGTCGGCGGCGGCTATATCGGCCTCGAAGTCGCCTCGGTTGCGGTCTCTGCTGGACTTTCTGTCGACGTGCTTGAAATGGAATCGCGGATTCTGCAGCGTGTCACAACGCCCTTTATGAGCGCGTTTTATCATCAACTGCATGAAGGTCGCGGCGTGAAGATCCACACCGAAACTGGTTGCAGTGGGTTTCGCGGTACCGATCACGCTGTTAGCCACGTTCAGTGTGGTGACGTTGAAATCGAAGCGGACCTGGTGATTGTCGGGATCGGCATTATTCCGAACATACAGCTCGCCTTAGATGCTGGGTTAGCGTGTGATAATGGCATTACCGTTGATGACCACTGTCAAACCTCGCACCCCGACATCTATGCAGCGGGGGATTGCACGAACCACCCTAATCCCATACTCGGCCGAAGATTGCGCTTAGAGTCCGTGCCGAACGCCATGGACCAAGCCCGCACCGCCGCCGCCAACATGCTCGGCGGTGACAAGACCTATGCCGCAGTACCCTGGTTTTGGTCGGATCAATATGAGCTGAAACTGCAAATGCTAGGATTTTCAGCCGACGGTGATGCTGCGGTGCTTAGAGGTGACCCTGAGACCTTACAATTTGCTCAGTTTTATCTGCATGCCGGCAAAGTGGTTGCGGTTGATGCCGTCAACAGCCCCAAGGAGTTCATGGTTGCAAAGCAGCTCTATGGTCATCCTGTTGCTGCAGATGATTTAGCAAACCCAGAGATTGAACTGAAATCACTACTGCCCAGCACCTAATGCTTGAAGGCTTGGAATTAAAATCCCCTGTGGATGACTATACTTTTAATCGGAACTATCGAATAATCAGCCCCATCTTAAAACTGTAGAAACGGAGTGTGACATGCCCAGCGTTAAGTTTATTGAACACAATGGTACCGAGCACGTAGTCGATGGCAACAACGGCGATAGCTTGATGGTCATCGCGACCAGCAACCTGGTTCCTGGAATCGATGCTGACTGCGGTGGTGAGTGTTCTTGCGCTACCTGCCATGTTTTGGTTGACGGTGATTGGTTGTCAAAGCTCGGTGCGATTTCCGAAACAGAAGAATCTATGCTCGATTTGAACCCAGACCGAGAACCCAACTCGCGCCTCAGCTGCCAGATCGACATGCGCGATGACCTCGACGGCATCGTCGTCAATCTCCCCGAGTTTCAGTACTAAACAGCCCGTTTGGAATTGCCCGGCAGCTGCTTATTCGAACAGCGCCGGCGCGCGCCCTGGGTCACAACCGCTTTCATATCGATCTTGGCTCTCAGGCGGCGGGCGCATAAGCCTATGGTCGCCGCATTAGAAGTCAGGTAATGTTAGAGCATCGGCGGATTAGTAAGCGACCTTTTAGCGCCCTATTGCCGCCGTGAACAGCTATCAAAACCAGCTCGCCTACTCTACAGACTGGAAAGGTTATACGGGTTAGAAAGATTAGAAAGGTTAGAAAGGCAGGATTTGGCCGGAGGGAATCGGATAATAAGTCGGCACCCTAACACACAGCACGTTTCACGCGCGACTGTCGCCGCCCAGTGAGAGGATCGCAACCGAAAAACCCGGTTTGATGCCTCGTGCCAATGACGCGCCTTTTTATCGAAACTTTAAGTTTGCAAGGAGACAAACATGAGTGAAGCAATTCAGGTCAACCCATCAGCACTGCAAGATCCTTGGTCCGTGCCATTGTCCGAGCTTGACCCGAGTCAGCCCAGCGTATTTCAAACCAACAGTCAATTTGCCTTGTTCGACCGCCTTCGTGCAGAGGACCCGGTCCACTTTCATGAGACGGGCCTATTCGGCCCTTATTGGTCGATCACCAAATTCAATGACATCATGGCAGTGGACAAAGACCATAAGCGATTTTCATCGGATGCGGGTATCACCCTGACCGAGCGCCAAGCAGACTTTACCACGCCGAACTTCATCAGCATGGATCCACCCAAACACGACGTTCAACGAAAAGCCGTAACCGGCGTCGTTGCGCCGATGAACCTCTCCAAGCTGGAACCGATTATCCGACAACGCGCTGTCACGATTTTGGAATCCTTGCCGCACGGCGAACAATTCAACTGGGTGGATGCTGTCTCTATAGAATTGACAACCCAGATGCTCGCGACCCTATTCGACTTTCCGTTTGAGGACCGTCGCAAGTTGACCTACTGGTCTGATATGGCCACGAGCGGAGAGCTGGCCGGCGGGCCGACCCCTGAGGCGGATCGACGGGCGGCGATGCTTGAATGCTTAGCGTACTTTCAAAGGCTCTGGCGCGAACGTGAAGGCGTGCCACCTGAAATTGGTATCGACCTCATCTCGATGATGGCCAATAACCCGAACACGCAGGATATGGACCCCATGGAGTATCTGGGTAACCTCATCCTACTGATCGTTGGCGGCAACGACACAACGCGAAATTCCATCACGGGCGGGTTACTTTTCCTAAACGAAAACCCAGATCAGTATGCAAAACTCAAGGCCAATCCCGCCCTCGTCCACTCGATGGTCCCAGAGATCATCCGATACCAAACGCCGCTCACCTACATGCGCCGAACGGCGCTCGAAGACGTGACCCTATCAGGTAAGACGATTAAAAAAGGCGATAAACTTGCCATGTGGTATATCTCGGGCAACCGCGATGACGACGTCATCGATCGACCGGACGAGTTCATTATTGATCGAGCGAATCCACGACATCATTTATCCTTCGGTTTCGGAATTCATCGCTGTATGGGCAACCGCTTAGCGGAGATGCAGCTCAGATTGCTTTGGGAAGAAATTTTAAATCGCTTTGAGCACATCGAAGTCGTCGGCGAACCCGAGCGGGTTCAGTCGAGCTTTGTTCGCGGATACAGTGATTTGCAGGTTATCGTGCACCCAAAGTAACCCAGCTTTACCGGACCCAAAAAACCGAGCGGCCCGCAAGGCGCTCGGTTTTTTTGCGTTCTAAGCCCCGAGCAGACTCGGATGTTGGATGGTGCAGGGTGGATGGTGGAGGGTGCGCGGTTTAGGCGCGCGCTGAGGCAATAATGTGGTCAGATCCGGCGTATGACTCACTAGGGCGTGTCTGGATTTGGCTCACCAGGTTGAGCGCGTGACCGAGACACTGACCGCAGTTGCTTGCCAAGCCAAAATCAGCCCTTAGCGCGTCAACCCCTAAGCCACGACGGGCGTAGTCTTCAACGACTCGGCTACTTATTCTTTTGCAGACGCAAATAATCATGGCGTGATTCTAAATGAGAACGATTCGTAATTGCAACAAGAACATTCGATGAAGGCTGCTGCTGCTATCAACATCGGTTAGAATGCAGCCAGACCGTAACAATGACCGGCAGAGGTGCTTATGAAGGTATTACACCCCGAAATTCTTGATTATCTGAATCAGGTTTTGAAAAACGAACTCACCGCGATAAACCAATATTTTTTACATGCGAAAATACTGAAGGATCAGGGTTTCCACAAACTTGCTGACAAAGAGCGAGAAGAATCCATCGAAGAAATGATGCACGCCGATTGGCTGATGGAGCGCATCCTGTTTTTGGAAGGGCTACCGAATCTCCAGGACCTCGGCAAGCTCCTCATCGGCGAAACGGTTGAAGAAATGCTCGAGTGTGACCTTGCGCTTGAGCATATCGGCATTCCAGTCCTGAGAGCTGCGGTGGCCTGTGCCGAGTCGCATGAAGACTTTGTGTCTCGGGATTTGTTTGCAAAAATCTTGAGCAACGAAGAAGAACATGTCGACTGGTTAGAAACGCAACTCGGCCTGATCAAGCACCTGGGATTACAAAACTTTTTGCAATCGCAGACAACCACGAGTTAATCCAAATCATGACCGCAAGGCTTTATTACTCAGGAGATCAAGGCGCGGTTGTTTTGGAACAAAACGGCCTACCGGTTGATCGATATCCCTCGGCTGCAGCCCTGGTGGAAACTCACATCCTTGCTTTGCTGGCGACCAGTGTCGATCAGCCCGAGCGCTGCGCGGCACTGCGCGCCCTATATCAGACACCTGTGACATCGGACTAGCGTGAACTTTTAATGCAATTGCTCCATGTTGTACACCAGACAACCTATACCTTCGATCAAGCCGTAGTCCTGCGACCGCATCGGCTGCTTTTACGACCGAGAGATGGTTTTGATCTCAGAATTCAAAGATCTGGTCTTTCGATCACGCCGACACCGCAGCTGTACTGGCAACGCGATGCGTTTAACAATAGCGTCGCAATTGCCGTGTTTGACCAACCCACCGCGCGGCTGGACATTGTCTCGACCCTAACCCTTGAGCAGTACCAAACTGACGGACTGAGTCTTGCGCAATTACTGCCCAGTCCCGCCTTGGACGATGACTTTGAGCTCGAGGCTGCGGGATTGCAAGTCTATCAAACAAGCCGTCTTAAGCCTTCAGAACTGCCCGAGTCCTTGACCAGGGGGCTCCGCCGGGCCTGCGCATCAGACGAGCAGTTTTCAGCTTTGCAGGCGCTTTGTGCCGACATTAAAACCGTCATTGCATACCAAACGCGAGCAACGCCGGGCGTCCAGACCTGCCTGGAAACATTGGCCCTTGGCAGTGGCAGTTGCCGAGATTTGGCCTGGCTATTGATCGAGGTTGTTCGCAGCTGCGGCCTGCCCGCTCGCTTTGTGTCGGGCTATTTGTTGAGCCACCAATTCGAGACTGAAGATGGCGCAACGCATGCCTGGGCAGAAGTTTATTTCAAAGACTACGGCTGGATCGGTTTTGATCCCACCGTTGGGCGCCCTACTGGCATGCAACACATTACGGTCGCTGTGGCGCCAGATCCCAAGTATGTTACCCCCGTTTCCGGTGCCTATGTGTCAGCACCCAATACCCAGGTTGACCTATTGGTAAAAGTCCGGGTCGCGGCGCACGCCGCTGGCTAAGCGCCCGCTTGGCGCCCCCCTTAGCGTCCCCCAAAACGCAAAAACCCCGATGGCGCCACAGACTGCGCTCAGAAGTTGCAGCAAAGTGCGGGCATCATCCCTTAAAGCGCCGTTACGAGAAACGTCTTGACAAAAAGCACGGTTCACCACTGCAGGGTCATTGCGCACCAGACGTTAAACCGAATCCTGAACACGGACCGAAACCTGCATTTGACTGCTGCTCGGTAAGGGGCCGAATTGATCCATGATCGCAACTTCTGCTGCATCCCGACCCACCGCAATCGCAATACGCTCGCCCTGCGCGAGACCCGGGGTTGCATCAAATGAAACCCATTGATTGCCCACGTAGGCTTCACCCCAAGCGTGGATATCCTGAGGCAGCAGACCGCCCAAATAACCCACCACATAGCGCGCAGGAATACTGATGCTACGCAACATAGCGATCGATACATGGGCAAAATCGCGGCAAACACCGATGTTGTCCTGCATTGCCGCAAGGGCTGAACGCGGCGCCGTACTCGAGCCTGGCGCATAGGTAAACTTGGTTTGCACGAAGGTACAGATCCGCAGGACTTGCTCAAATCCGGGCGAGCAACCGTTAATGACGTCGCGCGTAAGGTTCAGAAATTGATCCGCCTCGCAGTATCGCGAGGGCTGCAAAAAGGGCAATACCGCAATCGGCAATGCCTGAATCGGCACGAATTGGCCGGCTCTGGCTGAGGCATCAGAGATCTGCTGGCCCTGGAAGGCAACCCGCAACGATGACGCCCCCCGGCGCATCAGCGCGCGCACGCACGCATTACCATGACCGTCTAAAAAATGCGTTTCTTCAAGTCCACCCGCCAAATCGAAGACCAAACCCCGAATCACCTGATCCGGGCGCAGACTTGGAACCAGCTTAAAGATCACGGGTGTGTCGCAATCGAGCACAAGGTCCAGTTCGGTGGTCACAGCGAGCACGTCGATCTCCAGTAGCACCTTAAAGCGTGAGTATACGCATTGGCCCCCACTCAAGCCTAATCCATTAAACAATGCCACCGTATCGATCTTAGACTGGACGTGCCCATTGTGTTCAAAACGGCAGGCTCCGGGATTTGTCAAGACGCCAACCCTTGCGCCGCAAAGCGTGCTTACACAAACCGCGTTACAGCAAATGATCCCAGCGCCGCTTTGAGCAGTTGCATCAATCAGTGACTCAATTAGACTGGAGCTCTGATTTTGGGATTGATCATCAATGGTAAATCGGTTTTGGCAGGAGTGGCGCGGGCTGCTGATATTTTTGGTGGTGATGGTGCTGTTTCGATCTGCAATCGCAGATTGGAATCAGGTTCCAACGGGCTCAATGAAACCCACCATTCTTGACGGCGATCGCGTCATCGTAAACAAACTCGCCTACGGCCTGCGCGTGCCGTTATCGGCCATTCGGCTGATGACTTGGAACCAGCCGACGCGCGGTGAAATCGTGACTTTTTTTTCACCCGAGACGGAAGAGTTATTGATTAAGCGGGTCATTGGTATTCCCGGTGACCGAATTGCACTGATCAACAACCAACTCGAGATCAATGGTCGCATGGCCGACTACGCCATGCTGGCAGAAGATCAGCTACCGGCCCTAAATGCCTATGAACGCCACCGGCATCGTTTTTATTTGGAAACCATCGAGGCCTCGGCTCGTTCCGTGATGCTGCGGCCCGCGCCGCCGAACGCGCACAATAATTTTGGCCCGATTTTAGTGCCCGATGGACAATACCTTATGCTTGGGGACAATCGAGATAATAGTAAGGACTCGCGCTACATCGGCCTAATTGCCGCAGACCGGATAACCGGTCGCGCTCACACGGTTGCTTTTTCAGTCGACTATGAGGACTACTATTTGCCCCGAGGCGATCGGTTTTTTCAATCCCTCGCGCGAGCAGACTAAGGCGCTGTGTCTTTTGAAGCCAGTCCGGGGCCATCCTTTGAGGACTGGCTTGGGTCCACCTCTGGCCCGCCCGCTGGGTCATCAACGGGCGGCACGTTTATATCAGCGTCTGCCAACTCTTGGGTTTCAGCACGAAGCTGACTCAATAAACTTGACCCGGGACGCTGCAAGATTTTCCGCAAAAGGGGGGAGATCAAAAGGCCGGTGACAATCGCCGCGCCGACTAAAATCAGCGAAAAAATAAACAAGACGTAGACCACCTCGGTCTCAACGTCAAAAAACTCGACGGCAACCCAGATGAAGGCGCTCGAAAACAGCAGGCTCGAAATAAATCGTGTCATGGTCATGATCTTGTCCTTGGTACAGTGCCCTTCCCGAAAAAAGTCTGCCTAACCGCCTGCGCGCTAACCCGTCAGCACGCCATATTAACCGGAGTTTGGGTCAGAACCGAATTCTGCCACCGAAAAAGATGCCTGCTTAAGGGTTCCGCAATGCAATTCGACCGCTAAAACTGCGCTTTACTTTGCACACGCTCAGCACGACAATCGAAGGCCTACCCCGACGTTCAGGGTGTTATGAGCCAACAAACCATCTCAAACCAAACCTTTGAAGACATTGACTTCGCCACATCAGAACGTGCCGCCGCCCACTGTGACATCGACTTTGAGCACTGTGTTTTCTTAAGGTGTTCTTGGTCAGGATCATCGATAACGCGCTGCCGCTTTGACCGCTGCCAACTCATTGACTGCGACCTGGCATCGGCTGTGCTAACGCGCGTTGCGTTTATCCAGTGTCAATTTGCACGAGATGACCTGAGTGCCGCCACGTCTTTTCGTTTTGCCACCGCCAATCAATCAAAACTGCTTCAGAGCAATTGTTCTGGCGCCGACTTCAGTCACAGCGTTTGGCATGACTGCCACTTTCTCGACAGTCGGGCCCGGGCTTTAAACGCCAAGGGATTTTCGTGCCGGAAGGTCATCAGCGAAACGGTTTGGATCAATGCACTGACCGCCGAGCGATGTGATTTTTCATTCAGTGATTTCAGCGACAGTCAGCTCGCGAGCAGCGAGCTTGTAACCTGCAACTTTGAAGAAGTCTCGTTTTGCGCCGCAGATCTACAGGACGCCAATCTTGCGGATTGCAATCTTAATAACGTCGACTGGTTTCAGGCGCGCCTCAACGGCGCCAACCTAGAAGACGCCCGCTTTAACACCCTGGATTTGCGCACAATGGACTTAACAGATGTTCGGATTTCTCGATTTCAAACCGAGATGCTAACCAACCCACTCGGGCTGATTATCATCGACTAAAGCGCGCTCTAAGGCAGGACGCCACTCAGCCCTGCCAGTCGCACAATCGGATGTTATTGGCTACGAGCCCTTTACCTCGATCAGCTCAACCTCAAACACCAAAACCGAGTTAGGCGGGATGCTGCGGACGCCACCGGGACCATAGGCTAGATCGGACGGGATCGTTAAACGCGCTTTACCGCCAGCCCTTATCAATTGCAGACCCTCAGTCCAACCTGGAATCACTTGATTCAAGGCGAATTCGGCTGGCTCACCCCGCGCAATCGAGCTGTCAAAAACCGTACCATCCAGCAGTCGTCCTTCGTAATGCACAACGACCACATCCGTTACCGATGGTTTGTCGCCCGTGCCTTCTGTCAGCATTTCTATTTGTAGACCGCTATCGGTAACTTTCACACCGGCCTTACCAGCGTTCTCTGCAAGATAAGCTGCACCCTCTGCCAAATTCGTCTCAGATTGATTCTCGGCTAAGGCCTGTTGTTCTGCCTGGATCATTTGTTGGCGCTCACGCACGATCGCCATCACTCGAGTCTGGGCATCGGAGTCTAAGGCGGGCGGTACCGCAGACAAGGAGTCTTGCATGCCCTTTAATAAGGCACCTAGATCCACATCAGGATTGCCGCCCTGTTGCAACATGTTGCCAAAGGAATACCCAAAGAAATAACCGCGCTCAGCTTGCATCGTTTCATCCGGCGCAGGAACTGTTTCTGCGTCTTCTGCCCAAACGGATCCGGCAGTCATCACTGCTGCCGCGAAAAACATTGACCGACCCAACCCAAAAACAATAGACCCCATAACGACTTCCTTAAATTAGCATTATTCGAACCCCTTCGAGCCAATAGTATGGCATAGAAAGCTAAGCTTGACCGATCAACTTATCGCGCTAAGAGACGTCTAAGTTGATCATTCTTACGTTAAAAGGAATAGTTCGGGGCGGGAACTTTGCGTGCTTTGCATGCTCCAACCGTCAGAAGTATGATGCGGAAGAAGGCGTTAGCGCATCCCCCAAGCCTCTGCTATGACCGGATCAGGCCTGTCGTGATCAACACGCGGCGTCATAGCCGGCCAACGGGACCATTGCTCGTTACGCAATTATGCATCTACAAGGTTTTTTTATGTCGCACTTAAGTCAAAATAGTCAGCGCTTGAACTCTGATAGCAAGGTCCGGGCGCGGTTGCCGCAAGTCCTGTTGCTGACGGCCTGGCTGCTTGCGGGCAACGCCTTTGCAAATCTCGCGGAGCCGCAACCTGAGGCGTTTGCCAAACTCGCACCGTTGCCGGAGCACGAAGCCACAACCCGACATATCTTAAAAGCGCTCAGAGAGCGGCACTACCTTTATCAACTTTTGGATGACGAAAGCTCGGCGCTCATCTTTGACGAGTATTTGGCGGCGCTGGATCCCAGTAAAAGTTATTTTTCGGCACAGGATATTCGCAACTTTGAACCCTATCGTCTTACCCTCGACAATGCGTTACGACGGGGTGATCTGTCGCCCGCGTTTGATATTTTTAATACTTACCAAGCCCAGATAACGAAGCGCTTAACCTGGGTTGTCAGTCAACTCGAGCAAGGCGTTGCGCAACATCAGTTTGATGTCGATGAATCCTTAGAACTGGATCGGTCCGACGCGCCCTGGGCCGAGGATGAATCGGCGTTAGATGACCTGTGGCGCCGACGCATCAAAAACGACGTTTTAAATTTAAAACTCGCAGACAAGGCGATCGCTGATATCGCAGATTTATTGCTCAAACGCTACCGAAACCGACTGAACCGGGCACAACAAACGCGTAGCGATGACGTCTATCAAGTCTTTATCAATGCCCTGGCAAAGACCTATGACCCGCATACCCAATATTTTTCGCCGACCACGGCGGAAAACTTCAACATCAATATGAGTTTATCGTTGGAGGGCATTGGCGCCGTTTTGTCCAGCGAGGACGAATACACGCAAATCGTCAGTCTGGTGCCAGCGGGGCCTGCAGATAAGACCAAAGCGCTCAAGCCAAATGATCGCATCACCGCGGTTGGCCAGGGTGAGGAAGGCGAAATGGTCGATGTGATCGGCTGGCGGCTAGATGATGTTGTACAACTCATTCGCGGGAAAAAAGATACCATCGTTCGGCTCGAGGTATTGCCCGAAAATGCCGTTGATGGCTTTTCAAGCAAGGTCATTTCGATTGTTCGCAATAAGGTTGAGCTTGAAGAACAATCCGCACAGTCTGAGATTATTGAGATTGAAGAATACGGCAATATTCGACGCATCGGCGTGATTGAAATACCCACCTTCTATGTCGACTTCCAAGCGCTACAAGACGGAGACGAGAATTACCGCAGCACCACACGCGACGTAAAGCGCCTGTTGCAGGAACTCGAATCCGCTGAGGTGGACGCTGTCGTCATTGACCTGCGCGACAATGGCGGCGGCTCACTCCAGGAAGCGAAAACCCTCACGGGCCTCTTTATTGATCGCGGACCCACCGTTCAGATCCGAAGCAAATCTGATCGGGTTGATATCCTCAGCGATCGCGACTATCGCGTTGCGTATGCGGGCCCCATCGCGGTCTTGGTCAACCGGTTGAGTGCGTCTGCCTCTGAAATTTTTGCTGGCGCGATTCAAGATTATGGCCGCGGTCTCGTGATCGGCACCCAAACCTTCGGCAAGGGTACCGTGCAAACCTTGCAGCCACTCTTGCGTGGCCAACTTAAGATGACCCAAGCCAAGTTCTACCGAATCAGCGGTGAGTCAACCCAACACCGCGGCATCATTCCGGATATTACTTATCCGGTTGACTATGACCCAGAAACGATCGGAGAGAGCACCCTAGACCGACCCCTTATCTGGGACAAAATAACCCCCGCCGTGTATCGGCCGAAAGGTGATGTCCACGGCTTTTTGCCCGCGTTAACCAAGCGCCATCAAACCCGAATGCAAACCAACCCCGAGTTTCAGTACATCACCTCGGCCTATGATTACCGCCGAATGCGACGTGAAATCAAAACCGTCTCGCTCAACGAAGCAACACGACGTGAGGAGCAAGCCGTTGCCAAAGCCTTCTGGCTGGATCTCACGAATGAAAAGCGCCTAGCTCAGGGCCTACCGGCCATCGCCGACCTTGAGGAACTCAATGCGGCAGAAGAGGTTGCTTCTGTCGGCCCGACGGCTGACCCTCTTCCCCCACCCAAAGCGATGATCCTGGGCGTTGACCCGATCGCGAAGGAGGCTGACCAAACCGAGGTGGTGCTTGACAGCGCGCCGGTAATCGCCGTTAAGCAGACAAGCCCCGACCAGCCGGCGTCAGAGAACGACGCTGTCGCGGACAATGCCGATGCAGACGCGACTGCCGTCGAGGACGCGCCTGACGAACCCGATGCTTATGTCATCGAAGCGGGTCATATCCTTGCGGATCTGATCAGTCTTCGCCATCAGACCGCAAAACAGTCCTCAAGCGGGGTCTCAAGCTGATTAGATCTGCGTGACGACCTGATCGAACGGCTTGCGCGTTATGTCGGGGACAACCGTACCCGCCGCCGGATACCCCACCACCAATAAGAGAAAGGGCCGCTCGTTTCGGGGGCGGCCTAAGGCACTTTGTAAAAACCCCATTGGGCTGGGCGTATGCGTCAAACAGGCAAGGCCCGCCTGATGCAAAGCGCTTATGAGGATTCCTGTCGCGATCCCAACTGATTCTGGGGCGTAGTAATTTTTGCTTTTTTGGCCTGCGCCATCCTGGGCAAAACGTTCTTGAAAAATCGCAATCAAATAAGGCGCATCCTCCAAAAACGGTTTATCCGCATCGGTTCCCAAAGGCGCGAGCGCATCGAGCCAGTCCTGCGAGGCCCGACCTGCATAAAAAGCCTGCTCCTCAGCTTCTGCTGCGATTCGGATATCGCGCTTCTTAACGGGGTCCGACACCACAACAAAATGCCAGGGTTGACAATTGGCGCCACTGGGCGCAGTACAGGCCGCTCGCACGCAATCCAGGATCACGGATTCAGGGACCGGATCGGTTGAAAAGGTCCGCACGGACCGTCTCGCAGCCATTGTGATCGCGTGCGCTGAGGCAAAGTCGGTGGCGGCTTCTGGGTTGATTCGTTTGAAGACCAAGGGCACAAATGTCATATCAAACACGCTCTCTTTCATGATGGGAACTTTGCCAACTCGTACGAACTCAGCCCCGGCCCTGATGCCGGGTGTTTCAAACCAAGGCCGTTACTGCAAGCGACCCGATTCGCAATCGCGATCGCCCAGAACGCGATGGGCGCTTCACAGCCTCTCCAACTCTACAATGGATCGAAATGCTGTCAAAATTCCGACCGTAAAGAAAGTCTCGGGGAGATGACTTGCTCCGCTTGCGAACTGTGGTCACACTACCGGCACGCAACTCGGCTCATTGATCAGGAAAACAAAACCATGTTAAGACATTTTGCCGCGGCGCTGACCCTAGCGGGCATACTGTGTTTCAGCGGCTCGAATACGGCGCAGAATATTCAGCGCTTGCCCACACCCACGACCCCATTGCAGACCATCGCCTTCGGTAGCTGCCTGGACAGCAAAAAATCTTTGGCTATTCTAGAGGTCATTACCAAGGCTCAACCCGACATCTTTATCTTTGGTGGCGACAACGTTTATGCCGCCGATGAATCGGACGATCCAGCGCTCGCTTCGCTCAACGCGGCGTATCAGGATCTTGCCCAGGCGCCCGAGTTTCAAAACCTTGCCCGCAGCATTCCGATCTTGGCAACTTGGGATGACCACGACTATGGCCTAAACGATGCGGGTGGCGAGTTTGCCCATAAAAAACAATCTGAGCGCTTATTTGAGGCTTTCTGGCAAATTGCCCCCGAAGATCCGAGCGCCTCGCGACCGGGTGTTTATCGCACGATCAGGATCGGTGACGGCGAGCAGCGGGTTCAAATCATTTTGCTGGATACTCGGTTTTTTAGAACCCCTCTGAAAACGCCCTGGATCCCACCGCTGGTTGGACGCTACGTCCCAAACGATGACCCCGAGCAATCTATGCTTGGCAGCGCTCAATGGCAATGGTTGACCGAGACCCTCAAGGAACCCGCGGCGTTGCGCATCTTAGTGAGCTCGGTGCAGGTGTTGGCCGACGGGCATCAATGGGAAGCCTGGCGCATGTTACCGCGTGAGCAACAGCGCTTATTAGCGCTGCTTGCGACGAGCACCGGGGAGACCATAATTGTTTCTGGCGACCGACACTTAGCTGGCTTATACCAAGCCCAAACGGATGCGGCGCAACCGATTGACGCCCACCCAATTTTAGAACTAACCACTTCGTCGCTGAACCTCCCGCTGAGCCAGATCGCAACGGTTATTACGCCAGAGACCGGGTCAACCCTACTCGATTCGGCATTTTATGAGGCGAATTTCGGTTGGATTGCGATCGACTGGGACGCTCGAATCGCCCAAATCGAAATCCGGAATGAGCAAAACGAAGCGGTGCGGCAACGCGCCGTGTCGTTTTAACCAAAATGCGGCATCAAGCTCAACGCAGCCCAATGCCCGTCCCGCAGTGGGCCGTTCTCGATCGGGAATAACGCCACAAGGACCACACATAAGCCAACCCTTTAGCGAGATAAAACATTACAGCAGAAGACACCCATGACGCGGCTGACGCGTCGATAAGTTCAGGCGTAGATCCGATCCAAGCAGACAGGGCCTTTAACCATCCCGCGCAATTGACCGATGCTTTTTTGTCCGCTCAATTGGGGCGGGCCGTCACGCTCACGGCCCTTGAGCCATTGATCGACGGCCATATGGCGCAAGTACTGCGGCTCGGGTTTACCAACGTGACCGCAAGCTTAGATCCTGCGCAGACAGAAACCGTTATTTATAAAGGTCCGCTGCAGTCCGCAACGCGCGAAATTGCCGCTCGCTTCAAAAGCCTCGAGCGCGAAGCGGTGTTTTATCGGGCGCTCGCGCCAAAGCTCGCTATTGCAACGCCCCGATGCTGGTCCGTTGCCTCAGTGACAGCAGCAGAGCCGTGGTTACTGCTTGAGGATCTTGCGCCAGAAGCCGCTTTAGCCCCGCCCCTCACCATCGCGTCAGCGCTTACCTTGCTGGCCAACTTGCATCACGAAACGTTCGGATCCCCCCTAACAGCATTAACATTTGATAATAATATCAATGATTTAAATCACTTTATTCAGTCTCAAGATCCGATTGCAGTCGAGCAATGCTTAAAGGCGGCATTGCCCGCCCGCGCATCGCTACTACCGCCCATGCTGTCCGGGCGCATGGCGATACAGGACGACTTACACCACCCGGGACCGGTCTTATGCCATGGCGATTTTCGATGGGACAACCTGAGCGCTGCAAAGACAGGCTGCCTCCTTGACTGGGGGGACTACTGCATGGGCCCGCCCGCCTATGACCTGGGTTATTTTCTAGCGACCTCAACGCAGGATCCAAACCCAACAGACTCGAACTTAAGCCTTTGGATCGATCACTATCTGAACGCAATGCACGCGTCTGGGAGCGCTGTAAACCCGGCCCTGACCCGAGCCGGATTGATTCAGGATATTGTGTGCTTACTGCCGATTATTGCCTGGACCCCCGTCATGATGCTGCTGACCGCCGCCAAATTACCGGGTCGTCGACACACCTATTGGCGTGATGCATTGGCGTACTGCGAGCGTCTCAGCCAGCAATTGCGCAAGCTTTTAAACTCGTAAGGCAGCGGCGAGCACTAGCCAGCTCTGCTCATAATTAGCTGCGCACCACGATTAGCTCGATTTGCTTTACAGAGCGCGATCTGGTTAAAACACAGCCTCAACGAAATCACCCGGATCAAGCAATAACCAACTCATACACTAACGACTGCGCCTTCATTTTGGCTGTCGCGCCTGAGGGTGAACATCTGCACGCCGAGATCGATCATGCGAACGCCTTAAAATGGCTTAAACCGCCAGACTAGGACGCTTTGAGCGCCTTCTCAACCGCATCAAACGCATTTTGAATGTCTTTAAAGCGCGCTTCAGCCGCTTCCAGCAGCTCTGGCGGCAAGCCATCGGCCTGAACCCGGTCTGGATGGTGCTTCATCGCGAGCCGACGATACGCTCGCTTAACCTCCGCGAGGGTCATCCCCGGCGTACACCCCAAGGTTTCATAATGGGTTTCCAGCGGAACAGTCTCTACGCCCCTGACCTTGGCCTTCAGACTGGCATACGTCGATTCACAGCCAAAAAGCCTGGCCGCCTCACTGAGCAGGCGGTCTTCTTCTGGATGCAGTTCACCGTCGGCAAAGGCCAGCATGGTCAGGAGTTCCATCAGCATGGCGAGCATCTGGGGCTGGCTGGCAAACGCGCCGTGAAACTGCTCGGCGTAATCCATAAAGCCGGCTTTGCCATCTTTAGCTTCGTTAAAGATTTGAATCGCCAGGGCTCGGGCCTTGCTATCCAGCCGGAGGTTCTCCCGCATAACGCGCTCAACGAGCGCAATCTCAGAGGCGGACACTTGCCCATCGGCTTTGGAGAGCTGACCAAACATGGCAAAGGTTGCTGTAAAAAACACACTTTGTTTTTGTTCGAGCTGGCCAAGTGCCCCGCCGCCACCGCCAATTCGGTTGGCGAGCACGGCGCCCAGCACCGCCCCAATTGGGCCGCCCAGCATGAGCCCGACGCCACCGCCTAGTAATGTCCTCATCCAACTCATTGTGCGCCCCTCGTTGGGTTGTGCATTGTGTGTGCCTTACGCCCTTAAGCCAGTTCGCCGCCGATCAGGTCGAGCAACAGATCTGTTTTTTCCTGCATGAGCTCGGGCAAGCCCCGACTTTCAACATTTAATCGAATCACTGGCTCGGTGTTCGACATTCTCAAATTGAACCGCCAGTCTTTAAAATCCAGACTCAAACCATCGGTACGATCCACCACTGCGTCGGGCGTCATAAAGGCTGCCTCAATCTTTTTGATCACGGCCGCCGCATCCCCCACCCGGCGATTAATCTCGCCGCTGGCCGGAAAGGCCAACATTCGATCATCGACCAATTCGGCAAGGGTTTTGCCGGTGGCACTCATCAGTTTCGCAATCAGCAGCCAAGGCACCATACCACTGTCGCAGTAGGCAAAGTCTCGGAAGTAATGATGGGCGCTCATCTCGCCGCCATAGATCGCGTCTTCGGCCCGCATCGTTTCTTTCATAAAGGCGTGCCCGGTTTTGCTCATCACCGCTCGCGCCCCACTGGTTTCGGTGATATCAATGGTGTTCCAGGTAAGGCGCGGGTCGTGCACGATTGTGCTTCCGGGGTCTGTGGCCAGAAAGGCTTGCGCCAGTAGCCCCACCATGTAGTAGCCTTCGATAAACCGGCCGTTATGATCGAAGAAGAAACACCGATCGAAATCGCCATCCCAGGCAATACCCATATCCGCACCGGAGGCCTTAATCGCCGCGATCGTTGAGCCGCGGTTTTCAACCAACAGCGGGTTCGGCACACCATTCGGGAAATGGCCATCGGCCTCAAAGTGGACTTTGATGAACTCAAACGGCACCGCGTCGGCAATCAAATCAATCACGGCGCCCGCGCCGCCATTACCGGGGTTGACCACGATCTTAAGGGGCTTAATGGCCTCAACCGGGTCGAGATACGCCAGCAATCGGGCTTGGTAGGCCGCGTGATGATCCAGCGCCTGCACCGCGCCGCGGCGCGGGCTTTCGATAAAGTCTTGGGCCTGGATGAGGGCTTTGATCGCCTGCAGCCCCGTGTCGCCGCTGATCGGCTTGGACTGCTCGCGCACCAGCTTCATGCCGTTATAATCTTTTGGATTATGGCTGGCGGTGACCATAATGCCGCCGTCCATGTCAAAGTGATCGGTCGCAAAATAGATCTCTTCGGTACCACACTTCGCCAATCAGGTAGACGTCGACCCCGGACTCGACCAATCCTTCGGTCAGTGCTTGGCTTAGCTCCGGGCTGGTCAACCGGATATCCTGGCCGACAACAACCTTGGAAGGTCGGAGCCAGCTGGCGTAAGCTCTCCCAACATCCCGGGCGAGTTCCGGGTTTAATTGGTCGGGAATGCGACCTCGAAGGTCGTAGGCTTTAAAACAAGAGAGATCCATATCGTGTTCCAGTGCTGCTAATGCCCGCTAGTTTACACCATCCGAGCCATCAAATTAGCGCCTGCGGGCACTCGATTTGGCGCGGTGGCCGCAGTGTGCTCACCATATTTTGCATTGCGGTGGGGCTGACCGCCTGCAGCCCCTCACCCTGGGATCAGGCCCAAATCCGCTATACCGAGGGCCTCGCGCGGACGCTCGATGTGCCGCTACCCTCTACCAACACGCACGCGATCCAGGCGCCCGTGCCGCCGCAACCGGTTTCCGCCCAGGCGGCGGGTCAGGCGCCCTCGCAGTCTCATGACGACGGACCCGGCGCTGCCGAGACGAATGACCCGGCGAGCCTCAACCTTTTGGATTACCTTCGCACCACGCCGTGCGCGCTCCACAGTTTGATCAGCGAGCACAACTCGAGCTTGGGCAAACTCAGCAGCGCAACAACCCGCTTGGTATACAACGTCAACTTTATCAATGCCAGCGATCGCTGCGTGACCGGTCTGAGCGCGAGCCATCCCGAGCTTGCAGACCAACTCCAGCGCGAGGCCGACCGAAAGCGCGCGCAATTGCCCGATCAGTTGCGGGCGGCACTCTTTTTTGGCCCGGAGTTCACCCAGTTTTGGCGCGCGCAATCTAGCCTAGGCCAATACCCCGAAACCCTGCAAAGTGACCTCGAGCCTGCCCTGAAAGCGTTGCTGCACGACGCAACCGCAATCAGTGCCCTGACATTTACCGGTACCGCCTCCGACTTGGACTTAAGCTTGGGCGCCCTGCGTTCGGCTGAAGGCGGCCTGCTCTTAAAAGGCTGGCTGGATGTGGCGCATCAGATGCAAGCCGCCAATAACCTAATCGATACCTTTTTAGCCAAGCGCCCATTGTGTTATGAAAACCAAAGCAATCCGCGCGCCTTGCGCCTCAAGGCGCTCGTTGAAAACGTGTATGTTGGTCAATTGCAACCCATGACGGCGGCGCTGAACCGCCGGACCCACGCCCTGCTGCCGTTGGTTGAGGCCCTCGAACGCGCCGCTGGGGCGCAACAAGACCCCGGCTACGCAGCCTTCATCACCGCCCGCTCTGATGTCATTGGCACGGCGCGCGCGCGCCTGGTCGCCCATACCGAGCGCTTGCAGAGTTTGTTGACCCAATGCCGGCTGGCGCCCGGGCAGCGTTGAGCTAGGCCAAATACCAGCCATGCCTATTAAAGCGACCGAGCCGTAATTGAAGCGATTGAACAAGGGACTGCACGCGCTGCATGACGAATTGGCGGCGCGTTTTTCGTCGAACGCTGCGGCGCTCAATCACCACCGCGGCGGCGCGCTGCATCAATCCCGGCGGGCTAATTCATAAGTGCGGCGCGGGATTAAAACCCAGCAGCGGCGCCCATATCTCGGGCGTCAGCAACCCCCTCAAACTGGCCCGCCGTAACCAAAATGCTGTTCGCAACACCAATATCACTGCGGGCTTGCAGGGTATGGCCACGCGCTTCTAAATCAGCGATCACGGCGGCTGACAGGCGGCCTTGCTCATAATCAATCACATCGGGTTGCCACTGATGATGCACTCTGGGCGCGGCAACCGCCGCCGTGAGGGACTGCCCATGGTCAATCACATTCAGGATCACCTGTAAGACTGTGGTGATGATGGTCGACCCGCCGGGCGAACCGGTAATGAGTACCGGCGCATTGTCTTTTAACACCAAGGTCGGGGTCATCGAACTGAGCATGCGCTTGCCGGGGGCAATGGCATTGGCTGTGTTTCCGAGCAACCCGTACTGGTTGGCTTCGGTGGTGCTGGCCGCAAAGTCATCCATTTCGTTGTTCATCAGGATCCCCGTACCCGGGATGACCCATTTATTGCCAAAGCTGCTGTTCAAAGTCGTGGTCAGCGCCACCATCATGCCGTCGCCATCGATTACCGAGTAATGGGTCGTTTGTTCGCTTTCCTGCCAAACCCCATGGCTGATGGCGGCACTTGGGCTGGCTTTGGTTGGATCATAGTTTTCCATGCGGCTCGTGGCGTAGCTCGGATCGATCAGCTTTTGAATGGGCACCGGGTAGAAATCCGAATCCCCTAAATGCTGGGTCCGGTCAGCATAGGCTCGGCGCTCGACTTCGGTCATCAAGTGAATCAGGTCAGCCGAACCCGGCTGCAACTGCCCAACGGGGTAAGCCGACAGCATGTTCAGCATTTGGGTTAACAAGATGCCGCCAGAGGATGGCGGCGCCATACTGTACACATCGAAGCCCCGGTAGCGGCCGTGAATCGGGTCTCGCCAGACCGATTCATAGGCATCGAGATCCGTTTGCCGAATGAGGCCGCCTTGCTGGTCCATCTCATGGGTAATCGCTTTGGCCACCCAGCCGCTGTAAAACCCCGCCCGGCCTTCTTCCGAGATTGTTTGCAGGGTTTTGGCGAGATCCGGTTGACGCCAGATGTCACCGGCTTTGTAGGCCTTGCCGCCGGCGCTAAATTTTTCAAGCGACGCAGGCCGATGGCGAAGTTCTGGCAGCAGTTCTTGGATGCGACCCGCTAGAGTCTGGGATAAGACAAAGCCCTTGCGCGCGAGATGGATCGCCGGCGCCAGCACGGTTTCCCGAGAGAGCTTGCCAAAGCGCTCGTGCAATACCAGCAACCCATCGACCGAACCTGGCGTGCCGGACGCAAGATGGCTTTCAAGCGACAATTGCGAATCCAGCCGGCCCTCAGCGTCTAAAAACATGTCTTGGGTCGCGGCAAACGGCGCGCGTTCGCGATGATCGAGCGTAACCACGGCGCCATCCGGCGTCCGCACCACCGCAAAGCCGCCGCCGCCCAAATTACCCGCCTCGGGATAGGTCACCGCCAACGCAAAACCGACTGCCACCGCCGCATCCACCGCGTTGCCGCCAGCTTTTAGCATCTGCGCCCCAACGGCGCTGGCTTCAGGCGACGAGGTTGCCACCATACCTTGCCGGCCAATGGCACGGGTTTCAGCCGAGACGGCAAAAACAACACTCCACGCTGCGGTGAACCCGATCAACGCCGCAACGAGCCATCGCATCAACGCCTGAACCCGAAAAGGCGTGACAAGACGGCTCGTCATATTTGCTTGCTCCGCCCCGCCCAATAGGGTTCGCGCACGACCCGGCGCTGAATCTTGCCCGAGGGCAGTCGGGGCAAATCCTCGACAAAATCGATGGATTTCGGGGATTTAAACCCGGGCAGAAAACCGCGACAAAACGTGATGAGATCTTCCGCCACGTCCTCACTGGCCATGATGCCCGGCTTCAACTGCACCACCGACTTCACTTCTTCCCCCCACTCCTCATTGGGAATGCCCACGGTACAGACATCGGCCACCGCTGGATGCTTCAGCAACACATCATCGGTCTCCTGGGGGTAGATGTTGACCCCGCCCGAGATAATGGTTTCGGCGCTGCGCCCGGTTAAAAACAGATAGCCGTCTTCATCAAAGTAACCCATGTCGCCTAAGGTAAAATAGTCCCCACGATAACTGCCCTGGGTTTTCGCTTCATCCTTGTAGTACACAAATCGAACGGCGGGTGCCTTAAAATAAATCGTGCCGACCTCCCCGGTGGGCACCACGTCCCCTTCATCGTTCAGGATGCGGTTATCAGCGCCGGCTGGCGCGCGCCCCACGGTGCCGGGTTTGGTCAGCCACTCTTCAGCATCGACAAAGAAGCCGCCGCCGCCTTCTGTCGCCGCGTAGTATTCAAAGAGGACGGGGCCCAAATAATCCATCATCTGCTGCTTTACATGCACCGGGCACGGTGCTGCGCCATGCAGCACATAGCGCAGGCTGCTGGTATCGTATTGGGCGCGCACCGCCTCTGGTAGCGCCAGCACGCGATGGAACATGGTCGCCACCATATGGGTATGGGTGATCTGATATTCCTGGACAAGGCGTAGGGTTTCTTCGGGGTCCCACTTATCCATGAGCACCGTGCCGACACCCAAGTTGATCGGCGTAATGATATTAAAGGCTAAGGGCGCCGCGTGATACGCCGGGCCAGTGCACAACGCGCGATCGGTTTCGGGATTCCACGCCGCCGCGACACTGGCGCGGGTCACGGTGTCGGCGTTGGCGCGATCCCCTGCCGCCGCAACCGCCGGCGGCGTTCTCGGCCGAAACACGCCCTTGGGCCGGCCGGTGGTGCCCGAGGTGTACAGCATCTGTGCGCCGATTTCGGGATCCATAAGGTTCTCGGCATCCACACCAGCCAGGGCATCATCGTAATCGGCAAAGCCTTCGATAGACCCGCCCACGGCCAGCGCGATATGCAACTGCCCGGCATGATCCTGCAGCGCCAATTGCGCAGGCGCCGCGCAACGCACATCGGCAATAAAGGCTTTGGCCTCACAATTGCCCACAATGTACGACGCATTGTCACCGGTTAAATGCCAGTTAATGGGCGTGACCCGAAAGCCGCCGCGCTGGCAGGCAAACAATACTTCTAAAAACTCGGGCCGGTTCACCAGCAGCATGGCGACGGCATCATCCGTACCCAAACCAGCTTCCCGAAGCCGGCGCACCACCTGGTTAGCTCGGGCATTTAATTCCGAAAAACTGCGATCCCCAAATTGCGAGGCCACCGCCAATCGGTCCGGCGCTTGCTGGGCGTGATAGGCCAAGGTCATACCGCATTGGGCCGCGGCCTCAAGACTGTTTAGATATTGCATACTTCCCCCTGTTGATGGTGCTTTGATAGCATATTGGGGTTTGGGAAGCCAAGGCCTGATGAAAATGACCATGTGCTCGCGATTGAGCGCTGGTCAGAGTTAAAACGGAGTCGCATTCATCCATTGAATGATGCAAGCGCAACTGCTCGGTTTCGGCGGCGCTGATTTCGCCAGAGGCAATCGTCTCCGAAGCACTAGCCCGCCGGCAAGACGACCGGCGCGGATACTTTCACCTGGGCCGCCAGATTCTTTTCCCGAGCGTTGTTGACCGCTGGCGATAGATCGACAACCGTTAGGGCGCTCGGCAGGCGCGGCGTCATCATTAGGGTTAAATGGTCTTTGGCCGTGGCCGGGTCAACCCAAGTTGCGACCTCCTCGGTTTTAAGCATCATCGGCAGCCGATGATGGTAAGCCTTGGTTGTCGCAGGCGCGCTCGTTGTGACAATGGTGCAACTGGTGAGTACGCCATCGGGGCCGCGCCATTCATCCCACAGGCCCGCAAACAACAGGGCCTGACCATTTTCTGGCTCAAAATACATGGGTTGGGATCGTCCGTTCTGCTTACGCCATTCAAAATACCCGCTGGCCGGTACGACGCAGCGCCGGGTCTTAAAAGGATCGCGGTAGGCAGGGCTGCTCGCCAAGGTCTCTGCGCGGGCATTGAACATACTGAACTTGTGTTGGGGGCCGTCTGACCAGTGCGGCACCAGCCACCAGCGCATTAAGGCCGCATTATAGCCCGCGGCGTCCGCCCGCAGTGCCAGCACGGGTTCGGTCGGGGCCACATTGCCGCGGGATTCAATAAAAGGCACGTCGCCTAGAAATTCCGCTAAGAACGCAACAATGGGCGCCTCGATGACGTTTAACCGGCCGCACATGCCAAACCTCCTTTAGAAGCTCATTACCTAGAAGCTCATTACCTAGAAGCTCATTACCAGAATCCTACTCGCCCGCATGAGTCGCTGCACCCCACTTCTTTTTAGCAGGGTCCCTTGCCTGGCACCAAACGCCGGATCAAGGTTCCTTATCTCATCCCAATCACGACCTGGCACCGGCCGCCACCTGATGGGTGATTGCTCGCACAGCGCAATCCAAAATAGACAATCCCCAGAATCTCACCTAGACTTTCGAAGCTTCATACATTGCCTCTTAAACTCAGCGAGGCTTGGAGCCCAGCATGCCACATGTTAATCATTTAAAAGATTTTACCACCCAAGATCTAACGGACATTTTATCTTGGGCGCGCGCCATTAAAGCCAATCCCAATGACTTTCGCTCGGCGCTCTCGCACCAAAGCCTGGCGATGCTCTTTCAAAAAACCAGCACCCGAACTCGGGTGTCCTTTGAAGTGGCGATGACCGAACTCGGTGGCCACGCCCTGTTCCTGGATTGGCAAAGCTCTAACTTTATCCTGACGGATCTCGCCTACGAGATCGAATACTTATCGCGCAACGTCCAAGTCATCATGGCGCGACTCCTCCACAACAGTGACTTTCTGACCATGGCCGCGGCCAGCCAAGTTCCGATGATCAACGGCTGCTGCGAACGCTATCATCCCTGCCAGGCCTTGACCGATGTGCTCACCATGACCGAGCACAGCGACAAGCCGCTCGAGGCACTGCATCTTCTGTACACAGGCGTTCAAAATAATGTTTCGAATTCCTTGGTTTTGATGGCCGACCGGCTTGGGTTTTCGCTCACCTTGGCAACGCCTGAACCCGCAGCGACGCAAGAAAGCTTTCGATGCCGATTTGCAAGCGATGATGATGGATAACCCAAGCATTCAGCGCGTCGAGGACCCGCGCGACGCCATCGCCAGCGCAGATTTTATCTACACCGATACCTGGATCGACATGCAGTATTTTAATGATCCAACCAAGCATGCCGAGAAAGCCGCTTTGGTTGCGCAAATGCAGCGTTTTCAGATCAATTCCGATCTTGTCGCCGGTCATGAACTAAAAATCATGCACGACATGCCGATTCATAATGATTATGAAATCACCGAAGCCGCGGTGCGAGACCCGCGTGCCATCATTTTTGACCAAGCGGCCAACCGCCTGCATGCCCAAAAGGGTTTGCTGTATTGGTTGCTCGTCGCGAATGCTTAAGGAACACCATGGCTTGTTACGTTGTTGCGGATATTCTCATCACCGATCGGGCGCGCTACGCCGAGTACGAAGCTGGCTTTATGGCCATTTTGCTGGCGTTTGAGGGTGAAATTTTAGCCGTCGATGAGCAAGCCGCGACCCTTGAAGGCGCGCCCAAGGGCCAGCGCCAAGTGATTTTGCGGTTTGAATCAGAGGCCAAGGCGCAGGCTTGGTATCATTCGGATGACTATCAAACCCTCATGCAGCACCGCCTTGCTGGCAGCGACGGCAACGTCATTTTGGTTCATGGATTGGGATAGATCTTTGTGCGCAACAGCCGGCTAAGGCCGCACTACAATTACGGTTTCGAATCAGGAACTGCAAGCAAGGCCTCGTGCTGCTGCCACAACAATTCTGCCCAATGCAGAACAGGGACGTTGGTTCCCGCGCCCAAATGCATTTGACAGCCAATGTTCGCCGTCACGATCACCTCCGGTGACTGCGTTGTCAGCGCCGTGACCATCTTCGCTTGCAATGCCCTCGCTAATTTGGGTTGCAGCACCGAGTAGGTCCCAGCTGAGCCGCAACAGGCCAATTGCGGCGCCGTCGCCAACACGTCGATCCCAGCCCGAGACAACACATCTGCCACATTCGTGACCAGCTGTTGCCCATTGCTTAGCGTGCAGGGCGTATGCACAGCAACCCGCATCGGCGCGGCCTTAATCGTGTGATCGTCAAATAGTTCAACCACATCAACCATGCGAGCCGCGATTCGACGGGCCAATTCATGATCCGGATCACCCAATGGAAAATGCCTGGGATAATCTTTTAAGGTGACGCCACAACCGCTGGCGCTCGACACAATGGGCGCATCACTCGGCCCTGCCGCCGCGAGCGTGTGCAGCAGGCGCCGCATGTCCGCAAGCCCCGCTGCATGGTCACCCAAATGATAGTTGAGCGCGCCACAGCACGACTCTTTCGCGACCCGCACGACTGCGATCCCAGAACGGGCCAACAAGTGTTCAACAGCCAGGTTCACGTTGGGGGTGGCGGCTTTTTGCACACAACCGGCCAGCAGTATCACCTGCTGCGTTGGCTGCGTGACGACCACCGGGTGCGATGACCGCTTTGGCGAAAGCCGAACCGGCAAACGCGTCGCCAAGCCAGGCCAACGGCCTATTTGACGCGCGCCCTCAAATACTGCGGTCAATAATGCAGGCAGCCCTAAACCCCGACGCAACAACCAGCGTCCCACGCGATTCATCACACCTCTGGTTTGCTGCTGCGCAATGGCGCCGCGGGCGATATCCAATAAATCCGTATAGGCCACGCCAGAAGGACAATTGGTTTCACAATTACGGCAGGATAGACAGCGGTCTAAATGGGTGACCTGAGCCGCATTTACCTGCCCGGTCTCGAACATGTCTTTCATCAGATAGATCCGCCCCCGCGGACTGTCGTTTTCGTCTCCCAACAACTGATAGGTTGGGCAACCATCGGTACAAAACCCGCAGTGCACGCAGCTTCTTAAAATTGTGTCCGCGCGCGCCAAATCATCCGACGCCAAAAAGTTCGGATCAAGATTTGTTTTCATGGTGTCGGCCTTAAAGCGGGATAGCCAACAAACGTCCCCTTCGGGTCCAATGCGGATTTCACGCGCTGCTGCAAGCGGCCAACCCCATCGGCTCGCGGTATTAAGGCTGGCAAGGCGCCATTGCCTGGCTTGAACCAAGTAACGACCCCTACATCGGCTGCAATAACCGGCGCCTGCTCTGACGCCAACCACCGCAACGCGCCGCCCCAGTCCATTGCCACCATCTGACCAACTACAGGTGCATCTACCGCGCCATCCCAGCGCCATAGGTGCCCGGTATGCGCGAAGCGCAAATCCCGCACGGCTGCAAGACCAGCGCTTGATACCGGCTGAAACCCTTGGCCCAGAGCCTGTTCAAATTCGGGCTGGGCCTGCTCGCTGCCTTGGTAGCGCACAAGAAGCGCGCCATCACAATAGGCGCTCGCACTTAATCCGGCGAGCCTGCGCTGCGCTAACATGTGCTGTTGGGCAAGACCGGCATCGCACGCAAGACCGTACACCTGCGTCACCTCCGGAATCGGCAGTACCTTTAACGCGACTTCAAGCATCAGCCCCAAGCTCCCACGGGCCCCGACATTGAGTCGGGTGATATCGTAGCCTGCGACGTTTTTCATAACGTCTCCGCCGAACGCCGCGATCTCACCGCTGGGCAATATCAGTTTCATGCCCAGCACATAGTCCCGAACACCGCCAACATATGGCCGGCTAGGCCCTGCTAACCCGGCCGCCACCATCCCGCCAACTGTTCCCACCGCCCCAAAGCTCGGGGGCTCGCAGGGCAAATACTGTCCGGCCTCGCGCAAGGTCGCTTGCAGATCAACCAGGCGCGTGCCGGATCGGACCCGGACCACGAGTTCATCCGGATGATAATGCAGTATCCCGCTATGCTCGGCGGTCGATACTAAGACAGCATCGCCTGCCCCTGGCTGAAGAAACCCTTTGGTGCACCCGCCGCCCGGCTGTACTGTCTGGTTCCGACTGATGGCCGCACGCACAGCCTGCTGAAGGGCGTCGCTCTGATCCATTTTAAAACCTCGGCAACGATGGATGCTTTGCCGCGCCCTGATGGACATGCATCGCGCCAAATTCCGCGCATCGATTGAGTGTTGGTATGGCTTTACCGGGATTGAGCAATCCGGACGGATCAAACGCCGCCTTCACTGCGTGAAAAACCGCCAGCTCGAGGGTTGTGAATTGCGCGCACATTTGGTCGATTTTCTCTAAACCCACACCATGCTCACCGGTTATAGTGCCGCCAAAGCGTAAGCAGATCGTTAGGACATCGGCGCCAAAGGCCTCAGCCCGCTGGAACTGATCCGAATCATTGGCGTCGTATAAAATCAGCGGGTGTAAATTGCCGTCCCCGGCGTGAAACACATTGGCCACGGGTAACTCGTAATGCGTTGATCGATCCGCAATCGCGGCCAACACCTCGGCCAAATGCCGCCGAGGAATCGTGCCATCCATACAGTAGTAGTCCGGCGCGATGCGGCCCACCGCAGGAAACGCCGCTTTACGGCCCAACCACAACCGGGCGCGAGCCGCGGCATCGCTGGCTTCAACCAAGGATTGCGCCCCGGCCGCTTGCAGCACGGCTTGAACTGCCGCGCTGAGGGCTGCAATTTCCGCCCCGCTACCATCGAGTTCGCACAGCAGCAAGGCTTCGGCCTCGCAGGGATAGCCCGCGTGCACGAAATCTTCAGCGGCCTGTATCGCCAACCGGTCCATCATCTCAAGGCCCGCCGGCAGCACGCCGGCTTGAATCACGGCACTCACCGCATTCGCAGCCGCCTTGGTGTCGCCAAACCCCGCCATCAACACGGTTACGGCCTCAGGCAGGGGCCGGAGCGCAACAGTGACCTCAATCACAACCCCAAGCAGCCCTTCCGAGCCATGCAAGAGCGCAAGCAGGTCGAGACCATCTTCCCAAAGACCGGTGCCGCCAAGACTCAGCACTTCGCCGTCGGCCAGCATCATTTTTAAGGCGCAGACGTTGTGCAGGGTTAACCCATACTTTAAACAATGCACGCCACCGGAATTCTCGGCGACGTTACCACCAATCGTGCAGGCGATCTGAGAGGACGGGTCCGGGGCATAGAATAAACCCGCGCTCGCAACCGCTTTTGAAATTGCAAGATTCGTAACACCCGGTTCAACCCGCGCCGTCATTTTGATCGGGTCGATGTCTAAAATACGATTGAATTTCGCCAGCCCAATCAGCAGCCCATCGGCCAAGGGCGTTGCCCCACCCGACAGGCCCGTGCCGGCCCCACGCGCCACCATTGCAACGCCATGGGCATGACAAAGCTGCAGGGTCTCTTGCAAGGCTTGCAAAGAATTGGGCAGCGCAACCAGCGGCGGAACCTGCGCAATCGCCGTCAACCCATCGCTTTCGTAGACCCGCCGCCGACTGGGATCCTCGATCAACTCCAGGTCATCGATTTGACGTAAACTGCGTGTGATAGCCTCTGAAAGCATGCTGACTCACAATCTGTGCAATAAGGCATTATAGGGCCAACCGCTTCAAAGACCCAGCGAACCGCGCTCTGGGATATACTGACGGCTTAATTAGGAGCGTAATGTGAAACTCAACACGACCGCCGAGATTCTTGAAGACTTCCGGCAAGGCAAAATGGTTCTGATTCTGGATGACGAAGATCGAGAAAATGAGGGTGACTTGGTGATTGCCGCAGAAGTTGTCACCCCCGCCCACATAACCTTTTTTGCGCGCGAAGCCTGCGGCCTTATCTGTCTCACCGTCACCGAATCCAGAGCAGCGCAGTTACAACTGCCCCTTATGGTTGACAATAATAACTCTCAGCACGAAACCAACTTTACCGTCTCGATCGAAGCGGCTGATGGCATCACAACCGGCATCTCGGCGGCCGACCGAGCGCGAACCGTGCGGACGGCCGTTGCCAAGAACGCCAGCCCCAATGATATCGTGATGCCTGGCCATATTTTCCCGCTCATCGCCAACCGCGGCGGCGTGCTCAGTCGTGCCGGCCATACCGAAGCCGGTTGCGATCTCGCGCGCATGGCCGGATACGAACCCGCGTCCGTCATTGTTGAAGTTATGAATGAAGACGGCACCATGGCCCAACGGCCGGAGCTGGAAGTTTTCGCGAAGAAACATGGGATCCGGATCGGCACCATAGCAGATCTCATCGAGTACCGAGTTTTAAATGACAAGACGGTTAATGAAATCGATGTGCGCGATGTTGATACCGAAGCCGGCACCTTTCAACTGCACACTTATCGCGACACGACCTCTGACGCGATTCATATGGCCCTGACCAAAGGCACCATCCGCGCGGACAGCCCCTGCCTGGTTCGGGTGCAAACGATCAACACCTTACGCGACATTTTGGGCGCAACCCGCCCTGGCTTCAAGCAATCCTGGTCGACGAAAGATGCGCTCGCAGCCATTGCAGAGGCGGATCAAGGCGTCCTTGTAATCGTTGGCCAACCCCATCAAACCGATCAAGAGCTGGCGCAGATTCAATCGTTTCCGGACATTCCTGCGGCCGACCGGTCGGTCGCTGAGTCTGGTGTCTATCGCGTCATCGGCGCCGGCTCTCAAATCCTGCGCGCGCTCGGTGTTGGCAAAATGCGGCTATTATCAAGTCCTTCTCGGTACAACGCTTTGTCCGGATTTGGCCTTGAAGTCGTCGAGTTTATTGAAGCAGAATGAGCTTCTTATGAGCAAGAAACCTCTGGCGGGCAAATAATCCATGGCACAAACCCTTTCGGTTCTGACGCAATCTAATGCAGCGCCCATGGAGCTCAATCTCGCGAGAATTCTGCGCACGAGCCTTCGTCAAGCTGACGGGCATTATTTGGCAGGCCTGCCTGACAACCTTATTGTGAAAGACACCAAAACGCGCCAGAAACTGCGCCTGGTGGTCGACCCTAAAACCGGGATCACAATCTCGCGAGCCGGCAAAAGCGATACCGCCTTGGTTGAAGGCCAATTTGATCCCTTTAATGGCGCGCCGCTCAGTTTTGAACTCCGCGGGGCGTGGCGAAAACCCTTGCTAAAACGCAGACTGATGCGCCTCTTCCAGCCGAAGCTCACGCCTTGGCAGACCGCCGCGGAAAATTTTTACAACGCAAGTAACCTGCTCGACCCGAACGAATTTACGATTGAAAGTTACAGCCAAGACACCGACACGCGGCACCGTTGGGGTCAGGGCCCAGAGCAGGCCCTCGTTCTGGGTAGTGCCGCAACCCTCAGTCATCTTTACAACGGTTACGCACTCTTGATTGACGATATTTTGAAAGGTCGGATTCAATGCCAGGCCAGCATGCGCACAATCGCGATCATCACCGATGCCACAACCGACCAATGGATGGACCTGCAATGACAGACACAGCGTTTAAGGGTGAGGTTAACCTCGATGCCTGGCTTGACCGGCATCATGTCAAACGGGTTCGGACGATGGCCACTGATCTTGATGGTTTTGCACTGGGCAAATATTGTGCCCGCGAAAAGTTTACGAAGGGTTTGCCCATCGGCCATAACCTCGCCGATGTCGCATTGGGATCCGACAGCGAAAGCACGCCCCATTTAGGATTTTGGCATTCCTTTCGGCGCAGCGTTTTGGGCGACATTGCGTTGACCCCAGATCTATCAACCCTGGTCCCAGACGGCCATGACCCCGATTTGGGTCAAGTCATTTGCGACTTTACCTTCCTCGATGGTCGACCCATCTCGCTCTGCCCTAGAACGAAGCTCAAGCAACAGGTCCAAAAACTCGATGACCTAGGCTTAAGCGTTAAGTGCACCTTCGAGCTTGAATTTTTCTTGTATGACAATTCTTTTGACGACGCCGAACGCAAGCAGTATCAAAACCTAAGCCCGATCGGCGCCTCGCCCCTGCAAACCATCTACCTGCTGAAGGACTCTTTTCGGGCCGTCACCTTTATGAATCAAGTCCTCACCCGACTAGAAGCCTATGGCATCCCCTGGGAGGCCTGGAACGACGAGAACGGAATGGGACAGATTGAACTAAATCTAGTGCCAGACGAACCCGTGGTAATGGCCGATCGCGTGGTCCGAACCAAACAGATTATTTTCGAAACCGCCATTGAACTCGGCTTATCGACCACCTTTATGGCCCACCCGCAGCCTGGGTTTTCGAACGGCATGCACATTCATCACTCGCTGCTCCGCGCCGGCGACCCGCAATTTTATGATGAAGGCGCGCCACTTCATCGTTCACAACTGCTACGCCATTGGCTTGCAGGCTTGGTCACCACCATGCCAGCAACCGTGAGTTATCTGTGTCCGTCGGTGAACTCTTATCGACGGCTGCGCGAGTTTGCAGCGCCGCCGGTCACCGCAACCTGGGGGGAGGAGAATAAATCAACTGGGATTCGCCTCATCTGCGATGGACCCAAAACGGCGAGGATCGAGCATCGGGTCGGCGCCGGCGACTTGAACCCTTATCACGCCCTCGCAGCGATCTTAGCCGGCGGTCTGACGGGTCTTGCGGCAAAGCGAGAACCCCCGCCAGAATTTACCGATCTAGCGTGGGGCATTCCGGCCAGTGTAGAACGCCTGCCCTCAGACATTATGACTGCGGCGAGAACCCTCGATGCTTGTGAGGCGTTAAAACAAGAATTGGTGGTAGAAGATGTTGAATATTGGATTAAATCTCGGCGTCATGAGTGGATGACCTTTCATCGCGCCGGTAATGACCCAGATAGTCCTGTCCCCGGGCTATGGGAGTATCAACGATACTTCGCCGTTTCTTAATGCCGCCAATCAAGCCTTAATTAATCTTAGAGGCCTTAAACCGCGCGCAACGCTTGCTTAGGTTAGGCGACCCGGTATTCCTCGATATCCACCTCATCAATTTGGTCTTCAAGCAGGAACTTGTCGGCGTAATCGCGATAAACCCCGCTGTCGAGGAAGAGATGGTACAAATCTCGATCCATGTGATTGTCTTTTGCCATGAAGGACATAATGCGAAGACTTTGTGAGAGTGTCTTTCGATCCTTGTAGGGTCGATCTGCTGCGGTCAGGGCTTCAAACACATCCGCGATGGCCATAACCCGCGCTTGCACCGACATTTGATCGCCAGTGAGTTTTCGCGGATAACCGGTACCATCGATCTTTTCATGATGACCACAGGCGATCTCTGGTACTCGTCTGAGCGCCTTAGGCAGCGGCAGGTTTTCGAGCATGACTGCCGTTTGCACAATGTGATCGTTAATAATGAAGCGTTCTTCATTGGTCAGCGTGCCACGCGAAATGCTCAGGTTATACACCTCGCCTTTATTAAATTTATACTCGGGCACATCTACCTTAAAACCATAGGGGTTATCAGGGTCTGCACTAAACGGTTGAACCTCATAGGGAATAAGATGGTCGTCGCGATCCATTAAGAGCTGCTCAACAACCGGCAAGTCTGGCGCCGGCGTTCGCTCAAAGCGTTTGCGCTCCTCAATTGAGATGCCCACTCGATTGTTCAAGGTCCGCGTCCAGGTTTGTTCCGCGATGGCCTTCACCCGGGCTTTCGCATCGTCATCCAAAAACTCGCCGCCGACGTTCGTCTCTGCAATAAAGTAAAAGTCCGCATCAATTTCAGCAAGCCGTTCTGTCAGCGCAGCCTGTAACGCCGCCGCATCGCCGCCAGCAATAATCGCTTTCAAACAGTCAATCTCGGCATCGCGCTTGAGCACCTCGAACCGCACTCGAATCTCGTGAATGCGATCGGTGATGGTTTCGAGCTTGGTGGATTTATCAACGACATACTCAGGGGTGACGACCTTGCCGCAGTCATGCATCCAAGACGCCACATACAGTTCATAGCGGTCCTCTTCGGATAGATTAAAATCTTTGAATACGCCGGTGGTTTCGGCATTCGCCGCCTCGGTCAACATTTGCGCAAGTTCTGGTACGCGCTGGCAATGCCCCCCGGTGTAAGGCGACTTCGCATCGAGCGCATTTGCCAACAACTGAATAAACGCCTGCTGCAATTCGGTCATTTCCTTCAGCAAGGTGGCATTGTCCAAGGCTACCGCGGCTTGGGACGCCAGCGCTTCAATAATTGGCTGAATTCCGCCGTCAAATGGACCGACTTCTTTTGTTTCGGGATCCGTTCGATTCAGCAACTGCAACACCCCGATCACCTCATCGGCGTTATTTTTCATGGGCACTGTGAGAAACGACGTTGAGCGAAATCCTTTAAATCCAAAGGCCTCATCAAATTTCTTAGTACCTGTAAAATCGAAATCATCCGATAGATAGACATCTGGGATGTTCACCGTTTTGCCCTCGTTGGCGGCATAGGTCACGATATTGTGCGTGTTGGGCAAGCCTTCTGCATTTTTGAGTGCCATCGGCGGCAAGGTCACTTCACCACCGGTGGTGCCGCCTTGCGCAATCTCGAGCGAGTTGGTCCGTACAATCTCGAATTTTAAGAAGTCTTCATCGCGCAGGTACAGGGTCCCGCCATCGGCTTGCGAGATATCCATTGCTTCCAGCAGAATTTTTTCCATCAAGACTGTCGTGTCTTTTTCTGCCGAGAGCGCGATACCGATTTCGATTAAACGATTCGCTGACGTTGAATCTGTGGTCATAGCTTCCTCATTTGCCCATTAATCCTTACGCCCAATAATGGACAATTTGCTGCAAAATGCAAAAGGTATCGCATCCAATACCAAGATAACGTTTCTGGTATGCTTTGCCTTCAGATGGAGACCCCTATGGCTGTAGCAATCCCTTATGTTTACGAGTACGAGTTTGCTTATGCAACGCTTGAAACCGTATCGCCCCTTGTCCGCCGAATGACGGCACGCAACCCATCGGGCTTTACGTTTAATGGCACGGGTACCTATGTCATCGGTCACGGCAACGTTGCCGTTGTTGACCCAGGTCCGATGATTGACGAGCACATTGCCGCACTCCGCGACGCCTTAGCCGGCGAAACCGTCACCCATATTTTAATTACGCATACTCATATGGACCATTCCCCTGCTGCTGCACCCCTGAAACAGATCTGGCAAGCGCCAACTTATGGTTATGGCCCACATGGCGCTGGCAAAATCGCCTCTGGCACACCAATTGAAGAAGGCGGCGACATGGACTTTGTGCCGGACCACGTCCTGCACGATGGTCAGATGATTGAAGGCGATGGCTGGACCGTTGAATGCGTATACACCCCAGGGCATACCTCCAACCATATGTGCTTCGCGCTCAAGGAGGAAAAGGCCCTCTTCACGGGAGATCATGTCATGGGCTGGTCAACCAGCGTTATTGGCCCTCCCGATGGCGATATGACGGCCTACATGGCAAGCCTTGAAAAACTGCAGCAACGGGACGATCAGATTTACTGGCCAACCCACGGCACCGCCATTCGCGAGGTTCAGCCCTTCGTGCAAGCTTTTATTGATCATCGGCTCGAGCGCGAGCAACAGATACTGGCGTGTTTACAGGATGGACTGAGCCGGATCCCGGACATGGTACCCGTGATGTACACGACCACGGATCCGAGAATGTTCCCCGCCGCCGAGCGGTCCGTCTTAAGCGCGATGATTCGACTGATTGACCAAGGCATTGTGATCAGCACCCAGCCCGTGAGCACCGCGTCGGATTTCTCTTTAAAGTCCGCTTAAAACACTCGTATAACCCGGTTCTAACGCGATGGTCTAATTTGCCCCCTGCCCTGACGGCGTCCCGACTGCAGAATCCAAACGCGCTCTCGGATTTACCAGCGCGCGCCTTCAGCTGGCAATCACCCCTAAACGGTTCCGTTGCATCCCTGCTGACACGCATCAGGCTTCTATGCGTTTCGGCATCTCATCCCATTGAACATCCTAACCAAGCGCTGTGATCTGCTGCCAGAGATCCCCGGAGTCCTCTACCAACAAGGTGCGGCCAAGACGCTCCTGCCAATAGGCCTCATTGCCAAACGCATCACGCCAGGCCCATAAGCGTCGGGTGAGATGGTTGAGCCGGTGATCTCGGGTATAGCCAATCGCGCCATGTACCTGATGCGCGATCTCGGCGCAAATACCTGCGGCCTCACCAATACGGGCTTTGGCGATGGCCACATCGATACTGGCAATCTCAGATTGAACCATAAGCGTCTCAGCCGCCCGAGTACTCGCTGCAACCTGCGTTGCAAACACCGCTAACTGTTGCTGAATCGCCTGGAATTTCGCGATGGCCTTACCAAACTGTTTGCGCTCCAGTGCGTAGCCAACCGTTGCCCCTAGCGCTTCTTCCAAGGCGCCTGCCATCATGACAGACCGCATTGCCGCGCCCCAAACCAACACGGCATCGAGCTTCGCCTCATCAATGTCAAAGCAGGCCTGGGGTTGAACCTGGACAAACAAATCAAGATCATCACTGGGTTCACCCGCGAGATCCTTGCCTTGCGTGACCGCAACCGTTGCCGCTGGAATGTGGCAAATCACTGGGTCCTCGCCGCGCCGCGCAGCAACTAAGAGCGTTTGGCAATGTCGGGCAAATTTGACGCCGTGCACCGACCCTTGCAATTGACCCGATTCATTCAGGCTCACATCACCTTGTACGAAACACATCGGGCCCGTAGGCAACCGCTGTTCAAGGCTTGACAATAATTGTCCCGCAAGCAGCGTTTCTGCCAGCGGGAGGGGCGCGGCTTTTCGACCCGCTTCTCGCAACACAACTAGGGCATCGCCAAACGTGCCACCCGCGCCGCCGAGCGCTTCATCAATACCAAGCGTTGTGAGGCCATTGTCAACCAGCAGCGTCCATAGCGCCGAGGGGTAATCGCCCTGCTCTGCTGCGTCAACGACGGCGGGACCGCAATGGTCGTCCAACATGCGGCGCGCCATCTCGCCAATCAGCTGTTGTTCTTCATTCATGGTTCTACCTCAAGCCCAAACCGCGGGCGATCATGCCGCGTAAAATTTCTCGGGTGCCACCCCGCAACGTGAATGAGGGTGCATGCAACACACATTCCTCAAGTGCTTGGGCTAACCCCTTTGGCACCTCGCCCGGTAAATACAAGCGCACCACCTCTGGCACTAAGCGCTCATAACTATTACCCAAATCTTTAATCAGAGCCGCTTCCGTATCCGGCATCAGACCTTGTTCTAGCAAACTCGCGATCGAGATCGACATCCGCCGCAGAACGACCAAGTGCGCGACCAACTGACCATAAAGCCGTGCCTGGGATTCCGTCGCACCGTTTTGCAAGCTTTTTCCGAACTCCGCCAGAACTCGGAAGGCACTTAAAAAGCGCTCTGGTCCACTGCGCTCATAGGCCAGCTCACTCATCACTTGGGCCCAACCATTGCCAGGTTCTCCAACCACATGATCATCTGGGATGAAAACATCATCGAAAAAGATTTGATTAAAATCCTGTTCACCCGCCAAATTATCAATGCCCCGAACCGTCACGCCATCGGCCTGAATCGGCACAATGAACTGACTCATCCCTTCGTGCCGGTTTTCCGTTGCAGGGGCTGTACGGACCAAGGTCACCATATAATGATTGAGATGGGCATTGCTGGTCCAAATTTTACTGCCGTTCAGGCACCAACCCCCGGGCACTTGTACCGCGCTAGTGCGAATGGAGGCAAGATCAGACCCCGTGTCGGGCTCTGACATCCCGATCGAATAAAAGCTTTCCCCGGAAATGATTCCCGGCAGGAACGCTTGCTTTTGGGCCTCGGTACCAAATTTTAACAGCAGCGGCCCGCTTTGACGGTCAGCGATCCAATGACATCCAACAGGCGCGCCCGCAGCCAGCAACTCTTCGGTGACAACATAGCGCTCAAGAAAAGACCGCCCGCCGCCGCCGTACGCCTTTGGCCAGGTCATGCCAATCCATCCTTTGGCAGCAAAGCGTTTTGAAAACTCGGGCGAGGCGCCCGCGTTGAAATCCGAATTAGGATGCCAGTCTGTTTCGGCGTCCAGAAATGCCGGACCTCAGTCCGTAACGCTTCAAGCTCACCCGGCAGTTGCGCGGGCGCAAAATTCATTCCCTGAAACATAGATTACCCTTCGTTCGTTATTTTATTGATCGAACACCGCGCTTGATCGAACACGTCGCTTGATCGCGCACTTCTCTTGGTCGACGCACAGCTGGTGCAAAATACCCTTTCTAATTGTGTCTGAATCATCATGCCTACGCCTCATGTCTGCCTGCAGTGTGGCAGGTTGACGCGCTTTCGACGCATTTCACAGCGGCCGCCCTCGGTGTGCTGACGACCCACACCCACTGCTGCGCTTACCCACCGCCTTCGATCGCGGGTTTGCGCGTTTTAGCCTGGATGCAGCGAGCCCTTTTAGGTCTAGGCACTCGTTACCTTGTACGGCACGCCTAAACCGATGGGTGAACGCGCTAGTTTGCTGGCGCTCCATACCGCCTAGACCAAAATCGAGTCGGGTTTTGGGTCTTGGTCGAAAAGCATTGCCGAAAACCATCACGGCTTACGGTCCGGCAGTGCCGAAGGGCCCAGCCTCTGTCAAAGCACAAGCCGAGGAAAAAAGTGATGATTAACAGAGACTAAGCAGCAAAACTTGGACGATCTTTTACACGGTTATGCCAAGCCACAATGTTCGCGTTGTTTTGATCAATCGGCTGCCCAACTTGAGCCCCAAATTCAAGGAACACGCAAAGCATAATGTCTGCCAAACTGAAGCGATCGCCACAGATGTAGTTTTGATCCCCAATCAAGCCGTCCAGCCATTGAATCTTGTCTTGCGCGAGCGCCTTTAAGTCATCCGCCGCATGAGGAATGATGCGCATTCGATCCTTAAACATCGGCGCGCCTTCAGACGATCGAAAGCCGTTTGCGAGGGGCTCAACGATCCCAAGATCAATTCTGCGAACCCACATTCTGGTTTCGACCCGCTCTTGCATGGTGTCGCCAATGAGGCTGCTGCCGCCCGCATGCTCGGCCAGGTACTCGCAAATGGCGGTAATCTCTGACACAACGGTGCCATCATCCAACATCAATGCTGGCAATTGCGCACTCCGGGTTGACCGCTTGATAGGCAGGCTGGCGGTTTTCCCCCGCCATAATATCGACGGTCTCTTGATCGATTGTGAGACCCAGTTCACTCATGAAAACCCGCACAACACGGGGGTTAGGGCCGACTGAATTAAAAAGTTTCATAACGTTTCCTTAAAACCAAGACCCCCTGTTATACAGAAGACGGGCTTGAACTCCAGCGTGCCAGCGATGACCTTCTCATTTGTTTACCGCATCGGCATAATGCGACAGCGTATAAGATGAAGTTCGGTTTGCTCAGGATGCACGGCGCCCCGCGATGTCCACGTAAACCGCCTAGAGGAAGCGCCCGACATCATGCTTGCGAACCCTAACAGCCAGCCCAAAGGCCCTGCGCTTTGGCCACTATTTATAAGCATCTCCGCAGGCTTTCGCGGCCCATTACTGATGGCGCTGCTCGCGATGATCGCAAGCTTTGCGCTGCTGTTTGCCGTGCCCATGATTACTCGATCGATGCTCGATCGATTAACCGGTGAGATACCGGACACCTACCTAACCTGGCTTGCGCACTTCATTCCCGCAAGTTTGAATGACGATCAGGCGCTCTACCTGCAATTGGGATTATCCGGCTTTCTCATCGTGTTATGTACCGCGCTTGCCGGTTACTTTGTCTACCTGCGCGGGAAACAAATCGCTGTCGCTGCCGAAGGGATGGCGCGCCGTCTACGCGACACCCTAATGAATCATTTGAATCACCTGCCCATCGCCTATCACCATCAGGCCGATACCGGAGATCTCATTCAACGGTGCACATCTGACATCGAAACCTTTCGAGTCTTTGTGAGCGGTCAAATCATCGAGATCGGGCGCGCGGTGTTAATGCTACTCATTGTGACACCGATTTTACTGTCGCTCGACGTCGCCATGACGGGCGTCGCGCTGATCACGATGCCGCTCTTAGTGGTGTCGGCGGTGCTGTTCTTTAACCGAGTCAAAGCAATGTTCTTGGAAGTCGACGAGGCCGAGGCGAGTCTCACCACCGTGCTGCAGGAGAATTTGACTGGGATTCGGGTTGTGCGCGCCTTTGCTCGGCAACCGTTTGAGGCCGAAAAATTTGGTCGAGCCAACGCTCGATTTCGCGATCAAAATCAGCGCTTGATGCGATTCTTGGGCTTTTATTACGGTGGCAGTGACATCGTTTGCCTGTTCCAAGTTGGCCTGATCCTTTTCGTTGGGGCCCATTGGGTGCTGGCGGATGCCATGACGATCGGGACACTTTTTGCCTTCATCACCTACGAGGGCATGATCATCTGGCCTATCCGACATATGGGCCGGGTCCTAACAGACTCCGGCAAAGCAGTGGTCGCGCTTAAACGAATGGCTGAGATTCTGTCAGAGCCAGAGGAATCAAACCTTGAACTCGCCTTGACCGCCCCGCTATCCGGTCGGATAAAACTGGACGGCGTAACCTTTCACCATCCGAGTAACCCGCCCGTCTTAACGAACCTGTCGCTCAGCATTGCCGCCGGTGAAACCGTGGCACTGGTCGGCCCACCCGGCGCGGGTAAGAGCACTCTGATCCAGCTCTTGCTCCGTTTACATGATCCCCAGCAGGGCACCCTCTGGGTCGACGACTTTGACCTGAGTCAATTGTCTCGAAAGTCTGTCCGCGCGCAGATGGGCGTGGTGCTGCAAGAATCCTTTTTGTTTGCCGGCTCGATTGCCGACAACCTTCGAATCGGCCGAACCCAAGCAAGCCTTGCCGATATGACCGAGGCCGTGACAACAGCCAATCTTCTCGACACCATTGAAGCATTACCCAACGGCTTTGATGCCTTGGTCGGCGAACGGGGTGTCACCCTCTCAGGGGGTCAACGCCAGCGCCTCGCCATTGCGCGAGCCCTGTTAAAAGACCCCGCAATCCTCATCTTGGATGACGCCCTGTCTGCTGTCGATACCGACACTGAATCTCTGATCTTAGACAACCTAAGACGGGTTCGAGTCAATCGAACCACCCTTATCGTGGCACACCGGTTATCAACCGTGATGCAAGCCGATCGAATTGTTGTTTTAGCCCATGGCGAGGTTGCCCAAATTGGAACCCATGAGACTTTGGCGCAAACGCCCGGTATCTATCAGCAACTCTGTGAACTGCAAGGCCAAGTGCAACAAGATATCCAGCAAAGCCGGACACCTGAGGGCAACCTATCATGAGTGAGGCCTTCTATGATGATGACAATTTCAGCGATGAGTTCACGCCTGACAAAGATTTAAAACTGGGGGTCTGGACCCAACTCCTGGGCTATGCCCGGGGGTATCCAAAAGACCTCGTCCTCCTTGCCTTGTGCGCGGTCGTCGTGGGCATCGCTGAGATTTCTTTTCCGCTTGTGACAAGATCGGTTATTGACGATATTGGCCTCTATGGCCAAGACATCAACCTGCTCGGTTATGGCGCAGTGTACGGCGTATTGTGTGTCGCTCTCGGGACAGCCGTCCTCGGATTTTTATGGTTTGGCGGCAAGCTTCGTAGCCACATGAGCCATGACATCCGTCGCGACGGCTTTGCCAATCTTCAGCGGCTGTCCTTTGCCTATTACGATGAGCGTCCGGTCGGCTGGCTCATGGCGCGCATGACGTCGGACTGCGAACGGCTGTCGAATATTATGGCGTGGGGCATCCTGGACCTATTCTGGTCGTTCACGATCATGCTGGGCATTTCGGGCGCAATGTTGATTATGGAACCCGTTCTGGGTTTGATCATCCTGCTAAGCCTGCCACTGCTGGCAATGATCAGCCGCTATTTCCAGACCAGAATCCTACGCAGTGCCCGAGAAGTTCGGCAAACCAATTCTCGAATCACCGGTGCCTACAATGAAAACATCATGGGGGTGTTGACCAGCAAGGTGTTTGTGAAAGAGGCCGACAACCTGAACAAATTCGGTCGCTTAACCGATCGCATGCACGCAGCCTCCATCACCAATGCTGTGCAAGCCGCAATCTATTTACCGATTGTCTTGACCCTTTCGGCTTTGGCCACTGGTATCGCCCTCGTGGTTGGGGGGATCGAGTCGGCCTGGGGGCTGATCTCTACCGGGACCTTGATCGCTTTTTTGACGTACACCCGACATTTTTTTGAGCCGATTGAGCAACTCGCCCATTGGTTTGCTGAAATGCAAATGGCGCAAGCTTCTGCAGAGCGCGTCATCAGTTTGATCCAAGCTGAACCGGATATACAAGACAGCCAAGCGGTGCTCACAAGACTGGCGCAGCGCAAGGCCAGCAGTACCGAGCCCGATGCGTTTACCCAACCGATCGAGCGCATCACCTTTGAATCGGTTGGATTTCGGTACAACACCGGTAAACCGGTGCTGCATAATATTGATCTGACAATTCAGCGCGGACAAAGTGTCGCTGTAGTGGGCGCAACAGGTGGCGGCAAAACCACCTTGGTCAGTCTGCTGGCTCGGTTTTATGAACCCACCGCCGGTCGAATATTGATTAACGACGTGGATTATCGCGATTGGAGCCTGCAGGCATTGCAATCCAGCCTGGGCGTCGTATTACAGTCATCCCACTTATTTGCGGGCACAATTGCCGACAACATACGCTATGGCGATTTGTCAGCAAACCCAGATCAGATTCAGATCGCTGCAAAACAGGCCGGCGCTCATGAGACGATCGTTGCCATGCCGCTCGGCTATGAAACGGTCATTGGTGAGGGTGGCTCGAGCCTTTCCGCCGGCCAAAAGCAACTCATCTCCTTTGCCCGCGCCCTGCTCGCGGATCCACAGATCCTTATTATGGATGAGGCGACCTCATCGGTTGATACGTTGACCGAGGCTCGCATAGAAGCAGGTCTTCGCGCACTGCTCAAGGACAGAATTAGTGTCATTATTGCCCATCGATTATCGACCATCCGCCATGCCGACCAAATCGTTGTCATCGACGATGGCCGCATCATCGAGCAAGGCAACCATGACGAACTCATCACCCTTCAAGGGCGTTACTATCATTTGTTTCAACAACAAAGTTTGAGCAATCTTTGGCAACAGGCCGAACCCATAGACGCGGGGCGACATAATGGAATTTGATTGGGCCCTGCCCTACCCCGCTAATCGCCAGCCCGTTTTTGCTCGAAACATGGTCGCCACATCCCAGCCACTCGCCACCAACGCGGGTCTTGCTGCCCTTAAATCAGGGGGCAATGCCGTGGACGCAGCCCTTGCAGCCGCCATCACCCTGACGGTCGTTGAGCCCAACAACAACGGCATTGGCAGTGATGCCTTCGCACTCATCTATGATGGCACTCATCTACACGGCATAAATGGTTCAGGCCGAACACCAAAGGCCTTAAACCGTGACGATTATCTCAGCCGAAAACGAATGCCGGGTTTAGGCTGGCATAGCGTGACAGTGCCCGGCGCTGTCAATGTTTGGTCAACGCTCTCCGAACGGTTTGGGCGATTACCCTTTAAAGCACTCTTCGATTCCGCGATTGATTACGCCGAAAATGGCTATTTGGTTGGTCCCAAAAGCGCCTTTTACTGGCAGCACGCCCAGCGCACTTACCGCGATTTCCCGGAGTTTCAGGCGACTTTTTTTCCAGGTGGCAAGGCGCCTAGCATCGGCTCATTGGTTAATTTGCCAAGGCATGCCGAAACCCTGAAGGCAATCCGCGACAGCTCTGGTGAAGCCTTTTATCACGGCGAATTGGCAGAGCGCATGATTCTTGACGCCAACCAAGCAGATTACCCTTTAACAAAAGCCGATTTGGTTGAGCATCAAGCCGAATGGGTCACGCCCATTTCAACGGCCTTTTCTGGGGCGCGGCTATTTGAAATACCCCCTAACGGGCAGGGCCTTATGGCTTTGATCGCACTCGGGATATTAGAGCACTGGAACCTGGCCCAATTCGACTTAGACAGCGCGGACGCCATCCACCTACAGGTTGAAGCCATACGCTACGCCTGGCAACAGGTTTCGCAACACCTGTCGGAGCCCACGACCATGACCGAGCGCGTTTCATCGCTGATGGATCCAGAAATCCTGAAACAAGCCGCGCACGCAATCCGGCTCGACCAAATCCAAGGCCCACCGCCAGCGCTCGGCGCCAGCCCCGATACAGTCTATCTCACGACCGCCGATGCGTCCGGCATGATGGTGTCCTTTATCCAATCCAACTTCCGCGGATTTGGTTCGGGCATCGTGGTGCCCGGCACCGGCATCAGCCTACAAAACCGAGGCTCTGGGTTTAATACTCAAATGGGTCATCCCAACTGTATCGGCCCCAGTAAACGGCCGTTTCACACCATCATTCCTGGTTTTGCCTGTATGAATGGGCAACCTCTTATGAGTTTTGGCGTGATGGGTGGGCACATGCAAGCACAAGGTCATGTGCAGATGATGGTGCGCGTGGTCACGCATCGCCAAAACCCGCAGGCGGCATCCGATGCCCCGCGCTGGCATCTCACTGAGTCCGGTGACCTTGCCTTGGAAGCGGGTTTTTCAGAGGCCACCCTTGCATCATTAAAGGCTCGGGGGCACACCCTCAAACTGCACCAACCGGAACATCTCTTTGGCGGCGCCCAACTCATTGCCTGTCTTGAGGACGGCTATTGTGGCGGTAGCGATCATCGTAAGGAAGGTATGGCCCAGGGTTTTTAATGCCGCCTAATCGCGCGTCACACTTGACGCAAACCACAACACCTCAGATCGCACGATTTCGACGTTTCGTGCGTTTGCAACCGTGATGCCGGTCTTTGCAAGGATCCTAAGACCCAAACCCAGTGCTCAAAGTCGATTAATCGCTCATCCAAGCAAGACTCAACCAGGGCACATAGGTGATCAGGGCGAGCGCGACCATGAGCACCGCCATGAACGGCAGTGTTGCGCGGTACAACTCGGCAACCGGTTTTTTGAACCGATAACTGGCAATGAACAGGTTCATTCCAACCGGTGGCGTGAAGTAACCGATCTGCATATTTGCTAAGAAAATAATGCCCAAATGCACCGGGTGGATCCCAAATTGCATCGCGACCGGCACGATCAGGGGAATCATGATGACCAAGGCTGAGAATATATCGAGTATCGCGCCCAGCAGAAGCAGAACGATATTCAGCAGCAATAAGAATGCCAGTGGACTCGAGACCACCTGCTGAATCTGCTCGAATAGCCATTGGGGGACTTCTGAGTCGACTAGAAAATTCGTGAACGCAAGCGATACGGCCAGAATCAACAAAATCCCCCCCACCATGACCATGGCTTCGCGGGTGATGCGCATGAGCGTTGAAAGCGTTATCTCCCGATAGATACCCACCTCCACAATCAACACATACAAAGCGGTGATCGCAGCAGCTTCGGAGACGGCAAAAAAGCCGGAATAAATCCCGCCCAACACCACCACCGGCATCGGCAACTCCCAGCGCATCGCCCACGCTGCCTTGCGAACCGAGGGTCTTGCCTCATCGACCGGCCGCTGAACCGTCGGTTGGGTGATAACGGTATACACGGTCAGCATCATAATCATCAAGGCCGCCGGCATCAGGCCCGCCAAAAACAGGTCTTGAATGCTAAATTGCACGCCCAAATCCATTTGTTGCACCAACACCCCGTATAAAATTAACGGCAAGGACGGTGCCAGCAGCAACCCTAAGCTGCCAGAGGTTGTGACGAGCCCTAGACTAAATCGCTCGGTATAACCGCCTTGTTGCAAGGCCGGATACAATAGGGCCCCAATTGCGACAATGGTTACCCCTGACGCGCCCGTAAAGGCCGTGAAAAAGGCGCAGGTGACAAAAGCGACCAGAGCCAGCCCGCCGGGTAGCCAGCCCAGCGTCGCCGCGGTCAGGCGAACCAGCCGTTGGGACATCCCCGATTCCGCCAAAACGTAGCCTGAAAAGGTGAATAACGGCAGGGCAAGCAGCATGGGGGTTTCAACGATGCGGTACATTTCGATACCGATGACGGTAAGCGGCACTTCAGAGATGAGGAACCCAAGCATTCCAGCAGCAAGAATCACAATGAACAATGGCGAGCCCAGTAGCGCCAGCAGCATCAAACCCGCTGAGCCCAGAAAACCCACTAAAGCGCGACCTTGAAAATCACCCGGCGGGCTCTTTCCGCAAACCTTAGGGTCATCACGCCGAAGCCAAACGGTAGGATCAGTTGGCACATCCAGATGGGCACGGGCCCGAACGCCATCAAGTTATCTTCCATCTCAAATTGCACTAGAGTGATGCAGGCATAGGTCGCAGCGCCACAAACCAAAACCGAAAATACCGCCACCGCGCCGTCAAAATAGCGAATCAGCTTACCTTGGATAAACCGTGCGAGCAGATCGATCCGAATATGCTCGCCCTCCCGGGTTGCAACCATAGCGCCCAACATCGCAAGCCAAAGCACCTGCATGCGCAGATAACTTTCAAGCCAAATCAAACCAATATCAAAAAAATTTCGAAGCAGAATTTGCATCACAGCCAAGCCTAGGGTGCTTGCAAAGATCAGCATCAAGACGCCATCTTCAAGCGCGGCGTAACCTTTAAAAAACCGTGTCATACCAGCCTGATCAGTTGCCGACATGCTACTGAGACTGAGCCCGGAAGGCTTTAAGGGATGCTTGGAACTGATCCAAAACGGGTTGAGACACTTCCCCAGCGGCAACCATCGCAGCCAGAGCATCCACTGCGACCACATTCCAAGCCGCCAAATCTGCTGTGCTGGGTTGTACCGAGGTCACGCCTTGGGCCAGAATGGCCTCGAGCGCTTTGACGTTATCCTGCCGATTCAGAGCATCGATTTCTTTCATCAGCGGATCTAAATGGCTCGCAATGACCGCTTGATCGGCGGGGCTCACTTTCTTCATAGCCCGGCCATCCAGCGCCAAAACGGAGTAGATATACATCAGCGGCAGATCCATCATGTAATCAACATGGTTGTGCCACTGCAGCGCAATGGCAACCAGCGGTGGCACCGCAACCGCATCCACCAAACCCGTCTGCAGCGCCGCCAAAACATCGGTGATATTCAACGGCACGGGGCTCACTTTAAAAAGTTTTACCAGTTGTTCGCCCAGCGGGTCGCCATCCGGGACCCAGACTTTTAAATTGGTCATATCTTCAGGTTTGGATACCGGTTTTTTTGACAACAAATATGCAAAGCCGGTCTCAACAAGGGGAAACACATGAACACCGCCCTGCTTGATCCCATCGATAATCCCATCATCCATTTCGGCTCGCACATGCTGAACTTCATTTGAGTTTTTAAACTGAAGCGGCATGTTGTAGATCTGCAGATCGGTGTAAAACCGAATGAGCGCGCCAGCCGCCAAAGCGCCGCCTTGCAGTTGACCAATACGCATTTTTCTCAGCACCGTCGCGTCATCCCCTTGTACGCCGCCTGGATAGAGCTTGAACTTAACCCTGCCTTCAGTTTCTTGATCAATCGCTTTCATTGCTGCGCGCAACTGCTTGATCCAGGCGAGCCCGTCCGGGGCAACCGTTGCCATCTTCAAGGTTTGCGCAGTGCTGCTCGAGGCCGCGCCGACTAGGGCAAGACACAAGACAAGCCCGCGCGTCAGAAGATTGATTCGGGCTTTTAGGTGTTTAGAAATAATCATTGGACTCCATCATCAGCTGTTTGGCTCGTTCCTGAGCCAATGTGTTAATCAGGGTTAGATTCGGCGCGACCGGATCAGCAGCCAGAACACTGTTTAATAAGGCATCATGCAATGTCTGGTCGAAAACAAGTTTAGCGTATTGCTCGGCATAAACCACTTTCGCCATCAGGAAGCGGCCACCAGAATATTCAATGGCCCGTTCAAAATGCGCTTTGCCTTTTTCTGGGTTGCCGCCCATGCTGGCGGGCAACACCGTCTCGAGTCCGCCCATATATAAGTGCGCGCCGCCCTCATCGAACCCATCTGCAAGGACCAGTACGCGAGTCATCAGTGCTTTCACACGGGCCAGCTGACCCACCGCTGCCCAGTCGTCGCTATTGGCTTGAATCCAGCCGGTCCAAGCCACTGCCAATTGATAGGCCGGATCAACCTCTTTGAGGGAAATCGACGCAACGCGCTCGGAAAACACGTCGAAACTCAGCTGAGGCAAATCACATAACGTGACACTTTTAAGGCAAGCCCCACGGGCCGCGTAGTCGAGCGCTTTGAGCGATAGTTTTCCCGCCCGTTCCGGCTCAACTAAATTGGTAAAGGCGCCGTTCAACTGCGCAGCGGCCAATAACAAGTCGGGCGCTGGTGAATCACCCATCACCAAGCTGTCAATCAAAACCAGATAAGCCGGAATGGCTTCACGGACCGTATCGACGTCGTTGGAACCCAGAATCGCCGAGGACAAGTTGTCCGCGAACTGGCTTGTGGCATTGGACACGATGCTGGCGCAACCCGTCGCACCCAGCAAAACACCCAGCACGCAAACCAAGCGCATTAGTCTTAAAATCCCGTACCGTTGATTCATGCTCATTTCCGATTCCAGTTTCTCCCGAACTCGCCCTTTATACCACAGTCAAAACCATCCAACCTTTCGGTGCACGGTCAATCTTAAGATTTGGTAAGGCGCACATTCAAAGCAATCCATCTTGTTTGTTCAAAACCAATTGATCCACTGGTTTTTAAACCCGCTTGATGTTTGATCGCGCCTATTTTACTGCGGCACGCAGCATCGACACCGCTTGATTTCAGCTCGTTCGTTAGATTCTCTTCAGTTCGCGCGACCACGCACAAAACCCGCGCTTAGGGTTCCGGCATCGAGCAATGCCAGCGCCTGCATTGTCGCTTTGCGTCGCGTGATCAGTGCCAAACAAGCCTTTAGCGGAGCAATGCGCGAGTTTTACACTGCGGACAACCGATGTCTGCCGGCGCCGCCAGATGGACAGACTCGACTGAGCCGCACATCGCTTAGCGAACCCATTGGTTCAGAATCAAAGTTAGGTTTTGGCGCAGCCCTCACAACCATACCGGGTGATGCGTCATCAATTGCCGGGATCATTTTATGCGAGGCCGAGTTTTTGCAACGCGTTGACGGATCAGCTCACCCTCGGATACCGCACCATTGCCTGCAGCCCCATCCGATACCGCGATCATCGTAAATCAACGCGACCTACAGTTCATCGCGCACATGAAACCGCTCATTCAAGGTGATGATCGATTTCTCACCGGTACTGGCTGCCCGAAATCGACTGACGCTGGTGTAGTAAGGATTAAAAAACATTTTGAGGGGCATGCCGAGTACATGCGCCGCCCAAATATTGACCACGCCTCCATGACAGGTCACCGCCACAGTTTGACCGCGATTTTCCTGGACAATCGTTTCCAGGGTTTCAACGACCCGTACGGTAAAGGCCTCAAAGTCAACGCCGACCATATCGCCCTGCATCAAGCGCAACCAAGCCTCATAATTTTCTTTTTTAAGCTGCTCCACGGGAATATATTCGTTTGCATCTTGATCGTATTCGGCAACGCCATCGCGCTGCTCGATCGACAAATCAAGCATCTTCGAAATCGGCTCCGCGGTTTGCACCGCGCGCCGCATCGGACTGGAGTAAAGCCGATGTATTGGCTCGTCTTTTAGATACTCAGCCACCTGAGCCGCCTGACGATGCCCCTGCTCCGATAAATTAGGATCAGCTGCGCCCCCATCAGAGCGAATGACTTTTTCTGGCAGACCGTGCCGAATCAAGATTAATTCCATAAAAACTACTCGAACTAAAAGATTGTTTGGGAGCAAAACAAACGAGCCGCGATTAACGCGGCTCATTCAGACCAATGTTTCGGTCATACGTCTAGGTTGCAGCGATTGAAACCGCAAAGACCCCCGCCTGACGGGCCGAATCCATGACGTGGATCATGGTTTCCGTCGTGCTATCAGGATGAGGCTGGACAACCACCGGCGCATCCGGGTTTTCTGCATGTAAGCGCTCTATGTTGGCGCGAACGGCGCGGAAATCGATGTCACGACCTCGGATGCGAATTCGGTCACGGTTGGTGATTTGCACCACGATGCTTTGTTTATCTGCATCTTTTACGTTTTGATTTTTATCAGGACTGTTCACATCGAGACCGATTTCTTTTACGAACGTTGCCGTCACAATAAAAAAGATCAACATAATGAACACGACGTCAAGCATCGGGGTTAAATCTATCTCTTCGGTTTCTTCGCCGATGATCGCTCTACGTCTGCGCACACGGGTCTCCTTGTTTTCTCTGATGTTAAGAGTGTCCTCACTCGGTCTTTTTAAATACGACTGCTGGCCATCGGGAGGATCTCACCCCCTGTTACCCAACCAACACCGCCAGACTCGCTGGATCATATCGAGTATCGTATTGAACTACAACGCTGGGGTTTTGATTCTTATCTCGCACCAAAAGGACCCTGCCGAATGCAGACGCTATAGTGCTTTTTCGCTGGCGTTAACCACCTTACTAACCGTTGTGTAATGCAGGCCTAAATGTTGTCCTATTTCGGCTAACGTATAGTTGTATTCTAGGTGCGCGAGCGTAATTCGGTGGTTGCGCTCGGTACGACTCATCTGGTGCATGCCCCGAAACAAAACCCGCAACGACTTTCGGCGACCCGCCAATTTCGGCGCCTGCTTGGCCTTGGCGGAATTGAGCAACAGGCTCTGCATTCGATCAACGAAGGCGTCGGTACCCAAAAGCACTTGATGCGCACGATCGTTGAGGGGTGATTCAAAGACCTGATCCGTCTCTACGAAGGCTCGCAGTGCGGCTTGAGCAAGCTTCGGCTTTTTTGAAAGTTGCTGATAGAGATCATCGGGATGCAACATATCCGGCATGGGTTTTTGACCGATCAAAGCCCCATAACTGCTCTGCTCATAGGCACTCGGCTCTTTCGCTAGCCCCAAACGATTCGGATTCAGTGCGGCGTGCCGGCAAATCGGCAGCAAGCAGCTTTCTTTCTCGAACAAAATGCTTTTGAACCGGCCATGGAATAAAGGTCCTTCGGAATTGTGCCGCCGGTTAGCGTGCTGGGTATAAACGCCGTTAAGCTGACGCATCCCCTTAGATAGGTTGGCTTCGGGCACCTCCACCACCAAATGGTAATGATCTGGCATCAGAACATAACTTTGGAGTAACCAATTGAATCGGTGAACGACACTGCTCAGCACCTGTTCAAACGCCCGATAATCCAGATCATCTTCAAAGGCCTTACGACCTTGAAGCGCCCTACCAGTGAGGTAGTAGCAAGCGCCTGGGTACTCTATTCGGGGTGGTCGAGACATGCGTTGCCGGAAGTCCTTTTTCTATTCAAATCTGCTATACAAATCTGCTATCGCGTTCCTAAAAACGGTGCTTCATTGCCAGCAGATAGCCTACCCTAGATAACCGTTCGCAAGGCGTTCAAAGCTCATGATGCCTTGCCGGTACGATACCTTGCGCTGCACTAGAGGCCTTGCGCTGCACCACCAGTCATGCCGCCATGACGCTGCCAACCTGCTTGGTGCCGCGCTTTCAACCCATCCACACCCGCAACCCAACCACACCCAGTTTTGACCGGGCACACCCGGATATTTGCAGCCCGCGCGATCGAGCATCATAGCGCCCAAGCTTTGGGTGGGCAAGACTGTTTTCGATATTCTGTGCTTGACTCTTGCCAATTCGGGCCTGTACCTTGTTTTGCACGAACCCACTCACTCATCATCACAACGGGAGGCTTTCATGGCCGTAGATAAATTCCCCATAGAAGCCGGACACATCATGATGTTCGCACGCTCGATTGGCGACGCCAATCCGATTTATTATGACGAGGACTATGCCAAGACCACAGAGCCTGGCGGCGTTGTCGCGCCACCCACCTTTGTTCAAGCCAGCGCACAATTTGATCCAGACTACTTTCTTCGACCTAAAATCGGTCAGGAATGGTTCGGCTCAGCAAAAGGCCCGACCGGCATCACCCCAAAAGAAGGGGGCAGCAGCGGCGGCGGCAGTGGCGGTGGTTTACACGCTGAACAGCACTACGTTTATCACAAGCCATTGGTTGCAGGCGACACCCTCACCGCAACGGTTAAACCCGGAAAAAGCTGGGAAAAAGAAGGTCGCCGTGGCGGCAAACTCATGTTTAGTGAATCGGTCACCGAGTATCGCGACCTCGAAGGCGAACTGGTCGTCACCGCAACCAGTGTCGGTGTCCGCACCGAGCGACCCGCAACCTCATAATTGCTTAAGGAGCCTTTTCCATGCCTTTAAAACTTAGTGATCTCAAAGTGGGCGACGTCTATAGCGAAGAAGTCTGCAACAATCTTTCTCGAACCCAAATCGTGCAGTATGCCGGCACCTCCGGCGATTACAATCCGCTGCACTCGGACGAAATTTTCACAACTCAGGTTGCTGGCTACCCATCTGTTTTTGCCCACGGCATGTTGTCGATGGGCATGACCGGTCGCATGCTAACGAACTATGTGGGAGACGGCCGCCTCACGGCTTTCGGCGTACGCTTTACCGCGCAGGTCTTTCCAGGCGCCACCCTTACCGCATCAGCCACAATCGACGCAATCCGCGAGGAAAATGGTGAACACTTCATAGACCTTTCGGTTTCAACCCAAGACAGCGAAGGCGTTGAGGTCATAAAGGGCCAGGCTTCTGCCCGGGTTGATGCCTGAAAGCGGTTTAGACGCCATTGATTTCGGCCGGCGAACTCGTCTGGAGCGCCTGCCGAATCATCTCGCCAGTCAATATCTGCGGCAAGATCAACGGGGTCTCAGAACCCTTTTGATACACCAAGTATAACGGCACCCCAACTCGCCCAAAACGGGCCAGCGCCGCTGTAATCCTTGGATCCTCGAGGGTCCAATCCGCCTTCAAATAACGCACGCCCAGTTCCGTAAACAAGCCGGTGGTCTCTTCAGTGTCAATGGCGACCACCTCATTAACCTTGCAGGTGATGCACCAATCTGCTGTGAAGTTCACGAACACAGGACCCTCAGCGATCGCGGCTTGCAACAACGCCTCGGTATAGGGTGCACTTTCAATCCCATCGGCGCCTTGCCCTGCCGGTTCTGAGCGAAGCTCGGTCGGTATCAAAACCCCAATTTGACTAATCGTCCAACCTGCTCCAAGTATGCTCAACAGCAGCAATAGGCGTTGCAGCCCCGTCGGTTTAAACGCTTGCCACAACCAAACGGCAAACACCACCAGTAACGCCGCCAAGGCTGTCAGGACAAAGCCAAACTCGCCGGCCTGCTGAATGAGGATCCAGAGCAGCCAGATCATGGTTGCATACATTAAGAACGCCGCGCCTTCCTTAAACCGGTTCATCCAAGCACCGGGCCTCGGTAAGACCGCAAGCAGGCCCGGCGAATAGGACAAGAGCAACATCGGCAGCGCCATACCAAAGCCAAGACTTGTAAACACAAGCAGCCCAATCAGCGGCGGCTGGATTAACGCATACCCTAACGCTGCGCCCATAAAGGGGGCTGTGCAAGGTGCTGCAATCAGCACCGCCAAAACGCCGCTAGAAAGCGCCCCGAGCCGGCCCTTTGTCGGGCCTGCATTCACACTGATGCCGCTGCCGATCGTATAAAATCCTGACAAGTTCAAACCCAGCAGTAAAAACAAGATGGCGAGCAAGGCAACCACGATCGGGGACTGTAATTGAAAGCCCCAACCGATCTGCTCGCCAACGGCGCGCAGCACCATTAACACCACCGCAATCAACACAAAGCTTAAAATAACCCCGCAGGTATACCACCAGCCCTGCTGACGTTGCACTTGCTGACTGGCTCCGGCCTCCGCCATGAGGCCCAACACTTTGATCGAAAGAACCGGAAAGACACACGGCATGAGATTCAAGATCATCCCGCCAAGCAACGCCATTAAGATGGCTTGGAGCAAAGCCAGACCGCCACTACTGTCATTTGGTGCAGGCACCTCAATCATAAAGGCCGCCGTGACCTGCTCGCCATTGACCCATTCTTGAAACCAAAGCAAGCCGTCATAGCGCGCACGACTTGCATCCTCAAAGCCGACATTGAGCACAATCTGATCTGCCTCAACCACCGCCGTCGGCGCAACGGTCAGATCCAGCACATCGGCTTCAAATGGCAAGAAATAAAGACCCTCGAGACGGCTCAAATCGATACCCGGGAAATTCAATCGAATCTCAAGATCGGTTTGACTCAGCCAACGGGTCTCACTGATCCCTGCGGCGCGCTGGGGCAACGGCAGTTGATCAAACCGAATCTTCAGTTCGGGATTCAGGGCGGCCTGCTCGACAACCGGTAGCGTCAAGGTCATGACTTTGGTTTCGGGTATACAAACCGCTTCGCACACGAGCCAGCGCCCCGATACTGTCAGTTCGATCGCATCAACGCCTGTAAGGTTTTCGAAGGCTAGACGCTGGGTCAACAACACCGATTCTTTATAACCTAAGTTCACTAAGGGGCCGTAAGGAATACGCTCTGGAATAGGCCATCGAATCTTTGACGTGTTTTTAAGCCCTTGACCCGACCACGTTAACGAAACAGGTTCTCCGGAATCACCGGGGTTGCGCCAATAGGTATGCCAACCTTTCGGTAAATCAAGCTCGACCCCAACCTCAAGGTCTTCACCAGAGACGATACCATTGGCTGGCGTCAGGATCCTGGCCTGAGCCATACCGGATGAGACCCAAACAGACTCTGCGGCCTGCACCCAAGGCATCGTCCCAAGCAGCCCCGCAAGGACAAGCCCCCTTAAAATCAAGCGCTGAATCAAGGCCGGTAACCCCAGGTCGCCGGGCCTTTGAGCGCCGCTAAACCCGGCTCGATCCATTGTGTCCATTGGCATAATTTAAGCCTTGTTTGTCTTGGGTCGATCAGTTCATGCAGCGAAAAGCTTTCCATTAAAGGAAAAGGCGAGCGGCTCGCAAGGAGCTTTGCTTCAAGTTCTGCCCGGGTTGCCTCCGGATCCGCTGAGGCCTCAATCTCACGTCGAAAGGCAACCGCGACGCCGCCCTGCACCGGTAAGGCCCCTAACTCATACGACGGCCAGGCCAATTTGTAGGTGTTGGGCGCAAAATGCGCAGCCGACGCCACGCCGAACGCTTTGTGAATGGCGACGGTGGCCCAGGGTACCGTTGATTGCACAGCGGCCGCAACGGCGCTCATGCCATACCGAATGGTCCCTAAAGCTTCCGCATCCGGGCCAAGCATGAAGCCCGGTTCATCTAAAAAGTTAACGATCGGCAGGTGGAAGGTTTCACACAGCTCCATCATCCGCTTGGCTTTTTGCGACCCCGAGGCCGTCATGGCACCCGCATAGTGCCGACAATCATTGGCGATCACCCCCACTGGTAGGCCATTTAGCCGAGCCAGCCCGATGATTTGGCCCCGTCCATATTTTGGTGCGAGTTCAAAAAACGACTGCGCATCAACCACCCTTGCAATGACCTGACGCATGTCAAAAGGCCGTCTGACGTCCCGGGGCACAATGCTCAAAAGCGCCTCGTCCGCTCGGTCAACCGGATCCTCGCAGCTCGCTCGTTCCGGCACCTCATAGATGCTCTGGGGCAAATAGCTCAAAAACTGTCGCATTGCCGCAAAAGCGTCTGCTTCGGATTCGACCACCGCATCGACCACGCCGCTCTTTTCATGAATACGGTACCCACCCAACGCTTCTTTACTCAATCGTCGTCCAAGGGCGCGCTCAACCAAAGCCGGCCCTGCAACCATAACTTGTGACACGTCCTTCACCATTACAGAAAAATGAGAGGCGGCCAGACGACCAGCTGGAAAGCCCGCCACCGGCCCTAATGCTGCTGAAACAACCGGCACGACCCCAAGGGTATCGGCGATCACTTTAAAGCGTGGCTCGGCAAATACCGGCGAGCCGACTGTTTTTGGTCCAGACCCAGTCGGCGTTGACACACTGCCGCCGCCACCTTCGAGCAACCGCATCAGCGGGACTTTATAATGTAGGGCCAACTCTTCAGCATAGACGCTCTTGCGCAACCCGGCTGCATTCGGCGAGCCGCCCTTCAGCGTAAAGTCTTCACCCCCGACAACCACTTGCCGGCCCCGTACCGCGCCAAATCCAACCACATAGTTCGCTGGACTAAAGTCTGTGATATCCCCCGCCTCTGACTGGGTTGCAAATCCGGCACCGGGGCCGTGCTCGACGAAGGTTCCAACGTCTAAGACCGCATCGATTCGTTCTCGAATGGTTAATCGCCCTTTCGCATGCTGAAGCGCAATCGCCTCCGGACCGCCCTGGGCTAACGCCAACGCCTTTCGGTGCTCAATTTCTAGAACTTCTTTTTCCCAAGACATGGTTTAGCCTCCTAAAAAACGCGACAACGAACCGAATCCAATTCTGCAGATCCGCTTGTCAGCACAGCATAAAACAAACCCGGCGCCGATATCGAGACAAGGGCCCATCCAAAGCCTTGCGCGAGAATAGTCCATCCACCGCTTGCGCCCAACTGAGGGGATGATCCGGCCTAAACCGCTGGCCAGCCTCAACAATTTCAGCGATTTCCAATAACAACCGAGACAAATCTAGCAAGACCTATTAGAACATGCTATTTTCGATGGCATTCACGGCCGACAACCGGATCAGCGCAACGCCCCTTGTGCTCATTCAATAAGCCTCCACCCAGCGTTTTATTTGTACAAGGACTTCATTATGCAGATCGCCGTTCCATCTGAATCCCTGCCCAGCGAGCGACGCGTCGCGTTGATTCCAGATGCAGCCAAAAAATTGGTCCGTGCGGGCCTAGAGGTTCATATTGAGTCTGGCGCGGGACTGCGCTCAGGCTACGCCGATGCCGACTACGAAGCCGTTGGCGCGCAGATTCAAAGCGACCAAACAGCGCTGCTTGCAAACGCTGACCTGGTCCTGCGGGTTCGCAAACCGAGTTTAGAGGATGTTGCCAAGCTCAAGTCTGGCGCGATTCACGTCAGCTATCTCGACCCCTACAACGAAGCGGGCCTCGTTGATGCGCTTGCGGCTGCCAATATTACGGCGATCAGTATGGAAATGATCCCGCGCACCACCCGTGCTCAAAAGATGGACGCGCTCAGCTCGCAAGCCAACCTTGCCGGGTACGTCATGGTCATCCTTGCAGCCCAACAGTTAGACCGAATTCTGCCTATGATGATGACCCCCGCTGGAACCCTGAGCCCGGCTCGTGTATTCGTGATTGGCGCAGGGGTTGCTGGTTTGCAGGCCATTGCGACGGCCAAACGACTCGGCGCACGCGTTGAGGCCTTCGACACTCGGGCGGTCGTGGCAGAGCAGGTGCAATCGCTTGGCGCGAAATTCGTGGAAATTGACCTTGGCGAGACGGGGCAAACGAAAGATGGCTATGCCAATGCGCTGACGCCAGAACAACTCGAATTGCAGCGCTTGGGCATGAAAGATGTTATCAGCCAAGCCGATATCGTCATCACGACAGCGCAATTGTTCGGTCGCCCCGCACCTCGAATCGTGACCGCAGACATGGTTGCCGCGATGAAGCCGGGCGGCGTGATCGTCGATATGGCCGTTGATTCGGGCGGCAATGTCGAAGGATCAGCGCCAGATCAGACCGTCGATGTAAACGGTGTTTCAATTATTGGCATGGCCAACCTACCAGCTCAGGTCTGCAAGGATGCCAGCCAGATGTACTCGTCAAATCTCGTGAATCTGGTCTCGGAGTACTGGGACACGGAAGCCAAGCATTTTAACTTGGATATGGAGGACGATATTTTACAAGGTTGCGTGATTACCCATGGCGGCGCTCTGGTGAATGCAGCAATTCAATCGATACGAGGTCAGGGAGCCTAAATCATGGATATTATATTTCTTACATTCATTCTTGTGCTATCGGTGTTTCTGGGCTTTGAATTGATTTCAAAAGTGCCTGCAACCCTTCACACGCCCTTGATGTCCGGCGCGAACGCGATCTCCGGGATCACTCTAGCCGGCGCCTTTTTAGCCGCTGGCGCAACCGATAATGATATGGCCAGCTGGTTGGGCGGCGCCGCTGTCGCCTTTGCAACCATCAACGTCATCGGTGGTTACCTCGTGACCGATCGCATGCTCGGTATGTTCAAAAGTAAGCGAGGGCAGTAATCATGGATATTGAAATTTATACAAATCTGGCCTACATCGTCGCCGCAGCCTTATTTATTTTCGGACTCAAGATGCTCGGCTCACCGGCTACGGCTCGACGCGGTAATGCGTTCTCCTCGATGGCCATGCTCATTGCCGTGATCGCGGGCTTGATCGGCAGTCAGGCGGTCAGTTATGAAGTAATCATTGTTGGTATTTTGGTTGGCGCACTCATTGGAACGCTCTCAGCACGGTTGGTTGCAATGACCAGCATGCCAGAACTCGTGGCCCTGTTTAATGGTTCCGGCGGCGCGTCCAGCCTCTTGGTCGGTTGGGCAACCTTGTATTATTCTGAAGGCGAAGTCGTTCCAACGTTCACCGCCGCGACCATTGTCCTGGCGATCTTGATTGGCGGTTTGACCTTTACCGGCAGCTTAATTGCCTATGGCAAGCTGAGCGAACGCATTAATAGCGCAGCATTGGTCTTTTCAGGTCAACGCGTTCTCAATAGCGCCCTTTTGCTTGCCATCGTGGCCTGCGCCTTTCTTTTCTGCATGGAGCCCTCCGCGACTTCGGTTTACCTTTATGCCCTACTCGGGTTGGCATTGCTGCTCGGCGTAATGGCCGTAATACCGATTGGCGGCGCCGACATGCCCGTTGTGATTTCCTTATTGAACAGTTATTCCGGTATCGCGGCTTGCGCGGCTGGTTTTGCGGTCGGCAACAATATTCTCATCGTTGCGGGCGCGTTGGTCGGTGCCTCCGGCATCATTCTGACCAATATCATGTGTAAGGCGATGAACCGTTCCTTAGCTAACGTTCTTTTTAGCGGATTCGGTGCCGCCAAGACCGCCAAAGCGGTTGAGGGCGAAGTCAAGCCGATCTCAGTTGAAGACGCTTATTATATTTTGGAAGCCGCCTCGAACGTCTGCTTCGTCCCAGGTTACGGCATGGCTGTAGCCCAAGCCCAGCATGTGGTGAAAGAACTTGGGAAGATCCTTGAAGCAAACGGCTGCGAGGTCTCCTACGCGATTCACCCCGTTGCTGGTCGGATGCCTGGTCATATGAACGTGCTGTTGGCAGAGGCTGACGTGCCGTATGAGCAGCTGGTTGAAATGGACGATATTAACCCGCGCATCGAAAATGTTGACGTTGCTATCGTGATTGGCGCCAATGACGTGGTCAACCCCAGCGCGCGCCAAGACCCGGATAGCCCGATTTACGGTATGCCGATCATCAATGTTGATCAGGCGCGTACGGTGTTCGTTCTCAAGCGCTCTATGGCCTCAGGCTTCTCAGGCGTTGATAACCCGCTCTTCTTTGGTGACAACACGAGAATGTTGTTCGGTGATGCAAAAGAGAGTATCTCAGGCGTTATCGGCGAATTTGGCTAGGCGCTCGCCCCGACTTAACGCCTTAGTACAATCCAAGCGGGGATCCAGCAAGCAGCCAGATCCCCGCTTTTTTTTGAGGTGAAATTATTCGGACAAGACGTCGATTGTGATGAGCGCGGCCGCAATCGGATAACCAAACGCCATCGTCACCGGTGAAAATGTGGCAACAGATGCGATCATTGCTGCCGCATCGACCAAGTCTAAGCCCCCTTGTACATCTTGTAGCTCCTCATCCATAAGTGTTCGCATGATTGCTCCTTTAATGCTGATCTGTGGAGAATCGATGTTGAACCCTGATCGTGTTCCAGGTGTGCGAGGCTGCCGCCCTTATGCGTTATCACAGCAGCGATCCCTCGTAGGTCTTTGCCCTACCCAAACAACCTAAAAATCAGACTGCACGCGGCGGCGTGCATTGCGTGCTACTATTTTATCTTTAACGTTCAGAAGCCCCCTATGACCGATGACCAAGACGATACCAGGGCCTTGCCCGACGCAATTGACCCCAGCGCTTTTGAGATCCTCAGGGCCCGGGTCCGACAAGAGATCGAAACAGGTCTTCTGCCATCCGCACAATTTGCGCTGGCCTACCGAGGCCAACTGATTGCTTTCGAAACCTTCGGGGCAGCCAGCAACCAGGCCCTGTATCCCGTTTTCTCAGCAACCAAAGCGATTACGTCCGCGCTATCCTGGTTAGCCATTCAGAATGGGGCCTTAGCACTGGACGCCCCCGTGGCGAACTGGATTCCAGCCTTTAAGCAAGGCGATAAAGCTCTGGTTACGGTTCTGCATTTACTCACCCACACTGCGGGCTTTCCCAATGCGCCCTTTCGGCCGACCGAGTACTTCGATTTTGAGCGACGCCAGGCGCGCTTTCAGCAATGGCGGCTGGAATGGCCACCCGGTAGCCGCTTTGTATACCACCCAACTTCAAGCCTATGGGCCTTAGCTGAGATTCTCGAGCAAATCTATGGCCGCGCTTTCGCCGAGTTGATTCAAACAGAGATCGCCGAGCCCCTCGGCCTAACCGAACTGTTTGTGGGTTGCCCGAGCAGCGAACACCATAAGATCGTGCCCGTTGCTCATGTCGGTGCCCCACCCACAGCGCAAGACTATGCCGAGCGAAAAATGCAACCGCCGCCGGTAAGCGAGGTTACCGAAGCGGCTATCAATCATTTTAATACGGCTGAAGTCAGAGAAGTCCCGATCCCCGGTGGTGGCGGGTTTATGTCAGCGGCAACTTTGGCACTGTTTTATCAGGCGCTCTTAGGCTATTCAAAGGACTCGAGCGATTTCTCGCGAGTACCCTGGCAGGCCGAAACAGTTCTCAACGCTCGCGCCATTCGAACCCACGGTTTAAAAGACCCCTACTTAGGGTTCGATGTTTTGCGCGGGCTTGGCATCGTCATTGCGGGCGAGCGAGATCAACACCTTCGAGGCTTTGGCCACGGCAGCGCGCCAACAAGCTTTGGTCATGGCGGCGCCGGAGGCCAAATTGCATGGGCTGACCCCACCTCAGGACTTAGTTTTGTCTACCTAACGAATGGTCACGATCGCGACCCTTTTCGCCAAGGTCGACGCGGCGTCAGCCTATCCAGCAAAGCCGTTAACTGCCTCACGTCCTAATCCTGCAGCCGCAGCTTAATTAAGCTGTAACAATACCGATGTCAACGCCACACAGGTGCACGCTGGTGTTGATACTCGGATCCGGTAACCGGCTCGCTAAACTGAAGCCAATAAGCCCTCTCGGCAGTTCCGCCACGGTTTTTGAAAACAGGACCTCAGCACCGTCGTCCATAATAATAACCGCCATAGCATCCCGATACTCAACCTGGGTTCCGAGCAAGTCGGCCCAAATCTCTGCAGTGGTACCGGGATCATCCACTTCGATCAAACAGCTTCTTATATCACCCGTCTTTTCGGCACGATGCGCCTGCCAATTTGGGCCAGCCCAAACCCAATCGTCCGCCGGGCGCATCTCATCGAACGAGACAATGGCCCCACCAACATCCTTTGGATGAACATGAAAAGCCGATACCTCGGGCCGTTCGGTTGCCCAAATCATTCGAATGCCCGCTGCCTCAACCCGCGCCCTGACCGGCGCCAAATCATCCACTTGAAACAAGACCATATAGCCACAGTCGCCGCCTCGCCGCACCAGCATCCGCCCGGCCGCAGTCATACTTGGGTCCTGCGACGGCCGAGGCGATACCACCTCGACAAACGATTGGCCGGTGGCAATCACGGTATTGTGCAACCCAAACTCGCCAACGCCTGGATCGGTATAAGCGTGGGTTGCCCCGAACAACCCTTTCAACGCTGCATCCGCTTGAACCAGGTCCACTGCCGCAACTGCCACTTGTCGTATCAACATTGCGATACCTCCGAGTAAAGCTCGCATTATAGCGCTTGAACCGTACAATTAGTGCTCTGACGCGAACCTTTAAGAGATCGAAATCATGCACAAACATCCCTTGATCCGTTTATTGAGCCTGCTGACGTTAGGCCTCTTCACATCCCTAGTACTGTCTGCTGAATCGCCAACGACCAGCGAGAAAATCGCCGCCGCGCTGAAGGACGAGCGTCGTTCGCCGGCTGAGGTCGAACGGGACAGCAACCGAAAGCCCCTAGAAACGCTTACGTTCTTTCGGCTGAAAGATGACATGACCGTTCTGGAAATTATGCCCGGAGGCGGTTGGTACACGAACATTTTAGGGCCCGTCCTCGCCGAGCGGGGTCGCCTTTTACTAACCATCGGCGCAGAGCGCACCGCTGAGCGGGTTATCGGCCAGCCCGGCTTTGAGTCGACGGAACTGATTCCGTTTGATCGCTCAAACATCACCCGATCGCCCACCTCCCGAGCGATGGTCATGCCGGCCTTTAGCCTGGGCGTTAAGAAGGTAGATCTTGCACTAACCTTTAGAAACCTTCACAACCTAACCCCAGAAAGTCGGCGGCACATGAACAAAGCGATCTTCGACACCCTCAAGAAAGGGGGCCTTTATGGCGTGGTAGACCACACTCGACGGCATATGCAAGCCGATTCAACAGAAGTTTGGCGCAGGCTCGATCCAGTCTTAGCCATTCAAGAAATTCAAGCTGCAGGCTTTCAATTGCTGGATCATTCCAACTTGCATTATCGCCCTGATGACGAATTGCGCTACGAAGTTGGCCGAAAGTCGGTCACCGGTAATACGGACCGGTTTACCCTCTTGTTCGTAAAGCCTTAACCAGCGCGCCAAGGTTCAGGTGTGTCGTTTCTAAAGGCGCGCCTGACCCATAACCGGCCACAAAAAAGCCGAGCAATGCCCGGCTTTTTATAACACGCTTTTTTACCACGCTTTTTATACCACGCTTTTTATAACAAGCTTGTTCTCTGGCTAAGCGCCAGGTTCAAACCCGATGACGGCTTTCACGCCTTAGTACCCCTGAAGCACACCGTAACGATCGCGATGAAACGCGCTGTTCCCCAGAGCATGCTCACAAACCCGAGAGCGCTTCATGAAGAAGCCAATTTCGTACTCGTCGGTCATCCCGATACCGCCGTGCATTTGGACACCTTCGCTACTGACCAAATTATAGGTATCGTTTAACCGGGTTTTGGCAAGGCTCGCAAGTTCAGCGACCTCGTCACTATCCTCATCCAAAGCCGCCAGCGCCTCTAAAACCACCGATTTAGACAGCTCAACCTCACAAAACATTTGCGCGGCTCGATGCTTTAGACCTTGGAACGAACCGATTGGAACGCCAAACTGCTCTCGAACCTTGAGGTATTCAACGGTTCGCTCAAAACACTCTTGAACGCCACCTAACATTTCTGCCGCGAGCAGCACCCGCCCAATGTCCAGCGCCTTATCAAGAACATCAGCGCCTTTGCCAGCTTCACCAATCAGCTCGCCTTCTGCACCGTCGAACTCGATATTCGCAGCGTTACGAGAATCCGCCATAATCGTTCGAGTCGTCGTAACGCCTGCGGCATTTTGATCAACCAGAACCAATGTCAGCCCGTCTCGATCGCCTGGTTGCCCAGCGGTACGGGCAACCACAATCAGTTTATTTGCAACGTGGCCGTCTAAGACGAACTTCTTACCACCCGTTACTGTATAACCGTTCGCGGATTTCTCCGCAGTCGTTGCTGCACCGTAAGGCTGATGATGCGGCGACTCTTCTAGCGCCAAAGCCAGCAGCAACTCACCGCCGGCAACTTGTGGCAATAGTGCGCGCTTTTGATCATCCGATCCGCCGTGAAGAATACAACTGGCGCCGAGACCAAGGGTTGCAACCATCGGCGATGCGGTTAGTGTTCGGCCGCACTCTTCAAGCACAACCCCCATTCCGGTGTAACCAAACCCTAAACCACCAAATTCTTCTGGAATGCAAATGCCGGCCCAACCCAGATCAACCATCTGCCGCCAAGTTGCATCATCGAATCCCAGCTCACTTTTCTCGTCGCGCAGTCTGCGTAACTGAGTAATCGGCGTATTGTTCGTGCAAAAATCCTTTGCAGCGTCTTTGAGCATACTTTGCTCTTCGTTCAGCACGAGTGCCATGACGTCTCTCCTCTTCAAAACTTGAATAACGAATCATCTCAATTGTAGCCATCTTGCCAGCCGATGCACCTGCTGCAAGACGTTATAGCGCCCATTGATTGGCCCTCATTACACAGCGAACGTTGCCAGATGTCCAATATTTATCGTGCATTTAAGGCGCCTCAGCCTGGGGGGGCACGAACCCCAACGTCTCGCACTGTGCGCTGGGCCAAAATCCGAGCCCGTCTAGCGATCGCATTCGCCGCCCTCAGCTGGGACACCCATGCCGATCCGGCTTGGCGAACCCAAGCCCGCGCCGATCCACCGCGATTCAGGGCTGGTATCGAGGCAGCGCTCGCCTTAACGCCCATCATTTGGTTTGGGTTTAGCCGCCTATTGCGCATTGCTTGCGCCGACATCTGTTACCGACGCGCCAGTGTTACCAACGCTCCAGACGAGCACCCTTTTGATCACAAGCGGGTTGGGACAAGGCCTCGCGCCACGCTTGCGTTGATATACAGCGCAATTGAGGCGATCGACACTACCTGTTTTTTTGCGCAGACTACAGGCAAACCAAAGGCGATCCGCCATCATTCTAAGGGCGAACAACCGACACGCGAGGAAAGCACGATGCGAATGATTATTTATGGGGCCGGCGCGATCGGTGGCACTTTGGGCAGCCGCCTTCATCAAGCCGGATTCGACGTCTTACTGATTGCACGGGGCGCTCATGCAGAGGCCATTCGCACCGAGGGTTTACGCTATTGCAATCCCGAGACCGAGATGACGCAACAAATTCCTTGCGTAAATCACCCCGACCAGATCCTATTTCGGCCTGATGATGCCGTTTTATTGACGGTTAAATCTCAGGATTCGCTACAAGCCTTGACCGATTTAGCCCGTGTGGCACCCAGCAGCATTCGTGTCTTCTGCGCACAAAATGGCGTTCACAACGAAGCTCTTGCGTTGCGTTTTTTCACCAAGGTGTACGGCATGCTCGTGTTATGCCCAGGCACCCATCTGACGCCCGGCGAGGTGATTAATAGCGCCGTCAATCCTAGCGGACTCTTCGACACCGGCTGCTATCCTCAGGGCATTGATGATGCCGCCGAGGCGATGGCGGCCGCACTGACCCAGGCTGGGTTTAGTGCAACAGCCGACCCCAACGTCATGGCCATCAAATATGCCAAGCTGTTGCAGAACCTAGGCAATCCTTTGCAATTGTTACTTGCTGATTTTGACCGAATTAGAGAGATCATGCGGGTGCTGACAAAAGAAGCGCTCAGCTGCTTCGCCGCTGCGAATATCGATTGCGTGGACGCCAAGACCTCAAGAGCACGTTTTGGGGTCTTGCAACCGGGTGAGGTGGCCAATGCGCCAAGGGGCGGCAGCTCAACCTGGCAAAGCGTGGTGCGTGGCCAGCAACACATTGAAACCCCTTTTTTAAACGGTGAAATCTGTCAATTGGGCCGATTATTCCAGATCCCCACCCCAGCAAACCAGTTGCTTTTGACCTTATCTTTGACAGTTGCTGCAGCACCTGACACCTTTCAACCCCAATCCTCAGAAGATCTACTGCAAGCCCTCAGCATGAACTAGTCAAATGCCTCAAGACCCACTCGCTTGACGCCCGCTAACGCAGCTTAAAATTCCGCCAGCCGACGCTGCAACATAAGCTGCGCCGCACGCAGTGCTTGCAACAAGCCTTCGTGATCGGCGCAATTGTGTCCCACGATGTCGAAGGCGGTACCATGATCAACTGAGGTTCTAACAAAGGGAATCCCCATGGTTGCGGTCACGCTGGACGAGAAGTTGTGCACTTTAATTGGGATATGGCCCTGATCGTGATACAGCGCCAGCACCGCGTCGAATTCCCCGGCAATCGCTCTGTTAAAAATTGAGTCCGCCGGATAAGGCCCACGGATGTCGAGACCAGCCGCTTGCAACCTCTCAACTGCGGGCGCAATTTCATCAAGCTCCTCTCGTCCTAGCATTCCGGCCTCTCCGCCGTGGGGATTGAGCGCCGCGACTCCAATGACGGGCTTTGAATAACCCCATCCGACTAAATGCGTATGGGTTAATTTGAGCTTCTCGATCAAAATTGGCGTGCGGACATACGCAACAGCCTTGGCCAAGGACAAATGGGTCGACAGGTGCGCCACTTTCAAACCCTGAGTCATGAGCATGGTTGCCGTGAGCTGGGCCCCGGTCAGCCTCGCTAGAATTTCCTGATGTCCGATATCCGACAGGAAACCCGCCTGTTGCACCGCAACTTTATTGATCGGACAGGTGACCACGCCATCGATGCGTCCGGCAAGACCATAACCGACTGCCGCCTCAAAGTAACAAACCGAAGCCGCCCCACCCAAAGCCGACGCCTCGCCCCTTTTTAAGCCCTCAAGCGATTGATCAAACGGATCTAATAATTGAATGCCTGAGCCCGCTTGAGCCGCCTCAGGTCGATCGATCATATGAATTGGCAGGTCAAGGCCTGCTTCTTCCAAGGCCTGTTGCAAGGGCGACAAAGACCCTACAACGAAGAGATTGACCCCGTGATCTTCCGGTAGCGCGGCGAAGGCCTTGACCAAAACTTCAGGGCCGATTCCAGCCGGATCACCCAAGGTCACTGCCAACCGTGGCACCGTCATGCTTGGTCCAAAATATGTGCGGCCACAAGCTCAGGGGCTTGCATGGGCAGAAAATGGGTTAACTCAGTCAGATGATAGTCTCGTCCATTCGGCAAAAAGTCTGCAAGACCGGCCCAAGTTGGCGACGAACTAAAGTCCATTTCTTGACGGCTGTGATCGCGCTCTTTCGCACGAAGCACCCGTACAGGCCGAGTAATCACGCTTATCTCCGCTAGGATATCGCGTCCGGTGCTGCCCATGTAAATCTCGGCCTCCACCTTCGGCGGACAGGCCAGAATCAAACCCGGCCCATCTGGATTGGGCAAGAGTCCATACTCGCAATAATCCTGTAGCACCTCGGCTTGCCAGACACCATAAGATCCTCTGCCCTGAAAGTTGTTGACCATTGCTTGCACGGACTCGAAATGATTTTTCCGCCGAGCAACTGGATGCTGTCCAGCATCGTCGAGCCAATCCGCATGCACGGACGTATTGGCTGCGTATATTTCCGGGGACATAATCACCGGGTCGACCAAAACCAGCCTTTCAAAGGCAGCTTGATGATTGGCCGCCGCCACAGCAACGGCGTGCCCCCCCATGGAGTGTCCAACCCCCACCACTTTTTGATCGCCTAAGGCCTGCACGAAGGCAGTGACGTCTTGTCCAAAAGACTGCCAATTAAAGGGGCCCAAATTCTCACTCCGACCGTGCCCGCGCATTTCAAGGGACAAAACATGCTCATCAGGCAGATATCTGACGACTTGATCCCAGCACCTGCCGTGAAACCCGGTGGCATGCACGAGCAGAATGCTCGGTCGGTCACGCTTGGGTACGCCCCATTCAAACCAACAAAGCGCCACCCCATTGAATTGACCTGTGTGGACTGCTGGTTGCGCGAACGTTGTCATGACTCACTGCTCTTTTAGGTTTCGGGTTGCGTTATTCCGAAATAGGTTTTAGCGATTTAAGGGATTGTTTTTTACTTTTTACTTTTTACTTTTTACTTTTTTTTGTGCTCTTGTGACTCTGTGCTCTGTGCTCTGTGCTCTGTGCGCTGTGCGCTGTGCGCTGTTTTTTGCGCTCTTTACCATCATAGCTTACACCTCACATTGGTGCTCGATTAGGCCTTTGTGTGAACGCGGCGGTAAACCGCCCGCCCTGCAAGCGAGGCCATCAGGGCCTTCAAGCGCCCCAACAATCCTGCCCCGCGGTGACCGCTGTTAAAGCCCGCGAGCCGATCAAGCCTAAAACCGAGCCCCTATTGGGTCTGCCCCTTTACGACTGAGGATTCTAAAGCGCGCGCTCATCCGGCGCCCAGTAACCCAGCACTCGGATCAGCCGAAACATCAACAACACGCCCGCCATACACGCAGCGGCAACCCATAGTGCAAATTCCCCGCCCATACTCACCGACAAGGCGCCCAGTAACACGGCGCCCATTGGCATGCCGCCCATATTCGCCAACGAAAAAATCGCCAGCACCCGGGAACGATACGCTTCCGGCGCGGCCTGTTGAATGAGAGTCCGACTCATGCTCATGGCCACAGCGCCACACATTCCCCACAGGGCCAAAGCGCCCAGAAAGTATTCAAATTGGTTGACCCAGGACGCGAGGATCAAGCAAAGCCCGCCGCCAAGCAAAGCCAGTTGAAAGCCCATTAACGGGTTGCTCAAGCCGCCAATTTTCACCAACAACCCCGTTACCAAAATCGTGCCACCTACAAACGCGACGAAACACTGCGCGATTTCAGTTGCGCCGGCACCGTAGACCTCTCGAGCCACAACCGGTACTAACACCATGTAAGCGCCGCCGTACAACAGACTCATACAAAACACGAGGAAAATAACCGGTCGCATCAAATTCGAGGTAAAAACGAGCTGCAATCCCTCAAGGATCGCGCCGCCAGCCCCGGATGAATCCGATAGTGCACCCGTTTCAACCGCAAGGCGGGACGTCGGCATCAACTTGAAAGCGAAAATCATGCCGCAGGCCATCACCGCGGCCTGGGTCAGGAGCAACGAGACGGCGCCGACCGACTCCGCGGCGCCGCCCAGCAAAAACCCAACGACTTGACCACCAAAGGTTAGCCCCATCGCAATCGTGACGCCCTTCTGTAGATCATCACTGGCAATCTGGTTCAGCATGCCATCGCGCGCGGGTTGCGCGAAAGCGGTGACACAGCCCATCGCGAGCGCGTAGATCACCACCATTTGAAAACTCAGCGCTTGACTGTAAATGACGTAAGCCAACATCAGCGCAGGCAGTGCTGCAAGACCATGACACACCCACAAAATTTTTGCCCGATCAAACCGGTCCGCCAGCAATCCGCCTGCCAAAATCAGGACAATCGCCGGGACCTGCAGCGCGAATTGCGCAAGCCCTAGCCGCGCGCCGGTCTCTTGCATCTCGACGACAATCAGCCAGGGTAACAAGACGGTTTGGATCCCGAGGGGTGCAACAAAACAAACCAAACAGAGCATGTACCAAAGGTAGGATTTTGATGGATTCAAGGCTTCAACATCCTAATAACGACCAGCTCGAGCCGCGCCAATGCAGGACTGGCGAGTTGGGAAAAGCCCGCCTCAACGACTTTACTCCACCCGTGTGGGCAAGCGTTAAACCTTAAAAAGAGCATCATCAATATCCCTAAAAGCTTTGAATTCTATAGCATTTTTAGAAGGATCTAATAAAAACATGGTGTGCTGCTCACCCGCTTCACCTTGGAAACGCGTCTGGGGCTCAATAACGAATGTTACGCCCTTGTCCACTAGGCGCTGCTTGAGTGATTCAAACGCATCAAGGGTCAAAACCACGCCAAAGTGCGGTACGGGCACATCCTCACCATCCACCGGGTTTGATACCGCCGCGCCTTGGGCACTCGGCACTTCATGACACACCAACTGGTGCCCAAATAGATTGAAATCGATCCAATGATCGCGTCGACGGCCAAGCGTGCACCCTATAACCTCTCGATAAAAGACTTCCGCAGCCGCTAGATCGCTTACCGCAATCGCCAAATGAAATGGCGTCAACATACCGTATTATCCTGTCAAACTTCGATAGACTTTAGAAAGCTCGTTTGGCAACTGGCTGACATCTTGAATGACCATATATTGGCGATCAGGACACATTAGCCGAAGATAATCATGTCCAGACGGATCCACCGTCAAACAAAAAGATTGTACGCCCTGCTGCTTGGCTTCGGTGAGCGCCTTCATCGTATCATGGATGCCATATTGCCGATCATTGCGATCTTGACCGTAATCATGATCCTGCGGGTAGCCATCACTGATGATAATTAAGGCTTTGATTCGCGCTTCGGTTTGGCACAACTGCATGGCAGCATGCCGAATGGCTGGCCCCATCCGGGTACTTC
>CALSMJ010000005.1 GCA_943787425.1 uncultured Pseudomonadales bacterium | reverse complement strand
GCAGCGCGATCATTTGATTGACCCATAAGGGGGACCGTGGTGTCCCGCGACTCATTTTTTCGGACCACGCTAGGTAGGCGGTCAATTCTTGCCGATTGCTCTCCGCCAGCGCCGTGTTGAGGCGCAGCGCCCAAAGATGCCATTGGAAACGGTTCATATCAGCGGCTGGATTGGTGACGTCCAATAAGCGGTGGTATTGCCGCGGCTTACTGGCTTCTAACTGGGTTATTACAGCTAAGGATTGTAAGCCGGTCACCATAAAGGGAATGACCAAAAGCGGCGTTAAAAAGGCGAGGCTCAAGGGCAGAATGATCCTCGGAAAAGCGACTGCTTTCGGCGGGGATTGATGCGTATCGACAAACGCCAGCAATAGAATCAAGGTGATCCAGTGCAAGCCGGAATGGTAGAGCGGGTACTCGGTTTGGGTATGGATTAGGATTGGCGCGGTGAGCGCAAGGCCCACCAAGCCCGTGGCCCAGGGCAGTCGGAACAAGGTTGTGAGAAAGCCCGCAGCCAGCAACAAGAGCCCGATGAAGGCGACGAGGCCGCCTTCAACCACCCAAAGCAGGGTTTCGTTGTGGGGATGCGATAAGGCATGCAGGCCCTGAATGACGTTGCCCGGCGGGCTGGCATCGGCTGCATGCTGCGCGCGCCATGCGGATTCAAATTGGCCGTACCCGGCGCCAAAGAGTGGCGCCTGGCGGATCACATCCAGACTTCCGCCGTAGATCGCAACACGTGCGCCAGGATCTTGATAGATATCGGCGCCGCGCTTGACGCCTTCCACGCTACTATTCAAGGCGATGAGACCCGTAATCAGCCCAAGGGTTGCCAACCCTAACCAGGCCTTATTAAAAGGTTTCGACAGCGCTTGAGTCTTCAAGATCAGGGGCAGGCTCAAAAGCAGCACCGCCAAGCCCGCCAATTGGCCGGTTCGGGATTGAATCACAACCAGTAACAAGGGACCTGAAAACGCCATCATCAGCAGCAGTGTCTGAACCAAACGGGATACCGGCTTCTCTTGGGGCATGAGCGCTAAAAACAGGCTGATCGCAAACCCCGTGGCCATGAAACTGGCCATCACATTGACCTGCTGGAAGGTGCCGTTAGGGCGGTTCTCGGCGGTGTTATAGCCCATGAAATTGCCCGGCTCGAGAACACAATATTGCACCAGGCCAATCAGGCTCTGAAGGACCGCCCCTGCCAAAATGAGCGGGAGCAGTTGCTGCCAAATCGCGCTGGTGACTCGAAATTGCAGGATTGCGGTGTACAACAACAACCCCGCGATGAGAGCGGCCACTCTGGGACCAGCAAGCGATAAATCCTCGATACTGGGCGCGAGCAAAGGCAGGGTTAACACAAGACCGCCCAGCCAAAACAAGATCAGTTGGGGGGTCACCATGAGGGCTCGTGCCCGCGCCCATTGCCAGAGCCCAAGGCCAATCAGGATCGACATCATCATCCACGCCACATAATTGGCGGGCAACGTGAGGCCATAGCCACCAAAGTTTGGAAAGGTGTAGTGCGCGCAGACCAGGAAGTACACCGCAAGGATCAGCTGAAACAGTCCCTCGGTGGTCGGTACAGCGAGAAAGGGCTTGGCAGGTCCTTTGGATCGAGGAAGGTCCTGGGATCCCAAACTCACGACGCAGGCATTGGCAGCGCTTGGCCGACGGCGGCAACTTTGGCATCAAAGGTGACCCGATAAATGACGTTGGCCAGGTCATCGGCAATCAACAGGCTACCATCTGGATGGAACAGCAAATCGGCCGGCCGGCCCCAGGCTTGATTGTTTTGCAGCCATCCTTCTATGAAGGTCTCTGCCCGCAAGTCATCGGACTGGCCCCGGGCAATCGTGATGCGGTGGCCGGTGTGTCCCGCGTCCGCTGTGCGGTTCCAGCTACCATGCTCGGCAATGAAGAGTTGGTTTTGATACGGGGCGGGGAACTGAGCGCCCGTGGCAAAGGCAACCCCCAAGGGGGCAACGTGGGGCCCGAGCGCGAGCGCGGGGGGCGTTAAGACTCGGTCCGGCGTTCGGGCGCCAAATTCTGGATCAATCACATCCAGGCCGTGGCGATAAGGGTAGCCAAAATGCAGGCCGCGGGTACTTGCGATGTTGAGTTCGCACGCTGGGCTGTCATCGCCTAAGTGATCCCGACCATTGTCGGTAAACCAAAGCGCTTGGGTTTCGGGGTGCCAAGTAAAACCCCACCGAGTTTCGAACACCGTGGGCAAACGCTTTGAGCGCTTTGGGCGTGACTGAAAGGTCCAAGGTTTGAATCGAGGCATAAACGGAATTGTCAGACAGGCAGATGTTGCACGGCGCCCCCACCGGAATGTACAGCAAGCCATCCGGCCCGAAATCGATGAATTTCCAACCATGGTGTTTGTCTTTGGGGAGCTGGGTGAAAACGGGACTCAGCGTTACAGGCTTTAGAAGCACCTCATCAAGCGGACCAGTTTGATAGATGGTATCAACCGCTGCAATGTAGAGCTGGTTGTCTTTGATCGCAATCCCAGAAGGCATGGTGAGGTCCGAGGCAATGACCTTGACCGTTTCCGCAAACCCGTCCTGGTCTTGATCCCAAATAGCATGAACCCGTCCAGCGCGACGACTACCGGCATAGAGCACGCCTTGGTCATCCAAAGCCAGTTGTCTGGGATTCTCGACCTCTGCGTAAATGCTGATTTGGAAGCCCGCGGGCAAGGAGAGTTGCTCCAGCGGTAATGCGGCGCTCGCTTTAAATCCTAGGGTGACACCGAGTATGATGGCAACGCAGACGCCCCAACGTCGTGGAAGTGGTTCGATGAATCCACGCTTTCTGAAATAACCCTTACCTTGAGCTGCGGTGATCATGATTGAACAATCTCTTCGTGACGAAATTCAGGGCTACTATTCCTCTTTTTTATCGGCAAAGCAATTCCGGCCCCGATATGGCCAGAGATTAATGATTGCAGAGGTCGCACGACGGTTAGCCGGGGACACCGCCGGAATCGACACGTCGCCCATTGCATTGGTGCAAGCCGGCACGGGTACCGGCAAAACGGTGGCCTATGCTTTAACCGGCGCCTTGATTGCTGCGGCCAAAGACAAAACCTTGATCATCTCAACGGCCACCATTGCCCTTCAGGAGCAGTTGGTATTGCGTGATTTGCCCGATATACAGGCCAAGGCGGGGATGAACTTTACCTTCTCGCTAGCCAAAGGCCGGCGCCGGTATCTTTGCCTATCCAAACTGGATGCCAGCTTGGAGGGTCGGGGCCAATCCTCAAAAACCTCAGACTTCTTTCCAGATGAATTGTTGGTCAACGCGCCCAATCAAGCACAAGTCTTGTCGTTGTTGTTAGACAGTTACGGTAATGGCACTTGGGATGGCGATCGCGACTCGTTAGCGGTCGTCGTTGAAGATCAGATTTGGCGCGGCGTCAGTACTGATCGGAGTCAATGCACCAATCGGCAATGCAGTTTTTTCAGCCAGTGTGCTTTTTTCAGAGCGAGAGAAGGCTTAGATCAGGTGGATGTGATCGTGACGAACCACGATCTATGCTGTTGGCCGACTTGGCCTCTGAAGAAAGCCAGATTCTGCCGCCGCCCGAGTCCAGTGTATATGTGTTTCGATGAAGCCCATCATTTGGTCGAGAAGGCGCGATCGCAATGGGCGGGGTTTCTAGGCCGCACGACAACCCGCAGCGTTTTGGAGGCGGGCGCGACCTTGCTGGATCAGCTTGAGCAGGATCTGGCCGCTGCCGAGCTCACGGAGGTCGCACAAACTTTATCAGGCAAACCCGGCTTTGCTGTGGTGATTGCCGAGGCGCTCACTTGTTTTGATCAACTGATGCAGCATTTTGCGGGTTTCGAAGTTGACGCCATGGCACAAGGCGATGTCGGACGATATCGCTTCGCGGGTGGCGAAATCGATCCGAGCCTGCAGACAGAATGTCACCACTTGGGCAGCCTCTTGGGGCAACTGGACCGCGCGGTTCAGGATTGGCGCCGGACCTTGGAACAATCGGTCAGCGGCGCCGACCCTAAAAGAGCGATTGGCGCTAGAAGGGTTGATTCCCGTGCTCGGCGGCTTTTCAAGTCGGTTTGTTGCCGCGCAACGGCTGCTGCTCTTGTTCGGTCAGCCTCAGGCGCCGGAGGCATCGCCCTCCGCGCGATGGCTGGACTTTAGGCCCGATGATCTGTTGGTTCACTGCACGCCGATTCAAGTCGATGATTTGTTGTATGAAAAGCTCTGGACGCGCTGCGCAGGCGCGGTGTTGACCTCAGCCACGCTTGCCGTCGGACAAGATTTTGAATTGGTTGCTGCCGATCTGGGCTTGCCCGAGGACGTCGTGGGTTTGATCGTGCCCAGTCCGTTTGATTACGCGCAGCAAGGCCGTCTGCGGGTGCCGAAAATGCGGCAAAATCCATCGGATCCGAATGCCCATACCGAAGAAATTGCCAGTTTGATGCCAGGACTCTTAACCGAGTTTCAGAGCGCCTTGGTATTGTTCACCTCCTGGCGACAATTTTTTGCGGTGATCGATGCCTTGCCAGCAGATTTGCGGGGGGATTGTTTGCTTCAAGGTGAAATCAGTAAGGCCGAATTGTTGAACCAACATCGCGATCGAGTCGATGCCGGAAAACGCAGCTATTTGATGGGGCTTGCGAGCTTCGCCGAAGGGGTCGACTTACCTGGAGATTATTGCCAGCAGGTGATCATTGCAAAGATCCCGTTTAGTGTTCCGGATGATCCGGTGGGGGCGACGCAGCAGGAGTGGATAGAGGCGAAAGGCGGCAATGCTTTTTACGAGCTGATGTTACCCCACGCCGCCTTGCGGTTGACTCAGGCCGCCGGGCGGTTGCTTCGAACGGAGCAAGATTCAGGCGTTGTCACGATTTTAGACGGGCGTCTCACCACAAAAGCCTATGGTCGAAAGCTGATTGCGGCCTTACCGCCGTTTCGATGGGATCCGGCAACGACGGGTTAAGGTCAGTTTGTTCTGACTTGCCTTAAAAGTTTTGATCCCGCAAAAAATGCCTGCGGACGGCACTGTAATGGCAAACAGAGACCTGAGTATTCGGGTCGGTCAAGGGCTGGTAATCCGTAATACAATGCATTACCAGTTCGTTTGGAGGCTGTCATCATTCTAAAGTCAGCGATCGATACCGTTATTGTCGAGCAATTGGCGCAGGCCCAGATTACTGATCCGGCCTACCCCGCATTGCTTAAGGCCTTGGTGGCCAAGGTGATGCTCGGGCGCAACAAAACGATTGGCTTTTCAGGCAGTCAAGGCAGCGGTAAGTCAACTCTGGTCAGGGTTTTGAAAGCGGTTCTTGAGCAGGCGCGAGCAACGCCGGTTGCCAGTCTGTCGCTGGACGATTTTTACAAGACGCGCTCGGCGCGCGCGAAGATGATGACCGAACACCCCATGTTCCAAGTACGCGGTGTACCCGGCACCCACGATATTGACCTCATGCAGCAAGCGAAACTGGCTTTGTGTGCGGGCCAGGCGGCGCAGGTGCCCGTGTTCGATAAGGGGCTTGATGATCGTGCTGGCACGATGACGATTCCCGCCGGCAGCGAGAAGGTCTTGCTTGAAGGCTGGTGCTTGGGGGCTTTGCCTGAGCCCGCTCGGCGATTGGCAACGCCGGTTAATCGTTTAGAGACCGAACAGGATCCACACGGCATTTGGCGGCAGCGCGTTAACGAATACTTAGCAGGCCAACCCTACCAGCAGCTGTTTACCGTTGATTATTGGGTTTATCTCAAGGCACCTAATTTTGAAGCCATTTTAGATTGGCGGGCAGAACAGGAGGCGCGCTTTAATCAGGGGCCTAATACAATGACCCGGTCGGAGATCCAGGCTTTTATTGGCTATTATCAGCGCATCACGCAGTGGATGCTGCAGGATGCGCCGGCTCGAGCGGATCTTGTGATTACGCTCAAGCCGGATCATTCGATTGCTGCGGTGCAGGGTGATCTTGAGTTCAGTTTCGGTTCATCTAAATCATCGTAAAGTCCTTCCAGTCTAATAGGAGGACCAACTATGAAAGTCTTATCGCTGTTTTTGTTGTCCAGTCTTGCCCCAATGGCGCTCGCGAGTTCCGTGGTGTTTGAAGAGGCGGTGGTATTGAGCGCTGTACCGGTATTTGAGCAAGTATCCATCGAAACACCATCCCGGACCTGTTGGGTTGAGCGGGTGGCGGTCCGCCGCAATACAGATCACGGCGTGGGGTTGGTCGTCGGCGGGGTGGTCGGCGGCGCGATTGGCCATGCGGTCGGCCATAAAAAGCGTAACAAGCAGGTGGGCGCGATACTGGGTTCTGTATTGGGCGCAACAGTGGGCAATGCGATGGCGAAAAACCGTCACCAGAAGGCGCGATATGAAGATCGGGAAGTCTGTGAGACCCATCACACTGCTCGAGTTGAGGAGCGGTTACTCGGATACGATGTCGCCTATGAGTATAATGGTCAGCGTTTATAATGTTCGCATGGGCTCAGATCCTGGCGCGCAGGTGCGATTAAGGGTGTCGCACACGCCGGTGGGGTAAACTTGAGCACTGTCAAAAAAGGATGGTGTTTTGAAAGATTCGATCAAGTGGGTTGTGATGGTGGGGCTTGTGATGTTGGGCGCAGGACTCAATGCTGCGCCCAAGCCGAATGAACGTCCGCGCTCGCAGGTCGAGCCGATCAACAGCTTGCCGACGCTGAATCGTTACAGCACGGATGCGCGCGCCCGTGGCCCGGCGATTGATAATCAGTCTGCGGCGCGCCGAGTCAAAGAACGATTCCAAGATCGACGAATTTTGGGCATTAAACTCATTGAGCGTCGTGACCAAACACTCTATCAGGTTAAGACCTTGTCGGAAGGGGGTGTGGTGAACTTTGTCAACGTTGACGCAGAATCAGGCGCGGTAACAGAATAGGAGGCCGTTATGGTGCAACGGGTCCTGCTGGCTGAAGACGATCATGTGCTGCGAGGTCAACTCATTGATCTATTAACCGAGCGGCAGTTTGTGGTTGAAAGTTTTGGGGATGGCGCCGCAGCCCTCGATTTTGGCTTGAATCAAACCTTTGATCTTGCGGTGATCGATCTTGGTCTGCCGAAGCTGCCCGGTTTAGAGCTCGTTAAGACCTTGAGAGCGTCGGGTCTAGACCAGCCGATTTTGATTTTAACCGCAAGGGGCGATTGGCACGATAAAGTCGAGGGCCTTGAAGCCGGCGCGGATGATTATCTGGTAAAACCCTTTCACATCGAAGAGCTCGTGGCGCGCCTTGGCGCGCTCTCGCGGCGGGCTGATGGCGCCCTGCAGACGACGCTGTCGCTTGGCCCCTTAAGCGTCGATGTGAAGGCAAAGGCGGTGAGCGTGGGCAAAGTAGCCTTGTCGCTGACAGCTTATGAATACGGATTGTTAACGTTGTTTCTCAGGCGGCCAGGCCAAATTGTCTCCAAGAACGAATTAGCCGATCACCTCTACCAAGAAGATATGGATCGAGATAGCAATGTGATCGAAGTCTTTATAGGCCGGCTGAGGCGGAAACTGGCAGCCGAAACCAGCGAATTGCAGATCGAAACCCATCGCGGGCAGGGCTACCGCCTCATGCAGCACTGCGTCAGTTGAAGGCTTTATTGGGGTCTTTACGTGGACGTTTGACGATCTCGGCAACCGTTTTGCTGATCGCCTTTCTTGGCACCATGGGGCTCGTCCTCGAAAACGCGTTTCGAAGCAGTGCCCTAGCGGCGCTCAATGGCCGCTTGTTGCAACAGGTGTATGGTCTGTTGTCGGTCACAGAAGATAATGACTTGACAGTGCTGCTGCCGCCGGTCTTGACAGACCCCTTAATGAATCAGCTTGGATCGGGTCACTTTGGTCTCGTTCTGGATGAGCGCGGGGCGCTGGTTTGGCGCAGCCAGTCCGCAATGGATCAAGTTTTGCCGGCTGAATTGGTCGCAGCGCTTGGCGAGACCGTGGCGACGGGCGTTCCGCGCGACGGTTTGGTGTCCAATGCAGCAGGCGACCTACGATATTTGGCGTACCGAGTGCAGTGGCTCGGAGAGCGTCATACGGGCCTTTATGATTACGTTGTGATGGAGCAAAGCACGTTGCTCGAGGCGGAGGTCGAAGGTTTCCGAGCCAGGCTCTGGGGTTGGCTCGCAGGCGTGATCGGCCTCCTCACCGCGCTGCAGTTTGTCGTGATGCGGTGGGGGTTAAAACCGCTTGGTACCTTTACCCGGGATATTGAAGCAATGACCTTGGGTGACCAAAGGGCGTTGTCCGGGCCCTATGTTCAGGAGCTTGCGCCGCTGGCGCAAACCTTGAATCGCTTAGTGGCGCATGAGCGCCAGCAAGCGCAGCGGTATCGAACGACGCTTGCGAATTTAGCACACAGCTTGAAGACCCCCTTGTCGATTATCCGCAATGCGCTGACGCTGGCGCGGACGGAAGATCATCGAGCCGAGATTGAAGTTCAGATTACGCAGATGGATGAACTCATCGCCTATCAGCTGGAGCGAGCGGTGATTGCAAGCACGCATCAGGCCAAAGGTCTGCTCCACGCGAGGGTTGTACTGGATCGTTTGAACGGCGCGATGCAGAAAGTTTATCGAGACAAGGCTGTGCAAGCCGCGGTACAGGGTGAGAACCTTGCGCTGCGTGCAAGCGAGCGTGATATCCAAGAAGCTTGGGGCAATTTGATCGACAACGCCTATAAATACTGTGCAGGCTTGGTTCGAATCAGTGTCTCAAAAACCGAGCAGGGGGTTCTACTTCGGGTTGAGGATGATGGTCCGGGCATTGCGGACGCGTCCCACGAGCAGGTCCTGCAGCGCGGTGCGCGACTCGACACGCGCGCGCCGGGTCAAGGTATTGGGCTGGCAGTGGTTAGCGAAATCGCCAACCGTTACGAGGGTGCGCTCACCATCAGCCGCAGCAAGCTGGGTGGCGCGTGTTTTGAGTTGCAACTGTTGCTATAACGCGGGTGTACCCTCGGTTAGGCGTTATGGCTGCCATCGCATAAGGGCGAGTTGGCAGTTTTCTTGCACCCGCAGAAATAGACTTTCTTGCTATCGGTTGCCGTAAATTTCTCCGGCAAAATACTGGTGCCTTGATGTGAGCCATCGCAAAAGGGCTGTTGACTGCTTTTACCGCAGGCACACCAGAAATAGGACTTGCCGGCTTCGACTTCGATAGGGTACGGGGCATTTTGTGCAACAACGGGCTGATCCATGATTTTTTCCTATTGGTGATTAGATGCCATCGTACCTTGATGATTTCCGTGTTCACAAGCGATAATGACGGCTGCGCGCAGCGTCCTCGGTCAGTGTCTTCAAGAAGCGGCTGGGTCAGTGCGAATCAAAAATGGAGAGTAATATGGATTTTTCTTTTTCCGATGAGCAAAACATGCTCGAGGACAGCGTACAGCGTTTTATTCAGGATAATTATGGGTTCGATGCGCGTCAAAAAATTGCTGAGGGTGACGAAGGGTTCAGTCGAGCGCTTTGGGCGCAGTTCGCGGATATGGGTTGGTTAGGCTTACCGTTTTCAGAGGAAGACGGCGGTTTTGGCGGAACAGCGGTTGAAACCATGATCCTGATGGAAGCCTTTGGTAAAGGGTTGGTGGTTGAACCCTACATTTCAGCTGTTCTACAGGCCGGTATGATGATCGCCAAAGGGGGCACTTCTGAGCAAAAGCAGGCCTGGCTAGAGCCTTTGATTGCCGGTACCGCATTGCCCACGGTGGCGTACATAGAGCCTCAAGCGCGGTTCAATGTGAATGATGTGAAAACCACGGCCACCGCTAACGCAGAGGGTTATTCGATCAATGGTTTCAAAGGGGTGGTGCTCGGCGGGCCGTCTGCGGATCTGTTGATTGTTCCTGCGCGGACATCGGGTAGCCAGACCGATGCTGAGGGCATTACGCTATTTGTGATCGATGCGAACGCTGATGGGGTGAGTCGGCGGGATTACCCGACTATTGATGGGTTTAGGGCCTCGGAAATCACATTAACCCAAGTGTCGGTAAGCAAGGATGCGGTCTTGGGTTCTATCGATCAAGGTCTTGCGCTGCTTCAGTATGGCCTTGATCAGGGCATGATGGGCGCAGCGGCCGAGGCCGTTGGCGCGATGGAAGTGTTGTACAAAAGCACGGTGGAATACTGCAAGACCCGAGAACAGTTTGGGCAACCTATTGGTAAATTCCAAGTTCTGCAACACCGAATGGTGGATATGTTCATCGAGCATGAGCAAACCAAGTCCCTGGCGTTTATGGCAGCGATGAAGCTTGCAGAAGGCTATAACGAGGCCTCTCGCAAGGCGCTGTCAGCTTTGAAAGTGCAGGTGGGCAAGGGCGGCACGATGGTGGGCCAGCAGGCCGTGCAACTTCATGGTGGGATGGGGATGACCAATGAGTTGAATATTGGGCATTACTTTAAACGACTCACGGCCATAGAAACGCTCTACGGCAATACCGACTTTCATTTGAAGCGCTACGCGGCACTGTAAGCGCCCCGCGCCAAGGAGATCGAGATGGCAGATGCCCCGGATTGGTTTTGGGAAGCAATTGATCAAACCCCGGAAGACGGCTATGTCAGCGTGGAGGATGTCGAGCTGCATTATTTGCAGTGGGGGCGTGCTGAGGCGCCCGGCCTGATGCTGGTTCATGGACATAATGCGCATGCGCATTGGTGGGACTTTATCGCGCCGAGCTTTTCAAGTCGCTACCAGGTTGTCGCGCCTGACCTCAGTGGTATGGGTGATAGCGACCATCGCGACGAATACTCGGCTGACTTATATGCCGAAGAGCTGTGTCAAGTTGCTGATGCTGCAGGATTAAGCACCGACACAATTGTTGTGGCGCACAGTTTTGGTGGTCTCATGGCGATTCGGGCACTCGCGCGGTTTCAGGAGCGGTTCAAGGGTTTGATCCTGCTGGACTCGGGGGTGAAGCATCCTGATGATGAAAGCCCGAAAGGGCCTGAGCGTTGGACCAAACCGAAGGTCTATCCTGATCTGGACATCGCCCGCTCGCGGTTTCGGCTGCAACCGCCGCAGACCTGCGAGCACGAGTTCTTGGTCAACCACATCGCTCGGCATTCCATTGATGCGATTGATGAAGGCTTTGTGTGGAAATTTGACGACGAGCTTAATAGTCGAATGACGGCTACCGGCGACTTTGAAGCTGATTTTGTCGGCCTGCAATGCCCGCTTGCGCTGATTTATGGCGAGCATTCAGCCTCTTTCTCGGTTAAAAGTGCAGAGCATATGCGGGCTCTGAATCCGAATTTGAAGGTCGAGGCCTTGAAAGATGCCCAACACCATTTGTTTTTGGATCAACCGATTGCGTTTATCGCTCAACTCGAGGCGGTGTTAGCGCAGTTTTAACCCGGCATCGGAGAAGCGTCCCGTGTGGCGTGAGAATTGTTGCGCGCTGAATCTGAAAGGGTGTTCTCAAAACATTTCGCGTAATACAGCTTGCTCAAAACGTCGGTCCGGTGCGAGCCAATGTTAAAGGCTCAGCCAATAACCCGGTCGATTAAGTATTAATCAGCTTGATGTTGAATGCCTTGGACGCACTTTCAAGCGCCTACCAACGCGCGGTTTGCCGTCGCAATTGCGGGTCGCATCTGTATTTGAGGGAGCAGAGCGTATGATCAGGCGTCAGTTGGTTAGCGCCAGTCTTGGACCTTTTGCGATTGCAGGGCGCTGAATGGCATCATCAAGCGCCTTTTTGTGTGATGTTTTATTCAGAGCATCGCAGGCCTGTGTATTTTGAAGACGTTTTGTGCGGATTCGGTGGTGCGCGTTGAGTGCGTTCTTTCCCAGCCGAATTCACGGAGAAGCCTTTTTGAATAGGCCGGTTAAAGCGCTCGAACAAAGCATCGATGCCGGTGATGCGATGGCGGCTTTGAAAAAAGTAAATTACCACAAAGTAAATTACTACAAGTTAAAATCCTACCTGGCTGCAAATAAAAAGGCGCCATGAAGCGCCTTTTTATTGTTTTGACCCTTGCCTTAAGGGCTCATCGCTCAGGTGTTAGCAGGCTTCAAACAAACCTGCCGCACCCATGCCGCCACCAATACACATGCTGACGATGCCGTATTTCTTATTACGGCGTTTGAGTTCCCGAACGATGTGACCGGTTAAACGTGAACCTGTCATGCCGAAGGGATGGCCAATTGAAATCGAGCCACCGTTAACGTTGTAGATCGACGGGTCAAAACCCAGCGTGTCTCGGCTATAAAGACACTGTGAGGCGAACGCTTCATTCAGCTCGACCAGATCGATGTCTTCCGTGCGTAAACCGTTGGCTTTCAGAAGCTTGGGTACGGCAAAAACCGGACCAATGCCCATCTCGTCCGGCTCGCAGCCGGCAACGGTCCAGCCCCTGAAGTAAGCCAGTGGCTCAAGACCTAACTGGGCGGCGCGATCAGCGCTCATCACCAAGGTCATCGAAGCACCATCAGATAGTTGTGAGGCATTGCCAGCTGTCACCGTGCCACCTTCTCTAAAGGCGGGTGGCAACTTAGCGAGGCCTTCAATCGTAGTTTCGGGACGATTGCACTCGTCGCGATCACAAACGCCATCAACGATTTCAGTTTCCTTGGTTTCCTTATTAATGACTTTTTGCCACTTCACGTGCATCGGCACGATTTCGTCATCGAATAAACCAGCTTGCTGTGCCGCGGCGGTTCGTTTTTGGCTTTCGAGCGAGAATTCATCCTGGTACTCGCGTGACAGGTTGTAACGGGCCGCTACAACTTCCGCGGTATCGCCCATGGCCATAAAAATATCGGGCGCTTTTTCGCGAATCGTGGGATGCAGCTCTGATTTGCCCGGCGTTTGACGCGTGCCTGCTGAGATGGATTCAACGCCACCGGCAATCATGACGTCAGAGCAGCCGCTTGCAATTTGATTGGCTGCAAAGGCAATCGAGTTCAAACCAGAAGAGCAGGCTCTAGAAATCGTACTACCAGCAACGGTGACAGGCAGTTGTGACAAGATCACGGCCAGCCGTGCGATGTTGCCGCCTTGCTCACCCGTTTGGCTTGCAGCACCAACGATGACATCTTCAACTTCTGCGGGATCGAGCTGAGCGTTCCGAGCCAATAGCGCATCAATACAGTGCGCAACCATGTCATCAGGCCGAGTCAGGTTAAATGTGCCACGAAAGGACTTTGCAAGGCCAGTGCGAACACTATCCACGATTACTACGTCACGCATAAGGCATCTCCATTAGATTATGCTGCTAAAAAGGATCCTCATTGTGCCCTGAATCCAGCGGTTTAGACAACCTAGGGTCAGCGCCCTTTCATTGGGTCATCAATCTCAATGATTGCGGAGCCCAGTCGGTAACCGCACGGCCAAATGTGCGACGCTTTCTTTCAACCCCCCCAGTCGGTTTCGGTTAAGCCAAAGAGCTCGATGTTCATCGATCAGGCTCGATTGGGACTGCTTGAGCTGAGTCAAGTGCGTGCGGAATTTGGCGGGCGAAAGTCGGCCCTTGCCCGCAAGACGCGCCAGCTGCACTTTTTCCAGACCATGCTGGCACAGCGCTGCGGCTTGCCGAAGCTCCCGTTGAACCAGTGCGAGGCCCGGTTCCTGGCTCGGGGTCATTTGCAAGGGCAGGGCTGATAGGGCATTGCGCCAAACTTTGAGCTCACCGTCGGTAATCGCAGCTAAAACAGACGGCTCGTGTTTCATATTCCAAAACAGTGCGCGATTGAAGACGGTGGCGTTTCGCAGCTGACTTGGGACCTGCTCTGAGAGTTGCCCGAGCTCAATCAGTGCGCGCGCAGTTGTGGATGAGTCGTTGTTGAAGAAAATACGATTGAGGCCATCCTGCAAGCTTAAGCCCGCACTGCCTAGATGATTCCAGCTGTTACAGCCTCCGAGCAGGAAGCCAGGATAACTCAGGGGTAAGTATTGATGATGCCCATGATCACCCCAATCAGTGACCAAGTAGCCTTCGGCACCAAACTTTAAACCCGCACTGGCGGCGCTTTTGAGATTGGTCGTTGCATTACCCAACCTACCAGCAATGGCATTCCAGCTTGCTGTACCCGGGCAAACATAAAAAGGCAGCTTCGCTTTGGCGAGGTGCCCGCACTCGGTTTCAAAAGGATGGTCGTGCTCATAGCCCCAGTTTAAGGCGGTGACGTCTCTTGAGAGGGTTTTCAAGCAGGAAGGGTCTTTTAAAACGATGTCGCTCCAGAACATGGGCTTACGATCAAATTTGCGTGCGAGCGTCTGAATCTTTGCGAGAAAATCGACATAAACAGGCGTGGTGCCTTGCCGTGCGCATCGAGCTCGGCTTGCACCTTGACCGAGTTCCCAAGGCTCATCGCCCCCGATATTGAAGCGTTTATCCTGAAACAAGGGCAGGTATTCATCATATAACGCCGCCAGAAACCGAAGGCTTGCCGGATTGGGTTTTAGCGTCGAGCCCCAACGACTTTTTTTTCCGGTTAGGGGGTGAACAAACCCGTCAGGGCACTCGGCTAAGGGTTGGTAGTTGGGATGGCGTAACCAGCGTTCAAAGTGACCAAATGAATTGAGGTTTGGGACCAAATCGATGAAGCGGTCCTGACAATAGTCTTGAATCGCTAAAACATCTGCCGCCGTCAAGGGCGAGGCGTGTTGCCACACCTGCGCATGGTTGGCAAACGCGAAGGTGTGTTCGGTGTACAGCTGGAGCTGATTGAATTTCAACTGCGCCAACTGGTCAATAAGGCCTTTTAGCGTCTCAAGGGTTGGCACTTTACAGCGACTGATGTCCAGCATGATGCCGCGGTGATCGAAGTCGGGTTGATCAACGATTTTCAAACACGCAATCGTGCCGTTGCGCCGCGCCGCTTGTTTTAAAATTTGGGCAAAGGTCGCCAGTCCGCGAAACGCGCCGGCCTCCTCGGCGTATCGAAGCTTCGCGCCCGTATTGGTAATCACCAATTGATAGCCTTCTGGCCCCAAACCGCTTTTGGGTTGGACGTTTAAAAGACATTGGCTTGCAAGGGGCTGGCCGTAGCTTACGCCAATACCGGGTCTGATCTGCGCGAGGCGGTTGGCGGCATTCGCAATGCGAGGACCAAGGTCTGGACTGAGCTGCACCCAGGCGCGGCCCGACAACCGTAATCGCCCGTCGGTTAACGTGAGCTGCTTTGGAGGCGGGTACAGGTGCATGGGCTTGATCGTTGTAATTTAAAGTGATTAATACATAATCTTGGGTCCCACACCAGTCAGGGGCTATCCATGTCGCACTATATTCTCGCCATCGATCAAGGTACCACCAGTTCTCGCGCGATCGTATTTGACCAGGACAGTCAGATTGTTGGGGTCGGTCAGCAAGAGTTCCAACAATATTTTCCGGAAGATGGCTGGGTTGAGCACGATCCCGAGGAAATCTGGCAGTCGGTGCTGCAAGTGGTCGGCCAGGCGCTGGGCAGCGCGGATTTGCGCGCCGATCAGATCGGCGCCATTGGCATTACCAATCAACGGGAAACTACCGTTGTTTGGGACCGGGTAACGGGTGCGCCGGTCTATCCAGCGATCGTTTGGCAGGACCGTCGCACGAATGCGCTGTGTCAATCGCTTAGGGCGGCGGGTCATGAAGCCCTCGTCCGGGAAAAGACCGGTTTATTACTGGACCCTTATTTTTCTGCCACCAAGGTACGCTGGATCTTAGACCATGTTGCCGATGGTCAGGCGCGTGCAGAGGCCGGTGAGCTGTGTTTTGGAACCATCGATTCGTTTTTACTTTGGCGATTAACGGCAGGTCAGGTGCATCGCACGGATGCAACGAATGCCGCCCGAACGCTGCTATTTAATATCCTTACGCAGGATTGGGACGACGATATTCTCGCGCTGTTGAATATTCCGCGCAAAATGCTGCCTGAAGTGCTCGATTGTAGTGCGCTCTTTGGGATCACAAGAATCCCTGAAATCGCAGCTGAGATTCCGATTGCTGGGATTGCTGGAGATCAGCAAGCGGCGCTCGTAGGACAGTGTTGTTTTAAGGTTGGCATGATGAAAAGCACCTATGGGACAGGTTGCTTTATGATTTTAAACACAGGCTCAGAGCCGGTGCGGTCTGAGCATCAATTGCTGACGACGGTTGCTTATCGGTTGAATGGCGTGGTTTGTTACGGCCTTGAAGGTTCGATCTTCATTGCTGGGGCGTCGGTGCAGTGGCTTCGCGATGCCTTAAAGGTCATTGATCACGCGAGTGAGACCGAAGCGATTGCGGGTGGCAATCCGGATAGTCACGGCGTCTATGTGGTGCCAGCTTTTACAGGCCTCGGCGCGCCCCATTGGGACGCGGATGCCCGGGGCGGTATCTTTGGCCTCACTCGAGATTCAGGCGTTGCCGATATCGTGACCGCAACCTTGCAGTCTGTGAGTTATCAATCGCAGGATTTACTCAATGCCATGGCCAGTGATGGCGTTGCGCCCACGGTGGTCCGCGTGGATGGTGGCATGATTGAAAATGATTGGATGGCTCAAAATTTAGCCGACCAGTTGGGCATCGAAATCCATCGACCTGCGGTGACTGAAACAACAGCCCTGGGTGCAGCTTACCTTGCGGGGCTCGCCATCGGGGTTTACCCCTCGCTTGATGCCTTGACTGAGCGTTGGCAGCTGGCGCGGTGCTTCAAGCGAGAATTGCCTGCCCAAGATGCAGCCCAGCGCTATGCAGGCTGGGTTGATGCGGTAGCACGGGTTAAATCTGTTTGATCAAATCGCAGACAATGCTGACGATTTGATCGGCTTCCGACTGATCAATAATCAAAGGCGGTAGCAATCGGATCACTGAGTCGGCAGTGACATTGAGTAGGAGCTTGCGCTCGAAGGCCTGGTGAACGAGTTCGGTACAGGGTTTGGTGAGTTCCACTCCGATCATCAGCCCCATGCCACGAATGTCCTGCACCCGATTGTCACCTGCCAAGTGGGTTCTAAATTGCGTTTGAAGGTAATCCCCCATTTTTGCAGCATGCTGGATGAGATTTAAGCGTTCAAATTCGTCCAGAACGGCGTTTGCCGCCGCGCAGGACAGCGGATTGCCACCAAAGGTTGATCCATGGTTGCCGGGTTTGAACACGGCGGCGGCGGCGCCTCTTGCCAAACACACGCCAATGGGCACGCCATTACCAAGGCCTTTTGCCGTGGTCACAAGGTCCGGCAAAATGCTGCTGTGTTGATAGCAGAAATAGGCGCCGGTTCGGGCATTCCCTGACTGCACTTCGTCCACAATCAAAAGCCAGTCGTTGGCATCACAGATTGCTCTGAGTCTCGGCAGGTATGTCGAATCCGGAACTTGAATACCGCCTTCGCCTTGGATGGGTTCCACAAAAATGGCAGTGACTTGATTAGACGTCTCCGCGATTTTTTCAATGGCAGCAACGTCGTTGAAGGGGACTCTTAAAAAGCCCGAAACCAAAGGCTCGAATCCAGCTTGTACTTTTCGATTGCCGGTCGCCGTAAGGGTCGCCATGGTCCGACCGTGAAAAGCGGATTCGGCGACAATGATGGTGGGGTCCGAGAAGCCTTTATTGTGACCATATAGGCGCGCAATCTTGATCGCGCATTCACAAGCCTCGGCGCCAGAGTTACCGAAAAACATGTTGTCCATGCCGGAAATCTTGGCAAGGCGTTCGGCTAAACGCTCTTGGCCCGGTATCCGATAGAGGTTCGACGTATGCAGTAGATTCTGACTTTGATGCGTCAGCGCTTGGGCGACGGCCTCATTGGCATGACCGAGTGCAACAACACCAAGACCCGATAAGCCGTCAAGATAGCGTTCGCCATTGTGATCGATTAACCAGGCACCCTCGCCCCGAACAAACTGAACATCGGTGCGGCCATAAGTTGGCATAACAGCTGGGTTCATGAGACAGTCCTTACTTGGGTCTAGTCAACGCTGCGACGGCGCAGCGTGGCGAAAGCCTTGGATCATAAACCAGTTTCGTCAACCACTAAAGCCGCGCTATGAGTGAATCTCTCAACCCGATTGAACTTGCTGTGTTTGTGGCGCGTTGTGCGGCGGTTTGTGATGAGATGGGCTTGATTCTGCGGTCTGCCGCTTTTTCACCTAATATCAAAGATCGTCTGGATTACTCCTGCGCCTTATTCGACGCCGACGGGCGGATGTTTGCGCAAGCCGCGCATGTGCCCGTGCACTTGGGTAGCATGGCGTTTGCGATGCAGCAGGTGGTTGGGCTTCGACAGTGGCAAGCGGGCGATGAGCTCATTTGGAATGATCCCTTCTTAGGGGGTACGCATTTGCCGGATGTTACCTTGGTTCGACCTGTTTTCTCGGGGTCCGAATTATTGGGTTTTGTGGCCAACCGAGCCCATCATGCGCAAATTGGTGCGGCGACTCCAGGCTCGATGCCTTTGTCAACGCACTTAGATGAAGAGGGTTTGGTGATTCCGCCGACCTTGCTGTTTGAAGGCGGGAAGGTCAACGACGCAGTGCGCGCGTCATTGCAGGCAGCGCTGGGTGCGGGGACCGCAGCAGACTTGGCAGCGCAATCGAGTGCCAACCGCGTTGGGATCGATCGACTCGAGCAAATGATTCGGGCGTTGACCGCGCAGCGTTATGCCTGCGCCATTGAACAGCTTAATGGCTATGGCCGAACGGTTGCCGAGGCGGGTGTCCGCCGAATTCCGGATGGACGTTATTGCTTTGAAGATGTAATGGACAGTGACGGTCAGGCTGCAAGCGCTTGCGCCATCAAAGTCGAGATTACGGTGGCCGATGCCGCAGTGCAGGTTGATTTCACGGGAACCAGCCCGGCTGTCCCAGGCAATATCAATTGTCCACTTTCGGTAACCGCCGCGGGGGTTTTTTATGTCATTCGGTGTCTGTTACCGCCCGAGACCCCAGCTTGCGCCGGCGCGTTTGATGTCATCACGATTCGGGCCGAGCCTGGTTGCTTGGTGCATGCTCAGCGGCCCGCGGCGACTGCGGCGGGTAACGTTGAAACGTCCATGCGCATTGTTGATTGTATGTTGGGGGCGCTGGCTATGGCCTTGCCCAATGAGATACCCGCTGCCAGCCAAGGCACGATGAACAATGTTGCGATGGGGCGGGTTGGGCATTGGGATTATTACGAGACGCTCGGTGGCGGCACTGGCGCCAGCCCGCACCAAGGGGGGATTGATGCCGTTCAAAGTCATATGACCAACACGCTCAATACACCGATTGAAGTGCTGGAATCCAATTACCCAATCCAAGTGCTTGAGTATGCTGTTCGGGCCGGATCCGGCGGCGCGGGCAAACACAACGGCGGCCGAGGCCTCGTGCGAAGTTATCGATTCTTGGCGGAAACCGAGGTCACCCTCATTACCGAGCGCAGAGTCTCGGCGCCTTGGGGTCTGGCTGGCGGTGACCCGGGATTGTCCGGGATGAATTACTTGGATGGGCAGCGCCTGCCGGATAAAATTCAACTGTCGGTATTACCGCACCAGGTGCTTCGAATCGAAACCCCCGGCGGCGGGGGTTGGGGCGAGCAGGATTAAGGCGCACCGTAAAATTTGAATCAGGCCATTTAACTTTGGTCAAAAAAAGCTAAAATGCGGCTTTTAATCGACAGGCAGAGCGGGCATGAGTGATATTTTACAAAGCATCCAAGAGCAGGTTGAAAACAATCCCATCCTCATCTACATGAAAGGCTCGCCCGAACAGCCGCAGTGTGGATTCTCGTCGCAATCCTCACAGATGCTCATGGCCTGTGGCAAGCCGTTTGCTTACATCGATATTTTGTCGAATCCTGAAATTCGGTCTAATTTACCGAAGTACTCTGACTGGCCAACCTTTCCACAGTTGTTTGTGCAAGGTGAGTTGGTTGGGGGCTGCGACATTATCACCGAGATGTACCAAAGTGGTGAGTTGCAGGCACTACTCGATGCGGTACCACTGCCCGAGGCGGATTAATCTGCCTCGATCGCCCCTTGGCGCTCGGCGCTTGCGGCTAAGTCATAGGGCGCAGGCCAGCGATTAACAATATCGCAAAAAATCTCAGCAGTGCGCTCACAATCGTAGAGCGCCGAGTGCGCCTCTTTATTATTGAACGCAATCCCGGCTGCGGCACAGGCTCGTGCGAGGACCGTCTGGCCGTAAACCAAGCCTGCCAGCGTTGCCGTATCGAAGCTTGAAAAGGGGTGAAACGGATTGCGTTTGAGATTGCAGCGCGCCGCCGCCTGATTGAGAAAACCTTGATCAAAGGCGGCGTTGTGGGCGACCACAATCGCGCGTTGACAGCCGGTGCGCTTCACCTCGGCTCGAACGGCGCTGAAAATCGCGGCCATAGCGTCCTTCTCTGACACCGCGCCCCGTAACGCGCTCGAGGGGTTAATCCCTGTAAATGCCAGTGCCGCCGGCTCTAAGTTGGCGCCTTCAAAGGGTTCGACGTTGAAAAAAAATTGCTCGGCGGCGTGCAGTCTTCCCTTGTCATCCATGCCGATTAGGACCGCTGCGATTTCCAGCAGGGCATCGGTTTGAGAATTGAACCCACCCGTCTCAACGTCAATGACTACAGGCAAGAAGCCGCGGAAGCGGTAGGCGATTGGTAACTTTTCATCGTTCATGAGCCGGCTTCCGGTTGCACTAGGCGCCACTTGATTGTTTCACCGCCGCGGAGCGGCATTAATTCATCCGGGCCAAATGGAATCGTCTTTGGCGGGACCCAGGGCATCGCTTCGAGGGTGATGGTGTCTACATGTCGCGGCAGGCCATAAAAATCGGCGCCAAAATGGCTTGCAAAGCCTTCGAGGTACTCTAGTCTGCCGGCTTGCTCAAAGGCTTCCGCATACAGTTCAATGGCGGCGTGGGCGGTATAACAACCCGCGGCACAACCGCAGGCATCTTCTTTTCGAGAGCGTGGGTGGGGTGCTGAATCGGTGCCGAGAAAGAAGGAAGGATCGCCCGACGTTGCCGCCCGAATCAAGGCTGCTTGGTGGGTGTCTCGTTTCAAAATGGGCAAACAAAACAGAATGGGCTTCATACCACCACTGAGCATATGGGTTCGATGGTACAAAAGGTGGTGCGCTGTGATGGTTGCGGCAATGTTTGCGCTTTGCTCGGCAACGAAGCTTGCTGCGTCTTGCGTTGTAATGTGTTCAAAGACAATTTTAAGTTCGGGGAACGTCGTAATGATGGGGATGAGATATTGGTCGATGAAAACCTGCTCTCGATCAAAAATATCAATCTGGGTGTCTGTGACTTCCCCATGAATCAGCAAAGGGAGTTGTTGCTGCTGCATCGTTTCAAAAATCGGGTACAAGGCTTCGATCGAGCCGACGCCGGCGTCAGAATTGGTGGTTGCGCCCGCTGGATACAGTTTGCACGCATAAACGTCGCGAGATTGCGCAGCGGCAACGATGTCGCTCGGGCGGGTTTGGTCCGTCAGATATAAGGTCATCAAGGGTTGGAAGTTGGAACCTGAGGGACGGTTTAACAGGATTTGGTCTCGGTAGGCCAAAGCTTGCGGCACCGTGACAACCGGGGGCGTCAGGTTTGGCATCACAATGGCGCGGCCAAATTGTCTGGCCACGTCTGACACAGTAGTGGGCAGGTAATCACCATCGCGGAGATGGATGTGCCAGTCATCGGGTCGGGTGAGGGTGATTGTCTGCATGGAAGAATTGTATCACCCTTCGGTGAAAACTGGTCTCAGATGCCGCAAACGATTACCATACACTCCTTTTTTTGTGGGTGCTTTGAGATGCCGAAATTAAACAAGGTCGTGCTGGCCTACTCCGGAGGCTTGGATACTTCGGTCATTCTGCGTTGGCTACAAGAGACCTATGACTGCGAAGTCGTCACCTATACAGCCGATCTGGGTCAAGGCGAGGAACTCGAGCCCGCAAGAAAAAAAGCCGAAAGCATGGGGGTTCAAGAAATCTTCATTGACGATGTTCGCGAAGAATTCGTTGCTGACTTTGTGTTTCCGATGTTTCGATGTAACGCGCTGTATGAGGGTGAGTATTTGTTGGGAACGAGTATCGCGCGGCCCCTGATAGCCAAACGCTTGGTTGAGGTCGCGGCGGAAACGAATTCGCAAGCCATATCGCATGGTGCAACGGGTAAGGGCAATGACCAAGTTCGATTCGAGTTGGGTGCCTATGCCTTAGACCCGGCGATTCAAGTGATTGCGCCTTGGCGCGAGTGGGATCTGAATTCGCGCGAATCGCTGATGGATTTCTGCGAGAAGCACCAAATCCCGGTAGAGCAAAAACGATCGGGGGAAAAGTCGCCGTATTCGATGGATGCGAACTTGCTCCATATCTCGTATGAGGGCGGCATCTTAGAAGACCCCGGTGCAGAGCCGGAAGAAGCGATGTGGCTTTGGTCTGTGTCGCCAGAGGCGGCGCCGGATACGCCGACCTACCTTGAACTGACGTATCAGCACGGCGATCCGGTTGCGGTGGATGGCCAGCCTCAAACCCCAGCGCAACTGTTGGCGCTGTTGAATCAAATTGGCGGCCGAAATGGTGTGGGCCGGGTTGATATCGTTGAGAATCGATATGTGGGTATGAAGGCGCGAGGTTGTTATGAAACGCCTGGTGGTACCATTTTGTTGAAAGCGCATCGGGCGATGGAGTCCATTACGCTTGATCGAGAACTGGGGCATTTGAAAGATGAACTGATGCCGCGTTATGCCTCGCTGATCTATAACGGGTATTGGTGGAGTCCAGAACGTATGGCGCTGCAGGCGTTGATCGACGAGTCACAACGTCATGTTAACGGAACCGTTCGTCTTAAACTGTACAAAGGCAACGTGACGGTGGTTGGTCGTTGGTCTGAACACGACAGCCTGTATGACGGCAATATCGTAACGTTTGAGGACGACGCCGGCGCCTACGATCAAAAAGATGCAGCGGGCTTTATTAAGCTCAATGCCTTGCGGTTAAAGATGGCCAGTTTGCGACAATCAAAACAGCCGTAAGGTGACGGCTGTTGGGGGGCTGGTTGAGCCTCCCGAACCGATGACTGATAAGACCTTGTTCATCGAGGTGCTTTAATCCTTTGCCAGTTGCGCCTGCTTTTCTCGCCGCGGGTATTCACACAGATCGAATACCGTACAGGCGGCACACTTCGGACTGCGCGCGGTGCAGGTGTAGCGACCGTGCAGAATAAACCAGTGATGAGCATCTCGAATAAATTCATCCGGGATCACTTTGAGGAGTTTTTTTTCCACTTGCAAGACGGTCTTGCCGGGTGCAAAGCGCGTTCGGTTCGAGACACGAAAAATATGGGTATCAACCGCCATGGTGGGCTCACCAAAGGCCGTGTTTAACACAACGTTTGCCGTCTTGCGGCCAACCCCGGGTAGGGCTTCGAGCGCATCGCGCGTTCTCGGCACTTCCCCCGCGTGCTCGGTGAGCAATCGGTTACAGGTTTTGATAATGTTTTCAGCCTTGCTGTTAAAGAGCCCGATGGTCTGAATGTAAGGTTTCAAACCGTCAACCCCTAAAGCCGCAATCGCCTTCGGTGTACCGGCCACTGGAAACAGTTTGCGCGTGGCTTTGTTGACACCAACGTCCGTTGATTGCGCTGAGAGGATGACAGCGATCAGGAGTTGGAAAGTGCTGTCGTACTCAAGCTCGGTGGTTGGGGCTGGATTCTCCTGACGCAGGGTGCTCAAGAAGGCGATCCGTTTTTCTCGATTCATAGTATCCGTCCACACAATTTTTTAGGGCAATCAAACACCCCAAAGCCAAGAAGGCGCCGGGGGCGAGCATCATAATTAAAACGGGGCTCTGATGAACCTCTATCCGCCAAGCATCGCCTGCTGGTCCCAGTAATTGGGCCATTCCGTCAAACAATGTGCCTCGACCGATCACTTCCCGAAGCCCACCGAGTAGGGTGATGGCCCATAAAAAACCCAGACCCATCCAGAAGCCATCGGCCATCGAGGCCATAACGGGATTTCGCCGCGCGAAGAGCTCGGTCCGTCCGAGAATCGTGCAATTGGTGACAATCAGCGCAATAAAGAGTCCGATCCGCTGATAGAGTTCAAAAAAGTAAGACTGCATCAGCAAGTCTGCCGCTGAGACCATGGTCGCTATCACCAAGATTTGCAGCGGAAGTCGAACGTCGTCAACGAGGGTTCGCTTTAACAGGCTGATCAGGGTATTGGCCGCAACTAAAACTGCGAGTGTAATCAGTCCGAGGGTCAGGCTTGTTACCAGCGTTTGACTAACCGCGAGCAGCGGGCACAGGCCCAAGAGTTGAACGAGCGCTGGGTTGTTGCGCCAAACACCGTCGAGCGCGAGCTGTTGTGCATTACTCATCAGCGTCCCCCGTCATGAATCGATGCGCGTGCGCTTTAAGCCCTTGGCCCACCATTTCGATATAAGCACGGCTGGTGATAGTGGCCCCAGTTACGTGATCGAAATCCCCGCCTAAGCGTTTGCTGCGAAACTGATGATATCGAACGTCTCGATCATAAAATTGGTCAAGCCAGGGCGCACCGGCGTTGATAATGTCACCAATGCCCGGGGTTTCCTGGTGGCTCCGTGTTGAGACCGCGGTGATGGTGCCGGCTTGATCGACAGCGAGCCAGGCACGAATGGTGCCGTTGTAGCCTTGGGTTGTTTCAAGGGGCAACAAAAAGCCTTGCCGAAGGTTATCAGACCACAATTCAAAATGCGTGCTGTCGGGCGTAGGCTGAATGAGGGTCATCGATAAATTTTTGATGGCGCGTTGTAACTGCTGCAAATCATAGTCAACTTGATTCTGCGCAATGCGTTGTTGGGTGGCGGTCGCCAAGCCGCCAATAAGCAGAGCAGCGGCGCCGGCTGCGAGAACGAGCATTAAAAGGGCGGCTTTCATGGGCTGTGTATTCGTTCGGATCGAAGTTGAACAATGCGGTCAATCAAAGGGGCTGCGGCATTGCTGAGCAGCACCGCAAAGGCCAAACCATCGGGATAGGCGCCGAAACCTCGAATGAGAAACGTTAGGCCGCCGACGAGTAGGCCATAAATCCAGAGTCCTTGCGCCGTATTCGGTGAGCTTACGGGGTCGGTAATGATGAAAAAAGCGCCGATCATGGTTGCGCCGGCCAGTCCATGCAGCCAAGGTGAACCCAGGCTGTTCGAACTGCCCGCGTCGTACAGAAGGAGGCTTGGCACCAATAACCCGATGAGCATTGCCAAAGGCAGTTTGAACGAAATAATGCGGATTTGGATGAGGTAGATGCCGCCCAGCAAGTAACCAAGACTGATCAGCATTTGATCATTGAAAACGGGTTCTGCAAGCTGCCAGTATTCGCTTAAGGTCATGCCTTGCCGGTTGCGTAGCAGATCCAGGGCAGTGGCACCGGTATAACCGTCCACGCTTTGCAGACCGAATTTGATGCGGACAAGGTCGAGGGTCAAAGGACTCATGCCGGATTCTGGTAGCCATTGGGTCATGAGTAATGGCGAGGATAAGATCAGCCCGCCGTAGCCCACCATTGCCGGGTTGAAAAGGTTTTGCCCTATGCCGCCATAGACAAACTTACCAAAAATGAGCGCAAAGGCGACCCCGAAGGCAACCAGCGTGAAGGGGAGCATCGGCGGTAGACACAGCGCGAGTAATGCCGCGGTTAACAAACCACTGCTGAGACTGGCCTTCGTCTGCGGTAGTCGCCGGGCGGTGTGATAGGCCTTCTCTAGGATCAGCGCCGCTAAGAGCGCCGCAACGACGTTGAGTAAGATCCCAAGTCCAAAAACCCAAAGGCTGGCTAGGAAGCCTGGGATGAGGGCTATGCCCGTTCGGATCATGATTTGGTTACTGTTCATGACCCTGATCCACCCTTGATTTGCGCGATCAGAGCGAGGGCGTCTTTGGGCTTTGGCCGCACTTTGAGCGTCGCCGCGGCGTTTTGAATGCGCGATGCTCTTCGTAAAAAGCGCTGCTCGGTTGCCTCAGCGGTCTTGGCAGCGTCGGCAAGGCGTTGCTGATTGGCTTTCATGCGTTTAAAAGACGCTGTAAGGGGCAGCTCGCTCGGACAAACTTGATCGCAAAGCGTGCATTCGATGCAGTCCGATAGACCGAGTTCTGCGCTGCGCTCGGGTTGGTCAAAGGCGAGGAATAAATGTTGCGGCGTGAGGGACTTGGGGCAGGCGGCTACACAGTCACCGCAAAAAATGCAGGCTTCATCGGATTCCGGGCGCAAGGCCGGCGCGCGAGGACCGTCTGCTTCGATTAGGTCAATACAATCAACAGGACAAGGCGGCAGGCACAGCTCGCAGCCCGTGCATTCGGTTTCGATAACTGTGTGCATCAGATTTTGACTGCCGATAATGGCATCAACAGGACACGCCTTAATGCAGAGCATGCAGCCGATGCAGTTTGATTCTTGAATTCGCGCGATCAGCGGTACGGGGACCGCTTTGAGTTCGCTGGCCAAAGGAGTCACGGGTCGATTTAACAGGTCAGCGAGGGTTTGAATCAGCGCCTCACCGCCGGGCGGGCAGCGATTAATGGCTTCCCCCTGGGCCACTGCAGCAGCATAGGGCCGGCAGCCTGGATAACCGCATTGGGCGCATTGGGTTTGCGGCAGCGTGCGATAGATCAAGTCTTCAACGACGTTGGGGGTTTGCGGAAAAGCACGTTGGCCGAAATAAACAACGCCGAAGGTCACAAGGGCGCAGCCGAGTAGAACCACAAGATAACCAAGCATCATGAGAACTGCATCGCCGTAAAACCTGAAAACCCAAGGGCAATCAGGCCCGCAGAAATCATGTTAATGGCGGCGCCTTGAAATGGCTTCGGGACTTTTAGGACCGATTGATGCTCGCGGAGGGCAGCAAACATTAGCAGCAGCAGGCCAAACCCCAAACCCGCCCCCAGTCCTAAAAGCAGGGCCTCAAAAAATGACTGGCTGGTCCTGGCGTTGATCAGGGCGACCCCTAAGACCATGCAGTTGGTCGTGATGAGCGGGATATAAACCCCTAAGAACTGATGTAACACCGGCTGAGTGGCGCGAATCACAATTTCCATGAATTGCACCAACGCCGCAATGATCAGAATGAACGTTAAAATTCGCAGGCCGGTTAGCCCGAAAGGTTGCAGCACATACTGCTCGAGCAAATAGGCGGCCCCAGCACTCAAGGTCAGAACAAAAAGCGTCGCGCTGGCCAAACCTGCGGCGCTCGACAGCCTCTGGCTGGCGCCTAAGAAGGGGCACAACCCCAGAAATTGGACCACAACAAAGTTGTTCACGAAGATCGCAGTAAAGAGTACCAATAGGGCCTCGTTGATCATCGTCTACTCAGCTCACCTTCATGCCTGGCGTCGCGCCGGAATCGGGACTGATGAGAAAAATATCAGAGCCGCCTGGGCCGGCTGCGAGCACCATGCCTTCAGACAGGCCAAATTTCATTTTTCTTGGGGCAAGGTTCGCGACCAGGACGGTCAGTTTTCCAACCAATTCTTCCGGCCGATAGGCTGATTTGATGCCGGAAAAGACGTTGCGCTGGTGATCCCCAACATCCAGGGTCAGGGCAAGCAGTTTGTCAGCGCCGTCAACCGCCTCTGCTGCAATAATCCTGGCAACGCGCAGGTCAACTTGGGCAAACGTTGCGATATCAATGGGGCTTTCTTTAGAGGTTTCACCCGTTACCTCAGCTTTCTGGCTGGGCTTGCTTTGGGCCGGCTCGATCTCGATCATGGCCTGCACCTGGGCGAGTTCAATACGCTGAATGAGCGGTTGAAAGGCCGCGATTGTGTGACCTTCAAGCTGCGTCTTGTGGTCTGCCCAAGTCAGTGGCTCGATTGCCAGAAACGCTTCAGCTCGCTCGGCGAGACCCGGGAGAACGGGCTTTAAATACAGTGCTAGCAATCGAAAAAGATTCAGGCCGTCGGCGCAGACCGCTGCCGCGCGATCTCGCGTCTCTGAGTTTTTGATCAACTGCCAGGGCTGCTCTTCTGCAATGAATTGATTGGCTAGATCTGCAAGGCCCATGATCACCCGCATGGCTTTACTGAATTCTCGTGCTTCATACAAGGCTGCGATTTCGTGGGCCGCGGACTGAAACTGTTCAATCAGAGGGGTTCCCGTTGAGGCATCAATCACCCCGCCAAACTGTTTGTTGATAAAGCCGGCGCAACGACTGGCAATGTTGGCGACTTTGCCGACCAAGTCGGCGTTCACCTTCTGCACAAAGTCTTCGAGGTTGAGATCCAAGTCCGCAACGCTTGGGTTTAATTTTGCTGCAAAGTAATAGCGCAAGTATTCTGGCGATAATTGATCGAGATAAGTCCGAGCGTTGATGAAGGTGCCTTTTGATTTCGACATCTTCTCGCCGTTGATCGTCAAGAAACCATGGACCGTGACCTTGGTGGGGGTTCGAAAATCAGCAGCAGACAGCAAGGCAGGCCAAAATAGCGCATGAAAGTTGACGATATCTTTGCCAATAAAATGATGCACTTCGCAATCAGAATCGGCCCGCCAATAGTCCTCGTAGTCAAGATTATGGCTCTCGCAGTAGCGCTTAAAGCTGGAAATATAGCCAATCGGGGCGTCTAGCCAGACATAAAAATACTTTCCGGGCTCGCCAGGAATCTCAAAACCAAAATAGGGCGCGTCTCTGGAAATGTCCCAGTTTTGAAGTCCCGTATCGAGCCATTCAGACAGCTTATTGGTCACAGCCGGATGGAGCGCGCCGCTTTGAGTCCAGGATTTTAGAAATTCGGTGTGCTTTGAAAGCGCAAAAAAGATGTGTTCCGACGTTCTCAGTTCGGGTTTGGAACCCGACAGCTTTGACCTTGGGTCGATTAAATCTGTCGCGGCATAGGTCGCACCGCAGGCATCACAGTTGTCACCATACTGGTCAGGGGTTTTGCACGAAGGACATCCGCCGACAACGAATCGATCGGCCAGAAATAAACCCTTTTCGGTGTCAAACAGCTGCTCAACAGCGGCTTTTTCGATGTTCCCGGACGCTAAAAGTCTTGAATAAATCTCAGCAGATAATTGCGCATTGTCATCGGAGTGTGTCGTGTCGTAGCAATCGTGACTGATCTGAAATGCTTGAAAATCTCGGATGTGCGCCTTGGTGATCTCAGCGGCATAGTCTAATGGCGTCTGCCCCGCGGCTTGGGCATTCAGCATGACGGCCGTGCCATGGACGTCATCGGCGCAAACGTAAATACATTCATGACCTTGCAATCGTTGAAAGCGGACAAAGATATCCGTTTGGACGTGTTCGAGCATGTGCCCCAGATGAATGGCGCCGTTGGCATAGGGTAAGGCGCTGGTTACTAGGATTCGTCGCCGATTGGTCATGGCTAGTCTCCGAAAGTTGAGGCGCAAGTTTAGGGGATCTGGATGGGTGACGCTAGGGTTCTTAAAGTCAGACCCAAATCACAATAATCCTTGCGAGGCTGACCTGCTTTTAGCGACGGTGCTGGGTACAATAGCGCTTTGTCAGTCATAAGGAAGGTTTTGTGTCAGAACAAACAAAGGTTACGCCATTGGCGATAAAAGGCGTCGCCCAGATTGTCGCGGTCGCCTCAGGCAAAGGCGGCGTCGGCAAGTCGACGATCGCAACCAATTTAGCGGTTGCGCTCAAGGTCGCCGGGCGACGCGTCGGATTGCTCGATGCGGATATCTACGGCCCGAGCCAAGGCACGCTGTTTGGATTGGCGAGCGGCACAAAACCTGAGGTGGTCGACCAACAGTTGGTGCCGATCGTCGCGCACGGTGTGCATTGCATGTCGATGAGCTTTTTGGCTTCAAGTAAGACACCTGCTATTTGGCGTGGACCCATGGCAAGTGGGGCTTTGCAACAGATGCTGATGCAGACGGATTGGCCAGAGCTCGATATTTTGGTGATCGATATGCCGCCGGGTACGGGGGATATTCAATTAACCCTGGCCCAGCGAGTGCCGGTCGATGGCGCCTTAATCGTGACCACGCCGCAAGATATTGCGCTACTCGATGCGCGGAAAGGGATCGAGATGTTTCGAAAGGTCCGTGTCCCGGTGTATGGGATCATCGAGAACATGAGTACGTTTGTGTGCCCACATTGTGGGGAAAACAGTGCCATCTTCGGTGAAGGCGGTGGTGATCGGATTGCTGAGGAGTTTGCTGTGCCGGTTTTAGCGCGCGTACCACTGAGCCTTGAGACCCGTGAGACCTCAGATGCAGGCAGGCCAATTGCCAATGACGGCGACAGCGGCGTGGGCAAGATCTTTAAGACGCTTGCAGCCGACGTAAGCTCGCTGCTTGCAAACCAAACGGCGCCTGCAGCGCCGATGATATCGATTGTGGATGATTAAAGAGGCCGCCGGTTGAATCGGGGCAGGCGCAGTTTACAAACAACGTGATGATGCAAGGGCATTAGGAGAAGCAACATGGCCATAAAATCAGATTCCTGGATTCAAAGAATGGCGGCGGAGCAGGACATGATTTCGCCGTTCGAGCCAGGTCAAGTGCGTGAGGATCAGGGCGCCCGGGTTATTTCCTGGGGTACATCGAGTTATGGTTATGATGTCCGTTGCGCAGATGAGTTCAAGGTGTTCACCAATATTCACTCGGCAACGGTTGACCCCAAAGCCTTTGATGAACGTAGCTTCGTTGACGTTAAAAGCGATGTTTGCGTGATTCCACCCAACTCGTTTGCGTTGGCAAGAACGGTTGAGTATTTCAAAATTCCTAGGAGCGTTCTGACCATTTGCCTCGGAAAATCCACTTATGCTCGGTGCGGCATTATCGTTAACGTGACGCCGCTCGAGCCAGAGTGGGAGGGCCATGTGACGTTGGAATTTTCCAATACGACCACCCTGCCAGCCAAAATCTATGCGAACGAAGGCGTGGCGCAAATGCTGTTCTTTGAAAGTGATGAGGTTTGCCAAACCAGTTATCGCGACCGGGGTGGCAAGTACCAAGGTCAGACCGGGGTGACGCTACCCAAGACTTAAGTTGCATCCGAGCGGCGGCTGGATCACTGGGCCAATTGCTATTCGGGTTAGATCCAAGGCGGACGCAAGGCCCGGCGCCAGCGCCAAAAAGGTTGTTTTAAGGTTTCACCATGAAGTTCACGATTTTGGGATCTCGTCGCCGAAATCAGTAACGGGCGTCTCGTTGAGGTAGGCTTTTTCAAGGGCCAGTGAAAAATTTTCACCGTCGCTTGAGACTTGTTCGAATCGGATCAACATGTATTCAAATGCGGGTGCGAGCCAAAGGGTGGTGGCGCGGTTTTCTTGATCATTCGATCGAACAATCTCATAGGTCTCCACGGGTCCAAGCGGGGTATTAAGGGTGACTTTGGCCTTGACGGAAAAAACATAATCTTTAAGCGTGTTCTGATCTTGGATGCGGTAGCTAAGCTGGGTGCCCAAAGCAATGTCTGCGCCTTGATTAAGCAAATCGGTTTGTAATTGAAATTGGTACAGCAATCGATCGGATATCTGCGTGTCGGCGAGCGGCCAATACTCGCCTGAGTCGAGATCGATAACCTGATTTTGGTCCCAATCAAAGTTCAGACGAATACTTTTGTTGCGTCCTAAGCCGGTGCGATCGTATCGGTAAAACTGCGGTCGAGCCGTATCGCCAATCATGACGAAATCGGATTGCTCTGTGAATTTTGCAAAAATGCTCAGAGCAGAGGAGGTAAAGGTATAAAGCGGTACCTCGGCGCCCTCATGGTTCTGCCAGGACAACTCGCGAATGCCTGTGGCGCTAATTGGTAAGCCTTTGTAGTCTGCTTGGTAGATCACCTTAAAAGGTTGCGGTCGTTGCCGATCGGCTTGTTCACCCGTCGCGTTTTGCATTGGGAGGATGAGACTGATTGTGATCATCAGTGCGAGCCCTGCCAATTTGGTAAGGGCTGCTTGGGTAAGACTTAAGGACCACCCGCCTAACCATTGCGCTGGTAAGAAATGCGCTGCTGAAAAAAGCGTTGGTAAGAATTGTAGTGCGAGACTTGGGCTGCATGAGTCGGCTAGATCTGTTACTTCAGTAATCACGGGGTTAGTGTGTAACATAGGGACCACCGGAGGTTTGTGTTTTGTCTATGTCCATGAAATTCATACTAGTAAGAAGGGTTATTGCGGCTAAAAGTTCCCTTACTGTACTCGTTTTGTTGCTGGGCGTCGCCCCGAACCTTGACGCCGTCACCTTGGAAAACTTGTATCAGGCTGAAGTGTTGTCGGAATCTCAAAGTGACGCCCAGCGTCGTCTTGATGCCTCAGAAGGGCTCTTGCAGGTGCTTCAACGCGTGTCGGGGCGTTCGGATATCCTTCAGAACGCGGTCATTGCTGCTGCGCTGAAGACGCCGGAACAATACTATTCGGAATTTAGCTATGCTCGGGTTGACGCGGCCAAAGATGAGGCCGCCGCCGAGTTTGAAGCCGGACCCGGCGCGCAGCCTGCTGGGGCGCCGCGGCAGGTCATGCGCATCCGGTTTGCGCCGAGTTTGATCGCAAAAATTCTACGCGAGGCCAATCTGCCGGTTTGGGGCAGCAATCGACCGTCCGTTTTGAGTTGGATAGCCCTTGATGACAAATCCGGCCGTCAGGTTCTGGGAGAAGGCAATCCGTCGTTATTCTCGAAAACGATGAACCAGGCCGCACGAATGCGAGGCGTGCCCATCCTTTTGCCATTATGGGATTTGGAGGACAGCCGAGGCGTGTCGTCCTCTGAGATTTGGGGCCGGTTCCTCGGTCGAATTGAGGCCGCATCAGAACGGTATGCACCGGATAAAATCTTGGTGTTCAGGGCGGAGTCCGAGTTCAGCAATCAATGGCGTGGCGATTGGTCGTTGGGGGAAGGGGGGCAATGGCGCAGCGGCACGGTGTTTGGTGAAAGTCAGGCGCAGTTGGCAACCGCGTTAGTTGCGGTGCTGGCCAGTGTGCTGAGCGAGCAGTATGCCGTCACCTCGACCCGATCAGAGGTGCGTTTGACGGTCGAGGGGATCACCGAGATTGAGGATTACGCTGAGGTGAGTCGGTATCTTGCGGGGCTCACGCAAATTATGAGTGTTCAGCCCGTTAGGGTGCTCACAGACATGGTTGAGTTTAAACTTCGCAGTGAAGGAGAGGTTCAGCAAATTATTGATGTGATTGCGCTCGATCGTAAGTTATCGCTGCTGCGCCTCGATGAGTCGTCGTCGACCTTATGGTACCGCTGGACGCCGTAGTGCGCAGCCGCCCGCTAAGGCAGACTAAGAGAAAGGTTTTGAAGCCATGAACATATTGATCAACAGTATTGTCGGACTGAGTCTTTTTGGCCTGGTTGCGGTGTCGATTAGCTTGCTGGGGCCGATTTTGACGCCCTTCTTCCTTGGCGCCTTTCTCGCTTATTTGGGGGATCCGTGGGTTGATCGCTTTGAGGCTTGGGGCCTGGGTCGTGCGATGAGTGCAACGCTTGTGTTCACGCTCATCGCCGCTGTGATGCTGACCGCCCTGATGCTTCTATTACCGTTGCTTGCGCTCGAGTTGAGTGAGTTACTGCAAGGGCTACCGGCAAGCTTTCTGTGGCTTCAATCGACGCTTGGGCCGCTTGTCGCTGATTGGACTGGCGTCAACTTGCAAGCCGTAGATCTCAAAGGACTTGCGCAAAAATTTTTAGGTGAGTGGCAGCAGTCCAGCGATATCATGGGGTACCTTTTAGGGCAGTTAACCCAGTCTGGCCTTGCAATATTCGGCAGTCTGATGACCGTTGCGTTGACGCCAGTGGTTGCCTTTTACTTGATGCGAGATTGGGATCATCTACTGACCCGCTTAGATCAATTGATCCCGCGTCCCCAAATTAGTGTGGTTCGTCAGTTGACAGCTGCGGGTGATGAAATGTTGGCTGCTTTTATTCGCGGCCAATTTTTGGTCATGATTTTACTGGGCGTTTTTTATGCCGTCGGTCTCGGGTTGGTTGGGTTGGACATGGCGTTAATCATCGGGCTGGTTGCTGGCCTTGCGAGTATCGTGCCATACCTTGGCTTCATATTGGGGCTCTTGCTAGCCACCATTGCCGCCGCTTATCAGTTTCAGGATTGGGTTCATCCAGTCTATGTGCTGACGGTCTTTGTACTAGGGCAGATCTTAGAGGGCAGTCTGCTGACCCCATGGCTCGTTGGGGATCGCATTGGCTTGCATCCGGTTGCTGTTATTTTCGCCGTGCTCGCTGGCGGTCAACTGTTCGGTTTTATTGGGGTCCTGTTGGCCTTGCCGGTGGCCGCGGTGCTCATGGTCCTCGTGCGGTATTGGTTGGGTCGTTACCTGGCCAGTGGGTTTTATCAGGGCGATGCGGGTGCAGCGACGTGCACGCCAGCGGAGCAGGCAGCTGCCCTTGACATGCCGACTGCCGAGCCGGTCGAGTCGACGGCGTTTGAGGTTGACGGGTCTGCGCCGACAACGGATGAGTCAAACCTTTGAGCGAGCAGTTGACCCTTGCGTTCCCGCTTAAACGCGCTTATACCCTCGAGCGGTTTGTGGGCGATTTGGGCCAGCGCGCGCTCGCGTTATCGCCAGAGCCGGTTTGGATTAGTGGCCCAGGAGAGTCGGGTAAATCTCATTTGCTTCAAGGTCTTTGTCAGCAATCAGAGCATCAAGCGGGCCGCGCGTTTTACTTGAGTTTATCCAATCAGGAGTTAAGGCCCGATGTGCTGTCGAATCTTGCCGATTTTGATTTGGTGGCTTTAGATGAGCTGGATCACGTCGTTGGGGATCGGGAATGGGAACTCGCATTATTTGATTTGATGAACGCGGTCGCCGACACCAACGATGGCTGGCTACTGATGGCCTCTAGATGTCCGCTGCCGGATGTTCAGTTCTGTCTAGCCGATCTTGCATCACGAAGTCGTGCGATGCATTGGCTCCAGTCGGGTCAGCTAACCGATGTTGAAAAAGCGCTGGTCTTGCGGCGGCTCGCAGAGGAAACAGGCTTTCATCTGCCGGAAGAGGTGCTCACCTTTTTGCTAGACCGCGCCCCTCGTGAAATCGGGGCGCTGATTCGGGTGTTGAATCGACTCGCCGACGAAAGTCTCAAATCCCAGCGTCGGATAACCGTTCCCTTTTTGAAACGTGTGTTGGGAATTTAAAGATGAAAGTTGTCTTCACCGGTGGGGGGACCGCAGGGCACGTCACGCCCAACTTGGCGCTGGTTGAGTCGTTTCAGCGTGATGGGGTTGAATGCTTTTATATTGGCTCCAAAGCCGGCATTGAGGCCACATTGGTCGAGCAGCACAATTTGGATTTCTACGGTATTGCCTCCGGCAAACTTCGGCGGTACTTCGCTTGGCAGAATTTCATTGATCCTATGAAGATCTTGTTTGGTTTCTTTCAGGCACTGTGGATCCTACTGTTGCGGCGTCCGGATGTGTTGTTTTCGAAGGGTGGATTTGTGGCGGTGCCAGTGGTGGTTGCAGCTTGGACTCTGCGCATTCCCGTTGTGATCCATGAGTCAGATTTGACGCCGGGTTTGGCAAACCGCTTGAGTGCCCCATTTTGTCGAATGATCTGTTTGAATTTCGAAGAAACGGCGACTCATTTCGCTCAGCGGTCCACTCGGGTAACGGGTACGCCGCTCCGAGCAGGCTTGCTCCAGTCTGATAGCGAGCGCGGTCGGCAGTGGCTAACAGCGTTTAAAGCGTTTGGCCAAACCCAGCCGATCTTATTGGTGGTGGGGGGGAGTTTAGGCGCGCAAGCTGTCAATCGCTTGGTGCGCGCCGACCTTGCAGAACTTACGGAACGGTTTCAGGTGGTTCATGTGGTGGGTGCGGGCGGAATTGATTCGCAGCTTTTGAAGACCCCGCACTACCTGCAGTTTGAATATTTGGCTGAATCCTATGGTGATGTGGTTGCCGCCTCAGATATTGTGGTCTCGCGGGCAGGTGCCAATGCTTTGTTCGAATTTTTGTGGTTTAAGAAACCGCAACTGCTCATTCCGCTGCCCAGTGCTGCAAGTCGCGGGGATCAACTGCAGAACGCTGCGTTGTTTGAGCAAAAAGGCTATGCCCAGGTTCGTCAGGAACGAGATCTTGGCTCAGGGGATCTGGCCCGCGCGGTTGATTCTGTTTGGACGGTGCGGTTCGATATGATCCGGCGGTTGGGTTCGGCCGAACTGCCAGACAGTCTAAACTTGATTCGTCAAGCGATAGAAGAGGCCGCAGCGGTTCACTAGGTGCTCGAGCGAGTCTTTGTCGAAGACCCGCGCAAACAAAAAAGGGTCATTTCGATGGCGGATAAAAAGATGGCGGATAAAAAAATGGCGGATAAAAAGATGGCAGATAAAAAAGTGTCGGATGAAAAAATGTGTCAGCGACATCTGCAAAAGACGCCATGCGATGCAGGGCTCATGCGCGTTGCGATAGCCGGCATTGAGCGGTTTGTTGGTCTCGTCATCTTGCTGCTTTGGGGCGCTGTACTGCCACAGGCGCAGGCAGATGCGGACGCAAAAATGACCGCTTCGCTTGAAACCGAGCGTGCTTACTATGCAGATATTGCCTTAAAAATCTGGGACTATGCTGAGCTTGGCTATCAAGAGACGCGAAGTAGTCAGCTCTTGCAAGAGACCCTTGCTGCCGAAGGCTTCGAAGTTCAGGCTGGCGTTGCAGAGATCCCAACAGCGTTTGTTGCGAGTTTTGGTCAAGGCGAACCGGTGATCGGCATCTTGGCCGAGTTTGATGCGTTGCCCGGGATTAGCCAGGCGGCGGTACCCACTCGATCGATACTTGCAGATAAAACGGCGGGTCATGCCTGCGGCCACCACCTGTTTGGCGCGGGCTCAACGGCCGCGGCGATCGCGGTAAAACGCTGGCTGGCTGAAACGGGTCAACCCGGCACCATTCGACTGTACGGTACCCCTGCTGAAGAAGGGGGGTCAGGAAAAGTGTATTTGGTTCGTGCAGGGTTGTTTGACGATGTTGATACGGTGCTGCACTGGCACGGCGCCGATCGAAATGCTGCGAATCCGGGCACGACGCTTGCGAACAAATCCGCTCGGGTCCGGTTCTATGGCCGGTCCGCACATGCCGCTGCGGCGCCCGAGCGGGGGCGGTCGGCGTTGGATGGCGTCGAGGCCATGAATCATATGGTCAATCTTATGAGAGAGCATGTGCCCGATAGTACGAGGATTCACTATGTGATCACGAGTGGCGGTAAGGCGCCCAACGTTGTGCCGGATTTTGCGGAAGTCTACTACTACGTGCGTCATCCCCAAGCCAGAGAGCTTGCGACTATTTGGGATCGGGTAATGAACACCGCCCATGCAGCGGCGTTGGGAACTGGCACCGAAGTTAAGATCGAAACCATGCATGGCAATCATTCAATTTTGCCAAATGAAACCTTAGCGCGCGTCATGCATCAAAGCCTGAGCGCGGTCGGTGGGTATACCATGACGGCCTCAGAGCGGGCTTTTGCGCAGGTCTTGTCTCAGAGCTTCAACAATCAGCCGAACCTCCTAGGGCTTGAAGAAAAGGTCCAGCCGTTCATTTTTACTGAGAGTAAAGGCTCAACTGATGTTGGTGATGTCAGTTGGATTGTGCCGACAGTTGGTTTAAGTACCGCCACGTGGGTGCCCGGGACCGCTGCCCACAGTTGGCAGGCGATTGCCGCCGGCGGTATGAGCATTGGTATTCAAGGCATGATGGTAGCTGCCAAAACGCTGGCGTTAACCGCTCAGAATTTGTTTTTGACGCCGAGTCATCTCGAGGCGGCAACCGTCGAGTTCGAGCAGCGCCGGGGCTCTGATTTTGTCTACGAAGCGCTCTTGGGCGATCGCGCACCGCCGCTTGATTATCGACAATAATCACCCCCTCAAGGTCGCGCTGCTGAACGACCAGGCTTAAGATTTTTTGCATCGATGGCTTGACGGTGTTCATTATGGTGTTATGCTTAACTATAACACTAACTCTCTAGATCGCGGTCAGATCAATGCTCTATTGCGCCCAACCGTATTTTGAACCGCCGCGTCTGATGATGCCGAGCCCCACGATGGCGCGTCAAAGATGAGAATTATTTGGAATGAGAAAGATCCGATATACCTACAGCTTCATCAATATCTCGCGCAATTAATTTTACAGGGCGTGATTAAACAGGGCGACGCCCTGCCGTCAGTCCGGCAGTTAGCGGTCGAACAACATGTGAACCCGATCACGGTATCAAAGGCCATTGCGATGCTGGTTGACGATGGCATCGCGCTGAAGCGCCGTGGGCTGGGCATGTTTGTCGCTGAGGGGGCCGCCGAGCAACTGAAAATTCAGTTGCGTGATCGATTTTTGGCGGAAGAGTGGCCAAGTATTCATCAGCGGATCTCATTGTTGGGGTTATCGGTTACAGATTTATTAAAGGAGCCATCGTGAGCAACGCTATTTCGGTCCAGAGTTTGAGTAAACGGTTTGGCGATCACCAAGCGTTAAATCAAGTCTCGTTTGAGGTGCCAACAGGCGCTGTTGTCGGGTTGATCGGGCCCAACGGCGCCGGTAAAACAACCGCGCTGAAAGCGATCTTGGGCTTGTCGGCCTTCGAGGGTGCGGTTGAAGTGCTGGGCCAGTCACCGCGGTCTGCGCCGCATCAAATGATGACCTCAGTTGGCTATATTTCAGATGTCGGAATCCTGCCTCGTTGGCTAAAAGTCAATGATGCGCTGAAATTTACCCAAGCCATCCATCCGCAGTTTGACCTCGAAAAAGCGCGCGCCATCCTTGCTAAGACCGATATCCCGTTAAAGCAGCGTGTGAAAGCGCTGTCCAAGGGGATGGTGACCCAGCTGCACCTCGCGCTGGTTTTAGCCATGGATGTCCAGCTACTCATTCTGGATGAGCCAACCCTGGGTTTGGATATCGTTTATCGCAGTCAATTTTATCAGCAAATATTGAATGAATTTTTAAGCGAAGACCGGACGCTGCTCATCAGTACCCATCAGGTCGAAGAAATTGAGTCCTTGTTAACCCATCTCATTTTTATCGACCAGGGCAAAATTCGGTTGGACACCGCGCTGGAGGATGTGTATCAGCGGTATCGAGCAGTCGATGTCGTAAAATCGCAGGTTGATGCCGCTCGCGCTTTGAAGCCCTTGTCCGAGCAACCTCAGATCGAAGGGGCTTGCATGATTTTTGATGGGGTGAGCGCAGAAAGCCTTGCGGATCTTGGCGCAATCCGGCGAGTGGGCATTGCCGAACTTTTTGTCGCCATGATGACGCGTGAACCTGAATCAATCGCGTCGATTTAAAGTGAAGATCAAAAGCCGCGGGTGCAATTTTGCGTCCTCCGGTTTTAAAGAGGATAAAAAAATGAACCCTATCAAAACGCTCATGGCCTTGTTTCAACGTGAAAGTTGGGAGCACCCTAATTTAATTTGGCGAATTCCGGTGGGTTTATTGATCCTGAATGTCGCCTTGGCAATCGGGTCGGTGGCTTTTGGCCTGCAATACTTTGGAACAGAAAATTTTAGATTCGAGTTTAACAGCCAGGACCTATCTTTTGATCAAGGTGGTCCAGGTCAAGCTGCGGCGACCTTTTTCCTGATGAGCTTTTTTCTGTTGGGTCAAATGGTCGCGTTTGGGTATTTGTTATCTGCGTTGTACGAAGAGCGGAAAGATCGGAGCATTTTGTTTTGGAAGTCGCTACCGGTTTCTGACTTTCAGGTTGTCCTCAGCAAAGCGCTGATGGGGTTGATGGTCATTCCCGGTCTGTATTTCCTGCTCGCAATGCTGACATTTTTGTTGGTCACGCTCGTGTTGAGTTTGGGTATGACGTTTGTTTTGCCGGATACAGGGCTTTTTGAGGGATTCTTACTGGCTGGGGTGAAAGCGGGGTTCGCCTGGCTCAAGGTTTTGGGGTTGCAGGTTATTTGGGGTGCGCCGGTTTTTCTTTGGGTGCTCATGGTGTCAGGGCTTGCGCGCGGGCAGCCGCTCATCTGGGCAATGGGGATCCCGTTACTCGTGTTGGTGGTTGAAAAGTCGCTTTTGTCTGAAGCGCGTATCTTTGACTGGTTCTATGCCCATGCAACGCCGCTACCGTTTGCCGGCAGCTGGGACCCTGCTACGGGCGCGGCATCGATGGGATTGACCGATGGTTTCTTAGCAATGGGTATTGGGCTAATATTATTTTCGTTAGCAGTTTTTGGACGGAGGCACTTTCATGAAATTTAAGCAATTTTTGGCTGTGCTTCTGCTGCTCGCAACCTTTAGTTCCCTAGCCTACCTTAATGGGCCGGTATCATTAGACCAGATTAAGCGGATTACGGTGGCTTACGAGCAAGGACAGATCTCATTAAAGACCTTCCGGAAGATCCAACGGTTTTTACTGGATCAACAGCTGCGATAGGCGCTGGCTCAGACTCAAGGCAACGGTTTGGCTGGCAAGCTGAGGGGGATTCACGCATTGCGTGAGAATAAAACCGATCAAAATCGAACGGGATGTGTACAATAGCGGCTTTTCAAAAGTCGGACACCTCCATGTATAACGTGCTTACCTTGAATAATATTTCCCAGAAAGGGCTGGTCAGGTTCGATAAGGCGGCCTTCAACGTTTCTGATGCGCTGACAAAGCCAGATGCGATCTTACTCCGAAGTTTTAAGTTGACACCCGATCATGCAACGGACGGGTTGCTGGCCGTTGGCCGTGCAGGCGCAGGGGTTAATAATATTCCGGTCGATGCCTACACCGAGCGCGGCATCGTGGTGTTTAACACGCCCGGTGCCAATGCCAACGCGGTCAAGGAGCTGGTGGTCGCTGGGATGCTGTTATCGCGGCGCGGCATTGTCCAAGGCATTGACTACGTTTCGGGCTTGTCTGAGGTCACTGACAAGGCGAATTTGAACACGCAAGTCGAAGCCAGTAAAAAATCATTTAAAGGTTCAGAGCTCAAAGGCAGGACCTTAGGGGTGCTGGGACTGGGGGCAATTGGCTCAATGGTCGCGGACATTGCGTTGCAACTCGATATGACGGTTTTGGGGTTTGATCCGGCCTTGTCCGTTGACTCCGCATGGCGACTTTCGAGTAGGGTGCAAAAGATGGATAGCGTTGAGGCGTTGTTCGCGCGCTCTGATCTCGTGACGTTGCACGTGCCGGCCTTGCCTGAAACTGAAAAAATGGTCAACGCAGCGCTCCTGGGCGCGATGAAGCCGGGTTCGGTGTTGCTGAATTTCGCGCGTGGCGAGATTGTTGATACAGCAGCGATTAAAGCCTCGCTAGCCAATGGCCAATTGGGGCAATATATTTCGGACTTCCCAGTACCAGAACTTGTCAACATGCCCGGTGTTCTGGCAACGCCTCATTTGGGTGCAAGCACCGACGAAGCCGAAGATAATTGCGCGATCATGGCGGCGGATCAATTAATGGACTTTTTGATCAACGGCAATATTAAAAATTCGGTCAACTTCCCCAACTTGCATTTGGAACGAAGTCAATTAGGCTGTCGGATTGCGTTGTCGAATCGAAACGTGCCGAGGATTTTGGGTCGCGTCTTGTCAGTATTAGCCGACAGAAATATTAACGTGATCGACATGATTAATAAGAGTCGTAACGACATTGCTTATAATTTGATCGATATCGAAAGCGAGCCTTCGGAGGAACTGCTGGCGGCGCTTTCGGCAATTGATGATGTCATTAATGTGCGATTGCTGACCCAGAGTTGAACGATCTGGCAGCTTTCCACGGAGGTTAAAAGCGGTCGAGGCGCATCAAGTGTGCTAGATCCTTTGGCAGCGGGCTGGGAGCGCCGCAAAACGCACTGACAATGGCTTCCGCTGCGAGCGGCGCATGGGTTGCCCCATGGGAGCCGAGCCCCATGAGCGCGTAACACGCAGGCATAGGCTCTAAATTTTGATCAACGCCCTGATCCATAATACCCGTGGTGAGTGCGTTAGTCGGCAGCAGGCCCGCCCCAATAACGCGATCCGAAAACGCCGTACGGATGCCGGCGTGAGGGGTGGTCAAGGTAAAGTCACGATGCTGAAGGGTCTGCGCAAGATCCGACATCAGGCGATCAGTATCAAGCGAGCGGGGTTGGGGATCAAGGCTGCCCAGCTCGTACGTACTGCCCACTAAGAAGTCGCGGCCGCCAAGGTGCGTGATATTAATATCCCCAGTTAAAAATTCTGGCAACGCGTGTTTGGATTGAATGCGAATACTCTGACCCCGAATATTTTTAAGCGCTAGACGCGTCAGGGTGTGCATGCCAGCGCCAGCCGCCAGCAGCGTGACGGCAGCTTGTGATAGGACCTGACCCGCCGCATCACGAAGCTGCACTTGATCTTCACAGGGTATTATTTGACAGACCTTGCCTGCTCGGACACTGGTCGGGGGCAAACTTTGCCAAACGCCTGCTTGATGATAAATCGCCTCGTTGCCAGTTTGCTCAAGATAGTCATCGGGAAAGAGTTGGCATAGGCGCTGCATTCGTTGAATCTTAGCAGGCGTTGCGCTGCGCCAGCGGAGAGGCCTGCGCTCAACGCCCTCTTGGTTGTGCAAGGCAAAGTAACAGCCGGCAATTGAAAATTCCGACTGCCGATCTCGCTGAAGCGATAACTGTGGGTAAATGTTGAAAGCCGGTTGACTCGAGGCGCCTGGGTGATTTGGGTCGGCCAAAATGATCGGTTGAATGTCGAATCGATTGAGGCTGCATGTCAGGCTCTGCCCGGCGATACCGGCGCCGATAATTTGCACGGCTGGCCGTCGCAGTCGTTGACCGCGCCAGTCGCCTGGTGCCTCGGCAAACAAGAGTTCTCGTTTACGCCCCCAGCCTTGCCGTTTTTCAATTCTAAACCCGGCCGCTCGTAAGCCTTGTTTGACGACGCCTGCGACTGAGTAGGTGCTGACGGACGCACCCGGTTGCGCCAAACGGCGCATCCCCTCGAAGATAAATTGGTTAAAGAGTTCCGGGTTTTGGCTGGGCTTAAAACCATCAAGGTAAAAGACATCCACTTGAGCATCGAGTCGAGGAAGTGCCGTTTGAGCGTCTTCAAAAATGAGGGTTAACCGAATTTGATCCGTGAACCAAACCACATGCCAAGCGGCAAGTCCCGCTGGATAGATCTTGAGTAATCGCTTGCTTGCTGTGGTTTTGGTTAAAGCATGAACTCGTTTTAAAGCTGCGAGGGTGGGTGGTGAACGCTCAATAGCGATGTAATGCAGTTGCGCGGTCGAGTCTGATTGTTCCCACAGCGCAATCGTCTGTAAAAAGTTATGGCCGAAGCCAAAGCCTAGCTCTAATACAACGATCAGATCGGCTTGTTGGGCGCGGGCTGGCAATTGATGCTGGCCCGGAAAGACCCATTGTTTTTCCTCAGAGGGGTCCCCTTGCGACCAATAACTGTCGTCAAACTCGACTGACGAGGGCGTGTCTTGCTGCCAGAAAATATCGCTTGCTTTCGTGCAATAAGGACTATCGAGTTGCATCACTCAGCGCTGCTAAATGTGCTGGATCCAGGATCCACTCGCTCCAAGAGCCTGGGTATAAAGCCGGTTCTGGGTAGCCCGCTTCAAGTAATGCAAGAATCATTTGGGTTGCAGTGACACCGGAGCCACAATAGCAAACCAAGGATTGGGCGTCTGCTAGACCCGCTTCGGCAAATTGTTTGGCCAGTGCTGCGGCCGCTTTAAATTGACCGTTTTCTAGATTGTCCATGAAGGGCAGGTTCATCGCCCCAGGGATATGGCCCGCAATCGGATCAATGGGCTCATGCTCGCCTCGAAATCGGGCTGGGTCGCGAACGTCGATCAACTGGTTCGTAGGCTTGTTCCAGTCTGGTTGTTGCATGATTCGGGTCAGCGGGGGTTGCGACGCAAAGGGCACCGGTTGCGGCGCGGGTAAGTCGTTGGTGATGGGGTGATCTTGCGCGCGCCAGCGGTCATAACCGCCATCGAGCACCTGAACGGTTTCGTGTCCCAACCACCGCAGCAACCACCAAAGTCGCGCGGCGAAAGCACCATGGTTCTGATCGTACGCGACCACCTGTGTCGCCTTTTGAATGCCGATTTTGCCGAGTTTATGGCTTAGCAGATTTCGAGTTGGTAGCGGATGCCGCCCGGTCTGATTGGGAATGATGGGGCCGCTGAGATCGTCATTTAGGTGCAGGTAATGCGCGCCAGGAATATGATCTGCAAGGTACTGTGTTAGGCCGAGCGTTGGTGCGGTAAGGTCAAAGCGACAATCGATTACAACCAGATCCTTGATCGTATCGAGGTTTTGGTTGAGGTCTTGGCAGCTGATTAAGTGGGTCATTAGCCGCCGCCTTTCAGAGCCTGAATGCCCTCGGTGGCAAGGATTGTTAAAATTTTTTCGCGTTGATCTCCTTGAATGAGAATTTCTGAGCCATTCACGCTGCCGCCAACGCCGCAAGATTTTTTTAATTGCTGACAAAGCTTTTTCAGCGCCGGTGGGCTCAAGTTCAAACCGCGGATAATCGAGACCGGTTTACCGCTACGGCCCTTGATCTCTCGGTGCACTCGAACCACGCCTTCGCCCGGGATGTGTTTGGGTTGCGTCCGGCAAAGACAGTCCGCTTTGGGCATATGACAGTCAGGACAAAGCCGGCCCAGATCAGTAGAGTAAACCGCCACGCTCAACCTTCATGGTAGATGAAAAGTTCTAAAGTCTGATCCTGATCTCGAATTTTGCAGAGATTAACCAGTTCGAAAAGAAACTTCAGCAGGTCCTCAGGGTCGAGTTCAAGTTCCTCTATGGCTGCGCAGGATCGCCATTGGGCCATTAGGGTTTCAATGGCGTCATCTTCAAGCGTTGCAAGTTTTTCTGAAAAGCGGGGATCGACACCCAACAAGAAAGGGCCTTCCTCTGCCAACGCGCGCACCAAGAATTCGAAACTCGCAGCCTCGTCTAGGAGCAGGCCGTGCATCAGAGCATACAGCGGCAGTCTTGCCTCACGATGCAGCGGGCCCGCGCTCAAGCACAAGGCGACCTCATCTGGCGGATCATCTGGTGCTAACGCTTCGACCGCCTCGGGTAAGCCAAGCAGGAATACATCGGGCATGGTTTAAGAGTTAAGCAACAGGGCTGACGTGATCAGCTTGTAAACCTTTATCACCCTCGGTCACAACAAACGTGACGCGTTCACCATCGGTGAGACTGCGGCGACCCTGGCCTTTGATATTGCGAAAATGAACAAAAATGTCGTCACCTTGGTCGCGGGTAATAAAGCCATAACCTTTTTTAGTGTTAAACCACTTAACGGCGCCTTCCTCGAAGTCTTCCTCAGAGAAGTCGTCGTACGCGTCATCATCGTCTTCATCATCAGCTTCAGAACCCTGACTGGCGCTGGACTGGGTTTGCGCGACCAACAAAACAGCTGTCAGGATGCCTAAAAATAGGATGGCAAACTGTCCCCATGCTGCGGGGTCCGTGGGCAAGCTAAAGGATTGATGTGCAAGATAGCCAAGCGCCAAAGCGGTGAGCGCGGCCATAACCAGGGAGATCAGTAATTTGGTAAACATGGTGACCTTTTTAGACATGAATTGAGGGCGTAGATCATACTGGTTCCGAGCGGCACGTTAAAGGCCGTCTACTCGATTAACTGCTTTAAGATATCGTTTGACGGTTTCAGGCAATCCGAGCCAAAGGGCATCGGTGATCAAGGCGTGCCCGATCGAGACTTCTTTTAGCTCGGGAATCCCGGCAACAAAAGCGGGCAGATTAGCGAGATTCAAGTCGTGCCCGGCATTGACGCCGATCCCTGCTTTTTCTGCTGCGCGCGCAGTTTCCTGGTAGTCGGTAAGGCTCTTGAGGGGTTGCTCCGGGTCAAAGTGCTTGGCGTAAGGGCCGGTGTACAGTTCGACACGTTGAATGTCGAGTTGCTGAGCAAGCGGTATTTGAGACGGGTCGGCGTCCAAGAAAACGCTCGATCGAATGGACCAAGTATGCAGTCGTTCAAGAATTGGCGACAAAATATTGTGATTTTGATTGATGTTCCAGCCATGATCACTGGTGAGTTGCGCCGGATTATCCGGGACAAGGGTGCACTGATCCGGTTTGATGGCTTCGATGAGTTGCATAAACCCTGGATAACCATTGGACTGAGGGCCTTCCAAGGGATTGCCCTCAATGTTGAACTCAACACCTGGGTAATCTACTAAGAAGGTCTTGAGATCATAGACATCCGAGACACGGATGTGCCGCTGATCGGGCCTTGGGTGAACGGTGATGCCGCGTGCACCGCAATCGATGCAGGTTTTGGCGGCGTCAATCACGCTTGGAATTGCGGTGTCGCGTGAATTTCGCAACAGCGCAACTTTATTCAGGTTAACGCTCAGCAGGGCCATTAGCCCCAGCCTCCAGAAAAGCCGCGATGATAAATGCGCCGGCTAGCCCAGAATCCAATGAGCGCCCCGCTGAAGACCACAGCGCCACCGATAAGAAACCAGCGCTGTTCAACGTCCTGGCTGAGTGCCCTCTGCTGAGCTTTTAAGGCCTGAATTGCAGCGGTTTGCTCGCGCGTGCGCTGCTGTTCTGTTTCAAGGGCTGCGGCTAGGTCGATGGCGTCGACAGATAGGGCGGTGATTCGGTTGATTTCGTCGTTGGCTAAGCGCAATTGTTCCTGACTCGCTGCGGCCTCTGCTAACGCCGCGTTGCGAATTTCGGTGGCCTCGCCCAACGCGGCACGCGCTACATTCGCCGCTTGGGTTGCGGCGTCGAGACTCGCTCTGAGTGTTTCCAGTTGGGTGCGAGCGATGGGTTGATCCACAAGATATTGATCGTGGATGTAGCCCTCCACGACGTTGCCATTATCTTCTTCAAAACGAACCCGGCGATAGCCATTGTCAGTCAACTCGCCAAGGCGCTCGAGCGGGGTGCCGCTTTTTAAGCCTTTTCGGATGAGTTCTGATGCATCCAGCGGCTCAGCGCGAAGCGGCAGGTACAGGGTGTCTCGAATGTAGAGGGTTTCTGCAAGGCCTGCGGTACTGAATACAAGACAGATCAGGCCCACCAGTTGTTTCATGGCAAAACCTGCTTATAAGGGTGCACCTCAAGCGTCTTGAAGATGCCGTTCACAGTATAAGGATCAGCCTCAGCCCAGGCTGTAGCGGCCTCCAATGAGGCAAATTCCGCAATAATGACAGAGCCGAGAAACCCTGCCTCGCCCGGGTTTTCACTGTCGATCGCTGGCATGGGGCCGCCGATGACGAGTCGGCCCTCGTCCAGCAGTGCCTGAACGCGATCAAGATGGGCCGGCCGCACCGATAAACGGTCTGCAAGGCTGTTCGGCCGATCTTTACCGATAATAATGTAGAGCATGGGTTTTACTCCGCGGCGTCTTTTTTAGGATCGGTTAGCGCCCCGATTTGGTTCAGGTAGACAACCGTTGCAATGGTGTAGGCAAAAATTAAAACCGGTCCGCCGAATAGTTTATATTTCATCCAGAAATCTAGACTAAATTGGTAGGCGATCACAAGGTTTAAGCTGCCAGCAAAGAAAAAGCCGAGGGCCCAACCATATCCCAGTCGGAACCAGGCCGCTTGTGGGAGTTGAAGTTGTTGGCCCAGGAAACTGCGCAAAAGGGATTTGCCAAACGCGATCTGACTGCCTGCTAAGATCGCTGCCAGCACCCAATTGAAAATGGTCGGTTTCCAAAGAATAAACGTCTCATCCCTAAAGGCGATGGTGAGACCGCCCATGACCACAACGCTTGCGAGTAGGACCTTCGTCATCGTTTTTAAGGTCTTGGTTAAATAGTACTCAAGGCCTGCTTGAAGACAGACCATGCCGATCAGTGCCTTGGTGCTGAAGAAAATATCATCGGTTATAACCCAGCAGACGAAAAATACGATCGGCGTTGCAAATTCTAAGATTTTTGTCATGGGTTCGCTGACGTTTGATTTGTCCGGATGATACCGCATTTCTGGCGGGTTGCCGAAAATTGTGATTTCTGACCGCGCCAAGCAGCTTAATAGTTGTGGTCGGAAACGCTTTATGTCAGATTGAGCGCATGGGCCAGTTCTTCAATATTCATACAGAAAATCCGCAGAATCGATTGGTTGTGCAGGTCGCAGATTGCCTCAAACAGGGCGGCGTGGTGGTTTATCCGACGGATGCCTGTTATGCCATTGGCTGTAGTCTGGACAATAAACGTGGGATGGATCGAATTCGACGCATCCGTCAGTTAAAGGAAGATCACGAGTTTACGTTGCTCTGTCGCGATTTATCGGACTTGGGCTTGTACGCTCGGGTTCCCAATCCCGTTTATCGAGCCTTAAAGCAAGCGACCCCGGGTCCCTACACGTTCATCTTGGAGGCCAGCAAGCTGGTTCCAAAACGATTGGTGCAGCCGAAGCGAAAAACGATTGGGTTACGTGTGCCGGATCATCAAATTATTCGCGCGCTGTTAGAGGCTTTCGGAGGCCCCCTCGTGAGTACGACCTTATCCATGCCGGGCGATGAATATCCCCTAAATGATCCCTTTGATATCAAGACGGTTTTGGAGCAAGAAGTCGAGATCATTGTTGATGGTGGATATGGCGGTCTAGATCCGACAACAGTCGTGGATTTTACTGGCGCAACGCCTGAGATTTTGCGTCGTGGTTGCGGGGATCCAGCACTATTTGGCGTCTAAGCTGAGACTTTGCAAGGCTTGCCGGTTATAATCTGCTGATGGCCTCGGAGGCGCGTTGGTATCGTTTGATGCCAGCCTGTCGGTCCTGGCATCAGCAAACGCGATCAATGGGTTAAATAGGTAACTGCTTGAGTCTTAACGAATCTCAATCCAGAGTATTGTCTGGTATGCGCCCAACGGGCCGCTTGCATCTTGGCCACTACCATGGCGTCTTGAAGAACTGGGTTAAGCTACAACTCGAATACGAGAGTTTCTTTTTTGTGGCGGATTGGCATGCCCTGACCAGTCACTATGAAGAAACCCGTCTGATCGAAGAAAACACCTGGCAAATGGTGATCGATTGGCTTGCGGCGGGCGTTAATCCCAGCTCAACAACGTTGTTTATTCAATCCAAAGTACCTGAGCATGCAGAGTTGCATTTGCTCTTGTCGATGATCACACCGCTCAGTTGGGTTGAGCGGGTCCCAACCTTTAAAGATCAGGTTAGCAAACAGCGTGATCGCGATCTGTCGACCTATGGGTTTTTAGGATACCCGGTGTTGCAAAGTGCGGACATCTTGATCTATCGCGCCGGGCAAGTGCCCGTCGGGGCGGACCAAGTGCCGCATGTTGAGATGACCCGGGAGCTGGCTCGACGATTCAATCACCTGTTCGGCCGAGATGAGGGCTTTGCGAAGGCTGCTGAAGAAGCTGTAAAAAAATTAGGGCGAAAGCATGGCAAATTGTATCGAGAGCTTCGTCGCAGTTATGTTGAACAAGGCAGCGAGGAATCGCTCAGCCGGGCGCAATCCTTGGTTGCCAGTCAGGGCAATTTGTCCTTGGGTGACCGCGACCGATTGCTAGGGTACGCTGAGGGTTCTGGGAAGATTATCTTGCCAGAGCCGAAAGCGCTGCTGACAGAGAACCCAGTGATGCCGGGTCTTGATGGACAAAAGATGTCCAAAAGTTATAACAATACGATCTCTCTGCGCGAAGACCCCGACGCCGTCACCAAAAAAGTCAAAACCATGACCACGGATCCCGCGCGGGTTAAGCGAACTGATCCTGGGGATCCCAAGAAGTGTCCGGTATTCGATTTGCATAAGATCTATTCAAATCCGGCCACTCAGGCCTGGATCACCGAAGGTTGTAAGACAGCTGGTATTGGCTGCTTGGACTGCAAGGGGCCTTTAATCGAAGCGATTTTGCAAGAGCAGCAACCCATGCGAGAGCGCGCGCTGCAATTTGAAGAAAGCCCTGATTTGGTACGAAGTATTATTGCCGAAGGGTGTGAGAAGGCTCGAACCCAGGCGCGCGAGACCCTCGAAGAAGTTCGGGCTGCGATGGGCTTAGATTACAGGTCACTGTGATGGACTCTTCGGACCTGGTAGACAACGATTCCAAGGTGTCCAGGTTACCACCGGCCCTACGCAAACAAAGTGAATTGGCGCTGGTCGCCGGCGTGCCGTATACAACTTTACCGGATGATCTGTACATTCCGCCTGATGCCCTGGAAGTCTTTCTCGAGGCCTTCGAAGGTCCACTTGATCTTTTGCTGTATCTCATTAAGCGACAAAACTTGGATATCTTGGACATTCGCGTCGCCGACATCACGCAGCAATACATGCAATACATTGATTTGATGACGGAGCTACAGTTCGAGCTGGCCGCAGAATATCTGGTGATGGCTGCAATGCTTGCTGAGATAAAATCGCGGATGCTGTTACCTCGACAAGCCGCCGGTGAAGCAGAAGAGGATGACCCAAGGGCCGAATTGATTCGACGGTTGCAAGAGTATGAGCAATTTAAAACGGCGGCACTCAATCTTGATGAATTACCCAGGTCGAATCGGGATTTTTGGGTCGCGAACGCGGACGCACCAGTTTCGACGCGGCCGAAGCCGTTACCGGATGTTCAGCTCCAGGAATTATTGATCGCACTAGGTGGTGTATTGCGCCGGACCGATCAAAATGCCAGTCATCAGATCAGTCTTGAGCCGTTATCAACGCGAGCGCGGATGTCGCATATTCTGGCTCGCATTCAAGCGCGTGGGGATCAGTACGAACCGTTCATAGAGTTGTTCAGTGTCGAAGAAGGTCGAGCAGGGGTTGTCGTGACCTTTATCGCCATGCTGGAGTTGATTAAAGAATCCTTGATCGAATTGGTTCAGACCGAACCCTTTGCGCCAATCCACATTCGGCTTCGGATGGCAACGATCGCTTCTGACAACGCGGAGCAAAATTTATGAGCGTGCAAGAAAAATTAAAGCAAATTATTGAAGGCGCGATCATGGCCTCGGAAAGCCCTTTGTCGCTCGATAATTTAATGTCGTTGTTCGAAATGGACCCGCCGACCCGAGACGAGGTTCGCCGGGCTTTAGAAGAAATTGAAGCGGATTGCGATGGGCGAGGTTTTGAACTGAAGAAGCTTGCCAGTGGTTATCGATTTCAAGTTCGGGGCGAATATGGCGAATGGGTGAGCCGCCTTTGGGAAGAGCGTCCTCAGCGGTATACCCGTGCTTTGCTTGAAACGCTTGCCTTGATTGCTTACAAGCAGCCAATTACCCGCGGTGATATTGAAGAGGTTCGAGGTGTTGCGGTCTCAACGAATATTATCCGAAGCTTGCTTGAGCGGGAATGGATTCGAATTGTGGGTCATCGCGATGTGCCTGGCCGGCCTGCAATGTATGCAACAACCAAAAGTTTTTTGGATTACTTTAATTTGTCGAATTTGGATGAGTTGCCGACCTTATCAGAAATTCGAGATCTAGATGAGATGACGAGTCGTTTGGACTTGGATGAGCCCCTGATCGAAATGAAAACCATTGTCCTGAGCGATGAGGATGCCGAGGCTGAGATCCTACAAGACACAGATCTTGATGAGGTTGCAACGACCGTAGACACCATTCGAGAGAATATTCGCCGCGTCATGGCCTCGCCAGCTGTGCACGACAATGACGACGATTTAGAGGACGCTGATGATAAATTGGTTAGCGAAGATGAAGCGAAGGTTGCAACGGATGGCTCGGTGATCGACGCGCATTCCTCTGAACACCAACGGGATGACGATGGCGGCGACACCTTGGCCAATACCGGGTCTTCGGATGCGACAGAAACTGGGCAGCAGGCGTCAGTTGAGCGCTTGGAGATCGCACGGGCAGGAGAAGGAGATACAAACGCGGATATCCTGAAAGCAGCCTTTTCGGAGGATGCTGATGATAACAAGACGCCCCACTAAGCCCATGATACAGGCGCTGTCGAGATGACTGAAAAGCTGCAAAAAGTATTGGCAACCGTGGGTTTTGGCAGTCGCCGAACGATGGAGGGTTGGATCGAGGCGGGCCGGGTAATGGTGAACGGTCAGGTCGCAACGATCGGTGATCGCGTTGGAATCGAAGATAAGATCGTCGTTGATGGCAAGACGATTATGCAGGTCGCTCAGAAACATCGGCATTTGCTTTACAACAAGCCGACGGGCCAAATCTGCACGCGGGACGATCCGGAAGGGCGTCCAACCGTTTTCAATCGGCTGCCTAAGCTGAATAATCAGCGTTGGATTTCTGTCGGCCGGCTCGATTTTAATACCAGTGGGCTTTTGCTGTTGACCACGGACGGCGCGTTAGCCAATCGCCTGATGCACCCCCGCAGTAATATTGATCGTGAGTATGCGGTCCGAGTCTTGGGTGATGTCAGCGATGAGCAGTTGCGGGCCTTAACCGATGGCGTTCTGTTGGAAGACGGTGTGGCGAAATTTTCGGACGTCCGAAAGGGTCGGGATGAGTCTGGGGCAAATCAATGGTATTACGTAGCGTTGACCGAGGGGCGCAACCGGGAAGTTCGGCGGTTGTTCGAATCCCAAGGACTGACGGTAAGTCGGCTCAAACGGGTCCGTTTTGGCAGTTTCTTTATTCCTGCCGCGGTGAAATCGGGTCGCTATACTGAGATTCTAGGGAAGGACGAGCAGGATCTTTACCTGCTGGCTGGCCTAACGCCGCCACCCATGACTCAACCGCGCAAAGGTCGATCTAATCGTTAGTCCTGCGCACAAGCGGTTGATGATTGCCGTTACTTTGAAAGCGATGGCCGCGCGGTGCGCCTGAGGTTGCGCTGAGTAGGTAAGTAAAAAGTGCTAACAGATCTTCCGGCGGTTTGACGGATGCCGGATCCTCAGAAGGATAAGCCGCTTGGCGCATCTTTGTTCGAGTGGCCCCAGGGTTTACGACACTTACACGAATGTCGGACGTGTTCTCGAGTTCTTCGCTGAGCAAGGATGCAACGCCTTCTAAGGCGTATTTTGAGGCAGCATAGGCGCCCCAGTAGGCTTTGGGCGAGTAGCCAACACTCGAGCTTGTAAAAATCAGCGCGCCACCGCTCGATTGCTGCAGTAGCGGTAGTAGCGCCTGGGTCAAGGCAACCGGGGACTCGAAGTTGGTGCGAAATACTTGCGCCCAAGTGGTCATGTTGTAGTGTTCAAACGGGACGCGATCGCCAAGTATCGCAGCATTATGAATGAGCCCGTCTAAGACGCCATAGCGTTCGGTAATAACCTGTTTAAGGGTGCTAAGCCGTTCAGGGTCGTCCTGACTCAGATCAAACGGCACAATCCCAGGCTCGGGATGGTGGCTGTCTTTGATTTTATCAAAAAGTGCTTCAAGCGCCGCAACGTCGCGACCTAACAATAAAACCGTCGCGCCGAGTTGTGCAAGACCGAGTGCCAAGCTTCGTCCAATGCCAGACGTGGCGCCGGTAATCAGAATGACGCGGCCAGCAAAGCTATTGGGTTCGGCATTAAATTTAACTGGGTTCATAACGCGCGTGCATCAGGTAGTTAACTTGCGTGTCCTCGCTCAACGCATAATGCTGTGTGATCGGGTTATAGGTCATGCCCTTAAGGTCCCGCAAATCAAACTGGTGGGTCCGCAGGCTGGCGGCCAGCTCCGAGGGCCGGATGAACTTTTGGTAGTCGTGGGTGCCCCTGGGTAGCAGTCGTAAAAAGTATTCGGCGCCGATGATCGCAAAAAGATAAGACTTCGGGTTGCGATTAATCGTAGAAAGAAATAGATCACCCCCCGGCTTTAAGAGTTTCGAGCAGGCGTTGATGATGGAATCAGGGTCGGGGACATGCTCCAACATCTCAAGACAGGTCACAACGTCAAAGGTGCCAGCATGCTGTTCAGCATAATCTTCTGCGGTGGACTGAAGATACTCGATATCAAGATTGGACTCGTGTTGGTGGAGCTTGGCGACTTGCAAGGGTAAGGTGCCCATGTCGATGCCCGTGACCGAGGCCTCAGCCGTTGCCAAGGCCTCGGTTAATAAGCCGCCGCCGCAGCCAATATCGAGGACACGCTTGCCAGCGAGCTTGGCGCGTTCAGCAATGTAGTTCATCCGAAGCGGATTAATCGCATGCAAAGGCTTGAATTCGCTATCAGGATCCCACCACCGGCGCGCCATGTCCTCGAACTTTTGAATTTCGATCGGATCAACGTTGTCTGAGGTGGTCATGAAATCCCTTGAATTTTGGTCTGCCACTGCGCAACCTCAGCGGTGAGCGCGGCGACATCCGACGAATGATGTTGCCTTTCTGCATATAATAAACAGCCTGCAACCCAAGTATGCGTGACATCTTGACCGGTTGCGGTGTAGGCCAATTGCGACATCGGATGATACACCGGCTGATGTCGAATGTCGCTCAGATCGACGGCAATCATGTCAGCGGCTTTCCCGGGCTCCAGGCTGCCAATCAGGTCAGATAAGCCTAAAAATTTGGCGCCACCGATGGTTGCCATTTCGAGCGCGCTGAAAGCGTCTAGCGCGGTTGGGTCGCCCGTGGTGAGTTTGGCGAGCATTGCCGCGGTGCGGAGCTCTTGGAACATATCTAGGTCGTTATTACTGGCCGCGCCATCGGTGCCGAGTCCGACGATGATGCCGCTGCTCAGGAGACGTGGCGTTGGACAAATGCCGCTGGCGAGTTTGAGATTAGACTCCGGGCAGTGAGCGATGCGAACCTTTGCCGCGGCCAGTTGATCGATCTCGATCTCAGTAAGGTCGGTCATGTGCACAGCTTGAAGGCGTGAATTGATCAGGCCTAACGCCTGTAGTCTTGCGATTGGACGGTTGCCGTTTTCGGCTTGATGCAGGGTGATTTCCTCTTGCGATTCGTGCAAGTGGAGATGAATCGTTAGATCTAGGTCCTCGCTGTATCGAAGGATCTGTTCGAAGCCAGTATCTGAGACCGTATACGGGGCGTGGGGTGCGAAACCGGTGGTTAAGTTTGGTCTCCCCACGGCCCATTCAAAGAAATTGAGACTTTTATCGAGATACTGTTGTTCAGAATCTGCCCAGGCACTGGGAAAACTCAAGATGGGCGTTGTGACTTGACTGCGCACACCGACCTTTGCAAACCCTGCCACCGTTGATTCGGGGTAAAAATAACTGTCAGCGGCGCAGGTTGTACCCGACTGTACCATCTCGGTTGCCGCCAGCCACGCCCCGGCTTCGACGAATTCGCGATTCACCCACTTGGCTTCGGCGGGCCAGATGTAGTCATTTAGCCAGGTCATGAGTTTGAAGTCATCGGCATAGCCGCGTAATAGCGTCATAGCGGCGTGACCATGGCAGTTAATGAGTCCCGGCATGAGCACCTTGCCTGGCAAAGGCAGGCAGGTGGCTTGAGGGTAGTCTTGATCGGCCGTTTTACGAGGTAGAATGGCGACGATCTGACCGCCGTCATGAACCAGGTCATGATCGGTCAGAAGGGTCGCGCTCGGTCGGATCGGCAGCAGCCACTGCGGTTGTAGGCGCTCTAGATTGGCCATGCTGTCGAGTCCTTTTCAGCGCTCTGTGAGGAGTTTCAGTTTACCGTCAACGGCACTAATTAAAAACTATTAAATACAATGACTTGCATCGCTATATCGGGTCTGATCTTGATAGGTTTTTAGGACTGGTTGTGCTAGTATTTGCGGCAGCGCCGGGCGTGAAGAAATGGCCAGTTTTGATTGCGAGATGGCGTAGCCTGGTTTTAATTCGGACTGAATTTTTAGTGTCAAACGGGTGCGAGTAAATGGGTCCTCGAGCGCTGTTCAGAGACCGCACAAAGTTATAAAGGCCAAGCCAAATCCGAGTCGAAAATTCTGCGTTTGAAAACTAAAGTCTTAATTGCCAGCTGCAGAAGGTGGACTAAAACAGACTCTGTTTAGAAAGCTCTGTTTGGAAAGCTTGGTTTAGAAAGCTCGGTTACCGAGGTCGGTTTTAAAGAGCAGGCGCTAAAATGCCGGGTTGGTATTGCCGGGTTGGTGTTGCCGGGTTGGTAGTTGATAGAAGCGAGGTCGATGTAAGCGGTCTAAGCAAACAGTGCCATGAATGGGCAAAAGCGAAATAGTGGGCAAAAGCGAAACAGCGGTAACAAGCGCGACGCAACAAACAACACCAATCCAACAGCCAAAACACAACGACCAAAAGATACAAAGATACAAAGATACAAAGCAGCGAATAAAACGCCTAAAAATTTAAGAAAACAATTTCTAATCGGTGTGACGCGTGCGCAACGCACCAAAAATAAAAGGTGTGCCGAGAGTTAGGTGCGCTGGTAAATAGGTCGAGTGCCGTCTCTAAGGCAGGCTTTCGGAACAATTTTGCAAAAGAAGATAGTGTAACCATGACCGATATCGAACACGACGACATCCGAACCATCAACATCGAAGATGAAATGCGGCAATCCTATGTGGATTATGCGATGAGTGTCATCGTCGGGCGTGCCTTGCCAGATGTTCGCGATGGCTTAAAACCGGTCCATCGCCGCGTCCTGTTTGCGATGAGCGAGCAGAATAATGCTTATAACCGCCCCTATATGAAATCGGCCCGGATCGTTGGGGACGTCATTGGTAAGTACCATCCGCACGGCGATACGGCGTCGTATTACACGATTGTGCGCATGGCTCAAAACTGGCAGTTGCGCTACCCGCTGGTTGACGGACAGGGCAATTTTGGGTCACTTGATGGTGATATGGCCGCGGCAATGCGCTACACAGAAGTGCGGATGGCTAAAATTGCTCACGAATTAATGGCCGATTTGGATAAAGAGACCGTTAATTTTGTCGAAAATTACGACGGCACCTTGCAAATGCCAGAAGTGCTGCCCGCACGATTCCCAAATCTATTGGTGAATGGCTCAAGCGGTATCGCAGTTGGTTTTGCGACAAACATCCCGCCCCATAATTTGGTTGAAGTCATTAATGGCACAATTGCCTTAATTGATGATTCGACCTTGGAAGTTGATGGGTTGATGGAGCATATCTTGGGTCCGGATTTCCCAACCGCTGCGATCATTAATGGCCGAGCCGGTATTGTTCAGGCCTACCGAACCGGTCACGGTCGGGTTCAAATGCGCGCTCGTTGTGAAATTATCCTAGATGAAAAGACCGGCAAATCGACGATCATCGTTCACGAAATCCCGTATCAGGTGAACCGTTCGAAATTAATTGAAAAAATCGCGGAGCTGCACAAAGAGAAAAAAATTGAAGGCATCACGGATCTCCGGGATGAGTCTGCAAAAGAAACCCGCTTGGTAATTGAGCTCAGACGGGATGTTGTGCCGGAGGTTGTTCTGAATAATCTCTACGCTCAGACACAACTGCAGAGCGTGTTTGGCATCAATCTGGTCGCCTTGGTGGATAACCAGCCCAAAGTGTTGAATCTCAAGCAGGTTTTAGAGTATTTCATCGTCCATCGCCGGGAAGTCGTCACACGACGGACCGTGTATTTACTGCGTCGCGCCCGAGCCCGGGGGCATGTGCTAGAGGGTCTTGCCGTGGCGCTGTCCAACATCGATCCGATGATCGAACTGATTAAGACCAGTATTGATGCGCAAGAAGCGCGGGAGAAATTGCTGGCCAGGTCTTGGGGTTCCGAATCAGTAACCCAGATGCTTGAGCGAGCAGGGCCGGATGCGGCCAAGCCCGACAATTTAGATCCGCAATATGGCTTGAAAGAAGATGGGCTGTACTTTTTGTCGCCCGAGCAGGCTCAAGCTATTTTGGAGATGCGGCTGAATCGATTGACGGGTCTCGAGCAAGAGAAATTGCTCGAGGAGTATCGGGAAATTATCGACAACATCGCCGATTTGATGGAGATCTTGATGCTGCCCGAGCGCTTGATGGGGTTGATCAAGGATGAGCTGATTCAAATTAGAGATGAATATGGCGACGAGCGTCGGTCGGAGATTGTGGCGTCACAAGAAGATCTCACGATGGAAGATTTGATTACGCCACAAGAGATGGTCGTGACCTTGTCTAACGGCGGTTATGCTAAGACCCAACCCTTATCTGACTATCAAGCGCAGCGACGCGGTGGCCGCGGTCGTTCGGCCAGTGCAGTGAAAGAAGAGGACTTTATCGAAAAGCTTCTGGTGACGAACAGTCATGACACGCTGCTGTGTTTCAGTGACCGTGGGAAGGTGTATTGGCTCCGAACCTTCCAAATCCCAATTGCCAGTCGGGCAGCCAGGGGTCGACCAATCGTTAATATCCTGCCGCTTGGCGAGGGTGAGCGCATCACTGCGATGTTACCCATTGAAGGCTATGGCGAGGACCAGTTCATCTTCATGGCAACGGCTAATGGAACGGTTAAAAAAACGCCGCTCATGGACTTTGCACGACCCAGAAGTTCCGGTTTAATCGCGATCGAACTTGAAGACGACAATACCTTGATCGGCGCCTCGGTAACCGATGGCGCATCAGATGTAATGTTGTTTAGTTCTGGTGGTCGAGCGATTCGTTTTAAGGAACAAGACGTGCGCGCAATGGGCCGAAGTGCGCGAGGGGTTCGGGGTATCAAGCTTCGGGCGAGCGAGGCTGTGATCTCGCTCATTATCCCAAGTGCGGAGGGCACGTTGCTGCTCGCCAGTGAAAAAGGCTACGGCAAGCGGACGCCAGTAGCAGAATTTTCGGTCATCGGCCGTGGCGGCCAGGGTGTGATTGCGATGAAGCTGTCAGAGCGTAATGGTAGCTTGGTTGGCGTCGCGGAAGTTGACTCGGGCTTCGAGGTGCTGCTGATCAGCGATCAGGGTACGATGGTTCGTACCCGGGTTGATGAGGTCTCAACGCTTGGGCGCAATACGCAAGGCGTTCGTTTGATCAACTTGAGTGAGGGTGAATCACTGGTGGGTTTAGCCTCTTTTGAGGAGCCTGAGATAGATGAAACAAATGGTGAGGGTGAAGAAGGCGCTGAAGAGAATTCGGTGCTGGTCTCCGACGCAGCGACGTTAGGTGCGGCGTCTAACAGCAAGGCGCAGTCCGCGCCCGATGGGCTCGAGGATCCTGACAGTGACTGATGCAATCGATCAAGCGCAAGCGCTGCAAGCGCTGCGACTTGAAATTGACGAATTGGATCAAGCGTTGCTGACGCTGTTGAATCGTCGTGCCAAATGCGCGCTTGAGGTAGCCGCTGTGAAAGAGCAGTCTGCCGACAATGAACCGGCGATCTTCTACCGGCCGGAACGTGAGGCGCAGGTGCTACGCGGCCTGGTTGAAAAGAATTTGGGACCGCTGAGTCACGAGAAGGTCGCGTTGATTTTTCGTCAGGTTATGTCAGCGTGCCTTGCGCTAGAAGAGCCAATGCAGGTTGCCTTTCTCGGGCCCGAAGGCACCTTTACCCAGCAAGCAACCTTGAAACATTTTGGCGATGCGGTGATTGGTCGACCGTTCGTTACGGTTGACGAGGTGTTTCGAGAAGTTGCGGCGGAAAACTGTCATTACGGCGTCGTGCCGGTTGAAAACTCAACCGAAGGTGTGGTCAACCATACCCTTGATAATTTTTTAACGTCGTCGCTTCGCATTTGCGGCGAGTGTGAGCTGAAAGTCCATCATCACTTCATGGCCTTAACGACGGATGCCCCAATTGAAAGAATTTACGCACATCAGCAAACCTTCGGGCAATGTCGGCGCTGGCTCGATGTGCACTATCCCGATGCGGTTCGGATTGACGCGTCGAGTAATGCCCAGGCCGCAAAGCTTGTCTCGCGTGACCCGGGTGCAGGTGCGATCGCATCAGAAGTGGCGGCTGATCTGTACGGCCTGACCATATTGTCCCGAAAGATTGAAGATTTATCAGACAACACCACTCGGTTTTTGGTCGTTGGACGGGAGCCCGTGGGACCGAGTGGGGCCGATAAAACCTCGATAATGGTGTCGACGCAAAACCGCCCAGGGGCCTTGTTTTCACTGCTTGAGCCGTTCCACCGCCACGGTATTTCACTCACCGCGATCGAGACCCGGCCGTCGAAGCAAGGAATGTGGTCTTACGTGTTTTTTATCGACTTTGATGGGCACATCACGGAGCCTGATATCCAGGCGGTGCTGGATGAAGTATCCAAGGATGCGTTGGAAGTAAAAATATTGGGGAGCTATCCCCGTGCGCTAAGGCTATAGCAATGGATTTTTTTAAATCAGTCAACACTGGGGTTTTAAGCTTGGCGCCGTATCAACCCGGCAAGCCAGTTGAAGAGCTGGAGCGAGAGTTGGGTTTGAGCCAGATTGTAAAACTTGCCAGTAATGAAAATCCGCTCGGCCCCACGCCACAGCTGCAACACCATCTAGGCGAGATGCTAAAGGATTGTGCACGCTACCCTGACGGCAGTGCTTTTCAACTGAAGCAGAAGTTGTCTGAGCAATTAGGCGTTGCAATCGACTGTCTGACTGTCGGCAACGGCTCAAACGATGTGCTGGAGTTGTTGGCCCGATTGTTTTTGAAGCCTGGATACAATGCCGTGGTCTCCCAACACGCTTTTGTTGTTTATGGGTTGGTCACGCAAAGCTTAGGGGCAACCTTGAAAGAAGTGCCTTGTGTGGATTATCAGCAGGATTTAACGGCAACGCTTGCAATGATTGATGATCGCACGCGCATGGTTTTTATTGCGAACCCGAATAACCCGACCGGGACCTGGGTTCGTCGAGATGCGCTAGAGGGCTTCTTAAAGGCCGTGCCGGCAACAACCCTCGTGGTGTTGGATGAGGCTTATGTGGAATACGTTGATGACCCGGAGTATCCCAATGGTTTGACGTTGCTTGATCAACATCCGAATTTGGTCGTTACGCGGACCTTTTCGAAGGCCTATGGGCTCGCAGCGCTAAGACTTGGGTATGCCGTCAGTCATCCGGATGTGGCTGATCTCATGAATCGAATTCGGCAGCCCTTCAATGTGAACAGCATAGCGCTCGCCGCCGGTTTGATCGCATTAGATGATCCGGAGCATGTGGCGCAGGGTGTTGCGGTCAACCAGCAGGGCTTGCTGGATCTTAATGCGGGGCTTGCAGACTTGTCTCTATCGGCTATTCCGTCGGCGGGTAATTTCGTGTGTTTTGATGTAGGTCAGGACGCGTTGCCAATTTATCAGGCGTTGTTGATGCAAGGCGTCATTGTTAGGCCGATTGGGGTGTACGGCTTGCCGCGGCATTTGCGCGTCTCTGTTGGGACGCCACAGGAGAATCGCGTTTTTCTTAAGGCCTTAGGTCGGGTTTTGAGCCCGTAATGCGATGCCTTGGGCTCATTGGGCTAGGGATGATTGGTGGGTCAATCGCGGCCGGCCTCAAACGCGCTTCGCCCGAAACGCGCATTGTGGCCTTAGACATCTCTGATGATGCCTTGAGATATGGCCTTAGCGAAGGCCTAATCGATGACATCGCGCCAACGGTTAACGACTTGATGCAGAGGTCGGACGTGATTTGTCTGTGCGTCCCGATAAAGCAATTATCGACGTTAATGCCTGCGCTGGGCGCTTATTCTGGCGTGGTCACCGATGTTGGCAGTGTTAAAGGTCCCATTGTTCGGCTTGCTGAAGCGTTATGGGGTCAGGTGCCAGCCAATTGGGTTCCAGCACACCCCATAGCCGGTTCGGAGCAACATTCAGTTCGGGCTGCTCGAAATGATTTGTTCGAAGCCCATAAAGTGATCTTGACCCCTGGAGACGATGTTCAGGCACACGCCCTAGAACTCGTCAGCAACCTGTGGCGGTCCTTGGGCGCAGAAATTGTCGTGATGAGTGTTGCGCATCACGATGACATTTTGGCTCAAACCAGTCATCTGCCGCATTTGCTGGCCTATACCTTGGTTGATGTGCTGTCAGGATTTGGGAACGAACGTGAAGTGTTCGAATACGCAGCAGGCGGCTTTCGAGATTTCTCTAGAATTGCCGCCAGTGATCCGGTGATGTGGCATGATATTTTTTTAACCAATAAAGGGCCGTTATTAGATCGGCTTCGAACGGTGATAGAGGCCCTTGAGGTCACCGCAACGCTTATTGAAGAAGAAGCCTCAGAGGCATTGCTCGAGCGGTTATCCAGAGCGAAAAGTGCGCGCGACTACTTTGCGGACTTGCAGATCCAATCCGCTAAAAAAGGCTCTTAAATGGGCCGATTTTTTTGGGCTCAAAACGTCACCGGTAGAATAATGGCGAGGCATTGAGTCGGTCTTGGATGGAGCCGGGTGAGGTGACAAAAAAGTAGAAGATAGAAAGTAGAAAGTAGAAGGTAGAAGGTAGAAGGTAGAAGGTAGAGGATTGAAGGTGGAATACAAAAAAAAGTAGAAGGTCGAAAGTAAAAATTAGAAAGAAAAACGTGAAAATAGTAAAAAGGGTCGGTTTAGAAGCTATTGATGTAAACGGTCTTGATTTAGCAAGCAACGGTAAAGGAGCGGATGCTTCTTGATCCTTAAGCGCGAAGGTCATAAGCGCGAAGGTCATAATCGCGTAATCGATAGGTGGAAATGGACCGCTCGGCGGGGTAGGTCGTCGACGAAGGTTTTTGAGTTGTTTAAAACACGCTTTTTGACCGCCGTCCTTCCGTGATTGGGTTTGAGATATTGGAAGGTGCTGCTGGCTGTCATCAGGCAGAGCTGGAATCCTAGTTGGATTAAAGAGCACGGGCTTGGCGCCAAAAAATAAGGGTTAAGAATGACAGAACCGGTCGTTATCGCAATTGATGGGCCGAGTGGCGCCGGAAAGGGGGCCGTTACCCAGCACTTAGCACAGCGGACGGGGTTTCATGTGCTCGATAGTGGCGCGCTGTATCGATTGACTGGGTTTGCGGCGAGACTAGATGGTCTTGAATTGTCCGATGGGCCAGCGGTTGCCGCCGTTGCGCGTGCGCTGGATGTGCAGTTTATCCCAATGCAGTCGGACAATGAGCCCTTTGAGGTAATGCTGCGGGGTGTGGCTGTAACCGACTCGATTCGAACGGATCAAGCTGGTGTTGATGCCTCGACCGTCGCAGCGCTGCCGATGGTGCGCGAAGCCCTTGGAGACCGGCAGCAAGCCTTTCGACAAGCCCCGGGCTTGATAGCCGATGGGCGCGATATGGGGACGGTGGTTTTTAAAGACGCCTTGGTGAAAATTTTCTTGACCGCCAGCGCTGAGGTTCGGGCTGAGCGTCGCTATAAGCAGTTGAAAAATAAGGATATGGATGTTAGCCTTGCCGCCCTTCTGGAGAGTATTCAGGCGCGAGATGAGCGAGATTCAAATCGCGCGGTGGCGCCTTTGAAACCCGCCGGAGACGCCGTAGTGATCGACAGCTCAGGAATGCCTTTAGAGGCGGTCCACGAGGCGATCTGGACGGTTGTGAGTAAGGTTGTAACTTAATGTTGTAAACAAAGTGTAATAAAGTGTCCAATCAGTGCCAACAAACAACGCTGATAAGATGATTAATCAATGGACGGGCCTAAGTTGGAAGGCGCGAGGGGGCTCAACCCCAAGGAAAAATACATGAGCGAGAGTTTTGCAGAACTATTTGAAGAAAGTTTAAAGACCGTTGAATTAAAGTCTGGGTCGATCATCACCGGAGTTGTGGTCGATATTGACTCAGAGTGGGTCACCGTTCACGCGGGTTTAAAATCCGAAGGGATCATCCAAAGATCCGAGTTTTTGAATGAAAAAGGCGAGTTAGAAATTGAAATTGGCGCAGCCGTCCGAGTGGCGATGGAGTCAGTGGATGATGGCTTTGGTGAAACCAAGCTATCTCGAGAAAAAGCTAAGCGAAATGAATCTTGGGAAGTCTTAGAAAAGGTCTACGAAGATCAAGAGGTGATTGAAGGGTATATCAGTGGTCGTGTGAAAGGCGGCTTCACCGTCGAAATTCGAGACATTCGGGCCTTCCTACCGGGTTCTTTGGTCGATGTGCGTCCGCTGCGTGATAATGAAACACTCGAAGGTCAGACGCTTGAGTTTAAAGTGATCAAGCTTGATCAAAAGCGTAACAACGTTGTTGTATCACGTCGGGCGGTGCTCGAAGCAGAAAATAGCGTTGAACGAGACGAGCTGCTCAAGAACTTGCAAGAGGGTCATGAACTTAAGGGTATCGTCAAGAACCTCACAGATTACGGCGCATTCGTCGATCTTGGTGGTATCGATGGTTTATTGCACATCACCGACATGTCCTGGAAGCGCATCAAGCATCCGAGCGAAATCGTGGCCGTTGGCGATGAAATTGATGTGAAGGTACTCAAGTTTGATCGCGAGCGTAACCGCGTTTCCTTGGGTCTCAAGCAGCTGGGCGAAGATCCTTGGGTTGCGATTACGCGGCGTTATCCAGAAGGCGCACGAACGGTTGCTAAGGTTACAAACCTGACCGACTACGGTTGCTTTGCTGAGTTGGAAGAAGGGGTTGAAGGGTTGGTCCATGTCTCTGAAATGGATTGGACTAATCGAAACATCCACCCTTCGAAGGTCGTTCAGGTTGGTGATGAAGTCGAAGTGATGGTGCTCGATATTGACGAAGAACGGCGGCGTATCTCTCTTGGGATTAAGCAGTGTAAAGGCAATCCTTGGGAAGAATTCTCGGGTCAGCACAGCAAAGGCGATAAAATTAAAGGTTACATCAAGTCGATCACTGACTTCGGGATCTTTATTGGTCTTGAAGGCGAAATCGATGGTTTGGTTCATCTTTCTGATATCTCTTGGAATGAGCCAGGTGAGCAAGCAGTTCGTCGTTTCACAAAGGGCGATGAAATTGAAACCTTGATTCTTGCGATCGATCCAGAGCGCGAAAGAATTTCATTGGGTCTGAAGCAGATGGAGCAGGATCCTTTCTCCGATTACACAGCGATCAATGATAAGAACTCGATCGTTAAAGGGGTTGTTAAGGAAGTCGATGCCAAGCAAGCAATTCTGCAAATGGCGGAGGACGTTGAAGCTACTTTGAAGGCGGGCGATTTGTCCATGGATCACGTAGCAGATGCGAGAACCGTGTTAAGCGTTGGTGATGAGATCGAAGTGAAGATCATCAATGTTGACCGCAAGAACCGAGGCTTAACAGTTTCGATTAAAGCCAAGGACATGGCAGATGAGCAGACTGCTGTGAAGGAGCATCGTGAACGCGAAGTGGCGGCAGTGACGCCTGCAACGCTTGGTGATCTCATCAAGCAAGAGCAGGACCGAGCTGCATCAGACACGGAATAGTTAGGACATGACGAAGTCGGAACTCATTGAAAAGCTGGCTGCTGCCCAGGGCCAGCTCACCGCCAAGGACATGGAGTTGGCGGTTAAGATGATTTTGGATCATATGTCTGACGCGCTTGCTCGGGGTGAACGGATTGAAATTCGGGGGTTCGGCAGCTTTTCGCTGCATTATCGAGCCCCACGAGTCGGCCGCAACCCAAAAACCGGCGAGCCGGTCTCGTTGCCGGGTAAGTACGTGCCGCATTTTAAACCGGGTAAAGAACTCCGCGAGCGAGTCAATCCGGAGTCCGCTCATATTGACGCGTGAACACCGATTGGTTAGGTCGAGGCCTTCCTGGCTGGTGAGCTGTGACGGCATCTGGAGAGTGGCTGTGAGGTACCTAACGTTGAATAAAAAGCGTCCATGAACTGGATCAAAGGCGTATTGTTTCGACTGATATTACTCGTGCTGTTCATAGCACTGTTTTTGCTTGCTACCGAAAATAATCGTGATGTTGCGCTGCAGTTCTTGTCCCTGCGATCGCCCGAATTGCCATTATCATGGTGGCTGGCAGGCACGCTTGTTTTAGGGGTTGTTTTGGGTCGCCTTTGGGCCTGGATTGGACGATGGTATGGCAGAGGCCGTTTGTGAGGCGATGTACAATCAATTTAAACCCTGAGTCTCGCGAGGCGCCGCCCATACTGTCTCTAAAACCAATACTGCGGCGGATGCTCAGTGAGTGATTGGATGCTGCTCCTGCTAATTGTGTTGGCCATTGGGAGCGGGTGGTATCTTGGGCGCCGAGAGCGCAAAAGTAGTCGCTATTATGAGCTGGGCCTTAGGCATCTATTGAATGACGAGCCTGATCAGGCGGTAGCGACCCTTGTCACCGAACTCAACGTTGACAACGACAATGTCGATACACACCTTGCCCTTGGCGGTCTGCTGCGACGTCGAGGCGAACTCGAAAAAGCAGTCTTTGTTCATGAAAATATTCTAAAGTGGGCGCGCCTGGATCAGGCGACACGCCATAACGTTCAGATGGAATTGGCCAGGGACTATTTGCAGGCCGGATTGCTAGATCGGGCCGAATCCATGTCGATGACGCTGGCGGCTGAAAATCCCCAATATCGCAGTGAAAGCCTGAAAATTGCGCTACAGGTTTACGAGCAAGAGCGAGACTGGCATCGCGCCATTGACATTGCAAAGCAGGTCACCGGCGGCGCAGAGGAAGCCCAGATCGAGCGGGCAATTTCACATTACTTATGCGAGCTTGCTGAGTTGAGCTTGATCCGAAAAGAACCAGAGGCCGCTAAAGACTATCTCGTTGATGCGATCGGACATTTTGCTCAAAACCCACGCGTCAGTTTACTTCAAGGCCGGATTGCCCTTGAGTCCGGTGATCCCAGTGCTGCGATTCGATATTTAGAAAGGATTATTGAGCAGGAACCGGTCTATGTTGCCGAGTCCATGGTTTTGCTGGAAGCGGCACACGAGGCAATGGGCAGTGAGGATGCGTATCGTCGCTACCTTGAGCACTGTTTAACACTTTTCCCGTCTATTTCTGTGGTGCTGGCGCTTGGAAGGGTGATCCGAGATCAAGAGGGTAACGATGCTCTGGCACGTTTTATCGCCAACCAGATGGCTCAGAACCCGACGCTCCGGGGCTTCATTGAGCTCATTGATATTAATCTCGGTGAGGCTGAAGGCGCGATGCGGCAGAACCTCAACCTGCTAAAGAATTTTGCGGAAACGATGATCGCAGATAAGCCCAACTATCGCTGTGGCAATTGCGGATTTGAAGGCAAGCGTATGCGCTGGCATTGTCCCAGTTGCCGCGGCTGGGCATCCATAAGACCCATCTTCGGTTTAGAAGGCGAGTAACCAACAGGCCTTCAGGGCATTATCCCATTCCCCCGTACGTCACTGGCCGCAGCTTTCGCTGAGGTGCTTCTATATTGTTATTGCCTGGTCGAAAGGTCTAGTCGCGCCGGGTTTCAAGCGGCTCTGATCTTCGCGCCAAAGACAATTCATTAAACAAGGAGTTTCAATGCTGATGATCAGAAAGCGAATGTGGGCGCAATGCCTCGGGGTTTTGTTGTTGGTTGCTGGGCTGGCCAATGCTGCGCCGTCTGAAGACGTTCAGGACGCGGTGCAGAAGCCTGTAACCGTGAACATTAACGAGGCCAGCGCCGAGATGTTAGCAGCGGCTCTCGACGGCATCGGTCTCACTCGGGCCCAAGCCATAGTCGATTACCGAACACAATTTGGCCGTTTTTACTCGGCGGAAGAGTTGTCAGCCGTTCGGGGTATCGGGACCAATACCATTAATCGAAACCTAGCTCGGATTCGGGTCGATGAGCACTTTTAGTTTTTCAAACGGCCAAGGTGCGCGGCAGATGGGTTCTGCCGCGTATTGGAACTTTTTCGCGCAATATTAGGTTGGCGCGGAGGGACCGCGAATGGCCGGATCGACGGCAAGCGTTTTTATGAGCGCTTGCCATCGGGCGATCGGGTTTAGGGCTGCAGCCCTAATGTCCGGGCGATAAATCGAGATGCCTATTCGGCTTCTCTAAAAGGTATTGATTGAAAGGGCTATTGACTGAAAGGGTTATTGATTGAAAGGTTATTGCTGAGTTTTCAAGGCTCATTTGATGATCAAAAACAGAAAGAAACTGAACCAATTCTCGGTTCACTGTTCGCATATTGCCTTGTAGTGCTGAGCCAAAATCTGCCCAAGCCTGAGTCTTTCGAATTTGATGATTCCATGCTTGCATTTCGGCCATTGATTCGTAGCCAACCGTTATGACATGGGTCAAAACATCGCCATCTGCAGCATTGCCACAACGGATCGCGGATAACCAAACCTCGCCAGGGAAGGCTTCGGCAGACTTGCTGTCCATTATTGCGTTAAAGGCAGCAAAGACCCCGCCTGGGTTGGTAACATTGACGCGAATGGCTTCCCAGACTCTGTCGTTGTTCGAAACAGTACCCCAACCCATTAAGGTTGCCATTGCTGAATTGTTAACGGATTCACTGTTGGTGCTCATCGCGGTCTGAAATTTTTCCAGGCTTTGGTGCCAGCGAGCGCTTTTCTTGCCCGTTCAAACTCAGCTCGGCTCGGGTAGAGGGCAACGATGAAATGGGTCGTGCCGGAACTGCCGCCAAAAATACTCTGTTGAAGATGTACGGATGCCATCCGGTTGCTGCCGGCCTCAGACATTTGAAGGTCATTAAAAGCCTGTAGCACTGCGTGCGCTTCGCCAGGCGCCACCTTAACGTTGTATCGATCCCAAACCTGAGCTGAGTGCACGAGACTGCCGGCGAAGAGCAGGTTCAGAGCGAGAAAAAATGCAGCATAAGAGGTCTTCATCATTAGAGCGGTTTCCTGAGTTTTTTAGGATTGTCCCTGCAGCCGGCTTGATCAAGATGAGTTCGATATTGTTCGAGGTTGAGCGGTTCTTTGGCGGTTCCCGAATCGGCTAAGATCTTGCTTTACTACGGATTAGGATCGCAGAGATCGATGACCGTTGCGCTCTGAGTTTATTGGGGTTGAAGGGATTGATGCGTTGGGTGGCGCTTGGTTCCAGGTGAGCGTTTATGATCTACCGCCCTGAATTGCGGATCCCGTTTTGGGTCAATTAGGCCGAGTTAGAATCAAAGCTGAGAACGAAAAAGGCCTGCATTGCGGCAGGCCTTTTTCGCTTTGAGATGGCTCCCCGACCTGGGCTCGAACCAGGGACCCAATGATTAACAGTCATTTGCTCTACCAACTGAGCTATCGGGGATCATTGGAAGTCGCGATTCTACGGGGATGTCGCGGCATCGTCAATCGCTCAAACGCACATCAGCGTGTAATCTCAGGCATAATGCAGGGCGTCTCAAAAAAATCAGCTGTTGATGAAAAGCGTCCCCTTTGAAGTGGTATCTAAGTTTTCGCCCGCGGGAGATCAACCGGCTGCAATAGCGTCGCTTGTCGATGGCATTGAGTCTGGATTGGCCTCCCAGATGCTGCTGGGTGTCACCGGCTCAGGTAAGACCTTTACCATCGCCAATGTGGTGGCGCAGATTCAAAGACCGACCTTGGTCATGGCGCCGAATAAGACCCTTGCTGCGCAATTGTATGGTGAGTTCAAAGCTTTTTTTCCGAACAATGCGGTCGAGTACTTTGTTTCGTATTACGATTATTATCAGCCCGAGGCGTACGTACCGTCATCGGATACCTATATCGAGAAAGATTCGGCAATCAATGAACATATCGAGCAAATGCGGCTGTCTGCGACCAAGGCGCTGCTGGAACGACGCGATGCGTTGGTGGTGGCGTCGGTGTCAAGTATCTATGGCCTGGGGGATCCTGGCGCTTACTTAAAGATGGTGCTCCATTTAGATCGCGGCGATCGAGTGGATCAGCGGTTCATCTTACGCCGGCTTGCGGAATTGCAGTACACCCGTAACGACCTTGAGCTGCGGCGGGCAACCTACCGAGTCAAAGGCGATGTCATTGACGTCTTCCCAGCGGAATCGGATAAGCAAGCGATTCGAATCGAACTGTTTGATGATGAGATCGAGCAGATTACGTTGTTCGATCCGTTAACTGGCGCCGTCGTTCGCAAGGTGCCCAGAATTACGATCTTTCCAAAGAGTCATTACGTGACGCCAAGAGAAACCATTGAACGTTCCTTAGATTTAATCAAAGCTGAACTACAGGTTCGTCTCAAACATCTACAAGAGAACAATAAGTTGGTTGAAGCGCAACGCCTCGAACAAAGAACGCGATACGACTTAGAAATGATTAAGGAATTGGGTTATTGCAACGGCATTGAGAACTATTCGCGCTATCTGTCCGGACGCGCGCCAGGGGAGGCGCCGCCCACCTTGTATGATTATCTTCCAGATGATGCGCTGTTGGTGGTCGATGAGTCCCACGTATCGATTCCTCAGATTGGCGCGATGTTTAAAGGTGATCGGGCGCGAAAAACGACCCTCGTTGAGTACGGGTTCAGGCTGCCCTCCGCCTTAGATAACCGGCCGATGCGATTTGAAGAGTGGGAGGCGGGGGCACCCCAAGCCATTTTTGTCTCCGCAACGCCGGGGCCTTACGAAACTGAAAAAGCGGGTCAAGTGGTCGAGCAGGTGGTTCGACCAACGGGTCTTGTCGATCCAGAAATTGAAGTGCGGCCAGCAAAGACGCAGGTGGATGATGTCTTGGGTGAAATTCGGTTGCGGGTTGCGGTGAATGAGCGAATTCTGATCACGACCCTAACCAAGCGCATGGCCGAAGATCTGACGGACTACTTAGATGAAAACGGCGTACGAGTACGCTACCTGCACTCGGATATTGATACCGTAGAACGGGTTGAGATTATTCGCGACTTAAGACTCGGTGAGTTCGACGTTTTGGTTGGTATTAACCTGCTTCGGGAAGGGCTTGATATGCCTGAGGTGTCGTTGGTTGCGATCCTCGACGCCGATAAAGAAGGTTTCTTAAGATCAGAGCGGTCGCTCATTCAAACCATCGGTCGAGCGGCCCGAAATCTGCAAGGCAAAGCGATTCTCTACGGCGATAAAATCACCAATTCCATGCAGCGCGCAATCGATGAGACCGATCGCCGCCGTGAAAAGCAAGAAGCTTTTAACACGCTCAACGGGATTCGGCCGGTGAGCATTTCTTCTGATATTTCTGATGTCATGGAAGGCGCCCGAGTGGTTGGTAAAAAGGGCGGTAAAGGCAAGGGCGATCGAAGCGGCCGCTCAAAGCGCCTACAAGCTGCTGATGAGGTGCTGGTCGCGCCAGATCAAGTTGAAAAGAACATTGTTGCTTTAGAGAAAGAAATGTTCTCCTTGGCCAAAGATCTGGAGTTTGAAGCTGCCGCGCAGATTCGAGATCGGATCGAGCAACTTCGTGAGCAATTTGTCCGAAATTAAGGGCACGTCTGCGAAGGTTGTGAACATGGCTGGCATTCGGCATTGATGCTGTTCGGCAGGGTTTAGCGAAAAAAGTCGAAAACGCAGCTAAGGGTGAGGTCAGGTTCAATATTAGCTGGACTGCTTTTTACGGTTTGTCGAATCAGGGTCGCAAAATTGTCGCCGCCTTAAACCCCAAGATCGAACGGATCGCGATGTCGACCTGAAATCAAGGCTCGGTGAGAGGCGCGCATACAACTAAAAGGTCCCAAGGCGTGGGGTCTTATGGGCGACTGGTAAGAGATGCGGCATCAGAAAACCCAACAAAGCGTGCACACAAGCGGGTCCACTCAACGCCTGGCGCGGCAACCTGTCCTCGCAGACGGATGGGTCTTGCTTAATGGGTAGGCGCGCATTTAAGCACTTAGGCTCGGTGAAAATTAAACGGCCGCTTTAGCGGGATGGACAGGCAAACAAGCTTTGAATCGGACTCTTAAAGACGGTAAGATTGCGGCCGGAAAAGCGGGGAAGGAGTTGGTTGCAGGAAGGCAGTGCAATCGTTCTCAGATCCCAGATGGTCGGTCAACGAGCAAGAAGACTGGGCGACCCGCGAAGCCAGATGCGATGAAGGCAAGGCTTTTAAGAGAATGAGTCTTTTTGAAAGTTAAAACTTTAGGAACGTAGCTCAGTTGGTTAGAGCATCGCCTCGACAAGGCGAGGGTCGTCGGTTCGAATCCGACCGTTCCTACCAAATCTGCGCAAATCTGCGCCAACTTTTATTGAACGAACCGCAAGTGGCCTTTGGTAGGGGTCACCACTGGAAGGAGACGCTTAATGCTTACTGTCACGCTGCCGGATGGGGCCCAGAAACAATTTGAATCAGCTGTCACGGTCCACGAGGTTGCGGCATCGATTGGCGCCGGGTTGGCCGGTGCTGCTCTGGCTGGCCGCGTCAACGGTGAGTTGGTTGATACGTCCCACGTGATTGAGTTTGATGCCACGGTTGCGATCGTGACAGGAAAAGATGACGATGGATTAGAGGTGCTACGGCATTCTTGCGCGCACCTTATGGCGCAAGCCGTTCAGCGATTATTTCCCACAGCGCAAGTGACGATCGGGCCAACGATTGAAGATGGCTTCTATTATGACTTTGCCTATGACCGACCCTTCACGCCAGAAGATCTAGAGCGGATTGAAAAAGAGATGTCGGCCCTGGCTGCTCAAAGCCAAACGGTCTCTCGGTCAGTGATGTCTCGACAGGCGGCGGTGAGTCTGTTTGAAGAGAAAGGCGAGCACTACAAGGTTGAGATTTTAAAGCGCATTCCGGATGCTGAAGACCTGTCGTTTTACCAGCAAGGCGACTTTGTGGACCTATGTCGCGGCCCCCATGTGCCGGATACTGGGCGCATTAAAGCGTTTAAGTTAACAAAGGTCGCGGGTGCCTATTGGCGGGGCGATTCGAACAATGAAATGCTGCAGCGGATCTACGGGACCGCTTGGGGCGATAAGAAAGCGCTGAAGGATTATTTGTTTCGTCTGGAAGAAGCCGAAAAGCGAGATCATCGCAAACTCGGCAAGCGCCTTGACTTGTTTCACACCCAAGAGGAAGCGCCCGGTATGGTGTTTTGGCATCCCAGAGGTTGGGAGATTTGGCAAACCCTCGAGCGCTACATCCGAGACGTTCAAAACCAACATGGTTATCAAGAGATCAGAACGCCTCAGCTGGTGGATATGAGCCTTTGGGAAAAATCGGGTCACGCCGACAAGTTTGGTGATGGGATGTTCGCCGTTGAATCAGATAGTCGGACCTATGCCATCAAGCCGATGAACTGCCCTTGTCACGTCCAGGTGTTTAATCAGGGCTTAAAGAGCTACCGAGACCTGCCGATTCGTCTGGCAGAGTTTGGTTCTTGTCATCGTAACGAGCCGTCAGGGACCCTGCAGGGCATTATGCGGGTGCGGGGCTTTGTCCAAGACGATGCCCATATTTTCTGTCGAGAAGATCAGGTCCAAAAAGAAGTCACGGATTTTATTGATGTCTTATCTGCGGTCTATCGAGACTTTGGCTTCGATGAAATAATCATCAGGCTTTCAACTCGGCCAGAACAGCGGGTAGGGTCCGATGAGGTTTGGGATCGAGCCGAGGCCGCCTTGGCTGAGGCTTTGGATTATAAAGCCCTGGACTGGCAAACCTTGCCGGGAGAGGGTGCCTTCTATGGGCCGAAAATCGAGTTTTCACTGAAAGATTGCCTTGGGCGAGTTTGGCAGTGCGGCACCATGCAAGTTGATTTTTCAATGCCGGGCCGATTGGATGCGCAGTACGTCGCCGAAGATGGCAGCCGACAGATTCCGGTGATGTTGCACAGAGCCATGCTCGGCTCGTTCGAGCGCTTTATCGGTATCCTGATTGAGCACTATGCCGGCGAATTTCCGGTTTGGCTCGCGCCGGTCCAAGCAATGGTTTTGAATATTACCGATTCGCAAGCAGATTATGTCGATGAGGTCACGGCCTCGCTAAAGACCGCGGGCGTTCGAGTGGCGTCCGATCTGCGTAACGAGAAGGTGGGGTTTAAAATCCGTGAGCACACGATGCAAAAGATCCCGTATCTTTTGGTGGTGGGCGATCGCGAGCGTGAAGCCGGGCAAGTTGCGGTGAGAGCTCGAAGCGGTGAAGACCTTGGCACGATGTCGGTTGCGGCGTTTTTAGCGGTCCTGCGAAAAGATGAAGAAAAAAAGGGACGAATGCTTTGATTTTGCTATAATGCCCGGCCTTAGCGCCTGAAGGAGGCTACCGAATTAAAAAAGAAGGTTCAAAAAAGACTCGAATTAACGACGATATAGAGGCGGCAATGGTTCGCCTAATCGGCGCGGACGGAGAGCAGATCGGGGTTGTTTCAATTGCTGAAGCAATCAAAGCGGCACAGGAAGCGAAGCTTGATTTAGTGGAAATCGCGCCTGACGCCGATCCAGTGGTTTGTAAAATCCTAGATTACGGTAAGCGAATCTTCGAGGCGAAAAAAGAAAAGTCTGCGGCACGTAAGAAGCAACGCCGCATGCAAGTAAAAGAAATGAAGTTCCGACCCGGAACGGATGAAGGAGACTACCAGGTAAAACTACGCAACCTGACCCGTTTCCTGAGTGATGGTGACAAAGCCAAGGTAACCCTGCGATTTAGGGGGCGAGAAATGGCACACCAAGAACTCGGTATTGATTTGCTCAAACGAATTGAAGCAGATCTTGCTGAGATCGGTACTGTTGAGATGTTCCCGAAAATGGAAGGTCGACAATTGACCATGGTGTTGGCGCCGAATACGAAGAAGAAAGGCAGCAGTGAGGCAGTCGCCTGACCTGTTCGCGAAAGCGAATGCCGAGATGGGCAATACCGCCCCCGGCGCAGCCTAGGTAAGAGATCATCGTCAGCGAAGCTGTGTGTGAAAACACTCAGATAAAAACGATGAAGGCTTGCCTTTAACCTGAACAATGCGGAGTTCTGAAATGCCAAAACTGAAAACCAGTAGTGGTGCTGCCAAGCGGTTTAAAAAAACTGCCAAAGGCTATAAGCACCGACAATCCTTCAGGAATCATATCCTGACGAAGAAGCCGACCAAACGGAAGCGCCATCTGCGCAGTATGAAAGCCGTCGCACCCAGTGATGTGCCGCTCATTCGCAGAATGCTTGGACACTAAGAGGCCTTTCGCCTTGAAACGTCCCGATTCATTAGATCCTGAGGATTAAAAAATGCCAAGAGTAAAAAGAGGTGTCACCGCACACCGTCGCCATAAAAAGGTGATGAAGGCGGCTAAAGGGTATTACGGTGCCCGAAGCCGAGTTTATCGCGTTGCCAAACAAGCGGTTACCAAAGCCGGTCAGTACGCTTATCGTGATCGTAAGGTTAAGAAACGCATGTTTCGAGGCCTTTGGATCCAGCGGATTAATGCCGCGGCCCGCGAGCACGGTTTGTCCTACAGTCGGTTGATCAATGGTTTGAAGAAATCAGATATTGAGATTGATCGTCGAGTGCTGGCTGACCTTGCCTTGCATGAGCCAGAAGCGTTCACGGCGTTAGCCAATAAAGCCAAAGAAGCGCTCGCCGCCGCAGCCTAACTGCCGAGCGTGCGAGCTGCACCAACGGATCAGGTAGAGGATTTTCGATGTCAGACTTAGACGCGCTTCGACGTGAGGCGCTTGCTGCTGTGGCGTCCGCCAGCGAGCTTTCTGAAATAGAGGCCTTGCGGGTCCAATACCTCGGCAAAAAGGGCGCCATAACGGGTCAGCTTAAAACTTTAGGCCAACTGCCCGAGGCCGACCGGCCCGAGGCAGGCGCGCGAATCAATCAAGTTAAAACTGAGGTCGATGCGGCTCTTAATGCTCGCTGGCAAGCGCAATCGGCCATTGCCGAAGCGGCTAAGGTTCAAGCGTCCGCAATTGATGTGACCTTGCCTGGCCGTGGTCTGCAGCGTGGCGCCTTGCATCCTGTAACACTGGTGCTCGAGCGTATTGAGGCATTTTTTCATTCGGTCGGGTTTGAATCGGTCGTGGGTCCTGAGATCGAGGACGATTATCACAATTTTGAAGCGCTTAACTTGCCAGCGCACCATCCCGCGCGGGCGATGCATGATACTTTTTATTTGACCGACAGTTTGTTACTCAGAACCCACACCTCGCCAGTGCAGGTTCGAACCATGGCGTCGCGCGAGCCGCCGTTCCGAATTATTTGTCCCGGTAAAACCTACCGGGTAGATCCGCCGGATCCATCCCATTTACCGATGTTCCATCAAGTCGAGGGTTTGATGGTAGATGAGCACTGCAGCTTTGCTGATTTAAAGGGCATGATCACAGAGTTTTTGAGAGTCTTTTTTGAACGCGATGATTTGAAGGTGCGGTTTCGGCCGAGCTATTTCCCCTTCACGGAACCTTCGGCAGAAGTCGATGTGCAATGTGTGCATTGCTTAGGTGCAGGTCATTGCCGCGTGTGCTCGAGCACCGGTTGGCTTGAGGTCATGGGTTCCGGCATGGTGCATCCAAAAGTGCTCGAAATGTCGGGCATTGATTCTGAAAAATACTTGGGATTTGCTTTCGGAATGGGCCCAGAGAGACTGGCCATGTTGCGCTATGGCGTGAGTGACATGCGACACTTTGTCGAAAACGATCTGCGATTTTTGGAGCAGTTCCAATGAAATTTAGCGAGCAATGGTTACGAGAGTGGGTGAACCCGCCACTTTCAACACGGGATTTGGTCAGCCAGATTACGATGGCTGGGTTAGAGGTGGACGGTGTTGAGCCGGCGGCCGCGATTTTAAGCCAGGTCGTGGTTGGGGAAATCTTGTCTGCGGAACCGCATCCAAATGCGGATAAGCTAAAAGTCTGCAAGGTGTCGAGTGGGGACGATAGCCATCAGGTGGTTTGTGGCGCGCCCAATGCCCGGCCGGGTATCAAGGTGCCCTTTGCGCTGGTTGGCGCAAAGCTCGATGAGTTTAAAATTAAGAAAGCCAAGTTACGGGGCGTTGACAGCTTTGGGATGCTGTGTAGCGAGCGCGAACTTGGATTGAGCGAAAACCACGAAGGCTTAATGGAGTTGGCAGATGACGCTCCCGTCGGCGCCGACATTAATGGCTACCTGCAGTTGGACGACAGCATTATTGAAGTGGATTTGACGCCGAACCGAAGTGATTGCTTGGGCATTATCGGTCTTGCCCGTGAAACGGGCCTCATGAACAACTTAGACGTGTGTATGCCGGATATTCAACCGGTCGCCGCCGTCCACGACGATCAGGTCGCCGTGCACTTGGCTGACCTTGAAGGATGTCCGCGCTTTGTGGGCCGGGTTGTGCGGGACCTTGACATGACCGCAACGTCGCCGCTTTGGCTAACCGAGAAGCTTCGCAGATCGGGTATCCGGTCGATTGATCCGGTGGTTGACGTGACGAATTACATTATGCTCGAGCTGAATCAGCCAATGCATGCTTATGATTTAAATCGGTTAACGGGCGATATCACGGTTCGACAATCGATCGAAGGTGAGCAGTTGACCCTGCTCAACGGCAGTCAGACGACCTTGGCTGCTGGCACTTTGCTCATTACCGATGCGTCGGGTCCCATTGGGATGGCGGGGATAATGGGGGGAGCGTCGACCGCTGTGCAGGCCGACACGCAGGATATTTATTTAGAAGCGGCATTTTTTGCGCCAATTGCCATTGCGGGTCGGGCTCGAGCTTATGGCATGCATACCGATGCGGGTCATCGCTTTGAGCGGGGCGTTGATTATCGGGGCCAAGTCCGCGCTATGGAGCGGGCGACCCAATTATTGCTTTCGATTGCCGGCGGCCGTCCTGGTCCGCTGGTGGACACCGTCAGCGAGACGGACCTGCCACCAGCAATCGAGGTACGGTTACGAGCGGCGCGCGTGGCGCGCGTGCTCGGGATGGTCATTAATGATGCGGATATCGAAAACATATTGAAGCGTCTTGAATTTGATTTCACTGTTGACGCCAATAGCGAAGATCGGGCCTGGTTGGTGCAATCACCTTCTCATCGGTTTGATATCAATATTGAAGCTGATCTCATTGAAGAGATTAGCCGGATCATTGGTTACGAGGCCTTGCCGGTTACGCAACCGGTTGCGACCTTATCAATGCTGGAAGCCACCGAAACCCAGGCAAGTGTTAAACAAATGAAGCAGCGGTTGATTGACCGAGGGTACTCCGAGGCCATTTGTTACAGTTTTGTCGATTCGAATTTGCAGCAGCGGCTTTTGCCGGAGGCAGCCGCTGTGGCGCTCAAGAACCCGTTGTCGAGTGAAATGTCAGTGATGCGAACGACTTTAATCGGGGGGCTGCTAAAGGCGCTGGTGCATAATCAAAACCGGCAACAAAGCAATGTTCGGCTGTTCGAAACGGGGTTGGTTTTTCATCAGCAAGGCGGGACTGAGAACGCGCTGTCATTCGACCTGGTTGCGCAGCAGGAGCGGTTAGCACTGGTTTTGAGTGGGCAGCGATTCCCCGAAAGTTGGGCAAACAGCGCTGACCGGGTCGATTTTTTCGACTTAAAGGGTGATCTTGAGGCGCTTTTAGGTGAGTCGGGTTTAACCTTCAAAGCGTGTGAAATCAGCGGTTTACAGACCGGGCAAAGCGCACAAATATTGAAGGACAATGTCCCGTTGGGCCGGATCGGACTATTGGCAGCAAGCGTTGCCGATGAATTTGATTTGAGGGCACCCGCTTATGTTGCGGAAATTGATTTATCGCTTGCACGCCGTCAATACCTGCCGGTGGTACAAGAAGTTTCGAAGTACCCTTTTGTACGTCGTGACATCGCCATCTTGGTCGCGCGTTCGGTCACTGCGACGGCTGTGCGATCTGTGATCGAGATGAGCGCGGGGGATGCGTTACTGCATTTAAAGTTATTTGACGTTTATATGGGTAAAGGTATTGATCCTAATCAGAAAAGTGTGGGTCTGGGCTTGACCTTCCAGCACCCTTCGCGCACTCTAACGGATGAAGAAATCAATACGGCCATGGCGGAAGTCGTGCAAAGCCTGGCGAGTCAGTTGCAGGCTCAGTTAAGGTAGGTTTCGGTTAAGGTCGGGCGCAGTAACGTCATCAAGGCGCGATGCAAGGCGCGGTGCAAGGCGCGATGAAGGAAAAAAGAGTATGAGTGCGTTAACCAAAGCAGAAATGGCTGAACAACTGTTTGAAGAGTTGGGGCTTAACAAGCGCGAAGCCAAAGAAATTGTTGAAGCATTTTTTGAAGAAATTCGGTTGTCGCTTGAAGCCAATGAACAAGTCAAAATTTCCGGGTTTGGCAACTTTGACTTGCGCGATAAGAGTTCCCGGCCGGGCCGTAACCCTAAAACCGGGCAAGATATTCCGATTTCGGCGCGCCGCGTCGTTACCTTTAAACCTGGCCAGAAGCTAAAGGCTCGAGTAGAAACCTATGCAGGACCAGACAGCGACTTCTGATCTTCCGGTCATACCAGGAAAACGCTACTTCACGATTGGTGAAGTCAGCCTTTTGTGCGCGGTAAAGCCGCATGTTTTAAGGTATTGGGAGCAAGAGTTCCCGCAACTGTCACCGGTTAAGCGTCGGGGCAATCGCCGTTATTATCAGCGTCAAGATGTGTTGATGATTCGTCAGATTAGAGCGCTGCTGTACGACCAAGGGTTTACAATAACGGGTGCTCGCCAGCGTTTATCGGGCGCGGAGCAAAAAGAAGACAAGAGCCAATCAAAGCAATTGGTCAAGCAGATGATTGCCGAGTTAGAAGACCTTTTAAAGGTCATCAAGCAATAACCCAAGTTATTTATAAGTAATGTTCTCGATTCAGCAATTGTCGTTAGAAACGTGCAATCGATGCTGTTAGAATGCCGCTTTCGAAACGGGGCGTAGCGCAGTCTGGTAGCGCACCACACTGGGGGTGTGGTGGTCGTAGGTTCAAATCCTGCCGTCCCGACCAATTTCCGCGTTAATGTTTAAGGTGGTGGTAGCTGATGCTTGATAAGTCAACGATCGCTGCCTTGATCGAATCCTGCCTGCAAAATTGTCGTGATCTCAGGCGCCTGGGTTAATAATTTTGATCGGATGCGACTGTTTTTAAACAGGGTATCGTTGGGCTGATTAGCGATTTTGGGGGTTGCAGCGTTTAGACATTGCGACCAGCGATGACAGCGCAGCGTAGCGGTAAGGACCGTCTTATTGGACGATAAATGTCGAAAGTATGCTTCAATTAGTTAAAAAAACAGGCTTGACTGTTTTAACTTAAAAAGGCAAGTTACAGGGATCAAAAACAGGGGATAACTATGGGTTTTCTAAAAAAGGTAAGGGGATTGAATGCGGGGGCTTTAGGCCGCGCAGGATTGATCGGTGTGCTATCGAGCAGTGCGGCGTTTTTGAGTGGCGCGCCTCTGTATGCCAGTGAAGGCGCGTTAGTGTTAGAAGAAGTTATCGTAACCGCGCGAAAGATAGAGGAGTCCATTCAGGACACGCCCCTGGCTGTGACCGCCATCACCGGTCAGCTGCGTGAAGGCAGCGTGCGCCGTCTTGAGGATATCCAAGCGTTTGCGCCCAACCTTTTCATCAACAGGACACCAGGGTATTGCCAGCGGCGCTGCAATTACCATTCGAGGTGTCGCGTCGCTCGAAAGCGATAAGAGCTTTGAGCCATCAATTGGGGTTGTCATGGACGGTATGTTCCTTGGCACATCAAGTGGCGTGCTGCTTGACAATTTCGACATCGAGCGTATTGAGGTTCTACGTGGCCCACAGGGTACGCTTTTCGGCAAGAACACCACGGGCGGTATTCTGAACGTCATTCGAAGCCCGGTATCGCTCAACGAGATGGGCGCTGATCTAAGCATCACCGGTGGAAGCTTTGGCCGACAAGACTTAAAAGCCGTCGCTCAAATCCCTCTCATTGAGGACAGGCTTGGTCTCAAACTATTTGGTGCGAGTATCCAGCACGACGGACATGTTCGTAGCACAACGCTAACCGCGACGTCGGCGGCGATGATAAAACCAATTATGGTTTTACCGTCCTTTGGGAACCAAACGATGCTTTTGACTTGAAGGTCCATCACGAGATTATGGAGGACACCAGTGAACAAGGTGTTTACACGAATCGAAACAAGCTTCTGAACTCGCTTGTTTACTGAATTTTATTCCCGACGGAGCAGGCGGCGTATTAGACTCAGCTAATGGCTGTGAAGCGACCGCCAATGATGGTCCCTGACACGACTGAATCCGACGGCACCAACTTCAGTAATAACGATTACGAAACGACCATTGTGACTGCCAATTTCAACACTGAAGCTTTCCTTTACACCTATATCTACTCAAATCGAGATATGGATGAGCAGAATATGCAAGATTTCGACGGTGCACCGGCTCACCTGCTTAGCATGAATTTTTTCAACGATTGGGAGCAAACCAGCCACGAATTTCGAGTCACCTCGCAATTCTCAGACACGGTTCAATTCATCGCAGGCTTTTATGATTGGGAAGCTGACTTTGAGCAGCGTTGGGACGTCTATGACCTCTTTTACCAATTATCGCGCATAGGTAATCCAGTCTTGGGCTCCTGGTAGGCAGGGTGTTGAAGGGTATGCTGACGTGTTCCCTTGGGAGAGTGATGTCGCTGGTAACAACGGACAGAATCAGCTGACAACATCGACTGCAGTCTTTTTCTCAGCAGACTGGCGCTTCGCCGATAACTGGACCCTGACGGCTGGTTTCCGTTGGACCGAAGAGGAAAAAGATTTCGTCGGCGGCGCATCGGCTCCGGGATATTACCCGCTGCGAGGCGAGCCCTGGCCCGGAATCTTATAACCCTTTCGAAGCCAAGGCAAAATGGACCGAAACAACGCCAAAGCTGGGTTTAAGATATCAGCCCTCAGACGATGCGATGTTCTATGCTTCTTACAGCGAAGGCTTTAAGAGTGGCGGCTTCTTTGCTCGTCAAGCCAACTATCTGATTGATCCGTCTTACGAGCCAGAATACGTTAAGAATTATGAATTTGGTTGGAAAACCACCTTGCAAGACGGGCGCATGATCTTCAATGGTGCGATCTTTAGATCAGACTATGACGATAAGCAGGAATCGATTTTGATTCCAGTCGATCTGTCAAACGTTGCAACGGTTGTGCGGAATGCCTCTTCGCTTGAAATGACGGGCTTGGAACTTGAGGTGATGTATCAGGTGACACAAGCTTGGAACGTCATGGCCACCTATGGTTACTTAGACTCAGAGTACGCAGACTACTTTGCCGACCTCAACTGGCGATAATATCATTACCGATAATTCTGCTCTTGTGCCCCGCAACACGCCCAAGAACACCTTCGGCCTGACCACGTCCTATACTGCTCAGGTTGGTAACGGTGATTTGAAAGCTAGGATTTCATATCGGCACCGTTCGGATATGGAGACGAACTCTTCAAATAACCCTTTGGGATCACTTGATAGCATCTCAAATGTCAACGCAACGATCTCTTACAACATCAATAACTACGGGGTGTCACTCTGGGGCCGTAATATTACCGATCAACGAGAGGAGCGATGGGCGACCATCGGTGGTTTGACCTCCCGCGGTTGGTGGAACGAGCCTGCAACATACGGTGTCACCGTCTCAGCCTCCTTTTAAACACTTTCGGTCGAGACCACCGGGAAAGGGCGCTAAAAAGCGCCCTTTTTTTTGATCTTAATTGCGCACTCAGGTCCGGCGTCATGCCGAGGGCGGTTGACGGTACCGGTTGATAAATACACACTCTGAATTCTCATATTTTAACCCTGCTGAGTGAGCTTAATATGATGGTTGTACCGTACCCGCTGACAATTGCTGATCGGGTTGAGATTCACGAGCTTCCTGGTCGATATGGGGATGCGATCGATGATCGCGATTGGACGAGACTCGACGCTGTATTCACTCAGGACGCCGTGTTTGATCTAACTGGTGTGGGCTCTCGGATTTGCAGTGGGCTCGACGACATTAAGGCCTTTATGGAATCAGAGGCTGCGCACCCCCGCACGCATATGATGACGAATATTTACGCCGATTCGGATGAACATGGCGTCGAGCTGCGTTTTCGCATCGTTGCATTAATTGGCAAGGGATTAACGTCAACTGGCAGCTACTACGACAAACTGGTTAAAACAGAGAATGGGTGGCGCACCTATCACCGGTATGTTTCGAGCCGACGTCGCGATAAGCGTGATGCAGAAGTTGATCGCAATGGCGTCGCGCTCTAAAACCTGAAGTAACGGCAAAGAAATCGGGCTAATGGGCTTTAGTTGAAAGCGGGTCTGGAAGAGACCGCACCGCCTGCGCTCGCGCGAAGGTATGAATGCACCAAACAGTTCAGGGGGTACTTTTTGGTGGGGTAAATGAGCTCAATATTGATGTTGCCTCGCGACGCGGGTCGTAAAGATGATGGTTCAAATCTTGCTGCCCAAGTAATGTTTCCTTTTAAAAGGGTTTTGTGGTCGGACTCGATCCCCGGCGCGTGATAACTCGCCGGCTTGTACAATATTGCCCTTTCAGGTTGTGACGAGGTCGCGGCGGATTTTCGGGGTGTAAAATCAGCCCCCTTACCCAATTTCCGCGTTCGTGATGCTTTGTGTTTAAACCATAAAGTGGCAGACCAACGAACGGGATAATCCCGATCTGTCAGCGATGTTGATCAGCGTTGTTTTATCCAGGCCATGATAACCGTCATATCGAGTCGTGGTTCAAATTGGAAAACGATCGGGGCCTAAGGTCCGCCTATTTTAGGCTGTGTAAGAGGCGCCGTTACCGCCAGAAAATTTTGGCGATGATCCGGTTTTATGGGGATCTGAGCGTTGCGTTTTAGAGGGTTGTCTCAAGTTAGAAGCAAAAATCCCAGCGGGTACGGATTCGGCAGATCGTGATCATGCGTGACACGCAAGGTTCCTCGCGGCGGCTATAGTGTCTGACGCTAATTAGTCCTACACTGGGCGGGAATTTTTTTTGGGAAGCTGTATGACCGTCACCGAACAAGACCTTGCCGATATTCAAGCCCGTTTACTAACTTTTATGGATCAGCATATTTATCCGAACGAGCAGCGCTATCATGATCAACTCAATGGGCTCGCAGATCGTTTCTCAACCGTGCCCTTAATGGAAGAGCTTAAGGCGCTCGCCAAAGCCGCGGGGTTATGGAACCTTTGGATGCCGGCGGATCATGGCGGCTTGACGAACGAGCAGTATAGTCCGCTCGCCGAAATTATGGGCCGCGTGCTTTGGTCACCTGAGGTATTTAATTGCAACGCGCCGGATACCGGCAATATGGAAGTGTTCTTGAAGTATGGCACTGAAGCCCAAAAAGAGCAGTGGCTGAAGCCGCTCTTGGATGGTGAGATTCGATCGTCTTATGCCATGACCGAGCCTGATGTCGCGTCAAGTGATGCCACGAATGTTCGAACGCGAATCGAACGCGATGGCGAAGACTACGTCATTAACGGACGCAAGTGGTTTATCACCAATGCGCCTTATGAGCGTACCAAGATCTTAATCGTCATGGGCAAGTCTGACCCAGATAACGCCAACCGGCATCTTCAACAAAGCCAAATACTTGTGCCCAAAGACACGCCTGGGCTGACTGTGATTAGACCACTAACAACACTCGGTTATGATGATGCGCCCTTGGGTCATGCCGAACTGTTATTTGAGAATGTTCGAGTGCCCAAAGAAAACATCCTGCTCGGTGAGGGCCGAGGGTTTGAAATCTCCCAAGGCCGACTTGGGCCGGGCCGCATTCATCACTGCATGCGTCTGATTGGATGCGCGCAGCGGGCATTGGAATTGGCTTGCCAGCGCGTCACGCGGCGGGAGACTTTTGGCCGAATGCTCGCGGATCATCAATCGGTTTTGGAGGATTTAGCGAAGTCGTTTAGTGAAATCGAGCAAGCAAGACTGCTGACCTTGAAAACAGCACGGCGGGTGGATGAACTGGGCGCCAAGGATGCTCGGGATTATATTGCTGCGGCGAAAATCACGGTGCCCCTAATGGCGCAAACCGTCATCGACCGTTGTATGCAGATTCACGGCGCCGGCGGTTTAACGGCCGATTATCCGATGGCCGAAGCCTTTAATTACGCTCGCTGGTGTCGTCAGGCCGATGGTCCGGATCAGGTGCATATGATGGCTTTGGGTAAGCAGATCATTAAACGCTTTTCGGCCTAGGCGTTGCAGAGCAGCGTGCCGAAGTCGGCGTCAAGATCGGTCGCGGCGCGGCCTGCGGCTTTAACCCTCGGCGCTGGCGCTTCGTTTCGTCAGGACCTGTCAAAATCCAGCCAAGATCACGCATCGACCTGATGGGGGCCTCTTGCGCATGACCGAGGCTGGTTTAACTCGGCGCATTTTAAGATCGGGTGCGTCAAAGATTTCGTATCGGTCGTCAGGTTCTGGTGCCGTTGTCGAGTCATGCGTCAAACGCCCTGATGGCCGAATTCCAAAACCTTAGGACGGCAGGCGACTTTGGTGTGCGAGAATGGGCTTAGGCTTGCATTGCCATCATCTGATGAGCGAAAAAATAAAGAGGACGTGCTCCGATGATAAAACGAAGGGTTGGCCTAGGCGTTACGCTGGTTCTGTTGATGTTATTGTCGCTTGGTATTTTGCTATATCAGGGCGACCTTCCGGCGGCGGTGGTGGATGCAAAATACACCAGTCCCTCTTCTCAATTTTTAACCCTAGCCGATGGCGCGCGGATCCATTTCAGAGATGAGGGTCATCCTACAGGTCTGCCGATTGTTCTGGTTCATGGCAGCATGGCCTCGCTGCATACTTGGGCGCCTTGGGTAGAACGCTTAGGCGAGACGTATCGAATTGTAACGCTTGATTTACCGGCGCATGGCTTAACCGGTGCTGTGCCCAGCGGGGATTACAGCAGTGCGGCTCAGTTGCAGGTTGTGCAGGCCATTACCTCACACCTTAACCTCAACGCGTTCGTGTTGGGCGGTAATTCAATGGGCGGCGGCGTGTCGTGGCGCTACGCACTTGAGCATCCCGAGTCGGTCTTAGCATTGATATTGGTCAATGCGACAGGTCCTGCCGCCTGGTCTCAAGCGCGACGCGATGCAACGCCCGAACAGGCATCACCGCTGGTTTTTAAGTTGCTCAGGCAGTCCTGGTTTCGAGCAATCGCGTCCCGGATTGATCCTTATTATCTTGCGGTTCAAGGCGCCAAATCGGCCTACAATGACTCGCCCGTGGTCACGGATGCCCTGATCATGCGCTATTACGAATTGGCGCTGCGAGCGGGCACGCGTGATGCCATTTTAGGACGCGTTAACTCATGGCGGGGCTCGGCGAATCCGGCAGAAGATCTCTCGGTCTTGACGCAGCCAACCTTGATTCTGTGGGGTCGAGAGGACAGCGTAATTCCCGTTGCGACAGCGAATCAATTTCAAGCGAACATCCCACATAGCAAATTGGTTATCTACGACAACGTGGGTCATGCGCCGATGGAAGAAGTGCCGGATAGAACTGCCCAAGATGTTCGCCAGTTCCTCAAAACTCTTAAAACCAATGCGCAACAAGACGCGCTTATCCAATGAAGGAAGCATTAGGGGTCGCCGCAGTTATGGCCTAAGCGCGGTCCAAACGCACCGTTGTTTTTCAATCGTGGTTGCCTAAGGCAATGCAAAACGGCATTGCGTTTGAGACTCAACGCATGCAAGCCCCCTCTTGTCGTATGAGGCTTTCTGAGGTGCGGCCCGTCTGCGAGACTCGGGTCTGAGCGAGGCTGTCGCTGTTGAACGCGTTGCAGCAGAGCAAGTAACGAACTAACGAGATAACAAACTAACTCAATAACGCAGCGCTCGGTCTATTCAGGCCTGCACAGCGCTGTGCTTGAAGCGGTATTTTTGGTGTTGAACGGGGTTTCGATGAAACACATTTTGAAGCTGGTCCTTTGTGGTGCCCTGGTCTGGATGAATCCAGTGGCGGCGAATGATGCGGCAGGCGTGTTCACGCTTGATGTTGATGACAATGGTGAGGTTGCGCCGCTCACAGATGGCTTGCTCATTCTTCGACATTTATTTGGGTTTTCGGGCAATGCATTAACCGACGGCGCGCTGGGTGAAAATTCAAAGCGCGTTGAGGCAAGTGCGATCGATGCGTACCTTGCGCACAATCGATCCGCGATGGATATTGATGGTGATGGCGAGGTTCGGCCGCTGACCGACGGCTTGCTGATTTTGAGGCATTTATTTGGTTTTGCGGGCAATGCCCTGATCGATGGTGCTGTGGGCGCCTTGGCCGAGCGTCGCACCAGTTTGACGGTGGTTGGGCAGTTACAAACCCTGATGGACACCGACGGCGATGGGATTCTCGATAGCGACGAGGATCAGCCACCGGTGATCGCATTGATTGGTGATGCCTTGATTACCGTCGTTGAAGGTGAAGACTACTTCGATGCCGGAGCAACCGTCCTTGATCAAGAAGACGGCGCTTTAACCAACCAGATGACAGTGACCGGGTTAGACGCCATAAAAGGGGCTGCGCCAGGCCAGTACATCGTGCGTTATGAAGTGACTGATAGTGCCGGTAATTTGGCGTTCAGGACTCGAACGGTAATCGTGGCCGCCGAGCGCGCCTCGATCACCGTGCTTGCCGCCTCACCCGAGGCGACGAGTCCGCTGGATCTGTTGGCTGCGCCCTTCGAGGTGATCGGTGCGTTCGACGCAGGGATTGATTACAACTCTTGTGAAAACGACGGTGGTGCAGATTGTCCAAACATGAGTTGGCAGCTTGCGCGGGATCTTGATCGCGGATGGGTGCTGCAGGTCAGTCACTCAGGGGCAGGGAAACTCGCAGGTTTGTATTTAAAGACCGGCCCTGCGGGCCCGGTTGATCTCAGCGCCTATGGTCGCGGCACCCTGGAATTTGATGTCAAAATCATCTCAGGGGACCCCAGCATGGTCATGAAGGTCGATTGCGTTTACCCCTGTACGTCGAATGATATCGTCCTAGCCGATGCCTCGATGGGTGTTTGGGTGAGTTACGCGGTTGAAATTGATGACCTGGTCTCACGGGGGCTCGAATTGCGCGCAATCGATACTGGGATCGTAATTTGGGCGGCCGAATTCACCAGTACCGTTTTTCAGTTGGACAATGTCCGATGGCGGGCAAACATTGATGGCCCGGGGGATGCGGTCAATCAGCTCGATCCGCCAGGCGCCAACTGGGTGAACCCAAACCCCATTGCAGGCTTTGAAGCACCTGCCGCCTATGCCGGGTATGCGCTTGCGTGGTCCGATGAGTTCGAGGCTGCGACGCTCGACACGCAATATTGGAATTACGAGGTTAATGGTAACGGTGGGGGTAATAATGAGCTGCAATTCTACCGCGCCGAAAATGCCTATCTGCGCGAAGGCTTGCTCGTTATTGAGGCGCGAGAAGAAGCGTTTGCCGGTCGTGATTACACCTCGGCTCGAGTAACGACTCAGGATAAGTTTGAATTTACCTACGGTCGAGTCGATATTCGCGCCGCCTTGCCAACGGGTCAGGGTATTTGGCCTGCGCTTTGGATGCTCGGGGCGAATTTTCCAGAAGTGGGTTGGCCCCAAAGCGGTGAGATCGACATTATGGAGTTATTAGGACAAGAAGATGATCGGGTTTACGGCACCGTACATTGGCAGAACGAGGGTAACAAGGCCCAATATCCAAATACCGGTGCTGGTGGTAAGAAGCTGAGCGGTGGCGAAAACTATCACGCGCAATACCATGTGTTCAGTTTGGTTTGGCAGGAAACGCAGTTGGAATGGTTTGTTGATGGCGTCAGTTACTTAAAGTTCGAGATCACCGATAATGCCAACCTTGCTGCGTTTCGAAAGGCCTTTTTCTTAATTTTCAATGTCGCGGTGGGCGGCGACTGGCCCGGTTCGCCCGATCAATCGACGCGTTTACCGCAGCGTATGTTGATCGACTATGTTCGAGTCTACCAAGCCGTAACTGACTAGGCTGGCCCAATAAGGCGTTCCATCGCGACAGGGATTGTTTCGGATGCACAACCCGGTGCAATGAGGAAAGGTTGCCAAAACCGGTTCTTGTTCAAACGGAGCACCCCGGCATCGGGTTGCCACAGTGCTGCAATTCACTTATGTTGAAGGTCTTTTTGCCCTAGATGGAATCTGCTATGAGTGAAGCCATGGGATCGGATCTGGATCTGCAAAGCCTCGATGTGAGCGATCCGCAGCTGTATCTGAATGACACTTGGCAAGCCCCGTTTGCCAAGCTGCGGGCGGAAGCACCGGTGCATTTTCAACCCAATAGCCCAACCGGACCCTATTGGTCCGTCAGTTCCCATGAGCTGATTAAGGCGGTCGACACCAATCATCAGGTTTTCTCATCCGCCGATGGTATCGCCATTGCGGAAACGCCGCCCCAGGAGTCCTTGCAGAGTACAGACGTCGTCATCGAGAATTTCATCGCGATGGACTCCCCCGATCATGATCGGCAGCGCGCAACCGTTGCGCCATCAGTCGCGCCCAGTAATTTGGCGAATTTCGAGCCCCTGATTCGTGAGCGGGTGGTTGATATTTTGAGTCATCTGCCCGCCAATGACACCTTTGATTGGGTCGATGCGGTGTCGGTTGAGTTAACCGCGCGAATGCTCGCAACCTTATTCGATTTCCCCTACGAAGATCGACGCAAGCTCATTCACTGGTCTGATATCACAACCGATACGCCCGAGTTAACCGGTGCCCAGGTCTTGGACCCCGAGCAGCGCAAAGCCGATCTTATGGACTGCGCTGGAACGTTTATGGGGCTCTGGCAGGACCGAGTTTCCCGGCCGCCAAAGTTTGATCTAATCTCGATGATGGCCCACGGCAAAGACACGCAAAATATGACTGAGAACCCGATGCTGTTTCTCGGCAATATTCTGCTACTCATTGTCGGGGGCAATGACACCACGCGCAACAGTATCTCTGGCGGGGTCCTGGCGTTGAACGAGTTTCCGGATCAGCATCGCTTGCTGATGGATCGCCCAGAACTGATCCCGAACATGGTTTCGGAAATGATTCGTTGGCAGACGCCGGTGATTCATATGCGGCGTCGGGCCCTGGCCGACCAGCGTTTGGGAGACGAAATGATTCGGGCGGGTGAGAAGGTGGTCATGTGGTACCTGTCAGGAAACCGGGACGAAAGTGTTTTTCCCGAGGCAGACCGACTCATGATCGATCGCCCCAATGCCCGCGCCCATGTTGCCTTTGGCTTTGGAATTCATCGTTGTATGGGCAACCGGTTGGCGGAGATGCAACTCCGGGTGCTCTGGGAAGAAATTCATAAGCGATATGAACAGATCGAAGTGGTTGGCCCGGCGGAACGAAACCCAAATAATTTTATTCGGGGGATTAAATCATTACCGGTGCGACTGCATCATCGGCGCTAAGCCGACCTGTGGCTAATTCTTAACGCCACTGGGTGGCGCCCAAACTGCCGGTTTGGTTGGGCTGATTGCATCGAGCACGCCTTACTGCGCCGTGTCTAAATGGTCCAAAATGAAGGCATATTCCAGTGCCGTTCTTCGGTAGCGCTCATAGCGGCCCGAGGGGCCACTGTGACCCGAGGCCATATCAGTATCCAATATCAAATGATTGTCGTCGGTCTTCAGGCGACGCAGTCGAGCAACCCATTTTGCGGGCTCAAAATATTGCACCTGAGAGTCGTGTAGTCCGGTCGTGACCAACATGTTCGGATAGTTCTGTGCCTTAACTTGATCATAAGGCGAGTAAGACAACATATAATCATAGTCGGCGGCAATCCTAGGATCCCCCCACTCGCGATACTCAGAAGTGGTGAGCGGAATGCTGTCGTCGAGCATGGTCGTCACAACGTCAACGAAGGGCACTTTGGCAATAATGCCTTGATAGACGTCGGGTGCCTCATTGGCAATGACGCCCATCAGCAGGCCGCCAGCAGAGCCGCCCGCAGCGAACAGATTGTTGGGATCCGCCAACCCGGTGGCAGCTAAATATCGAGAGCCCTCAATAAAATCGGTAAAGGTATTTTTCTTTTGAAATAGGCGGCCCTGTTCGTACCACTGCCGGCCTAGTTCTTGGCCGCCGCGTACATGGATGATGGCAAAAACGAACCCGCGGTCTAACAACGAAAGGCTCGCAGATCGAAAATAAGGCTCGGTGGAATAGCCGTAAGATCCATAGGCGTAAAGATAGGCGGGTCGGGGTTGGCGCTTTAAGGTGTGGTTATAAACGAGGGATATGGGCACCTGTGCGCCATCGGAAGCCCTAAAAGTATGATATTCCGTCGTGTAATGATCCGGATTGAAGGCGCCGTCTACTTTGGCTTGCTTGAGCAATTGTGTGTCGCCCGTCTCGGTATTAAAAGAAAGCGTGCTGTCTGGCGTTTTCAAACTGCTCAGCTCATATCGAACAACGCTTGCGGTCGCATCTGGGTTAGCAGACAAATTGAGCGTTGCGGGAACATCTTCGATCGGTATATCCCGAGTCGGTTGACCGCTTTTGTCATAGATTCGCAGCCGCGCAATGCCGGCTTCGATTTCCTTGGTCACGATAAAGGTATCGAAAACTTCAAAATCCTCGATAAAGATGGCGGGATCCGGCGTGATCAAGGGTTTCCAGGCCGATTGTTCGTGAGCATTCCCCACTTCAACGCGCATCAATCGGTAGTTTGGGGCCTGATCGTTGGTTAATAAGTAGAAGTGATTATTGAGATGCCGCGCTCGGTATTCATGTTGGTCTGCGCGTGCGAGCAGTGGGTAGGGCGCGTCTGCTGGGGACGCTCGGGGAATGATGAGCGTCTCGGTGCTATCGGTGCTGCTGGCCCTAATGAAGATGAAGGTTTTGCTGCGACTCTCTTCCAGCCAAAGGGAGAAGGTTGGGTCCGTCTCCCGATAAACCAACTGATCCTCACTTTGATCGGTGCCAAGTTGATGCCGATAGACTTCGTTTTCGAGCAGCGTCTGCGGGTGTTTCTTAATGTAGAACAGGGTTTGGCCATCCTGACTCCAGGCCATCGACGGTGCTGCGCCGGTGATGACGTCTGGATGCGCCGCGTCGGATCCGATGGCTTTGATTCTCAAAGTGTAGATCCGCCGACTAAGGGTGTCTTCGGCATAGGCGATTAGATCTTGTGCCGGGTTTACGACCCAGTTGCCGACGGTAAAATAATCAAAGTTCTGTGCGAGTTGGTTGACGTCCAGCACAATTTCCGTAGTTGCTGGGTCATTATTGTCGAAGCGTTTATAGATGGGGTGTTCAAGACCAGGTTCAAAGGCGCGATAGTATTGGTAGCCCCCGAGCGCAATCGGCACAGTTGCATCCTTTTTGGGTAATCGATTGGTAATCTCTTGAAAGAGGGTCGTTTGGAGTCCCTCGGTGTGAGCCATAAGCTGTTGGCCATAGGCGTTCTCAGCCGCGAGCAGCGCTAAGACCTTTGGATCGGATCGAGTATCATCTCGAAGCCAATAATATTCATCTAGACGTCGTTGGTCGCCGGCGCCGATCCAGGTCGGCACTTGCTCGGCAACGGGGGGCGCAAGAATGGGGTCTTGAACCTTGCTAGGGGCTTCACACGCCGTCAGCCCAAAGAGGGTCAGTAGTAATAAAAATGAAATTGGTTGCACGCGCGTTCCTTTAGTTTTGAAGCCCGTGAACCGTCGGTTCTTAACCCGCTGGGTGTTGGTCTGATGGACAGAGTATGACGGCCTTTGTGTGACAAAGCTTACCACGTGCAACGCGATTCGAGTTGAGAAAACAGCCACGAGCATTGATTCAGCCTTGTCAGGCGAAGTTGTTGGTGAGCGGGCCAAGCTGATCGCTGCCAGTATCGGTCAAGCGGTCGGATGATTCGTCTTGATTCGGTCTTATTAGGCTCTGAGGGATCAAGACTTAACTGAGATTATTCAATTTTGGCTAGTATTTTGTTCAAAATGTAGTAGGTTCAGGTTAGATCAGTTGTCTTTGACCTACTAGGGGAATCAAAATATGCGCTATTCGGACTATCTGAATGCCGTGTCTTTTCACCATAAGACCATCAGCTACAATGTTTTGGCGCCAAAGTTAGACCCGAGCGCGCCTAAAGTTGATAAACGGCTTGATATCTCTCTACAGCAATCCTTGGCCTTGATCGGCCCTTATTGTTACACCCGTATTATGGATCAGGTGAAGGCCGTGGTGCCGCTCGCAGCCTACTTAATTTTATTTCAGATTTTGATTTTGAGACATCCCATCGATTCAGCACTGATGTTGGGCGGCGGTTTGGTGGCGGTGATCGTGGGATTGGCGATTTTCATGGAAGGTCTCAACACCGGCCTCATGCCCTTCGGCAATATAATTGGCGATAACCTGCCGAAGAAAGCGTCCATGACCGTTGTCCTGATTATCATCGGTATGTTGGGGGTGGGCGTCACCTTCGCAGAGCCAGCAATTGGGGCGTTGCAGGCCTTTGGATCTTCGGTTGATGTCAATTCGGCGCCCTATCTTTATGAGCTGCTCAATAACTGGACCATGCCGTTGGTGCTGATGGTGGGCGCAGGCGTTGGTCTGGCGGCGATCCTCGGAACGATTCGGTTTGTTCGCGGCTGGTCGCTTAAACCCATGATCTACTGCGCATTGGTGCCGGTTATGATTTTAACCGGGTACGCCTGGCTTGATCCGAATCTGCGGTCGGTTCTTGGGCTTGCCTGGGATTGTGGCGCGGTGACCACCGGCCCGGTGACGGTGCCTTTGGTTTTGTCGTTAGGGATCGGGATCGCCAATGCAGCGGGCAAGGGCCAATCCTCTCTATCCGGATTTGGGGTGGTAACCCTTGCCTCCTTATTTCCAATTTTAGCCGTGCTGATCCTGGCGATATTCATGTCCCTTACGGTCACACCTGATGAGATTCGTCAGGCGGCGCAATTGGCGTCGGATGCGGTCGCAGTGGCACCCACGGCTTGGGATCAAACACCTTTGATCGAAATCGTTACGGGGGTGCGGGCGATCTTACCGCTGGTGTTGTTCTTAATGTTCGTCTTGTTCATTGTGTTACGGTCGAAATTGCCCAATCGAATGGTGACGTTTTACGGGCTTACGCTCAGCATCGTGGGCATGTGTATTTTCAACGTCGGCTTGACCTATGGCCTGGGTGCGATTGGTTCTCAGGCAGGTAGTGTTCTGCCGGCCGCCTTTATGGAGCTGCCCATTAGCCAGTTCTCACCGATTTATCCCGAGCTGGTTGGTATCTGCATTGTGATTGCGTTTGCCTTTCTGATGGGGTTCGGTGCGACCCTAGCTGAGCCAGCCCTCAATGCGCTGGGTTTAACGGTGCAAAACTTAACCAATGGCGCCTTCAAGAAATCAATGCTCATGTACAGCGTGGCAACGGGGGTCGCTGTCGGAATTGCCTTGGGGATTGCGAAACTGGTGCTTGGCTTTGATCTCATGACAGTCTTGATTCCGCTGTATTTACTGGGCGTCTTCTTAACCATATTTTCGACCGAAGAATTCGTGAATGTGGCTTGGGATAGTGCTGGGGTCACGACGGGGCCAGTCACCGTACCATTGGTCTTGGCGATGGGCTTAGGGCTGGGCTCGGCGGTCTCGGCCGTTGAAGGCTTCGGCATTTTGTCCCTGGCCAGTATTTGCCCGATCTTGGCAGTACTTTCCATGGGATTGGTGATCCAATACTTACATCGAAAGAAGTCGTCTGAAAAGCATACCGTAACGGAGGCGTTGCTATGAACGAGCGAAGCATTACTTATTTATCTGATGCATTTTTGATTACCTGTGTTTTGCAGAAAGAGTTAGCCGAAGAGGTACTCGCGGCGGCTAAAAATATCGGAGCACAAGGGGCAACCATTAGTTATGCCCGGGGAACCGGTATTCGAGAACGGATGGGGCTACTAGGGGTAACCATTGACGAGCAGAAAGAAGTCATCCGGATTATTGTCTCTGAAGAACAAGCGAATCTGGTGTTTGAGGCAATGTACTTAGCCGGGAAATTAGACACGCCGGGCATGGGCATCATGTACATGGTCAAGCTAGACCGGGTGGCAACCTATGTGCCCGAAGCGATTTTAAACGCAGCAAATTAAAAGGGGGCCGTATGCAAGTAGAAATTGGTGCATTAGTCCATAAAGATTGCGGGCCAGACGTGCTGGACGCGATGCGAGAAACCGAAGGCGTGGCGGTTGCGATGATTGAAACGGGCCGTTCGAACGATCTGTTTTCGGATCGACAATTTGGCGAGTACGGCGAAGCGGCAATCATTACGATTATTGCCGATGAAGCCCGCAAAGATGCGGTCTTTGATCGGCTGTTTCAAGCCTGTAATCTGTTTGATCACTCAAAGGGCCTTATTTATATGACTGAGCCGGTGGTTCGGACAAGTTTATAGATCGCGGCAGAAAAATAATGCGCTGCTTGCACATAAATTCTTAAAGAGGTTGCTGATCGAGTTCGGGAGTCTCGATAGTATTTATCGGCGTTCAGGGGTGAAGCAATAGCCCCTTGGTTTCATTGGGTGCTGTCGACAGCCAGTCTCCCCGACCGATTGTGTTGGATGAGCGTCATTGCCGCGATGCAAGGCCAGCTTCTGTCAGGCGTCCCGAGCCCAGCTAAGCCTTCAGGGTAAAGCCGAATCGATCCAGCGGGAACTGCCGAATTCGCTTGCCCGTCGCGTGAAATAGCGCATTGGCCACGGCAGGTGCGATCGGCGTCGTTGCTTGCTCGCCCACGCCGGTGGGCGGCGCATCACTTTGCATAATATGAACCTCAACGTCGGGCATTTGATTAATTCGTAATGGCCGATAGTCATGAAAGTTGCTCTGCTGAACCTGGCCAGCCACCAAATCGATCGCGCCGTAAGCCACGGCATTGAGTCCCAGCATCACGCCGCCTTGAATTTGCGCCTCGATACCCAACGGGTTCACGGCAAATCCACAATCGACGACGCAGACAACCCGATCAACGGTGAAGCTGCCATCGCGGTCAACGGTTACCTCGACGGCTTGCGCAATGGGGGACACCGAATAGACCCGCGCCGCCACACCGCGTCCCCGTCCTGTCGCCAAGGGTTGATCCCAGTCCGAGACTGCTTTGAGTCGCAAAAGCAATTGGTGCATTCGGTTATTATCTCGGGTCAGATGCAGTCGAAGTGCCAAGGGGTCTTTATCACCCAGGTGCGCTAATTCGTCTAAAAAGCATTCATAAGCAATCCCTGTGTGGGTGTGTCCGACAGCTCGCCATTCATGCGGATGTACGCCGACCTTTGGCGGGTTGTGACTTTCGACACGATGATGGGGTATTTTGTAGGCAGTGCCATAGGGGAAGACGCCGAAGGGTTCTTGCAAGCAACCATCGACAGAATAAATATCGATGTCTCGAACCATATACGTTGGGTCATGTTTGGTGTCCTGCATGATGGATTGACCCACGGCGGTTTGATGCCAAGAGGCGGGGTAACCCTCGGCATCAAGGCTGCCGCGAAGCCGATGCACAAACAACGGTCGATAGTGCCCGCCGCGGATATCTTCCTCGCGGGACCAAATAATTTGCACGGGGACCGTTTCCCCTTGGGCCGCTTGCACCGCATCGGTGATAAAGTCTGCGGTTTTGCTTGCTCGACGACCGAAGGTGCCACCCATCAAGGTGCGATGGATTACAACGCTTGTTTCCGGTAGCCCGAGCATCTTGGCAACAACCGTTCGGTCATTACCTTGATTTTGGGTGCCGACCCAAATCTCGCACCGGTCGTCAAAGACCTGCGCTGTACAATTCATGGGCTCCATGGTGGCGTGGGCTAAATAGGGCATCTCATAGACGGCTTCATGAACGGCGCTTGCCGTTGCGTGCAGCCCCTTGGCGTCGCCAATATCTTCAGCCAACAGACCCTCTGTTTTGCTCAATGCGCGATAGTCTTTGGTGAAGGCCGCGGTCGAGAGTTGACCAAGCCCCAGATCATCCCATTGGACTGTGAGTGCTTTGGCACCTTTGCTTGCTGTCCAGTAGTCTTTGGCCAGAACCACAACGCCAGCATCGATGGCCTTAACCTTCAAAACCCCCGGTATGGCGCGAGCTGCTTTGTCATCAAAGGCAATCACGCGGCTGCCGTAGACCGGGGGGCGTGCGACGGCGCCATAGATCATGCCTGGCCGCTTGATGTCGATGCCAAAGACAGCTTGGCCGGTTACTTTTTCCGGGGCTTCAATGCGCTTTTTGGGGAACCCCAGCACACTGAAGGCGGATGTGGGTTTCAAATCGACCGTTTTTGGGGGCTCAAGGTTGTGGTCCTGGATGACTTTTATCAGTCCCCCATAAGACACGCGTCGACCGTCGATGTGCGTGATCCAACCAGCGTTGGTGGTTAATTGGGTTGCATCGCTTTGCCACAGGAGGCTTGCAGCCTGGACTAGCAGCGCCTTGGTTTTTGCGCCCGCCGTGCGCATGGGCACGAAAGCCCCAGCGGTAGATACGCTGCCGGCGGTCAAATATTCGCCGAAAATTGGACTGTAGTACTGGGGCTCGGTTGGCGCGGCTTCCCATTGCAGACGCTGCCAATCGATATCCAGCTCTTCTGCCACCATCATCGCAAGGCTGGTATAGACGCCGTTGCCGAATTCGGCGTGATTCATGAGGACCGTAATGGTGTTATCCCGATCAATACGGATGAAGGCATCCGTCATCAGCGAGGCGGCCCCGCTTGGTTTGGGGGTTGAAGCCAAACTATAGGGGAGCTCAAAACCGACCAGTAAGCTACCGGTTGCGAGCATGCTGGAGGATTTTAAAAACGTTCTGCGGCTAGGGTCTGAAGGCAGGTTGCTCATGCTGAAGGTCCTCCGCGCTTGGTTTCTTTTGCGGCTCGATGAATCGCGGCCCTAATTTTCTGGTAGGTGCCGCAGCGACAAATATGTCCCGCCATAGCAGCGTCGATCTCTGCATCGCTAGGGGATGGATTATTATTTAATAGCGCAGTCGCCGCCATGATTTGGCCGGACTGACAATAACCGCACTGGGCCACATCTTCTTCCAGCCAGGCGCTTTGAACTGCATTGTAGTCGCCGCCCGCTGCGAGATGTTCGATGGTTTCGACGCGTTGATCTGCGACAGCCGACACCGGCAGGGTGCAGGATCTGACGGCTTCACCATTGAGATGCACCGTACAAGCGCCGCACAAGCTAATACCACAGCCGTACTTTGTGCCTGTAAGATGAAGATGGTCCCGTAAAACCCAGAGTAGCGGCGTATCAGGGCTCGCTGACACGGTCCTGGCTTCATCATTAACCACTATCGTAATCATTGTCGGCCTCTTTGGTCAGTTCGAATCGTGTCAAAAACCCTATCAGCAGTATTGTGGTTGGAGCAAGCGCCAATCCTTCGATTTCCTACAGATCTTATTGGCGGCGGATTTAATGGATTTGAAAGGCAGATTGAAGGCAGCAGTAAGCTTAACGCGGCAAAGCAACCGCTTTGCCCTAACCGAACACGAACGCCCTTGTTGCGGCGCGGTTGATGAGTCGATTTGGATCTCACCAGGGCAAGGCATCCTGCGAGTCATAGCATCTGAGCAAATGATCCGGTAACTTTGTTTCGGATTCAGTACAAGATAACCGATTGGAGATCCACATGACCCTAAGAGCAATCGTAACCGGCGGCGGCCAAGGCATAGGTGCTGAGATCGTCAGAGGGCTTGTGTCGGCGGGCTACTGGGTTGGGATTTTGGATCGCAACACGGCTGCCGCGGAAAGCTTAGCCACGGAACTGGGTTCGAGTGAGGTCTTACCGGTAGATGTTTCTGATCATTTGGCCGTTGCCAGTGCAATTGAGTCCTTTGGCGAGCTTGATCTGCTTGTGAATAATGCTGGGATCGTGCGCTTTGGTCCGCTGCTGGATCAGTCGGCTGATGATATTGCCTCGGTCATCGGGGTTAATTTGATCGGGACGATCAACTGCGCACAATCTGCTGCCCAATTGATGGCGGCGCAAAATGGCGGCGTCATTATCAACATGAGTTCGGTCAACGCGGTCCATCCTGCGCCGAACGTAGGAATCTATGCGGCGACCAAAGCCGCGATTACCAGTCTGACGCAGCTCCAGGCGCTTGAATGGGGTCCTTTGGGCATTCGGGTTAACGCCGTGGCGCCTGGATTTATCGATGCGGGCATGTCAGCGCCCATATTCTTAGACGATAAAGTGCGCGCAAAGCGTAGCGGTGGTGTGCCGCTCAAACGTCTTGGCACGGCGGAGGACGTGGTACAGGCGGTTTTGTTTTTGGCATCCAATGCGGCGAGTTATATTCATGGTCATGAGCTGGTTGTTGACGGTGGCGTGATTCAAAGCGTGCTCGCGCATCTACCGAGATCCTAACGCGTGTCGGTCCAAAAACGCTTTGCAGGCAAACCAACGGGACAGCGCATAATGATCGTTATCAAACTGATTGCAACAAGGTTTCAGCTCGCGCAATTACAGTGGCCGCACGGTTGCGGGGGGATAAGAAATTTCTTGGGCATGACATCGTGAAGGGCCAGTCCTATCTTGTTACGGGCGGCGGCTCGGGAATTGGTGAAGCAACGGCTGAACAGTTAGTTGCGTTGGGCGCCCGGGTCACGATCTGCGGACGGCGCGCAGAGAAAATTAATGCGGTTGCGGCTCGGCTTGGCGATCGATGTCTGGCGGTGACGGCAGATGTCACCCACGTCAAAGACCGAGCAGACGTATTCCGTCAAGCGATGGCGCATGGCGGCGGATTAAACGGCTTGGTGAATAACGCCGGGAATATGTACCGCGCCCCAATCGCTGACTTTAACCAAGACCGGCTGCTCGACATCTTTAATCAAAATGTGATCTCGGGCATGATGCTGTCGCAACTTGCAGTGCCCGCTTTGGCGGCTCGGCAAGGGGCAATTATTTTCTTGGGCTCGATTCATACTCGGCGGGCTTTTCCCGGGGCCGCGCCTTACGCGGCAACCAAAGCGGCCTTACAAACGCTGACCCAGGTGATGGCGGCGGAACTTGGAGATCAAAATATCCGAGTCAACTGCGTCATACCGGGCGCGGTGAAGACGGAAATCAACGAGCGGGCTGGTTTAGGGTCCACTGAAGACAGCGCGACGAGGATGACGGCGCTTGCGCCGCTGCATGCACTCGGCCGAATAGGGCAGCCGATGGAAGTGGCCGAGGCCATTGTGTTTCTGTTGCAGTCAAAATGGACAACGGGCGCGTTACTGGATGTTGATGGCGGGCTTGGCCTTGGCCTGACGCCGCTATGAAGGATTCGATCCAGCGAGCTGATAGCGCCAGGGCCCGATCATAGGTAGCTCAAGAAGAGAGATGACACAGCGCAATGAAAGGAAGTCAAACAATGGCATTAGTCGCGGCAGGCAAAACGAACCAAGCGAGTTACCCAGACGGCTCAAAGCTGGCCCTTTGGGTTCATCCGTTACGGGCAGCGCTAAAAGCCGTTGCGGCTGGGTTGACGCTCGTCGGGGCACCGCTCGTCGGCGCCGATTGGCCCTTACATGGTGCTGATACGTTCGAGCAGCGGCAGTCGCCGCTGACCCAAATCAATCCGGATAACATCCAAGACCTCGGCCTTGCTTGGTCTTTCGACACGGGTACGCGTCGAGGGCTTGAAGCCTCACCGATTGTAATCGACGGCACACTGTACACGACCGGCTCCTGGAGCAAGGTCTATGCACTGGATGCCGTAACCGGCGCGCAGCGCTGGTTTTTTGATCCCGAAGTTCCCAAGGCTTGGGGCGCCAATGCGTGCTGTGATGTCGTCAACCGAGGGGTTGCGGTCTTGGGGGATCGGCTATTCGTTGGCACGCTCGACGGCCGCTTGATCGCACTGGATCGGCAAACCGGGGAAGTGATCTGGTCTGTCTTGACCATCGATCAGTCCAAACCCTACACCATCACTGGCGCGCCAAGATTGGTTGGAGATCAAGTGGTTATTGGTAATGGCGGGGCGGAATATGGCGTGCGTGGCTACATCTCGGCGTACGATTCACAAACGGGTGCGCTGAATTGGCGGTTTTTCACAGTACCGGGCGATCCGAGCCAGCCCCAGGCCCAGCCCGAGTTGGAGGTCGCTAAAGCAACCTGGCGCGGCGATGATTATTGGCGGTATGGCGGTGGCGGTACGGTTTGGGATTCTATGGTGTATGACCCCGATCTAGACCTGTTATTCATCGGCGTTGGCAATGGCTCGCCATGGAATCGCGCGATTCGCAGCCCCGGCGGTGGCGACAACTTATTTTTATCGTCGATCGTCGCGGTCGAGGGCGCCACTGGGACTTATCGTTGGCACTATCAAACAACGCCGGCTGACAATTGGGATTATACCGCGACGCAGCACATGATTTTGGCTGATTTAACGATTGAGGGTGAAGACCGCCGGGTCATCATGCAGGCGCCAAAAAATGGGTTCTTTTATGTTTTGGATCGCGTCACGGGCGCACTCATTTCGGCTGAGCCCTATGTGCCGGTCAATTGGGCGAGTCATGTCGATCCCACGACGGGTCGTCCCGTTGAAACAGAGCAGGCAAGCTACCTTAAAACCGAACAAATTGTTCGGCCCGCGCCATTTGGTGGACATAACTGGCAGCCCATGGCGTTTAACGCAGATGCCGGTTTGGTGTACATCCCGGCGATGCAAAACCTCTCGGTTTACAATCATCCCGAGACGTATGAGCATCAGGCGGGGCCGCATTGGAATACCGGACAAAATGACCAAGCGGTTCAGGATAATCCGCTGGCGAGTCTGGATCCGAATTATCTCGCGCCGGTTTTAAAGCATCTGATGCGAGGGCAGTTGATTGCCTGGGATCCAATTCGACAGCAGCCCGCCTGGCAGGTCGACCTGCCCAGCATGTGGAATGGCGGTGTGCTCACCACCCGCACTGGCCTTGTCTTTCAGGGGCGAGGCTCAGGCGACCTGGTTGCCTATCAAAGCAAAACGGGTCAGCCAATTTGGTCCTTCCCGACGGGATCGGGACTGATCGCGCCCCCGATTGCCTATGAAGTCGCCGGTGAGCAATACATAGCGATTATGGCCGGGTGGGGTGGCGCCGTCGGACTTGTGCTGTCGCAACCGGAGGTCCAGCACAGCACGCCCGGGCGGGTGCTCGTGTTCAAGTTAGGCGGTGATGCCAAATTGCCCGATGCGTCGCCCAAACCGCTGGTCATCGATCCACCTGACGGCTCGGGAAGCGATGCCGAAATCAGCATGGGCCTTGGCTTGTACAACCAGCATTGTATGCGTTGCCATGGTGTTGGTGCAGTAAGCCAAGGCTTGGTGCCAGATTTGCGGGCTATGACCCGACCAACCCATGAGATATTTGATGCCATTGTCCTGGAGGGCGTTTTAGCACCGGTTGGAATGGTTGGATTCAAAGATGTCCTGAACCCAGCAGAATCAGAGATGATTCGGCAGTACCTGATTCAAGTGGCGCACGATCAGAAGGCGCTCGACAATGAGTCGCGCACTTGGCGGGCATTTCGAACCTGGTGGTTTGATCGGTTTGGCTGGCTGGCAGAAAAAATGATCTAAGCCTAGGGCGAGTTGATGCGCGCGCTGTCAGCGCGTCACGATAGGTTTGTCAGGCCTGTAGTGCCGTGATAAAACCTGAGTCTTATTCAAAAAAAGAACGCTTATGTATCCTGGAACCTTTGCGCAGCAGCACCCGAATCGACCCGCCGTTATCATGGCCGCAACCGGCCAAACTCAAACCTACGCGCAATTGGAGGCGCGCGCGAACCAGCTGGCCCATGCGCTGAGGGCGTTCGGATTAAAGCGGCTCGATCACTACGCGATCTTTATGGAAAACAATGCTGCCTATATTGAGACCTGCGCGGCCGGTGAACGAGCAGGCTTGTTTTACACCTGTATTAATTCCTATCTTACGGCTGAGGAGATGGCCTATATCGTCACCAACTCTGAGTCGAAGGTGCTCATTACGTCCGCGTCGAAACTGGCATTGGTTCAGGCTGCGGTGAGCGACTGTCCAGCGCTTGAGCAGATCCTGGTGGTAGACAGCGCGGGGCCTCCGGTTGAGGCCGTTGATGGGCCCGCCTTTAGCGATTACGACTCGGTCATTTCACAATATTCTGACGCGCCGATCCCGGATGAGTCTCTTGGGACCTCGATGCTGTATTCCTCGGGCACAACGGGTCGTCCTAAAGGCATTATTCGACCCCTGCCGGAGCAGGCGCCGGATGAACCGCTGCCGCTCTACAGCTTTTTATCGCAAGCTTTGGCTTTACCGGGAGGACATGGTGTATCTGTCGCCAGCGCCCTTGTATCACTCGGCCCCACAAGCTGCAGTGAATCTGACCTTGCGACAGGGTGGCACGGTTGTGGTGATGGAGAAGTTTGAACCAGCGGCGTACTTGGGGCATATCGCGCAATACAAAGTGAGTCATTCGCAGCTGGTGCCCACGATGTTCTCTCGGATGCTAAAGCTTGACGAAGCAACTCGCCGGGCATTTGATTTGTCGACCCTTGAAGTTGCCATTCATGCGGCGGCGCCCTGTCCTCAGATGGTAAAGCGTCAGATGATCGATTGGTGGGGTCCGATCATTCATGAATATTACGGTGCAACGGAAGGCCTTGGGTTTGCAGCCTGTAACACCGAAGAGTGGTTAGCGCATCCCGGGACGGTCGGGAAGGTTGTTTTGGGTGATTTGCACGTGTTGGATGACGAGGGCGCGCCCTTGCCGCCCGGTGAGGCGGGCACCCTGTGGTTTAAAACGGCAACGGAGTTTCAGTACCACAATGATGCCGAAAAAACGGCAGAGTCGACCTCAAAAGACGGCAGCATGACGACGGTGGGGGATGTTGGTTATGTTGATGATTCGGGATTTTTATACCTGACAGATCGAGCAACCTTCATGATTATCTCTGGGGGCGTGAACATCTACCCCCAAGAGTGCGAAGACCTGTTGATCAGTCATCCGAAAGTAGAGGATGCCGCAGTCTTTGGGGTGCCGAATGAGGATTTAGGGGAGGCGGTGAAGGCGGTGGTGCAACCCATTGATGGCCTGATGGGAGACGAGACGTTGACTGAAGAGCTTTTAGGCTACCTTGCTCAGCATCTAGTCACGCCAAAAGATCCCGCGTTCAATTGATTATGAAGCTGCGCTACCGAGATTGCCAACGGGCAAATTGTATAAGCGCTTGCTGAGAGACCGATATTGGGGCGAGGGTCGCTCTAAAATTGTTTAAACCCAATAAAAGCGAGGTTCACACAGGGCATTCTGGAAGCACTGATTGGTGCACCCTTTTTAGTCGCCCAGAAGTTCAAAAGGAGAGACCGCATGTTTGACACGGTAATTCGAGGCGCGCAGATTGTTGACGGCGATGGGGGCGCGCCATTCTCAGGCGATATTGCGATCCAAGATGGTTTGATTCAGGCCGTTGGCTCGCGTTGCACGGGCGAGGCCGGGAAGAAATTCAAGCCGACGGCGCGGTGGCGACCCCGGGTTGGGTGGATGTGCATACCCATTACGACGGTCAGGTGAGCTGGGACGATACGCTTGACCCTTCGTTTAGCCACGGGGTCACGAGTGTGGTGATGGGCAATTGCGGCGTCGGCTTCGCGCCGGCCCCACCGGGCGGCGAGCAACGGCTCATTGAATTGATGGAAGGCGTTGAAGATATCCCGGGAACCGCGCTATACGAAGGGATAGAGTGGGGACGTTGGGAAACCTTTCCAGAGTATTTGGATTACCTTGCCTCACGGCAGTATACCTTGGACATGGGCACCCAGGTGCCGCACAGTGCGCTGCGGAATTATGTGATGGGGGATCGCGCCCTTCGGCATGAAAATGCAAGCGCGGCATGATTTGCGGGCGATGGCCTTGATTGTTCAGCAGGCTGTCGAAGCCGGTGCGCTTGGTTTTTCAACCTCTCGAACCGTCGGTCACCGCAGTGTTTTGGGAGAAACGATTCCGGGCACCTTCGCCGAACGCGACGAGTTGATGGCGCTGGCCCAGGCCATGAAAGCCGCAGGGAAGGGGCGTTTTTCAAGCCGTACCGGCTGGCGTTGTGGGTGATTTGGCGGGTCCAGAGCATCAAACAACCGAGCAGGAGGTTGCACTGTTTGTTGACATTGCAAAGGCGAGCGGCTGCCCGGTGACGTTCACCTTGGCGCAGAATTTCAATCGGCCAGATCAGTGGCGCGCTTGCCTTGATCTGGTTGCAACCGCGTCTGGTCAAGGACTCAACGTTGTGCCGCAAATTGCGACCCGCCCGATTGGGTTTGTAACCAGTTTAAAGTCCTATCATATGTTCCAGCGGCGTCGCACCTACTTGGCGCTAGCAGCTCTTTCCTTTGAGGATCGGCTTGCGGCGATGAGAAAGCCGGAAGTCAAAGCAAAGATACTTTCTGATGAAGATATTAAGCCTGATCTGTCCGGCTCGATGGAGAACATCTATGGTTTGTTAGGGATGGCGGCGGCCAGCATGTTCCCGCTCGAGGTGCCCATGAACTATGAGCCAGAAGCCAGCGGTAACCTAGGCGCGCTGGCGGCTAAAGCGGGCCAGGCCATCGACAGCTTTGTGTACGATTTCCTTTTGGGCAATAACGGTAATAATTTTGCGATCTCTCTCGGGGCTAATTTCGTTGAGGGCAATTTCAATGTTATTAGCGAGATGATTGAGCATCCAAACACGACCATTGGGTTGTCTGATGCGGGCGCGCATGTGAATCTCATTTTTGATGCTGTCGGGCCAACCTATCAGCTCATGCACTGGGTTCGCGATCGCAGCCGGGGTCCTCGGTTGCCGATTGAGCTGATCGTCGCCAAACAAACCGCTCGCAATGCCGATTTATTTGGTCTGAGTGACCGTGGTCGGATCCGTCCCGGCCAACGGGCTGATTTAAATGTGATTGATTTAGAGCATTTGAGCCTGGGCGCGCTGCAAGTGACCCATGACCTGCCGGCCGGTGGCGGCAGGATACTGCAATCGGCCTCGGGCTACCTTAATACCTTCGTGGCTGGGGTTAAAACCCGCGAACGTGACCAAGATACGGGCGCCCGCCCGGGGCGGTTAATTCGGGGTTAAGCAAATGCGGTTTGCCTGCAAAAGGACGCCCAGCGAATGCTTGCCCGCGGAAGTTATAAGCTGGCATAAGCCTTGGACGATGGCCTGGGTGTTGGTCGCAAGTTTGACGTTCAGTGCGACGACCCTCGCCGATTGGCAGCAGGCGCAAAGCCGCGCCATTCGCCATGGCCTGCAAGCGGTTTTGATGTGTAACGGCCTGTTCACCAGTCATCGATCGCTCGTTCAGGTTTTCGATCAAGAGTTGAAATTTCTGGCGCCGCCGCGTTTTGAGGGCCCTCGTGGCACTGCTGAGGGCGGCCCTTACGAGGTCGATTGGGCTGGCCGTGCCGTGACTGTTGGCACAGATATCAAGGGTACTGCGATTTCAGCCGTTTTTCGCGAGGGGTTTGGTTGCATCGTGCTACCGCCTGAAACAAAGCCGACACCTGAGATTTTAAGCGGCCTACCGACAGCCACGACATCGGTCTCGGTTGCGGCGGCTTCAAATAAAAACTGGCCGTTTGGTGAACGTGTCGTAATTGAACTGCCTGATGATGTAGACCCTTCTCTGCTGCAAGACGCCTCTGACTGGGCCTTCGAGCGCGCCACGCCGGAACAGGTGACGGTGAGCCTTTTGGTCACCCGCGGCGAGCAGATGCTGCTAGAGCGCTATGCGCCTGGATTTGATGCGTCAACGCGAACTCGAACCTGGTCAGCGGCAAAGAGTATCGCCGCGACGCTTCTTGGAATGATGGTCGACGATGGTTTATTAAGTTTGGATGAGCCTTTGCCAGTGGATTGGCGACCGCAATTGGCGGTGCCTAAAAATGAAGTGCGGGCTACGGTTTCGTTACGCCACGCTTTGCAGATGGCCAGTGGATTAATGCCGGTGGATGCCGAGGGACTGGAATATCAATCGGGTAGTGGGCTTGCGTATTGGGCCGGTGACAGTGCAGCGATCGGCGCACGAAGGCGGGGACTTGTGCGAACGCCGGGCACTTTTTGGGAATACGAAAATTACGATACGTTGCTGGCTGTCCATGCAATGCGTCGCGCAATCGCCGACGATCAAAAATATCACCAGTTTCCAAGCGATCGGTTACTGACTCAGTTAGGCATGCATCAGACGCTTTTGGGCGTCGACCGGTTTGGTGATTTTATTTTGAGTTCTCAGGTTTATAGCAGCGCTCGAGATCTGGCGCGCTTCGGCCTTTTATATCTCAACGCGGGTGTCTGGCGCGGCGAGCGATTGGTATCCCAAGACTGGATTGATTTTGTTCGAACGCCAGCGCCGGCTGGCAATAATCCCAAAGGACAATATGGTGGCCATTGGTGGTTGGTGCCGAGCGATAGAACTGATGTGCCGTCGGATGCCTATGCGGCTGCCGGTAGTCGCGGACAGTTCGTCATCGTTGTCCCGTCGCACGATGTGGTGATTGTCCGTCGCGGTCTGGACTATGGTCGTTTCGGCTTCGATCAGTGGGATTTGACCCGTGAAGTGTTGCGAGCGATCCCGCCGAATTAAGCCGGACGTTTTTTTGACAGGGGAACCCGATCATTGCGATCACTCGAAACCCACTCGGTTTGCCGTGCGTTGACGGTTAATTGAGCCACTGAAAAATTTTCGGGTCTGGATTGGTGCCCTGTGTGATGTCTTGGGCTCGGGCCATAATCCGTTCATTGAATTGATCGTGGGTTTGGATATAAAGCTGATTATTTCGAATGCCTTCAAACACGGTTTTAGCAACGGTGCTTGGCAGCATGCCTTCGGCCATCACAGCGGCAAATTGTGCCCGCATGGCCTCTTGTTGCGGGGTGAGTGCGACTGGGTCATTATTTTTTAACGCCTCTGGGCGGTTGCGTCCGCTGTCGCCGATATTGGTTCGAATGATGCCGGGGCAGAGCACGGAGCACCCCACTTGCGCATTGGCGACCAATAGATCGCGATATAAATGTTCCGTCAAGGCAACGACCCCATGCTTGGTAACGGAATAGGGTGCGTTGGTGACGCCGCCCATCAAACCTGCAACGGATGCGGTGTTAACAATGTGTCCAGGTTCATTTTGCTCAAGCATAATGGGGACGAACAAGCGCTGTCCGTGGACCACGCTCATTAAATTCACGCCGATTACCCAGGCCCAGTCTTTCTCAGTACCGGTCCAAGCGCCGCCCGCGCCGCCAACCCCTGCGTTATTGAATAACAAGTGCACTGAGCCATAAGCTTCAAGCGTTGCGTCTCGTAAGGCGGTAAGTTCCTCAAGCACGCTGACGTCAACGACTTGCGTCTCGATGGGGTTGTTATAGCCGGCCCGAAAGGCCGCAGCGGTTTTTGTTAGAGCATCCGCCTCGACATCGGCAAGCATGATTTTCATGCCTTCTTGCAGGCACCGCTCGGCCAGCGCTTGACCAATACCGCTGGCGCCGCCAGTGATGACTGCAACTTTATCTTGAAAATTTTCCATGGGACTCCCATTGTTGTAAAAGAGGGTGTTCGATTGGTTCACCTTATGCTTTGGGCACGTTTTCATTACGGCGCCCCGCGTTCGAACGCTGGCATCATCACGGACCCGAACGGATCGAAGCTCGGTCTAGAGCGATGATGTGGGTTGACCATAGCATTTTCTGTTTTGATTGAAACCCATAGCGCGGTTCGAACCTAGCCCGGGGATCGCGGTTACGGTCTTGGCAACCGCTTATCAGCGGATAAGGTTGGTAAAACAGTCAGCCGTGCTTGGAATTTTGCTTAAAAAAAGCTACCTTGTGAGTCCGCCCCGTTGGTTGGGCGTTAGATTAATGGAGGCCCTGTGAGTCAAGATTCAGTCAGCGTATTAGACGCAGCCCTAACCTGTCCCATGCATGAGCTTCATCCGATGCATCCAGAACTGTTAAAGCGGCCTTGGGCGATGAATCGGCGTCTTCGAGACGAGGCTCCGATATTTCAGGATCCTCAATCCGGAATTTTCTTTGTTTCGCGTTATGAAGACGTCGTTAAGATGGCAATGGATCCCACTAATTTTTCAAGCGTCATGCTGAAACCCACGCGAGCGATGGGGGACGCGCAAGATCCCGAATTGGTTGCGATTCTAAAAGAAGGTTATCCAACAGTTGCGACCATGCTGACTCAGGATCCTCCCCTGCAGCGGCGATATCGAAAATTCGTTGACGGCGCCTTTTCACCCAGCAGTTTGAAGGCGTTAGAACCGTTTATTGAAAATACGGCCAATGCGCTAATTGATGACTTTATCGAGGCGGGCCAATGTGAATTTCTATCCGCTTTTGGGGTCCCGCTGCCGTTACGGGTGATCGTATCCCAGTTAGGGGCCCCCATGTCTGATTTGCATTTGTTCCGGAAATGGACGGAAGCTTTTATTGGTAATCTAAGCCAACAGCTGGATGCAGAAGGCATTCGGGAATCCGCGCGCGGCATGGTTGAGTTTCAGCATTATTTCGTGGAACGCATTGCGGAACGCCGCGCTGATCCCAAAGACGATATTTTGTCGAAGATCGTCAATGCCAGTATCGATGGTGAACAACCACTTAGTATTGAAGAATGCTTGTCGATGATCAGTCAAATTTTGGTTGCAGGTAACGAGACCACCTCGGCGTCGATAACGGAAGGGATTTGGTTGTTGATTGAAAACCCGCAGGAGTACGAAAAATTAAAGCGTGACCCATCGCCGGAAATGATTTCAAATTTTGTCGAGGAAGTTTTAAGAATCTCTAGCCCGTCTTCCAATATGTTTAGGCGTTCAGTTAAGGAGGTGGAATGGCATGGTGTTGTGATTCCAAAAGACGCGGTGTTATTTGCACGGTTTGCTTCGGCAAATCAAGACGAACGGCGGTTTCCAGATCCCATGCGCTTCGATATCAGTCGGCCAAATTTGAAGGAACAGGTCGCGTTCGGTAAAGGGGTGCATCATTGTTTAGGGGCTGCATTGAGTCGGCGTGAAATGAATATTGGTTTCAAGGTCATTTTTGATCGTCTGCAGAACTTTCGATTGTCAGAAGGTGCCAGCGCGCCTGAATTTGCGGCCAACGCGCTGTTACACGGGGTGGAAAATTTGCACGTTAGTTTTGATCCAGCATAACGTGAGGCCGGCTCAGCAAATAGGTCTGGGCCTAATGTGCTTACTTATCATGGGTTGGGGCACGATGAGTGCCGAAGAACAGGAGCAAAGAATGTGTACAAAAGCGATGGTTGAAGCGGTTGCTCGGCAGGAGATTGAATATTTACGTCGTGCTTATGCGGTTGCAACGGACCAGATTGGTTTGAATGATGTCGCCTCAGTCGCTGCTGGCCGAGAAATCTATCGGCGCATCTTCACGTCCGATGTGACTTTTTCGGTGACGGGACCAGGCACGCAACCGCTGTCGGCAACGGGTCCAGATGGGTGGGTGGACGTGGTGCAGGGCGCTTTGGGTCCATTGGGTGCAACCCAACATTTAATTGGCAGTCAGTTGGTCGAACTGCGCGATCTTACTTGGTCCGATGACTGTTCAGTAACCTCAGGCCGAGCTGAAATGCAGAGCTATGTACAGGCATGGCATGAACAAAGTGATCGGGAGGTATGGCTTTTCCTCGGCACCTACTTTGATCAGGTCGTGTATCTGCCGGAGATCGGTTGGCAGATTCAGGCGATGGAACTGCGACGGGTCACAGGGGAAAATCGTCCCTCGGGCGAGGCCATAGCGGCGGTGCCATTATAATGTGATCGATTAATTCGCCTTCGGGACCCGCGCTCTGGCAAGCGAAGCGAAGGCCGCGCCACTTGGATCAAAGCAGGTCTAATCCTTGTCATCGATTTTGAGGGGCGCAAAAGCCGGTGGACGGCGTTCAACAAACGACGCAACGCCCTCTTTGAAATCGGCCCGCGCCAAACTGTCATCCATCCAGCGAGTTGATTCTTGCATTGCTGGACCAAGTTCTCGGTTCAGGTGCTTGTACACCTGACGTTTCATCATCATGATCGAGGTGGGTGCAGAGGTCTCTGCTATGGCGCGCAGGTACGCTTCGGCGTCGAGTTTAGCCTGGCCGGGCGCGCACAATCGGTTTGCCCAGCCCATTCTAAACGCCTCCTCGCCCTCAATTTTCCGAGAGGACCAAAAAATATCTAAAGCATTTGCGGGTCCGACCAATCGCGGTAGCATCCAGCTGGTACCGTGTTCAGCGATCAGTCCCCGGGGCCCGAAGGACGAGACGATTTTGGCTTGGGTTTCCATAAAACGCAGGTCGCAAAACGTCGCAAAACTAAAACCCAAACCGGCGCAAGCGCCGTTCACCGCCGCAATAAGGGGTTTTCGAAGCCCTAAAAAATAAGTCGGTGAGCCTCGGTAGTTTTCATCTTGATCGGGATTGCCTGGGCTTGCTTTGAGCGCATCAATATCGCTTTCGGTGCGTTTGCCAGCATCACTCATAACCCCGAGCGCGTTCATGTCCACGCCTGCACAAAAGCCGCGGCCAGCGCCGGTTAAAACCGTTCCGATCACGGCCTCGTTTTTTTCTGATTGATCCAGCGCATGCCGAATTTCCGCCTGGGTCCGATCCGTCAGCGCATTCAGTTGATCGGGGCGATTGAGGGTAATGGTCGCGACGCGGTCATGCGCGGTGTAGAGTATTTCTTGATAGGCAATCATTGGCTGGTCTCCACGGGTAAAGGCCGAGGTTTAGCATGAATGTGGCATCAGCGCAAAGCGTCCTGACCGTATAAAGCGCCCGCAGCTTATAGAAGCCTCAGAGCGTAAAGCGCTTCAGCGAAAACAGCCCCCCCCCCTTTTGAAAGCCCTGGCGCCGGGAGCACCTCGCAGCCTGGCAGATATTATCGCGTTCTAAAGGGATGCCTTCGGGTCTTGATCGAAGCCGTGTTGTTTAGCGCGAGATACTGCAGCCAACCCAGATGGTTGAGGATGCTGGCTAAGGCCTAGCGTCGTCGTCAATGTCCGTTGGGGCATCGGCGCGCCAAGCCCTGTATTTTTCCAGCTCATTGCTCAGCTGCCGGTAGACGAAGGTAATCACCGTAACATCGTCAAGATAGCCCAATCCAAGAATAAAGTCGGGAATACTGTCAATTGGAAGCAGGAAATATAAGATCGCAGCGATCACCATAACGGGTGTTTTGACGTCGACCGTCTGATAATTGCCGCGCAACAAATCCTGACTGAATTCGATCAGTTCAGTCAGCTGATCTTTGATGCCTTGAAGCTGGCCAGAATTGGTTTGACCCAACTTCTTGCTTGCTTCGGTGAGCTTTTCACGCAGTCGCGATGGTTGGTGCAGCAGGGTCTCAGCGGTTCGTGTTAGGCGTTTAAGTCGCTTTTTCGATCGATGGTCAGACATTTTAGATCAAGGCCTCGCGACGCTTGCGATGCTTGCGCGTTCACGCTGTCGGTCAAACCAGGCGCTGAGGTGCTTGCCGTCATCCGTTTCTAAAACGGGAATTTTTCCGAGTAGATTCTTTTGCAGGAAAGGGTCTGATCGTTGTTCGCCCTTGGCAAGATTGACGTTTACGAATTCGTAGTCGATGGCCTTCTCGGCCAAAAAAATTGCCACTTTTCGAGGATTCGGAGCGCCTGGGTAGCCGTATAATTTCATTGTGGTTGTCTATTCGGTGGGTCTAACCATCATAATAGATGCAGGCGATCATCGGGTAGACCGTACGAATGAGATTCCGCTGCTTTTTTAATACCGCCTCGTGATAGCATGCCGCGCATGAATACGGTCATCAATTTACAAAACGTTTCCATCGCCTATGGTAGTGAAGCCGTGCTTCATGAGGCGAATCTTGTCATTGGGCAGGGCAGTCGATGCTGTATCACCGGCTACAATGGCAGCGGCAAATCAACGTTGCTGGCGATTATCGCGGGTCATCGCAGCCCGGATGAAGGCGTTGTCACGATAACGTCGGGTCTCAAGGTTTCGCTCCTTGCCCAAACGCCGAGTTTTGATCTCACCGAGACAGTGTACGATGTGGTGGCTGCGGGACTCGGGCCGATAGGTGTGGTTTTAGCAACCCAACGTCGACTCTACGCAACACCCAATCCCGATATAGATGCGCTCGCAGCGCTTCAGGCGCAGCTGGATCGTGCTGAAGCTTGGGACTTCGGTGCCCGGATTGAAGCCATGCTACAACGCTTAGAGCTCGCGCCGGATCAAATCGTTGGATCCTTGTCAGGGGGTTGGCTAAAGCGGCTGGCGATTGCCCAGAGTCTTGTTGGGGCGCCGGATATCTGGTTGCTGGATGAGCCAACCAATCACCTTGATATTCCTGCAATCGATTGGCTCACAAGCGAACTCAAATTATTTAAAGGAACGGTCATCTTCATCACCCATGACCGGATGTTGATGAGTGAACTGGCAACGGCAATGGTGGATATCGACCGTGGTCGTGTAAAGCTCTGGAGCTGCTCGTATGATGAGTTTCTGCGGCGCAGAGAGGCCGAGCGAGAAACCATCGCGGAAGCCGAAAAACAATTCGATGCAAAGTTAGCGGAGGAAGAAGCCTGGATTCGACAAGGGATCAAAGCCCGACGCACGCGCAATGAAGGCCGGGTTCGGGCGCTAGAACAGCTCCGTTCAGAGCGTGCCAAGCGGGTGGTGCGTGGGGCGCTCAAGCTGGAAATCGATACCGGTGAAAAATCGGGGAAAGTGGTCCGGGCCCTAGAGCATGTTAGTTATTCGGTTGCCGGTCTGCAGTTGGTCAAAGATCTCTCTTGGATTGTGCAACGCGGTGACCGTGTCGGCCTCGTTGGGCCAAATGGCGCCGGCAAATCGACACTGATTAAATTGTTCTTGGGTGACATTACGCCCAATTCGGGCTTGATTAAATTCGGGACGAAACTGGATGTTGCGTATTTTGATCAAGGTCGCGCGGCGCTGGACCCCAACGCCTCGGTTGCCGATTACATCGGTGACGGGCGAGATTTTATTGAGCTGAATGGGCAGTCGATTCATGTTGTATCGTATTTGAAGCGGTTTTTATTCGACTCGGTTCAAGCGCGTGGCAAAATCAGAACCTTATCGGGTGGACAGCAAAATCGATTGTTGTTGGCGCAGTTATTCACCCAACCGGCGAATCTGTTGGTGCTTGATGAGCCCACGAATGATCTCGATGTCGAGAGCTTAGAGCTGTTAGAAGAGTTGTTGCTGGACTACACGGGCACAGTGCTCTTGGTCAGTCATGATCGACGATTTTTGGACCAAGTCGTAACGTCGTTATTGGTGTTTAAAGGTCACGGCGAGATTGAAGAACAGGTCGGGGGGTTTTCGGACTGGATTGCCCGAGGTGGTGAGCTGCACCCGGCAAACGCAAAAGCGCCGGATGGATCCGATCGGATAAAGGGTGAGACGGAAGTCAATGTGGCCGATGCGCCGATTGAAGAGGCGGCGCGGTATGAAGCGCGTAAACAGGCCAAGAGCGAGCAGCGTCGATTGCAACGCCAAGCGGAACAGATTCCGGTCGAGCTACAGCGGCTCGAGTCGGAAGAAACCGCGATCATGGCGATGGTCAGTCAACCTGATTTCTTTAATCAATCCGAATCCGAGCAACGAAAGACGTACGCTGCGGCACAAGCCCTGCGGACGCAAATTCAAGCCCTCTATGATGAGTGGGCGGCGGTTGAGGCGGCGCTGGAGGCCGCTACGCGCGACTGATTCTAAACTGGGGCAATGAATGAACACTGCAGAGCACCAAAAGCCCTGCGAAGATTGCCAAATTCTTAACAAAGTTCTGGGTCTCGCGGTCGCTTGAAACCTCGGGGTAAGTATTCCAAAAGTCGTGCATGCCGATATTGATGGCGATCGTTAACCCTGCCAACAGGAGCGCGGTCTCGCGGATGCGATAGCCCAACAAGAGCGCAAGACCCCCGCCGACTTGGAGGACGATGGTCACCGGCAACAGTAAATTACTCAGCGGCACGTTATGGAGTTCCATATAGGCAAGGGTGCCCGCATAGCCTGCTATTTTTGATAACCCTGGAAGCAGGAAATAAAGACCCAGCAGACATCGCCCAAGGGTTAGCGCAATTTGTTCGATCATGGTGACGTCCCTGAGAAAGTGGGGCCGCTGGCGTGTCTTGGTCGTCAGATGGCCTAAGTTTTTAGTATGCGTTAATTTAAGCCTGCGCGCCAAGCCGACAGATCCCAATCCGGCCAGCGCGCTTGGGTTAGGCGCAAGGTTCTAGGCGTCCAATAATTCGCTCCGGGCTTTGGAATGCCGAGACAGGCCAGTTGCTCTGGTGATGCGTGATTTAAAACGCGCTCCCAAGGTTTATGCGGAGACGATTGCCAGACGTGAAAGCCAATCAGATCGTTGCCCGCGGCTTTATAGCCAAATGTCATGGTGTATCGCCGACCTTCCGGGCGCGTTAGATTTGTGCCGCGATGGAAGGTGTCTATGCTGTGCGCGACCAAAGTGCCTGCTGGGCCTGCGGCACTGCGTTCTGTTTGTTTTAGCTTGACCTGCAAGGCCTCGGTTGCGCTGACCTCACCGGCGCCGAGTATGCGGTCGCTATCAGGTTTGGTGACATATTGCAGGGCGCCCAAGTCATCATCAACATCGGTGATATAGGCGATGAAATCCACCGATCTTTGACACGGAAGGTCGCCGGGCACCGTTAAGGTGTGATTGCCATAGTCGCAGTGGTGTACTTGGTCGTAATCGGCGTCGCCGGTGAATTTTGCCCAAGTATGGGATTGATAAAGGTGCACGTCATTGACGGTCAGTAGCGCTTTGGCCAAGGCAATGAGCGCTGGATGCAAAGAGATTAGGTTTAAATCAATGCTGCCTTCGTAGGGCAAGGAATCGATGTTTTGAAACTGTTTTGGGTGGAATTTGCCCAAACCACCTGCTTCTTTCTTGTTGAGGGCAACGGCTTCAGCCTGGTTCGGTGCAAGGTGGGCATACAGCATCTCAAAGTCGGCAAACAGGGGCGCGATTTCATCCGGGGTAAAAAAGTCTTCAATAATGACAAAGCCATCTTGTCGCCATTGTTCTAGGTGGTGAGGTTGGTGACGCATGATGAGATCGATTCAGTCATGAAACAGGGAGTCTAAAGTTTAGCCCTGGTCAAGCCAGGGCGTCCATAGGCAGTGCGTTAAGCGAGGCCCCTTAAATGAGGTATTGATAAAAAATCAAAGGTTGCGTCAGGTGGCGGCGATGCGCTTATACTCAGGGGTAAGGTTCTTGATCTTTTTATTCACAGTGGCACCGTGATGATTGCAAGAGAGCGCTTCCTGAGTCCTTGTCAATCACGCCGTCTAACGGCAATTAGCGTAAAAAGAGGGTGGTATGTCACAACCGATTTTAGAGAAGAATCCGACGTTTTGGTTTTATGGTTCTGCCTCGATCGCCTACGGCATTAAAAATAATGCATTCAGTTACCTGTTATTAATCTATGCGAATCAGGTCCTTGGTTTACCTGGGTACCTAGCGTCGCTTGCTTTGGCGATCGCTATGATCTGGGATGCGGTGTCGGACCTCTTGCTCGGACACTGGTCGGATAAAACGAGCAGTCGTTTGGGGCGCAGACACCCGTTCATGTATGCGGCTTTTTTTGTGCTGCCGTTCACCTTTTATGCCTTGTTCAATCCTGTGATCGAGCTCAATGACGACAATACCTTCTATTATGTGCTGGCGCTGGCTTTGTTGATTCGAACCGGAACCACGCTCTTTGAGGTGCCGTCGACCGCGCTGCTACCAGACCTTGAAACGGACTACGATCGGCGAAATAAATGGCTGGCATTGCGACACTTTTTTGGTTGGACCGGCGGCAATGGTATCCACATGATTAACTTCATGTTTTGGGTAGGGGCCTATGGTGTTGCCTCGCAGACCGGCTACGGCATTTATGGTTTGGCAGGTGCTTTATTAATCGCCGCTGCGATTTTGGTGTCATCGTTTGGGACACAAAAGATTGCGGCGGCGCTGCCTAAACCGAGCGAGCCTTTTCGATTTCTCGCCATTAAGCGGGAAATCAAACAGATCTTTCAATCGGTAAAAAATAAAAATTTCGCAGCGCTCTTCTTCTTTGGTTTGACGGTTGGGATTGCTGGGGGATTAGGCACCGCACTGTATCTTTACAATACGACTTACTTCTTTGGCTTTTCCGGCAAACAGATCAGCGTCACGGCAATCGGTGTGTTGATCTCACCGGTGATCGCCTATTGGGCAGCGCCCTACTTGGGCAAGCTGTTTGGTAAAAAGCGCGCGGCGATTTACGCTATTTTAGTGAATATTATGCTCTACCCCATACCCTATATTTTATTACTGACAGGCTATTGGCCAGAACTGGGTAGTTGGACGTCGCTGTATATTTATAGCGGCTTTATTGTGATGGAGGTGATTTGCGGCATCATTGGCGGGGTGCTCCTCGACTCAATGATGGCGGATGTGGTCGAAGATAGTGAGCTTAAAACGGCGCGGCGTTCCGAGGGGTTGTTCTATGCCGCTCGGGGCTTCGCGGCCAAGGCCATTTCAGCCGGCGGTATCGTTGGGGCAGGCTCGATCGTGTCCATTGTCGGGTTGGATGGCATTACTTCTGTTGAGGACGTGACCCAAGAGATTCGAATGAATTTAGCAACCCTGTTTCTGCCGATTTATTGTGGGTTGTATTTGGTGGGCTTAGTGATTGTCTCTAAATATCAAATCACTCGAGAAGATCATGATGCGCATCTCGCCCAATTGAGTGCGCGGAAAGTGCCGTAAAGCTCTCAACAGGCATGGCTGTGCTCGGAAAGGCTTTGTGGATCAAGGTTCCTAAGGAGGGATTGAATGTTTTCGAAAATTGATGCGGCGATGCAACGCTATGTTGATGATGAGATTTTGCCAGGCGTCAGTTATCAAATTTTAAAGGGCTCCGAGATCGTTCACTCAGGCCAGGTTGGGTTTGCAGATATCGAGTCAAAAACGCCCTTGCAGGACCATGCGATTTTTAGGATCGCCTCGAATACAAAATTAATGACGTCGGTTGTGCTGATGATGCTTCATGAGCGCGGCAGTTTCGATTTGAATGATCCGCTTGCAAATTATCTGCCTGAGTTTACGGATATGTCGGTATTGCAGCCCAATGCCACAAGGATCGAAGACGCCGCGCCTGCTGCCAATCCGATCTTGATTCGACATTTACTCAGCCATAGTGCGGGCTTGTCCTATGGTTTCGTTGAGCCAGATTCGGTGATTGATCAGGCCTATAACGCGGCGTCGCTTGGCGGCTTAGCAGGGGTTGATACCGACCTTGAGTCGTATACGCAGGCGCTTGCGAAGCTCCCTTTGGCTTTTGAGCCGGGTTCGGGTTGGCGGTACAGTGTGGCAACGGATGTTTGTGCCCGTTTGATTGAGGTATTGTCTGGCCAGAAGTTCGATGAGTGCTTATCGCACATGTTGCTCGACCCCTTGGGTCTTATCGATACGGGTTTTTTTGTGCCGGAGGATAAAATGAGTCGGCTGACGACGCTTTACACACCCGTACATCCGTTTGAGCCGATGAAGGGCGGACTGACGGTTGCGCCAATGTTTGGGGAACGCGCGTCAACACAAAAGCCTAAATTTTTGAGCGGCGGCGGAGGTCTGGTCTCAACGCTGCCGGATTATTCGCGTTTCATCCAAATGATTATCAATGACGGGAAGTGGGATGGTCGTCAATATCTGTTGCCCGAGACGTTGATGCTGATGCGAGAAAATCAGTTGGCCGAGGGGGTTGTGGTCAATTTCCCGTTCTGGCCGATGCCGGGGACCGTGTTTGGCTTAGGTTTTGCCCTAAAAGAAAAACCCAGCGAGACCGAATCCGCTCTTGCCGTGAATGAATATCACTGGGGCGGGTTGATGGGAACCCATTCCTGGATCGCCCCGGAAGCCAATATTGCGGCGCTGTGTTTTACGCAACGCTTACCAGGGTTTTGGCATCCCTACAGCCATGAGTTTAAACGCTTGGTCTATGAGGCGGCAGAAATTGGTTTTTAAGCCGGGCGCCTACCTGATCGGGGACGGTCATGCTGGCCGCCCAGTTGGGATTGACGCCTTTCTGGACAGGCATTGGGGATCAGGTTTAAAGGTGCGCCTCGCGTCAACGCGCTGGACGATCGATGGGTGGGTGGCGCATTCCCTGGCGTGATCGATAGGAGAGCCGTTAATGCCGCAACCTCAGGTTAGAACGACTTCAGGCACCTATGAAGGGCTCTGGGCAGATGACGCGCACTCGGTTCAGGTGTTTAAGGGGATTGCTTACGCGGCACCGCCGGTAGGACCATTGCGGTTTAAACCGCCCGTACCTAAGCCGAGCGTCGCGGGTGTTACCCTTGCTCAAACCGATCCGACACCAGCTTGGCAGGCGCATTCGGAAGACGCGTTTGTCTGGTCTCGAGGCGTTTTTCCTCGAACCGAAGATTGCTTGTATTTGAATGTCTGGGCACCCAAAGGCGCAACCGCAGTGGATGGTGAATTGCCCGTCATGGTTTGGTTTCATGGTGGCGCGCATACGAGTGGCTGGGGGCATCATCCGTTGTTCGATGGCGGCTATTTTGCCAGCCAAGGCGTTATCTTGGTCACGGTAAATTATCGGCTTGGCCCCTGGGGTTTTTTGGCACTGCCTATGTTGGCGGCAGAATCAGAGCACGGGGCTGCGGGTAATTATGGCTTGTTGGATAAATTATCGGCACTGCAATGGGTCCAAAGCAATATCGCAGGGTTTGGCGGCAATGCTGATAACGTCACCGTTTTTGGTCAATCTGCAGGCGCGCAAAGCATCTGTGCGCTCATGTCTTCACCCTTGGCAAAGGGGTTGTTTCATAAAGCGATCGGGCAATCTGCCAGTTGCTTGCAAGGATTTGAGTCAGACCCGATGGGCTATGAGACCGGCGTGAAACTGCTTGAGGCGCTGGGTCAGGTCCGGGATACCAAGACCCTGCGTTCAATATCGAACGAGGCGCTATTGGCAGCGGCTGAGTCGACTCAATGGGCGCGGCGCAGCCGGATAAGCATTGATGGTTGGGTCTTGCCCGAGCCGCCTTTAGCGCGGTACTTGAAAGGTCAAGCCATGCAAGTACCGCTGATGGTTGGCTCGCTCTCGAATGAGGGCCATCAGCTGCTGCCGCGTGTGGCAGAGACCGATGCAGCCGCTTTTCAGAATTTTTTGGCACGGACCTTTGCGCGTCATCCAGCTGCGATCCCGTCGATTCAGGCAGCCTACCAAGCGGAAATTGATGTTGACTATGCAACTGCGCGACATGAAATTTCAACCGACTTGTTTATGGCGTTCGGTATGCGGCTTTGGGCCAGATTGAATCAAAAACACGGTGGCCAAAGTTTCGTTTATTTCATGAACCATGTGCCGCCGGCATGCCGAATTTATCGCCCTGAGGCCCCCGACCTTTCGCTACCGAATGGTCCGAGGAGCGCCGGCGCCTATCACTCCGGGGATCTCGCCTACGTGTTTAATACCATGGATAAAACGGGTTGCGGCTGGAACAACGAAGATCGTAAATTGGCGCGGATCATGAATCGCTATTGGGTTAATTTTGCCAAGTGCGGTGACCCCAACGATGACGAGCAGCTGCACTGGGCGGACTGGTCAAAGGCCGGAGACATCATGGTCTTTGAGGCTCAGCCGCGGCTGACAACGGATGTCCGTAATCAAAAGCTCGAGGCACTTGCAGCAGGCCTAGGCTTGTCATGAGTTTAAAATGTTAGCAGGCAATGCCGAACGCGGTCGCCGTGGCGTCGAGGGCTGCGCGCAAGCCTGTGACTAACTGCTCAATTTCATCGGTTGTGATAATCAGGGGCGGCGAGAGAATCAGGCTATCGCCGACCTGGCGCGCCATTAGGCCGTGCTGGATCGCGTAATTGCGGCAGAAAACGGCGGCTGCGGCGTCTGGCGCAATTCGCATGGCTGAGCCGGGCGTCCGCACCAACTCCACGGCGCCGAGCATGCCTTTGCTCCGAACTTCACCCACAATTGCGTGAGTTGATAGCGTCGATAGTGCTTTTGCCCAAGCGTGTTGTTGGGTATTTGAAATGGTCTCAAGCAGGTCCGTTTCTTGATAAATTTTAACCGTCGCATCGCCAGCAGCGCAGGCAACTGGATGCCCGGAATAAGTAAAGCCATGGGTGAACTCGCCACCACTGGCCGTCACGACCTTTGCGATCCGATCACTGACGGCAACACCGCCAAGGGCTTGGTAGCCATTGGTTACAGCCTTCGCAAACGTAATCAAATCGGGTTCGAAATTATAGGTTTGACAGCCCCACCATTGACCGGTGCGACCAAAGCCGCAAATGACTTCATCGCTGATTATGAGCACGTCTCGTGATCGGCAAATCTCCGCAACCAGCGGCCAGTAGTTATCGGGCGGGATAATGACGCCGCCAGCACCTTGGATCGGTTCAGCGATGAAGGCGGCGACATTTTCGGGGCCGAGCGCGTCTATTTTATCAGCGAGCGACTGAGCGGCTTGTTGCCCGATCTCTTCCGCTGTTTGGGCGCCGAGATGCGGGAAACTGTAAGGCTGTTCAACGTGATGAACGTAGGGTAGGCGTTGCATTTGGTCGTGCATGCCTTTCATGCCGCCGAGGCTGGCCGAACCAATGGTACTACCATGGTAGCCATTGGTCCGAGCGATGATGTGCTTTTTTTGGGGTTGATCTAATAGATCAAAGTAACGGTGCACGAGTCGGATGTTGGTATCGTTGGCCTCGGAGCCTGAATTGGTAAAAAAGACATGGTTAAAAGCCGCCGGCAGAATCGCCGTCATGCGGTCTGCAAGTCTTAGTGTGCTGTCGGTTGTGCAGTTGAAGAAGCTGTTATAAAACGGCAGTCGATCGAGCTGCTCCGTGATTGCTGCTTTGATACTGTCTTGGGAATAACCCAGGTTGGTGCACCACAAACCAGACATGCCGTCGAGCAATCGGTTGCCCAGATGATCGATAATGAAAATACCTTCCCCTCGAACATAGGTTTTACCGCCGTGATTTTTGTATTCTGCGAAATCGGTAAACGGGTGTAAAAATGTACCAGATTCAAGCGTGTTATGGGTCGCGTCAGGCGTTGTCGTCGACATGATGTGATTTCCTATTGATCAAAAAGGTCAAGCGCCAAGCATGCCATCCTAGCTTGGCGTAAACGGGACCGCCGTTTTCTTTATCAGCGTGCGGGCTGGGCAAGCTGATTATACTGACAATGCACCGCGGGTCCCGGGCGCTCGCATTGTAAACGCTTTGATGAGCGCTGGGTTACCTTAGCGCCCCGTGCGAAACCGGGTCAAGTCGCGCGCGCCAATCAGCAGCCCTTGACAGATTCTTAAGCGCGGTCATAATTTGGTGGTCTAAAGGAATTTTTCATGAAATCGCTGTGCCCGGTACCCACTAGGCCTCAAAATCGATCCAAAGAACCAGGGGGGGAGCGCTAAAACTGCTCTGGTTTCGAATGAATCTTCATTTTAAGAGAGTGCTTCTCTGCCTACTGATGATCAATCTTGCGTCCTGCGATGGGCGCGAGCCGGTTGATTTATTAATCCTGAACGCCAACGTCTACACCGTCGATGACGAAAGACCTTGGGCGCAAGCCTTGGCCATTCGCGATGGTCTCATCGTCGCTGTGGGTGCAAGTGATGCGATGATTCGGGACTACGAAGGCGAGCAATTAGATCTTAAAGGTCAGATGGTGCTGCCCGGTTTTCATGACAGCCATAGCCACCTTGTCTATGGTGGATTAGAGCTGATGCGCTGCGATCTGTCGGCTGCAAGGGACGTCTCGGCGCTGCTGCAGAAAATTACAGCCTGTGATCAGGCGCTGTCGTCGGATGAGTGGCTAATCGGTGGTGGTTGGGATTTGTCGTTATTTGAGTCGACGAACCCAAGTAAGTCTTTGCTTGATAACATCAATCCGAGGCGGCGTATGTTTATTCGTGGCGCGGATGGACACTCGGCTTGGGTTTCTTCAGCAGCCCTTAAGGATGCTGGCATCAAGGCGGAAACGCCCAACCCAAGCGACGGCGTTATCGAGCGTGATGCGCTCGATGAACCGCGAGGTGTTCTGCGAGAGTCCGCCATGTTGCTGGTTGAAAAGGTGCTGCCGGCGGTCACAGTCGAAGACCGTTTGAAAGCGGCCCGCATCAGTGTCGCCTTGGCACATTCAATGGGGATCACGTCGGTCATTGATGCCGCCACCACAGAATCCGACGCCAAAGCGTTCGATGCGCTCGATGCCGAACAGGCATTAAACTTACGCCTCGTTTTGGCGATGTCCTTAATCGCGCCGTTTTTTGACCAGGCGCCGCTGTCGAGTGTCAAGGTTTCTGAGCGGTACAGCGATCAAAACGTTCAACGCGCGTCGGCAAAGATTTTTATTGATGGGGTCTTGGAGGGCGAAACCGCGGCTTTGTTGTCCCCTTATTTAGGCGGTAGCCACGGTCATGGCATGTTGATTACCCCAGCTGATTCATTGATTGAACAAGTGGTCGCGCTGGATGCGGCCGGCGTGCAGTTGATGTTTCATGCGATTGGTGATGCTGGCGTGCGTTTGGCACTGGATGCCTTGGAAGCCGCCCGCGAAATCAATGGCGTACAAGATCTGCGGCATCATATTTCTCATCTGCAGCTGGTGGACCCAGAAGATCATCCCCGCTTTGCGGCGCTCGGGGTCGCCGCGAATTTCCAAGCGCTCTGGGCCTTTCCCGATGACTATATTATGAACATCAATTTACCCGCAGTGGGTAGGGACCGAGTCCAGGCCATGTATCCGATCGGCTCTTTGCATCGAGCCGGTGCAACGATCGTGGGGGGAAGCGATTGGTCAGTTTCGTCCATGAATCCACTTCTAGCGATCGAGACGGCCTTGACGCGCCGTGATCCCACCGGTGTAAAACTCAAGGCGCTGAATGTGGCAGAGGCGGTAACCTTGGTCGACATGATTAAGGCCTATACCATCAACGGCGCTTATCTTGCGCATCGCGAAGATCAAACAGGTCGGCTGAAACCAGGATACAAGGCGGATCTCGTCGTATTGGGTGCAAATTTGTTTGACCTTGCGCCTTCAGAGATTGGCGAAGTGCCGATTACGATGACCTTTTTTGAAGGCCAAAAGGTCTACCCAAAGTGAATGTTAGGGCAACCAGACGATTAAACCATTGGCCGCCAGAGGCCGCGCCATGATGCTGTCTCTGCGGTATTGGCCCGGTTGGTTTGCGGTCTTCAAGACGGTGGTGTACCTGGCGCTCACGGCCAATATCGGCTTCTTTTTTCAAGAGGAGTGGCAAGCAGCAACGCACTTGCTTCGTGCCGAGGTCTCTGCTGCGTTAGTGCTTGAGGCCTTTGCGGCAAGCATCGATACCCTGGCATGGGTCGTTCTACTGCTGATGTTTGAGCTAGAAACCCATCAGCTAGAGGATTCAAGGCTGACGCCGGCCGTTAACCTTTCGCTGATCTTGGTTCGAGCATTGTGCTACGGGTTTATCGTGTTTGCCTTTTTCGGTTACGTGATGAAAGGCTTGAGTCTTTTAAATGTTGTGCCGTTAGCGGTCGGTGTTGTGTGTGATCTCGCAGCGTCGGAATACCAGCAAATGTCAGATCTGGATGAGTTTCTGCCGCTAGCGGTTTCCGGGTGTGCAACCAGCGCGCTGGCCGCAAGCGAGGCGTTGATGGTCAACCATGAGGACCTTTGGGTCGTGACCATGACGGATTGGTCCGAGATCAAGCACTTGGCATGGGTTGATGTCAGTAACGCAGCAACCTGGATTTTGATTGTGATTATGCTGGAATTTGAGGTTCGCATTGGCTTACGGCGGGAAGTGTCTGTGCGCGTTGCGGCGCTCATTAAGTCGACGAAACTTGTGCTGTACAGTTTATTGATTGTATTTGCGGCTTTTTGGGGCTTCGCAGGCTCTATTCTTGATTTTTGGGACGCCTTCCTTTGGATTGTGGCCTTTGTGTTTATTGAACGAAATGTTTTTGTATGGGAACAGGAATTACAGAGGGCAGCGCCCTCGGAGGTGACACAGTGACAATACCCAAAGGTCTGGCGAAACGGATCGACCTACTGATAACCGATGCGAATGGCGTTCCGAGGGGGAAAACGGTTGAAAGCGAGGCGCTCGACGAAAACCATCTACCCAGAATGGCAGAAGCCGTTTTGTTTCAGTGCATCCACGGCAACTATGCCGAAGAGACGATGGACTCGTTCAACCCAAAGGATGAAGATTTGATTCTCAGTCCGGATTGGTCGACCTATCGACGTACGCCTTGGAAAGAAGAAGAGGTCGGACAGGTGATTTGTGAAGCCACGGACAAAGATGGTGATCCGTTGCCCTACGATTGCCGCAATGTTTTAAAGCGGGTTTTAGCGCGCTATGCCGAGCGTGGCCTGACGCCAATCGTTGCGCCAGAAATTGAATTTTATTTAATGAGTGCACCGAAGCGTGGCGATCAAGAATTAGAGCCCGGCTCGGGTTTTGATGGCCGAGACGAGTTTGGTGGTGAGGCGTTTAGCTTTGATGCGCTCGACCGCTATGGGCCCTTTGTCAGTTATTTGCAAGATATGAGCGCCGCAGCAGCGCTCGATTTATCAGCGGTTGTGCATGAAGTCGGCGCCGGCCAGATTGAACTTAACGTGAAACATGGTCCAGCGCTCAGCGTGGCCGATCAAATGGTTCTGCTAAAGCGGTTAGTGAAAGGTTGCGCGCTAGAACATGGTTACCTAGCCAGTTTCATGGCCAAACCATCGGCGGAGTTGCCGGGGTCGGGCTTGCATCTTCACTGCAGCTTGCAGAATGCAGCCGGTGAGAACCTGTTCACTTTGGTCGATGAAAAGGCACCAGCGGCGCTCCGGCATTTTATTGGTGGGCTTCAAACCTACTTGCCTGAGGCGTTTTTGCTGCTCGCACCGAACATCAACAGCTATAAGCGTTTTGCTGGAGACCGATCGATGCCGATTAATCTGGAATGGGGTTATGACAATCGAACCACCGGGCTGAGAGTGCCCTATGGTCCGCCAGAAGAAGGCCGGGTCGAAACGCGCGTGATTGGCGCCGATGCGAACCCGTATTTAATGATCGCGGCAATTCTGTCAGCGGGGCTCTTGGGTCTGGAAGAAGCCATTGAGCCGACGGCGGCGAGCGAAGAAGACTGTTGGGAACTGACGACCAATCTACCGGATAACTTGGATCAGGCCTTGGTTAACTTAGATGAGAGCACCAAGATGGCCGAGTTGATGACCCGAGATTTCTTAGATGTTTTTGCCTCCATCAAGCGCAATGAACTGCAGGATTACAATATTCGAATTTCGTCTTGGGAGGTGAGCTACCTTGGGAGCATGTTGTAGGTGAGCGTAATCCTAGCGAGCCTGGTATGAACCGTCTAGCGGGTGGTCGGCCGGAAGTCGGCTTTGAGTCGTCGTGGTACTTTGCTAGCCGACACGATCAGGCGGAACGTCCAACGCTCACCGAAGATCTTGATTGCGACGTTTGCATTGTTGGCGGCGGCTACACGGGACTCTCTGCGGCACTGACGCTGTCTGAAGCGGGTTTGAAGGTTGTGCTCCTAGAGAAATATCGAGTGGGTTCGGGTGCCTCGGGCCGCAATGGCGGTGTGCTTGGAATAGGGCAGCGGAAGGATCAGGAAGACTTAGAGCGGATCGTTGACCCCGCATGGGCCGAGCAGCTGTGGCAAATGTCCTTGGATGCTAATGCGCTGGTGCGGGCTCGGATTGATCAATATTCGATCCCGTGTGATTTATCGAACGGCGAGCTTACCCTCGCGCATCGGGCGCGATACGAACAGGGTCTGTGGGATCACACGGCGCATTTAAAGGCGCGATACGGCTATGAAGAGTGCCACCCGCTGACTCGTGCTGAGGTATCAGAGCGGATTGGAAGCAATGCCTACTTCGGCGGTTATCTGGACACGCGCGCGGGTCACCTGCACCCGCTGAATTTAGCGCAAGGCCTGGCAAAAGCGGCAGCGTCTCAAGGCGCTCAGCTGTTTGAATTAGCCGCCGTCACTGGTTTTGAGGCAGTCTCTGCAGATTTGATGGAAGTCAGGACAGCAACCTGCCGGGTGCGAGCGGGTAAGGTCGTGCTCGCTTGTAACGGCTACTTAAATGGTCTAGCCCGGGAGCCCGACGACTATCAGATGCCGATCAATAATTTTATGGTGGCGACTGAGCCCCTAAGCGATGCTTTGGCGCGCGAGGTCATTCGAGATAACGCGGCGGTTGTCGATACCCGGTTCGTTGTGAACTATTTCCATCTCTCTGGGGACCAACGACTCATTTTTGGCGGGGGTGAAAACTATACCCGTTTCTTCCCAAAGGATATTCGGCGTGTTGTTCGCAAGCGATTGCTTGCGATCTATCCGCAGTTGGCCGACGTTGATTTGCCCTACGCTTGGGGCGGGACCTTATCCGTCACGATGAACCGGATGCCCAAGTTTGGTCGATTAGGCGCGAACCTTTACTATGGCCAAGGCTATTCTGGACACGGCGTTGCCATGGCGAATATGGGGGGGCACCTCATAGCCGAAGCCATTAAGGGCCAAGCAGCGGGCTTTGATTGTTTGGCCAATCTCAAACACCGAAAGTTTCCGGGTGGTCGTTGGTTGCGCTGGCCGGGCTTGGTGGCAGGGATGCTGTTTTATGCGGCGCTAGATCGCGTTTAGGCTGTTTTCGTTAAGTAGGGAGCGTTTCATATGATAGACCGAGTGAGTCGACGCCATGCACGACCAGATTTGTTGGGTACGAGCAGCACCCAGCAAACCTTCAGTGGCCAGCTTTCCTTCTTGCGGCGGCCGTACACGCAAGATATTCGCGGGGCTGACCTCGTGGTGTCAGGTCTGCCATTCGACCTTGCGACAACGTTTCGGCCGGGGGCTCGGTTTGGCCCTCAAGCGATTCGTGCGGCGAGTGTTCAATTGGCCGAAATCGCTGACTTCGCCTTTCCGCTGAACGCGAATCCCTTCGAAATACTGGCGGTTGCGGATTATGGCGACGTGAGTTTTGTGTCGGGTTATCCCGATCAGGCCACCCAGGTGATTGAGGCGCACGCGCAAAAGTTGCTTGAAGAAGACGTTACCATGCTGACCTTTGGCGGCGATCATTTTGTGACTTACCCGTTGCTGCGTGCGCACGCCAAAAAATATGGTCCTTTGTCCTTGATCCACTTTGATGCCCATGTTGACACTTGGCCGGATGACGGGCAGCGACTGGATCACGGCTCGATGTTTTTGCGGGCCCTTCGAGAGGGCTTGATTGATCCCAAGCGGTCGGTGCAAATTGGTATCCGAAGTTTCAGCGAAGACGACTATGGGTTCACCGTGATGTCGAGCCCCTGGGTTGCGGAAAATGGTGTGCGCGCAACGGTGCTTGAAATACAAAAGGTGATTGGTCGCAATAAGGCCTACCTGACGTTTGATATCGATTGTCTGGATCCAGCTTATGCGCCGGGCACGGGCACGCCCGTTGCGGGTGGGATGACCAGCCTGCAAGCGCTGACCATTCTTCGAGGACTGGGCAATATTGATATTATTGGTATGGATGTGGTCGAGGTGGCGCCGGCGTACGATCACAGTGAAATCACCGCCATCGCCGCAGCGACCCTGGCCCACGACTTTATTTGCTTGAAGGCCTGGCAGAAGCGGCAACGCAAGGATTGATCGGGGCACCTAGTCGGCGTCGTTCGGCAAGGTTAGATCATACTCTTGTAATAACGCCAAAAACGCCGGTTTATGATCCTTGAGCGCCTGCTCGCTCAGCCCTTTGAGTTCATAAGGCAAGGTTATCCAGCCATCTACTGCCTTGAGCACATAATCCGGCTGTAAACTGCGTTGTTGTTGCTTGGGTCGGTGAAATAAGCATGCCGTTCTGATCTGACTGGGGCAGTTTTTTCGAAGTCGGGTTTGAAGTTTTTCTATGACCGCCGCGAGGTTGCGGCCGCTACCCGAGACATCATCGACCAAAAGAAGCCGGTCATCGTGATTGAGGGTTTCGAGTAAGTATTGGGTGCCGTGGACACTGATATCAAAATCTGGGTTGGCGCGTTCCGCCTCGTAGGCTTTGCGTCCAGCATAAGCCGTTCGGAGCGCGATGTGATTGGTTTGAATACCAAGCGTTTGCAGGCATTCCTGCAAATAAATGCCGACGGTACTGCCACCGCGCCAGAGTCCAACGATAAATGTGGGCCGAAATCCTGAATTAAAGACCTTAACACCGAGCCGAAAGCTGTCTTCAATAACTTGTTGCTCTTGGAGAAAGGTATTGGACTGCATGATAAGCTCATTGGATTACGTTTAGGATACCGTGCATGTCGAACAAGTGCTATCTAGACGCTCAGAGGCTGTTGGAGGACAGCTGGCGTTTGGGCGCCATGATGACGCAGGATGGGTTTGTGCCGGACTTTATTGTCGCTATTTGGCGCGGTGGCGTACCGGTGGGAATCGCCGTACAGGAGTTTCTGGCGCGCTTCGGAGTGGCAGCAGATCACATCGCGATTCGGACCTCAAGTTATGACGGCATTGATGACCAGCGCGCCCACGTTCAGGTTTATGGTATGGACTATTTGATCCGGCAGGTGCGCGCTGAGCACGCGCTGCTTATTGTTGATGATGTCTTTGATTCGGGTCGCAGCATTGAGGCCGTGATTGAGCAGTTATCGATGTCGGCTCGGCGTAACACGCCAACCGATATTCGGATTGCGGTGCCGTATTTTAAGCCGAACCGAAATCAGACCGATCGCGTACCCGATTATTACGTTCATGAAACGAGCGCTTGGCTGAAGTTTCCGCATTCTTTGGAAGGATTGAGTTGGGCTGAGATTAAAACGCACCGGCCGACACTGGCCGCTATTCTGGCAACCACAGAGCCGAACCGGTCGTGACGCTTTAGCGCGGTCGTTGGAAGGTGACACGAGTTAGGGACCCTCATTTTGGAGAAGCAGTATGAACAAGCAGCTGGGAATCGGAAAAAATGTCACGCTTGATCGTCCAGGATTCATCCATGAAACCGCACGGCTGCAAGGTAAGGTGTATGTTGGCCCGGAGGCCTCAGTCTGGACCTATGCGGTGACGCGATGCGAGCAATTTGAAATTCATATCGGTGCGCGCAGCAATATTCAAGATTTTGTGATGATTCATGAGGGCGTTGCAACGGGTACACGAATTGGTGAGGATTGCTCAATTACGCACCATGTCACCCTGCATGGGTGTGACATTGGCGACGGCTGCCTGATTGGTATTCATGCGGTCGTCATGGATGGGGCCAAGATCGGACGCGGCTCGATTGTTGCGGGCCAGGCGATTGTTCGCGAGAACGCCGATTTTCCAGAGTACTCCGTCATTGGCGGCGTTCCGGCAAAGCTAATTGCAACCCGAGACCAATATGATGCGAACGTTGCAAATGCTCGGTATTACCAAAGGCTCTCAGCTGCCTACTTAAAGGGCGACGACCGCTTGGTGGAAGTCTAATAATCGCGTTGGGTTGTACGCTATACTCGGCAAAACCCCGTGGTGAATTGCTATGTTAATCCAACCCGTTGTTCTCTGCGGTGGCGCTGGATCCAGACTCTGGCCAATGTCGCGGCAAGGGTACCCGAAGCAGCTGCTCTCGCTGCTGAACAACCAGAGTCTGCTGCAAAATACGTGTCTCAGATTGAATGGCCTGACGGAGCTTGCGGCGCCGATCTTGGTTTGCAATGAAGCGCATCGCTACCTTGTGCAATCGCAAATGGCTGAAATTGGTTATCCCGACGTTCGGTTGATCTTGGAACCGGTTGGTCGCAATACCGCGCCGGCCATCGCGCTGGCAGCTTTGGCCGCCCAAGAGATCAATGCTGAGGCAACGCTGCTTGTGCTGCCGTCGGATCACGTCATTACGGAATTACAGGCTTTGCACTCAGGCATTCGAGCGGCCACTGAATTGGCGACTGAGGGGCACCTTGTAACCTTTGGCATCGAGGCCACAGCACCAGAAACCGGGTACGGCTACATTGAACGCGCCGAGGCGTTGCAAAGCGGCTTTGAGGTCGCGCGGTTCGTTGAAAAGCCGGATCTTGAGCGCGCGCAGGCCTATGTTGACGCTGGACGGTACTACTGGAATAGCGGCATGTTTGTGTTTCAAGCAAAGCAGTTTCTAGGGGCCTTGAACACCCATGCTCCGCGTGATTGCACAGTCTATCGATGCTGCATGGCTTGACCGGCGCGTTGATCAAGCGTTTATTCGTCCAAACCCCGAGGCCTTCGAAGACTGTCCCGCTGCGTCGGTGGATTATGCTGTGATGGAAGTTGCAAGCCGGGTCGCGGTCGTGCCGCTGTCGGCTGGTTGGAGCGATATCGGATCGTGGCAATCTCTTTGGGCGGTGAGCGATAAGGATTCAGACTTAAATGTCTCGAAGGGTGACGTCATTTTTGAAAACACGGTAAACAGTTTGGTCTTCGCCGAAAACCGGTTGGTAACGGTGCTGGGGCTTGCAGAGGTTGTTGTGGTCGAAACGGCTGATGCGGTATTGGTTGCGGCAGCCGATCAAAGCCAGCAGGTCAAGGTGGTGGTTGATCGCTTGCAAGACTCAGGTCGGGAAGAACATTTGCTGCACCGGCGCGTCAACCGACCCTGGGGATGGTATGAGACGGTCGATGAGGGCCCCAAACATAAGACAAAACGCATCGGCGTACTACCTGGCCAGCGTTTATCCTTGCAAAAGCATGCGCATCGGGCAGAGCATTGGGTCGTGGTGTCGGGGGTTGCGCGGGTTACCTGCGATGACCAAGTGTTTGAATTGGTTGAAAACCAGTCGACCTATATCCCCAAGGCTCGACGCATCGTTTGGAGAATCCGGGTGAGGTGCTACTCGAGATTATCGAGGTGCAATCGGGTCCTTATCTCGGTGAGGATGATATTATTCGGTTTGATGATGCCTACGGCCGAGTCGAAGGGAATTGAACAATATTGAAGCCGCCGATTGGGTGAAGTTGAAATATGCGGCGCTCTTGTTTAGAGCGTTTGTTCAGAGCGTTTTTTTAGAGCGCTTGTTTTAGGCCGGCGACTCGACCGCGGCGGCATTAAGGACTTTACTGCGGCAACCAATGGTTTTGATTCTGTCAATATAGGGCGAACGAAAACGATCTAAATCTTCGTTAGGTCCGCGTGAAGCGATGCGCCAAAAGAACAATCTCAAATTACGTTTGGGGCCTCGATTAAGGTTGGGCGCTTTCTAGGTCGGTTTTGATGGGCGACAGCACGCGATCGAGGTAGTTCAAAAGCCGACGCCAAGCGTGCTCAGCCGGCGCCTGATTTCGATCCAGGTCGCGATCGACATGGAGCCAAAAGCCATGTTGCACGTCATCATAAATGTGAATGTCATTGTCAATGCCGGCGGTGCGCAGGCCCGTGACAAATGCTGAAACCTGTTCAACACTTGGCCCGCGATCTAACCCTGCAAAGGTGCCATACACTTCATGTTGCACTTGCTTTAAGACCTCTGGGTCATTCAGAAGGCGGCCATAAAAAATTGCCGTACCATCATGGTTGTCGCCGCCGATGGCAAACGACAAGGCGATGCCGCCGCCATAACACCAGCCGATGGTTGCGACCTGACCGGATACATCTGGGCGGGCTTTTAAGGTTTTTAGGGCAGCATTAAGATTGCGGATAATCTGATCCGGCGCTTGCATGGTTTCTTGAACCAAGGCCAGGTTTTCGTCACGGTTAAGACCGATTCGGCCGCTATAGAGATCCACCGCGAGGGCGACATAACCTACGGTCGCAAAGGCATCCGCGGTTTCTTTGATTCGGCGCGTTAAACCGTTCCATTCATGAATTAAAATGACCGCACCTTTACTCGGCTGGTCGACTGGTGTCGCGAGGTAACCAGTGGTTGCCGCGTTGTCGGCGAAGTAATGTAATGCGCGTCCTTGTAGAGGTGGGGCTTTGCCGAGCAGTGCAAGCGGAAGCGCTTCTGCGTAGGCCGTTGAAATGCTGAAATAGAGAAAATAGACCACTGCGAAATCTATCAGAACTTGGCGCATGGGTTTAAAACATAACCTTTGGGTACCTTGCCAATGAGTTCTAAGCACAGTGGGACCTCTACTGATTACGGCTCGCTCGATTTTTTGTAGGATGAAGCAACCATCTCAGACGTTCGAGGCCGATCAAGCACCGTCTTGATCGCGGTTCAACGATTTTGTTAGAGCTCGTAGTGTAAAGAGTAGCCCAAGCACTAGAACGACGCCAAGCAGATCGCCAATAAAATAGCCAAGTAGAAATTTGAGGCCGACCACCGGGTTTTCATTGAGCATTAAAATTGCAAGTGTCAATAACCCGTTTAAAATGGCTGCCAGAAGACCTGCTAGTAATGGCGTGCCCAGAGTGTTGGGCATTGCAACTGGCGCTTTGGGTCGATAATAACTCCTTAAATCACAGATGCGCAGCAACTCAAAAGCAAACAAAGGGCTAAGGGCCCCGACGAGGGCAAGCGGTATCTGAACCTCAAAAGACGGCATTTTGTCGAAAAATTGGTAGAGCATTAAATGCGCGATGAAGAGCGGCAGGACGGCTTTGTACCCAAGGAAGTAAACCGAGATGACGCGAATACCGTGGGGTAAAAAAATTAAGAAAGAGACGATTTGCATCGATTCAATAAAACCCGGCACAAAACGATTGAGGCTTTCGTAGCTGAGCAGATAACTGACTAAGAACCAGAAAATAATGAAGACGCCCGACAGAAGCTCGCCGAGTAGCTTGTTGCGGTCGACCCGCATTTTAGTGTGCGCTCAGCGCGAAGGTTGGTTTAACCCCCGGCGATTTAGGTGCGTGCATGGTGCTAGAGCTCTGGGGATAATCTTCATTGCCTGTTGGGTTCGAGAGTCAATTGGACTGTCACGAGACACCGAGTGCTTCATCGGAAACTTAAAAACGAAATCATCGATCTCAAAGAATACGTCAGCCTTGGCTGGTAAGGCGCCATCAGCTCACGAGGCGCCTGGTTCGCTGTTCTTAAAAATACGTAAACAGCGCGACCGTTCTGTTCAATGATAATTCAGCTGTGGCTTACAAACAGAGTCGATACAAGCCGGTTTTTCGTCCCTCGGCGGGTTTCAGGTACTGTTTATCAAGCAAGGCTTTTAGGGCTCTATGGTATGTTGGGGCAGATAGGTCAGCACAATACAGGCTGTTGCGTACCGCTTTGCTGCTGACCAAGCTGTCATCGCTTGTCCCAATCTCAGACATTGCGTTCAGAATCCTGCGCTCCTGCTCTGTAAGGTCCGCAAGACCAAAATCCTGTTCCATTCCAAGAATGACGGCCTTTAATTGAGCAAGTTTTTTTAAGTTTTCGCGCTTCATAGAGCCTTCCATTTTCGTTAGCCTCCTCACATGTGGGCAAGCTGCTTTTAACGCCAACACTTACAAAGCTCAAAACGGCTTTTGAGTGTAAAACGCCCCTCTCCTAAGGCAGAAGCTAACATATGTAGATTATTAATTTCAACGTCCTAACAGCTTAGCACCGCGTATTGTGCAATGGCGAAGATTTTCGTGCTTATTGATCACAATTTGAGCCTTTTTGTGAACATTTGATACTCAAAGGCATTATTGGCGTGCTCGCGCGGTGCTTTGATCGAAGGCGCTTGCATCGAAGGCGCTTGCATCTCCAGGGCGCGCGCGTTCGGGCTCGATAACGCCATCCCGCAGATCCGTTGGGGGTATTGCGGCGAGATAGGAGCGCTTCATAGGATGGCGAGGGCCTAGGGAGGCCAGTCTTTGGCCCGATCGGGTTTAGACTTTCACCAGCGTCTTGCCAAAGTTCTTGCCGGCGAACAAGTCAGCAAAGGCTTGGCCGCACTGAGCAACGCCCTCATATTCATGCGTGAGAGATTTAAGTTGCCCTTGCTTAAGCCAGGCCGTCAACTGGCCTCTCGCCTCCGGATAGCGTTCAAGCTGAAGGTGGGTCATAAAACCCTGTAATCGAACAGAGTTGGTCACAATCTGAAAGAGATTGGAGGGTCCTTTGGGCTGCTTGTTATTGTAATCTGCAACAGCCCCACAAAACGGGATTCGGGCGCCAACATTGATGTGGTTTAAAACGGTTTCCAGGATAGGGCCCCCAACATTATCGAAATAGACATCAATGCCGTCCGGGCAAGCTGTTGAAAACTGTTGATCGAGGTCGGGTTCTCGGTAGTTAATAAAGGCATCGTAGCCGAGTTCGGATTTGAGTCGATCTCCCTTTGCGTTGCTGCTGGTTAAGCCAACGACCCGGCCTGCACCCATCAATTTTGCGATTTGGCCTGCAACATAGCCAACGGCCCCGCCAGCTGCCGATATCACAACGGTTTCACCAGCCTTGGGTTGTCCAATATCGGTCAAGCCAAAGTAGGCAGACATCCCGGTATCGCCCAAAATTCCTAGGTGAAAGTGTTTGGGTGTGTCGAGATCTTGATGGTCGAGCACGACGAGAAAGTCGTCCCCAGCAAGAGAATACTGCTCCCATGCCAACCGGCCCATGACAAGGTCGCCTTCTTTGAGGGTTGCGTGGCGACTTGCCACAACCTCGCCAACCGTCAGCCCCATAACCGGCTGCCCAAGTGCCATCGCAGGGAGCACGGCATCACCGGCGTCTTCATCCATCCAGTTTCTAAAGCCCGCGTCCATCGAAATATACTCATTTTGAATGAGTGCTTCACCGTCTTTGGGGCCAGTAATGTCGGCAGTGACCGCTTCAAAATCCGCCGCGACGGGTGCGCCTTTTGGGCGGCGCTTGAGTAAAACTTGCGTGTTGTTCATTGTTGCGATCTTCCTTGGAACCCACTATGTTGTGGGCAACCTAGCATGCAAATTAACTTCTCGCCAATTGAAATTACAGCGATCTATACTGGCTGAGCGGAAAGCCTATGCTGCCAATCGGTAACAAGGTATTTTTTTAGCCGAGAGCGAAACGGGAACACAAGGATGACACGCCAATGCGGCTAACCCGAAAGTCATTGTTTTTTTACGGGCTCACCGATCTTCCGATCGCCATGTCGTTGTTTCCCGTCGCGGTGTTTATACCCCGCTTTTATGCCAGTGATATGGGTGTGCCGTTGGTGATCATCGGAACGATTTTGTTTTTGGTACGTTGGACTGATGTGATAACCGACCCATTGGTCGGTTACTTGAGTGATCACACCCGCAGTCGTTTTGGTCGGCGTAAGGTCTGGATTGCTTTGGCCACGCCGTTAATGATGCTGTCAGTGTTCCAGCTGTTTCTACCCCACCTTGGGCAAGTATGGTTGCGTCCGATTTATGCTTTGCTATTCGATGCCGCTCAAATGAATTGGGTCCATCTGGCGCTCTGGAGCTTCATGTTGTCGGTAGCGATTACCATGATGCTCATTCCTTATTATGCTTGGGGTTCGGAGCTTTCAAGCGACTATCACGAACGCAGCAAAGTCACCGGCAGTCGCGCGGTTTTTAATTCCCTGGGTTCACTCTCTGCTCAATTAATTCCTGCCATGGCGCTGCTGCTTTTTGGTCTTGGCGGCTCAAGCGTTGTACTCGAGTTGGTAGGATTAACCATGTTGGTGCTCATGCCCATATGCGTCACGCTCACGTTAAGCAATGTTGCCGAGGCGCCGTATCAACCCAGACAGCAGGTTAGTGTATTGGCGGGGCTAAAATTGATGGCCGCAAACGGACCGTTTAAGCGCTTAGTTTTGGCCTTCATGATTGGCTCGTTAGGACTCAATGTGACGACCCCTTTGTACTTATTCTTTATTGCAGATGTTTTGCAAGCCGAAGATAAGGCCATCTATATGCTCAGTTTCTTCTATGCGGCGAGCATTATCGCCGTGCCATTTTGGGTCGCATTTTCAAAACGAGTGGGAAAGCATAGGGCTTACTTAATATCTTTTTTTCTGCTCGCGTTTGCGCATCCCTGTTACTTACTGTTGGGGCCGGGTGATTTTTGGTGGATGCTGCCGATGACGCTCATGACGGGGTTTGCTGCGGGCGGTTTCTCGCAAACCTTACCGAATTCGATGAAGGCCGATGTGATTGATTTAGACACGCTGGAAACGGGCGAAAATCGAGCAGCATTGTTTTTCTCGGCTTGGTCCTTTGCCCAAAAAGCAACCGCCTCCTTTGGGGGTGCCATTGCGCTATTTGGTCTGAGCTTGTTTGGGTTCGAGGCGGGTGTCAGTAACGGCGAAGAAGAATTGTTTGGATTGCGGTTCTTGTTTTCCACCTTCCCGTCTTTGTTTTTCTTAACCGGTGCGGCGATTGTTTGGAATTACCCCATCACAGAAGCTCGGCATGCTGAAATCCGTGCAGCGCTAGAAGCGAAGAACGCCTAGTGTTCGCACGCCCCAGAAACATTCGCCGTTAAGCTTTCAAAAACTCGTCGAGGGTTAGATGGATACGCCGAATCCTGGCTTCTTGGTAATTACCAAGGGTTAAGCCTTTACCCGCAGATTTGAGGCCTTGCTGCTGCAGCGCGAGATTCCCCGTATCTTCGTCGTAAACCCGTCCAAGCCAACCGAGTTCTGGCACGTCGGTATAGGATTGATCGACATCCAAGAACACGGGCTCTGGCGGGAAGGGTTTCGCTTGACCGGCGGGCCAAGGCTCGAGGATGAGCAAGTCGAACAAGCACGTATCGACCCGGTCGCCATCCGGCCTGAAGCGATAGACCATGGGGATATTAATGCCCGGGAAAAAAAACATGTTTGGGAATAGGTGGTATTCAATGGAATCCAGGATCTGACTGTCGCTGAGCGCTGCTTGAGATTCACCCAGCGCGCTCGCCAGTCGGGTGCGGCCATCTTCGGCAGCGACAGCGCGGGCCGTTTCGCCCGCCTGCAGTTCCCGCGTGATACCCACCGTACGCGCCAGAATCTCCGCTTCGGTGAGCACGGGGTCGCGCCATTCGGTGCCAGGATAGTCACCTAAGCTTTCCGGGCTATAGGTGCCGGTGTTGTGAATGAATCGCGTAACAAATCGGCCAAAAATATCATATTGGGTGTTGGCACCATTGGGAGAATGGTGCGTCTCAACGTTATGGTATGCCTCTAAAAAAGCTTCTTGAGCGGCTTTCCAGTTCGCGGGCAGGCGTTTTTGAACATGAACCTTAATCCGGCGCGTATCGAGTGGAAAATGCTCGAAATGTTCGGTCATGACTTCCAGTTGTTCTGACAGGGGGGCGGCGGCTGTATCTAAGTTGATGAATATAAACCCGCCCCAAACAGCGCAAGCGACGGGTCTTAAATCATGGGTCTGTGGTTGCACATGCGGAAAATCCCACTTGGCCGGAATTTGTTCGAGCCTGCCGTCGCAGTACCAAGACCAGCCGTGAAACGGACAGGTGAATCCGGCGCCGAAGCCAGTCCCTTCGCTACCAATGAGTCGAGTACCACGGTGGGTGCAACTGTTTCTAAAGGCGTGAAGGTTGCCGGCCTCATCGCGGGAAATAATGACCGAGTAAGGACCGATGTCATAAACATAGCGATCACCAGGTTCCGGAATGTGCTCTTCGCGGCAGGCCCATTGCCAAGTCTTGGACCACATTTTCGTGACTTCTTTAGCGGCAAAGCCGGCATCGGTATAGCGCTGTGCGTCCAGATCCGCGTCACCGAGAAAATCATAAGCCGAGGCAAGTAAAGGCGGCGGTGCCGGCACTGCGTCGGTCGCTAAAACGTCATGCACGGTTCTGCCTGCGGCGCGAGCCTGTCCTTTTTCTGTCTCAGACATTTTTGCGACTCCAAATTGAGGTAAAAATGATAAGCACTGAGCATGCCACAGTTTATTGCCACGTGTTAAGTTGACGAGAACTTTGAGGTGACCCAATTCAAACCGAATAGGGGTTGCAAGGGGTTCGAAAACGCCAAGGACAAGCCCAGCAAGCCCCGTAAGCCAATCTCGCTGCTTGTGATTGCGTGCCGGGCGCAAGCAACGCGTGAGGATTAACGCCATCAGATCTGCGACGCAGTATTTCATGGTAATCTCGGAGACGCCGTTGGGATTGATGTTTGAAGCACTGGTGGTGCAAGTGTCAGGCCCGTTCAAATGCGGAAGGGGCGATAAAACGAATCTGAGGACGCAAGCATAAAAAGGAGGCCATCATGATGAGTTTACCCGGACAGATGCCGTCAACGGCAAACGTTGGGGCTCGTTTGGCAATCATTGAATTACTCAATTGCCACAGTCGAGCACTGGATCGATTGGATGCGAGTTTGATGAAGGCGGTCTATTGGCCATCGGCAACGGTTGATTATGGCGGGTTCAAAGGAGAAGCCCATGTGTTTGCGGATCTTGTCATGGGCGCTCTGGCCGGGCAGTACCAACTTACACAGCATCGCGTCTCTAATACGGTGTTTGAGTTTTTTAACGATCAACACGCGGCGACCGAAAGTTTGGTATTTGCAAAACATCTCCTACTTGATGGCAGCTCCGAGATGGTGTTCTCAGGCCGCTATTTAGATCGCTTCGAATGTGAGGGCTCAAATTGGAAGTTCAAGTTCCGACGTGTCGTAATGGATTGGAGTCGTCGCCGTGACGTGGTTGATGAGCGCGCTGAGGGTTCATTTGCGGCATTGACCAAGGGCCTGAACGATCAAGAGGATCCGTCTTGGCCTCATTTGGCATCGTGGCCGAATGCGATTGCGGAGTAATCAATTTTTAAAAGCGACTGACCACCACGCGTCCAAAAAAATTAGACCTGAGACTGTAAAAAAGGACGTTGAAAGAAAAGGCTCTGAAAGAAAAGGCTCTGAAAGAAAAGGCTTTGAGAGAAAAGGGGCAGTGAAAGTCTGGCGGTTGATCCGTGGACTCAGCTGAAAGACAGTGAGCAAGGCGATCAGCGGACAAAATTAACGAAACTCGCGCCTTAACAACCGAGTTTAAAAAACGCAAATAACTGATGCATCAAGATGGCGCATCAATATGGGGCGCAACCTAAAAGCAAAGGAGAAACGATGAGCGAACTACAAAAGCTTGCGGATCAACAAGAAATTTATGCGCTATCGTGTCGCTATATGCGGGGGTTAGATCGATTGGATCGAGCCTTGTTGCACTCGGTCTTTAGCGCGGATGCCTATTGTGAATATGGTTTTATCAATGGCACGCCAGAGGTGTTTATCGATTACGCCATCACGGCGCTTGAAGGACATATCGCCAATCATCATATGATTGGAAATCACCTTATTGAATTTGAAGGCGAGGAAGCTTTCGGTGAGATCTATTTTAATGCTTACCACAAGGTGCCGGATGCGTCGGGTCCATTGGACATCGTGATCGCGGGTCGGTACTTGGATCGTTATGTGAAGATCAATGGCGAGTGGAAAATGGCGTACCGAAGTGAGCGGGTTGATTGGAGTCGAACCCAGCCCACGCAGGATCCCTATTTTGCCGGGGCGCCTTTGTCGCTTTTGGGGGAGCGGTCAACGGATGCAGTGTATCGAACGGATAACCGGTGCTGGCCAAAGGCACCTTAAAGGCCCAGAGCGCTGCGCCTAAAGAGCACCCAGAAACCAATTTGAATCGGGCTAAGCGTTGTTTGATCAATGCGTGAATGCAACAGGAGAAGACTATGACAGAAGAATCAACGTTAGAGCGCGGTGGCTGCTTGTGTGGCGAGGTCCGGTATACGTTCCCGAGAACAGATGTGCTGTCGGCGCATCATTGCCATTGCAAAGATTGTCAAAAAAGTACCGGTAGCGGCAAGGCAACGATCCTTTTTATTCCAGTGGAGTCGCTCAATCTAATTGGGGCGTTAAAAACCTTCACGGTTGTGGGCAGCGAGGGCAGCCACGTCACGCGCGGGTTTTGTGGGAACTGCGGCTCGCCGGTGATCAGCTATGTGACAGAGATGCCGGCCATTAAATTCATCAAGGTAGGTAGCCTTGATGACTCAAGTTGGGTTGAGATTACATCCAGCTTTTGGCAGAAAACGGCGATGCAATGGTCGCCAGTGGACGACACGCGCCCAGCGTTTGCTGGCAATCCGGAAGCTTAGGCCGCTTGCTTGCTAAGAAGGGCGTCGAGAAAATCGCCACTTTTGAGTTCGAGCGTCGATAGCGCCATCAGTTCATCCGTATGCTCGGGAAAAGCGGGCACCATCGCTGGCCAAGCAAGCGAACCCTGGCGCTCGGCATTGGCCTGAATCGCCATTTGATCCCACACGCTGTAAGGCTCGAAAACCGCGTAGTAAGTTGCAACGGCAAGCGGGATCACTTCACAAACCAAGGCTTCAAACTCGGCAGGTACCGGCAGGATGGCTTCAATGCGGTCTGCGATCTCGTCTTCTCGTGCTGCGCAGACCAAAAGCCCTTCGGCGTGCTCTGGTAAAGCTTCGGCCCAGCCTCGGTACCGCTCGGCGGCGGAGCGCTCAAGTCGCGCCAACGCGCCAGGACGTGCCGCATCAGGAATTCTGGAAAGGTGTGGGGCGAGCAACTCGCCAAATTTAGGGATGTTTAAAGTCGTCATGACGTATTGCTCCTTGTGTTGGGTCGATCTTAAAGCCATACGCAATTCGGCTCAAGCCGGATTCCAAAGGGGGTGTCCTAAGGGCCCGTTTGCGATAAGCCGTAGAACCTAATAAGTAGAGCCTAAACAGGGATGTCCAAGGGTTGTTTCAGCCAAACCGTGCGCCTCGATATCAGCACCAGCTTTTAATTAAGACTTTTAAATTATTAAGGTGCCAGCGATCGGCCAGACTAAAAAAGGAAGACTGGTTGTAATTTTTCAAAACAAAACGCAGTCAGGGCAAATAAGTAACAAGCAGCTTTGTATGGCTTGATGTCAGTGCGATTTTATTCGGCGAGAAAAGTGCCCCTGGGCTTCAATTGGCTGTGACTTGAGTGATGCGATTATTGCTCGTAGTACAGGCGCGAGCCCTGGGGCGTGTGCTTCTTATCATGCCGATGCGGCAGACCCTGCTGCTCGGTGGGAAGCTGCGCCACTGACGACTGAATAAGACCAAAGCCTAAGCATTTTCGATCAGCCTCTATGAGTTGCCTACGCTCGAATGTTAGGGTTGGTAAAGCGTCAAATTGATGTCTATTGGGTCGTGAGCGCTGCTGAAACATAAACAACCTTACTTGCTTTTTTCCGTAAGTTCTGGTTAGTTCACCGTTAGACAATAAAACTAATCATCTTTGGGGAAATGCTATGGGGTATTTAAGTCGATTGGGCGGGTATGGCATCGCAGGGAGCCTGGCGGTGCTGACAGTGTTTTCAGTACCGGTGTTTGCGGCGGCTGGAAATAATGCCGTGATTGAAGAAGTCGTAGTCACGGCTCGAAAACAAGAGGAGTCTGTGCAGGATGTGCCGATTGCCATTACCGCATTGACCCAAGAACTGGAAAATGGATCGATTCGAAACCTGTCTGACCTAAACGGGTATGCGCCGAATTTAGTGTTTGGGAGTGATGGTAGCCGCGGTGGTGGCGGCGCGAATATTAATATTCGGGGCATTAGCCCAACTCGAGGCGATGACAATTCTTTCGATGCCCCAATCGCGGTTGTGATCGATGGTATTTATCTCGGAACGCTGGCTGGTCAAGTCTTAGAAAATTTTGACTTAGAACGGGTCGAGGTGCTTCGCGGCCCTCAGGGAACCTTGTTCGGAAAGAACACCGTCGGTGGCGTGGTCAATGTCATCCGTAGCCGGCCAACCGGCGAGCTCGGTGGTAAGTTCAAGCTTACAGCAGGGAGCGATGGGCAGCGCGAAGCACGCGCGGTTCTCAATCTCGGTTTAGGGGACACTACAGCCTTGAAGTTGTTTGGGACCCAGATCGACTATGACGGTTTTATGGACAATATCACGACGGGCAATGGGGTAGCTGAGAAAGATTACAGTAATATTGGTGCAACCCTTCTTTTTTCTCCTACAGAAAATTTCGAAGCGTTGCTAACTGTTGAAACCTTCATGGATGAGGGCACGCTTGATGCCTATCATACGAATTACAATACGCCTGCTGGATTGCTGCCAAAGCCACCGCCAGGTTCTCCGGAGAATGATTTCAGCGGCGGGTTTACCACGTGCTTGGCTTTTGGACAATGTCGAAATTCTTTGGATCGTCCATCAGTGTCTGAAAACGATACCGACAATCTTTACAGCTTGGATACCGATGCGATAACCCTCAATATGAGTCTAGATTTAAATGAGAATCTGACGCTTGTGTCTGTGACTGGCCGAAGAGAAGTCGATGAATATCGAATTTACGATTTTGACGCGTCTGCAGCCCCCTTCATCACAATCGAGCGTGATAACGAGTATGAGCAGACCAGCCAAGAACTTCGGATAGACGGCGCGTTTGATAGGGTCAGGTTTACGGCAGGTCTTTATTACTTTAAGAATGAGTTCACCCAGGATTGGTATACAGGCGGAACCTTTTGGGCGACTCTTTTTGGTGGCTTACTCAACGCGCCAGATCTCGGTGCTGCACTGGGCGTACCAGCCCTGGCAGGGCTGGATGGTTTAACGGGTTGTAAAATAGGAATTTTTGCCCCGATAGCGTGCGATCAGGGATTGACGGATGTCAGTGGTAACATTCATCAGATTTTGTACGAAACGCAAGTAACCAAGTCGACCGCAGTTTTCGCACAAATGGATTATGACTTGACCGATCAGTTAACGCTGACGGCTGGTGTGCGCTGGACAAAAGAAGAGAAAGACTTTATCGCTGGCCAGTCCTATCTGACAAGTCCCGATCGTGAAAAGTTGCGGCAGTTCCCAGAGTACGCAGATCTTGAGCAGGAATGGACGGAAGTCTCGCCGAGGGTTGGTCTGACCTATGCAATCAATGACAGCTCGATGGTCTTTCTAACCTATTCAGAGGGCTTCAAATCTGGCGGCTTCTTTGGCGTAAACCAAAATATTCGGGACTTCGAGCGGGATCAGTATGATCCTGAGTACGCGGGTAATATTGAAATTGGATACAAGAGCCAGCATCTCGACAATCGGTTGAGGTTCAATGCCACTTATTTCAGAAACGATTATGAGGATAAGCAAGAGTCGTTCGTTGTGATTGATCCAGACACCAAAACGGTCGCCAGTGTTTTTGATAATGCGGCTTCTGCCATTTATGATGGCTTCGAAATTGAAATGCAGTATGTCTTCAATAACTACGTAAGGGGTTTTATTAATTACGGAAGCTTGGATGCTGAGTACGAAGCGTTCGAGACAGATATTAATCCCAACGATGGGGTCGATATTCAGGAAGACGCTTCATTTCTCACGCCGAGAAATGCGCCGGAGTACACCTTGGGAATAGGCGGCACGCTGTCAGTGCCCATGGGGGATGGGTCAGTGGATGCCTTTCTCAAAGTAACGAAGATCGCTGCGCTTGAAGCATCATTGCTGAACTTAAAACAGGCAAAGGTGGATGCGCGAGAAGAAGTCTCAGCATCAGTGGGTTATTATGCAGAAAATTGGGCTGTTGAGGCTTATGGCAAGAACTTGACTGACACGCGTTTCGAAGTATTTTTTCCCATCGCGGAGCTGTTTGCAGCCGGTTCGGTGAATCGACCAAGAACGGTAGGTCTCGAATTTACCTATCAGTTCTGAATGGTTCAAAAGCAATAATAGAAAAAGCCCAGCGACCGTTGGGCTTTTTTTTGCGCTTGCGCCAGCGGCAGTTAATTTGGCGATAATGCAATCAAATAAACTGCCGATTTCATTTCGTGTTAAGAGCATCGTCTATCAATGCGCCAATAGTGTATTTCTCCTGCGCGGCCAAAGGTTGTCTTTGTTGTTGGGTGAGCGACAAGGGTGTACCGCTAATTGTGTCGCAGTTCTGAAGGACCCAGATGTTCTATTGGTCAATAACTTCTTACATCAGTTAGACTTGGCGTCTTTTTGGATCTGCCATGGTCACTTTGACACAATCTTCAGTACTGATCCTTTCGGTGTTAGTGTTGCTGACGCTTCTCGGGATACCGCAACCATCTGGTGCGGCGGCGATAAACCCAATTCCGGTCGATTGCCTGGTCGAGGCTTCAAATGCTGATGCAAAGACGCTGCTTGGTCATAGCGTCTTGCTTGTCCGCTCAATCGTTCTGACCGGAGAGCCTGTATTTGACCCAAATCGTGAAACCCTTGGTGATCGAATCCTTAAGGGTCTGAATCGCCTGCATTGGCAAACCCGCGAATCGGTGATCAAAGATCAATTATTGTTCGACGTGGGTTCAACCGCTTCGCCAGCCGTGCTGGCAGAGTCCGCGCGACTCCTGCGCTCGCGACCTTATTTGATGGATGCCGACATTAAAGTCCAGAATCCGTGCGAGCGGGAAGCGGATATTAAAGTAACTACCCGCGATGCTTGGTCCTTAACCCCCCGGTTGGCACTGAATCGTTCAGGCGGAAACAGTAAGACGGGCTTTGGGGTGCGCGAAAAAAACCTGCTTGGCCTTGGGATCCAAGTTGAATTTAAAACGGTTAAAAACCTAGATCGTCAGGGCCAGCAGTTCGAGCTATCAACCAAGCATCTGTTGAATACCCGGGTTCAATCTTCGGTCTACATTGAGAACAATGATGATGGTGATGTGCGCGCGTTTGCCATTGGGCAGCCTTTTTATGCCTAGATACGCGTAAAAGCTGGGGTTTGGAAGTCAGTGAGATTAGTGAGCAAATCGGGGTTTACCAGTTTGGTGAACGGGTCGGTGATACGCAGCGGATGCAAGCAGCCGGTGCGCTCTTTTATGGTATTTCGAGCGGCCTGAAGGCAGGTCGTAGCCACCGCGTGACGTTTGGTCTGCTGTATGAGGATCAAGACGTCTTCTTGGCAGGTGCCACGAATTTAGAGGCAGACGAGATCAGGACCCGAAAACTGGTCGCGCCGTTTGTTCAATGGTCCAGTGTCAGCGATCAGTTTTTAAACGCCCGCAACTTTGATTTGATTGGTTTTACCGAGGACATCGAGACGGGCCTTGTGCACAACCTGCGATTGGCCATCAGTCCGTCGATGTTGGGCGGGGATCAAGACCGCCTTCAGGTGTCGGCATCGGCGGGAATGGCGGTCTTAGCTTCTCAAAAAGGATTGTTGCGCTGGGACGTTTCAGTGGGCGGCTTACGAGATTTAGAACGCGATGAAACCCAAGATATCGTTTTCTCAGCGGGTATCCGGGGCTTATACAAACCCACCGCGCGTGCTGGCTACCATGTGTCGCTCAACTTCGATGTCGCGCGTAATCTCATGACCGGGCAGCAGTTGTTTCTCGGCGGTGAAACCGGCGCGCGGGGCTACATCGATCGCTTGCAGGCTGGGGATCGCCGTTTGCGCCTGCGTGTCGAGCGCCGTCAGTACCTCGATCGAAACCTCTTCGGCTTGATGAATTTGGGCTGGCTCGTCTTTGCCGATGCGGGACGTGCTTGGACGCCTGATGACGTTACTGGGCGCCGCGGACAAAGCCTGATGGATGTGGGTCTGGGATTACGGCTGGCGCCGACAAAGGCTGAGCGCGGCAAAATGATCCATCTGGATTTCGCCGTGCCCGTGAAAAATAGGAATGACCCATTGGTTGGTGATTATGAATTCGTGGTGTCCATCCAAAATGGGTTTTGAGTATCGTTATGCCAGCGCGCCCTTCAGCAAGAGCACCACCGTAATGAATGAGTTTTTCAACACCTTCGATGAGCATCCTTTTCACCAATATTTAGGCTTAAAGCTCGTCGAAGCAAAGCCTGATTTCGTCCGTCTGCGATTGGAGAAAACGGCTACAACCCCTGCCGGCATTGGCGGCAGTGTGAACGGCGGCGTGCTGGCGACCATGATTGATATGGCGGGCGTCGCAGCCGTGTTTACTGAGATCCGACAGGGTAGTCAGCCAGCCGGTACGGCTGATTTGAACGTCACCTACTTAAGGCAGGCGCAAGGCCAATGGTTGGATGCCGAGGCAAGGGTGATCAAGCGCGGGCGCCAACTGTGCACCATCGAAGTTCGGGTGATCAATGACGAGCAGGTCTTGTGCGCGATTGGCCGAGTGCTGTATGCCCTCAAGGCGGTAGGTTAGCGCGCGATACCGTGCTGCTGATCGATTGATTGCCTAGCTTAGGTTAAGCCAGGCCCAGCGCCGCATCGAGTGCATGAAAGAATTCATCAGTCTTGGCGCTTCCTCCTTGATCAATCGGTATGCACTGACCCGCGGCGTACAGGCTTGAAATGCCGGCGTCGTCGATCGTATCGGCCGCGTCAGCAAGGCCAAGATAGGACAACATCATGCATGCAGACAGCACGGTCGCGGTGGGATTAATGATGTTCTGCCCCTGGATATCCGGCGCGGTGCCGTGCGCTGATTCGAAATAGGCGTAGTCTGCGCCATAGCAGCCAGAAGGGGCGAGGCCCAAGCCGCCGATTAACCCGGCGGCACCATCGGACATAATGTCGCCATACAGGTTGGGCATGACGACGACGTCGAGTGCGCAAGGGTTGGTGATCATGCGGCACAAAAAATCGTCGACGATGAAGGTTTCAAAACGGATGTCGGGGTACTCTTTTGCGATGGCATATCCGATGTCGCGAAAATAGCCGTCCGCCTTGGCGAGCATGTTGTATTTCGAGGTGAGCGTCACTTTGCGTTGACCGCCGCGCTTGCGGGCTAATTCAAAGGCAAATCGAATGACGCGTTCAGAACCGGACTCGGTAATCACCTTAATGGCGTAGCGCCCAAGCCCCATATCTTTTACGGCTGCCTTGGCGTGCTTTGAGTACAGGTTTAAGGGGGCGAGGTCCTCAAGATTGCCTTCCAATCCCAAGTAGAGGTCTTCAAGATTTTCTCGAACCACGACAAAATCGATATTGTCTGGATTGGCCATGGGGGATCGATAGCCCGGGCGAAATTGGCAAGGGCGAACATTGGCATAGGTTTGCTTGCCCCACCGAAGATAGAACAAAGCCTCCGTGCTTTGGCCACTGGTCGAGCCAAAGAAAGTGGCGTCGGCTTCATCCACTTGCGCTTTTGAGGCGTCGGGAAAGCGTGCGCCGTGTTCTGAGAGGGCAGCGTCGCCAACCATCGGGTAAACAAATTCAATCGGCAGCTGCAGCTTTTCGAGCAGCGCAACCGTCGGAAGCATGACTTCGGGGGAGGCATCATCCCCGGGAAATACGGCAACTGTTTTCTTTATCATGACAGTCTCATCTCACGTTTTAGGCTGGTAGAACGGTTATCACAACACGCGGGGCTTCAAAATGAAATGCTGGGGGTTTACATCGCGTACGACCGGGCCGAAGATGTTGACTTTCGGTCGTTTGAGGTGACTGTGATGCAAGTAAAGAGTGATTTGGGTCCGATTGGCGCAGAAGTCAGCGGTGTCGATCTGGCCGCGCCTTTGCCGGATTCGCTCGTTCAGGATCTTCGGCGAGCTTGGCTAAAGCATGGGGTTCTGGTTTTTCGGAATCAAACGCTGAGTCCGAAAGCGCAAGCGGAGTTCGCGTCGCGATTTGGCGAATTGGATATCTACCCGTTCATGAAATCGCTCGATGACGATCCCCATGTGATTCCAATTATTAAAGAAGCTGACGCGGTGCTGAACTTTGGTGGGGATTGGCATACCGACACCTCCTACAAGGAGAAACCGCCCCAGGCCACGCTCTTATATGCTTTAGAGGTACCGCCGGTCGGCGGCGACACGTTGTTTGCGGATGCCACCCAAGCCTATGAAGATCTGAGTCCTGGATTTCGAGCCACGCTTGAGGGTTTGACCGGCGTGTATACCCCTAAAATGGTGCATGGCCAAGGCGGGGACTATCGTCAGGTGTCAGCGAAAGCGCAGTTGGGTTCGGCTTATGGCGGAAACACTGAATTTGCAGAATCTGAAGTCCTGCATCCGATCATTCGCACGCATCCCGAAACTGGGCGGAAAAGCCTCTATTGCAGTCGACCCCATACCCATCGGATTCAGGGCTGGACGCGCGCGGAGAGCAAGGAACTCATTGCCTTTTTGACGCGTCATGTCACGCAGGATCAGTACGTGACTCGGTTAACCTGGACCAAAGGGACCCTTGCCATTTGGGACAATCGGTGCCTGTTTCATAACGCCCTGAATGATTACCAAGGCCACCGCAGGGCGATGCATCGGGTCATTATTCAGGGGGATCGGCCGTTTTAAGAGCGTGCTGAGCGGAATAGAAAGGCGGTGATCTGGGTCCGGGCAATTTATTCAGCGGCGTCGCTCCGCCCGCCTGAGCATTGATCGGATCTGTCGCCGCAATCAGCCCGTTGCAACGCGCTATGCTAAATGAGAGACGCAACGATGAAGGCGAGGTCATCCTCACTGGTGGTTGGATTCACGATGCAAAGCCTCAAAACGGTTTCGCCTTGGTATTTCGTTGGCATGACAAAACCCTCCCCACGCTCAAGCAGTTGTCGGCTCCACTGGGTGTAGGCGGCTGGCATCCCAGCCGCGGCGCTTGAAAATGACGACAGAGAGGTGCGGCGGCAGGATGAGCTCAAGATGCTCGCTGGCCTCGATGAGGTCAGCAGCTTGCTGGGTTAACGAGCAAGGTCTTGCTCAACGGCTGCAGCGTAGGCATCGGTGCCGTGGGTTGCGAGGCTGAACCAAAAGGGTAGGCCCCGAGCGCGCCGTGAGAGATGATGGGCGTAGTCAGATGGATTCCAGATGCCATCGTAGAGCACTTCTAAATAGTCGCCGTGCTGTCGGTGCGCGTGGCGGGCGTGCTCTGGCGAGCGGTACAACAAGGCGCAGCAATCAAAGGGGGCAAACAACCACTTGTGCGGGTCAACAATAAAACTGTCTGCTCGTTCAATGCCCGTGAATTGGGCACGGATGCTGGGGGCTGCAAGTCCTGCGGCACCATAAGCACCATCGATGTGAAGCCAAAGTGCTTCGGCGCCGCAAACGTCTGCGATACCGGCAAGATCGTCAATAAAGCCAAGGTTTGTTGTACCGCTGGTCGCGACCACTGCAAACACGCGCGCGCGGTCTGTTGGCGTCAGCTCGCTGAGTGTTTGAGCCAGTTCAGATCCGAGCATTCTGCCATCACAGGGCACCGTCTTGAGATCTGCATCCATTACAAATGCGGCCTGTGCCACCGACGAATGCGCGCCTTCAGAAGTTACGATCAGACCTCTTGTTGTGTTCGTGGGATCCTTTCGCCATTGGCTACGGGCTGTTATTAAGGCGCTCAGATTGCCTGCTGTGCCGCCGCTAACAAAAACGCCGCCAGCGCCGGCTGGAAACCCAGCAAGATCGGAAAGCCAGCGCAAGGCATCGTTTTCGGCCAATACCGCACCCGCTGCCTCGAGCCATGACGTGCCGCAAATGCTGGAGGCCCCAACAACCAGATCAAACAAGGTTGCCGCTTCAGTCGGCGCGGCGGGTACAAAAGAAAAAAACCGGGGGTGATCGACCGAAATACAGGCGGGTGCGAGCACATCGGTAAAGATTCGGAGCGCTTCGAGACCGCCTAGGCCTTCTTTGCCGATGGTATGGCCGACCATGGCGCGTAGGGTTTTCTCGGGCTTGGGCCCATCGAGGGTTGGCGGATTCATTCTAATCCGTTCAACGGCATAACGCAGAATGGCTTGGGTCAGGACCTCGGTGCTGGAGTCTTGCTGATGCATCACGCGTGCCTTGTGTAGGGGGTCAGGACGATTATAAATTGAAACGGTTCGGCTCGCCTATCTTTGCCGCGCCCAAAGCGTGCTATAAAAGGGATAGGGCATTTTTGAAATCGAGGAGACGCGTAAGATGGAGTTACACAATAAGGTCGTCGTGATCACCGGCGGTAGCGGCGGGATTGGCCAGGCGATGGCGCGTGCCTTTAAAGCCCATGGCGCGGCGGGGATCGTGCTGGCAGACCTTGATTCAGAGGCGGTTAAACGAGCGGCAGCCTCTATCGAGTGTGATGCCAGGGTCTGCAATGTCACCGATGAGGCCGAGATCATAGCGCTCGTCGACTGGGTGATTGATCGGTATGGGCGCATTGATTTGTTTTGCTCGAATGCTGGCGCCGGGGGTGCAGGTGTTTTGACCGATGCGGATAATGCGGTTTGGCAGAATCAGTGGGAATTGCATGTAATGAGCCATGTTTACGCCGCCAGAGCGGTCCTGCCGGGGATGTTGGCGCAAGGTTCAGGGTACCTGCTGAACACCGCTTCGGCGGCTGGGTTGTTGGCGGCGCTTGGCTCAGGTCCCTACTCCGTTACCAAAGCTGCCGCCGTTAAGTTAGCGGAATTTTTAGCAATCACTCATGGCGATGAGGGGATTGGGGTGTCCGTGCTCTGCCCGCAGGGTGTCAATACGGCGATGGCGCCGAAGCAGCTCGGGGATGGGCAGACCGATGGCATCATTGAGCCGGAGGTTTTGGCGCAGTGTGTGATTGACGCACTCGCCGACGAGCGGTTCCATGTGCTGCCGCATCCCGAGGTTGAGGGGTATGTTCGGCGCAAGGGCGATGATATCGACCGCTGGCTGAATGGTATGCGCCGTCTTCGACGGCATTCATCGTGATGCCGTGGCACAGAATTTTCGGTCGCCTATTCGGTCGCCTATAAAGTAGGCAAATCTTTAAGGGGTTTCTTGTTACGTAAGAGGGTGATGGGGATCATAAACAAAGGCATGAGCTTGTCATAGTGCATTGGCGAGATGCGCTGGGCAAGGTCCATGAGTTTTGCATCTAAGCCGATAAAAATTCTGCGGCGTCGCCGGGTCACGCCATCCAAAATGATTTGGGCGGCCCGACTGGGATGCATGCCATTGTCCCGGAAAAAATCGCTCATTTCGGTTTGACTGCCATTGATGCCGAGGAGACGCTCCTGCGGGTCATCGGCATCATCGGTTTCCGTAAAGCGCGAATTTTTAATGATGTTGGTGCCGATGTGTCCAGGATGCACACAATGAACAGACAGGTTTGATCCTTTAAATTCACGTTGCAGGCCTTCTGTAAAGCCCCGGACTGCAAATTTAGTTGTGTGATAGACCGATTGTTTGGCCACCGCAATCATCCCAAAAATCGAGGAGGTATTGATCAGTGCCGCTTCTGGCTGCTGCCTTAGGTAAGGCAAAAATGCTCGAGTGGCATTCACGACGCCGTTTAAATTGATGTTCATGACCCAATCCCAGTCGGCTTCGGACATGGTTTCGAAATCTGAGCCGACGGTCACGCCCGCATTATTAAACAAAAGATCGACCTTGCCGTGACGGGCAATTACCTGTTCGGGAAGGGCTTCCACGGCTTCTTTATCGGCCATATCGAGCGGGATGGAGGATACCGCGACGTTGTAGCGCTGTAGCAGCTTCTCGGTCTCGTCCAAGGTCTCGGTATTGACATCACAAATCACCACATCGGCGCCAGCTCGAGCGAGTAACATGGCAAGGTATCGGCCCATGCCAGAGCCTGCCCCGGTGACCACGGCAACTTTTTGAGCGAAACTTTTCATAGACGAATCCTTGTTAGATAGGATCAGTAGAACCCATCGCCCTAACCCTTTCAAGATATTGTGGTTAGAGCCCTCTGACGATCGAACGTCGACCGGTGGGCTTGTAAATAGGAATTTGCCCCGTCCCGTTTGCTGAGGAACATCGGCGGACGATAAAAGGCCTTATCGCGCCTGGGAAAGGTTCTTTGGGCGGTTCAACAAACAGCAACCATTAGTAAAATGCCAAGCATTGAAACCGCGCAACCCAGCGCCAACCGGTGACCGTTTGCGAGGATCGCCACGAGATCTCGCGGGATAGAAGCCTGCCCGTGCGTGATGGTTGATAAAGGGGCGATCAGGCGTTGTGTTTCTGCCGGGTGAGGCAGGCGGCTTTGAGCGGGATTAGGTTGATTCGATACCGTGCTGGGTTACCATTCAATGGCGTCAAGAGGAGGTAGATGATGACGACAACAATCTTTCACCTAGCGGCGCAGCGGGATTGGGAGCAGGCCGAGGCCGCCGAGCAGGTCTACTTCCCGCCAACCTTTGCGCAAGACCAAATGACCCATGCGGCTGGGGATATTGCGACCTTAATTAAAGTCGCAAATCAGTTTTATCGGGACCTTCCGGGACCTTGGTTGATACTAGCAGTAGAGATTGCGGCGCTTGAAGCTCAGGGTATTGCCGTTAAGTTTGAGCCGGCAGCGCCCGTTGGGGCACGGGAGGACCATTTTGAAGGCAGCGATGCCGTCTTGTTTCCGCATATCTATGGCGGTATTCCGGCCGCAGCAGTGGAATCGATCAGCGTGTTGCCCAAGAACGATCTGGGCGAATTTTTCGATCCGGGCAATCTGAATTAGCGCAGTAAACTGGATTAGGATAAACCACCGATTGTCCTAAAACCGATTAAGACGTGGTCGAATGACGTTCGTTTGGGTGGGGTCCTCACACTACGGCAACAGGGGCTATCACGGCAGCCGAGCATAGCCGCTTAGAACAAAAGCGCTGTGATTGGCCCGCTGCGGTACTGAATACGGACAGGGGATAGCGTTGCCGGTAATCTGCAACCCAGCGCCGCGCGTTGGATATTCGTCCTCGCGTCAGCACAACCATCAGAAATAAGGTGATGGCGAAAAGGTTCCGCGACGGGGCTTAACGGGCGCAATTAACCCGGTTGCAGGGGCCCTTCGCCTCGACAAGGCGTGCCGCCCGTGGTTGGATCTGTTTTGGCTTGCAAGTTAATCTGCAGCAAAGCGCACCAGAAGACGATTTGCTGGGCGCTTCGTTAGTCGGGTATCCAAGGGCCTGCGGCATGGCGTTGGGTCCCAAATGAAAGTAAGGACAATGATGGATGTTTTAAATGCGGAACAACTCGCTTACTGGGATGGCGATGCGGGCGCCACCTGGGTTCGAAATCAAACCCATCTTGATCAGTTGCTGAGTCCCTTTACGGAGGCCCTGATGGTGGGCGCGGGTCAGGTGACTGGCAAAAAGATTTTAGATCTTGGCTGCGGCTGCGGCGAAACCGCATTACGACTCGCTGAACGCGGCGCCGACGTCACGGGCATTGACTTGTCCAGCGAGATGTTGGCGCGTGCAATGCACCGTCGCGGCGCGAAGGCGAATCCTCAGTTTCATCAAGCCGATGGTGCCGTTTTTGTTGGAACGAATCCCTTTGACTTAATCGTGTCGCGGTTTGGCGTGATGTTTTTTAACGCGCCAGAGCAAGCGCTGCGTCATCTTCGGAGCCTCTTGACGCCTGGCGGCGAACTGCTGCTGGCCTGTTGGCAAGCACCGATTCACAATCCTTGGATGTCGGTTGGCGGTCGCGCCATTGCACCGTTTTTGCCACCTTCAAACGAGGTGCGAGACCCGAAGGCGCCTGGCCCTTTTGCTTTTAGTGAGCAAGCCTATGTAACCGAGTTGCTGATCAACGCAGGTTACGAAAGTGTTGAATTTGAGTCGGTGGTAAAGTCACTGACGGTTGCTGCGAGTCTTGATGAGGCCATGGCCTTCCAGAATCAGATCGGTCCGGCGGCGAGTGCGTTTAAATCGCTGCCGAAGGCGGTTGTTACCGAGGCAAGTGCCGCGATGCGCGCCGCGATCGCGCCTTTTTGTACGACGATGGGTGTCGTAATGGAAGGTGCCATTTGGTTGATCCGCGCACGTCGCGGATGATCAAAGATCGCCGGTTTTGTCCCGGCTTCGGCGGGTGCGCTGCAGGGGAATTGTTCATTCTTAAAAGATCGACTGTTTAAAGGAGTGTTGTTGTGGATTTAAGTCAAGCCGTTTGTATTGTTACCGGTTCATCATCTGGCGTGGGCGCCGCGACGGCCCGGTTAATGGCCAGTCGAGGCGCGCGCGTCGTGATTAACTATGCCCGCAGCGCGGACGCCGCAGAGGCCGTTGCGGCAAGTTGTCGCGAATTGGGTGGCGAAGCCTTGGTCTGCAGGGCAGACGTCAGTCAAGATTCTGACTGTCGCTCGCTGGTTGCTCAAACGCTGGCTCAATGGGGTCGGATTGATGCGTTGGTGAACAATGCCGGCACCACAAAGTTTGTTGCCCATGGCGACCTTGATGGCCTCGATGAAGCGGATTTCCACAATATTTATGGGGTGAACGTGATTGGGGCGTTTCAAATGGTGCGTGCGGCGAGAGCTGCTTTGACCGCATCAGGCCGCGCTGCTGTGGTGAACGTGGCGTCAATTGCCGGCGTGAAGGGCGTTGGGTCTTCCATTGCCTATGCGGCGTCCAAAGGCGCTTTGATCACGATGACCATGTCATTGGCACGCGTTCTTGGACCAGAAATTCGAGTCAATGCGGTCTGCCCGGGTTTTATCGAAGGGGAATGGTTGGCAGAGGGAATGGGGCAAGCGGTGTACGATCAGACTCGGTCGTACTTGCGCGAGAAGACGCCCTTGCAGGTAACCTGTACAGCAGAGACGGTTGCGGAATCGATCTTATCGTTTATCGACAGTCACTCCGTTGTGACTGGCCAACACCTGGTGCTGGACGGTGGCCATTTACTGCTCTAGCGCGTTAGCGATTCCCATTAACGGCGGGTCGACCGCGGCCGCTGGGTGAAAAAGACCGGGTTCGGTTCGGTGCGGATCGCTTTGGCGGTGCGGATTGAACATTGCCACTCGCACGATTGCCTGACGGTTGATCACTGGCGCCTAGTGGATTGCCCGTAGGCTTCGGTCGCGGCGAGCGCGCCCGGCCGCTTTGCGTTCTGCTGCTTTGTTTGGCGGGTGCACCTTGTCTGGGATTGGTTCGTGGACGACTTGGAACGGACCCTGATTCAGGTACTTGATGATCCGGCTCAAAGCCTTCAACCTCAATCCGTTCGAGCGGTTTCAAGATCAAGCGTTCGATATCGCGCAATTGCTTAAATTCATCCGCGGCAACCAGCGAGACGGCGGCGCCCGAGCTGCCAGCGCGAGCTGTTCGGCCGATTCGATGCACATAATCTTCTGGCACGTTGGGGAGATCGAAATTAACCACTCGCGGTAGCGCTGCGATATCGATCCCGCGAGCCGCAATGTCGGTGGCGACCAGAATGTCGATCAGGCCGTCTTTAAAGCCAGACAAGGCGCGCGTACGGGCACCTTGGCTCTTGTTACCGTGGATGGCATCAGATTGAATGCCCGCTTTTAGCAGCGCTTTAACCAGCTTGTTTGCTCCATGCTTGGTGCGGCTAAAGACGAGGACCTGCCGCCATCCCTCAGATCGGATCAAATGAATCAGGAGTTGGGTCTTAGATTTTTTATCGACGGGATGAACCACTTGCTGGATATTTTGGGCTGTGGTGTTCCGAGGCGCGACATCAATTTCAACCGGATCTGTGAGCATGGTTTTTGCCAGTTTTCGGATTGGATCCGAAAACGTGGCAGAAAACATGAGGTTATGGCGACGGCTAGGCAGCTTGCCCTGAATCCGCTTAACGTCCGGAATAAAACCCATATCGAGCATGCGATCGGCCTCGTCCAGCACGAAGATACTCACCTGGTCTAACTTCACCGCATTTTGACCAACGAGATCGAGGAGCCTGCCGGGCGTCGCAACCAGGATGTCGACGCCACCGCGCAGCGTTTTCATTTGCGGGTTAATGTTGACGCCGCCAAAAACAACTGCTGCACGGACATCGAGATATTTGCTGTAGGCCAAGACGTTCTCATAAATTTGCGCCGCAAGCTCTCGCGTTGGCGTAATAATCAATACCTGAGTGCGATTGGCCGCGCGCGTTGTGCCATTGGCTTTGAGTCTTTGCAATATTGGCAACACGAATGCGGCGGTTTTACCTGTGCCGGTTTGTGCAGAGGCCATGAGGTCCTTGCCGGAAAGTACAACCGGGATGGCCTGCTTTTGAATCGCAGTCGCCTCGACATAGTTTTTTTCAGCCAGAGCCGTTTGTAATTCGGGCAGCAAGCCGAGATCTTGAAATTGAGTCATAGAAGTCCTGTTGACCGACGTTTAGGCGGGCATTGAAGCGTGTTTGTCGTTGAAGTCTGGTCTTTGCAACGGGCAGTGCCATGTCATGGCGTGATGAAAGCAGGCAACACCCTTCAAAATGAAGACCAGTAGGGTCTGGAAGCCAGCGAGGCGCACCTTACGAGTTAAGATGCAGAAATGCAACCGTTTATCGAAAACGGCGGCGGGAACGATCGATCGACCAACGTGTTCAAAGCGCTGTGCGGCAGGGGGTCATTATTCGGTGGGGGCTGGAATAACCGCAGCCGCAGACACTAAACCGTTTGGTCGATGATTCTGCCAACGAGTTGGTTGGTTGATTTTGCGACTTCAACATTAGCCTGAAACTGCTGCTCAGCCTGCAGGCGCTTAACCATCATGTCCTCGAAGTTTGCTTTTCTGCCCTGATCGATCTGCCCATTCGCGTTGTACGTTTCAACCGGTACTTCAGGTGGTTGCCGCGTGGTGATCTTCTGGCTTGGAGATTGGGGCATAACGGAAAGATCAGGCTCACTCGCAGTTGACAGTTCACTGGCGCGTTGCGCAATGTCAGCAAGACGCTGGGTGGCATCTTGGATACCGCTATAGGCTGGCGAGCTGATATTCATAGGGCAGAGTATAGCGCTTATTTCGGTAGAAGAAACCTCGCTCGGCTTCGAGATTGTTAGTCAGTGAAGGCGCTTAAGGGCTCTGGCCGCGTGCAGCGGGGCATCGGTCTGGGTTGCGAAGGTTGGCTGAATCTTCGAAAACCGAGCGAGCGTCAGTAAAATCAAAAATTTGGGGTGAAACCGGATTGGGGCGTGTAAAAATTGTTTCGATCATTGGCCAGGGCGTTGAATCGGGTCCGTTGTCAGCCCAATCAGGGCTTTATTCGTTAAAACAATCGGCCGGCAAGCCTACTGCCGCCAGGCTATAGTCCCAGAGCTGGGACCTGAGCAATTGATCCTGGGCACTGGGCGACGGTGTTTTGATAACGCACTGATCAAAATAGGTGCCGGTTGTCTGATTAAGCGCGGGGTCGGTGGCGAGCAGAATGCTGGTTTTAGCGCCGGCCTCAGGTGTGATAAAGATCAAACCCAACAGTTTCCGAATGGGCCATGGCAAGTCACGCACGATATCGGTCGAAACCCCGCCCGGATGCAGAACATTTGACGTCACCTGGGTGCCTGAGAGGCGGCTTGCTAATTCAAATGCGAATAATACATTGGCCAATTTAGATTGGCCGTAGGCGCGTTGTCCGTTGTACTTCGCTGCGCCTTTAAAGGTTGCGAAATCCAGCTTTGCTTTTTGATGCAGCATCGAGGAAACGGTGATAACGCGTGCACTCGGTTGCTTAAGCATTAGGGGTAGCAGTAATTGGGTTAGCAAAAAGTGGCTGAGATGGTTGACCCCGAACTGCATTTCAAACCCTTGTTGGGTCAGCTGTTGTTTGGTGGGGAAAAGACCCGCGTTGTTGATCAGCACATCAAGTTGGGCGTATTCGGCGAGATACGCATCAGCGAGCCCTCGAACGCTGTCTAGATCCGACAAATCTACGGCTATATGACGTGCCCTCGGTCCTAATGCCGTAAGCGCTGCATCGGTTTTCGCCGAGGCGCGGCTGGCAATAACCACGTCAGCGCCAAGGCCAATCAACGCTTTGGCCGTTTCGAAGCCAATGCCACCGTTGCCGCCGGTAATCAGAATTTTCTTATTGTGCATTGAAGGGCCCATTTTGAATCCTGGCACGTTAGCGGGTTTAAAAAGACTGTGAAAGCTTAACACGACGAGGTCATTTGTTAAGGCGCCTCGCATTGACTTTGATTCGGCCCAGTTCTATGTTGCAGAGTCAAAACGGTTTGTTAAGTCATAAGGAAACGATATGAGTCAACGTGTGAAAGTCGCCGGTGTCGGCATGATTCCATTCACCAAGCCAGGTGCCAGCGATGATTATCCGGTTATGGGAGAGACCGCTGCTCGGTTGGCTTTAGAAGATGCCGGAATCTCTTATAAAGATGTTCAGCAGGCCTACGTCGGTTATGTCTATGGCGATTCAACCTCCGGGCAAGCCGCGCTGTATGGTTTGGGTTTAACCGGTATTCCAGTTGTGAACGTTAATAATAACTGCGCAACGGGCTCATCGGCCTTATTTCTCGCGCGTCAGGCCGTTGCGGCGGGTGTGGTTGAGTGCGCTTTGGCACTTGGTTTTGAACAGATGAATCCAGGCGCCCTAGGGTCTGCTTTTTCGGACCGTCCCAGTCCGCTTAAACGGTTTTTTAAAGCGCGTAAGGCGATGCAGGGCGTCGATAAGATGGCGCCGGATGCAGCCCAATACTTTGGTGGTGCAGGCAAGGAGTATGCTGAGCAATATGGTACGCGTGATGAAACCTTCGCCAAGATTTCGGCCAAGGCGCGCATTCATGCGGCCAATAATCCTTATGCTGTATTCCGAGACTTACTGAGCGTTGAGGAAATTATGGCGTCGCCGCATATCTATGGGCCGTTAACGCGATATCAGTGTTGTCCGCCGACGTGCGGCGCCGCGGCTGCAATTATCTGTAGTGAAGACTTTGCTCGCAAGCACGGCTTAAACAACACCATAACCATCAAAGCGCAAGCGATGACCACCGACTTTGAAAGCACCCTAGAGTCTGAGTCCTTGCGCAAGCTGGTTGGCGTTGATATGGCAAAGGCTGCAGCCGACCAAGTGTACGAAGCGGCCGGGATCGGACCGGAAGATATCCAAGTTGTTGAGCTCCACGATTGTTTCACCGCAAATGAATTGTTGACCTATGAAGCCCTTGGATTAACAGCAGAAGGCACTGCTGAAAAATTTATCTGGGATGGTGACAACACCTATGGTGGTCGGGTGGTGACCAACCCATCGGGTGGACTTTTGTCCAAAGGTCATCCGCTCGGTGCGACCGGGTTAGCACAATGCACTGAGCTTGTTTGGCAGTTGCGGGGGGATGCAGGCCTGCGTCAGGTAGCGGGGGCACGTCACGGTCTGCAGCATAACCTGGGATTGGGTGGCGCGTGTGTTGTGACTTTGTACAGTGCCGATTAAGGCCTTTTTAGGGCACCTTGCGAAACGCGTTCATCGCGTTTTGCCCTGAAAAATGAGTCATCAAGGAGCCTAACCGATGCCGAAACTAAGCGAAGCCGAGCAGCGAGCATTGCTGACCGAGCCGGGTATTGTCATGCGAATTGGGGTTATCGATGAGCACGGTGCGCCGTATGTGACACCGGTTTGGTTTTGGTCTGAAGACGGCTTTATTTATTTTACGCCGCGGCAAAAGTCTGCTTGGTTTGAAAGCCTAAAACGGGATCCCAGAGTCTCGCTTTGTATTGACGAGCAGGCGTTGCCGTACCGTAAAATTCTTGTTAATGGAATTGCTGAACTGCAGTTTGACGTTGGTAACGATGCGCTTTGGCGACCGACATACCAAAAAATGGCAGCAAAGTACGTCGGCGCCGTTGGTGCCGAAAAGTACGTTTCCGATACTATAGAACAACCCCGTGCGTTGTTCAGCGTCGAACTTGCAAGGGCTGTCGTGAGTAGCTGGCGGATGCCGGTTGCCGATGAACCTCAAATGGGGATTTGGGCTAAGCGGTATTTTGTACCCGGCACCGACTTTTAGCCCGCAGGATTGGGTGTGCCGAGTAGGGGGCTCAAGGACTCGGCAAGGCGGGAGCCATTTCTAAGCAATGGGTTTCGAAGCGGATGTACCTGGCACTGCTGAAGGTCGAGCGCAGCAACTTGTGCGCCGAAGTGCCGTTCGAAAAGGGTGAATAAACCGCCCGAACATTGATATTCATCGAGGACCGCCGTCAGTTGCGCCTGCAGGTCGCGGGCCTTTGGGTGACAATAAAACTGTAATGGCATCGGGTAATGTAAGACCTGTCCGGTTGCGATGCCGAGGTCTGGGTAAGGTTTGCCGTAATCTTCAAGCACTGCCTGCACTTCGTTCGCGCCCAGGCATAGATAGTCAGCAGCGCCACAGGAAACTTGCTCGAAGCAGGCCTCAAGGCTTGTTTGAGCGGCCACGGGAAAACCATTGGCCTGAAAAATTGGCACATCGGCCCAGTCAGCGGGGAGGGCGATGGTCGCCGTTTTGAACGGTGTATCAGATCGAGCGAGGATGCGTTCGCGTTGATCATGTCGACAAACTGGGATCCGGCAACCTAAGACGCCAAAGGCAATTGGCCACGAGATGATGCGTTTTTCAACACCATCAAATTTCGGATTACCGGCAACGGTTATGAGCAGGTCAAAGCCTTCGTCAAAAATATCCGCTTCAGCCTGGGCGGTCATGCGGTCGCTGTGATCCACCTTAAGGACAATGTCCGGGTCGACCCGCGACAATAACTGTTGCGCGAGTTCGGCTTCGTAGCGTTTCCGAGGCGCAGATTTGTTGCCATTCCAGAAACGAATGCTTGCCGGCTTGTGGCTCATAAACCGGGCCTTTGGTTCAGAGCGCTGGATGACGACGAGTGGCACATTAAAACGCAAGGCTCGCAGGGTTCAGCTGCCACAGCGTCCAGTTTAGCGCTGCGGCAAAGGTCACCCAAAGTGCATAGGGCATCAAGAGCAGCGCGCTGATGCCATCGATTTGGCGGGCACTTTGGATGAGGCGTACGATCAATAGCAGCAATAGGGCAATGTTGATCAGCGCCAGCGCCCCCCACTGCCAGACAAAAAATACCCAAGACCATAGGCCGTTTAAAACGAGCTGCCCGTAAAAGAGCCCGAATGCTGGATGGGTTAAGGCACCGGTTCGTCGCCATAGACGATAACCACAATAGGCAATCATGACGTACAGCGTTGTCCATACTGGGCCGAACAGCCAAGTCGGTGGTGCCCAAGAGGGTTGGGTTAGGGCAGCATAAAAGCTACTCGCTTGGATTGAACCGGTGCTACCAATCACCGCAGTCAGACTGGTGAGACCAAATAGTAAGCAGGCAGCTTTGACGCGCGCGCCGCGCGAGGCGTTTGGATTAGCGTTGGCCATACGGCAGCAGTTGTGGCGTTTTGTCCCGATACTGGGTGTAGTCCGGCTTTTCAGTAAGTAACTTATGTTCAATCATGGGTATGCTTATCCCTTTGAACAGCGCGAGCATGGCAACCGGACCGATTAATGCGATTTGCCAGAAGCTGTCGAGTGCCGCCGCGCTGAACAGGTACAGGCCAAACCAGAACCCAATTTCGCCCAAGTAATTGGGATGCCGGCACCTCGCCCAAAGTCCGAGCGTCAGAACTTCTGAAGGGCTCGATCTGTTTGCTCGAAAGTGATGGAGCTCACGATCGGCTTGCGCTTCCACCCAAATGCTTGCCAGTAGTATAACGCTCGCCAAGATGTCGAGTCCGCCAAGTGGTGCTGGGTCGACGCTCGCGATTGCAAAAAAGCTTAAGCAGCCCAAAAAGACCAAGACGGTCGGAAATAGATGAATGCCGAATAGGGACACCCCCCAGTAAAGACGACCTGTTTGCGACTTAAGGCGGCGATATCGCCAGTCTTCGTGGTCAAGGCTCTGCCAAGTTTTTAACCAGTTTAGGGTGAGACGACCGCCCCACAGTGAAGTCAAGGCCACTGCGAGGAGCAGCCGAGGCTCGAGCTGGTTGACTAACAAAAATCCGCCAATAAGGGGTGGCGCAAGGCTCCAATAGGGGTCGTACAGGCTGGAATTTTGGAACGCTGCACTTGCAATAAAGACAACCCCGGTTGCCGTAAGATCGGCCATTAGGACACGATAGATCAGATCAAGGTGCGGTAAAGCAACGAACGTCAACGCGGCGGTGAGCGCGGCGATAGTGTAAATCACGATAACGAGGGTGATAGCGCGGTTCATAGTCTTCAGGTTGTCTGCAGAGCACATCATCCTACTGATCTTGCGTCGAATCAATGTGCTGAAAAACAAAGAAAAGTCGCCTCCGAAGGTTAATGTGTTGACGCACGGTTTGTGTCAGTGGTTTAGTTAAGCTCTCCCAAAGCGGTCTGTTGCTGACTGGGCCGTTTGACTAAAAAGTAATGCGATAAAATCGTAACAAAGGATCGCCAATGACCATACCGGGAACGAACGAAACCCTTCGAGCAGCATTGCAAGATGTCAATACGCCTAACTTGTTGCTGGTTTTGGCAACCATTACGGGTGACGATATTTGGCTGAGCGAACGATATGCCCCTGCACCGATCGAGGCGCCGGAAGGAAGCCTGTTTCCGGATGACTCAGGAGGCTACAGCGCGGAACTCACATCGGAGATTCGCGAGCAGGCAATGTCGATTTTAGCCGAGGTTCGTGAGGGGCAACGGTCGGTCGGGCAGGCGCCGAGCCTTACCCGGTTCCAACAGATGTTGGCCTTTTCAACGGGCGAGGAAGTCGCGCTTGAAACCGCTGAAATGCTGATGGAGGAAACCCGTTTTAAAAATCGTGATGTTCAGTGGCTGCCAACGCTGCAATCTGCCGTAAGTCAGGGTAAGGCAGCTGGTTTTCGGGTACTGATTGTTGGCGCGGGGATGTCCGGGCTGGGGACGGCGGCCAAACTAAAAGAGGCCGGAATTGCCTTTACCATTCTCGAAAAAAATGATGCGGTCGGCGGCACTTGGTACGAAAATCGGTATCCGGACTGTGGTGTGGATACACCAAATCATTTTTATTCCTACTCGTTTCACCGTAATCCCGACTGGTCCGGATACTTCTCGAAGCGCGATGAGTTGCACGCTTATTTCGAGCAGTGCGCGGATGAATTCGACATTCGAGAGCATATCCAGTTTGGCTGTTCGGTGACCCGTATGGCTTATGACGAAGGCCTTAATACTTGGTCAGTGTCCTATTCACGCGGCGAGGAACAGCATACCGAGACCTTTAATGCGGTGGTGAGCGCGGTTGGTCAGTTGAATCAACCATCGATTCCAAATATTGAGGGTCTGTCTTCCTTTCAAGGCGCAATGTGGCATTCCGCAAGATGGCGCGATGAGGATCTTACTGGCAAGCGCGTGGGGGTGATTGGAACCGGCTGTAGTTGCGTTCAGCTCTTGCCCAAGACCGCTGATCGCGCCGGGCATACATGGGTCTTTCAGCGAACCCCGCATTGGGTCGCGCCGGCCCGAGATTATTATAAGCCCGTTGAGCCAGGGTTAATTTGGGCGCTGAATCACATCCCCTACTATGCGGAATTTCATCGCGCGCGAATGATCTTGATCTTTGGCGATCGATCTTGGCCTGCGGTTGTCGTCGATCCTGCTTGGCAAGATCAATCTGTTTCCGTGAATGAGGCCAACCACGCGATGCGTGAAGTGCTGATTGATTTCGTGAAATCGGGCTTAGGACCGAAACAAGATTATGTGCCGCACTGTGTGCCAGATTTTCCAGTCTGGGGAAAGCGTTTGATTGTTGATAACGGCTGGTACGAAACCCTTGCTCGAGCCGATGTCAGTTTGGTTTCCGATGGCATTGCCCGGATTACGGAAACCGGTATTGAAACGAATAATGGCGATCACCACGCCATCGATGTGCTGATTCTTGCCACCGGCTTTAAGTCCAATGAATTGCTATCACCAATGCAGGTATTAGGATTAGGCGGACAGGATCTAGCGGCTGTTTGGGGCGATGCCGCGAACGCCTATAAGGGCACGAGTATGCCGGGTTTTCCGAACTTGTTTTTGTTGTATGGCCCGAATACGAATATCGTGCATGGCGGCAGCATAATTTATCAAATCGAATGCCAAATTCACTATGTGATGCAGTGTTTAACCCTACTCCTGTCCAACGAGATCCAAGCTTTGGATGTGCGCGAAGAAATCAACGATCACTATAACAAAGAGGTCCAAGCGATCAGCGGACAGCTCGCCTGGGGTCATCCGAGGGTTGAGAGTTGGTACAAGAACCAGTCGGGGCAGGTGATCAATAATTCGCCGTTTAGTTTGCAAAAATTCTGGGCGGTTACCCACGACCTGGAACCCGCCGATTACAGACTTTTAAAAACCGGCTCAAATTTGTAAAGCCTTAAAATGGTTTATCCGGAGCGTTTTAAACCAGGTCGAGTAAGACTGGCGCGACGCTGAGCAGGAGTAAGCTGGCTGCAGTGCGATTAAACCAAGCAAGCCGCCGCTGGCTCGTAAGCTTGCGCGCGATGAAAGCACCCGCGCCGGCCCACACGAGCACGGAGCCCACGGTTACCCAGAAAAATAACGTGATCAAAATTGCGACATCACTGAGGACAATGCTCGCCGGATCAGTGTAGGCGGAAATTGCTGAGATGATCACAACGACCCCCTTGGGATTAATCCACTGAAACAAAACGGCCTCGATAAACCGCATTGGTCGTGTGGCGTTTTGCCGCTCAAGCGTATGGCTGATCAATAACCGGTAAGCGATCAAGGCAATGAGAATTAGGCCAATGAGTCTCAAAATGATTTGTAACATCGGAATCGCGGTCAGCAGCCACCCTAGGCCAAAGGCGGCAATGGCAACCAATAGGGTAAAGCCAATGATGACGCCTGCCATATGGGGCCAGGTCGCGCGGAAGCCAAAGTTGGCACTTGAGGCGGCGAGCAAAAGGTTGTTAGGCCCGGGTGTAAAAGCAGCAACCGTTGCGAAGAGGGACAGTGAGATCAGTTCGGTCAGTTCCACGATGCGAGTCCTTCTAAGAGGGCACGATTATAAAGGAGTTGAATAGCCGAATCGTGATTATTTAACGCCGTCGTACCTGCAGTGCGGTGGATTTAGGACAGCAGCGCTTTTTGAGGTACCGAAACCTTAACTTGAGCGATCGCGTTTGAGCGACTCATTAATTGGCTGCTGACTGGGCCTGGTAAGCTCTGGCCAGGGACGGTCACGACGCGGCCCTCGGCATCCGTTACATCGATACTGAATTCATGATCGGTCAGTTCATAAACGATTGGGACCTGGCACCAAGTGAAGCCTAGGGCATTTTTAGGAAGTAAAAGCGTTTGCCATTGATCGTTTGCGTTCAAATATTCAAAGGTCATTGCCTGATCGGTGAAGGCTGTGCGCATGAGCAGCCTTGGATCAAACGTCGCGCGACCGTTTTGGATGCGCAGCCCCAGTTCGCCAAACCGGGTTAGCACCTCTTCTTTGACTTGACCGGTCATGCCAGGTTGTTGAGCGCCAGCATGTTTTGGCGTGTGCGAATAGGGATCGGTTGGAAAGGCGCCAAACGCTTGAGGGCTCTTGTTGAATCCGAATCCGGCTCGAACGCGGTAGTAGTGGTCGGCCAGCTGACTCAGCAGATCGGCATCAGCATCAGCATCAACCGCGGCAAAATACGTTTCTTGAACCGCAAGCAGCAATTTCGCAACCATATGCCAGTAGATACAACCTAAGCCTTCAAAACCAAACATACCGCCAGATCGGCCAGTGAAAGCGTGGTGATTGAAGACGTTTTCAAATAGGCCTTGCATCGCATCAAGCGCGCTTTGCGGATGCTCTAGCGCATAGTCCTTGATGACAGTGCTCAGTCGCTCGTTTAGGGCATCGATATTGGTGCAGTCCGGATGAAACCGTAGATCGCCATTAGGGTCTTTGATCAGCAGTCGCTGATCTTCTGCTGCGAGCATTTTTTGAATCAGGTCATTGTCGTCAACAGAAGCTGCCGGGAATCGGTTTTTATCAAGAAAATCAGTTAAGGCCCGATCCGGGTACAACATAAACGTTTCTTGATCCGGTCGGTAGATGTCGCTCGAAAATAACGCGTCCAGGACTTTGATTGACTCAGAAGGGGTGAGCGTTTTGGCGCTTAATATGGCGACTTGTCCCTCGAGCATCGGATATAAATGGGAAATCGAGGTTGCCCCATTTTCAGTCTTTAGTAAGTTATAGGTTTGGAATAGCCCGTCATCGCGTTGATTCTCGGTGATGGTGCGCTCGAATAACGTTGACGCAGAATCGATGAGCGCGTCGATCGAGGACTTTTCAAAGACATTCTTTTCGAGCGTTTTGGCTTGGTAGACTTCAGCCCTATACACGCTTGCGGCCTGCCCAAGCGCTTTGAGACCCTCGAATCGCAATTGCGGACTGATAGGCTTATCTTGATTGCGGTCGAGGATGTCTTTCAGAATTCTATTGGTGCTGGCAAGCCAAACACCCACGGCTTCGGTTAGATCAATTTGTTGAGGGCAGCTTGCCAGAATTGTTTTCAGAAACTGGTTATAGCGCTGCAGATAGCACAACGTGACAAAGGACACGCCAGAGCCGACCAGCGCGTTATTACCATCATTCCATTCTGGCCGTTGGGTGTTGAGCCAGATGCCGCCGCCCACGACCAAGTTTGACAGTTTACTGAGCATCGGTACGAGCAGCTTTTCGAGCAACGTGACCTGGTACACCGTATGGTCTTGGGTCAAAATTAATTTGCCATCTGCGCCGACTTCCGAGACCCTGAGGTCAATCTGCTTGGCCAAAGCCTCATCATACAAGACGGTGTTTTTGGGGTCTTTTACAATCTCATCGAAGGGTTTGAGACGGTAAGGCACATTCGCATAGCTGAATAGAGGCTGGGTCATGAGTTCGGTCAAAAGACCAGGAAAGAAGGCCTCGGAGAGTTCCAGAAATTTCAATAAATAGATGATTTGATGATCGCCCCAGTAGCCGATATAACTCCAGGGGTCCTCTAAGTCTTCGATTTCCCAATCGATCCCGTCTTGGGTCACGCGGTAAGGATTGTAACCATCGATGGTGGAGGCGTTGACAAACTTTGCAATCATGCTTGGAATGAAATCGGGGTAACTGAGGCTTAAGGCTTCCCAATTTTGAAAAATGTCTCGCCAGTTCCCTTCATAAGCCAGTAATCGTCGACCATCGCTGTCTTTGAGCTTGATCTCAAAATGATTCCAAGGTCTGGACGGGTCACCATGTCGTCGTCCGAAGCTTATGGGTAAATATTCTTGGGCAAGCCGCTCGAGTTGCGGTGACTGCCTTGCTTTGATGGCTGCCATCAAAGCCCTGCGCTGAAATTGAGCCGGCAGGTCTTGTAAGGCCTGCTCGGCTTGTGGGCGGAGGGCGCGATTGAAGATTTCAACCGAGTTTAGAAAATCGGTTTTGGTAATTAAGCCATGGTCGATAAAGGTGCCGCCCCGCATGATGTTGAACAACACATTCGCGTAATGGTGTACGGTCACGGCTTCTTCACCGGATGCCTGCAGGCCATCGCTACCAGCAACCAGACGGGCTAACGCACGGTTTCCGAGCTCGACGTCCTGATGAATCATTTGCCGCAGAGCAGCGCGGTCTCGTAAGGCGGCTTTCAAGGCAATGATTTGGCTCTGCGAGCTTTGGGTGTCGGCCACCAGATCCCAGGACTGATCTTGGTTTGTTGCCAGCGTGAAGCGAGCGAGGGTGAGGTGCAGGCCGCGCACGCCTTTCGTTTCGGAGGTGGCGCTGAGTCGCTCATTCATCAAAAATTGTTGGAGCTGTTCGTTCGAAATCAAGGTTTGCCCCTGATCAAGACCCAGACAAAAAGCGGTATTGGCTCTGAGCGATTCGTTAGCTTGTGCCCGGTCGGAGATGGCGGAGTACAGGGTATACAGTCCGAGACCTGTTTCGGTATCCAGTTCGCTGCGTTTGTAAGCATCAACCAAATTGCTTGACGATTCTTGAATGGCTCGGGGCGTATTGGCAGGCAAAATATTCTGCAGCCCGGTGAGCAGCGACAACTCGATTGGGGCCTGACCATGATTTAGGAGTTCGCCGCTTGCAACGAAACCATAGGCTTCGCTGGTTGACCAAGTCAATCGGTAGGTGAGCTGGTGCTCATGGTGAACTTCTTCAAAGCAAATTTTGGTGCCGAGCGTATTCTTATACAAATTGCGAGTACAACGGCCTTTCCAAGGCTTTTGATGAAAAAAGGGTGACCAAATTTGGGTTTGACCGCCACTGTGTACTTTGATGTGGGTGAGGGCGCCGGTGTGTTGATGACTTTCATGAATTCGATCAACCGGCACATAAGGAAATAAAGCATATTCTGGTGCACCGCGACCGGCGGTCAATCCCGATGAAGATGAGATAAACAGCCAATGATCCCCTCTGGCGGCCAGACTCACGAAAAACGGGGCCAGGTCATCCACATCGCAGATTTGATAGTAGCGTTCGCCAGCAAAGGTCACGAATCCGCCGAATTCAGGTTGGATGTTGGGGTTTGTCAGTTTTAAATTTCGCATTGCCGTGTCGCCTGGCTTGTCCCAATTTTGTGAGTAAACCATTCGATCGAGTGTCTTCGGGATGGGTTCCAACCTGATTTGGCAGATGGTGATGAATCCGAAAGATCGCGTCGTAATGGTTGAAGTAACTTGGTGAGGTCGCGGGTTTCCTTTGTCTTAACGCACTATCGGGTCAGGCTGCTCGGAGTGTCAATCCAAAATGCGCCGAAACGGCTATCTTTTAGGAGCAATTGCCCATTTTTACTGAGACGGGCGTTCATGAAGGCGATAGCCTTTCGATTCTTTCATGTGATCGAGCGAGTGGAGGACTGGCAGGCGCGTTAGACCCGCCGGCGGCAAAGCTGCCAGCCCAGTTCTTGAAACCGCGTCCGGCGTGAGGCGCTCAGCATCGACCTGCGTCATGATGTGGGCGTCACCGAGTCAAGCTGAGTATCGCTTGTTTGATAGGCCGCGAGATTGCGACGCTAGATTGACCCCGCGCAACTAAGAATGGAATAATGACAGCGCTGTCAGGCTCAAGATGCCCTCCCGCGCCAATCGGGGCCTGGTTGCAGGTTGTCTTGCTGGCGGTTTTCGTCTTGGTGCATTGCGTCTTGGCGCAGTTAAAGGCGCGGCGTAAGGCGTAGCGCAAGGGGCGGTTAGGACAAGGTCATAGCCCTTATCGCGCTATAGGGTCTGGTTAAAATCCGGTTTTAGCAAGTTGACCGAGAGCGGCTTCGTTTGGGCATGGAAACGTGTTTGAATGCGATTATTGCGGGCTTTAGCCACACTTGGCGGCTTGATCCGACAAGACCACCATAACTTATCAATCAGATGACATAACCCATGACCGATCAGGATCAAGCGCTAGCACGTCAAAAGGTAAAAGCGCCCACCATCTTCGATGTCGCGAAGCAAGCCGGGGTATCGATTAAAACGGTTTCGCGAGTCGTGAACGCCGAAATCAATGTACGGGCAAGCACTCGAGAAAAAGTGCTCGCCGCGATTAACGAGCTCCAGTACCGTCCGAACACTGCCGCCCGGGTGCTGTCTGGCAAGCGCTTTTATGTCATTGGCCTGATATACGAAAACCCAAATGAATTCAGCTATGTCCAGAAAGTTTTGAACGGCGCCCTAAAAGCGTGTGAGGCCGGCGGCTATACGCTGCTGTTGTTGCCGCTGACGTTACCGAACCCGGATCTGATCCAAGATGTTCGTCGCTTTGTGTCACAATCTCGGCTCGATGGGGTCGTGCTACCTGCGCCGATTGGCGACTTCACCTCGATACAACGTTTGTTAACGGATCTGGACATTCCGTTCGCCCGAATTGCCCCCCGAATGCCGCTTGCTGATGAACTGAGCATTCATTGTAACGATGAGCAGGCCAGTTTCGATGTAACGCAGTTTTTGATTGATCAAGGGCATCAGCAGCTTGGCTTTATAAAGGGCGACCCCATCCACGCGGCGACAGCGCATCGGTTTGAAGGCTACTTGCGCGCGCTAAAGGCCAATGCAATCGAATACCATCGTGAGTATGTTCAAGATGGCCAGTTTAGTTTTGAATCAGGAAGATCCGCCACCCGGGCCTTGCTTGACCTCAGGTCGCCACCCTCTGCCATTATCGCGAGCAATGATGACATGGCGGCAGGTACGATTTTTGAGGCGCGAGAACGCGGCTTGCGAATTCCTGAGGATCTCTCGGTGGTTGGCTTTGACGATACGCCGATTGCCTCCAGAATCTGGCCGCCTTTGACAACCGTTCGTCAGCCGATTGTCGAAATGGCCGAAGCGCTGACGGGATTATTGATTCAGAAACTTCGAGGTGAGTCCGTTGATCTGGCCGAGCGCGCCTTTGCGTGTCATGTCGTGACGCGTGCCTCAACCGGTCCGAGACGGGTCAATTGACTTTTTTGCGCTGCCTGATTCGCAACTGGACGCCGCGTCTGCGTTCGACAAGCAATGAACGCCAAGACGCGAAGCCCGTGATTAGACCATTTTTCAGTCCTTTAATGCTGCTTTGTCTGAGTATGATGGGCTGCTCCGCGCAGGGGGGTCCCATTTTAGTTGAAATTGTGGGCGCGCCAGGCGCCTATCAACTGCACCGAGGGGGACAGCCCTATCGCCCGAATGGTGCCGGCGCGGTCGCGGGCGCTTTATCAAGTTTGAAGGCGCATGGGGCGAACTCGATTAGGACTTGGCATGTGGGTGATGGTCAGATTTTGGACGATGCGCACGCGCTGGGATTGACCGTTTCGCTGTGTCTCGATGTGGGTCGTGAGCGACTTGGCTTTGATTACAATGATCAAAGGGCGGTTGCAGCGCAGCTACAACGTTTTCGGCAGCAAGTTGAACGATTTAAGAACCATCCAGCTTTGTTGACTTGGATTATTGGTAATGAGTTGAATCTCGAAGCAAATAATCCAAAAGTTTGGGATGCGGTGAATGAGATTGCGGAGATGATTCATGAGGTCGACCCCTATCATCCTGTGACCACGGCTCTGGCAGGGTTAGCGGCTCAGGATGTTGAGCTGCTGCGTACCCGCGCGCCGGCCTTGGATTTTTACAGTACGCAAGTCTACGGCGGCATCATGGGCTTAGATCAAGCAATGGATAAACTGGGATTAACGGAACCGCTCATGGTGACTGAGTGGGGCACCATTGGCCATTGGGAAGTGCCGAGCACTCACTGGCAGGCGCCGATCGAATTAACGAGCGCTGAGAAGGCGGCGCAATATGTCGCAGGCTATGAGCAAGTGATTAAAGCCAACCCGGGTCGCATTATTGGCGCCTATGCGTTTCTTTGGGGACAAAAGCAGGAACGAACCCCCACCTGGTATGGGACGTTAACGGAAACCGGTGACCGAACTGAAGCGGCTGATGCCCTGCAGTATATTTGGCAGGGTGCCTGGCCAAGCAATCGAGCCCCAAAGGTTCGTTCGATCCGATTAGCCGGACAAACAGCGCATGACAATGTCGTGGCCGAGACGGGGACGTGGTTACCAGCGGAGGTCGTGGCGTTGGATGCTGAAAACGAAGGCTTAACCTATCGCTGGACCGTCCGGCCGGAGAGTCAAGCCAAGGAAGTTGGTGGTGATCCGGAAGTAGCGCCAGCGCCGGTGCCGAATTTAATCAAGGTGGCGAACAACGCAAAAGTCGCTGTTTTAATGCCAGCTGAACCCGGTGCCTATCGACTGTTTGTCGAGGTGTTGGATGGCGCCGGTGGTGTGGGCCATGCCAATCTACCGTTTTACGTCCGCGACAAGAATTAACGAGTTGCACAGCAGATCGCCAGCGGCGATGGGCGCCCGCGCTCGCGTCAGAGGATCAATTGCTTGCAAGCGTGGCTTGCGGATTGGAAAGGGTTAATCGGGGTGAGATTGAGGAGCGGCGAGTGAATAAATTAGAACAATTGAAAACGATGACCGATGTTGTGGCCGATACCGGCGATATTGAAGCGATCGAGCGGTATCAGCCGATGGATGCGACGACCAATCCCTCGCTGCTGCTGAAAGCGGCGAGTTTGCCCGCTTACGAGTCAACCCTCGCCGCGGCAAGAGCAACCGCGAGAAACGTTGGTGGCGTGCCCGGCGTGCAAGCGGCTTGCTTGCAGTTTGCCGTCGATATCGGTTGTGAGATTCTGAAACTCATCCCGGGCCGGGTGTCCTCGGAGGTGGATGCGCGCTTGTCATTTCAAACCGACGCGACCATTGCCCAGGCTAAAACGATGATCGAACGCTACGACCGAATGGGGATTGCATCGGATCGAATCTTAGTCAAAATCGCGAGTACTTGGGAGGGGATCAATGCGGCACGAGCCCTCGAACGCGATGGCATTCAATGCAATTTAACGCTGCTCTTTGGCTTTGCCCAGGCAGCTGCATGCGCCGATGCGGGGGTCTATCTCATCTCACCTTTTGTTGGCAGGATCCTTGATTGGCACAAGGCCAAGACCGGCATTGACTACACCGCGAACAGTGACCCCGGTGTCGCCTCAGTGCAAGAAATTTACAAATACTATAAAGCTAACCATTACCCAACGGTTGTCATGGGCGCAAGTTTCAGGAACCTGGGCGAAATTGAGGCCTTGGCAGGTTGTGACCGACTGACGATCAGTCCGGAGCTTTTAAACGCCCTGGCCACTGATTCGGGTCCGCTGTCCCGGCAACTCGAGCCTTCAATGGATTCTGAGCGCCCTCAAGTTGAAATGAATGAAGCCGGCTTTCGATGGTCGATGAATGAGGATGCTATGGCGACCGAAAAGCTTGCAGAAGGCATTCGCAATTTCGCAGCGGATCAAATTAAGCTCGAACAACGCATCCTTTCTTAGGAACAATTACCGTTCGTGATGTGGTTGAGGCGTGGCCGAGTCCCTGAAGGCGCCACGCAGTTGGAGTGATGGGGATTCGATGGCCGTCGCGGCGCATCCGCTTGCTTATTTTGGAAGCGTGATGAGGGTCTTCGCGAGGGCTTCACCGAGGGCTTTACCCGAGAGAAAGGCCGATTCTACGCCTTGCGTTCCGCCCCAATCGCCACACGCGCCGAGTTGGCGCGCGGGGTTGAGCCAATGGGTGGTGGCGGCAGCTTCGATGACCTTTGCGGAGCGCCAGCGATGAAGTTTTGCACTGTCAAATTCCGTATTTAAAAGGGCCTCGGCCGCGCACCGTAACGTTTGCTCAACGATTGCCGGCGCTGATGCGATCTGCTCGCTCGCCCACTGATCTTGGGCATGCACGACAAGGGTATTGGCTGGGCGTCGGCCCGGACGACGTCCAGAGCGTATCATCTCCGCAACAACCGCATCTTGGCAGACCGCTCGATCCCAGCTGGGGCTAAAAGGCATTTGGCACAATAACGTAAATCCAGGCTGGTAGCGCGCGGTAAGGGAAAAGTTGAAGTCGGCAAAGAGCGTTTGCGTCTGCCCGATCGGGGCGCTCGACAGCACCCAATCGAAAGGGCCATGCGCACGGTCGACGCTGGCAAGAAACCACTGACCGGGCGCACCATAAATCGATTCGATTTCGCATTGGGTTTCGACAGCATGTCCAGCAAAGAGTGGTTTGATCCATTGATTCATGGTCGGTTGCCCAACATAGTGAGGCTCGAACCAGGCACGTTTATAGGGCTTTTGGTTAAGACCGAGCGTGGTCATTTTTGGGTGCCACTCAGTGAGAGTTTGATCCGCTAGGAAGGGCTGCAAAAATTGTTTGAAGCCGCCGTCTCGGGCAATGAAGCAGGGCGCACCGTGATCCCAAGCAGCGTCGATGCCTTGACGGGTCGCCATTCGGCCGCCAACGCCCCGCGATTTCTCGAAGATCGTTAAAGTGCCGAGTGCCTTCAAGCTTTGACACAGCGTTGCGCTGGACAAACCGGCGCCGATAATCGCGATTTTCATAGAGGTGAGGTCATAAGGTCTTGTCTTGACTCGCCCGAAGGCTATACGGCGATTGAATCATTTGAGCGCGACCCATTAGGATCAGGAAGGCTCGACGAGTTTAGGATCCCGTTTTAAAAAAGCATAACAGGGCATGGCCGCAACCAGCAAAATGAAGCCGAAATAAACGGTTTCTTGCCCGGCGCCGATGATTACAAGCAGGGCGTAGGAAAACGCAAGGCCCGCAGTGATCAGTTTTTTCCGACTCCCTGGCTGGCCTCGAAAGAGAATCATGGCGGTCACCGCTGCGAAGGCGAGTGGGATCAAGGTGGTCAGGGTCGATAATAAGATCATCATGTTAAAGGCTTCGACGAGCCCCTTCTGGTAGTTCATAACAACTAAAATACTTGCCAAAATGCCGGAGACCATCATGGCTTTAGCGGGCGTGCCGCCTTTATTGAGTTGATCGAGTCGTCCAGGAAAAAGTCTATCCAATGAAATGGCGCGAACAAGCTGACCGGATATTAGGATTTGGGTGTTGAGTGCGCCAAGGGTTGCCATGATAGCGCCGGCGGCGATCACGCTCGCCCCCGATTGGCCGAGTACCAAAACCGAGGCGTCTGCGAATGGGGCATTAGAGGTCGCGAGTGTGGCCGCTGGTAAGAGCAAGACAACGCCCAAATACGCAATTAAATAAACCGCAAGAACCGTTAAAGTGCCGGTAATTAAAATTTTGGGTATCAAACGCTCGGGATCCTTCATATCGGCAGCCGGTACCGTCCCGCTCTCTAAACCCACAAAGGCCCACATGACCAGCGTCACACTGGTTGCGATAACCGCAAAGTAAGATCCGCCGGAGGGGTTCAGAGCTGGGATATTCTCACTCGACCCCATCGATAAGCCCAAGCCGCCCACCAACAGTAAGGGCAGGATTTTAAGAATCGTGGTGAGCAGTTGAACATTACCGGACGCGGCAATGGACTGACAGTTGATCAAAACTAAAGTCCAGATCAAAACGAGCGTCGCCGCGGCGGAGACAAGACCGCTGGATGCGAGCACCGGAAAGAAGAATGACAGATAGCCAACGCACGCAACCGCAATCGCAGCGGTTGCAGCCCAAAGAGCGATCCAGTAACCCCAGCCAATCCAAAACCCGATGAAGTCACCCATGCCGGCGCGTGCGTAAGCATAGGGCCCGCCAATGACAGGCAGCGTTCGAGCCAGATCTGACAGCATCAGCGATAGGACTAAGGCGCCCGCGCCTGCGATGACCCAACCCAGGATACCCATCAGCCCAAACGGCGCGAGCAGGGCGGGTAACATAAAGATGCCCGAACCGATGGTACCGCCAACGACTAAAGACCAGCCGCGCCAAAATCCAATGGCTTTTTGACCGCTGGCGGGTTGATGTGTGTTGGCGGCTGTCGGTTCGATGATGTGCTCCTGAGGCGTGCTCAACGTTTGAAATCAGTCTCTCGTCTGCACTCTACCGCACATGGGCTTGTTGGGTCATCCAATATTCTGCGGCGCCGAGATGGTTCAAAGGGATCATGATTGAGCGCGGGTTAGATCATCGCTTGACACCGTGATGCGATGAAGCTCGAGGATTTTGGGCTTGCGGGCTTGGGACAGTTCAGCCTTAATGGTGGCGGAAGAATCATCGCGCCTGAGTCTGTAACCGAGTTGAGACGGGTCGAAGACAAGGAAGCGCCGCCGGGACCCGGGTTGAGGACACGAATAAATTGGATGACAACGCAAGGAAAAAATGAAAGATGATTAAACAAGTTGTGTTTTTGAAGCGTCGAAAAGATCTGGATTTGGCGACATTTAGGGATTACTACGAAGCCCATCATCGAAAAATTGGCGAGCGAGTCTTGGCCGGGTTCGCGGTATCGTATACTCGGCGGTATTTAGATCCCGCACGGCTGTCGACGCCTAATCCGCCGTTTGATGTCATCACAGAGATGTGGTTTCCGGATTGGGCGGCGCAAAAAGCGTGCATGGCGCATCTCAGTGATCCAGAGATTGCGGCAGAAATTCAGGCGGACGAAGCGAAATTGTTCGACCCGGATGCGAAATGGGGCGGTTTTTTATCGGAGGAAGTCTCTGTCATGCCGCCGGTTCAGCAAGATTAGGGGTCAGAGCAGCCGGGATAAAACGCCTTAGGGCGTGTCTCTCAGTCGATAGGTAAGCACTCGGTTGGGCGCAAGATCAACCGCCAATCCAATCCATGCACCGGAAGGGCTGTAGTCCACAAGGATGGTTTGATCGCGATTAACCAATCTGTAGCGGGTGCCAGGATTTCCCATGGGTGTTTGAGCCTCCGGCAATGCGCGGCCGGATCCAGGCTCTGAAGGCTCGGCGCGGCCGGCGGCAGGCGCTCGAAAGAGACTGCGCTCATCTGGCCCGTTTGACCATTCATCAGTAGTCGTTGGCTTGTAAAGTCTCGACGCCAGTAGGCATAAGACCAGATGCAGGGGTGTTCATCTAACCCGAAGGCTTTGGTTTCTTTTAAGGTCGTAATCCCATAACCCTGCGCATTGCGAGTCAGGGTGAGTCGCTCAACGTCGCCATTGGTCTTAGTGGTCGAAGACAGAGACTGCAGGCAATTGTCCGCCCAGATTTCTCGATGCTGATGCTCGTAGGCAAAAAACGTGATGCCGAGCAGTTTCACGGTATAGTCGGCGTTGCCCTGCACCACCTGGCGTCCGGTCTCATCGATAAACAGCGTGATCTGATGATGACCGATGGGTTTGCCGTTGAGCAGAACCTCAAAGTCGAACTGGTCCGCAGGACTGGGAACGGCAATCAAAGCGAGAAAAACTAAAAGTGTGAAAGGCTTAAAATAGGACATATTTAAGTTCGAGTACGGATTTGAGTCTGGATTGGATTAGGGCCGCTAACTTTGTCAGTCTAATCGGGAAGAAAATTGCCAATGCGCCTCTGTGCGATAGCGTGCAGGTAAGCGTGCTGCGGTTAACGCGGCAAATCCAAAAAGGGCGCTAAACCCTCGAAACAAAAATTCAGAGGATCACTGCCTAGGGCGACGCGGCCCACCTAATAAAGGTATTTAATTTCATCATTCACGAAGGTATATCTTGGGTGCTTATACCAGCCGTAAAGCAGCGTATGCCTAGGCTCTTTGTGGACTTTGGTTTGAAAGACTTTGAGCACGCCATCAATGGGTTCAAGCCAAAAGTCCATGTCGTAGATCTTGTCGTCAGTGCCACGCTCGTGAAAGTCCGTGCAAGCGAAATAGACCCCTTGATTGATTTGGCGAACTGGGTCGTGCACCTGAATAAATTTCAAAACCAGTTCATCCAACGTTTCGTCATCGACCGTATGCCAATAACCATCCTCCACGGTTAACGATTGGATGTGTTCGGCCATCGCCGCCTTGATGTCCTCGGCATAGAATTGGGTAGGCTGCGCCTCAAAAGGCTCCGCGCCGAGCACACTGCTCAACGTGACAAGGCAAGCCAAGATGAGCCCGCGGCGGCAGCGATACAGGACGCTACAGCCGCCCCCGCGATTTACTGGTGAACCCATCTTGCCAAGTACCGCGTGATGCTCGGGTTATCAGTGATTCGGCTTTTCTGAAGCTGGCGCGCCACCATGCTCGTGCGTTTCTTTTTCAGGCGCAGCCTTGCCACCATGCTCTGCCGGGGCAGTGTCTGGCTTTTCAGCTGCAGCCTTACCGCCGTGCTCTTGATGCGCTTTTTCAGGCGCAGCCTGGCCGCCGTGCTCTTGATGCGCTTTTTCAGGTGCCGCCGTGCCGCCGTGTTCTGCCGCCATTGCCAAACAAGGCAAGAGAAAACTAATTAAGACTAGGTGCTTCATGGGTTGCTCCCTTATGGGTAATGGTTACGAAGAAATGCTTCGTTCTGGTCACGATAACAGAAAATCTTCTGGTCGGTGAAGGTTAATCAGCCTTGCGCTGCTGGCTCAGTCCGAGGTTATGTCGAGCGATCGGTTCCGTCAACCAATGCGTAAAGGATGCGGTGTGTTCTCGAGCCTCTGGAAGTCCAAGGTCTTGGGCTTTAATTTCAGATCGGCTCAGCGCGTTAGTTGTTGTGCCAAAGCAGGGATCCCAAATGCTCAGCAGGGTTGAGAAATTGGCATCACCAAAGCGCCGATCAACTAGGTGATGGGTCGCGTGAAAACGCGGGGTGACCCAGACGCGTCTGACAACACGCTCGACCGGGTCAGGCAGGTCCCAGTTGGCATGATGGGCCTGAGCGAACCAGCTAACCAGCACCTCAAACAAAAACCAGGCAATGGTCGACGGCCCCCAAATGACAACCCAGGTTGCTTTGGCGAGGCTCGACAACAATAACTCTCCAGGATGAAAGCGCAGGGCGGTCGATACGTCGATCTCGGTGTCAGCGTGGTGGGCTTTATGAAATCGCCATAAAAACGTGATGCGATGATTGGCGCGATGCCAAAAATAATCGAAAGCATCCAGAACAATAATCGAGATGATGAATTCAAGCCAACCGGAAAGCCCAAGCCAGCGCGCCAGCCCCCAGCCTTGTTGTTCGACGTAAACCAGCCAGGCCAGCATGGGTACAAAGGTGAGGGTGCGCACAAGCACGGTATTCACGCTTGCCATAACGCCGTGCGTCAGTAATCTCTTGAGCTTTGCGCCGGGCAGTTGCCGCGCGGGAAGCAGGCTCTCAAGCGTCAGGAAAAAGCCAAAGCCGGTAAGAAAGACGAGCAACCGCCCAGTGTCGAGATCAAGGTTCATAGGGCACTTTAGCGAAATTTTTAAGGTTTGATAACGGTTTTATACTTTGCGCAGTGCACGCCCTGGTAACCAGGCCAGGGCCCCCCTTCCGGGCCGCATTCTTGATGCGCCGAATCCTTTTAAAAGCGGTTGCTTTAAAGTGGCTTTAGCTCGGCGCTTCGAGCCGCTTGGGCCTGAATTGCGCGCCTTTGGCAATCTTGATAAGGTTCGCGGCCAAGCAATATGAGGAGTCGAAACATGCAGAAAATAGGCGTTTTGGGAGCGGGCACCATGGGAGCTGGCATTGCGCAGGCGTTCGCTGCCGCAGGATTAGACGTAGTATTGCGGGATGTTTCGGATGCGCTGGTGAGCGGCGGCTTGAACATTATTCAGAAAAATCTCGATCGGCAAGTGGCAAAAGGCACCTTGCCTGAAATTGAGCATCAGGCGATCTTAGGTCGCATTCAGGCGGCGACGGATCTCACAGCGGTTGCAGATTGCGATCTGGTTGTTGAAGCCATTATAGAAAGTATGGACATCAAAAAAGTTGTTTTCGGAGAGCTTGATGCGGTCTGTAAACCCTCGACTCTATTTGTTTCGAATACGTCCTCGTTGTCGATAACAGAAATTGCCAGTGCGACCAATCGCCCGGAGCAGGTGATGGGGATGCACTTTTTTAACCCGGCACCGATCATGAAACTGGTCGAGCTCATTCGCGGGATTGCGACGGCGCAGGCAACGGTTGATGCGGTACAGGCAGTTGCCATTCAAATTGGTAAGCAACCGGTTGAAGTCGCCGAAGCACCAGGGTTCGTTGTGAATCGAATTCTGGTGCCCATGATTAATGAAGCGGTTGGCATCCTCGCGGAGGGCTTGGCCTCTGCGCAAGACATTGATGCCGCTATGAAGTTGGGCGCGAATCATCCAATGGGGCCGTTAACCCTCGCCGATATGATTGGTTTAGACGTTTGTTTGGCCGTGATGGATGTCTTTCATCAAGAATTTGGCGACTCCAAGTACCGCACCCACCCACTACTGCGCAAGTATGTTCGCGCCGGTTGGTTGGGTCGAAAATCTGGCAAAGGCTTTTATGACTATACCTAGACGCCGGTAGTAAACCGCTTGCGCGCCAGTGCGGTTGGCAGTCTAGCCAGCGGATTGCAGAGGTTGATCAAGCCCTGCGGGATCTGACGCGGCTTGGTTTGAAACCGGGGACCTGTTCGTGGTTGACACGGCTAGTGTCGCGCCAGGGTCGCCTTTTAGCTAAAACGAACTGTTTGGCACGGAACTGCTTGGGGTGCGCGCCGACAGGGTGCGATCTAGGCGCGAAGATACTGGCGCACGGCGTCAAACAGTTGAAAACGACGGTTCTCGAGCAACAAACTGTGTGTGCCGCCGCCGATCAGGGTGAATTGTCGTGAATGGGCTTGGGTCAGGCGGTTAAACACCTTGCGGCCTTGCTCTGGTGTTGTCTCGATGTCCAGATCGCCGACCACAATGAGGGTTGGCGCTTGAATTAACTCGGGTTCATACCAATCTGCACCGGTAAGTGCACAGTGTTCATAGTCCGCCCGAACGCCAGTTGGCGCTCGCAGAAAGGCGTGTTGCGTTGCATCATAGTCGGGATCGGTCTCCACCACCGTTTGGCACCAATCAGCCGCAACTTGTGGGTCCACAACGGTTTCAAAGACCCCGGGTTCTAGGCCATGGCCCCATCGATTCAGGGCGCTGCTGGCAGTGACCCTACGGTATGCTGGGATGCGGCTGGCCTTAAAAGTGGTTTGTTTTTCAACCCAGAGTGCGCCGCACAATACCAAGCGATTCACCTTTTCCGGGTATTGGCCCGCGACGCGACCACAAATTGCTGTGCCCCAGCTATAACCTAACAAGTCAATCGCGTCATGCGTGCCTTGCGCGCAGATAAAATCAATCGCGTGCAGGACATCCACGACGGCATCATCAGTTCGCACGAGCGGCGCGTTGAGGCTCGCTGCCTCGGCCATCTCCTTTGGACGATCAGATTGACCGTAACCCGTCAGGTCAAGACACCAAGCATCAAAGCCTTGATCCGCCATCTCATCCATCCAAGAGCGTCCGTTGATGGCGTAGTCAAAGGTTTGGGTCGCCCCGTAGGTGGCGCCATGGACAAAGAGGATTGGGGTGCCTTGCGTTGTGTCGGTTGTTTTGTTGCCGCAGTTGGGTAGGGCAACCTGCTCTATGGCTGGGTAAATCGTAGTTGGATTCGGTAATGGGCATGCTGGATCCTTATTGTCCTGTATCGACGGGTTGGGCGGAGTGCAGCAAGGTCGCAACGAGTTTGTGATTGGCGTCGAACAAGCGCCCTTCGGAGGTTGCGCTTTTTCGTCCGAGATTGATGATTTTGACTTCAATGTGACCCAGCCCCTCCGGCATTGGGCGATGAAACAGGATATGAAGGTTCGTTGATAGGGGCGCTTTTTTTCGATCGTAGCCTTTGATCATCGCAATAGAGGTTGCGTCATCAAGGGCCGCGCTGATCATACCGCCCTGCACATACCCCATTGGATTCAGTGCGGCCTGAGGAAAGGTGACTGTAAAGTGAGCCGTTTCCGCGTCGCTTTTGATATGGGTTAACCCAAAAAATGTCATGGTCGGGCAAAAAGAGGCTTCATTCAATTGTTGGTAAACGTCGGTCACATCGAACTCCTAATTTGAGGCCATCACTTTACCAAAGTTCATAGCCTTGGAAACCGACTGCCCAAGGGATGACCCCGGCTGAGATGGTCAATATCCTAGATATACGCTAATTTGAAGCGAAAGGAGGCGTGTTATGCAGATCGATCCACTTTCAGCAAACGACTTTGGTGCGCGAATCTCTGGAATTGTTTTAAGTCAGCTCGACCAACAAGACTTCAAGGCAATCTATGGGGCCTTCCTGAAGTATGGCTTTATCGTGTTCCCAGATCAGGCGCTCACCGAAGCCGAACAAATTACCTTTGGTGAACGCTTTGGTGCCCTTGAGTTCGGAGCGCTGCCGCTGGCGAATCAGATCAAGTTGGAGGATGGCGGCTATAGCGAAATTTTCCCGGTTGCCAGTCAGCGCATGCAAACCAACCTAGGCAACGAAGCGTGGCATACCGACTCGACCTACTGGCCCGTCAGCAGCAAGTGCGCGCTTCTGACTGCCGTCAAAGTGCCAGATGAAGGGGGGCAAACCGAGCTGGCGGACCTGCGGGCGGGTTATAGCTGTTTAGCAGACGACGTGAAAGCGCGCATTCGTGATCTCAGCGCGTATCACTCGACCCAGTATTCACAAGCCCATGATCTTGGACATTATCCCGATCCCCGCCCGGGCAGTCTCTATCACGGCGAGGCCTATCTCCGGCCTTTGGTGAAAGTGCACCCTGAAACCGGTGTGCCGAATTTGTTTATCGGACGCCATGCGTTTGGGATACCGGGATTGTCTCGAGACGACAGCCGCGCCTTGCTGCAGGATCTCGTTGAGTTTGTCGTCTCAGATCCGGCGCGAGTGTACCAACATCAATGGCGTGTCGGAGATACCTTGCTGTGGGATAACCGGGCGCTACTGCATAGAGCAAGGCCCTATGATTATGCGCAACCAAGGGTGTTAATCGGGACCCGTGTCGCTGGCGACGTGCCATCAGAGCTGGCCTATTATCCTTCAGACCCTGAAGCCGCAGCCGGGCGCGGAGGCGCTAGAACGGGAACTGGCCGTGCTCAGATCCAGCGCTGAGCGGGCGCAAGGCAAAGGTGCCGGCTTGGCTTGAAGCCGCGCAGCGCTCGAAGCAGCCGTTTGAGGGTCATCTAGCCCGTCTTGCCGTCAGAACAAGGCAATCATTGGGGTAGGGCATGGTGCAGTGCTAACGCCCTGCGAAGACCTGCCTGGCGCTAACAAAGACGATGATCAGGATGGCTTGGAACAGGGTCTCACCCAGGCTCGGCTGCCGCTGCGTCAATGGTCGCGTTCAGCTACAGGGCCTGCTTACGCCCGCGCAAAACAGCGGATGGCGACCGAAAATTGGGGTGCCCGTCAAGGTGGCGGTCAAGCCGTTATTGAGGACGATTCGGCCTTCGCGCCCAGCGACGGTGATCCCGTCTACAATGCAAGCTACCGCTACCGGGGCGAGGCTTAAAGAAACCCAACCTTCATCTGGATTTTCTTTAGCGGGATGAAGGCTTGCGCGACAGAGGGTGCGCTGTCCATCCTTGTTAAGCCTTGCTAGATTACGAACAGGTAAATGGAGCCGGTACAGCATGACGTTAAAGATCATCGGAGCAGCCCCTGGCCGGACAGGTACCGTCTCGCTAATGACGGCACTCGAGCACCTTGGGTATGGCCCTTGCCACCACATGAAGGCCTGCATCGAAAACGCCCAGCAGACGAAATGGTTTTTAGAGGCCGCCAATGGACAGCCAATGGATTGGCATGACGTGTTTGAGCACTATCAAGCTGCGGTCGACTGGCCAGCCTCTGCTTATTACAAAAATCTGCTAGAAACTTTTCCGGAAGCCCTCGTCATTTTCAGCGACCGGCCAGCAGAGGCCTGGTATGACAGTGTTGCCAGCACGATCTATCAAGTCGTTCCGAGCCTGCCCGGTTGGCTGAGAAAGCTCGTTCCGCACCTAGACCGATGGGGCCAAATGGTCGAACAAACGATCTGGCAGAATGAGCTCTCAGGCCGCTTCCAAGATCGGCGTTTTGCGGTTCAGTTTTTCAAAGATCGGTTAGCAGAAGTTCGGGACGTCGTACCACCAGAGCAGCTACTCGTGCATTCGGCCAAGGAGGGTTGGGAACCGCTATGCCGCTTTTTAAACGTTAAAGTCCCGAGCATTCCCTACCCACGCGCCAATGAAGCACGCCGAATCCAGAGCGCGATTAAAGTCTTAAAAGCAGCCAACTATTTCCCCCACGTCATTTTGATCGCCGTTGTCATCTCAGCGATCGCGCTGACGGCCGTATGAACCGTCAAACCGATTCAAGCAGCCCCCAATGAGGCTCGAACAAGGACTCTGCACTGCCGCGCTCAGTGCAGGTTTCAAGAGGCCTTGCGGCATCAATAACAGTTTGTACAGATCGGGCGTCTAGGAGCATTCCCATGTTAGAAGGATTTACCAAACGGCAGTTCGCGGCAGCATGCTCAGATGGTTATCGCGTGCGCCACGACGTCTACAGTCGCGGTGAGGGACCGGCAACTGTGATGATTATTCAGGAACTGCCTGGAATCGGTCCTGAAACCCTAAGCCTTGCAGACGCTTTTATCGCCCGGGGATTTAGAGTGGTCATGCCGCACCTGCTTGGGCCATTGGGTAAGATTTCTCTGGTGGGAAACCTGGTTCGAGTGTTTTGCATGCGCCGGCAGTTTGCTTTGTTTGAAAAAAATCAAACCAGCCCAATCGTGGACTGGCTGAAGGCGCTCTGCAGAGACGAACAAGCTGGCGATGCCACGCGGCGGATCGGCGTCGTGGGCATGTGCTTAACCGGAAACTTTGCGCTGTCATTAATTGCGGATGATGCGGTGCTTGCCGCAGTGGCCAGTCAGCCTTCGTTGCCCTTTAATGACCAAAACGCTTTGCACATGTCGAGCGACGAGATCGCGTCGGCAAGAGCCAGTATTGATCAAAAAGGCCGTGTTTTGGCACTGCGTTTTGAGGGCGATCCGCTCTGCAGAGCGCCAAAATTTGCGGCTATCGATCAAGCCTTTAACGACGACGCCCAGCGGGTCGAGATGATCGAGTTACCCGGTAAAGGACACTCTGTGCTGACGTTGGACCTGATTAAGGGCGGCGTTCCGGCGCAGGCAGCGCTCGATCGAGTGCTGGGTTACTTTGAATCACGTCTCAATGCGCCGGGCTAATAATCAACGCTTCAACAACAACCTTCTAGCCCCGAAATGATCCGGTCGCCGGCCAATGGGCACGCCGCGCTGACGTTGGATCGCATCAAAGGCGCGCTCGGACACAGGCAGCGCTCGAAGTAGCAGTTGGGGCTGTCAGCTGGAGCACGTCTTGCCGACAGAACAACGCATCCTTTGAATGCGGTCAAGGTGCTGCTAACGCCAGTGGTGCACCGCCGGCCGGAAACAAGGAAGATGATCAGGGGTGCTGACAAGACGTGCTGTTATAAGATCGTGCCGTCCAAATAAAACCATTGACCCTGCTCGCGGACAAACGCACTGCGCTCATGCATTTTAAAGGCTTTGCCTTGCTGCTTAAACGTTGCGATAAATTCAACCTCGCCCGATGCATCGGCTGCGCCGCCTCGGCTCTTGATCACCTTGAGGCCAACCCAATGGGTCAAGTCGTCAAACGGCACTGTCTTGGGCCGAGTTGACGGATGCCAACTCGCGATTAAAAACGAGGCATTGCGTTGCACGTAAGCGGTATATCGCGCGCGCATAAGGCGCTCACAGGTTTCGGCTGATTGGTGCCCTGTTAGAAGGGTGGCGCAACAGGCCTCGGCGACAGTGGGTTGACCACAAGGACAGTTAGACACCGAGCACCTCAAAATGAATTCAGCCATGCAAGTCTCGCAGCTTTGAACGAATTTGACGAATGCGCGCCAGCAGACCCTCAGGGCTCGGTTGTCCTCGCTGGCGCCGCCGGCGATTGATGCCTTGATTCTGAGCATTGGCAAACCAGTCATGAGCCTGATTTAATCAAGGGCTTGAATATTGAGGTTTTTGTGATGCATCCATTGATACTTTACGGCGTGCCGTTTTCACAGCCGGTTCGCGCAGTGATGTGGTTACTGCTATTGAAAAAAATGCCCTTCGATTTGGTCCTAACCAATCCAGGCTCCAAAGGCGATAACGGTAGCCGGCACCCGGCGTTTTTGGCGAAGAACCGGCTGGCACGATTCCCTGTCTTGAAGAGCGCGAGACTGGATTTACGCTCGGTGAGGCCCACGCCATCATGACTTATCTGGCGAGAACGCACGGCTGGGAAGACGTCTATCCGAGTACGCGCCCAAGGCTCAGGCGCGAATTGATGCGTACCTGCATTATCATCATCGCAATATTCGCGAGGCTTCGGTGGGCTTAGTGGCCCCTGCGATTCGTAAAGATCTGAACATCCCTGATGTCGTTCAACAGGGTGCGCGTAAAACGCTGAGCGCGGCGCTGACAGCCATCGATCAGTCATCGCTGGCTGAGCACGCGTATTTGTGCAGCGACTCGGTGACGCTTGCGGACCTTGCGGCCTATGTGGAGATCGGCCAGCTGCAGCCGCAATTCACCAATGTGTTCGATTTTAGTCCCTACCCCAACGTGCAGCGCTGGTTGACCAGGATGCAACAAGTGGCAGGGCATGATGCGGTGCATGTCGTGCTTGCCGAGCTTGGCGATATTAGCCAGGCGGCCCCCGATATGGATCAAATCCGCGCGGCGAATATCAAAGCGCTGCAAGCTTTGAAATCAAAAATGAGCTCGCTTTAAGGTAAGCAGCAGTGTTCGGTGTGCTCGAAAAAGCAAGCGCGCGGTTGGCAGGAAATGACGAGGGGCTAACTTCCGTTAGGATGCGGCAACGGATTTGGGTGACCTCGCGGGCAATCTGGACAGTGCGTGTTGAGACGCCCGCGATCAGCAAAGCCGCGGTTGAGCAGGCAGATTCTGAGGGTTAAGGTGACTCAAGAGAATTCAAATCCGGATACGTACTGGTTCGATGCTGCTCGGCATTGGTCATCTGGTCGATGCGCCAAATCTAGGCTCGGGAATCTTTTTTAAGGAGTAGCGATGATGAAGCAACAGGCTGATTGGGGACCAATATGGGCCGTACAGCGCGTCGTATTCCAGCAGTATTTTAAGCTAGATGGTCGGGCGACCCGCGCCGAGTACTGGTGGTTTCTGGGTACGTACCTCTCCGTCGCTTTAACAATGGGTGTTGTCATCGGTCTTTTGGGCCAGGCCTTTCAATTCGATCCAGAGCCAGTGGCGCTCGTCGGCTCTTGTCTGCTGGCTGCTGGGTGTCTCCCGGCGTTACTTGCGCTGTGGGTCCGTCGATGTTTGGATTTGGGTCGATCCGCGACCGAAGGGGTCCTAAGTTTGTAGGGCTTTTTTTGATGTCGCTACTGGCGCCTATCGCCTCGGGGGGATGGGTGGTTGAACTGCCGGCATTGCTTGGACAAATTTGTGATGGCTTGTTTATAGCAGGCTCTGGTTACTCATTGTTTGTCGGCCTATGGCCCGGTAAAAAATCATGAAGACAATGCCCGGTGGACAAGGATTAACCGTGACGAGCTTGATGCGGCAGGCTGCGGCCTACAATGCGGATCGCATTGCGGTGATTCATGGCATCGCAGCGAATCACATTTCGAGACGCTTGGCGACGTGGTGTCCAGATGGCCAATTGGCTGCTGGGTCTAGGTCTGAACCCGGGAGACCGAGTGGGGGTGCTCGAAGATAACAGTATCGAAGCCCAGGACTTTTTCTTGGGCAGCGCAATCGCGGGCATCGTTCGCGTGCCGCTCTATGCCCGTAATGCACTCGAAAGCCACGCCCACATGCTGTCTCATACGGGTTGCCGGGCGGTCATTGTGGCCGAGACCTATCGCGATGAAATTCGGCAGGTCGCGCCGCTTGTCCCGACCCTTGAACACATCCTGATTCGGGATGAGACCTATGAGGCGAGCCTCTCAGCGTGCTCAACGGTTGATCCGATGATTGCGATTGCGCCAGAGGATTGGTGCATCATTCGGCACACGGGCGGCACCACGGGCAAAGCCAAAGGCGTGGCTTATACTCATCGAAGCTGGTTGGCCGCCGGCCGCGACTGGTTTTATAACTTCCCGCCCATGCAAGCTGGCGATGTTTGTTTGCATGTTGGTCCGATTTCCCATGGCAGCGGTTACTTATATACCCCGACCTGGTTGGCGGGCGGCGCCAATTTATTACTCGATCATTTTGACCCCGGGGAGACGCTGCGAGTATTGCAAGACGAGCGGGTTGGCTACCTGTTTGTTGTGCCGGCAATGCTGAGTGCATTGGCGAGTCACCCTGCGGCCGCGTCTGGCAACTTCGAAGATTTAAAAGTGATGCAAGTTGGCGGGGCCCCCATCGCCGATCAAACCGCGCATCTGGCGCGTGCCGTATTTGGTGAGGTCCTTTATCAGGGGTATGGCCAAACAGAAGCGGTGCCGGTATGCATGATGGGACCCAAAGAATGGTTTTCAAAGGTTGAGGGTTCAAATCCACTGCGATCAGCGGGCCGCGCTTTGCCTTATGCACGGCTCGAAATTCGGGATTCTGAAAATGCCGATGTGGCGATGGCATTGGGTGAGGAAGGTGAAATTGCCATATTGTGTGACGGTCAAATGTTGGGCTTTTGGGAAAATGAAGCCGCGACTCGGGAGCGCATGACCTCTGATGGGTTTGTCTTAACCGGTGATATTGGGCGATTGGATCGCAACGGCTACTTGTACGTGCTGGATCGGAAAGACGATATGATTATTTCGGGTGGGTTTAATATTTGGCCTGCCGAACTTGAAAATGTCCTGTTAAACCATCCGGACGTGCTCGAAGTGGCGGTGTATGCGGTACCGGATGTCCGTTGGGGTGAAACACCCGCTGCGACCTGCGTCATCGAAGACGGCGCGCAGGTTACAGCAGCTGATTTAATCGAGTTATGTGCCAAAGCGCTTGGGTCGTATAAAAAACCAACTCAGATTTACTTTCAGACCGAGACACTACCAAAAAGCCCGGTGGGGAAAGTGCAGCGCAAGGTATTGCGTGAACCCCATTGGCAGGGGCAAGATCGTCGAGTGTCTGGCAATTAATCCTATATCTATAGAGCGGAGCCTGATAGATTCTGAGCTATTGATCAGTTGCTTGAGGCACTGAGGTTAAGATCCGTATTGGGTCGAAAAACAAAAGAAGGAGCAGTTCATGGGGTTAAATTTAGCGACAATGGAGAAGATCACGGCCGATGTTCAAATGAACGACCTGCAATGGGTCGAGGTCGGAGAGGGCTCGTACTTTAAAGTTCTGACGGTTCACGAACCGACCAATACGGTGGCTTTTGGTTACAAGATGGACCCAGGCGCGCCGGATTTCCCATCGCATTTCCATATTTGTCGCGCCATGGCTTGGACGGTTAAAGGTTGGTACGGTTATCGCGAATCCGAAAAGCCGGAAGAGAGTCGTATTACGACCGGGATGTTTTCCTACGAGGCGGCTGGTTCTTTTCATACGCCGTTTAGTGATTGCCCAGAAGGGTTTCAAACCGTTGGTATCTTTGAAGGTGATACGGAAATTTTGCTCCAAAATCATGCTGAAGCTGACCCCAGTTCAGAGCGAATCGGCGACTTAACCGTGGGCGATTTTATTGGTTGGGCGAGCGGCGCGACGCACATTGTGCACCGCGATGGCAGCATTACGGGCAGTCCAACCTTTAAATACGACTTCACCAGCGGTGTGAACGCCTTTAAGGTCTGAGGCTTAACAGCAAACTCAGTCACAACGCGATCGACAAGGCGCCTTCTTTTTTAAGGACGGCGCCAGCGGTGGTCTGGGCGGCGGTGATCTGGGCGGTAAAAAAATAAAAGGTAGTTGCAATGAGTGAGCCGCAGGTGGACGCCGAATCCCCATTGTTAGAAACAGTCCTGTACAGCTCGAGAGCCATGCGCCGACTGAACCCGAGGCCGGTGCCAGAGCCGTTGTTGCTCAAGCTGATTGATGCGGCGAATCAAGCGCCCAGTGGTTCTAACGCGCAGCAAACGCGCTGGATTGTGGTGCGGGACCCGGATCAAAAGCGCAAGCTAGCAGACCTGAATCGATTGCATGGTGCGCCGTATATTCAGCCGGAAGTCGATCAGCCCAAAGATGCAAAACATAAACGACTGGTGGATGCCGTGGTGTGGCAGATGGAGCATATGCACGAAATACCGGCCCTAATTGTTGCGTGTTACGATTATGATGAGCCGGTCTCAGGGGGCGATATCTATCGCAAGGCGGGATCTGTTTGGCCAGGGATTCAGAATCTATTGCTCATGGCGCGCGCTTTGGGGCTCGGTGCTGCCCCCACCACCTTAGCCCTCCGAGACCAAGCGATGGTCCGTAGGGCGCTGGATTTGCCGGAAACTTTTGCGGCGCTGTGCCTAATTCCGGTGGGTTATCCTTTAGGGCGATTTGGACCGGTTACACGAAAGCCCTTATCAACCATTATGCGGTTCGACCGTTGGTCTGATTAGCAGACCCCGATGGTCCAGATGTTATGTTCTCAGCCCTGGTAGGATGAGCGGCGTGCGACGCGGTAGTTGAAACGGCCAGACGGACAGCAGGTTGCGAATCTCAGCAAGGCTCAGGATCTTAAATGAGCCTGACGTGTCAAACGCGGTTTTCAGATTGTTTTAACTCAGACGAGTCCTCTCGACCCGATCCTTGAGCCGAGGGTAGGCGCCGAAAAACGTCAGTCGAAGGGCTTATTTAATCCTGATTTTAGGAAGCGGGCCGGCCCTTAATGGTGCCGAAAGGGCTGTTGATGTCGAAGGCAGAAAAACGATAGCCGGCCGGGAAGCGCTTGAACTCGATCGTCATGGTTTGTTCTTGTTTTTTGAAAGGCCAGAATCCTGCTGACTGACGCGGTTGAGTGCTCATCGCGCTGGCTCGTGATGCGAGCTCTGATTGCGAGTTGCCGGTCTCAGGATAGATAGGGGTTCGTAGGGTGATCTGGCACTTGAGCGTTGGGGGCGCTTGCCCTAGCGACAATGCCGCATCAACCTGGTCTGGCGTCACCGGCTGATCGGTTAATGGCCCTTGCGTCAGGACCGAGTAGCGCCGTTTGCCATCGTACACGCGATAGGCAGCATCACAGGTTTGCGTCTGATCTACTTGGCGGAGTATTTTCTGAAGCACCGAAAGGGGATCGATCCGATCCTGATCAAGCAATGGGTCTATCTGCAGTGGTTCGGCCTGGGTACGATCTGAAAAATCGATGACCTTTGGCGAGCTACCTGCAGCGGTTGGAAATTCGATGTGCCGCGTCTCTGGGACATCAGCATCCACAGCAATCACGCGATAGACTTGAACCCCATTGGGTTGCGAAGTCGAACGAAAGGTCGCTTCGTAGCGTTTAAACCAATGCACCATGCCGCGAGTCTTGCCAGATGCCCATAAATCGGTGGTCTGCTCTGATTGTATCTGCCCGCTTGAGTTAGATGAGGTTGGTGCGGCGCCCTGGGTGCGCGGGTTGAAAAAGGTTACATCACCTAATACGGCGCCATGCAGTCGAAATTCAAATTGGTCAGCCTCTTGTGCTGGAGCGCTCAAAGCTGCGCCGATCGCGAAACAGAAAACGAGGAAGTGCCAGAATGTTTGATTCAAGAGGATCGTCCTGATCGTCTGGATGGTCATGGGGCAAAAAGACTCTGAGGGGTTTGTCGTCAACGGGATCTCGTGTTGAGTGAACTGGATCTAAGTTCGGTTTTGGCGCTTCACACCTTCTGAAGGGTCAAGTATGGATGCTCTGGGCGCATCTGCCAAATGATCAATCAACGCTGGCACGATTTGCAGACGGCTGGGTCAAGAATCCTGCTGAAGGGTTTAAAGCGCGTTATTTTAGGGCGCTCCAGACGACCACTGCACCAACGCCGAGTCGAAAACGCGCGCGCTTCAGGCGTCTCAGTCCGCATTGGCGCTATTTGCCCGGCCAGATAGGATTTCCTGGTTCAAAAAAATTGGCATTAGCTTTGCTTTACAGTTGGTGACGAAGCAAAGGGCCCGGTTACTGCGTTGACCCAACCTGAGAGGCTGAGTCGAAAGGCCCAATGGCGGGTCTTTGGTTATCTAAAACTTACAGATCAAAAGGAATTGATATGAAATTGAAAGTGATGAGTTTAGCTGCACCGCTGGTGTTATCGATTGTTTCGCTCTGGGCTGTCGCCGACGAAGGCGGAGTCAGCTATGCGGCGAAGGTCAACGACGATGGGAAATACTGTGCTCGAATCGAGGTGACAGATTATTCTGGCACCCGTTCGAAATTGAAATGCCGAACCCTTGCGCAATGGGAAGCCCGAGGTTATACGATTCAGGAGCCCGCGCCTCAGCCTGAGCTGGATCAAGAAGGCGGCTCGAGCGCGGCCGAATGATTGCTTGTGGGCTCTGAAAAAAAGCAGCCTGTTGGCTGCTTTTTTTATTGTCAGGTCGTAATTTAGTCGCCTTGAGTCGTATGCAGTGAATCGCGCCTTGGATAGACTGCGGGCCGTTTGTGAAGGAATGTACGGAGCTGCGTTTTGAAATCGTTGGTGCCGCAGCTGCGTCATCACGGCAATGAATGACGCTTGTTTTAGTCATGACATCGCGCGGAAAAACCTGATACTTTAGGGCTTTAGGCATAAAAAGGACCGCTCATGTACGACCTCATTATCAGAAACGGCACGATCATCGATGGCTCCGGAGACGCACGATTCTTGGCTGATGTTGCCGTGCAGGATGGGCGGATTGCAGCCCTTGGCAAAATTGAAGAAACCGGACGTCGGGAGATTGATGCAACCGGCAAGTTGGTGACGCCTGGTTGGGTTGATATTCACACGCACTATGATGGGCAGGCCACTTGGGATCCTTTGCTGGCACCTTCTAGTTGGCATGGTGTAACAACCGTTGTGATGGGTAATTGTGGGGTTGGGTTTGCGCCAGTCAAGCCGCAGGATCGAAACTTTTTAATAGAACTTATGGAAGGCGTGGAGGACATTCCCGGCGCCGCTTTATCCGAAGGTATCAATTGGGAGTGGGAAAGCTTTCCGGAATATTTAGATGCCCTTGAGCGGTTTCCGAGAGCGATCGATGTGGCAACCCAAGTTCCCCATGGCGCAATTCGGGCCTATGTAATGGGTGAGCGCTGCAATACCGACTACGCGCCAACAGCCGAGGAGGTTGAACAAATGACGGCCCTCGTTCGAGAGGGGGTCGCAGCGGGTGCATTAGGATTTTCAAGCTCAAAAACACTGCTCCATAAAGACATCCATGGCGACTATATGCCAGGAACCTTTTCAGGCCGAGACGAAATGCTTGCGCTCGGTCTGGGTATGAAGGGGTTACCCAACGCCGTGTTTGAATTGGTATCGGATCATTTAGGCGACGATGACGAATGGGCCTGGGTTAAGGAATTCCAGGCGCAAACCGGTTTGGGCGTCACGCTGATCGCAACGACGGCGCCCGCCTATCAGAACAATAAGATGTACAACCTCGCTGAACAGGCAAGGCTTGAAGGACACGAAATTAGACCCCAGGCCGCGGGGCGTCCGACGGGTGTTCTGCACGGATTACAATCTAGTTTTCATGCCTTTGTGGGTCACCCGACCTGGCGTGCTGAGCTGGCCGGACTCGAACACGACGCGCTTTTAACCAAGCTGCGGGATCCGGAAATGAAGACGCAGTTGTTGTCTGAGGTGTCTGTAATTCAATCTGGGCCGATGCAGGATTTGGAGAATTTGATGACGATGGTCTTCCCTTTGGGAGACAATCCAAATTACGAGCCGAGTTTTGAGGAGAGTATTGCCGGGCTGGCAAAGGCGCAAGGCGAGCCGGCACTGTCTGTCATGTATGACCGATTGGTTGCGAATGATGGACTCGAATTGTTTTACCAGCCTTTAGGCGGATACCAAAACTACTCGTTGGATGCGCAAAAGAAGTTACTTGAGCACCCCAATGTGTTGTTCGGCTTAAGCGATGGCGGGGCACATTGTGGTGTCATTGCAGACGCCGGCATGCCGACGTTCATCATGACGCATTGGGGCCGGGATCGAACGCGCGGGGATCAATTGAGTCTTGAGTTTATTGTACGATCGCTCACGTCGAGCACGGCTGAAGCATTCGGTATGTTTGACCGCGGTCGAATCCAAGTCGGCATGCTGGCCGATGTGAATATCATCGATTTCGAGCAGCTACGATTATTTCGGCCGGAAGCTGTGTTTGACCTGCCTGCCGGAGGACGGCGCTTGGTGCAGCGCGCTAAGGGCTACGACTGGACAATCAAAGCCGGTGAGGTGATTTTTGAGCAAGGCACGCATACTGGGGCTTTACCGGGCAAGCTGGTGCGAAGAACCGATGACAGCAAGGCGTCGGCAACAGCCTAAAAATGGGCGGGCCATTGCCGGCTGCCAGTTTGTTGAAGGCCGTCGGTTGATAGGGCGCCCGCGGTCGCGCGCTTTGTAATCTCAATGAGTGTGCTGTTTTACACGCATAGCTGAGGACAATGAGCCAAGACGCCAAACGACGCAAATCTAGGGCCTGCCCAGAGCTGGTGTTGGGTGGGGGCAACGGAGACCGCGCACGAGTCCAATGCAAGGGCATAGGGTTTAAGGGGTAGGGGGCTTAAGTGTTCAGATCTATTTTTAAAACCAGTTTAAAGGGTTACTTGCTCCTCGGATTAATGGCCTGCGGGGATCAACTGCCGTTGTCGAGTGGCGCCTTAACGGGCGCGTCAGTGGCGACGCCAACGAGTTGGGTGGGTGTCGCGAGCGATGACGTGATACAGCTGGAAACTCAGGGTGAGGGGCCCTACTCGGTTAATCTTTGGACGGTTTTGGTTGGCGATGATCTGCATGTATTTGCCGGTGATAACTATGCAAATTGGGTCGAACACATCGAGGCGAACGCCTTGGTTCGACTTCAGTCCGAAAACCTCGTGTACGATCTAAAAGCGGAGCGTGTCACCGACCCGGGTCATTTCGAGCAATTTGCCCAGGCCTGGGAAGCGAAGTACGGTAATCGTCCACGTAATGAAAGTGTGCAGGAAACGTACTTGTTTCGATTAACCGAGCGGTAATACGCTGCACTTTTGGCCGCCTTTAGAATGTGGATTTAAGCTTGAACTTTGGATCGCAGCAGAGACCGGGCGTAACCGAGTCGTTTGCTTCGCGCCAAGCAGGGCCGTAGCAGCAGGTTGCATTAAGGGTCCGCAGGCTTGAGCCTGGTAAGGGTTTTAATCGCCGGTTGTGCGTACAATTTATTCAAGTTTAAGTCGGGATTGAGGGTGTTCGTCGCGCAACCCGCCTTTCCGCGATCAGGAGCGGGCAAATGGTGCAGGGTCTTTTATCAGCTTCGACGCTGTGGGTGGGCAGTTACCAACGAAGGATGCCGGTGTCGCTGGATCGAATGTATGAAAATGCTTTGGACTGGGCGCATTTGCCGTATTTACATCGTGGGTCCTTTTCGAGCATTGAACTGATCGACGCTGGCGACTGGGGTTGGCGCGCGGCTTTGGTTTCAGCGCTGACGACGCATCGGTCAGAAGCTTTCGTGCTGGAACTCAGACTTGATCGAACCCATCGACGCTGGATTTCCAGCACGCTGGAGGGGCCTGGCGCCGGCAGTGAAATCTGGACCCATGTATTTGAGTACGGCCCAAGAGATATTGCAATCCAAGCGGACTTTTTCGTGCCTGACGTGCCGGTTGATCAAAAAGCGCGGGTTGGCGCAGGGTATCAGAGGTTGTATCAAGGTTTGTATGATGAGGACGAGGCGATGATGCTCGGTCGTCAAGCGGCGCTAGATCAACGCGCGGCGAAAAAGTCTGTGGTTTCCGAGGCCCTCGATCTTGGCCCAGTTGAAGCGGTTTTGCCACAGCATCCGCTTGATTTTGACTTCAATGGCCAACGTTGGCGATTGGTTGAAGACCAGGGTGAATTCATTGTTTACAGCCTTACCTGTCCACACCAACTTGGAAGTTTTGTTAACGAAACACTCATCGATGGCGCGATAACCTGTCCTTGGCACGGTTATCGGTTTGATGTGCGCTCAGGTCAATGCTTATCCGGAAACAAGTGCGAACTGCCGACGCCACCCACAGTGGTGGTGCGAGGGGAAAGGCTGTACGCGATGCTGGCCGAATAGCGGGTGCCAGCGGAAGATGGTGAAGGTGGATCGCGGTCGAGCATCCCTTGCACCCGGCAACGTTTCCTGGGCAAAATCGAGTCATCTCAGGGCTGTGCATTGAGCAATGGCTCAGAGCGAACCTTAGAAGGTAAAGGGCCATGAAAGATATGATGAAGGCGCTAACCGCGCCAGGAGATCCGACGCTTGCACCGGGCGAAGCCAGAGCGCCAGGGCCCTCCACGCAAGATTTATTGCAATCCGAGCCGTCAAATGCGCAAGACCCTGCGCTTTTAACCTCGAGCGCCGCTTTTTTAGGAGACCAAGATCTACCGTTTGCGCGCTACACCCATCAGCAGTTTTACGATCTAGAAATGCAACATCTGTGGCCAAAGGTCTGGCAATGGGCTTGTCGAGAAGAGCACCTCCTTAAGCCGGGTGATTTTTATACCTATGATGTGGGGCCCTACAGCGCGCTGGTAATTCGAGGCGATGATCATCACATTCGAGCGTTCGTGAATGCCTGCCCGCATCGTGGTATGGCCCTAACCGATGCGGGTAGTTGTGGGCAGGGTAAGCAATTTATTCGGTGTCCCTTTCATGGCATGGCCTGGCATTTGGATGGTTCGTTGCGAGAAATCCCGTGTCGCTGGGATTTTCCCCATATCAAGGATGCGGAATTTGGCCTCGATGAGATACCCTGCGAGACTTGGGCGGGCTTTGTGTTCATTAATTTTGATAAGGCCTGTCAGCCACTTGAAGCCGACCTTGGCGTGCTGCCTGAGCATTTCAAGGCGTGGGGGCTGGAGGATCGATTTGTTGCGGTGCATACCGTCAAGACGTTACCTGGAAACTGGAAAATGTGCATGGAAGGCTTTTTAGAAGCTTTTCATGTTTTAGGCACCCATCCTGAGGTGATTCATACAGCGAGCTGGGCGAATACGCAGTACGATGTGTTTGGCCCAACCGTGACGCGGTTTTTACAGACGGTTGCGACAGGCAACCCGAACGAGACGCAATCTCAGGCCGAGATCTACCGGCTCTTGGGATACACGGATGAACTGCCAGACGGTGTGACCGCTCGTGAGCAGCATGCCCAGCATCAACGGGCAGCGCTGGGGCAGCGCTTCAAAACGGATCTTAGTGCGGTGAGCACCAGCATTATGTTGGACTCCATTGAATATCATCTATTTCCCGAATGCCTGTTTTTTCCCCGGCATTCAGATTCCATTGATTTACCGCTTTCGACCGACAGGGCTTGGCACCTGTATCCATGAGGTCTTATTGTTGCAGCCCGTGCCAGAAGGCGCGCCAAGGCCACTGCCCGCTGAGCCGATTCACCTTGGGATGAACGATTCTTACACCCAGGTTCCAGATTTCCCTTTAGCCAAAGTCTTAGATCAGGATACCGAAAACTTTTATCGGCAATGGGCCGGGATGAATGCGTCGATGAAGCCCGGACAAACCCTCGCCAATTACCAAGAGGTAAGGATTCGGAATTTCCACAACACGTTGGATGACTATCTAGGCCAAGTTGAGGCGGTGCCATTGGTCTTTAAATAGGGCGGCGCTGGGTTGCTTCACTATGATTTGGGCTCGAGTTAAAAGACGCGTGAGATCCAAAAGAAAAACAACCAAAAGGAACTGTGATGATTGTAGTGAACGCTGTGATTGAAACGACAGCCGAGAAGATTGCCAATATGACTGATGCGATTGCCGAGATGGAAACAGCGAGCCGATTAGAGGCGGGTTGTCACGATTATACCTTCTCGGTTGAAATCAATAACCCCGATGTCATTCGAATCACGGAGAAGTGGGAATCAATGGCCGTATTGATGGATCACTTTGGGCAACCCCATATGGCTGCTTTTCAGGCCGCGATGGCCGCTCATCCGCCAAAGTCGGTGACGGCAGCTTTTTATGAAGCCAAAGAAGTTGCGATGCCGACTCGATAGCGCCTTGTCTGATTTGCGGTATCTTTCGCAGTTGCTGATCTTGGTGTTATATACTACTATAACACCAGTACACATTTTAAGGTTCAGCAATTGAAAAAAATAGTCTTACTGTGCATAACGCTCCTTGTTAGTGGCATGACGGCCGCCCAGGATGAGCGCTGTCGCGTCGCGTCCAATACGCTGGAAGTTTTATTGACGCCGGATGTATTAAGCGTCACCGCCGCCTCTGGCGTGACAATTCAATTTGCGGGCGCGGCTTTGATGGTTGACGGAAAGCCGCGCGCCTTAAGTGCCGCCCAACAAGAAGCAACCCTAGGGTTTGATCAAACCCTTCGAGAAATCATTCCTAACGCCGCAATGATTGCGGCTGATGCTACCTCGGTTGCACGAGCTGCGATTGCCTCGGTGGCGGATGAATTGCTGGTGCTCGACGCGGCGGAAAAATCGCGACTGCTGCAACCAATGACCGATTTGCTCAAAGAGATCCAAACGAATGCCTCGGCAACCTATTTTAACTCCGCTGCAATCAGCGAAGATCTTGAGGTCGCGATGACAGGTGCCATTGAACCGACGATTGTCTTATTGATTGAAGCGTACGGTGCGGCTTTGTTGTCGAGTGTTATCAGCGGCGAGCTGAGTGCCGCCGAACTGCAAACCAGGATTTCTGGCTTGCGGGAATCGATCGATCAGCAGATTGCCCCAAGTGCCCAGGCGTTGAAGCGCCGGGCGGAAGCAATGTGTGATCAAATTGAGGCGCTCCAGGCCTTCGATCAAGGGCTTCGCGCGATAGAGGGCTACCCCAAAGAAGGTCTGATGGGTGATGCTCAACGCGCTGATTCTGCGTAGCTCGAAGCTTCGATTCTTTACCCTTCGGGGTGGGTTAGGTTGTTCTTCAAAGCCTGGACGTTGACAAGGGCGAGGATTGCCCAGTTTTTTGTCCGGAGCTATTTTGGTTTGCGCGCTATAGGACCTAAATGGATTCCTCGGATAATCAATGAGCCACCTCACCGCGATTTGCTCGTCGAGCTGATCCTGGGGCTTACAGGGTCTGGGCCAAGCGTTTTTTTAACTCAGCGCCAAAAGTAAGAAAATCACTGCGCCTGCAGCACTGGTTAAGAGGGTGCTTTTGCGGAGTCCCTTGGCGGTTAAGCCTAACCACAATCCAGATAGGACAATAAACAAAAGCCCAACAGCCATTACCTTCTGAAAAGTTTTGAACAGCGTTGGGCCGTGCCCCTTGTGCAGTTCAACGATGGTTTTGATCCAGTCCGGCCGGACCTCGACGACCGAAAGCCCGGTTTCAGTTTGGGAAATCTCAAAACCGATGCGCGAGGTGGGGCGAGTGATAAGCGTCTTGCCGCTGGTTTTCAAATATTCGAAATCAGCAGATTGGCCCAATTGTTTCAGCAGGGACGAGACTTCGGCCTCGAGATCGGCGGCCTCTTCATCGAAGACAACCGTTTCCGGCACCATGAGGGTGATGCGCTCGGTGGTGCCTTTGCTGCCAATGAGATAGAGCCCGCCCGATACTGCGACCATTAATAAGATGGGTGCAAAAAATGCCGCCACAAATAAGTGCAGTTTTATGATCGTTGCGCGCATGTTGCTGCCCTCAGTGCTGGGTTTGATTGGGCTATTATCCAATACAGGTGTCGACTTGGACAGAGGGTAAGGCGAAAGTCTTATCGTGGTCCTATTGGACTTTCGATGCACTCAAAGAGTAATGGCCCGCCTTACGGCTTGATCGGCCTGATCAAGGTCCAAAAAATGATTGGGCACTGAATGATGAACGCTTTTGTGACCGGTGTGATCTTAAGAACGTCTGGACGCGCAGCAGTTGGGTGCCGCAAGTGCTGCCCTCTGAGTGCCTTTTTAGCAGATGCGTTTGATCGATTAATGCGATCGGTTCAAAACCAAAGCGCTAAAAAATTGACGCCAAGGGCTGCTTTGGTTCTGTTGCGTTTTGCAATGCTATGATTAAGCGCGCTGAACGGTTAAGTTCGGGGGAAGAAAAATAAGAAAAATATTTTGGGAGCGACTGTGACGCTGATTCGCGGGTTTTTAATTGTGCTGATGTTTTGGCTTGTGCTGTCAGCGTCTATCGCGCCGTTTGGTTATTTCTTGTCATTACCTTGGGGCTTTGAGCAGATTGAGTTAATCGGCAATCAGCTACGGTTTATGGCGATTCGATCGGCAACGTTTTTAACGCTTTCTTACTTCATTTTTAATTATTTAAGGCATCAAAGGCCCTTATCGTCTGTTGCGCCGCTCTTGGTTTTCACTAATTTTCTGATCGTGACAGCCGTCACGGCCATGACGATGGGCGCAGCCGTTTGGCAGGATTGGGCTGCCGTCGGCATGTTATGTTGTTTGGTTCCGATCCTGCTTATCGAGCATAAAAAAGAGTCCAAAACAATTTTTGTCAGCGACTGGTGAGGTTGCGATATGCGCGCGCCGTTTCAAAAGTAGAGCGAGTATCGACATCGGTTACGAGAATCTCGGTGTTCATGTCGGCCTCGAGTCCCCATCAGCGAGGCCCTGCAGGACCTTAAATTGGTTTTGACGTGATGCCTTTGAGGTCGCGCAAGCAGCGTGCGCCTTAAGTCGTACGTAATCCCTGGAATTAATCAATGGACTGCAGGAATGGGTTTAAGCGCCAATCGAAATGTTGGGTTGGGGCTTCGAGCAAGCCGCTGTCGAAGATCAATAAACGGTGTTAGGTCGCTTAATTGATGCCATCCAAGGATAAGCGACAACTGCGCCATGATTTCGGCGCAGGACCTATGGTATTATCTGCGGCTTCAATCGAGCCACTCCTTGAGCATTAGGCAAAATCATGTCCGTAAATACAGATGATCTTCGAATCGATTCCATAACAGAATTACTGGAGCCCGATGCGCTGATTCGTGAAATCCCACCTTCTGAGCAAGCTCAGCGCACTGTCAATGATGCGCGAGCGGCCATCCATAATATATTGAGTGGTTCGGATGATCGGTTGCTCGCGGTGGTCGGGCCCTGTTCGATTCATGACACCAAAGCAGCACTCGATTACGCCAAGCGCCTCAAGGCGACAGCCGATGCGGTTCAGTCTGAGATTTGCGTCGTGATGCGGGTCTACTTCGAAAAACCTAGGACCATCGTGGGCTGGAAGGGCCTGATCAATGATCCGTATCTGGACAACACCTTCCAGATCAACGAAGGATTGAAGCTCGCCAGAGGTTTGTTGTCTGAGCTCGCCGACATGGGCCTAGCGGCTGGAACAGAGTATCTGGATCTAATTAGCCCACAATATTTAGCAGACCTCGTGTCTTGGGGCGCGATTGGCGCGAGAACAACGGAAAGCCAAACGCATCGAGAGCTGGCCTCTGGCTTGTCCTGCCCCGTCGGGTTTAAAAATGCGACTGATGGGGACGTACAGGTTGCTGTGGATGCCATCCGGTCGGCCTCTAATCCGCATCATTTTTTGTCCGTGAGCAAGCAAGGCCGCTCGGCCATTGTCCAAACCAAGGGCAACGAAGACTGTCATATTATTTTAAGAGGCGGCAAGCGCGCGAACTACGATATGTTCTCCGTTCAGGATGCGGCTGATATGTTGCACAAAGCGGGTTTGCAGGCGCGCATCATGATCGATGCCAGTCACGCCAACAGTCGAAAGATTCCGGCCCGGCAGATTGATGTCGTCACGGATATCGCAACCCAAGTTGCTCGAGGTAACCAAGCGATCTTTGGGTTGATGATCGAGTCCAATATTGAAGCGGGCCGGCAAGAGGTCGTTGACAAGGCGGCTTTGAAATACGGCCAAAGTATTACCGACCCCTGCATCGCTTGGGAGGATACTGAGGTCTTATTGCAGGACCTTGCAAGTGCCGTCCGTGCCCGTAGGCAGCACGCTGGGTAAGACCTTCTGCAGGCACGTCGGTTACGGAATAAAGTCGCGCGTCGTGTTTGAGGTCTAGGGTGCTTTTGCCGGCGGATACGCGCTCGGCGAATGAGACGTTTGAGCCGGGATCTGCGCGCTTTGGTTCAACAAAACCACTCTTTCCATAAATTATCAATAATTGAATATCGATAGACCGAAAAACGCTAAAGGGTTTCGGAGCTATCTGTTCTGTGTCGTTGAAACGGGTGCCGTTTGGCGTTGCGGGCAGTCCGCCTATTAAAATAATTTTTTTCTAAAGGGTAGGTCCAAAGCGTTTTTCGATGCGTATTTGTGGGTGTGAAAGCCATCTGCCTAAATTTTCATAGGATTAACCTTAATCTTGAGTAAGCGTTGAGGATTGAGCTTGAAAACAGGCACTGCTGGCACCATATAGCCTGCGAGTCTCAAAAGGACTGTGGGTAAAACTTGCAAAAGGAGCAAATCGTGTCCAAAAGACGCATCGTAAAAATCACATCCGTCTCACTAGAATTTATGCTGGTCGCTGCCTCGACGGTCGTCGTCGCGCCATTTTTTATCGGATAACCGGTAACCCCTGAGGGGCGACCCAGCCGCCTCAACGCCCTGGTCGCGGTCACCATCGCAAGCCCGAACGGCATTGCCGTCGCCGGCCCTTCGTTGCTTGTCAGGTCATCGGTAGGCAGGTTTCAGAGCGTGCAGCAGGTGGCGCAGGCACCCGCGACAGACCAAACGGGTCCTTGCAAGCAAACGGACGCTGCCGAGCCGAAAACCTGTGCTGGTTGCCGCTCGATGGTATGCTGAGCCTCGAAATTCTTAGTATGCGACGAGCGAGGTGTTTATGACGGTAATTATTTCAGGTTTTATTGATTTCCAATCCCATGAGGACGTGCCGGAGATTCTGCGTGCTGCAAGACCCCTCGTTGAGGGCGCGCTTGCCGAGGTCGGATGCATTGCCTACTCCTGGACGGAAGATCATTTGACGCCGGGTCGAGTGATGGTCTACGAAGAATGGACCTCGTCTGAAACGTTGTCGGCGCATTTGGCAAGCCACTGGTACCGCGATATGGGGCAACACTTGGCGAAATTCGATCGATTGCCGATGGAGAAACCCATAAAGAAATACCGGGTTGATTTGGAAGAACCGGTATATGACGAAACTGGGGTTGCGCGTGGCGAGTTTTTGTCGGATCAAGTCTAAGCGCAAGCGTTAAGACGAATTGGCCCTGTTGAGGCGCCTTACAAATTGATCGGCTGGCCAAACCGCATTTGTAATAGCTGCGCGGGCAACACTTGTTGGCCGAGCTCGAAGGCTTGCGTTTTATCAAAGTTGGGCATCACGAGATTTTGTTCAACCTGGCCCAGGTCACCGAACAGGTCATCATGATGGATCGTGTAGACGCGTTTAGGTTGACGTTGTATCACCATTTCATCGAGATAGGCCAGTTGATGGGCCTTCGATAATGAGGGTAAGCCGCCGGTGCCTAGAAAAACAGCGTCTACTTTGACCCCAGATAACGCGTTCGGCACAAAGCCTGCACTGCCTTGAATCAGCATGCGGCCGTTTGGGTGCGTGATCACTAGACTGTAGGCCTTTCCAAGTTTCCACGCGGTGTAAGGCGCGGGTAAGGTGAGCGGGGCGGCAACCGTGCCCGAGATCGCGCTGTTAGTCGCCAGTGGGGCATGCTGGGACGGATAAAAGGTCACTTCAAAGGCGCCGACCGGATAGACCGTCTTGGTTTCAATGACGCTAACTTGGTGCGTCGCCAGGTTTGATCCGGCAGCGATGTGCGCGGTGGTAGCTGAACCCATCAGTTGCGCCCCGGTCTGTTTCGCAACTTCAGCGCTGTCCAGCACATGATCGAAATGGGAATGCACGGGGATGACCGCCTTGAGGCGATTGATCTCGAACCGATTGAGCATGCCTTCGATGGCGACAAGGTCGGGTTCGATCCTGCGCTCAAGTGCGATATCCAGCAGACTCGGGCGGGAGAAGTAGCCATCGATTAATATTTGGGTTACGCCATCGTCGATAAGCAGCGTGGTCACGCCAAACCAGGTGACGGTGAGGTCTTGCCCAGGCTCGGCGGGCTGAGCATAAGCAATCCCTATTTCAGACATCGAGGGTTTTGTTAGCAGCCAAAATGAGCACAAAAGCATTAAAACACTGATGATCAATAGAAATTTCTTCATATCGCGAACTCATGAACGCAAGGTGTTATCGGACCGCTGTCAGGGCGGGTTCGAAAATGTTAACGCAGGCCCAAGCGTGGACGACCAAAACGCGTGTCAATCCGGTGAGCGTTCAACAAGCTTAAACGCTTTTGCTGTCGCGGCGAAATCATAACGATTGGTGTAAGTCGGCAAAGGCCGCCCTCTTGGGCCTTTTTTTTGGGACTTTTTTTGCGGGGATGGTACAAAATTATAGTTTTCATCGCGCATCTTGCTTGCAAAACCGTTGCGCAGGTATTGGTACCCTGGATTTCGCGATAACGTGTTAAGACCGCGACGAGGCAAGCACGCAAGCGTGCTTGCCAAAGCGCCGGTTAGTTCAATAAAGAATAAGAATTCGACAGATCCCAGTGGCACGACATGGGTGGTGACTGATCGCTATAAGCAGCTTGCGCTGTTTGGACCTTACCAGTGCGCACGCCATCAAACAGGGTCATCATGTCACTTTGTGTGCCAGCGATGACCTGCAGGAAGTCGAAATCAGGGTTCAAGCCAAATCCTGGTACCCACAACATGCCGCCGTTGTTAGTTCCCAACATCTTATTGATGTTTTGATGTCGCTCGGGCGTGACGTAGTTCAAAGCATCCGCCACGGTCGCGCCGTCGTTCAGATTGCAAACGCCCACAATCAGCGGTTTCTTTTTGTCCCGCGGCATTTGGGCTATCGGCATGGATGTCGCAAATACAGGCTTGTTACAGGTGGTCATGGCGGCGAGCGCGGTCTGGTTGTTTGCATTGTCTGAATTGGTCCAGGCAGCAACCGCCTTGCTATAGTCAGCCCAGGTAGGGAAATAGTTGATCCATCGCAGTTGCGCGTCCTGATAGGGCGGCGCAACCGCTACCGGTTCCCAGAGAAAGCTGTTGACCGATAGCTTCTGTTTCGCAACAAATTTCTTAAAATCACTGCGTCCGAAATTGACAACGTCTTCGATACTTGCGCCGTCGTTGAGGTCGCATTCGTAGAGTTCAACGACACCATTTTCAGGCATGGCGTGATGGTCGGCAAAACTTGTCAGCGAAAAGACAGCCATTAAGGTGAAAAGGATAATTTTCAAGGGTTGCTCCATAGGGTTAGTTTAAAGTTCCTTTAAACCTAATGGTTTTAGTCACGCGCACCTAGGATAGTTCGAATTTGGTTACGGATTTTTAGGCTGAGGATGATTCTTGGGAAAGGCTTGGGCCATGACGCGAAAATGCACTGGGTTGTGCAGCCCAGCTTAAAGACGCTTTATTTTTGCAACAGGCCCCGCCAAACAAAGTGCAAAAATGCCGCCCAAATGAGGGCGTAGGCGAGGGCAAAGCCCCACTCAAAACCCAGATAACCCGCCGCGATGCCCACAATCGGCGCCATCGCCAAGAAATGCCCACGCACCCAACTATTGGTCGTGGCGCTAATGATCAGCGCGCTCACAAACGACAAGAGCATCAGCGCGGAAAACACAAAAGTGGACCATGCGGTGCCCGTGATGACCATGAAGGCGCCAATCACCAGGCACGCGATGCCCGTGGTGCTGTGAATAATGACATCCCAAGGCAGTGCAGTTTGAGATTGACTAGAGGGATTCGGATTGATTTCAGTCATAGTGCGTTGATGGTTGTTAAAAGCTTATCCTGACCGAATTAGGGGGTAAACGCCATCGTCTCGCAGCCAGCAAACCGGGTTAGGTATCCCAACCCTCGCGGCCCCTGTCGCGATTGCGCGTTGTGCTGGCCTTAGTCGGCATCAGCTCAGATACCGCGCGCGTAGATGGGATAAAAAAGCCTCGGTGTTCAGGGGCGAGCCCGTCGCATCCGTCATCAATTGATCAACGGCAACCGCGCTGCCCCGATTGTGGACGTGCTTGCGGAGCCAGCTGAGAAGACCCGTAAAATCACCGCTTGCGATCTGCTGCAGAGTCTCGGGTTGGCTTGTCTTTGCAGCCTCAAATAACTGCGCCGCCATGAGCGCGCCCAACGTGTAGGTTGGGAAATAACCAATTAACCCGGCAGGCCAATGCACATCCTGCATGACGCCATTTTTGTAATTACCAGCAGTTGATAAGCCAAAGTAGTCGGTCATCTTTTGATCCCAAGCTTCTGGCAGATCGGCAACGGTTAGGCTGCCATCAATCAGCGCTTTTTCAAGCTCGTATCTTAAAATAACGTGCAACGGGTAGGTTATTTCGTCGGCGTCGACTCGTATGAAGTCCCGGCGCACGGTTGTGATATGCCGATAAAGGTTATCAACTGACCAAGCTGCGTCATTTTCCGCCCGATCAAATGCGGCTCGCATTTTTGGTGCGAGAAAGGTCAAAAAAGCAGTTGATCGACCCGCCTGCATTTCCATCAGCAGCGATTGGCTTTCGTGAGTCCCCATGGACAGGGCTTGACTCACAGGCTGGGTGAGCCAGGCTTTGGGGCGTCCTTGCTCATACATTGCGTGGCCGGTTTCGTGAATAACGCCAAAAAGCGATTGTAAAAAGTCGGTTTCGTCATAACGTGTGGTGAGACGCACATCTTCCGGTACGCCGCCACAAAATGGGTGGTGAGCGGTATCCAGTCGGCCATGGTTAAAATCAAAGCCCAAGGTGCTCATAACGGACAATCCGAGTTGCCGTTGCGCTTCAACCTCAAAATGATCGCCCAAGGGCATGCAGGGTGTTTTGGCTTGGCGCGCGATTACCGCATCGATTAAGGGCGGTAGACTTGTTTTCAGCGGCTCAAATAAGGTGTCGAGTTGGCTTGCGGTAACACCCGGCTCGTAAAGCTCAAGCATCGCGTCATAAAGGCCCAGGCCACCCGCGTCGGCGCGCAGTGCGGCTTCCTCTCGCGTTAAACCGACAACGCGTTCAAGGTGGGGTTGCATGGTTGCCCAATCATTTTCAGCTCTGGAAGTTCGCCATTGTTGCTCCGAGGCCATTACCGCCTCGGTTTGTGCCCGCACAAAGTCGGCCGTTAGACACGCGGCTTGCCGATGCTCGCGCTGAATGACGGTTACATTCGCCATTTGCATTGGGGAGAGCGCAAGGTTTTCACAAGCTGCAAGCCAATCACCAATTTGTGGGGTCACGGTGAGGTCGTGAATGAGCACGTTTAGGGTCGCCGTCGCTCGGCTTCGAGCGGCGCCGCCCCCGGCTGGCATCATTGCTGATTCATCCCAGCCCGTAATCGCCCCAATGTGTCGAAGGTCATTGATTTTTTGATAATGCGCTTCAAGCTGTTCGTAAGCGTTCATAGGCGGGCTTGCTCGTCGTGAGGTTAAAGGCGCAGTTTAAGGACTCATCAAGAAGCGGTCTATTGCTGGTTTATTTGAGCGCCCGCATCGGCCTGAATTAATGAGGTTTGCGGGCTGGCGACGGCTGATTGTAGGACCGCGAGTTAGTTTGATGGTTGTGCGGCGGGATATTGGCCGACTGAATCACTTGTGAGACTCGTGTCGTGGTTAGAAAGCCAGTAAAGTAAAAAACGTCCCAGCACAATATTGGTATCGTGCGGTGTTTTGGTGAACAAGAGGAGCCTGTTTTGGAAGAGTCAGATAAAGCGTTCGATATTCATGCGCGTTTCGAAGGTGAGTCCTATCAAGATATCTTGGATCGTGATACCCGAGCGGTTCCAGAATGCTTGCGGGTCGAGCAAGCCCAATATCTTGGCAGCGAACCGGTGCCGGCAAGTCACTACACGTCCGTTGCCCGCTTCGATCAAGAAGTCGAGCATATGTGGATGCGGGCCTGGCAAATGGCCTGCCGGGTCGAAGAGATTCCAGAAGTTGGCGACTATCTCGTGTATGAGATTATCGATAAGTCGGTCTTGCTTGTGCGTTCTGCGCCGGATCGAATTCAAGCATTTTACAATGCTTGCCTGCATCGAGGACGCAAGCTCGCTTTAACAGCAGGTAATAAGACCGAATTAAAGTGTCCGTTCCACGGGTTTTGTTGGCAGTTGAACGGTGATTTTAAAAGCTGCCCAACCCCTTGGGATTATCAGCATTTAGACGCCGAAACACTGCAACTGCCAGAGTTAAAGGCCGATACCTGGGGCGGATTTGTGTTTGTCAGCTTTGATGAGGCGCCGCCGCCGCTGATGGACGTGATTGGCCCGCTGGATTGGCATTTCAAAGATTGGCATTTAGAAGACCGGGCCATTACGTATCATGTTGAGAAAGTTGTGCCGTGTAATTGGAAGGTTGTCGCAGAAGCGTTTATGGAATCCCAACATGCGCCGACCACGCACCCGCAAATTATGACCCACGTCACCGACGTCAACTCTCAATACGATCTGTTTTCGGATTACGTCAGCCGACAAATCAGTGCGAGCGCCGAACCAAGCCCTTTGCTCGATCGAGAGACGGTGTCCGAGCAGCGGATCCTGGATGATATGACGAGTCGCCGTTACAAAATTTATAGTGATGTTAAACCCCTACCGCCCGGGGTGACCGCCCGCGCGTTTATGGCGGAAAACGTGCGCGAAAGTTTGCAGGCATTGAACGGGCATGATTATGGCCACTATTCTGATGCCGAAATGCTCGACTCAATACTGTATAACGTCTTTCCGAATTTTTCCGTTTGGGGCGGGATGAAGCCAACTCGTGTTTATCGCTGGCGGCCCAATGGTCGGGATGTTGATAGCGCCATTATGGAAATCTATCAGCTTGACCTGGTCCCCAAAGACGGCGAGCGGCCGCGGCCAGCGCCGCGGCGAGTGCTCTCGGAGGATGAACGCTGGAGTGATGCGGAAGAATTGGGCGGCCTCGGCGCGATCGCGGACCAAGATATGGGCAACCTTCCCTATGTTCAGCAGGGGCTAAAGAGCTCGGGTAACAATCAGGTGCAGTTCGGCAATTATCAAGACATGCGGATTCGTCAGCACCACATCATGATTCAGCGTTACATCGATGGTGAGATCTGACGACGGCTCCGAGCGTCACAACTGCCAAGGTGCGTCTTTAAGACTGTCGCCTTACTGCGTTCAGCGGACATGTTATCCGCTTCAGGCCCGGGCGCCGCAGCGCTGGGTGGATCTAAAGGTGCGGCGGACTTAGGTTGATGAAAAGCGCGTGCCATGGTTTTACCGAATAAACCCACCGTTCATGACGCAATGCTTGGATAATGGCCGGTCCAGTCATGGTGCAAAGCAACGCTTGCGGCAAGATCCACTAGGTCCTGTTCGCGGTCCCAACCCGCGATGGCGTGTAGGCCAACGGGCAACCCGTCTGCGTCCCAGCCACATGGAATCGAGATGGCAGGATGACCCGTCAGGTTCGCTATTGACAGATGGGACCACCAAGCCGCCAGCGGCGCCCAATCACCATTTATGCAGACTCGCTGATCCTGGCTCGGATCCGCGAGCGGGGCTTGGGCATTCAGCGTCGGCGTTAGAATGAGACTGTACTGGTTTAACGTGTGTTCAAGGCGATCGTATAGCGCCGAGCGTTCGATCGCCTGAGCTTGAAGGCGCACCCCATCAGATTTGAAGGTCTCGTTTGACAGTAAGGCTTTCAGGGGCGCGCTGAGGCTGGCTTGTTGTTCGGGCTGCATTGCTCGAACGCGCGCGGCGAGATTCGCCGCCATCAGTTCCAGCGACAGGCCACGATCGAAGGCAACCGGATCATCTTCAGCGGTTGAGATCTCGTATCCAGCCTGCTGTAGGGCTTTGAGAGACGGCTGAACGACCGCCATGATGTTTTGATCAGCTACTTGGCCGCCTAACGCTGGAATAAAAAGCGCTCTTTTTTTGGGGCCTTTTGCTTGCGATGGCTCTGGCTGACTCAGCGGTGCAATCCGACGGCGGGACCAAGGGTCCAGGGTGCTTGCACCCTTCATGAGATTAAACCCTAGCACGAGATCCTCGACGTGCCGGCTGTTGATCGAGATGGAGCTATTATTGCCAAAGTGAAAGGGCCAGGTCTCGTGGGGGATTGCGCCCAAGGTTACTTTTAAACCGAGAATGCCGCAGGCGGCAGCTGGTACACGTGCAGAACCGCCGCCATCGGTGCTGATCCCAAAGGCGCCGACCCCAGTCGCAACTGCCACGCCAGCGCCACCACTACTGCCGCCTGGCGAGCGGGTTGGGTCCCAAGGATTGCGGGTAATGCCAGTGAGTTCTGAGTCGGTGAGGAGTTGGGAGGCAAATTCTGGCGTGGTTGTTTTACCGATCAGCACAGCGCCGGCCTTGCGGAGTCGATCGATCGCAACGACATCGGCCTTGGGTTGAAAAGCTTCGAAGGCTCGCGAGCCATACGTAGTTCTTAAATCAAAGGTGTTCAATAAATCTTTGGCGGTAAACGGCACGCCGAAAAGATGGGCCGTATTACTTGGCGGACCTTTAAGCAACTGTTCATCGCAGCGTTTTGCGTGCTCGATGGCTTGATCCCAGGCGATCGTCACAAAGGGGTTCAAGGCGCGCTGAACGCGTTCTACTTGCTCAAGGGTTTGCATCATGACCGCCAGCGCGGACACTTCGCGATCGCGTATCAGCTTGGCAATCGCGATCGCGGAGAGCCCCAAAATATTCATTTTTTGGACCTGTTTTGACCAGCGGAAAACCAGGCTGCGGCAGCCCGGATGCGGCTGAAGCATCTCGGGCCTTGACTTGGTTTACTGGCCCCAGCGCGAAGCGCTTGTTTGAAACTGTTGGACATTGCGCGTTATGCCGCGGGCGCTTGAATTACGGCGCCAGCGGAAATTAAACGGGCAATATCGTCGTCGCTGTAATTGAATGCTTTAAGCACCGCTGTTGAATGCTGGCCGAGCAGCGGCACCTCACCGGCTGGGCCAAAAACGGACTCATTGATGCGATAGCCCGCGGTTGTAACTTGCTGCGGGCCTGCTGCGGTTTCGACCTGCTGAAGCAGACCGCGAGCCGCCGGTTGCCCACCTGCCAGGGTCTGCTCAAGGCTTTGGACTCCGCCTGCGACGGCTTTGGCCTGCGCGAAGCAGGCGTCCCATTCAGCGGATGTTTTGGTCAGCAGCCGGGCAACCACATCCTGCTCAATGGTTTTGATGCGGGTCATAAACGCCTTGGTTGTAAGTTCTGCATAGTCGGTTAAACCGATCGCGGCACAGATCCCGCGGCAATGATCAGGAAAATAACCGGCCAACATGACGTAACCGTCTTGCGTCTCATACCGACCCAGTAACGGCGCTTCTCGGTTACCCGCCGGTGGGGGTGGCGTGCCCGTTGAGGCGGCGATACTGGTATTACGATTGAGCAGCAGCATCGCCACGTCTTGCATGGCCAAATCAATATATTGGCCTTCTCCAGTTCGAGCTTTTAGCAACAGCGCCGCCAAAACTGCCGAGGCAGCCTGCATGCCGGTTGCATAATCCAGCACCGGCCCGCCAGTTCGGATCGGGCCATCGCCGCGAATATTGTTGGCCATATAGCCGGAGGTGGCTTGGATGACATCGTCAAATCCGGGTCGATTTGCCTGAGGGCCATTTCGCCCAAAGGCTGAAATGGACAAGTAAATGAGGCCGGGATTTTTGTCAACGAGCGATGGGTAATCCAAGCCAAATTTAGCCATAGTCCCGCCCTCAAAGTTTTCAACGAGAATGTCGACGTTCGCTGCGAGTCTCTGAGCACAAGCTTGGGCCTCGAGATTCGAAAGGTCCAAACAAAGGCTGCGTTTACCGGCATTTTGAGGTACAAACCCGCTCCCAATTCTATGAGACAACTGCTCTGGCGTACCGCCCCAGGATCGTGTCATATCGCCTGATGGGGCTTCGATTTTGATGATCTCTGCGCCGAGCATTCCGAGTTGATACGTGCAGTAAGGTCCCGCCAGCACATGGGTGAGATCCAGAACTCGCAAGCCTTCAAGGGGTTTCATGAGCACGGCTCCAATGGTTTTGCTTTAGGAAGTTTGATATCAATGACTATAACGCGGTTTTTAAAGACCGTCTCGAATTCTCTTCATCAGCAAGCCCGAATTAAATTCTCGACCTAAGGCGCTAAGTCTAGGGACGAAATCGGTTAGCTGGGGCCGATTTTGCCGTCCGTAATGTCGTCACCGAATAACATTCGCGAGAAGGGTTCGACATTGGGTCCGCGCCGCAGGTGGTGACCGCCGTCGACGCTCATCACGACGCCGGTGATCCACGAGGCCTCGGGGCCGCACAGAAACCGAACGGCATTACTGATATCTTCGGTCGCCCCGGGACGGCTGATGGGCATACAGTCAAGATAGTCGTTTAAGACCGCCTCAGTCTGTAGCAGACCTGAGGACAATTCGGTTTCAACCAGACCGGGACAAACGCTATTGACCCGAATATTGGCAACGCCCAATTCATCGGCAGCATTGCGAACCAGCATATCAATACCGGCTTTGCTAACGCAGTAAGACCCCATGAATCGGTGAGTCCTGATACCAGCGATGGACGAAATGGCGCAAATTGATCCACCACCTGATTGCGCCATCCATCGCCCTGCATGCTTAATCGTATAAAAAGTGCCATTAAGATTGGTCTGCATAATGTCATCCCAATTTGAGGCTTCAGTCATCATGATGGGGGACAAGGAGCCGGTGCCTGCGTTGGCAACAGCAATGTCCAAGGAGTCCTTTAAGCTGGCCTTTTCGATTGCTGCGGCGACATCTGCCTCGCTGGAGACATCACCAACGAAGAAGTTGATCTCACCAGCGCCCGAGATTGTTCTGAGCGTTGCTACGGCAGCTTCAAGCTTTTCGTGATTTCTTCCCATGATTAATACGTTGGCGCCATCGGTCGCGAAAGCCCGCGCACAAGCGAGGCCAATGCCGCTACCACCACCGGTGACGATGGTGCTTTGTCCAGAGAGCGTGCCCATAATCTTGATCCTTCTATTGTGATTGGATGCAACAAGCATCTTAAGTATTCGTCCGGGGATTGCCTAGAAGTGTACGCCGCTCGAAACGTATAACCTCGAAGCGAGCGCTTAGGGCCAGAGCATCAGCGATCGTCTGAGAGAGGCGTGGTTCGACTGACGGTTGCGAAAAGATATCGAGATCAACGAGACCAAGAAAGTGGTGAAAACCTCGCGGTATAGGCTAGGGCTTCCCAGGAATGCTCGACACGATCAAGGGGGCTGGAAGAATCTTTAGGTCTTAAATTGAACCCCGAGTGCATCGTGTAGTGGCTCTTCTTATAGCGCTCGTGCTTGATTGAATTCGTCAATCTATTCGAACAAACCGATTTAATTGCCCAAAGTCGGTGAGTTAAGTTCTAAGACGTTAGAACCAGATTCACGAAACTCGAAGAACACTTTTGGATTTTAACTTGCCGTCATGGCTTTTTACTTGGAGTCAACTTTTCTTTACAGCGTACGTGCTTCTTGCGGTCGCTCCGGCCTCAAGGCTGCTGTTTGACAATAACCGCCGGCTTACCAAGCTACCGAAGCAGCTGCTGTTACATTTTTTTGGAAAAGTCGGTCTAGACATCGCATTGATCATGGGGGTTTCAGGTACAGCGATTGCGATGATGGGCAGTCTGATGAACAATCAGAGCGGCGTAGATGCTTACTTTCAAGCAACTTATGTCATCGGAACGCTGTTCTTTGGGGCAGTAATCACTGGGCTATCCTATTGCATTAACTACCCTGAGCTGAGGGCATCATTAATCTATCAGTTAACTGTGCGACAAAGCCTCGCCGTGATCGGTGTCGTGACGACGCTAGTTGGGCTTCAGATGGTTTTGACCGGGCTTAATTTTGGTGATTTCTGGACGGCTGGGTGGTTGTTACTTTGGCAACTGCTTGCCTTGGCAGTCTGGAGTTTGCTGGCTTCGGTTTCGGGGAAACCGGCGCTGCGATGTTTGATAGAGGCCAATGTCGCGACAACCTTTGTGTTTTTGGCTTTGGGGATTGTCTTTTGGTTCTCTGAAGGTGATGACTATTTGGCCTCGAGGATCAATATCTTTGTCGTGGCTCGAACCTTGTTTGTCGGTAGTTTTATTCACATTGTTATCTACTATGTTGCCTTGGCACGGAACGAGACCGAGGCGGGTGACTATAAACTCAAAACCTGGCATTTTGCAGAAGCAACGTCGTTCTTTGTTTTCTTGGTGTTGGCGCCGGTTGGGCTCACCGAGTTTTCCAGAGAATCCAAAGATCAGGCTGCGTTACAAGCACAGCATGAAGCACAACAAGAGGAGATTGTTGCGCTCAGAAGGCGGATCGAAAGGTTAAGCAGTCAAAACAAAGGTTTGTAAGGTGCGGTTGCCTGGAATAGGCATCGCCGAACCCGTAGGCAAATTCGTTGGTTTGTCTTGAAAGGGGGTGCGACGGTAGTTTGGGTCTGGGTAAGGACATCCAATGAGATCGCTCGCTGAAGGATAATCGAGCGATCAATCGCTTCGGCCCTAGACGTCAGGTGGCAGGATCAAACGCTCAAACGCTCAAAGCCAAACGCTCCAAACGCCCAAACGCTCAAAAGTCCAAAGTCCAAACGCCCAAACGCTTGAGAGCTCAAAAGACTGTGAGCACCAGCCATTGCAGAAAGACGATTGTCCTTGGCCAACAACGGCAACGTCGTCGTCGCCTTGAAGACACCGTACGACGACGGCACTACTCATGTCGTCCGAAGGCGGCCCCACTCAGCCCAATGGAATTCATGGGGCGCCTGGCAGCGCTGGTACCCAGACCACGGGTGAATCTAACAAGATTCCATGGGGTGTTCTCGCCCAATAGCAAACTGCGTAAAGACGTTGTTCCGCAGAAACCCGTAGAAGAACAAGAAAACCCGAAACCAAAGGCTTACTCGAGACCGGGCCGCGTTCGGATGGGCGCAGCGCCTCAAGCGTGTGTTCGCCATTAATATAGAGCCATTGATATAGAGCAGTGTGAAAAATGCGGTGGCCCCGTTCGAATCATCGCATCGATTGAAGACCCGGATGTTATTCCCGATGCGTCGGACCGTTCAGATCCTGAAGCACCTGGGGCTACATCAACCAGTTGATCCATTGATCCGCTCACCGCCAACAGGCCTGACCGACCAACAAACGACGCTATTCTGAATTCCGGCACATCGACTACACATCGGTGACGGTCGCGATCGACCAGGGTTTGGATTCTAGAGACATCTCACCGAATTTCTGATGCTCAACTCATTCAACTCGTGGATGAAGCCGCCCGAAAGTGAGAATTGAAAGCAACTCCCAAGGATGACGATACTATTCTGAATGTTGAAAAAGGGTGTTTATTCTTACTAACCGCAAAACTGCCGACTGGATAATCGACCTAGGTCCCGATGGCGGGCCGTCAGGCGGTAAAATTCTGGCGGAAGGAACCCCAGAGACAGTTTCTGTTATCAGGAATTCTGATACTGGTAAATATCTGAAATCGATACTACCGACCAGAAGAAGAACTAAAACAGTCAGAGCAGCCTCTTTCTGCGATGTTCTGCGGGAACGATTAACCTGATGCCGGGGCCCCTGGGGTGCTGTGATAAATCGCTCGCTCTCCGGCTCTACACTTACGTTGCAGGTTAATCTACATCTACTGTCACATGCTGTTGTTCCAGCGTTGCCCGCATGACCGCTAGCTGGGTCTCATATCTGCGCCATCTGCCGATTGAGCGAGTGTGGGCAGGTTGACGCACCTGCACCGCACTCGCGGTAGTAACCGCCGCATTCTGTTTATAAAACTCAAGGCAGGCATCTTCCCACGGTAGTTCAAGATAGTTGATCAGTGCGCGGGCGTTGGGTTCAAGATCACGGGCGGTATCTTCATAGCTGATATCAAAAAACCGCCCTGGGAATCGTTCTCGCCATATCGCCATTAGGTGGACATAACGTGCATGATGTCTGGCCATCTCTGCCTGGTCGTAGGAGTGTGGGTAGGCATCTGCGAATAGTTGTTTGAAGCTGGAGAAACAGGCGTCCATTGGATTACGCTGCAGATGAATAATTTTTGCGTTCGGTAGTGCCTTGAGAATGAGTGGGATATAGAGAAAATTTGACGGTAGCTTATCCACGAACCTGGCCGTGTCACCGCGCAGCTTTTCGGTTGTCACCATATAGGCTTTGCCTAGATTTGCGCCGTCGACTATTGCGCCTTCCTCAACCAGTTTCGCAGAAAATCTTTTTTGCCCCTGGTAGTCAGTCAGTCTTCGAAGGCTCCACGCGAACTGTTGCAACTCACCGGCGGAATGGACTTGTGAGTGACTCGTAATAATTCTTTCAACCAGTGTCGTGCCCGTTCTGGGCTGGCCGACAATAAAGATTGGCGACTCGGTGTCAAAGCCCGCAGGTTGTTCGCTCAACCACTCAGTCGTATAGGTAGCCTCAAGCGCGTCGAACATTTCGATCTCAGCGTCTTCATCGAATTCCAGGGTGGTCCTTCGAGCGCTCGCGCCTCGTGCAAATGCATCGAATGCTTCATCCCATTCCTCGAGATCCTCGAGTTCCTTGCCGAGCCCGTAACTAACAAATGCCAGCGCCTGGGGATGTAAATTCTCTTTTTGAACGAGGTTTTTAAGCACATCGACATGGTCTCTGGTCTCGGCTTTTCGAAGATTCGACAGAATCCAGTGGGCGTTAGCGTTGTCAGGATGAAGTTTGAGTACTTGCCTCAACAACACTTCGGCTTCATCAAGCTTGCCGAGAAACATGTGGTTGGTCGCGAGATTGACGAGGAACGGGACATGTTCCGGGTCCTTCTGGACAGCTTTGCCGATCCAGGCTGAAGCCTCCTCCTGATCGCCGAGTTGACCATGCACCGTGCCAATAAGGTCAAGTACCACAGGATTGTCATCACAGTGTTTGACTGCTTCAACCAATGCGAAGTCAGCCCGACCCGGTTGGCCAGCGCTCATAAACAGCCTGGCGAGATTTGCCCAGGCCGCGCCGTGATCCGGTCTTAGTTTTGTGACAGAGCCAAACGCCCTGACGGCAGTCCAGGTCTGCTTCATTTCAAGTGCGATCAGACCGACGAGAAAATGCGCCTCAACCAGGTCAGGCTTTGCACCAAGAAGCCGCTTGCAACAGGCCGATGCCTCGTTGACTTTGCCTCTGGCGAGTAATGCGAACCCTTCCTTGAGTGTGTCCTGCATCCAGGGCGCAGCTGGCCTTATATATTCCTTCTTGCTCATCGGTTTACTTTTGCGACCACCATCATCATCCTTTTCTGGTCGAAACTGTACGTAGGTGGAACTTTGATGTCCAACTTGGTGAGGAGGACGTTGCGATCGGTTACAGCCCGGAACCATCCCCGGAATAGATTACCCAGATCTTGGTATAGCCGTCAGTATCCCAGATGCCGGTCCATTCTTTAGCAACTGTTACTCCTTCTCCGGCGTTAATAACCTGCACAGAGCCATCGCTGGAAGTCAATGTAACGCTGCCTTCGAGAAAGTACATGAACTCATCAACACCATAGGGTTCCTTGATCTCGGCGCGAGTTTTGCCGGAACGATACATGCCAGAAGCAAATTTCTTGTCGCTGCTTAATAACGAAGTGACATCCAGCGTGACGTGACCGTCTTGGTGTTTTGTCTCGAGCGTATCCGGCCGCTCGAAAATCGAGCCTGATAAATCTGCCTTGCTGAGTTTCGCAGGCACATTTGCTGGCGTTTCGTTGCCCTCATGGTGCCCGGCGATCGCCGCGACAGCCCCAAGAATTGTTATACCCACTGCAATAAGAATTTTTTTCATTGATCTGATCCTTTTGTAAGAAAATAAATTGTTTACCAGTAGGCGAGCACAACATAACCCGCCAAAGAAATTGCTGCTGCAATCAGTGCGTATGGAAACTGTGTGAGCGCATGTTGCATTGGCGTGCAGCCGGTCGCCTGCGCCGTCAGCACCGTCGCATCAGAATAAAAGCAGGCATGGCTGCCAAAGGTGCTGGCTGATAACGTCGCGCCGATCACCAATGTCATGTCGGCACCAAGATTGTTCGCAAGTGCTGTCACAATCGGCAGAACAATAACAAACACGCCCCAGTTCGAACCTGTCATGAATGACACCAGAGCCATGGATGCAAAAATAATCGCCGGTAAAAGCTCTGGCGTAAGCAGTGGTTCCATGGTCATGACGACATAGTTGGCCAGCCCCAGTGAATCGTTCACGTCTTTCAGGATGAAAGCCGCGACGAGAACACCCAATGGCTCGATCATCGTTTTGAAGCCATCGATAATCGTGTCAAATGTGTCATGCATATCCAGGATACGCGCGGTCACCACATAGGCAGCCGTACATCCCAGTGTTATGTAGATGCCAATCAGGAAATCCTTATCGAACCAGAGTGTGGCGGCAACCAGCAGCGTCATGGGTGCAACGAACATCGGGATTTGTGGTCTGACGCCGTCTTTCGGTTGAATGGATTGGTTCGCCTTATCGATATGTTCAGCGCCAGGCGGCACGGTCTGGCCAGTCGATTGCGCCCGCGCCTCGGCGTCTTTCATGCTGCCAAGTGCAGGAATAAATCCGGATATAACAACCGGAACCAGCAGAACGGCGACCCAGGCATATAGCATGTACGGAATAGCGCTGATGTAGACGGTGAGACCTTCACCTTCCGGCGCGATTCCGTTAGCAACGATAAGGCCGGCGAAGAAGACGCCCCAGGTTGAGAAGGGGATGATCACGCTGATGGGGGCCGCGGTTGAGTCGACAACATAGGCCAGCTTTTCCCTGGAGATTTTGTATTTGTCAGTCAGATTGCGCATGGCGGAACCGACTGCAAGAGAATTCAGATAGTCGTCGACGAACATAAAAATGCCGAGGACCCAGGACGCCATCAACGCACTTTTTGGTGAGGTGACCCAGGTAGACATTTTTGTCGTAAAGGCGCTGGTGGCACCGGTACGGATAAGAATGCCGATCAAGCTGCCCATGAATCCACAAACCAGGATGACCCAGGCGACATCCGGATCGGTCATCACGCGAATAGAAGACTCAGCGAATCCGCCGATGAATTGGGTGCCATGAATGATGCCAAGACCCACCAGTGATCCACTGATCAGCGATTCGATCGGTCTGCGGGTAATCACCGCCAGAAGAAATACGACCAGGGTAGGAACGAGCGATATGAAGCCAGGGTCAGCCATCATCCGGTGCCTGTTCAATGTTTAATTTGTCGGTCATGTCAGTGCTCTGGTTACCGTCATTCTTCTGCTGAAATTCCACTGTAATGCAGGCTGACGATTTTCCATTTGCCATCGATCAGTTGCCACACGTCTGTCTCGAACGCTCTGGACGTACTCGTTGTTCCATCTGCCGAGCGTGTGCGGTTGTCGATGAAGGACGTTACGATAGCGACATCACCGCTCGGCATAACCTGTACCTGAACGTCTGACATTTCGTTTAGCTCAACACCTCCACCCGCTGCCATTAAGCCGATCCACAGTTCGTGGTACGCATCCATATCCACTCTGCCGTCACCGACATACACCGTCGCATCGTCGGCATAAAAACTGAAGTAATCTTCGACGTCGTTATTAGCATAGGCATGATCAAACGCTTTGATGGCAGCATGTAGAGTGGCGTTCCCGGCACCTTTCTTAACACCTTTCTCAACACCATGGTGATCAGCCATGGCAGTAAACGACATCAAAACAATGACAAAGCAGCACAAGATATTTCGCATAATTTCTACCCTATTCCTTATTTTGTTAACGGTACGTTCTACCAGTTTTGTCTAACTCAGCATACTCAAGTGCCACTTAACTGCTCGCTGACACCACAATTGTCAGATGACATTCTTGTAAATGTCGGGTGACATGCTGTGGCATGTCGAATGACATGTCAATCGTGCAATAATCGTCCGAAAGCGGCGCGGTATGGCACGTTTGGGTTAGATTAAAAATTCAATTCTTAGGAGTGCTCAGTGGGGAACAATGTGAGCAAGATGGTTAGCATGCTGGCTATCCTGATGACGGGTCTCCTCGGCCAATCGATTTCGATAGCGGAGGAAAGTGGCCGACCGCAAAACCTGACGCTCGAATCCTTCCAGTTCGGGCCCGTCAATCGCTGGTCTTTCAGCCATATGCGGGAAGTGATCCCCACGGTTAACATCCCGCGCGATCCCGATCGATTCCTGCTTCTCAAGAAAAGCGATGCCCCCGTTGCTGATTTTTCTGTTGCGTTCCAGGGTCGTAAACAATCGATTGACGAAATCGCCGCGCATCAGTACATCGATGGCCTGCTGATTATCAAAGACGGTGAAATTCTGTTCGAGAAGTATTACGGCCACCTCACACAAGACCGCCCGCATCTGATGAACTCAGTGTCCAAGTCCATTGTCGGGCTGGTTGCCGGTAAGCTGGCCGCCGAAGGCGCCGTCGATCTCGACAAACCGGTGTCCCATTATGTACCCGCGCTTGCCAGAAGCGGCTATGGCCCCGATTCACTGCAAACGGTTCTCGACATGCGTGACGGGTCCGACTACACGGAAGATTACCCGGATTTCACGACGACGTTTCGCATCCAGGACTGCGCCATCGGTTGGACTGATGCCGACTACTGCCCGGAGGATGGACCGACTGGCCTTTATGAATTTCTTCCAATGATTGGGCGAGACAAATCAAAACTCGGCAAATTCAGCTATCGATCCGGTTCCACCAATGTCATCGGTTGGGTGCTCGAAGCGGCGACAGGGCAGCCACTCGCAGAGCTGATCTCAGAACATGTCTGGCAGCCGATGGGTGCAGAGTTCGATGCCAACATCACCGTGGACAAAGGCGGCTTTGTTCTGGCCGATCACGGCATGAGCGCCACCTTGCGTGATCTCGGCCGCGTGGGATTACTGGTACTGAACGATGGCAAGGCATTTGGGAATGAAGTGATTCCGGCTGCATTTATCCAGGACATTCTGGGCCAGCAAGGTGACCCCAGGTGGCCTTACCCAGCGCCCGACGGATACAAGCCGTTTTACCGTTCATTCTGGTGGGGCGAAGGGAACCCTGACGGCGACGTGAGTGGCTATGGCATACACGGCCAGTTCGTCCGCGTGGTGCCAGAGTCCGGTCTCGTCATTACCATGTATTCGACATGGCCGCGCGCAGATGGCAATGGTGAAACCCACGGCTGGGGTCCTTCGGCTGAGTTAATGGACGCGATGATCGCCAGGTTTCGATAAAGCAATCAAGAGTATGATCCGCTTGTTGCCTTAGATGCAGCGACGCAATTGATTTGTTAGCAGACAGGCGTAGCTTGCCGACGACTACCATTGAGTAAATGGACATTTACAGAGAGGATTATGACGATGAAAAACTCGGGTAGCACTGAAAACATATCTTCGAGTACCTCGGCAGAATCTTTTGCGTCTGTGATCGAAGGCGTAAATCGTCGCCAGCTTCTTAAATACTCGGTGGGTGTCGGGGCCGCGATGCTGGCTCCGGGTATCGTAGGCGCTCGGGTGGAGGTTGACCAGACTGATATCACTCATTTAAGTGCCTCCGAACTATCGGTGGCGATTCGTGAAAAACAAGTCAGTTGTGTTGAAGTAATGCAGTCCTATTTAGCCAAAATACACCGGTATAACCCGACCTATAATGCCATCGTGAGCTTGCTTGAAGACGATGTATTGCTGCAGCAGGCCAGCGAGGGCGACAAGGCGTTGCAGCGTGGAGAATACTGGGGGTGGATGCATGGCATGCCCCACGCAGTGAAAGATCTAGCCGATGCCAAAGGCCTGGCATCAAGCTACGGCTCGCCACTTTTTGCTGGCACAATTGCTAAAGAGGACAGCTTTCATATCGCCCGAATTCGCGCTCAAGGCGCCATTTTCATTGGCAAAACAAATACGCCTGAGTTTGGCTTTGGGTCGCATAGTTACAACGAGGTATTCGGTACTACTGGCAATGCTTATAACCCTGCTCTGTCAGCAGGCGGTAGCAGTGGTGGTGCAGCAGCTGCGCTGGCGACCCGAATGTTGCCGTGTGCTGATGGCAGCGACATGATGGGGTCGCTGCGTAACCCGGCAGGCTTTAACAATGTCGTAGGCTTTCGACCGAGTCAGGGCAGAGTGCCAAGTCCTTACGAAAACGGCGACGTGTTTTACGAACAACTGTCGACCGATGGACCAATGGGGCGTACGGTTGAAGATACCATCCGGTTGCTGGAAACCATGGCAGGTTATGATAATCGCGCACCCTTGTCACTGCGCGATAAAATTCCCCCATATAGCGAGTTTGAGGCGCGTGAATTCCCTGGTCTAAAAGTCGGTTGGATGGGCAACTACCAGGGCTACTTAAACATGGAGCCCGGCGTCTTAGAACTGTGTGAAGCGGCGTTGATCGGCCTGACTAAAAACGGCGCGGTTGTTGAACCATGCATGCCAGACTATGACATGGCCCAGTTATGGGAAACGTGGCTGACACTGCGCCATTGGTCTTCCAGCGCGCTCAAGCAACTCTATGACAACCCTCAGTCGAGAGCTTTGTTAAAGCCTGAAACGATTTGGGAGTACGAAGGCAGCCTGGGTATGACGGCGGCGCGGGTTACCGCAGCAGCCAACGGTAGGTCAGCATGGTATTTGGCACTGCAATCATTATTTGAGCGTTTCGACGTACTCGCTTTACCGGCCGCGCAGGTGTTTCCTTTTTCTGGAGTGATTCACTGGCCAAAATCAATAAACGGAAAACCAATGGATACCTACCACCGCTGGATGGAAGTTACTATCGGCGGGACTCTGGCGGGTTTGCCGGTGGCTAGCTTACCGGCCGGGTTTGATGCGTTGGGTCGTCCCATGGGGATCCAGTTTATTGGTCGAATGGGGCAGGATCAGCAAGTACTTGAGTTCGCCCTGGCATATGAATGTGTCACGGACTATTTGGAACGCCGCCCTGTGCTGAAAGCGACTCGATGATATAGAAATGGAATGCACTAACTGGCAAACCATCACGATGAATAAATCACTATGAACCAGTGTAGCTTCCTGTGTCGGGGTATCAGCATACTCAAGTGCCGCTTAACTGCTCGCTGACCTAGAAAATGTCAACTGACATGCTTGTAAATGTCATCTGACATGCTGTAGCATGTCGATTGACATGTTTATCGAGCGGTAATCGTACAAGAAAAGGGGAACCCATGGCAGCAAGGAATTACACCTCTAACTCCACACATTCTGACTTTCAACGACCGAAGCGAAAATTGCTGGCGCAAGCGATTTCGACTGCACTGATTGCAGGTGCCGTGCCGGGCGCGTTGGCGGCGCAGGAAGACCTGGTGATTGAAGAAATAGTCGTGACTGCAACCAGGCGGGCGGAATCCGTAATGGATGTTCCAATTCCCATTCAGGCGCTCACCGGTGATTTCATTCGCGAGGTCAACCTGAACGATGTCAAGGACCTGATACAGTTTACGCCAGGCGTGACCGGTAACTCCAAGGACAGCTTCCTCGACTTCGTTAAGGTGCGTGGCATCGTGACGAGCGATTTCGGCAACGGCGGCGATCCTTCGATCGGCATGTACAAGAACGGTCTGTACCAGGGACGTACCGGGTCCGGCGTCTTTAGCCTCTATGATATTGAGCGCGCCGAAATCTTACGTGGACCACAGGGATTCCTCTTCGGCCGTAATTCAATTTCCGGGGCGATGAACGTTCATACGAAAAGGCCGGTGAATGGCGAGAGAGATGGCTTCGTGGAATTGAACGTCGGCGAGCGCGGCGTCGCCGAACTCGAAGGCGGCTTTAACGTCACGATGAGTGACGTGTTTACCGTGCGCCTGGCCGGACAGCACGCTGAGGAAGACGGTTATATCACTAATATCGAGACCGGCAACAAGTTCATCGACCTCGACAAGACGGCGGTGCGGCTAACCGGTGTTTACGACAATAGTGACAATGTCACGCTCATGCTGATGGCCGATTACGAGGACCGTGATCAGTCGGGAACGGTATACAAGGCCAACGGTCAGGCCGGATCCTATGCGCTGCTGGAGAGCCTCTACGGTGACCTCAATCTGGCGCACGGTGCTCGGGAGGTGAGCCTTAACGAACCGCCGAACGGCATTTTCGATAAAGGAGAGATTTTACATTTCCAGGCGATATTGAACGTAGAAACGTCCATGGGAACGTTTACATCGCAGACCGGCTACAAGGACCATACGTACCATTATACGGAGGACTTCGATGCAACCATTCTGACGATTGCCGACTATGAGCAGGACCAGGAGGGCACCTACTTCGAGCAGGAGTTTCGCTTCACATCGTCGACCGAAGGACCGCTGGACTGGTATGCCGGTGCTTCCTACTACGAGGAAGATATAGATACGCGCTACATGGTGCGGCAAGACGAGGAAATTTACTGCAACGTCTACTGGGGTCAAACCTGCCAGGGAATTTTTGATACCTATAACAATTATTACGGCGGGGCTTACGCGTATATTCTTGACGTCTACTTCGGTTCCCGCGAATGGACGCCAAGCCCGGTTGGTTACCTGGAAGACTGGAATGAAACGAAAGGCAAATATACCGGCTGGGCTGCATTTGTAAATATTGACTACCAGTTCACCGATACGTTCGACGCAAGTTTCGGTGTCCGCTACAACTACGATGAAAAGGCGTTCTCACAGGAAGTTCTGACTGCCCTGAACCCGAGTCCGGTATTGGGACAGAAGGCGCTGACCGGGTATACCACGCCAGACGGGCCGGTGAAGGACACGGTGGATTGGGACAAAAACACCTGGCGCGTTGCCTTCAACTACAGACCCAACGACGATACCTTATGGTTCCTGAGCGTCGCCACGGGCTATAAACAAGGTGGATTCAACAGCTTCTCGCTGGATCCGGCTGGTGGTCAATGGGGCCAGGTTGTGGCTGTGCAAGCCACACACAAGCCCGGCCACTTTGACGCGGAAAACACGATTTCCTACGAAATCGGATACAAAGGTACGTTGGCGGACGGCCGTGCGCAATTGACAGCAAGCGCGTTCACGTATGAATTCGAGGATTTGCAGGCATTCTGTAGTCAAACGGCGGTCCCCACCATCTGCAACGTCGGCCAAATTGATGCCTCTGGTTTCGAAGGATCGCTGAATGCCATTCTTAATGAAAACTGGCAGCTCATGCTGGGAGTCGCTTACCTGAATAGCGAAGGGAAAGGTATACAGGAATTCTGTTCAGGCGGAGACCGGGTGTTTGGCTCGTTTGATGCGTGTGAAGGAGAGTCGATCCCTAACGCACCTGAGTGGTCGGGTTTCGCCTCTGTGAATGCAGAGTATCCGCTGGGCACCGGGGTTTTATTCGGCTCACTGGCCTGGAGCTGGGAGGATGAAAGACGTACGGGGTGGTTACCGTTGGCGCCTGAGTCCACGACCTTTCCGGAGGGCTCCAGGATGACGGACGGCTTCTCTCTGGGACAGCTGACGGTGGGTTATCGTTCTGCGGCTAACTGGACGGTTGCTGCTTGGGTCGAGAATATTACGGATGAGGAGTACTTCGACTTCGGCAATACAGGCGGCAATCCGGCTGACCCGTACGTTCAGTATGACGGGGGCCCTGGCCGACCGCGTACGGCCGGTGTCCGTGTTAGCTACAACTTCGATTAATCACTGAAGCGACGGTAACTGGAACTTAATAAACCCGCCATAAGGCGGGTTTATTATTTTGATGGGCAGAGCTGCACCGACGCACTAATCTCTGAGAAAATACGACCCGTCATCGCCCATTAACGTTACAGTCTCGGATCGCCATTAGGGCATAGGCCGTCGCCATATTCGAGAGATAGTTGTGGGCACGGTCGGAATAGAGAGAACGGGTGAACCAGCGGCCGGAAATCCGTTGATGCGTTTTGAGCCAATTGAGCCCACCATCAATTGCATTTCCATCGCTTGCCTTCGGCTTTTGGCAAAGTGCCAGTGTTGCAAGCCCCGTGGCATATCCGTCGCTCGGACCGTTGGGATCATTGGGTGCACCATCGAGTGCACCATTGAGCCGCGGCCAATCCCCCATCGCGGGGAGCGTCCAACCCCCATCGGCATTCTGGGCCTTCAAAAGGTCGTTCCGGATCGACCGACGCGCTGCGTCCGTCAGCAACCCAGGTGTTCGCGCCGAACCCCAGAGCAAGACTGCGCGCTCATGCAGGTTTGTTGGCATATTGTGCCGCAGGAAGTCGACCAGCCGATTAATGCCTTCACGTCGCAAGGGCGATTGCTGATAGCGGTCGTTGATGTAGCCTAGGCCCACGCCAACCAGTAGAGACGTGTAATACGGGTTCTGCTCCAGGAACGGAACGAGTTCCTCTTCCGTCGTGTAGCTCCAGCCTCCGCCAGCATCCTGAACTGTCCACATATAATCCAGGAGCTCCGCGACCTGCGGATCAAGCGTCGGCCCGGATATGCCATCATTGACGGCAAGCGCACCGGCAATCGGTGCCAGCAGGAATGTTTTGAGCTCATCGTCGCCCTGTCTTGTCTCGTCGGCGAATGCCAGCAACGAAGATCGAACCGTCTCTACATAGGGGTTCGTGTTGCCCGCTATCGTGAGCGGGCGCGCCATCAATTGGGCGACGTTGGTGTGACAGGTACCGCATTTATTATGCTCCGTCCAACGTAGCGCAATGTCGTCGAGAAACGTCCCGGCTTTCGCTTCGGAATGGTAGGAACGAAACGCCTCGGTGCCGGTCGCAGGCGCAAAACCTGGAACATGGGATGAATCCACATAGATTGCGGCAGCGTCATCCGCGGCAGCCGCCATGTCGCCGTCGTCTTGGCCTACTCCCGCGAATGCGGCGCACCCGAATAGCAGCATAGAGTAGATACAACCCATTCGAAGAATCTGATCGTTAAACATTGTTATCGCTTTGCGCAGAAAGCGGGAGGAGAGCCGCTAACAAGAACATCAATAGGGTCTTCATAATCCCTCCTTAGGTTACCTGGTTGGTGTCTCTAGGGTTTTCCCAGCACTTCACTCACGGCGCGATGGGCCATGTCGATGGCTGAGTCGATATATGCGTAGGCCCCTGCATCCGAATTTGCGATGGAGAACCTGCCAAAGGGCTGGCGTCCGATGACACAGGGTTGCTCCTCTTCCGGTAAAACGGGATCCCACAGCGAGTTGTACTCGTAGGCATACCCGTGGGGCCAGCGGTTGACGGTGATGGCCTCTATATCCCGAGCCGGGTCAAAGCCCCCGTCGGATAGCACACGGCCAAGCTGATCTCGAATCTCGCGCTCGAAGGTCTCGAAAGTGGTGCTGAACAGATCATGACGTCCGGCGCGATGTTGTTCCCTGGAAGAAAGCCCGGGGCTACAAGGCGTCCTCCACATGCTAAGGATCATGGGTTCTTCCGGCTTGCGGGGAGAGCGATAGTCTCCGATGTCATATGGGGCGGCGAGATTGATGTTGGTGTGATAGCTCCCCGGGCAGGAGACTCCGCTCACCCCCAGCTTGTAGAACGACTTCCAGTCGCGGACCAGGACTTTGGTCGCGACCAACGGGACTTTTACCCCATAGGCGAGCGCTTGCTTCTGTTTTGCGGGCATCTCGGGACACAGGTGAGGAATGACGCCGTTCCAGCAAGCCAGAACTGAACTGCGTCCCCGGGCGCGATGCACCTTCCCACCGCGCACATAGGTTACCTCGACTTCTTTTGCGCGCTTGGGATCGCCATTGTGGCGAGCTCTTACGACTGTGGAGTTGAGGCGGATTCGAACTGGCGAATTCTGTTCGTCCAGCCGCCCATAGTCCAGGCGCGCGGAAACGATGTCTTCCATCGTGGTCCCCGGCGCCACTGCCGGGATCAAAGCCCGCACCAGGAGCCTGGCAACCGAGCCGCCGCCGTCCGGTGGATGATAATCATATTGCTCTGCGTTCTCGTAAGGTTTTGCCGTCAGGCTCATCCCGGGATACCCGCTGTTGTCGAGTCCCATTCCTTGAAAGCCCGGGTAGCCTAAACCCCAGCAATCCAGGGCCGGAACCCCGTCGATCCCGAGAGCGAAGAGGGGATGTGTGCTCTTCTGATGGTACGTGATGATCTGTGGGTCGACCTTGACGAGGTCTTTGAGAAAATCCCGGTAACTTGTCTTGCTTAGCAGCGCCTTCTTCTCGTCTGATGACAGACCCGGCAGGTAATCTTTCTTCTCCTCATATAAGCGCACGAGGTCTTTTTGTGCCACTTCGGAGAGAGGCGTGAGTGCCGCAAACTCCTTCCAGGAACGTTCCCCCCTCGCAACGAGCCGGTCGACGCCAAAGGTTTCCTTGTCGAAAAACACACCGCTGCCGAGGTTGAGGGAAGGATAGAGCTCCGGGTTCTGAAATTCGGTCTCGCGCTCCACCTGGATGCCTATGTCTCGTATCAGGTTCCTGGCCACCGAACTGTAAGGGGAGGGAGTGGACACGCCCACGGTGCCTCCGGCGCTAATCAAGGATCGTTCCTTGTAACTGAGCTCGTTGCGGCGGGCGTGGCCCCCGAAGTCGTCGTGGTTTTCGAGGACAAGAATCCGGGCCCGGGGCCCGGCTGTCTGGCGGTAGAAATAGGCTGCTGCCAGTCCGCTGATTCCGCCGCCTACCACGATCAGGTCGTAAACCTCGTCGGTGTCCGCTTGCGGACTCATGTCATCCCAGGTCTTGCCGCTCACCAGTTCATGGGCCACTTCCCAGGAGCCGTTGTGGCTGCCCCGGAACCCTGTCCGTGCCGGGGGGTAGTAGCCGGGCTCCTTCTCGGGGGCAAACTGGGGATGGGGGGTTCCGAAGGCCTCGAGCCAGGGAGAAGAGAGCAGGGAGCCGGTCACCGACACCCCCACGCCATTTAGAAAATCGCGGCGGGCGATGGGTCGGTGCATGCCTAAATCACGATTGCTCATTAATCCATCTCCAAAAAAGTAGAATAAGTTGCGGTTTAGCATGTCAATTGACATGCAGTACGTTACAGTATCCTTAATTCCATGCTTGATGACAATGAACCTGACTAAAGAGGTCGCAGCCATGCTGGAGAGTAACCATCAATTCATTTCAAACACGTTTGAGGGTGAGTCATGTTGACGAGCTCGCGCGCCGGAAGATCGATTCTCGCTTGGGTAGTGTGGTGCACCGCTTCTCTGGTGGCGGCGCAGCAAGGCGACAATGAGGGCATAGCTTCAACCGGTGGGACGAACTGGTCCTTGAAAGGCGGTGACTTCAATGGCCAGCACTACTCGCCGCTGGCTCAAGTGAATGCAGCTAATGTAGACCGGTTAGGGCTAGCGTGGGCAGCCGACCTGCCGATACCAGATGGCGTTGCCACCACACCCATCGTGATCGATGGCGTCGTCTATCTATCCGGGGCGTTTTCGATCGCGTTGGCGATTGATGCGGTCAGTGGTCGCATTTTGTGGTCGTATGATCCTGCCGTTCGTGAAGCGATCGCTGCGCGACCGAATCTGTTCTGGCTGGCGCGTGCCCAACGTGGTCTTGCCGTGAGGGACGGGAAAGTGTTTCTGACGACTGCCGACTGTCGGTTGATTGCGCTGGATGCAGCGAAAGGTACACGCCTCTGGTCCCGGCAGACCTGCGATAACGACCTTGGTTACTTCATAACGGATTCGCCCTACGTGGGTGGCGGTAAGGTTTTCGTGGGTAACGGCGGATCGGAATCCAAACTGAAGGGTCGTGGATACGTGTCAGCCTATTCCGCCGACGGCGATCTGCTGTGGCGCTTCTACATCGTACCGAGCGACAATCCGGAAGAAAACGATACGCCGGCACTCAAGATGGCAGCCAGGACCTGGTCGGGGGGTACACTCGCCAGGCACGGTGGAGGTGGGCACAACTGGAACGAGATGACTTATGATCCGGCGTCCAACCAGCTGTTCTTTGGCACCTCGGGCGCCTACCCATACCTGCACGCAGAGCGTAGTCCTCTCGGGGGCGACAATCTGTTTCTATCATCTATCGTCGCCGTCGATGCGGATACTGGCGAGTACCAATGGCACTACCAGACTGTCGACAAGGACAGCTGGGACTACAACGCCACGATGAACATCGTTCTTGCAGATCTGATGATTAGAGACGAAGCGCGCGAGACGCTGCTGATTGCGCCCAAGAACGGCTTTCATTACACGCTGGATCGGCATTCGGGTGAGTTACTTGCCGTTGGCAAGTTCGCCAAAACTAACTGGGCGACGGACATCGATATCGAGACAGGCAAGCCGGTCTATGATCCAGCCGGTGAATTTTGGAATGAAGCTGAGGGCGAGCAGTTTACCTGGCCTAATGTGTGGGGCGCGCATGGCTGGAACCCCATGGCGTTTCATCCGGGACATGCACTCTCTTACATTCCCGTAGTCGATGCACCGACCGACCGCGGTGGTGAAGAAATTGTCATGGTCACGGAAGTCGACGGTAAGCCTCATGCTCCGGGCAAGTTGGTTGCGATGGATCCTGTCAACGGTCGCATTCGCTGGTCGGTGCATCGTGATCTTCCGTTCAACGGCGGGTTGTTGACCACCGGGGGCGACCTTGTGTTTCAAGGCGCCGCGTCGGGCCGATTCGAGGCTTTCGCTGCCGGTACTGGTGAGCGCCTCTGGTCTGTACAGACCGGTTCGGCGATCAACGCTGCACCGGCCAGCTATTCCATCGACGGTGTCCAATACGTGTTAATACCCATCGGCGCTGGCGGTGGGTTGCAGTTCCAATACCCGCAAATGCACTCGGCGGAAGCATCAAAAGGACTCACGCGGTTGTTAGCATTCACGCTGGGTGGCGATGCGCAGCTAACGACCGACGATGCAGTCGATACACCCCTGCCTGATCAACCAAAGCTGGTCGCATCGCAGGAGGTCATTGCCCTGGGTGCCGCCGTGTACGATGGTGCCTGTAAATACTGTCATGGCAGCAACGCGGTCGCCCGGTTTGGCGGCTCGGTGCCAGATCTGCGCTATGCAGATGCAAAAACGCATGCGCAATGGGATGCTATCGTCATCGGTGGGTCGAGGCGCACGAACGGCATGCCCCGGATGGAGCTGACCGCCGAACAGTCCGCTGCGGTTCGCAGCTATGTACTCTCGCTTTCGGAGGAGATTCGCAGGAGTAGCGAGTAGTTGGTGGTGGGTTTGCTCCGGCGCTTTACTCCGACCCCGGGATTTTTTTCATTTCGATGAGAACGTCATAGTGCGCGTAGTTTTCTGTAGTTGGGCTGTACTGGTCGTGGGTCAGACTGTAAGGGTCGCCTTCAATAAACTGGTCAATCCAGTGTCCTTCTCTAACCAGGACACAGCCGTCTCGAATAGTCTCGTCGATACAGCATTTTATTTTCACGTGACCTCGATCATTAAAAAGTTCGACCACACTGTTGTCTTTAATTGCCCTTGCTTGTGCATCAGCAGGACTGATGCGTACAACGGGTTCTGGCTCACGCCTTTTAACATTTTCCAGGTTGGCGAATGTCGAGTGAATCCGGTACCTGCTGTGTGATGAGAGCAGTACTAATGGATACTTTTCAAATAGTGGATTGTCTGGCGATGCTTCAATGGGTTCTCGATAGATCGGCAATTCAGTGCCGTGTTCGGCGAACTCAGCCTTGTAGATTTCTATTCGACCAGATGGTGTTGAGAATTTTCGATCTTTAAGACCAACGTAAGCCTCTGGCGAGTCCCAGGGGTAGATAACTTTCTCAGCGATTAACCGTTCTGCGTTGACGTCTTTAAGCAGGGGCGAGTCACTGGTTAACATCTCATCAATATATTCTTCTTCAGTTTTATCAAAGTGCTCGCCGACGCCATAGGCGTTGGCCAGTGCTTTAAAAATCTCGAAATCAGATCTCGCTTCACCTTCAGGTTCGACAACTCTTTGCTGCAGTTGAATAAACTCACCGACGACCATGTCGGTTCGTTCAAAGATTGTGCAGGCAGGTAACACCAGGTCCGCGTACTTTGCGGTATCGGTCATGAAGTGATCAATGACGGTTATAAAATCCAGGTTCTCGATGTAATTGCTGAGAACCTTGTTCCGATTGGGTTTGACCTGATTGAAGGGGTTGCCAAGAGAAATGCACTCCATCTTGATCGGATAGGGTTTGCCGTTCTGCACAGCATCGTCAGCCTCCATCATGCTGAGAAACGTCGGCCACTTGCGGTTGGCTGCAAAGAAGTTGGCAGCCTTCACGGGTAAACTTCTGCCGCCACTGACAAGGCTGATGCCCCCACCCGGTACACCAATATATCCGCACAAACATGCCAGTGTGGCGATCGCTCGTGCGCTCAAATCGGCGTTGTACCAGCGATCAACGCCGAAGCCGATTCGGATTGCCGCTGGTTTCGCTTCTGCGTACTGTCTGGCCAGAGACTTGATGACGTTGGCATCGATGCCAGTGATCTTCTGGGTGTTTGCAGCGGTGTACTCGCTCGCAATTTCCGTGACGAGATTAAACACCGTGGTGACCTTGTGCCGGGCTCCATCTTCACTTGTGACAGAGCCAGAGTAGCCAAGTTATGGTGCCTGTTCCTGTAAAAGATCGCCAGATTCAACATCAACCAGAAAGCACATATCGGTGTGCTGCGTGAGAAAAGCTTTGTCGTAAAGTTCTTGCTCAATGATTTCATTCGTCAGTGCTAATGCCAGAGCGCCATCACTGCCAGGTCTGAGTGAGATCCATTCATCTGAAAATTTGGCTGTTTCGCTTTTTACCGGATCAATGCAGATAAGCTTTGTACCTGACCTTTGTGCTCTTTTAAGGGCGACATGGTCGACGCTACGGGTGATCGCTGGGTTGCCACCCCAGATGATAGTCAGGTTGGAGTTTTCGGCATCGTTGAGTGAATGGCCCCCGGAATGGAAGAAGGTACCAGCACTGACACCAAAGGCGTATTCGAGTCCCTTGGCAATCCCAAAATCGACGCCGCTGGCGCAAATAGAAGTGCCGCCAGTTAATCCTGCGTAACGAAGCGGTGCCCCTCGTGTTAGCAGGCCATCGGCACCAGAGATTTGGCTAAACGCCACCGCGCGCGAAACCTTATTGGTCGGTAACTCTCTTCTGGGTATCAACAAAAAGTTGAATGGCTTCATCCCAGGAAATCTCCTGCCATTGACCTTCACCGCGCTCGCCCACCCGTTTTAATGGTTTGCGTAGCCGTTCCGGATGGTACTGATACTCAAGCCGCGAGCGGCCCATCATGCAAATGCGGTTTTCAAAACCGGGAATTGGGTAGTCCGCGGGTTCTACGGCGATGATCCTACCATTTTCAATTGTTGCGGATAGCCCACATTTAGGGCTGGCGTGACAGTTAGGGTCGCAAACGGTGCGTGCTGATGTAGTCATGTATCAATCATGCATTATTTCTGTGTTTCAGGTGAAGTGTTAAACAGGATTCACGGCCTGACGGCCTATTCGATTGGTATTGTTGTTTGCGCGTGACGGTCGGTCTGATTAGATTAATGCTTATCGCAGTGACATAAGCACGGGAGAGGCCCTATGAGAACCATTTACACTGAAAGGCATCGCTTGCGGGATGCCAAAACAGAGCTCTACGGGGGCGAACTCGTCCAGCCTTTTGAGAGACCATCTCGGGTCGATATGGTGATCAAGGCAGTCCGTGAATCCGGTCTCGGGGATACTCATTAACCCGATGCATTTTCGCTTGATCCGGTACTGGCTGTGCACGATGCCGATTTTGTCGAATTCCTTGCGACCGTGTGGCAGGAGTGGCAAAAAACGGGTTACACCGGAGAGGTGATCGCGACTGTGTGGCCGGCGAGGCGCATGCAAAGTCGGGTTCCGCGCTTTATTGAAGGCAAGGTCGGGTATTACGCGCTCGCGACAGAGACGTCTATCTCCGATGGTACCTGGTCCGCGGCGCTGGCCGCGAAGGATGTCGCGTTGACGGGTGCAAAGGGCCTGTTGGAGGGAGCACGAGGTATATTCTCATTGTGCCGACCACCCGGTCACCACGCCGCGCGCGATTTGTTGGGTGGCTACTGTTTTCTGAATAACGCGGCTATAGCAGCACAGTAATTGCGCGATCACGGCGCGGAGCGTGTGCCTAGCGAATTGATAGTCACGCCGGAAAGGGCGTAACGAAAAGTCCATTGCAATGAGATTTCCAGTTGAATTGGGAAAGCCCCGCAGTTCTTTCCGCCCGTGAGTACTGGATGCGTACTGGTGTCGAACCGCCTAGCGATGAGTGCGTTCGGTATTGGTTGTAGTAGTCCTTGAACTGGTCCAGCTTTCTCGCCAAATCTAAAGAGTTCCAGAATGGCACGTGATCTAAATACTCGCGCCGAATTGTGCCGATGAGACGTTCTACAAACGGATGTGAAATCGGGGTGAAAGGTACCGATTTGATTTCTTCGATTTCAAGTATCCGTAGATTGGCTTGCCAGCGATGAAATCGAAACAAGGGATCATTGTCAGAGCTGAGATAGCGCGGCGGATCTCTCCCAGATGAAGCTTGATTGAACATGCGGCATAGAGCGACACCGTCTACGTTTCCACGTTGCACACCGAAGCCGACGATGGACCTACTGTACTGGTCCATCACGACCAAGACCCAGTACGAATTCATTGTGAGCGATTCGCAGCGAAAGAGGCCAACTGACCATAGGCTCTCACGGCAGATACCGATGAAGGTTAGCCAGGAAGGGCCTCCTGGTTGGCGTGGGTGGGGCTTGTAGTGCTTTGCGAGAACGCGTCTGACAACGTCTTTGCTTGTGGGTATGCCAAACGTGAGTGTGATGATGTCTGCAATGCGTGGACTGCCGAATCGAGGGTTTCGTTGTTTGATTTCGACAATGGCTTCGATCAGTTCCTTTGGAGGTCCAAGCGGTCCAGGCTTCTTTCGATTCTTTGCGGTAAACAAACGCTGATACTTCCGTCTAACCAGCGCCCGATGGAACTTCAGAAGGGTTGCGGGTTGGACAGCGATCGCAACTGACTTCAGTCGAGAAGGATTGATCGCTCGGGATATCAGACCCAAAGCAACTCGGTCAGATGATTTTAGATTGGGCGCGCGTTTGCGATTTCTGTTTAGAACCAGCAATTGATGTCTGAGCAGGAGATTCTCAGCAATCACGCTCTTCGTTCCACCTGGACGTAAGAGTCTGATGGCCAAGTAAATCATTTGAACGAGGAGGGTGCCGATCGCCTTCATCCAATGGATGATAGGCAACAGTTAGTTCACTACAAGTCTGTGATTTGATCGAGTATTTTGCGATGACTATTAATTCGCCCCCCACAAGTTCTACGAGAATGTGAAGGCGGGGACGATCTGGATCAACGACCCATTGCCGGATAATATCGCTGCACCTTTCGGCGGCATGAAAATGCGTGGCAATGCACGCGAGCTAGGGATGGAGGGGCTGGACAGCTTTGTGGAAATAAAGCACGTGCACTGGGATTTCGATCTGGCAGCGAAGGATCATTGGGTGGGAATTTAGCTACAAAGGGTACAGCCGAATTAAGTCAGCGTGCGAGACAATTGGGAGAAAGGACAGTCAAGTCAGGGACGCAAAGCGGTGCTGTCACGTTGATTCAGCGCTTTGGCACCGCCAGCTGGTTTTTTCGAGCATTTGGGGTAACTTTTCTGACATCAACCGTCGTTGGTGGGAGTTGGCTCGACCTGATCGCGAGAGAATCGTGGATTAGGTCTGGGACCCGATGTCTGGGCGGTCATTCAAGGCTATAAATCGCTGAGATCTTCAGAATTCTGAGCAGAATTCTGCCGATAAGAGGAGAACCTTTCTGAACAGATACTTGGGAATCGGCGGGAAAACGTGGTTAATTCTACTTATCCCCGTTATTTTGGTTCTTTCGAACCATCAAATTGTTGTGAAGCTACGTCAAAAGTAAATAAACCATCAAAACTTTCTCCCTTCTCAATGCACATAAATTTTGATTTTTCAACAATAAATGCATCCGCAAAATCAGCTTCCTTGTTCTTCCTGCCAACCTTGATTTTTTCGCTGGTCCGAAAGCTATTCATTGCAGACCACACAGTTTGTCGATCTTCAAATATAACATTTGGTTCCTTAAATAACTGAGACAACACCATTAGCTGGCCTTGCTTACCCAGATTGTACTTTTTGCCCTTTAACGTCCACAGGGCTTCAACGAGTACTATGTCGGTAATCAAGACCTTTTTTGTTCTGCTAAAAAGTCTATCTGCTTTTGGGGATTGGTCCTTATCGTCTTGTAACAAGTAGCGCAGCAATACATTTGTATCAACAGAAATCACCAAATAATCCTATCGTCTTAACGCCAGGGAGTCATTCAAGGATTGTTCATCAGTTATTTTTTTATTCGGTTTAATATGACCTAGGATGCCTTTAGCTGCATTCTTTTGTTTTTTTACGATCGTGATTTGGCCTTCATAGATAAAGGTTTCAATATCATCGCCAGGCTCAATATGGGCTTGCTGGCATAGGTCGATGGGGATGGTAATTTGTCTTTTGGTGCTGACTTTTGGCATGGTGGGATTCTTTACATTTGTTAGTTGGTAAAGATAGTAGTTGGTCTTTACTGTGGGGTCAATCCATCATTACGTCATCACCTCACACGTCAGGGAACACCCATTGGGCCAAATGATTTACTGATTGCTGCACATGCACTCGCAAATGACCTTACAGTTATAACTGCCAAGGTCGGGGAATTCTCCCGGGTGAGCGCATTGCTGTTAGAACAAACGACTGGCAACTTTTCCGGAGAATACGTACCCCCTGAGACAGGAACCCTGGGAGGAATCACCTGAAGGCAGGCCCAGGCGCTACAGACCGAAAACTGGAACTACCATCGCCAGGACTGGTCTTTTGGTTCGGCAGAGAGGGCCGGTGCAAACTGGATGAAGAAGTTCCAGTCCCTTGACGGTGAGCCTTATTACCGGCCGATTACAGGTCTCGATAACTGACCGATGCTACGCCATCTGTTCAGTGACAGCGCGCCAGCCGGCATCGATTGCAGCATTCAGGTAGGCGTATGCCTCGGAATCCGAATTAGCGATTGAAATCCTGCCGAACTGGGCTCGCCCGAGTTCATGAGGTGCTTGTCCTGTCTGCCCACTTCGGATCATCCAGTGACATATACTCGTAAGCATAGCCGTGAGGCCAGCGGTTAACGGTAATCGCCTTGATATCGGTCTCGTGGTTGAAGCCGTGTTCACCAAGCAGCCCCTGGAGTTGCCCCCGGACTTGGCTCTCATAGGTGTCAAAGGTGGTTGCATAGACATTTTGACGCGCCGTTGTGAGTAATTCACGGCTGGTTTCAGCGCCTGTCGATGTCACCGAAGGAACGCCCAGCATGTGAATTACCATCGGGTCATCTGGCCCGCGGGGTGGCTGGTGACCGCCTGTAGTCGTTACTGGTGGGGTGGTGACCACAACGTATGGATCATCGGGGCAAATTACCTGGCCCCCACCGAGTTTGGAAAAAGCGTGTCCGTTATCAATCAGGACATTAGTCCACACCAGCGGGACCTTGACGCCATAGCGAAGCGCTTCTTTCTGACTTTCCGGTAACTGTGGACAAAGGTATGGGATCGCACCGTTGTAACAGGCGAGCACGCAATGATCGCCTGTGACGCTGACCGCATTGCCATCACGGACATAATCAACAGTCACTGCATCGTCCCCGGTTTCTCGCACGCCGACCACAGTACTGTTTAGTCGTAGTCGGATTGAATGTGACTTTTCGTCGAGCGCGCCATAGTCAAAACGGCTTGTCGCGATATCGTCAAAACCGCTAGTGTCCGGCGCCGCCCGTGGGATCAGTTTGTGAACCAGCAACCTGGCGAGCGACGCGTTGCCGTCCGGAAAATACAGTGACTCGGAACCGGTCTCCTGACCTTCAAGAAGCCCCGCGGCCAATTTAGCGAGCCAGTCCATGCCCTGCACGCCGGGGCAACCCAGAGTAAAACGCCTCCATGACGGTCACTCTCAATGCGGCGGGCCCAAACATCAGTTTGGGCACCGGATAGAAAATAGAGATGGTATCGCGTCGGCCAGGCCAACCCGCTCAGTGAGAAACTGGGCGTAGCTGACCGACTCGACGTAGGATTGTTTCTCGCTCAGTGACAGGTCATTGAGGTAATCAACCTCGCCGCTGAAAAACTCAATCAACTTGTCCTGTTCAGAAGCCGCCAGAGGGAGCGCCCGAACGGCGGACTCGTAGTCACCGACGCCGAGCATCAACTGACTCCATTTGCCACGGACTTTGTAGGCCCGCATGGTCTGCCTGACCATCCAGTCCCGGGTACGCCAGCACGCTGTTATCGGTTGGACTTAGCAGTGCGACTTTTTCTGAATTGGCTTTCATGGCTGCAAGGTCGACGCCGAGATCGTCGAGCAGGCCTTTGGCAATTTCACTCCAGTCGGAAGGGGTGTCCACGTTTACCGAGCCGCCGATGCCGAGCAGCGTCCGTCCGCGATGGTGAAACTCATTGCGCTTGGCATGCCCACCGAAGTCGTCGTGATTATCCAGCAATGAGGATTCTTGCCTCGGGTCCCATGGCCTTTTGATAGAACCAGGCGGTCGCAAGGCCGCTTACGCCAGCGCCGACGATGACCATGTCATAGTGCTCGCCCAGTTTGCGATGCGCCGTCTGGCTTTTGTCCGGCCCAGGCAAGGGCGTGCATGGTCTCAAATGAGCCGGCATGGTTGCCGCGTAGGCCGGTGAGGGTAGGCGGATAAACCTCTGGGATTGCACCGGCGTTAGTCTGTGCAAAAAGCTCAACGGGTGCGAGCAAGCCCGTACCCGTGGCGATGGCCATGCCGTTCAAAAAATCTCGTCGAGTGATGTTGTATGTCATTGGTCTATTCGCGTTGTTGTTATTGAAAGTTATTGAGGGCTATTGAGTGTCATTGCTGGTTGCCAGGGGCGCGGCAACCATGTCGCGCCTGAAACTGAATATCATTGCCACCACCACGATCAACAACAATGAGGAAGCACCCAGGAACCAGGACTCAATGTCTGGTGGTGCGATGGCGCCAAGCAGCAGGGTGGCCAGCAGGCCGTGATACAGCAGACCGAAAACGCCTATTGTGACGGCGGCGATCTTTGCGCTCATGTGTTCTCCACCTTTTTTTTCTGTGTAAAGGGGACCTGCCACAAGAAGGCCAAACACGGCGTAAAGCCAGAAACCCAGATAGTCAAAAGAAGTGTAGAGCGAAAATGGAATAGAGACGTTCAGCAACCTCAGTAACGGGTCGGCCAGTTCGGCACCCATCGCCCCGGTTGAAATCGCCTGTGCCAGCATCGGTATGGTCCAGACTGCGATGAACTTGGGAACGATAAAGGCGACAACAGAAATGAGAACGACCATTGCCGCGATAACGGCGCGTAACGGGTTCCTTGTTGCTATTTGCCAGGCCATACCAAAAAAGACGCCCGATATGCTGAGCATGGCGATAATCTGGTTGATCCAGCCGAGGATAAAAGTACCACTGTTAGCGCTCAGCCAGGCGACGCGGTCAGCGTGGTCAGCGGTATAACCGCCAGGCGCATCCAACGGAATGAAAAAGGCGACAACACCGGTCGCAATTGCAACCACGGCAGACCAGAATCCAAGCCGGTTAATCTGTGAACCCAACGTTGTTGTCGCACTCAAAATCTACTCTCCGTATCTGTCATCAATAAAATCAAGTATTGTTTTGCGCACCGCGCTTCTGTCTTTTTCCCAGCGTCGGCCTTTGCCGGTAAACAGTGATTCACTTTCCATCACAGCCATAAGGCACAGGGCTTCGGCACGCGGTGACTGGTTCCCCGCCGCCTTGAGTGCTTTTTCCAGTAACCGCAAGTACTCTGCATAGACATCTTCCAGCAGGTCCGACACGAGCGGTTCGACCTGCTCCATTGCCCAGAGTTGCGTCCATAGCCCGTCGTGCGATGGTGCATCAACCGTAAGCATGATCTCTGCTATCGCGCGAATCCCGAGTGGACCACCTTCGGGATTCCCCAAGAGATGTCGCCACTCATTGCGCAGATATTCAACCAGGGCTCGTAACAATTCGTCCCGGGTACGAAAGTGGTATTGCAGAGCACCCAGTTTCATACCGCTGGCGCGAGCCAGGTGACGCATAGTCAGGCTGCTGTAACCTTCATCCGAGATTATTTCTATCACTGTTTGTAATATCTCTTGCTGGCGCTCGCTCATCACTGCGTCAGTTGTCTCGTCCACTGATTTTTTTCGCTTGGTGCCTTTTGTCATCGTCTTGCCTACGCCTTCTTATTCAAATGGTGAGTGCGGTCATTCTGACTTATCGAGTCTATTTATCCAGTGTTTTCAGTTCGCGGCGCATCACTTTGCCGGTACTGGTTTTTGGCAGGTCATCAACAAACTGCACTTTCCTGGGCACCTTGTAGGCGGCGAGGTGCTCGCGGCAATAAGTAATGATGTCAGCCGCTTTCGGCGCTGCACCCGTCTTCGGGACGATGTAGGCCTTGGCAAGTTCACCTTTGTCTTCATCGGGAATACTGCCTACCGCCACCAGGGCGACATCCGGGTGACCGGCGACAACCCGCTCAATTTCCGCAGGATAAACGTTGAAGCCCGCTGTCAGGATCATGTCTTTTTTGCGATCGACGATAAAAATACAACCGTCTTCGTCCATGGTCGCGACATCCCCGGTGTGCAGCCAGCCGTCAGGCTCGATGGTGTCGCCGGTTGCCTGCTCATTGCCGAAGTATCCCTGCATGACGATATCGCCTTTGATCATCAGTTCACCGACCTCACCGATGGGCAAGGTCTTGTCGGCATTCTCAGTGTCGGCAATCCTTGCCTGGGTATAAGGTAGTGCGACACCAATCGAGCCATGCTTGATGAGGCCATTGGTAGCAAAGGTGGTGCCAAGCCCGCCCAGCTCAGTCATGCCCCACAGTTCAATCAGCGGGCAGCCGAAGCGTTGCTCCACTTCTTCCATTTTAGGTTTAGGCATGGTCTGCCCGCCGACGGTGCAGCAGCGCAGTGACGACAGGTCGTAGTCATCCAGCTCGGGGTGATTGAGCATGAACATGTACATGGTAGGCACACCTTCAAACATGGTGGCCTTGTGGTCCTGGATGCTCTGCAGGATGGTCTTCTCTTCGAAGGCCGGGTGGAGTACCAGGGTCATGCCATTTTGTATGGCACCGCTCATGACCACGTTGCCATAGACATGCGGGCAAGGTAAGGCGGTAACGACCGTATCCCTGTCGCTGCGCTGATGCATCAGGGCGGTCATAGCCACATTCAGCAGGATACCCCGGTGCGACAGGCAGGCCCCTTTGGGATGCCCGGTAGTGCCGGAGGTGTAGCCGATCGTTGAAAGCGAGTCCGGATCGATTTCACCGATCTGAAACTCATCACTACTGCCATCGAGCATATCGTTGAAAGACAATATTCCTTCGGGAAGCGCTTCGTCGCCAAAGGCGATCAGTTCCCTGACCTGGGATTTTTCTTTGACATCCTTAATAGAAAGCGCCTTCTCATGAGATGCGATAACGACGGTCGCGCCGCAGTCGTTGGCCACGAATTCAACTTCACCAGGGGTCAGCATCACGTTGATCGGGTTGATCACGGCGCCTGTTTTTAGGGCACCGTAGTAGCAGACTATCCATTCCCAGCAGTTGCCGGAGTAAAGGGTGACACGGTCGCCAGGCTTGACCCCGAGATCAACCAGCGCATTGGCGCAGCGGTTGGATAATACCTCGAGCTCGTTAAACGACAATTCCCGGTCCGGCAGGATGAGTGCAATCCTGTCGCCGTAAAGTTTTGCTGCCTCGCGTGGAATAACGCCAATTGAATTAATCAAAGTCACGTGCTCATCTCCAGTCCGTTGTTGCGCCGTTTTAGGTAAGCAGGGGTAGAACGCCTGGGGCAGCCCGAGCTGGTATGGTCGTTGTGGCTGCGATGAGAAGCACTAAAATGCCATGATTCTTCATTGGAGTTATCCTCTTTTTTAGGTTTGGGCGCCGCGTGACAGGTGCACTAGTTAGCTCTGATTCCGGCCGGTAACTGAGCCTGGAGGCGTTTGACATGTCAGCCTGCATGCTAGAACATGTCGCTTGACATGTAAACCTCCCAGAGACAGCAATGGCGATAAAGATAACGAGACGGGATCTCCTTAATGGTATGGCGATTAGTGCGGGAGGCGCCCTGCTTCCGGCCTATGGCTTTGAGCAGCGCACAACTCATGCTCAGATGGGCTAACGGGGACAGCAACTAACCGGCTGGAACCAGAATACTCTTCTGAAAGTTGAAGAGCGTGTTTATTCTTATTAACCGCATTGACGACCGACTAACCCTGGAGATCGTTATAGGATTGTTTCTCACTCTGTGAAAGGTCATTGAGGTAATCGCGATCGCCGCTGAAAAACTCAATCAATTTGTCCTGTTCAGAAGCCGCCGGAGGGAGCGCCCGAACGGCGGACTCGTAGTCACCGACGCCGAGCATCAACTGACTCCATTTGCCACGGACTTTTACATGGTCTGCCTGACCATCCAGTCCCGGGTACGCCAGCACGCTGTTATCGGTTGGACTTAGCAGTGCGACTTTTTCTGAATTGGCTTTCATGGCTGCATGTCCCCAACCTGACCCGGCAGGATGGTTCAGCGTTTGAATCACTGCTAAATCGCACACTGAACAAATAACTCGCACATTCCCTCATTCATCAGCCCTACAGCCTTTTCAGCAAAAGCGACTGCTATCTAACGGCTGACCAGTCGACGCTCTCGATTCACTCTCTCGATGATCTCGTGCTGTGTCCATCCACAACAGCCAGGACATGTTCTGGCCGACAGGTTCGTTTCGTTATGAACGCCATACTCCAGAGACAACACTGTTGTATCAGCTGGTGGAGCGCCATTGGCCGGAGTTCAAAGCAATGCTATCCGAGCAGGGTAAACAACTGCCTGGTTATGTTGTTCGTGAGTTCGATGACTACCTGAAGTGTGGCCGCCTGGAACATGGGTTTCTGCGAGTTCGCTGTGATACCTGCCATCACGAGAAGCTTGTAGCATTCAGCTGTAAACGCCGGGGATTCTGTCCGTCATGTGGCGCGCGACGGATGGTGGACAGTGCTGCCCATCTGGTGGATGAAGTTCTGCCGAAGCGGCCAATACGGCAATGGGTGCTTAGTGTTCCGTATCCGCTACGCTATCTCTTTGCGACCAACCCGAAGGTCATGAGCCAGGTGCTCACCATCGTACATCGCGTCATCAGTACATTCTTGATCAAGCGAGCCCGCATGACAGTCAAGTCAGGTGCGCAGAGCGGTGCGGTTACGCTGATTCAACGGTTTGGCTCAGCCCTTAATTTGAATCCTCACTTCCACATGCTTTACCTGAACGGAGTCTACGATGCCAAAGGTTACTTCTGGCCCGTCAAACCACCTACTCGTGAAGATCTGGATGTTATTGCCCACACGATTGCCAGGCGCGTCTCGCGGTTTCTGGAAAAAGCAGGCTACCTGGTCCGCGATGCAGAGTCCGAGTACCTGGATCTGATGCAGGACGAGGAGGATGCCATGGGTGCGATTGTCGGTGCATCTATTACCTATCGCCTGGCATTCGGTCCCAATGCGGGCGGAAAGCGCTGACGTTACAGACAGTGCCTGTCAGAACTGAATCGCGTAAAGGCGACGATCTGGTCAGCAAGCAGGCGGGGTTTTCTCTGCATGCCGGAATCGCCTGCAAGTCTAATCAGCGCAAGAAGCTTGAGCGTTTGTGCCGCTACATTACGAGACCAGCCATTGCAGAAAGACGATTGTCCTTGGCCAACAACGGCAACGTCGTCGTCGCCTTGAAGACGCCGTACGACGACGGAACTACCCATGTCGTCCGAAGGCGGCCCGCTCAGCCCAATGGAATTCATGGGGCGCCTGGCAGCGCTGGTACCCAGACCACGGGTGAATCTAACACGATTTCATGGGGTGTTCTCGCCCCAACAGCAAACTGCGTGAAGTACGTTGTTCCTCAGAAACCGGTAGAAGAACAAGAAAACCCGAAACCGAAGGCCTACTCGAGACCGGGCCGCGTTCGGATGGGCGCAGCGGCTCAAGCGTGTGTTCTGCCATTGATATAGAGAAGTGTGAAAAGTGCGGTGGCCCCGTTCGGATCATCGCATCGATTGAAGACCCGGATGTTATTCCCGATGCGTCGGACCGTTCAGATCCTGAAGCACCTGGGGCTGGATCAGGCGGTGATCCATTGATCCGCTCACCGCCACAGGCCTGACCGACCAACAAACGACGCTATTCTGAATTCCGGCCCATCGACTACACATCGGTGACGGTCGCGATCGACCAGGGTTTGGATTCTAAGGGTTGTCAAAAAGTTGTGAATTTCCCGAGATCAAAGGCTTACAAACTTTGCTGTCGTGCTTGGCTCAGCCGCCTTGAGGGCGGAGCGCATTGGGAATTCTTGGAGGCTGCGATATAGTAACGCCCTTAAAAAACATGATGGCGCAAGCATGACAGCAATGAGTTTAGATGAGGCCATTTTAGGTCGCCGTTCAGTGCGAGGATTTTTACCCACCCCCGTACCAAAAGCCCTAATGCGTAAAGTGTTTAATCTGGCGCAATGGTCGCCCTCGGGTACAAATGTTCAGCCATGGCGGGTGTGTGTGGCGTCAGGCGCGGTCAGGGATCGGCTTCGTACAGAATTTCTCCGCCGGGTGAGTGAAGGCATACCGGCCAAGCAGGATCATAAGGATAAGGGCCGCCTGGGCGAACCCTATAAACAGCGGCGTCGCGATTGTGCACGGGTGCTTTACGATGCAATGGGTATTGAATGGGAAGACAAAGCCGGCCGCAGTCGCGCAAGCTTGCGTAATTTTGAACTGTTTGATGCGCCCCATGTCGCGTTTTTCTGCATGCAGGATATTTTTGGCGGACAATCGGCTGCCGATGTCGGTATGTATACGCAGACGCTGATGCTCGCAATGACGGCACATGGGCTGGCCTCCTGTGCTCAGGGTACGATGGGACATTATCCGGATTTGGTACGCGAGACGTTTGGACTAGAAGACGATATGACCGTGCTCTATGGGTTGAGTTTCGGATATGAGGATCCCGCAACGCCGGCCAATAACGCTCGAACGAGTCGAGCGGATCTCGCTGAGAGCGTGCAGTTTATGGGTGGAGAAATTGATTATGCGTCAAACGATAAGTAACAGACCCATAAAGGCTGCCTGGCAGATGGCTCGGGCGAGGATGAAAGGTCTCGAGCTGGTTGTCAAAGTCGGTCATGGAGATGCTTAGGTTCCGCCTTTTTCTAAGCAGCGGGACACACTTCGTAATTTTGATTGGGTTGTTGTCGCTTTTTGGATGTAGCCTGGTCTTATCTGACCGGGTGTCCCCGACAGTTCAGGAAAGTTCAGTCAATGCGACCGGTATGGTGGCCTGTCAGTTCGCTGCGGCGCACCACCCTAAGGTCTCTTACCAAAAATCGGATCGAACATTGGGCGATGCCTCTGTCACGGCTCGCCGAGATGAACAAGTTGCGGTGCAAGATTGTCATCGGCGACTAACAGGCCCCCACTAACCTGCTTTGCCGGTTTCGGCCGCTCGGCGGCAGGCCCTGGACTCAATGGAGACCCTGTGCCCCTAATTCCGCGACTGCTCTGGCGGCTTCCTCGATTGCGGTATGGGTATAGGCGCTGGCGCCGGCATCGGCATTGGCAAAGGTAATGTTGCCAAAACGTTGGCGCGCAATTTCATGTGGTGCTTGGCCTTCCTCCCATTTCGGATCCCATAAATCTAAATATTCGTGTGAATAACCGTGTGGCCACCGATTGACCGTGATCGCAAGGATATCCCGTTTAGCGCTGAACCCAGCAGGGCCCAAGAGGTCTTGGAGTACGCTGCGAACCTCGCGTTCGTAATCTTCGAGCGTTAGGTTGAGCATTCTGGTTCGGGAAGCACGGAGCTTATCCCAGAAGTTTTCAATGCCATCTGGCGGCGACAGACTGCCCCAAAACGTGACAGGAACTGGGCCCGGATCATCGCTGGCCTGGGCGTAGCCACCGGTCTCGACCCCGTTCATGAGAAAGAGCGCTGAATGCAGTCGGCCCGGGCAGGCGGCGCCGTCGATGCCAAGCTCGGTAAAAGGCGCCCGGGAACGAATGAGCACGTTGGTTAGCAGTAAGGGGTATTTGACCTGGTAGCGCTGGGCGGCTTTTTGAGCGGCGGGCAGCGTTGGGCAAATATAGGGGATGACCGAGTGATAGCAGGCCATCACGCATTGTTTCGCCTTCAGCGCAAACGCCTTGCCACCAAACAAGTAGGTGAGGTGCACGGCGCCTTTCTGATGTGCAACATCAATAACCGTGCTTTGAAGGCGAATCTGTACCGCATTCTGGGGGCGATCGAGTTGTGAATAATCAAAGTCAGTGGTTGCGATCGTGTCGGCTGTCACGCCGGGCGCAATGCTCGGAATGAGCCGTTGCACCAAGAGCCTGGCGATGCTCGCGTTGCCATCTGGGAAGATCCCAACGGGATAGTCCCAATCCGATTCCGCGGCGGTTTCGCCGATTAAATTCAATCCGGGCAGGCCGTCATCGAGGGCCTCGGCAACCGACAGGCATGCAGTCTCAAGACCCCAGGAGCCGTGGCAAGCCGTCTTGAACAGTTGCCGCGCCTCCGCGCCAAGGCCACCTTTTGATTCGAGAAAATCGAAGTAGCCGGTGGTGTGTAAATAATCCGCTCGCTCAGCGCTGGACAAGTGTGCCAAGACATCGGTCTGACGTTTGTAGAAGGCGCGCAACTCGGTTTTTGCCGTTGTGCTGATTGGGAATTGGTCGAGATAAGGCAACGGTGAGGAGGAGGGAGGTCCTTTTAGCGAACAGCCCGTGACTAATTTGTTAACGCCATAGGTTTCAGCATCGAACCAGATCGCGCGGCCCTTTGCGCCATTTCGGCCATAGTTGAAGTCGGTTTGCTGGCGTAGTTTCGGGATATCGATGCCGAGCGTCTGCATTAGCGCTGAAACCGTTTCGCTAAATTGCCAGTATTCCAGATTATGGGTGCCGCCGATCGCAAGCTGCAAGCGGCCGCCCTGGTGAAACTCATTACGCTTAGCGTGACCACCGAAGTCATCGTGATTGTCCAGGATTAGAATTTTTCGGTCGACGCCAAAACGTTTCTGATAGTAGTAGGCCGCAGCGAGGCCTGAAATCCCGGCGCCGACAATCACGAGATCAAAGGCTTCATCTAAGGGTTGTGGTTTTGGATGAGGCAGGCCATCTCGAGCGTAGGCATGTGCGCCTTCAAAGGATCCTGGATGGGACCCGCGCAGACCGGTTCGCGTTGGCGGGTAAGATGTGTGATCAGCGCCGAGCGTTGTGGCGGCCGCCGCTGACGGCGTGATCCCAAGCCCTAAACTGATGAGGCCTGCGTCTTGCAGTAAATCGCGGCGGGTTATCTTGGTTGTCATGCCAAGATCAAAATCGGAGTAGTTCAACGAGCGCGCTCCAAGGCAAACAGTACCGATCAATCCTACAAGGGTTGATTTAGATCCGCTATGGCGCCGGATGGGTCTGGTTGCTTAAACGCGGTATTTAAGTTCGGCTGGCGCGCCGTGGTCGGCTGCCATTGGTCGACTGAAGAGGATGCCGTGAGTTCGCGGGCGTATTCTGGGAGCAACTCGGATGCTCATTTTGGGGCGAGGAGAATTGCCTGCGAGGACATCCTTGAGCGCGCGGCCTTAAAAGCAAGCGGGGCTTGCTCAGATGCCCCGCCGTCAAGTCATGTTAGGCTCTCGCCACGGCCGATGCTTCAGTGTGCATCGAACGGTTCCGGTCTTTAATCAAGTTCCCAAACTTTGGCTTGGAACGATTTCGCTCGCAGATCAACGGTTGAAATATGCAAGATTCGAGTTGGAGAATCATCGTCGAAACCATAAACCTTGAGCTTAGTTCCGTTCCTGGACCAAAGGCCGAGCGTCATGCTTTTTTGAAGTGCCCCAGTGTCGTCAATGGCTTGGACGGTGCCTGTGAAATAGCCTTTTGAGTTGGCGTCATTGGTACTGACCATATTATGGGTTGCGTGGACGAGGCCATATTTCCCGGCCATACCCTCGTAGGTGATGACCATGCCGCGCTCGCTCATCGAGATGTCGCTGATCGAGAGTTCGACTTCAATAAAATTGTCGAACCCATGGTTGTCCGCTTGTGCGATAAAGCTCAAACAAAAAGTGGCTACCATTAAAACGAATGTTCTGATCATTGTGATCTCTCCTAATTAAAATGTGCGTGTACAGAACAAATTCTGGTTCGCGATGGTTTATTTAAGCCGCTCAATCAGTCAACAGATTGAGCGGGCAGAAGTCAGAAAAAAAGTTACGAGGTGCCCAGCGCTATCTCACAAAACATTGTAGTAAATGGTGGTCCCGAGGTTCTCGATTTCGTCTTTGTTAGCGATCATCCATTCAGAGGTTGTCGCCCACCAATCAGACGACAGCATGGCATCGCTGAATTTCCCATACGCTTCATGGGAGTCGAACTCGATAGAATAGTAGGCGCGCTCAATATCACCGCCAGCGCTTGCGCGCCAAAGTTTTGGATTTTTTGCGCCCATGCTTTCGTGAAGCGGGGCGGATTGCTTTGCACCCACTTCCAGTATTTGCAGGCCAGCGACGCTGCCTTCCCACGTTGTAACAGCCAAAATAGTCATGTGTTGCTCCTTAGTAAAGCATCCGATATTAAAAGGCTTTAAGGGCCTGGAACAGGATAGTTCGATTCTTGTTCAAGGACTTTAAAAACTGTGCGTGCTTTGATTGCGCGGCAGTTTAAAACCTCAGGTTGAACTGGCTCGCTTTGCTGCAATTGCAGGATAGGCCGGTGTCCGCGTTGGTGCTGATCCGGTTCAGAATGGTGGGCTCGCGGGCGCTGCGGTGACCATTGTCGATAGAGCTGTTCTAAATTAGAAGGGCAGGTCGCAACCTTCATTTTCGCCGCAGAGGCGCGCGTCACTGCGTAAAAAGGATCTGCTTTTGAACCCAATGCGCAAGGTCCCTAAAAATAAGACCGTTATCGGATCAAGAACCATTCGGTTAGAATCCGGGGTTTTGACGGTGAGGCGGTCCTGTGAAATTGCGTAATCCTTTGCCGGTAATCATCTTGTTGAGTGCGTGCAACGCCATTGCCGAACTTGAGGCACCTCGATTGTTTGAACCCGCACCAAGAGACGAATCTGGCGCGTTCACGAATCCCAGTTGGAGATCTATCACAAGGCACGCTCGGCGTGCGGGTGCCGTTCATGTTGCGTCGTTTCGGAACTTATTTTCGAGGGAATGAGGGCGCGCCGCTGTCTGATGCGGCCGAAAGACCAACCGATTGATGTAGCTGACTCAACGCAGGCCACAGTGACTTGGGTTGGGCACGCGACGGTGCTGGTCCAAATGCCAGGTGTCACGTTCCTAACGGACCCAATTTGGTCCGATTGGCCGAGCCCCGTTCCGTTTATTGGGCCGCGGCGCTTTGTGCCGCCTGGGCTTGCGATTGAAAATTTGCCGCCGATTGATTTCGTTGTGATCTCACACAATCATTATGATCATTTGGATCTGCCCACTTTGAAGGCGCTGGCAGCACGAGACGCTAAAACGCAGTTTCTGGTGCCGCTCGGGAATGAGTCTTTGCTGCAGGATCATGGAATTAAAACGGTTCAGGCGTTCGATTGGGGCGACTCGATAACGATTAATGGTAGTCGGATTTATTGTTTGCCAACGCAACATTGGAGCAAGCGGGGCATAGCCGATACCAATCGATCACTTTGGGCGTCCTGGGCGGTGATTGGCGCGAGCAAACGCTTTTATTTTGCGGGGGACACAGGGTACTTCGAGGGTTTCAAGGCCATTGGCGAAAAACTCGGGCCCTTTGATTTGGCCGCGATGCCGATCGGAGCATACGAACCGACATTGATGATGCGGTCAACGCATATGAATCCCGAGGAAGCGGTTCAGGCGACCATCGACGTGCAAGCAAAAAAAGCGCTCGCGATCCATTTTGGAACGTTTGACCTGTCTGATGAACCGCTGAGTGAGCCGCCCGAACGGTTTAAAGCCGCGGCTGGTAAAGCGCCCGGCGTAGAAAATGCTTGGGTGGTTAAAATTGGTGAACGTCGAGCCTTTTAAAAGGCATAAACCGTTGAGGCACTGGTTGCGCGTGAGCCGTCCATGCGCCTCGCGTTGGGTCGTTCAGGTATCGCTGCAAATATCCTAGGAGATCGCGCGGGTCTTGCAGCACTGCTGCCAAGGTTACCGAGCTTAAAGTGCGATAGGGATTGCGTCGAAAAAGCAGTGAACCCGCGGTGCTTCAGCCCGGCAGGCGGGCTGAAGGTCTTGATCGCGGTTAGGTGCCAGTCCAGTTTGGCGCGCGTTTTTCTGCGAAGGCCGCAGGACCTTCCTTGGCATCGTTCGAACTAAAGACTTTTTTCTGAAGCGGCACCTGCATTTCCCAAAGCTTGTCTTCTTCGATGCCGGACGCGGCGGCCCGCACTAATGCTTTGGAGGCAGCGACGGCAAGGGGCGCGTTCTCGGCGATGCGTTCGGCCAAAGCGATCGCTGTTTCCAGAAGGTCTTCGGGTTCGGTGAGCGCTGTCAGCATGCCCGCATTCATGGCTTCCTCACCCGTGATGGGCTCGCCGGTCAGTGCCATTTCCATCGCTTTGGCATAGCCGACGCGAGCGGGCAATCGAAAGACGCCGCCAGCCGCGGCAAATAAGCCGACTTTTACCTCTCGAATGCCGATCTTCGCGGCTTTTGAGGCAACCAATAAATCGCAGGTCAGCGCGACTTCGCAGCCACCTGCGAGGGCAAAGCCATTGATGGCACCGATCAGGGGTTTGCTCGCACCCTTGCGGACAAATTCGTTCAACGGGCCAATATCCTCACCCCGCGCAAAGGCTTTTAAATCCATGCCAGCACAAAAGGCGCGGCCACTACCGGTGATCACCCCAGCCGTGAGTGCGTCATCTGCATCCAGCTCTTGAATGGCGTTCCAAAGACCGTTCGATAGGGCGCCGTTAATGGCGTTCATCGCGTCCGGCCGGTTCAAAGTAATGATCATGACGCGGTTACGCCGCTCTACAAGAATTGCTTGTTCTTCACTCATCTGTTGGGTCTCCGTTGTAAGGGGTTTTGACGATAGGAACCATATCCTACTTGAGCCTTGGGTAAAACTGCTGTCGGTAAACCGCCCTGATCGGATTTTGAGGTTGGTTTAAAAGCTAAACCCATTCGCCCTAACCGCATTCAGACCGAAGCGAGCGGGCTAGGGATCCTGTAAAGGCCATCGGGTCAGGGCAGATGGTTATGGCGTCCAGAACCGCCTAAGTCTAAGGCCACCACATAAGGGCCTCGAGGAATCGCTGCAGGACCGGGCTGTCCGCGTCACAATTTGATGCATCAGGGATTGTCCTTTGTTAAACCCTCCTCGGTTTATAATGCCTCGCCAAAGGCCTCGCCAAAGGCCGCGCCAAAGATTGGCTTGTGACTTGGGTCGCGGATCAAACCTTGTTACCGTGGGGTGCGAAGTCGGTGCGATGGAAAGGCTGGCCGGTGTGGCGCGTTTCAAAGGCGCCGCATCAAAAAGCCGCGTGCGCCGAGTTTTGAGCCGAGACCTTGTGTTTAATCTGAAAAGGAGATTCCCATCGACCCATCAATCGCCGAAACAACCGTTTTGGGGCTACACCATGTTGGCCTGGCTGTGAGCGATCTGAGCGCTGCACGGCGTTTCTACGAAGAGACCGCCCAGCTTGACGTGCTCCCAGAGCGGACGGTTTGTCCTGACCAGCCGGTTCAACCCGTCGATAGCTTGGTCCTCAAAGCGCCCAATGGTTGTCTTGAATTAATGCAGTTTGAAGAAACGGTACCGATTGCGGGTCTTGCGGTGATCGGGCCGGGTATTACCCATGCGTGCTTTCAAGCCCCTGCAGAAGTGGGGTTGTTTGAAAAGTTTATGCTGGCGCAGGCCAAGTCGGTCAGTATTGGTGAGCCGCCGATCGATTTAAACGGCCAGGGCGTGCGTTATGCCTACGCGCGAGATCCGGACGGCAGCATGTTCGAGGTCGAGGCCTTGGATGTTCCACAGTTTGAGGGTCCCATTTGGCTTGCCCATATCGCGCTGGTGACCCCCGATATCGATCAGGCAGTCTCGTTTTATCAAACCCTGCTTGGCGTTGCGCCCTATGGCCGGGTTAATAAGGTAATGGGACCTCGTTTTGATGAAGTAACGGGGATTGAGGGCGTTCGAATTCGGGCGGCTTGGTTTAATACCGGCAATATGGTGTTGGAATTTTGGCAGTTCATTCAACCCCAGACGCCAGTCCTGCCAGTCGATCGTGCCTTCACGGATGCGGGGTACAATACGTTTGCTTTGGAAGTTGGCGATCTTGAGGCTGAAATCAAGCGTTTGGCGGCCGTTGGCTTTTTCCCAGAGGCACCCATGACGATGGGGCAGGGCATCAAGGAAGTTTTTTTCAAAGACCCGGATGGCAATGTGTTGAGTCTGATTGAGACCAACGAGGCGGCGGTGCTGCGGGTTGCTGATTTGAAACAAATTGATTGGCTACCCTCACCCGCGCGACCGGTCGTTGAGAAGCCCTAGTCTGACAAAAAGTTTAGGAGTAGGTCGTTAACCGCGTCTGGGGCTTCCAGCATGGGCGAATGGCCGACGCCCTGAAGGCGATGCACCGTTAGGTTAGTTGCATAGTCTGGCAAGTCGTCGATAAAAGACGCAACAAAGGTGTCATCCAGTTCTCCCCAAATCAGCAGCGCCGGAACTGACGTTGCAGCGGATTTAGACGGCCAGTAGTCCGCGTCACAAATCTCAGCAGCCACAGGGATGTTTGCGCGGTACCAATTGATGCCGCCGTCGATGGCGCCGGGTTGCGCAAGGCCCCGCCTGAAGGTTTCGTCATCCTCCGTTGTGTAGTGTGGAAGGTCTCTAAATCGAGCGTAGGCCTGTTGCCAAAGGTTGTGAGCGCCATCTGCTGTCATCCAAGCATGCACGTCACCGGAGCGCATTGACCACATATAACGCGAGCGCGTCCGCTGATCTGGATTGGTGGCGAGCAGATGGATCAGTTGATTGGCAGGCGGCGCATTGATTGCCACGACTTTGTTGAGTCGATCTGGATACCGCTGAGCAAATGCCCAGGCCAGCGCGCCGCCCCAATCATGGCCTACGAGCGAAAATCGAGCCGAACCCGTCAAATGATGGGCCAGCGCATCGACCTGCGCGGTCAAGCTACTGAGGTGGTACGGGGCCAGATCCTCAGGTTTTGAGGACAGGTTGACGCCAGGGCCATCGATTGCAACGACGCGATAGTGCGCTGCGAGCGCCCGCATTTGATGGTGAAACGAAAACCAAAAGAGCGGAAAGCCATGATAGAAAATCACCAGCGGGCCCGAGCCCGCCGCCACGTAGTGCAGCGTAAGCCCCTGGTGCTGGAAATAGTGGTGCGAAAATGCGGTCATTTTTTTTGTTGAGCGATGAGTTCGTCACGTAATTTTTCGGGGTTGAGCGCTTTTGCCTTATCGCGCTCGACCACCTCTGGCGGCACATACCAATGCAGCTTCTCACCGATGTAAGCGTTCCACACGCACTCAGCGACGGCGTCCGCCGGAAGCGTTCTACCGGCGTCTTCACGATTGTGATTGCGCGAGGGCATATTCGGAACCGGACGGGATTCGCCGCGAACAAATCGCGACCCGGTTTGCCATAAGGGGGTATCAATGATGCCGGGCGAAACATCAGCGGCTCTCGCGCCAAAGCGAGCCAATTCCACGCTCATGGCTTCAGTTAAGCCTTTTACAGCAACTTTGGTTGCGCCATAGGTTGCCATACCGGGGGTGCCGAAACAGGCCGCCGAGGACGAGGTTGTGAAGCACAAGGCGTTGGGCGTTTGTTTAAGTAAGTGGATCGAGGCGTGGATGCCATTGAGTACGCCAATCAAGTTCACGTTCACCGTCGCCAACGTTTTCTCGAAGGGCACCTCGTCTAAAAAACCAAACACAGCGATGCCGGCGTTATTAAACAGGATATCCAAGCGTTGGCCGGCGATGGCCCCAAAATCGATCATCACTTGATCGAATGCGGTTTTGTCGGTGACATCCAGAAACGCTGTGAAACAGTCGTTATCAAGATCAGCCTTTAAGACCGCCAAGCCTGCTTGGTCTACATCTGCCGCGCCGACAAACCAGCCGCGCGCATGAAACTGCAACGCCGTTGCGCGACCAATGCCGCTGGCGGCACCCGTTATGAAAATGGTTTGTCGGGTCATTGTTTTTGCGCTCTTGAATCTAGATCATCACTATGCGAACACTTTTTGGGTGGGGTATCAAGGTACCTGCGCCGAAAGGTCTCTGGCAGTGTGTGATGCTTCACGGTTATTCCAGACAGGGGAAAGCGCAAGTGCAGCCTATTTGAACGGGTTTTAAAACCCATAAAGCTCATGGCTGCTACGGCTCATGGCTTCTAGAGCTCATGGCTGCTAGAGCTCATGGCTGCTAGAGCTCATGGCTGCTAGAGCTCATGGCTGCTAGAGCTCATGACTGAAAGCAGCATTCCAGATTGCTTTGAGTATTGCGCGCGATGGCCGCTGACGGCAGCCGCTGTACGACTGCGCTCGGTCTTGCGAAGACTGGGTCGTCGTTAGGGTGGCGCAACGCAGTAGCGTTTGAAAGGCTGTTATACTGGGCGCCGACGATGTGGGAAAGGTATGAGCCGCTTACCCCGTCGTCTTAATCAAACAAGAGGTAGCGTGCGATGAGAGTTTTTATAGTGCTGGGGATATTGAGTTTGTTAGCAGCCTGTAGCGAAACCGAGCAAGCGTCTGAAACGGCGCAAACACCGAAATCAACCGCGCAGGCTGATAAGGCCCAAGAAACAGCGGTTTCCGAGGTCAAGGCCCTGAGCCCTGACGCGGCAGTGCTCAAATATCAGGGTGGGTTACCCGATAAAACGGATCCTGATTGGAAATCAAAGGTTACTGAGCCAGCTATGATGCCCTTCGAGGCGGACCAGTCTTACTTCTGGGAACTTAATACCAATCACGGCATTATGACCTTTAGACTTTTCCACGAGTCGGCGCCAAAACATGTCAATAGCACGGTGTATTTGACGCAAATTGGGTTTTATGACGATGTCCTGTTTCATCGCGTGATTCCTGGCTTTATGGCCCAAGGCGGCGATCCAACCGGCACGGGACGGGGTGGTCCAGCTTACAAATATGATGGCGAGTTTGCCGCTGGCTTGTCTCACGCCAAGCCGGGCTTGCTGAGCATGGCGAATGCCGGACCTGGAACCGATGGCAGTCAGTTTTTCATCACCTTCACGGCAACACCATTCCTAGATGGCAAACATACAATCTTTGGTGAAATGGTCGCTGGCGAAGCAGTGCTTGAGGCCCTTGAAGCGCGCGGCAGCAGGCGCGGCACGACTTCTGAAGTGTTGAAGATCCTAAGCGCAAGAATATTGGTGCAACCCACCTAGGGCGCTCGAAGGGCTTTGTGAGGCTGATCGATTCTGAGGTTCTTGCGCGATGTTACTGGTTTTGTAGGACCATTATGTCAGGCGCCGACCGTGAGAATGCAGTGGTCGCGGTATGCAGTGGTCGCGTTAAAAGAGGGTGTTTGTGGGCTTGCTCGACCGCGGCCGTGATACCAAAGCGCCGAGCCCGCAAGGTCACGTAATATTGGCTTTGCAATAGATTCTTGTTTCACTAGGACAAACCTTAACGAGCCTTACAATCATGACGACACCACTTTGGGCCCTGGCGGCAGGTTGCGTGCCCGACGCCGCTCCCTGGGACATTCCCCGCATTGCGGCGGCAGCAGGGTTTCTCTCGTCGGGCATGTGGGTGGATCCAAAGACCACCTGGGGGCCTGATGCCCTGGCCAAAACGCAACAAGCCCTTACCGATACCGGGATTGTGTTGGTCGACGTGGAGGTTGCTTGGCTCGAGACCCACAATCGTGCAACAGACATCCAAAAGTTGATTGTTGACGTGGGTTTGGCGCTGGGCGCCCGTAATCTTTTGGTTGTCTCAAGGCACGAAGATTACAGTGCCTCGATCGATCAGTTTCGGGATCTGTGTGAGCGTGCGGGCGACGGCCTGCGGGTTTGTCTGGAGTTTGGAGAGTTCACCCAGATTAAATCGTTGCAGGCCGCGAATACTTTTATCGACGCGGTGGATCATCCCTCGGCAGGGATCCTCATTGATTTGATGCACATCGCGAGAAGTCACGAGCCCCTGCCGGATTTAACCGCATCGCGCTTTCCGTATGTGCAGGCCTGTGACTTTTTGCATTCCTCGACTGCCATGACGGGCCGGGATTATATCCAAGCGGCGGTCGATGATCGGTATTGCCTGGGGGATGGCGAGGGTGACACAAAGCGCCTGAGCCTTGTGCGCCAAACTAAAATTGATGTCAGTCTTGAGATTCGCTCTCGCGCGCTGCGAGAGGCGTTTCCGGATCCTGTGGATCGCGCGAAAGCAATTTTTACCCGCTGTAATCGAGCATAAGGCGTCGAAGCTGGCATTCCCTTCTATCAATCAAGTTGCTAGATTCACTCAGGAATCCATCTAAAAAGAGAACGCATCGTGACCAAACCGCTTTGGCAATACAGCGCCGTTGATCTGCATCGCGGTATCACCGGTCGAGATTTTTCGGCACGTGACGTTGTTGCCGCCGTGACAGCGCGGATGCAGGCAGAAAACCCAAGGTTAAATGCGGTGGTTTATGATTACACCGATCAGGCGCTGGTCCAAGCTGACTTAGTGGATGCGCGGCTCGCAAGCGGGGCCGCCCCGCGAATGCTCGAAGGAATTCCCGTCACGGTTAAGGTCAATGTGGATTTGATGGGGACGCCTACAACCAACGGTCTACCGGTGTTTGCGAACAACCTTGCGCCAGGCAATTCACCCATTGTGCAAAACCTCCTCAACGAGGGGGCCATCATTATTGGCAAAACCAATACCCCAGAACTCTCAATGCGGGGTACAACTGACAATCCGCTTCACGGCCTAACCAAAAGTCCTTGGGACGAACGGGCGTCGCCCGGCGGCTCCTCAGGCGGCGCGGGTGCGGCGTGTGCTGCAGGATTTGGACCAATCCATCACGGCAACGATATTGCCGGGTCTTTGCGCTTTCCAAGCTCATGTTGCGGTGTTGCAACGGTCAAGCCAGGCTTGGGCCGCGTGCCGGCCTTTAACCCATCCGCGCCGGCGGAGCGCGGTTTATTGTCGCAACTGATGTCGGTGCAAGGCGCCATCGCCCGCGAAGTTAAAGATGTTCGATTGGCGACGCAAGTCATGGCGCAGTCAGACCCGCGCGATCCTTGGTGGGCACCGGTGCCGTTTTTTGGCCCAAAACCGCAGGAGCCAATACGCGTTGCCTTCACCAAAGCGCCCCACGGTTACCCGATTCACCCTGAAATTCTTGAACACCTAGATCTTGCGCAGGCCGCGCTGACCGCCGCAGGATACGAGGTCGAGGAAGTCCCAGTGCCGAGTATCGCGCCGGCTGCTAAGGCTTGGTTTGATGTTGCGTTGCTCGAAATTAAGGAAGGCTTGGATCCGCTTGCGCGGGAGCATGGCAGTCAGACCATTCAGAACATCTTTGACTACTACTACCAAATGTCTGATACCGTCGATTACCAAGGGTACATGAAAGGGGTTGGCGATCGCAGCGGCATTATTCGGCCATGGCATGTGTTTTTGCAGGACTATCCGCTTGTTTTAACGCCGTTTTTGATGCGTCCGACTTATGATTACGACCATGATGAAACCTTTGAGGGCAGTAAAGATTTATTTGATTCGGCGATCTACAGCTACGGCATAAACTACATGGGGCTGCCGGCCGGGGTTGTGCCAACGGGCCTGATCGAAGGCCGACCCTCGGCCGTTCAGATCGTAGGGCAACGGTTTCGGGAAGATCTGATACTCGATGCCTTAGAGGTGATTGAGGGGGCAGTCGGTGTGCTGAGTCCTCAGCTTTGGTGATCGTGCGCTGGTTCAGATAGGCGGGCAGGCAGTTAGGTTGCGCCCGTTTGTCGATGAGGGGAATCACAGTGATTCTGACGCGGATAGACCGTCAATTATTATTGGCAAGGGCTGGTTCAAGCCTTGTATAAGTCATCAAATGATCAACCCCAAAAGATTGCTTGTTAAAGATTGCTGGTTAAAGAGGACTGATTGCAGAAGCCGTTGTGATGAGACTGAGTTTTCGAATGCTGCCGTGGTGCGACGATCGGTGTTGCTCCTAAACGAATGACCGCTGAATCGCTTGACGCTTGCCCTATGGGCCAAGTCCAACGCCCATCGCGACGTTAGGTTAGCGTCGGGGTCTCAAAATCATCAGGGCCCTTTGTTGATTCTATTGCATTCGAATTAACCAGATGGTTGCTGATGACCTCACTGCCGAGCGTTGACCCATCATTGTTGCCGAGGGTGATGGCCGGCCATCGGCCATCTTTGAACATAAACAAGACGGTAGCGCCTTCGGGGCCTGCAACGAGGGGACCGTAACCTCGATGGGCTAAACCAATTCGGATATCACCGGCGACATGCCAGGTTGCGCCGACCTTCTGCGTGCCGGCGACAATGATTTCCGTATAGTCACAAGCGTGGGTGTGCGCCTCGGTATAGCAATTGGGTGGATAAAACACCTTAAAAACAGTCGGTGCGGCGTCATCTGTTGGGTCGCCAACGCGGTACATGCTGGTCACGATGCCCGAGGGCAATTCGATCTTATCCAGATCGTCCCAGTTGAATGCCAGATGACCTTTCTTTTGGAGTTCGCTGGCGAGCGCAGCATCCGTTCTTTGTGGCATGACAGCTCCAACGTTGTTCGATCACAGCGTTATACGAGTCCTTGCTCGCAAGTTCAAGTCACAATCCTTACGCCGGCCTATTCAAGCCTATCTTGATGGATCGCTGGTGGGTGCTATAGCGTTTAGTAGGAGATGGCTTGCCCTGGTAGCGGGCTGATGACACGATGATCCGAGCCATATGAGGTCAAGTTCTGAAAACGAAGGTTCGTCTGGCGTGCAAAGTAGGTCTTGTCCAAAGAAGTTTTTATCCAAAAAAGATCTTATCCGAAATAGGTCTTATCCAAAGAAGCTGACGGCGCCCGGCTAAATGGGTTTAGGATTTGATGGCCCTAAAAAGGCCCGTTTAGTGCGGGCTTTTTTAGGGTAGTTTGACGTTAATCGCGACCTAAAGTCGAAGCATCCGTTAGTCTTGCATCAGGTTATACGTGCTTTCGACAGTCCAGAGGTTTCTGGAATTGCAGGTCGCAGTGGCGGTCCATTCAGCAAAGATTGCCGCGGCTTTTTCGTCGCCGCTGCTAAAAAAACTTTGGAATGCATCGCCCATACCCGAGAAATCTGACCAACCGGTCATCAAAATAAATCGACCGGGATCAGAGGTGTCACCCGTGAAAGGTGTAAAGATCCATTGTGCGTCTTTTTGCCCTTGTGCCTTGGTCCAGGCGCCAACAGCTTTTGAAATTTTCCGGACATCATTTATCGTTTTGCCTTCATTGAGAGAGCAGTTCCAAGTTTCAACGGGCGCAGCTTCCGCATGGTGATCAGCCTGTGCATAAACGGTTAGAAGCAAAGTCCAGATCGTCAGAATAATTTTCATCGTTTAATTGCCTTTACTATGAGTGAGCTCTTAGCGTAATTCTCCGATCGCGAAAACAAAAGCTTGGTTCGATTTTGGTTCAAATGTGAGACGCAGGCGTAAGCGACGGTAAGTTGAATGGGTCAAACGCGATCGGGCGCGTTTATTTGCCTGCATCGAAGGCATCTGGAAGATGGTTGTTTTGCCTGCCGCGAATATTCGCTTGATGTACCTAGATTGGCGACGGCGCTACTTTGAGTCACTGAGGTGTGTCTGACCAAACTTCAGGATCTCTTGTAAGACGGGTTGAAGAGAATGTCCTAACGGGGTTGGACTATATTCGTACCGCACAGGCTTGGTTTGATACGCAATCTTTTCGAGCATCCCGATTGAGACCAAGCGTTTCAGGCGCTCAGCCAATAGGTTGGTTGGGATTTTTTCGGCGCAATTTGCAAAATCAGCGAAGGTACGGCGATCGAAGAATAAGGCATCGCGCATAATCACCAGGGTCCATTTGTCACCGAACAAATCGAGGGTGCGCGCAATGGGGCAGGACGACCGGAATGCGCGCGCACGCGGTCTTGGCATCGACGCGGGTGTTGGGCTTGTCTGGGTGACCTTTTTTGTCGGCATCGCGGGTTGACCTCGTTTTCAGCGCCGCCAGGCGCCAAGGCGAATCGCAAAAGCAATGACCAATGCGTAAACCATCATAGCAAAGGCTGCAGCGTAATAAATACCCTGCAGGCCGAGATCCAGCGTGTACGCTAATAGGATCGCGCCAAAGCCCGCTAAGAGCACGCGTGAAATCGTTGCCACCACTGGCCATAACATAAAACTTGCGCCCTGAGAGGCGAAGTAAAGCGACATGCCAAGGCCTTGGAAAAAGAAGAAAGGACCGACGATCTGAATATAGGCGGTTGCCGAGGCTACGACGGCCGGGTCATCAGTAAACAGGGTGATCCAAGCGGCTGGAAACAGCGCTAATAAGATACCCAGAACGCCAGCGATGCCACTGGCGCAGGCGCCACCGATCCAGGCGACACGTTCAGCACGCGCGGTGTTACCGGCCCCAATGCTCATGCCGACCATCGAGGTCATCGCCGCGCCAAAGCCAAATACAAGCGGGATGATCAGAAATTCGACCCGGGAGCCGATCCCGTAGCCAGCAAGTGCCGCATCACCAAAGGTACCAACGAGCGCCGTCAGGATGAGGACGGTTGAAACCGTGAGTAGCGGGGATAGCGACGCGGGTAAGGCAACTTTTAAAATGTCTTGGAAATTCGCTTTCGAAAAAACGAGGGCCGACAGCCGCAGTTGGACCAAACTCGATCGATTGCGGAGTTGCAAGAGTAAAATGCCGCTGACCAGGGCACCTGAGACAATGGCGGATACGGCAGCACCGGTGATCCCGAGCTTGGGTAGACCAAAGGCGCCTAGGATCAAACTACCGGACAATGGAATTTGAATCAGCGCGCCCAGCATCATTGCGGCGGCGGGTAACTGCATGTTGCCCATGCCTCGAAAAATAGCGGTGGTGATGCCCAAGCTCCAAATTAAGAACCCACCACAGAGGAGTAGGTAAGTGTAAGCATAGGCTTGGATCAGTGCGTCACCAGTGCCGCCCAGTAATCGTAAGAAGGCCTGGCCGCCAAGGCCAAACAAGAGGAGTAATGCGAGCGCGCCAGCAACCCCAAGGGCCAGCGCGTGCCAAATAAGTTGCTCCGCGCGATGAATATCACCGGCGCCAAGGGCCCGTGCGATGGCGGAGGCAACAGCGCCGCCCATTGCGCCACCCGATAGGGTTTGGGTCAGCATGAGGAACGGAAAGGCTAACGCAATCGCTGCAAGCGAAATCGAGCCGAGCTGACCGATGAACCAGACTTCAGCGAGGCTGACGGATCCTTGGACCAAAAAAGCGAGGGTGCTGGGCGCCGCCATTCTTAGCAATAACGGCAATGGCTTCGCCGTAAGGAGGTGTTGGGTTTTTGGATCCATGAACTGCTTATGTTTTGGAACAGGGTTGAATGCTATTAACTTTAAAAAATAAAGTAAATACTTTAATAAATAAAGTAACTAAATCAGAAAGCCGGTTCCCGTCTCAATGCGAACTTTGGGTTTGATTGATGCGGCAGATCAATCTGGAACGGTTTTTGAGGTTCAGCGCGATCTTTTTTGAGGCGCGTACATTGCCGAAACACCGCATCAAGATTGGGTTTGGTCAGCGCGCTTAGGGGCTTCTCGACAAGGCGACACCGCGGGTGACGGTGTGAAGAAGGTGTCGAGAACACGGCAGTGTGTCGCAACGCAGAAGAATCTGCCGCGCCCTGACAAGGCTATGAGGGCACTCATCCCCAGACGTCTTCGCCCGAGGTTTCAGCAGCAAATAAGCTGTTTAAATCGTGGGTAAGCGTTTTTTCGATCGTGAGCTGCATCATGTGGCGATCGGGTGCGTCGAATTTTTCAATTTCTTGAACGAGGCGTTCTTCTGTTGGCGGCGCGCTGCCAGGCCGCATGCTCAGAAAAGACTTGGTAAATGCTCGCAGGAGGTCCGGATCTTTGGTGATTGCAACCGTCCCGCGCAGGGTGACCTGACGGCCAATGTTGCCGGGCTCCCAAATACAGAAGCAGGCTGCCGGATTCCGTCGCCAAGCGTGATATTTCGCACGATTGGTCGTTGAGGTGATGGTAATCACACCGTCGATTACGCGATACAGCATCACGGCAGACGCAGGTTTGTGATCTTTGGTCACCCAGGAAACAACGGCGTGGGTGGCCTCGTTGATGATCTTTTCAACCGCAGCATCGCCGATTGTAAAGGGCTCGATATTACGCCGGGTAAACCATTTTGGTCGCGTCACATTGTCGCTCAAGCGGGTGCTCCTCGGGGACTGGATTGAATGAGGGGGTAGCGTATCATGAGGTGTGTCGAAAAGGGTGCTGCCTGGGTTCGAACAAAGACGGGATCATAGGGGATGGTTTGCTGATGGAGGATCTGTATCGCGACTTCCGCAGGAAACGGTTGTTGATCGCATCGAATGAGTGGGGATCCTCCCGCAACCGCCTAATCCGTGCGGGTATCGCTTTTGAGGATAACAACCAGGCGGGGCCTGCGACATCATTCGCACGTCTTGATACAAGGGTCATGCTGTTATGACGTTTAAGACGACCCGACTCGATCGGTTTATTCATCAGAGCAGCGATTTTTCGATTGCCGATACGCGCCTGCTGATCGCGCAAAAGCGTATTATTGTCGATGGGCTGCCGGCTGAATCAGTCCAGCAGCGGGTGACGGCGCTTACCCAGGTTGTGCTGGACGGCAACACATTGCGCAATACCAAGGCTGTTTACTTGATGCTGAACAAGCCCCAAGGGGTTGTCAGTGCAACCAAAGATCCCGAGCACGCGACAGTTTTGGACCTTATCGAACATCCTGCCAAGGGTGCGCTCCATATAGCGGGTCGGCTCGACCTTAATTCAACGGGCCTGCTGCTCTTAACCAATGATGGTGCTTGGTCTCGACGCATTAGTTTGCCAGAAACGAAATGTCGTAAAACTTACGAGGTTACGGTCGCAAAGCCAATGCATGAGGCTTACGTTTTGGCCTTTCAGGCTGGGATTTACTTTGCTTATGAAGACTTAACGACCCAGCCAGCACACCTTGAGATGCTTTCACCGTTTACGGCTCGGCTATCATTGGTTGAGGGGCGCTATCATCAAGTAAAACGGATGTTCGGTCATTTTCAAAATGAGGTTCTCGCCTTGCATCGGGTATCGGTTGGGTCTTTAACCCTGGGAGGCCTTGAACTCGGTGAGAGCCGTTTGCTCACCAGGCGCGAATTAGAAGAGGCCGGTCTGGATTGATGCGCGCGGTCGCGTGATCTTCCGATCTAGCGGAACGTTTCTTCGGTGGTGTGCGCTGTAGGATCGAGTGACATTGCGGCCTTGGCGCGTCTAGCAAGGACCAAACTCGAATCATGGGGCGATTCGCGACGCGCCTTTGTGCACGACTGTTCAGCTTTTTAAAGGTATAGGCTTTTACTTGCATCAAAATAAGGTAAGTTGGCCTTTTGATCGTAGGGCATCACAATTGAGGTCTTGCGCGATATTCACTGACGACAGCGGCCGCACTTTATGGCGATTCATTGGTACCCCGGGCATATGCACAAAGCCACCCGCGAGATGACTAAAATCTTGCCGGAGGTTGACTTGGTGATTGAGCTGCTGGATGCGCGCTTGCCTGCGAGTAGTCAAAACCCAGTGATTGCGCAGCTGTCCCAGACCAAGCCCTGCATCAAAATTTTGAGTAAATCAGACCTGGCAGATCCGGACACCACGAGCGCATGGCAAGTCCATTTTGAGCAAGATGCCTCGGTGAAAACCCTGCAAACCACACTGGATCAGGCGGATAAAGCCCAGAAGGTGATTCGCTTGTGCCATGCGCTTGTGCCCGGTAAAGCGCTCGAGCATCTCAGAATTGTGGCGATGGTGGCCGGCATTCCCAATGTTGGAAAATCAACGTTGATTAACGCGCTGGCAGGACGAAGGGTAACCAAGACGGGCGATGAGCCAGCGATTACAAAAAGCCAGCAAAGAATTAAATTGGAAGAGGGCATTACATTGCTGGATACGCCCGGCATCCTGTGGCCAAAAATTGAAAACGAAAATAGCGGGTATCGTTTGGCTGCGGCCGGTGCGATTCGAGACACCGCCATGGGCATCGAAGACGTCGCATTTTATCTCGCGGATTATCTGATCAAGTGCTACCCCGAAAACTTAAAAAACCGGTATGACCTGGTGTCTGTGCCAACAACAGAGATTGAGTTCATCGAACTCATGGGGACGCGACGCGGCTGCCTGAGTTCTGGCGGGCGGGTCGATTTGGAAAAAGCCTCCGCGATTTTAGTCAACGAGTTCCGAGCTGGGATGCTCGGCCCGATCACGCTAGAGACGCCGTTGATGATAAAAGCGGAAGAAGCGATTGTTGAACAGTTAAAACAAGCCAAAATTGAACGCAACGAAGCCAGAAAGCGCAAGTTCCGGTCAGGACAGCGCGACAGCAAAGAAGATTAGGCAGCCGCGCCCAATCGCTGGATGCAGTTAGGCGCCGATTGATCACACTTGCTGCAACCGACCGCCGCTTTGGGGTATGTCCCGAGGGGTTGGGAGAACGAAAACTTCGATGGGCTGTGGGTCATGCGTTGGGCGGATAAAACCGCAATGCAAGCGGGTTGGGCCGTTTATGCTGCGAATGATCCTAATCCAAGCTCGATGCGCTGCACCCAGGTGTCCTGACGTGTGGTGCTGTGCCGAGTACAGACCGCCTCGGTTGGACCGCCTATGTCCCGCGCGATACCCCCGATGGGCTTGATCCAAGCAATTCGCCCTACTATTTAACCAATGAGCTTTTCAACCAATGAGCTTTGTGCGTTTAACGAAGGTAAATCGGCAGACGATCTGCGCCGGGTGGTAAGGGATCAATTCCTCCCGGCGGTTGATGCGAGCATGGCAGCTAATCCTGATTCGACCTTTTGGTTTCGGATAGCGCGAGCTGATTTTGTATCGGCGTCGGGCATCCAAGTTGATACGAATTGGGTCAATTTTTGGTAAACAGCCGAGGCGCGAGAAGCCTCCGCTAAAACTTTCCAGTCTTGAGAAGCGGGCCAAGCGATTCGAAGCGCATTTTATGAGGTTTCGAGCTGCCAGAACATTCAGGCCTGGGACGGCTGGTTACTGAGAGCGCCGGCTGCAGCGGCATAATAAAGCGGTTAATTGGTCATGCAATACAGAGGAGCAGGCCTTTTGGGCTTGCTCTTTTTTGTTGCATGGGCTTCAAGCACTTGGTTCGAAAATCTTCTCGATTGGCATTTTTCGAGGCTTCAATTAGATACGGCGTCCTGCCGGTGCCATCAGGCGTCCAGCTTAATCAATACGAAATCCACTAATCCTCGTAGACCCATCGAAGAGTAAAGGGCGCGGCTGTGGCGAAAGAAACGATAAATTTCACTGACAGTGAGTTGTCTCGAATTGTGGAGATGGCTTGGGAGGACCGTACGCCCTTCGAGGCCATTGAACAAAGTTTCGCCCTGAATGAGGCGGCTGTTATTCGGGTGATGCGCTCGCAGGTCAAGCCGCGCTCATTTCGGTTATGGCGGCAGCGGGTTACCAGTCGAAAGACGAAGCACTTAATGCTGCGTTCGCCGGATGTGTCCCGAGGCTACTGCGCGACGCAATACAAGCAGCGCTAAGCTAAAAGCTAAAAGCTAAAAGCTTAAATAAAAATCCAAAAACCGTGTCGATAAGGGCCTAGAGGGCACACTGGCGTATTGCGCAGCCTCGTGCGGGATTTGTAATTGTCTAGAGATTGGGCGATTAACGACGCAACTTTAGGGTTTCTGGCTCGCGGTGAGGCAGGGTGTGTGTCCTGCCTCGACTTTAGTTACTTCTTATTGAATGCAGGGGCTCTTTCCCTGCGAGATTAATCTCAATCGCTTGGATTTGGTTTCTCAGATAACGGTTAAAAATTGGGGTTTGCTGCTCGGATAACGTTGGCCGTATCGCGCCTTCAAACCGCCGCCAGTGGAACTTGTTCGCACGTTTGATCTTTTTTTCAAGGCCAAAGCCCCCGCGCTTGGTAATTTTATGAACGCTGGCTTGTATATCTCGCAAGCATTTCCCTAAAGCGCCTTGTAGGATCTCTCGTTGGGAATCGGAAAGTTCTAACGCGACAAGATCGCGTACCACGGCCTGCGTCATCCATACTGGTTGAACCGGTGCATTGGCGTCTGCCTTGACAGCAGGGCTGACGGTCACGATGAGCAATCCAACGAGGCAGTACTTAAAAAGCAAGCTCAAAATAGGACTCCCGGGAAGAGTTTTTAAAAAAAGAGGCTACCAGAATTGCACTGACCTTAAAACAGCGCCTTGTCCCGGCTTTTTGGAATGCCAGGATACGGCATGCTTAATTGCGCCAGAAAAAGCGATGGGTTGGGCGACGCGCAATCCACGCGCAATAAATGAGGTATCGATCGGGAGGCGGATAATGCGGGCTTGCAGTCAACAAGTCTCTATCTCAACCGCAATGGACGGGTTAGATCAGTCATAACGCGGTTTGCAGCGACCAGGCTCATTGATATGCCGTAATGGCCGAACGGCGTAACTGATGTGGAATGATAAATAAGGAAAGTTAAATGACGCATGGCAGCATTATCGCCGCAACAAAACAGTGGGTCGAAACAGTTGTTGTGGGTCTCAATTTGTGTCCCTTTGCCCGTCGCCCGCTGCTGGATGGTCGGGTGCGGTTTACGGTCACCGATGCCGAAACCGAAGCGGAATTGATCGAGGCGTTGCACTCGGAACTCAGCCTGCTGACCGAGGACCCAACGGTTGAGACGACCTTGCTCATTCATCCTAAAACGTTGTTAGACTTTTACGACTTTAATGACTTTTTATCGATTGCAGATGATTTGGTGCTGGATCTTGCGCTGCAGGGTGTTGTTCAAATTGCGAGCTTTCATCCGGACTATCAATTCGAGGGCACCGCGCCCGATGATATCCAGAACGACACGAATCGCTCCCCAAGCCCGATGCTGCACTTGCTCCGGGAAGACAGCCTTGCCCGGGCCATTGAGGCGTATCCGGATGTGGCGCAGATTCCTGCGCGCAACGTGGCCCTGATGCAATCTATGGGCCGCAGTGAAGTGCAGGCGCTGTTAGCGCGCTCTGCCGAAACCAATGCAACGTAATTGTCGCGCTGACTTTTGCGACGATATCGCGACATTCGGCTTAGGGATCAAAGCACCTTTTAGCGCGTGACCTTTCGCTGGCGCAAAAGGTAACGCATTACAGGGCAGCGCCAAATTCGATCAAAATACCGTCGGGCCCCTCAATGAACATGACCACTGCAAGATCGCCAACGTTATAGGGCTCGGTATGGATTGCGCCGCCGCGGGAGACGATTAACGCGCGCGCTTCAAAGACATCCCGGATGACCAGTTGCAGCAGGCTCATGCCCAACATCTCGTTCGGCATCCCGACGATCGCAGGTTGGGCGGTGGGAACCTGCCAAAGATTTATAGCGCTTTGACCTAGACTATACTGATGCGGCTCGGCATCATTTTGGCTGAGCGACATGCCGAGCACTTCTTGCAGAAACTGACCACTCGCTGTCAGGTCAGATACCCCGAACCCAAATTCCATTCGCACAATGTCTGGGTCTGTCGGCTCATCCGTTATAAAGGCCAGCTCAATGTGGTTGCCTTCAAAGTCTTGAAGGGCGAAGCGTGTGGTTTCAGTGTTTTGAGTGTTGCCGGGTAGCGCTTTGGGGTCTGGCAATCCATAGACAGAGAGTCGTGAGAACACAGATTGTCGCCGTGATTCTGGCAAGACGAGTGTCAGTGAGCGAATCCCTCTGGCAGCGGTTAGGCCGTTGCCTGGTAGCGAGCTGTCTTGATCTGTCACGATGAATTTCAGCTCAGTCGCGCCGCCATGGTAGCGCAACATGTAGCGCCCGCCCGGAAGTTCAACGTTTGGAATCCTTCGCAGCCCGATGATGTCGCCATAGAACTTTTCAACCCCAGGGCCGTCGGATACCGAAAAAACGAGGTTAAGGTGATCCTGAATAAGCCCTAAAGGCAGGTCGGCTGGCATGGTCGTGTGAGTGCCTGTTCATTGTTTATTTTGAAGGCGCAGTCTACAGCAAGTAAAAGCGCTCGGTAATCCGTGCTGGCACAAGCGGCCGGCTGGTTGGTGTTTGATGTTGACCTTGACCGCGTGATTTTCTGCAATGAAGGCTACTTTTTTCGGTAATTTAGTAGAATTTTGGTCATGAAAGTCTATAATCTCGGCCTGGACGCAGTGCGAATTTTAGCCCTTAAAAACATTGAAAAATGTCGTGGGCAGGCCCTGCTTGCTAAGTCGAGTATAGCGTTAGAAAGCGCCCTTGATTTACGTTGACTTACTCGCGCCTAGGGTCCGATCGTTGTTGGAGATGGATCACTCAGCAGCGCCCCAAGTTGGGAAAATAAAGATTTTTTAATGAGGTCTAATACCGTTTACACGATTTTAGTCCTTTTTATTTTAATCATTTTTTAAGGGTGTCTTTACTTAACTGCCGTACTGGCCAGTCACAATGCGCGCTATCAAAAACAGGAGATTCTACGTTGAGATCGAAAGCCAATTCCGTGGTAACGAAAGCGGCAGCAATTATTGCGCTGCTTATGACGGTAACATTCATAACAACAGCCCAGGCACAGATAACGACTGCGATACGAGGCATCGTTGTCGATGAGCAAGATAAAGCGGTCGCCAATGCGAGCGTAAAAATTACGCACACGGCGTCTGGCACGGTTTCGCTTGCTTCCTCAAATGAAAACGGTGTCTTCTCGGCACGGGGTATGCGCGTTGGCGGACCCTATTCTGTTGAAATCAGTGGCAGTGGCTTTTCAGCGGTTCGGATTGACGATCTGTATCTCGCCCTAGATCGCACCTTGAACCTGCCGGTGACGGTTCAGGCTGAAACGACCATCGAGGAAATCGTCGTTACCGGAACTCGCAAGTCGGTTGGATATAAGCATGAAGGTTTAGGCACCGACTTGGGGGTTGAAGCCCTGGAAGAGATTGCGTCGATCGATCGAGACATTACGGATGCCGCCGCACAAAATCCCTTTGCGATTGTTAACGTCCAGTCTGGGGGTGCAAAAGAGCTCACCATAGCGGGCGCAAACAATCGGTTTAACTCCTTAACGGTTGACGGTGTTGCACTCAACGATCGTTTTGGTTTGAACGCCAATGGCTATCCCACGCAGCGATCTCCAATTTCTTATGATGCGATCGAATCCTTGTCCATTCAGACCGCGCCGTTTGATGTGGAGTACAACGGCTTTACTGGCGGTACCATCAATGCGGTAACCAAATCTGGGACCAACGAGTTTTTTGGCTCCTTGGCGTATTACTCAACCGATGATTCGCTGATCGGCGATAAAAACAAAGATCGAGATTTCGACTTTTCGTTCGAAGAAGAAACGATGGTGGCAACGCTCGGCGGACCCATTATTCAAGATAAATTGTTCTTTTTTGTTGCTTACGACAAATACGAAGAAATTGCGCCGCTGCAGAATGGGCCCCTGGGTTCGGGTGCCTTAAATATTCAGCAAGATATTACGCTCGATGACGTTGCAGAAGTAAGGGGTATCGTGTCCGATGTGTGGGGTTTCGATATTGGTGGCTTTAAGAAGGCCCCCGCTCAAGACGAAAAGATCCTCGCGAACATTGACTGGAACATTAACGATGCGCACAGAGCCAAGTTGACCTACATCAGCACCGAGGGCAACACGATCCGAGAGCAGAATGGTAACAACTTCTTAGCCTCCGATAATATCCTTGGCGCCTCATCAGCGTGGTACGACCGTTCGGAAGAAGTCGAGACCTTTACCGGCCATTTGTTCAGCGACTGGACGCCCAATTTTTCGACACAGCTGAAAATTGCGAGCACCGAGCAGGCAACGGGTCAGAATTCTCTCAATGGCGCCGAGTTTCCGTCCTTCGCGGTGTTCTTACGTGAGGTCGATGGCGATGAAAACTACCTCGTGATTGGACCGGATCGCTTCAGGCATGGCAATTCTCTCAACCAAGATTTCTTTCAAGTGAAAGCGATTGCAGAGTATGTAACCGGAAACCATCTGATCAAGTTTGGCTTTGAGCGTGAAGAAGTGGATGTGAACAATCTGTTTGCTCAGAACTCGGAAGGCTCTTATGTTTTCGACAGCATCGATGACCTGCGAAACGCAACGGCATCTGGTTTGCTTTACGACAATGCGGTGACGAACAATGAAAATGATCTGCGGGCGATCTGGGGATATGAGTACAACTCCTTTTACATCCAAGACACGTGGGACATCGCAGACGATCTGACGCTCGATTTTGGTATCCGTTACGATCGCTATGGCAGTAACGGCTCAATCCGTGAGAACCAAAATTTTGTTGACAACTACGGCTACTCGAACACGAATGACATCGACGGCCTGGATGTGGTGCTGCCTAGAGCGTCCTTCGAGTGGAACGCGAGCGATGCGCTGACGGTTCGCGGTGGTATTGGTAAATTTTCGGGCGGTTCACCCGGCGTTTGGATTTCAAACAGCTATTCGAACGATGGCGTGATTTCTGACGGTTCCAATGCCTTTGGTGTCGTTAACGTGCCCACCACGCCGGATTCGGCAACAGGTCAGTACATCCCTGCAGAGGTTCTCAATGATCTAGCCACCAAGGCGCCGAATGGTTCTGTCAATGCATTGGCAGATTCGTTCGAAATCCCGACCACGTTGAAGGCAAGCCTAGGTGCTGCCTATTTAACTGAGAGCGACTGGTTATTGTCGGTTGATGTCTTGTACAACGATTTAGAAAATGCGGCTTTCTGGTTTGATCAGCGATGCGCCGTACAGGCAGCGACGGCGCCGGATGGCAGACCAATCTATGATTGCGGCGGGGGTAACCCGGAAGCCATCGTGATCGATTCGACCGATCAGGGCAGTGGCCTGCTGTATGCGTTTGCCGTCAGTAAAGACTGGGATACGGCCTATGGCGCGATCGATATGTTCGCAAGTGTCACGCTTTCTGATGTCGAGGATATTGGCTATGGAACCTCCTCAACTGCGACCTCAAATTATTCTGATTTTGCGGCCTACGATCGTCAAAGACCGCGCGCTGGGGTATCGAATTTCGAAACAGAGACAGCTGTTAAATTCCGTTTGAATTGGTCGAAAGAGTTCTTCAGTGGTTATGAGACCAAGGTGTCGCTTTTTGCAACTGGACGAACTGGTCAACCTTACAGCTACACCTTTAACGAAAACAACGCTTGTGTGTTTGACGTAGGAGGCGGTCGATGTGCGCGCGAAAGCCGAAACGATGATGCCGGTCATCTGCTATACGTCCCGTCAGGTCCGAGCGATCCCTTGTTTGCCGCAACTTCCTTTGGTGGCGATCCTGCAGACCAGCAGGCATTTTTTGACTACATTAATAGCTCGGAGCTTGCTCAGTATGCAGGCGGCATTGCTGCTCGAAATGGCGACACATCGAGATGGTCCACCATCGTTGACTTGAGAATCAAGCAAGAGCTACCGGGCTTTTTGCCCGAGCATCGCGCCATGCTGTTCTTTGATATTGAGAACCTTGGCAACTTGCTTAACTCTGATTGGGGTACCGTTGAGCGAACTCGATATGAGTATGAGCGTGATGTTGTCTCAGCAAGCATTGTGGACGGGCAGTACGAATACTTCAGACTCAACAACACCCGTAGTATTGAGAACCTTGAAATGCTGAGCAGGTCTGTTTGGCAAATCCAGCTTGGGATCAAATACGATTTCTAGGATTTAGGTGTAACAGTTGAGTTAAAGCGCAACGCTTTAAGGATAAGAAAGGGAGCTGCGGCTCCCTTTTTTATGGTGAACAACAAAGAAGAACGGCTAAAACCAAACGATCACTCGGGAATCTTCTCGACCGCTAACAGCGCCCTGAGCGCCAAACAGGTGCTCAGGGCGTGGATTGCAATCGAATACCAGCCTAGCCCGCTGCCGTGCAACAATCTGGCGTGATCAAGCGGGTTTCGCGTCGGCGAAAAACCTCACGCGTTAACGCTCACAGAAATGTCCCATTTGCGAGCTGGTGCTCAAAGTGAAGGCGCCTGCATGAATCCCTGAAGGCCTCGTTGCATTCCGATGACACGGCACCTACACGACCTGTTCTGGTCTTGAACGGCGCCACCCATGACACCTACTGATGTCCCAGACAGCGCTGGATCAATGATGCGATGTCAACGTTCGAGGTTGGTTAGATCCCAGGCGCTATTAAATTGACAAGGTTGATCAGCCGTTTGCTGAAGTTTGAGCTTACGTTGGTTCGGTGCTCGCGCTCGGCTCAAAACAAACTCATTCATTGGGTCGCTAAAAATTCGCTTACGCGGGACGGTTGGTTTAAAGGTCTTTATAGCGCTTTGTTCCGACGTATGACTCGCCCTTAATAGCGTGCGGTGGCAGGCTGGTGCTGAGATCTTCTGGTCCTGCCCATCAAAGATAAGTAAGGTTTCAAGCTTGCGCGAGAAAGTGAGGGTCCCAAATGACGCACCAGCCGATTACCGAATCCGACCGAATTGAAAGCTTAGATGTTTTAAGAGGTTTTAGTTTGCTTGGCATATTGTTAATGAACATCATCGGTTTTGGCTTTGTGGCGGCAGCCTATACCGCGCCCGGCTTGATGATCGAGGATGGCTTAGATTTATTCGCTTGGGGCCTCATCGAGCTGTTAGCAGAGGGCGCTATGCGAGGTCTTTTTTCGATTCTTTTCGGTGCGGGTGTCATCTTATTTCTTGGCAATGCGCGTGCGGGGCGCGGTTGGCTGCACGCAAAACGAACCAGCTGGCTGTTGCTGTTCGGATTGTTCAACGGGTACGTCCTGTTGTGGACGGGGGACATTTTAGTAACCTACGCCTTGGCCGGGTTCTTACTTTATTTCTTTCGAAACTTACAAGGCCGAACCCTTCTTCGACTGGCTATCGGGCTCACGGTGCTCCTCACGCTCTATAACGCTGGCAGCCATTTTGGTTTAAAACACCTGCGCGCCAATGCGGAGACTGCTGCTGCACTGCAGTCTGCCAATCAAGCGGTGCCAGAAGCGGTGGCCGCTTTAGCCGAGCAATGGGAAGGCTTTAAATCCGAGTATGCGCCAAGCAACGACATGATTGAGCTGGAACTGTCGGCTAGGCGCGGCTCCTTTGAAAGCGCTTTTATTTGGACCGCGCACCACAACACGGTCATCTTAATGAGCTCGCTCTGGAGCTTTCTGCTGCCGGATGCGCTGGTCATGATGATCTTGGGTATGGCGCTTTATAAGCTCGGCGTCCTCCAGGGACAGTGTGCTCGTGAGGTGTACGCAAAAATGGCCGTCGGCGGTTTTTCCGTGGGTGCTGCCATTAATGGTTTCGAGGTTTGGTATGCCTATCAAAGTCAATTTGATTTGATCGATGCGTTCCTCAAACTTGCTCCGACCTACCATCTTGGTCGAATGGCGGTAACCCTTGGCTGGATCGGTTTACTGCTGTGGTTCATAAAAGGCGGCTGGCACAGCTTGCGGCTTGCTGCGGTGGGCCGAATGGCGCTGACTAACTATCTCATGCAGTCGTTGCTTTGCATGTTGGTGTTCACCGGAGCTGGCCTTGGATGGGTCGGACAGATGCAGCTCTGGCAAGTCTACGGGATTGTTTTGCCGATCTGGTTATTGCAATTGTGGTTTTCGCCTTGGTGGTTGAAGCGGTTTTACTACGGTCCGATCGAGTGGCTTTGGCGCGCGCTGACTTACGGCGCCTTTCCAATGCTTCGGCGAACCAAGTAGCGCGTTAGGTCGCCAGCGGTCGGAGTCCAAGGCCTCTTGTTTAATTGCGGGCTGCGGGGGACAGGCGAGACCGTTAGCACGGCGCTCGCACCCTAGAGATCGTCTTATGCTGAGCTATTTTGATTGACCGCCCAGTATCAACGCATCAACCGGAGCAGGCTTTGCGGTAGCGCCGGTTGATGATGCGACTCAGAGCGGGCGCAATTGGTGCCTGCTGAGCCGGCAGCATCATTACTGAAACAGATAACCAACAACCGTCAGGACAATGGTGTAGGGCAGTGCCATGTAGACCATTCGGCCATAGCCTAAACGAATGATTGGCGCCAGCGCAGAAGTCAGAAGGAATAAAAAGGCAGCTTGGCCATTGGGGGTTGCCACCGACGGAAGATTGGTGCCGGTATTAATGCTGACGGCCAGCGTTTCGAAATGGGCGCGGGTAATATCGCCCGCGTCGAAAGCGTTTTTAACCTCATTAATGTAGACCGTCGCAACAAAAACATTGTCGGAAATAGCGGACAAGATGCCATTGGCGAGGAAAAAGGCGCCTGGCTGCACGTCCATCGGCAAGGTTAGTACCCAGGTGATGACCGGCGTGAACAAGTGCAAGTCATGGATCATGCCAACCACGACGAAAAATATGCAAAGCAGGGAAACAAATGGCAGGGACTCTTCGAAAGCATGCCCTATCTGGTGCTCTTCGTTAATGCCGGTTAGTCCGGTCACGACTACCAATAGACAGAGGCCGATGAGACCAACCTCCATCAGATGAAGTCCAAGTCCGATGATGAGCAAAACCCCACAAATGCCTTGCACCCACAGGCCATAAACTTCTCGTGGCGTGCGCTTTGCGTCTTCCTCGGCGACATAGGCGGTCAGGATGTCCCTTACCACCGGGTCTAATTTTTTGCCGTAACCAAACTTACCCGATAGCTCCAAGAGCACGCAGGTTAAAAGGCCAGCGATCACCGCGGGTACCGTCACGTGGGCCATGACCTCCACAAATTGCATGAACTCCCAGCCCATTTTTTCAGCGATCAAAAGGTTTTGCGGCTCGCCAACCATGGTTGTGACACCCCCAAGGGCGGTGCCCACAGCACCATGCATCACCAAGCTGCGAATAAAACTGCGGAAGTCCTCAAGCGTTTCTTCCCCCATTTCTTGAGAATCAGGGATGTTGTCCTGGTTGTAATCGGTGCCTTGGATGGAATGAATTTTCTCGTAAACGCCATACAGCGCCACGAAGACAGCGATGAGTACGGCAGTGACCGTGAGAGCGTCTAAGAACGCTGACAGAAAGGCCGCCATAAAAGAAAATAAAATGGAGAGCGCCACTTTGTTATGTACGCCAACGATGATTCTGGCAAATACAAAGCTCAACAGTGGTTTCATAAAGTAAATAAAACTCACCATAAAAATCAGTAGCGCTAAAACGGGTAGGTTCTGTTGAATCTCGTGCCAAACCGTGTCTGGGGTGGTTAAGCCAAGCGCAAGGATTGCAATCGCGATGAGTCCCCCGCTTTGTAGGGGGTAACATTTAAGCGCCATGGCGAGGGTCAAAATAAACATCGCGATGAACATCCAACCGAGCACCGTGGTGCCTACGATCAATTTGAGCGGCAAACAAACCACCAAAAACAAAAGAGTAATGTTTTTAAACCAGAGTGGGCTGTTGCCCAGAAATTCTTTGTAAGCCAACGCAAGCATGATATCCCTCGGTACTGATTCCGGAGCGTTAATCTAATAACCCCAGTTTGTTGGTTAAACTGAACCTTTAAGCCATGCCTAAAAGCGCAATTCAGATGGATTCTGATTCTAAGCGAGATCTCGTGGCTTTGGGGAAAAATTTTTGAAGGAATCGTTTTATGAAGGAGCGCCAGAAGCTAAGGCGTGATCCTCAGTATTCAAGAAAGCGGCACACGCACTGAGATTACCAAGCAAAGCGTCTAAAAATCTGGGAGCATCTCAAATAGTAGTTAGCAGTGGGATACATTAGAGGGGGCTTTAAGAAAAATCACTGAATCTCACATAAGCTAGCTAGCCTCACGTCGTCACGATTGTGACTCGACGGTGTTGTTGCCAGCAGGCGCTGGGAGGATTAGCGATGATACTAAGGGATTTGTTTAGCGTCTCACATGCTTGAAAAATCCGGTTTCCTGCCCTCTTTGAACGCAGCAATTGCTTCCAAATTAGCTGGCCCGCCCATAAGAGCGAACAGCTTTGCATTCTCGCGCTGGTAGGTTTCTCTCAATGCTTCCCGCCGCGGGTTCATCAAAAGTTCTTTGGTAGTAATCAAAGATATCAAGGGCTGCGTTGCGAGAATGCCCGCATGTGTATAAACAACCTCCATTAGGTTGTCAGGATCCACTATTTCAAAAGCCAGTCCTGAATCCTTACATTCTTCAGCACTGATCCACTCCGAACTGAGCAAAGCCCAAAAAGCTTTTTGATATCCGATTTGTTGAGGAAATGTAACTGTGCTGCCAGCTTCAGCCGTCAAACCAAGGGACGAAAAGGGTGCGCGCAAACGTGAGTTGTTTGCCATAAAGACCACATCGGCTAAGCCGGCAATCGTGCAACCAAACCCTACTCCAACCCCGTTGATTGCTACGATAATTGGCTTTGGAAAGTCTAGAAATGCGTCGAACATATCGGCCAGACTGTAACGCGATTTGTAGGCATCATCGCCCGGATTTAAATCCATACCGGCCGAAAAGGCGCGTCCAGCGCCGGTAATGACAAGAACTTTTATGGTGTCGTCTGTCGCAGTATCTAAAATGGCGGACGTCACCTCGTCGCGCATCAGGTCGTTGAAAGCGTTCAAGGCCTCAGGACGATTAAAAGTCAAAGTTCGTACGGAGTTATTATCATCTGTTGTTACCACCATCTTTTCTTCCTTCCGTTGTTTCTGTCTTACCTGTTTCGATCCGACTGTATTTTAGTGCTGCAAGCGTACAAATAACAGTTTGAGGTCTGCGTTCTCACGCCAACCAAGCAGCACCTAGATAACCGCATACTGCGGTGGCTGTCTGAGATGCCCCTAGTTTCTTAGACACCTGCTTCGTTCATTTTCTTCTGTTGGATTTCATAATCAACCGGCGAAAGCATACCGTTGTTGGTGTGCTTTCGGGTCGGGTTGTAGAACATCTCGATGTAATCGAACACGTCCTGCCTTGCAGAGTCGCGTGTCGAGTAGGTCCGTCGCCGGATTCGTTCCCGTTTCAAAAGGTGAAAGAAGCTTTCTGCCACCGCATTGTCATGACAATTCCCACGTCTGCTCATGCTCGCATCCAAATTGTGTTTGTTCAGGAACGACTGCCAAACCTTGCTAGTGAACTGAGCGCCTTGATCGGAATGAATCAAAATTTTGCTTTTTGGCTTGCGTCGCCAAACGGCACTAAGCAAGGCTTGCAAAGCTAGATCCGTTGTCATGCGAGACTGCATCGACCAACCTACGACACGTCGCGAGAACAGATCGATCACAACCGCTAGGTATGACCACCCCTCATGCGTTTTGATATAGGTGATGTCTGTCACCCAAACTCGATCAGGTGCGTCAACTTCGAACTGTCGATCTAATGTGTTGTCGGCGACAACCGCAGGCTTACCACCATATTGACCAGGGCGGCGTCCGTAGCCTATCTGAGCTGAGATGCCCGCTAAACTTGCTAATCGCGCAACACGGTTCTCAGAGCAACTCTCCCCTTGATCCAAAAGATCATCGTGCAGGGTTTCAGCACCCATAGACTTTGCCGCTAGCAACCCATGCCTGCTGGATTAATGAGGTTTGCCGCACATCCTCAAGCGCACGTTGACTTAACGGTTTTTTAATCCACGCGTAGAAGCCGCTGAAATGCACCATCAGCACGCGACACATTGACCGCACCGAAAACTCAACGCGATGTTTCTCAATAAACGCATACCTCACTGAGACTCTCTCGCGAAGTATGCGGCCGCCTTTTTTAAGATATTACGCTCTTCGGTTACACGCGCCAGTTCGCGCTTCAATCGTTTGACTTCAGCAGCCTGCGCAGAATCCTCGGCCCGCAACCGCGGTGCCTTCGTAAATTGGGCGCGCCATGTATAAAGCGATTTTGTGCTGATCCCCAGCCGTTCAGCGACTTCACTGACCGCATAACCACGCTCGACAACCTGCGCCACAGCATCCTGCTTAAACTCATCCGTATATCGAATCCCTTTGCTCATATCCGTCTCTCCTTGGTTCCAAAATTACCAAGCAAAGCGTCTACAAATCTAGGGGCATCTCAATATTTACCTGATGAGGCAGTTATTCTCGATGCGGGATGCGGTTCAGGAAGAGATGCCCTCAATTTTAAAAAGTTCGGTTATGAAGTGAGTGCATTCGATGCGTCATCGACGATGTCTAATTTAGCGTCGGAAAAAACGGGTTTAGCCATTAGGACGCTTGCATTCAACGATATGGATTACAAAGAAGATTTCGATGGAGTGTGGTGTTGCGCATCTCTTCTTCACTTAAAAGGCGATGACCTCAAGAACGCTTTTAGGGGTATTCATCGAGCAATGAAACCAGAAGGCATATGCTTTCAGTCTTTCAAAGCCAAGGCCCCGCAAGCGGATCCCAGATTTTTTAATGCGATGACTTTGGAAGAGCTTGTGGCGTTTAATGAGTCGAGTGGGCAGTTTGAGCTTATTGAAAGCTGGGAGTCGGAGGATGGCAGGCAGGGCCAGCAAACAGATGTCTGGGCTAACGTTATCGCTAAGAAAGTTGACTGAATCATACCAAGCAAAGCGCTTTCAAATTTTTCAGAATTAGAATAATTAGCTTCTTTCTCTCCAGAAATATTGTTAGCGTCAGTAGAGAAGAGGGGAGCAAGGTATTTCGTTCTAAATTTTGTAACTGGGGCGTGTGCGTCAGTTGCCAGCGAGGCTAAATATGAAGTTAAAAATTATGGAAGTGAGATTGATCAGTCTTGTTCTGCTTTTACTAGCACCGAGCCTGAGTTACAGCGCATGTAAGTGGGTTTGGGTGGACGACGACTACGATATGACGACACCTGCAGTAAGAAAGCAAGTATGCGATTCGACCATGGACTTACCTGCATTAAAGGATCCTTCCCTAAGGCCATTGCAGAAGCCGCAGATAAAACCGATGGAATCTCTTGACCTGCCTCCTTTAGGCACGAGTAGCTGTAGAACACAGAGTGTGTTCGAAAATGGGAGATGGGTGAATAAACGAATCTGTAACTAGGTAAAGGAAATCTGATTCAGTTGGGATTTCAGCCATAAGTACCTAGATGACTACGAGTCTGAGCACGAAACCTCTGCGGTGCTGCAAAGACGTTACACGGACGTGAGACGCGCGCTATCCGCGCTAAACGCCAAGAGGCACTCGCTAAATTGAAGCTGCTCGAGCGTATGGGTTAAAGGTTTGGTGTGTTTGCCGATAGTTCTTAGTCGATTACACTACTCACTATTAAGCTAATGGATAATAATAATGAAAAATTTATTAGTTATTGCTGGTTGTGTTTTTTTAACATCGTGTAGTGCAACAAGACAAGTTGTGCAAAATCAAGATATAACAACCATGGATGGTTATATTAAGCGGTGTTGGGAATTGTTTGACAGAACAGAACGCCATATTGGCGGTAGTTATAGAATATATCCCGAAGCTGTGCACCCAGTGTTGTACTGTCGAACATTAAAAAACGCAATTCCCCCTGGAACGGAAATGCAAAGTTTAAAGCAACTCGAACGAGGATTAGCAAAAGTTCGACAGAGAGGATCTGTTGATTGGAGAGCTCCGGCAAGAGTTGGTAACGTAACAGTGGAAGAGGTTGACTAATGATTCGGCTACCCAAATCCTTCCAGTGGGGGCTTTTTATTTATATTTAGATTACTAAAAGCCAACACTGGTTCGTGTAGGCCACAACAGTTTTAGGCAATAATCTCTGTTTTCACTAGTGGCACTTTCTCTAAAAAGTTTCCATGCTCGCTTCACTTGTACGCTTCAGTAATACCTAACAATACTAGGAGTCTTATCTGGTGAAGCGGAGGCTGCCCGGGGGGTAGGGTGCTGGCATGGCCGAAAGTGGATGGTGGGTAGGATGTAAACAAATCAGCTACTACCCATCTGGATTCGGCATGGTAAAAACACAATACAAACGCAACTAGCTTGAAAATCAGAGCATTGCGGAGCGGTTAGTAAATCGGGTAAGACAAGAGGTCTTACATGACCAAGAGGTGAGCGAAAATAGAGACCAGCACCTTAGAGAAGATCAGAAATAACAAAAAATATATATTAAAAACAACATGTTGGCGGAGCGGACGGGACTCGAACCCGCGACCCCCGGCGTGACAGGCCGGTATTCTAACCAACTGAACTACCGCTCCAACAGGTAAACTTGGTGGGTGTTGCAGGGGTCGAACCTGCGACCTACGGCTTGTAAGGCCGTCGCTCTCCCAACTGAGCTAAACACCCGCAATTCAGGAAGCGCAATTGTACCGTGATGGATCATGAAGTCAATCAGGTATATGCCGAGTTTGGTTAGAACCAGCTTAATTTTTGGATAAGCCAGGTTAAATTGTCGGCTGGCTTCAGGGTGTATAAATCGCCTTGGACGCGATTTTGATTCAGGCATGGCCGTCATTGACTAAAGCTGGGTTGCAAGATGATTGTGACTCAAACAAGGCGATAGGGACACCAAAGCCAATGGCCTTGTGTTGTGGCCGCTCTTTTAACGAAGCCGGGCGATGGACCCATCTTGATACGGGTGACCAAACTCGGTGATGCTGCCAATACTCGCATCCAGGGATCCATTTATCGAGTTTAAGTAGGCTTTCGATGAAAACGCGTTCGTAATTCCGTATAGTGCGCGCATGAGAAAAACCTACCTTACTGCTCTGATAATAGCTGCCGGCATTATCGGTTGGATAGCCACTGGCCTGTTGGGCGAAGAATCCGCGCCGTTGCCTCAAACAATATCCGCGAAGAATGCCCAGCAGCGCGCTCAGGCCGAGGATCGACCACTCACAACCGTTCGGATTACGACAAGTTATGCACTGGAACAAGACCGGCTAACGTCCGTTCGAGGTCGAACGACGAACGAAAGAAGCGTTGTTGTGCAGTCTCAAGTGAGCGGGCTGGTTCAAAAGCGCTGGGTTGAGCGGGGCAGTGTGGTGGGCGAAGGCGATGTGCTGTGCGAGATTTCTCTTGAGGATCGAGATGCGAATCTCAAGGAGGCTATGGCGGGGCTTGCGCAGGCTAAGCTGGATTTAGATGGCGCGAAGCAGTTGGCGGCAAAAGGGTTGCAGTCTGAAGCGGTCATTGCCGGTGCTAAAGCGCGGATGGCAGCGGCGGAGGCGGTTGTGCAGCGGCGAAAGCTTGAGAAGGCACGCCTTAAAATAACCGCGCCTTTTGCGGGTGTCATAGAAGACACGCATATGGAGGTGGGGCAGTTTGTGACGCCTGGCGCATCTTGCGTGACCCTAGTTGATTTGGATCCAATGCTGCTTGTAGGTGAAGTCTCAGAGCAACATCTATCGGGTTTAAAGCCTGGACTGCCTGTGACTGCCACGCTCTCTAATGGTGATGTGGTTACAGGTGTGCTGCGCTTTGTTGCCCATGTTGCGGCAGCCGGTACCCGCACCTATGCCATCGAGGCTTTAGTTGATAATCCTGATTTTTCGATTGTAAGTGGCATGACCGCTGCGCTGTCGATCGCGGTTGAGCAAGTCAAAGTCCACCAGATTACGCCCGCGCTCTTGGTGCTGGATGACGAGGGCCGCAGTGGTGTTCGCGCCGTCAGCGCGGATCAACGGGTGAAGTTCTATCCGGTTGAATTGATAGCCGAGGGTGACGAGGGGGTTTGGGTATCGGGGTTGCCGGAGGTTGTTGATTTGATCGTAGTGGGCCAACAAACCGTCGTTTCGGGTGAGCAGGTTGATGCGCAACAAGCCAGTATTCGCGGTCTGCAAGGTAATCAAGGATGAATAGTTTTATAGATGCGGTGGTCAGTCGCCCTCGCACGACGTTGCTCCTCATGCTGATGGTACTGATCGCAGGCATTGCCAGCCTGCGCTCGATACCAGTTGAAAGCGATCCCAGCATTGCGGTGCCGTTTTTTAGAATCCAAGTTTTCAATGAAGGTATCTCAGCGGAAGATGGCGAGCGCTTATTGGTTCTGCCGCTTGAAAATGAATTGCGAAGCGTTGAAGGGGTTGATGAGATTCAATCTTACTCAGGCGAGAACTCGTCCAGTCTGATTGTGCAATTTAATGCAAGCCAAGATGTCGACCAAGCCTTGCTGGATGTTCGAGAGGCGGTTGATCGAGCAAAGGTCGAGCTGCCGAGTTCCACTGAAGAGCCCAGCATCTATGAAATGAGTACCGACGATTTTCCGGTACTCCAGGTCAATGTTACAGGCGAGGGCGTACCCGAGCGCATGCTGTATTACGCAGCCCTTGAACTGCGCGATCGGATCGAGTCGCTGCCCAATGTGCTGAAAGCGGAGATGCGGGGCAATCGGGAAGAAGTACTCGAGATCATTATTAACCCCGAAGCATTGGAGGCTTATCAAATTTCAGGCGAGGAGCTGATTGGCGTGCTCGCCCGCAATAATCGCTTGGTGCCAGCAGGCAGCTTGGACAACGGCGAGGGCCGCTTTGCCCTGAAAGTGCCGAGTGTCATAGAAGAAGCCAGCGATTTGTTTGATCTGCCGGTCAAAACCACGGCCGATGCCGTGATCACACTGAGCGATGTGGCCACGGTGCGGCGAAGTTTTAAAGACCGTGGCGGCTTTGTTCGAGTTAATGGTCAGACGGCGATCAGCATAAACGTCACGAAGCGCAGTAAAGCGAACATTATCGAGACGGTTGCAGCAGCCAAAGCGATGGTCGATGAGGTTAAGCCGCAGCTGCCCGGGCGCATCGAGATTATTTATACCACCGACCAGGCGCCGTGGGCTTTGGCCCAGGTCAATGAGTTGCAGGGCAATATCCTGACCGCCCTGGCGTTGGTGATGGTGATCGTGGTGGCGGCGATGGGCTTTCGTTCAGGCATCATTGTCGGCTTGGGCATCCCTGTGTCGCTCTTGTTCGCGGTCACGATTCTTTATGTCATTGGGTTTACGTATAACTTCATGGTGATGTTTGGGATGTTGCTGGCGCTCGGCATGTTGATAGATGGCGCCATTGTGGTGACAGAGTATGCCGATCGCCGGATGCTGGAAGGCGAGCATCGGCGCCAGGCTTACGCCAATGCGGCTAAACGGATGTTTTGGCCGGTGGTCGCCTCAATTGCGACCACCTTAGCGGCATTCTTGCCGCTCATGTTTTGGCCAGGCATCGTCGGCAAGTTCATGCGCTATCTGCCGGTCACGGTCTTTGCGGTGTTGTCGGGTAGTTTGATTTATGCATTAGTCTTTGGACCGGCGATTGGGGCATTGATTGGCCGTCCCGGTGCAGACCAAGATGGCATGTTAAAGAATCTCCGAAAAATGGAGTCTGGCAATCCCTTAGATCTCACGGGTATCACGGGGGTCTATGCCAGAGTGCTTTGGTGGTGCGCGCATCATGTTTTCCTGACGCTTACGGTTACTGTCTCGATTTTAATCGGTAGTTTTATTGCCTACGGCGAGTCTGGTAACGGGGTCATTTTTTATTCAGACGCCGAGCCGCAGTTTGCGCAGGTCTTCGTTAAATCACCCGGTAATCTCTCGGCCTTTGAGGCCAATGTCTTGGTCGCTGAAGTTGAAGACAAGATTCTAGAGATCAATGGCATTGCGGAAATCAGTACCTATGCCCGATCGAACCCTGGCGATGATGAAATCGGTAGCCTGTTCATGCAAATGTTGCCAGAGGGCGATCGCACGCGCTCAACGGCTGAAATTTTTCAGGACGTACGGGATTCAACGAAGTCGTTAGCAGGTATCACGGTTGAGATTGAGGCCATGGAGCAGGGGCCGAGAAATGGTAAACCCATCAAGATTGAAATCTCTGCATTTGACCGTGAGCTGCTAGGGCCCGCGCTGAAACGGGTACGCGATCAGGTTGAAAGAACTGAAGGTCTCGTTGACGTTGAAGACAGTTTGGCAAAACCGGGCATCGAATGGCGCTTGAAAGTCGATCGCGCTCGAGCCGCTATGTATGGCGCGGATGTAACGCAGGTGGGGGTCGCTGTACAGTTAATCACCGGCGGCATCAAAATCGGCGAGTATCGGCCGGATCGTAGTGATGATGCGGTGGACATTCGGATTCGTTATCCCGACAGCGCACGCGGTATTAAAGCAATTGATGCGTTAACGGTTGCAACGCCCTCTGGGATGGTGCCGATTTCCAACTTTGTCACCACCGAGGCGATGCCCAACGTCGGTACGATCGAGCGCTTTAATGGCATACCGGTTAATTATGTGCGCGCCAATGTCGCGGCGGGTGTGTTAGCCGATACAAAAGTCAAAGAGCTCCAGGCTTGGCTGGCAACGCAAACCTTTGACCCGGGGGTGAACGTCATTTTCCGCGGCGCGGATGAAGAACAGGCAGAATCGCAAGCCTTCACCGCATCTGCGTTTGGGTTATCGTTGTTGTTGATGTTTGTCCTGTTGGTGACACAATTCAACAGCTTCTATCAATCGGCGCTGATTTTGTTCGCGGTTGTCATGTCCACGGCGGGCGTTCTAATCGGGCTCTTGATCACGGGGAACCCCTTTAGTTCGCTCTTGACGGGGATTGGTATCGTGGCCCTTGCTGGGATTGTGGTGAACAACAATATCGTACTGATTGATACCTTCAATGAGCTTCGGCGCGACCACCCCGCGGCGGATCCGATTATGTTGATTGTGCGAACCGGTACCCAGCGACTGCGCCCAGTGGTGCTGACGACGCTGACCACGGTATTTGGACTGCTACCGCTGGCAATGAACTTCAGTATCGATATGCTCGATCGCAGCGTAACCTATGGCAGTATGTTGTCATCGCTGTGGGTGCCATTGTCGCAGGCCATTGTGTCGGGCATGACATTTGCCTCGGTGTTAACCTTGGTTGCCACGCCCGCGATGCTGGCGTTGCCTTATCGCCTGCAGTATCGGTGGGGGCGTTTGAAGGCTCTGGCGCGCCGTCTGCAAGGTCGAGAACTAAAGGCTGCAAAGATTTAAGCTGTGGTTTAAAGGGCCCAGGCAGCGCGCGGGAGTGCGGCTAGCATCGGCGCCACAGCGGCTAGCGCCAGAGTCTCGCACGTGCCTTAAAATAGCTCAGAATTGGATAAAAATTGCGATGCAGTCTTGTCATAAGACTGGCATGATAATCGCGAGTTCCAAACACAGAAGAGGCGCCTCCGATGGTTGATATTATTTTACTAACGCTGCTGCTCGCACTGATCCAGATCGTGCTATTACCGCTCCTGCTGCGGGCTAACAATTTTGCTTACTTACTGTCCAACCGGGACGGCCCCTATGAGCCCACGGCAGTCTTGGCGAGGGTGCAACGCGCCGCTGGAAATTTACAAGAAAGCTTGCCCGCGTTCTTAGTTATGGCGGTGATTGCCTTGGTGCAGAACCTAGACCTAACCCTTGTGGCATCGGTTTGGCTGGCACTGCGGGCAGCCTATTTCGCAAGTTACGCCCTTGGGTTTATTGGTATTCGAACGCTCATTTGGATGGGGGCGTTGGTCTGTCTGATTATTATGGCGCTGGCGCTGGCGGGTCTGGTTGCTGTTTAAAGCGATAGGATGAAACCGGGCGAAAAAGTCTGGCAACCCTTGCAGCCCGGGTTATCGATTTTTTTCCTAGACCGATTGCATCCGAACCTCGGGAACAAAGCTTACAAGCTTCGGCCTGTTATCGAGCGGGCGCTTGCGCAAGGTTGTTCACCGTTGGTAAGCCTTGGCGGTGCCTGGTCTAATCATCTTCACGCATTGGCGCAAATGGGGCAGGCAGCGGGCCTTGCAACGGTTGGGTATGTTCGCGGCGATGCAGCGCTTCCGAAAACCATGATGCTCGAAGATGTCGCGGCTTGGGGTATGACCTTGCGATTTTTGTCTCGAGGTGAATATCGTAAGCGGCATGACGCCGGGTTTGCACAAGGCCTTATGCGGGATTACCCTTCCGGCATTTTTGTGCCAGAGGGTGGCACCGATGCAGAAGGCATTGCCGGCGTTGCGCAACTGGTTGCGGATCTTTCGGACCATGGACCACGATTCGAGCGTCTGGTGCTGCCTGTGGGGACAGGTGGCACGATGGCTGGCGTCTTGCTTGCTTTGAAGCAAGCCTGCCATGTGGTCGGGGTGTCGGCCTTAAAGCGGGTCGAGGCTCAGCAAAATCTTATCGATAGCACGACGTCGGGGCGGTTACATGAAGGCGTGAGCTTTGAGGTATTGCCCGAAACCCAGTTCGGCGGTTACGCCGCTTGTCCAAATGCTCTGGTGCAACGCATTAACGACCTTGAGGCCATGTTTGATCTTAAGCTTGAGCCGATTTATACCGCAAAAGCCGTGATTACCGCGCTGGATCTGGTTCAGGCGCAATCAAGGTTCAGCGAGACCTTGGTGTTGCATACTGGCGGTCTGCAAGGGCGTCGTGGCTTTGCGGCTTTGGCCTAACGCTAGGTCGCGATCCGAGCGGCTAATTATAGAGATAGGGGTCGGGGGAAGTGCCTTCGAGCGGCTCAAACCAGTCGACTCAGCCAGTTGCAAAGTCTTAGAATTTATCGGCCGATGCGCGCGGCAAGGCAGGCCGAGGGTGGTCTGCTTTAGCCGCCGACGATCACGGCAGGCACGCCAGCAACGGTCACGCCCTCCGGCACATCATTGAGCACCACGCTGCCAGCACCGACCTTCGCGCTTGAACCAACCGTGATGTTGCCAAGGAGTGTTGCGTTGGCGCCAAGAATCACGTTTTTCCGAATCTTAGGGTGACGATCGCCGGCGGCTTTGCCGGTGCCGCCAAGTGTCACGCCGTGCAAGATCGAGACATCATCGTCGATCACGGCGGTCTCACCGATGACGAGCCCGGTTGCGTGATCAAACATGACGCCGCAGCCCATCGATGCCGCGGGGTGAATATCAACGCCAAAGAGATTGCTCATTTGGTTTTGAAAGTAAAACGCTAAGGAGTGACGCTCCTCTTGCCACAACCAGTGCGCAATGCGGTGGGACTGTAACGCATGAAAGCCTTTGTAAAACAAAAAGGGTGTAGAGAAACTATTGCAAGCGGGATCGCGTTCCCGAGTCGCTTTGATATCGATTTCAGCGGCATGGATGATCGAGGGGTCTTTAACATAGGCTTGCTCGATGATTTCCCGGATCGCCATGCTCGAAACGATTGGGCTGTCGAGTTTGCTCGCTAGAATGAAGCTCAGCGCGCCTTCAATCGTGTCGTGATTCAATACCGAGGCATGAAAGAAGGTTGCCATAATGGGTTCGAAGTCCGCTCGCAGTTTGACCTCTTGGCGTATGGCTTGCCAGAGTGATCCCGCTGCACGCAGTTCTGCGACGTTGCCAATAGCGCCGAACTCCGAGGCGTGTCGTTTGCTGATTCGATTGGTCATAGCAAGCTCCTAGATGCCGCTATCTTTGGGTCTATCTGGCGGGAATGCAACTAAATCGAATTTTTTATTCTAAAAATTTCATTCCATAGAATCATCCGCTATTTCAGTCCATGATTGAATTCACGTGGAATCTTTCATTAAATGCGGGTGCGCTGCCAAATGAGGTTTGATGACAATGGCTTTTAAACAGGTTGGAATTTTTGCCAGTATTTCTGGACCACTCGTTGCGGAATCGATGTTGCGAGTTGCTGCGGTACTCAAAGCCCATGGTATTGAAGTTCGGGTCGAGCAATCTGAATTGTCGGCGACCACCTTGCCAGAGATCAAGGCGCAAAGCCGAGAGGCCATTTGCCAAACCGCAGACCTGGTTATTGCTATTGGGGGCGACGGCAGCATGTTGAGTGCGGCACGCGATGTGACCCCTTTTGGGGTGCCCTTGCTGGGGATCAATCGCGGACGTCTGGGGTTCTTAGCCGACGTTTCGCCAGATGATATTGAAACCCAGTTAAATGCCGTGCTGCTTGGGGACAGTGAAACCGAAACCCATTTCTTATTGCAAGGCCGCTTCGCGGAAGGCGACGGTGTGGCCGAGGCGACCGCCCTGAACGAGGTGACGGTGCATTCCGCCACCATGTCGCGGATGATCGAGTTCGATCTATATATCAACGATGTTTTTGTTTACAAGCAGTCCTCGGATGGCTTGATTATCAGTTCGCCAACCGGTTCAACGGCTTATGCTCTCAGCGCGGGTGGTCCGATTATGCATCCGTCTTTAGATGCGATGGTGCTCGTCCCCATGTTCCCACATTCCTTAAATTCTCGGCCCTTGGTCGTTCCGGGAGATTCGGAGTTACGGATTACGTTGGGGGATAAAGTCGGCGCCGAAGCCAAAGTGAGTTTTGATTCTCAGTTAGAGTTTAGAATGCATCCCGGTGAATCCCTGCACGTTAAAAAACACGCTCAAACACTCAGCTTGATTCACCCTAGAGGTCAGGACTTTTATGGGGTTTGTCGATCAAAGCTGGGTTGGGCCAGTCGTTAAGTTGTTGTGATCAAAAACGCAGCCCGGGCTTGAACGCGGCTGGGTCTTCGAAGGATCTGTCCGCCTTGGGCATAACTTCAGCCTGAGGCGAGGTCTCTGGGTGCGTCCACATCTTGAAGAATCCCCAAGTCGTCCACCTCGATCATTTGGACCGAGTGGGCCTGCGCTTTAAGCAGGGTGCGCGCGCCTTGATCTCCGGTTAAAGCCCGCATCGCAGCAAAATAGGCGCTATGAAACAGAACAGGATGTCCCGGGCGCCCTTGATGACAAGGTTGGATGATCGGGAAGGGTCGGCTTGCAGCACGGAAGGAAAGGATCAGAGTGCTGAGCGTACTGGGCGCGTGAAAGGGCATATCGCCCAAACAGATGGCGGCGCCGTGCCAATGGGTTATTTTGGTCGCGCCATGGGCCAAGCTGTGCCCCATGCCAAGACGCGCGTCGTCGGCGAGGGTCGTCCTAAGGGTTACAAATCGCCTTGACAGCGCCGCAGCCAAGGTTTCATCACCGGGCCGCAGAACGACAAGGGTTTCTTCGAAGGCCGGTATGATGGTAGACAGGGTCGCCTCGAGCAAACTGTCACCACTTGGCAACGAAGCGAGGCGTTTATCGCTTCCGAACCGGCGGCCCTGACCGCCTGCCAGCACCAATGCGCCGAGCGGGCCCAAGGCTTAACCGACCGCTCGAAAGTCCGCTTGCACGGTGTTGCCGGCGGTGCTTCGCAGCGCCGTAAGCTGCGCCAAAATGGCAATTGCGATTTCAGCTGGCGTTTTGCTGCCGATGGGTAGACCAACCGGCGCATGCAAGCGCGCGATTAAATCATCCGAGATATCCAGTTCTCTGAGGCGGGCTTTGCGGTTTTCAGAGGTTTTTGTTGAACCCATTGCGCCAATAAAATAAGCATCGGTGGTGAGCGCCTCCATCAGACCCATATCATCAATTCTGGGGTCATGGGTTAAGGCTATGATGGCTGAAAAGGAATCAGTCGCTTGGGCTCGAATGGCATCGTCGGGATAACTGGTAATCAGTTGAACGCCCTCGACCGGCCACTGCGCCATAAGGTTTGCTCGGGGGTCGCAAACAACGACCTGATAATCCAATGCTTTAGCCATCTCAGCGAGGTACTGCGAAACTTGCCCGCAGCCGATCAAAAACAGCTGGTAGCGAGGACCAAAGGTTTGGCGTAAGGTTTTCTCACCGGGTGTGTTGTCGAACGCGCCGTCAAACTGAAGATGGCGAAACCGCTCAGTCTCAGTGAGGGTCATGTTACCGGTTGCAATATCAAGCGTCCGCTCGATGCACGCGCGGTGTTCAATTCGGGCGGTAATCGTTCGGAGGGTGTCCAGGTGTTGCTGATCGACGAAAGGCTCGATCACGACATGGAGTTGTCCACCGCAGGGTAAGCCAAAGCGCTCTGTTTCGGCCTGGCTGACACCGTAGATTAGGACTTCGGGGCAAGCGCTGGCCATCTCGCCGCGCTGTAATTTTTCAAGCAGGTCTTCTTCAATACAACCGCCCGACAGCGAGCCTGCGATATGGCCTTCGCTGTTACAGGCAAGTAAGGATCCGATAGGCCGGGGGGATGACCCCCAAGTTTTCACGACCGTACACAACCAACTGGGTTGGCCATCAGAGACCCACTGGGTGAGTTGTTTTAAGACCTGTTGGTCTGCGTTTTCCATGGCCATAGCGGTTTGCGGTTACAATATTGGGCGAGTCAGAAGTGTACAACATTTTACCCATCAAGGGAGGTCAGGCGCGGTCATGGCGGCACTGCAATTAGCCTTACAACTACCGCAGGATATCGATTTGCGCAGCTTTTCATTGCTGCTGCACACTCAGAATATTGCGCATCGGATTACCCTTGAAGGGGTCTATCAAGTCGTTTGGATTGGCTCGGATGAGGACCCAGCGGCCGTCGTTACGCTCTATCAAACCTGGCTAACCCAGGCGCCCGTTAAGGGGGCCGCGCGCCCCAGTGTCCTGGGGCGTCTAATTAAGAATGCGCTGGCATTTCCGCTGACGGGTTTGATCATTGTTTTAAATTGCAGTCTCGTCTGGGTAGGGCTTAAGGCTTCGGAAGGGGACTTTTCCGGCTTGATTCAGCAACTCACAATGACGCCCATGACGCTCACTGGCGGGTACCTGGTCTTTGAGCCGCTAACAGCCACCTTTGCGCAGCAAGCCTACTGGCGGCTCGTGACGCCGATGCTGTTACATTTCAGCTGGCTGCATTTGGCGTTTAATTTGTTATGGGTTTGGGAGTTGGGGCGTCGAATCGAAAAATTGCATGGCATATCCCTATTTCTTGCCGTGACGTTGCTGGGATCCTTGGGCGCAAACTTAATGCAGCTCACGTTATCGGGGCCTTCCCTGTTCGGCGGTATGTCCGGGGTCGTCTTTGCGTATCTAGGGTACTGCATGGTTTGGGATCGATTGCGGCCCCGCAACCCGATAGGCCTTGCCCCGGCTGCCTACTGGGTGATGTTGGGCTTCTTAGCCTTAGGGTTTACGGGCGTGCTTGATTTACTGGGGTTGGGCGCGCTGGCCAATGGCGCGCACCTGGGCGGCTGCTTGCGGGTGCGCTGATTGGTTTAATGGCGCCATTGGTTGTTGCAAAGCGGCACGTCAAAGCACGTTGAGTGCCACCTCATATCCGGTATATTTTCGTAGGTTGATGACCGTGTGATCCAGGATCAAGTACTGCGCCTTGATCCCTAAAAGGGTCCCCTCAAGCACCGGTGTTTTATCTAAGTTATAAGACTTCACTTTTTCCGGATATTGGGTCACGGGATAGGTGAAGTGCAGGGTCTCGGCAGTCTCGGCAAGCGCCATGGCGCCGAGCTCGAATTCGCCTTGAATGAAGGCAATGGCATCAGCGGCCAGGTCCAGTAAGCGATCTCGTTCTGCTGGAAGATCCAGCACATCTCCCGGACCCTTGAGCATACGTTGCCATTGCGTTCGATCGCTAACGTGCGCTTTTAAGGCGGCTTCCAAAAGCCCGGATTGCCGCCGGGTTGCGGCCGTCATGATGACCAGACCTTGCGTTGCCCCTTGATCCAGCCAGCGGCTGGGTAAGTTCTCCGCTCGGGTGATGCCGACTTTGAGACCCGTTGAGTTCGCCAAATACACCCGGTGTGGTTGCATGCAAAACTGCTCAGCAAAGGTGTTGTCCCGGCAGGTTCCCAAATGAAAATGACAGCGGTCAGGACTCATAATACAAAGATCGCACGATGCGAGCGATTGGAAGCACGGATAACAATAACCTTGCGAGAAGCTTTTTTTGGTTGAGCGGCCACAGTGTTGGCAAACAATTTTTTGAAGATACTCAAGGCGAATCCTTTGGCCAATGAGCGCATTCATGTCTTGAATCGCATCGCCCAAAGCGAGGGTGTAGCGCACCTCGGTGTCGGCGCGGCAGGTCATTTTAGAGAGTTGGCCTTGCATGAGGTGCCCCTAGGACGGTCAGGATTGTTCATTGTACAGAATCCCGCCCGATCGATGTGAATTTGCGGCGCTGGTGTAGAATGAGGGCCTTGCGGCGCCGCGGGGCTTTCGGCGTTAAGGCAAGTGCCACCACGGTGAGGTGAAGCAGGGTAGACCGGGTTCGTTAGACCTGGTGCAATTAACTGCACCACCGGCCTAAAAATAAATGAAGCAATCCAGAACAGTTAGAAAGAGGTCGTTATGAAAGAAGGTCAGCCGAGTGTTATTTATCTAAAAGATTATCAGGTACCGGATTTTTTAATCGATAAAACGGTCTTGCGATTCGAAATCCATGACGACCAAACCCGTGTCATCAGTCAATTGTCCATGCGTCGTAATCCAGACGCTGCGAGCAAGACTGCAGATTTGGTCCTGAACGGTGGGCCTGGCCTTACGACCGACGCGATATCAATCGATGATCGCACGTTGCTCAATAATGAGTACCAAATCACGGACGAGACCCTGACTTTAAGTGCGCTGCCTGCAGCCTTTGAGTTAAAGACCGAGGTCTGCATTCGACCTCAGGATAATTTGGCATTGTCGGGGCTCTATCAGTCTGGCGACATGTTCTGCACCCAGTGTGAGGCAGAAGGGTTCCGAAACATCACCTGGTATCTGGATCGGCCGGACGTAATGTCGGTCTTTGAAACCACGATCGAGGCCAATGTCAGTCAGTTCCCGGTGTTGTTGTCTAACGGCAATGCGATTCATCGCGAGGTTCAAGGTGATCGTCAACGGGTGACTTGGCAGGACCCGTTCAAAAAGCCAGCCTATTTGTTCGCCCTGGTCGCCGGCGATCTTGAACATGTTGAGAGTGACTTCACAACCCGCTCGGGGCGCACTGTGACCCTGCAGATCTTTACCGAACGCCATAATATCGACAAGGTCGATTTTGCGATGGACAGCTTGAAGGCTTCGATGGCCTGGGATGAGGTCGCCTACGGGCGCGAATACGATCTCGACATCTTTATGATTGTCGCAGTCGAGAGCTTCAATATGGGCGCCATGGAAAATAAAGGTCTTAATATATTCAATACTTCTTGCGTGTTGGCGCATCCCGATACGACGACCGATGCTGGGTTTCAACGGGTTGAAGCGGTGGTCGCGCATGAATATTTTCACAACTGGTCCGGCAATCGTGTGACCTGCCGGGACTGGTTTCAGCTTAGTTTAAAAGAAGGCTTCACGGTGCTGCGGGACCAGCAGTTTTCAGCCGACCGCTGGTCGCGAGGTGTGTGTCGCATCGAGCAGGTATCAACGCTGCGAAGTGCACAATTTCCGGAGGATGCGGGCCCCATGGCGCATCCGATCAGGCCCCCCTCATTTATCGAAATTAATAATTTTTATACGGCGACGGTCTATGAAAAGGGGGCCGAAGTGGTGCGGATGCTGCACACGCTGTTGGGCGATGCTGACTTTCGGGCTGGCACAGATTGTTATTTTGACCGCCATGATGGTGAGGCCGTTACCACCGAGGACTTTGTTAAAGCGCTCGAGGCAGCGAGCGGACGCGATCTGACGCAATTTCGGCGTTGGTATGAACAAGCGGGCACGCCGGTCGTCACAGCATCGGGCGAATATGTCGCAGATCAAGAAACCTACCGGTTAACCTTGTCACAGCACACGCCTGCGACCCCTGGACAGCCTGATAAAGCGCCGCTTCACATGCCAATAACGGTGGGGCTCATTGGCCCGGATGGCCAAGATCTTGCTTTTGAAGGCGCTGAGGTGCGTCACGATGGCAACAGTCTGAGTCAGGTGTTGTCACTGACCGAAGCAGAACAGGTGTTTGAGTTAAAAGGAGTGGCGCAAGCGCCATTACCCTCGATTGCTCGCGGGTTTTCAGCACCAATTAAGTTATCGATGGATTACAGCGTAGACGAGCTGGCGTTTTTGTGCCGCAGCGACAGCGATCCCTTCAATCGCTGGGAAGCAGGTCAGCGTTTAGCCGTGCTCGCTATTGATGCTGTGCAGTCGCAATTGGCCAAGGGCGAGACCCCGGTGATCATGCCGCAGCTGATCGAGGTCCAGCAACATCACTTGGATGCCGCGCTACACCATGCCGGAGATCCTGCTTTCGACAGCGAAATGGTCAGCTTGTTGCTGTCTCTCCCATCCATCCAATATTTGATCGAGCTACAAACCGAGGTCGATGTCTTGCAGCTGCTGGCCGCAAGAGACCTGGTGCGGTTGAGTCTCGCCGAAGCTTTGTCGGTGAGTTTCTCAGCGGTTTATCAGGCCTATCATGCGCTAACGCCGTTTGAGCTCACTGCGCAAGCGGTGGGTGCACGCAGTTTGAAAAATCTGGCGTTGACGTATCTGTTGGCACCGGTTGATAGCGCGCATCTTGACTGGGCGCTAGCCCAATTTAAGCGTCAGGACAATATGACCGATGTTGCTGCCGCGCTGCGTGCGATCGAAAATAGCCAACACCCGGATGCACAAGGGCTGCGCGACACCGTGCTGCCGCAGTTTTTTGAGCGTTGGTCGGGTGAGGCGCTGGTCATTGATGCCTGGTTCTCGATTCAGGCCAGCAGTAGTAGACCTGGCGCCATCGCGCGGGTTGAAGCCCTCATGCAACACCCGGCCTTTAGCTTAACGACACCCAATCGGATGCGCAGCGTGATGGGTGGCTTTGCGATGAATATTGGTGCGTTTCATGAAGCAGGCGGGGCGGGATACCGGTTGCTTGCTGAAACCGTGATTGCGCTCAATGGATTCAATCCTCAGATGGCGGCTCGCATGCTGGGACCACTCACGGGGTGGCGCAAATTTGATCCAAAATATGGCGCTGGCATGCAGGCTGCGCTGCAAATGATTTTGGATTCGGGTGAATTGTCACCGGATGTCTTTGAGGTCGTCACCAAAACCCTAGCCTGATTTGGTTTTGAATCAGCGGTCGCAAGGTGGCTCGCTTTAAGCGAGCCCGACAGGGAAATCAGGGTAACGGCGGCTAGTCGCTATAGTCCCGGGTTAAGGCGCTCGGGTAAGGGGCTTGCTGCCGCGTGAGCCTGTGGGCGGGTGGTTAGTTTGGTGACAATGGCGAGTAGATCTTCGCCGCGCCAGTCGCTGCCGTCGCCGGTTTGATAGATCGCTGCCTCAAGTGCTCTGTAAGGGGTTTCAAGTTCCGGATAATCTTGAATCAGGCGTGCCATTGCTGCCGCACTGGGGAAAGTATGCCGGCGCCAACGCTGGAGTTCGGCGTAGGTTTTCTGAGGATCACCAAGCTTAATCGCTCGGGCTAACGGCCCCAATTCGAATTCAGGGGCGGCCGGGCGCGGCGTAGGGTTTGCTGTTTTGGGTTTTTTGATCCACGCAAACAGGGTCAGCAGCCAGACCACCAGCAGAACGACGGCAAGCCAGATAGCCCACTGCAGCTGCTGTCTGAGCAGCACGAGTTCGTTGTTGTCAATATTGGGTGTTTGGGTCACGCTGGACGGACCCAAAACTGGAGCTGATTGCGGTGCCTCACCAATGGCGAGGTTTAACCCGGGTAGTGTCGCGACTTCTTGTCGTCGTGCTTCAGTATTCCACCAATAAATATTGATATCCGGTAGGGCTAGGGTACCCGCCTGAGTTGGCACAATACCAATGGTCACCACGGACTCCGCGGCCAAGCCCTGCTCGCTTGCCAGCTCTTCTACCACTGGCTGATCAATATAGAGCCTGGCGCCATCGGCGTCCTCAAAGCCGAGCTCTGGCAGCAGCGCGGCGGTGACACCCCTGCCTTTGACGGTCACGACCCGATTGATCGGGTCTCCAACCATCAAGGGTGAATCGGGACGGTTTAAGACAGCGTCGATGGTAACGCTTTGGGCCGGCAGCCAGCGCTTGTCCTGGAAACTGCTGGGCACTGGTAAGACACTAAGGGTATGACCAGAAGACACCGCGTTCACCCGTTCTCGGGAAGAAAACAGGCCGCCCCGGCCCCGGGTGCCGACGAAGGTCTCAGGCGCTAAGACGAGTGGCCCACTTTGCTGGGGGAAGATGGCATAGCGTTTTTCCAGAACGTAATACCGGCGGTTATTGACGACGGTTTCAAAGCGGCGTTCATTTTCAATAATCTCAACCATGGCATTCGGCAAATCGGGCGCTGGTGGGAAGTCGCCGGAAATTGAGTCCGCGTAATATAACCGGACGGTGTAAAGCAGTTGCGCTTGCACGTAGACTTCGTCTCGATCCACCAACGTTTCAAAGAACAGAATTTGCTGCATCTGGTTTCGAACCGCTTGGGATTGCGCCACAACCCGGATGCCAATCGGATTCGTTCGTTCGGTGCCGACGGTTATTGCTGGGATAAGAAGATTACCCTGACGCCTTGGTCTAAGCGTTACTTGGTAGTCGACGTAAGACCGACTGGTTTGTCGGCCGTTGATCAGAGAAATCGAGGAATTTTGCTGGGATTGCTGGTTAAGGATCGCGAAGTCACCCTCCAGGGCTCGAAAGTCCGGTTCGGTGCTGCCTTGATCGGTGACGCGGATCGTGAGGGTCAAGACGTCAAATTCGGTGATCTGATTTTGATCAACCGTTGCTGTCACCGCCGAGTGGAGTAAGGGCGTGATGCTCAATAGCCAAATTAAGAGCGCTAGGTGACCTCGTCGCATTACCAATTCCTCTCAAAATCTTGTCGCGTGATCTCGCCTTGACGGACCCGCTCTTCAAATTGTTGTTCAAATTTTCGTCTGAGTAGTCCACCAGGATCATCGGGTACCCGCTTTAACCATTGTTCAAGGGCTTGCGCTTCTTCGGGGTCCAAAGCCTCGTCTGCTTCTTGCACTGCTTGCTCACTGGTTTCAGCAGCTTCCTCCTGGCTTTGGTCTGATTCGGGCTGCTCGCGTGCAGCCTCTGAATCTTGGGCGTCGTCCTCGGTGTCGCCTTCTTGTTGATTTTGAGCATCTTGCGACGGATCTTGCTCGCTGGCGTCTTGCTCTTGCTCACCTTGACCGCCTTCTTGCGGCTTCTGCTCACCGTTTTCGTCTTGATCAGATGCGTCTTGCTCCTGGGATTGTTGGTCAAGCAGGCGCTCGATCAAGGCTTTGTTGAAGGCTGCATCCTCATGCTCGGGATCGCTGCTGAGCACTTGGTCGAAGGCGGCAAGGGCGCCATTCAAATCCCCAGCGCGGGCCAGGGCATTGCCCCGGTTGTAATGATTTTCAATGCCCCCACTGGCGGCAAAGTCCTCAGCAGCAGCTTTGAAATCTTGATTGCGATAGTGGGCGGTCGCGCGCCAAGCAGGATCTTCAAACAGGGCCGCCGCGGATGCCGGGGCATCGAGTTCCAGGGCGCTTGCGCCTTGTTGATCCGGTGTTTGCCAGAGATCGGTCCAAAAATCTGCGGCCCCAGCTTGATCTACGGGCATCAAGATTACGACAGCCAGGCCCCATAACCAGCCGCGCCGAAATCCAACAATGGCTAGGGGCAGTAAAATCAAAATGAGGTAGGGGCCGAGTTCCTCCCAGAGGTCGAAGTCGCGCTCGACGATTCGAAACGACTCTTCTAGACGATTTGGTGGCTCGAGCCAGACCGCTAAATCGTCGTTCAGTAAGTTGAGTTCTGATACGGAGGCGCCGCTGGCATCAGCGAACCGAGTGATGGCATCAAAGTTGACGGCGGGAATGACCAAGCTGCCCTGGTCGTCCTTCAAAAAGTTGTCGCCCATCGATTGCGGCAATCTAATGGGCGCGCCACTCTGAGTTCCCACAATCATTAGGGATAAGGGATACTGTTTGCTTAAGGCCCGCGCGGCGCTCAAAGCGGCTTGCGCGTCCCGAACTTCATCGGTGATGACCAAAACGCGTCCTGTCGCCGCACCCGCGGACACGAACAGACTGCGCGCCAGGGTTAACGCTGGTGCGAGCGCTGAGCCCGGCGCCGGCATAATTTCGGGGCCGAGGGTTGATAGCAGCGATAGGATGGTTTTGTTGTCATCCGTGAGCGGGGATACTGCGTGCGCATCACCTGCAAATACAATCAGACCCGTCATGCCTTCGTTTCGAGCCATTAACAGGTCGGTGATTTTGCGCTTGGCGTTAGTGAGGCGGCTTGGCGAAACGTCGGACGCATACATGGACCAGGTCAAATCTAAAATGATCACCAACGCATCTTCGCGCTCTAAAATTGGCTGGGGAATTTTCTGAGTGGTCGGCCCCGCGACGGCAAGGATGGCAAGTACCCAGCCGAGCAGCAGAATAGGTAGCGGATTGACGCTCGGTTTTTTGGGTGGCTGAATCAGCAGAAAAGGCATAAGCGTTGGGTCTATGGTGTCGGCCCAGGCCGTGGATTGTTGATAGCGCCTAAAAAGCAGGACCGCAATCACAACGGCAGGTATCAAGGCGAACAGCCATTCAGGCCGGATAAAGTGAAAGTTTCCGATCCAGTTCATGGGGTCACCTCAGCATCATCCCTTGACGAGAAGGCACGCTCGGCTAAGGCGGTTCTGAGTAGCCAAAAGCCCGCAACGAATAAACTTAAGACCAGTGCACCGCCCAGTGGCCAGAAAAACAATGATTTTTCGGGGCGATAGGTTTCTTGCTCAACCTCAATGGGCTCGAGTTCGTCAAGAGCAAGATAGATGCTCGCGAGTTCTGCTGTCGAACGCGCTCTTTGATAGAGTCCGCCGGTGAGCCCTGCAATTTCCGTGAGGGTCTCCGTGTCGAGTTCTGCCGAAGGGTTCACTGTACGATTAAACAAAAGACCAGAGACCTCCATCTCGTCCGCGCCAAAACCAATCGTGTAGATTGTGATGCCTTCTTGTGCCGCAAGCTTTGCCGCCTGGATGGGCGATACCTCACCGACATTATTGACGCCGTCGGTCAGGAGAATGAGCACGCGATTGGCTGCGGGCCGGTCCAACAGTCGTTTCACAGACAAGCCGATGGCATCGCCGATTGCGGTTTTGCCACCGGCGATACCGAGCGGGGTCTCCATCAACAGGGTATTAATGGTTTTGCGGTCGAAGGTGAGCGGCGCTTGCAAATAGGCTTGGCTGCCAAACAAAATGAGGCCGAGGCGGTCGCCACGCCTACGCTCAACAAATTCGCCGACCACGGCTTTGACGGCGGCTAGGCGGGTGACCATCTGGCCGCTTAAACGCATGTCCTCGGTGCCCATTGAGCCGGAGATGTCCACGGCAAGCAAAAGATCCCGGCCGCTGCTCGGCAGGGTGATTGCGTCTCCAACCCATTTAGGCTGACTCCCGGCAATAATCAGAGCAAGCCAAAGTAGCACTACGAGGCTTCGCCATAGCATTCGACTAGACTGCGGTTCCAATTCGGCGCTCAAGCGCTTTAAGCGATTAAAGCTTGGCGTTTTCAACGCCGCCTCTTGTCGATTCGCTCGCGGCAGCAGCCAGGCGAGCAGCGGTAGCGGCAACAGATAAAAAAACCAAGGCCAGCCAAATTCAATCATGGGGTTTGCTCGCTGGCGGCGGGCGTTACAACTTTGTCCGTCTTTGAGTGATTTTTAAGCCATGCAGCACAGATCGAAAACAGCGCGGTGAGTTCAATACCCGAAAGATCTTGAGCTGATTGATAGGGCCCATCGATTAGGAGCTCGCCTGGGCCGAGAGAAAACTGGCTGGTTGCGCCGGTTGCATCCAGAAACTGCGTCCAAGTGACGCCGGTCAGTGCGGCAACCTCATCTCGGCCAAAGGCCTTGACGGCGACCCGCTTCATCAAGAGTTGTAATGCGATTAGGGCGCGCCTTGCGTCCTCGGTTTGCGCATACGCTGCCTCAATGGCTTTGAGCTCGCGTTGCGCGACGCGGCGATAAGCCTTGCCTTTGTGGCGCCGATACAGCGTTCGTCCTACCCAAACAATTGCGAGTAAAACAAGGCCAGCCAGTAGCCACCAGCCCAGTGCTGGCGGCCAGTCAGCCACGGCCTGCGGCAGGTGAAGATCTCGAAGTTGCGCCAGGGGATCTTCATTCGCAGCTGACGGCATGACGCCAGGCGCGGGCGGCGGCGTCGTAGCGGGCGCGACGGAAGTGAGCATTAAAGCGAACCTCTTTGATCAAACAAGCGGGGCAGGTAATCCTCGGGTTCCTCAAAGGCCGGGACTTGCGTAAAACGGCCTTGCACTTTTTGAAAGCCGCGCTGGACTTGGCGCACACGCGCTTCAAATTCTGCCGTATGGCGCGCTCTTGCCTGCCGCGAGCGCGTGTCGATCTCTTGTATTCCGGTGCCATCGGTTATGCTGTACCGCCCGGGCGGGGGCAATTCACGATCCAGCGGATCAATGATCTGGATGCCATGCAGATCATTGTGCCGACCAAGCTGCTTGAGCTGTGTTTCGATATCGGTATCAAAGTTTGAAAAGTCGCTGATAATAAAAATCAGACTGCCATGCCGGCTGGCTCTTTGGGCGGCTTGAATCATGTCAGAAAATTGATTGTGCTGACGGATATGGCTTGTTTTACCCAGGCTCTGATTGAAAGAGAGGCTGTCGTGGACCAGTCTGAGGAGCGACTTTCGGCTCCGTCTAGGTCGGGTCTCGAGATGAGTTGAATCGTTGAAGACAATCCCGCCTACCCGGTCACCCTGCTCGAGTGCGGCCCAACCCAAAAGCGCGGCAAGGCGCACCGCTGCCACGGATTTGAACCGGACCTGAGAGCCAAAATAAAGACTCGGTCCTTGGTCGAGTAAAATCAGCACCGGTCGTTCACGTTCTTCTTGAAAGACTTTGGTATGGGGCTTGGAGGTTCGTGCCGTTACTTTCCAATCGATGCTGCGAATGTCGTCGCCGGCTTGGTACAGTCTGACTTCGCTGAAGTCCATGCCTCGGCCCTGATGCTTTGAGCGTAGCTGCCCAGTCATCGGGTTGGTGGCGGTTTGATTTCGGGGTAAGGCTAGACGATGCGCTTTGTGGCGCAAGCCAATGAGGTCCGAAAGCGTGGCATAGGCACCGGTGCCAGAAAGCACCTTAGATTGGGCTGCGTCGCGCATTGAATTAGGCCGTTGCAACACGAGCTAAAAGACGTTCGATGACATCATCGGTTGTCACGCCCGCAGCTTCTGCTTCAAAGCTTAAAACCAATCGATGTCGCAGCGCGTCGAAGGCAACGGCCTGAATGTCATCGGGCGTCACAAAATCTTTGCCTTGCAAATAGGCATGGCTACGTGCGCAAACGTCGAGCGCAATGGTGCCTCGAGGGGACGCGCCATAATCTAACCAGTCAGCGAGTTCTGGGTCGACAGCCTTGGGATTGCGAGTCGCCATAACCAATTCAACAATATAGTTCTCAACGACGGTTTCCATGTGTAAATCGAGTACTTCCTGCCGGGCTGAGAAAATTTGGGCCTGGGTGACAAGGCTTTGAGCGCTTGACGTGGGTTGCTGCTTGGCACGCTGCTCGTGGCGGACGATGCGCAAAATGCTATGTTCCGCATCCGCATCCGGATAGTCGACCAACACATGCATAAGGAATCGATCCAATTGGGCTTCGGGCAATGGATAAGTCCCTTCTTGTTCGATGGGGTTTTGAGTGGCCATCACAAGAAACAGTTCGGGTAATGCCATGGTGTTATTGCCATTACTGATTTGGCGTTCACCCATGGCCTCAAGCAGCGCCGACTGAACTTTCGCTGGCGCCCGATTTATTTCATCTGCAAGGACTAGGTGATTGAAAATTGGACCCTCTTGGAATACGAAGGTCCCCTCTTGAGCCCGGTAGATCTCGGTTCCGGTGACATCCGATGGCAGTAAATCGGGGGTAAATTGGATGCGTTGGAACGAGCCTTCAAGACAATTTGCCAAGGTTTTGATGGCTTTTGTTTTTGCCAGTCCGGGCGCGCCCTCAACCAGTAGGTGGCCATCCGCCAGCAAAGCCATCAGAAGTCGATCGACCAATAAGCTTTGACCTACAATCTGCTCTGAAAGATGTTGTCTGAGGGATTGGATCGGTGCGAGATGATTCATAGCAGGTAACTCATTTAAATGATTCTAAGGGTTGGTCGCCAAGGTTAACCCAAGCGCGACCTATAGACCGCATCGGATTTAAAATGTTCCGTCGGTCTTAAGGATTGCGCGGTCAATCAGACGGTGGGGGTCGACAGGCGTGATTTCAAGCCGACATGGTTTGTTAATCCCTGATTAAAAAGACTTATCGCATCATCTACGACCCACTAGCCCAGCCCAGCCAGCCAAGCCAATGCAAGAAAAAGGCAAGGACAGATGGGCTTGACTTGGCAGGCATTGCTTAAGGCGATAGAATTTTGGTTCGCAGAGGACCTGGTGGCCGGCCACGAAAGCTGGCGCGAGGTGCGCTTTAGAAGCCAGGGATCGGCAACTTTTCGGCGACCGATAGATGCGTGCGGTTTTCGAGTGAAATGAGACGCTGTTTAAAGCAATTGGTTTAGGCAGCGGTTTATACATTTTGTGCGAATTTTGGTGCAAACAATAAAAAGCAGGGAAGAGCTATGAGTAAACCAATCTGGAAAATTGCGGCATTGTCCGTGTTGTTACCCTCAACCACCTTTGCCAGTGATGGGCTCAATGGTGCGAACACCGCTTGGATCTTAACCGCAACGGCTTTGGTCCTGATGATGACGCTGCCCGGGTTGTCTTTATTTTATGGTGGCTTGGTTCGGGTTAAAAATATCCTATCCATTTTAATGCAATGCTTTGCGGTGACCTGCGTTGCATCATTGTTGTGGCTGTTTGTTGGCTACTCTATGGCCTTCTCAGAGGGCAATGCTTTCGTTGGCGGGTTCGACAATATTTTAATGGGCGCTGTGACGGAAGGCGCAATGGTTGGCGACATTCCTGAATCGGTGTTTGCGATGTTCCAAATGACGTTTGCCATCATCACGCCAGCGCTGATCGTTGGCGGTTTTGCTGAGCGGATGCGGTTTTCTTCGATGCTGGTCTTCTCTGGACTTTGGCTCCTTGCGGTTTATGCGCCAATCACGCATTGGGTTTGGGGTGGTGGTTGGCTTGCCGAGATGGGACTCCTTGATTTTGCGGGCGGCACCGTGGTTCACGTCACCGCCGGCGTGGCAGCGGTCGTGGCTGCCATCGTCATGGGCCCTCGCCATGGATTTCCGAATCAACCGATGCCGCCGCACAACATGACCATGACGATAACGGGTGCAGGATTACTCTGGGTCGGTTGGTTTGGCTTTAACGCTGGTAGTGCACTGGCAGCCAATGGCGATGCGGGTATGGCAATGCTTGTGACCCATGTTTCGGCCGCGGCGGGTGCCTTGACCTGGATGGCTTGTGAGTGGACGAAGTTTGGCCGCCCCAGCGCGCTCGGCGCGGTCACGGGCATGGTGGCGGGCCTTGGCACGATCACGCCGGCGTCGGGTTATGTTGGGCCGGGAGGCGCGCTCGTCATTGGCATTCTGGCTGGGTTTGTTTGCTATCACGCAACGGTCTTTTTAAAGCAGCGCTTAAAAATTGATGATTCGCTCGATGTGTTTCCTGTGCACGGCGTGGGCGGCGCTTTGGGAACCTTGCTTGCCGCAGTTTTTGCGAGCGCGGGGCTCGGCGTCTTTAGTGGCCAGGGGCTTGCCGAGGGCGTAACCATTGCCGGTCAGTTTCAAGTTCAGTTGATTGGTGTGCTTGCCAGTGCCGTCTACACGGGCATCGTCACCTTTGTCTTGCTCAAGTTGATTGACAGAATGCTGGGTCTTCGCGTGTCGCAAGACGAGGAAACCGAAGGGCTGGATCTGACGCAACACAATGAGCGCGGTTACGATTTATAGAGATCTGGCGGCGCTTCGGGCCCAATGCGCGGCATTGGGTCTGGGGCGTTAAGGACGTTCAGTCAGAATCGAGACTGCCGATTGCCTGTCGATCGGGTTCGTCTTCAGCGACGCAATCACCCTCGAGTGTAGGCGCGCTCAATAAGATGCACCAAGAGTTGATCAAATGCATACCCGTGCCCGCGTGCGCCATCTGGATAAAGACTGGTTGGGGTCATGCCTGGCAGGGTGTTGACTTCTAGCAGGACAAAGGTGTTGTCTGCCAAAACGATAAAGTCTGCTCTTGATAGATCGCGGCAACCGAGGCATTGGTGCGCACTGATCGCCGCGGCCTGCAGCTGCGAACTGAGCGCAGACGAAATATCCGCTGGCATAATATGGTTGCTCGCGCCCTGTGTGTAGCGGTGATGAAAGTCATACCAGCTGTTTTCTGGGGTTGTGATTTCAATTACGGGAAAGGCATCTAGACCGCCTGGTTGTTCTAAAATACCGACCGTCATTTCTCGACCAATGATGCGCTTTTCAATCAAGAGCTGGTCGTCGTACTCGAAGGCCAAAGACACCGCGTCAGCCAAGGCATTTACGTCGGAAACCCGAGTGACACCGAGTGCGCTGCCTTGACGGACGGGTTTCACAACGAGTTGCGCCCCGAGAGCCGCAATGAGGGCCGTTAACTGTGCGGGTTCAAAAGTTGGCCTGCTCAAGATGCCGTGTTGGGCCAGCGGGACCGCGGTGTTCGCAAGTAAGCCCTTAGCGGCAATCTTGTCCATTGCAACAGCGCTGCCGTGGACATCAGAGCCCACATAGGGGATGCCCAAGATCTCGAGCAGCCCTTGAACCGTGCCGTCTTCTCCAGGGGGACCATGCAAAACTGGGAACACAACATCCGGCTGAAAGGCCTGCAGGGTGGTTACAGCGGATGCATTGAGTTCAATGTTGACGAGGTTTGGATAGTGCGATGCAACCGCTGCCATAACGCTTTCGGCGCTGACTCTTGAGACGCTTGCCTCTTGAGAGACGCCGCCACTGAGCAGGGCAACTCTTAACTGCTGGGTCGGTGTTACGGACATCCTGCCCTCGCATATTTCACATCGGTACAGACAATTTTTCCAGCGCGGGCTTGCTTGCACGTCTCTGGCGCTGAGCTTGGCGCGGTTAATATAAAGAGCTGGCGGCCATCCTCGCCGCCCAGCATACAAGCGAATGCTTCATCTTCTACCTTGATTCGCTCCGTTACCGCCCCGCCCATTATCACGCGCAAACATTCTTGGCTTGTGGGGGAGGCGACCCAGATTCCATCAGCTGTATCTAGACAAATACCATCGGGCACCGCGCCTTCAAGCTGGGCCCAGATTCTTCGGTTTGAGAGTTGGCCACTGGGTTCGATATCGAAAGCAGTAAGACACGCGGCGAAGGTTTCAGCAACGATCAAGGTGCGGCCATCGGGCGTGATAACGCTGCCGTTGGGGAAAAATAGATCGGTTGCGACGACCTCAGCCTGGTTTTGTCCGCGCACCAAGATCAATTCAGTCGTGGTCATCGCGTCGCCTGCATGCAGATCGAAACCGAAATTGCCTACCCAACAGCGACCGAGTGCGTCGACAACCATATCGTTGCAATCATGTTTCGCGAGCCGTGACAGGTCAGACCAAACCTCAAGGCCGTGCTGGTTTTGAACCAAGATTAACCGATCGCGCATCGATACAACGAGCAACCGGCCATCCGGCAACCAACCGAGCCCAGAAGGTTGTTGGGGTACTTCGGCAACCACGGTTTTGTTGCCCTCAGCATCGATCCGGCAGACCACGTGGTCGTGCATGTCAGAAAACCAAAGCGCCCCATCATGCCAGCGTGGTCCCTCGGCGAAGCACAGATCGGTCGTGATTGTTTTCAGCGCCATGATGTTATTCCTTGCCGTGGTCTTGCGAGATTATCATTTACCTGCAACCGGTCCCAGCACAAACCAAGTTCTGAGCCGGATTGCGCTAAGCACTTGTTCGGTGTCAGGTGTCTTAACACTCGCGGGATGGCGGCGCTTGCGTCTGCCTAAGTTGACGGCCGCGTGTCGTTAACCGCGTTGCGGTTTTGAGCGTGGCTTGGACTTCGCAAGTTACGGCGCATTTTCTGTCAGAAACGCCTTGAGCTGGCCCGCATCGAATGGCCAGCCGAGTTCCGCCACTGAGTCTGCACGGGTGACCACTGGAATGCGGACCCCATAGCGCTCGATGAGTTCGTCCGAATCGGCGATTTCGATTGGCTCGATCGATAGACCCAGTTCAGCGCGCAATTCGTGTAAGAGCGCGAAGGCTTGCTCGCACAGATGGCAGCCGAGGGTCGTGTAGAGCTGAACGCTGATCATAATTTAAAAAAAGCCTGAGCCGTCTGGGTTGTTTCCGCCGCAACTTGCGTTTCGGGTTTGTCTAATAACGCGGCAATGAAACGGCAAACCTCAACCAAATGAGCCGGTTCGCACCGGCGATGTTTTGGTTTGGGTTTTAACGTCCTTGGTAGTAGGTAGGGCGCATCGGTTTCGATCATCAAGCGATTGCTGGGGATGTCACGGATCAGGCTATGTAAGTGAGTGCCGCGGCGCTCATCACAGATCCAGCCCGTGATGCCAATATGACAATCCAGGTCAAGGTAGCGCGATAGCGCTTGGGCGTCGCCGGTAAAGCAATGCACCACGACCGAGTTGATTCGATCACGATATTTCGTGAGTATCTTGGTGAAGTCCTCCGCTGCCGCTCGCTCGTGCAAGAATAGGGGCTTGTCCAACGCGACCGCAAGGTCCAGCTGCGCTTCGAAAGCTCGGCGTTGCTGATCCCTCGGGGTAAAATCGCGAAAATAATCGAGTCCGGTCTCGCCAATGGCGACGACGCGTTCGCTGGCTGCAAGCGCGGCGAGCATCTCAATTGTGCCGTCGTTAACTTCTTCGGCGTGATGTGGGTGCACGCCCACCGTTGCGAACAAGGCCTCGAACTGCTGGGAGAGCGTAACGGCTTGTTGCGAGCCTTCGCAACTGGCGCCGGTCACGGCCATCTGGTGGACACCCGCCGCTCTGGCTCGGTCGAGCACGGACAGGAGGTCGCCTTTAAAGTCACTGTGGGTAAGGTTTGCGCCGATATCAAAAAGCATTATGTTTAACCCTTGGGTTTAAGGCGGCGTCCTGCGCGGATTCTACAGCCGGGGCGGTTTCGTTAAATACCCCAGGCCCAATAGGTAAGGAGTCATTGGGACTGAACTGTTCAATTTCATAAGGGTATAGCAGTGGTTCCGGTCGACCACTTAGCTGCGCATAGATCGCAGCATACAGCAGCACGGCTTTGACATAGGCACGGGTCTCAGCGAACGGAATTCCTTCGATAAAGGCGTCAATGGGCTGGGGATGGGTGTGCCATTTTTGCACTCGACTGGGTCCGGCGTTGTAGGCCGCCAGTGCTAAAATTCGATTGTCGTTAAAGCGCTGTAAGAGCTGGCCAAGATAGGCTGTGCCAAGTTGGATGTTGGTATCAATGTCGGTTAGAACCAAGTTCGTTGGGGTATCAAGGTCGATCGATTTTGCAACGCTTTGCGCCGTGCGGGGCATGAGTTGCATTAATCCTTCGGCGCCGACCGGCGAGCGAGCATCACGCCAAAAACCGCTCTCACGGCGGGCGACGGCGATTGCAAGGGTTACCGGTACGCCCTGGGTTCGGGCCGCTTCGGTAAAACGTTCTGCGTAAGGCCGTGGAAAGCGCTCGAGAACCTCATCCCAAGCTTGGGCCTGGGCAAGCGTTGCAATCGCCATGTCATGCCAGTGCCACTGACTTGCAAGTCCTGCCGCAATCCGGAGCTCTCGGTTTGAAAAAGGTTTAATCAGTTGGAACCATTCTCTGCGAGCCTCAAGGGTCTCGCCCAATGCGCTTAACTCGTAGATACGCTGGGCGGCGGGTGCAGCCGCAAGATCCAGCAGCCTTTCAGGTGCGATGGTGGTGCTTTGATCGGCCAAACTACCGGAAATGCCCAGCCATTGGGCTGCGAGGTGGCCATAATAGTCGCGTTCGCCTGCGAGGCGCTCAAAACGGATCCGAGCCGATTCGCGGGCGGCTGGGTCTGAGCTGCTGAGCTCCGCTCGGGCTTGCCAGTATCGCCATCGCAAGCTGTCTTGGGCGGATGGCGGCAATTGGCTGAGTGGGGTCAATAAAGCGTTAAATTGTCCGGCTTTGATCAGCTGAATAAGATTGGCTTCGATTAAAGCCGGATCGGTTCGAAGCGCGGCTGGAATCAAGACATCATTCAGTGCCAGGTTGTCTTCGCGGATCAATCGCAAGGCGGCGGCATAGCGGTATTCGAGGGCTTGCGCAGCTTCCAGCCGCCCAGAGTCCTCAAGATCCGTTATAAAAACCAGGGCCTCGGCAGGGCGCTTTTTAACGAAGGCACGCAGCGCTGAATCGGCCAGAACGCGCTGCTCTGATGCTTTGAAATCGATGGTTTCATAGCGATCGATGCGGGTTGGTCGCTGTTTCAATCGGGTCAATTGGCGTGCTAAAGCGCGCTGGTCTTCGGAAAGCGTTCGTTCGAGGTAGGCTGCCAGGCGATCCTCGTCTGCGAGAACCGCCAGCTCATAGCGCTGCCAGGCGAGCGCTTGGGTCAGACCGCCTGCCCTTCGCCAGCGGCTAAAGGCCTTATCGCAACCTTTTGGCTGCGAGCGTCCCTGTAGCCAAAGAGCCTGAGTCGCGGCCATGGCTTCTGGTATCCGTTCGAGTGTCCACAGCGCGCTTGCTCTGAAACATTGGTTATCAATGTCCGCATCCGTCGGTTGGTGAAAGCGTAAAAAACTCTCTGGACGATTTTGGTCGCGTCGATAGTGCGCGAAGGCGCGGCGGAGCTGCGCGCTGATCGGAAAATCAGGGTGATTTTCGATGAAGCCTTGAACCGCGTCATCCGTTGAATAGGGTCTTGCTAACAGGGCTTCATACTCGATGTAGCTCTTTAAAGGGTAATCGCTTAGGGACTCGAGTAAGGGCTGTAGCGCACTGCGCTTGCCGCTGCGCGCGATTTGCCTCGCCTCAAGAAATACGGCGCGCTGCCGGAAGCGTTGCATTTCAATCCCTAGGGCGTCTGCGGACTCGCGGTGCGGGTTGGCCTTGCCAGTTAGGCTGGCGCTCGAGAAGAGGGCTAGCGCAATGAGCAAGCCTTGGTAAAGCATTCGGATCATAAAGGGTCGTACTAACTCGATTCGGATCGTCGGTGGGTTTTAATCGCCCACTCGCACGGCGAGTACGTCGCAGGGTGATCCTTGTAGCACGCCGTTGGCGGTAGAACCCAAAAGCAAGGCTAAACCGTGACGACCGTGGCTGCCAACGACAATGAGGTCAACACCGAGTTCTTCCGCAAGGCTGTGGATCTCGGTCTCAGGTCGTCCGTAGACCAAATGGCGGTTTTCACTTGGAATGTCCAAGGTCTGCGCAAACTCATTCAGCTGAATTTTAGCAGTCTCTTGCAATTGGTCTTGGATTGTAGAAAGGTCCATCGGTACATCCCCGCCGTAAGCAAGGCTCAACGGCTCGATGACGTGGGTACAGCTTAATTGCGCATTGAAGGCGGTGCGCAACGCGCAGGCTTTTTGAGCCACGCTTCGAGCATCTTCCGTGAGATCTACAGCGATGAGAATGTGTTTAAATGCGGCTTGCATACTGAGTTCTCGCACAGACTTTAGGGAAACTTACCCGACTCCGTTGCAGCATACAATAGATGGACGCGCCATGAATCGATTCGCAAAAACAGTCTTTAATTAGGAGGAGGCGGACATGGTGTACCTGCTCATTGGATTGGTTTTGCTGATGCTGATCGCGCCGATTGTGTCGATTCTTCCGGGTAAATCCCAAAAGCAGATTATGGCGGTCCGGCGGGCTGCCATGGCCAGGGGTATATCGGTTGAGCTGACAACGATCGATGATCCCAACCCGGACCAAGACAAGTACCGTACGAGCACTGGACAAGCATTACCGCCCAAACTTCAGATAGCGGCGTATAAGGGATACAGCCGTATGAATTCGAGTGTGGGGTCGCTCGAGGCCTTCAAGGTTCAAAGGACGCCCGGTCGTGACGGGTCGAGTCCGGATGCGTTTCATAGCATAACCGAAGCGCCATTGTCCGAGGCTTGTCGCGGGTTTCTTCAGCAGTTTGCGAGCGCGTTACCGATGACGGTTCACCAGATTATTTGGGACGGGCGACAGCTGAATGTTTATTGGGTTGAACAGCCGGATCTCCGAATGGGTGAAAAAATCTTTACGTTTATTGAAGAGGGCCTACAATGGCTCGCTGAGTTTTCATCGATTTCTAAGGCTGATTGAGCGGCTAAGGGTTGACAAGCTAGACGCTCAGCGGGTCTAGTAAAAAGAGTTGGTAGCGCGAGTGGGTTGTTTAAAGAGCGTTTCAGGACGGTTCTAATCTTGATAATAGGAGACACACGCGAGGTCAGATCGGGCGTCGTTGACGCGCTGTTAGCAAGGTTTGCAGCTTAAAGCGGCGCTTTGAATGACGCAAAAAAGTTTCAGAAGTCGCGTTGAGACAGTGACATCCCGCTGGTTGATCGTGGCGAGAATAAGGGTTCAAAAGCGCCGGGCACCGGTTAGCGAGCCTTTTAATTTGAATGATGCAGCATCAAGACAGCGTCGCCATCCGTGGATGATTGGCAATGATGGCTTAGGGCTGAGGGCTGAGGGCTGAGGCTGAGGGCTTAGATGCACTCGCCATCGGATGCTAAAAGCAGAAGGCACCGATCCGAAGGTGCAGGGCAGGCCGCCAAGATGGCGCGTTTGAAAGCAAGGTTAAAGGGTTGTGTCACGGATGGTGGCGCGCACAAAGTGGTAATTTCATGGCAAAAGCACTCGTAATCGTCGAGTCGCCCGCAAAGGCGAAGACCATTAATAAGTATCTCGGAAGCGACTTTATTGTGAAGTCGAGCGTCGGGCATATCAGGGATTTGCCGGTCAGTGGCCAGGGCGCTGTTGCGGATCCGAAGGCGCGTGCCGCAGAGGCGGCTAAGACTCGAAAGTTATCACCCGAAAAAAAGGTGGCGCACAAAAAGGCTAAAGCTCGGCAGCAATTGATTAAACGGATGGGGATTGATCCGGATAATGATTGGAAGGCGAACTATCAAATTCTGCCAGGCAAAGAAAAGGTTGTGAGCGAGCTTCAAAAATTGTCGAAGACCGCTGATGAGATTTATCTTGCAACGGATATGGACCGAGAAGGTGAGGCCATTGCTTGGCACTTAAAAGAAGCCATAGGGGGTGACCCTAGCCGGTATAAGCGGGTCGTGTTCAACGAGATCACGGAGAAGGCCATTCAAGCCGCTTTCGAGCAACCGGGTGAGATTGATATCGATCGCGTGAATGCGCAGCAAGCGCGTCGTTTCCTCGATCGCGTAGTTGGTTATATGGTCAGTCCCCTGCTATGGAGCAAGATCGCCCGAGGTTTGTCGGCCGGCCGCGTGCAGTCGGTTGCGGTAAAATTGTTGGTTGAGCGAGAGCGCGAAATTAGGGCGTTTATCCCAGAAGAGTATTGGGAAGTTTTTGCGAGTTTAGAAAACCCAGAAGGTGCGGCCAAGTTCCAGGTTGTTCGCAATCAAGGGGTTGCCTTTAAGCCAACCAATCGACAAACAGTTGATGCGGTGATGGACGTCCTCAAAGCGGGTGTTTTCGAGGTTGCTGCAAGAGAGGACAAACCAACGCAAACTCGACCTAACGCGCCGTTTATCACCTCAACACTGCAACAAGCCGCAAGCACGCGTTTGGGGTTTGGGGTAAAAAAAACCATGATGATGGCTCAGCGACTTTATGAAGCGGGCTATATCACCTACATGCGGACAGACTCGACAAACTTGAGTCTTGACGCGATCGAAAGTTGTCGGACGCTGATTGAACGAGACTACGGTCAAGCGTACTTGCCTGCCGAACCTCGCCGCTACAGCAGCAAAGATGGCGCACAGGAAGCGCATGAGGCGATTCGACCGTCGGATGTTCGCATCAAAGCGTCTTTACTGAACAATATGGAACGCGATGCGGAACGGCTTTATGAGATGATTTGGCGGCAGTTTGTAGCGTGTCAAATGCCGAACGCCGATTACTTATCAACTGCAGTGACGGTGCATCGAGGTGATATCGAGCTGCGTGTGCGCGGTCGAATTCTACGATTTGATGGCTATACCCGCGTCCAGGCCTCGGCCGGCAAGAAAGAGGAAGAGCCGGCTTTACCAGAATTTAAAATTGGTCAGAAGCTAACCTTACTGAAGTTGGATCCAATCCAACATTTTACCAAACCGACGGCCCGCTTTGGTGAGGCATCCTTGGTGCGCGAACTCGAAAAACGTGGTATTGGCAGGCCCTCCACCTATGCGTCGATTATTACCACCATCCAAGATCGAGGTTACGTGTCCTTACGCAACAAGCGGTTTTACGCCGAAAAAATTGGTGAGCTGGTGACCGACCGTCTAAATGAAAGCTTTACCAATCTTTTGGATTTTGGGTTTACAGCCAATCTGGAAGATGCGCTAGACCAAGTATCGAGCGGTGATCAAAATTGGAAAGAGACGCTTAACAATTTCTATTCCGATTTTTCAGAAAAATTAGAAAAAGCCTCTGATCAAGACGACGGGATGCGATCAAATCAGCCGTCGATTATTGGTAAACCTTGTCCGCTCTGTGAGCGCCCCATGAATGTCCGGACAGCGAGTACGGGTGTGTTTTTAGGGTGCTCGGGTTATGACCTGCCGCCAAAGGAGCGTTGCAAACAGACGATTAATTTGATCCCGGGTGATGAGGTGGTGAGCGCGACCGGCGATGACGAGGAAGAGTCCAGGATCTTGCTCAAGAAGCGCCGCTGTCAAGCATGCCAGACCGCCATGACAGAATATTTAATCGACAAAAATACGAAGCTCTACCTGTGTGGCAACAACCCAGATTGTAGTACCTTTGAGTTTGAGGCGGGCGACTACAAAATTCGCGGCTATGAGGGTCCGACCGTCGAGTGTGATAAGTGTGGTGCGGAAATGCAGCTCAAAACGGGTCGTTTTGGCAAATATTTCGGCTGCACCGGTGAAGACTGCAAAAATACCCGAAAACTCCTACGTAATGGTGAAGCAGCGCCCCCCAAGATGGACCCGGTTGCGATGCCGGAGCTGGCGTGTGAAAAAGTGGACGACCATTATTTATTGCGCGATGGCGCTGCAGGTTTGTTTCTGGCCGCCAGTCAGTTTCCTAAAAACCGCGAAACCCGAGCGCCGTATTTAGATGAGCTGTTGCCGCATCAAAATGAAATCGATCCAAAATATCAATTCCTGATGCGGGCGCCGGTTAAGGATCCCGATGATCGCCGAACCTTAGTGAAGTTTGGTCGGCAAACCAAAGAACACTATTTAGCGACCGAAATTGAAAAGGGGAAAGCCTCGGGTTGGCGAGCAGACTTTGATGAAACCAAAGGCATTTGGGTCGAAACCCTTGCGCCAGCGCCTCAGAAATCAAAGCCCGCTAAGAAAAAAGCGGTAGCAAAGAAAAAAGCGACAGCGAAAAAGAAGGCGCCTGCCAAGAAAAAGGCGCCTGCCAAGCCAAAAGCGACTTAACGCTAACTGACTCAAAGCTAACTGACTTAACGCTAACTGTCTTAAAGCTAGCTGTCTTAACGCTAATTGACGCAACGCTAACGAAAGCGTCTATTGTTTCGGAGCGCCTGCGAATTCTTACCTTGCAGCGGCTCGCTGTCAGCGAGGCAATGGCGGCACAATCCGCGTGCGATCGGTCTTATATCGCAGCTAGTGCCGAATCACGCCGACGGCCAAACCCTCGATGGCAAATTGGCAGGTCCTTAAATCAACTTCAATGGGTTGATAGTCCTGGTTTTCGGGTAAGAGCGTGACCTGATGGCTTTGCTTGCCTTTTTGAAAACGCTTAACCGTGACTTCATCGTCAATGCGCGCCACCACAATGTCCCCGGCTTTGGCGGTCGGGGTGCTGTGCACGGCTAACAAATCGCCATCTAAAATGCCGCAATCGATCATACTGTCGCCTCGGACCACCAGCATATAGTCCGCGGTCGGACTGAAAAAAGTAGCCGGAATTTCACAATGATCTTCGATGTGTTCTTGCGCCAAAATTGGATTGCCGGCCGCAACCCGACCAATGATGGGTAAACCTAAGTTCTCTGGCAGTTTGATGCCTCGGGACGTGCCTGGAATCATCTCGATCGCGCCTTTACGCGCGAGCGCCTTAAGGTGTTCCTCGGCAGCATTGGCGCTCTTGAAACCGAGCTTTCGCGCAATATCGGCTCTAGTTGGTGGATAGCCAGTTTCTTCTAAGTAGGATTTAATGAAGTCGAGGACTTCGCTTTGACGGTGCGTGAGTTTGATCATAGTCTGCTCGCTTGGGTCTGAGTCCCTCAAAAACCTGATTGCTCAGCGTTTTGGGGTCTGTTTATTTATACAGCGCTGGAATTATATACAGTATAGGAACGCAAGCAAGCGAAATTTCTTGGTTTGACCCTAACGTTGATTTCTAAAATTTCGGGGCTATAGTGTCCCGGCATAGGGTTTAGGAGGCAGGTTTGTTGAATTTAGAGTCAAAGCAAGTTGCAAGTCGAGAAACGCTGGCTGCGGGGGTTTTAAAACTGGGTCTTCCTCTGATGCTTGCGTTGGCCCCGGCAGGGGCTTTGAGTGATCAGCTGGTTTGGGTTTTAGGGAGCTTTTCCGATGCGGACACCGCCCAACAGGTTGCACAAGAGGTACACGAGCTCACGGGTCGGTCGGGATTTATGCAAACCGCTGTCGTAAATGGTCGTAAGGTTCATCGAGCTTTGATTGACCCAGGCGCGACCGTTGCGGCCCAAGCTCGGACAACGGCATTACTCAGCGACACGGTCTACAACCAGACTTGGGGTTTTGAGCTCAATACTGGGGGTGAAAACGTGAAGCGGATTGGTGCGGTTGTGATGAACCAATCTGAGGTCGTCGCGGTTCAGCGGTCCGAAGGGCCAAACAGCGAGCCGCCTCTCGCACAGCCAGCGGCGGGGCTAAATGGTCGTCAAGGGGATTTGATGAAACAGGCGGACGCGGCGGGCGCCGAACGCAACCTTTATTTAAAACCCGCGTCTGATCGCACGGATGCCGCCGATAACCCTTCTGACTATCATCCGATCCGTTTGAAGTCAGGGCGCTGATTGCGGGATACAAAACAAGATTGAGGCGGAGTAGGGCAGACCAATGAATACCTTACAGGAGTTGATGGCATTCTCCAGCGTCTGGCTGAGTGATCCTCTGGTCGCGAGTGTGTTCGCAATTGTTTTGGCCACGGCTTTCGCAAGTTACGCCAGTCGCCGAACGGTGCTGGTGTTAATGGCTCGGGTGACCCAGACCGAAAATCCCTGGGATGATGCTTTGCTGCGCACCATCAGAACGCCGTTGAACGTTTTGATTTGGATTGTTGGCTTGTCACTGGCAGCGGAGTGGGTTGCCGAAGCTCGAAGCCAGTCTCAGATTGAACTCATTGGAATCGTGCGTTACTTGGCCTTTATCGGTCTGGTGACCTTATTCTTAAGTCGCCTCATTCGTGAATTAGAAGCCGCCTACCTGAGTTCTGGGGGCGATGAAACGACGGTGACCGCCATTGCAAAGCTTGTGCGGATATCGGTTTTCATCACAGCTGCGCTGATGGCGATGCAAACACTGGGTCTGAGTATTTCAGGCGTTTTGACCTTTGGCGGTATCGGTGGGATTGCGGTCGGGTTCGCGGCAAAAGATTTACTCGCGAACTTTTTTGGCGGGTTGGTGATTTATCTGGATCGCCCGTTTAAGGTGGGCGATTGGATCCGAAGTCCGGACCGGGATATTGAAGGCACCGTCATTCGAATTGGCTGGCGCTTGACAGAAATCCGAACGTTCAGTCAGCGTCCTTTGTACATTCCCAACTCGATGTTTTCGACGATCTCATTGGAGAATCCATCTAGAATGCTGAATCGCCGGATTTTTGAAACAATTGGGGTTCGCTACAGTGATTTGAGTAAAATGCGAGAGATTGTGGCGGATGTTCATGCGTTACTGTCAAACCACGACGACATCGATCAGGATAAAACCTTGATCGTCAATTTTGATGCGTTTAACGCGTCGAGTGTTGATTTTTTCATTTACACCTTCACGAAAACCATCAACTGGGTCGAGTATCACAGTGTAAAACAAAAAATCCTGTTGGAAATCGCAGACATCATTGCCGGGCATGGCGCAGAAATCGCCTTCCCGACGTCAACCGTTCATCTCGAGACAATTCAGCCCGAGTCTTAAAGCCCGGTTTGATCTGTTTTAATTCACCCGAGGAAAGGGTCCGTCATGCCTGAAATGCTCTTTTATGAAAAGCCCGTCCCGCTCAGCAATATTACCCACGCTGATTGGAAATTGGATCGCTCGGAACTCCGATATGAGTTCGCCGACAAAATTAATTCCGTGGTGCTCGCTGGCATCGAATTTGTTGAAGCCTCGAAAGATTATCCCATCGTGTTTGCTAAGGCGGGCGAGGAAGACGTGCCGGTGGCGCTGCTTGGACTGCGTGCCACGGGAAACCTGTATCTGAATGAAAATGGGACTTGGTTATCGGATCATTATGTCCCCGCATTTGTTCGGCGATATCCATTTGTTTTGGCGGATGGCCCCGGCCCAGAGCCGGTGGTTTGTATTGACGAGGCTTATACGGGCTTTAGTCAGACCAGTGGTGAGCCCTTATTCGAAAATGGCGAGACCCAGCCCATTTTAACGAAGGCCATGGAATTTCTGGGCGAGTTTCAGCGGCAATTTGATCGCACCAAACGGTTTGTATCGGTGCTGAAATCCAATGATTTGATGACGGAAGTCTCAGCCACCGTGAAAGATGAGAATGCCGCCGAGACCCACCTAAAAGGATTGATGGTGGTGGACGAGAAAAAACTTTTGGCCCTCAGTGACGAGGTTGTTTTGAGTCTGTTTCGTTCGGGTGAGCTCAGCTGGATTTACGCGCACCTGATGTCCATTAGTAATCTTAAGCGACTGACCCACCGAGCCTCTGCGCAATGACACTTGCGGTCATTGGTGGCACCGGGTTCGGCGCCTTTGCGGGTTTAACCGAAACCGAAGACCACGTTGTTGAGACGGACTTTGGGCGAGCTGAGATCCAGTCAGGGCGCCTGGCTGGGCAGGCCATTTTGTTTTTACCGCGCCATGGTATGCCCGCCCGCTTTCTACCCCATAAAATTAATTATCGAGCCAATCTAAAAGGATTGCAGATGCTCGGTGCGTCGCAGATTTTGGCCGTGACCGCCGTTGGCACCGTGAGCAAAGACCTGAGTGTGCCGTGTTTGGTCGTGCCGGATCAGATTATCGATTACACCTATGGTCGCGCCCTGACGTTTTTTGAAGATGAAATTCATCACATCGATTTTACGCATCCCTATGACGCTTCGTTTCGAGCGCAATTGCTAGCAGCCGTTGCAAACGTTTCGACGCGGCATCCGGAGCTGCAAGCGGTGCTTTCAGGGGTTTATGGCTGCACCCAGGGTCCGCGTTTGGAAACCAGCGCTGAGGTCCGGCGATTGCGGAATGATGGTTGCAGTATCGTTGGGATGACGGCAATGCCAGAAGCTGCCCTGGCGCGGGAGCTTGCGCTGCCCTATGCGGGCATTTCGGTGACGGTGAACCCAGGCGCTGGAATGACCGATCGAGATATTGCCTTAGCCGAAATTCACGAAGCGATGAATCAAGGACTTTCTTGGGTCAAATTGGTCCTGGCTGAGTTGGTCTCAACGCCATCGGTTTAAGTTGCGGGTCACACTTGCATGATCAAACGACGTTGGTCTTCGGGATGACGGCGCCAAAAATGATTATAGTGCGCGAGCAGCTGCCGCGGGGCGGATCTCGATAATAACGCCGAACTGCGGGTGATCGAGGTAATGCACTTCGTTCGACCGCAACCGGCGTTGCTGCGCCAAATGATAGCGATAGCTCGGCTCATGACTTTGACCCCGCGCAGCTGCGAGGATTAATGCAGGGTAGATCTTGGCGATCGGATGATCTTGAAAAGGGTCCGCCAATGACCCGGTCGCCTCAAATCGGGTTAACCAAAGATCTGTTTCCACATGCAAGAATCGAGTCCGGCGCACCGATAAGGTGCCCTCCAATTCAAACTGATCGCCAAACTGATCTCCGCCCTGTAGCAAAATCGCAGTGCTCTGCGCGTCGATCGGTTGCGTCCAGCTGTCGTGCAGCAGCATTCGATAATCTTTTGAGCGTCGAATCGAGCGCGCGGCCCCCGCAAGATTTCTGTCCGCGTCCGCAACCGCACGAAAGGCAAAGCTTTCCTGGGCTAAAACAGCTTGAATCGCCAAAGTCTGCGGGTCGACGAGCGTCTGCTCAACCGGCGTCACGTTATCTTGCTGCAGGGCCTGAAGGCGCTGCTCAGCGTGGGCTTGGACGAGGGCTCGGTATCGAGGACCCTCCGCAAAGCGAGCAAATTTAAAGGTGGTGGTCGCCGCGCGTATTGCAGGATCCGCTGAGGGCAGGTCTTCGGAAAGGCCGGTCGAGCCAGCCGACTCATCGAGATAGAGCGCTTGCTCGATCAGCATTGGCTTCGCCGCCTGCATCTCGTGGGGCGACACAGCAAACAGCGGTTGTGGAAATTTAGGGCTTAGAGCCCCTGAACTGGGCGCACTCAGCGGCGCATTCAGGCGTTTAAAAACAATGACTTCGACTTGATACCAGCGTTCATCCTGGGTCTCGGAAGCCCCGACGCCAAGGCTTCCCGTGAGAGAGACCATGACCAAGGCAAGGCGGCGTAAAGACTGGCTGAGTCCGGCCGCCGAGTGTGCAGGAAAACGACCGCGCAATGACACTCGACGCGTGGCCCAAGGCAAGTCTGCGTCTTTAGGCCGCAAGAAATCGTTCCAATAAGTTTTCAATGAATTTAAACCGTTTTTCTCGATCGTCTATTGTATCCATAATTGCGATCTGGTTGGCAGAGGCAAATTTATAGCGATGCGACTGCTTTTGCACCAATTCAATCACGCGCTCGGCCGGCACTTTGGTGTTTTGAAGAAAATCTAGTTTGCCGCCACGGGGTCCTAGATCGATTCGGTTGATGCCAAGATCGGCTGCGATCAACTTGATTTCAGTGACGCGGAATAAGTTCTTTACAGGTTCGGGCAGCAGGCCAAACCGATCGATCATCTCAACCTGCAGCGCGCGCAGCGCGTCGGTGGTTTTGGCATTGGAAATGCGTTTGTAAAGCACAAGACGCATCTGGACATCGGGTAAGTAGTCATCTGGAATCAAAGCAGGTAAGTGCAATTTGATTTCGGTACTGTCCTCGCCATCGTTATCAAAGTTAATTTGTTTGCCGCTTTTGAAGGCGGTCACAGCCCGATCTAACATGTCCATATAAAGACCGAATCCAATGGCAGTCATGTTGCCCGTTTGGGATTCACCCAAAAGCTCACCAGCGCCGCGAATTTCCATGTCATGGGTTGCCAGAATAAAGCCTGCGCCGAGGTCCTCTGCGGCGGTGATTGCCTCTAAACGTTTTTCGGCATCACTGGTGAGTGAGCCGCTTTCAGGCGTCAGGAGATAAGCATAGGCTTGATGATGGGAACGACCGACGCGCCCTCTGAGCTGATGGATTTGAGCAAGGCCGAATTTGTCAGCACGATCCATGATGATGGTATTGGCATTAGGAATGTCGATGCCCGTCTCAATGATGGTGGTACAAACCAAAATATTCGCGCGCTGGTGATAAAAATCCGACATCACCTGCTCGAGTTCTTTTTCGCGCATCTGACCGTGACCGACAAGGACCCGTGCCGCGGGCACGAGGCTTTTAAGTTCATCCGCTACGCGTTCGATGTCTTTCACTTCGTTGTGAAGGTAATAGACCTGGCCGCCGCGCAACAGCTCCCGTTGAATCGCTTCTTTGATCACGCCGAGGTCCCGGGCTCTGATGAACGTTTTAATCGATAGACGCCGAGCTGGGGGCGTTGCAATAATCGAAAGATCCCGGAGCCCGGTCATCGATAGGTTCAAGGTTCGTGGGATGGGTGTTGCGGTCATGGCAAGCACATCGACGTCGGCGCGCAGGGCTTTGATCCGCTCTTTTTGACGAACGCCAAAACGATGCTCCTCATCGATGATTAATAAACCTAAGTCTTTAAAGCGAATTTGGTCTTGGATCAGGGCGTGGGTGCCGATAACGATATCAACCTGACCGCTTGCAAGCGCCGCGATCACCTGATCTTGCGCCTTGCGGGATTTAAACCGCGAGATGCTCTCGATGCTGACCGGCCAGTCCGCAAAGCGATCGCGAAAGGATTGCAGGTGTTGCTCGGCCAGGAGGGTCGTGGGTACCAAGATGGCAACCTGCTTTCCGCCTTGGATTGCCAGAAACGCTGCACGCATCGCAACTTCTGTTTTACCAAAACCGACATCGCCGCAGATCAGTCGATCGGTCGGCTTCGGGTTGCAGAGGTCGGCAATAACCGCCTCAATCGCATTCATCTGGTCGGCGGTCTCCTCAAAGGGAAAGGCGCGAACAAATTGATCAAACTCGGCGTCGGGCATTGGAAACGCAAAGCCGAGTTTGGCCTCGCGTCGGGCATACAGTTCTAATAGTTCCGCGGCAACATCACGGATTTGTTCAGCGGCTTTTCGCTTCGCCTTCTGCCAGACATCGCTGCCCAATCGATGCCAAGGGGCGAGGTCTTTGTCGGCGCCGGTATAGCGGGAGATGAGATGCAAGTCGGATACTGGTACATATAGTTTGGCTTCGTCTTGATATAAAAGCGTTAAGAATTCGTTGGTTTGACCATCAATCTCAAGCGTGATTAATCCTTGATAGCGCCCGACCCCATGCTCCAAATGCACAACTGGGGCGCCTTCGGACAGCTCGGTTAAGCTTCGAACAACGAGTTCCTCGGCTTGGTCGCGTTCTTTCTGCCGGCGCCGCGCTTGTAAAACGCGTTCGCCGAAGAGCTGTGGTTCTGAAATCTGGATCAAGCGGTGTTCCGGCAAATGCATCGAACGATCGATTGGCGCAGTGCTGATACACAGGGGCGCATCAGTGGTTAAAAAATCCAGCCATGAACTGACCAGTTTTGGTGTAAGCCCGGCAGTTCTCAGCAATTGGTCGATGAGCTCTCGTCTACCGGGCGTTTCGGCAGTAATGAGGATTCGTACGTCTTGCGTTGCAACGTGCGCTCTTAATCTGTGAAAGGGATCGACCGCGCGATCTTCAATACCGAGCTCTGGGGCTGGCAAGGTGTCGAATGTGCGCGCCCCTTTTCGAAATGTTTCGAGTCGATCAAGACGAGGGAAGGCCTTTAAAAGTCCCATCAGTTCATCTTCGGCCAGGAGCAAAGCCTCAGGCGGTAGGATCGGGCGCTCAAGGTCATAACGCAGACTTTCATAGCGAGATTTTGCGGTTTCCCAGTAGCTTTGTATCGGATTCGCAATGGCTTCGGTAATCAGCAAAAGATCTGCCGGCAGATAATTTAGGAGTGTTTCGGTTTTGGTATAAAACAGCGGCAGATAGTACTCGATACCGGCAGGTGCTTGGCCCTGTGCGACGTCTTGGTACATGCGGCAGTCTCGCGGGTTACCGCCAAATTGCTCATGCCATTGATCTTGGAATAATCGGATGCCCTCTTTAGACAGGGGAAACTCTCGTGCGGGCAGGGTATCAATGGCATCGGTGATCCCAGTTGACAGCTGGGTTTCTGGATTAAAGGTTCGGATAGACTCGATTTCATCATCGAATAACTCAACGCGAAACGGATTTTCGGCGCCCATGGGAAACAGATCAAGGACAGCGCCCCTGACCGTGAACTCGCCGTGTTCAATCACCGTGTCGACGGCACGGTAGGCGCTGGCGTGCAGTTGACGTCTGAGGGTTGTCAGGTCTAACCGTTGGCCAGTTTGCAGCCTTAAATTGTGGCCCAGTAAAAAAGCCCGAGGCGGTAAGCGAAGCAACAAAGTTGCTGCGGGCACAATGACCACGGCGCGATCAACGGCTGCTCGACTAAGCAAAGCCAAGCGATCCGATAAAATATCCTGGTGCGGCGAGAAACCGTCGTAAATAAGCGTCTCGTAGTCGGGAAAAATGTCGATGGGGTAGGTGCCGCCGGAGAAAAAGGCCAGTTCCTGCTGAAGCCTCTGCGCGCTTTGGGAATGCTCAGCGATAATTAGGATACAGCGGTCTTCAGTCAGGGCCGTTTCGTGAATGGCCAGCGCAAAGGCTGCCCCCTGCAAGCCATGCCACCGCCTAACATCATCCGGTTGCTTGGGAATGTCATCAAGATGCACAAGGAATTGGGTTACTGGGTCGATCATGACGAAGACGTAATTAAAATTGAATGCCAGCGGGAGTGTACGCGAAGACGATGGTCTGCGCTTACTTGCGCAGGAATTTTATTCGCTGAGCGCGGTTTGATTGCGCCCAAGCGCGGAGTCCTTATAATGGCGCCAGAGCGACGAAAGGGGTCATTCGCAAGACCAAATGTAAGGGCGCGTTTTAGGGCGTTAGCGCAGGTTGTACCAAAATTCGGAACCGTTTCTGAGCGGCAGTGCTTGAGAAAAATAAGACTTAAAATAAGCTTTAAAAATAAGATTCAAAGATAAATTTAGGAGATGACCGTGGCCAAACCCGGACTCGACCAAGTATTTTCCGATTGGAAACAACGCGAAGCGCTGGCGGAAGCCATGATCCCGTTGATCGGACAGCTCTACCGTCGCAACGTGGTCATTTATATCCATGGTGTGCCCTTGTTTAATCAATCTGTGATTGAAATGATGAAAGCCCATCGTCGAGTTCGTCAGATCGAAAAGAACGAGCTGTCTGAGTTCGAAACGCACCCGATGATTGCCGTGCTGGCCACCTTGGATTTATCCCCCGCGCATATCGATATTGGTAAGTTGGCTGGGGCTTACATGAATGACCCGGAAGGCCTGACTGTTTCGGATTACGTGAAACGAGCCTGTGCGGAGATCATGGGGGTTGATGCCCAGATCACCCACGCGCCGAGGGATGTCGTGGTGTACGGTTTTGGTCGAATTGGCCGATTGGTCACACGGCTTTTGATTGAGAAAGCAGGCGGTGGTCAGAACCTTGTTCCGAAAGCGGTTGTTTTAAGGCCGCCTAAGGACCCTATCAAAGACTTAAAAAAGCGCGCGAGTTTGCTACGCCGAGATTCAATTCACGGGCCCTTTGCCGGCACGATTCGAGTCGATACTGACAACCAAGTGCTCATTTGCAATGGCATGGCGATCAAGTTTATCTATGCCTCTGATCCAAGCAATATTAATTATCCGGAGCATGGTATTCAGGATGCTTTGATTATTGACAGCACCGGGGTCTGGCGGGATGAAGCGGGTTTATCGCAACATCTGCTCAGTCCGGGAACGGCTAAGGTGCTGCTCACGACGTCCGGGAAGGGGGCTGTTAAAAATATTGTCTCGGGCGTCAATTCTAATTTAATCGAGGCAACCGATACACTGATTGGCGCCGCATCCTGCACGACCAACGCCATTGTCCCAGTGTTAAAAGCGATAAATGACCGATATACGATCGAACATGGCCATATGGAAACTGTGCATGCCTACACGGATGATCAGAACCTCCATGATAATACGCATTCAAAGGAGCGACGAGGCCGCAGTGCGCCCCTGAACATGGTCTTGACCGAATCCAACGCGACAAGCTCTGTGGGCAAGCTTCTGCCGGAACTTGCGGGCAAGTTAACGGGGAATTCTATTCGAGTGCCGGTACCGAATGTCTCGATGGCCATCCTCAACTTAACCGTTGAGACAGAAACGACTCGAGAGGACGTGAGCGACTATCTAAGGGAGGTTTCGCTCAATTCATCGATGCAGCGGCAGATTGACTATACCGAGTCGAGTGAGGTGGTTTCCTCTGATTTTGTGGGTAATCGCCACGCCGGCATTATCGACTCCCACGCGACCATCGTAAATGGTCAGCAAATGGTGTTGTATGTCTGGTATGACAATGAGTTCGGTTACAGTTGTCAGGTCGTGCGTTGCGCCCAGAAAATGGCGGGTATCCGCTACCCCTTGATCCCCGCGCAGCCAGCGAGCGCGGAATAACCGACGCTTGCGGGTCGATGCTTTTGTTGGGTTGGTCCTGAAACCGCTTGGGCAACAAGGGCCCAATGAATCAATCGTGCTTGAATCAATCGCTTTTACCTGAGCGTCTGCCGCGATTGGCCCGCAAGCGCACTTGGCCCGCAGAATAGGCAATGCTAAGGCGTCACCGAAATTCGATGAAAACCTCTATGTCAAGGATACAAGTATGACCACGCGATCGCCCCCAGAAGTCCGTGCTGCAACGTCACAAGAGCGCGAGTGGGTGCTATCGACCCTTGAGGTTGCTTTTATCAACGATCCTGTGATGCGCTTCTGTTGGCCCCGTGCCAAGGAATACTTGGCCGGCATTCGGCAGGTAGCGGATGCCATGGGCGGTAAAGCCTTTGATCACGGTAGCGCTTATCTGGCGCCAGGTTTTGCGGGCGTTGCCTTATGGGTGCCGCCGGGCGTGCACCCCGACTTGGAACCGCTTGGCGGTTTGATCGTTGAGACGGTTGATGTGGCCTTGCATGACGATTTGTTCGGAATGATGGGCGAGATGGCCCAGTTTCACCCCGCAGAAGACCATTGGTATCTGTCGCAGATCGGCGTCGATCCGTTCTTTCAGGCTCAGGGGGTCGGCGCAGCCTTGATGAAGCATGCGCTGGCACGCTGCGACGCGGATGGCACGCCCTGTTACCTCGAAAGCTCGAACCCGCGCAATATTAGTTTGTATGAGCGTTTTGGTTTCGAGCGTGTTGGCGAGATCCAAGTGGGAAAGTCACCCTTAATGACCCCAATGATCCGCCCCGCGCAGGGCTAGGCCGCAGCCTGTCGCGACGGCTGAAAAGATCAGTCCTAGGTAGGATGTCTTAAAGCCCCTGAACCGAAAATGAATCGCGGCACTTGGCCGAGCCGCGGGCGCAAGGCGACCCAGCGTTGAGTCTGATTTGGCCGAAACATTTCAGTAGGTGCTAACCCTTGGCTGAAGGGTTTAAGCGTTGAGATAGGCGTTCGGCGGCAGCGTGAACCGCTGTGATTGCAGGAATAATGTATCAGGCCTTCAAAGCACTGATTCCGAGGTGGATTAATCAGATCCTAGTCTCTATAATTGCGGGCGCCAGAATGGCGACTTCGCTTGTCACATCCTTAAATTACAGATGAGTTGAAGAACGCGGCGGAGACTTGGCAATGAGTAGGTGCTGCTGGTAGACGCAGCGGCGCAATGGCCCAGTCTCAGTTTGATTGCAACGGTTCTGATAGGAAGGACATGATCAAAATTAAAAAAGGGCTCAACCTGCCCATCAGTGGTGTCCCTCAGCAGACGATCGCGCAAGAGTACCAACCGAGCAACGTTGCCATTCTCGGTGCGGATTTCCACGGATTGAAGCCAACCTTGCAGGTCGCGGAAGGCGATCAGGTTCAGAAAGGCCAAGTGCTCTTTACCGATAAGAAAAACGAGCAAGTTCAATATACGGCGCCTGCATCAGGCAAAGTTGTCGCCATTAATCGCGGTGCGAAGCGCGTTTTTGAATCGTTGGTGATTGCGGTGAGCGATGCACCGCCCGTGCAGTTTGCTCAGCATGCAGCAACGGATTTGCCCAGTTTGGCGCGAAGTGTTGTCGTTGAACAGTTGGTCGCGTCGGGAGAGTGGACGGCACTGCGAACGCGGCCATTCAATAAAGTACCTGCACCCAATACGGTCCCGCAAGCGATATTTGTGACAGCCATGGACAGCCGGCCTCACGCGCCCAATGCGAATCTGGTGATTGCGGCTGACTCAGCAGCTTTTAATGCTGGCCTTGAAGTCGTTGCTCGACTCACGGAAGGGACCACGTTTGTTTGTCTTGATGGCGAAGCGCCGGCGCCAAGCATTGTCGGCGCTGGAATTCGTGTTGAGCGATTTGAAGGCCTTCATCCGGCCGGTCTGGTGGGGACCCATATCCATTATTTAGAGCCGGTTCATGCTCAAAAAACGGTTTGGCACTTGCATTATCAAGATGTTATTGCCATAGGACACCTGTTCTTGACGGGAGAAGTCTACGCCCAGCGAGTGATTTCTTTAGCAGGACCAGCCGTGCTTAAGCCGCAATTGGTGAAAACTGTGCGCGGTGCGGCACTTCAGGATTTGACCGAAGGCGCACTCAAACCCGGAAACCACCGCGTGATTAGCGGCTCGGTATTAGATGGCCGCACTGCTAAAGGCGCTGAAGCGTTTATTGGCCGATTTCATCTGCAAGTCGCCGTTTTGTCTGAGGGCACTGAACGTGAGCTGCTTGGGTTCGTTGCGCCAGGAAGCGATAAGTTTTCGATCACGCGGTTGTTCACCGCGTGGTTGGTTGGCAAGAAAGAGTTTGATCTCACCACCAGCACGGGCGGGAGTGAACGCTCAATGATTCCGCTGGGTTCGTTTGAGCGTTTAGCGGCGCTCGATATCTTGCCAACACAACTTTTAAGGGCCTTGTTGGTGGATGATGTGGAGAGCAGCATTGAGTTGGGCTGTCTTGAGCTGGATGAGGAAGACTTGGCCTTGTTCACATTCGCCTGTCCCGGCAAATATGAATACGGTCCGTATCTCAGAAGGATGCTGACCAAATTGGAAGCCGACGGGTAAGCGCGCGATTCATTGCAAGGCGCGCAAGTCCTGCGGGGCACACATTTAAGGATAGGACGCTGGTATGTCGCTAAGAACGTTTATGGATGGCCTGGAGCCAAACTTCCACAAGGGTGGAAAGTACGAAAAGTACTATGCAATTTACGAAATGGTCGACACCATTTTTTACACCCCAGGTAAAACCACCGTTGGCCAATCCCATGTTCGGGATGCGGTCGACATGAAACGCGTGATGACCACCGTTTGGTGGTGTGCTTTTTTCCCGATGCTGGTCGGTATGTATATGGTTGGGCATAACGCAACGGTTGCCATGCAAGACCTGGGAATTCCAGCCCTTGAAGGTTGGCGCGGAATGATTATTTCGCTGATGGCAGGTTATGATCCGAACAGCGTGTGGGACTGTTTCGTCTATGGCGCGGTGTTTTATGTGCCGATCTATGCGGTCACGTTTGTGGTCGGCGGTTTGTGGGAAGTCTTGTTTGCCGTCAAGCGAGGACATGAAGTTAACGAAGGCTTTTTTGTCACCAGTATCCTGTTCAGTCTGACGCTGCCAGCAACCATTCCTTTGTGGCAAGTTGCGATCGGTATTTCCTTCGGTGTGGTCGTCGGTAAAGAGATTTTCGGCGGCACTGGTAAGAACTTCTTGAACCCGGCGCTCACGGGTCGCGCCTTTTTGTATTTTGCTTATCCCGCTCAAATCTCTGGGGATGCCGTTTGGACTGCTGTGGATGGTTACAGCGGCGCCACGGCGCTGAGTTTGGCTGCCGCAGGCGGGTTAGAAGGGGTCATGGCCTCCGGCATGACTTGGTGGGATGCCTTCTTGGGTAATATTCAAGGATCGGTGGGTGAAGTTTCAACCCTTGCCATCTTTATCGGTGGCGCCGTTTTGCTCACGACGCGGGTGGCTTCTTGGCGCATTATGGCCGGCGTACTCCTTGGCATGATCGCGACATCTTTGTTCTTTAACTGGATTGGGTCTGACACCAATCCGATGTTCGCACTGCCTTGGCACTGGCATTTGGTGTTGGGCGGCTTTGCCTTCGGTATGGTTTATATGGCGACGGACCCCGTCTCAGCAGCGATGACCGATACGGGCCGTTGGTGGTATGGCGCTTTGATTGGAGTGATGTGCGTTCTAATCCGCGTCGTCAACCCGGCGTTTCCAGAAGGGATGATGCTGGCGATCCTGTTTGCCAACCTGTTCGCCCCCTTGTTCGATTGGTCGGTCGTGAGGGCCAATGTTAGAAGGAGACTTGCGCGTGTCTGAAGAAAATACGTCTAGCAATAAAGACTCTATCCAAAATGTGATCGTCATTGCCCTTGGGGTGTGCTTGTTCTGCGCAGTGGTCGTTGCGGGTTCAGCCGTGGCTTTAAAAGAACGTCGGGTTGAAAACAAGGCGCTCGACAAGAGTAAAAACGTTCTGATTGCTGCGGGCTTGTTTCAAGAAAATGTAACGCAGATGAGTGAAATCAATACCTTGTTCGAGCAGTTCGAGCAGCGGGTCGTGGATTTGCGGACCAAGAGGCTGCTCACAGCGGAAGAAGCAGCGGTCGTCGCTGCGGACAATAAGCTGAACTTTAGCGAGTACGATCAGCGAAAAGCGGCAAAAGATCCTAGTTTATCGGTTGCCCTAACGGACGCTGAGGATTTGGCCTCCATTAATCGTCGCGAGCACTATGCGCTGATTTATTTGCTGCGATCCGAGGTTGGAATCGACCGAATTATCTTGCCGGTCCACGGCTATGGTCTTTGGTCGACCTTGTATGGCTTTATCGCGCTTGAAGGCGATGGCAACACGGTGTCGGGCATCACCTTTTACGAGCACTCAGAAACCGCCGGGCTGGGCGGTGAAGTCGATAACCCAACTTGGAAGGCTAAGTGGCAGGGCAAGAGAATCTATGATGATCAGGGTCAGGTCGCCATGCGCGTCTTGAAGGGCAGTGTCGACCCAAGCAGCGCTGAAGCAGATTATCAGATCGACGGTCTGAGTGGCGCAACGCTAACGAGTCGAGGCGTTGAGAATATGATTGGGTATTGGTTGGGTGATGAAGGTTACGGCCCAATCCTTAAAAACTTTAACGGTTAAGATCTGACGAACGGAACTCAGTATGTCAAATGTAAAAGAAATTCTATTTGGGCCCATCTTCAACAATAATCCGATCGGTCTCCAGATGTTAGGTATTTGTTCGGCGCTAGCGGTGACGACCAAGATGAGCGTTGCGATCGTTATGTGTATTGCACTGACCTTGGTTACGGCATTTTCCAATCTGTTTATCTCGATGATTCGCAATCGGATTCCGTCAAGCATCCGGATTATCGTGCAGATGACAATTATTGCCTCGCTCGTCATTGTCGTGGATCAAGTTCTGGGCGCTGTTGCTTACGACATCTCGAAGCAGCTGACGGTATTTGTTGGGCTGATTATCACGAACTGTATTGTCATGGGGCGGGCCGAAGCCTTTGCCATGCAGAATCCACCGGGCCTGAGTTTCTTAGACGGGGTTGGCAATGGCCTAGGCTATAGCGTGGTGTTGATGAGTGTAGCAGCCATTCGAGAGTTGTTCGGTTCGGGTAGCATGTTTGGCATTGAAATTTTACCGCTGGTCACGCAAGGCGGCTGGTACACGCCGATGGGAATGATGCTATTGCCCCCGAGTGCCTTTTTTATCATTGGTTTGCTGATCTGGGCGCTACGGGTTTGGCGCAAAGAGCAGGTGGAAGCGCCGGAATTTAAGATCGGTCCGCACACCGCGATGTCACACAGCTAGGGGCCTGGGATATGGAATATTATTTAAGTTTATTCGTCCGGGCGATCTTCATTGAGAATATGGCCTTGGTGTTCTTTTTGGGGATGTGTACTTTTATTGCAATCTCCAAAAAGATCGAAACGTCGTTAGGCCTCGGGATTGCGGTGATAGTGGTGCAAACCATTACGGTACCCGTTAACAATCTCATCTATCAGTTTCTGCTTGCCGATGGCGCTTTGGCTTGGGCGGGGTTCCCGGAAGTCGACCTGAGCTTTTTGGGCTATCTCAGTTATATCGGTGTGATCGCTGCGATGGTACAAATCCTTGAGATGTTCCTCGATAAGTACGTGCCGGCGCTTTACAACTCCTTAGGGGTGTTTTTGCCGCTGATTACCGTGAACTGCGCCATCCTCGGCGGTAGTCTGTTTATGGTCAATCGTTCGTACAACTTCTCGGAGAGTGTGGTGTACGGTGTGGGATCGGGTGTGGGCTGGGCAATCGCGATTGTGGTGTTGGCGGGCATTCGGGAAAAGATGAAGTATAGCGACGTTCCGGAGGGCCTGCGGGGTCTTGGGATCACGTTTATTACGGTAGGTTTAATGTCGCTCGGCTTTATGTCGTTTGGCGGAATTTCCTTGTAAAGAAAGGGTGTATTGCAGTTTATGAATACGGAAATAATTCTTGGGGTCGGCATGTTCACCACAATTATCATGGCGTTGGTGACCGTGATTTTGTTGGCGAGAAAGCAACTTGTTTCAACCGGAGCTGTGAGCATCTTAATTAATGATGATCCGGATAGAACCTTGTCCACGAATTCTGGGGGTAAGCTCCTCAACACGCTCGCTGATGCAGGGATCTTTTTGTCCTCGGCCTGTGGCGGTGGTGGGACCTGTGGTCAGTGTCGCTGTCGGGTGGTTGAAGGTGGCGGCGCCATGCTGTCAACGGAAGCAGGGCACTTTACGCGCGGTGAAGCCAAGCAGGGGTGGCGCTTGAGCTGTCAAACAGCGGTGAAGCAAGACATGAAAATCGAGGTTCCGGCGGAATTCTTTGGCGTCAAGCGCTGGGAGTGTGAGGTGGTGTCAAACCATAACGTCGCGACCTTCATTAAAGAGTTGGTTTTGAAACTGCCGGAAGGGGAAGCCGTCGATTTTCGAGCCGGGGGCTATGTTCAGTTTGAAATCCCGCCGTACAAAATAGCCTACAAAGATATGATCATCGAAGAAGAATATCAGGGCGATTGGCAAAAGTTTGGCGTGTTCGACCATGTTGCAGAAGCCGATGAGCCGACGATTCGAGCCTATTCCATGGCGAACTATCCCGAAGAAAAGGGCATTATGAAGTTCAACATTCGAGTGGCCTCGCCGCCACCGGGAACCGATTTTCCGCCAGGCCGGATGTCCAGCTATTTGTTTACTAAAAAACCAGGAGAAACCGTCACCATATTTGGGCCTTACGGTGAGTTTTTCGCGAAAGAGACCGATGCCGAGATGGTGTTTGTTGGTGGTGGTGCCGGGATGGCGCCAATGCGCGCGCACATCTTCGATCAGCTGCTGCGGTTAAACACTAACCGAAAGATTACCTTTTGGTATGGCGGACGAAATCAGCGCGAGCTGTTTTATGTCGAAGAGTTTGATCGATTGGCGGCGGAGCACGAGAATTTTACATGGCACATTGCGTTGTCTGATCAAAACCTCGAAGACTGGGACGGCTACACAGGATTCATTCATAATGTCCTGTTTGAAGAATATCTTAAGGACCATGCCGCGCCAGAAGACTGTGAATACTATATGTGTGGCCCGCCGATGATGAACCAGGCGGTACTCAACTTGCTGGATGATTTAGGGGTCGAGCGAGGCAATATCTTCTTAGATGACTTTGGTGGCTAGCACCGGCGTGATCGGCGTTGCACGCTACCATTGTTAAAGGCGCTTATGTTAAAGGCGCTTATGTTAAAGGCGCTTAGGCGCCTTTTTTGTGGTCGCGCTATCTTGCCGGCATTTTTTCTTCAGAGAGGGCATATCCTGCATCCCTTGGAATGCATAGGTAGGTGCCGTCCTCGCGAGCCTCAGTCCAGGGCAGGACGGTCTTAATGTCGTGGGCCCTCGCCGCGCTGATGGCGTCTGAGACGGTGCTGCTTTCACCCAGTAATTCGATGTTTAATCGAGTTGGAAAAATAATGGTGTAGGTCCCTTCTTTTTCGCCGGTTAAGGCGTTTTCTGGTGAAATCCAGATAGAGTCCACTGATTCGGTGCCATCGTGCACGGCCAGATGATCCGATGGTGCAACGGCAAGGTAAAACCAAGTATCAAAGCGTTTCGGCATCATATCGGGAGTTACCCAATGCGCAAACGGAACGAGCACATCGCAAGCGAGTCGGAGCTGTTCTTGCTCTAAAAAATCAGCAAAGCACAGGTCGCCAGAATGGATCTTCTCTCGATAATCGGACAACTGCGCGAGGCGGTTGCCAGAAATTAATTCGGTTTGGCCCTGCGCGCGTGCGAGCAAGACACCGCACTCCTCAAACGCCTCTCGGATTGCACCAACCTGCATTGCAACTTGGTAGTCATTGGCGTCCTCAATGCCATCGCAATAGTCTTTGGCAAGTTGATCGGCCGCATCAATTTTCCCCCCTGGAAAAACCAGTGCGCCAGAGGCGAAATCGATTTGGTGATGCCGCACAACCATGAAGACTTCAAGGCCAGGTTCGCCATCGCGAAGCATTAAAATGGTCGCAGCGGGTACGGGCGGCTTGTCATTCATCGTTGTTGTTCTCCTATGATGCGCCAGCCTTTGGGCTCGCTCTGAAGCCTCATGACTTTATTGCTAATTTCTCGATATCGATCAGATCGGTATGATTGGCGTAATTTCACATCGACCTGGGTTGCTGTAACGGGTGTAAACGATTCGTACGATAAATCGAGCTGGATGTAAGACGGGATTAAGATGCGCTCGCGTCGATTCATTTCCCAGAGATTACGGGATTCTCCCTCAGCTAGCTCGAAGTCATCAGAATACAGGGATAAGTATTGATCTGGATTTTGGGCCATCCACGCGGCCGCCCACAAATCTAACGTATTGGTAATGGCGCTAATTGCGTCATCATCGAGTGGCGCAAGCGTCGAAGGATCTGCGTCTGGGTTGGGGATCGGTGCAACCTCAGGGTCGAGCTTGATCAATTGGCCACGGTCGAAGTTGCCCTCGTAGGTTGTCCCATCGGGTAAAATCATCATGCCGGGACCATGGCGCAAATTGTCTTTAAAACCGCCAATAAATCGGGTGCCATCTTGCCAGTAAATCGTGCCTTGGCCCTGTCGCATTTGATCCTGGATGCCACCGACATACCGGGTACCGTCGGGCCAAGCAAGGCTTTGCGTGCTGGGTTCCTCGGATTGAACTTCCAGGTTCACGCTAAGGGCGATGATAAGGGACACTACTAGGCGCATCAGGTTAAATCTCAATGTTTAGTGAACAGACTAACACTGCTCCTTGGTCAACGAAAAGCGTCGCGCGCGACTTGCGGCGACGTCATTAAGGTGCCCGGATCAGAATGCCTTGCTCGACAGCGAATTGAAGGACTCGATCGGGTTCTATAATCCAAGGCCCATCGCGTTCTACGCGCATTCGACAGTCGGTAAGGTTGGCTAGATCATGCGTGCGGTCGCCATCATAGGCGAGGATACCTTCACCGGAAAGAAAAAGTTCCGCGCCAAACGAGACCGTTTCATGATGCTGCACTGCGACGTCTTGCCATAACCCGGGCGATATCGGCACTCGAACGCGACGCGGAGCCGGCGCACCACACTGTACCAAAACGCCAAAGTCATCCAGATGGCGGCTGGGTCTTAGGTATCCGCCGATGGGTGAGAGTCCGACCGAGGCGGGTTCGGCGCGGGTTAGCAAGAGCGTGCCCAGACGATCCCCCTGAAACGGCAGCAGGGAGCCTAGGCTGTCGTTGTGCAAGACAACCGCATCAATCAGCGCGATATCATGAATCTGTGTTTGGTTCTCCACGGCCTGAATATGGATCCGTTTACAGCGGCTTGTAATGACCTCTTTGGGGACTTGCGCTGATGCAATGAGGCCCGCGGCTGCGCCGGCCAGGGAGGCCTCAATCATGATTGGAAAGACATTATTCGTCCCCGTCGAGAGGGGCATGAGCGCGCAATCGGGGTACCGCCGGGAAACGATTCGATTCGTGCCATCGCCGCCGAGCACAATAAAAGTTCGACAGCCGGCTGCCCACATGAGATCGATCATGGTCTCGGTGTCGCGGGCTGTATGGGTCAGCGCAAACGAGAGGATTTCCACTTGGTCGCGCTGGGCTAGGTTTTCGACCGCACGCTCATTAATGCGAAACGGTTCCTGGGCCAAAAATATGCGTTCAACCCCATTCTCAAGCGCGGCAAGGACCAAGCGTGTGACCTGCTGCTGCTTTTCGTGATGCGCACTGGTGCTGGCCCGGGCGGCTACCCGTCTGACATCTCGGCCCGACATAGGGTTGACAACAATGCCGAGGTGCCTAGCCGATGGTTCGCTCAACGCGCAAAGACCCAATCGCTCTCAGTGCTAAGGTCAGGCTGATACTGATACCCATCGGTATCAAAGGTTTTAAGCTGCTCTGGTTGCTTGATACGCTGCTTGATGACGAAATTTGCCATGGCGCCGCGCGCACGCTTGGCGAAGAAGCTAATAATTTTAAGGCGCCCGTTACTTGTATCTTTGAAGACGGGATTAATGATTCGAACGTCGCCGAGAGCCCTTATGTCAACGGCTTTAAAGTATTCATTCGACGCAAGGTTAATCAGGACTCGTTTAGGTTGACTATCAAGGTCCTCAAGGAGCTTTTTTGCCAGCGCCACTTGCCAAAAATCGTATAGATCGGCGCCACGTTGATTGCTAAGCCGGGTGCCCATCTCTAATCGATAGGGCTTGATCAGGTCGAGTGGTTTGAGCAGACCGTACAGGCCCGACAGCATTCGCAGATGCTTTTGGGCAAAACGAATATCGTGGCCAGAAAACGTATCGGCTTGTAACCCTTGATAAACATCACCTCGGAACGCGAACAAGGATTGCTTTAAGGTGCCCCGGGCAGGCGTCCACGTTTGGAAACGATCATGGTTGAGTGTTGCAAGCTTTGGACTGATTTTCATCATGCCCGCGAGATCTTGCTCGGATTTTGCTTTCATGAGTTTAGCCAGCGTTGACGCCTCTCGGAGTAAAACCGGTTTAGAGGTCTCGGTGGTCGGCGCTGGGGTCTCAAAATCAAGGGTTTTGGCAGGGGATAGGAGCATCAACATGGGCGGTAAGGGTCAAGGTCATCAGTGTGGCTTTATCTTATCGTATGAAGCGGCGTTTGGCATGAGTTTCTTAAAAGGCCGGTAACACGGAATTTATTTTGTGCCTTAAAGTGTCTCGAGCGCTCTGAGACCGATAGCACCAGAGAATTTCTCTGCAGGGCCCTGCGGCCCGGCCAGGCGCGTTGAACGAGGGTTGAAGGACAAAGCACAGCCGTCCTGTGTTTAACGTTATGATCGGTTGAAATGAATCGCGCCTGGTGGGTTTGCCGGCGTTCGCCCTGTTGTGAGATGGCTTGCCAGCACAGGCTTGCAGCGATTCCATTTCAACTGGGGACTTTTGGGCGCTGAACTTCGTTCGGTTGAGCGAGCAGTCTCTTGAGGCGGGTTTAGACGGATCGTGACGCGCAAAATAGATTGTGTTGAATAAATTCAAGAAAGGCCTAGAATTCGAGGAAGTCGCAGATTAGAAAAGAAGCATGTCAAAGAAGGACCGTGTTTTACCGTCCGTTCGGGGCAGCGTGATTTAGAAACCAAAAGCAGCGTGATTTAGAAACAAAAAAAGGGATAGCAACACCCGAGCTCGTGGTCTATTGAGCACTATTAAAAGTTAGCATTATTAAAAGTTAGCATTATTAAAAGAATTTAAAAGATGCTAAAAGACCTGTAACGCGATTGATGTGATAAGCCAAAAATTGATGTGATAAGCCAAAAAAGGTGCTCAATGGGTTTGCAATTGAATATTTGAGTCGAACTATCGAAGGCTCATATGATCCGTATAAGGCTCATATGAACCGTTTAATGAAGGGAGAAATGTCGAATGGGTAAGCAACGTTACGTGTTAGGAAGTGGTCTTGATGGGAAGCAGATGGTGTTAGCGGCGCTGTTGATGTTTGGGTTCATAGGAGTGGCTAGTGCGGAGGCGCCGAGAAGTCCGGTTGGCAAATTAATGGATCCAAATGGTGCCGTAGAATACAGTCGTGACGGCGAAAAGTGGCGCCCGGTGACACGCGCTAAATATTTGTTTTCGGGGTATCACGTGAGAACGGGCGCCGATGGATCGGGCAACTTCATTAACCAAGAATCCGGGTTAGCACAAAGCTTAAGCGCGAACGTGACGGCGATGGTCGGTGATGCCGGGTTGGAAGTTTCTGCCGGTGAGGTGTCGGATCCGTTTAGCAGTGATGCGGGTCTGATGGATGGCTTAGCCAATAAGTTTGCGTCGGCCCAGCGGTACACGACGGTCCGTCGTGCTGTGAAGAAGCCGGGTGAGCCCGATTGCGAAGTAAAGGTTCGCTTAGCGCGTGAAATTACCGTTTCAGAAGGCTTTGCCGATTTGGTATGGGAAAAAGCCTGCCCTGACAATACCTTCGTGATTGTTTTAGGCGAGCAACAATTTGATGTGCCAGCCGCAGACGCGGGCGAGCACATTCGCTTTCAGTTACCAGTACCAGCAGCGGGTGAATATGATCTGCGATTGGACGTTAAAGCTGGCGATGAAGTCGTGTATACCCCGCGCCGGCCTGGCAAGTTAAAAGTGCTGGCTGCAGCTGAAGAGGCGACCATCAAAGCATCACTTGTGGCGGCCGGGGACGATTATTTTGCCCAGGCAGATGTGCTTGAACAACACGGCTTACTGGTGCCAGCAATGGATGCCTATCGTGCCTATTTTGATGCCTATCCAGATGATATTGAGATGAAGCCTTTGTTTATCGCCAATCTGCAGGCGCTTCAATTAATGACGGAAAAAACGGCAGAGGCGCAGAAATACAATGACTTTATCTCTGAATAAACCTTGGGCGCAGCCGGCTCTCGGGGCGACACGATCTTGAACGTTTTATCGTTCTTAAAAGGCAGATTCGATCTGCCTTTGGTTGTTTTCTTGTTTGGTTTGGCTTTGTTTGCAGAGTATCGAGAAGCCTTAACCATTGTCGAGGACGAGACCATCTCTTATCGGCACCTTGTGCGATCTGAGTACGGCGATCCAACATTGACCGCACCGAGTCCAGAAGTGACGGTGGTCTATACCGATGAAGACTTCTACGATGAATACGAGGTCTATCCCCTCCGCAGGGTCGATTTGGCGACCATTATCACGCGTTTGAGCGCGATGGGCGCGTCGGTCATCGGGGTGGATATGTTGCTCGATTTCAACAGCGCCTATAACGAGGACCCGACCCTGGTCGACGCCATCGAGTCGGCTGGTAATGTCTTACTGGTTTCTCAGGCAGAGATTTCAGATGATGCGGGTTATCAAAAAACAAACTTTGCGATTCCCAAGTTTTCTGATGTCGCCGAAAGTGGGTACTCCAATATTTCATCCAACAGTGATCTGGCCGAAACGATGGTTCGGCTTCGAATCCATCCGGAAGTGGCGGAACGGGATAACGGTTGGCCTTTTGCGGTAAAAGCCTTGGCAATGCATGTGAATCAAGCGCCGTCACTCAAAGATCATCAGCTTTTTATCGGTGATGAAATGGTGGCACAGCTTGATCAGCACAATGATCTCTATTTGGATTACCCCAAGCTGCCGCGCACTTTGGATTCAGCGGGTAATCGGGCACGGCATGAGGAAGTGGGGATCGCTGCAGGCGATATCTTATTTGTTGATGAGGAAGAATTAGAAGACCTTTCGTATTTGGTAAGCGGCAAGATTGTATTGATCGGCGAAGTTGCCGAAGTTGCCCACGACCAATTCGAAACACCCGCTGGGAATATCTTTGGGGTGAATATCATTGCCAGTGAGATTGGAACCCTTTTGAAGGGCGGCCCGTTGCGGGCGGCATCGCTCACGGTGGAATCGATGATTGCGGGGCTGTTGTTGATCGTAATCCTCGGAACCTCTTTTATCGCCGCACCCTTGATCCGTAATGGGATTAGCTTGCTTGGCGCGGTCGCGTTTATTGGATTTTGTTTTTGGGCCTATGCGATTCAGGGTTTAATTGTCTCCATGGTCCCAAATATCATCGCCGTTGTTATGTCAGTGATTTTAGTAAACGGACGCTTTTATCTGAACGAGATGGGTCAAAAAGCTTACATTAAAGATGCCTTTGGGCAGTATTTATCGCCGACGGTTGTGGCGGATCTGGTGAAAGACCCAGATAAATTGACCCTCGGTGGCGAAGAGCGAGAAATGACCGCTTACTTTTCTGATATTGCGGGGTTTTCGACTTTTTCAGAAGGTATGACCCCGACTCAGTTGGTGGGCTTGCTCAATGAATATTTGACGGCAATGTGTGATGTGATTATTGCGTCGGATGGCACCATCGATAAGTTTGAGGGAGACGCGATCATCGCCTTCTGGGGGGCGCCGATTGATCAGCCGGCCCATGCTCGGCAAGCCTGCTTTGCGAGTATTGATATGAACCATGCACTCGGGGGGCTCCGGGATCAGTGGATGGCGCGAGGCTTGCCGAAAGTTGCCGTAAGGATGGGCGTGAATACCGGGCGAATGGTTGTCGGGAATATGGGTTCCAGCCAGCGCATTAACTACACGATCATGGGGGATGCGGTGAATCTTGCGGCCCGACTCGAAGGCGCAAATAAGGCGTTTCGGTCGGACCTGATGATTGCGGAGTCGACCTATCTGCAGTGCGCCGACGATGTGGATGTCCGTGAGCTTGATATCATTCGTGTGGTTGGCAAAGCTGAGCCGATTCGGGTTTATCAGCTATTGAATCGAAAGCATCAAACCACTGGGGTGTTGGCTGATGTCGTGGATCGCTATCACGGGGGATTGCAGCTGATCCGAGATCGAAACTTCGTCGATGCGAAAGCCGCGTTCCAAGCCTGTGTTGATCTGATACCAGACGACGGGCCATCGCTAACGCACCTGGCCAGATGTGACGAGTTTGTATTGAACCCGCCGCCACCGGATTGGGACGGCGTCATGGAACTCAAAGAGAAAGGTTGATTCGTGGCGGGTGTGATACAGCAGTCGATTTATGAAGCGCTTGTTGCGACCTTTGACCCAAGCTATTTAGTGGTCACCAACGAAAGTCATCAGCACAACGTCCCGCCTGGTTCAGAGAGCCATTTCAAAGTAGTGGTGGTGTCGGACAGCTTTGTTAATCAACGGCTCATTCAGCGGCATCAGCGGGTCAACCGAGCTTTGGCCACGCAGTTGAATGGTCAAATTCATGCCTTATCCATGCACACTTACTCCCAGACCGAATGGATACAAAAGGGTGAAGCTGCGCCGTTATCGCCCAACTGTTTGGGTGGGGGCCGGCCGCATGATTCGGCTAATTGAGTCTTTTGGTGGCGACGCGTAACGCGTCTGTTTGGATCTCGGGTACCGCAGGCTTGGTTGAAGTGTTGGTGGTTCGTCGAAAGCGCAAACGTTTGGCGCTCGTGGTCGAGACGGATGGCGAGGTTCAATGTCGAATTCCAATGCGTTGTGCGCAGCGGGCTGCCGAGGCGTTTATCTTCGCGCACCAAGATTGGATTGTGCGTACCATCGATCGAATGAAAGATCGCATTGGGCGGCCGAGACCGCACTATGCCGAGGGTGCCGAGCACTACTTCTTAGGACAGCGGTATCAGCTACAGACGTGTCAGGCGCTGCCGGGTAAAGTCCAAGTTCGTAACTCGGCGCTGCTTGTGCGCGCTATCTCGAACGACCCCAGGCAAATTCAAAAGCGGCTAGAGGATTGGTATCGCGATCAAGCCATCTTGATTTTTAATCAGAGATTATTGGCCTTGGTGAAGTGCTTTGACTTGCAAGCGGCGTCGAGCTTGAAAATCAGAAAAATGAAAGCCAAATGGGGCAGTTGTAGTCAGTCTGGGGTGATCACGCTCAATTTGTGGTTGATAACGCAGGATATCAAAGCAATTGATTACGTGATCTTGCATGAGCTTTGTCACCTAAAGCACTTTGACCATACGCCGGCATTTTATGCCTATCTTGCTGAATTTATGCCGGATTGGCGAGCGCGCAAAGCGCTGCTGGTTTAACACAGGCTTTGATGTCCGAGCACCCGAGCTAGGCGGCTTTTAACCAGTTGAGGACTAGCGGTTTAACCTGCTCTTTGATCAGGGGTTGCGCTGCAACCGTGGGGTGAATGCCATCGCGTTGAAGGAGTTTAGGATCGGTGGCGACGCCGTCGAGTAAATGCGGTAAAAAGCCCGCAAGATTAAATTCCGCGGCTAAGGTCGTATAAATACTGGCAAAGGCATCGGTGTAGCGGCGACCATAGTTCGGTGGCAAGACCATCCCAATTAGAAGAATTTCAATGCCTTGGTTGTGACTGAGCGCGATCATTTTCCCTAGATTGGCTTGAATTTTCGAGATCGGATAGCCGCGTAAACCATCGTTGCCGCCAAGCTCTAATATAACAAGGTCGGGTGCGTGGATTTCAAGGGCTTTTGCGAAGCGGTTCAATCCACCCGTGGTCGTCTCGCCGCTCACGCTGGCATTTGTGAAAGACACCGACGGCTGACTGACGGCGAGATCCGACGCCAGTAAGGCAGGCCAGCTCTCGGGTTGAGTCATGCCATAGCCCGCACTGACGCTGTCACCATAAATCAGGATCGATCGGTTTTCACCGCCCTGCGTATATTGAGCGAAGGCGAGGAAGATCAAAAGAAGTAATTGATCCCGTCGCATGCGATCATGGACGGTTTTCAATGAAGACTGAAGTACGGAAACGATGTGTATGATTAAGACGAACGACGTTTGCAAAGTTGTGAAGACCAGTGAGGGCGCGCTGGTGATTTTGGAAGGGATTACACTGGAAATCAACCAAGGGGAATCGGTTGCAATTGTTGGGGCCTCCGGGTCGGGCAAAACCACCCTGCTCAGTTTGCTGGCGGGACTTGATTCGCCAAGCGAGGGCGCGATTGTGCTTGGTGGGGATCAAGACATCACCGTGATGAGTGAGGCGCAACGCGCAAAACTTCGCGGGGAGATGGTTGGTTTCGTGTTTCAAACGTTCCAGTTACTCAGTAGCTTAACGGCGCTTGAAAACGTCATGTTGCCGGGTGAACTACGAGGCGACCCTAAGGCTGAGCACAATGCGAAAAAACTGCTGGATCGGGTCGGGCTCGGGCATCGCCTTCAGCATTACCCCCGACAACTCTCCGGCGGTGAGCAGCAGCGGGTGGCAATTGCGCGCGCTTTTGCGTCCAATCCGAAGATTCTGTTTGCGGATGAGCCTACCGGTAATCTCGATGCGAAGACCGGCGCCAAAATAATAGACCTGCTGTTTGATTTGAATGCTGATTTTGGCACCACGCTGGTTTTGGTGACTCACGATGCAAGATTGGCATCTCGTTGTGAGCGCTCTATCTTGATCGAGGCGGGCCAGTTGGTCTCAGAGGTCCTGGAAACCAGCGCTGCCACTGCTTAGGTAATCGATTCATGAAATTGGCTCTAAAATTACTGATTCGAGATTGGCGCGGGGGCGAGTTAACGCTGTTGCTGGCTGCATTAATCATTGCGGTGGGTACCGTGACCACCATTACCTTGTTTGTCGACCGGTTGCAGCAAGCACTGTTGCTGGAGTCCGCCTCGTTTATTGCCGCAGACCGAGTCATTTCGGCGAGCCGTCCGATTGAGACGGCGCTTCTGGCGCGGGCAGATGAATACAACTTGCAGCGGTCTGCAACAGTGTCTTTTTTATCGATGGTGTTTTCTGAGGAGCGGGCTCAGCTGGCCGCTGTGAAAGCAGTGGACGACGGCTACCCGCTGCGAGGCAAGTTAATTATCGCCGATGAGCCTTTTGGTTCTGGTAGGCCAACTGGAACGGGGCCACAGCCTGGTTCGGTTTGGATGGAGTCCCGTCTGTTCCCGTCACTCGACACCCGTCCAGGGGCTTCCGTGGATGTGGGCGCGTTAACCTTGCCGATCGCTGAAGTGTTGCTGAAGGAGCCGGACCGCGGTGGCGGTTTCGACACCGTGGCGCCCAGAGTCATCATGCATTTGAGTGATGTCGACGGCACCGAGATTATCCAGCCCGGTAGTCGTGTGACTTACCGCTATTTGTTTTCGGGTGACGAAGACAACCTAAAGGCCTGGGCGGCAAGTGTTCGCCCAGATTTGCCCGAGGACACACGTCTTTATGGTGTGAAAGAAGGGGCCGAGGAAATTGGTGAGGCCTTGTCGAAGGCGGAACGGTTTTTATTGCTCGGCGGACTACTGGGCGTCATCCTGGCGGGGGTTGCCATTGCGCTGGCCGCCAATCGCTATGCGCACCGGCACTTTGATCATGTTGCGATTCTCAAGACCCTTGGTGCGACGCCTGCGCGAATCGATCAAATCTACCTGGTGATTTTTATCGGATTGGGCCTGGCGGCAACGTTGATTGGGGCAGCCCTGGGCCTCATAGTGCAAGCAGCGGTCGCGGAAGTTTTGCGGCCGTTGTTACCGGTTGCCTTGCCCGCGCCAACAATGAAGCCGGTTTTACTGGGGCTGACGACCGGAATGGTGTGTTTGTTGTCCTTTGCCTTGCCGCCATTATTAACCCTGAGAAACGCGGACCCGGTTCGAGTGATCCGGCGAGATCTAGACACGGCGAACCCCTCGTCGCTTGTGGCCTATGGTTTTGGCGGCTTGGGTACGTTTGGCCTTATGTGGTGGTACAGCCAAGACTTAAGGTTGACGGTATTGCTCTTTATCGGGGGGCTGGTTGCGGTGTCGATCCTTGGGCTACTTGCTCTGCTCCTCGTGCGGTCGGGGCGACAGGTGGGCTTGCAGGCGGGTAGCGCTTGGCGCCTGGCGGTGGCGGGTCTACAGAGACGGCAATTAGAAAGCGCGTTGCAAATATTAGCGTTTGGCCTTGCCCTGATGTTATTGCTTACGTTGTTTTTGGTGCGCACCTCGCTGCTCTCGGAATGGCGCAATCAAATTCCAGCCGATGCGCCGAATCACTTTGCCATGAACATATTGCCGGAGGAGCGTGGCGAGATCCGGGCCTTTTTGGATGTTGCTAAGGTCACGGTGACGCCTGAGTATCCTATGATTCGAGGTCGCATCACGCAACTCAATGGGGTTGCGGTGGCAGAACTGACGCGCACAGATGGCGGTGAGCGCGGTGCCCCGCGATTGAGTTCGACTCGGAACCTGACGGCCGCGGCGGTCTTGCCTAAGGATAATAAAATTCTTTCCGGCGCGTGGTTTTCGCCGACCTCCCAGGTATCGGAAGTCTCTGTTGAGGCTGAGTTTGCAAAAAGTAATGGCCTCAAGCTGGGTGACATATTGGTTTTTGAGATCGAGGGCCGTGCGCTGTCTGCTGAGGTCACCAGTGTTCGCTCCGTCGCGTGGGATAATTTACAACCGAACTTCTATTTGATTTTTTCCCCGCAGATGTTGATTGATTTCCCCTCTACCTTTATGACGAGCTTTTTCCTCGATGCAGACCAAAAGGCCTTGCTGAGTCCGCTGCTTCGGCAGTTCCCGACGATGACGGTGCTCGAAGTCGATGCCTTGATTGAACAGATTAGAACCATTGTGGCGCAGGTTACTTTGGCAGTTGAATTTATGCTGGTCCTGATTTTAATGTCGGGCGCTATGGTGCTTTTGGCGAGTATTCAAGCCAGCTTAGATGAACGCATGAAACAATTTGTGATCCTTCGAACGCTCGGAGCATCAAACCAATTGGTACGCAGCAGCCTGGCTTTAGAATTCGCCGTCTTAGGCGCCTTTGCGGGATTATTGGCGGCCCTTGGCGCAGAACTCACCGTTTATGGTTTGGAGCGTGAAATCTTTGATTTGGATTACACGCCCACACCCTGGTTATGGGCGCTCGGGCCGATCTTGGGCGCGGGTTTGATTAGTGTGATTGGCATGCTGGCGACGCGCCGGGTACTCGATCAGTCGCCGGTCGCGGTGCTCCGCGATTTGGCATAACGTCTTTTCAGATCTGATCTGGCTGTAAAAGAGGCGTGCGCGCTTTCTGATGGCACGGCGGATGTTGGTTGAGGAGCTTCAATGCAATCTGTAGACCTTGCGGGCAACCCCCAGCTGTTTGTTGGCGCATTTGATTTTGATCAGGTCGCGGCAGGGTTGATTCCGCGCAGGCTGCCAGCGTCGACGCGTCAGCGCCTGCCGGCGGAAATGCAACGAGTGGTGACAACCCCTGCCGGTGTTCGAATCGAGTTTTTGAGTGACACAACTGAAATTGCTTTGTTGGTCCACTTGTCTTTGATACAGGCGGGTCGGCGCGTCCCAGCAGCGACCATTGATCTTGTGGTGGATGGTCAGGTGGCGCAATCGGTGTCCCACGCTGAGGGGGATCTGATTAGAATGATGACCACGAAAGAATCACAGACGACGCCAGGGCCGAGCGTTTGTTATCGGTTCGAAGGCCTTGAGCCCCGGTTAAAACGCATTGCTTTATGGTTGCCAGTGAATGCCGTCGTTACAGTGCAGAGTTTACGGATTGATAACGGCGCGAGCTTATCGAGCGTTGTGGCGGACAAGCCGCGCTGGGTGCATTACGGTAGTTCCATCAGCCAGTGCGCCGAGGCGGCCTCGCCAACTCAAACCTGGCCTGCGATTGCAGCTCAAAAAGGGGGCATGCACTTAACCAGCCTTGGTTTTGGCGGACAGTGTCATTTGGATCTGTTTGTTGCACAAACCATCCGCGATCTGCCGGCAGACTATATTAGCTTAAAGGTGGGCATCAATATCGTGAATCAAAACTCGTTGGGTCACCGCGCGTTTGCGTCAGCGCTCCATGGTTTTTTAGACACGATCCGCGCGGGTCATGCTCAGACGCCGATATTGTTAATCTCACCGATCTTTTGTCCTTTTAGTGAGGACACACCTGGGCCCACGACGGCCAAGATCATCTCGATCGATGGCGAAAAAAAGCTTGTGTTCGATGCCATTGAAGGTCATGAGTCGGTCCGTCAAAACGCGCTAACGTTGACCCAGATGCGACGAATCATGGCGGATCTGATCGCCGCTCGCCGCGCCGATGGCGATGATGCATTGGATTACGTTGATGGATTGACATTGTTTTCCGCGGCAGACCAGCAGGATCTACCCGATAATTTGCATCCCAATGCCGCAGGATACGTGCGGATCGGAGAACGCTTCGCGAAGATTGCCTTTGATCAGGGGATGTTTAACCGTCTTTCGGCGCCGAGAAGCCGGTTTGATTGAACCCCATTTTATCGTGTCCAGATACAATCGGTAGGACATGGTTTTGGGCGTCGTACTTCAAGACGCGAACGATGGGTGGAATTAGGCGGATCGACAACCCACATCGTGGTAGGTTCGATCGATTGACCTCGGAGTGATGCAAGAGTCGCTCGTTAAACAAAATGAATTGTCCGGGTTCGAGTTCGATATCGATGGCGAGGCTGTCGTCAACGTATTGGGGGTCGGCCATCTCCAGAAAGGCCATGTCGGGCGTGGCTTTAATGTGGGGCAGCAACTTTCTGTGCGAGCCTGGGATAACCTGCAGGCAAGCATTGTCCCGGGTCACTTGGTCGATGGCGAGCCAAGCCGAGATAATAACAGGCGGCTCTAAGGGCCAATAGTTGTAATCTTGGTGCCAGGGAATCTCTTTCGCACCCGGTCCCTTATCAAAAAAATGAGCGCGCCATAGCAGGAGATCATCGCCCGTGATGCTGGCCATTTTTGTGACCATCTCGGGCATTGTCGATAATCGGTAAGCCAGGGCCGAATCTAAAAAGCGGTTGTGATGGCGTGGAATCAACCGGCCATGCCAGCCTTCCTCGGGAAAGGGGTTGGGATTGGTTTGAAGCAGCGTTGAAACCGCGGGTCTTAATGCCAACATCTCAGACGCTGGCATGGCGTCAAAAGGGCCGAGGAAGCCCTGCTCGTGAAATTCCGCAACTTGATCGGGGCTAAGGGCTGTCGGCACGAACATCACCATGGCGTAAATAGAAGTTCAAAATATACCGACTACTTTGATGGGTCGCCAGAGGTGATTCGGATTTTAAGGTTTCGCAGAGGCGCTGTCCGGCGCGCCGCAAACGCAAATTGCCGAGCGTGGCGCGTCGTCGCTGTTAAAACGGTCGGTTTCCGGGTCATCAGGGCGCGGGTGGCCGTTTTGGGCGCTGTTGGGCGCGATAAGGAAACCACGAGACACTCCGATTCGGATCACGTAGTATCAGAAGTCGAAACAGTGTTTAACGCGTGATACTCAGTAGGAGGAACCCATGGCAGAAGCCTTTATGGCCTATCCAGAACTTCGAAACCCGTTCGAGGCGAAACCCATTCACCCCGAGGGCAGCGCGACCGTGCTGTACCAGGGTAAATCCATCACATTATCGAATCTTGGCCGAGGCGATGGCCTGTTAATTGACCCCGCTGATCTGGCCCAGATCAATGGGTTTATCTTAAAAGCCGAAGGCGCCTGCTTCGAAGATCTGTGCATCCCAATGAATGATGACGTATTGATCGAGCAAGATGGTAAACAGTGGTTTAGCTTAACGGCCTTTGCTGCTCTGCTTGGGCAACCGTTCGTTGTAGATCATGAGGCCGGGGTCTGGAGCTTTGCTGAGATTCCCGCAAAACGCGAGAACATGATGCTGAACGCGCAGGCACCCGATCTTGAAATCACCGACCGCAAAGGTTCCGTGATCCGGATGGCGGACCTGAAAGGCAAAAAGGCCCTCATTGTGACCTGGTCCTCTTGGTGAGGCTGCTTTCTTGACGTGCCCGTGTGGCAACGTATTTATGAAGAAATTAACGATCCAAACTTTGTCATCATCTGTGCGGCTGAAGACACCGGTGGGGAAGCTGCGGCGGGTCCCATTTTTGATGCGGCAAATCCGACGTATATCCAAGTTGTGGATGAAGATCACCTGATCAGCAGCGCGTTCAATTTTGTGAATGTGCCCTCTGCTGCTTGGATCGATGAGACCGGCCGAATTGTTCGTATTGATGAAGGCACCTACTCGATGATCCATTCCTTTGGGGAGGGTGAGCAGGCAATTTCATTTGGGACGGATGTGTACGAGCCGGCGTTGAAAGATTGGGTGGCAAAGGGGGCCGATAGCGAGCATGTGCAATCGGTTGAAACCGTGTCCAGCAACATTCGAGCGCATTCGAGTGATCAACAGAAAGCGGATGCCGCTTTTCGGCTGGGGAACCTGTTTCGAATGCACGGCCAGGAAGCCAAAGCCGATCAATACTGGGCGATGGCGCGGACTTTGAACCCCGATAGCGTCAATTTCATTCGTCAGAATCTAACGCTCACCGAAGAAGGCTCGGCCGGCGAGACGTTTAGAGAGATGATGGGAGAATACGTCAGTGCTGGCCGGGATTATTACCGACCGCTTGATATCAAACTTTGATCAACAGGGCGGGCGTTTAGCCCGCCCGCTTTTCACAGCCTCGAAGGTATTTGGACAGGAGTATGGCCTGCGAGAGTCGGATTTGTGAATCCGTCCTTCACTGATTGATGACTTTGCCGAGACGTTTTGCGTCTTCGGTATAGTGCGCATAGGACGCTTTTAGCGTTGCTGAATTGAGCAAGGTGGTCGCGATGACGTCGCCGGTTTTAGGGTCTTTGATCACGGTTTTGATCCACATAGATTCGGTTCGAGCGCTTTCGCCTAATCCAACCACTTCCCGTTCCAGTTGATATTCTTGACCAACGAAAAGCGGACCTTTGATCATTTTAATTTCAAGGTCGGCAAATAATCCAATAGAGGGTCCTTTAGGTCCCGGCAAACCATTCGGCGTGTGACCGACCAATGGGCTAATCATCTCGGTTGGGATAATGGCTTTGCCCCAAGGTGAGGCCTTGGCTTGCTCGGCGAAATACCACCGACATGGTTCCGTTATCTTCTCTAATTTGTTCGCCAGCGTGAAGGGATAGCTGTCGCCAAGATATTGGTCATAACCCATTGTGACGGTGTCCGGTGCGCTCGAGCGATCACCAATTTTTACATGTTCGAGTAAGACAAGGTTTTCTGGTGTGTCCCGTGCCGCCATCAGAGACGCCAAGCGGGTTTGGGGATGCTCGGGCCCGAGGGACGCGGTGCCTTCGAGTACAGCTTCACCGGTTTTTTTGACGGCCCAGATCTTGGTGATATGGGCATGGGCTGCTGGTCGTTCGACGAAAGCTTGGACGGCTTCGCCCTCGACCACCACATTCTTAAAATGTGAGCTGATGCAGCCGGACTCGAACCAGCGGTCGCCCCAGATCCGATGCAAAAGCGGATCGAACTGGGAAAAATGGGTTGGGCCTTCAATGGGCGCGCCGCTAAACCCCAGCGCCTGAGCTTGATCCTCATCATGAATCGATAAATGGCCGCCGTATTCTTGTTCCGCCAGCATTTGTATAGGGAAGCGAAACGGGCCGATTAAAACGCCGTCCTGTTCTTGAATGTCGGTCTCGAAGGGTGTCTGGGTCATTATGCGCTCTAACTTGGTTTGAAGGTCTAGCTTAGGTTCGGGCGCCTGAAGTTTTCAAGTGCTATCTTTTGCAAGGTGACTACGCTGCCAAGTCAGGAAGGGGCCTGCAAGGCAGGCCTGCTTTAAGGCTCCGCGTACCAAGTATTGTCAGAATGCTGTTTCATCCAGAAGTAGGAATGCCAGTAAAAGCGTCCGGGTTGATCACTCATCTGGGTGCAGTTATAGCGCGCTCGTCCAGCTGGTAGGGGCGCGCTTGCCTGAATCAAAATGCCGCCGTGTTGGGATTCGGGCGTGATGGCCCCGTTCGGCCCAAAACAGTTCAAACCGCGGGCATTGAGAAGGCCCAAGGCGGTCGCATTGATCATGGGCTTTGTTTCAAGCCCGGTCAGGATGGGATTGTGCAATGCCGGCACACCCGGAAAGGCGCGGGTCAATACCTTGGTTTTAAAACTGCCGAGATCCGCGTAGGGCCCGCCCATCGGGAATCGTGGGATGACCAGCGGGGCGGGCCGTGACACAGCGCCACTGTGTTGGCCAAAGATCAAAAAGCCAGCAGCCAGCAGCTGGTTCACAAGCAACGGATGGTATTCGCCGTAAGGCAAGGCGTAGTGTTTTGGCGCGAAGTTCAGATGCGTTTCAAGGATTTCCTGAGCCCGTAGGGTGTCTTGCAAGAATTCCTCCGACCAGGCTTTAAGGCTTTTGCTGGTCGGTTTTCTCGCCCAGTGCTGATGGCCTGTGCTGTGATTCGCGATCTCGCCGCCTGCAGCCTTCATGGCTTTCAACTCATCCCAAGTCAGGTAGCGCCCACCGGATTTGCCAACAAGGTCCGTGGCTACGAAAATGGTGAAGGGCCAGCCTCTGGCGCGCAGTAAAGGGAAGGCCTCGGTAAAAATACTACGATAGGCGTCATCAAAGGTAATTGCGACTTCCAGCGCGTTTGCGCTGCCATCACCTTCGTTTTGTTGTGAGAAATGCTCGCTGAGCGAAACAATTTTAAAACCAGACTGAGCCAAGTGCTCAAGATGCGCCGCGAAGACTTCGGGTTTAGTACTGGTCGAAAACGGGGTGTCATCCGCAATATGGTGATACTGCAAGATCACCAGGGCATGGGCCGAGTTGTGTAGCAGCGTGAATAGGAAAACCAAGATAAGCAAAAAGCGATCGGTGGTAATCATTTCAGATCAGTTCTCCTCGGTGTTAAACTTTGCGCGGAAAATTCTAGAGTACTCTGTTATGCCCGATCAGTCTCCCGAAGCCAAAGCCAAGCGCGAGGGCATAAAACTCGAGAAACGATTGCGCCGAGAGGTTGGGCGCGCCATCGGTGATTTCAACATGATCGAGGCGGGCGACAAGGTGATGGTGTGCTTATCGGGTGGTAAAGATTCGTACGCAATGCTCGATCTTTTGATGACACTGAAGACCCGAGCGCCCATCGATTTTGACCTGGTGGCGGTCAACCTAGACCAAAAGCAACCGGGGTTCCCCGAAACGGTGTTACCCAATTATTTGGCGGGCCTTGGCATTGATTTCCACATTTTAGAAGAAGATACCTATTCTTTGGTCACTGAAATGGTGCCCGAAGGCAAGACCTATTGCGGCTGGTGCAGTCGTTTCCGCCGCGGGATTCTGTATCGTTATGCCAAAGAGCAAGGGTTTACCAAGATCGCCCTCGGTCACCACCGTGATGACCTGATCGAGACCTTGTTTCTCAACTTGTTCCATGGTGGAAAACTAAAGTCCATGCCACCGAAATTATTGTCCGATGATGGCGGTAATGTGGTGATTCGGCCCCTGGCTTATTGTCGAGAAAAAGATTTGATGGCTTACGCGGACTTGCGCGCCTTCCCAATCATTCCCTGCAACCTGTGCGGGTCTCAGGATAATTTGCAGCGGCAAGTGATTAAGGAAATGCTCTTGACTTGGGATAAACAGTTTCCGGGTCGAATCGAGACCATCTTCCGCGCTTTGAGCAGCGTTGCGCCGTCACAACTGCTAGACCGATCGTTGTTTAATTTCGAAGACCTCAGTGCTAAGCCGCAGCGGTTGTTAGATCTTGTTAACCTTTCTTAGTATGACTGGACGGTTGCAGGCCTCGATCACACCCGGCGATCAAAGTCCCGCCACAGGACAAGGTTAATACGCAGAATGTATATACCGTTTGAATCGCTCAGTGCAGACGCCCAACGGGGCCTAATCGAAGCTTTTGTGCTCCGAGAAGGCACCGACTATGGTCAGGTTGACTACAGTTTTGAGGAAAAATGCCGGATGGTGCGAACGCAATTAGCAACGGGCAAAGCTTTGATTGAATTTGACCCGGAGAGTGAAACGGCGTTAATTGTTTCGGTTGACGCGGTGACCGAAAAAAAATCAGTGCATCGCTTCAAGGATGGTGATCCGCTCTGAGCTCTCGAGCAGCGGACTAATTTCAGTCAGTACTTGGCGGCGTTCGTCAGAGGTGTACCAGGCCTGCCAATCGCTCAGACGGTCCCACTTCGACAGGATGACTCGTCGGTGAGAATTCTCTGTTTCCTTTAACGATTCACCGCCCAAACAACCGGGCGCCTGGTTGACCGAATGAATCACACGACGGATGGTGCAATCGTAGTAATGCGCGAGCCCTTCAGCGATCTGACGTTCGATTAATACTTTGATCATGATGCCTCCTAATCGTAAGCGCGCGATTATACTGATCAAGCGGCTCGACTCAACCTTTGTGTCATAATGGCAAGGTCGGGTTCAAAGAGGTGATGGATGGACGCAGATTACGAATTAGATGCCTTGGGGTTGCGCTGCCCTGAGCCGCTCATGCTCTTGAGAAATAAAGTTCGAGAGATGAACCAAGGTGAGGTCATTAAAGTGCTCGCAACCGATCCCTCAACCAGCTGGGATTTCGAAAACTTTTGCCGATTTATGAACCATGAAATGCTCGACAAAACCGAAAGTGAATCGGGGTATCAGTATTGGATTAAAAAGGGATGAGCCTAGGGTTGTTGGCAGATTTCTATTTTGCCTATGGTAGCAATATGGATGTTGAGCGGGTGCAGCAGCGCGGTATGGCGTTCGTTCGGCGGTGCGCCGGTCGGCTAGTAGGACATCGTTTGGTATTTAACAAGCGAGCCAAAGGGGCGCAGGGGGTTGCGCATGCCAACATTGAGCCCTGGCCTACGGGCACGGTGGAGGGTGTACTCTATGCGCTGGCTGCGCCCGAGAATATTCTCCAAATGGATCCTTATGAAGGGTACCCCATCCGTTACAATCGCAGCATTATGTCGATTGAAACCAAGACAGGTGTTGCTGCAGCTTGGGTTTATGAGGCGAACCCGCAGTTTATTGAAACGGGTTGCAAGCCGACACAAAGCTACTTAAACCACTTGTTAGCGGGCGCAGAGTATTTGTCGGGCCCATATTTTGCGGGCCTCGCCGCGACACCCGTTGCAGAGTTGGGATCTTGAAGGCCCCGATGCCGGTCAGTCGGATCATCCAGGTCTTTAACGAGAGTCTAGGCGCGCGTTATTGCGTGCACTTGAAAGGGGGTGGCGCTGAACCGTTTTATCGCGCAGCGAAGGCGGGCGCCTGGGCAGTCATTGTTTTTCGGGCAGACTACAGCGCCAGTGCGCTCCATGAAGTTGCTCATTGGTGCTTGGCAGGCCCCCAGCGCCGGCAAATGGATGACTACGGGTACTGGTACTTACCGTCCCGAACTGCAACCCAGCAAGCGGCTTTTGAGGCGGTCGAAGCCAGGCCGCAAGCCCTAGAAGCGCTTTTTGCTGAAGCAGCCGGGGTCGATTTTCGGGTGAGCTCAGATGATGTTGCACGCTTACCCAGCAGCGCGTTTAAAGCTCGTGTCGCGGAAGAGCGTCGCTTGATCCGAACGCGACTTCCGGCCCGAGCAAGCTATTTTCTGGCGGCCTTGACGAAAGCCAATTTGGTGAACGCGCAGGCCGGCTCGCAGAGGATTGCCGAACCCCAAGCGCAGAATGCCTAGGACCGTTTAAACCGATGAAACAGTTTGAACCGATAAAACAGTTTAAACCGATGAAACAGTTTGAACCGATAAACAGTTTGAACCGATAAACAGTTTGAACCTACAAATGGTTTGAAGAACTAATCGCGTTAACGACAAGAGGAGAATGGGCATGAGCTTTCCAGGAACCATGATGGTGCAATCTGGGTTCGACCCAGCAGAGGATCACATCGGGCCATTTTACTTTGAACCTAAGGGCAGCGCGGCTTTTGGGTGCTATGGCTTTGAGCTTAAAGCGAAGCATTGCAACGCGATGGGGTCGGTACATGGCGGCGTTTTAATGACGTTTGCAGATTTCGCGTTGTGTATGGCAGCGACCGATCATTACGAAACCGAAACCTGTGTGACCGTCAGTTTTTCTTGCGAGTTTCTTCGAGGTGCTGAACTCGGCCAGGTCATAACTTGCCAGCCCAGGATTAATCGCAAAACCGGTTCGCTGGTCTTTGTTTCCGGCGAGTGCATGGTTGCGGGCGAACCGTGCTTCAGCTTTAGCTCTGTTGTGAAGCGACTTAGTCTGGACCGGCTTCGTTAATGCAAAGCAGCGCGCAGAAACTGCGTATTGGGTTGCTGATGAATCCCTGCGCGGGTATTGGCGGACCGGCAGGGTTGAAGGGCAGTGACGGGGTTGAGGTTCAGGCACTTGCCCGGGCCCAGGGTATCGAAAGTCAGGTCTGTCGCCGAGTGGTGATGGCGTTCTCGCCCTTGCAACATCAACTCAGAGACATTCATTGGGTGACCTGTAGCGGGGCGATGGGCGAGCAAGCACTGCTAGAATTAGGGGTGGGCGAAAGCGAGATTGTGTATGCCACCCCGACTGAAACCCAGAGTGAGGATACAAAGCGCGCAACCCGGGCGCTGCAGGCCGCAAAAGTTGATGTACTGCTCTTTGCTGGCGGGGACGGCACCGCGCGGGATGTGCTGGATGCTGCGGATGCAGATCAATGCATTTTGGGCATTCCGTGTGGCGTCAAAATGCATTCCGGCGTATTTGCCAATCATCCGCTTGCGGTAACGGAAATACTGCGCGATCTGCTCGCCGGCAAACTGTTGTCCGCCATGGTCGGTGAAGTCCGCGATATTGATGAGGAGGCCTTTCGGCAGGGCCGGGTGATGGCAAAATTTTATGGCGAGTTACAGATTCCCGCGGCATTAAGCTACATTCAAAGCACCAAAGTCGGAGGGCGTGAGTCGGAAGGATTGGCGCAACAAGAGATTGCGGCCGACTTTGTGGCGTCAATGCTGCCGGATACCATCTACTTCATGGGCAGCGGCCAAACAGTTGCGGCCATTATGGCAACCCTTGGGCTCGCCAATACGTTGTTGGGCGTTGACGTCATCCGTAACCATGAAGTGTTACAACACGACGTGACGTCATTGGATTTGCTGAAATGGACAACGCAGGGTCCTTGCCGGATTGTGGTGACGGTAATTGGCGGACAAGGTCATGTGTTTGGTCGGGGTAATCAGCAGTTCAGTCCAAAGGTTATCCGGGCGGTTGGTCTGCCCGCTATCGAGGTGGTGGCCACCAAGACCAAGCTCGAAGGCTTGGCGAGCGCTTTTGTCGTTGTTGATACGGGTGATCGAGATCTGGATGTGGCGCTGTCGGGTGTCCGTCGAATCCGAACAGGCTATCACGATGCCGTTTTGATGCGTTGGGGCACGCCGGGTTGATTCGGCTTGCCTGGGTGCACAATGAGCTGTTAATCCGCGTAGAACCAACCATGGGTCTTTGGAATGGTTCAGTCGCACAGTGGCGCGGTATGATTCACGAGGGCCTGTTCGAAATAATGCACACAAAGGACACTCAATGATGAAACAAAGGTTACTGGTCAGGGCAAAGCAGTTTTTCGTGATCCCATTCGGTTGTTTGCTGTGGAGCGCGCAAGGCTTGGCAGACTCGGCTTACCAATTGGATCTTAAGACCGCTGTGATCGGTGTGACTTCAACCAAAAACGACCTAATTAAGGAACGCCACGAAATTAAATTTAAATCGGGCTCTGTGTCGAGCACTGGGGAGGTGGCGTTAGTGGTTGACCTTCGCACGACCGAAACCAACATTCCGATTCGAAATGAACGCATGCTGCAGCATTTGTTTTCACAAAGCCCGCTGGCAACGGTCTCTGCCCAGTTGCCACCTGAAGTGTTTGCCAAGGCGCGGGCCGGCAAGGCGATTTCCGAGCCTGTCGTTGTGACCTTGGTGGCCAATGGGGTCTCTCAAACACGGTCGATCGAGATGGCCCTTGCGCGAGATGCCATGGGCGACCTGGTGGTATCGGGTCAGGCCGAGATTGATGTCAGCGAGTTCGGTTATGGCCCGGGCATCGAAACCCTACGCAGCTTGGCCGGGTTACTTTCGATCAGTACCCTGGTGCCGGTCGATTTTGTATTGCCCTTTAATGACTGACCATCTAATTGAAAACCAACGGTTTTGGGACGCTTATGCTCCCGAATGGGTCGAGCGCGGGGCGGCGGCATGGCGCGCTGATCGGCCCTACTGGGGAATTTGGGAAACGCCAGAAGCTGAGCTGCAGCTCATTCCGAGTGGGCTTGCGGGCGGGTCAGTGGTTGAGCTGGGCTGTGGAACCGGTTACGTCTCGCGCTGGTTTGAGCAACGCGGGGCGGCTGTCACGGCCATTGATTTATCGTCTCAACAATTGGCCACGGCGCAGCGGTTTGCGGCGCAGTTTCAATCGAAGATTACCTTTATTCAAAGCAATGCCGAAGCCACGCCGTTACCAAATCATTGTGCAGATATTGTAGTCAGTGAGTATGGTGCTGCAATTTGGTGCGATCCACTCCGATGGATTCCGGAGGCGGCAAGACTCTTGGTGCCTGGTGGGCGGTTAATTTTTCTCGGGCATTCGCCCTGGGCCATGGTGTGTACGGACGATGACGGTGAGACCGTGACAAATGCAACGATGCGCAGCTACTTTGATCTGCACCGAATGGATTGGACTGAGGCCGCCATCGATCCGGGCGGTATTGAGTTTAATTTACCACTGTCGAAATGGTTTCGATTGTTCAAGGAACAAGGGTTTCGCGTTGATGATTATTTGGAGATACAGGCGCCGGCCGTCATGGCGCCGGACCGCTTCTCAATAGCTTGGGCGTGGGCAAGGGCGTATCCGTCCGAGCAGGTTTTTAAGCTAACCAAATTGTGATGTTGCGGCCAAATCATAAGAAAAGCGCGATCGGCGCGGATCCAGTATGGAATTAACTTTCACCCCGCGGCATCGCGGCCCGCACCTCCGGGGCAAACCCGCTGGCAACCCATTCCCCTTGGGCGCTATTCCAGTGCGAAAAATAGCGCCGAAGCATTGGATCTGGATGTTCAATTAAACGCTGCGGAATAAGGTTCCAGTCAGTAAGAGACGGGCTAGGCGCTCGGATGTAACGCGACGTGGTGGGCAAACTGCTCCTTAAAAACCCGCCTCTGGCGTGATATTGGTGCCAGGTTCGGCGCCCTTCGCGACCATTGCCATCAAGCCTGGTGTGGAATAACGCGGTGTCGTAAAGGATGCAGGTGCCGGCTGGGCCATGGATGGGTTGCTCAACGTAATCCGGGCCCATCGCTTCGTAAGCTTCTCGCAGGGATTCAAACCGATGACTACCGGGTACGACACAAAAAGCAGGGCTCAGGGCGGTGACAGGCGTTAAATAGTGAATGCTGCAAAGATAATCGCAAGGCAAGTAGGGCGAGCGCAGATGACGATCGGGCAACACGGCATCGTGGTGAAAGTTCATCGTACCCAGGCCCGCGTTCAACGGTGTTTCTCGGAAATTAAACTCGCTCCATCGCACGTGCTCAGCGCCGCCCAAAAGCGCAGCGATCAAAGAAAAACTGCCAGGATGCTGCAGATACTGATCGAGTTCGGGGAAGTCGAGTAAGGGCTGGCTCAAAATCAAGCCTTGGTTTCGATGATGTGGTTTGCGTCGCGCACCCAATCCCCATAAGTCCGGCCGTTGTTGCTGACTATCGTCAAAAAACTGATTTAAAGCCTTAATTTCTTGGTTCTTAAGAGCGTGCTCGAGGACGACGAAACCCCATCGTTCAAAATGTTCGGTCGCGCGCGTAAATTGGGTGTTCAAATCAAACTGAAGGGCCGGGGTCTTACTCAAGCGACCAAACCCCTGAGCGGCGAGATCCGGGTCGCCCGCTTGATTTTGCTGTGGTGTCAACGAAATTGGCATGGTTAAATGTGGCGTGAAACGAGGGTCTCGTCAAGGTCAAAAAGTCTGGATAAAAGACAGCGCCAGGCACCAGAGCTTGAGCCAGAACGGAATGGTAAGTGCTGTCAAACAATACCGCTGGCTCGTTGGGCTTTCGGATTTGGAATAAGAATGTCAGGGAACAGATGATTAAACGGCTTAGAAAACGGTTATCGAAGCAGTCTCTTCTGCTGTTCTTCTTTATCGCCTTTGCGCCGGTCAGCTTCGGGGAAGTGAGTCATGTCAGTGCAGGAAACAATTACACCTGCGTTATCGATGACGGCGCCGTTGAGTGCGGCGGTGAAAACACGGTGGGTCAGCTTGATGTGCCACTGCTGAGTGGTGCCCGAGAATTAAGCGCCGGGGCCCGCGGTACTGTGTGCGCGATTTCAGACGCAGGCTTAAGTTGCTGGGGACGGCAATCAGATGGATTGTTGGACATTCCGAAACTGGTAAACCCGGTTAAGGTCTCGGTTGGCAGCCGGCATGCCTGCGCCTTGGACGATGACGGGGTGCGCTGCTGGGGTTTGAACGATTATGGTCAGCTTAACGTGCCAAACCTTGGAAACGTTACGGCCCTTGCGGCGGGCGATGACTTCACTTGCGCGCTATCGGGTGGAAGCCTGCAGTGTTGGGGCGCCGATCATGATGGCACGCTTGACCCTCCGGCGTTTAAGGGCTTAGAGATCTTGCGGTTGAGTACGCATGCTTGCGCAGCAAGCCGTGAAGGTTTGATCTGCTGGGGGCCTAATGATTTTGGCGAAAGCATCGCGCCGCCGTTTACCGAGATTTCAGATATTGGGGTTGGCGGCCTGCATACCTGTGCGATCACGTCAGGAAAGGTAAAGTGTTGGGGATTTGGCAACCAAGATCAATTGTTGGTGCCAGACATCAAAAACCCCAGAATGTTAGCCTTAGGCAGTGGCCATAGCTGCGCTGTGGGGGATGATGGCTTGGTCTGTTGGGGTCGCAAGCGCAGTTATTTGAATGACGACGATGAGATGGCTTTTGTAGGCGGTATGGTTGAGCCAGATCGACCTGAAACAGTGAGCTTGTATGATTATTTCAAACGGCCACGCCCGGTGCTGATTGAGGAAAAAGGGCCGTTGGATTATGTAGAGGATCTTCCAGTGCTGCGCGCTGCGACGCAAAGCGGGGTCGTCATCAGCACAGGCAGTACGCACAGTTGCCATTTAAAAACAGGTGTTGTTGAGTGCTTTGGTGATAATGATGCGGGCCAAACGGCGGTGCCCGTCTTGACCAATCCGCGGCAGGTCAGCACGGGTTTCGATTTTAGTTGTGCAATCGCTGATGAAGGGGTGGTTTGTTGGGGTGATAATTCGCGTAACCAAGCCAGTGCGCCATTCACCATCAACCCAATTCAAATTGCAACCGGTGGTCGACATGCTTGCTTGTTGGATGGCGCAACGGTGGATTGTTGGGGTTGGAACTTTAATGGGCAAACGGATGTGCCACCAACGTTACGTAACCCACGGCAGGTCACAGCAGGCCTTTATCACAGCTGCGCGCTGGATGATGACGGGGTGCACTGCTGGGGGTCCAATGCGTACGGGCAAACAGACGTCCCAGAGCTTCTGAATCCCAAATATCTCAGCAGTGGATTGGGCAACCATAATTGTGTCGTCGATGATACCGGGGTCGTTTGTTGGGGCGATGATGAGCACGGCCAAGCGCAGGCGCTGCCGTTGGTGCGTCCAACCGATGTCAGCGTTGGCTATGAACATACTTGCGCGTTGGATGACTCAGGCGTTCAGTGCTGGGGCAAGAATTCCCAAGGTCAGTTGGATGTGCCTGTGTTGGACAATCCAAAACAGGTCAGTGTTGGTGGTAATTATAGCTGCGCCGAAGATGCAACAGGTTTGGTTTGCTGGGGCTATATGGGATTGGAAGCGGTCCAAGTGCCAGAAAATTTCTAGTTCTTCGAAGGTGCCTAAGGCGGCTGGCATGCGTTAAAGCGGACTGCGATGGCGCAGATCGTCTCCTTGGTGGCAGATGCGGATTACTCAGTTGTCTCGCCATGCGAGAGGGTCTCTTGTGGGCAATAACGGTGCGCCTAGTAACGCCCGGCAGCTTGCGCTAAGCTCGGCCGGTTTATGAAAACCTGAGTCAAAAAAGAATCCCCGATGTCTGATTTTGAAACCATTCGTTTGGAACGCCGCGCCCCATTGGGCGTCATTACGATTGACCGACCCGAGAAACACAATGCTATTTCCTTGCAGGTTCTAGACGAGCTGAATCGGGCGTTTGATCTGCTTGCGCGTGAAGATGATATTCGGGTGATCAGTTTTTGGGGGGCAGGCGGCCGTGCTTTTGCTGCAGGGTCAGATTTGAATGAAGTGGCAGACCGGGATCTAAAAAAAGGTATGGAGCCCATTGTACAGGGGCTCGCGGCGAAGCTTGAAGCATCACCGAAAGTCACCATTGCCGCCATAGACGGTATTTGCATGGGGGGTGGCCTGGAGGTTGCCTTAGGCTGTGATCTTAGAGTGTGTTCACCTAGCAGTCGCTTCGGAACGCCTGAAGGCAAACTCGGCATTATCCCAGGTGGCGGTGCGACCGCGCGATTGCCGCGCCTCATTGGTAAAGGCTGGGCGTTGGAGATGTTGCTGATGGGCGAGCCCATTACCGCTGAGCGCGCTCTACAAATTGGGTTGGTCACGCGGGTTGTTGAATCGAGCGCGTTGACTGGGGAAGTCACTAAAATGGCCAATCATCTGGCCGGTTTCGCGCCGTTTGTGCCACATTTTATGAAGGTAATGGTCCAGCAGGGGCTGGAAGGGAGTTCCGCGTCGGCTTTGGCGATGGAGAAGTTCGCTCAAAGCGCGTTACTGCAAACCCAGGACAAACAAGAGGGTATCGATGCGTTTCTAACCAAGCGCGCGCCAAAGTTCAAAGGCCAATAGCCCGGTAGCGGTTAAAACCTTTGGCGTTCAAGCAACTGTGTAACGGTTTGATAATCCCGGTCCAAGCATTGTCCTGCCGCAAACGTCTCCCAGGCGGCAGAATCGATATTGTCACCATTTCGATAGGTGAGTCCGTAAAGCGCTTGGCAGCGCCCCATTAAATCAAAGCGCGGGTCTTGTTCGAGCTTGGTCAGCAGACTCTTTAAAGTCAGTGCGGCTGTACTGGTCATAATGCCTTGGTCATTGTCACTGTCGAGGATCAGGAAACGTTCGACGCCGTCTGCTGCTTGCCAGACCGGCCAAGTGGGTTGCGGGGCGGGGAGTCCTAGATTCGGGTCGCCAGTGTAGGCAAAGGCGGCCCAGTAGTTGCGCATTTGCTGAGATAAGCGCTCCGCCGCTTCAGCGCCATCCCCAATCACAAACTTTGAAACCAAGGTTTGCGCCATGGCGGCTGGGAATAAAAATAGGAGTTCCATCGCGTGCGCCGCGCCCAGTAGATCGGCGTAATTCAGGTCTTGAATGGTTGGTAATTCATCCCAATCAAAGCGGTAAGCAAATACGGTCTGCTCGCTTTGGGTGAGGCTGCGCGCGACGTCATCGGTTGCTCTGAGCTTCCAAAAATCACTGCCGTATTCACTCATTGCCTGATAATAATCGGGGTTCTTTATGGTCAGCGGCATTCTGTCGATGAAGGACCAAAGGCCGTCGGGTTGGCCCCATTCCACTAAATGGGGATCCATGGCATTAAACAGCTTTGTTTCATCGCGATTGGTTCCCACGAGAATGGGAACCCGGGTGCGAGCGGGATCCTTGAGCGCGCCAACAATGCCGTCGGAGCGGACGACGACGCCATCCGGGAATACCCGAGTCATGCCTACTTGCCGAGGGTTCGCGGCTTGCTCGGCTTGCAGCAGATTCGCAGGTGTTTGCGCTCGCAAGTAGTCTGCTATTTCTGAGCTCGTCAGGTTAGCGAGATGTCGCTTTGCCCCGGCCAAGTCTTCCGCAATGCCGTCCTTAATCAACAATTGATAGAGTATCTCTTGACTGCTGATCGTGCCCGAGACGCCATCGCTTGGATAATCGCTTTCGGCTTCATTGAGACTGGCGACGGAGACAATGCCACTTTGGATAATGGCCTTGTGGAATAGCCCATCAGCCAGCGGGGACGCGAGTAGGGCTGCGACATTATGTCCGCCAGCGGATTCGCCAAAGATTGTGACATTGCTTGGGTCACCGCCGAACTCGGCGATGTTGTCTTGCACAAAGCGCAGGGCTGCAATGGTGTCGAGGGTGCCAAAATTACCAGAATCATCCATTGCCGTTGTGGGGCCCGCTCGCAGCGATGGATGGCGAAACCAGCCGAATGAGGCAAGTCGGTACGCAATGGTGACAACGATCACGGACTGCTCGTTAACAAGATGACTGGGATTATAAGTGGCAGCCGAACCCAGCGTGTTGGCGCCGCCGTGAATCCAAACCATGACCGGTAGGGCTTGATCAGAGTCAGTTTGCGTTGGCGCCCAAATATTAAGATAAAGGCAATCCTCGTCGCCGCTAAAGGGATCTTCGTTATCGCCTTGAAAAAAACCGCGTTGAAAACATGCGGGGGCGTTTTCAAGTGCGGTTAAGGTTTCCGTCCAAGGCACGGGCGGCAGCGGCGCGCGCCAGCGCAAAGCGCCGATGGGGGGTTGGGCAAAGGGAATGCCCCGCCAAACTGAAAGGCTGCCTTCATGGGTGCCGATGACCGGTCCAAAACTGGTTGTGCGCTGGGTTTGCTGATGGACCATGGCATCACAGGCTGCAAGGGTGAGCAGCAGGATCGCGAGCGCTATAATTCTTGCTGCCATAATGTTCTCAAACCCAGGGTAGACGATCTTTATAGGCGTTTGCCGGCCTGAGCGCAAATCATCGGCGCTCAAAAGAACCGTGCAGCGACCGAGCAGGATAAACGGCCTAAAGCATGGTTCCGTGAAATGGCGCAAAGACCTCATTGATCAGGCGATCTAAGGTCTCAATTGGGTCATTGCCCAGATTAAAATCTGGAACGATGAATTCATCGACGCCGAGATCGCAGTAGGCGCCGATGGTATCTTGCAGCGCTTGAACGGAGCCGGCGATGCTTGCCTGGGTGTTGCCGCGCATTTTTTCGGCGAAAGCGTCATCGTCTGTTAAAAACACCAAAGCAACCGCGGTCCGCTTTAGGGTGCTTGGATCGCGTCCCAATCGCTCGCAGTGCGCATCTAAGATGGCCAGTTTATGTTTTAAGGTGGCAACCGTACCCCAGACATTCCATTCGTCTGCATATTGCGCTGTGATTCTTAAGGTGACTTTTTCGCCGCCGCCGCCGATCAGTAAGGGCAACCGGGTTTGCAATGGTTTGGGTTCAAGGGGTGCATCGGTTAACCGGTAGAAGCGGCCTGGAAAATTGCTTGCCGGGTTCTCATAAAGTTGTTTGATGACTTGGCAGGCCTCCTCGAGTCGTGCAAGGCGTTCAGGGACATCATAAAAGGGCAGGCCATATTTTAGATGTTCATTTTCCTGCCAGCCCGCCCCCAAACCCAAAACCATTCGACCGTTACAAATATGATCGATCGTCGCTGCCATTTTGGCGAGCACGGCGGGGTGGCGGTAAGTGTTGCCGGCAACCAATGAGCCGAGCCGAATTCGTGGCACGCTGGCAGCGATTGCCGCAAGCGTTGTGAAGGCTTCGGGCCAAGGTGCGCTGGTGTCCTCTGCGTTCGGCATAAAGTGATCCGCCAACCAAAAGCCATCCCATCCGGTTTTCTCGACGTGATGTGCGAGGTTAAAGGTGGTGGCAAACGGATGGGTTGGCCGAGGCCAGAAGCTAAATCTCATGATAGGGTCCTCAGTGGTCCTCGCTTAATCAGAAATGAGCAGTCGTTCATAACGCTGGCTCGACATCTTGCTGGCGTAGGAGCTTATCAAATGCCGCAGCTCCTGTGTTGACTAAAGGCCTGCAGGCCGGCCGATTGAGGTGCCCGGATGCGCGCCACGTGCGCACAACCAAGCCGAGCCTCGTAATTCCCAGACTGACCGCTTATGATTTGAGTTGGCTTTAACGTGTGTCAAAAATATGAATGCGCAACAAAACCCGACGATTGCAGATTACTTCCTCGCGGCCGCGGCGCGTTGGCCTGCATCCGATTTTCTGGTCTTCCCAGATCACCGACACTCCTACGCCTCGATGCAATCGGCCATGCTATCGCGTGCGGCCAGTTTTAAAGCCTGCGGCATTGTCCGGGGCGATCATGTTGGCTTGCTGATGGCCAATTGTCCGGAGTACATCGAGTGCTTATTGGGCTTGCAGTGTTTGGGCGCTATCGCCGTGCCAATGAATGCGCGCTATAAGCCGGCGGAACTGGCGTACGTTGTGAGCAATGCCGAACTGAAACTCATCGTGACCCATGATTTGATCAGCGAATATGCGGACTTCGGGCGGCTCCTGCTCGAGGCCCAGGCGCTCTCAAATCCTGAGCGGCTAGAGGCGATGGTGATGTTAGGCGGGCAGCGGAACGGTTTTATGACCCAAGCCGACTTTGAAGCCGCGGCTGATAACGTTGATCAAGCGGCGGTGCTTGAAATCCTTGGCGCGGTTTCATCAGAAGATACGGCGATTATGATGTATACCTCAGGCACCACGGCGCACCCAAAAGGGTGTCCGCTGCATCATGAGATGTTGGTTCAAAACGGCATCAATATGAACCAGAGCCGCTATTTCTTGACCGATCAAGACCGGTTTTGGGCGCCGCTACCGATGTTCCATATGGCCTCGATCCTACCGATGCTGTGCTGTATTGATGCCGGAGCTGCCTTGCTATCGATGGTTCATATGGACGCCGGTGAAAGCCTTGCGATGCTAGAGGCCGAACGGGCGACCGTTGCGTTTCCGTCCTTTCCGACGGTCACGGCGGCATTGATCGCTCATCCGGATTTTCAAACTCGGGATCTCTCCGCAATCAAACGACTGAATAATGTGGCGCCACCGGACGTGCTTCGGCAGTTTCAAGCCGCCTTTCCCCAAGCCATACAAACGGGCGCGTATGGCCTGACCGAGGCAGGTGGGGTACTTGCGTTCAACCACCCCGATGAACCGCTTGAAAGTCGTGTGACCACCTGCGGCAAACCGATGCCGGGCTTGGAAGCGAAGATCCTGCATCCGGAAACGCAGGCGCCCTGCTTGCCGGGTGAGCGCGGCGAGATATGGCTTCGGGGCTATGCCATCTTCAAGGGTTATTACAAATCCCCTGAAAAGAACAAGGAAGCCTTTCAGGATGGCTGGTTCCGAACCGGCGATCTCTGCGTGATGCGGGCAAGCGGTGAGATCGAGTTCCACGGCAGGATCAAAGACATGTTGAAAGTGGGGGGCGAGAATGTCGCCGCGATCGAAATAGAATCGCTCATCTCAAAACATCCGAGCGTCAAAATGGCGCAAGTTATTGGGGTGCCAGATGACCGCTTATCTGAAGTCGCGGCTGCTTATATTGAATGTCACGACGGGCAATCGGTCACGGAAGACGAGCTCATTGCGTACTGCCGGGGCAAGATCGCGAGTTTTAAAATGCCGCGTTATGTTCGAGTCGTGCAGGATTGGCCCATGTCAGCGACCAAGGTCCAAAAGTTTGTGCTTCGGCAATGGTTTGACGCGGAGGTTAGCTAGCGGGTTGTGCTTTGCTTGGGTAACGCCCGAGTAACAAGACAAGCATGACCGAGCCCGTAAAAGCAACCGCGCCCAAGGCAAAGCCGGTGCGATAACTCTGGGTGATCTCGTAAAGTTCTGCAAAAAGGGCGGGGGCTATTCCCGATGCCGACGCGAGCCCGGCATACAAAAACCCATAGATCTTGGCGTAATGTTTGGGTCCAAAGTAGGTGGCTGCAAGGAATGCCATCAAATCCAGTTCTGCCCCGGCGGCAAAGCCCAATAAGATTGCCGCAATTTGAGCGTTAACAAGGGTTAAATCCGACCAGAGCAATAGGCAGCCTAAAACCGGCAATGAGATGGCAATGGCAGCAACCCCAGGCGCCCAGAAGCGATCCACGCAGAATCCGATGACCAAGCGGCCAACGATCACAGCAGTGCCAAATAAACTGATCGTTTGGGCTGCATCGACCGATGAAATGCCGGTATCGGTGAGCGCAGGAATCATATTGGGTACCAGACCCGATTGCGCGATATAGACCAGAAAGATAGAAGCAAGCAGAACCCAAAATCGATAACCTGAAACCGCCTCGGTCAGCGTTAAACCCCAATCCTCGTTGGATGCTGCCACGTTATCCTGCGCCGTCGTTTGTCCGGGCTTGAAGTAGAGAAAAACCAAGGGCCAAGCAACCGCAAGCGGCAGCAGCGCGAGCGTCATATAGCCCGCCCGCCAGCCATAATGGGTTAGTACCCAAGCGATTGCTGGCGGCACCAGCACGGCGCAGAGTCCGGTGCCGCTGAGCACCAACCCGAGCGCGAAACCGCGCTGACGACGAAAGTTGGTGGTGACAGCGGTGGTCCAAGTTACCGGAATCGTGCCGGCGCCTAAAAGCGCCATGGCAGCATAGGCGGCATAAAATTGCCAAAGCTGCCCAGTTGCGAAGGCCGGTATTAAAAAAGCGAGGCTTAGGCCAGCAAGGCCAAAGAGCGCAACAATTCGAGCGCCGAAGCGATGAATCAGTAACCCGACGAGCGGGGACGTGAGCACGCCCATGCCGGTGCTGAACAAAAGCGATAATTGAAACTCAGATCGAGACCAGCCGAACTCTTGGGTGACGGGCACCACGAATAAGCCCATCGTATAAAACGGCAGCACAATCGAACTACAAATAACCCCGACGCACGCGGCAATTAAAAGTAACGGCTGACGAGTGATTTCGTTCGAGGGAAAGTTTGACCAGACTGTCATGCTGAGGCCCTTATCGCTTTTTCATTACGCTAATCGATTCGACGGCAGATTCCTAGCCGAGGTTCTAAGGGGCAGATCGCAATGAACCTGGTGCGGTGTCATGGGGTAGCTGGTTCCCCCGCGTTCTGGCTATGATGTCGCAATCAAGGTTAATCAAGCGTAAGAGGCGACGCCATGACGCAAGGTATGCCGGAGCACGGCACAGCATTTTCAGTGTTGAAGACAGAGATGATCGAGCGCGGCCGTGGGGATGTGCAGTGGCGCGATGGTAAAACCGCGGTCTACGTGTTTAACGCGGGGGAAGATGTGACCGAGGTCCAAAAACAAGGCTATCTGTTATATCTCTCTGAAAATGGCTTGGGGCCGGCTGCCTTTCCATCGCTGAAAAAAATGGAAGCCGAAGTGGTGGGCATGGGCTTGTCATTGCTGCATGCGCCCGACGGGGCTGTTGGGCACATGACGTCCGGGGGCACTGACTCGATTACAATGGCGGTGAAAGCGGCGCGGGATTATGCGCGAGCACAGGGCCAGCCCGAACCGTTTAACCTAGTTCTGCCGTATTCGGCGCACCCTGCCTTCGATAAGGCGGCGGCGTTGATGTCGATCGAAATCCGGCGGGTTGCGACGCGACCCGATTATTTGGCGGATGTGCGCGCCATGGCCGATCAAATCGATGACAGCACCTTGATGATGGTTGGATCCGCGCCCAGTTTTCCCTATGGCCTGATTGACCCGATTGCGGCGCTCGGTGAGCTTGCTGCGGCGCGTAATGTTTGGCTGCATGTGGACGCGTGTGTTGGCGGATACATCGCCCCATTTGTTGAAATGAATGGTGTTGACCTGCCGCCTTGGGATTTTCGGGTATCTGGGGTTGGCTCGTTGTCTGCGGATCTGCACAAGTACGGTTATTGTGCAAAGGGTGCGAGCACTATTTTTTATCGCTCTGAAGCCCTTCGGGATCACATGATCTTTGATCAAAAAGATTGGCCGGCCGGCCGTATGGTGACGCCGACGCTTGCAGGGACTCGGCCGGGTGGCGCGATTTCATCGGCTTGGGCTGTGATGCATTACCTTGGCATCGAGGGATACCGGAAAAAACAGCAATCGGTTACGCGAGCGCGTGCAAGAATTGAAGCGGGCGTGGCTGAACTGGGGTTCGAGGTGCTGGGCACGCCGAAGCTCGGCATCATGGCGTTCAGTCATCCTGAACTGGATATCTTTGCGCTGTATAAACGCCTGTTTGAGCGCGGTTGGGTGACCAGTCTTGTGCACCCAACCGAAAGCGCTACACTTAATGCTGTCACCTTTTCATGAAACCGTCGTTGCGCAGTACCTGAGCGATCTCACCTGGGCCGTAGCGCAGGTTCGGTCAGGCAGAACCGATGCCGTGACTGAGGTGCGCTACAGTTAGTGGCAATCAGACCCAATCAGGGCCTGGCGTGGTTCGATGGCCGAAATCAGAACCTTTAAGTGCTTGATTCGAGCCATAGCGCGACACCCCACCATCCACCATGAGGGTCTCGCCGGTGATGAAGCGGCCTGCGGGTGAAACCAAGAAGACGACGCCATTGGCGACGTCCTCTGGCGTTCCGGGTTGCGGAATGGGCGTCTCGCCAATGTCAGATAAAACATCATCGTCATAAGTCGCTTCCATCCCCGGCGTGATGATGGCGCCGGGGCCCAAACAGTTAATTCGAACCTTTGGGCCCCATTCGTAAGACAGGCTGCGGGTTAATTCAGCGACGCCCGCCCGAGCAGCACCCGAATGCGCAATGCCCGGATTGCCGCGGCCAACGGTCATGATGATGTTACAGATGACCCCGCCATGGCCGTTCAGCATTTGCTGGCCGAGGGCTTGTGTCACATTCCAGGTTCCGTTCAGATTCAAATCGATAATACTTCGCCAACCGTTGGCGCTATAGTTTTCTGCTGCCTGCGGGAATTGTCCACCGGCATTATTGACGAGGATGTCGACTTGGGTGCCGTGTTCGGCGACAAACTCAGCAAGTGCTTGCACGCTGTCAAGGCTGCGAATATCAACCTGGGTGATTAAAACGTTCCGGCCGGTTTCCGTTTCGATCTCTTTTGCCGTCGTCTGCAACGCCGGCAGTTGCCTTGCCGCGAGGATTAAATCAGCACCCGCCTGTGCCAGTGCAAAGGCAATGGCGCGGCCAATGCCTGTGCCACCGCCGGTGACGAGGGCGCGTTTGCCTTTAAGCAAATCAGGGGTAAAGCAATGCGTCGGTCCAGTCATTGGGGGGGTCCATAAAATGAAAGTTGGTTATTGTAACCGAAGACCCCCGCGATGGCGGCTCAGCAATCGTTGACCCGAGCACGATATCAGTGCTTGATGGTTGGCGCGTCGCATTGCGTTCACTCAAAGAGGAGGTCTATTCATGCGTTTTGCTCGATCGCTTGGCTGCGGATTCGTTGTGCTATGGGCCCTTTGGCCGCTTGCTAGCTTGAAGCTGCATGCGGTCGAATTGGACCCGATGGCGCAGCCGTTGCTTTCTGCGGCGGCGCGACAGCGTCTCACTGCGCTGGCGACTCGTTATGTGGCTGAGGGTCAGGTTCCGGGTCTGCATCTGATGGTGCGTCGTGGCGGACAGTTGGCGTTCGAGGCGGTCGTTGGCCAGCGCGCCCTTGCTGATAATCGTCCGCTTTCGAAAAAGGATTTATATCGAATGTATTCGATGACGAAACCCATTACCGCCGTGGCCATCATGCAACTCTATGAGCAAGGCCATTTTAGATTGTCAGACCCCGTAACGCGCTGGTTACCCGAACTGCAAGGGTTGCGGGTCCGTAACCATGACGGCTCACTGTCGCCCGTTGATACGCCGATCACTGTGCGCCACCTGCTGACGCACACCGCGGGCTTTTCCTATGGATTTGATTTAAGTGATCCCTTGGATGCGGCCTATCGCGCCGCCAATCTTTGGGGTGCTGCGGATCTAGATGAGTGGGTTCGACGGGTTGCGACGCTGCCGCTGAAGTTCCAACCGGGCGCTCGGTGGCACTACTCGATCGCCTCCGATTTAACCGGTTTGCTTGTTCAAAGAATGTCTGGTCAATCGCTCGCGATTTATCTCCAGCAGGCAATCTTTGAGCCGCTGAAAATGATGGACACCTATTTCGAAGTCCCGACGCCGCAGCGCGCTCGATTGCTTGATAATCATGTTTGGAATAAAACGACGGGCACCGTGGAACCGGTTCGGGGCACGGTGCCGACTTTGGGGTTGAATGCTGAAACGGATGCAATGAGTAATTTTGATCAGGTCACGCTTTTTTCCGGCGGTGCTGGGCTGGTTTCAACGGCGCAAGATTTTATGCGCTTTGCAGACATGCTTCGCCTTGGGGGCGCTTTGGAGGGCGCAAGGATCCTGCAGAGTAAAACCCTGAAGCTGATGACGCGGAATCACCTACCCGAGATACTTCAAAGTGCTGGGCGTGCCAAGGATGGGTCGGTTTGGGCCGATGACAGTTTTGGCTATGGACTGGGCTTTAGTGTGGTGATTGATGACGCGTCTTGGCAGCCGGAATCGAATATTGGTAGCTATTTTTGGGGTGGTGCTGCCGGCACGGTTTTTTGGGTCGACCCAGAAGCGGATCTGGTGGCCTTGGGTTTGATTCAATTAATGGATTCGCCTTGGCCGTTTCGGAAAGACTCTGAGCCGCGCGATTTATGGCCCGACACCAAAAACGCGGTCTAGCGACTCGGTTGCGGCCGGATTAACCAATATAAAAGCGGAATAGCAAACAGTATGAGTAGGGTCGAGAAGGCAAGCCCGCCCATAATGCAGACCGCCATCTCTAAAAAGAAGGCATCCGATAACAAGGGCGACATGCCGACGATGGTCGTGCCCGCAGCTAAGATTACCGGTCGCAAGCGACTGACGCTGGCAGCAATAATCGCCTCTTGCGTCAAGCCCAGTTCCGTAACGCGCTGATCGATTTCATCAACGAGCACCACGCAATTTTTGATGAGCATCCCAGACAGGCTGAGAAACCCTAAGAACGATGGAAAGGTAAACGATAGATCGGTAATCAGCAGGCTTAGGACTACGCCGCAAACCGTCATGGGCACGGTTAACCAGATGATGATGGGTTGCTTGAGTCGACCGAACAATAAAATGGTAACAAAGAACATAATGCCGAAGGTGATGGGAATACGCTGGCCTAAGGTTTCTCGTGCTTCTTGACTGCCTTCGTATTCGCCGCCCCAAGTGAGGGCATAACCTGCCGGTAGGGTCATGGCCTCTACCAGCGGCTGAACCTTGGCAAACTCAGCCGTAAAATTCGTGCCCAGGGGTGGGTTCGAGCCGGCCGTGAGGGTTGGCACTCGATCGCGACGATAAAGAATGGTCTCCTCTGTCGTTAGGGTAAAACCATCGAGCACCTGGCGAACCGGCACGAAGGCTCCCAGACCTTGGCTCCAAATGGTGCGATCGGAGATGCGCTGGAGATCCGTTCGTTCGACCAAGGGTGCCCGGGCAATGACGGGCAGCGTGATGTCTTCATCTCGAAACCGCGCAATTGGGATGCCGGTGGTGCCGTAACTCAGTGCAAGGGCAAGATCCTGCCGGGTGACCATGGCGCGCGCGGCATTCTGATCATTGAATTCGGGCGCAAGCTTCAGTGCGGGTTGCCGCCAATTAATCTGTAAGTCGCGATGCTCGAACTGGGCAAAGATGGCCAGCGCCTGCTCACCTAATTTGCGCAAGACCCGGGTATCGGGTCCGGTGAATCGCGCTTCCATTTTGAAAGGCCCGCTCGGGCTAAACTCGCTACGACGAACTTGAACCGACGCGTTCGGGAAGTGCTCAAAGGCTAAGCGCCGGGCCTCCGTCATGCTGGGCTGCATATCTGAAACCGATGCCACCCGGACCAATAGATGGCTGTAGGCTGGGTTCGGTTGTTCTGGCTGAATCGTGGCGGCAAATCGGCTGGTGCCGCGGCCGACAAAGGTGGTGATATCCTCGACCGCCGCGATACCACGAAGACGGTTTTCAAATTTCGTAATCTCGGCTTCATTGGTTTCAATGCTGGTGCCTTGCGGTAGATAGAAGTCCACAAAAAAGATGGGTGTATTGTTGGTCGGAAAGAAGCTTTGTTTGACCTGTCCAAAGCCCCAAATACAGGCCAAGGTAATGCTCAAAATCAGCAGCATGCCAAGCCAGGCCTGCCGTAAGCCGAGGCTAATAATCGCCCGGTATGGCGCATAGGCCCAGCCTCGATAGATTTCGGCTTCGGCTTGCGCCTTGGCAGGGCGCAGCAGGAGATGCCCGAGCAGCGGCGCCAAGACGATCGCCAGCACCCAGCTTAGCAAGAGTGAAATCCCGACAACTTGAAATAACGAGGCGAGGAAATGGCCGGTTTTATCATCCGAAAGGCCAATGGGCGCAAAGGCCAAGATGCCGATCACTGTGGCGCCGAGTAGGGGAAACTGGGTTCTGGAGACCGATGACTCGGCCGCCTGCCTTGGGCTGAGGCCGCGCTGAACCCCGATCACCATGCCCTCCACGACGACGATGGCGTTGTCGACCAGCATACCCATCGCGATCATCAGCGCGCCGAGGGAAATACGTTGCAGCTCGATATTGTAAATGGCCATCACCATGAGCGTGCCCATGACCGTCAGTAGGAGGATCGAGCCGACCACGGCGCCCGCGCGCCAGCCCATAAAAACGCAGAGCGCTAAAATGACCGTTGCAATGCTCGCAAGGAGATTGCGTAAAAACGTGCTGATCGAGGCATCAACCACCTTGTGTTGGCGATAGATGGGTTGGAATTCGACGCCGACCGGGAGGGTGCTGACAAGGCTTTGAATTCCTTGGTCGACGCGTTCGCCAACCGCCACCACATTCTCACCGGGTTCCACAGATACGCCGACGGTAAACACCGGTTCGCCGTTAAAGCGCAGGATTTCATAAGGTTGTTCTACCGGACCGCGGGTGATGGTTGCGATATCCCGCAGCGCAATAATCTCTGTCGTGCCGGGCCGGCCAATTTTTAAAGCTTGCAAGGCCGCAACGGAACTGAAGTCACTTTGCAGCTTCACGCCCGTCCGACGGTTGTTCAGAACGAGTGAGGCGTCGCTGGCGACGCCGGTTTGACTTGAAATCGCACTCAGCACTTGCTCCAAGGGGGAGTCCCAGACGCACCATGGCGTCGTGGTTCATTTCTAAAAAAACGGCCTCATTGGGCAGACCCATGAGTTGAATTTTACCCACCCCATCGAGACTGAGCAGATGATTGCTGATGGATTTTGAGAGGTGTTTGATTTGCCGAGGCGTTTGACCGCGCGCGCTCACCGCATAGAACATCCCAAAGACGTCGCCGAAATCATCTTCAACAATCGGCGTCCCAGCCGTCGGGGGCAAGCGCAGCTGGGCTTCTTGGATGCGGCGCCGGAGCTCATCCCAGATCTGCGGCAGGCTGTCTTTGTTGAATCGATCAGAGATCTCGACTTGGACTTCGGATCGACCGGGGACCGATTTCGAAATCATTTTTTCAAGATAAGGCAGCTCTTGAAGGGCGGCTTCTATGACGTCGGTGACTTCGTTTTCCACCTCAATGGCACTGGCGCCCGGGTAGGTCGTAATGACGTAGGCGTAATTCATGGGAAAGGGCGGGTCTTCGAGTCGACCCACAGTCTCGATGCCCCACCAGCCACCGAAGAGGCAAATCAACGCAACGATCCAAGGATAGATTGGATGATCGATTGCCCAAGCAGCAATGCGGCTTTTTGCTGGCATCGCGTTCATCAGAGCTCGGGTTGGGTCATGGTGTAATGGGCCGTATTCGGGCGCCCGCGCGGAGGTGCTGAACGCCGGCGGTGACAATGATTTCCCCTTGCGTAAGCCCCTGCAAGACCTTGACGCCCAATGGCCCGGCTTCACCCAGGGTCACCGTGCGCGCGCCAACGGTCTCGGTTTTAGCGTCCATCACCCAGACGAGGAAATCGCCTTCCGGACTTGTCACCAGTGCCTCAAGCGGGATCCAAATCGCAGGGGTCGATGCGGCGCGTGTTGCGACAACGGTTGCATTCATGCCGGGTAAGATCTGAACGCCAGGAACGGGCGCCATGGCAAAGGTGACGCGATAGCTTTGGGCCACGGCGCTGGCTTCGCCGGCGTATTCACGCAACGTCAGCGGAAACTGCCGGTCGCCAGCGGCAGGAAGGGTCGCATAGATCGATGCAATGTCGCTCGAGCCGAGTGTGCCGAAAAGTTTTTCTGGGACGCTAATTTGAATAAACAATTCGGTTAGGTCATTGAGACGGACGACGGGCTCGCCCGCCTGGACTGCCATATGATTATCGAGGTAGCGTATCGCGAGATGACCGTCGAATGGGGCTGTTAAGCGCGTATCCGCGAGGGCTTTCTCAGCGCGAGCAAATTGGGCGTCGCGTAGTTTGAGAACATTGGCGGCATCATCCACCAAAGCAGCAGAAATCGCTTGATCCTTCAGGAGTTTTTGCTTTCGACTCAAATCCGATTGTGCGAGGGCACGTTGTGCTTTGGCCGCATCCCGCTGCAGGATAAAGTTGGCTGGGTCGAGGGCTGCAATGACTTGGCCTTGGCTGACCTGAGCGCCGGCACGCAGATCAAACTCTGCGATTTGACCACCGACTTCAAAGGATAGGTCGACCCGTTGTGCCGCCTCGACCTTGCCGATAAAGACGTGCCGTATGGGGGCGCTGCTTTCTGTGACGGTTGCGACATAAGCCGGCCGAATCGGGCTGGTGGCGCATCGAGCGCGTCCGGCACCGATTGACCGCAGCCAGCAATCAAATAGCTGAGACCTAGGATCATTGTGGTTCGGGATCTCAGGCGCACAAAAGGTCCTTATCTGCCGCTCGGACGGCGCGAAAAATGGATTTGAGGAGTGGGAGACTATCAGCTGATCGGGGGCACTGCCAAGCCATCAAAGGACGCGGCTTGAAGCGCCCTCAGTCGGCAAGCGTCTGACCGAAAGCCCAGATTAAGCTCGGCGGGCGAATTCCGCGGCAGCCTTGTGACGAAGACCAAACGTGCGCAGCTTCCCAGGTTCCCGAGATTGGTAATCTGGCGGAGACGCGCCATGATCAGGTCATGAACAGGTTGGTTTGGGTTGGTCTTAAATTGTCAGTTGACATGACGCGTCGGGCTCAAGGCGCGACGACCTGTGCGGCAAAGGGCCAAAGACCAAGCGCACGGTCATTACCTGCGAGACTGCGTGTGGTAGGGTTCTGGTTCGTGCGCTGGCGTCGTTGTCAGTCGCAAGGCTTTGCAGATTGTTTTTCTGAGCGGGACCGGAGGCGTCAAATGTTCTGATTCCGGCGCTTGCCGAAGGCTGAGTCAAACTGGCAACTCGAGTTGCTAAGATTCAATCGGGTCGTGTTGGCTGGATCGTGAATCGCGCGTTAATCAAGAAAGGGGGTAAAAAACGATGAAGACGGTTTTAGTACAGGGTTTGATGATTATGATGGCTTTGGTCAGCGCTCAGGGGCGCGCGCATTCTGGGCCGCCGGTGCCGACGCCGGTCGGGCTGGCGGAAATTGCGGCGGCCTTTGAGTGGGATTTTGAAGCCACCGAAATCACCTCGGAGCGAATCAGTGACCAGCTCTACGTGCTTTACGGTGCCGGCGGTAACATTGCGGTCAGTGTTGGCGCCCAAGGCGTCCTGGTTGTCGATGATCAGTTTCCAGCATTGGCCGATAAAATTCGTGCGGCGATCAAAGATCTGGGTGGCAATCAGGTTGATTTTGCGGTGAACACGCATTGGCATTTTGACCATGCCGACGGCAATCTCTTTTTAGGACCAGATGGCGCGTGGATCGTGGCCCAAGCGAATTCCCGCGAAAAAATGACCCAAGATCAAGTGATCAATTTAGTGGATATTGCTTACGATCAAAAAGCGTATCCGCCGGCCGCGCTGCCGGTAATGACCTTTGAAGACCAGATGCAATTTCATTTCAACGGGCAGGTGATCGATTTGATGCACTTTGGCGCGGCCCATACCACGGGCGATACGGCGGTCATTTTTAGGGGAGACAATGCCGTGCATTTAGGCGATGTCTATAATAATTCTGGTTATCCCTTTATCGATGCGGGTAATGGTGGCTCCATCGACGGTCTTATTGCCTTTTGTGAAGCAACTCTTGCGGAGATTAACTTGGATACCGTGGTGGTGCCGGGACACGGTCCGCTCTCCAATTATGAAGGGTTGGCGAACTACATCGCGATGTTAAAAGATATTCGCTCGCAAATGATGCTGCTCATCAATGCGGGCGCGTCGCTTGAAACGATTTTGAACGCGGGGATCACAAAGGCGTATGACGACGTGCAGGGCGATCCAGTACGGCTGCTGAATCGCGCTTACTTTAGTCTGACGCACAAAGTAGTGGATCGCTGATTCGTTCAAGCGAGAGGCGGCCTCTGGCCACGACACATAAGGGGAAGCAGGGCCTATTGGCTGCGCCTTGAGCGCGAGTTCGTGTGGTTATGCGCGCTGGGCGCTGAGCTGGTGACGCCCAGATTTTTCCAATTGCGAGCCAATGCGGTCAGAAAACGTGAGTAACCCGAGCCATTTTTTCGTGAGTCAAAAGCGTGGCGGGCAACGCACGGATTGGTCATTCAAAAAGGCTCCGTTATACTCAGTCAAGGGTTGGGATTCTGAGCAAGCGCTCAAGGCGTAACCAAACACGAGCAAGCGTAATCTAAAAAGTGATGAGTCAATGAAAATAAATGGACGCTTTTTCGCATTGCCTAGGCGAATGGTGCTGGGTCTTGCACTGTTGTGCGGTTTGGCTGCCCCGGCTACTGGCTTTAATCTCGATATTGATGATGATGGAAACGCAGAACCTTTAACGGATGGTTTGTTGGTGATCCGCTACTTGTTTGGTTTTTCAGGATCGTCCTTGATCAACGGCGCGATTGCTGGTGGCGGGAGCGCGTTCTGAGTCCTCTGAGATTGAAGCCTATTTGGAAGCGAATCGGGCATTGCTTGATATTGACGGCGATGGAGAGGCGCTTGCCCTGACAGATGGGTTGTTAGTAATACGATATTTATTTGGTTTTTCAGGCGACGCTTTGATTCAGGGCGCGATTGGACCGCAGGCCAGTCGTAAACTTGCAGCGAACATTGAGACGAAGCTTGAGGCCGTTCTGTCTGGCTCGGGTGGCAGTGAGCCCTTAGCGGATGCAAATGAGGATTGGATCCTAGACCGACCTTATTCAAGCGGCGCTCAGTTTAATGCTCAGGCGATAGCGTTGTCGGATCATGTCGATGGTCGAAGTTCGCCGACTTTTTATGGACTAAAGCCCGGCGTGTCAGGGGGCGTTTTGGGGCTGGATTTAGAGGGCGCAGCGATCGACCTCAGTCATATTCAGGCGACAATTAATGGTGATGCTCGGCAAGGTGCATCCGCTCGCGTGTTGTTTTTATTAGATCGGGTGCCAGCAGCTGGCGCCAACGGCAGCTTGACCTTCGCGATATCGCTTATTGATGGGTTTGATTCATCGGTCGATGCCGGCGAACGGGAATTTAAAACCAGTTTTGATATGGACTGGTCATCGGATGGCAGTTTTGTGACATTTTCCGCGCCGGTTCAAGATCAAGTTGTGAATTACGAACAGGTTGGTACGGCGACCACCTATCGGGTGAAATACACGATCGAATCAGTTCAGCCCACGCTGTTAACGGCCCGCGTCCCGACCGAGTTTCCAGGTTACCCGTTAGCCTTAGAGATTCAGTTGTTAGAATTGTTCGATGATTCGCTGGTGGCGAAGTTGCGAGACGCTGGATTGTACGATCTGGTGGCAAACTACTTCGATAACGGTAGCGATTATTACTTGGCGGTGGATCTCGCGCAGGCGAGCGGCGCATCAACCGTGTTTTTAGGGTATCAAGGTCTGCCTTTTGAGCAGATCCAGGGGCAGATTAAAGTCGTCGATGTCTCCCAAAGCGCGAGCGACGGGTTCAATTTATCTCATATTGATGCAGGAGGAGTTGAAAGTGAGTCGGGTTACGTTCTGAATCTGCAGGCTGAAACATTAACCTTAAAGACCATATCCCAAGGATTGTTCACCTCGTTGTGCGGAGCAGCTTTGTGTTTCGAGCCGCTGTCCGGGGCCTTTATCGCCAGTCAAGTTTTAAAAGATCAGGTTGCGCGCGCCAGCGCCACCCAAGCGGTATCTGCTATAGGGCAATTCTCAAATTTGCCGCAATCAACCGAAAATCTGACCTATCGTGTGACCTGGACGCAAGGTAATGACAATGTGCGCACGGGATCTGAAGCCAAAGTGACGTTCTCGGTGCCACTACAGTTTACACCGGATAGCGCAACTGGCAGTTTTAAGGTGTCCGGTGGCGCCTCTATTGCTCGGGTTGATAATGCCAGCTGCACCGACGCGGGCGCGTGCGAGCGTTTGCAGATTAACTTAGTCGATTCGCCGGTAACGGGACTGGCAATGACAGACAACAGTTTGCTCGGATTACAGATGGGCCTGTTACCAATCACCAGCGCCGCCGATATTGATACCTATTTGGAATCCTTTTTTAAGGCGGGTGATTTTCATGTTCGGATCGAGCTTTTCGGACGCACGGGTTTGCTATCCTATGAGCAGCAAACCATTACGGCTTTAGAAGGCACGCTTTTATTGCGATGATTGTCGCACTTGATGGGGCTCGCGAGTGGCCTTGATCTGGCCTAATGTGGCAAGTGAGAACAAAACCTTAAAGGAGAATGCTGTGATCGATTTAGATCTGAGCGGTAAGCGCGCGATGGTCACGGGAGCGAGTTTGGGCATTGGCGAGGCGGTCGTAAAGCTGCTTGCGGACCATGGCGCTGACGTGAGTTTTTGTGCTCGAAGCGAAGCTGGGGTTGCTGCGCTGGCTGAATATCAGCCAAAGGGCGTTGGCAGCGTTATGGGCTTTATCGCCGACCTGGCGGATGGGGTCTCAACCCAAAATTTCCTGACGGCGGCTACCGCGACTGGCGCCATGGATATTTTGATCAATAATGTTGGCGCCTCGCCCTCGCGAAACTTTTTGTATATGACGGATGCAGAATGGCAATCATTGCATGAACTGAATCTTTTGTCTGCTGTGCGATGCACGCGTCATTGTTTACCCGCGATGCGTAAACAAAAGTGGGGTAGGGTGATCATGGTCGCCAGTGGCGCCGCAAAGTACCCCAATGCCGCGTTAATCGATTATGGCGCTACCAAAGCGGCGATGATTTCGATGGCAAAGTCGTTAGCCCGAAAATACGGCAGTGATGGCGTGTTGGTGAACTCGGTCCTGCCCGGACTCATTCACACCGCTATGTGGGATCGCGCCGCAACCGAGATTGCGGTGGCGGCAGACTCGACCAAAGAAGAGGTGTTGATGAGAAACGGCCGTGGTGTGCCCGTCGGCCGTTACGGCACCTCAGAAGAAGTCGCTGCGATGATCATTTTTTTAGCATCGAATGCCGCATCGTATGTCAATGGCGCTGCAATTGAGGTCGATGGTGGTACAAGCGGACATATTTGATGTCTTCAATCGAGTCGTTTTGTCGTCGCAACCTGGACGGGGTTTTGCTTTGTATTGGGCAACTGAACGAGCTTACGCTCAGACTTAATCTTCGATGAGCCCCAAAGGGGGTTTGGACGCCAAAGGGGTGTGTGAATGCAAAGCGTGCTGGATTGTTTTCGGGCAGGACAAAGGGTCTACGTTGCCGGTAGTAGTAATGAACCGAAGGCGCTTTTGGCGCACCTCGCCAGTAGCGACTTGCCCCCTGATTTGAGTTTTATTCAGTTTCCCTTACCGGGCTTGAATACGACCGATTTCACCGCGCTTAACGACACCGCATCGATCATTTCTTTTTTCATGTCCTCAACCCTTGCCAAGGCGGCTGACCCTAAACGTGTACATTTTTTGCCGATGCAAATGCGTTCGGTATTTGACTATTTGAGCCGAGGCATTGATGTCTGTTTGCTACAGGGTGGTTATGACCGGGACGGCGTACTCCGAATGGGTCCGAATGTGGACTTCACTGCCGCCGTTTTAGAATCTGCTAAAACCGTCATTCTTGAAGTCAATCGAGGCTTTGTGGCGCCGGCAAGCGGACTTGCGATCGATCCAAACCGTATCGATGTGATGTTTGAGTCTAGTCAGTCGCTGACTGAAATGGTGACGCCGCCCATTGATGATGTGGCGATTCAAATCGGCCAGCACGTGGCGGCGTTAATCCAAGATGGAGACTGTTTACAAACAGGCATTGGCGCCATACCGGCAGCAATTCTGAGGCAATTGACTGACAAGTCTGATTTGGGGTTGCACGGGGGGTTGATAGACCAAGGCGGACAAGCCTTGATCGAATCAGGAAATATAACGGGTTCCAACAAAAGCATTGACCGAGGTCTTCATGTCACCGGCATGGCATTGGGAAATCAGGCTTTTTATGACTGGTTGGCGCGAACGCCGGCGGTGACATTTCGGGGTGCTAACTACACCCACGAGGTCAGTATTATTCGACAGCTAGATCAATTTGTGTCGATTAACTCGGCGGTTGAAGTTGATCTTTTTGGACAGATCAATTCGGAAGTTGTTGGCGGACGACAAATTTCAGGTACCGGTGGATCGGTTGACTTTATGCGCGCATCAAATGTCTCCAAGGGTGGGCGCTCGATCATTGCAATGACCGCCACAGCGAAATCAGGCACGGTATCTCGGATCGTGCCAAAGGTTGAACTGGTCACTGCGCTGCGCACCGATGTCGACATAGTGGTTACGGAGTTTGGTGTGGCGCGCGTGAAGACGCTGAATGAACGCGATCGAATAAGTGCTTTGATAGCGATCGCAGCGCCTGATTTCCGAGATAGTTTACGGGAACATTGTATAAAGTGATTCGAATGCTGCATGGATCAGCCTATTGGGTTGTTAACAGGTGGCCAAGACCGGCCCAGGAAATAGCTGAAACACGCGTTGCGCCCTAGTCGGGCCTTACGAGTTGTGCCATAAAAAGAAGACTGGGCGGTAAACAATAGCGCCTAATCCTTATCGGCGCCGCCAAGCAGTTTGCATGGCTAAGAAAGGGCGCGAATGTTTAATGTGGCGTTTTCCTGGAGAGCCCAGGACGCTGTTTAATCAAGAATGACTAACACGACGCCATGATTTCGGACATTGAAAACGAGTTCTCGCTGGCCTTGTATAAAAGGCCATTGTGTTCCGGATCTTCTCAAAAGCCCGTTTTTAATTTTCGGAGATCGTTTCGGGATCGGCATCATCGTTGCAGTGGCTTCAAATTTAAAGAACGCTGGTTTCGTTTCGAGCCAGCCGTGAGGATGCTGGATGAAATCTAGAAGCCGGTTTGGTTACGGAAGATTGCAAAGATCGTCAGGAGCGAGCGGCGTCGAGATCGACAGCTTCGCATTGGTTTTCATTCGCCACGGCCTAACCGTTGGGGTTCTGTGCGCTATCTTGATCGTGTTGGGGATCGTCTTAGACAGTGGCAGCCCAAGCAGCGCGTATGGCTTGCGGCAAACGATGGGCTATGACGGGTTGATTCGGGTTAACGCCCATCATCTAGGGCTAATGCTTTTTTTGTTTGGTTTTTTTTTGGCGTATTGGCGCTGGCAGGGCGTCAATATCAATCGGAAGCAATTAACCTGGTTGCTCTATCTGGGGTATATCTCCGTTGTTGAGGAACTCGTGTTTCGGTTGTTCGCGCCGCAGTTGCTTCAACACGTGCTGTCTTGGCCAGCGTCTGTGATAATCAGTAATCTGATCTTTGCTTGCCTACATTTTTTGACCCTGCGTTGGCGCGCAATCAATTGCTTAGCCGTTTTATTAGGGGGGCTGGGATTGAGTCACTTGCTGCAGGTAACGGATGATTTTTCGTTGGTTGTTCTGGTGCACTTCTTCTTTACCTTCCTCAACACGCCGTCGCCCCCGGCCGGCAGAAACTGATGCGGCGGTTTACTCCGGCGATTGCGTTGCATTCGGCACCGGATTTGGTCCGAGCAGGAGGTTGGACGACACCTGAACCTGGTTGGGTAAAAGTGCAACTTGAGCTTCAACGGTTCAGCCAGGCAATGCTTCGAGTATTTTTGAATTGAGAGAAGAGGGCTGGCTTGGGTGAGACCTGGGGAAAGGTTTAGCGCAATAAAAAACACTTTTTATGACGAATTAGAGGCTTGTTGGATCAGACGAGTTCGCTAAGTGGAATGTCTAATTTCAACCATTGGGGACTACTGTGTGTAACGGTGTCGTTGCGGCCTGAGATTGGAGAAACGTCGGGATGTAACTGAAATGGTTCGCTTTTATTATTATTTACGGCTGCAGTAGAATCAAAAAGCGGTTGACTGCGCGAGATAGTTTGAATAGATTCAAATTTCTGGGATCCTTTTACTTTGTCTTTTTAACATTATACATTAGTAATAAGGCTTCCAAAATGAGTGTAAAAGACGAATAATCAAGCTCGCGCAAGCTGAAACCTTTTAATTCCGGAGATTCAAAATGGTTCGTAATGTTTTCCTAGTATTGAGCACGCTGCTGATAGCGTCCTGCGGCGGTGGTAGTGGCGGCGGGGGCGAAGATGGTGGCCCGGCCGGCTTTGCGCCGGTTCTGTCCGTTGACGGTGTGACGGTGGGCACGCAGCCCGTGGTGGTCAGTATTGAGGAGAATACGACCGAGGTGGCAGTGGTTACGAGCTCTGGCGGGACGCTAGCGGTAAGCGGTGATGATGGCGCTCTCTTTGAGTTAGCGGCAGACGGTCTGCTATCTTTCCAAGAAGCCCCGGATTTTGAATCGCCAGCGGGAAGTCTCGATGACGGCAATAGCTACTCGGTAAGAGTTGAGGCCAATGGCACGCTAAGCGCCGCGGTGACGTTGACCGTTAAGGTTACGAATGTGGCAGAGGGCGCAGCAATTGATGGCCGAGTGGTCGATGGTCCTGTCTCGGGCGCCGCGGTATACGTGGACATGAATTGTAACAAGGCGCAGGACAAAACAGCGCCCTATATAGAGCCTTCCGGAACCTCCGATGAGAGTGGCTTTTTCAAACTGGAAACAGAGTTGGAACTGACCGAAGGTTGCGCAGGAAAGTTTTACTCGATCGGGGGCACCGACATTGCCACCGGCAAGGTCCTTGAAAACATTCAGTTGTCAGCTGATTTACCAACACAGGTTGCGGCTTTAGACGAGGAAGGCAAGCCTGTCTTAAATGCAGACGGTTCTGCTAAGCAAGTTTTCCCACCCGTTGCCGTGACCCCTCTGACGACAATTATTGCCGCAGCTGAGTCCGCAGAAGAAAAAGAAGCGGTGCTGGTCGCGCTGGGGTTAGGAGGCGTTAGTGTTCAAGAGGCTTTGACGATAGACCCGTGGGCCGGTTCGCAAGATACGGGAACATCGGAGGAAGCGGTCGCCGCGTCTGCCGTTGCGCAAGCAATACAACGGGTGAATACGCAGGTCGCAACAATCATTAAAGTCGCCGCGAGTATCGCGAAAACGACAACGACGGGGGAGCAAACTGCGGCGCAATCGGCTGCAGCTTTGGCATCGGCGGTTGAGGCGGTTTCGCAAGCGATTGTTAAGAAAGCGGTGGTTGCGGTTGCAGAGTCGGTGGCAACGGGCTTGCCAGTCGAAGTGAATCTCGCTAGTGCCGATGTCATCGAAAGTGTCATCGAAGAGACAGTCCTTGAAGTAGCAAAGGCTGAGGCAATTGCGGCAGGTAGCTCAGAAGCAGACGCTGCAGTTGCAGCTGCGGCGAAAGTCGCGCAGGTCCAGGCTGTAATTACGGCGATCGCCTCAAAAGTAGAGATCGTCAACACGGCGGTTGCAGATGAAAGCGTGAACCCGACGAGTGAGCTGGGTGTGGCGATTGTTATTGCGACAGAAAACACTGTCATCGCTCAGGTGGTTGAAACGGTTGCAGCGATCAAAGAAGTAATTGATGCCGGCGGCTCTGCTGCCGACATTGCAGCGGTTGTCGTAGCTGAGATTGTTAAGATTGAAGAGATTACGGTGGATGTGATTTTGGCCGAGGTTGTAGCCAATACCACCGAGGCACTGCCTGATTTAGATAAGGATGGTATCCCGGACGTCATTGATACGGACGATGATGGTGATGGTGTACCTGATAATGAAGATGCGTTCCCACGAGACCCGACAGAATCAGTGGATACCGATGGCGACGGCATTGGGAATAACAAGGATCTCGATGATGATAACGACGGTGTATCGGATCTCGATGAAATAAAGCAGGGTACCGATCCACTCAACCCCGATACGGATGGTGACAAGGCCAACGATAAGGTCGACAACTGTCCGATCAATGCGAACGCTGATCAGCTTGATACGGATAAGGATGGTCAGGGTAACGTTTGTGATGATGATGATGACAACGATGGTGTGTCGGATCTCGATGAAATAAAGCAAGGCACGGACCCCTTGCTGGCCGATACCGATGGCGACAAGGCCAATGATAAGGTTGACAACTGTCCGGTGACCGTCAACGCGGATCAACTTGATACGGATAAAGACGGCGCCGGTGATGTTTGCGATGCTGATAGGGATGGAGACTCCATTGCCAACGGCGTTGACAATTGTCCGCTCATTGCGAACAAAGACCAGGCTAACTTGGACAAGGACGCACTAGGCGACGTTTGTGACACCGATAAAGATGGTGACACGGTTCTGAATGACGTCGATAACTGCCCCTCAATAGCAAACACCGATCAGGCAAACCTTGATAAAGACACGTTTGGTGATGTTTGTGACGCAGACCGAGATGGTGACAAGGTCTTAAATGAAGATGATGAATTTCCGGATGATGCAACGGAAAGCAAAGATACCGATAAGGATTTAATTGGCGACAATGCGGATAACTGCCCAGCAGTTGCTAACAAGGACCAAGCAGACTTGGATGAGGATGGCCTGGGTAATGTTTGTGATGCAGACCGAGATGGCGACGGCGTCGACAATGGGGATGATGAATTCCCAGACAATGCGAGCTTTTCGGTTTCGGCCTTCAAGCTGAATAGCGTTAGCATTTCTGATTATGTGGATCAGGATAGAAGCAAGGCAACTTATCCTACAACGGCAACTATGGGCAGCGATGGAGTGCTATCTTTGGCTCTAGCAGATGGCGTGGTGATCGATCGATCGAATCTAAAGAATTTGGTCGACGGCGATACTGGATCAGAAATGGCGCCGAGCTTGGTCCTTGCAATGGATCAAGTACCGGTTGCAGGAACATCAGGCACAATCATGGTGAAATTGATGTTGATGGAAAACGATGATGGCGACGCAACGCACGACGCCGGTGAACGCAAGTTGACTGCTTCGGTTTCTATGGACTGGAAGTCTGATGGCACTGACATTACGGTATCTGTTCCTGCTAGCAGAAAGGCAACTCTGACGTACGAGCATGATAGTACTAGTTACGAATTAGAGAGCACCAACCTTGCAGCCGATATGTTCACCGTGAACAAGAGCGATAATTATTCGAACCTGCCCGCGTCGTTAGAAATCCGAGCGCTAGGGTTGTTCGCAAATGCTGTGGCCGCCAATGAAGATGCTGCCGACTTTAATGGCCTGAACCTTGGTAACTTCTTCGACGGGGCAGATGACTATTATGTTGGCGTTACCCTGACTCAGGATGCCAAGAAAGGGAACATTTTCTATAAGAGCGGAGAAGTACTCGTCACGGGTATTACAGCGAACATGACCTTGGGTGAAGTGCCTGGTCGGTTCAACCTTCATCGAGTTGGGTTGTTGGATTATGTCGATGGTATGAGCAACAAGGCGGTGGTTTACGGTCTGTCACCCACGGTGAGCACGGCTGGTAAGTTGTCGGTTGCCATGGGCACAGGCAACGTTGTTGACCTTTCTAATTTGAAGAACTTAGTCGATAGCAATGGTAGCACCGGGATGGCGCCGAGATTACTCCTGGCCATGAACAGTGTGCCTGCATCGGGTGAAAGTGGTGCCATGGAGCTTACAATTAGCCTTCTTGAAGGTGCTGATGCGGTTCAGTCGACTTCAGAACGCATGCTGACCGGTAGCATCACCGCCAATTGGAGTGCAGATGCAAGTGGAGATGTCGCCGTCACGGTGCCTGCTCAGAGCTTGTCGATGACTTACACCAAAGGTAGTACGATCGCGACAGTCACTGGTGCGAACGGTGCTTCGGACATGATCACTTTGAGCCAGAGTAAGGCGTTTGAGAACTTCCCGGCGACGCTAGAGGTTAGAATCCTTGACTGGTTCACAGCGGCCACTAAAACGGGTGCAGAGTTTGCTGGGATTGATCTGGCGGGTTTCTTCGAGGCTGGTGACTACACGGTAATGGTGACGATCGATCAGGGCACTGATGAAGTGCTGTACTACCGTCGGGCAGAGAACGCAGCGTTGCTAACCAGCCTTCAAGCCTCGCTTACGGTTGGTGAAGCAGGCTACCACAATGGATAAGTACGACGTTATGGTGGATGATTGGTCGACCATGAGCTCAAGCCCGGTAGAGTTGCATGTTAGTTATCCGACGCTTGACAAGATCCGGTTACACCCTGCGGTCAACGGCAAGACGCTGGAATTCGACTTTGGTCCAAGCAAAGCCATAAAGAAGGCACACGTCAACGACCTGTTGAGCGGCAATTCTGATGCGCTGGTACCAGCACTGCAGTTTAAAATGGCGAATGTGCCAACACTAAATGATGCTTTCGCACTTAAAATGACTGTGTCGGGCGGTGACCTGACGATGGCCTCTTTGGTTGATGTAAGTTATAACGGCAGTAACTTTACGGTGCCTTCACAGACGCAGGACGTGACTGTGACAGATAGTAATGTTTGTCAAACTGGTTGTACCTTCACTTTGGAGTCGACGGCAGAGACCTTGGATATCTCCTTGCCAGGGATCTATCCGCCAACGCTGTCTGCGAAGCTGGTCAGTTTGTTTGACTTGAACCTAGCAGGCAGGAATAGCGAGGTAACAGTAGAGTTGCAGGCGGGCAAGTTTGATTTGGTGATCGAAGTGTTGGCAGCAGGCACTGAGTTGGGAGACAAAGCGCCAGCGACAGTGGACAATATCCTGACCTATGGTGGCGTGCCCATCAATAGGGTTGAAGGGACAATCATCATCGAGTAATCGGTGATCATAGAAAAAGAGGCTTCGGCCTCTTTTTTTTGCCTCGCAATTAACCATCTGAGCTAAACTATAAAATCAAGAGAGGGTGATGGGTGTCGTATGAGTCGTTTCCTAGTGGTGTTTTCTGTATTGTTGTGCACTGTTATGAGTCAGCCTGGTTGGGCGGAGCAGTCTGCCTTGGTCACCACGCTCGATCTGAGCGAGGTTGAGCGTGGCTACGTTGCGCTCGATTATGCTTATTTCTCCGAGTCACTCGACGTCTTTGATTTTGCGAGCAAATTAAACAGCACGTTTAAGCCTAAGGATGCGGCGTCAGTCTATGGCTCAGTTGGTTATAAGCCGACGGACAATCTGATGATGTCCTACCAGCGTGAAGCTACAAGCGCAGCCACCTCGCGCGATCGAGAGCCGTTTGAGGTCGAATCTTCAGTTCAAGGGGATGCATTGCTCGTGCAATGGCAGTTGCCTGAACGCGCCGGTTATGGTCTACAAGTGCTCGCAGGGTTAGCCACTCGGGCGCAAGATAACCTTCGGGTTGAATGCTATGCCTATTCAGGGCTCACGGTTGGCTCCTGTGATGGCGCAGACCTTACCTTCACTGATCAAGAAACGGGTCAAGCTGAGCCTGCGGTGGTTACCGCCGCTGAAGAAGATCGTTGGCACATAGGTCTGCTGCTGAAAAAGCAATATGGGAATGGCATCAGCCTCTGGCACCGGTTGCGGTTTTCGCATTCTGAGATCGATACCGAGACCCAATCTGCCTTTTTGGAGTTGGATGATCCCTTCCTGCTCGGCATTCGGTTCAATGGCGAACCTCTTGGCGACACCATCGCGCGGCTTAAGCGCACGTTTCCGCAAGAAGCGCCTTGGTCAGAAAGAACACTTCGTTATGATATTGGGTTAAATGTGCCAGTAGGATCGCGATGGTTGCTGACGGGTGAGATCGGATTTTTGAAGGTTTCTCGAACCGATTATGAGGAATTGGATGGTGTGCCCAATTATGAATCCAACGCGCTGCTCAATGCTTCGATTTGGTACAACCCCTTGGGAACGCTGGCGCTGTTTGGACGGGCGGAGTTGTCGCAGCACTATCTTCTGGGGCTTGATCCGATGATCTATAACCAGCGCACGGCTAAGTTTTTTGAACATCCCTACGCGCAGGTGTCCGCGGGTCTGCTATACACCTTTTGAAGCGTCGGTTGGCACCCTGTCTAGAGGTTCTGGCTGTCTTGCCAGTACTTAAGGGCTTAGATTAGAAGGGGGCGATGAACGCTGATTACTCTGGTGACTTCATCAGCAAGGCGTACCCAAAAGCTAGATTTACGATGGGCATCACTAAGGTACGTTAGCGGGTTTTCGCATTCTGGGATTGATTTCGGCCTTAGCGTCTCAGGCAGCGTTTGGTCAATAAATACATTGTCAAAGAGGGCGCTGCCATTAAGGGGCCCGGGGTCAAATCGCGATTAGATAATCTTGAAACGCGATCGACGTCATGCGGTCACCTGCCGTTTACACTGCCCGAACTCATGGTGCATCAGACGCTCAGGACTGCGATACCATACACAAAAACCACCACCATATATGGTCTCAATGTGCTCGGATCGGGATATCAGCCGTGCGACGCTCGCTGAGACCGGTTGTGCCAAGAATAAAAATCCCTGACAGAGCAGGGGCTTTATGTATTTGGAGCGGGAAACCAGCGGTGCGACGCTCGCTGAGAACTGCTGTAGCAAAAACAAAAAACCCCTGACAGAGCAGGGGCTTTATGTATTTGGAGCGGGAAACCAGTGGTGCGACATTCGCTGAGAACTGCTGTGCAATAAGCTATGACCAAGTCCCATAAACAAAAAACCCCTGACAGAGCAGGGGCTTTGTGTATTTGGAGCGGGAAACCAGCGGTGCGACGCTCGCTGAGAACTGCTGTGCTCATAATGCTATGACCAAGTCCCATAAACAAAAAACCCTGACAAAGCAGGGGCTTTATGTGTTTGGAGCGGGAAACCAGTGGTGCGACATTCGCTGAGAACTGCTGTGCTAAAAGCTAGACCAAGTCCCATAAACAAAAAACCCCTGACAGAGCAGGGGCTTAGTGTATTTGGAGCGGGAAACCAGCGGTGCGACATTCGCTGAGAACTGCTGTGCTAATAATGCTAGGACCAAGTCCCATAAACAAAAAACCCTGACAAAGCAGGGGCTTATGTTTGGAGCGGGAAACCAGTGGTGCGACATTCGCTGAGAACTACTGTGCTAATAATGCTAGGACCAAGTCCCATAAACAAAAAACCCCTGACAGAGCAGGGGCTTTTTGTGTTTGGAGCGGGAAACCAGCGGTGCGACGCTCGCTGAGAACTGGTGTGCCAAGAACAAAAAGCCCCTGACGGTGCAGGGGCTTCATGTATTTGGAGCGGGAAACCAGGTTCGAACTGGCGACCTGTACCTTGGCAAGGTACCGCTCTACCAACTGAGCTATTCCCGCTTTGCTGAGGCTAAAGGCGCGTTGCCTTGAACCATTTTTACACCAATATCTGGTTTGTTGGCAACCAGATCGGATGGCGTCCCCTAGGGGAGTCGAACCCCTGTTGCCAGGATGAAAACCTGGAGTCCTAGGCCTCTAGACGAAGGGGACAGAACACAACCGACGGCGCGAATGATATTGATCTTAGGCTGAATCGTCAAGTCGCAAACGGTCAAATTTCATCAGTAATGGCGGATCTTTCCAATTAAAACAGGATCACGCTCCGGATACTCTTGCCTTCATGCATATAGTCGAAAGGCGGTATTAATTTCTTCTAATGGCATTGTGTAAGTGATCAATTCATCCAGCTTAATTTCGCCACTCATATACTGATCGACCATGCCCGGCAATTGGGTGCGGCCCTTAACGCCGCCAAAGGCGGTTCCACGCCAAACCCGCCCTGTAACGAGCTGGAAAGGCCGCGTACTGATCTCTTGGCCTGCGCCAGCGACCCCAATAATAATCGCCTCGCCCCAACCCTTGTGGCAGCATTCCAGCGCGCTGCGCATCAGATTCACGTTGCCGACGCACTCAAAGCTGTAATCAACACCGCCATCCGTCATATCAACGATCACTTCGGTAATGCTATTGGTGTGATCTTTCGGGTTAACACAATCCGTTGCGCCGAGCATTCTGGCCATCTCGAACTTCGAAGGATTGGTGTCCACAGCAATAATTCGGCCGGCTTTGGCCATGACAGCGCCTTGGATAACGGACAAACCAATGCCGCCGAGACCAAAGACCGCGATGGTTGCGCCAGGCTCCACCTTTGCGGTGTTGATGACCGCGCCGATGCCCGTGGTCACCCCGCAACCCAGCAAGCAAATCTTGTCTAGCGGCGCAAGCGGGTTCACTTTGGCGAGAGAGACCTCTGCAATAACGGAATACTCGCTAAAGGTTGAGGTGCCCATGTAATGATAGACCGCCTCGCCCTTGTAGCTGAAGCGACTGGTGCCATCCGGCATGACGCCGAGCCCCTGAGTGGCCCTGACAGCGCTGCACAGATTGGTTTTACCGGATAGACAGAACTTACATTGGCCGCACTCTGCGGTGTACAGCGGAATGACATGGTCGCCTACGGCGAGGCTGGTCACGCCTTCGCCCAGTTCGACCACAATGCCGCCGCCCTCATGTCCTAAAATCGCAGGAAAGAGCCCTTCGGGATCATCGCCCGATAGGGTGAAAGGCATCGGTGTGACAGACGCCACTGGCGACCATTTGAACCAGTACTTCCCCGGCTTTTGGCCCGGCGACCTCGACCTCGTCGATAACCAAAGGTGCGCCTGCTTTGAGGGCCAATGCTGCACGTGCTTTCATTTGATCTCTCCTATCATGTTCTTGTAATGCGCGTCTTAGTTGCTGCGGCGAAATCCAATATAAACCCCACGGGGTTCACCGACAAAAAATCGTTCGTTGCCAAAGGCATAATCTGCCCGTTCAGCATAATCGGTGTCGAGCAGGTTCGTCACGCGCAAAAAACCCTGCCAGACATTGGAGAGTGCAAGATTGGCTCTCAGATTTATTAAATCATGTCCGTCATAACGATTCGTATTGTCTGGGTTGGTAAAGTAGGGTCCGATATGAACCCACTCGAGTTCACTGGTCACGCGCTCGGTCGGCGCCCAATTCACTTGCAGGCCGCCCATCGATCTTGGGGCGGTATCGATATCATTGCCTTGAATCACCCCCCGCGAGAGCGCTGGGTTGTTGTCGTAGCGGTGGCGAGCCAGCGTCCAGTTCGCTGACACCTCAAGGTTATCCTCGCAGTGCAAAGCGGCCCTCGATTTCAACACCTTGATGTCGCGTCTCACCATTGTCGACATTGGCCCGGGTGGTGTCTTGAAAGATGAACCCTTCTTTTTTCATGCTAAAGCCGGTCAATTGGTAAGAAAGCCGAGCAGTAGCCCCGCGAAGACCAACTTCCAAGCTGTCGAGGGCTTCTGAGTCGATATCAGCGACGTTTTGACCATTCTGAAGCCGGTATAACTCGGTTGCTTGAGGGGCTCTGAAGCCCTTAGAGAGCTGACCAAACAACCTGTGCTGACCAAAAGCGTAATTAAATCCCAGCTTCGGAGATAAATTGTTGAACGCATCCGATCGACTTTCTGGTCGATTGTAGCGACAACCGCCAAACCCGCAGGTCGTGCCATCGTCTTTCGTGCGACCGCTGATCATGCGATTGTCATAATCGTATTCAACGCGTTCGGCTCTGAGCCCGAGGGTGACGAGCAGGTCCTCAGAAACCGGCCAGTCATATTGGGCGAACGCTGCGGCGATTGTCGCCGTTACGTCATAGTCGTAATGCTTGCCGCTGGGAATCGTGCCGACCAAAAAGGCACTGCCTTGCGTCTCGCCCGTTTGGGTCTGTTTTAAAAAGGCGCGGGTTTGCTCCGTGTCGAAACCTACGGTGAGGTTGCTCGTAAGCGCCGCGCTGGATTGCAATCCCAGGCTGCTATGACCATTCTCCTCAAGGGGTTGGCCGGGTAGGAAATGCTGCAAAAAACGCATGTCGGTCCAGCGCAGAAAGGGCGTGATCCTTAATTTGCCCGATTCAGACTGCCAATCGGATATCAATCGCGCCGAGCGCACGTCTCGAAAGGCTTCTGGGTTGGGATTGAGTTTTTTGAAGTCGGGATCCCGGTAGGCGCCGATACCTTGCACAAAGCCTGAGGTTTCTTGATTTAAGTTGGTGACGGCGAGGCTGTTGATGACCTCAAAGGCGCCGAAGTTCTGTTGATGCTTCAGTAGGAGTTTTTGTTGGCCGTACCCCGAATCGGTTTTGTAGCCGTCGTCAGACGTCGCAGATACGCCAACCACCAGCTGCGCCTGAACGGATAAATGCTTCAGTCGAGTATAGCCATGGGGTCCGGCTTCAAGTTGGGTTGTCGTGCGCTGGGCACCAGGATTGGGCGTTCGAATCTGTAGCAAGCCATGCAGCGCATTGGAGCCGTGGGTTGCGCTACCGGGTCCTTTTAACACTTCAACGGCCTCTGCCAGTTCGCTGACCGACTCAAATAGTTCATTCACGTTGCAAAAGCCCGAAGCGCGCAGCGGTACATTGTCTTGGGTCATTAAAAATGCGCCGCAACCCCCTGCGCCAGTCAGAACGGGAGATCGCACCGCCGTTAAGTGCTCTTGGCCGTTGCCTCGGCTGATCCAGGTGCCGGCAACTCGGGCGAGTAATTCGTTAATGTGCACGGCTTGGGTTTGCGCAATGGTTTCAGTATTGACAACCGTTGCCGTTCGGGTCGTGGCCAGCCAAGGCTCCTGAGCCCGATTAGCGGTGACAACAACTTCTTCCAAGGCCAGACTCTGGTTGGCGACAACCTCCGTGGCAGATAAACTTGCTAACATAATAAGCGGCGGCAAAAGGCTGGATCGGTAATTCATAAAGTGACACACAACGCAGGTTTAATTTGTCGCAAAGGGTAGCGTACTTCGAGGGTCGTTGTCCTGTCTGGTCCGGTTTTTGCGCTAAATCGATGCCGCGCCGGTCGCGTTACAACGCCATTGATTCAAAACACCATCAAGAAGGGCTTTATGGGACATATGCAGCTGGGTAGTGCCACGACGGAATACACCAATCAGTACGATAAGGGATTGCTGTTTCCCATTGCCCGCCAGCCGCAACGCGCGGAGCAGGGCATCGAATCAAATGCCGAGCCTTTTACGGGGCGAGACCTTTGGAATGCCTATGAGTTCACTTATCTGACGCCCTCAGGCAAACCGACAGCAGAGGTTTTGCAAATTGAAGTTCCCGCCAATTCGACCGCGATCATTGAGTCAAAATCGATGAAGCTGTACTTGGGCAGTTTCGCCGGGACCCGCTTTGCAAGCCATGAATCCGTGCTCGAGTGTCTTCAGAGCGATCTAACCGCAGCATGTGAGGGACCCGTTCAGGTGCGGCCCATGGATCCTAATCCGGCCTCCGTTTTAAGCGCGCGACTGGAAACCGCTCACTGTTTGGATGATGAGGCGGTCGGCGTGCCTGAGGGTGGTTACAGCACGGACACCTTATTGCTTGCGTCATCAGAGGTTGTGGAAGTCACTTATTATTCAGATTTGTTTAGATCCTTGTGCCCAATGACGGGCCAGCCCGACTTTGCGCGCATCATTTTACGCATGACCGGACCGCAACTGTCCCGGCCCGGTTTATTGCAGTACCTCTTTAGCTATCGAGAACACGGTGAATTTGCCGAGCAGGTTGCCGAGCGCCTGTTCCTGGACCTCTACCGAGCGGCCAAGCCCACTAAGCTGGGTGTGCGCGCCGAGTTTACCCGACGGGGTGGGATCGATATTAATGCGGAGCGGGTGTTGGGTTATCGCGATTGGGATTATGTGCGGCATTATCGGCAATAGTCGTGGCTGGGCGCGGCTTTGAGGGAATCTGACCTGCTTCAAGCCGGTGGGGTAGACGGCATTAAGCCCGTGGCTGACGGCTCGAGTATTTTGGGCAAGCTGTAGATCGAAGGCCGAAGCTGTAAGGCAAGTGCAAACGGTTCGTTGGGATCAGGCAGTGGGTGCTGAGGGCGACTTCAAGAGGAGATCAAACCGATGACGGAAACACTGTGTTTTGCGTCGCAACCGCCGGTTACGGTGGCCATTCAAGCTAGCCAACTACGATTTCCCGTGCATCGTATTTTTTGTGTTGGCCGGAACTACCATGCCCATGCGGCAGAGATGGGTGTGACCGTTGATAAGGCCACAACCCAACCGTTTTATTTCAATAAACACCCCAGCGCGATCGCCGAGTCGGGAGCAGAAATTCCGTACCCGCCTGAAACCAGTAACTATCACTTCGAAATGGAGCTGGTCGTCGCCTTAGGGGCAGGTGGGTTTCAAGTCTCAGAGGCGGCGGCCATCGATCTTGTTTACGGCTATGCGGCGGGACTGGATATGACCCGGCGGGATCTGCAGCAGCGCGCCAAGGATCACGCCCACCCTTGGGACCTGGGTAAAGATTTCGAGCAGGCGGCGGTGATCTCACCAATTGTGGTCAAAGACGAGCGTGCGCTGCTGCAACAGGGCGCAATCGAGCTCAGCGTGAATCAATCGATGAAGCAGTCGTCTGACCTGTCCTTAATGATTTGGTCGGTGCCGGAGTTGATCTCCGATCTGTCTCGGTACTATCGACTGCTGCCCGGGGACCTGATTTATACCGGTACGCCAGAGGGGGTTGGCCCAGTGGTGCCCGGCGACTGCCTTAGGGGCCACATCGAAGGCGTCGGTCAAGTGGTCGCAAATATAGTGACGCCCGCTGTTTAGAGGGCGCACGCGGTGCCTGCACAGGCCGGCAGTGGTTAACGAATGGGCAGTCTGAATAAGATGGTTTTGATGAACTCTTTTTTAGCGCGATTAACTTACATAAACCCGCCGCTTTCGGGTCCGGTTCAAGATAAGGTTGCCGTGAACGCGTTTTAAAGCGGTGCCGTTTGATCACTATCCTCAAGATCGGCATTCGCGAGCGAGATCGCATAAGGCGCTCGTCCAAACCAAAGCAGGACCACACCCAGCACGCCAAAGAAGCTGGTCATGGTGATCATGGAGTATCGCACCCCGTCAGCGCCTGGAAACACAAACTCGTTGAACGCGCCGGCCAGCGGCGGACCGAACATCATGCCGACCGAGCCGGTCAACATATAAACCGCGGCTACCCGGGCCCTGAGGTGGGGCGGCGTAATAACGGGCAATGAGCCGGCAGCGATGCCAAAGGGCGAATTGACCGCCATGAGCGCCGGGGCATAGAACACGAAGGCCCAAAAGGCAGACGGCGCGACTTGGATCAATAAAATGCAGGGAATGGTCAACAAGCCGCCGATCATCCCCGCGGTGATGTTTGCATCCAAATGACCTTGCGCACGACGATGCGCGGCAAACCACGCGACCGCCAAGGGACCCAGGGGCCCAAAAATCACGAAAATCCAGCCAAAGGTTTGTGACGCGCTCGCAGCCGATAAGCCGTGAACCCGGACAAAGAAGGTCACCGACCAAAACACAAAAGCGTAGCCCGTCAGGACTAGGCATACAAAGCCTAGGTGATGAAAGGTGATGGTGCGCGCATTTTGTCGGTAAAACTGAATCAATTGCTCGGTATCTGACCCTTGGCGGGTAGCAGACGGCGTTAGCCGTCGGATCGGTTCTTTCAGGCCCAGAAAAAATACGGCAAGGATCAGGCCTGGGACACCAACATAGACAAAGGTTTGCTGCCAAGGTTTTAATTCGCCGAAAAAAGGTAGCGTCATCGGCGCGCTGGACTCCACTATATTCAGCACGTAGCCGCCGATAATAAAAGCGAGGCCCGTGCCGATGATGGGGCCGGCCTGAAAAATACTTAAGGCCAATGGCACCAGCTTTCGGGGGAAATAGTCTCCGATCAGCGAGGTGGTTGCTGGGGTCAGCGTCGCCTCGCCGATGCCCACGCCAATACGCGCCAAAAAAATCTGCCAATAGCTGCGGGTGAGGCCACAAGCAATCGTCAGCAGTGACCAAAGAAAGATCCCGATGGCGATGATGTGTTTGCGGCTGCGTTTGTCGGCAAGGGTTGCAATTGGCAAGGCAGCTGCGGCGTAAAACAGGGCAAACACGCCGTACAGCCAACCGATTTCAGTATCGCCCACGCCCAAATCCTGTTGCATGGGCCCGACAACAATGGCGACCACTTGCCGATCGATGAAGGCAATCAGCGAGGCAAGAATCAGGACAAAGACCACGAACCAGGCGTAACGTCGGGGCGGGTAGGGCTGCGAGTCGGTCATAGCGTGTCGATTGTTGAAGGTCAGACTACAGCATCTCAGGCATGGGGTTCGTTTGGCAAGGCATCACCTTAAACGGCAGACTGAAGCGACTTACAGATCCAAAAGTGCCTGACTGAAATGATTGGGTCATAAAACGCTTAGGCCGTAAAGGATGAATTCAGTCGCCGCGCTTTGGGCGGAGCTTGGCCCGCGCCCAACCCAAGAACCTGTTGGGCCCTAGCACATACTGGTCGATCTTGGCGTTTTGCTCGGCCAACGCCGCTGGGTTTTTAAAAATTTGTTCGCGTCGCACCAAGACTTGTTCCGGATCCAAGCTGCGGATCACCTGCGCAGGATTGCCGGCGGCAATGACGTTTGCTGGAATATCCGTTGCCACCACAGAGCCGGCGCCAATAATACTGTTCTCACCGATGGTGACGCCCTTACAGACCGTCGCCCCGTCACCAAGCCAAACATTGTCATGCAGGGTCACGGCCCGGGTTGTGCCAATCGGTTTCGTTCGATCGTACAGATCATGCCAATCGGCGTCGGTCACATAACTGCCCGCGGCCAGCATGCAGTTATCGCCAATGGTAATGCGGCTCGCGGAATCCATTCGAACGCCGGGGCAAATCAAGACATGATTGCCGATATCGATATGGCCTTGCTGTTGACCCAGGTGCCAAGTCGACAGGGAAACGCGGCGGTCCTTCGCCGTCACCATGTGAAGAAAGTTGCCAATCCGAATCTCGGCGCCGAAGACATCGATGTTCCAAGGTTTCATGAGCAGCGCACCAGAACCGAGGCTTGCAAAATGCGGCGCAACGAAATGCTTGCCGTACCAGCGCTCGAAGACTTGAAAGCCATTTTTTAACCAAAGCGGCCGATGGTCGTGAATCATGAGGTTTGGAGCCAAAGGGTTTGCCGGCGCTTATTGTAAGAGATCCCGGAAACGGTGTCCTGCTTGATATCGAAAACCGGTAAACTAAGGTCTGGCGCCAGGCGCGTGGGGTTGCGCGCCATTGGCACGCGGCAGACAATCACACGTGGCAGGCAATCAGAGGAAGGAGGTCACCATGGAGGCAGTGGATGCGCTATTGAGTCGGGTTTCGGCGCCGAGACTCACGGGTTCGGTGCCCGCATCATTGCTTGCTGATATGGTGCAGGCAGCCCAGCGCGCGCCAGACCATGCGCAGCTGTCGCCGTATCGCTTTTTAGCGATAACGGGAGACGGTCGCACGGCGCTCGGTGAGCTGATGGTGGCAGCAAGGTTGGCGGACGCGCCGGATACGGATGTAACAACCCTCGATAAGTTGCGGCTGAAGCCCCTGCGGGCGCCCATGATTATCGTTGGGATCGCCTCGCCAACCCCTCATCCCAAAGTGCCTGAAATCGAGCAATTGCTGACGGCTGGAATCGCGCTGCAAAACATGTCTTCGATGGCATGGGCCAGGGGCTTTGGCGCCATCTGGCGAACCGGGGATTTGGCCTACAGTAAGCATCTGCAGGCGGGCCTTGGTCTCGTCGCCCATGAACAGATCACAGGGTTTTTATATATCGGTGAAGTTGAGGGTCGACTCAAAACGCCGTCAAAACCGATCTCAGCTGAATTGCTTGCGCACTGGCCGTAACACGCGCGCGCGTCAGAAGCTTTTGCGTCTCTTGCTGGGGAAAAAATAAGAAGCTGACCGGTTTCACGTGCCTAGCCGAGTGCGCAGGCCCCAGCAGTCGGCTTCGAAGCCGGGTCACCTAGGGCCGAGATATAGGTGCTCAGGGCAGCGAAATCCAGTATACTTCGCAAGCCACCTTGGTCCTCTCGCAATAAATAGAGGTGAACTCCGCCAGGCCCGGAAGGGAGCAACGGTAACTTCGATTTTATGTGCCGGGATGCGGCTAAGGTGGTCTTTTTTTGCCTCGAGCAATCGCGCGACAAATCGTGAACGTTGTCTCGGCTGTGTCGCGTCGCGCAAGCCCTGCCGTTATCGGCGCCGCAAACTTTAGTCAGGCCCGCTAACCGACCCGCTAACCGGCCCGGGACTGGATAACGGGGCACCAACCGCACCCCTTTTTCAGGGCGGCGCTATTTTGGGATGGCGCGACCTTGCATCAAACGCTTTAATGCGGCAGCCCCTTAAAACTGCTACCCGCGCAATCGGTGGCGCGGCAACAACATCAGGTTGAAGACCTGTCTGAGCCCTATACAACTCATCGTGTCCTTCCGTATGGCCTAACGTCATCGCAACGGTTTAAAGGCGCTTGTTCGATTGGGATTGAGCACGGGACTAAGACACTGGACCGTTCGTGGATCACTGGCGAGCGCCGTCGGTGCCAGTCAATCCGCGCAGTGCGGTCAACTGATTGGCAGCGAATGACGTATAGACGGTAATAGAGGGTGCAATCGCAGGGCGCTCGGCGCGGGTCGGTGCGAATGAGACGGCCACAAGCGCGTATAAAATGCAATTAATTGTCCGTTAAAACGGGGTAGGCCTTGGATGAAAATCAGTTTAAAAATCATCGCGCTGGTGGTGATGATGTCTAGCGGCGGCGCCCTGGCGGACGCTGTACGGGTGTTGGGCCCAAACAACGTAGCGCCTGAGCTGCGCTGGCAAGTGGTCAACGACACGGTAATGGGGGGGCGCTCGTCGAGCCAACTAAAGCGTGTGGGTGAGGCCCTGCACTTTAGTGGGCGCCTGAATACGAATGGCGGCGGCTTTGCATCCTTGCGTAGTGATCGGATGAATCTTGATCTGGCCGCCGCAACAAGCGTTCGCTTGACTGTGAAGGGCGACGGCCGGACTTACAGTATTCGATTGTACGCTGCTGGACAAAGGGTCTCATACCAACATGCCTTCCGTACCGTGGCCGATGCGTGGCAAACCGTTGAGCTCAAAATACCCGACTTTTACGCGTCCTGGCGGGGGCGACGAATGGATCAAGGGCCCTTGGCTGCAGCCGATATTGCGGGAATTGGTTTGATCCTAGCAGATGGAACGGATGGCGCCTTTGAGATTGAAGTCAGCTCAATTGAGTTCGACGTGCAGGTGGCGACGGTTTCATCCGATCTATTGCAAACGTGAGCATCACACTGCAAGTTGGTACGCGCCTCGGTTTGATCTTACTGGTGATCAGTTCGGTCTGTGCTGCAGCCCCGCCTGCCGAGACGCGCTATCGCATCGCTACGCCAGACCGAGATGGCATTGGTAAATTCTATATGGGTCGGCAAATCTCGCATGTCATGGGCCATCAAGGGGCTTCGTGGCTGGAGCGCGGTAGTCGGCGCTCAGAAGAGCGTACCGACCTGCTGATCGCCAGTCTGCCCCTGGAGCCTGACTTCATCGTCGCCGATATTGGCGCGGGCACAGGTTATTTCAGCTTTCCCGTTGCGACTCGGGTGCCCCAGGGCCGCGTTTTGGCCGTCGATATTCAGCCCGAAATGCTGGCGATGATTTCAAGTCGCATGGTTCAATCTGGGACAACCAATGTTGAACCCGTGTTGGGCGGCGTGGAGAGCCCGAATCTTGCTATAAACAGTATTGATCTTGCCTTCATCGTCGACGCCTACCATGAGTTCTCGCATCCTTTTGAGATGGGGCAAGGTTTGTTCGACGCCTTGAAGCCGGGCGGACAGTTGGTGCTGGTCGAATACCGCGGCGAGGATGCGTCAGTGCCGATTAAGCGCCTGCATAAAATGACGGCGCAACAAGCCGGCAAAGAGATGCGCGCGCTTGGCTTCACTGGGCCCGACGTGCTTGATGTTTTGCCGCAACAGCACATTTTAATTTTCACCAAACCGGGCGAATAAATCGCCTGCGCTGAGACGACCTGCTGGGTCATGATCGCACTGATCTGGACGTAAACCGCACCATAGGTCAGCCCTAGGCCCGCCGTCTTGCCGTCCGCTGCAGCGGCCGGTCAGACGCCTCGGTTGACGCGCCACGCCCTGGCCGCAACGTCATGCCACGTCCAAGCCAAAGCAGCCCGTTCCTTGCTCTCATCGTTTGGGGTCGCTCAGGCAGGCGTCTTCGAGCGGCGATTGGCGGGGGTTATTTTTAAAACAAAGCGCGGTATGCTGGTCGGCAAACGAAGGTTGAACAAGCTATTGGAGGCACTATGTCAGACCACTTAATCGAAACCCTTGACGCTGGGGTATGTACCCTCACCATGAATCGGCCTGAAGCTCGAAACGCGATGAGCGGCAGCATGATGGCTGCCTTGAATGAGGCCATTCCGCGGGTTGCGGCCGATCCAGCGGTTCGGTGCGTTGTGCTTACGGGTGCCGGCGGCGCTTTTTGTTCGGGCGGCGATGTTAAAGGCTTTGCCTCGGACAATGCCGGCGGTGGCGGCACGATCCCGTCCCTTGAAGAGCGGGTGCACAATCTAAGGCAAGGCATGGAGCTGTCACGGTGGTTGCATGAGATGCCAAAGCCGACGCTTGCGATTATTCCGGGCGCAGCAGCCGGTGCTGGTTTATCACTTGCCTTAGCCTGTGATCTTCGTTTTTGCCTCGATACGGCTAAAATTACGACGGCTTTTTCCAAAATTGGCGCCTCGGGTGATTACGGCGGCTCCTATTTCTTACCGTATCTTGTGGGCGCGGCGAAGGCGCGCGAGCTGTACTTTACGGCGGATGTGATCAGTGGGACAGAAGCCTTCGCGATGGGGCTCGTGAATAAAGTGGCTTCTGCGGATGCGTTTGAAGCGGAATCCAAAGCCTATGCCCAGACCTTGGCCAACCTGCCGACGGTTGCGGTGGGGTATATGAAAAAGAATTTGAACACAGCGCAAAACGGGACGCTCGCAGACGTGTTTGATCGTGAAGCCATGCACATGATGCGGTGTTTTATGACCGAGGATCATAAAGCGGCTGCCAAGGCGTTTGTGGAGAAGAAGCCGCCGGTTTTTCATGGTAGGTAAATCCGCAGGGTTTTAACTGCGGATAAATCAGCCGAGCGACGAAAACGTTGCTTTCGGTAGATAGGATAGGGGAAAGGGTTCTATTCTTGGCGATGGCTGTTCGAACACGCAACTGGGGAGTGCCGCGACATGAGTATTGCTGAAAACGCAGACATAGAGGGCTGGATTGGTAAAGAGACACCCGAGGTGGTCCTCGAGCCGAATCTGCCGATCATTGACCCGCATCATCATCTTTGGGATTTGCGGCGTAGTAACGGCATGGGCTTTCGACAAGCCGTCTACCTATGCGAGGAGATCAGCCGAGATATCTCAGACAGCGGTCACAACATTGTGCAGACGGTTTTTGCGCAGTGTGGGGCGTTTTATCGTGCCGATGGGCCCAAAGCAATGCGCTGCATTGGTGAGACTGAGTTTGTAAACGGTATTGCCGCCATGAGTCGTTCGGGTCTGTATGGCCCAACTAGGCTCTGCAGTGGTATCTTCTCGACGGCGGACCTTAGGCTGGGCGCTGGTGCCGAAGCGGTGCTGACGTCGCATCTCGCTGCAAGTTCGAACTTTCGGGGAATTCGCAGCGCCTTTCCGTCGGACCTTAACGAGACCTTTCTTACGGGGTTTGCGCTACTTGAGAAGTACGACTTGAGCTACGACAATTGGTCGCCCGATTTTACCCGCTTGCCGCGCTTGGCGGATCTTGCAAACCGCTATCCTGGCGTCACGGTCATCGTCAATCATTTAGGCGGCCGAATAGACCCAGATGCCGACGCGGATGAAATCAAGGCTTGGCGAAAGGCGATCGACGCGGTGGCGGCCTGTCCCAATGCCGTCATGAAGTTAGGGGGCGCTCAAATGCGGGTGGATGATTGGGAGCCGCCGTACCACATGCATCAGACCGACAGTCCCTGGGGCTCCGACAGATTCCTTGAGACCTTATTGCCTCGCTATCAGTACGCACTGGAAGCCTTCGGTCCAGCGCGTTGTATGTTTGAGAGCAACTTCCCAGTGGATAAAGATTGTATTTCTTATCGGACCTTGTGGAATTTTTTTAAAAAAATAGCGAGCCAGCTCGGCCTGTCTGAGACAGAAAAAACGGCGGTCTTCAGTGGAACGGCCGCAAGAGCCTATCGACTGCAGGCGCCTTAAGACCGCTCGGGGGTCAAGTTTTCAAGTTTTTGTAAGGCCGGGGCGGGCCGAGATCGTAAGCTCGCGTTTTGGGACACGTCCGCTCGGATCAGGAAGGGCTGAGCGCGTTACAGGCAGCGCGTCCTCGAGTGAAGACGCCGCGGGGCCTTGCGCCCCACGATGATTTCACCAGCCCATGGTCCGCGCGCTGATCGCGCGCACCAGGGCCCAGCTGCTGCGGCGGGCTTAGGCTGCCTTACCGATAACCAGATCGGCGAGCAGGGCCCGCTGATATTTTGCATCCCCATACAGCACCTGGTTGTGCATTTGCCGCTTGAAGAACAAGTGCACATAGCACTCCCAAGTAAAGCCAATGCCACCATGAAACTGTACGGCTCGACTGCTGCTGAAGACTGCCATGTCGCTGGCTTCAGATTTTGCCATGCGCGCCAAACGCAGGGCTTCAGCGGGGTCGTGATCGATGGCGCAGCCAGCGTTGTAGGTCAGCGATTTGGCGTTGTCGATCTGAAGCATGACATTGACAAGGGGATGCTTCACCGCTTGAAAGAACCCTAAAGGACGATCGAACTGTACGCGGGTTTTGGCGTATTCAACGGTCGTTTGCAAAAGCCATTCGCCGGCGCCAACCATATCGGCAGCAACGAGACACAACAGCCCAGGCAATGCCGCATCAATGGCCGCATGACCCGTACCGGGCGCTGCCAGTTCTATTGCGTCGACCTGCTCGAACGTCAGCCGTGCTTGATCTCGCGTTAAGTCAATGATGCTGTCGGGTGTCAGGGTCAGTCCATCCGCGGTCGCTGAGACGAGATACAAACCAACGCCTGCGTCGCTTTGCGCGCTGACAACGAACTGCGCACATTTGCGCGCGTCTTGCACGAATGCCGCAACGCCTTCCAAACGTCCGTCGGCATTAACGCGAACGCCGGTGGCTGCGCTGTCCCAATTGCCCTCTGTATTGGTGAGCGCAAGCGCGGTTGCTTTGCCGCCAGCGATTTCGGTAAGCGCGGCGGTTGCAGCCCCTGAGTCGCACGCGTTCAGAACAAAAGTGGCACTTAAGGTCGCAATGAGCGGCGACGGGAAGGCAGCGCGGCCTACTTCTTCGGCGAGCGCAATGGCGGCAACGGCCGGCATGCCGATGCCGCCTGCGGCTTCAGGCACGCACACCGCGGCCCAGCCCAAGTCTACAATTTGCTGCCAGAGAGCTTGGTCCCAGAGGCACTCGTTGGGGCGGTCCAGGTTGAAATCACTGGCAACCATACGGTGCAGTTTGTCGCTACTACAATGATCGCTTAAGAATTTGCGCGCCGAGTCTCTGAGCATGACTTCGTCTTCGCCAAAGCCAAAATTTTTCGGTTGTTCAGCCATTGTGATCTCCTACTTAGACTTGGGAAGGCCGAGCACACGCTCGCCTAAAATATTGCGCTGCACTTCATTCGCGCCTGCTGCGATGGTGACCCCGAAACTGTTCATGTACGCCAAAGGCCATTGGCCCCCAGCTGGGGCGTTCGGGTCGTTCCGATTCAAGGTGCTTGCGGCGCCTTCGACGCGGTAGGCGACCTCCGCGAGGTCCTGATTGAACTCGGTGCTAACCAACTTGCTTTGCAGCGGAATGCGCATCGGATGGTCGGTTAACGCAGCAACCGCGCTGCGCCGATTGTTTTGTTGAATGGCCTCGCGCCGGATCATGAGTTTGATAATCTCATCGCGAAGTGCGGGATCATCTGCGGCGGTTTTTCCTAGGCGCTGATGCGAACGCGCAAGATCGATTAAGGATCCAACCGAACTCACCGAAACCCCAGTCTCGCCTTCGGTTGCCATACCGCCGGAGGCGGGGGTGACCAAGGGGCCGGCGCCGCGCTCGTGGGCCAAGGTGGTCATGGCGACCTTCCAGCCGGCACCGACGGCATCAAGCCGATACCGATCTGGGATCACGAGGTTTTCAAAGAGCACCTCATTGAAGCCGGTTTGCCCCGTCATCTTGATGAGCGGTTGAACCGTCACGCCCTTACCGATGGCTGATTTGATGGGTACGACAAAATAAGACAGGCCATTGTATTTGTCGCTCTTGTCGGTGCGGCACAGCAGAATCATCCAGTCGGCGAAGTGGGCGAGCGAGGTCCAGACCTTATGACCATTGATAACCCAATTGTCGCCATCTTTTTCTGCAAAGGTTTGCTGGTTGGCCAGATCGGAACCCGCGCCGGGTTCGGAAAAGCCCTGGCACCAGATGTGCTCGCCAGAGAGTAGTTTGGGCAGTAGTTCTGCCTTGACGTCGTCTTGAGCGTGGAAAAAGATGGTGGGCGCGGCCATGCCCATTCCAATGATATTGGGTAGGTAGGGCGTCTTGGCGCGCTGCATTTCTTGGTTGGCGATCATTTGGTGGCCTTCTTTGCCGCCGCCGCCGACTTCAACGGGATAGTCACAGCCGATCATGCCGGCATCATAGGCAGCCTTTTGCCATTGCTGCAGCCATTGCATGGCGTCGGGATCGCTGAGTTCGAGCGCGCCCTGGGGAATCGCGACCGGCGGTGTGCCGGGGTGATTGTCCGCGAGCCAGGCTTGGCATTGGCTTCGAAACTGCGCTTGTTCGGGGCTGTCTTTGCGTTCAGATTCAGACATAGTTGATTCCTTCGTTCTGTTGGTTGTGTTGGAAATCGATCTTCATTGTACCGAACTCAGACACCTAGAGCACGAAAGGCGCGCGCAAAGGGCTGTACCGGCATGTTTGTCATTACGCGCTGAGATCAGCTCGAGATTACATTGGCCCTCTTGGGGTTTCGGCCCGGGTATTGATTCTGATAGGTTTAGTCGTGCGGTCTTTTTTTACGGACTGCTCGGCGCGAGCATCACGCGTCGACAGCGTTTCATAACCCGATGCAGGAGCGTCCTATGGTCAGCATTATTGGCAATATCAAACCCGAAGATGATTACACCCATGAACTCGGCCCCGAGCCAAATTTTAATGAATCGGTGTATTTTAATTTTTTTGATCCGGTTCAAAATCGTGGTGGCTTTGTTCGGATTGGCAACCGAGCGAACGAAGGCTACGCAGAAATGACGGTCATCGTTTGGAACCCGGATGGATCGGCTTACTTCAACTATAAAAAGCCTGAGATCACGCACAACGATGCCTGGAACGCTGGCGGGCTGAGTATTGAGATCCTAACGCCCGCCGAAAAAGTGCGGACGCGGTATGAAGGCGCAGCCCTGTTTATGACCGACCCAATGCAAATGCAGGACCCGGGGCAGGCCTTCAAAAACAATCCCCGGGAGACCTTGGTGATTGACCTAGAGCATGAGGCGGTTGGGCCCTTGTATGGGCATGTGGGCGAGCCGGGTGACGGCAATGAATTCGCCCGCTCGCACACTGAGCAACATATGAAGGTTCAAGGTCATCTAACGCTGGGCGCAGGGGACCCGATTGCTTTTTCAGGCTGGGGATTACGCGATCACTCCTGGGGTCCGCGATTTTGGCAGGCAACGCCGTCTTATCGCTGGCTAACGGGTAATTTTGGCGACGATCTTGGGATGGTTATTACGGCCAATGGTGAAGGCGTTGGCCGCGGCTTGTTTCAACAAGGAGACGCCTTGGTCCGGATCGAGTCCGCACAAATTACGACAGACTATCGGCCAGACAGCTTGTTTCATCGAGCGTTTGTTGGTGGATTGCACGCTAGAAGATGGCCGTCACCGCCAAATTACCGGTGAGGTCATGGGCTACATCCCACTGCGTAATCGTCGCGGTGGCCAAAACACCCATGTTGGGGAAGGGATGACGCGCTACACGCTGGATGATGGTCGCGTGGGTTATGGGCTGAGTGAGTACTTAACGCAACCGCCAGAGGCGACTTAGCACGGATCTGTTTTGAGGGCCTGAGGCTCAGCAGGCCGTGACGTTAAGCGGCGCATCGCGAATTATTCTGGGCGAACCTCGTCAGCAAGCCAGGATAGGGACTAGGCGTGCAGATGCCAGTGTACGCCCCCAACGGTCACGCTTGAGTCGGTGACCAAACAGCCGCGAGCGGCCGCGTCGCGCTGAATGCCAGGTTTGTCCGCGACGCGCAGGTGAATGCCGGAGAGGCCCGGGCCGCGATTGTCGGTTAATTCGATGAAGCTCAGCTGGGCGTTATTGAGTGCGACCTGCCACGCGTTGTTCGCGTGAGTTGGCGCGACGCCGATGATCCCCGACCATTTTTCAGCCAAGGCTTGTGGGTCCGTACACTGCAGCTCAACACCCAAAAAATCCAGAGTGCGATGCTGATCGACCTGGGCCTCCCAACCCGTGCCGCCGACGGGCATCCAATGGCCGTTAAAATCATTCTGCGCATCGGTTTCAATTTCAAGGAAGGCCGCTTGTAAGTCTCCGGGATGAAATTGGATCAGATGCCAGTTATCGCGCTCGGTTTCATGGGCGATTCGAACGCCTTGGTCGAGGGCGCGCTGCTTGGCAGTTTGTTGCGCGGCTTTGCTGTCGGCTTGCGTTATGACCATGTAGCCGCCATCGCCACCGCGTCGATCAAGATATCGACCCGCGGCGGTGCCAGCCTGAATCGGCGCCACCACTTCCAGAAAGTTTCGGCCGATTGGCATTAGGGTGTTTTCTAAACCGAAAACGCCAACCCCCGGATCAACATAACAGGGCTTGATGCCAAAAATTTGAGTAAGATCTGAAATCACGGGCGCGAGCTGCGCCGCAACCAAACAAATTTGTCGAAGCTGTAGGGACATGGCAGGATCTCCTCGAGGGTAATGCAAGGAGTCTAGCCAACTCCTCGACGTTTTGCATGAGGGTTGCTGAAAGTAGGCTTTGTTTTGTGCGTCGTTTAAGAAGGCTTTCGAGAAAGCCGCTTAGGGTTGTCTTCGCGCTTTGTAGCCCGCTGCAAACAATATCCGCACTGCAGAATAGGATGGCGCACCCCTGCATCGGTTGGGGCAGTGGGGAACACGCATTGGTCTTGGCGCCGGCAGGACTCGGATGTAGACGGTCCAGCGCAAATCAGGTGGTTAGGGTGGTTAGATTGCTGTCACTAAAGTGTTTACCAAGTTCGAAATCGCATCAAAAGTCGCTAAGGATCTCGGCTGGGAGCAAACGGATCGGTTTAGGGATCCTGTTGTGGGGGATTCTGGTAAGTCCCTTGGGCTCGGCGCTCGCCTCAAGTGCCGCGTGCGTTAATTGTCATCAAGATCAGGTTACGGCCTGGTCTGATTCCGATCATGCCTGGGCGATGCGCCCGCCAGAGGCCGCTTTTATAAAAGCGCCGTTTCAGGGCGAGTCCGTCTCCTTTGATGGCCTGGAGGGGCTGTTTGATCAAAGCGATCGGGCGCCTGCTGACGTCGCGCTCACGCAGCTAGCGGTCCTAGGTTCAAGCAATGGCGTTGGGCCAACCCAGTTCAACATTCACTTGCGGGACACCAAGGCAGGGGCGGTCGATTTTCAGCGTTTCACGGTGCGTTACACGTTTGGTCACGAACCCTTGCAGCAATACTTAATTGCGCTGGGAGAGGACCGCTTGCAAGTCGCGCCGTTTGCCTATGATACGCGACCCGAAACGGCCGGAGGGCAGCGCTGGATTCATCTAGAATCCTTCGCCGGACCCGATCGGATGGCAAGATTCGATTGGCGGCAGCCGCTCCAAAACTGGAACGGCATGTGTGCGGACTGTCATTCTCGAGGCTTTAGGCGGGGCTATGATCCCGCAACGCAGTTATTTAATTCCAGCTTTGACGCGATCAATGTAGATTGTTTGGCTTGTCACAATCCGAGTGCGATCAGGCACTCATGGTGCGCCGGAGCGGGTCCAGCTGGCAGAAGGCGGGGCAGTGGGTTCGTCCACCCGAGGCGCGCATTGCGCACTGGCAGGGCGCCCCGCGCGATCCTGCAGCGATGGACACCTGTTTTGCGTGCCACAGTTTGCGCACGCCGCTAACCGATGGGTTTCACCCGGAAGCCGCCTTCTTAGATCAGTTCAGACCGGAGTCCGTGATACCGCCGTTTTATCAGGCGGACGGCCAGATAGAAGAAGAAGTCTATGTCTATGGCTCTTTTCTGCAAAGCAAGATGTACCAAGCCGGCGTTCAGTGCCAAGACTGTCACGACCCGCATACCGCCGAGGTCAAGGTCCAAGGCAATGGTCTGTGTTTAACGTGCCATCAACCCAAAGCGTATGAGACGCCGCAACATCATGGTCATGCACTGGGCAGCCAGGCCGCACAATGCGTCACCTGCCATATGCCCGGGAAAACGTACATGGGGGTCGATTTCCGTCGGGATCATCGCTTTGGCCTGCCGAACCCGCCCATTAGCCAAGCGCTCGACACCCGAGATGTTTGTCAGTCCTGCCACGAAGACCGTTGGACCGACTTCCTTGCTGTAACCGGCCAGAATCTCGGGCTCGATGAGGCCGAACAATTTGTCGCTGAGGCTCGGCAAGCACCGGCAATGATTGAAATGGCAAGTACCGCGTCGAGTGAGCAGGTCTTAGCGATGTTGGCGGATGAGAGCCTCCCTGCGATCACGAAGGCAGCACAACTCAAAACATTACCGCAATCTGCTCAGCGTTTTCCTGAACCGTGGTTGGTCGCGGCAATGACGCACGCAGAGCCCCTGGTTCGCCTGAGTGCGGTAGAGGTTGCAAGCGTTGCAAATGTAGAAGTGTCGGCGGAGGTCAAAAAGGGTTTGCTGCGTGACCCGGTGCTCGCCGTAAGGCTTGCTGCTCAGTACCTTCGGGGGCGCGGAGATCAGACTGTCGTGCTGAATGAGACTGCCAATGCCACGGCGCTGGATGCGATGCAGGCAGCGGCCGACATCAGCCTGCGTCAGATCGCTTGGCGGGGTGAGGGCAGGTTGCAGCGGGCGCAACGCCAGATGCGTCAAGGGGATTGGTCTGGGGCTGTCGCCGAGTTACAAGCGGCGGTGGCGCAGGACCCGTATTTCGTGGGCGGTTATCTGAATTTGGCGGATGTCCGTCGTCAACAAGGCCGTGAGGACCAAGCCCTGAGCATTTTGGCGCATGGATTGGAGCGACTACCAAATGAGGCGATGCTGCATTACAGCACGGGTCTGACCCATATTCGGCTGAAGGCGTACGCGGCTGCCCAACCGTTCTTGGCCCAGGCGAGTGCGCTGGCGCCAGCTCGGATCGATTTCTTTTATGCGTACCTGGTCCTAATGGATGCTTTGGGGAAAAGAGTTGAGGCGCTTGGTCGCATCAAGGCGCGATACCCAACTGGCGCGCCACCTCAGATCGATCAGCTCCAAAAACATTGGCAGCGCGAGCCGTGAGCGCTTTTGAGGAAGCGGGCGTCCGGCGATGGCCGATATCAGGTGGGTCCTGCGGGCGCGTATGACCAGGCTTTTAAAAGAGGCGTCTTCACCCTGCTTCGCGAGGCTGTTGAGCGGGCCGGGGAATTTGTTTGGGGATGGTTGATTTATGTCACTTAACTTTCGGTGTTACCGATGTGTAGGCCGTTTTGCGTCGATATGTTTTGCCTAGGCAAAAAGCATGCGTTATCGCCATCACCGAGTCTGTAGAGTTCTAGTAAGGTGATTTGAGACCAGAACTGCATGATGTGCAGCTCAACTTCCTGTAGCAAACAATTTTTCTTTCACGGTTAGGGTTGCGAAAAAACGAAATCCGCTCTATCTTCTCAGACAATAAACATTAAAGGGGAATGAAATGTTGAGAGTCTCGCTTAAGAGAGGGTTCTTGGCGTTGGTATCAATGGTAACGGCAGTTGCTTTTGTGTCAACGACTTGGGCAGAAGAACAAATTGAAGAGGTAGTGGTTACTGGGTCCTATATCAAGGGATCACCGGAAGACGCCGAACTTCCCATTGACGTCATCACCAGTGCTGATCTTGAAAAAATGGGCTCTCCGTCCATTATCGAGATGGTACGAAACTTAGGTGTGACGGCGGCGAATTTGGGCGAGACAAACCAGTTTACCTCTGGTGGCCAGGCCAACGAAGGGGTCGCAACGGTCAACCTACGAGGTTTGGGCGCGGCAAGAACTCTAGTGCTTGTGAATGGCCGACGACACGTGGCAACCGAAAGCGCGGGTGTTGATATTAACGCCTTTCCGATGAATGCTATTGGCCGAGTCGAAATGTTGAAAGATGGTGCCGCGGCAGTTTATGGTTCAGACGCCATCGGTGGCGTGGTGAACTTCATTACTCGAAGTGGTTACGAGGGATTTGAAATCGGGGGCTCCTTCCAGGACATTCAAGGCTCTGACGGTGATTACTCGGTCGATGCCCTATGGGGTATCGCGCGCGATAATTGGAATTTCATGATTGCAGCAGAGCATGGTGGTCGAGGCGAGTTGCCGATTAAAGCCCGAGATTGGGCGCTTGTGAACACTGACGTGAACCCCATTGCAGGTTGGTCAGGAATTGGTAACCCAGGACTCAATGTTTGGTTTGCAGGGGTCAATGCGGGGCAAGCCGTGCCCGTTAACGTAACCTTGGCCGATGGGACCTCGCAGGAGCAGATTCTTACGACCGCCGGCGGTTCTTTTACGAAGGTTTTCAACGATCCACAGTGTGCTAACTTGGGTGCATTGCGAACCGGAAACGGCCTTTGTGGGTTCAACTATGGTTGGTTCGATAATCTGATTGAAGAGACCGAACAGACTAAGGTTTTTACCGAATTCAATTTAGACCTGAGTGACAATCACAGGCTGCACGTCGAAGCGATGTATTCTGAAGTCGATCTGCCTGAATGGAAAACGTCGCCTTCTTACCCCCCGCAGTCTTTGTACGGTCCAGATCGAGTGATTCTGCCAAATCATCCTGGCTTCATTGATTTTAATGAATTCTATGGTTTAACCGCGGCCGGTGGTGCGGCGTCGATCACCGAAGCTCAGGCAATTTCATCGCTGGATGTCACTGGTTTGCCAGAAGGCGCGAGCGTGTCAAGTATTGTTGGCGGCGCTGACGCGGCCGCAGCACTCGGTCGAAGCCCAACGGCCTTTACGGTCAGTCGAGCCATGGGGGTCTTAGGCGCGTTCGGAACGGGTGAGCCCGAAGCCGCCAGGCGGTTTACCGCAACGTCTCGCTTCGTGCTTGGCCTTGATGGCGAGCTGTTCAATGATGAACTCAGTTATGATGTGAGTGTGTCCTGGTCTAAGCGAAACCGCGATATTGGCGGTCAAGACATGTTTGTGGAGCGCATGGGTTTGGCACTGCGCGGCTTCGGTGGCCCCAATTGCGATTTGCCAGCAACAACGATGGGTGATGATGGTACTTACGGGTTTACCGATGCTGACGCGCTCGATGGCGCCGGCATGGACGGTTGTGAGTACTACAATCCGTTCTCAAGAGCCTTGCCGCAATCATTTGTGAATGGCAACAGTAACCCAGACTATAATGCCGAGGTCGCAAACTCTGAGTCCTTGCTGAAGTGGCTGATTGGACAGCGACAATGGAATCAAACCAACGAGTTGTTGGTGTTCCAGGCGGTGTTCAGTGGTGAAACCAATTGGGAAGTCGGCGGCGGTAGCGTCGGTTATGCCTTTGGTGCCCAGTCTCGAAATGAGTACTATGATTCTGACTTCAATGACTTATCCGACCGGGCACTAAACCCCTGTCCTTATACGTTGCCAGCAAGTGCCGCATTAGGGTTAGTTTCAACCGCACAACTCTCGCCAAATTGTAGCTCTCCCACTGGGGTTGCCGCGTTCTTGGCGGCATCTGACGAAGAGACAACCGAGCGGACGATTTACGGTGTGTTCGGTGAACTCGCGATTCCGTTGACCGATGACCTCAATATTCAAGCGGCCCTGCGATATGAAGACTACGGCGGTTTCGTCGGCAGCACGCTCGATCCGAAGGTTGCGGTTAGCTGGGAATTAAGCGATACCCTATCGCTTCGTGCCTCTGCTTCAACAACTTTCCGTGGGCCACCCCAGAGCTTCCTCGCAGGCACCGGTACGGCATTGTCCTATGTCAGTTATACCAGTGCGTTTAAGGCGATCGATACGGTCGGTAACCCGACTTTGACCTCTGAATCTGCAGTGTCGACCAATTTTGGCGCCATTTACCAGAATGAGGGTTTGTATGCCTCTGTCGATTGGTGGTCGTTCACGTTTGACGATTCATTCCAGACAGAGGGCTTCAATTCTTTGTTGGGTGCCTACGCCGGTAATGGTTGTACGGGCTCGGATGGCGTAGCAACCGATAGCGCGACCTGTAACGAGTTGCGAACGCACATCTTCCCAGTTGCCGCACATACCAATTTGGGTGCCACTGAGCGCGTTGCGGTGAACATCATAAATGGTGAGGAGATCACGACCTCGGGTATTGATGTTGCGATCCGATACAGCATTGAAGACTTGCTGCCGGGTACGCTTGGCTTGGCGCTTGAAGGGACTTACGTTCTTGAATATGAGCGCGCCGATCAGCTGGATATCTCTGGTGCGATTGTATTGGCAACGGGTGGCGATCTGGTGGGTAAGTTGAATTACAATGCCGGACCATCGTTCACGTCTAAGCCAGAGTTAAAGCTTAATGCGACTGTGAGTTTTGAGACGCAAAGTCATTACGCAAGCTTAGCCGCACGGTATATTGGCGATTATGATGATACGGGTGCAACGGCAGCCTACCCGTGGCTTGCAACGGTTGACTCTCAAGTTACACTCGACGCGCATTATCTGTTCAATGGGATCGATAATCTAACCATTGGTTTGTCAGCGTTGAACCTAACGGATGAAGATCCACCTGCAGCACGGGGTGATCTCAATTATGATCCGTTCACGCACAATGCCTTTGGCCGCATGATCAAGGCAGACATAACGTTTAGAATGCCGCAGTAAAGTCATTCTTGAGTTGAAGAAGCCCGGTTTTGCCGGGCTTTTTTTTGCCTGTTTGCAAGGTGAATCGATCGCATAAATTTAACGGGGTCGGGCCAATAATGACTGGTCTTGGGTGCCGCGCCGACGGATTGATCAAAAATGGACAACCTTGAACCTTATTCCGGCCAAAGATTTTGTTGTTGGCGGGTTTGGAGACCCTTGGCCGCTCATTTGAACAGGTCCGCAAGCGGTTCGGCCGTCTAGGAATGGTTGCTTGCGTTCAAGGCCTCGTTGTTCTTTTCATTATGGACCCACAGTTGTTTTGGGCGTAAAAAGCAGCGCCAGAAAAAATGAGTCCGAGCGGTTGAGGTGGCATCGACCTCAACACGTTCCAGATCAATGATCGTTATTCTACGCCGCGCTGCCTCACGGAGGTTGCGTTTCTGATTCTGCCGCCAATCACCTTCGCGCCTTGGCGCTCATTCTCAATCTGCGCCTTGGTCCGACAAACTTTTACCGAGCGATTACTGCCTAGTACTTTCTCCCGATGGCAAATTAGGGTTGGTGGCCTTGGGTCCTGCGCTTTGGATAGATCGGGCTCTGGGTTTTTGCGGACACTTAAATCAGAACTGGTTTCAACGGTGCTGATACGGGTTGCTTGCGAGGCATCTGGCTTATCTCCTCCGCTGTTGCTGGCGCAGCTGGTTAGGACCAAGGCCATCGTGAAGGTTAGCAGGGCCTGTGCCAAAAAAAATTTGGCGCGCTGGTGTGTTGGCGTGGGGATTGATAGAGTCACAAGTCGCTCCAATTCGCAGAAGAGATTTTTTATAGCGGTTGCATCGTTGCACTGCAAATCATTTTTTGGACGTGTTTTTGTTTTAGAAGGCGGGCGCGCGCAACGGCAGCGGGCCTTAGTGTGTTTGCGGAAATTTAGAGGGTCCAAAGTCAACCTGAAATGTAGGTAATCAGCCTTAGTGAGTTTGGAGCCAAGCCGTGTGCAAAGGTTAGTAGCCCCCGTGTTCTGTTTAAGAATCCGCGTGCGCTGCACCCCACTTGACGGATAGGCTGATGCATTAATTTAAACCTGGTGGAGATTCTGTTTATGGCTCGAAATCCAGAAGTTGCCGTTGACACCCAGCAAGGCGGGATTCTGTATCTAAGAAGTCCGTTATCCGTTGAAGCAAGCAACCAATCGATGGCCGAGCGCTTTTTTGACTGGTGCAACCGCTACGGCAATCAAGTGGTGATTGCTGAAAAGGATGCATCGGGTTGCTATGTCGAATTAACCTACGCCGCTGCAGCGCAACAAGCCAAGGCGATTGCTGCCCAGTTGACCCGGCTGGGTGGCAGTCAATCGACCCCTTTGATGATTCTATCTGGCGCGTCTAGAGCGCATTTTGTCGTGGCTTGGGGGGCGCTCCTGGCTGGCGTGCCCTACGTGCCGGTCAGTCATAATTACGCGACTGTTCCAGCCGCCTTTGGCAAGCTAAAAGCGGTCTTTGAAACAGCGCAACCGAAATTTGTTTGGTCCGAAAATTATACTGTTCAGCGAGGGGCCTTGGTGGCGACAGGGCTTGCTGAAAAGCCTGTTATTTGGCTTGGCAGTCAGGCACTAGGATCCGCGATGGCACTTGAACTTGTGTGCAACGAAGTGTCTGATCGACTTGTTGACGAAAGAGTCGCTGAGTTCAGTGGTGCAACTGTCGCGCGCTATATGTTTACCTCGGGCTCAACGGGCAGCCCCAAAGGCGTGATACATACCCATGGCATGATCACGACGATGCTGGCAGCGCGTGCAGCCCTCGGCGAAGATGAACCGGATGGCGCGCCGCCTAGAGTCTTAGACTGGATGCCCTGGTCTCACGTAGGGGCAGGGGTGTTGCGGATGTCGTTCGTGATGAACGCTGGAGGCTCGATTTACATTGATGACGGTAAGCCCGTGCCGGGAGAATTCGAGAAGACACTGGCGAATTTGGCCGTTGTGAAGCCGACGTCGTATGCTGGCGCACCCCTGGGCTGGAATATGCTGGTCGACGCGCTAGAACAGGATGATACGCTCGCCAAAACGTTTTTTGATCATGTGACATCGCTGGCTTACGGCAGTGCGGCAATGCCTGAGTCGACCTACGAGCGCCTGCAGGCGCTACTCATCAAATATCAGGGTGCTCGTCGGGCGATGTCAACCAGCTTGATGTCGACCGAGGTCGCGGTTGGTTTGTCTCGCTATTGGCCCTGTGAGGATCAAACCGTGGTGGGTTTGCCGATGCCCGGTGCAGAGTTTAAATTACTACCGGTTGGTGATCGCTATGAGGTCCGAGTGAAGTCCGATGGGGTAACGCCGGGTTATCTCAATGATCCCGATAAAACGCGAGCGGCCTTTGATGAAGAAGGCTTCTTTAAGATGGGTGATGCCGTGACCTTTGCGGACCCCAAGCGGCCCGAAGCAGGGTTGCGTTTTGCCGGTCGAATCGCGGAACAGTTCAAATTGGTGACCGGCACCTGGGTCTCTGCGGGAACCCTGCGCGCGCAACTGGTAGCAGCCTGTGCGCCTTGGGTGCGCGATGTCGTCATTTGCGGGATCAATGAAAGTTTCATCGCCGCGTTGATCTGGCCGAACCTCTCTGCCTGCTCACAGTTGGTCGCGGGGGTTGAGGCCGACGTATTCACCAGTGATGCGGTGATGGCTAAAATTTGTGCTGGGTTGGCGGCCCATAATGCGCAAAACCCAGCGTCCTCGCAGTCGATCAAGCGGTTTTCATTACTCACAACCCCGCCCAGCCTCGGTGATGGTGAAATCACGGAAAAAGGTTATGTTAATCAGGGTTTGGTTCAAAGGCTTCGAGCTGACGACGTCGCGTTACTGTTTGGTGAAAATCATCCCAGTGTGATGGTCGTTTAACCGCTCGCGCTGATGCTGACGGTCGCGTTGCCTAGCTGGTTGCTCCGGGAATCCCGCGCTGACTGGCGAGCGCTCAGAGTGTTATTACATAACAAAGTGCCTTTGAGTTTTGTTAATTGCCGTGCGCTGAGACAGTCGATGTTGATCACAATCATCAGTACGACGAGCGCGATCATGTCTCGCTGGGGCCCCTAAACTTCAGGACAATGCGCGCCGACGCCGATTGCTGGTCGTCAGATGACGCACCTTGAGCCTTTAAGGTTCAAGGCGCGTGTCACTGAGGTGACGCTAATCGTTTTTTCGATAATGGCCAAGGGTGCTCGAAATCGGGTTAACCCCCGCGCCGCGCGACCTTTAATGTCAGTCAAGTTTGGCTAGCCGGGCATTGCGGCGCGCTATGCGTTCGCGCAGTTGCTGGTGGCGCTGTGGTGTTAAGGGATAGTTCCAAATCAGTTTCATGGCAAGGCCGTAGAATAAAATCGGTCCGCCGCAGTACACAATCCGAAGACTGAGCACGCCAAGGTCCGTGCTGCCGGCAATGCCGCCAGAGGGGTCAAAACCCAATAAGCCCACGACATTGAGCGAGATACCCGTCCCCAAGGCAATCGCCAGTTTTTCGGTCAACCCCAGCACCGCAAAATAAGTACCGGCGCGCTTATTGCCGCTGCGCGCGGTATCGACGTCGACAACATCCGCAAGCATCGCGACCGGTAAGAACTGTAGGCCGCCGAAGCAGAAACCCTTAATAATGAACAATAGGAAAAAGGGCAGGTAATCGCCGTTTTCCAAGAAAAAGTTAATGCCGCTGACCATGGCGACGGTTACAAGGGTGCATAAAAACGCGCGGTGCTTGCCGATTTTACGGCCTAACCAAAGCCAAAACGGGATCGCGCCAAGGCCTGCAATAAAGTAAAAGAAGTAGGCCGCGCCAATGGTTGGGATACCAATGATGTCGCGAATGAAAAACAGCGACACGGCATTTCGAAAGGATTCACCAAAAATAACGAGCAGCGCAATCATAAGTACACGGCGCATGGGGCCGTTCCGCCACACGATCTTTGCACCCTCAAGTAGCGGCACCGTTGATTTCTCGTGGCGTTCAGGTTCTTTCACGAAGGTCACAACGAAAAACACGCAGATCGGTAAGATGCCGATCACGACGAAGGCAAGACCCGCAAGTACTGGTCCCGTCAGGGCCGCTCGGTCCGCTGGGGTGGCGTTCATTATCTCACCAGTGAAGGCGCTGGTTGCATCACGCCAAAGCGCGCCAAAGACTTGGCTGACCGATCCGCCGCGATCCGCCATCACTTCAATGATCATGGGGACGGCAGCTGCGACCATGAGCCCGGCCAATACGAATAACTCCCGCGCAGCGGTGACCCGGCTTCGTTGGTGATAGTCTGGCGACAGCTCAGCGCCCCAAGCCCTGTGCGGTAGCGCAATGATGGTGCTGCCCAAGAAAAACAAGGTCAGCCAGAACAAGAAATACAGCATGCCGATCCCTTCAGGCGGGATGAAGAGCTTGTAAACCCCTAGCATCATGAGCGGCGCGCCGATCACAACCCAAGGCTTCCTGCGACCAAAACGCGTTTGCCAACGGTCAGACAACTCGCCCATTAGCGGGTCCGTAATGACATCGGTAAACCGTGCCAGCATTAAGATGGTTCCCACTGCCGCCAGTGATAAGCCCAAGCCGCCCGAATAGTGCGCGGGAATCCAAATCGAGAGCGGGTAGCCGATGACCGCAAGGGGGAGGCCGATGCAGCCATGAAAATAAATGGTGCGCTTATCGAGTACGCTAGCTGAGGTCGCTGTCGAGGTCATCTGGACATTCCCGGTTGTCACGCTGGTCGCTACGCGCCGGCGTTATTATTATTGTGCTGCCAAAACCCTTCTGTGGTTAGAGCGATCGGTGACAGACCTGATAGCAGCGTGCTGCAAGGCTGCTTGATTAGTTATAAACCATCTCGGCCGAATGGCCTAACCCAATAAGGGGTCTCGGTGACTGCGGTGTATGCGCCCGTGGGCTTGGAGACGGTGATTCGGTTTGCGCAGAGAATTAAGGAAAGATGAGTTGGCGCGTCCTATCTGGCAGGGTATTGGTTTGAAGCCGGTTTTTGGAATTGGGATTTGGCGCTCGGCGAATCGCCAGCCGAGTACAGACAGGCCTGTATAGGAAGTGTTGAGCGACCCTCGGCAGACCGCCCTCGGCGACCGCCCTCAGGAATCGCAGTCTTAGAAAATCTTGCCGGGGTTAAGAATGCCTCTGGGATCCATGGCAGCCTTGATCGTGCGCATCAATTGAATCTCAGCGTCGTCACGCACGAAGTGCAGATAAGGTTTCTTCTCCAGGCCGACGCCGTGTTCTGCCGAAACCGAGCCTTGGATCGCTTTAAGGGGCTCGTAAACCGCCGCCTCAACACCTTCGCGCTGTGCTCGGCTGTCGCCGCCCACGGCGATCGCAAAGTGCAGGTTACCGTCACCCACGTGTCCCAATACAAAGTTTTTAGGCGCGTCAAAACGCGCTGCGAGGCCTGCATTCACCGCGTCGACATAACGCGCCATCTCGGACAGTCTGAGGCTCACATCGAACAAAAAAACGGGGGCAAATTGAAAGGCCTGGGCAACATCATCTCGGAGCCCCCAGAGCTGATCGGTTTGTTGGCTCGACTGCGACACCACCGCGTCCACAATGAGTTCGGCCTCAAGGGCCTGCTCAAGAATGGCTTCGAGTTGCTCTTGGGCAGCGCCCATGGCTTCCACCAAGACATAGTAGGCGGCATCGTCTGGTAAGGGGGCGTTGGTTCGGCGCCGGCGGTTGGGTTACCAGTTGGTAAAAGTTCTGCCACATCACTTCAAAGGCCGAGAGGTTGCCCGCAAGGCCGCGGTCGAGCTGCTTTAAGAACGCTAACCAGGGCGTCAAAGGAGTTGATCGCGACCAGCGCCGTGGGCGCGGTGGTGACTTCTTCGCGGCAGCGCAGTACGGCGCGGGTAATGATGCCGAGGGTGCCCTCGGTCCCCAAGAACCATTGCTTTAAATCATAGCCGGCATTGTTCTTGATCATTCGGTTCATGCTGCTGATGACGGTGCCATCTGCCATCACGGCTTCGAGCCCCAGCACCATGTCACGGGCCATGCCATAGCGAATCACGCGATTGCCGCCAGCATTGGTCGACAGGTTGCCGCCAAGGGTGCAGGAGCCGCGACTGCCTAAATCAAGCGGGAACATCAAGCCCTCACTGGCTGCGGCCTCCTGAACGCTTTGGAGCATGACGCCCGCTTGAACGACCATCGTGCGCTCGCTGGCTGAGATTTCTTCGATGACGTTAAGGCGTTCCGTTGACAGCACGATATCCAGAGGTTGGGTTAGCGCGCCCTCAACGAGGCCGGTCAAGCCCCCATGCGGCACGACGCTTTGATGATGTTCATGGCAGATCCGGAGTGCGGAGCTGACTTCCTCAGTCGTTTTGGGGCGAACCAGGACTTGCGCTTGAATCTGATCAGACCGCCAGATCCCTGCGCTGCGCTCGGTGACGGCGCGTGCCGAGTAGCACGGTGCCCTTCTGGGAAGTGCGCGCCAAGAGGGCTTGCACGACCGGGCGTTGCGTCAACTGCAGTCGTTAGTGCTTCGTCCGCTGACGCTGTGGGCGGGTGTCATGGGATCAGGCCGCTCGTTCAAAGATCGCGGCAATGCCCTGGCCGCCGCCGATGCACATGGTCTCAAGGGCATATCGGCCCTGGCGACGGTGCAGTTCGCTCAGCATGTCCGCGAGGATGCGACCGCCCGTTGCGCCGATAGGGTGACCGAGGGAAATGCCGGAGCCATTGACGTTCAATCGGTCATCATCGTGCCAGCGCCAGCCTTTGAGCACCGCCAAGACCTGACACGCAAAGGCTTCGTTCAGTTCAACCAGATCCATATCCTCAAAACCCAGGCCGGTGCGGTTGAACAGCTTCTCAACGGCCGGCACCGGGCCAATGCCCATGGTTGCCGGATGGCAGCCGGCGGCAGCCCAGCCGACCAAGTAGGCGCTGGGGGTGAGGCCGAGGGCTTCCAATTGATCCTCAGCAACGACCAGACA
>CALSMJ010000004.1 GCA_943787425.1 uncultured Pseudomonadales bacterium | reverse complement strand
ATCTGATCGGTTTAAGCGCTACGAACACCAAACGTGCTCGAGCAAAAGCATCTAGTGGACAGTTTATTGATTTTGTTCGTTCTTTGGGGTCGGTTTAAGGGTCGCTTTGATTTCTAGGCATTCATTGTTGAGCAAATCGATTAGGATCGATTGATCACGGGGAGTTAGAAAAACAGAAACGCCAACCTTTATTGTTATCCCTCTAAATCAACGACACCGATTAAAAAATTTTATGGTTTAAAGAACCCTACAAATTAATTTTAGACCGCAGCTCCCGCGTCCAAACACGTTTTGCTACACTTGCTCATCCATTACGTTGAGCCGCTTATGTCGCTGATTCATTCTCTTTCCCACTCGACACCCGAAACACCGCTACTCGATGACGAGCAGGTGGTCACCCGCATCTTTCAACATATTGATAACGGCACCACAGACCTTGGGGATACGGTCTGGCACGAACCGGTTACCCATTACCATTCACAAGCGAGGTTTGACGCCGAGATCGCATTGCTTAAATCATTACCTGTGCCCTTTTGTCCCTCGGCAGCGTTACCCGAAATCGGCAGTTACGTTGCCCGCAAAGCCGCCGGCACGCCGCTGCTCGTGGTCCGTGGCGCCGACGGTGTCGTCCGTGCATTTATCAATGCTTGCCGGCACCGCGGCATGCAAGTCGCCGATGGCAGCGGTTGCGCCAAGGCCTTTGTGTGCCCCTACCATGCTTGGACCTATGGCCTTGAAGGCAGCCTGAAACACATTCCAGGCCAAGCCGGGTTCCCAAATTTAGCCACCGAAGATAATGGCTTAGTTGAAGTCAGCGCAGCCGAGAAAGGCGGCCTTGTTTATGTCCTGCAACAGGGTCAGCTCAAGCCTGAAATGCTCGAAGACGCACTCGATTTTTTCACGCCAGAGCAGGCTATGTTTCAACACACGGAAATGGCCGAAGCTGCGAACTGGAAACTGCTCACAGAGACCCTCCTCGAGGGCTATCATATCAAGTCCCTGCACCGGAATTCGTTCTACCCCTACGGCCTCGACAATATCAATGTGGTTGAGACCTATGGCGCCAACGCACGCGTTATCTTTCCCTTCCGCCGGATCGAAAAACTCAGAGACAAAGCGCCGAGCGCGCGCCGGCTCAACGGGACATTAACGTCCGTTTATCACCTGTTTCCAAACGCCAGTGTTTCGGTTTTATCAAAACACACCGGCTTAACCATTATGGAGCCGCTGAGTCCCACCCAGACCCAACTCGTCAGCTACCTTGTCGTCAATCGGCGCCAGGGGGACACGCCGATTTCCCTTGAGGATGCGCAACGCGATGCGGATTTTGTAACGCAATCAGGACAAGACGAGGATCGTGCGGCTGCACGCGCTATTCAGGAGACGGTCACCACCGGCGCCAATAACCACTTAACCTTCGGTTACTTCGAAAAAGCCATCGTCAACTTTCATCAACACTTACAGCAACACCTTGAGCCGTAGGGCTTGATCAACAAAATGAATCACGGCCTGCAGCACCTTACAGGGCCAAGCGCGTCTGCCTTCAAAATTTTTAGTACGTTTGGTAAGCGGTCTGACTCAAACACAGGCTGTAAGACCTCCACCGCTTCAACACTGACGGCAATAAATGGTGGGCCCACCAGGAATCGAACCTGGAACTAATCCTTAGGAGGGACTGGTTATATCCATTTAACTATAGGCCCGGCGACTGCTTGCGATCGAGACTATATCAGAAACCCTAAGTCCCAGCAGCACCGTCCCCGCTTGCCAGGGCTTGACCGTGATTGCATCCATACCCATTTCAGGCTTTACTGCCGCCACTGCACCTTGGCACCTACCGCGTGGGAGCATTTACAACTGGGCTCGGCTCACCAACACGGACCAAACCCTGAGTTCATATCCAGAGGATACCGCCCTGAAAACAGCGCGTTATTACGGTTACCCCCTGCTCGCGGCCGCCTTTGTGGCACAATTCGTGTCGCTTGGGATCTATAGCTACGTACTGGGCTCTTTTATGGGGCCGATGACCGAAGACCTTGCCTGGAGTCGCGCTGATTTCACGTTAACGCGCACAATTGGCCAAATCGTGATGGCGCTTGTTGGATTTGCCGTGGGCGCCCGGGTTGATGCTATGGGCGCACGGCCCATTATGGCGATAGGCGCCGTTATTCTGTCGGTTTCGCTGTATTTCCACAGCGAAGTGGATTCACTGCTGGCCTGGTGGCTGCTCAACGGGGTCGCCCTCACCTGCGGCTGCGCCATGGTGGGTAACCTTGTGGTCAATGTCACCTTGTCGAAATGGTTTGTGCTGCACCGCGGCAAAGCCATCGCAATTGCCGCGATGGGCGTGTCCATGGGCGGCATCGTCATCACCCCGTTTGTCACCTGGCTGATCGATACCGTTGGCTGGCGGGAAGCTTGGATTTGGTTGGCAGCAATCACCTTTATCATCATGATCCCGGTCACGGCGATGATGCGCCGGCGACCAGAAGATTACGGCCTGCGCCCTGATGGGTTGACCGACGCGGACTACCTTAGCGATCGGGGCGATAAAGCCCGGGCCGAGGACGCCAGTGCTTTCACTCGCCACCAAGCGCTGCGGTCCTTTAGTTTTTATGCGCTGGTAATCGCCTTCGGCTTCTTTTCGATCAACATCGTGGTGCTCTTATTGCACACGGTGCCCTACCTCACGGACCAGGGCTTTAGCCGAACCGAGGCAGCCCTGGCCCTGGTCATAGCGTCGATTCCGGCGATGTTGTCCAAGCCGATCTGGGGCGCGTTGATTGACACGATGCCGGTTAAACCCTTGGCCGCAATCTCAGCGGCGCTCTGCGGCGTTGCCTTGTTACTCATTGTAGCGGCGGTTGAAGCCAACGCGTTGTTCTGGGCTTATGGTGCTTTTGTCCTGTTGGGGCTCGGTTGGGGCGGCATGATTCCCATGCAGGAAGTGATCTGGGCCAGTTTTTTTGGGCGCGCGCACATCGGCGCCATTCGCGGCGCCGGGCTACCCTTTGCGCTCACGCTCAGCGCTTTAGCCCCTTGGCTTGTGGGTTATCACCATGATCTTTACGGCAACTACGTGCTGGCGTTCATCCTGGTTGCAGGCCTGAATATGTTATCCGGCATTCTGATTTACCTCGTCCGCCCGCCGAACCTCGATCGAATAAAATCCTCCGCCAAGCCTGAGGTTACCGCGGCCGATTGAGCCTTGGGCGCGCTTATGGCGCGGCCCATTCAGCTCATCTTCAGGATTCTGGTTTATACTAACCCCTTGAATTTTAGCCCAAACAAAGGAGACCACAGGATGTTCAAATCAGCTATTACATCAACGTTACTCGGTTTCGCCTTAGGACTTGTTGCTTGGGCCGCACCCCTGCAAGCCGAGGAATCCCAAGTTCTCACCCTCGATGGCATCGAAACGCTAAAGTTATCCGGCGGTCTGACCTTTACGGTGACTTGCGGCACTGAGAATTCAGCCACCATTACCAGTGCCGATGCGCGCGCATTTAAGACAGCGCTAAAAGCGGATCGCCTGAGCATTACCCGCAAAAGTTTTAGAAACCTCTTATCCTTCGGAAAGAGCCAAGACCAAGCGGTCCAGGTCCACATTCAGCTCGCCGGCGACCTGCCCCAACTGGATCTTACAACCGGCACCAGCGGCACTGCTAAAACCTGCTCAGCGGTTCAGGACCTGTTAGAGGTCAATGCCAACACGGGCTCGCGCCTTGATTTACTCAACAGCACCTTCGGCGAATTGTCGGTCAAGGCGACAACCGGTTCTGATGTTGAGATTCTTGAAACCGTCACCGCCCGGCAATTGTTTGTAAAGTTAACCACGGGCAGTCAGTTTTACGGCGGGCCAAAACTGCAGGCCACTGCAGCCCGGGTGGATGTCACCACCGGCGGGGACGCCAATGTGTGCGGCGCAGCCTTAGTGACTGGCAAAGCAACCACTGGGGGCACGGTCCGCGTCTCGAATACGGCAACGGTTGAGGTCGATACGACCATCACAGGTGGCGAGGTGCGGCGCGGCGCCTGCTAAGCGCGCTTTCTCGGATGGGGTTATCTGCGCGCCGATTCAAAAATCGACTCGCAACGTACATCAGTGACTACCCTGTTTGCAGCCAGTCTGCGGCACCGCTTCTAGATTGAAAATTCAACTGGTTTGCGATTGTGGGGTAAGGCGAGGGCAATCTTTTAAATTTGACCCTTGACGATTGGCCCAGGCTTTTGAGTCAGCGAGCCCTCATCGCAACGCCGCCCCATCCGCCCACCAGTGATCGCGCCGCACTGAAGCATACGGTCAAACTCCTATGTGCAGCTTGGCCAGGCCTTACCGCACTGTCCGGATCGGCGCCTTGCCTTGCCAGTCCACGGCCGCCGTGCGCACCAGATCGTAAAACCCAAGGAGCTGCGGGCTGGCCTCGTAAATTTCGATAAAGTGCCCGAGCGTATCCAGCGCGTCCAAGAACGCAAACTCAACGCCAGAATGGGTCACCGCTCGGGTAACGCGCGGCATACCGTTGTTTTTAAAGTGTTGGTAGGACGCTGGTAAATCAGGGGTCATGACCGCTAGGTGGTGTAAGCCCCGCTCATGGGCCTGATAAAGATCCCGAAACGGTGAGGGCCCAACAGAGTCTTGCTGCACAAACTCAACCATAACCGCGCCCCATTGCCCGTACGCCGAGCTGTGCACAAAAGGGCAGGTTGCGCCGCGATGTTCGCCCTCAGCGAGCGCAATATTCCGCGACACAAAAAAGGGACCTGCACCGGTTTGCTTGACCATCGCAAGGGCTGCCGCTTCAATATCCGGTACGTGATAGGCGATCTGAACCACCGCGTGACCCAATAATTGATGGGCAGCATTCATAGACATTCCTTTTCAACCTTTAACTGGGGTCTCCGACCGCATTTGATTACGCCAAGAACCCTTCGGTCTAACTTTAAAGCAAGCCCGTATCCGAGCATAGCTGGCCGACATGGGTCAAGCCAGCACGTGTATTGAAGCCTTGGCGCAAGCATGGTTTGATGGCTCGGTTAATCAATTATCTGCACATCATAGGAGCATAAAATGTCCAACCGATTAGAAGGGAAAGTGGCCGCCATAACGGGCGCAGCCAGCGGCTTTGGCGCCGCAGCGACGCTCCGCTTTATTGAGGAGGGTGGCAAAGTCATTTTGGGCGATATTCAAGACGATGCGGGGCAAGCGCTCGCAGATTCATTGGGCAATGCCGCTCGATTTTATCACTGTGATGTGACCCAGGAAGATCAAGTCGCAAACTTGGTAGACATGGCCGTTTCTGAATTTGGCAGGCTCGACATCATGTACAACAATGCGGGTATTGTTGGGGCCGCCGGCCCGATCCATACGACGCCCGCGGCCGAGTGGAAGTTCACCTTAGACATCCTGTTGAACGGTGTCTTCTACGGCATTAAACACGCCGCCCGGGTGATGATCCCACAGCAAAGCGGATCGATCGTTAACATGACCAGCACCGCAGGGATTATGGGCGGGCTCGGGCCTCACGCTTATGCCGCGGCCAAACATGCCGTAATCGGAATTACCAAAAACACCGCAACGGAACTCGCCCACCACGGTATTCGAGTCAATGCGATCGCACCCACAGGCATGGCAACCGCCATGGTTGCGGGTCTTTCAGGTGATCCGAGCGATATCGATGGCACCATCGCGCGTCTGGCGGCAACCTCCCCCCTTAAAGGCCGCGCCGGTTTGGCAAGCGATGTCGCCAATGCCGCCCTATGGCTGGCCAGTGATGAATCCGGCTATACCACCGGACACACCTTAACCACCGATGCTGGCACCACCATTGGCGCCACCACCAACGCCCCGAATTTCGTGGAATACACCCCGCTGATTCGAGAGGCGGGCAAGCGCGGACTCGACGACTGAGGTTACGCTTTCGCCGATGGGCTTAGCAGCCTGTCGGCGAGCCTCATTCCGATCAGCATTGCCGCTAAGAAGCCAAAAATTTGTGGCTCTAAATAAGCAATACCGGCAATCGCGGGCCCTGGGCACAAGCCCGATACACCCCAGCCAATACCAAAGATGGCAGCGCCTAATACCAGTCTTTGATCAATCGCCGTTGATAAGGGCGCAAGGAAACTGGCGCCATAGACGGGTTTACTCAACCGCGGCAGCACCCACTGGAAAAACGGCAGCGCAACCGCAATGGCGGCGATCATCACCAGAGCCAAATGCGGCCGCCAGGCCCCAGTGACATCCAAAAAGCCTTGGATATTGGCCGGGTCCGTCATGCCTGAGACCACTAACCCCGCGCCAAACATGGCGCCGGTTGCCAGCGCCGTAAGATAAATCATCATAAAACCATCCCCATGATGAAGACGGTGATCACACCTGTGACCATAAAGGTAAGCGTTGCAACCACCGAGCGAGCCGAGCCCCGTGATATCCCGCAAACGCCGTGACCACTCGTGCAGCCGCTCCCCAGTCGACTGCCAAAACCGACTAACAGCCCGCCCAACGCCACCTGCCACCAAGCCAGATCAAACACCGGCGCCGCCGGTCCATTTAAGGCGGCAACCAGGAGCGGCCCGAGCACCAGGCCAATCACAAAGGTCAGCGCCCAGGATTCGAATTTCAACTGGAAGATCGCGCGGTAGACGATGCTACTGATCCCAGCGATTCGACCTGCAAACAGCATGAGGCAGACCGACGCCAGACCAATCAGCAGGCCGCCAAAAATCGACGTTGCAATCATGTTGTGATCCTCCTTTTCTTGATCAAGCGAGCCACCATTGACTCAGCACCAATCGCTGGCAAGGGTACCACAGGCTACGTGCGACCTAAATCGCAACGCCAAGAATTGACAGCCTAACTGTCGGCTCGAACTGGGCCGCGCAAGCAATGCGGGCCTGAATTCAATTGCTGCCCAACACCGCAGCGCTCATTCCGATGCTTGCCTATAAAAGCGTGCTGCAAAGGCTTGCTACCAGGTGCACATTGGACTAAATTTTTAATCTTTAGAGGACAGTATTTATGGCGCGAGCCTTTTTAATCATCACCGTCTTGTTGCTATTGGTCAGCTGTGACCGAGAGTACAAGAACTGTCTCGAGGCAAAACTACCCGAGGCTCGGGAGAACCTCGTTTGTAATGACCTCTGGCAAGTGTGTGAAAAAAAAGCGCGCCAAATCGCTGACGATGCCTGCGCCGCCTTCAAGCCCACCGAGTGACTGAATCAAAAGCGTTCGTACTGGCGCGCCTTGCACCCTATGGAGCCGCATTAAACTGCTTAAAACCACAGTCCATCGCCAAACTGCAAGCTCAAACCTAATTTCGAATGGGTGATCGACAATATTCCCGCGGCGGCGCTTGGTCGCGAATCACAAGACGCGACAATTCAGGCGCCCTGGGTTGTTGCCAGGGCCGAACTGGCGGACAATAGTTGTCTAACAGGAGAGATTTGATGCGCGCACTACTCACCAACGATGACGGCATCGACAGCCCAGGATTACACGAACTCGCACGCCAGGTCGAAGCCGCAGGTTTTGAAGTGGTTGTGGTCGCGCCCAGCTTTGACGCCTCGGGCACCGGCGCGAGCTTGGGCCATATCTCCCGAGATCGCCCAATCGGCTATAAAGAAGTTCAGATCATTGGGTTAGCCGGCAAAGCCTTTGCGCTTGATGGCCCGCCCGCACTGTGTACCATCACCAGTCATTTAGAAGCCTTCGGCCCCAGGCCCGACATTGTGGTCTCAGGCCCGAATCTAGGCCTGAATACTGGCCGCTCGGTGCTGCACAGCGGCACCGTTGGCGCGGCCTTAGCGGCTCAGAACTTCGGTATGCGCGGCCTGGCGGTGAGTCTTGCTGTGTCTGACCCCTGGCATTTTGACACCGCTTGCCAATATACGGTTGATCTACTCGGCCCCCTTATGGAAGGTCCAGATCGTTGCGTCCTTAATCTTAACGTGCCCGCGCTCCCATTTTCTGAAACCCTAGGATTGCGTTGGGGTGGGCTTGCCGAATTCGGCTCAGTACGAAGCCAGATCGTTGACCAAGCCGAAGGAAAACTATTCTTTGATCTTGTTGAGACAGCCTATGACCCGCCGCTCGACAGTGACCTTGGGCTGGTCAACGCCGGTTTTGCCGCAGTAACCGGGCTGCATGGAACTTGCGAGGTTTGGCAGGACTCGACCCTTCGAGGAAAAAACCTGGTGGCGACTCAGGAAATGCCCAGCGCCACAGCGATGCACTCACTTATGCCAGCAGCATCATATATTGGACAATGAGACCGCCACAACGAGCACAATTAGACATCTGGACTCATCTATTAAATCGGACTCGACATTCCTCGGCAGCATTTTGCTTCGGCATCATGGTTACCCTGCTGCTTCCAATTGATTCTTATGCCAACTTAAGTGATGTCTCAGCCAGCCAAGACGGGTCGGACTCTACGAGCCCTTTTCTTTTTACGGTAAGTTATACGATCAATACAAATTATGGCGGTAATGGTCAGGGTAGAGTCAACGGAGTAAAACTTGAATACGACAATGGTGGCGGCTATCAGCAATTGGGCAGTTGTGCTACCAGCGGACTTCCAAACGGTAATACAAAAAACGGGCAAAGCGGCACCTTACAAATGTCAGACATCGCAGCAACTGGACTGACTGCTGGCACCTACAATTTACGGTTAACGGTTTATACCAATGCCGGCAACTCTACTGGGAGCGCCTGCTCCGCAGATGCAAACGTGGCGACGATTAGCGATTTCGTAATCTCATCAGGCAATAGCGCGCCAGCAGTTACTGATGCTGGCGCCATCCTCGCCTATACCGAGGGCGATAGCGCCACCGTCATCGACGGCACCCTCACCGTCACCGATGTCGATGACACCAACATGGAGAGCGCCACCATCACCATCAGCAGTGGCTATCAGTCTTCTGAAGATGTTCTCGCCTTTACCAACGCCAATGGCATTACCGGATCTTGGGACAGTGTCAACGGCGTTTTGACACTCAGCGGGTCTGCCAGTAAGGCCAACTATGAGACCGCGTTTGAGAGCATCACCTACCAGAACACCAATACCGATGACCCGAATAACATCAATCGAACCATCACCTGGGTCGTCAATGATGGGGAAAGCAACTCACCCGGCGTCACATCCACCATCACCGTGGCTGATGTGAATGACGCTCCCGTGGTCTCTGATGCGGGCGCCACCCTTGTCTATACCGAGGGCGATAGCGCAACCGTCATCGACGGCACCCTCACCATCACCGATGCCGATGACACCAATATGGAGGGCGCCACCATCACCATCAGCAGTGGTTATGCGTCTTCTGAAGATGTTCTCGCCTTTACCAACGCCAATGGCATTACCGGATCTTGGGACAGCGGCAACGGCGTTTTGACACTCAGCGGGTCTGCCAGTAAAGCCAACTATGAGACCGCGTTTGAGAGCATCACCTACCAGAACACCAATACCGATGACCCGAACAACACCAATCGAACCATCACCTGGGTGGTCAGTGATGGCACCGCCAATTCCTCTGGCGTCACATCCACCATTACCATCGCGGATGCCAATGATGCACCCGTGGTCTCGGATGCCGGCGCCACCCTCGCCTATACCGAGGGCGATAGCGCAACCGTCATCGACGGCACCCTCACCGTCACCGATGTCGATGACACCAACATGGAGCGCGCCACCATCACCATCAGCAGTGGCTATCAGTCTTCTGAAGATGTTCTCGCCTTTACCAACGCCAATGGCATTACCGGATCTTGGGACAGTGTCAACGGCGTTTTGACACTCAGCGGGTCTGCCAGTAAGGCCAACTATGAGACTGCGTTTGAGAGCATCACCTACCAGAACACCAATACCGATGACCCGAACAACACCAATCGAACCATCACCTGGGTCGTCAGTGATGGCATCGCCAATTCCTCTGGCGCCACATCCACCATCACCGTGGCTGATGTGAATGACGCGCCTGTTGTCTCCGATGCGGGAGGGACCTTGTCATTCGCGGCAGGAAGTTCCGCCACCGTCATCGACGGCAGCCTCACCATCACCGATGTCGATGACACCAATATCGAAGGTGCCACCATCACCATCAGCAGCGGCTACCAAGCCAGCGAGGATGTCTTGGCCCTTGGCAATACCGGCCTTGGCATTTCTGTTGCAAACAATAGCGGCGGTGTTCTGACCCTGACCGGCAGCACAACAAAGGCCAACTATGAGACCGCCCTTGAGAGCATCACCTATCAAAATACTGATGCTGGTAGCCCTAATACCAGCGATCGAATTGTAACTTGGCTGGTCAGTGACGGCGACGCCGATTCAGCTGCTGGCGTCACCAGCACCATTTCAGTCTCCGCACCCTCTCTGCATCATTACGCTGTTAGTTATGATGGCGGTAGCACAACAAATAACGCGAATGGCCCTAACTGCACGGCTATTCCGGTTACGATTATCGCTCATAATACGGGTCATACTGCGGTCACAACCAGTAACACAGTGACGTTAACGACCAGTAGTGGAAACGGCGCCTGGGTCAGCAACTCAGACAACACCAGCATCGCCATTGGATTTGGTGGCGCCAGCAGCATCACAACCTATCTGCGACACGTTGTTGCCGGTGCCACAACGATCAACGTCACCGACGGCAGTCAATCAGAGTCGGAAGACCCGACTTTCACCTTCAATGCAGCGACGATGTCCCTCGAGTTCTTTCTAGACGCAAACGGCGATGGGACCCCCGACGGCGCCGGCGATGATATTCCGACCCTCACAGCAGGCACCACCCTCAATCAAATCTTGGTCGGGGTTAAGGACGGTGGTAATGCCTGCACACAAGATGCTGCTGTACAGGGCCAAACCATTTCAACCAATCTTGCCTACGAATGCGTTAACCCATCAACGTGTCGTCGCGATAAAGATATGTCGGTGACGCCAACAGGCGGCTCCGCGACCGGCATTGAAGAGAATAACAGCGGCGCAACCATTGCCTACCAATCGGTTAATCTCGTCTTTAACGCAAACGGTTACGCACCGATACCACTCATCTATAAAGATGCAGGAGGCACTAAGCTGTACGGCGCGATGACCACGCCGGCGTCAGGGAATAACCCACCACTGGCAGTAACAGGCACAAGCAATACTTTCGTCAGCAAGCCTGCGGATTTAAGTGTATCGGTGGCCAGCAATCCTGGGACAACCTCGAGCGGTTCAGGGTTCATCGCTGCAGGCACCAACTTTAACGTCGGCGTTCAAGCGCTCAATGCTTTGGGCGGCACAACACCCAATTTCGGCCAAGAATCTTCGGCAGAAACGGCCAAGGTCACGTTCGTTGCCCTGACCTACCCAACTGGGGGCAGTAACGCCGGCGCTTTATCCAGTGGGTCCTATAGTTTGAGTGGCAGTACCGATGGTGCTGGCACCGTGGTCGCCAATTTCAATGAAGTGGGCACGATCACCCTTCGCGCTGAAATCGGTGATGGTGACTATCTCGGGGTGGGTAACGTGATCGGCACCACAAGCGGTCACATCGGCCGGTTTTTTCCTCATCAGTTTTTACTGAGTAGCGATGGTGTGATCGACGGATGTACCCTTGGTACTGATTTTACTTACATGGATGAACCAGACTTGACCATTGGATACACCATAACCGCGAAAAATGCAGGCGGCGGGACTGTCTCACATTACGATTCTAGTGACGGTTATGCTGTCGCCACCATCGCAGCGGTCGCCGAAGCCACCAGCAACGATGGCAACAATCTCAGCGCTCGACTCACTCACGCAACCACTGCTTGGAACGCCGGCGTCTATAGCATCTCCGATACATCGGCCAAGTTTGCTCGAGGCTCATCACCCGAAGCGGAACTCAATCTTGAAATCGGTCTTACGCTAACCGATGGACTCGATAGTCGAAACTTTAACGCGCTGGACATGAATCCTGCGACCAGCGGTGACTGCACTGCAACTAGTAGCTGCACCAGCCGAGATCTGACCGGTAATCCCAAGCTGCGCTGGGGCCGCATCGAATTGAGCTCCGCGAGCGGCCCTGAGAGTCAAGCGCTTCCGATACCGCTTGCGGCACAGTACTACAACGGCACAACCTTCGTAACAAACAGCGCAGACAGCTGTACGCCAATCGCGCGGGGCAGAATAGCGTTTAATGATGCAGCCATCAGTACTGCCAGTAATCTAACGATTAATATTGGTAGTGGCACCGATAACAGCGCTGGCAGTTCCACAAACGTTAATCTTTCGACGACTGACCTAGTTCTGGTCTCAGGCGATGGCAATCTTTCGTTCTCTGCACCATCAGACAGTGACCGCGGCTCTTTTACGATAGACGTTGATCTTACTGATCTGCCCTGGCTGAAATATGATTGGGATTTGGACGGAAGCCATGACGATTCGCCGCCAACCGCAACAGGGACCTTTGGCATCTTCGGTGGGCACGATAAGGTTTTATTTCGTAAAGTTTCTAATTGACCTTACATATGATCACAGATCTGGGCCATTGAAGATCGCCTCTCAGAGCCTCTTCACGTTAGCAGCGGTACATCAGAATGTACTCCAGTAAACGCTTGAGACACCCCTCGAAACGATCGCGCCATCTCGCTGCTTGGAGCGCGCACTCGCAGGCAAGGGAATCTCAAATCAACGCTCTCACCCGACGGTCTGCCAACTCAAAGACTTGCCAGCGCCCGACTAAAGCGCGCTGATCACAGCAGTTTTGCTTACAGAATCACACGTCCCGACGCTGGTAATCGTGTAGATCGTTTTACCCCCTGCTGTTACAGCGCTACACGTCACTGCTGCAGAGCACCCACTCATCCCTGGATCATTCGCAAAACTATAATTGATCGCGTTACTCGAGCAAGTTACACCTCCTGCATAATCTGGGGCATCGCTCGGATCAAATGCTACGTTCATCCCCAGATCGACTCCCGTATCGGCCGCAAGGCTCGCTCGCAAATTAGTAATGTATTCAGTTCTTCCGGCAGCATTATCTTCTACCAGCAAGCCCATATTGACGGCGTAGGCGGCCAAAACTGTGATCACAAAAATTGCGATCGGGAGACCGATCCCCTTTTGGTTGTTTTTATCCAGAACTCGGATCGGTTGACGGGATTTTTTAGCCATCACGGCGCACTCGGTATCTGAATTTCATGCCGTATGTTGATCGCCTCGGAGCCATCGGAAAAATTAAGATCCAGCCGAACTGTTCCTGTACTCTGAAGCCTTGAAGATGCCACGCCAAACGCCGTTCGGCCGGCATTGACAATGGAATCAGCAATCAGAGCCCGATTGGGTGGGCTGGTTGGCAAACACGAGGCTGTATCCGGGGTACATTGCGTCGCTTTTAAGCCAGAACTTGTGTAATTCTTGTAACGAAACAACTTCCCGCTTTCCACGCAAAAGCTGACCGGCTCCTCCCCAAGATAGAGCCGCTGAGCTTCTGATCCTGTCCCGAACAAATGATTACCCGACAAGGTTATGGTTTCTATACCCCCTGACAAATTCGCGCTATAGCTGGTAACGGTCGCCAAAGGTCCCGGGCTTGATGCGGCGTAGAGCGTAGAGGGCGAAACCGGGAAGATAATGGCATATTTTTTTCCCGAAAGCCCCGATGCCGTAAAAGGAAGCGCTGTGAGCGAATTGCTCGCGGATCCAAAATTAACGTCGAGATAGCTCGTAACATCCGCAATAGGAATGAACTCAATACATTGATCACCAGAGCTCTGAGCAGCGGTCACACGAATGCTATTCGGAACGGCAAGCCTGAGGGCCATTTCTAATTTTTGGGTCGCGATACGACCAAGGGCGCTGAGCTGATTTCGGGTGGCAGTGTCGACATAGCTTTGGGTTGATGAAATCACAAAGGCCACCGTGCCGCCTGCCAGGATCCCCATCAACACAATCGTGACGACGAGTTCGACAAGGGTTACGCCGCGTTGTTTAGAGATCCTGAAAGCCATCTTGATCGAAGACCCTTGATGTGTCGGACCTGCTTGGCAACAGCGTCCGCCGCGGCGAACGGGCTGACACGGCGAAGGTGCGATCATGCTACGCGCCATATTAATAATTCGCCCGGTGGAACGTAACATCCAAGGCTTCGCCATTGGGTTGCGTTATCGTGAGCACCACCTTCTTGCTGTCGCTGACACTACCAGAGCGCGGCGCAACATCCCCGGAGTAAGTGACCTGGACCTGCACCCTAAAATTTTCATAACCCGTTCGGGTATTGCCTTCGGCATCTAGCAGCGCATTCCCACTACCACTGCCTTCATCCAAATCGTCATAATCATCGACGTCATCAAATGCCGTGCGAGCCGATTCACCTGTATCGGGCCCTAACGCTGCGTTTGAGTTCGCTGTGCACCCATTGCCACCAGATACGCCATCACAAGGCGGCACGCCGCCAACGGGCGAGTTTTCATCAAACCGCTTGGCTTTAATTTCGTTTGCCAGGGATTGTGCAAGCTCTATGGCTTTAGTTTCGTCATAGGTAGAAGCACCGCTAATGGTATTTTGACCTATTATCTGGGTAACCGCGGTCAAGGCGATCCCTAAAACTACGATCACCACCACCATCTCGACCAGCGTAACGCCGAGCTGATAGACAGTCTGGATGGTTGGTTGATTCCGCATTCGCCAAGATTCAGTGCTTCAGGTCTTATTAGCTTAAGGCCAAGGAGAATTTACCGCAAAGGTAATTGAAGCCAGTGCCCAATAATCAGGACGCCTCGTTCGGCTTGGATTGCAAGACCGGTGTAAACGGTCTTTGGTAATTGTTCTAACTGCGCGTAAGGGTGTGAACCTAAAAGGCGATAGATGATATTGAGATTCAATACGGCCAGATTGGCGTCCAGCACGAGAAAGCTCTGACGATCGCGACTTGGAATGAGCGCTTGTATTCAAGTTTTATAAAAAACACTGGATCCCATTCGCGCTATCAAAGCTTTTTAAAGACACGGGCCTTGATGGGCAAATCCAGCGGGGGAGATACAAAGACTGCTCTCGCCGTTGAGGCAAATCGGAAAGCCATCGTCATCGACGGCCTCGATCTCACCAGCTGAATCGAAGTTTAAGGTGATGGTTGAGCTGATGCTGCCGCAGGTCGTGCCGCTGCCAACGGAACCTGCGGTGATTGCGACTTCGTTGGTAGGGAAGCTGCGAGTGGTGCTGACGGCACCACTCACAATAGACGAGACAACGAGTATTCGACCACCACGGGCTGATCGTCAACTGTACGTTGCCTTCGCCCTAAGGCATTTGCTGCGTCGCTCTTTATCAGTGACAGTACCGTGTCTTTTGCAACGAGCCATCGTCAAAAGCGCCCGCCGGCTACCGTGAACTCGCAACACTGCAATAAGCCAACCACGCTAAAGACAGCGACTCAACTCAACAACCGTGAAAGCCCGTTACTCGAGCCTTCGAATTACTGGGAATTCGAGTGGCAACCAAGACGATCTTTAAATCATCAGCACAAACTCAAACGCAAACGCCTAGTTGTTCTCGTTATAACCCCAGTATCTGTATTGTAGCAATTGACGGAACAGCCTGCTGCAACACCTGATGCGCCATAAAAATAAGTGCAAGTACGGATCTGTTAGATCGCCGATACCAATCGACCGGATCCATCGTACGCTGCGATAGCCGCAGCAGCATCTAGCCACTTCAGTGCGTTAATATCTGGTGCGTTCGGCATTAACGCTCCCCAAATCCTTCGCAATCGGCCTCAGGCTAGCGGCTGATCATCAGTACCTACTATCCAGCCCTCATCGTATCGCTAAAGTAATGAGTGCCATCTAAAGTAGTCGTGTAGCTGGACGGCTTGCCGCAAGCCATTTGCTTGATTCAGAGCAACGCCGGCCTAAAGCCGCCCTCGACAGCCTCTACCGCGGCATGATGAGCCTCTGCAGATACGTCGATAAATCTCGGCAAAGCCGTTGCCGCCAATATCCCTAAAATAATAATCACAACCACCAGCTCAACAATGGTGAACCCTTTTTGATTGATTCTATTTAACCTGGCCATACTTACTACTCCCTGTGTTATCGCTTTAGTTTGTTCCTGTATTCGGCTCAATTCAAGGTCTGAAGTGCGCTTTTTAAACGGTTTCTGCACTCTTTTTTAACGCAAGAAACACCTTCTGGTTATCGAATTTATCTACATCCTGTCTTGCATCCCTAAATTTAGCCTTCTCGGATTACAGGCCGCAGCTTCACTGCGTTGCTATCGTCCTATCATCTCTTATTATCATCACCGCGCGGCTGCGCCCGAGATCCCAGATCGGCAAAAACACACCCAATGCCAAAATCAGCACCAGACACCGCAATAAACATAATGAGGATAGGCTCAATACTGGCGGTCAATCGGCTTAGGTCATACTCCACCTCGCCATCGTAGAAATCCGAGACCTCATCCAGCAGATCCGGCAGGCTGCCACTTTCCTCACCGACTGCAATCATTTGCAGTACCAGCGGTAAAAAGATCTCGCTACGCTGGGCCGTTAGATACAATGACTCCCCGCGGGAAACACCGCCGCCCATGCCCGCGACTTGCTTGCCGATGTACTTATTGCCCACCACGTCCGCGACCACATTGAGCGCGGTGACGATCGGCACACCAGAGCGACCTAAAATCGCAAAGGTCTTGGCAAACCGGGCCAGGGCAATGCGCTCAAAAATGCTGCCCACTAATGGCATCTTCAGCCGCAGTTGATCCCAAATTAAGCCGCCCTTGGCGGTTTTGGTCCAATATTGAAAACTGCCGTAGCCGATCACAATCAAACTTAATATTACCGGCCAAAAATTGACCGCAAAATCCGAGGTCGCAATCAGCGCCTTTGTTTGCCAAGGCAAATCGGCGCCCAGCTTGGAAAACACGCCCGAAAACGCGGGAATCACAAACACCGTGACCACCGCCAATGGCGCCTGCCATTGCCATTAACACAAACATCGGATAACGCGTTGCGCTTTTTAATTGTTTGTCGGTATTGCGCTCGATCTCCATATAGCGCCCAAGGTCTTGGAAGGCCAAATCTAAACGGCCCGTGTTTTCACCCACTCGGACCAAACTCAAAAATAAATCGTTGAACACTTTAGGGTGCTGACTCATGCCTTCGGACAAGGTATTGCCGCGCTCTAAGGATTGAATAACGGATTTCAAAACTCTACGCATCGCGGGGTTGGTCAGCGATGCCTCAAGACCCCGGATGGCCCGGTCTAACGGCAAACCCGCTTTCGTGAGGTTGTACATTTGTCGGGAAAACGTAATGAGCTCGATCGAGGTGATTTTATCTTGGATGAGGATCTGCTTGAGCGAGCGCCCGCCCAGCACATCGTCTTCTGCCAGCTTTAACTCGATCGGCGTAATTCGGCTGCCGAGCAGGGTGTCGGCTGCCGCATCGAGGTTTGCGGCATCTATGACGCCGTTAACCAAACCGCCGTCCATATTACGCCCCTTGTAAGCAAAAGACGCCATTAGGTGAGCCGCTCAAGAGTGAATTCGTTACCCAGCGGACTGTTCTCGCGTTCCGCACTTAAACCCGGCGCGTCAGCAGATTCGCCGCCACCCGGCTCTGAGGTGGTTGGCTCGCGAGGTATTGGCTCATGGGGCGCAAGGCTTGGCGCCTCGGCCTCTTCAAACTGCTGGGCAACCCGCAGCACTTCGCTGATGGTGGTGACGCCGTTGACCGCATGCTCCAGCGCACTCACGATGAGCGGCTTGAACGCCTGGTTGGGCATTGGCCAACTGCACAAATTCTGAGGCATCACCGCGACGCAGAGCGTCGGCAATATTGTCTTTGATCACCAGCATCTCGTAGATCCCAATTCGGCCTCGGTAACCGGTTTGATTACAGTGCGAGCACCCCGCTGAGGTTCTGATGCTGCCGTTGGCAATCACATCGGGGGTTAAATAACGCTGCATCCAACTGGCTTCGATGCCGTCAGGCTGATAAGGCGTCGCGCATTCGCTGCAGAGCTTGCGCACCAAGCGCTGGGCCACAATTGCCCGAAGACTGGATGCTGCCAAAAACGGTTCAACCCCCATGTCCATCAAGCGCATGGCCGATGACACCGCATCGTTGGTGTGTAGCGTCGAGAGCACCAAGTGCCCCGTCATCGAGGCCCGCAGGGAAATCTCCGCCGTTTCAACATCCCGGATCTCACCGACCAAGATGATGTCGGGATCTTGCCGCAGGGCCGCCCGCAGGACATTCGCAAAATCGAGCCCGATATTGGTGTTCACCTGAACCTGATTCACCCGGGGCAGCTTATATTCCACCGGGTCTTCAGCTGTGATGATCTTTTGGCCGGCCTCATTGAGCTCGTTCAACGCGCCATAGAGCGTTGTGGTCTTACCGCTACCCGTTGGGCCGGTGACCAAAATCAAACCAAAGGGCAAATGAATCATGCGCCTGAAGTCTTTGAGCATGGCCGGGGACATCCCGGTTTCATCAAGGGATGTCAGCCCGGCCGTTTGATCCAAGACCCGGAGCACACAGCTTTCACCAAACTCAACCGGCATGGTGGACAGTCGGATATCGAGTTTCCGATTGCGCACCAGCAAGCTAAACCGGCCATCTTGGGGCAGGCGGCGCTCGGAGATGTTCAGCCCCGCCATCAATTTCAATCGCAGGACTAAGGCCGAACTGATGCGGCGCTCTTTCATCACCTGCTCTTGCAGAATGCCGTCGACCCGCTGCCGGATTCGTAAGACGCCATCATCCGGCTCGATATGAATGTCCGAAGCCCGCACTTGAACGGCATCTTCAAATATAGACTGCAGCATCTTAACCACCGGCGCGTCGTCATCCTGCAGACCGGTTTGCAGGCCCTGAAGATCAAACAGGCCTTCGGTCACCTCGCTGTCGAGGGCTTCCGCATAGGATTCGATTTCACTGGTTCGGCGGTAGACGGTGTCGAGAGTATCGAGCAGTTCGCTTTCACGAACAATCGCAATGTCGATCGTTTGCTTCAGCAGCAAACACAACTCGTCGTAGGCAAAAATATCCAGTGGGTCGGCCATCCCCACCTGATAGACCCCGGCTTTTTCCGCCAGCACAATCGCTTTGTGCCGCCGCGCGTAACTTTCATCCAAGCGGTTGACGAGCTCTAGATTAAACGGGAACTGTCGCAGTCCGACAAACGGCAGATCCAACTGAGTCGATAACACCCGCAACAAATCATCTTCGCTCAGCGCGCCGGATTCAATTAAAACCCGCCCGAGCTTTTTGCCAGAGCCCTTTTGCTCGGCCAGCGCCGTGTCTAATTGCGGCCCCGAGATCATGCCCTGCTCGACCAATAAATCACCAATCCGGATCTTACGCGGCGCGCTCATCGGTTTCCCCGCAGGCTTTTCAGCCGTTGCAAGTTGTACTGATTGAGCGTGGGGTCGCCCACCCCATAGCGATTGGCGGTTTGATGCGCCGAGCGAGCATCTTCAACCAACCCCATCGCGTCCAGCGCGACCGCATAAGCCAGCCATAGTCGACCGTTGGTTGGGTCTATCTGAAGGAGCCGCTGATACATGGCAGTAGCATCATCAACGCGGCCCGTTTGCTGTAGTAATAGTGCGTACAGTTGATAATACTCTGGGTCCTGCTCCAGCATGGGCGGCACCTCCGCCAGCAGCGCCAGCGCTCGAGCGGGATCGGCTGCCATCACCAGTCTTGCAAAAAGCTTTTTGAATCCGACAAAATTCGGCGCAAGTTCCAGCCCGCGGGTTAGCACCCGCTGCGCCTGACCCGTCTCACCCCGGGCCAGCAAAATGGTGGCGAGGGTTTCTCGGCTTTGATGGGCTTGGGGTTGGCTTGCAATAAATTCGGTGAGTAACGCAATCGCCTCGGGAATTTGCCCCTGATCGATCTGCTCTAACGCTTGCTGCACCACCGTCAAGTCTTGTGCTTCGGGGGTCATCGCCCGCGCGCTGCGCAGTGCGTTATCCGCGGGCAGAGCGCTTGATTCAAGGTCGATACGCGGCGTGCTCTGCTCCGTCGGCGGGCGCTGGGGTTGCTCCGATGGCAGGACGGCATCTGCCGCCCCAAAACTGTTGAGAAACTCCAGGCGACTGGGCGCCTCAGCGGCCCGCGCACTAACCGCTGCCAAACTCAGTCCTAGCCATAGCAGCAAGACCGGGCTGACACATCGTTGGTTAAGGCACAGGCTGATCATTGGGGTTATTCCCTCGAGCCTCGGTAATAGGGATCAATGCTTCTGCGAATTTTACCCACCCGATCAACCGACTCGTCCAAGAACTGCTCCATCGCATTGCCCTCATCCACCAGCGCACGCAGCAGAATCACCAATTCGGTCTTAACCGTCTCTCGCTGCTTTTGCTCGAGCGCCGAGCCCAGAAGCGGCACTTCGCTCAAACCCGGGGCGCCGGCTTTATCCCCCGTCGCCCGAGTTTGCATTAATCCGGAGATCACAATGACTTCGCCGTTACGAACCCGGGCAATGGTGTCGGACTCTCGCGTTGCGCTGTTCGCAAGCGGAAACTCTTGGCCATTGATGATCTTTAAATCTTCTTTGACTTCACTCAAGATCGGATGGATGTGCAAAATAATATCACCGACTTCACTGATCTGGGGCGTCACGTCCAGCGCAATCCCCGAGAAAAAAGGCTCCAAACTGCTGTTTTGACTCGTGGTCTGTTCGATACCAGCACCAAAACTGGTGGTGCTGGCATTGGTTAAAAAGTAAGCCTCTTGGCCTACTTTAAAGATCGCCTTTTGATTGTTCAGCGTCACGATCCTGGGGCTCGACACCACCTGAACATTGCCTTGGGTTTCCAGCAAATTAATGACGGCGCTGAAATCCGAGAATTGCATGTCAAAGCTTAAAGGCTCGCCAATACCATCAATCTGAGCCCCTAATTGACCAAAGCTAGTAGCTGACCTCCCGATTGCCCGACTGGTACAGCGCGCTCAAATTAATGCCGGACTGGAACCCTTCTTTGAGTTCGACCTCGAGGATCTTGGCTTCCAGAATGACTTGCCGTTGCAGCGCTTCTTGGGAGGCCTCTATGAAAGGCTTCGACTTGCGCTAACTCGCTTGGGAAGGCCCGCACTAGGATCATGCCCGTTTGCGGCGACACTATGACCGAGCGCGACTCGTTACCCACGGCTTGGCCTGCCATCTGAGCTGGGCGCGTTAATAATGCTCCGAATCACAGCCTCAAGCCCTTTCCAGTAGTCGGTGGTGGTCTCAGTATTGATCGAGGCCCGCCCATTCTGATTATTCTGATTGTTCTGATTGTTCTGATTGTTCTGGCCAGTGCCCGTATTGTTGTTATTACCGCTTTGAAGTTTTGTTTTGATTGTTGCCGTTTTGATTACCACCTTCGGAGATGCCGCTCGCGGTCACCTGCATACTGGAGTTACCCGATCGGCTCACATTCAGGTAATTCAGTCGAAAAATTCGGGTCTGCAAGCCCCCGGGGCGAATCTGATAGACGTCGTTTTCAATCACAATCGAATAGCCGTAGAGATCGCTTACTTGATCCAATACATCCGTGACCGTCACGTTTTTTAAATCCAGTGCTGAAATGGTGCCTTTGGTATCGGGGTGCACAACCACGCTGAGGTCGGTGCCGACGGTGAGTAAGTTCACGAAATCTCGAATGGGGAGCGCCTCCTTGACCGAGAAATCAAAACGGGCTTCCAGGGCGCTGGCTTCTTCCGTGAGCAAGGTGATCGGCGGCAAGAGCGCTTCAAGCACGGCCGCGGGCGGTTCAATTCGGTTACTTTTGCCGGCTGCATCCCGGCTTTTTAGCAACTCGTCCTGAACCTCATCCAAGACCTTGGTATCGTAGGCGACATAGGGCCCGGCAGACTCACAGCTCGCGAGCGCCATCATGGCAGCAAGCGCGGCGATTGCCGGCCATTGCCGCATCCTGAGTCTTTGGTCCACGAACATTATGGCCTGGGCCTTTTGGTTGAGTCTTTGTACAGCGACAACCGAATCGCCTCGATGCCGCGTTGCAAGGTCACGCCGTCTCGATCAATTTTTGCAACCACCGCACCATCAATTTCATCACCCTCTTGAACTTGTTGTTGATTTATCAAGGCATACTTGCCGTTCGGTCGAACCAAAATCGAAGAGACTTGGTAGGTTTTACTTTCAATCACCACCTCGGTGACCCGTTCGCCCAATTGATCCTCTGTAACCCCGGAAAGGCTCAGCTGCAGCGGCATGGTCGGATCCACCAGCCCGACGAAAGTTCTGCGAGGCGCCCCAAACCTTGGCGAGACAGCACCCAAAAACCAAAACCAGCATGATTCTACACATCCAGCAATTGCTCCTGGGTGCTCAAGGTAAAGACCTGAATCGCAATCTCGCCTTCGGGATACGTGACTGCCTTGTATTCTACGCGCTCCCAAAAAAAACGCACGCCCAGCGATTCGATCTCAGCGAGATACTGCAGCACATCCAGATAGCTGCCCTTTAACGACAAATCCAATCCATGCTTATATATGACCAGCGCACCGGCATCGCTGTTGCCGGTTCTAAAAAACAAACTTTCAGGCGGGCGATTCTGCATGCCAAGCAAGGTCACGCCCCCTTGCTGCGACATAACACGACTGAGAACTGCTGCCATATCCGCGGGCTGCACCAGCTTGCCCGACATCGCCTCGATTTCCAGATCAAGCCGGGTATTTTGGGCATTGAGCCGGGCAATGGTGCGCTGCAACAAGGCGTTCGGGTCCGCCTCGGCAACCGCATCAAGCTCTGCGCGCTGCGCCTCAAGGGCCGCGTTCTGGGTCTGAAGCTGCGCCAAATTCCGGATTTCTGCCTGCATGTATTGCTCAAGGCCATCCTTAACCAAAAACTGCCAGCCGTAGCCCAAGACCACCACAACCGCAATGAGCACAACCGCCCGCTCTCGAACGCGCCTCTCAGCGCAAACCAGACCTGTAATTCTGTCCAGAGCGAAGCGTTCATTGCGTCGACGCCTCCCCCGTACGAATTTCAAAGACCAAACTCTGCCCTTCAGGCAACCCTTCGGCTACCGTGCCCGCGCGATCCAGATCCAGATTACGAAAAGCCTTGCCTTGAAACACAACACTGCGATCGAGCCCAGCAATGTAATTGGTAATATACTCGCCATTGAGCACCTCGCCCCGCAGCCGCACCTCCGCCCCGCCACGCGCCAGTTCCACTTCGGTTAACCGCAGGCCCCGGACATGGTATCGTGCGAGATCTGCAAAATACGCCGAGAACCCGTCGGCATTACCCGGAACTTCCTGATCCAGAAACCGCCTGAGGGTCAGTTTGTCTTTTTGCAGGGCCTCTAGCGCCTGCATATCCGCCTCAAGGGCCGGGTCTTTGGCTCGCGCCTCGATTAACTGCTCGAGGCTTTGGATGTCTTGAAGCAAAAGCTCACGCTGAGCGGTTTGGGACGCCACTTCGGTCGCCACAGCGCCCTGATCCCAAAGGTCAACGGCTGATAGAACGACGAGGATCAATAAAACCCCGCCGACGTAACTGGCAAACAAATTGAGGGACAGCCAATCCACCTTCGGGCGTAGTGCCTCGGAATACAGATTAATAGACTGCTGCGTCATCTAGGCATCCCCACCCAAAACCGCACCGGCTGCAAACAACACCTCATGCTGATCGCGCGCCGACAACAAGGATCCGGTATTCCAGAGCTCGTTGAGATTCAGCGCCGAGGCTTGCGCAACCAGGTTCAGATTGAGTTGCTCGATCAACTGATTGGTAACGCCTGGTACGGGCGCAAGCAACAACTGCATCACCTGGCCTTGCCCCATTTGATTCTCGAAAAAATCCAAGGACCGCTGCAGCTCGACCAAAAACCGCTCAAAGTTGAAGGCCCAATCGCTGCTCGCCATGGACGCCTGGTCAATCTTCGTGTTCAGACTGCGACACAAATACAGGGTGCCATCGCGCATTAGGCTCAAGCGGGCCTGGCCGTCTCGCACGTCCAACACGGCAAGCCCTTCATCGGTCTCCGCCAGGGCCAACGCCAAAGACCGAACTGCCATCTCTCGAATATCGATTCGATCCAACCGCAGACCCGCACCCAAAATCAAGTCTCGAATTTCAATCAGACGCTGCATGGAGGCGCCTACTGCATAGAGCATCGGCCGCGGATAGGCGGCCTCAGGCACCGAGAAGACATCGATATTCAAATCATCAAGCGGAATTTTGACCTTATCTTTTAACAGAAACCGCACGGCGGCCAGGCGCTCTGTAACAGGCACGTTTGGCGCCTCGACCAATTGCAGCTCGTAATGATCCGCGCTGAGCACGACAGAGCAGGGCATGTGTTCCAACTCTAGCTGGACAACGCGCTCAGCGAGCAGCGCCCCAATTTGAGAGGGCGACTCAACCAACAGCTCCCAATGCTTTAATTTCTGCGTTTCGGCCGTTGGGTCTACCCAGACCATTGCGAGTCCTTGCTCAGAAAAAGCAAGCCCTAGGACGCCTGGTTTTTTTTGACGTTTCCGTCTTAGCCAATTCAAACTGACCTCTTTCTTTGCTGTCATCGAGCGCTATTGGAAACGAACACGATGAATTGGTAAGAAAAATTCACCCACGTCAGGAGAAAATGACACTTAACATCACTACTCCCCCCCTGCATTATGCACCTGTACTATCAGAACTCAAACACTTTTAGGTCTAAAATTACGGCCTAACTAATTGTTTATGAAAGGTTTGTATCGACTAAAAGCCAAACTTGACCCCGTTTGACTCGGCGCACCAAAGGCGAACTAATCGACTAAACGGCGCGTGCTGCGCTTGGTCTTTCCCGCAGGCCGGTCATCAAAAGGCTGGTACGCGCCCTGAAGGCGAACAACCCGCCAAAGCCTCCCAGTCACTGTCGCTTAAATTCGCTATTAACCCTTGATCTGAATCTATAAAAACCACAGGATCAATTTCTACGAATAGACGAGCCCATCATGCCGATCGCAAACATCAACAACGCCGACTTGTGGTACGAGGTTCTGGGACAGGGCGCGCCGTTATTGCTGCACCATGGCTATACCGCCTCTAGAGTGAACTGGATGCCCGTTGCCGAGCGCCTAAAAGATCGCTATCAAATCATTTTGATGGAATGTCGGGGCACCGGCGAAAGTCAGCACACCCAATCGGGTTACGACATTGCGCAATATGCCTTGGATGTCGTTGGCTTATTGGACCACCTTGCCTTGGCGCGCGTGGCCTTTGCCGGGCACAGCATGGGCGGCGGTATCGGCTTTCAATTGGGCGTGCATCATAGCGAGCGCCTCACGAAACTGATCCTGAAAGCCGCGATTCCAAGCGGTGGCATCGGCCCTTACAGCCAAGAACTGCTCGACAAACAGCTCGCGGCAAGAGCGCGCGGGGACCGAGCCTTTTTTCTGAAACGGTATCATCAAGGCCGCACGCTTGCCGAGCTTGAAGACGATGACTGGTTTGAGGATCGCGTAACCCATCTTATGACCGTGTCAGACGGGCATATTGCCGGAGGCCTTGAAACCATGTCCAAACTCAACCTAACGGCGCAATTGGGCGATCTGACCACCCCTACGTTGGTCATTGCTGGCTCTGGAGATGGCTTGCTCAATGCTAATTTACAGGACTATCAGCGCTTGCCAAATGCCGATCTGGCCGTGTTGTCACGGGTTGGTCATGAAGTGGCCGTGCACGCGCCTGATGCCGTTGCAGAGGCCATCGATAAATTTATGACTTATGGACCTACGGCGCCTAAACACCCTTCGGCCTGATCGAAAGCCATGCGCACTAGATCAATACGAGATGGTTAGGCAACTCATTTTTAGCGGCGGTAATCGGAAACTTCGCGGAAAGCTCAGCGCCCACCGCTTGCAAGCACTGATCAAAGCCAACGTCGACTTCCCCCTGCCCAACCTTTTGCGTAAAACGCTGCACAATTAGGGCCCAGGTCTCGTTAGGGATTTGCTCAGCCACACCCCGATCGGCAAGAATTTCAACATAACGCTCGAGTTCCGACACAAAAATCAACACCCCCAGACCGCCTTCGGTATGGTGCAAATTGTTCTCAAGGAATTGCCTGCGCGCCAGGTTGCTCGCCCGCCAATGCCGAACACGCTTGGGAATCAAGCGCCGGAGTAAGACCGGGCTGCGCAAGCAGCAGCGCCAGCACCCCAAACAAACTGACTTGGATCAAGAGAATTTCGGACAAGACCAACCAATGCGGCAGCAGCAGTAACGCGGACGGCGCAATCACGCCCGCCATTGCCGCCCAGAGGGTCGGGATGTAGTAATAATCATCGGCTTGCTTTGCTAGCACCGTCACGATCTCGGCATCGGTCGTCTTTTCGATCTCGGTAATTTGATCCGCAATGGCCGCCAGCTGTGTTTTCGTCAATAACCCGCTCATCACCAACCTCCGCTCGCGCCACCGCCACCAAAACCGCCGCCACCGCCGCCAAAGCCGCCGCCACCAAAACCGCCACCACCGCCAAAACCGCCGACCCCACCTATATAGCCGCCGCGATGACGCCGCCCGGTGCCGACTGGCACGCCTAGTACACCGCCAGCAACCAAGCCGATAATTTTACTCAGGAAAAACAAGCCGAACAGTAACCCGAGCAACATCGGGGGCGCTGCGCCCGAGGCGCGCGATCGAGTCACCTTAGGCGGCACAAACTCGCCTTGAAAAACCTGCCGAATCGCCTCACTGCCTGCGGCAATCCCGGCCGACACCTGACCCGCTTTAAAACGCGGCAGCATGATCCCCTGGATAATTTGACTCGACCTTGCATCGGTTAAATCTCCCTCGAGCCCATAACCCACTTCAACGCGAACCTTGCGCTCGGCTTGCGCCACAATCAGCAGCACGCCATTGTTCGCCTCGGCCTGACCAATCCCCCAGTGTCGGCCAAGCTGATAGCCAAAATCCTCGATCACAACCCCTTGCAGGTCTTTGACGGTGACCACGACCAATTGATGCCCCAAGGTTTGCTCAAGACTTCGGGACGCGGCATTGATTAATCTTTGGTCCCCCGCACTGATCAGGCCAGCCTCATCGACGACGCGCCCGGTTAGTTTTGGGAAAACCAAGTCAGCCGGGTAGGCCTGCAGACTCAGCGCTAAAAGAAGGACCGTTAAGACAAATCCCTTCACTAAAACGTCACCGCAGGCGGCTGATCTGCGGCCGCTGCGGTTGCTTCGTAATAGTCTTGCCGAATCGTGAGCTCGGGGTACAGCCAGCCATGCCAAAGTTTACCGGGGTAAGTGCGTAGCTCCGTGTTGTATCCCGCAATGCTGTTGATATAGTCGCGGCGCGCAATGCTAATGCGGTTTTCCGTGCCTTCAAGTTGCGACTGCAGGGCTAGAAAGTTTTGATTCGATTTGAGGTCGGGGTACTTTTCAACCACCACCATCAACCGACTGAGCGCGCCAGATAGCTTGCTTTGGGCTTGTTCAAATTGCTGCAATCGCGCTGGGTCGTCGATCAAACTCGGGTCGACCTGCATACTGCCTACCTTGGCTCGGGCTTCGGTTACCGCAAGCAGGGTCTCGCGTTCTTGGGCCGCGTAGCCTTTCACGGTGGCGACGAGGTTTGGAATCAAATCAGCCCGACGCTGATATTGATTTTGCACCTGAGACCATGCGGCCTTCACGCCTTCATCGAGGGTTGGCAAATTATTGACGCCGCAGCCGCTGAGCAGCAGTAGCGCGCCAATCATCAAAAACTGCGGGATTAACGACTGTCTCATAGTACATTCCGACTCTTTCAAAAACGAAAATTATAAAGCACGCCTTGCGGGCGGCCTAGCACAACACTGTAGACCAAAAAGCCGGTTATTACCGGCTTTTATCGTTTCCCGCTTAATTCACCGTTTGAAAACGGCTGCGAGCGCTAGTCGCTCAAGTCAGCAACCAAGGCCGCTTTCGAGATTTCAGACAACACAACCGGCTCTGATGGATAGGCCACATGCGCGACCCCAAAGACGATCTCCGCGCCCGCCTTCGCCGCGGCCCGGTCTGCATCGGTCAGCTCGTAGCGCATAAAGTGCACGGCTGCCGTTTTATCTTCTTTGCTGCGATCCATATCCTCATCGGCAATCGGCCAGATTTTTTGACCCTCGCCAATTTGGACCCAGATCTTATCTTCTATGCCGACCAGGTCGGTCAACCGACGCTTGCGTTCTTCAATATCGCCATATTGAATCAGCAAGGTGCACTTCCAGTTCTTGCCTTCCGGAATCAACGGGTTGTAAGCGTCCAACTCCTCTTGAATGCCAGCGGCTTCAAAAATCTTCTCGATCCGAAGCATTTCCTGAATCTGGTATTTTATGGTGGTTTGATCTTCAAAGATCAGCTGGACGTGCTGACCGATCAATACCCTACGATTTTTTTTGTGGGCTAGTACCGCTTCCCTAAAACTCGCCCGATGTACCGAATAGTCCTCAAGGGACCACAAATCTGCTCGACTTAACATTTGTCTTCTCCATAAAAAACGCGCCCTGAAGGGCGCGTTATCAACAACCCAACTGCTTGCCCAATTTAGGCGTCTAGTGAGTCCAGCGCCTTTTGGAATCGATTGGCGTGGCTCCGCTCAGCCTTGGCCAACGTTTCGAACCAATCTGCGATTTCGTCGAACCCTTCATCCCGAGCGGTTGATGCCATACCCGGGTACATATCAGTGTACTCATGGGTTTCGCCAGCCACCGAGGCCTTCAAGTTGTCCGAAGTGCTGCCAATTGGCAAACCCGTTGCGGGATCGCCCGTCTCTTCTAAATACTCTAAGTGCCCGTGGGCATGGCCCGTTTCACCTTCCGCAGTGGAGCGAAATACCGCAGCGACATCGTTGTAGCCTTCAACATCCGCTTTTGATGCGAAGTACAGGTAACGACGATTCGCCTGAGATTCACCCGCAAATGCGTCTTTCAAGTTTTGTTCCGTCTTGGAGTCTTTCAACGCCATCTTTCTTCTCCTAGGTTTTAGTGGTCGTACTTTAAATCGGACATCGACTGAACGTCCAATGAATGTTTTAGCTTAGCTTGATCGATATTTTCAATCGATTCGGCGTTTGCGAGCCTGGAAACCCTCAAAAACTTGTCGCCAAAGTGGTCCCGGCAACCCGTCCCCGATCCGTTGATCGTTCAATTGACCCACCGGCACCAGTTCTAGGCCTGTCGAGCTCAACCAAATTTCTGAAGCTGTCCTCAACCGCGCCTCGTCGAAATCCACCTCTCTCAGCGGCAACCCCGCCTCGACAGCCACTTGAATCATCTCGTCTCGCGTAATCCCGTGCAAAAGCCACTGACTCTTGGGTGGCGTTAAGATCTCTCCATCAGCCACCATAAATACGTTAGAAGCGGTGCCTTCGGTCACTTTATCGCCCCGAATCATAATTGCATCGTCATAGCCATTTGCCAGCGCTCGATTTTTGATCATGCCATTGGCAATCAAGCTCGTTACCTTGATGTCGGCCCGATGCCAACGAATATCTTCGGCCGTTTCAACCTTTAAAGGCTGAATTTCCGTGACTGTTTTTGGCTGAAAGGCCGTAACCGTCAGCAAAACGGTCGGTGGACTATCTGGGTAGACATGGGATCGCTCGGTTGCTGCGCCCCGAGTGACCTGGATGTAAATCAGCGCTTGCGCCTCGCCCGATCTTTCTACTGCCTCATCTAACAGCCTAGACCAAGCCTCGGCTGTCATAACCGGCGCCAAGCCAATTTCGGCTTGTGACCGATGCAATCGCGCCAGGTGCTGAGCTTTGGTAAAAATCCTACCGTCATAGACTGGCAAAACCTCATAAACGCCATCGCCAAACATAAAGCCTCGGTCAAAAACCGAAACCTTGGCTTCGCTCGGCGGCATCCACTGCCCGTTCAAATATGCTATTGCCACGCCCGTCCTGCTCCTTGCGCTCATTGTTCCTGGATCGAAACCGAAAACGTTTTGACTTAAGCCTTTCGATTACCGTCCGATAAACACCGGTTCACGTTTCGCGACAAAGGCTTTGGTCGCTTCTTTATGATCGGTCGTCTGGCCACAGTGCACGTGATGGGTGGCTTCTAAGTCCATGCAATCATCGACATCGCCCGCCAAAGCACGATTCAAATTTTCTTTCATATACCGGTAGGCAACGGTTGGGCCCGCGGCAAGCCGGTTTGCAATTTCCATCGCTTTGGTCATTAAATCTTCCGGCTCAACCACCCAATTGGCGAGCCCAAGCCGCAAGGCTTCGGCGGCATCAACCCGGTCTGACAAGTAATACAACTCCCGCGCCTTGGCGGTGCCCAACAGCTGGGTCATAAAATAGGTGCCACCATAGTCGCCAGAGAAACCAACGCGCGCAAAGGCGGTCGTCATTATCGCGCTCGAGGCCATCACCCGCAGATCGCAGGCCAAGGCGAAACTTAAGCCGGCGCCTGCGGCTGCGCCCGGTAAGGCTGCAATCGTCGGTTTGGGCATTTTGAACAATTTACCCGCCGTTGCCCTTTGGGTTACCCGCTGCGCATGAATTGCGCCATCGATTGTGTTGTCACCCACTGTGCCATCACCGGAGGCTGCCATACCCTTTACATCACCGCCTGCGCAAAACCCTTTTCCGGCGCCGGTTAAGATGATGCACTTAATTGCCGAATCTAACTCCCAAGCAGCTAACGTGCGCGCCAACGCTGCATTCATCTCACCAGACATCGCATTACGCGCATCCGGTCGATTTAAGGTGATCACCCCGACCCCATTAAGATTTTCCGCCAGCAGATCATTCGTACCTGTTTCGATTGTTGTCATCAACATGCTCCTAAATATATTCCTTCGAAGTCTATCATGGCACTTTGTGCACTCGCGCTAAATTTGATCCGACAAGCCGCTGACAAATTGCTGGCGTTGCTATAGCTTTACAGTTCATCTTTGTTGAGTCGCACGCCATGAACAGATTACTCATCGCAAACCGCGGGGAAATCGCTGTACGCATCATTACAACCGCCCAAGACCTCGGCATTACCTGCATCAGCGTTTATCCCGAAGACGATGGCCTGGCCCAGCATGTACACCTAGCAGACGATCATTACTGCCTGCCCGGCGCGGGCGCCGCCGCTTATTTGGATATCGACGCCATCATTGCCGCAGCGGTTGCAACCGACGCCGATGCCATTCACCCAGGTTACGGGTTCCTCAGTGAACGCCATGATTTCGCTGCGGCTTGCGACGCCGCTGGCATCACCTTTGTTGGGCCTACCGCCGCCCAACTCGAGCAATTTGGTAATAAAGCAGGGGCTCGGGCGCTGGCGAAGGCGCACGAGGTCCCCCTCATTTCAGGCACCAATGGCGACACCACCTTGGCGGAAGCCGCCGCCTTTCGAAAGACCCTGCTCGATGCGCCCATGCTCATCAAAGCGGTGCACGGCGGCGGTGGCCGCGGCATGAGGGTCGTCCAGGCAGCCGATGATCTTGAAACCCGCTTCGAGCGCTGCCAATCCGAGGCTGCATTGGCCTTCGGGCAAAGCGCCGTCTACGTTGAGCAATATCTTCCCCACGTTCGGCATATCGAAGTCCAAATCCTAGGGGATGGCCAAGGCGGCGTGATCCACCTTTGGGAGCGGGACTGCTCTGTGCAACGTCAAAACCAAAAACTCATTGAGATTGCCCCGAGCCCGGCCATTCCCGCCAGCACCCGCGATCAACTTCTGCAAGATGCCGTCTGCATGGCCCAAGCCGCAAACTATCGCGGCCTGGGCACCTTCGAATTCTTGGTCGATGCGGATCAACCCGCGCGCTATTTCTTCATCGAGGCCAATGCCCGGCTGCAGGTCGAGCATACTGTGACAGAGTGCATCACCGGACTTGATTTGGTCGCGCTGCAATTGAAAGTTGCCGATGGCGCAAGCCTTGCCGATTTGAATCTGACCGAGCCCCCCCAAGCAGAGGGCTTTGCAATTCAGTGCCGGGTGAATATGGAAACCTTGTCCGAAAAAGGTTTTTTCAAACCCACGGGAGGACAGATCACGCACTATGCGCCGCCGACAGGCATTGGGGTTCGAGTCGATGGCTTTGCCTATCGAGGCTACCAAACCAGCACCCGCTATGATTCGTTGCTCGCCAAAGTCATCGTTCACAGTCGCAGTCCGGAGTTTGCCAGCGCGACGGCCAAGGCGCGGCGCGCACTGGCTGATTTTCAAATCGAAGGCTTTGAGACCAACCTCACTTTCCTTCAAGACCTGCTTAACCAACCCGAGTTCACAAACAGCACGCTGCTGACCCAGTATGTTGATACCCACCTGGCTGAAATTTCCGCGCGCCTCAGTGAGGCAGCCCTGAGCGCAAAGACAGCCCTGAGCGAAAAGACAGCCATGAGCGGAACAACAGCCTTGAGCGGAACAACAGCCCTCACCGATCAATCCAAACCGGGCGCGGCTGTCGATACCCAAGACCCGCTTGCTGTCCTAAACCATCGCGCAGCGGAAAAGCCGCCCGCGCCCGAACTTGCCGCAAACACGCCCTCGGGCAGCTTAGCCATTGGCGCGCCACTGCAAGGTACTGTGGTTGAAATTAACGTGACGCCGAATCAAGAGGTCTATGCCGGGCAACCGCTACTGGTCATGGATGCCATGAAGATGGAGCACGTCGTAAGCGCCCCCGAAAGCGGCGTCATTGTACAGATCGCGGTCGCAACCGGCGACGCCGTATTCGAGGACCATGCCCTTTTATATCTAATGCCAGGCGCGGTCACTGTGACGGATGCGACCACCAATACGCAGGTTGATCTTGACCACATTCGCCCAGATTTAGCCGAGGCCAACCTCAGGCATCAATACGGGCTGGATGAAAATCGGCCAGCGGCGGTTGCCAAACGCCGAAAGACGCTGCATCGAACGGCTCGAGAAAACGTCAACGATCTGTGTGATCCGGAGTCGTTTATCGAATATGGCTCGCTGGCCATCGCGGCCCAACGCCGCCGCCGGTCCGTGCAAGACCTTATGGAAAACACACCCGGTGACGGCATGGTCTGCGGCATTGGTAGCGTCAATGGTGACCTGTTCCCAGATAAGGACACCCAATGCGTTGTCATGTCTTACGACTACATGGTGCTCGCTGGGACCCAGGGCCTGCAGAATCATCGCAAGAAAGACCGCATGTTTGAGGTTGCTGAACAACTCAAACTCCCAATCATTCTGCTCGCCGAAGGCGGTGGCGGCCGACCGGGCGACACAGACGGCGCTGGTATTGCAGGGCTCGACTGTTTGGCCTTTCAACTCTACGCAGCACTTTCTGGCTTAGTACCTCGGATCGGCATCACCAGTGGCCGCTGTTTTGCGGGCAACGCCGTCTTGCTCGGCTGCAGCGATATTGTGATTGCGACAGAAGACAGCAACATTGGGATTGGCGGTCCTGCCATGATCGAAGGTGGCGGGCTGGGCGTTTTTACGCCGGACGAGGTTGGCCCTATGTCGGTACAGGTCCCGAATGGGGTGGTGGACATCGCCGTAAAGGACGAGGCCGAAGCGATGTTTATGGCCAAAAAACTGTTGTCGTATTTCCAAGGCCCTGTCTCGGAATTCACCTGCGACGACCAACGCAAGTTGCGCGCTGCCGTCCCCGAAAACCGCCTGCGGGTCTATGATATCCACGAGATCATCAACTGCATTGCCGACACCGACTCAGTACTCGAACTCAGACCCCACTTTGGGGTGGGTATGATCACCGCTTTTATTCGAGTCGCAGGCAAACCGATGGGTCTCATCGCAAATGACCCGGTCCACCTCTCCGGCGCCATCGACAGTGACGGCGCTGACAAAGCTGCCCGCTTCATGCAACTGTGCGATGCCTTTGACTTACCAATTGTGTCACTGGTCGATTGCCCCGGCATCATGGTCGGCCCTGAAATCGAAAAAACCGCTTTAGTGCGGCATGCCAGTCGCGTCTTTGTGACTTGCACCAGCCTCACCGTGCCCTTGTTTGCGATTGTGCTGCGCAAAGGCTACGGCCTTGGCGCACAGGCTATGACCGGCGGCGGCTTTAAGGCGTCGGCCTTTACGGTCACCTGGCCCACCGGCGAGTTTGGCGGCATGGGTCTTGAAGGCGCGGTCAAACTCGGCTACCGCAAAGAACTTGAAGCGATCACCGACCCAGAGCAGCGGCGGGTTGAATACGAAAAGCGGGTGGCTCAGATGTACGACCGGGGCAAGGCCGTAAATTTTGCCACGGCGTTTGAGATCGATGAAGTGATCGACCCGAAAGATACCCGTCACTGGATTATTTCGGGCTTAAAGTCGACGCCCAAGCCCATCCCCAGAGCGGGCAAAAAGCGCCCCTTCATCGATACTTGGTAGGCCGCTGTCGACGCGCAAAAAAAACGCCCCGTTTGGGGCGTTCTCAGGTGTCACACTAGATCATTACAATCTTATCCAGCGGGGATAAAGACCGCTTTGGTTTCAAGGAATTCCTCGAAGCCCAACTCACCCCATTCCCGACCATTGCCTGACTGCTTGTAGCCGCCAAACGGCGCGGTAAAGTCAGCGCCGCTGCCATTAATATGGACATTGCCGCTTCGGATTTGCGCGGCAACCGCCAAGGCGTGATCCACATCACCCGACTGAACATACCCAGACAAGCCGTAAGGTGTGTCATTGGCAATTTCAATGGCTTGGGCTTCGGTTTCATACGGCAGGATTGACAGTACCGGCCCGAAAATCTCTTCGCGCGCAATGGTCATGTCATTGTTGACGTTGCCAAAGATGGTTGGCTTCACATAGTAGCCTGCGTTCAAGCCATCTGGTCGACCGGTACCACCGCAAACGAGCTCAGCGCCTTCATCAATGCCTTGCTGAATCAAACCTTGGATCTTGTTCCACTGTACTTCGCTGACCACAGGGCCCATCGTCGTGCCTTCAGCAAAGGGGTCGCCTGGCTTTGCTGACTCGGCAGCCTTCTTCGCGATCTCCAAAGCTTGAGCGTGGGATGCCTGAGGCACCAACATACGGGTCGGCGCATTACAGCTTTGACCTGAGTTGGTGAAGATCTGGCTCACACCACCACTGACCGCTTTTTCCAAATCCGCATCTTCGAGCACAATGTTGGCTGATTTGCCGCCCAGCTCCTGCGCCACCCGTTTGACCGTGTCGGCCGCAGCTTTTGCAACTAAGACCCCTGCACGGGTTGAGCCCGTGAACGACATCATGTGAATATCTGGATGCGAGGACATGGCTTCGCCCACGTTCGGGCCATCGCCATTCACCAAATTGAACACGCCGGCTGGTACACCCGCCGCATGTAATACTTCCGCTAAAATAATACCGTTGACTGGCGCCACTTCACTGGGCTTCAGCACCATCGTGCAGCCGGCGGCTAACGCTGGCGCCACTTTGCAGGAGATCTGATTGATTGGCCAATTCCAGGGGGTAATCAAGCCACAAACGCCAACCGGTTCACGGCGAAGCAGATATTTACCTTTACGCTCTTCCCATTCGAAGGTCTTGAGCAATTCGAGGGTCGTGGCAAAGTGCGCTTGGCCCGTCGCTGCTTGAGCCGCTTTTGATAACCAAAGTGGGGCGCCCATTTCGGTTGAAATCGCTGCAGCAATCTCGTCATAGCGCTTGGTGTATTCCGCAAGGATTGCGCCCAATAGCTCTACGCGCTCAGCAACGGTGGTTTTTGAGAAGCTATCGAAAGCACCGCTAGCGGCTGCCACGGCCTTTTCAACATCGGCGGCACTGCCCATACTGATCGTTGCAAAGGGTTGCTCGGTGGCAGGGTTAATGACGTCGAGGCTTGAAGGGGTCACGGGGTCGACCCATTCGCCATTGATATAAAATTGCATATATTCTTGCATGATGTTTCCTCTTTCTTACTGAATGAGCCTTAATAACGAAGGCAGTTTTAAACTTTGTACGATTCGATGACGTCCAATGAGACCCCAACGCTTTGACCATGGGCCAGCAAGTAGAACCTTCTTTCTGTTGACCTGCCAGAACCCGACTCAAACGCGGATTCCCAAACTACAAAGCACCCTGTAGGTTGTCAAGGCAAAAGGTGTTTTTGGCGCAGCTTCTTATTGAACAAACTGAATCAAAACCCCCGCGGCAACCGCCGAGCCGATGACACCCGCAACATTCGGCCCCATCGCGTGCATCAACAAGAAGTTATTGGGATTGGCTTCTAGCCCTAATTTACTGGCCACTCTGGCAGCCATCGGCACCGCCGATACCCCCGCCGCACCAATCAGCGGATTGATTGGCTGCTTGACGATCAGGTTCATAATCTTTGCCATCAAAACCCCAGTTGCCGTGCCTATACAAAACGCAACCATACCCAGCAGCAGGATCCCAAGGGTCTCGACGACCAAAAACTGCTCGGCTCTGAGTTTAGAGCCCACCGCCAAACCCAGAAAAATGGTTGTGATATTCACTAAAGCATTCTGAGTGGTATCGCTTAACCGATTCACAACCCCGCACTCTCGCATCAAATTACCAAAGCAAAACATACCGAGCAGCGGCGCCGCACTCGGCACAACCAACGCAACCAGTAGCAGCAACATGAGCGGAAATACAATTTTTTCTCGCTGGGAGACTTCTCGCAGCTGAACCATCTCGATCTTTCGCTCGGCCTCGGTTGTCAGCAAACGCATGATCGGCGGCTGGATGAGCGGCACGAGCGCCATATAAGAATAGGCGGCAACGGCGATCGCACCCAGTAGGTGTGGCGCTAACTGCCCAGCAACATAGATGGCGGTTGGCCCGTCCGCCCCGCCGATAATACCAATTGCTGCCGCTTCGGATACCGAGAAGTTAAAAATCCCGAGTTCACTCAAGCCTAAGGCGCCAAGCAGCGTTGCAAAAATACCAAATTGTGCGGCAGCACCCAGAAACAATGTTTTTGGATTGGCCAGGAGCGGCCCAAAATCCGTCATGGCGCCGACACCCATAAAGATGAGCAACGGAAACATCCCCGTTTCAATCCCCAAACTATAGAACTGATACAGGATGCCATTGCCAACCGCGATATCAACGCCTGGAATATTGGCCAGGAGCCCACCAAAACCGATGGGTACCAGCAGCAAGGGCTCAAAGCCTTTGACAATCGCCAAATACAAAAGTAGTAGTCCAATGCAGATCATCGCAAACTGATCCAGATGCATCTGATATAAGGCCCGTGCTTTGCCAAAGCTGTAGCAATTGATCCATCGATTAACTCAGCATCAGTAAAGATTCGCCCACTTTAACTGCATCGCCCTCGCGCACCAGGACCTCACTGACGACACCTGCGCTGGTTGCGCGGATCTCGGTCTCCATCTTCATCGCCTCAAGAATCAGCACAACTTGGCCTGCCGCCACCGACTCCCCTGCTTTCACCAGCACTTTAAAGACATTGCCGGCAAGTGGCGCAGGAAAACTCACCAACATTGAAGGCGTTGATGCGCTTGAGGGGGTTGCGGCAACGACCGGCGCCAAACCGTCGATCTCGCCACCTGGGGTTACTGAGACCACAAAGGTTTGCCCAGAGACGGCGACAGTATAGGTTTCAGGTCCGCCACTTGAGACCGAAGCCGCGGTAGCAGCAGGGGCTTTCGCTTGAGCCTCAATACCCGATGGCACCGGCTCGAAGGCGGCGGGGTTATTTCGGTTCTCAAAAAATTTCAGAGGCAACCTGCGGAAACAAGGCATAGGTTAGAACGTCATCTTCCAGATGGTCCCCAAAGATAAGCGGCTTTTCTTTGGCAAGCCCTTCAAGTTCCGCCTGCAATCGATCGAACTCTGGGCTGAGTAGATCGGCCGGCCGACAGGTAATGGGCGCCTGTCCGGCAAGCACTTTAGCCTGTAACGCTGCGTCCACGGCAGTCGGCGTTGCGCCATATTCCCCTTTTAACACCGCTTGTGTTTCTTTGGTGATATTGCTGTATCGATCCCCCGTGAGCACGTTCAGTACGGCTTGGGTGCCCACAATTTGCGAGGTTGGTGTAACCAGTGGAATGAAACCAAGCTCGGCGCGAACTTTCGGGATTTCCTCGAGTACCGCATCCAATTTATCTGTGGCATTTTGTTCTTTTAACTGTCCTTCAAGGTTGGTCAACATGCCGCCTGGGACTTGCGCCACCAGAATGCGAGAATCAATCCCGCGCAAGGCGCCTTCAAAGGCGGCGTATTTTTTTCGGACGTCCCGGAAGTATGCTGCGATTTCCTCAAGCAAAACCATGTTCAAGCCGGTATCTCGCTCGGTACCTTGCAGAATGGCCACCACACTTTCGGTCGGCGAATGGCCATAGGTCATGCTCATAGAACTGATCGCGGTGTCCACGTTATCGATACCAGCCTCGATGGACTTAAGATAGGTTGCAGTCGACAGACCAGTGGTTGCATGGCACTGCATATGAATGGGTATCTGAACGGTTTTCTTCAGGCCGCTCACCAATTCAAAGGCCGCGTATGGTGTGAGCAGACCCGCCATGTCTTTAATGGCGATGGAATCGGCGCCCATTGATTCCAGGCGCGCTGCCATTTCAAGCCAGCCTGATAAATTGTGCATAGGGCTCACGGTGTAGGACAACGTGCCTTGCGCATGCTTTTCCTGCTTTCGCACCGCAGCAATCGCGCATTCTAAGTTGCGCGGGTCGTTCATCGCATCGAAGACCCGAAACACGTCGACGCCATTGACCGCCGCACGCTCGACGAACTTCTCGACCAGGTCGTCAGCATAGTGCCGGTAACCCAAAATATTTTGACCCCGAAACAGCATTTGCTGAGGTGTATTGGGCATTGCTGCTTTAAGCGCTCGAATCCGCTCCCAGGGATCCTCTCCCAAATACCGAATGCAGGCATCAAAGGTTGCACCACCCCAGCTTTCTAAGGACCAAAAGCCGACCTGATCGAGCTTCTCCGCGATCGGCAGCATGTCGTCTAAGCGCAGCCGAGTCGCGAATAGCGATTGATGTGCATCCCTTAGCACCACATCTGTGATCCCAAGCGGCGCCGATTTCGACAAAACCTGCTCAGACATAACCCTCGCTCCAAAAAACGTTTATTAATCTTATCCGTCGGGCAATCTGGGTCGCTCTTACAGCAACCTAGTGCTTTTCGAAATACTTACTTTAATCCCTTACTGCGCTTGACCATCTCGGTATCGCCGAACGGCCGCTGCCACCGCGGCTATAATGGCGGGCGATGGCCCAGCTTGGCCGGTCATCACTGTAAGCGGCACGGGCGTTAGGGTCTCAGCGCTTGAAAAGCGGATGATCAAACGCGACATCAAGCTGGTAACAAAGACCAGTAACGTCAAAAACGCGAACACCGTCCCCATACCCAGCAGGACAAGCTCGAGACCCATTGCGGTTAAATCTGGCGCCATGATCGTTCCACTTTTGAAGGCATCAATATACCAATTTCTTTTTCGATAACCAATGATCGCGGTTGACCTTGACCAGAGCGCCCTAGATAATAGCCCCGCGTGCGCTGGTAGCTCAGCTGGATAGAGCATCTGGCTACGAACCAGAAGGTCGGGGGTTCGACTCCCTCCCAGCGCACCACTATACGAGTTATTGACGCACCCGTTGCGGCAGACCAGGGCTACACACGACGCCCAAACACGTGTCAATTCGGAGAGATGGCTGAGTGGTCGAAAGCGCTCCCCTGCTAAGGGAGTATACGTTAAGAGCGTATCCAGGGTTCGAATCCCTGTCTCTCCGCCAGTTACCTTAAAAAATTACATATAAATCAATATTTTAAATTCATATTAGAGCAAAACGGTCCTTTGGTACCCGCGTTGGTACCCATAATTGTTTTCGGTCGCAGCTTTACTTCTGCCCTACCCCAGGGCACCCCCGCCTTCACCAAATGATACGCCTACTATTCGTCGGTGTTGCGAATGTGAACCAGTGGTGAAGGTATAAAGGCGTCTAGAGCATCACGGCGTGTCTCGAGCACCTGCGGTCAAGCCTACTGAACGGGCACCCGCTCTTTAATATCAGCCTCAACTTCCTCGGCCGTATCCCGTTCAGTGAGTTACCCCTAGTTTTATGGCCACCTGCATGGTTCATTTTCTTCTGTTGAATTTTTCAGTCGGCATACCAGCACCCCGCCCTTGTGGCCCCCGGTTTACCACAAAAGGCAGCAGCCTAAACTCGGCATTGCTTTGGAATCCGTTTGGCGCTTGGAAAACCGGGATTTCTTACTACCGTTCACCAGTACAAGCTGCGCTGCTGTTCGCGCATCAATGCAATCGTCCAACCCCAAAATCGAACTATCGTGGGCAAAGCACAAGCGGTGCGACAAGATAAATCAAAGGCACGCGCGACCAACCTGCAATACGTGGGGGTTGTGCCCAAAAGAACACCATTCAAATAACAGACAGGGAAAAGTTCATGATTAAAAAATTAATGACGACAGCTTGGGTTGCGCTCTTATTGAGCACCAGCCCTTGGGCAAATGCTGAAGATCTGATGATGGTACCGGGAGAGATGCGTGGATGTAAATTAGCAGAGGGCGCATCTATGAATGATTTGAACGCGGCGATGTCGACCGCCGTCAATTGGTTAAAAGCGGACGAGCACGGATACGAATTATGGTCAGGGACGCCACACTTCAAGCCAAACGAGGGTTATGACTTCGATATGCTGTGGATGGGTTTCTGGACCAGTCACGCAGAACAAATGCGTGGCCTAAAAGCCTTTTATGCAACAAAGGAAGGCCAGGAAATCGGTCAGACGCTCAACGAGGTGCTCGACTGCACCAGCATGCGACACTTTAACTCAGTGCGTGTTCGCAGCGAACCCGGAGAAGAAACACGACAACAAGCCTTCGGTTTTATGTTTGATTGCGCCCTTGAGGCAAACAAGGGGCCGCAAGATGTTGCTGAGGTTTTTCAAAAATGGAATCGTTATTTGGACAACGAAAAAATTGACCATGGTGTCACTGCCATCTTTCCAAGCTCAGGAGCGCCGGAGGAAGCCACTGGAACCTTTAAGTTTCTCTGGGGTGGCGACTTTGCTGATGTTGGCGAAACCCTCAGCTTTCTCACAAAGCCAGAAGCAAATGCCACCTGGCTCGAAATTACTGGGTCAACCTACAGCTGCGATACCTTTGATCGAGGCTATTACTTTCAACGTTATCACTGAGTTGGCAAGCATCTGTGGCCGAGAGCATCTCGCTCTCGCGCCCGCAGCGGACCCCGCAGCTCGGCTGGTAAGACTTCGGTAAAACGCCACCTGAACCGCCCCCAAGGCTATAGTGGCTCAACAGCTGCTTTTCGTACCCCCGTTCAAGCTCTACCGGCGAAAGCCGCGTAAAAAAACGCTAGACTCACCCAATGCAACAACGCGCTCTCATTACCGGCGGCTCATCTGGCATTGGCCGCGCTTATGCCCATTACCTAGCGGGGCTTGGTTGGCGTGTAGATCTCGCTGCCCAATCGGAGAATCGCCTGATGAACACGGCAGCTGAACTGGACGGCCCTGTGCATTGCTATCCCGTCGACCTGGCATCTTTCGACGGTGTCCAGCAACTGACAAGCGCCGCGTCGGTACCAGATCTCATCATCGCCAATGCGGGCATTACCAAGGTAGGATCGGTCGGCACCCTCAGCCAAAGTGAATCCGCCAAATTGCAGTATTTACTGTGTGGTGGGGTCATCGATCTCGTGCAGTGGGCAGCCCCCATCATGAAATCTCGTGGCCACGGCCGCATTATTATCATCTCAAGCATCGCAGCCGAGACGCCGATGCCCAACTCCTCGATCTACGCCAGTGCAAAGACCGGTATCACGGCCTTTGGTCGCTCGATCCACAGCGAACTCAAACCTCACGGGGTCTCTGTCACGATCAGTCTACCCGGCTACGTTAGGACCAACATTCATGAGCGAGCAGGGCTTCATCATTTAAACCGACAAGTGCCAAAATGGATGTGGCTCAGCCCAGAGCAGGTTGTCAGGGAGACCGAAAAAGCGTCTCTTGCTGGACGAGAAACCATTATTCCGGGCCGTATTTATCGATTAACGCGCCCTTTTTTGGGTTCAAGGGCAGCCAACACCGCTTGGCGCGCCCTGACACGAAAGCGCCGCAACCTTTAATGCGCTTTTACATCTAAGGGTCATGCCGATCGGTATCTCGCGGACCTGCCCAAAGCGCTCGCCGATACCTCTGTAAATCGAGGTAGATCGATCGGTCGCGGGCCCGACGGGGATTCAGCGCGTGAAGTCGCCAAAGCCAAAGGTCGAGTGCTTGCGATTTAAAACGGGTCTGGAAACTGAATTGCCACGAAGCCACCCGAGGTGCAAAGCACGCTGCCTTGAAGCCGTCGGAGACAAGCTGGTCAAGTTGTATGCCTATGGCGAAGCCAAACCCCGCACCTGTGAGCAGGGGAGGTTCGCACCATGACAATTGCTGCCGCATTGTTGCTGATACCCGACGTCAACCCGTGACTTTTGAGGGTGCCCTGTTGAATCACATCGCAGCGGAATGATCGCCTTAATTGCATCCCCAAAAAAGCAAGCGGATCTTTGTGACCCCAGCATCAAATTGATTAGACCAATTGTATGCCCGGTAAAGTAAAGTGTTCTAACAAGGCCCATCCGGCGGATGCACGGCCGTTATCATGACGCGCAGGTCGGCAACCGCTGATACCATTTCTGCCGCCAGGAAAGGGTGTACTCCCTCGCCGGCGACGTTTTCTTTTGCCATACCATGACCTTGGGTTGGCATAACGCGTCCCGCGGATTCGAAACCTTGCCGAACCGCGGTGAAAAAGGGCAAAACCTGATCTTCCCTGGCGCGCCTATTTAGCCATCAGCCATGCGCGACACCTTGTAAAACCCGTGTACCCCGAATGACAGAACACGGGTTGTGTGCCAAGGTTATGGGCGAACAAATACTGGCACACAAACTCTAGGTACTGGTCCTATTGGTCAGCGTTTGAGTAATACTTTGAGTGATATAAGGCAACAAAAGTAGTCAAGCGAGGTGCGCCATGAAAGCCATTAAGGTCATCGATAAAAGCCCCGTACTGGTTGACGTGCCGGCCCCCACAGGCGAGGGCGTCAGGGTCAAGGTGATCGCATCCTCTATTTGCGGCTCCGATCTGCATATGATGGCGACCGGTTATTTTGGCGATAATATTATCGGCCACGAATTTGCCGGGATCACCGACGACGGTCGCGCCGTGGCCATTGAGCCACTTCACGGTTGTGGCCAATGCGGTTTTTGTGGTGCGGGTCATAGCATTCATTGCGAGCAGGGGTTTTCCTTATTGGGCGTTATGGCTGATGGCGGCATGGCTGAGTTTATTAGGGTTCCCGCTGAAAAATTAATTGAGCTGCCGAGCGGCCTTGACGTGGCCATTGCCAGCCTGGTGGAACCACTGGCGGTTGCGGTGCACGGCGTCGAACGTGCCCGCGTTCGTGAGGCCGATCGAGTGCTTGTCATTGGGGCGGGTCCGATTGGGCTCGCGATCGGCGCGGTGCTCCGGGGGCGCGGCATCGCCTACGACATTACCGCCCGCTATCCGCATCAGCAACAGGCCGCAGAGCGGCTGGGTGGCAAGCTCCGCGCGGATGGCCATTATGATGTTGTGATGGACGCCATTGGTAGCGCCGCATCCTTAAAACAGTCCACCACCCGGGTAAAACCAATGGGGCGCATCGGTTTGGTGGGCATGTTTTGGGAGCCCACCAACCTTGAACAGGCATTTTGGGCCAAGGAAGCGGTGCTGATTCCCGCTGCTGGTTATTATTGTAAAAGTCCCAGTCGCAGTTTCGATGAAGCCAGGACCCTTCTGCACCAATATCCTGACATTGCACAGGCGCTTATAACGCACCGTTATCCGTTGGATGGTGTGACAGAGGCTTTTCACACGGCCGGGGACCGGGCGGCTGGCGCGATTAAGGTCGTGTTTGATATCGGCAAACGATAGCCTGAAGAAAAGCTATGAACGCGGGTTATGAACCTTTCAAGGCTTCCCCAGTTGTGACCTTGTTTAAGAACGATCAAACCATCGCGCCTCACTCAAAACGAAGGTCACGCCTTAAAGACTCATCGCCGACGCCCTAGTCAACCCGCCCGGCCCGCCTTGATGGGATTGTCTTTTAAAGCGCAATTACGGTACCTTTTTAGAAAGATTCACCTCTGAGGCGTCACGATGCCACTTAATACGTTGAGCAAGGATGCGAGCCCCGATCAAGTCCTAGCAGAGCTTCAGGAAAACGGCGCCGTCATCGTTCAAGATCTGCTCGGACACAGGCTGTTGATACGCTGACGGCCGAGGTCTTACCCTTTGTCGATAGAACGCCGATGGGACGAGATGATTTTACGGGTCGGGCAACGAAGCGCACCGGCGCGTTGGCGGCGCGTTCTGCCGCCTGCAGAGATTTGATTGTCAACGAGCTTGCGCTGACCACCGCGAACCGTTTTTTGCAGCCCTACACCCGTAAAATTATTTTGCACCTCACTCAAGTGATACAAATTAATCCTGGTGGTGCGGCGCAAGCAATCCATCGGGATCGCTTGGCATGGGGAAAGTATCTACCCAAGGACATTGAGCCGCAGCTGAATACCATTTGGGCACTGACGGACTTTAGCGCCGAAAATGGCGCGACCCAATGCGTGCCGGGTAGTCATAAATGGTCATGGGCACGGCAACCCAAGCCAGAAGAGATCGTTCAGGCCGAAATGCCCAAGGGCTCGGTGTTTTTCTATACTGGCAGCGTACTCCACAGCGGCGGCGCAAATACTTCTGAAAACATGCGTATGGGCATCAATTTAACGTACTGCTTAGGCTGGTTACGCCAAGAAGAGAACCAATACCTATCTTGTCCGCCGAGCATTGCCAAGGACTTCGATCCCAGTGCTTCAGGATTTGCTAGGCTATACCCAGGGCGAGTATGCCTTGGGTTATTACAGTGACCCGTTTGACGAAACCGAAGGGCTTGAATTGTTGCCACCTGAGCGCGTATTGGATCGCGCCGCTCAGAAAATCGAAATCGGTACCCACTAGCGCGGTTAGCTGTGCGGCCTGAGCCGCGTCGCGCCGTCACCGCCTGCCCGGCGTATGGGCCTTCTGATCAGGAGTCATACTGACTGCGTCCCACACCCGGCGCACGGCCTGAACACCGGGTAAGCCGACAACAGCACGTTCGCCGAGCCTTGCTGCAACAAATTTATTTGGGTTTACGCGCGATCACTTTAATCTCTGCGCGCGCACCCGGAATAACCAGTTCGGTTATGCCAATCCAAGTCGATGCTGGATAAGGCGCTTTGATGAATTCATCTTTCACCTTGGCCATAGCCGCTGTATTTTTCTGTAACGCCACCATATAGATCGTCGTATCGATTATATCTTGATAACCAACCCCGGCCGCGTCGAGCGTTTCACCAAGGGAAGCCCACGCGTTTCTAAACTCCTCCTCGGCAGAACTGCCACTTCCCACAACACCCGAAAAGAAAATGAGATCGTCGTGTTGTACGGCTGGCGCAAAGTGCCAATTGTCGTAAGTTTTGCGTGCAGATTCCGGAACGATGACTTGAATGGGCATGGATTACTCCTTCTTGACAATTAAAAAACAGATTTCTCACAATCTGCTTCCGCTTTTCTGTTGAGGCGCTATTGCGCCGGCTGGACTTCCCAGACTTTACGAGACGTCCTCTCGCACCCCAAAACGCGTCGGCCAAATTTTTAAGCCCTACTGTACCGAGGTGCTGATCAGCTGCAATCAATCCTCATAGTCAGCCATCGTGCCAGTATCGTTTCGTTGCCCGGTTCGAGCAAGCTTGAGTTCATCTGCCACGCCAGCGAACGCCTGAATTCTCTTGGCACATTGTTCGACATTACCCGTTATGATCGATCGATCAACCACCTCATTCGGCACTAAAGCCATCGCCTCACGCAACTTGCCAGCCGGCATTAACCGACTCGCCTGGTCCGCAAATTCAGCAAACCCCATTTGCCGTAATTGCGAGTCATAATCGGGGTGGGGAATCGGGTGATATCGTTTGCAGAGAGCCGCTCTGCTGGCATTGCGCGCAGCCTCAACATCGCGATTGACGCGCACTGTTGCAGCCGTTGGAAAGCGCAAAGCCAGTGCTGCTCGATCAGCACCTGCTGCACCGGCCTGAGGCGCACCCAATCTTGGATCGCGGCCGGTGATTTTTACCTTTTTCCCAAACCTTGGGCCAAAATCAGGCGCCGCATCAAGTTTGGACCCGATCACGCGGCCCTCGAAGGGCTCGCTCAGTCCGGGCAGCCGATGAAAGCCGATCGCTTTTTACGATCTGAGTTGCGCTGCCGCCCTATCATCGCGGCTAATGGCGCCATGGGAAGAATGCCCGGCCGCGACCTATCGATCATCTTTAGCCGGCTGCGCCATTGCCTCGAGCCAGGTGCGCAGAATCTTGCCAACGCGATCATCGAGCTCATTAGGGTCAATACCAACGCGCCTCGCATAAGGTAAACGGAAGATTCGATAACCCCGAAAAAAAGCAGAGATTGCCACCTGTAAGGCATCAAGATCATGACCGCGGTCAATGTCTCCATCGATGACGTCTTGCCTTAGTTGACTAAGTTGCATCTCATAGAGTGGGATTGGATCAACCGTGTCATCGCCATCAAGCACGAGCAGCGCACGAAGCATACTGTCGTTGGTGTCGTTGCCGACGTTCGTTTGAAAGCCCCGAAGCCGCCGCGTAACAAATCCCGCTTGGGCTTGGGTTTTACCTTTTTTTAAAGCGTCGACGAGTGCGGCGAATTGCCGATTGATCGCGGCGCGCAGAAGCTCTTGTCTTGATCCGAAATAGTGATAGATGTTGCCTCGATTGACGCCCGCACCATCGGCAACCTGACGAAGATTGAGCCCGGCCAACACCCCATTGCCCCTGATCAATTCAAGGGCAACGTCAATCAAACGTTGCTCCGTATCCGCGCGACTGCGCTTTGGTTTTATCGTCTTTTTTGACTGGGAATCTTTGATTGTTTTAGACACGCGCCGCTCCTTTACTGCGTCTGACTTGCGAGATGACGGTCAGAGGGATACCATTTGTAACGTACAATTTAGCATAATGCTAAGTAAGTAGTCATCGTCATAACCTTGTACATCAGAGCTTGGAGCGAAAAATTGATAGGACGAAGTCTAAAAGCAGCTTGCTTCGTAGCTGGGCTACTGCTGGCCAGTTGCGGTGGTGGTAATCAACAAGAGCCAGGAGCAACGAACCGCCATCAGGCAACCCTTGTTTGCAACTGAGCATACGATCATTGATCGACGATCCAGCAACAACGCCGCAGTCGATGAACCGACAACGACTATTAGGCACCGGAATGAAGCGCGCAACGCCTACTTTGGTGACCTGCATGTGCACACGAAATACTCGTTTGACGCCTACGCTTTTGGCACCCTGGCATCCCCCTCCGATGCTTATCGCTTTGCAAAAGGCGAAGCGATCAAACATCCCGCAGGCTTTGACCTACAACTCCGCGAGCCACTGGACTTTTATGGCGTTACCGATCATGGGTTTTTTATGGGCGTGTCGCCTGTTGCGGCCGATACCACTAGTGATTTTTCGAAGTACCCTTTTTCGAAAGTTCTGCACGACCTGAATGCACCAGACAATATGGATCGCTGGAGCATCTTGGACCGGATGAGAAGCTTTGCGGTCGCCCGTGCCATCGCCGCTGCCATTGTTGACGGAACACTCGACCCTGAAGAGCCACTGGCGATCACTCGCAGCGCGTGGGCGGACTCTATCAATGCCGCAGATGAACACAACGATCCGGGCAACTTCACAACCTTTGTTGCCTACGAGTACTCAATCACAGCAGAGGATAATGGTAGCCTGCATCGCAACGTGATCTTCAAGAATAGTGACCGCGTGCCAGAGGTGCCGTTTTCACGGATGCACTCGCTTAACGTCGAAGATCTGTGGGACTGGATGGATACCCTACGGGAAGCAGGCGTTGAGTCTCTGGCCATCCCGCACAACGCCAATAAATCTAACGGCCATATGTTTAAGCTAGAGGATTGGGCGGGTGATCCCTTCGATGATGACTATGCAGTCCAGCGTATTCGAAACGAGCCACTGGTTGAAATCACTCAAATCAAAGGAACGTCTGAAACGCATCCTGCTTTGTCGACCCGAGATGAGTGGGCAGACTTCGAGTTAGTGAGCACAAGAGGCGTTGGGATGGGGGCGCCGGTCGCCAGCAAACCCGAAGGGAGTTACGTGCGACAAGCTTTGCGGCAAGGAATGGCCCTAGAAGCGCGGGGCATCACCAACCCCTTTGCCTTTGGCTTTATCGGATCCAGTGATACCCATACGGGCACATCGCAAAATGATGAAGCCAACTTTATTTCGAAATTGGGTGTCTTGTCCGCAGAGGCTGACCTGCGTGGCTCGGTTCCGGTGGGCTTTTTGGAAGGCCTGATGATCGGAATCATGCCGGGTCAGTCGGTCGCAGAAGTTGATGGTAAAAATTATTTGGGTAGCCAAACCACTGAATTTGGCGCCTCAGGTCTTGCTGCGGTGTGGGCCGAAGAAAATACCCGCGAATCGATCTACGCGGCGTTACGACGGAAAGAAACCTTCGCAACATCTGGCCCGCGCATGCGCTTGCGGTTTTTTGCAGGGTACGGATTACCCGATGATTTGCTGGAAACGACGGGTGGGGTCGCTCGTGCCTATGCCCTGGGTGTCACCATGGGGGCAGACCTGGCACCTGATCCTGATGGGACCGGCAGGCCACCTCGATTCGCCCTGTGGGCGCAAGCAGATGCCAATAGTGCGCCCCTGCAACGACTTCAGATCATCAAAGGCTGGATCGATGCCACTGGCGAAACCCATGAAGCAGTCATTGATGTGGCTTGCGCCGGAGGCGCCGAGATCAACCCGACCACAAACCGCTGTCCGGACAACGGCGCCACGGTGAATTTGAGCGATTGCAGTTATAGTGCTAAAACGGGCAGCAGTGAGCTGCGGGTCCTATGGACTGACCCAAACTTTAACGCCAATGAGCGCGCTTTTTACTATGCCCGTGTACTCGAGAACCCAACCTGTCGGTGGAATACATGGGACGCGATCCGTGCAGGCACACAGCCGCGTTCTGATCTGGCAGCAACGCTCCAGGAACGTGCATGGTCTTCGCCAATTCAGTACGTTCCGAATACCGGTGCAGACGCGAACTCAACCCCAGTGAGGAGATAATTGTGACGAAAAATCTCAGATTCAAAACCAATTGCTTAGCGATGATTGCATTGGGATTGCTCTTAACGTCATGTTCCGATGAGCCAGACTTGAGTCTTCCGCAGGACCGGCACACCAGTGAACGAGCGATTGCCATTACGGCTGAAACAGATGCTCAGTTAGCCGAGCAAAGGGCTGGCATGATGGCAAGTGTCTTTGAGACAGAAACAGAACTTCTTGTTCGCGAGCAAGCGCCACCATCGGCCATAGGCGTTGAACCCAAGAAAGCAGTCGCAGAGCGCAAAGCGTACTTTGGTGATCTGCATGTGCACACGACCTACTCTTTCGATGGCTATGCTTTTGGCACGCTCGCGACGCCCTATGATGCGTATCGTTTCGCAAAAGGTGAGGCAATTGCCAATCCCGCTGGTTTCAATATGCAGCTCTCAAGGCCAATGGATTTTTATGCCGTAACAGACCATGCAATGTTCTTAGGGTTGGTGAAAGCAGCGGCTGATACAAGCACAGCATTCTCAAAAAATGAATTCTCCGAGCCCTATCACGATCTCAATGCACCTGAAAATATGGGCGCTGGTTTGTTCAGTATCTTAAATCGACTTTCGACCTTCTCGACCTTTTTGCCCAACGCAATTGGGCAGATCGCATCAGGCGACCTGGATCGTGAGGAAGTGCTGGGTGTTGTGAGAAGTGCCTGGCGTGATTCAATTGACGCAGCAGATCAGTTTAATGATCCCGGTCGGTTCACGACCTTTGCAGCCTACGAATACACTTCCAGCACCCCTGATATGGGCAACCTACACAGAAACGTTGTGTTTAAAGGAACCGAGCAACTGCCCAGGGAGCCGTTTTCAAGATTCCATTCGGCTAACCCCGAAGATCTTTGGCAGTGGATGGACGACCTCCGAGCCAAAGGCGTAGAAAGTCTGGCAATTCCCCACAATTCTAATGGATCAAACGGGCAAATGTTTAAGCTCGCTGACTGGGCCGGTAATCCGTTCGATGATGCCTACGCAGAGCAGCGCATCCGCAATGAACCCATCGTTGAAATCACCCAAGTTAAGGGAACCTCAGAAACTCACCCGGTTTTATCGTCGCGGGATGAATGGGCAGGTTTTGAAATCATGCCGTATCGCGTCGCAACTAACGCACTGAGCCAGGTAGAAGGATCCTACGTGCGAGAAGCGCTATTAAGCGGACTGACGTTAGCGCAGCAAGGCACAGTAAACCCTTATCGATTCGGCTTTATCGGCTCGAGCGACACCCACTCAGCCGCAAGTCAAAATTACGAATCGAACTTCGTTTCGAAGTTGGGCTTGATATCAAGCACAGGAGAGCAGCGCGGCTCGCTACCGCAAACCGGCCTATTAGGAGAGCTTGGCTACCAGACGCTGAAAGCGGTCGGGCGCGGTAATTCGAGAGTCAGAATTAACGGAGACATCTACACGGCAGGCGCAACCCCGACCTTTGGTGCTTCCGGATTAGCGGCAGCATGGGCAGAAGAAAATACACGAGAATCCCTCTACAGCGCCTTTCGCAGAAAAGAAGTCTTTGCGACCTCAGGTCCGCGCATTCAAATACGCCTGTTTGCCGGGTATGGTTTTGATGAGGACATGCTGACCGAGGCCGACGGTATCCAGCAAGCCTACGCAAGCGGCGTCACCATGGGCGGCGTCGCTCGGACCTGGCCCCGCTGTTGAAGGCGCTCAGCCGATGGCGCTCGAGGGTCCCGGGTTTCTGGTTATGGCATCCGCAGATACCGAAAGCGCCCCATTACAACGGTTACAAATGATCAAAGGTTGGATCGATGCAGAGGGCACTCACGAAGCAGTGATTGATGTCGCTTGCGCTGGTGGCGCAGCGGTTAATCCAAAAACCAGTCGATGCCCCGACAACGGCGCTCAGGTCGATATCCGTGACTGCTCGATCAATGCTGAAACAGGGGCAGGACAATTATCGGCCTTGTGGCATGACCCGGCTTTTCAGCCAGAACAGCGCGCTTTCTATTATGCGCGAGTGATAGAGAACCCCACCTGCCGCTGGTCAACCTGGGACGCGACCCGGGCCGGGGTTGCACCGAGACCCGATCTGCCGACCACGATTCAAGAGCGTGCCTGGTCGTCGCCCATTCACTATTTCCCAGAATAGTCCGGAGATTTAAAAGGTTGATCACGGCAAAGGCGCGATCTTGAACTGGTTCACCGCGGTTAATAAACCCTGGCTGCATTTCGTTGTGCTGGGTGTGATCTTTTATCACCTTCAGACCGCGCTCTTTCCGGCGCCCAAGGTCGTAATCGGACCTTTGAGCGACGCGAGAATCGCGACGCTCAAGCAACAGTGGCTGACCAGTACCGGTCGACCGCCTAATCCAGACCAGCTTGCACGGTATATCGCCGTAGAACTTGATCGTGACATGCTGCTGCAACGCGCTATTGATCTTGGTTTCCATCTGCGCGACTCGATTATCTATCAAAGACTGATTCTAAACATGAGGTTTCTTCAGCTGGCGGATGGCAAATCTGATGGCGCACTGTTTGATCAGGCAATCGCGATGCGCATGCACCTTGATGATGAGGTTGTAAAACGACGGCTCATCCAAATGATGGAGCAGCGATTACTCGCCAAAGCGCCTGCAAAAGAGCCCGACGCCAAAATGATCGAGGCGGCTTTTATTGAAAGAAAAGAAGCATTGCGACGACCTCCGCGATATTCGATCGAGCATGTTTTCTTCCCTGCTGAGCGTCAGCACGAAGTAGCCGCCGCCATTGCCTTGATCGCGGCGCAAGATCTGGACATTCAGGCCGCAAGAAGACTGGGGGCACCTTTTTTACAGGGGCATCAGTTTATCGGGCAGACACCAGATCAACTTGCGCGAAATTTCGGCAATCATTTTATTGCCGGGCTAGAACAAGCCTTCGCACAATCAAACCTTGCAGCGTCAGGCAACGGGGGATGGCTTGGCCCAATACCCTCAGCCTACGGGCTTCATTACGTCTGGTTGTCCAAATTTGAACCTGCACGGGACGCTGAGCTTCAAGAAGTTGAACAACAATTACGCGCAGACCTTCAGTACACGGCGAACAAGCGCGCTTTGCAATGCGGCATAGCTGCGATGAGAGTTGAATTTGATATCCGAGGCAAGGCACTGAAGGCGCGCGATGAGGAGCAAGCCTGCGAATGACGATTCTCCCTCGCCTTATCTTTCTGATGTCACTGATCATCGTGCTTACGCATCCCTATACCGCTGAAGCACACCGTTTTGCACCGTCATTGCTAAAGTTTACCGAGACTTCTGATCATATTTTTAATGTCGTTTGGAAAACCCCAACTGAAGCCACCAGCCGTGTACCCTTGCAACCAACGTGGCCCGTCAGTTGTGTCGTAAAAACCGAGAACCCAGCGCTGCGTGAAGGTACTGGCACCGTATCCAGTTGGACACTTGATTGCGAAACACTCGGCATCGAGGGCCTTGTCGGTCAAAAGCTTGGTGTTAACGGCCTTGCGGAGAATCAAGCCTCAGCAATGGTGATGCTCTCGTTAAAGGATGGCCGGCGTTACCAAAGCGTGGTGAACGCGGAAAGGCCGGATTTTCTCGTACCCACGCAACCTAGCCGATCAAAGGTGACGACGGAATATACTGTTTTAGGTACGACGCATATCTGGCGTGGTCTGGATCATTTAATGTTTATCTTTGGTCTGCTGCTGCTCGTTGGCGGTGGCGCGCGCTTATTGTGGACCATTACTGCCTTTACCGTTGGTCACAGCATAACGCTGGCGCTGGTGACGCTTGGTTATTTGACCTACCCCGTCTCGCTCATTGAATTTGTGATCGCACTCAGTATTTTTGTGCTGGCGCTTGAGCTGACCCGCGACACGCAAGCGCGACCTGGCTCGAGTTTAAGCCTGTTCAAACGCCACCCATGGTGGCTGGCAGGCGGCTTTGGACTGCTGCACGGCATGGGCTTTGCCGGCGCCTTGGCTGAAATCGGCTTGCCGCAAGCCAATGTGCCGTTGGCGCTGCTCTTCTTCAATATCGGCATCGAGGTCGGTCAAATTGCGTTTGTGTTTCTGGTCATAGGCGCCTGGTCGCTGACGACATTTGCGCTTCAAAGGCTGGTGGTCGCGCATCGAATTGCAATCGAGCCCGAGCGACTGCTGCCGATACCGGTCTACCTTCTCGGGGGCATTTCTGCAATGTGGTGTATTGAACGTGGTTTAGAAGTGCTGATTTGAAAGTGTTGACGGGTTAACTGCGCTCAAACTTACAAACACTGCCACACCGGTCGTCGACCTACCTTCGGTGCCCCAAACAAAACTCAGGCTGACCACCACCGAACAAAACGCTGTCAAACAGCACGACAAAAACCACATCAGGGTCAAGAATTGCCCCAATCCACTTCTAAATCTTCATCGCTCAATTCCGATCAGTAGCTGATGAAACGTTAATTGTCTTTTGCTCGGGCTTGTGAGTCTAAATCTCACCCTCAATCGCCTTTTTGATCCATCGACTTAATGTCGCCACTGGGTGCGCACCAACAATCGCCGCGTGATTGTGAGCCAAGCGGAAGGCTGGCGCACCATTCGCCCCGCAATTGAGTGCTTCGTTATGCTGATCGATCGTGGATTTCAGGAGCAGCGGGTTATTGCTCCGTTCAAACTCGCTGGGGTCTAACCCGCATTCGTCCCAAATTAGTCGGAGCGTTCTCTCGGCAGAAATGTCACGGTTATCTGAAAAATAGGCCTTAAGCAGCGCGTTATGAATACGATCAAACGCCTCAGCACTGAGCTCCGCGGCAGCCTTTGCGACCAAGTGAGGTGGAACACTATGAGAGGGTGGGCCTGCGTCGCTCTGCCACTTCCTAAATTCACCACTGGGTTTGTCCTCAGCGATCTTGAGCCAGTGCCTTGTATAATTCTTAAACTTTTCGAGATCTCGTGAGTTGCCTGGTTGAGGCCTCAGTAAAAAAGAACGCCAATCAAGTTTGAGTTGATCGCCAAATTCTTCTTTGAGTAGATCGACGCGCACGGCGGCGTTATAACACCAGGGTCACAAATAGTCGGAATAGATGACAAGCGTCGTCGTGTTCATGGAATCCACCTGCTGCAAATCCTATCGACAATATCATGATTGTGCTTAGAAAGAATTACCACGCTTTCCCCGCCCCAAGAATAGCTTCCTGGTTCCAGCCGGTTAGCTGCTATTCCCGTCAGCCCATCTGAAGTTGTGTCGTGTGCCCGAAAAATTTTAGCTACAAGATCGTCTGATTTTCTCTGTTCGGTTCCGACAGGCACTGTCTGCAACGTTAGTGCTTGCCGTACGGCATAGGGGCCGAATGTCGAGCGATCGTGCGGTCCGACGTTTCGGTACACGCACAGGCAATCGCACCCATGGCATCTTCCTCATCCTGCTTTACAGCCAGCTACTCGGACTCGCGCGGCGGCCTTCGCCTCGCGGGTTAGGTCACCCGCTTTGTCGAGAAACCGTGAAACGCGCCTGGCGATCATGTGGGCAATGCGATCTAGGTCTTCACACGCAGGTGGTTTTACGGCTCGGCTGGGTGGGCGGTGTTTCGATTCAGATTAAGAGCTGAGCCAAACCGCTGAATCAGCGTATCCGCATCACCATCGACCACCATGAATTCAACAGACGCGCTCACCTCGTAACGCAGAAAATCGGCACTGGCTCAAATCGGTGGTTGGCACGCAGATTGCTTTAACCGAGGTACCTCACGCGATCGACCACCGAACCAACCCAAATAGGAGCAAATCATGTCGAAACGTAAACTTGTAGCAGTCACCAGTGCCTCATTAGAGTGCACGCTCGTTCTAGCCAGCGTTGTCGTTGCCATACCGTTTTTCAGTTAAAGCCTTACAACAGTAAAGCCTTACGACCGATACTCTGACAGTGGATACAACCGCGTGGCCAATACAATTCGATGTCGGCGGCTGACGACCCACACCCGGGCTGGTGCGCCCGCTTAAGGTCGCACGGCATTTTCGGCCTCTTCGACTTTTCTATGGCGGTCTTCCGCGCGCGGCAAAGCATGACACACCGACAGCAAATTAGCGTCGTCCAGATCGGCACGACAGCCTTGGCGTTCCGCAATGTGATTCACTCAAGCTGCCGCTGTAAGGATGCTGGCTGACGCTCTCCACCATCCAATATCAACATTATTGCTTTAATCCAAAGCTTATCTTCTGAATCGCGCGTGGCAATCGTTCGGTATCCGCGTTGGTACTCGAAATTTTTTTCAAGCGTTATTCATAACAGGCGTTTTTAATTTCGGGCATCACTTTTTTCCTGTCTGACCCATCCTCGGTATTTTCGGCAGACCAGCACCCACCTCGAGCCCCCTCAAATTGGGGCGCCTTCTCGGCATGGATGCGCTTAATGGTTATCAACAACTCGGGTAGAAACCCAGTAGAGCAAACCGATTATTTCCGCTAATGTAATTTCAAGTGTGAGCGAGACATGATCATGAGCCAAAGCCTAGCGTCGAAGTCGAGCCTGATTTTTTATGGCATTGGCAACCTCTCCCCTGCGATCAAATCAAACTTTCTAGGGGCGCCCATATTCTATTACTACAACAATGTACTCGGCCTTGATGCGCTGCTTGTTAGCTTAGCCCTCGCGATTGCGTTGATCATCGACGGTATTACCGACCCCTTGATCGGATATTTTTCTGACTACACCAAGAGCAAACTGGGACGGCGCCACCCCTATATCTTCGCCAGCATCGTGCCCGGTGCCCTGTTTTATTTCTTACTCATTACCTGGCAATTTGCTGATTCGCAGCTCGGTTTGTTTTTTCAACTCCTTTTATTAATCACGATGCTGCGCGTCTCTTGGACACTCTATCAAATCCCTCGAGAAGCGCTTGGCGCCGAAATCTCTAAAGATTATCACCAAAGGACCCAACTCCATGGCCTGAGCAGTTTTTTCGGATGGATTGGTGGTGCGGGTATCTTCTATGCGACCCAAAAATATTTCTTGAAGGACTCCTACGACAACTTCGAGGGCTATCAACAACTTGCCATCTGGGGTAGCAGCCTAATTTTAGTCACCGGCCTTATCTTTGCGCTTGGCACACTGAAAGATATTCCGAAACTCGAACCACCCAAGACAGACCGACCTCAATCGGTTCGGGGAATATGGACCGAAATCAAAGCGACGCTCAATCACAAGTCTTGGCTCATGCTGTTTTTTTCGGGCGTCGTGTTTGCCGTATTTGTCGGGCTCACCAGCGGCCTTGGCTTTTATTTCAACAGTTTTTTTTGGGACTGGAAGCCTTCAGATGTCGCCATCTTTGCGATCGTCGATCTAATGGCGGCAATGTCCATCAGCGCGCTTGCTGGCCCCTTGGCCAAGCGTTTTGACAAGAAAAACTTGGCCGTCACCCTGTTTATTCTTTCGATCATCATTGGGCCAGTGCTGCTCATCCTGAGGTTAATCGATATTAATTTCGGGACAACGCTGCTACCCCCCAATGGCGAGCAATATGGCACACTCTGGTGGGTCATGCTGATTCATTCTCTGATTGCTGCCTCGGTTGCCGTACTGGCCTGGATTCTCGTGGGCTCGATGACGGCCGACGTTGTTGAAGACAGTCAGACAAAAACAGGCCGCCGCGCCGAAGGACTTTTTTTCGCCGGACCTAACTTGATCCAAAAGTCAGTTTCTGGAATTGGGCTGATGATTAAAGGCATTTTACTCAGCGTCGTTGGGTTTTCTGCAAGCAGCAGTCAAGCCGAAAAAATGATCGCAATCGAGCAGTTGGCGATCGCAATCGTCCTAATCAGTATCGTCCTGCCGTCGCTGGCGCTGTATCTTTTCTCTAAATATGAAATTACAAAAACCCTACATGACACCAATCTCAAGTCCCTGCGCTACTCAGAGTAGGACTTAACCCGACTCACTTAAGGGCATCACCGCCTGTCTTAGGCGACTCGGGGCAGGGATTTAACACGATATCCGTCGAAAGAGAGCGCCGATCGATATGCTTTGCGGGGCATAGGTTTTAGGAAAAGCGCCGCGAAAGATTCCAGGCTGAATAAAAGCCGCTCAATAACTTAGCGGCGTTACAACCAACGCGCTACAAGCTGCTGACGGGGCGCCCTGATTGCCAACTAAGAACCTAAAGGCGCAGTAGACAATGCCAGTGCTCAATCTCTGCGCTCGAGCTTCTCCAAACTCATTTTGTCCTTGAGGCTCATCACATAAGCGGCTCCGCTGAGTACAAAAATTGCACCAGCCTCCGCAAGCAGCGTCAGGGCATCCATCTCCTTGCTCTGCATAACAATCAATCGGCAGAGCGCAGTAATGGCGATAATAATGGGTAGTGTCACTGGAATGCGGTTGGTTGAGTAAAACGCGCCGATCATGCCGATAATTTCAACATAGATAAACAAAAGAAAAAGGTCAGGGAGCGTCACTTCACGGGCAACAAAAATTGAGAAAATTGCGTCTGCCGATGCGATGACGGTCAGCATCCCGATAATCGCCAGCAACGTTTTCTCGCTGATAATGGTTGTCCAGTGCAAGCGTTGGTTTAAGCGATTTCTCTCCAAGATGAAGTCCAGAATACGATCAATAGCAGAGGGCTTTTGTTGTTCGGAATCACTTGATTCATTGGTCATGCGTTGGTCTTCCGTATGAGACATTCCTTTAATGTACTTAAAAATGGACAGAAAGATACCCGTGGCGAACGCAAGCTAAAGCAGCGGCTAGGAACTAACGATGATCAAGACTGGGATAAATTGTCCAGCGAAGACTTCTTGACTGATCCTGTTCTGAAGAGGAGGTTCTGGGTTTCGAATTTTTCCGGATTCCGAGCCCTCTCAGAAGTAGACGCTCCCCCCCGCATCTTCAGGTGAGACGGCCACGCTTGTTCCGCATCATGCGGGTGGGAAATGCAGACAAGCGATGCCCTCATGCGTTACCACTGCCAGACTTCGGCCCTGGGCACGACTTCGAAAGGCTGAGACCAGCGCAGTTACCGCTATCACCACGGAGCCTTTAGTCAAGACATTCAACTCAATCCCGGCGGCAAGATTCCCCGGCAGCGGTAAGCTTGCCGCCCAGAGGATTAGGGCTTCCCGGCCTGAGCACGTTGGGCATTTAAATACTGAATGAGCGTTAACGCTTCGGCTGGATCCATCCGTCCGATCGGCGAGTTACTGTAGGTCGACATCATGACCTTGCCGCCTTTGCTAATCACAAATTCACTCGGTTGAATATGATCACGACGGTCGTCCCACCACGAACCGAGCGCGTCACCGTCTGCGCGCGTCATGCCGTAGGCAACCGGAAATGCCAAGTCTCTCGCGACATCAGCGGTTTGATCCTGGGTATCAACGGTGCCCGCAATGATACTGACCCCCTCTGCTAAGAACGCTTCACGGCGTTCCTCATAGCCAGCCAAGAGCCGGCGACAATAGGGTCACCAATGGCCGCGATAGAACAATGCGATGGTTATGGGTGTCTCAAGATCGTCTGGAAACGAGAATGTCCCACCCTCTGCTAAATTGAGAGAGATGGATGGAAACGCGTCGCCTGAATTCAGAAAGTTCGGCATATAAGATGATCTCCTTTTAGTATGAACCCCGCACTGCGTTTTACTGATGGGGCTTGATCAAAAATTTCTCACCCGTCGCTTGCTTTGAATACGTTTTGATAGCGTCTTCGCTCAGCACTTCAACGAGTGATATCTCCTTGGTGTAGTGGCTGTCAAATGTTGTGGTGATTTCGTCTGCAACGCGCTGACGCAACGCGGCGAATTCTTCTGGACTAATTTTCTCAATGAAATAGGTGAGCAACCAGCCGCCAAGACTCCAAGCTAAACCAAAGGCTCGATTCAATACCGTCGGCGTTCGATCTAGGCCGCCATAGATGTAGACCTGTTTAAAAGTCGTCGAGCCATAAATACTGTGCCCCTCAACGCGCTTATTCGCCGCGATCTCCATCGCGGTGAGTATCTGACCAGCAAGTTTACCGCCGCCAGTTGCATCGAAGGCGAGGGTTGCGCCGGTTGCAACAATCGCGTCGACCAGATCATTTTGGAAAGTTGGTTCACTAGAATTGACAACATGCTTGGCGCCCAGCGCTTTAAGCTGATCAACCTGGTCTTGCTTGCGAACGATATTAACCAGTTGCACATCATCTGCTAGACAAATTTTTACTAACATTTGCCCCAGGTTTGATGCGGCAGCAGTGTGGACAAGCGCTGTATGGCCCTCCATTTTCATGGTTTCTATCATGCCAAGCGCTGTCAATGGGTTCACAAAACAAGAAGCGCCCTGAGCGGGCGTCGTACCCTCATGCATCACAATACAGCTCGCTGCCGGGACACATCGGTATTGTGAGTACATCGCGCCACCGGCAACACCGATGGTTTTACCAATCATGTTTTCTGCGCCCTCGCCCGCAGCGACAACAACACCGGCGCCCTCGTTACCAGCAGGCATCGCCACATCAAGTCTTGCTTGCAGTGCAGGCATCATGGCCGCGGGGACGTCCATACACGCGACGGTCTCATCGCCAGATCCGGTAACCCTTAGGGTTGAAACGTCCGCTGGCCCGAGTAACAAACCCAGGTCCGAAGGATTTATAGGAGAGGCCTCGACCTTCACCAGAACTTCACCCGCCTTCGGTTGCGGCATGGGTTCGGCTACGATTGAAAGCTCTATCGTCCCTGCGCTGGTTAAGGTGGTTCGCAGCGCTCGTGACGTTTCGTTGTTCATAAGTTTTCCTTTGGTTTTCTCGATGCATTGTGAATTTTGCGAAATGTTTAGGTTTTATTGAACTTCAAAACAAAACCGTGTGTGCGGATCCTGACTGACAAGCCCGGCAAAGTCCAAGGGTACCAAACATCACCACTGGGCGGGAGAGAACCTGTCCGACAGATCTAACGCCAAGATCGTACAGCGCGCCGCCGCCGACCAACAACGCGCCCAGCGTATGCAACCCGATCGTGCAAACCCCAATTATTTACAAATCTCACTTCTTAAAACGTAGGCTTACGACCATCATGGGTTCACCGACAGATTGCCAACGCCCCAACGTATGCCCCGCCGCAACAACTCGTAGTAGATCGGATTATTCCAAGAACCCCTCACTACGGGCACGATCTCGACCATTGGTTTCATATCGTGCTTACCCGTGCAATGGCCCAAAGACAGATACAGCACCTCGCCTTCGCCAAAAGGATGCAGATACATTTGCGGCTGGCTGTCTCGATCGGTGCCGTAATCCGACTGCACGTAGCCCGCCGAGGGCTGGTTGTAAGTTGCCTCGAGCAAAACCGTTTGCTCGCCGATCGGCTCGCAGTAATAGGGCTCTTCATCGTGCACCTCAAAATCCTGGATTCCGGCCGTTAAAGGATGGTCGACATCGGTGACGCGCACTTCGAAACTGGTATTAGAAGGATGGGCCACGAACCGGCTGCCCAACATTGCCATAAAATTCGGCGCCAGATCTGGTGTATCGGGTTTACCGTTCACGAACTCAATGAGCGCGTTGGTTGCGTGCAAGGCAAACCAGCGGCCGCCTGCTTCTAGGTACTGCGCCAATCCTGCCTGCTGGGCTAGGCTAGGTCTTAAATCACACGTATAAGTGATCAACAAACGCGCCTTCTGAATGGCTTCAATATCGCTAAAGTCTTCGGCCACTCGCGTGTGAATGTCCTCGTTTTCCGCCAGTAGTTTTAAAATTTCGAGCCGAGCGAAATTGGTGTCGTGGTATTTCGCATTACAGACGAGGTAAACGTCAATCTTTGGGTTGTTGGCCATGAACGCGCTCCTTGTTAACGATTCTCCGCAACCATCATGCTCGATGACCGCTGCCCTGTGCGATGTTGTCTAAATCGGTTTAACGCGCCCGACCCAGCAAGCACCATCCTATTGTGTCTTTAAAATGCTTCTAAGACTCCTCGCGATCTGGAATCAGATACCCCCTATCATCCCGAATCTCCGGACCCGTAACCCTGGCACGGCTGTCACCGAATGGCGCATCCCGGTCGGCCAGCGCGGCCCGCAACCCTTCCGTTGCAATCTGCTTGAAAACATTCTTAGCCGCTTGGGCGGTATGCGCCCGAGCATCATTTTCAGCTGCAAGTCGCTGCAGAACCTGAGCGCCCATCAGCTCCATGCCTACGTTTACAATACGCTTGTTGGTCGACAGCATCTCGGCGTCGATCCAAGACAAACGATCCGCTAAACCTTCTACCTCCTGCTCCAAATACGCATCCGGCACAGATTTCAAAACCAAGCCAATTTTGGCCGCATCCACGCCGCTGACTGTGTCCCCAGTCAGGAGTAAGCGCTTGGTCCATTGCGGACCAATGTGATAGAGCCACATCTGGTTCGGTGCTGCCCCCATGTTTCTTAGGGCGCTATAACCAAAACTTGCGGTATCTGAGCAGATCAGCAGGTCGCAATACAAAGCGAGATCCGTGCCGCCGGCATAACAGTGACCGTGAATCTGAGCGATCGAAGGCTTGTGCATTTCAGTCAGCGTCCGCAGGCAACGCTGGAATCGCTCGATGTGCCAGGCATCATCATCCATTCCGCGGCCTTTGCGACGATCAACGCCGTCATCTTCAGCTGAACGCGACGGCGTGAGGTCGTAGCCTGAACAAAAAGAGGTGCCGGCACCTTTTAGAATGACGCAATGAACTGCTTTGTCGTCATCGGCTTCCCACAAAGCAGCACGTAATTCTTCTACCAATTCGATCGATAAGGCGTTGCGCTTTTCAGGGCGATTGAGCGTGATGCGCGCTCGGCCCCGTTCGACTTCATAGGTGATGTGTTTAAAAACTTGACTTGGCATCTGCTCGCCTATTGTTCCCCTTGTTTCTGATATGCTAACACCAAAATGGGCAGGAGAATTTGATGTCGGCATTCGGATTGAATCGTCCAATTACCACGCAAGAAAAACAGGCTTTTCATCGCGATGGCGCGGTCCTTTTAAAGGGTGTCCTGGCGAGCCACTGGAACGCCTTGCTCGAGGAGGGCCTTGAGTTCACCCAAGCAAACCCGGACGGGATGTCGGCGGGCGTCGCCATGCCCCTGCGGATCGATCAGTTTCCAGCCTCGCACTCGCCGTGCCTTGACCAACTCATGAAGACGTCCCCGATCGCTGAGATCGTAGGCTCAGTCCTCGAAGCCCCGGTTCGCTTTTATATGGACCAGATGTTTTATAAACCGGCAGGCAAGGTTTTTCCAAGTGCCTGGCATCAGGACACAAGCTACTACAATATTGATGGCCACCAACTGGTAAGGGCTTGGGTTTGTGCTGACCCTGCACCCCGAGACGTCAGTATCGAGGTTATTCGCGGCTCGCACCGTTGGAATGTGACCTATAGACCGCCGGTTGGCCTGGATCCCAAAGCGGATCCCGAGGGCGCCGCAAAACTCGAGCAAGCGCACGCCGCCGGTGAAATTCTGATCGGACGCGAGGCGCATGAAAAATGGACCTACTTTGATTCATTTTTAGATCCAAGCCTGCCGGTGCTACCGGATATCGAAGGACACCGCGAATCCTTCGAGATTCTTGGTTGGGACTATGAACCGGGGGACGTGCTGCTGTTTCATGGGCACATCCTGCATTCGGCTCGAGGCGGCGCAACGTTGCCGCACCCAAGACGCGCCCATGCTTCGCTTTGGGCCGGCCCTGATGTGCATTATCTGCGCAGGCGGAGCCAAGCCATTCCGGACCCCTTGGCGCTGTATGACCATCATCCGCAGGACGGCCAGCCGTTGTCTGAGTTTCCTGAAGTCTTTCCGATTGCTTGGGCGCCCACCGACTAAGACGCCGCGCACACCCAGTCATCTGAATGACCGCATAGCAATCGATGCGCCATCGCGCCCTAATCCCGCTCGCAGGGATCGCTTTGGGTCTCTGACCAGCATTCTGTGCAGGCTTACTATCAGCGCAAAGGCGGACTCGGCCTATCTCTGAAGAAGTTGGATTCAAGATTTTCTAAGCGCTTGTCTTTGGTCACGCTATGGTGTGATCGCGTTCAGATTGACGCCCTGCAAGGCTGGTCGCGCGCGCCCATCCAATCAGCTTGGGCGTTTAGGTGTTTTGGCGAAATCCTAAATCAACCGAGTAAAGCTGACTCAACGCCGGTTATTTGAGATTTGCCAAGAACTCGCTCACCCAAATCGTTTCAACCGTTCAGCGCACGCTTTACCAAACGTCCAAACAGTCCAAAACCGCTCGTTACTGAAACAGGTTCTTGACGGAGTCGCGGTAGTTTCTGGAGACCTTTAACGTTTTGCCGCAAGCAAGCTCGAGCAACCCGGCGCCTTTTGCAAGCGGCGTCAGGCTAACGATTTTTTCAACATTGACAATGGTCGAGCGATGAATTCGCGCAAAGGTCCGCTCATCAAGCTTGTCAACGAGCTCTCGTAGGGTGCTTCGCATCACCAAAGTCTCACCGAGGGCATGAACACACATATAGTCGCCCGCGGCATCCACCCAAGCAATGTCGTCGAAGGGGACAACTTTTACCACCCCAGAATCCCGGACCAACAGCTTTCGGAGCATGCGATGGCGCGCGCTATTGTCTGCTTGCAGCGATGCTGATTGATTAGGATGGTTTGTTTTTTGTGAGGACGAGACAGTCCCCATCCTTTGTCTTGGCTCCGACTGAGGTCGGGCTAAGTCCCCCATCATGTGGTGTTGATCCATCGCGTCAAGCGTATCTCGCGCGATGTCAAACAAGCGGTCCGCATCAAACGTTTGAGGGTTGTATTCAACGGCCATCAGCGCAGGGCTGGTTGCGTTTGTTGCGACGGGCTCGGTCAGCAGCACGATCTTTGGCGCGTACTGTGCATGCAGTGTCGAGGCAACGACCGAGGCATCCGGCGCCGTAATCCGAGTGTCTAGGATCACAAGGCTCGGCCTTAATTCCTCGCAAGCTCTGAGAATCTCATCCCCCGTTGGACACGCTGCGACAACGTCAATCAGTCGCTCATTGCGCAGCATCTCTTTCAACTTCATCAACACTGATCGGCCACTACACCCCACAACCGCCTGGACCGTGTCAGCTGGCCAAGCGGCCCGCTCGCGCCGTCCATCAAAACGCTGCATTTGATTACTTGCCACTGGACACAACCCCCTGCATTCAATTCAAACCTGCATCGATATTAAAAAATCGCTCTCAACCCCCTACACACCTTAAAATGACAACGGTGTCATTTCTTGTTTTAAGCTTAAATGACAACGCTGTCAACCTTACCAGCATGCCCAAAGTACGCGGTAAGCTGACAAATGGATTATCCAGGCGCGTGCCCGCTGGTGAGCAGCCTTCCGGACAAGCTTTTCTGGCATCCTGTCCAACCCGGCATTGCGCTCACGCCGAACGCGGTTCTCACAGGCAAGCCATCGCAGGGGCCGATGTTCAGGCTAAATTTAGCGAGCAGGCACCGCCTAATCTGCATTTTATTTTGCGCCGAGCGATCAGCACTTGAGCGCATCGGGTGCCGGCCTATGAGGTGAGCGCGCCCGAGCTCGTCGCGTGCTTCGCACTCGGCCGCTTGCTCAGCGCATGACCGGCGTGACACCCCGTTTTTTGTGCTCTCAAGGTCGTAGATTAGCGCCGCAGCGCCACTAAGCCTTTATCGCGAATGAAGAACCCGCGCGCGATACCTGGCGTTTGTCGACTTCACAGTTCAACGCTCGCCTGATCAAGTTTCGCAGCGTTGCGTCAATCATGATGTAATATTGATCACAAAATGATTGAGCGTCGCCGCGGCACAGGCGATGCCGGCTTTTACAAAAAAGCATTTCAGGCACCCAATCCAAAGCATATCCGGGGCAAAAAAATGACTATGCTGAAGCGATTTAACGTACGGGTTTACGGTATTTTGATCAATGCTCAGAACCAATTGTTGGTGAGCGATGAGCTGATCAAAGGCAGTCGCTTTACCAAATTTCCAGGTGGCGGATTAGAGTGGGGAGAAGGCACACGGGATTGTTTAGCTCGTGAATTTAAAGAAGAACTCAACCAACCCATTGACGTGCTCGAACACTTCTATACCACCGATTATTTTCAACCATCGGCCTTTCGAGAAACCGATCAACTGATCAGCATTTATTACCATGTCAAACTTATTGGTAAACAACGATTTGAGGCGAAAATAGCGCCTTTTGATTTTCCTTATGACGCCGGCTTGCAATGCGAAGTCCCGCGCTGGGTAGCGCTTGCGAACCTGAACGCCGCCGATTTTAAATGGCCAGTTGATCAACGGGTGGTAACGCAGTTAAAAACGGCCCTTTAGTGCTTTCAAGTGTTGCCGCATCTCAAACTTATGACCGGCTGCAAGCCAAGACTCGCGCAACGCTTTCACAAGAACCCTGTCCGCACTCACCGGCACCCTCTCGTTTGATGGGACTTCCCGGTAAATTGGCCCCATGCCTGACGAATCAACGCGCGCTTTCCAAAGCTGCAAAAAAGGTGGGTCAGATTGCATGAATTGACTGAGGCTCGACCGCTCTTGAACCTGTTTCAGTCGTCAAAACCTCCGATAACACCCTAAACTGCAGCATCCAGCCCTTTTTAAAAGCTTAACGTCCCTGTTATCGCATATATGCCCTGTTAGTCTCAAAAACGATGTGTTTCGGAGAGCCAACCGTTAGCATTTTGAGTGCAGAAATGTCCGCAAACGGCGGATCAAACCATAAATGCGCTTCTGATGAGCGCAGCTCGACCTAGGGGGTTCAACACAATGGTATTTAAACGCAAACTACTTTCTAGCAGCGTGGCCTTGGCAATTGCTGGTTATGTTGCCCCACTCATGGCCGAAGAAGAAGTGGGCGCCCAAAACGCGCTCATGGAAGAAGTCGTGGTTAAGGGTATCCGAGGCAGTCTGCAGCGTTCGATGGATATTAAGCGCGATGCCAGCGGCGTCGTTGACGCCATCTCGGCTGAGGAAATGGGGAAATTTCCCGATGCAAACCTTGCTGAGTCACTCCAGCGTATCACTGGCGTCTCGATTTCTCGCTCCAGAGGCGAAGGTAGCCAGGTCACTGTTCGTGGCTTTGGTCCAGAATACAACTTGGTGACCTTAAATGGCCGCCAAATGCCAACCCATAACGGTGCAAGCCGATCTTTCGACTTTGGTGACCTAGCATCAGAAGGCGTCGCAGGCGTTCAGGTTTACAAAACGGGCCGAGCCGATATCCCAACTGGCGGTGTTGGCTCCACCATCAACATATCAATGCCAGAGCCACTCAAAGCCCAGAGCACGGCCAGCATTTCAGCCAAGATGGTTGGGGACACATCGACACGGACTGGCGATGATATCACCCCTGAATTTTCTGGTATCTATATTGGCAAGTTTGCGGATGACACAGTCGGCATTGCCATCACTGCGTCTAACCAGAATCGTAACAACGGTGTTAATGCTGCCTCAACCGGCGGCTGGTTTACGCGAGCAGGCGATGACGCCTCGATCGTGGTCAATGATGCCAATCAAGTCAATCGACCACAATCTGCAGGCGAGTTTTACTCCATTCCGCAGTCCATGGCATACAACATTGCTGAGTTCGAATCTGAAAGAACCAATGGCCAAGTCGTGCTGCAGTGGGCGCCAACCGATGACATCATCGCAACGGTCGACTACATCCATTCCAACTTCACGCTCGAGCGTTCCTACAGCGATTTATCCGCTTGGTTTTCGAACACCAATGGCTGTGTCACAAACTAGCGAGTGGGATAATTCCGGCATTCACTACACGCCGACGATCTACAGCGAAGTCGTCAACAATGCAGATTTCGCGATGGGTACTGGTGAAGATGGTCGTGAAAACACCAACGACTCTATGGGCCTAAACATTGAATGGGACCGTTAACGATCGGCTCACGTTAGCTTTGGACTATCACGACTCCAGCGCTGAAACCGGAGCGATCGGCGGTAACGGCACCAGCTCGCTGGTCACGATGGCATCGTTTAACAAAGTCGGTCAAAGTCTGATCACTGGTTTTGACATGCCTGTTATGGTCCTGAACCTCAATTCAGGCGGTGAGGCGAATCGCCCACTGTACGCAAACGACATGATCATCACGGGCAGTACGTTCGGGAATGACGCGGCCTTTATGGATATCGAGCAAGCTAAATTCAGTGGCAGCTTTGATGTGACCGAATCCACAAGCATTGATTTTGGTGTCCAGATGACCGACGTCAGCAATCGCTCCGTATCGAGCAACGTTCAGCTGGACAACTGGGGTGGCTTGACGCGACCCGGCGATCTTGCCGATGTGGTTGTTCGATCCAGCATTGATGGCCAATTTGACGAGCTTTCTGGTAGCAATCACCCCGAGTTACAAACAGAATTCTTCTCAGCCAGCCTTGCTGATCTGCAGGCTGTAGGCGAGGCCCACTACGCAGCAGAAGGTTTAGATTACGCAACAACCGGTGACTGTGGCACAGGATATTGCGCTAGCACAGATTGGGGTAACGATATCCGAACCACGGAAGAATCGACCGCTGCGTACATCCAGCTCAATTGGTCTGGGGACGTGAGTGGCATGCCTGCGAATCTTCGAACGGGTCTTCGTTACGAGAAAACAGACGTCACCTCTGCGGCAAAGAGCGTTCTGTACGACCGCACAGTTTGGCTCGCACCGGGCGAAGAAGTTTTAGTCTTGCCTGCGGAAGATGCTGATGGCAACTTGGTTCAGGGTTTCGAGGATATCACAGCCTCCTACGATCTATTGCTGCCCAGTATTGACTTGGATATCGAGTTTATGGAAAACGTGGTAGCTCGCTTCTCCTACAGTGAGACCATCACTCGACCCAGCTACAACGACATAAAAGGTGGCCTGAGTGTATCAGGTCGGGTTCAGTATCGAACCAACACGGCACCAGGCGCTTTTGCGGGCAACCCGGGTCTCGTACCGATTCAGTCTGAGAACATCGACTTATCACTGGAGTGGTATTATGCCGATGACAGCTATTTCTCCATTGGCTACTTCGAAAAAGATGTTAAAAACTTTATCGGTACCGGCATTGAAGATGCTGCTATTTTTGATATTCCCAACGTCATCGGCGGACAACTTTGGGAAGATGCTAAATCCGCTGCCGGCCTAGATGACACTGACTATGGTGAGATCGGTAACTACATTATCGACAACTACGCCGATAACGCCGCTGTTGATGCGACTGTTTCGCCTGCGGAGATTTTTGGTCAAGACGGCGACCCGGCTTTGGTTTGGACGCTAACGCGACCGATAAACCAACGGGACGCGTCGGTTGATGGCGTTGAAATCAATTTGCAGCACACCTTTGGTGACTCCGGTTATGGCTTTGTCGCCAATGCCACCTTCGCCAACGCCAATATTGGCTACGATATCTCAACGCCGCAGGAAGGGCAGTTTGTCTTAAACGGTTTGAGTGATTCGGCTAACCTGATCGCGTTTTATGATAAAAACGACCTTCAGGTTCGGCTTGCCTACAACTGGCGAGACGACTTCTTGGCGGGTGCAGGCCAAGGACAAGGCACCTATACCAACCCAACCAACGTGGAAGCCTATGGGCAATTGGACTTAGGCATCACCTACCGCGCCACTGAAAAACTAACGGTTTATTTCAGCGGCCTAAACCTCACGGAAGAGACCGTTCACGTGTACGGACTGACCAAAGATCAGGTTTTGCAAGCGGTTCAGGGCGGACCACGCTATGACATTGGCTTGCGCTACCAAATCAACTAGTCTGCTTGATGACTAAAAAAAGCCGCTCTCAATGAGCGGCTTTTTTTTAACCAACGTATAAACTAGGGTTGGGCTAATTTAAATTCGCTTGCCTTGGAGTTTCGATCTCAATTATGTCCTCGCCCATTCGCAATATTGTCATCGTCGGCGGCGGTTCCGCAGGCTGGCTCGCTGCCGGTATTATTGCATCGACCTACGCCCCGAACAGCCAGGACAAGGGCTTAGGCGTCACGTTAATCGAGTCACCCGACATTAAGACCATTGGGGTCGGCGAAGGCACTTGGCCCTCCATGCGTCGTACCCTAAAACGGATCGGGTTATCTGAAACCGACTTCATTCGTTTTTGCGATGCCAGTTTCAAACAAGGCACGGCGTTTTACGGCTGGATGAGCGACCCTACCACCTGCTACACGCACCCTTTCATGCCACCAAACAGCTTTGACGCGCTCAACCCAGTCGAGGCCTATCTAACCGCGCATGCCAATGATCGCTTCGATCAAACGGTTTGTCCTCAGGTTGCCTTATTTGCAAACCACCTGGCACCAAAACAAATCACAACTCCAGAATATGCCGGACAAGCCAACTACGGTTACCATCTCGATGCTGGAAAATTTGCTGCGCTATTGCAGAAACACTGCACAGAGCAACTCGGCGTGCTGCAGATTGTCGCTAACGTCACTGAAGTTCTGTGCAGAACCAACGGCGACATCGACCGACTCAAAACAGACAGGACTGATGATCTTGAGGGCGATCTCTTTATCGACTGCAGCGGATCTCAAGGTCTTCTTATCAACGATTTATACAAGGTTCGCTATATCGACCGTGACGACGTTTTGTTTAACAACCGAGCGATCGCCGCGCAAACACCCTATGTTGATGTAACCGCCCCCATTGCCTCTTGTACCCACTCAACGGCGCAAAGCGCCGGTTGGATCTGGGACATCGGGCTACCAACCCGGCGCGGCACGGGCTACGTTTATTCAGCACAGCATCAATCAGATGATGCAGCAGAGCAAACGCTTCGGCAGTACATCGAGCGTACCAGTACGCCCAAGATCGCCGCAGCCGTTCAAACGCGAACCATTGTCTTTGAGCCCGGTCATCGAGAACGCTTCTGGCATCGCAATTGTGTTGCGCTTGGCATGGCTGCAGGTTTTATCGAACCACTCGAGGCATCAGCTTTGGTTTTAGTTGAACTTGGCGCCACGATGATCGCAGATGAACTGCCTGCAGACCGCAGCGATATGGATTCGGTCTGCAAACGCTACAATGATCGCTTTCAATATCGCTGGGATCAAATTATCGACTTCTTAAAGCTACACTACGTGTTATCCAATCGCACAGAAACCTATTGGTCCGATCATAGAAAGCCGTCGAGCATCCCTGAATCACTGCAGTCGCTCATGACAACTTGGGACTATCGAGCGCCATGGCACCACGAAGGCTACCATAAGGATGAGATGTTCCCCTCGGCAAGCTATCAGTACGTTTTGTACGGGATGGGCTTCCGTCCGAGCCGAGTCTTACCAAAACATCGACACTTCGAGAAAGATCTGGCGGCAGCCCATCACACCTTTGCTCAGGTGACGAAACAAGCGAACCAGTTCAGAAATCAGATGCCGAGCAATCGAGACCTATTAGAGACGCTCAAGCAGCATCGGTTTCAAACCGTCTAACATGAACTGAGAAGGATTACGCTCGCATGTCCAATTTCGAAGTCCTTGACCCAAAACAACATCAAAGCCTGCGCGTAAACACCCAACCAGGCGCTGCCTTCGGTGATAACGTCATGTCGGCCATGGTGTTCCCATTTGAATTCAGAACGCTGCAAGCTGAATATCCAGTTCTATTTCGAAAAGACGGCCAAACCGGGCAGTTTTATGCACTGGCGCTGTTTGGTCTGGAACCAAAAGAGAACCTGTATCTCGACGGCGCCCAATGGATTGCCAGGTACCTGCCGCTCTCCGCCAGACGCGCACCGTTTTTGATCACGGAACGCAAATCTTTGGACGAGCATCGGGCCGCGGAACTGCTGGTATCGATTGACTTGGATCATCCTCGAACCCATCATCCCGATGGTGAGCTTGTCTTCAACGAAGATGGTTCCAACAGCCCGCTGCTCGACAGCACCATTGAACGCCTTGGCGATATCCACGCGGGCCACGAACAAACTCGACAGTATTTCGACGCGTTGAACGCGTTCAATCTGATTACCCCAATGCGTCTTGAGGTACCGCTCAACGATACACTGGAGCTCACCGGCTTTTATGGTATCGATGAGGACCAACTGGCCGCCTTGAGCGATGCCGATCTCAAACAGCTTCAAACGGCGGGGTTCCTTGATCACACCTACATGGTCCTCGCCTCACTTAGTCAATTATCGGGCTTAATCCAGAAGAAACGACACCGTATGATCAAAGATCCGGATCAATAAGCCAATGCAACCCTTGCCTGAACTGCCCTGTGATGCCTTCAAACAGAAGATTGATCATCACATTAAGACGGCCGTGCCCCTTGTCGTTCGCGGCCTGGTTGAGCAATGGCCAGCCGTATTGCAAGCAAAGACAAGCCAGACAGGTTATCGGGACCTTATCGCGCGCCAGGCAAGCAGCAAACCGTTGACCGCTTTTTCGATAGCCGCCGAACATGAGGGCCGGATATTTTATAACGATCGCTATGAGGGCTTTAATTTTTCACGCGTGCAACTGACCCTGCAGGCGGCTTTGGCGCAGTTTGACGCGCTGGCGCAACAACCGCGCCCTGATACCCTTTATATTGGCTCGACGAATGTTGATCATTGGTTACCCGAATTCGGAAAAGCCAATGTTCTCAATCTCGACCTCCCCAGCCCAACGATTAGCCTTTGGATGAGCAATCATAGTGTAGTCGCGCCCCATTTTGACTTTCCCAACAATCTAGCCTGCGTAATATCGGGCACTCGGCAGTTCACGCTATTCCCGCCTGATCAGCTACCGAATTTGTATGTTGGGCCACTAGATCTGACGCCAGCGGGTCAACCGATCAGTTTGGTTAATCTAAGGCGCCCAGATCTTAAACGATTTCCTCGGTTCAAAATTGCTCAAGCACAGGGTTTTACCGCATTGCTTGGGCCCGGAGACGCAATCTTGATTCCGAGCATGTGGTGGCATCAAGTCGAAGCGATTGGCGAGCTCAACACGCTCATCAATTATTGGTTTCGGGATCCTGCCAGTGCCGACCATCATGGCCCGCCGCTTGCCGCGTTACAGCACGCGATGCTTGCCTTTAAGGATCTCGAACCCAATCAAAAACGAGCTTGGCAGACTTTGCTCGACTACTATGTATTCAATCAGGACCCGGCAAGATTTGATCATATTCCCAAGGCTGCCAGAGGCATTCTGAACCCGATCGATCAGACCCTTGGTCAAACCATCCGATCGACCATCCGACGACTTTTACGGTGACGAGAAAGCCATGAAAAACCCGAATCCCCAATCCAATGTTGTCATCGTCGGCGGCGGTACCGCCGGCTGGATGGCCGCTGCAGCCCTGTCAAAGCTGCTTGGCAAGACCCTCAACGTTCGGCTGGTTGAATCCGAGGAAATCGGCACCGTTGGCGTTGGTGAAGCCACGATCCCCACGCTCATGACGTTGCATCGATTACTGAAAATTGATGAAGCCGCCTTTTTAAAAGCAACGCAAGGCACGATTAAACTCGGTATCCAATTTGAAAACTGGCAAAGGGCGGGCCATCAGTACTTCCACTCATTTGGCTACACGGGTGAAGGGTGTTGGGCGGCCGGGTTTCAGCATTTCTGGCTAAAAGGGCAGCAGTTGGGTATTGCCGACCCAGACTACGGGCAGTATGCGCCCGAACTCGTCGCTGCCCAGGCAGAAAAGTTTGGATTCCTAAAGCCGACGCCCCTCAATTACGCTTATCACATGGACGCATCAGGTTATGCACGATTCCTGCGCGGAATCGCTGAAGCGCATGGCGCCAGTCGTATCGAAGGCCGAATCGTTGAAGTCAGACAAAAAGACAATGGGGACGTTGCATCCGTCGTACTCGCCAACGGCGACGCGATCTCGGGCGATCTCTTTATTGATTGCAGTGGTTTTTATGGTTTGCTAATCGACAAGACGCTCGGCGTCGGCTTTGATGATTACAGCGAATGGCTGCCCTGTGATCGAGCGATCGCGGTTCAAACTCAAAGTACCCGGCCGCCGAGACCCTACACGCGATCAATCGCGCATTCGGCTGGCTGGCAATGGCAAATCCCGCTGCAACACCGAGTTGGCAATGGCTTGGTGTTCAGCAGCCAACATTATTCAGAGGACGAAGCCCTCCACAGGTTGCGTCAGAATATTACGGGTGAAGAGCGCACCGATCCAAGACTGATCACATTTCAGACTGGTCAAAGGCAAGCGCATTGGGTCAAGAATTGCGTCGCTATCGGCTTATCCGCGAGCTTTATTGAACCTCTAGAATCCACCAGCATTCACCTCATAATGCGCGCCATCATCCGATTGATGCAGATGTATCCCCATCAGCAAACGAGCGCATCGGATATTCAAGAGTTCAACCGCCAGATGCGGGCAGAGGTTGAGTTCATCAGAGACTTTATTGTCCTGCATTATCATCTCAACGATCGAGGGGATGATCCTTTCTGGCGGGATATGGCCAACCTGCGTATTCCCGACACATTGCGCCATCGTCTGGATCTGTTTCAGGAAACGGGGCGCGTCTTTCAGGCGCAAGGCGATGTCTTTGGTGAAAACAGTTGGACCCAAGTCATGCTCGGTCAGGGCCTGCTTCCTACGCGTTATCATCACATCGTTGACATGATGCCAGACGCTGAGCTCAAGGCCTTTTTGAATACGCAGCAGAGCCGAGTTGAGGCGATGATCAAGGTGCTGCCTAGCCACGAAGACTTCTTATCCGCTTACGTTCCATCTTAACCTTGCGGTAGGGTTACTCTCCTCGCGCACCTTAGTTCGCACACCGTGTGGTGGGTTCTCGGCGCTATATTAAATAAGCCTAAACTGTGGCCAATAAAAAAGCGGCCTCACGCCGCTTTCTTACTACTAGGTGTTTACGACCGAGTAAAGCCCTACTTCACTAAATCGAAGGTCCAAAATACCCCTTCACCTGATTCGACATAAACCGTAATCGCAGAGCCATCACTCGGTAAGGCTTCGACCACGTAGGTCACTTCATCTGGAATCGCAGCACCATTGCTGATCTCGCCCGTATTGACCGCTTTTGGCAATCCAACGTGCGCCCCTTTACCACTGATCGTTAAGGTACCCGCCTCCGCATTGTAAACATAGGTCGCGTCCGCACTCCCGTCATGGGGTGCTGCAGGTGTGCCGCAGACTTCCGCATCAACGCCCTGCCAAGTTTCAAGCCAGGTTGAGCCGCCTTGCACGTTATCAAACGTGCCATCGGCACCAAAGTAGAACACGTCGTCCATCAAGCAGGCCCGAGTGACGATGGTTTCCGAATCAGGACTGTACCAGCTACCGTCTAGTGCTTTTGGACCAACCCTAAAGGATCCTTCACCCGCTAGCTTCCAGCTCCCTACAATTGGCGCATCCGCAACTTTCTCCAGGTCAAAGGTCCAGAACACCCCGTCTCCGGACTCAATATAAACAGTCATCGCCAAACCATCAGCCGATAAGGTATCAACCATGTAGACCAGATCATCGGGCACCTGGGCGCCATTGCTAACTTCGCCGGTATTGACTGCTTTCGGCAAGCCAAGGTGCGCACCCTTGCCCTTAATCATCAAGGCGCCAGCGTCTGCATCATAGCTATAGGTTGCCTTCACACTCCCGTCGTGAGGCGCAACCGGCGCACCGCATGCCTCTTCCGCAACGCCTTGCCAAGTTTCAAGCCAGGTCGAGCCACCCTGTACATTGGCAAAGGTGCCATCAGCGCCAAAGTAGAAAACGTCATCCATTAAACAAGATCGTTTCGCAATCGTGTCTGCATCAGGACTAAACCAACCGCCATCCAGTGCTTCGGGGCCGACTCTAAAAGAGCCTTCGCCGGCCAACTTCCAACTACCGATGAGCGGCGAATCGCTCACCTTGACGAAATCAAACGTCCAGAATACGCCCGCGCCAGACTCGATATAGACAGTCATCGACGAACCGTTTGCACCCAGAACCTCAACCGTATAAGTCAGTCTATCTGGAATCACCGCGCCATTACTCACTTCGCCTGTGTTAACAGCTTTCGGTAACCCAAGATGCGCGCCTTTGCCTTCCAAGGTAAGCGTGCCCGCTTCTTCATCCAGCATGTAATACCCTTTCATACTGCCATCATGCGGCGCCACCGGCACACCACACGCCTCATCCGCGCCACCATTTTGCCAACCTTCCAGCCAAGTTGAACCGCCTTGAAGATTGGAAAAAGAGCCGTCTTCACCAAAGTAAAAGATATCATCCATCAGGCAGTCTCTCGCTGCGATCACGGCCGCATCTGGGCTAAACCAACTACCATCCAAGGCTGTAGGGCCTACCCTGAACGACCCTTCCCCTGCGAGCTTCCAGCTCCCGACAATTGGCGGTCTTGATTGCGCTTTCCTAAATTCGAAGGTCCAAAAAACACCGGTGCCGGATTCAATCACAACCGTCAAATCCGTACCGCTCGCTGAGAGCGTCTCAACGGTATAGGTCACCGACTCCGGGGTGCCAACATTTGGCAATTCACCTTCATTAACGGCCTTGGGTAACCCTAAATGCGCGCCCATACCCTGAAGCGTTAACGTCCCTGCAACGTCATCGTATTCCCAAAATGCGGTTGCTGAGCCGTCGTGAGGCGCGACCGGCAGGCCACAAGTGCCGTCGGCGCCGCCGCCTTGCCATTCTTCGAGCCACGTATCATCCTGTTGGACGTTTTCAAAGGAACCATCGGCATTGAATCGGAAGACATCGTCAAATTGACAGGCTCGGGTGACGACATCAGATGCGCTCACGCTGTACCAACCGCCATCTAAGGGCGCTGGGCCCACTCTAAATGAGCCGGCACCCGCCAGCCGCCAGTCGCCCACCAAGGGGTTATCGTTCGGATCGGCGCACCCTTCGACACAGTACTCAACGGCGCTCGCATCCGTTGTCGAAGAAACCGCCACGCCCATCTCACCACTAATATCCTTGAACTGAATCTCGAAGGAGACCATACCATCCACGTCAGCCTCGTTCATTTCACGTTTTGCTGACCAATTCTGAATATTGCCTTGAACCGTCGCCGCTTGCCCATTTATCGTGACGGTTGGCGTGAGTAGAGCTTCGCTTGCCGTAAAGCTTAGTGAGACGCTTTGTCCCAACTTCGCGATTCCAGTCTTGGATCCCACTTTCTCTTTGGCTTGTTTGATGGAAACCGCCGTCAAGGTTGGTGCGATACCATCCGCGCTGGGCTCAGGAAGATCGTTTTTCGTAATCTGACTTGAACTCCCACCGCAGGCTGACAGCAACAGAACGCCAGCCAGCGCGAGCGCTGAGGCAACACCATTTTTCTTGCCTAAGTGCGCAACCCGACCCCACGAATTGACTTTAGTTTGCTGTTGCATGTCTTCCCCTAGCTAAGTTGTATACGATCGAACGGACCGATCTATAGATTTTTAACTCTCACATTCTCTGCGCGGCACCGCACCACCTCCAGCCTAAAACGGTGAATAGGGAGATATATGCGGTGAGACGGAATCGCTAGCTCAGAAATGCAAAATTCGCCGCCAAGACCAAGAAAACCAAGCGTCCGCATCGAAAAACTTCGTGAATTCGTGAATTGGGTGCTCCATGGATTGATCAGGCACCTTCCTCAAGCGCTGCGCTAACATCACCGACCAGCAGCCATCCTGCAAGGTCATAATTGACGCCCAACGGACGGACTCATTCGGGATATGAGCCCTCTGAAACATCTGCTTCCAAGGCATACACCCGCACATAATCGACTTCCATTCGAGCCGGCAACGCGCGATTGTCGATTGGCCCACCGGCGCGCCCCCAGTTTCCACCCATAGCCAGGTTTAAAATCAAATGAAAAGGCTCTGAAAAAGGCCACGCCGCCCAATCCTGCGATTCACGGACATAGCTAAAGTAGGGGATATCATCAACCAACCAGGTGATTTGATCCGCCGTCCAAATCAACTGATAGCGGTGAAATTGATCAAAATCAGGCAAAACAATACTACCTTTGTGCTGATTCCAATTTGCCCAATAGTAGGCCTTGGTATGGACTGTGCCGTGAACGACACCCGGATCAAACCCGACATGTTCCATGATGTCGATTTCGCCGCTATTGGGCCAAGCATCGCAGTCAGCATTGCCCTGCCATTCGGGCACCGAGGCATCACAGGTGGTGGCAAACTTAAAAGGGTTAGACGGCAGCATCCAAATCGCGGGCCACGTGCCCTGACCTCGGGGCAACTTAGCCCGCACCTCAATCTGCCCATACTGCAGATCCAATAAGCCTTTGGTATGAACCCGTGCGGAGGTGTAATCCGCGCCTTGGTAAGCCTCCTGATGCGCCTCAAGAATCAAAACACCCGATTCAACTCGGACATTTTGGTGCCGGGCAGTGTAGGCCTGGTCTTCATCATTGACTTTCCTGAGCGGGCCAAATATCGATGGCCCAGCGGTCTGAACGCGGTGCCTGGCGGCCATCTTGGGGCGCGTCGTCAAACTCATCCGACCAAATTAGCCGGGCTGCAGTATCGGGCACGGAAACCCGTTGGAAGGCTTCAATCGCACTGAGAATCGGCGCTCCCTGCACCGCTTTAAGCTCAACCTCGAGCCGACCGTCACTGACCGCAATATGATCAACAGTTCGAGATAATGCTGCCTGATGATGTCCATCTCGATTTGCGCGCACATCGAGCTGCTGAAAGATAGGCTGGCCTTGGACCAGCACATCAAAAACGCGCGACCCAACGGCTTGGTCAAAGGGCTCGGCAAAGTGCAACGTCACCGCATAGTCGCCGTTTGGCACCTCAAAATCATAGGCTTGCTCGCCAAGACGGTAAGATTGATAGAGCGGGATATGCTGAGTGCCCTTGATCGATGCCATGTTTGCGCACGGGCTGTCTGACTGCTCAACCGCGCAATCATCACCGCTAAAATGCCGACCATCGCCGGCAACATAAGCTTTGCCGCCAACGTTCAGCGAGACGACCCCTTGCAGGGCCGAGGGCGGGGGCCGTGATCCGTCAACCGCTGCCACCACTGCATCTGAGAACCCGAGCAACGTGACAACTTGGGCGCTCAGTCCAATAAGGCCCGCTATAACCCATCGCTTTAGGCCCATCGCATTAAACCCATTGTTTCAAACCCATTGATTCGATTTCCTATTCTTAAATTATGTACTGCGCCTTAAGGATCAGGCCGCAACCACGAGGGCTTCTGCCCGCCCCATTATCAGCGCTTGATCGAGCATCCGATTCGAAAAGCCCCACTCGTTATCATACCAAGCCAGCACTTTGACGAGACGTCCCATCACTCGCGTGTGGTTGCCATCAAAGTTGCACGAAAACGGTGAATGATTGAAGTCAACCGAAACCAAAGGTTGATCGTTATACGCCAAAACCCCTTTTTGATCATTGACGGCGGCTTGTCGCATTAGCTCGTTGACCTCCGGCGCCGTTACCGCCCGCTGAGCCGTAAAGGTTAAGTCAACAAGCGACACATTCAGCGTTGGCACTCTTACCGCCAGTCCGTCCAGCCGACCCCGCAATTGCGGCAGCACTTCGCCAATGGCAACCGCGGCCCCGGTCTTGGTTGGAATCATGGATTGCGCCGCGGCGCGAGCCCGATACAGATCATCATGCAACGCATCATTCAAACGCTGATCCGAGGTATAGGCATGGATCGTCGTCATTAACCCGCTCTCAATACCAAAGGCGGCATCGAGGGTTTGGCACAGCGGCGCAAGACAATTGGTGGTACAGGACGCATTGGAGATTAACCGGTGCTCCGGTTTGAGCATCTGCTCATTGACACCATAAACCAGCGTCGCGTCCAGATCCTTGCCTGGCGCCGAGACCAGCACCCGACCCGCACCGGCCTGCAGATGCTGCTCAGCTTGAGCGCGGGCTAATAAAGCGCCACTACACTCGAGCACCAAGTCAACCGCAAGGTCGCGCCAAGGCAGTGCTATCGGATCCGCAATCGACAACAACTGAATTTGATCCTCGCCGATCCAGAGCTTATCGCCCTGCAGAACGACGGGGCGGTCAAACCGCCCGTGCGTCGAGTCAAACTGCTGTCAAGTGCGCCATCGCCTCGAAGCTTGCCAAATCGTTGATGGCAACAATCTCAATACTGCGTTCAAAGCGGGGATTCTCGTACAGCGCGCGGACGATATTGCGGCCAATTCGGCCATAACCATTAATCGCGATTCTTAACGTCATTGACGGACTCCTAAAACTGACTTCACAAGATTCCGGGGTCGCGGACGCCGATCGACCGCCAACTCGGAGCACCTCGCGCTTAGTGCAACGCCAGGTCCTACTTCTCTCCATAAAGGGATCGTTACATAAAAGGCACAGTATGTAATAAAAATACATTTATAAGAGGATATTGCAATAAATTAGTAAAAATTACCTAATTAAATTACATAAATGCGATTTGAGGACCCAAAACACCGCTCAACGGGTCTTGATTGGCATATTATGTTGCAGGGTTACATGATTTTATCTGTTTAACCGTGACCTCAGCCTTGTTTCTTTGGAGCCCAGCCATGACAACACCCCAAAACCTGCTATCCAATCTGGCCAAACCCGCACAAGCCTTCAGCAAGGCCGAGCAAAAGGTTGCCGATGCGATTCTTGCCAATCCAGAGCTGACAACTCGCTCATCGATTGCACGCTTGGCTCAGGCCGCGGCGGTCAGCGAACCCACCGTCAATCGGTTTTGTAAACGGCTCGGCGCGACCGGGTTTCCAGATTTCAAATTGAAGCTTGCGCTATCCTTGGCATCCGGCGCTCGGTTCATTAACAGCGCAGTTGCCGAAGACGATACCGCCCCGACGTTCACCCCTAAAATATTCAACGCCAGCATCCATGCCCTTGAAAAAACCCGAGACAGTATCGACCCGAAACTCATCCATCACGTGATTGATGAAGTGGTGGCCTCGAAGCGCATTTATTTTTTTGGTCAAGGCAATTCTGGACCGGTGGCCCAAGACGCTGAGTTCAAGTTTTTTAGATTCAACACGCCCGTCTCAGCGCATCAAGACCCGCTAATGCAACGCATGCTGGCTGCCGCATCAAAGCCAGGTGATTTATTCATCATCATCTCTTACACCGGGCGCACCATTGGACTTGTTGAAACGGCGCGCCTTGCGCGCGATTCGCTCGGAACGGTCATTAGCATTACGGCACCCGCCTCGCCCCTCGCCCGCGCAAGCGACCTTGCGATCACGCTCGATGTCGGCGAGGACACCGATGAGTACCTGCCCATGACATCCCGCCTAGCGCAGTTAACGCTTTTGGATGTCATCGCAACCGGGGTCACCCTAAGGCAGGGCCAGGCGCACCGGCCGCATCTCGCCCGCATTAAGGCAAGTTTAGCCTCAACGCGATTCAATAGCGCTGAGCAAGATACCTGAATCCCGATTCATCACGACACCGGCTTTCATCAGTCAAGGCTATCGCCTAAATCGTCAGCATCTCGGACGGCGCGATCTTCGGGTCTTCCATGCCACGACAAGGACCTGGTTTCATAAAGAACAATTGCCGCGCAAAGGCTTCCATAATAGGTTGCGCAAAGGCTCTGATTTAATACCCCGTCTTAATCTGCCGACCAATTCAGATCAGAACAGGCTGCCTTACCCGAAACCAACGCGCGCAGGCACCGCCGCGCCCGACTTAGGACACCATCATGGCGCCCAAAACACCTCGATTGCCGGCCCATTGTGCGCCAAGAACAGACCCACCGGATAGTGCATCACATCAGCCCCGCGACTGACTTCATTGAGCAGCCGTAATTTCTCGTCACCGGTCACATGCAAGATTAAGGCCCGCGTCTTGAGCAATCGCGACGCGGTAAGACTCATTCTTGCGTGTGGCGCGGTTAACGGCTGGATCCTGGTCACAGCCCTATCGCTGCTAAGATCCATGGCCGCTGGTAAATCCGTGGCGCCTGGAAACAACGAGGCTGTATGGCCGTCTAAGCCCATTCCCAACACCACCGCATCGAAGGTGGGCAAACTCTTAAATTGCTGGTCCAAAGCCGCTCCCTGCGCTGCGGGGTTCTCTGCGCCGTCATATAAAGGAATGAACCGGGAATGCTTGGCGTTGCCCTGCAATAATAAGCGCTGAACCATTTGAGCATTGCTGTCAGGATGGTCCAACGGCACGCAACGCTCGTCGGTCAGCGTGATCATCACCTTTGAGAAATCCAGCGGCGCGTCCGCTTAAACACTTAAAGAGGCCTGCGGGCGTGCGACCACCCGATACTGCTAAAATAGCCTCCCCTCGCGCATCAATTGCAGCCGCTAAGGCATCGATCAACCGGTCACTCAGCGCCGCCTCGAGGACTTCCGCGCGCTCAAAGTCATTCAACAAAAAACTCATTCGCCGAACCAACTTCGATCGTCCCGTTCAATCAGCATTTCAGCCTTTGCCGGCCCCGAAGACCCCGCGCTATAGCGATGCACCTTGAGCGCTTCTGCGGTCCAGGCCGCAATAAGGCTGTCGCACCAATGCCAGGAAGCCTCAATTTCTTCCCGGCTAACGAACAGCCATTGATCTCCCTTAAACACCTCTAACAGCAGTCGCTCGTACGCATCCGGGATCCGGACTTCGCCGGCGGCATCAAAGAAATCCAAGTTTAGGATCCGTTTTTCAAGACTCAACCGATCCTTCAAACTTTGCTTTTTAGAGGCCATTTCCAGCTGAATGCCTTCATTGGGCTGGAGTCGAATGACCAAACGATTCATGCCGGCATCTTGTCGATCCGGAAAAATCGCATGGGGATGATGCTTATAGGCAATCACAACTTGCGTGACCTTTTCGCTCAGGCCCTTGCCGGTTCGAAGATAAAAAGGCACCCCTGACCAACGCCAGTTATCGATGTGGGCTTTAATCGCAACAAACGTCTCGGTCTTGGAATGCGGGTTCGTGCAGCCAGCCTCCTCGGTGTAACCCACCACCGGCTCGCCCGCAATCCAACCCGCCGAATATTGGCCACGCACCGCATGGTCTTCGACCTTACTGGCATCAATAATGGTGAGTGCCCGTAAGATCTTGACTTTTTCCGCTCGAATTTCATCCGCGGCAAAGGAGTTTGGCGGCTCCATCGCAACCATACAAAGCAACTGCAACAAGTGATTCTGAACCATATCACGCAGTTGGCCGACCTGATCGTAATAGCCCCAACGACCTTCGATCCCGACCGTTTCAGCCACGGTAATCTGGACATGATCAATGCAGGTGTTGTCCCATTGCGAGTTGATCAGTCGATTGGCGAACCGCAGCGCTAATAAATTTTGGACGGTTTCTTTGCCTAGGTAGTGATCGATCCGGTAGATATTGCGCTCAGCAAAAAATCGCCCCACCGTGTCATTGACGACTCTCGAACTTTCAAGATCATGACCAATCGGCTTTTCCAAAACGATCCGAGCTGCAGCATCAATGCAACCTGTATCGTTGAGATGCTGACTGATGGGCCCAAACAAACTCGGCGGCGTTGCCAGGTAATACACCAAGACGCGTTCCGGCGTGATCCAGGCCTTTAAACGCTCGTAATGCTTTTTATTTGAAAAATCCAAACTCAGATACGAAAAGCGACGCGCAAGCTTTCCCCACGCAGCATCTGACCAATCAGGGGCTGCCAAGGTTTGCTTGAGTCTCGTTTCGGCGTACTTTAAAAAGCCCTGCGTCTCGATCTCATCGCGGCCAACCACGGCCAACCGAATACGCTCTGATAAGAGGCCGCTGCGTTCAATCTGGTAAAGCGCAGGCAGTAATTTTCGCCCCGCTAAGTCGCCTAATCCGCCGAAGATCACGAGATCAATATTTTGCTCACTCATGCGACAGGCTTCCTTTTGACTGGACGGTCTTATCAAGACCTGGGCCGATAGCGCTGACTGCCAAACTGCACGCTGTCTTGGCTAGGCGCGTAATGTCATCCCATTTCCCCGCACGAATATATCCAGCGGGCACCATCCAGGAGCCGCCAATGGCCAGGACGGATGGCAGCGCTAGATACGCTGCCAAGTTCCCCGCATGGATCCCACCGGTTGCACAAAACTGAAGCTGGGGTAACGGCGCGGACACCGAGTTCAAAAAACGCGTCCCACCCAAGGCTTCGGCTGGAAAAAACTTTTGCACCCGAAACCCAGCATCAAACGCGCGCATCATCTCGCTTAACGTTGCGACGCCTGGTAAAAAAGACTTCGGATCCGCTGCCGCTAACAAACCATCGGTTGCCCCAGGCGACACAAAAAACGTGGCGCCAGCGGTTTCAGCCGCCTGCAAAATTTTGGGACTGGTGACGGTGCCGGCACCAACGGTCACCGCCGGCACTTGATCACGAATGGCTTGGATCGCCGCTGCCGCGGCTTCTGTGCGAAAAGTCACCTCAAGCACATCCAGGCCGCCGTTTGATAACGCCTCCGCTAAGGGCACGGCATCTTCAACCCGATCGAGCGTAATCACCGGGATAATTTTTTGATGCGTGAAAATTGCCTCAAGCATGATGTGTACTCTCTAAATTCAGAAAATGCGCAGCGCCAATAAGCCCTAAGTCGGGCTGGGTCACCAAAAAACATGGGATTTCGCTCAAGTAATCTCGAAATCGGCCCTTGTCTTCAAAGGCGGCGCGAAAGCCGCTCTTTACCAAAATTGATGCAAAGCGCGGGATCACACCGCCAGCAATATAAACCCCACCCTTGGCACCAAACGTCAAGGCTAAGTTCCCAGCAACCGCGCCAGCGACTTCGCAGAAAAAATCCAACGTTTCCAGGGCAATCTCATCTTGATCTTCCAGCGCGGCCGCAACAATTTCGGCGGGCGTTGCAAACCGCTGAGTGCGATGTTTGAGCGCACACAGCGCGCTGGCAATATTGACCAGCCCAGGACCGGACACAACCCGCTCGACGCAGACACGATTAAATTGCGATCGTAGCTTTCGTTTGACTTCGATCTGCAGATCCCCGATCGGCGCATAATCGGCATGCCCACCCTCACTTTCAACCACCACATAACTGTCCCCCGCCGGGATGAGTGCGGCAACACCCAGTCCGGTGCCCGCGCCAAGCACGACGCGAGGTCGATCATTCTGCACCCTGCTGCCACCAATCTGGCGCGATTCCCCATCCTTCATTGCGGCCACGCCATGTGCGACGGCGACAAAGTCATTCATCACCGACACTTGGCTAGCACCCAAAGCCATAACCAATTCCGAACGGGTAAAATTCCAATGACTGTTGGTGAACACCATTCGATCCAGATCGGTCGGGCAGGCAACCGCAAAACAGGCCCGTTCGGGTCGATCGCTCAGCGCTTGATGCACTTTGAGATCAATCAACACCTGATCGAGCACATCGGAGAAATTGGGATAGTCACCAACCAAATAATGTCCCTGCCATAAGGGCGCCACAGATTGGGGCGACACCGCCCAAAACCGGGCATTGGTACCGCCAATATCGGCAATCATCCACCAGGGCTGGGGCATTTAGACCGCCTCAAATAAATAGGTGGCGCCGGCTTCAGCACAGTTGAGCTGCGCCCGATTTAAAGAGAACAACTGACGGCCACAGGTATTGGCTAAATTTTGACTGGGCTGCCAGTCCGCGCGATTGGCGCATTCCTCGGCGTCGACCTGCAACGTGAGCACCCCTGCCTCTGAATCTAGACAAATCATATCGCCGCTTCGAATTCGACCAATCAAACCGCCATCGAGCGCTTCGGGTGTCAGATGAATTGCCGCCGGCACCTTGCCCGATGCCCCACTCATCCGACCGTCAGTGACAAGCGCAACGCGATAACCCTGATCTTGTAAGGCGCCCAAAAAAGGCGTTAGTTTGTGCAACTCGGGCATGCCATTGGCCTTGGGACCTTGGCCGCGCACCACCACCACGCAATCGTGATTCAATTCACCTGCAGCAAACAGCGCATCAAGCTCGTCCTGATGCTCAATGACCACCGCGGGCGCTGTAATGACGCGGCGATCAAGCGCAACGGCGGAGGTTTTAATAACACTTCGACCCAGATTGCCTGTCAACAGCTTAAGTCCACCCTCGACGGAGAAGGGGTTATCCCCGCTTCGCAACACCTTCTCATCCAGCGAGCTGCTCGGCGCTTGCTGCCAACTGAGTGCGCCGTCGCGCTCGCACGGCTCCTGGGTGTAATCGCTAAAGGAGGCACCCCAAACCACTTGGGCATCAGCGTGCATCAAGCCTTGATCTAGCAAAGCGCGAAACAGACAACCCGTGCCGCCAGCGGCATGAAAGTGATTCACATCGGCCTCACCATTGGGATAGATGTTACATAGGAGCGGCGCAACAGCGGACAGTTCAGCGAAATCGGACCAATTCAGGATCAAGCCTGCAGCACGCGCAATGGCAATCAAATGAATCGTGTGATTGGTCGAGCCGCCTGAGGCAAGCAGCGCGACCACGGCGTTCACGATTGAGCGCTCATCGACCACGCCGCCAATCGGACGATAGTCCGACCCAAGCGCCGTAATACGAGTCACTTGTTCCGCCGCAGCGCGAGTCAATTTCTCGCGTAGCGGGTCTTCAGGGTTTATAAAAGAGCTGCCTGGCAACTGTAACCCCATGGCTTCCAACATGACCTGATTACTGTTCGCCGTTCCATAAAAAGTACACGTGCCGGCACTGTGATACGACGCCGATTCCGCCTCGAGTAGCGCGTTCCGCGAGATTTCGCCACGGGCGAATTGCTGACGAATGCGCTGTTTTTCCTTATTCGGTAATCCAGAGGGCATGGGGCCCGCGGGTACAAAAATTGTCGGCAGATGACCAAAGCTCAAAGCCCCCATCAATAACCCCGGCACGATTTTGTCGCAAACCCCCAAGGCCAGCACCCCATCAAACATTTCATGGCAGAGACCAATGGCGGTGCATTGCGCAATGAGATCGCGACTCATCAAACTGAGCTCCATGCCAGCACGGCCCTGCGTCACCCCGTCACACATCGCCGGCACACCCGCGGCGATTTGGCCCGTACAACCGATCTCGGCCAGCGCCTGCTTAATTTGGCTTGGATAGGTTTCATAAGGCTGGTGCGCTGACAGCATATCGTTGTAAGCCGTCACCATCGCGATATTACTGCTTTGCATGAGTTTCAAACGTTGCTTGTCTTCGGCGCCACAGGCCGCAAAACCATGGGCAAGGTTGCCGCAACTGAGTTGCTCACGGCGAGGCTGATCTCGCTTGGCATCACTCATTCGTTGCAGATAGGGATCCCGAAACGGTTGACTCCGGTCTCTAATCGCTTGAGTGACGGCAAGAACGGTTGCATTGAGATCAGTCATTTTTAGACTCTCTGTGTCAGGAAAAGGTGCTGCGTCGGGGAATGGTTCATTCCGCGTTTTGTAATAAAACTACAATTTTAGATCTTATCCGTATTTTTTAGCAATTATTAAGTAGTTTAATTACAAAACTACCGGGTTCCGCCCATATTCCCACGTCAACACTATTTTAGGCAACCTAAACTCAGCGAGCCTACGCCCGTTCGCGATAAGCGGCTACCCCAAGCCGTCAAAGCGGAAGCTTCGGATATCAAAGGCGAAGGTCACAGACAACTCGGACTGATTTTCAATCGCTTGTTGTTGCGCCTGCGTCGCCGACCAATAGTAAGGTGTCATGCCGAATAGATCCGTAATCGCGGGCGGCACAAGGCGGGCCGCTTGCCGCACCGTCGAAGTCTCAATTTCCTGCCAAACGCCCGATGTGAGCCGCGGATCAAAGTTGCCCGCATGAGGCTCGACCCGATCATAAATGATCTGCTTGAGCGCCTGAAGATGATCGACCGCCGGACCAATTAAGTGAAATATTCCGCCCGGGATCAGCACCCGCTCAATCTCCGTTAGATCAAAGGGCGCGAAAATGGACACGACCTGATGAACACTGTTCGCAAAGAATGGTAGCGCGCGGCTGGCTGCCACGCACAGATGGGCGCCCGTCTTGCGTTGCGCCGCTAATCTGACAGCAGCTTTGGCAATATCTACACCCCAAAGCGCGTCCGGGTTTAAATCTGACACGCCCCTTAGGTAGTGCTCAAGGTAGTATCCCTCACCACAACCCACGTCTACCAGGTTAGCGCCCGCGGTATGATGCACTGCGATGCGCTCAGAGACCGCTGCTGCAAGAAAGTCATACGCCTTGGTTGCGAAAAATCGTGACCGACTCGCCAACATCGATGACGAGTCGCCCGGAATGCGACTCCGACTTTGATGCGCCAACAAGAGGTTGACGTAACCGAGCTTTGCGACATCAAAGCTATGCCCGGCAGCGCAGCTTAGCGTTTGCGCGGCGAGCGCCTGAAGCGCCTCATGGCAAACTGGGCATTGGTACTTCACAAGGCGGCGCCCAAGCCCCTTAAATTACCGCACGCCCACCTTGGTGCAAACTGAGAGATCGCGGCAGAACCCATTGGCTTTGTCGCGATCAACTTGAAGACAAGGCTACCAATCGTGGCTTTCACCATTCCACTTCCAGAAACCACCGGTGTTCTCGATCGTTAAGGCGTCTGACACGGCGGCCACACCGTCAGCACTTTCCCGCGGTGTTAGATCCGCACGGGGGCCACCCATATCGGTTTGAACCCAACCCGGATGAACTAAACCAACGGCAATCCCTTCCTTCTTTAAGTCGACGCTTGCCATGCGCATAAACTTATTCACTGCCGCTTTCGAGGCGCAATACGCATGCGCTGCAATCATTTCAAAAGACAAGGCGCCCATCTGTGAGGTGACCGTCATCACCTTGCCCGCCTCGGCGAGTCGAAGGTTCGGTATCAGCGCTTGCAGAACCCGCACAGGCCCAATACTGTTCACATTGAAGGTTTCCGCCCAACCATCATAGTCCATCGCGTACGTATTCTGTTGATCAAAGGCTGGACCGGCCATTCCAGCATTATTGATCACCATATCAATGGCAACACCTGCCAGCTTTTCAGCCATCTGTGTCACCGAGGCGGTATCGCCCACCACCACTTTAATCGGATGAACATCCCCCTCAACTGCCTTTAAATCGGTTGCCGATTCCGGATCCCGACACGCCGCATAGACTCGGTCACCCCGCCCTGCATAAATTTTTGTCAGCTCCAGACCCACACCTTTATTCGTTCCCGTTATCAATACCGTCGCCATAATCTGCTTTTTCCTTAATCTTTTGTTTCTGAATTTAAAACTTCGTAGACTCGGCGTTTGAAGTACCAGCGGCCGTCCTGCTTGATGTAGTCGTCTTGATAACGCCCCGTTACATTGCGTTGACTACCATCCTTACCATGCAAAAACTCTTGCTGATACCAAGTCCCGGTCGCCGTATCGCCGTCGACGTGAATGGGCCCAGCCGAGGCAAAAAACCCAACATACCCAAAGGCACTCATCGCGCCCTGCCAAACCGTTAAGATCGTCGCCCGACCCTGAACATCCCCCGCACCAGGCAAATGCCAAACCGCGTCTTCCGTCCAATTACTCGCCCATGCTTCGCCATCAAACCGCATTACCGCATCGTTATACGACTCAACCAATTCCCGAATTAACCACCGATCTTCCATCGATCCCGAACTTAACATTATCTTCTCCTTCTTACGGTCGCGCTCATCCCGATCTAAATCGGCAGACGACTTTAACCTTAAAACCACGACCCAGATGGTCGCATTTACCCTCAAAACCTCACGTATCAATCAAGGTTGCCTTCACAGCCCCCATTCAAGCGCGATCGACCATGACTTGGCAAGCCTCCCAACCCCTTGCCACCTGAATCAGCGAGCCCTGGAACCCAAATTTCAAGCGCCACACCGAACAACTGGCGCAAGGGTCCTAATTCCGATAGGTTAATCTGAACGCCCCATCAACTGCGGCACTGTCCATAAAGATTTAAAATAAGGATCAACACCATGCAAAAACGAAGAATGGGTCGACATGGCTTAGAGGTCCCGGTCCTGACGCTCGGTACCATGACTTTTGGGCTTCAGGTGGATGAAGCCGGATCTAACGACATCCTCGACCAAGCCGAAGCCTATGGTCTGACTTTTCTCGATACGGCGGACGCCTACCCACTGGGGGGCACCCTTGAAACGGTTGGTGAGACGGAGCGCATCATTGGCCGGTGGCTGCAGCGACGCGGCAACCGGTCGAACCTGCAAATTGCGACCAAATGCTTTGCCCAAACGCGCCAGGGTCCAAATGGGTGGGGACTGTCTCGACACCATATTATGGAGTCCATCGATCAAAGTTTGCAGCGCCTCAAAACCGACCATGTCGACCTGTTTCAGGCACATGGCTTTGACCCCAATACGCCGATTGAGGAAACCTTACGCGCGTTTGAGGACGTTCAGCGGGCAGGTAAGGCGCGCTATATTGGCTGCTCAAACTATCCCGCCTGGCGCCTGGCTGACGCCTTGAGCGCAGCTGATCGCTTGGGTGTTGCGGGCTACATGAGCCTACAACCGCGATACAACTTGCTCTATCGTGAAATCGAAACCGAACTGCTGCCCCTTTGCAGACATCAAGGATTAGGCGTCATTGTTTACAACCCGATTGCAGGCGGCTTTCTCTCAGGTAAATATCAGCCCGAACAAGACCCAGAGCCCGGCACCCGCTTCACCCTCGGCACGGCCGCCGAGCGCTACCAACATCGTTACTGGCAGAGCGCACAATTTGAGGCTGTACAACGTCTCAAGGCGCTGACCGATGCCCGAGGTATCTCTTTAGTCACGGTCGCCGTAGCTTGGGTGCTGGCTCAGCCTGGCATTACCAGCGCCATTATAGGCGCCTCGAAGCCTAGCCAGTTAAAAGCCAATGTTGAGGCGGTGGGTTTTGAACTGGATGAGGAAATGATGGCTGCGTGCGATGCCGCCTGGTGGCAGTTACCGCGCCGACCCATCGCCGAAGGCTACCGATAGCTTTTGGGCCCGACGATCACGCCTGTTGTCGGGTTGACCCGTTGATCCCGCATCCGCCTTTAGCAGGCACCAAAAAAACGCGCCGTCCAACAGCAAAGCCCATTAACGCTGTGAGGGTCCTTTTTTTGAAATCCCGATCGGTATGCCGCGGCGCGCTGTGTTACCAGCGCCCTTGCAACGAGCAATTACCTGCCCGACAAGAAACGATCTGCCTAAACATCAAAACCCTAAGCACGACGCGCACGCGACAACCAGCCAGACACTGGGCTCGTTACCTCATGGCCTTGCGCCGGATGCCTAGGAATCAATTGCGCGGCAATGAGTGACAGCAGCGCAAACCCGGCGCCAAACAGAAACACCATTGATGGCGAAAACATCCAAACCAAGCCCAACGCAGCGGGCACCACAACCGCTGCAATATGATTGATCGTAAAGGAAACACCGGCTGAACTCGCCATATCTTTGGGGTCAGCAATTTTTTGAAAATACGTACTGATTGCGATCGCAAGCGCAAAGAACATGTGATCAATAACGTACAGGCTTGCTGCAAGCAGCGCATGATCGACCCATGCATACGCCACAAACACAACAATCAGCCCCACATACTCAAAAGTGAGCGCCCAGCGTTCACCCCAGCGCGCGATCATGGCGCCAATGCGTTCCGCAAAGAGCCAGTTAAACGCATAATTAATCAAAAACAGAACGGTTATTTCTGAAGCGCTGTAACCGAATTTCTCAACCATCAAGAACGCCGCAAACACCACAAAGATTTGACGCCGAGCGCCGGACAAGAAGGTCAGCAGGTAATACAACCAATACCGCTGCCGCAGAATCAAACTCTTATGTTGTACCGTCTTCGAGGGAAAATGCGGAAACGCAATCCACATCACGACCGAGAGCACCATACAAACGCCGCCGGCCAGGGCAAAGTTGGTTTGGTAGGACAGCGCGAACCATTCAAGACAGATCCACAAGACCCCATAAACCAGCAGGGAGGTGATCGATCCAACAGCGATCAATCGGCCCAATACCTGAGGCGCTTCTGCTTTCGATAACCACTGCAAGCTCAAAGACTGCTTAACCGCTTCGAAGTAATGGAAACCGATGCTCATGAGGACCGTTGTGAAATACAGCCCATACTCGGTCGGGAAGAACCCGGTCAGCGCGACCCCCAAACCCAGCAATGCCAGCGACAAAACCGCGAAGGTTTGTTCTTTGACAATCAGCAGCACGAACACGGCGGTGAACGCAAGAAACCCTGGAACTTCCCGCAAGCTTTGTAAAATGCCGATTTCAATTCCGGTAAAAGCAGCCTGCTCAACCACAAAATTGTTGAGCAGCGCAGACCAAATATGAAACGCAACGGGCATCGCAATCGTCATCAGCGTCAGCAGCATGATGGGTTTTTGCCGCCAACTCGTTCCGTCGTTCACCACAACCCCCTTAGGCCAAAGCCCTTAGCCAGCCCTTACGCCAAACCCCGGCAATTTTTGTTCTGACGCCGTATCCCAAGGCCCAACGCCAGGGCAGATTAGGCACTTCTTTCGGCTAAAAAAAAATGCGGTCATTCACGCCGGCTGTTTAGGTCGGTCCAAGCTGCATCAAGAGGACAAAAGAGCGCTTTTTACGCACCGGGTTAAAGCCCCCTCCTCAAGTTTCGAGTCCGAGGGCCTTAATTGATTGTGCTCGCATCTCAACCTTGCGAATTTTACCGGTCACGGTCATCGGAAACGTCTCAACGAATTGAACGTAATGCGGCACTTTATAATGAGCAATCTTGCCCGCACAAAAGGCTTTAAGATCCTCTCGGCTGACGAGTTGCGGCTTGGCCAGTTCCGGTTTCCGCTTAATCCACGCCATCAACTGCTCGCCATAAACCGCATCCGGTACCCCGATGACCTGAACCTCTTCAATTTCCGGATGGGTGTATAAAAATTCCTCAATCTCTCGTGGGTAGATGTTCTCTCCACCCCGAATCACCATATCTTTGATCCGGCCGACAATCTGCACAGTGCCATCGACGCCCATCACCGCGAGATCGCCAGTATGCATCCAACCGGCTTCATCAATTGCCTCGGTCGTTTTAACCGGGTCCTCCCAATAACCGGTCATCACCGAATATCCCCGAGTACAAAACTCTCCCGTTTCACCCCGCAGGAGTGTCTCGCCAGTCTCCGGGTGCGCAATGCGAATGTCGACGTGAGGATGTGCTCGCCCGACCGTTTCCGTGCGGTGGGCCAACGAATCGTCCGGTAGCGTTTGAGTCGACACCGGCGAGGTCTCGGTCATGCCGTAACAGATAGTGACTTCCAAAAGATGCATCCGATCGATGCATTGTTTCATGACCTCGACCGGACAGGGGGCACCCGCCATCACCCCTGTGCGCAGCGAAGACAAATCAAACTTTAAAAAATTTTCGAGCGCCAGCTCCGCGATAAACATCGTGGGCACGCCATACAACGCGGTGCAACGCTCTTGACTGACCGCCTCGAGCGTTCGCTCGGCATTAAAGCCATCACTCGGAATCACCATGGTCGCGCCGTGGCTGGTGCAGGCCAGATTGCCCATCACCATACCGAAGCAGTGATAAAACGGCACCGGAATACACATTCGATCCTGCTCAGTTAAACGTTGCAATTCACCGACGAAATAGCCGTTATTTAAAATATTACGGTGGGTAAGCGTCGCGCCCTTCGGGAAGCCCGTCGTGCCAGACGTATATTGAATATTGATCGGGTCATCCGGGTCGAGCTGGCCACGTAAATCCTCGATGCCGGCTTGATACTGCGCATCACCCGCAATTAACGCCGTCCATTCTGGCGTCCAAAAGAAAATCGTTTGCTTCAGCGCCGGCGTTTCATCTTGAACCGCCGCAACCATTTCCTCATAGTTCGACGTTAAGTACGAGGGCGCTGCAATCAGAAACCGACAACCGGATTGATTCAGAGCATAGGCCAATTCGTGGGTCCGATAGGCTGGATTAATATTCACCAAGACCACACCAATCTCCGCCGTGGCGTATTGCACCAGGACCCATTCGGCATAATTCGGGCTCCACAGTCCCAGACGATCCAGGGGTTTTAATCCTTGCGCCAAAAGACCGCTGGCGAGACGTTGTACCCGAGTATAGAAATCTTGGTAGGTCCAACGCAGGTCTTGATGCAAAGACACAATGGCGTCGTTGTTTGGAACCCGCGCTACGGTTTGCCTTAAGTTGTCGCCAATGGTTTGCGCCAAGAGCGGTTGATCTCGAGAACCCATTTCGATTGCAAGGCTCGGCATGGTAAATCCTTTGATTGAACGATGACGCTTAAATTTTCTGTTTTTTAATCCATAGCGCTTGGGTGCTGACTCAAAGCCGTCAAAGCTGTCGCGCTAAGATTTGCTGCTGTCGAAGCAGAGCTTTATCAACCGCCACGACCGCGCCTGCCTGATCGCCGCGCAAGCCCTGACACCACTCGTCGCGCTGACGCAGATTCACAACACCAATAGACCAACCTATCACGCGCCCTTACCCGCCTTGCGACTGATTTCCAACCTTTGAATCTCTGACCCTCACAACCAACCGCCCGCTTACCTCTCCGCTAGGCCCACTTATGCCGCCGAATCTCAACGCCGCTTCGGCCCTAACGCAAAACAGGAGCCGCCTACCATGCATCCACGTGCATAACCGTTTCGACCGGTGGACGGTAAGCTGGTTTAAAGTCCGTGCCTTTGGTGTAGGCCATGGGAATTAAGGCCACCTGCATAAAATCGTCATACGGGATCCCCAGCAGATCAGCGATTGCTTTTTCATGCATCAAATGCAGGGTCGTCCAAGCCGTACCAAGACCCCGGGCGCGCGCTGCCAGCATAAAGCTCCAAGCCGCTGGCACAACGGAGCCTAAGGTAGCGGTTTGTGACAACACATTGGCGCCGGCTTCGTTGTCCGTTCGACCGGCAATACAGGGGATCATCAGCACCGGCGCCCGCCCCATATTCTCGCCCAAGAAATCTGCCGATGAAGCAGACCGAACTTGGCTCGAGGTTAAATTGGTGTCGGCGCTGTCGGCATGCAGTTTATGAATCGCAACCGGCATCTCTTTGTAGATCTCGAACGCCTGGCGATAATACTCGCCGATCTGAGCGCGCTTATCGGGGTCTGTTACAAACATAAATTGCCAGCCCTGGGCATTCGAGCCAGAGGGCGCTTGCACGGCCATCTCCATACATTCTTTAACAACGCTCATCGGTACGGGACGTTCGAAATCCAAGCGCTTGCGAACGGCGCGGGTTGTGCTGAGCAGTTCATCATTGGTTAGGTTTAATTGTTCATGGGACATTTACCGCTCCTTGGGAATTGGATCATTTCTTGCCATCATTCTATGCCGATTCGGCGGCACCAAGCCAGCCATGGCATCCACCCAGATTTCGTCATAAAAGCGCCTTCAAACGGTTCATCTGAAGAGACAATGGCTTGGGCAGATTGTCTTAAGTCGTTAGCGCGGCGAGGGGTCTTTCACCACGACCAGTGTCTTACCGAAATTGCCGCCCCGTAACATCTCACCAAAGGCGGCGGGCGCAACTTCAAGTCCAGGTCTAAAATCCTCCAAATAAATAACCTTTTGTTGTCGCAGGTAATCTCCCATCAGCGCGAGGAACTCAGCTTGATGGCTGTCCACAAAATCGCCAACAAAGAGCGGATGGATCTGAATTTTTTGAGCCCTAAAAAAAGGCTCGCCCGCGGCCAACCAGACATCTCTCGGCGATTGCCCTCCGCTATCACCATATTGGGCAATCATGCCGCAAAGGGTGATTCTTGCCTTGGTATTTAACCGCGGCAGCACCCCTTCAAAGACCTTTCCACCGACATTTTCAAAATACACATCAATCCCATCGGGACACGCCGCCCGAAGGGCTTCTGGATAGTCGGGATCCAAATGCGAGACACACTCATCAAACCCTAATCGCTCTTTGCAGAAGGCGACTTTTTTGAGGTCACCGGCAACACCGACCACCCGCGCGCCAGCAAGCTTGGCCAATTGACCTGCGATCTGACCGACGCCCCCTGAGGCCGCCGAGACCACGACCGTCTCGCCAGCATTCGGTTGACACTGCACGATCATGCCGGCGTACGCCGTTAATCCAAGCATACCCATCACCCCTAAGGCTGAGGATAACGGCGCAAGCTCTGGGTCCAAACGCCGAGGATGCATGTAGCCAAAATCGCTTATCCCAGCACCGGTTAGTCCGACACGTTGCCAGCCGTTGGTGTTAAAAAGATAGTCGCCGGGTTGATAGTCTGGGTGGCGCGACTGCAGCACCCGAGACACCGTGCGACCATGACACACGCTGCCGGGCGACTCCGTGCCGCTGCGCCTTCTTCCCCATTGATAAGGGTCCAACGAAAGATAGAGCGTTTCCGTCAAACATTGCCCAGGGCCGGGTTCCGGTATCTTCGAGGCAATCCATTGGAAGTCGCCATCCGTCGGCCAACCCGCGGGCGGCGTTCTGGCCAGCAACCACTGCTGATTCATCCTCAAAAAGCCCCGGTAATTTTGTACAGTACTCGATTGGATTCGCCCGGCACATACAGCGCGCCCTGATCATCGATCGCAATGCCATTGAAAACCTGCGACGGCGGTTGTGCCGGGCTTGCTGCTTGCGACCCCTTAGGCACATCCGCCAAGGCCAACCGTTCGCCTGCTGCATCAATTCGAGTTATCTGGCCCAAATCCGCCTCGACCACAACAAAAAACTGATCTTTCACCACGAAGCCCTCAGGCGTTGTCAATCCTGAAGCCACGACACGATGGGGCGACAACATCGAACCCGCCTGCGTTAACTGCAGAATCTGCCCGAGGGTACGATCACTGACATAAAGATCGCCGCCGCTTGACCACAAGCCACTCGGCGCTGGGAGGTCTTCAGCATAGACCACAGTTTCGGCACCATCAGCATCGAATCCGACCACCCGACCCGCACCATGCTCGCTGACGACAACTTCAGAACCAAAGCGCACCGCCGCAACGGGACCAGCCAGACCTGCCTTACGAAATGTTTGGCGCTGCGCGGCTTGATCCCAAATCCGAACATCACCATCAACCCACGACGTGAGGATAAGCTGCGCCCCATCGCTGGCAATGTTAAGCGCGCCGCCCATAACGCCGGTGCCTAAAACATTTCGTGTTATGTAGACCTCCTGTCCGTCAGGTTGAAACGCTCGAATACTGTGCAAATCTGCCACGACCAACAAACCCTCATGAAAGGTAATTCCGCCCACATGCGCCATGCCCCCGGGCAGCAATTCAGTGATGGTGCCGTCGACATTTACTCGCTTCACAAAACCATCGACAAAGCTCGAGACAAAAAAACGCCCGTTCGGATCAATCTCGAAGTTATCAAGCCCAGGCGCAAAGCGCGCGACGAGCTCGCGAGCTGATCCTTGCATCCGAAAGAGTTCACCGGTGCCGGTATCCAGAACATGGAGCCTCCCGGCTGCATCAAATTTTACCGCTGCCGGCGTATTAAAGCCTGTGGCTTCCGTTCGCATCGAACCCGTATCTACGTCAAAACTCACCACCTCATTTTGAAACCATCTGGGACCATACAGCCGGCCATCCGGTCCCCAGTCCATGCCATTCAATCCACAACCCGGCCCGAGGGTGTCACTTATTAAGCGTGCATCAACCACACCCGCCGGATCAACTTCATACAAGTTGACGCCAAAAAAGCATTGCGACACGAACAGGCGACCATCATCCGAAAACGTTAGCGGGTTCACGCCGGGTGTCAGATTCGCCGCAATGACTTTGTTACCCGAAACATCAAATCCGGCAACCTCACCGGTCATAATTGAAGTCCAATACCAGGCGCCATCGCTCGAAAAGGCGATGTCATCCGGCCCAATTACCCCCTCTGATTCTCCATAAATCCTTTGGACCGCGCCGCTCTCGGGATCCAAGGCCGTTATACTTGAGCCAAGGACTGATGCCACATAGAGCAACCCATCGGGACCCAATGCCATTCCATTTGCGCCGGCAATCTCGGCGCCCGTTGCGATAATCTCAACTTTAACGGCGGGCTGGGGCGCGGAATTCACCACCTCACTTTCCGTATCGGGCTCAGCGCAACCAACCGCCATCAGCGCCCAAAAAACCAGAATCAGCCCGCTTGAGTAAGGCCCTGTCACCCGCAGGGTTGTCTTCGTCATGATCACGCCCTCCCTTTTGTACTATTGCTTGCTCTTGAGTTGGCCTCAACGCCCGGCCAAATCACGCGTTCAAAACACAACCCTGACCCGTTGCTTGTGCGCTTCAGATCGTAGTCCCGACCATTTTTGCTGCCAAGATGAATGATCGGTCAGGCCAAACCTTTGCAAAAATTCGATTTAGCTTCGATTCAAGTCATTCCCCCGACCAATGCCAAACGCCCCGGCAGAGCGCTAAACCGGATCCTCAAAATCGAGCTATGTCGGGCCGGTTTAACCGATAAAACTTGACGTACCAACCTTGTTTGAGCATGAAAACCTTGGATCCACTTCTTTGCAAAACCTCTATGACCGGTTTTCTCCATCGCACGGCGCAATCAATTCATTCCTCATCGATAAAGGACTGCAGTCGTTCTTTCGCGGCTAAAAAATCTTCCATAAAATCAAAAACCACCTGTTTCGCCGAGACGGAGTGCGTCATAAGACCTACGCCCTGTCCAACCCAATAGGTTGCCAACTGCCGGGCGCCCGCATGACCCGCCTCAGCAAGTTTATTGACGCGGCTTAATGCGGGCTCACTGACCAAGGACTGCAACGGCATCGGCAAGGGGTCCGGCGCATCCTCGCTATGTTCCCAAGCGTCGGTCCAGGGCGAGCGGACTTGCCTTGAGTATTTACCCGTCCGACTTTTTGACCGGACCGTTTGATTCGATGCCGCGGCCAGTAACTTTTCTTTAATGATGGGCGCGGTTTCTGACTCGATCGTGGTTAACCAAACTGAACCCGTCCAAACCCCATGCGCACCCATCGCCATCGCAGCCGCCATTTGCCTGCCCGTCACTATGCCGCCGGCAGCAAGAATGCTAACGTCTTTAAAATTTGCGACGGCATCCGCCACTTCGGGCACCAACACCATCGTCGACACATCACCGCAATGACCCCCGGCCTCTGTGCCCGAAACGATTAAGATATCGACGCCCGCTTCAGCTTGCTTCACCGCGTGCTGCTTGGTGCCAACCAAGGCGCCTACCGGCACGCCATGCTGTTTGCCAAGCTCGAGCATATAAGCTGGCGGCACGCCGAGCGCATTCACGATAATGCTAATCGGGTGTGAAAATGCAACATCCAGAATATTGGCAGCGCGACCTTCGCCCAAAAAGCCACCCGAGCCCCCCGCCGCCTTGTCGTAGAGGTCTTTCGTGTCAATGTCATGTCGAGCGAGAATGCCTGCAGCAAACGCCTTGTGGTCATCCGGCACGAGGGCTCGGACCTCCTCGGGCGACAGCTGCTCATCTTTATTGGCCATTGTTGTGGGAACGATCAAATCCACGCCGTAGGGCTTGCCGTCAATATGGGCATCAATCCAAGCCAGCTCGATTTCAAGCTGCTCGGCGTTGTAACCCGCCGCACCTAACACGCCCATGCCACCGGCTTTTGAAACAGCACAGACCACATCCCGGCAATGGGTAAACGCAATCAGCGGAAACTCAATACCCAATTGTTCACAGATCGGTGATTTCATTGTGACTCCTAATTCGATTGTTTTGATTTTGTGTCGCGTCTTTATTTCCGTTTTGGGTTCGGTTTTAGCTCTATAAGGCTCATTGCTTTTATGCCTGGCACATCTGTTTTGGCGGACTGCTGCCAAGCTTGTCCCCATTCATTTTATTCGCACCGACGGATCCATGACGGGATCACCTTGCATTGAAATACGCGCCATAGCTCACAGGCTTACTCCCGCGCCAGCAAAGTAGATGGTGCTCAATCGCCAGCCCGTCAAAACCATCAGACCTGAGGCGCCGCTTTAAGATCATCAAGCAGGTCGCCCAATGCGGTCTCTGACAAACCTTCAGGTTGAATGGATAATCGATCTACGATGTCCCCGTAACGCGCCAGAAGCTGCGGACCAATTTCATCCGGCGCGCCAATGACTGCAAACTCGGCTAAGACCTCATCGTCAATTAACGCTGCCATCTCATCGGTGCGTCGCGCTTTCATCAAGCGGTTAAGCGCCGCTTGAAGATCCCCCCAGCCATGGTGGTCGAGCACCATCTTGTATCCGGGTGTTGAACCGTAGAAAGCAATCCGGCCTCTTGCCTGCTCAATCGCAAGCTCAATCGCTTCATCGGACTCTCCCGTTGCGATCAGTGGCGAAAAATCGATCGTATAGTCTGCGCGCTCGAGCTCAACGGCTGCTAACCCTTGTGTGATCAAAGGCAAGTTAACCTTTCGAATATAAGATTCCGTTGAAAAGGGATGCATAATAAAGCCATCTGCTGTTTCAGCGGCGACGGTTGTCATAAGCGGCCCAGTTGCCGACAGAAAAATCTGCGGTCGCCCGGTGGTGCTTTCGGCAGGCTTAAACGTCTTTGGCATCAAACTGTGCTGATAGTATTCGCCATAGAAACTCAGAGGATCACCATCATAAAAGTGATCAAAGATATGATGCAGCGCTTCAATGAACTCCCGCATTTGCGCGGGCCCGTTATGCCAGGGCATACCAAACCGCCGGGTAATGTGCGCTTTGACTTGCGTGCCAAGTCCCAAGATAAAGCGCCCATTGCTGAAGGCATTCAGGTCATGCGCCAACTGAGCGGTACTCATCGGGTTCCGCGCAAAGGCCACGGCCACGGACGTAATCAATTCCACCCGATCGGTATATTCAGCTGCCAAGGTCAAGGCCAAAAACGGATCATGATTGAGTTCAGCCACTCGGACACCGTCGTAACCCAGCGCCTCAAAGTGTCTGGCGGCACGCCCGACGGTGCTTAAGTTTGCACTGATGCTGGCATCAATTTTCAAGTTTTTGCGCTCCAGCTGGATTTAAACCGCTCCATTCTCGCCAACCCCTTTTGAATCAACAGGCGGGCTGGGCAACCTATTCCGGTAACGGCCCCGTCAGCGAGGCTCGCTGCGAAAGCTCTATCGAATTTCCATCGGGGTCTTGAATAAAAGAAATTCGCGCGGTTTCCCCCAAGGTCACAATGCCGCGACCTTCCGTTGCCCCTAAACGCAATGCCCGCTGATGCTCATAATCCACATCAAACACTTGCACCGTCAGATACCGATACCCCACCCCTTGCATCACATCACAGTAACCCTTGTGGGGGTCTTCCGACAAATACAAGCGTGTCTCACCCCAAAGATAACAGCGATCACTTACCGCCTCCAGCGCCAGTACCTCTGTCAAAAACTGGTGGTGGGCTGCCAGCGATCGAACGCTCAGCTCGATCGCAATTTGGTCAATACCATCGTAACCCGGCGGCACCAAGGTCACGCGATTACCGTCTGGGTCCAGCATTGTCACGGGTTCATCCACCGAATCCTCCGCCAGAATGAGTCCTTGATAGCCGGTTTTGGGCAGGATTTGGAGCGGCGCACGCACATGATTCAACTTAAATACTGAACCATTGCACTGATGCCTAAGTTGATGCGTACCGCCACCGACTTTTAACAATTCTTCAAACTCAAGCCCGACGGTCTGACCCCAGAACGACAACATAGACTCACGCTGGTTGGTTTGCACACCCACATCAATGAAAGGTTTCGCCATTCTCATAGTCACCTCGAACCAAATAGGTCTAATGGTTAAGTTACGGTTTTTCGGCCCCAGCCTTGCCGATTCCATTGCCACTATCGGGAATCCCCTCTGCGGCCAAAACAGCTTGAACCGCTGGGCGCTGCGCCATTCGAGCTCGATGGTCAAGGACTCTGTTCAGTGCCCGCGTATCCACCCGGTCTAGCGCCAACCAACGCGCAAAGGTGGGAAGGTAAGCATCTGCGACCGAGAAGTCTTGACCCAAAACCCAACGCCCGATTTGTAACGTTTGTTCAATCAATTCAAACGCCGCCACCATATTGCCAGCCACTTGCGCCTTCCTATCTTGCAGGGCGCTTTCAGCTTTAGCCCAGCGCGCCGCCCGGGAGCCATGAGCATGTGCCACGTGCACTGTCGCAAACAAAAGGTGGTTGAATTCTCGCATTCTCGCATTCTCGCATTCTCGCCAGCTTTCGCTGCATCTCGCGCCGGTGCAAACTGGCCCTCGGACGCGAGCGATGCAATATCGCCAAGAATCTCCGGATTTTCCGTTAGCGAACCAAAAGGTGTCTCCAACAATGGAATTCGGCCTTTCGGATTCAATAACAGAAAATCAGGTGAGCGCTGCTCACCCGCATTTAATGCGACCGATCTTAAAATCGAATGGAATCTGCGCCTCTTGGCGCGCGATGTGACTGGCTATCGAGCAAGCCCCCGGCGCATAATATAAGGACAGCGACTTCATCCTTCTTCTCGGCTCCAGACTTCAATTACGGCCTGAAGTCTATCATCATCAAAGGGTCCGGGGAGATTGCACACAGTCGCTCAAATTTCACTTGAGCCGGTCACCACAACAAACCTTTGAATCAGAACCAGTTGAACCGGCCTTACCCGAGAACCTTGTTATGACACAGCGTGAACCGAAACCGCCATGACGCGCACAGCTCACGACCCCTTTCCTGAAGTCATTTTGGGCAACGCCAATCGACGGTTTTCCGGCGTGACTTCAACCATGCTACAGGTGCTCGAGCACCAACAGAACCAAGCATCCATTGTGGTGCTCGGCGCATGGCACTTACCAAGCACGGTCAGACACGTGCAATTTCTAACGTTGTTGCGACAGCTTCGCGGTCAGCAAGCCAAGGGACGCATCGTTGTGTTTCACGCTCGCCGTAACAACGAAATGATTCAAGGACTGATCATACGATCCTTGGCGCGCTGCACGGTGCGGCTTTTGTTCACCTCCACAGCCCAGCGACACCACACGCGATTGACCCGCTGGCTCATGAAGCAGATGGACAGCGTGATCTCAACCTGTAACGCCGCTGCCAGCTATCTTAAAACGCCGCCAGACAAGCTGATTCCACATGGCATTGACACCGAGCGCTATCAGCCGAGTACCCGAACCCGTAGCCTTACCGGCGGACTTGGTCACCCCAGCCCAACACTACATCGGGCTCTTTGGGCGGGTTCGGCCACAAAAAGGCGTTGACGTCTTGGTGAAGGCGGCACTGCCGATTCTTGCGCGCCACACCGATTGGGCATCTGATGATCGTTGGCGAAATCAAACCGGACGAGCAACCTTTTGTCGCCAAACTCCAACTGCAAGCCGCGCAAGCAGGCGTGCTGGATCGCGTCGTGTTTACCGGCCCGACGACCCTTCGAGGAGTTGCCGAGACTCTTTGCCTGCATGTCGATCGTGACCGCCCTCAGCCGAAACGAAGGCTATGGCTTAACCGTTCTCGAGGCCATGAGCAGCGCCAAAGCCGTCATTGCCAGTCGCGCCGGTGCCTGGCCAGATATTCTGAGCCCAGAGGAAGATGGTTTACTGGTTGATATCGGTGATGTGCCGAGCACTCGGGCAGCGCAGGAGCGCACTGACAACGGCTAGCGATCATCGGTCGGAATCGGCCGCCAAGGCACGGCGAACGGTCCTTAGCCGATACTCAATTGAAACTCGAAGCCCAAGCCGTGCTCAACCACTACCGAGCACTGGCGCAGACCTGAGCTTCCAGCGTCAGCGGAGCTGATCAATTCCAGCTGGGTTACAAGCAATTTTATGCCGACGCACCCCTGGCTCGAAGCCCTTTGTGATGGGCCCAACCTTCGGGTGACGCATAGCTCCTAGGATGATCCAAATGCACCGTAATGGCGCTAAATCGAATTTGCTTGGTCTTGATGCCGGCGTTGACGAGACGCTCGCCAGACTCTCGATCTAGGCCGCCATACTGCAGGCGCTCATCAAAGCCATGGACCAACAAAGCATCGGCCTTCCAACCGGAGGCGTTATGGCCATCCACGTCGCTTTCGTTGGGGTCACCCGGTTCAAGATCTGCGACCTAAAGCCGCTCGCCGTTAATTTTAGCGATTTAAGCGACATCGGCATACCTTGAGCCTTCAACCAAGCAGGATCAAAGCAGCGCTGCGCAATCACATCCTCGAGCGTGATGGCCTGGCTGACCGGCAAGGTCAACTTAAAATAGCCACCACTCAAAAAAAACCCCGGTCGAGCAGCAGCCCGATGCTGGCTCACAAAATCCTTCCGGGGCACGCAGTCTCCATCCGTCAAAATCAAATAATCCCCAGTCGCCGCCAGGATCGCTCGATTCAGAATTTGACACTTTTGAAAGCCGTGATCTTCATGCCAGACATGACGCACATTCTCCTGACCTCTGGCGCGTGCAGCGTCGATCACGGCACGCGTTTCGGGCCCAGAGCCGTCATCCGCCACAATCACTTCAAAATCCGCATCCATTTGATTGGCAAATCCCCACAACACTTTCTCAAGCCATTTCGGGGAATTATAGGTTGTAAAAATAACGCTTATTTTCACACGTTTTCTCAAGGCCTTTCACGAACCGCCATTATGGCGGATCTTGCCAACAAAAAAAGGAATCGAGATCGATGTTTCGCCTCGGTCACCCCATCGGTCGCCTCTTGAGCTTCGCTTTGATCGCAGTATGATCTGGTGCATAAGACTACTATTGATTCTTGCGATATGTTGAATCCCCAATCCCACGACTGCAAAGACGCCAATCTAAAAACCGACCCTCGACCCACCGACGCAGGGCTCCTTTGCGTCGCCGCGATATGACGTCAAAGCCAACAGTTGGGCTCGTCATTGACCCCTGGGATTTTCCTTTCAACGGCACGGTTGTCTCGACTCGACGATTTGTGGCCGCCCTTTCAAATCAGTTCGACTTCAAAATTCTAAAAACGAGCAATGCGCCCGCTCAAATCGCGACAAACGAAGTTTATTTTCCGAAGCTGTCGATTCCTGGCGCCAATGGGATTATTGACCAGATGCAAGCCCCACTCGCACGTCCGAATCGCGCGCTACTTGAGACGGTTGTCGCCGATTGTGACTTGATCCATGTGCAATACCCCTTTCTTTTAGCGCATCAAGCCATCAGAACAGCGCGATTGCTTGGCAAACCGGTTATCAGCTCTTTTCATGTTCAGCCTGAAAATATTCAACGCAACCTCAGACTAAACCAAGCCTTCGTGACCCGGAGTCTCTATCGATTGTTTGTGAGCCAATTTTATCAAGTATCGGATCGGGTCATCGCGCCCTCTGAATTTGCCAAAATGCTTTTGACCCAACACGGCGTATCCAAACCCATCGATGTCGTCTCAAACGGGATCACCCCCGACTTTTTTCAGCGCAAGCGCCGCCAGTCTCGATCCGATCATTTCGAAATATTAAGCGTTGGTCGGCTTGCACAAGAGAAGCAGCAAGCCCTGCTACTCAGGGCGGCCGCTCAGTCACAGTATCGAGCCAAAATTCACGTGACCCTGGCAGGCACCGGTCCGGCGGCCGCGCAACTCAAAGATCTTGCGGTAAAACTCGGCGTCCGGGCGACGATCGGTCGTGTAACAGACGACCAACTCTATGCGCTTTATGAAACAGCCGACCTCTTTGTGCAATGTAGTCGAGTGGAATTAGAAGGCATGAGCGCGCTCGAGGCCATGGCAGTTGGCTGCCCAACCCTACTCAATCGAGCTGAAACCAGCGCCTTATCCGAACTGATTCAAGACCCAATTGGCGCCTTTACCGATCAAACACCGGATATGCTCAAGCAAAAACTCGATGCGTTATTATCGAATTCAGATGCCCGACAATTTCTGGCAGATCGAAATCGAGCTTTTGCACTGACCCGTCGTCATGAGGCGTCAACCGCACAGTTGGCCAGTCTCTATCGCCGCCTGCTCGAAGATCACGCTGACCAACGCGGTGAGCAATCTATTAGCAAAGTCGGTAAGGCGTCATGAGGGTTGACTTAGCCCGCTGGATCGCTGGTGCGTTAAGCCGGGCGAAAATGCTTTTGCTGGTATGCGTAACGCTCGGTATTGCCGGCGCGAGCGTCTTTTTGTCTGAGGGCCGGCTGAACTCTGACCTTGGCCAACTCATTCAACCCAGAGGCGAACAAGATTGGTATCAGAGCAATCAAGCCTATAAGGCTGCTTTCCCCAGGGACCAACAAACCGCTTTGGTGGTCGTTCGAGGCAAGGACGCGTTTGCGACGGCCACCGCAACTCAAACACTCAAAGCGGCGTTTGAAGCACGCGACGTGTTTGATCAAGTGTTTGCACCCACGGTCGATCCGTTTATCCAAGCGCATAAACTGTATTTTCTTGAACCTGCAGACTTAGACCAATGGTTGCGAGGCGCTGAATTCAATTTCGGGGTTCTACAACGTCTGAGTGAGCAGCCAACACTTGCCGCAACGCTCCTGATTATAGCCGACATGCTCGGGGTTCAAAGCGGACAACCCCTGCCGATCACCCTGCAACACGCCATTGATGGCCTACTGGTAGGCCAACCGAGGGCGCAAGCGTTTTATCCGCTTGAAGCCTCAGAACAAACCGAGTTTTTTCATCTCATTATTGTGAACGGCCGGCAAAGCCTTGATGAGTCGCTACCGAACGCGCAGATTGTCAGGACTCTGCAGTCAATTATTGATCAACACGCGTTACCCGAATCAATTGAGGTTGAATTAACAGGCGAGGTCGTCCTGGCCCATGAGGAAATCAACGCTGCGCTCAATGGCATTGAAATTGCCGGGTTCGCGTCGTTGCTGATTTTGGGCGTTATTTTACTCGTCGGCATCGGCGACTTCAGAATCATTACGGCGATCTTTTTAGTACTCGTCACAGGGGTTGGCTTGACCCTTGGGTATGCAACTCTTGCCATCGGCAGCTTCAATACCCTATCGATGCTCTTTGTGGTGATGTTTTTTGGGCTTGGCGTTGATTTCGCGGCCCACCTTGCCCTGCGCCTTCAAGCCGACCAGACAACCAATGCCGACACAATGCTGACAGTAATCCAAGATCTGGCGCCAGCACTTGGACTCTGCACTGTGACCTCCGCCATTGCTTTTTTGTCCTTCACGCCGACGGCTTACTCGGGCATGGCGGAATTAGGCATTATCTCGGCAGGCGGCATGGTCATTGCCCTTTTGTTGACACTGTTGATGATTCCGGCTTTTTTAACGCTCTGGCCACCCTTGAAAAGCCCGCCAGAATTAACCCGTTTTTCTGTTAAATGGCTGCCCAAGTATCAATCACGCTTAACCGTTATCATTTTGGCTGTTATGCCCGGCGCGTTGTATCTTGCCAGCCATTTGGAATTTAATTACAGCGTGCTCAGTATGCGCGACGCCGATTCCCCCGGTATGAGCGCCCTAACCCGCTTACAGGACAACGGACAACAGACGGACTATAGCGTTGTCTTGCTCGCGGACACCGCCCAGCAAGCCAGCCAACTCAAGACGCGATTGACCGCACTTGAATCGGTTGCCAGCGTTCGGACCCCCGCTGACATCGTCCCAACAGCGCAAACCGATAAGTACCGCCACATCATGGCCGTTGCCGAACTTTATGATGATCTCTGGCTGCCAGCTGAACTCGATAGCGCTTACACTCGATTTGTCGACCGCGATCGAATACTTTGAAGCCACGATCCCGAGTCTAAAAGGCCAAAACCTTGAAACCGCCGAGCGCATCTTAACCTTTGCCAAGACCCTCGACACGGATTCAGCAAAACTCGCTTCATTTGATGCCGCCCTCGCCCAACAATTACGTCGATCAAAGCAGGCGCTGCGGGATCTGCTTGAAGCGCAGCCCTTTACCTTAAGCACGCTGCCAAAGCCGCTTTATCAGCGACTCATCAGCCCAAAAGGGCAACATCTGGTTTCTGTGCAACCAAAGGTCGCGCTGACCGACAAAGCCAGAACGGATGCATTCATTAACGACATCCGAGGCGTCGCACCGATGATTGCTGGGCGCAGTGCCGTTGAATGGGGCATCGGCGAGGTCGTGGTCAACGCCTTTCGCGAGGCCATTCTCCTGACCCTATTGGGGGTCATTATTTGCTTGCTATTATATTTTCGAAATGTTTTGACGGCTTGCCTTGTGTTGGTGCCGATTGTTTTTACGTTGATCCTAACGTTTGCGACGAGCAGTGTTTTATCGTTGAGCCTTAATATGGCCAACATCTTAGTCGTGCCGCTCATCATTGGACTGGGCGTTGATTCAGGCGTCCATGTAACCCATCGATTCTTTCAGGGCGGCGCTTTGAAACACCGACGAGCAACGCATCGCGCCGTCTTGATCAGTGGTTTGACCACCCTCGGTACTTTTTTATCGCTGATTTTGAGCCCGCATCAGGGTGCAGCCTCGATCGGTGTATTACTCACCATCGCGATCGCGTGGCTATTGCTACTGAGCTTATTTTTATTACCCAGTCTGTTGTCCTTTTTCAGTCGACACGGTTTGCTGCCGAAACAGGCTGTATAAAGCGATAACAATCAGGAATAATCCGACTCCACGAACCTTTTTAGTGAGAAGCACCATGCCGAGTGCCTTGTCTGCGATGATGGTAGGCCTTGCAGGATTACTGATTTGGTTTGGCAACCCAGCCATTGCCTTTTTGGTCGGCGCCGCCATCGCAATAATGGCACGGGCAAATGGCTTGGCCGATACCCGCTCAATCGGCCGATACAGTCTGCAAACTGGGATCGTTTTATTGGGTTTGGGCATCCAGGGCGACCAGCTCCTGCGCATTTCGAGCGACTACACTTGGGTTGTCGCCAGCTACGTTCTGAGTGTTGCAACCCTGGGACTTCTCAGCTACCGACTGTTGAAACTACCCAAGCGTCAGGGCCTCTTGGTGACCGCAGGCAGTGCGATTTGCGGCGGCACAGCTGTTGTCACCCTCTCACCCATTATCAACGCCAAGCCGATGGAGACCGGCGCGGTTCTAGGCCTCATTTTTACGATGAATGCAGTCGCCTTATTGACTTTTCCGGCAATCGGTCAGTTTTTAGGCCTCAGCCAAGCCCAATTTGGCATCTGGTCGGCCCTGGCTATTCATGACACAGCCAGTGTGGTTGCAACCGCACAGCTCTACGGAGACGAGGCGGCCCAAATTGCAACGACCCTCAAACTTGGTCGAACCCTTTGGCTGATCCCGACCGCGCTGCTGCTTAGCCTTGTCTATCGCCGCAAAGGTCACGGCATTGGGCTACCGCCTTTTGTATTGCTGTTTGTCATTGCCAGCTTGCTGGGCTCAGTCGTCAGCCTGCCGCCGCTCGTACTCGCCAGCGCCGCCTGGCTTTCAAAGGCGTTATTAGTTTTGGCATTGTTCTTAATCGGACTCGAAATCTCCATCGCAACCCTTCGAAGCATTCAGCCGAGGCTGTTCTTTTTTGCGATCGGGTTATGGTCCTTGGTCGCGCCAAGTGCCCTGTTATTGGTGATCGCCCTCGTTCCCTAAGATTGCACGCTATGACGACGCCTAAAGATTAGCGCCCTGAGCGCTAAGCATAGGTAAATTTGGTATTTCAATGCTTGTCGCGCCTTGACTAACATCGCTTGCATGAAATTCAAGTCACCCCTCCTCGACACCCAGGCGCTTATTGCGCTGACCGCGTTTTTGGCGTACCTGGCTTTTGGCCTTCAGGCTTTAATCGCTTAACACTTGCGAGCTTGCGTCTAGCGCCAGACCGGCCAGCATCCTCTCTGGTTGCGAGCCTAAGAAAATCTATGCGACTATCTACGTCCTTGCTCAGGCAGATCAGCTATGAAAATTCTAACTGGCGTCCCCGCCGAGCGTCTTAACGATATCCCCAGCTTGACCGAAGCGGCGGAGCACAACGGTTTTTCAGGGCTATCAACTCAAGAAAACCGTCACAACCCGTTTTTACCACTGGCCATTGCAGCGGTACACAGCCAGCACCTTGAGCTGCGAACCAATGTCGCAATCGCCTTCGCCCGCAGTCCTATGGTGGCCGCCGGCCTCGCCTGGGATCTGCAATACGCGACAGCTGGCCGGTTCGTCTTAGGTCTGGGCAGCCAGGTCAAAGGCCATAACCAGCGACGCTTCAGCGTCGCCTGGTCGCCGCCTGCGCCCCGGCTTCGGGAATACATCGAAGCCATCCGAGCAATTTGGGCCTGCTGGCGCGATGGCACTTCGCTGCAGTACGAGGGCCAGCACTATCAATTCAGTCTAATGACCCCCAATTTTACGCCCGAGCCGCTAACTGGTGCGTTACCAAAATTACACATTGCGGCGGTTGGGCCGGCCATGATGAAAGTTGCAGCGAGTGCCTGCGATGGCGTCATGCTGCATGCCTTCTGCACACCAAAGTATTTGACCGATTCGATCGTACCTGTCTTAAACCAAGGCCTCGCTGCTCGAGACTGTTCGCGCGCGCAATTTGAGATCTCCGGTGGCGGCTTCGTGGTCACAGGCGCGAACCAAGCCGCCCTTGATAAGCAATTTGAATGGGTTCGAGCCCGAATCGGTTTCTACGGCTCAACACCGTCTTACTGGCCCGTGCTCGCCTGTCATGGTTTGCAAGACTTGGGAGAAGAACTCAATGCTTTATCGAAGGCGGGTCGATGGGATGACATGACCCGACGGATCCCCGATGACCTGGTTCATGAATTCGCAGCGGTTGCGCCCTATGATCGCCTCAAAGCGACCGTAGAAGCACATTTTGGCGGATTAGTGGATTGCATCAGCTTGCCAGCCGATACCCCTCCGGAGCTGGTTCAGGATCTGAAGACCATTGTCTGCTCATACCAACCGAGTCCGGCATGAATATCGGTGTACTCGGTGGCGGAAGCTGGGGAACCACGGTTGCACACTTATTGTCTCGTCGATACGACGTCACGCTTTGGGCTCGAAATTCGGACATTGCGAACGAGATCAACGCACACCGAACCAACAAGCGCTATCTTTTATCCGCCCAGCTGTCGCATAAACTGCAAGCAACGGATCAATTACAGGTCGCAACGCGTGGTCAATCTGTTTTGGTTATGGCCATTCCAGCACAAAATTTTCGAGCGGTGCTGACCGATGCAGCACGCTTCTTAGATCCGCTCACCCCGATTGTATCTCTTAGCAAAGGCTTGGAGTTTTCCACCGGCTCGCGGATGACCGAAATTATTCAAGCGGTTTGTCCTGATCACCCTGCGGCGGTCTTAACCGGGCCCAACTTAGCCAAGGAAATTATGGCGGGGTTTGCCGCGGCAAGCGTTCTGGCGACCCCTAACGCTGCCGACCAAAATCACTTACAGAGCATTTTCCATTCCCCTTTGTTCCGGGTGTATACCAATGATGATGTCATAGGCTGTGAGCTCTGTGGTGTTCTCAAAAACATCATTGCGATTGCTGCGGGCATGAGCGATGGCCTCGGGGCTGGCAACAACACCCGCGCTGCGATCATTACGCGAGGCTTGGCAGAAATGACCCGTCTGGGCTTGGCAATGGGGGCAAAATCCGAGACATTTTCAGGGCTGGCGGGGATGGGCGACTTAGTCACAACCTGCACCAGCGCGGAATCTCGAAATCACACCGTCGGCTTCAAACTTGGCCAGGGAGACAGCATCGACGACATCATTCGAGACATGTTTATGGTGGCTGAAGGCATCAAGAGTGCGCCCGCTGTCATACGGCTCGCTGAACAATTTGGGGTGGAAATGCCCATTGCAGCGGAGGTCATGCGAGTGGTTACCGGGCAATGTGACGTTCAAGGCAGTTTCAAGGCTTTGCTTCGAGCCGGCGTCGGTCGAGAGGACGAACCTTTTTAAAGAAAAATAAGTGTCTTGTAAGCAACCACTGAGCAACCACATTAAAATCCAGCAAGGGATTCGTCGCGCGGCAGCGAAATGTTTCGGTGTTTGCGACAGATCAAATTTGGCTAAAGCATCTAAATGCAATTGATAATGATTCTTATTTAGATTAGCATTCCGTTCTCTGAATGAAACCTTACCGTTGTTATGTCCAAATTTATTCGCTTCATCGGCTGCTGCGGCTTGAGCTTTATCGCCCCCCTCAGCACGAGTCTTGCCGCCAAGGTAGATGCACCGGATCGAGACGCCCCCCAAATTGAAGAAATCACAATAGTGGGCTCAGTCGCAGGCGCGAAGCAGATGACGGGTGCCGCACACTTTATCGGCTCGGAGCGGTTGGACGCGTTTCATCACTCGGACATCCAAAAAATATTGCGCGAAGTGCCGGGCGTTTCCCTTCAAATCGAAGATGGCTATGGCCTACGTCCGAACATCAGCATCCGGGGCGTTGCCAGCGAACGCAGCAGCCGAATCACCTTGCTCGAGGACAACATCCTGATTGCACCGGCGCCTTATTCGGCACCGTCCGCTTATTACTTCCCAACAATGGGCCGGATGCACGCCGTCGAAATTTTAAAAGGACCCGCTGCCATTTCACAGGGACCATACACCATCGGCGGCGCCTTGAACCTGGTTTCAACCCCCATGGCTGATCGCGCGAAAATAGACCTGTTTGCCGAGGCTGGAAGCGACGCGACCCAACGGCTGCAGGTTACCGCCCAACAACCGCTGGGTGATCAAGTCGCCGTGCTGGTCGACGCGCATCATTGGCGCTCTGATGGTTTTCAGACAATCGACCGCAGTGATCGCGACACGGGCTTGTCGATAACTGACTATACCGCCAAGCTGCGAGTGCGATCCAATGATGCTCGGCATGAATGGGTTGTGAAACTGCAAACAACGCAACAATTGTCCAATCAAAGCTATTTAGGCCTGACAGATCAGAATTTCAGTCAATCACCCACCCGCCGTTATGGCTTATCAGAACTGGATGCGATCGAGACCGATCATCGACAACAGGTTGTGTTCTACCGCTTTCAAGCCAGGCCCACCACAGAATTAGAGGTCGCGCTCTACAATAACGAGCACGCCCGGAACTGGTTTAAGACCGAAAAACTCGATATTGATGGCAGCCCGGACGCGGGTACCTTCTCAGGCAAAAATTGGCTCTCGGTCATTCAAGCCATTAATACTGCAGCTGACACAAATCTTGCAGAATCCTATCAAAGCATTTTGGATGGCACCGCGGACACAGCCCTAGGTAGCATTTTGCTTCGAGCGAATGCTCGAGAATATTTCTCTCGAGGCATTCAGGCCAAGCTCACCCATAGCCTTCAGACTGAATCGATTGAGTATGACTTTGAAGCTGGTCTGCGTCTGCACGAGGATGGCGAGGATCGCCTCCAACGCGATAGCACCTACCATCAAAGCCTAGGTCAACTCCTGCTCGATGACCTCGGGCGCTGGGGTAATGCTGGCAATCAATTACAAACAGCTGACGCTGTCGCTGCCTATTTTCAGAGTCGCATCACGTTCAAGTCGGCTGTACTCTCACCGGGGTTACGCCTTGAGCGGATTCAGCAAGATCGAACGCGCTGGGAAACGCGAGCAAGTCGAACAACCGATCCCGCAGATCGTAGCCTTGGCAACTTACGGGACCGACGTACGAACAAAGTGCAGGTTCTGTTGCCCGGTGTTGGTTTGCTATGGCCGCTCACACCAACGATGTCGGTCGTTGCAGGCGTGCACAAAGGGTTCACGACGCCCAGCAATGCCCCCGGTGTCAAACCTGAAACTGCATTGAATTATGAGTTAGGCTTTAGAACCAGTGGCCAAACAGCGCTCGAGGCGATCTATTTCCTCAGCGACTACGACAACCTGCTTGGCCAGTGTACGGCCTCCTCAGGCGCGCAATGCACACCTGGCGACAGCTTTAATGGCAATGCCGCAACGGTTCAGGGCCTTGAGCTTACGGCGCAACGCGATTACGCAACGCGCACCGGACTCACTTTTTCGTTGAACCTAAACTACACCTACCTTGACGGCCATTTCGACACCGACATTGCCGACACAGCCTTCTTTGGCGACGTTCGCGCTGGCGACCCTATCCCCTATTTACCCCAACACCAGTTACATCTTGGCGTCGGTTTTTTGACCCGCCACTGGTCACACTATCTAGACGTTAGCTACCAAGATGCCGTCTGCGTTAAAGCCAGCTGTGATCTCTATGAGACAACCGAATCACAGGCCACCCTGGATCTGTCCAGCCATTATGAACTGAATGCGCGAACGTCGATTTATGCAAAAGTCGAGAACTTGACCGATCAAACCTATTTAGTGGCGCGACAACCTTACGGCGCACGTCCCAATCGGGGTCGCACGATGGCCTTCGGCTTCAGCGTTTCGCTCTAAGGCGCGGTTGGAATGGCATCGGGCATTACCGTTTGGCTCGTTTTCTCGAACAGGAAGTGGCCGACCATCCAGGTTTCCCCACCCTGAAACGCAAACAATTCCTGACAAGCCATCACAAACATTCGCCACCGCTGCCAAAGGATTAACGCGGGCTCCGGATTATCTGAGGCCGATAAGGCTGCCAATATTTCCGCCTTAAACTGATCCAGATTATTCAACCAAGCTGCGCAAGTCTTTGCATAATGCTGGCCATTGACCACCCACAATTTACGCTGCTGCAGCGAGCCCTCAAACAGTTTGGGCAAATCTAACGACGGCATTAACCCGCCGGTAAAGAAATGTCTTGCCATCCAATCTTCCTGGCTGTCGTCCTCGAAAAAGTACGGTTGATTGCGATGGCAAAATATATGGAAGAACAACAACCCGTCCGACGCCAGCCAGCTTGCAACCCGATCGAGCAGGCGCTGGTAGTTTCGCATATGTTCAAACATTTCAATCGAAACCACCCGATCGAATTGGCCCTCCGCCTCAAAATCGTTCATGTCCTGCGTCAATACTGTGATATTCGTCAGACCCCTGGCCTGAGCTTCGGTCTCGATAAAGTGTCTCTGGGAGTGGGCGTTACTCACCGCCGTAATACTGCTATCGGGATAGGCTTCAGCCATAAACAGCGTGAGTGAGCCCCATCCGCATCCCAACTCCAAAATTCGTTGTTTTGGCCCTAATTGGGCACGCTCGCAAGTCAGCGTCAGCATCGCCTCCTCCGCCTCGGCGAGGCTCGCATCCTTGTCCTCAAAAAGAGCACAACTGTACTTTAAACGAGGTCCCAACATGCGCTGAAAGACAGCAGTTGGCACTTCATAATGCTGGTGATTTGCATCGGTTGTCGCAACCGCTAATTCAGAGGCCTTCATCGACGCGACAAACGCCGCCTTGCCTTCGGGCGTCGCATTCACCCGATCTTGCGCGAGTCGCTTTACCAGCAGCCGCCGCATACCAACTCTCAGCAAAGCATCCGGAATCCGACCGCGTTCCGCTAAGTCCACTAAATTAATCATGCGCTGCCACCTCTAGTTGAAACCCTGGTAAATGCAGCTGCATATGAACACAGCCAATTGCGCGCTGCCGAAACCCTGCCTCGCAATAGCAAAAATAATAACGCCACATGCGAAGGAAGGTCTCGGACAATCCCAACGCCTGTATTTCAGCTAGATTTGTCTCGAAGGCGTCACGCCATCGCGCCATGGTCAAAGCATAGTGTGGCGTTAAATCTTCAAGCCCATACAATCTAAATCCCGCTCGCTCGGCAGCGCTCTCCTCTACCAACGTTTTGACACTCGCCAAAGCGCCGCCAGGAAAAATATAACGTTGTATGAAATCGACCGAACGCTTAGCAGACTCAAATTGTTGTTCCGCAATCGTTATGGCCTGCAGCAACATGCTGCCACCGGGCTTGAGCAATTTTGCGCACACCTCGAAGAACTGCGGCAAATAGTCTAGGCCTACGGCTTCGATCATCTCGATGGATACGAGCTTGTCATATCGACCTTCAAGGCTTCGATAATCGGATTGCAGTAAGGTGACTCGGTCCTCAAGACGCGCATCGGCAACACGCGCCCTCGCTTTTTGAAACTGCGCCTCTGAAATCGTCGTTGTGGTGACTCGACAACCATACTTTCGCGCAGCAAAACACGCAAAACCACCCCAGCCCGTGCCAATTTCTAAAAGGTGGTCCGAGGCGCACAGCTTAAGTTTTTGGCAGATCAGATCCATTTTCTGTTCTGACGCTGTACCCATCGATTGGGTTGTATCCTGAAAATAGCCTGAAGAGTACATCATTGTGTGATCCAGGAACTGCTCAAAAAAGCGATTCCCAAGATCGTAATGTGCAGCGATATTGCGCTTGCTTTGCGCGGGCGTATCCCGATTAAACCAATGCTGCAAGCGCAACATCGGCTTTTTGATGAGGGCCCAACCGCCATCCAAGTCACCCAATACCTGACGATTCTTTAAAAACAATTCGAGCGTGGCAAGCAGGTCTGAACACGTCCAATCACCGTCCATATAGGCCTCGGCTGCGCCGAGAGAGCCGCCTAACGCCATTGATTGATAGGCCTTTGGCGACACGATGGTCACTGTTATCGGCTCTTGCTCTGCGGTGGACCCCGCGTCTAGCAACAGCGCATCCGCCTCATAAAGCTGTAATCGGCCGATCACGATTTTCGATAACACGGCCAGGATTCGTTGCCGCCAAAAACTGAACGCTAGGTTCTTGTCACCGGTTATGACCCTGCTGTGATCATTACTGATCGTCATAATGTTCCCTATTGATTCTGTTTTGGGTGGCTGTAAAAAGGCACTTGCTTTAAAAACAATCTAAAGGCTTGCCAATAAATTCTACCGATTACCTGCACCGTGTTAAATGGGCGGGTCAAACAATACTGCCTGATATTCTTTGACGAAAAGGGCTGTGCAACGAGGCTGAAACTGGCGCTAAAAAAAACCTGTCCCACCCGACTGACTTGTATCTGGGCGCGGCAGCAGGCGTCGGGCGACGATAGTTGCCAGTGGTATTCGGTATTCATCGGCATGAATGGCGAAACGTGGAATTGTTTTCGGGATGCCATGTCAGCGCTTATCGGCACCACGTAAACGTAACGCTCATTCCAAGGCGTGTTGTGCACTTCCGCAACCACCTGAATCAATTGGTCCTCTTCAAAGCAGTAAAACAAGGCAATGGGATTCATTAAAGTGCCAAAGGATCTCCAATTCGCAAGCAAAGCAATCTGTCCAGAAAACGTTGTCCCAGTCTTTTCCTTGATTTGATGAATGACCTCATCTCGAAGTGTCCGAGACGAAGGCAGATAATCTTGCCGGTGGAAGCTCACCCAGTTGAATCGCTCAAAGGATAATAATCGCGAGCGCGCGCACAGCGCTGGAATGGCCTCAAGGTCACAATAGAAGGTTGCAAAGTTATAATCAAAACGATGCGCTTTCGGTTTACCCCTGACATGGGTCAGCGTCCCTTCATAGATCGCCGCGTCAAGCACCATTGGCAACCAAAGCCTCTACCACCCGCAGGCCACTGACAACGCCGTCTTCATGAAAACCATACCGCCAATATGCACCACAGTAATGGGTCCGATCGATGCCTGAGATCTCAGCATGACGGCCTTGCGCTTTCAGCATCGCCGCATCAAACACGGGATGTTCGTAATGCAGGCGTTTCAACACTAGGCTCTCATCAATGCTGCCGACATCATTGAGCGTCACCAGTACCGGTTGATTCGATTCAAAGCCCTGTAACCGATTCATATAATAGGTCAGACTCGCCCGGCTCGCACCGAGCGGCGCATGATAGTTCCAACTTGCCCAAACCTTGGGCCGCACCGGCATGACACTTGTGTCTTGATGCAGAACCACTTCGTTGCGCGAATATCCCATCGCACCAAGGACTTCGCGCTCCGCCGATGAAGCATCCGTCAATACCGCGAGCGCCTGTCCTGAGTGGCAGGCAAAAACAATCTCATCAAAGGCCTCCACCCCCGCCTCAGTCGTCACCAAAACTCGGGATTTTTCGCGCGTGACGGCAAGCACAGGGCAGCCCAATCGCAGGTCCTGTAATCGATCCCGAATAACTTTGACATACTGATCAGAGCCGCCCTGGACGACATACCACTGAGGGCGGTTCTTTAAGTCTAGCAACCCATGATGATTAAAAAACTGACTCAGCATGCCGATTGGAAACGCTAAGATACCCTCATCGCCTGTAGACCAGATGGCCGCCGCCATCGGCACTAAGTAATCAAATATAAAGGCGTCCCCAAAATTTTGTCGCCGGCAAAAATCGATCAACGGTTCCGCATCACTCGCAGGTACCAAACGAGCGATGCGGTTGAACCTTAAAATATCCCGGAGCATCTTCCAGAATCGAGGCCGCAGTAAGTTGGTTTTTTGGGCAAATAGGGTTTTGAGGCTATGACCGTTATATTCTAAGTTTGGCCGCTTCAGGCTAAAGCTCATCTCAGTCGGCTGACCCTCGCAGCCCAAGCGTGCCAGTAGGGCCATAAAATTGGGGTAGGTGCGATCGTTATAAACAATAAACCCGGTATCAATTGCTCGCGAACACCCCTCAATTTCAAGCTGGTGGGTTTGAGTATGCCCGCCCAAATAATCATTCAATTCAAACAGCGTGACCTCAAATTGTTCTGCAAGTTGCTCGGCCACGGTCAAACCCGAAATGCCGCCGCCCACTATTGCAATTTTTTTCATCGAACAACCTTTATAAAGCCAAACTTTACGCCACACAAACGCATCCATTGTGCCTGACAGAGCATCGAATCACAACCCCTCACCGGCCCAAGTTTCTATGGGCAAGGCGATATTAAGCTCGCAAGTTCGCTCAGGCACTCAGCAGTACCCTGACGCATCGCACACGGCGCTTTCGGCCTTGTTCATTCCTCAGGTGCCGCGCCAATTATCGGGCTGATGATCTGGGGCGCATCACTATAAGGTCACTTTATTGACCAGACGCTTGCCCGGACACACCCGCCCGCTTCATTTCGCGAAACGCGCCGACACCCCGGAGCGCATCTGATCACTTGACCCCAATGTCTACCACCCTATACTGCTGACATGCACGGCTTAACCCAACAACAATTAAGCGCAGTTACGCGAAAAAGTTCCGCTCATGCCTGGCGCATAGTCCTCTCGGATTGGCTCCTAATCGCAAGCGCGCTCGGCGTGGCCGCGCTCCTGCCAAACCCGATCACCGTCGTGTTGGCACTCTTAGTGATCGGCTGTCGCCAACTGAGCCTTGGGATTATTGTTCATGAAACCGGGCATCAAACCTTTTTCGAATCGAAGCGCTTGAACGATTTTGTGGGCCGCTGGCTGTCAGGCTATTGGGTATTTTCAAGCAAAATCGATTACATGAAGGGCCATTTACAACACCATCAGCTTGCCGGAACCCTCAACGATCCAGATCTAAAAAACTATGCCGCCTATCCGGTCAGCAAAAAGAGTTTTCGGCGCAAAGTTTGGCGGGATCTTTCCGGACAAACCGGCTGGCGCCGGCTTCGATCTATTGGACGCTCGATCGTCCGCTACAGGACTTTGAGCCCTGAAGGGCAACGCGTCGTTCGTGGTGGACTCATCACCAATATCGCTCTTTTAGGCGTGGTTACAGCCCTCGGCCAATCTTGGCTTTATCTCTTATGGGTCGGCGCATTCACCTCCACCCATATGTTGAGCACACGACTGCGCCAAATTGGAGAGCATGCGGCTGTGCCCAACGGGCAAAGCCTCGACCCTCGAGACCATACCCGAACGATTTTGACGCAATGGTGGGAGCGACTTTTGATCGCGCCGCATCAAATTGGCTTTCATCTTGAACATCACTTACTACCGTCCGTTCCCATTTATCGACTACCAAGGCTCCACAAAATGCTCGTCGATAACGGCTACCTGGCACCTGATCTATTGATCACGGGTTATCCAAGCCTAATCCGGCGCGTCACCCGTTAGCGTCTGTTACTAAAACATTGATGGCGTAGGTTTCTGAGCACGAAGGCCGGAATCAAGTTGCCTTATATTCAGCACTGGGGCCTTCCCTTTTGCGCGACCCGCTAAATCCATGCCAACCCAAAGCCTTGCAGCCGCTTAGCTTACCGCTCAAAAACTGTCCGCTCAGAAAATGATCGCTTAGGCGGTGCTCGCATCAACGAGCGCGCGGCGCGCTATTATAGCGCTTAGGACAATCGCGCTCACATCGAGGAACCAACGCCCTAGGGTCCGTCGCCCGTCCCAAAACGAACCCGCTTGATCAAAGCTGGGGCGCCTCACGCCTCTGATTCAGAGCGCACTTTTTTTTGAATTTCCTCGCGGTGTACCGAGACGTCTTTCGGCGCCTTGATACCCAGACGGACTTGGTTTCCTTTTGAGCCTAACACTGTCACCTCTATCTCCCCCCCGATGACAAGCGTTTCACCCACCTTTCTGCTGAGAATGAGCAATCGAGCCTCCTTTGGCCTGCGCTCTTTGATTAGCTGCTGAAAAACAGAAATCAACGCTTTATTTCGATCCTAACCGAAATCTAGTCGCCTTACACGGGGGAAATTCAAAGCATCAGAGCCCACAAAAAGCCTAATGGGCGCTTGCATCGTCACCTGCTGGAGAACGATTTGAATGTCATTTTTAAAAGCAATAAGAAGCCGACGCCCCATCTTGTCGACAAAGCGACAGGCCAAGCCGGACACTCACGGCAAACAACGCTCATTTAAAGCCACGGCAGGCTACAAGACCTTAAACCGATTCGGCACCAGGATCGGCTTCGAGACCAAAGCCTGCGTGCAGGGCGCGAACCGCAAGCTCTAAGTACTTTTCATCGATCACAACGGAGATCTTAATCTCGGAGGTTGAGATCATTTGAATATTTATCGACTCATTCGCCAATATATCGAACATCTGCGCGGCGACCCCCGCGTGGGACCGCATACCCACCCCGACGATCGACAACTTTGCGATTCGTTCATCGCCCAAAACTTCTTGCGCGCCGATTCGCTCGGACACCGCTGTCAAAATAGATTGGGCTAATTCAAAATCTGCGCGCGCAACGGTAAAGGTGAAGTCAGTACTAAAATCTGCACCGATATTTTGAACAATCATATCGACTTCAATATTTGCCTCGCTAATGGGTGCAAGGATGCTGGAGGCAATCCCGGGCTGATCTTTCACGCCTCTCAAGGTCAACTTGGCTTCATCTCGGGTAAACGCGATTCCTGAAATCAAAGGCGCTTCCATCATAATATTATCCTCGGTGGTGATTAGCGTTCCTGCAACCTCATTGAAACTAGAGAGCACTCTGAGCGAAACCTGGTTCTTATTTGCAATCTCAACGGCGCGCGTGTGCAACACCTTGGAACCAGAACTGGCCAGCTCCAACATTTCTTCAAAGGTAATCCGAGTCATACAGCGCGCCTCGGACACGACTCTGGGATCGGTCGTATAAACACCATCGACATCGGTAAAAATCTGACATTCATCGGCATTCAATGCTGCGGCAACGGCCACCGCAGTGGTATCCGAGCCGCCACGACCTAAAGTCGTCGTCCATCCATTGGGCGCCACGCCCTGAAAACCGGCTATGACCGGCACGATATGTTGCGATAAATCACGCTCGAGTTCTTCGGTTTCAACGCTCAGAACCCGCGCTCGGCTGTGGGCATCATCGGTGAGTATTCGCACTTGATGACCTTGATACGACTTGGCCGCGAGCCCTTTTTTTAACAACATCATTGCCAACAGGGCGATTGTAACTTGCTCACCCGTTGCCAACAGCACGTCCAACTCCCGCCGCGTCGCAAGCGATTGGAAGTCGACTGCTTCAGCCAACGTAACGAGCCGATCTGTTTCGTGGCCCATTGCGGACACCACGAGCACCGCTTCATGACCGGCTTTCTGAACCTGTTGGACACGGTCAGCAATGCGCTCTAAGAGCGCAATATTCGCAACCGACGTACCCCCAAACTTCATGACAAAACGCGCCATGATCAACCCTCTTTATACCTTACCGTTAGTCACTCAGGCATCAGCCCGAGCCCCAGTTTTTGATTTTGGCACTAGCCAAGACGAGTCATTAAATACGCTTCAACCGACGCCAACGCTGCTGGTAGTGCCGCCACATCGCTCCCGCCTGCTCGAGCCATATCAGGTCGCCCGCCACCCTTACCACCGACCTGCAGGGCAATATGATTCACCAGCTCACCTGCATGCACTCGCCCAGTGAGATCCTTGGTCACGCCTACCACAAGGGCTATTTTATCCGCTTGTGCTGTAGCCAGTACGACGACGCCCCGGCCCAATTTGTTTTTGAGCTGATCCAAGGCATCCGGAAGACTTTTTGGATCCGCACCATCAATGAGGTTCACTAAAACGGGTACCCCCTGAACCTCAAACACCGCATCTGCCGTATCCAAAGATCCAGCACTCACCAGCTTAGTATTTAAAGCCGCAACCTCTTTCTCAAGGCGTCGATTGTGTTCCATGACTTGTTCAAGGCGCGCTAAGCTTGCGCCTCGGTCGGTTTTAAGCGCGGCTGAGACCGCGCTGGCGAAAGCTTCTGTTTCTGCAATGGCACTGAGCGCCTGTTCGCCAACGACCGCTTCAATTCGGCGAACCCCAGAGGCAATCCCTTGTTCTGATAGGACTCTCAGCAATCCAAGATCGCCCGTTCTCAGCGCATGGGTGCCGCCGCAAAGTTCCATCGAGAACCCATCCCCCATCGTCAACACTCTGACCGATTCTGAATATTTTTCACCGAACAGCGCCATGGCACCGCGTTCCTTTGCGGCGTCAACGCTCATCACCTCGGTTGAGATCGCGGTGTTTTTCAAAATCTCCTGATTACAAAGATGTTCTATCGCCTGCAGTTCTTCGGCCGTTACGCCCTCAAAATGCGAAAAATCAAAGCGCAACCGATCGGCAGACACCAGTGAGCCACGCTGATTGACGTGATCTCCCAGTACGACGCGCAATGCCGCATGCAACAGATGCGTCGCCGAATGGTGACGGGCGGTGTTTTGCCGAACGCTCGGCGAAACCACCGCGCGCACTGGATCGCCAACTGCGAGTACACCATTTTCACTTTGGCAATAGTGCACGATGGCCTTGCCGGATTTCTTAGTATCCAGCACGCTCATCACAAGCCCCCCTGCGACCAAGCTGCCTCGGTCACCCACTTGACCGCCGCTTTCCGCGTAGAATGGGGTTTGATCCAGCACCACCGATACAGCGCCTTGCCCTGACCAGCTATCAACAAAGCCATTGCCATCATGAATCGCAGTAACTGATGCTGTCACGTCCAAAGTCTCGTATCCTAGGAAGACTGTTTCGGCATCAATCTCGAATTCTTCGCCGCCTTCGCCCTGAAATTTACTGGCTGCTCGCGCACGATTTCTTTGCTGAGACATCTCGGATTCGAACCCCGGCATATCCAACAGTAAATTGCGTTCTCGGGCAATATCCCCGGTTAAATCGGCTGGAAATCCGTAGGTATCGTAAAGCTTAAAGATGATTGCACCAGGGATGACTTGATCCGTAAGGCCTGTTATGGCTTCGTCCAATATGCGCATCCCCTGATCCAGGGTCAGAGCAAATTGCGTTTCTTCTTTTAAAACAATTCTTTCAATCTGCTCCCTGGTTTTGATCAGCATCGGATAGGTCTCCCCCATCTCTGCAACCAGCACAGGAACCAAATCATGAAAGAAGGGTTTGGTTGCGCCGAGCGCATGGCCATGACGCAGGGCCCGACGCATGATCCTACGCATCACATACCCTCGGCCTTCGTTGGACGGCAACACACCATCGCAGATTAGGAATACAGAGGAGCGCAAATGATCTGCAATCACCTTAAGCGAGGGATGATTCAAATCATCAATCGCCAAGATTTCAGCGGCTTTACGGATAAGGGGCTGGAACAAATCCGTGTCATAATTGTTGTGCACCCCTTGCAGGACCGCGGCGACCCGCTCTAATCCCATCCCGGTATCGACACAGGGACTCGGCAGCGACGTCAGCGTGCCATCGGCGCTTCTGTCGTATTGGGTAAACACTAGGTTCCAAATTTCAATGAAGCGATCCAAATCACCATCTTCGGAGCCGGGGGGGCCTCCCGGAATCTCGGGACCATGGTCATAGAAAATTTCAGAAGAGGGACCACACGGACCGGTATCGCCCATCGTCCAAAAATTATCTTCATCGCCAAGTCGAGAAATTCTTTCAGGATCAAATCCAATCTTGTCTACCCAAATAGCGTGCGCCTCATCGTCTCCCTCGTGAATGGTTACCCACAATCGCTCTTTCGGCAATTGAACCACTTCGGTCAAAAAGGTCCACGCAAATTCAATGGCTTCAGCCTTAAAATAATCACCGAAGCTAAAATTACCTAACATTTCAAAAAAGGTGTGATGTCTTGCGGTGTAGCCGACGTTATCGAGATCATTATGCTTACCGCCTGCTCTCACGCAGCGTTGACAGCTGACTGCTCGGGTATAACCACGGTTTTCAAGCATCGCAAAAGCGTCTTTAAACTGAACCATCCCAGAGTTTGTGAAGAGCAAAGTCGGATCGTTGTCAGGGACCAAAGAAGCCGAGTCGACCACCGTATGCCCCTTTGACTCAAAAAACTTGAGATATGCCTCTCTGATTTGCTGACTGTTCATTCCCTATCTCCAAGCGGCCGTTAAAATTCACCCTGATTGCCAAGTCTCGGCGATCAAGGGCGCTCCATTATAAGGCAGCTGAGATCTGTTCATAGTGAAATCCGCGCTGCTGAAGAAACCGACTCCGCTTCGCCCGCTCTTTTCGATCTAAGCGCTCAGACTCGTCCACAGCCCCGAAACGCTTCTGCAAAGCAGCCGTTGCGAGCGCAATCCAATCTGGTGCTTGGCGCCTAAAGGCCGTGTCGATGTCGCAGCCCGTAAGCCCCTTTTGTATCATTTCACTCCGAATCTTCATTGGCCCCTGACCCCGTTGGACTCGATATCGGAGATAGGCCTCTGCCATGCGACCGTCGTTTTGCAAACCCTGTTCTTGAAGTCGCTCGATCACGCCATCAAGCAGCGGGGCATACTCCGGAAAGCGGCGACCGAGCTTTTGTTTGAGTTCAAGTGCTGTTTGTTCACGTTGGGCAAGCAAATTGAGCGCAGATCGACGCAGCATAACGCGCGCGTTCGCCTCAATCTCGGCGTCATCCTAGCTCATCCAGCAAACAGCTTGATGATGTTAGCGTGTCGTGATCATGACTGAACGCAGTCTTTTTACTTGAGGCTGTTTGTTTCCTTAAGGCAGTTTCTTCGCTTAAGGCAGTCTCTTCAAGCCCATCGTTTTGACGTTTGGCTTTCTGATTTGAAGTTTTCGGCGTCAATCGCGATTGTTTGAACAATTTTTGCGTGGCGGCTGCACTACCGCGCGTCCCTTCAAGGTCTGAAGCGACTTCTGTCGCTGGCGTAAACCCTGTCAGCCGGCGCATCTCTGTCGAGGACTGAGCAGTCCCGAGCGGCGCCTTTAACCCTTTCGATTTTTCCTCAATCGCCTTTATCGCGCGGCGGAGCGCGGCTGTCGTTTTTTTATCCGCCAACTGCCACTCCTTTGAAACGCTCTAAAATACAGTTTCCCAAAACCGATGGCATCAATCTGCCGGCTTTAACTCACAACCGCGTCGTCAATCGGTGCCGCTTCAGCAGCCGCAGCCGGATCATTGAGCAACTGTGCACGAATCAAGCCTTCGATCTCCTCTCCCAGCGCCGCATGCTCTGTCAGGTATTCACAAGCATTCTTCTTGCCCTGACCAATTTTGTCGCCTTTGTAGCTATACCAAGCGCCTGCCTTATCAACCAAGCCGAGTTGAACGCCCATATCAACAACTTCACCCATACGATAAATCCCCTTACCGTACATAATTTGAAATTCAGTTTGCTTAAAGGGCGGCGCCACTTTGTTCTTGATGACCTTTACCCGGGTTTCATTACCCACAATCTCATCGCCCTCTTTGATCGCGCCAATACGACGAATATCGAGTCGAACAGAGGAATAGAACTTTAACGCATTACCGCCGGTGGTGGTTTCTGGGCTGCCAAACATCACGCCAATTTTCATTCGAATCTGGTTGATAAAGATGACCAACGTATTTGAATTTTTGATGTTGCCGGCCATTTTCCGGAGTGCCTGACTCATAAGCCGAGCTTGTAAGCCAACATGGTGGTCTCCCATATCACCTTCTATTTCAGCCTTAGGCGTTAACGCCGCAACCGAGTCGATGACAACGACATCCACTGCGCCGGATCGTACGACCATATCGCAAATCTCGAGTGCCTGCTCTCCGGTGTCAGGTTGGGAGACCAAAAGATTTTCGATATCCACACCAAGGTTTTGCGCGTAGATCGGGTCCAGTGCATGCTCCGCATCAATAAACGCACAGGTGCCGCCGCTCTTTTGCGCTTCGGCAATGACCTGCAGCGTTAAGGTGGTCTTACCTGAGGACTCAGGACCATAAATCTCAACAATGCGGCCCTTCGGAAGTCCGCCGATTCCCAGGGCAACGTCGAGTCCTAACGATCCCGTTGAGATGGAAGGAATTTGAACTTGAGGGGTGTCGCCCAATCGCATCATTGCCCCTTTCCCAAACTGACGTTCTATCTGAGTGAGCGCGGCATCTAGCGCTTTATCTTTGTTGGCATCCCGGGCTGTGGTCGCTTCCATTTTAAACATCTCCATTTCAAGTCATCGGCAACTTTAACGCTGCCTAGGTAGTTGGTCTGTGTACAGATCGCGATGCAGTCTGTACGTTATTACGCTTGAACAGCCTTCCTGGGTCGAAGGGCTTTTGTCTTATCTCATCCGATCCCCGCCGGTTTCGAACGGCGACCTTACGAATTCGTAATTCTCTAAGACACTTCATGACGCCGCTGTCTTCTTCTTTACCGTTTCGTATTTCTTTGTTGTTTTGTGTGTCTTTTTTGTATGTCTTTGTTGTTTTGTATTTCTTTACCCTTGACCCCTTCACTCTATTACCGCTTCTACTTATTACTGCTTCTACTGATCATTGCTTCTACTGATCACCGCTTCAACGCTTCATTGCGTCAACAGTTCACCGTTTCCGTTTTTTCAAAAAGTCTTACGTCAACTTGGACACCCTCTCACTAGACACCCTCTCACTGGACACCCTCTCACTGGACATCATCTCACCGGACAGCTCCTGGGCACTCTCAACGCTCCGGGCCTCAAGGCGCTCTCAGGCGCTCTCAAGGCGCTCTCAAGGCGCTCTCAAGGCGCTCTCAAGGCACTGTCTTGAACGCCAGGCAGAACCACTTCCCCAACCCGTGTCGCTGCATGCTAACAGACTACTGGTTATGCGTACAGTATAATTTACTGAATCGCGATCGCAATCAATACGCGTAGGCAAGTTTAAGGATGCAGCGCTTTTATCCGTTTGTTAACCTTGGAGCAACTTATCTTTTAGTGATGCTTTGTGACGACCGACGCCCACACGCCCATGATGCAACAATTTCTCAGCATCAAGGCCCAACATCCCGATACGCTCTTATTCTATCGGATGGGTGATTTTTATGAGCTGTTTTACGACGATGCAAAAACCGCAGCTGGCCTGCTTGATATAACCCTGACAAGTCGAGGCCAATCAGCAGGTATCCCCATTCCAATGTGTGGCGTGCCCTATCACGCAGCCGATGGGTACCTCGGGAAACTCGTGCGCGAGGGGGTCTCGGTCGCAATCTGCGAACAAATCGGGGATCCCGCTGCAAGCAAAGGTCCCGTTGAGCGCAAAGTGGTCCGCATCCTGACACCTGGAACCTTAACCGAAGAAGCCTTGCTTGATGCCAACCAGGAAAGTCTGATTTGCGCGGCCTTCAAACTGGATAACACGTTTGGGCTTGCCGTCATGGAAGTCAGCAGTGGTCGTTTTGAGGTGCTTCAAACCGAGCATGAAGACCACTTCAAGAGTGAATTGGCCCGGTTAAATCCGGCCGAGCTTTTGATTTCAGACGATCCCGCATTGACGAACGCGGTTTCCGGTTTGAAGGGACTAAAGCCTCGACCGATTTGGGAGTTTGACGAGCAAGAATCGGTGCGCTTGCTCAAGCTACAATTCGGGGTGCAGGACCTCGCTGCATTTGACTGTGAGGATCAACCCGTTGCCATTCGCGCAGCCGGCTGTGTACTCGGCTATGTGCAAGCCACCCAAGGCCGAGCACTACCGCATTTACAGCAGCTGCGGCGAATTCGAAACGAAGACTCGATCATTATCGATCCAACGTCTCGGCGAAACCTAGAACTCGTGGTCAACTTGCAAGGCGGCAGGGACCATACGCTCTTATCCGTTCTCGATCAAACCAAGACGCCGATGGGCGCACGATTACTTGCGCGCTGGCTGACGCAGCCGCTACGGGATTCGATTCAGATCGAAGCGCGTTTGGAAGCTGTGAGCGCGATGCAGCAGCAGTCGGCGTTTCAAGGGCTCAGAGACGTACTGGCTGGCAGCTGGAGATGTTGAACGCATCGTCGCAAGAATCGCGCTGCAAAGCGCGCGGCCTAGAGATCTTGCTCGTCTACGAGATACCCTGAATCTGTTACCCGAGATCAGCGAAATCCTAAAGCCTATCGATGCACCCATGGTGGTCGACCTTGCGACCTCGGTCCAAAGCCCAACCGATACTGGCTGATTTACTGACCCGCGCGATCGTACCCGTGCCGCCTGTGGTGCTACGAGAGGGCGGCGTCATCCAAGAAGGCTTTGACTCAGCGCTGGACGAACTCAAAGCGATTAGCGAACATGCAGCAGCATTTTTAATCAAACTCGAAACCGAAGAGCGCGAACGAACCGGACTGAGCTCCTTAAAAGTCGGTTATAACCGTGTCCATGGTTACTACATCGAATTGAGTAAAGTCCAAGCACAACAAGCGCCGATCACCTACGTTAGACGGCAAACGCTTAAAAACGCCGAGCGTTTCATCACCCCGGCGCTTAAAAACTTTGAGGATAAAGCCCTCAGCAGCAAAAGTCGGGCGCTTGCACGAGAGAAACAGCTCTATGATGAACTGCTAAGCGATTTGCTCAAGGCGATTACACCGCTTAAACGCTTAGCCGAGGGCCTGGCAATCCTTGATGTCTTGGCCAACTTCGCTGAACGCGCTATCGCCTTAAACTTGATAACGCCCGCACTGACCTACCAATCGGAGCTGATTATCGAAAATGGCCGCCACTTGGTGGTCGAATCGATGCTGGAGAAGCCCTTCGTCCCGAACAGCGTCCAGTTTGACGATGCGTTGCGGCAATTTATCATTACCGGTCCAAACATGGGGGGTAAATCGACCTTCATGCGGCAAACTGCGATCATCGCCTTACTGGGGCGGACGGGCTGCCCGGTCCCGGCCGAGCAAGCGATCATTGGCGATATCGACCGAATTTTTACGCGCATCGGTTCGTCCGATGACCTAGCGAGTGGACGCTCAACCTTCATGGTCGAAATGTCTGAAACCGCGCTCATCTTAAACAATGCAACCAAGCACAGTCTCGTCCTACTGGATGAAATTGGCCGCGGCACCTCGACCTTCGATGGGCTGTCTCTTGCTTGGGCGACCGGTTGTTATATTGCAGAACAAATCAATGCGATGACCTTGTTTGCGACCCATTATTTCGAGCTGACGGCACTGCCTGAGCGCGTCGAGACGGTCAAGAATCTGCATTTAACTGCGACCGAAGTCGAAGATCGAATTATTTTTCTGTATGCGGTGCAACCAGGCCCTGCCAATCAGAGCTATGGGATTCAGGTGGGCAAACTGGCCGGACTACCCGCCAGCGTTATTGCGAGCGCTCAAGAGAAACTGGCCTGGCTCGAGCGTCAAGAATTGTTACAGTTTGATCAGCCACACTTGCCCGCGCTTGCAAACCCGCCGCAACAGTCAGAACTGTTTCAGGCTGATGCAAAGTTATTAACGCTACAAGATCAAATTCTTAATATTGAACTCGACCAGTTAAGTCCTCGGGAAGCCTTATCTTTGCTCTACGAACTTAAAGACCAATTACAAGAATCGCATTGAAGCGCGAGTTGTCAGCCCGACAAAAGCTGATAGAATGCCCTCTGGATTTACGCCCTCATCGAAGTTTGTGCCGCAAACGCTGGATAGGGCTCTACGCTGAACACCCAATACGGTCGGCGTCGTTTTATGCTTAAAGAATTTTTAGATAACGATAAGGAACGGTTTTATGACATTCGTAGTCAGTGACGCATGCATTAAGTGTAAACATACAGATTGTGTGGAAGTCTGCCCTGTAGACTGCTTTTATGAAGGCCCTAACTTTCTCGTTATTAACCCCGACGAATGTATCGATTGCGCTCTGTGCGAACCCGAATGTCCAATCGATGCCATTTTTTCAGAAGATGAACTGCCCGAAGCCGAGCAGGCCTTCTTAGAGCTCAATGCAGAGCTTTGCGAGATCTGGCCGAACATTACCGAGAAAAAAGACCCCTTAGACGACGCCGAAGAATGGGCCGAGGTCAAAGGGAAAATCGATCACTTAGAACGATAATTTTAGCGACATTATGTCCCGCCGCCGTTAGCGTTTTGGCAAATGGCGGATGGGATCCTCTGGCCGACCCTGCCGCCGAATTTCGAAATGCAGCATCTCGACTTTTGCATCGTTTGCCCCCACTTTTGCAATCGCCTGGCCTTTGGCTACGGTTTCACCTTCCTTCACCAATAACGACTCGTTGTTACCATAAGCACTCAAAAATGCATCATCATGTTTGATAATGACGAGCTTACCGTAGCCTCTTAAATTACCGCCTGCATACACAACGCTCCCAGCTTCTGCCGCCTTAACCTGTGTACCCGCCTTTGCCTCGATATCAATGCCTTTATTAACGCTGCCGCTGAGCGAAAACTTCGAAATGACCCTGCCATTAACAGGCCATGACCAATTCAATCGACTCGCCGTAAAAGCTGGTTTCGGTTTTGAAACCGGCTTTGAGGCATACACCGTTTTGGGCTTGGCTGATATGTTAGGCGCTGGCTTATCCGATGAGGCCTTCGATTGCGACGACAATCGAGCCGGCACACCCGCCAATTTCAACCGCTGCCCGGCGTAAATTGTGTAAGGTTTTCGAATTCGATTGATTTGCGCTAACCGAACGTAATCTAAACCATAGCGCCAAGCAATCGAGTACAGCGTATCGCCTTTTTGAACAATGTGCGTTTTGCCTCGTTCACCAATATTGGCGACCGGGGCCGGCGCACCAGTGGATTGACAACCATTCACCAACAGCAAAACGCACATCATCAGCGCAACCGAGCAGAGGCGATGGTCGTCGAGTTTAAACTGCACCGGCCTGTGTCCTTTGAGCAAATCGTTCAAAAAGCACCACAGCGCCACCGCCTACGCAGAGGGCCAATAACGCCAAGACAACCTCTGCTGGCTGACCGGTGAGGCTTTCATATGCAGTCGGCCAGACCGGTTCTGAGATCAGTGGCCGTTTTTGTGTCGCGTCCGCCTGAAGCTGATACTGCAGAACTTGCTGCCAAGGCCAAAGTCGAACCAACGTGCCCAGCATCAACCCGGTCAAAAACATCAGTATCCAATCTCTGGCCCGATGGAATAAAAGCTTTAAGACGTTCGCGAAACCGATCAAGCCTAGGGCCGCACCCAAACCGAGCGGTGCAAGCTCTAGCAATCTCAAGTTCGCAATGGCATCGATCACGCCGCTATAGAGCCCGAGCAACAGGAGTAAAAAACTACCGGATATACCGGGTAGGATCCAGGCACACACTGCGATCGCGCCACCCAGAAACAGCATAGCAGGCGTTGGCACCACGGTGACCGGCACGAGACGCTGCAACACCAACCCCACGGCCAACCCCATCGCCAGCACAATGAGCTGGGCGGCTTGTTTACGCTCTACCTGCCGAAGCATGAGAAAAGATGAGGCCAGAACGAGGCCAAAAAAGAACGACCACATCATAACGGGCTGCTCGGCCAATCCCGTTTTAATCAAGCCGGCGAACGCAACCACTGAGACCACCATACCGCCAAATAACACCACTAAAAACGTACCATCTAAATGCTGCCAAACGTTTAAAGGCCCTTGCTGCCTGAGTCTGCGGATCAGATCAAATCGAATTCTACTGAGGGCGGTTAGCAATCGTTCGTAGTAGCCTGATATAAAAGCCACGGTGCCACCAGAGATACCCGGCACCACCTCGGCCATCCCCATTAATAAGCCCGTCACCAAGACCTTTAAAAAGCCCGTCGATTCGTTCACAACTTGCCAACCACCAAGGGGACAAACCGAACGGATTCAACCAAGGTTGTTTCGAAGCCTTCATCACCGCGCTTAACCAGGGTGAGGTCTTGCGCCTCGGCGTCGCCCACCGGGATAATCAAGCGACCCCCGACTCGCAATTGCGCAAGCAAAGCCGCCGGCACCGCTCGCGGTGACGCGGTCACAATAATCGTATCAAACGGTCCTTTTTCCGGCCATCCGAGATGACCGTCATCATATTTACTCTTGATTTGATGTAATCCCAAGCGCCTGAAGCGGCCAACAGCACGATCCAACAATGCCGATATTCGCTCAACCGTAAAAACTTGATCCACCAACTGTGCCAAGATGGCCGTCTGATAACCCGAACCCGTGCCAACTTCTAAAACCGAAGTTGGTGACGCATCCTGCAATAACAATTCGGTCATTCGAGCCACAATATATGGCTGAGAAATGGTTTGACTATTGCCAATCGGCAGTGCTGTATCTTCATAGGCGCGATGCGCGAGCGCTTCATCTACGAATAAATGCCGTGGTGTTGATGCCATCACCTGCAAGACCGTCTCATTGACAATGCCTTGCTCGCGCAGCCGGTCGGTCAAACGATTTCGGGTACGTTGAGACGTCATGCCGACGCCGCTCACATCCAGTTTAACGACCACTTGACCCATCCTTGTAGATTAGTACTTCTCTTAACACACTGGTGGCGTAGCAACCCGGAGGCAGCGTAAAAGCCATAACGAAGTCATTGTCTTCGCGATACCATTCGAACTCAAGTGGCATCAGCCAGAGCTTGCGCCTTGCAGCTTTCATCCGGTTCATGTGAAAAACCGATAGCCACGGTGTCAGAGCCTCGCTCAAAAATTCCTCACCCCCTTGAGGGTCGCGAGCGCGACCGTAGAGCGGTCCATCGGCTGCCAAATCCACGGCGTCATTTTGCTCGATGTGCCGCGCCAGATAGCGGTTGAATAAGTAGGCCCGCATCGCGGACAAAACCATATCCCGCTGTTTCAGACGCGCCTTTGGGTTGTCCACTAGACGCTCGGCCAGCGCCAAGTTCGCGCCCTGAAAACCGAATCGCTGTTCCCCAAAATAATTCGGCACCGGCCGATCGGCCAGCTGATCAAGTCGAGACGCCAAACACCCATCGACCTCCCGCAACCGGAGCTTGAACCGGTTTCCTAAAAGGTCCCCTTTTCTTAACTTGCGCTGAGTTCGGCTAACTTGCAGGACCTGAATCAAATCATCATTCAAGATCATCCAATCTGGCGCTTCGCGACCGGGCAAGTAACACGTAAACGCCTGCGATGAAATCGAATAGCGGTCTTTGCGACCCGCATAGCCGACTTCCTGGTCGCCAACCCCTGCTAAGGCGGCGATTTGATAGGCCACCCAATGGGTATTGGTATCCTGCTTTTTAATCCTCAGGTAGCTATGTTCGCCTGCTTGCGTGGCTGGCAGGGAAAGCTCTTCGACCTGAAAGTCTTCGCTGCGGGCGCGAATCACGCCACACACTTCCGGCTTGCCATATAGCCGTGGGAAATCCAAAGAAAAGCTCACACACGATCTGCCGAGAGCAAAACAACCACCTGCGCCGCAAGCCCTTCACCTCGCCCGACAAACCCCAGTTTTTCCGTGGTGGTCGCCTTGACGCTGACGCAACTTACATCGCAGCCTAACCCTTCGGCAATGGCCGCTATCATTAAAGGCCGATACGACTTGACCTTAGGCGCCTCGAGCAAAACGGTGGCATCGACGTTGACCACTGAAAACCCGGCATGGTGCATCCGCTCGACGACGACTTTGAGCAATTCACGAGAATCTGCGTTTTGATACGCGAGATCCGTGTCGGGGAACTGATGGCCAATATCTTCTAAACCGAGGGCACCCAGAATGGCATCCATCAAAGCGTGGAGCAGCACATCGCCATCCGAATGGGCAATCACCCCCCGGTCATCGGGAATCGATATCCCGCCTAAAGCAAACTCTGTGGCGGATCCAACCGGCGCAAAGGCATGCACATCAAAACCTTGGCCAATCCGCATCATTGCGCTTCACCACCTACTATAAATCGCGCCATGGCCAAATCCTCGTTGGTCGTAATCTTAAGATTATCGGCTCGGCCCTGGCAGATTCTGGGCGAAATACCGAGCGCTTCAACTGCCGAGGCCTCATCGGTCGCTGCGGGGGTTGCCTGCAGCGCCCGCTTAAGTAACGCGAACTGAAAAACCTGAGGCGTCTGCGCCTGCCAAAGCTGGCTTCGATCGACCGTTTCGGTTACCTGTTGATTCATCACCCGCTTCAAGGTGTCGATCACGGGCGTTGCCAAAAGCGCGCCTTCTGCGTGGTTGCGGGCTAGATCAATCAAGCGATTGATGTCTGACACTCGAACACAAGGTCGCACCGCATCATGCACTAAAATTAGATCCTCATCGCGCGCATCGATCGCGGCCAGCGCGGACAATACAGATGCCGCACGATGGTCGCCTCCGACGACTCGATCCACGCCGCTAAGATGCAATTCGTCAAACCATGTATCAGCAGCATGCAGCGCGACCACCAATCGGTTCGGACGAAGCTTTTGGAGCTTAGACACGGTTAGGCCCAAAACCGTTTGGCCCGAACTCAATTCAAGATATTGCTTGGGAACGGCTGAACCCATGCGCTGACCCGTTCCTGCCGCTGGAACCACGACATACAATCTCGAAAGCGGGTTCTGCATAAAGCCTACTCAGTCATCGATGAGCAAAATAAACGTCTCATCTTTTTTGATCAATCCAAACTCGGTTCGAGCTCTTTCTTCTATCGCATCGAGTCCCTGACGAAGATCAATAATTTCAGCGCGTAGCAACCGATTTCTAGACGCCTTCGTTTCATTGTCGAAGGTTTTTGACTCAAGCTGTGTCTGCAACGCCACAACATGCGCGTAGCTGCCCTCGCCTGTCCAAAGTCGTACTTGGAGGAAGAAGCCCAGTAAGAGCAGTACCGCAACTAAAATTTTTACTAAATTTAGAATCGCTAGACCCTCAAATTCCTAAACTCTAATGCCCCTTTATAAACAGCATGGCAGTGATCCTCAATCCGAAGCAGGCGGTTGTATTTTGCCACCCGATCAGACCGGCACAAGGAGCCGGTTTTGATCTGCCCCGCCGAGGTTGCAACGGCTAAGTCCGCAATCGACGTGTCTTCTGTTTCACCCGAACGATGAGAGATGACAGACGCATATCCGGCTTCCCGCGCCATCTGAATCGCAGCGATTGTTTCGCTTAAGGTGCCGATCTGATTCACTTTAATCAGGATGGCATTGCCCACGCCTTCGGAGATACCGCGCGCAAGGATAGCAGGATTGGTCACAAACAAATCATCGCCGACCAGCTGACACTGATCCCCCAATTGTTCTGTCAGGTAACGCCAACCGGACCAATCGCTTTCGTCCAAGCCATCTTCGATGGAAATAATCGGGTAACTGGTTACCAGCGTTTTTAAATAGTCGGAAAATTGCTGACTATCAAATTGTCGCCCTTCTCCAGCTAAGTGATACTGCCCATCTTGGTAAAACTCACTGGCCGCACAATCTAATGCCAAGTAAATTTCCTTACCGGCCTGGTACCCGGCTAAATCAATCGCTGACATGATCATATCAAGTGCCGCCTGATTACTCGCTAAATTCGGCGCAAACCCACCCTCATCGCCGACTGAAGTCGATAGCCCAGCGCGCTTTAAAACATCTTTTAAGGCATGAAAGATCTCTGTCCCCATCCGCAAGCCCTCAGAAAAGGACGCGGCCCCAACCGGTTGCACCATAAATTCTTGGATGTCGACATTATTATCTGCATGCTCACCGCCGTTTAGAATATTCATCATTGGCACCGGCATACTATATCGACCGCCGGTTGCGTCTAAATCTGCGATATGCTCGTACAGCTCAACGCCTTTGGCCCGAGCTGCAGCATGGGCCGCGGCAAGCGACACACCCAGCATGGCATTGGCCCCTAAACGGCCTTTGTTTTCAGTACCATCAACTTTGAGCAGCACCTGATCCAGTGCACCTTGATCTTCGACGTCATGGTCCAGCAGTGCTTCACGGATCAAGGTATTCACATTTTGGACGGCGGTTAGAACGCCCTTGCCGCCATAGCGAGCGGGATCATTATCCCGCAGCTCTAGCGCCTCTCGAGAACCCGTGGATGCGCCCGAGGGTACGGCGGCGCGGCCGATGCTGCCATCTATCAGTTCTATCTCAGCTTCAAGGGTTGGATTGCCCCTGGAATCCAGTATTTCCCTTGCTCGTACATCGGTAATGCTTGTCATATTGTTCCTTGACCTTGCGTCACTGCCACGCACCGCGCCAATTCGCGCGGCGACATTCCACTTCTAAATTTAATGGCCCGTCTTAACCACTGAGTCAATGGCCACTAACCGCGCTAATAATGACTTCATATCCCCAAGCGGCCAAGAATTTGGGCCATCGCTCAGCGCCTGATCGGGGTTTGGATGGGTTTCCATAAAGAGTCCCTGCACGCCAACCGCTGTTGCCGCCCGTGCTAAAACCGGCACCATTTCTCGCTGGCCGCCCGATGTCGCGCCCTGACCGCCTGGCAACTGAACACTGTGCGTTGCATCAAAGACAACCGGACAGCCCGTCGCTGCCAGCACCGGCAGCGACCGCATATCAGACACCAAATTATTATAGCCAAAGCTTGCGCCCCGCTCACAAACCATAATTTTGTCGTTACCGGTTGCTTTGGCTTTATCGACCACGTGGGTCATATCCCAAGGCGCGAGGAATTGCCCTTTTTTAATATTCACCGGTAACCCAAGGGACGCCACCCTTTGGATATAGTTTGTTTGCCGGCATAAAAACGCGGGCGTTTGCAGTATCGAGACCACGTCTGCGACCTCATCAAGGGGGGTATCTTCATGAACGTCGGTTAAAACCGGCAGTCCTAAGGTATCTCGAACCGCCTGCAGCACTTTTAAACCCTGTGCCAAACCCGGCCCGCGATAACTGTCCTTTGACGAGCGGTTGGCTTTGTCAAAAGAGGACTTGTAAATCAAAAAAATGTCCAGCTGATCGCAAATCTCCTTGAGGGTGCCGGCCGTATCGAGCGCCATTTGCTCGGACTCAACAACACAGGTGCCGGCAATCAGAAAAAACCGCGACTGTTCACTGACTTTATATCCGCATAGGTCCATGCCGTATCTCGCTCTTAACCCGTACGACCCCATTTTTGGATCGCGATTGCCGTTATCGGCCCTAAATTTATGTTTCAGCCCATCACGTTCGAGCAATTTGCTCAGCCAGCGCGGCCTTCACAAAATTCAGGAACAAGGGATGACCACCCCGAGGGGTAGAGGTGAATTCCGGGTGAAATTGACAGGCGACAAACCACGGATGATCGACCACCTCGATCACTTCGACCAGCGAGTGATCCTTCGACACCCCAGCAATGCGAAGCCCCGCCTGCTCAAGTTCTGCAACATAGCTTGGGTTGACCTCAAAACGATGACGATGGCGCTCTTTGATCCGCGCCTCACCATAGACCGCTCGGGTAATCGAGCCTTGATTGAGCACACATTCTTGCTCACCCATCCGCATGGTCCCGCCTAAATCTGAGTCCAGCGAGCGGGTTTCGGTCAAGCCAGCCTCGTTGACCCATTCCGTGATCAATCCAATGATGGGATGAGGCGTATGCTGATCTACTTCCGTACTATTGGCGCCCTTAAGACCTGCCACCTCCCGCGCAAACTCAATAATTGCCGCGTGCAGCCCGTAACAAATGCCCAGGTAAGGAATGTTGTTACGGCGAGCATAACCGGCCGCTAAAATTTTGCCCTCAAAACCCCGACCACCGAACCCACCCGGCACTAAAACGGCATCGGCACCGGCCAAAATCTCAACGCCTTCCGCCTCGACCCGTTCCGAATCAACAAAGTCGATGTTCACCTGCGTTTCTGAGTGAATCCCGGCGTGGACTAAGGCCTCATTCAAGCTCTTGTAGGCGTCCAACAAGTCCATGTACTTGCCCACCATTTTGAGATGAATCTGATGCTTTGGGTTTTGCTGCAACTCTAAAACCCGCTGCCAATCTGATAAATCCGCCGGCGGCACATCGAAGCCAAGCTTTTTGACAACGATTTCGTCAAGACGCTCTTCTGCCAGTCGCGCCGGGATTTCATAAATACTTTTGGCATCCAACAACGGAATGACGGCATCGAGCTCAACATTGGTAAAGAGCGCGATTTTATCGCGTGCGGACTTTGGAATTTCGTGATCAGAGCGAACAATTAGAATGTCGGGTTGCATGCCCACCGACCGTAGCTCTTTGACAGAATGTTGCGTCGGCTTGGTTTTGGTTTCACCCGCGGTTGCGATATAGGGCACCAGCGTCAAGTGCATCAATAAGGCGCGGGACGGGCCCATTTCAAAGCGAAGCTGCCGCGCGGCCTCTAAAAAAGGCTGACTTTCAATATCCCCGACCGTGCCGCCGATTTCGATCAACGCAACATCAAACCCTTCTGCAACCTGCAGTATTCTGGATTTAATCTCATCGGTGATATGCGGAATAACTTGGATGGTTGCGCCCAGATATTCACCCCTACGCTCGCGCGCAATCACATCCGCGTAGACTTTCCCCGTGGTGAAATTATTCTTCCGCGTCATTCGGGTCTGCACAAAGCGCTCGTAATGACCCAAGTCAAGGTCGGTCTCGGTGCCATCGGCGGTGACAAACACCTCACCATGCTGCAATGGGCTCATGGTGCCTGGGTCCACGTTAATATACGGATCCAGTTTCTGCATCGTCACTTTGAGGCCGCGAGACACTAACACCGCGCCCAAAGAGGCTGCGGTTAAGCCTTTTCCTAACGAGGAAACCACTCCGCCAGTGACGAATATTAAACGGCTCATAGACTTTCCATCTCTGTTGATCAGGCGGAAGGACCCGCCCGAGATGGGTTTATAGACTAACACCGTCGCCGCTTTGGCTCAATATAAATTCGGCGTGCCGATTTAGACTCGGGTCAAAGACGCCCGCCATCCTGCACTATTTTTAGCCGCTGCAAAGCCTTCCGCCACCGCTTGCTTTAAACCCCACTCCGGCAGAGCGGGGATCGCAATCACTTCGCCATTGAACATCAGCAGCGGCAACCTTTGTCTGACCCAAGGCGGCACCTTTGCTGCTCGAAGTCGGTCAAGAATCCTAGTATTTTGACCCTTTAAATATTTCTGCCCCTGCTTGTCCAATGTCCAGACGAGTCCCGATACGGCCGCGTCAATACCACCTAACGCCGCGTCAGCCGCGAGCATGACCCCCCCTAAATCGACTGGGTTAGGTTCAAACGACCAGCCCTTTGAGTCTTGCCTTGACACAGGAATTGCAGGCACCAAAACAAATTCATTGCGATGCCGGTGGTATTCATACCCCAAAATAGCTTGGCTGGTCGGCTCTTGCTGCCCGGATGATGCCAACATGGTAAGACACGCCCGCAGTTGTCCAGCTGAGGGCGCCGCATCCACCGTATCCATCAATTGGGTCTTGAGCATATTCAATGCCCGGTCTTGATCAAGTTGCTGCAAGCCTGCAACAGAATAGCCGCCTGGGGTCTGCAGTTTTAGTAAATCCTCCCGACCTAAAACCGCGAGTAAGGCACGCGCGGTCTCATCAAAGCTGATCTGTCGCGCAAGACGCGCTGACCAACCTTGAAAGCGCTCATTGAGCAAAGGCGTGATGCCATGCCGAATGAAATTGCGATCATGGGTTTGATCAGCGTTACTGGGATCTGACACATACTTTAGACCGTGCGTCTGAGCATAGGCTTCAAGGACAGCCCGCGGCACGTCCAACAGCGGTCGATAAAGCTGCCCCAAGCCAAGGGGTCTTGCTTGGGGCATACCGAATAGGCCCATTGCGCCATGCCCACGCAATGCCTGAAAGAGGCCTGTTTCAGCTTGATCTTGCTGATGATGCGCGAGCAATAACCGATCACGTGGCCCAAGGCACTCGGCAAAAGCTTGATAGCGCGCCACCCGCGCATTGGTTTCGCGACTCCCGTTCGCCGCAACTTCGACCTGCTGACACATCAAGGTAACCCCAAGCGCCGCGCAGATGACTTCGCAGTGGGCTTGCCAGGCGCCAGCTTCGGCTTGTAGACCATGATTGATGTGGATTGCTTTAAGGCGCGGTCGATCGACCAGCTTGGCGAGACTATGCAACAACGTTGTGGAATCTAATCCACCACTCAAGCCGACAATCAAACAATCGATATCCGGCGCCGTGATGGCCTGAATCGCTGTTTCCGGCAGCAGCGACATTGCGCTTAACCGCCGCTGCGATGCTGATGATAATCGAGCCCAACGCGATCCGACCCGAACTGCGACCGAAGCCCGTCGAGTAACTCATCGCTCGGTTTCACTCGCCACTGATCCCCCAACTGCAACTCGGCGGTCGCGCCGTCCGTACAATAATCAATGATCACAGGACAGCCGGTTTGTTTTGGCTCCTGATAAAGACTTAACAAGCTGGCCAGCTTCTTTGAAAACTGATCATCTAAACCAGCGTGGTGCACCCGCACCGTAAGCCCTCGTAGCGCCCGCTGTCGCGCCTCGACCAATGAGAAAATCTCCGTTGCCCGCACGCGCAGCCCACCCGAAAATTCGTCTTGCGCGACCGATCCGCGAATCACCAGTAGATTATCCTTACTGATTTTATCTCGCGTCAACTCTAAGAGGTCGGAAAAAACCCCAACTTCGATCCGAGCCGTCCGATCGTCCAACGTCACAAAAACAATTGTCCCTCGTTGGGTTTTCATGCTGCGCAAACCAATCACCCAACCCGCAAAAAGCTGTTCGCTTTGGCTGGCACGTAGGTCACTGATTCGGGTGCTGGCGAAATACTTCAGTTCATCGCGATAGATATCAATCGGGTGACCGGTTAAATACAAGCCCAGCGCTTCTTTTTCTCGGGCCAACCGGGTCGCCATGGTCAAAACGTTTCCGGCATCGATGTGATCAATACAGACAGGATCAACTGAAACCGGCTCGAGTTCACCGAACAAATCGGTATGCCCTGCTTCCTGATTGCGGGCGGTTTGCTCTGCGATCTGAAGCGCTTCTTCTTGATGTTGCAGCAACCAGCCGCGACTGCCATCAATCCCATCTTTCACACTGGCCGCATCCGGCGCGAGGTCATCTAAAGCGCCAGCATAGATGAGCGCTTCAAGCGCGCGGCGATTCAATCGTTTGACATCGACCCGATGACAAAAGTCATACAGATCTTTAAACGCTTCCGCGCGTCGCGCTTGTGTCAGAGCCTCAATCGGCCCCTCACCCAGTCCTTTAATTGCCCCTAAACCATACACTAAATGTGTCTTAGACTGCGCGACAAATCGAAAGGCGCCGCTATTTACGCTGGGCGGATCTAAAACCAACCCCATTTCTCGGCACTCTTCAACGTTAATCACAATTTTGTCCGTGTTTTGCATATCAGCGGACATCACCGCCGCCATAAAATCGGCAGGATAATAATGCTTTAGCCAAGCGGTTTGATACGCTACCAGCGCATAGCAAACCGAGTGTGGTTTATTAAAGCCATAGCCTGCGAATTTCTCCATCAAATCAAAAATATAGCCTGCCTGTTGCTCTGAGACATCGTTATTCATGGCCCCATCTACAAAAGCCTGCCTTTGTTTGGCCATTTCTTCCGGTTTCTTCTTGCCCATCGCACGTCGCAACAGGTCCGCATCGGCTAGCGAGTAGCCCGCTAGTATTTGCGCGATCTGCATTACTTGCTCCTGGTACAACATGACGCCGTAGGTATCTTGCAGCACCTCTTTTAAACTAGGATGCAAGTAATCAACCTCATCAAGACCATGCTTGCGACGAATAAAATCGTCGGCGAGCTGCAGCGGACCCGGTCGAAACAGCGCAACCAACGCCACAATATCGGCAAACCGGTTGGGCTTTACCCGTTTCATAAGATCCTTCATACCGCGGGACTCGAGTTGAAACACCGCCGTGGTCTTGGCCGCCTGCAGGTCCTGATAAATCGCCGGATCCTCCAAAAACAACGTGTCGATATCAACTAAGGGTTCACCGGCCAGCGCGAGTCTCTGGTTGATACTTTTGACCGCATTATCGATGATGGTCAGGGTTCGCAGACCCAGAAAATCAAACTTAACCAACCCGGCCTGCTCGACATCATTCATGTCAAACTGGGTCATCAACCCGCCACCCGATTCGTCACTATAGGTTGGTGAAAAATCCGTCAGACGCGTCGGCGCGATCACCACGCCACCGGCGTGGCGCCCAACATTTCGAGCAAGGCCTTCTAGTTTGAACGCCATTTCCATAATTTCTTCGGCTTCGTCGCTGGTACGAACAAATTCGGCCAACAAAGGCTCTTCTTCCATAGCCCGGGTCAAGGTCATCCCCGGCTCAAACGGAATCAACTTAGAAAGCTTGTCCGCAAGTCCGTAAGACTTGCCTTGCACCCGAGCGACATCTCGCACTACCGCTTTTGCCGCCATCGTGCCGAAGGTAATAATTTGTGACACCGCCTCATAACCATACCGTTCTGTCACATGCTGAATCACGCGATCCCGGCCATCCATACAGAAATCAATATCAAAATCCGGCAAGGAGACCCGCTCTGGGTTCAAAAACCGTTCGAACAACAGGTCGTATTCCAAGGGGTCCACGTCGGTAATTTTTAACGCATAGGCCACCAACGAGCCCGCGCCCGAGCCGCGCCCTGGCCCAACCGGAATACCTTGGGCTTTCGCCCACTGGATAAACTCCATCACGATTAAAAAATAGCCCGGGAAGCCCATGCTGTTGATGACATTCAACTCGAATGCCAAGCGATCAAAATAGCGCTGCTGCCAAGGTTCCTCGGCAGGCATTTTCGCTTCATTAAATTTTTCAAACCGATCCATCAGCCCGGCCCGTGTCACCGTTTCCAAGAATCCGGCCATGGTCTGCCCCTCGGGCACCGGGTACTCCGGTAAAAAAGACTCCCCCAATCGCAGGGTCACAGAGCAGCGCATTGCAATTCGATGCGTGTTCTCGACGGCTTCAGGCAGGTCCGAAAACAACCGCGCCATCTCATCAGCGCTTTTAAAATACTGTGCTTGGCTATAGTGTTGCTCTCGCCTTGGGTCATCAAGCGTTCGCCCCTGATGGATACAAACGCGAACCTCATGGGCCTCAAACTCATCCGCCGTTAAAAAACGAACGTCATTTGTGGCAACCAATGGCAACCCCAGTTCTGCCGACAACTGGACGGCACCGGCGATATGGTGCTCATCATTCGCACGGTCAAGCCGCTGAATTTCCAAGTAATAGCCTTCTGGAAACAGTTCTTGCCAGAACCCAGCGCGCCGCCTCGCCTCATCAAGCTGACCTGAGACAATTGCTTTGCCCACATCGCCGTCGGCTGCCGCAGACAACGCAAGCAAACCCTCTGCATCAGCTTGGATCCAAGAACGCTTTAAACTCATTCGACCGTTATGGTAATTTTCGGAATAACCGCGCGACAACAAGCGGCTGAGCGCTTTGTAACCGGCTTGCCGTTGGGCGATAAGGACTAACAGCGAGGGCTCGCTGTTCGGATCGAGATCTTCGACCCAAACATCGCACGCGATGATCGGCTTGATGCCTCTGGCCGTCGCGGCTTTGTAGAACTTGATCAACCCAAAAAGGTTGTTGAGATCGCTGGTTGCAACGGCCGGCATGCCGCCGGCCCGCGTCGCATCAATTAAAGGTTTTATGCGGACCGTTCCATCCACCAGCGCATATTCTGTATGAACGCGTAGATGAACAAAGGCTTGGGTCATGACATCAAATCAACGTGAGCGCGGGGAAGCTTCATCATATACGAGAAATCAACAGACCAAAATGCTTGCCCCTTAGCGCCGCTGTTTTGCGTTGAATTAATCGATCACCTCAAAGGAAAGCCCGGCATTTTGGGTTAACCGGGCAATCAATTCTGGTCCCATGGCAACCGCTGGCGTCAAGACCCCACCGGATCCTTTCAGCGGATCCAAGGCTAGACAAACCGCTGCCTCAGCAATCATTTTAGCTGTCCCGCCGTAGCCAGGATCTCGATCACCCGTTACCCGAACCTGAATTTGCCCCGGACTCTGCCCTGCACCCGTCGTGCCCGTCGTGCCGTGAAGGATCACCTCAAAAAAGCCTGCTTCGCGTTTGGCGCGCTCTGGGCCCTCACCCGGCTTAGGCAAAAATCGTGCGAGCAAACGTCGCGTTGGGCCAATTGCTGACAACAGCATGCCAAATCGCGTACCGACCGAGGCCATTAAGGCTTTCAGATAGCCGGTTGGACCCGCGCCGATCAAGGTACCCTCTTCATAGCTGAATCCAGGACCATAGGGCATCCCGAGCAGAGCATGACTTCGACGCACCACACGGGTATTGATCCCGGCCATCACAAAGGGACCCACCCACTGATTCAAGACATCATCGTAGATCGGCGTGGCCGCCTCATTGACATCCTGTCCGGTTACCGTATTCAGCGGGTTCAAGGCATAGGGATCTGCGATAACCGTTAATAATTTCGGATTCTCGGCGACCTCATCCATCATGTTCAGCATGCTCGCAATGGTGCCGCCGCTGACCCCGCCCGCTGCCTTAACCAAGCGATATTTAACCTGCTCTGCCGGCGGCCCTCCGCGCGTTTGCAGCGCTTCCTGCAAGAAGTGAACCCCTAAATCCGACGGGATACTATCAAAACCGCAGGTATGAACAATTTTTGCGCCACTTTGAACCGCCTCATCATGGTGCGCATCAATCATTAACCGCATCCACTGGACCTCTCCGGTCAGATCGCAGTAGTGCGTACCGGATGCCGCGCAGGCACCGACCAGCAAACTGCCGTACAGCGCATAAGGCCCCACCGTGCTCAGCACGACCCGCGTCGAGGCAACCAAGGCGTCAAGGGACCCTCGATCCGAGCCATCCGCTAACAAATACGGAATCTTGTCACAACCAACCTCATCGATAACCGCCTGGAGTTTATCCGCATCGCGACCCGCAATGGCCCAGGTCAACTGATCCGTCTGATTGCCATAGGTTTGATATAAATACTCAACAACGATCTTTCCAGTGAACCCGGTCGCGCCCCATACAATGACATCGAATTCGGTTGGGCTTGCGTTCTCCTCGTCCATACTTGCCTCCAGCGGTGATTAGGTCTTGTATTCCAAACTGCAGTATACGCCTTATCAACCGTCTCCGGCGCGCCTCGGGTCAGGATTCTTTGCCGACCAAGGAGCGCGCCTGAGGCAGATCCACAAAGCACCCAAAACGGCGCCAATTGGCGAAGGTCAAGACCAACAATGCCGGCGCCTTCGAGATAATCCCAGCCACCATTTCGCTGACCCTGAAAACCCTCTACAGTACCGGGACAAGCCTCGTTTAATCTAGGAGACGCTTCATGCAAGCGCGAACAACACAAGAAAGCTGGTCTGTCTCAAAACCCGCGGTGCGCGGCGCCAAAGGTATGGTTGCAAGCCAACACTACTTAGCGACCGAGGTGGGGCTCGCAACGCTAAAAGAAGGCGGCAACGCCGTTGATGCAGCGATTGCCACTGGCTTAATGCTTGGCGTCGTGGAGCCCTGGATGAGCGGCTATGGCGGCGGCGGTTACTTACTGGCCTATCTCAAGGCCGAAGACCGAGTCGTGCAGGTTGAGTTTGGCATGCGGGCCCCCTTTGCCAGTCATGCCCGTGATTACCCGCTCGCTCAGGATGGCAGCAACAACAGTGATGCCTTCAATTGGCCAAAAGTCATTGATGACCGGAACATTCATGGCCCACTGGCCGTCGCGACGCCCGGCTACCTAAAAGGCATTGAACTCGCAGCCCGGCAACTTGGCACCTTGCCACTCAAGGCACTCATCGAGCCGGCGCGCCAGCAAGCCCTTCTCGGCTTACCCATTGACTGGTTCGCCAGTCAGAAAATCAACCAATTTGCCCGGGGATTGCGAACTTACGAGGGCACCCGATCGGTTTATCTCAAGGATGGCTTACCGCCAGCGGCGGACCTGGAAGGCCAAATAACCCACCTGCCCCTACCCCACCTTGCGGAGACGCTTAAGGCCGTTCAAGACGAGGGCAGCAACGCCTTCTACCAAGGCGCTCTGACGCGGCAACTTCTCCAGGACCTCAGTGAAGCCGGCAGTAAGATCAGCGCGAAAGACCTTGCGCAATACGACGCCGCGCTGAGCGCACCTTTGCACAGCCAATACCGAGGCCATGACATTTATAGTGCGGGACCGCTCACGGCCGGCCCCAGTTTAATCCAAGCCCTGAAGACCTTTGAGAAGATGCATCCCGCCCTTGCGGAATCGCCAGATCCGGCCGCCTACCTTGCGATGGCGCAAGCGCTGCAAGCAACCTATGCCGACCGGCTCGAAAACCTGGGCGAAGGCAATTTAAGTGGGAGCACCACGCACATTTGTACGGCAGATTCCGCGGGCAACCTGGTGAGTTTGACCCAGACCATTATGTCGGCTTTTGGCGCCCGAATCTTATTGCCCAACTCCGGCATCCTGATGAATAACGGCATGATGTGGTTTGATCCAAGACCCGGTGGCAGCAACAGCGTTGAAGGCGGCCGCAGGCCGCTTTGTAATATGTGCCCAACCCTTGGGCGCAGCCAAGATGGGCACTGGTTTGCGGTTGGCGCCTGCGGCGGACGAAAAATTTTTCCCAGCGTGTTTCAGCTGGCCATTTTCTTATCCGACTATGGCCTGACAGTGCAGGACGCAGCCCACCAAGGCCGGATCGATGTCTCTGGCACGGAACTCGTAACCTTAATGGCAGAACTACCCGAGCCAATTCGAACCCATTTGCAGCAGAATTTAAGCCAGACTCGGATCCGCCCAAACGGCGTCTCACCGAATCACTTTGCCTTACCACAAGTGATTCAACGGTCCCCTAACGGCGAGCTCGAGGGCGCCTGTTTTATACCGTCGCCCCATGCCAAGGTTTCCGCGTTCTGAAGTGCAACCAGCCATTCAGCAAACGCGAGGCTCAATCGGTTCAGGGCCGCCGGCTCAGAGTTGGTTAAAAACACAAGCCCCGACTTTGCGCCTCGGTGAAAGATCATCTCGCTGCGCATACCGCGGAGATAGCCGCCGTGATGCGTGAACCCATCGATGCCTGAAAAGGCAAAGACGCGCCAACCCAAACCATACCCCGCTTTGCTGATTCTCGGGTCATTGGGATAGTGATTGTCAGGCGGATCATTGGCAATGTAGCGACCTTGCAACTGCATAATAGGCGCGCGAGGAACCCCCTCAATCAAGCCCAAATGGGCCAAGAGCCACTGCTGCATATCGACAATACTGGCATTCACGCCCGCCGCCGGCGCAACCTTATAATAGCGTTGGTTTCGAGGGACGACGACCCATCGGTCCGCACGCATGACGTGTGCACTGGCCAATTGATCCCGCCGAGAGGTGGCCCGTCCAACCGAGGCAGCCTGCATGTTCAGCGGCGCAAAGAGCCTTTCCTCGACAAACTGGGCGTACGGCATCCCCGTTGCTTGCATCAAGACATCCCCAAGCAGACTGAACACCACATTCTGGTAGCTATAACAGGCACCCGGATCACACACAAACGGTACTCGCTGCAACCGATTCAGAATGTTGTTATAACTCACGACATCCTCAACTAGATTCGTGTAAGCATGGGGCATCAACCCCGAAGACTGATTGGCGAGATGAAATAGCTTGAGCTTTTGGGCGCGCTGCGCATCACTCCAATTGAGCTCGGGCAAAAGCGTCATCACCGGGGTGCCCCATTGCAAACGCCCATCATGCACCGCGAGTGCAGTAGCAGCCGCAGCGAAAGACTTCGATAAACTGGCCAATTGGAAAACGGTTTCGGCGGTTATTGGACGAATGTCCGTCATCGATTGAAAGCCAAACAGCATCAGCGGCCTGACGTTACCTTTCACAACCAACACGGCCGCCGCACCCGGGAGATCCTGAGCCTGCGCCCGGATCCTGGCTTCAAATCTCTGAATCGAGATTTCAAGGGATGGCTCGAACGGATGCGTCGGCTTTGCTCGAATGCCTTGAGCGCGATCACTTTGAGCGTCGGCAGGCGCCGTAAAAGCACTTAGCGCCAAAACCAACTGCAGACCCAGCTTTGGCCACTGAAACCGGCCTTGATTGCGCGCACCGCGCGCGCCTTGCGGACGCCTTTTAGCGTATTGCTTGGTCAAAGCTGGCGATCGGCTACGGTTTACCGCTACTATCGACTCGAAGGACAAAAGCCTTGCAAGGATGATTAACGTGGGACTGATTGTGTTTGGGGTAGGATTTGGCTTAATCATGGGTACCGGCTTGTTCTTTTTGGTCATCCGGCCCCTGCGCCGTGAGCGGCAAGCCTCAAAAGCTGCTGATTCCGAGCCCACGCAGTCCCTCGAAAATAAAAAACCCCCGACCGACCCAGAGCTTTAAGCGCGCATTCAGGGCGGCGCGCCTAACGCAGCACCAATGCAACCTCAGCCTCGCTTTCATCGAATTCAATCACGCCCGATTCGACGGCACGATCCGTCAAACTAGGTGTTGCCAGTCCCGTCTCTGAGATCTTTGCGGTCACGATGATTTGATCAAAATCCGCAATGGATAATCCCGCCATCATTGCCATCGACTCATCTAATACGACCTGCAACGGCAGGTCGGATACTGTACGCTTGACCACCGCAAGGGGCATGGGTGGACCTGTTGCGGCTCTGGCAAAAACATAGACGGTTAACGCCGAATCCACATCCAGCGCGGGATCCTTCGTCACCGTGACTCGGACGCGTCGAGGGTTCAAGATCGGTGGCTCGTCCTGCCTCACAACCGGTGCCTGATCTGTTTCAACCACCTCAGCGGCCGCCGGCAATCCTTCTAAAACCGTCGCAATCAGCTTTGCCCGCTCCCCATCCGCGAAGGTCAGCGCCCGTTCAAAAAACCGTTTGGCGCGCGCGGTATCTCCGCGCTTAAAAGCTTCCATGCCTAATATTTCGAGCAAAGACACGCTATTCGGCTTGAGCTCGACGGCGCGCTCAAACAAGACGCTAAGGTCTTGCGTTAGTTGCCGTCCTTGCTGAAGATAACGCGACTCTGCCAGCGCAACCGCCAAATCGCCATCTTCCGGGTACCGCTCGGCAAGCGGTGTAAAGATTTCAACCGCACGATCAAAATCCCCAAGGGTGAGTTGTAATTGCCCCAAGTAAAATCCAACCTGTTCGTTGTCGGGCGACAAAGCTCGAATCAAGTCGAGTTCGCGCACCATTGCTTGCAAATCCGCTTTCGACCGAGGCGTGTCTCGATTTTGTTGCAGGCTATCGGTAAAGGTGAGCTCGGTGAGCGCACCTTGAGACCAACCAACGTCGCTGTACCAGAGCGTGCTCACCGCTCCTAAAAAGAGCACACTCATAGCAAACACGAGCTTTGATCCGCGCGCTGCGCCTTGGGCTCGTTGCACTGAATTCCCCACTGCTAGGAGCGGCCCAGCATCTTCCAAGAGCACCAAAGATTGATCTTCGACCTGACCTGAGTATTCCGCTTCGGTGATTTCCCCGGCGGATAACGCCTGTGCTAACTCTTGCAACCGTTCTTCATGCAACTGCAAGTTGGCTGCGGCTTGCGCGAGGGCCCCTTCGTCCTCACGTTTGAGCGACCACCACAGCGGCAAGACCACAAAGACGGATGCGATCAGCAGGAGCCCAGAGGCTAACAACCAAAAAAGCGATATCATCGATCCATCAACCGTTTGAGGCTTGCACGGTCTGCCTCGGTCAATCCTTGTCTTGCCTTACGGGACGAGGCGCCCATCGACCACCAAACACTTAGGCCAATCAGCGCCAAACCAAGGGGTCCCAGCCACAGCAGCCAGGTTCTTGCAGTCCATCGCGGCTCATACAAGATGAAGTCGCCATAACGCTCGAACATAAACTGTTCCACTTCGGCGTCGGATTTGCCTTCAATGAGTAGGCGCAGCACCGTTGCGCGTAAATTTTGGGCGATCATCGCATCCGATCCGGCCAGATTGGTGTTCAAGCATTGCGGGCACCGCAGCGTCGCGATCAAGTCGTAGTAGCGTGCCTTGATCGTTTCATCGGGAAACGCTTGGGCTTCGATCGCGGCTAAACTCGGGGCACTTAAAATCCAGAGAAAGCACCCTGCCAAAACCCAGCGACTGCTCATGAGGCATCCTTTAGGTCTTGAATCAACGGCGCGAGGGTTTCTTCAAACACCTTTTGGGTGACAACTCCAACGTGCCGATACCGGATAATGCCGTCGGCATCGACGACAAAGGTTTCTGGCGCCCCGTATACGCCCAGATCGATCGCAAGCGTCCCGGTCTCATCCACAATATGAAATGCGTAGGGGTCGCCCCAACGCTTTAACCAGGTGCGCGCTGCAGCCGAGTCGTCATTGTAATTTACCCCGATGATGCGCAGACCCGTTGTTTCAAAAATTCGGGTGAGTTCCCCATGTTCTGCGACACAACTCGGGCACCAAGTCGCCCAGACATTCAGCAACGAGACCTCACCGGTTACATCCGCCGCGGTGAGCGTTTGGTCAGCTTGCATCAGGCTTGGCAACTCGAAATCGGGCATCCGGTCATTGAGTTTTTGCGAGGGCAATAGATGTGGATCTGACAATTGGAAACCAAACCCCAGCAGCACCACGATGCCTGCGAACACGAAAACCGGGATCAGCACGCTTTGCTTAGCCATTGGCTGGCTCCAAGCGGGGGGCAAGCGACGTTTTTCGCGATGCACGTGCTCGCGGCACTCGGTAACGGCGATCAAAAATCGAAATCACGCCGCCGAGCGCGATCAACACGCCGCCAAACCAGATAAATCGTACCAAGGGCTTAATGTGCACCCGCACCGCCCAGGCACCATTTTCTAACGGCTCACCCAGCGCAACATAGATATCCCCCAACGAGCGCACATGGATATCTGCTTCGGTCATAATCGACTGACTGGCAAGATACCGCCGCTTTTCTGGGAATAAGGTGGTGATCAGCTCGCCGGCGCGGGACACCTCAACCCGTCCTTGATCCGCGACATAATTCGGGCCTTGAACACTGTTTGTTCCATAAAACCGCACCTCATAAGCCCCTACCTGAGCCCGATCACCCGGCGCCATGTATAGATCCGCCTCTTCGCTCAACATCACCGTTGTCACAATACCCAGGGCTGTCACCGCGATACCCGCGTGTCCCAAAACCATGGCATAGACCGCCAGAGGTTGGGTCAACAATCGACTGATGCGGTTCGATTTGCGCCGCACCCGTCGATAAAGCTCATACCCTAGATTCAGCAGGATCATCGCCGCAAGCCAGGCAACCCCTAGGATCCAAAACTTAATGGGCCCCATGACCAGGGAAAGCCCAACCGCCGCAACAAGGGCAATTGCTGAGAAAACGCCTTGGCTCGCAGTCAGTAGGGATCGCGCTGTCGCCCACCAACGGCTGCGATGGCTCAAAATCATCAGCGCCATGAGTGCCAACATTAAGGGGACAAACACCGCATTAAAATACGGTGGCCCGATCGAGATTTTGTCGCCACCGGTCAGGGCTTCAAAACCCAAAGGGTAAAGCGTGCCAAGCAAAACCACCGCCGCGCTTACAGTAAGCAAAACATTGTTGCCGAGGATAAAACTCTCTCGTCCTGAGCGTTTGAAGGTCACTCGACTGCGCAAATCCCAGGCCCGCGCACTATAGAGCAACAAGGATCCACCTATCACTGGCACCAAAAACATCAAAATCGCCGCGCCGCGTTCCGGGTCCACTGCAAAAGCGTGCACCGATGTCAAAACGCCGGAGCGCACCAAAAACGCGCCGAGCAAACTAAACGAGAAGCCAAAAATGGCCAGCAACACCGTCCAGGACTTGAACACGCCGCGTTTCTCGGTTGCCGCCAGCGAATGGATCAAGGCGGTTGCGATCAACCAGGGCACAAAGGAGGCATTCTCGACCGCATCCCAAAACCACCAGCCGCCCCAACCCAATTCGTAATAGGCCCACCAGCTCCCAAGGGTTATGCCCATCGTCAAAAATGCCCACGCCAAATTTGTCCAGGGCCGCGACCAGCGCGCCCAGCTGACATCCAGGGTATTACCCCAGAGGCTGGCGATGGCGAACGCAAAGGGTACCGACAGCCCAACATACCCCATGTAAAGCAGCGGCGGGTGCACGATGAGTCCGAAGTCCTGAAGCAGCGGATTCAAATCGGCGCCTTCTGCAGGATAAAATGGTAACGCGCGCTCAAAAGGATTCGAGGTCAACAGCAAAAACAGGTAAAAGCCAACGCCTAAGGCCGCAAGGCAAATTAAAACTCGCGCGCGCATATCGGTGGTTAACGGCGCAGAAAATCGAGCGACCATCATGGTCCAAATCGACATGACAAGGGTCCACAACAGGAATGACCCTTCGTGCGCGCTCCACAGCGCTGACACCTTAAATTGCAGGGGCAATCGCGTATTGGAGTGATTCGCCACGTACTCAACTGAAAAATCGTCGGTGACAAAGGCGTGAATCAATGCAAGAAACCCGAGCAGCGTAAACACAAATACGCCGTAGGCAAGACTCGACGCCGAGGCCATAAGCTGGGCGTTATTCTGCTTTAAGCCAATGCTTGGCAGTACAACCTGTAAACACGCCAAAAGGCAGGCAATCACAACGCAAAAATGACCCAGCTCAACAATCATGGCTGCAAGGCTTCCAGTTTGGTCGCGTCCAACGCCATCGCGACTTCCGGCGGCATATACTTTTCATCATGCTTGGCGAGAATTTCTTCGGCGAAGAACACCCCGTCCTGGCTCAGAGCGCCAGTTGCGACAACCCCTTGGCCTTCCCGGAACAAATCCGGGAGGATCCCAATATAGCGAATCTCAAAAGCGGCGCCTGCCAAATCTGAAACGGTGAAAGCAACCTCGAGCGACCCTTCGGAGCGCCGAATCGAGCCGGCTTCTACCATGCCGCCAGCCCTGACGCGGGCACCAATTGGCACCTCGCCGTCAATAACCTGCACCGGCGTGTAGAACAAATTAATATTGCTGTTCAATGCCTTTAGAACGAACGTCAGTGCCAGACCGACGCCCGCTAACAGGCCTAACACTAACAATAACCGATTTCGGCGTTGCGGTTTCATTGCCCCGAATTTCACAGCTTAAGTCTCCTCTGAGCGCTGCACCGAACCCTGCCGGCGTAACCAGGCTCGGTGTCGACGGGACTCAGCCAAAAGCAAACCACCGAGCGTCAGCGCCGTGAGGCCATAGGAAGCGAAGACGTAAATTGCGTAACCACCCATTTCTAAGAAGGCGGTTATCGTTTCAAAATTCATTGTTTGATCATCTGCTGGACCCAATCGGTGCGAACTTCTCGTTTTACGAGCTCATGACGCAAACGAATCAGCCAAGCCAAGAAAAACCAGGCATAAAAACCGACGACCATCATCAAAAGGGGGCCCCACATCGAAAAGGGCATTGCGGGCCGCTCAGTCAAGGTGAAACTTGCCGGCTGATGCAGCGTGAACCACCAATCAACACTATATTTTATAATCGGAAGGTTCAGCAGCCCAATCACGGCTAAAACCGAGGCCGCCCGACCTGCGCTCTGGCTTTGACCCGCGGCGTTTCTGAGCGCGAGCACCCCAGCGAACAAAAAAAATAAAATTAGCGTCGACGTTAAGCGCGCATCCCACACCCAATAGGTTCCCCACATCGGTTTTCCCCAAAGCGATCCAGTTGCCAACGCTAAAAGGGTCACGCAAGCACCAATCGGCGCCACGGTTTGAACGGCAGCATCGGCGATCTTGAGCCGCCAGATGAGCGAAATGAGCGCCATAATCGCCATCATGGCATAGCTTGATTGCGCCAAAATCGCAGCTGGCACGTGGACATACATAATTCGAACGCTTTCGCCTTGCTGGTAGTCAGCAGGCGCAATCAACAAGCCCCAGACCACGCCACACCCCAAAATCAAAACGCTCGCCAATGCCAGAACGGGTAACAGCGCGCCGCTGCGATGGTAAAAAAATTTGGGGCTACCCCATTGATGAAACCAACGCCACACGATCAATCTACCTTAAAAACTTCGGCTATAATTGTAACAGGTCTGCCGCCGTAGACTCACCGGCTCACCGCTATTTTTGCGACGACCGCCGTTGCAAAGGGCAGCGTTACAACTGATAGACACAGCAAGGCAGCCAGCATGTAGCCATAAAACGCCTCGCCCCCCGTCGTCGCCCACTGCGTACCAAGAATTAAGGTTGGCACCAAAAATGGGGCGATCAAAATCGGCAGCAAGGCACTGCTTTGATTCAACCCGACCGTCAGCATGGCGCCCAACATACAAAACAAACTCAAAATCGGCGATCCAAGGACCAGCGAAGCCATCAGCCAAACAATCCGATCTAAAGGCATCGCCAGCATCGCGCCTAGGATGGGGGCCATCAGCAGCAGCGGCAGGGCACAACTGACCCAATGCGCCATACTTTTGACCAAGCACATCCACCACAGGGGGTAGTCGCTCAGGACCATCTGTTCCAGACTGCCATCTGCATAATCGCTTGCCAGGCTTTTGTCCGCAGCCAGCAGGCACGCCAGCAAGGTCACCACCCAGATTAAACCAATGCCCAGGGGTGCCAGCTGGTCAGGGTCTGGGGTAATCGCCAACGGAAACAGCGCGATAACCAATACGGCAAACATCAATGACTGAATGGCCCCAGCGGGAGACCGAAGCAGGATTTTTAGCTCTCGCAATAACAGCGTCATAACTCGGCCTTCAGATGCAATTGTGCCGCGGAAGCAAACTCTGGAATGCCTTGATGACTGCTAAAAATCAAAGTGCCACCAGATGCAAGATGCGCCTGACAGACCTCGGACAAAACAGCCCGTCCAGGCGCGTCCAGGGCACTAAAGGCCTCATCCAATAGCCAAATCCGAGCTGAGGTTAACATCAACCGCGCCAATGCGACTCGCTTCTTTTGACCTTCGGAGAGGGCTGCGCAGGGCTGATCCAGCCCAGAGCACAGCTGAAATCGGGCTAAAGCCGCCGTTAGCAGCCCTTCCGCCTGCTGAATATCGTTGAGTTTGAGCAAAAAATTTAAATTTTCAATTGGCGTTAATTGATCATTCACGGCATACCGGTGCCCCAGATAGAGCGGGCGCCCTGCGTCCGCTAAGATCACCCGGCCTTCATATTCATCAAACAACCCAGCCAAAATTTTAAACAAGGTCGTCTTACCGGAACCGTTTTCGCCCACGATTTGCAAGGCTTGCCCAGGCAGGACCTTGGCATTTAAGTCTTTGAAAAGAAACCGATCTTGCCGAAAGCAGCTTAAGGATTCGATCTGCAGCATTGGGCTTTCTCTTGGCTCATGAGTGCAGTATACGATGCGATGCACTCAATGTGATCCATGATCCGATGGAAGTTTCGCGTATACTGCCGCTTCATTTTATGAGTAATCTCCATGTTGTTTTCCAGCGCCACCATCTTAAGTTTTTCAGACACCCTACCGGAACACTTTGACGACCTGCTCGCCAATGAGGCCTTCGAGCCCTGCAGCGCCTTCAGTCAAAGCACTTTTGGCTGGGTTTCCCCCCTGCCCGACGGATTCACGGATCTTACTCGTCGATTTGGCAACCGGGTTTTATTTTGTGGCAAACGCGAAGAAAAAGTGATTCCGACCAGCGCACTGCAAGAACTGATCTCTGAAAAATCGCATCACTGGACCAACCTTGAGGGTCAAAAACCTTCCTCAAAACAACGGCTCCAATTTAAAGAGGCCGCCCTGGGTGAGCTTTTACCCAAAGCCCTAAGCAAACACCGACGGATTCTCGGTTACATTGATCCAGCGGCTGGACTCCTGGTGATCAATAGCGCGTCTGCCACCGACGTCGACACATTTTTAAATTACCTTCGGATGACCCTTGGCACGCTTGCAGTGACTCGCATCGAGTCCAAACAATCGGCGGGTCAGTTGTTCACGCAATGGCTGAAAAGAAATCAGCCGCCGCCCGGTTTCGAGCTTGGCAATGCTTGCGACCTCTTCGACCCTGAAGACGGATCGAGCATTACTTGTCGAAAAGTCACCCTTCAAAGTAAAGAGATTCTAGCCCACATCGATGCTGGCAAACTCTGCAACAAGCTCCGGCTGACCTGGGATCAGAGCCTGGCCTTCACTTTGGATAAAGATTTGGTCCTGAGCCAGATCAAATATGAGGCCCTTGTCGAGCAGGCCGATGATTCAGACGGCCTTGAGCCAGAAATTGCAGCCCTTGCGGAACTCGATGCGCAATTTGCACTGCTCAGCCAGGAGCTGGCCCAACTGTATCCGAAGTTAATTTCCGTTTTCAAGTAGGCATGAACCATGGTGCATCCCCTTTTGCCCTGTAACCGTTAAACCAGTGCCCAACGTCTGTAACCCACTAAGGCTAGGGGCGCAATGAGCACACAGGCGCTCAGGTAGACCAACCAAAGCCATCCAAAACTGAACAAGAAAAAACCGGAGGACAAGGCCGCAACCGCCTGCATTGCAAAGACGATAAAGTCATTGCAGGCCTGAACCTTAAACCGCTCGTTGGCTTCATAGGTTCGCGTTAGCAGGGCCGTTCCGCCTAAATACATAAAGTTCCAACCAATCCCCAGCAGCACCAGCGCCCACCAGTAATGCATCAGGTGCCGCCCCGCAAACGCAACCGCCAAACACAAAATTAAAACCGCCGCGCCCGCGGTAATCATGCGCAAAGGTCCGTAGCGGTCCAATAAAATGCCGCTCACCAACGACGGTAAAAACATCGCCATAATATGGCTCTGAATGACCCAAGCCGTATCAAGCAGACTGAATTGATCCAAGTGATGCATCGCAACCGGTGTCGCCGTCATGAGCAGGCTCATAATGCTCCATGCCGACACGGAGGCCACAATCGCAATTTTAAAATCCAGTTGTTGCGCAATTTGCCACAAGGATCGACCGCCTTGACCTTCGACTTCTGACTCAGACCGGTCTGGGACATACCCGCATAGGACCATTCCAGCGCCGGCCATTAAGACTGATAACCCTAAAAAGGATCCTGCATACACCGCGCTGGGTACAAGGTCCTGCAGCAGCGTCGCGGTTTTCGGCCCAAGATACGCCGCCACCACACCGGCCAACATCAAAATCGATAGCGATCTACCGAGGCGCGCTGCCGGAACCGATTCGGCCACGGCAAACCGGTACTGCTGAACGAAGGCATTATGACTTCCAATCAGGAAGGTCGCGGTGCAAAACAGCCAAAAAGCACCGAGCTGAACGGCGAAGGCCGCAAGCAAACCGGCAATCACTGCATAGCTGGCCGCGAATAAGAATCCTTTGCGCCGACCAAACCGGCGCATAACGAAGGAGGCCGGAATGGTCGACGCGGCGGTGCCAAGGATCATCAACGCAACCGGCAGGGTGGCAAGACCCGGCGAAGGCGCAAGCTCGGCGCCAATAATGCCACCAAGCAACACAACAATTGGTGCACCGGTCTGCGCCATACAGGCGGCTAGGGTTAACACCACCAAAGTCCGGTTCATTGCGTTTCCTTTTAGTTGGTCTCAACAACCTAGGCAGCACTCAGTGCAAAGCTCACAGCGCTCGAGCTTTGCTTGAGTATGTCCGGATTGCTGGTTTGAGTAAATGTGTCCGACGTGGTTCAATTTCGACCGCAATAGGAGATCGATATGTCACTTTTGAATGACTCAGGGTCATCGGAAACCAACCCGGTCGACCTGATCATTGTTGGCGCTGGATTCGCAGGGCTCTACGCCCTGCATCGTGCGCTGAACAGTAACCGGTCTGCCGTGGTGTTAGAACGCGGCGGTGATGTTGGTGGAACTTGGTACTGGAACCGCTATCCCGGTGCGCGCTGTGATGTCCAGAGTATGGAGTACTCGTATTCCTTTGACGACGCCCTGCAACAAGACTGGTCCTGGAGTGAGCGCTACGCCGCCCAGCCGGAAATTTTACATTATGCCAACCATGTAGCAGATCGGTTCGCCCTGCGACCCCACATCCGGTTTGATACCCTGGTCGTGAGCATGACCTTCTTAGAATCCCTGGATCTCTGGCGTTCCGAAACAGCCGCAGGCGACGTTTTGTTTAGTCGGTTTTGTATCATGGCAACCGGATGCCTTTCCTCAACCAACCTGCCAGACTTTGAGGGCCGAGATGATTTTCAAGGCGAGGCGTACCATACCGGTAACTGGCCCCACGACCCCGTAGATTTTACGGACAAACGCGTCGGCATCATCGGAACCGGCTCCTCGTCAATTCAATCTATTCCAATTATTGCCGAGTCGTGCGCGCATTTAACCGTCTTTCAAAGAACGCCAAATTACTCCATTCCCGCCCACAACGGGCCGATAGACGAAGGCTACGTCCAAGAAATTAAACAGCATTACGGCGACTTCAGAGCACTGAATAAACAAATGTTTGCTGGGTTTGGCGCCCATCAATCCCGCTGGGAGGAATCTGTTTTCGACCTCGATGAGGCGGCTCAATCGCAGCGTTTTGAAGCACGGTGGCAAGAAGGCGGGCTTGGTTTCAGCAGCAGTTTTAGTGACACTGGCAGCAACCTCGAAGCCAATCAAATTGCGGCAGAGTTTGTCCGTAACAAGATTCGAAGCACCGTAAAGGATCCCGAGACTGCCGAGCAGCTTTGCCCAGATCAAGTGCTCGGTTGCAAGCGGGTTTGCGTTGATACCAACTATTACGAGACGTACAACCGTGCAAATGTTGACCTTGTAAGCGTCAAAGATCACCCGATTGAGCGCATCACGCCAACGGGCTTGGTGACCAACGGCCGGTCGTATGACTTTGATCTGTTGATTTTCGCCACCGGATTCGATGCGATGACCGGGACGCTTCTCAAAATCGATATCCAAGGTCGGGCCGGGGTTACCCTGGCCGAGAAATGGTCCGCCGGACCGATAACCTACTTAGGATTGGCGATCGATGGATTCCCAAACTTTTTTACCGTTTCAGGGCCAGGCAGCCCGTCCGTGCTGTCAAACATGATCGTCACAATTGAACAACACGTTGATTGGATCATGGCGTGTCTGGACGCGATGCAACAGCGCCAAGCCAGAACAATTGAAGCGACCAATGCAGCCGCGGCAGACTGGGTCGAAACCGGCAATGCGATCGCTGCAGGTACGCTATTTCCGACCTGCAACTCTTGGTACCTTGGCGCGAATGTCCCAGGCAAACCCAGAATCTTTATGCCCTATGTCGGCGGCTTTCCGAGTTATGTTGAGATTTGCGAAAACGTTAAACGTAAGGGGTATCAAGGCTTTGTCTTTTCCAACTAGATTCTTCGACCTACAAGCTCAACACCTTACAGCCGACTTTTGGCGGAACGCCCTATGATGGGCGCCTTTGACGCCGTTTTAATGCTTGCTGGCGATGCTGACCGCACCGCGCCGAGTCTTACCCAACTCGCTGATCAGGCTGCTGAGACATTTCACACAGGCTTAACCAGCAGTCTCATCACCACCGGCTGTTGCCATCATACCCTTGATTTATTCCCGGGTAGAACCGAAGCCCAGTGCCTGCGCGATCTTCTGATCGAGCGGGGTGTACCCAGCAGTAATCTTTTCACGGAAGAACGATCTGCTGATCTCTTGGGCCGGATCCATTACGCCCAGCAACAGCTCCTGTTGCCCTGTGCTTGGCATCACGTGCTGCTGCTTTGCCCGGGCGCCGATTCCAACCCGCGTCGACACCGCATTGAAAACTGCTTCGATCAAGCCTTTTCGATTCATTGGCAGGACAGTTGCCTTGAGCCTTCACAAAACCAACGGCTGGATCTTGAGGCTTTGGTTCAGCTACCGGATCACCTTATTTCTGATCCTAACCGCCTCCGAGATGCCCTCAAGCCCGTTAAAGCACGGGGGCTGCCGAGCTCGCTAACGGACCAAACGGCGTCTTAAAGCGCCGCTCAAATAGTGCGCTCGGCAGCCCTAGCCGAACAAACCCTGTCGCCAGGCCCGGGCAACAAAAATCAAAATCAAATCAATCCATAATATCGTCATTATGCGAGCGTGGTTTTCTCGTTGGGATGGTCTTCAGCCGTGCGTTTTGATCGACCCTTTGTAGCCAGTGAAAGCACTTCAATCGAATCAAGCGCCAAAAGCTTGAAACAGGCTCGGCACCGGCCGACCCAACTATCGCGTGACAGCCCCCGTCACCATCCCCTATGATTTTACTTTTTGGGAGAGAATCCAATGCTTTCGATAACCTTGCGTTTTATCATCAGCTTCACAGCGGTCTTTGTTGGCTTTTTGATCCAAATGCCCCAGAGCCTCGCCGACGAAACACTCGGGCTCAATGGCCAGGCTGCCATCACCCAGGATGTTCACGCGACGCATGAGGCTGAGGGCTCTGAAGAAACGATCATGATCCAGATTATGAGCGATGAGGATACGCGCGCGCCATCAGAGCGGAAAATCAAAGTGATTCGAGCCGGATCGGCCAATGCTTTGGATTCAAACGCGATCCGTCGCCTCTTACAAGATGAACTCCGCGATAAAAACCTACCGCCGGAGGTCATGGCCGCATTGAATGAAGCGCTCAATGAAGACAGCGCGCTAAGCGACATGAACGTTGATGTCATCGTTAATGATTCGGGTGGTCATCATGTTGTCCTACGCGATTTCAACCCTTCCGAGCCGGGTATGGACCCCCGAATGCGACCGAATCCAGGCCTTCGTTGGCGTGAAAAAGCGCCACCTGAACCCACGCAGCTCTCCGAAAAAGCCGCTGAGTGCATTTTAAAGTCGCTCACTAAAGTCACGACGGAATCCGGTACGCGCCTGCTTCGAGAAGCCTGTCAGGCCGCCTATCCGGATAAATGATCTTCTTAGCTTAGGTAAATTGTGACCTGACCAACACCCTCACGATCGATGGTCGGTTGATACTTCGCTTGGGTTTTCTCAAGCGGCAACACATCGGGAATATAGGGTTTTGGCGCGCCAGCGACTGGCGCTCGGCTTCTGCGCACCAACGCTTACGCAACCCCGACACCAATACCCGAACCCCGATTGCGGCCAAATTGAGCCTGTCTCGCGCGTTCAACCCATCTTGTTCGTTGTCTTGAGGTAATCGAGGAGACGCTCGACCAGCACCAGCGTCATTTCAATTTTGCTCAGCAGTTCAATCCGACGATCAATCGCCGAGCTAATATTGCCAGAGGACCGCAAACCGTCGATTTGCTGGCAACATTGGCTTAACTGTGAAAAACCCAGCATTGCAGCCGTTGGCTTTAAAGCATGCGCCAAATCAACGACTTGTTGCGCCGACGTGCCGCCCGGCTGCGCCGATATCAGCGCGCGACTCAAACTTGACTTGAAGGCCTCGCTGAGGTCCATCACGAGCTCAACGCCCATTTCCTCAATCAATAGATCGATCTCTGGCTGCGCACCTTCAAAGAGGGATTTAGAACCGGTCGCAGGGTTTTGAGAGCCCTCAGCTGTTGGGCTTTGAGAGCCCTCAGCCGTTGGGTTTTGAGAGCCCTCAGCCGTTGGGCTTTGAGAGCCCTCAGCCGTTGGGCTTTGAGCGCCCTCAGTGCCATGGGAAGCGCCTGTGGCGCCCGGGGCCACATCGACAGCTTCGAGCGACGTAGGCGCATCGAGCCCTTCTGGCATCCCCGTTTCAAACGCCAATCGATTGACGCTGCTCATCACAGCGCCTGAATCTGCCAAGGATGCCGTCTTGATCAATGAGGGCGACGGCGCATATTGTCGAGCTAGGGTTAGCAATTGTCCTACTGAAAAAGGCTTGCTGAATAGTCCGGTAAACAGTTTGATCACCTGGTCACTGCCCGCAAAATTTAAGGACGCGCTCATGGCATAGGCCGGTACTCGAGCTAACTCCGCAGAAGATGCTCTGATGGCTTGTAAAACCTCATCCCCATTCATGCCGGGCATATTAATATCCAAGAGAAATAAATCAGGAACGCCATCAAACTCCGATAAAAAGTTGAGCACGCCTTCGCCATCGGCGAACCCATGGACGGTTGCCCCATAGCGGGGCAATAGATTCTCGACAATTATACGGTTTGCCGCCATATCGTCTGCAACAACCACCTGCATTCCAATCAGCACCTGATCAACCTCTTGAGCCATTGCGACCGGATTTTCGGCCGCAGTGGCTTCGAGCGGCAAGGCTATCGAGAACACCGTGCCACCACCTTGACGGGCTGCGACATCAATCTCACCACCCATCAACTCAGTCAGATTTTTGACAATGGTCAATCCAAGCCCGGTGCCGCCAAAGGTTCGGTCGTGTTGATCATCGCTCATCACAAAAGCCTCAAACAACGACGCCATCCTTTCTTCCGGTATGCCAATACCCGTATCCATAACCGAAAATTTTAAAACCGGATCGATCGTGATCTCAATCCAGACACCGCCCTTCTTGGTGTACTTAATGGCATTCGACAACAGGTTATTCAGAATCTGTCGAATCCGGAAGTCATCACCCTTGAAAAATCGCTGCGCTATGTCCTCCTCGTAGTGCAGGTTGAGCGTGAGTTGCTGACCTGAGGCCATGGGTTGCATCAGGGATACAACCTCCTTTGCCAAGGCTACGGGCGAAAAAGCAACTTTCTGCAGCACCATCTTTCCGGCTTCGACCTTGCTGTAATCCAGCACATCGTCGATGATTTGACGCATAAACCCGGCGCTGGTAATCGCTGTGCTCAGCAACTTTTGATCACCGCCAACGCTGTCCCGACTCAAAAGCTCTAAAATGCCCTGGATACCATGCAGAGGGTTTCTAATTTCATGGCTAATGGTTGCAAATAAACGTTCTTTTTGCTGGATCTCGCTCGCCGCTTTTTCAGAGGCCTCACTCAACATTTGATTTTGGCTTCGAAGCGCTTTCATCAACTCTTGGTTTTCCCGGGTAAGTTGCTGTGCCTCAATCAATTTTCGAAGACTGATTTTGAGCGAATCATCAACCCAAGGCTTTTCGATGAACTGCGAAAAACGACCTTGGTTGACGCCGTCAATAACCAGTTTCAGGTCTGCATTGCCCGACATCAAAACCCGTGCTGCCGCAAAGCCACGGTCCTGCACCGCCCCAAAAAACGCAAAACCATCCATTTCCGGCATTCTCAAATCAGACAGAATTATGTTCACGTCTTCTTGATCCAAAATTGAAAGTGCCGCCTCACCCGAGTCTGCCGTCAAGATACGGTACCCTTCTCGTCTTAACAGTCGCTGCAGCGCACTCAAGATCCGCGGCTCATCATCGACCAGCAAAATTACCGGTGGGCTTTCTTCAACAGGCGTCATCATGAACTTGATCCTGAATTCGCAAAAAATTTCTCCGCTCTCATGGTTTCTCGGCTCTCATAATTGTACTGATTAACTCAGGGCTTAAAAAGAACTACCCTTGCAACTTGGTGGGCTTTTTTTACGCGCAGCCCAACCTATCTGGTGTAGGATCGAGTCATGATTCAGTCAGGATGCTCTACATGCAACAGCCCCTAAAACCCTTTACGCTTGCAGCGTACTCAGGTGTTGCACTCCCCATGGCCGCAATGGGCATGCCCATCGCCGTCTATCTACCGAGATTTTACAGCGAGGGCTTAGGACTTTCCTTAATCACAGTGGGGCTGATCTTCACCCTCGCCAGAATCTGGGATGTTGTCACCGACCCCGCTATGGGCTATCTGATTGACCGCTTCGAAACGCGCTGGGGGCGAAGAAAGCATTGGATTGCCCTGGCCGTACCCATCCTCGTAGTCTCGGTATACCAAGTTTTCATCCCATCACCGGAAAACGTCAGTGGCGGGTATCTTCTTTTTTGGCTGATTATGCTTTACGTCGGCTACACAATGATGGCCATATCGCATCAATCTTGGGGCGCTGAATTAGCTGACAGCTATGACGATCGGACGCGACTCTTTGGCTGGCGTGAAATATTCGTAATTGGCGGCATGACGATCGTGCTCGCGCTGCCCGCGCTACTGGAATCCACTGGCGTCGACGATCAGCGCTCCAAAGTCGCTAGTATGGGATGGTTCTGTATTATCCTGTTCCCACTGCTCGCCCTACCAACCCTTACTTTCGTTCCCGACAAACGTTCTAGCGGCCGAAGTGCTTTGTCGATTAAGGCACAAATCTCGCTGCTGATGTCGAATCAACTGATGTGGCGATTGCTTGCGGCTGATTTTTTAGCGGGCTTTGGCACCGCTGTGAGCGGCGCACTTTATATCTTTGTTGCCAGCAAGTATTTTGAACTGCCCGGACATGCAAGTCTTGCGCTCCTTCTGTATTTCGTCGCAAGCTTTCTTGCCATGCCATTCTGGATGAAGCTCGCAATCAAACTCGGTAAAGCCCAAGCGCTCACGATTGCCCTTGGATACGGCGCCTTAATCAACCTAATCCTGATTCCCCTCGCAGAACCCGGTAATGCGGTTGTACTCTGGGCTTTTACGTTGTCCTTTGGCGTCGCCTTTGGCGCAGCACCAACCTTACTTAGGACCATGATGGCTGACCTTACGGATCTTGATGAGCTCGACTCCGGCGAGAAACGGGCCGGACTCTTCTTCGCGATGCTCACAACGACCAACAAGCTCGGTGCTGCGGTTGCCGTAGGGTTGTCCTTTACCATTCTTGAAGCGGTTTTCGCGTTTCAACCAGGCGCTGAAAACTCTGAGGCGGCTCTACAGGGCTTGTTATGGACCTATGCCATCGGCACCGCCGCTGGCCTGTTGCTTGCTGCGCTGCCCGTGATCAACTACCCCCTCAATCGCGCGCAACATCAAAGCATTCGAGAGCAACTTGACAGGCGCGCCTGAATTCGGGCCGCGCATCTTCAATCTAATTCAGGCGACCACTCGTAGCACTTGAAAATACCGAGATGACAGACCATGGCAGACACCCTACCCACTGCAGAACTTTATTATGACGGTCAGTGCCCTCTGTGCTCGATTGAAATGCGTCATCTTCAGAAACTCAAACGGGATTCTTTAACCCTTACCGATATCCATCTAGCCGTTGATTTAGACCCAGAAACCAAGCGCGATTTCCTCAATCGATTGCATCTTCGCAAACCTGATGGCGAGATATTGAGCGGGCTCGACGCCAGCGTTTATGCATGGCAGCAAACGCGATTTGGCTTTCTCTGGTCTTGGCTGCGCTGGCCTGTCGTTAAACCGCTTGCCGATTTTGTCTATGGAAAGTGGGCACAACGGCGATTTGATCGACTCTACTCATAAGGCGCGCAACATGAAGCAAGCCGTGATCATTGGCGCCAGTGGCGGTCTCGGCGGCGCGCTTGCACAACAGCTCCTCCAACAAGGGGGTTGGCGCGTTCTTGGCACGTATCATCAGTCGGGGCCCCTTTGGAACCATCCCTTAATGACTTGGCACTCGCTCGATGTCCGCGCGGAAAACGCCATCGCAGCTTTGATGACCCAAGCCCCCAAAATTGATCTCTTAATCAATACCACAGGCATCTTATCCAGCTCGCATCAAGGTCCCGAGAAAAGTATTCGGCAGTTTAATGCCGAGCACATGATGGCATCGTTTGAAATCAATACTGTCCCCATCTTGAACCTTGGCAAGCATGCCCAAGCGAGCCTCAAAGCCGGTCACCAGCCCATCGTCGTCGCACTTTCAGCGCGCGTGGGCTCGATCGCCGACAATGATTTAGGTGGTTGGTATAGCTATCGATGTGCGAAAGCCGCCCTTAATATGGCGGTTAAGACCCTTGCCATCGAGTGGCAAAGAAGTCTCCCTAAGGCGACGCTCATTGCGTATCACCCCGGCACCGTGAGAACCGCGCTCTCAAAACCCTTTCTAAGCGATGATACGGCTCGAATCACGCTCAGCCCGGAAGAGGCGGCCCAGCACTGCCTCCGAGTGCTCGAGCGGCTCACGCCGACTGACACAGGCACCTTTTGGGACTGGCAAGGGCAAAAGATTCCTTGGTAATTGACGCGATGTTTGCTACAAAGTTATTAGCTGATCGCGGGATTCGGCTACTTCGTCCATCACTGGCGAACCTTATTGTCGAATCCAATCGACTTTCAGTTTGACGCGTTGCGCAACCTCTTTTGTATCACGCGCTACGTCGTTTTATCTGTTCGCCACGACCACACGTGGCGATTGACCAGGCACAAGGAGCAAGGCATGAAGGGCATCGTTATGAATATTTTAGCCGAGATGGTGGAAACACAGCTCGGCCTAAATGAATGGAATGAAGTGCTGGAAGAAGCTGATGAGAGCGGCATTTATACCGCAACCGCGATTTACGAAGATGCGCGACTGCTCAACCTCGTCGGCATTATTAGCCAACGCAATAGTATCCCTGCGAGTGATCTGGTCTTTGCTTTCGGCCAATTTATGTTTCCCGCCTTTTATCAGCGTTATCCTCAGCTTATCGATGGTCACGCCAATATGCTTGATTTCTTGGAATCGTTAGACAGCGTGATTCACGTTGAGGTCGTTAAACTGTATCCCGGTGCCATTACACCGGGATTCGAGCCAGACCGGCGGAGCGACGAACAATTGTTTTTGAAGTATGAATCTGACCGGAATCTTTGTCGGCTAGCAGAAGGCTTAATCGATGGCGCGGCATCACACTTCGGTCATGATTACACCATCACTCACGAGCCCTGCGCGCATCATGGCGCGGACCACTGTGGGCTGCTGGTGAGCTTAACCTAACCGATGACAGATAATGCTTTTGAAAAAGCCTATCATCGGGAAAAATCTGCCCGTAATGAGGCGGAGCATTTGCTAGAAGACTTGTCTCGCAAGCTCTATGAAAAAAATGAGGAAATTAATCGGCTCTACGAAGACCTTAAACGCAACCAATCCATTATGGTCCAGCATGAAAAACTGGCATCGGTGGGCGAGTTGGCTTCCGGTATTGCGCACGAGATCAACAATCCGGTGGGCTTTTGTCTCACTAATCTCAATTCGCTTCATGATCAGTTGCCGCTCTTGCTTGAAGCTTGTGCTGCCGGTTCCCCCGACTGGGACGAAGACACACGGGCTGACGCAGATTACCTGCGAGAGGACCTACCGGTCTTAATACGAGAAACGATTGATGGCCTGATCAGCATCCAAACGATCGTTCGAGACCTCAGGTACTACTCCCGGAACAGCAATCAAGACGCTTTCTCCGGCGCCGACTTGAACCAAGGTCTTAAATCGACTCTCAATGTACTCCGAAACAAAATCAACGATCAGTATCAAATCCATTTGAATCTTGGTGACCTGCCGTTAATCAACTGTAATCAGGGCAAATTGAATCAGGTTTTTACAAATCTTATTCTTAACAGTCTTCACGCTATGGGCACGTCGGGGAACCTCTACATCGATACTTTTCAGGCTGCTGACCAAATTGTGATTCAAATATCCGATGATGGCCCGGGTATTGACGATGCCATCGCACCCGAGATTTTTCAGCCCTTTTACACTACGAAAAAAGTCGGTGAAGGCACGGGTCTTGGACTATCAATCAGTCGCAGCATCATCACTGAGCTTCATGCTGGGCAGATCAGCCTTGTTAAGGATGGTCGTGGCCGAGGCGCAACCTTTGAGATCCGACTTCCGATAGAACAAGAAGACTTAGGCTCAGCCTGAGCGCGGCGCCTAATCATGAATTGGGTCGCTTGCGGCGATATCTAGCTTACGACCAGGGCGCCGACCTGCTCCGACGAGCAGGGCCTGCCTGCTGCACTACCAACTCGGCAATTGATTTTCTGAATCGAGACGAATCAAAAGATTCATTAGCGCGTCGGCAAGCGACGCCCTAAACTGATCTTTTCTCAACAACGTGGATTGACTGATTATGACCCAACAAGGTGAAGGCAGCTTGCAAGCCCCGACCCGCCACCCGATCGGATGGCGGGAAGATCGTTTCTGGGAGCGAGATTCACTCAACGAGGAGTTGGAGCGCGTCTATGATGTCTGCCATGGTTGCCGCCGCTGCGTCAGCTTATGCGACGCCTTTCCTACATTGTTTGACTTGGTCGATGACTCCGAAACAATGGAAGTCGATGGCGTTGAAAAAAGTGACTATTTCGATGTGGTTGACCAGTGCTATCTTTGCGATCTGTGCTATCTAACCAAGTGCCCCTACGTACCGCCGCATGAGTGGAACATCGACTTTCCCCATTTGATGCTTCGCGCCAAGGCTCAGAAGTTTAAAGCAGGCGGTGGTCGCTTCCGCGACAATTTATTGACCAGCACCGATGCAATGGGCAAGGCCCTCACGACCATTCCGCTGGTCGATGTTACGGCCAATGCGTTAAATAAAAATAAGCTTTTTCGGAATGCCCTGGAGATGACCCTTGGCGTACACGCTGACGCACCATTACCAGCGTATCACCGTAGGACCCTCCGCAAGCAATTCTCGGCGCCGGCCAAATCACCCACGCCCCTCGGACGTACAACGGGCAAGGTCGCGCTCTATGCAACGTGTTATGGAAATTACAACACGCCGGACCTTGGTCAAGACTTCGCCCAAGTCTTCGCGCATAACGACCTTCATATTGAACTGGTACCCAAAGAGGCTTGTTGCGGGATGCCTAAGTTAGAACTGGGTGATTTAGACAGTGTGAACGCACTGAAGGAAAAAAACATTCCCGTGCTCGCGAAACTGGTCGATCAAGGTTTTGATTTAATCGCCCCCATCCCGTCTTGCGTTTTAATGTACAAGCAAGAGTTGCCTTTGATGTTCCCAGATGATCCGGATGTCTTAAAGGTCAAGAATGCTTTTTTTGACCCCTTTGAATATCTCTTCCTCAGGCACAAGGAAGGTGGACTGAAATTAGACTTTAAAGAAGCGCTCGGGGAGGTCAGCTACCAGGTTGCGTGCCACCTCAGAGTCCAAAATATTGGCAATAAAACCCGGGATATTCTGAATTTAGTCAATGATACGGTGGTGCACACCATTGAGCGATGCTCCGGACATGATGGTACCTATGCGGTTAAACAGGAAACGCGAGCAAAATCGGTCAAAATTGCCAAACCTGTCGTTAAATTTGTGGACTCTAAACAGGCCAAACACTTTGCCAGTGATTGCCCAATGGCGGCAGTGCATATCGAAAACCTTTCTGAATCAGTCGATTTGGCGGCCCATCCTATGACGCTGCTGAGAAAAGCTTACGGCCTGTAACGCGCCGGGCAACATCTTATTTAGATCAGAAGGGTTTCAGTCCCTGCGAACAGCGTTGACGCGGCAAAGTCGATGAACTTTGCTTCGTCTTCCACCGCTGCGCGACTGGCCTGCCGACGCGCTTGCTGCGTGCCGCCCCCCGGTCCCACCCAAACTTCAGCATGCCCCAGATAAACTGGACACTCAAAACCCAGAACCGTTGCGATCGTTGCATTCACGGGATGATCCAGTCTATGCACCTGAACATACCGCGCGATGCCTGAGTCCGGTGCATGGTGTCGAATCAAGGGGCCATGGGATTGCAACCAATACTGTCGTGCCGCGGCTTCTGATAGATCGCGACGATGTTGGAGCGGAAACTGCAGTTTTTTTAAAAGGCTGCCGGCGCTTGCGACCAAGTCTTCCGGGGTCGGATTCACTTGAGGGTATTCCATTGCAAGCCAGGCAGGAGACTGCCGTGCATTTAGCCACGCGGCTTGTGCCGCAACCAAGCCCGCCAAGCGCGCCAGCCCCCCACCGGTCAAAACTCGGACAGCCTCGGCTTCGTTTGTCCACCAAAGTTCGACAACCAAATCATAAGGCGCTTGCATCGAGCCACCTCGAGCACGATTCATTTGATCGAACAACTCGTTGTCCTGCCCTGACACCGCCAACGCGCGTTGACACCCTAGAGGCTTGAGCACATCTACCCAGGCGACCTGGAGATTGTCTTGCCAGGCGGTTTGAAACGCGGCTGGGCTGACATCGGACTGCCGACGCAGATAATATTCAAATCGAATCACGCCGTGCCCCCTTAATTAAGCGACGTCTCAGGGTGCGTTGCGACAGCAAGGCTCAAAGCCTGAATCAAAGCGTGCCCAACTCAGCCCAACCTGCCTGTGATTTAGCCTTGGGTTGCCATCTGCGGCACCCCTTCGGCCAATTCCACCCAGTTTTGTTTGCTATCACACCAAACATGGAACTGCGGAGCAAAGCCATCTGTTTCATCCAGGGTGCCGGTCTTCAAAAATAGCATCTCAGCCTGAGCCGGGATCAAGGAGTACAAGGGCGACCCACAGCGACCACAAAAATAGCGCTCTACCTGATTGCCACTGCTCGTCTCAGCGTCTAGATAAAGCTTAGGCTCAGCACCCGAAAACGTGATACTCGTCTTTGGAACCCCCCACAATGTTGAGAATGCTGAACCAGCTTGGCGCTGGCAGTTTTTACAATGGCAAACCCCCGCCATTACCGGCTCTCCTGAGATTTCATAGGCGATATCACCACAAAGACACTGACCTGTATAAGACGTCATACTGCGCTCCTGACTGTGCATTAAGAAACGATTTGTTTCTCTCTTTAGGCTATCGAGCGAAAAGCCGCGCGCCGAGCCTTGATTCCGATTAAATCAATGATCCGCATCAAGTGCGTCCCAATTGCCACACTGTAAGCTGTATTTGCGGCCAAGCCAAATTACTCACCCCCAATACCGTGCCGCATTCGATTTGCACCCATCGCGCAACAACGGTTTTCGCAATCGGCGTCCCTTCTCAGCGATTGAATCCGCCCGCCCCAAAGTTGACCGATATCGCAGTCAAAACGCCGATTCCAGGCGCAGGCACCCGCTGGTGAGTAGCCCGTCTCTTTGGCCTAGAAGCCGGCAACAAGTTACCCGGTTTCAGATGCTTTCATTCGTTGCTCAATCTTTGGTAACCTGCTGGCAAACACAACACCCCCACTCAATAAGGACCTCTGATGACAGACCACCGCAACCCCCTGACACCGGAAGAGTCTTGGGTCATTTTACAAAAAGGTACGGAACGGCCCTTTACCGGTGAATATGACGATCATTTTGAAGCGGGCGTTTACGTTTGTCGCCAATGTGATCAGCCCCTGTATCGTTCTGAGGACAAATTTCAGGCCCACTGCGGCTGGCCTGCCTTTGATGATGAAATACCCGGCGCGGTTCGACGGGAGGTCGATGCCGATGGCTATCGAGTTGAGATTCTCTGCAGTCGATGTGATGGCCACTTGGGGCACGTCTTCGAAGGAGAGCGCATCACCGAAAAAAACACCCGACATTGTGTCAATTCGATCTCAATGCGCTTTCAATCGGTTTAAAGGTCTTCAAAAAAGACGCTGCACACCTCTTCGGCTATTGACCTGCGACCAGCGTAATAAGACGGACCCGGCGCGACCGATTCCCTAGCGCATTCGTTTTGCGATGCTCGAGGAGATCAGCATCAAACCGATTCCGATGAGCACCGCCAACAGTCCGAGCTTTTCAAAAACCGTGACATAAACCGCAAGAGATGCCGTGCCCGAAACATCGCCGCCAGTGGTATCTATGGCCATCAAACTCGCAATCCAACCGCCGACATAGGCTGCGAAGGCGCTGGATAAAAACCAGACCCCCATCATCATCGCAGCAACCCGTTGCACCGATAATTTAGTGACCATGGACAAACCAACCGGCGACAGGCACAACTCGCCCATCGTATGTAACCAATACATCAGTACCAACCAGACGACTGCAACCTGGCCGTTAGGACCGGCATAAGCCGCGCCCAGTACCAACGCGTAAAAACCCAATCCCACCAGAAAAATCGCCACGCCAAACTTCATCGGCGTGGACGGTTCTCGTTGCGCCCGGGCCAGCATAACCCAAAGCAACGCAAAAACGGGCGCAAACAGTATGATAAATAATGCGTTGAGACTGCCAAACATACCGGCTGTTAAAAAGTCTCCACGATCTACGTTGCGGTCTGTAAATAACGTCAACGATGATCCGGCCTGCTCGAACAAAGCCCAAAACACCACTGACAAAAACATCAGCAGCAACATCGCAAGCATTCGATCTCGCTCCTGGGCTGAACACTCAGTTATTGAAAACCAAATCACATAGGCCGTGATAACCCCAGTAAACAGGGTCAGGACAACGCCCATCTCCTGAGTATTTTGAATCGCAAACCAAATCAGACCAACAAACAGGACTGCGCAAGCATAAATTCGATGTTCCAAAGAGACGCCGAAACGCCGAGCGGCCAAAGCCATCGGCACAGGCGGCAAACCCAGTCCTACGAGATACTTCGAGCCGAGTAAAAACGTTAACAACCCGATCACCATACCAATCCCAGCTAAACCAAAGCCATAACGCCAGCCATAGGTTTCACCCAGATAAGCACATAGCAGGGTCGCCACAAAGGCGCCGAGATTGATTCCCATATAAAAGATGGTAAAGCCGCCGTCGCGTCGGGGATCACCCTCACCATAAAGCCCACCCACAATGGTTGAAATATTCGCTTTTAAAAAACCAACTCCGACGATAATGAACGACAGGGCAAGATAGAAGGCTTGCTCATGCTGCACAGACCGCTCGACCGTGCCTGCCATGACAACCGCGGGCGGGCCCTCATAGGCCATCCCAAGATGCCCAACAACCAGCAAGACGGCGCCAAAAATAATGGCCTTGCGCAGGCCCAAATAGCGATCGGCAATCATGCCACCTAACACTGGTACGGCGTACACCATCGCGGCGTAGCTACCATAAATCATTGCGGCCTCACCATCGGCATATAACCAGTGCTTGGTGAGATACAAAATTAACAGGGCTCGCATTCCGTAATAACTAAAGCGCTCCCACATTTCGGTCGCGAACAAAACGAATAAGCCAGGCGGATGACCAAGCCAAGTCGACGCCGTTGAGGTTTGCATCATGGTTTCATTCCATTTTCTTGATCAAGGTTTTGCTGTTCGTGTCCAGCGCCGGAATCAGTTTTTGACCTGGGCTGCGGTCAGCAAGGCATTGTTGGTTGATACCGGAAACACGGTTTCGGGGTCCATTGGTCTAAAACTTCGAATACGATCAATAATGACCGCGCTGGCACCGAGTGGAAAACCCGCTAATCGCGTGGCCCAATCTCTGGCCTGGGTTAACACCTCGTTATCGGGTACGACCGATTGGATTAATCCCATTTGTGCAAGTTCCGTCGCACCGACTCGGTCACCCAATAAAGCCAGCCGCGCAAGATTTTGCTCTGACGTTTTCAGACGCAACCAGGCTGCATTGATTGGGATGTCCGAGCCTTGTTGAATCTCGCCGATCTGAAGAAAGGCCGAGTCCCCGGCGGCGACTAAATCACAGGCGAAAACAAGCGCGGCACCCGCATTAATCGCGTATTTTTCTAAAGCGCAAATCAGCGGCTTGGGACAGCGGTAAAGCGCGATATGCAGGGCTCTGATCGCCGCCGGATGCCAAATACCATCTTCACTACCTGGATCTTCATTACTTTGCAGGGCTTTTAAATCGATCCCTGAGCAGAAGCAATGATCTGCACCGCGCAGCACGATCGACGCGACCTCGGCAGAGCGTGATAGACCTTCTATCGCGGTTGTAAGTTGTGCCGCAAGTCCTGGCGTCAGCGCATTACGACGCGCTGGCCGGTCTAAAATAATTTCCGCCCAGCCTTGATGCTGCTCAATTTGAACAAGATTCATCATGGCGATTCTTCTCACGATTATGATTATTTTTTAGGATGCATTAAACCCTGAAGCTTTACCAGCCACTGATCGCCTTGAATAAGGCCTTTGACTACAACAGCGCTTAATTTCGATCATCGCGTCGCCTCACCCAATGCTCGGGTCAAATTATTCGCAGGACGCGATCGCTGCGGCCTTTTACCCATGCGTGAGATCTGAGATGATCCCCGCTCAGGCGCTTTTTACCAGTTGAACCCTAAGACGTCTGGCACCCGGGCTTCACGATCACTCAGGGATTTACAGCATGACGACCATCACCCAGCGATTAGCACTGCTTAGAACCAAGATGCGCGAGGCCAACATTGCAGCCTACATCGTGCCAACGACGGACGAATACCTCGGGGAATATGTTCCCGAGCAGAATAAACGCTTGGCCTACCTCTCCGGTTTCACCGGATCCGCCGGCACACTCGTTGTCACCCAGGAGCAGGCCGCACTTTTTGTGGACGGTCGTTACACCTTGCAAGCCTTAAATCAATGTCCAACGCCGCTTTTTGAGCATCACCATCTCATCAATGAGCCTGTGCTGTCGTGGCTAAAAGTTACGTTAATACCGGGTCAATCCGTTGCGCTCGATGGCCGGGTCGTCAGCTACCGATTTTTCAAAACCGCGGAAACTGAACTGCGCGAACTGAACATTACCTTGCAGGCCCTAACGCATAATCCAATCGATGATATTTGGGAAGATCGTCCAGCAGCTTTAGTGTCGCCGGCAATCCTCTTGAGCGAGGCGTATTCGGGCGAGTCCAGCACGTCAAAACGATCGCGGGTTGCCGAAAGCCTCAAATCAGCAGGCGCTGATGCGGCCATCATTAGCCAACTGGACTCCATCGCATGGCTGCTGAACATTCGGGGCAATGATGTCCCACACTTGCCCGTCTTGCTCAGTCAATCCGTTTTACTCAGCGACGGAACGCAGCATTTATTTATTGACCCCGCGAAGATTCCAGAGGACTTTGCCGAGCATGTTGGCAAAGCAGTTTTTGTGCATGAAGCCACCGATTTTTCCGGGTTCTTAGAACGCTATGGTGCCCAGCAGCCTAAAATTTTATTAGATCCAGATGGCACCAACGCGCTGACAGCGCTGACTTGTCTGGCATGCGATTGTCAGCTAATCGAACAAAAGGATCCCGTTGAGTTACCAAAGGCCCAAAAGAATGCCGTTGAGGTCAGCGGTATTCGCGCCGCCCACATCCGTGATGGCGCGGCGCTTAGCGAATACCTTTGTTGGATTGATGAGGAAGTTAGTCAGGGCCACTACCATGACGAAGGCGCTTTGTCAGATCGGCTCGAGCAATTTCGCCGCGCCTTGCCGGAACTAAAAGACCTTTCGTTTTCAACCATTTCCGCAGCAGGCAGTAACGCTGCAATGGCGCATTATTCACACACCAATGGTGTCCCTGCGGCGCTCACGCCAAACTCACTGTATCTCGTCGACTCGGGCGGTCAATATTATGATGGCACCACCGACGTTACTCGAACAATCGCCATCGGTACACCCAGACATGAGCACAAGAATCTATTTACACGGGTCCTCAAAGGCCACATTGCGCTTGCGACCGCCCGCTTTCCGGAAGGCGTTCAGGGCCATCAGTTGGACGTCCTCGCGCGTCAATTCCTTTGGGAGATTGGTAAAGACTTTGACCATGGCACCGGCCATGGTGTGGGTTGTTATCTGAGCGTGCACGAAGGGCCTCAGCGCATCGGTAAATCACCTCATGCCACCGCGCCGTTGCTGCCCGGGATGGTGGTATCCAACGAGCCAGGCTATTACGAGCCAAACGATTATGGCATCCGCTGTGAAAACCTTATGGTGGTGGTACGCCTGGCATCTGGCATGCTGGGATTTGAAACCCTCACCTTTGCGCCGTTTGATCACCGCCTCATCGATCAGGACCTGCTCACCGAGGCAGAGCGGCGATGGTTGAATGATTACCATCAAACCGTTTTTGAAAAACTCGGTGAGCGTATCGACCCAGCAGTAAAACCCTGGCTTTTGCAGGCCACAGCAGCACTTTAAGGCTTTATGATTTAACGTCCTTTGGCTCATTTCGTCTGGTGTTTCGTCCGCTCGGCGCTGGACGAGAGCAGGTTTGATGCCGTTTTTTGCAAGCTCAATTTGCCGCTTGCCAATCCTGCTTCGGCGGCCCAAGCTCAAGGCAGGTTTTGAGACGAAAAAGCGGGCCGATCCAGCCTCAAAATATCGCGACATCTTGAAATGCAGCGGCTTGATTTTAAAAACTCGGTGCCACCATAATCCAATCCATAACACTTTCGAGCATCAAACAAAGGAGCTAACCGGATGAACCCAACTCGCGCTGAGGCCATCGCCACGCTCACCGCCACCGGCATGCCCTACGCGCTTGAACAGGGCTTGATTAACGGCAGGCCCTGTCGGTTTTTTACCCATGCACCCCAAACCCTTGGGCAGCTGTTTGCGGACAACGTCTCGGATAAAACTTTTTTGGTTTACGACGATGAGCGACTTTCTTTTTCAGAAGTTTATGATCAAGCGATGCAACTGGCTAATATCCTCGCCAGTGATTTCGGAGTCCAGCACGGCGATCGCGTCGCGATCTCCATGCGCAACTACCCTGAGTGGGTCATCTCGTTTATGGCGGTCACCGCCATGGGCGGTGTTGCGGTTTGTATGAACGCGCTCTGGCAAACCGATGAGATTGAATACGGCTTAACCCATAGTGGCAGCAAAGTCTTCATCGCCGATGACGAACGTCTGCAACGCGTTGCGCCGATTGCTGACAGGTTGGGCCTGCAATTTATTGGAGCTCGAATTGAAAACCTTCACAGCAACCTGACGTGTCACGCCTTTTCGGAACTGCTCGCGCAGAATCCGCCAACAGACCTTAGCTGGGCCGCAGTCAGTCCCGATGACTATGCCACGATTTTTTACACCTCAGGATCAACCGGCCATCCCAAAGGCGCCGTATCCTGCCACCGAAACATCATCAGCGCGCTGTTCTCCTGGGAGCTTGATCTTGCAGCACGGCAATTAGAATTAGGCGTGGCACCACCGCCTGCCACCGAGCAAGCCGCAACCTTGCTGGCAGTGCCGTTATTCCATGCAACCGGTTCCCACGCCGTCTTTCTGCAGTCCTATCGAGCCCAACGCAAAATGGTTTCGATGTATCGCTGGGACCCCATGCAGGCGGTCGAACTGATTGAATCAGAGCGCATTACCTCTTTTGTCGCGCCGGCTGCGATGACAGGTGATCTCATTGAGGCGGGCAAACGATCGAACGCCGACCTCAGCAGCTTGCTATCGGTGGGTGGTGGTGGCGCGCCTCGAGCGCCCGCTCAGGTTCAAACTATACCCGAGGCGTTTACCAACGCGTTGCCCAGCACCGGTTGGGGTATGACCGAGACTAATGCCATCGGCACCGGTATCGGTGGCGAAGATTATCTTTTGCGGCCTGCCAGTTCCGGGCGATGCTCCGCGGTTCTCGACCTTTTGATTGTCGATGATGCCGGCAACCCACTCCCTGCTGGCGAACGCGGCGAGTTGCGGGTTCGAGGCGCATCGGTGATCGACCGCTACTGGGATCGCCCTGAAGCCAACGCCGAAGCCTTCGAAGATGGCTGGCTCAAAACTGGCGATGTCGCCTACTTAGACGACGAGGGTTATCTCTTCATCGTTGATCGAATCAAAGATTTGGTCATTCGAGGCGGCGAGAATATCGGTTGTGCGGAAGTCGAAGCCGCTTTGCTCGCCCTTGATCCGGTGATTGAGGCCAGCGTGTATGCGGTACCCGACGCGCGTTTAGGCGAGGAAGTTGGTGCAACCTTGTATTCTCAAGACAGTTTAGATATTGCCGAGATCCAAACCCAACTGGCGTTTCACATCGCGAAATTTAAGGTTCCCAGATACATTCATACACAGACAGAGCCGCTACCTCGAATCGCCTCGGGCAAGATCGATAAGCGCACCTTACGATCAATTGCTGTCAGCCGACTGGGTCTCGCCACCGACGTTTGAATTTTACCAGTCCAAGCCTGTTAATATAGCAGCCTTAAATTGAGAGTCGTTGTCCTATGCAAACCCATCAAATTTCCCACCTGTTTCGGCCGAATCCACCCCTGGGTCAACGCGTTCAAGTTCAAGGTTGGGTCAGGACCAAACGAGACTCCAAAGCAGGATTCTCGTTTGTTGCCGTCCACGACGGATCCAGTTTCGATTCGATTCAAGCCGTGATTCCTGCCACGCTCAGCAACTATACAAGCGACGTTCTGGCGCTCTCGACCGGCTGTTCCGTCACCATCATTGGCGACCTCACAGCCTCTGAAGGTCGAGGTCAAGCGGTTGAAATACAGGCAACATCTATTGAAGTCCACGGTTGGGTTGATGACCCAGAAACCTATCCGATCGCTAAGAAACGGCACACTTTTGAGTACCTGCGGAGCGTTGCCCATCTTCGCCCGAGGACCAACACCTTTGGCGCAATCACTCGCGTTCGCACCGTCCTAGCAAACGCCATCCACAATTATTTTTTTCAATCCGGGTTTCATTGGATCAACACGCCGTTAATCACCGCAAGCGACTGTGAAGGTGCGGGGGAACTGTTTCGCGTGAGCACCTTGGACCTAGTGAATCAAAAAGAGACTAGCTTTAAAGATGATTTTTTTGGCAAAGAAGCCTTTCTAACCGTTTCTGGACAGTTAAATGTCGAGGCCTATTGCCTCGCCATGAGCAAGGTTTACACCTTTGGCCCGACCTTTCGAGCTGAAAACTCCAACACTTCGCGTCACTTAGCGGAGTTTTGGATGGTTGAACCTGAGATTGCGTTTTCGGATCTTGCAGACAATGCTGACCTGGCTGAGGCCCTACTCAAACACTGTTTAAAAGCAGTCCTTGAGCACTGTCAACAGGATATTGATTTCTTCAACGAACGAATCGATAACACCGTTCGAAGTCGCCTTGAAACAGTTGTCGATGCGCCGTTTGAGCGGATGACCTACTCGCAGGCCATCACAATCCTTGAAGCTTCAGGTCAACCGTTTGATTTTCCAGTCGCCTGGGGCCGAGATCTACAGAGCGAGCATGAGCGCTTTCTCGCTGAAACCCATGTTGGCCGACCCGTCGTGTTGTTCGATTACCCAAAGGATATCAAAGCCTTTTATATGCGTTTGAATGATGATGGTAAAACGGTAGCAGCGATGGATGTTCTTGCGCCCGGTATCGGCGAAATCATCGGCGGCAGTCAACGTGAGGAACGCTTAGACGTCTTGGACGCAAGAATACCCGATGACGCGATGCGAAAGAGCTTATGGTGGTATCGGGATCTCAGGCGTTACGGCACCGTTCCACACGCCGGCTTTGGCTTAGGCTTTGAGCGATTGCTGAACTATGTCACCGGCATGGACAATATCCGAGACGCCATTCCGTTTCCAAGAACACCTGGTCACGCGGACTTTTAGATCTCATCCACCCATCATCATTTTCCAGGTTTCGGGGTCCTTGATCTTGAGATAGGTATTGCTGCGCTTGGTTTCCCCCATCGTGGCGTGAGGCACAGCACTGTAATTGTGTCCAGGTAGCAACAAGGTGTCATCTGGCAGGCTCGCCAACTGCTGCAAGCTCCGAAACATATCCTCGGTGTTAGACCCTGGCAGATCCACTCGCCCGCAACCGTCAATAAAAAGCGTATCACCAGAGACCAAGGTGTTTTTAACTCGAAAGCATTGCGACCCTGGCGTATGGCCTGGCGTGTGCAGAAACTCGATTTCGACATCACCGATCTTTAGTTTTTGGCCTGATGTCACTTTTTTAATATCCGTATCAGAAATACCGGTGACTTTCTTCACGCCCGCCGCTTCGAGTTCGTGGGCATAAATGGGGATACTCTGATGCTCGAGCAGGCGACTAACCCCCTCGACCGTATTGTGCCCAAAACTACCGCCACAGTGATCGGGGTGGTAATGCGTCAATAACGCGCCAGTAAGTTTATAGTCACGCTCCTCAATCATGCCCAACAATCCAAGAATGTCCCAAGCAGGATCCACGACGACCACCTCTCGCGTCGTGCGATCCCCAAGCAAATACGCAAAATTTTGCATGGGCCCGATTTGGATTTGTTCTACGATTAACTGTTCAGCCACTTGCATACTAGTCTCCCTATTCCACGGCCGCAGTGACCGCAATTTCTACCTTTAATGCGGGCACGACCAACTTAGACTCAACACATGCCCGTGTGGGGGACGCCCCCGGGCTCACCCATGCGTCCCAAACTGCGTTGAATTCTGAAAAATCGTTAATATCCGATAACCAAATTTGAGCGGTTAACAACTTGGATTTATTGGTGCCCGCGGCGGCCAGCAAGGCCTCGATTTCTGACAAGATCTCCTGCGCCTGCTCCGCGACGGATTCACCCGCTGTAAGCTTTGCAACCTGGCCCGCCGTCGTCAAAAGCCCCCCATAGACGACAGCTTGGCTCATTCTCGGGCTGGTTTTTAGCCGTTTAATTTCCATTGTATTGTCCTTGTTTTACCTCTAATGTCTTGTCGCATGCTAGCACGTTGCGGGGCCCTCAGAGCTCTGTCGACGCAAGCATCGATCGGCAAGGCGCAAAGGTTCGGCGATGATGCGGCGGTTAATCCGAGCGCGCTAAGGGCTGCGCGATGTTTCAAAGTAGGATATCCCTTGTGGGCCGCAAACCCATAACCCGGAAATTGTCCATCTAAGGCTACCATTTCCGCATCTCGAGCAACCTTTGCGATAATGGAGGCCGCCTGAATCGCGCCCACAACTTGGTCTCCTTTTACAATCCAACGACCGACGCACGATATCTTGGGCAACCGATTACCATCGACCAAAGCCAATTCTGGCGGCACTTTTAGGGCATCCATCGCCCGCGTCATCGCCAACAAACTGGCTTGTAAAATATTGAGCGTATCGATTTCGTCAACTTCCGCTCGACCGATGGCCCATGCTGTGGCGCTGTGTTTTATCCGCTCATCCAAACGGCGGCGATTGGCTTCCGACAAGGCTTTAGAGTCTTTTAACCCAATAACAGGCCTGGCTCGATCTAGGATGACCGCAGCAGCCACCACAGGGCCAGCAATGGGACCACGGCCAACTTCGTCTAGGCCGGCAATTCTTAAGCCCATCATACGTTTTGACGACTGGCCGCAAGCGCAATGATCGGTCGCGCCGCTTGCTGCCTAAGATCGCCTTTGAGGGTCAGGTGTATCGCATCAAAGGCAGCTTGCAACCGCGCTGGATCGGCTTGATCTAAAAGCCGCCCTAAGGCTGCTGCTAAATTCGGGCCCGTTACCTGATCTTGAATAAACTCCTCGACGAGGGCCTCACCCGAGAGAATATTCGGTAAAGCGAAATGTTCCGCCTCAACCATCCTGGATACCAACCAATACGTCATCGGGCCCAACCGGTAGGCCATAACCATGGGTTTTCGAAGGAGCATCGCTTCAAGGGTGGCGGTGCCGGAATTGACCATCACCGCATCGCTTGCCGCCATGACCGTTAACGCGTTACCCACCTCAACCTGAAGCAGCCCGATAGCGCCAGAGGCCTGAATTAAATCTCGGATCTCCTGCGCCCGTACAGGATTCGCGGCGGCCACCAGAAATCGGATGGGGCGCGTCAGTGACAATTCATTCGCCGCCGCCAAATAAGCCGGCATCATAGACGCAACTTCACTGCGTCGACTGCCTGGCAATAGGGCAATGACCCGCTCTTGCGGCGCGATGCCGAGCGCGACGCGCGCCTCGGCATTTCGCCCCTCCGGGTTGTCACTCTGAATTAAATGGGCTTTCGGATGGCCCACAAATCGCACCGGGATCCCAAACTGCTGATAGATCTCGGTCTCAAACGGATAGAGGGTGAGCATAAGATCAACCCGGCGCTTGATCGAATGAATTCTGCCCTTGCGCCACGCCCAGACGGATGGTGAGACGTAGTGGACTGTCGGAATTTGAGCGCGCTTAAGCAAACCCGCTAACAAAAGGTTGAAAAAGTTGAAATCAATGCCAATAAAGGCCGCCGGCCTAAGCGCTAAACAGCGACGACGCAGTTGCCAGATGAGACTGATCAGCATCGGTAATTTCAGAAGCGGCGCAACAAAGCCGTTGACGGACAAAGCTTCAATATCAAACCAAGCATCGAGCCCAGCCGCTTGCATCAACGGACCACCGACCCCTGAGAACTGCGCATTCGGCTGCTCTGCTCTGATTGCCATCATCAGATCTGCACCAAGCGCATCACCGGACGGTTCGCCCGCGACCAGGACATATTGGCCCACCGACTCGAGCGCCACCTTATAGATCAACTCACTTTCTGTTCAGCGCACGTCAGCAAAGTCGAGCATGCCAATCGATCACCGACAAAGGCTTTGCCTTGGGCTTTCATCCAATGGCTCCTAAGATTGACAATCTCAACCTCTAACCGCATCTGGTCACCCGGGACCACAGAACTTTTAAACTTCGTCTTATCCGTGCCCGCCAAATAATAGATGTACCCATCATCAAGGGTTCTACCGCGGGACGCGAATGCGAGAATGCCGGCAGCCTGAGCCAGCGCTTCGACGATCATCACCCCTGGAAAAACCGGTGTCGCGGGAAAATGACCAGTAAAGACCTGCTCGTTAATGGTGACGTTTTTAATGCAGACAATGCGTTTGTGATCAACGATTTCGATCACTCGATCCACCAGTAAAAAAGGGTATCGATGCGGCAATAATTTCCAAATATCCGTTGTTTCCATAACTGCTCCATTGCCGTACACGATGCAATCCATCGTTTAAATAGTTAAAGGAACCGATCAATCGAGGGTTGCTAAGACTCTAGTTTGCGCAGTCGTTTGTAAAGATCATCGAGTTTCTTAAAAACCACTACATTGCGCTTCCAGTGCCTGCTTGCCATTAATCCCGTACCCGAACTGTACCGTCCAGGCTCATTGATGGATTGTGTCACAAGACTCATCGCGGTAATTTCAACTCGATCACTAATGGTGAGGTTGTCGATGATACCCACTGCCCCGCCAATCATACAATATCGACCAATCCTCGTGCTTCCGGCAATCGCAGTTGCACCAGATATTACGGTATGCGCTCCGATTTTAGTGCCGTGGCCGATCTGCACTTGATTATCAATCTTCACACCATCGCCAACTTCGGTATCAGACAACGCGCCTCGGTCAATCGTTGTGCCTGCGCCAAGCTCGACCTGGTCGCCAATCCTTACCCCATAAACCTGTGGAATCTTCACCAACGCTTTGGCGGCGGGATCAAACTCAAAGCCGAATCCATCTGCCCCGATGACGGCATTTGCATGGACAATACAATGGTTGCCGATTTGGACTTGGTGATACAGCACCACATTCGCATGAATGTGAGAGCCGTCGCCAATGTGCACGTTCTCGCCCACAACCACACCTGACCCTAGTGCCACGCCTGACCCAAGTACGGCGCCGGCGCGCACAATCGCATTGGGACCGATCGAGACGCCGGGCCCAAGCTCCGCAGTTTCATCAATCTGTGCTGTTGGATGAATCTCCAACCAAGCTTCGCTCACGTCAAACAGTGTTGCGATTCTAGCCCAAGCTAAGCGCGGTTGATCTGAAATCAGGCACGGCCGAGATAGCGTTGTCGCCACTTTTGGGGACACGACCACCGCTCCGGCTTTACAGGCAGGCAGCCGATTTTGATATTTCGCACTGAATAAAAAGGTAATATCTTCCGGCCCTGCTTCATCGAGCGCCGCAATTCCGGTAATTCTAACCCGCCCATCGCCGACTACTGTCAGTCCAAATTGCTCACCGATTCCCGCTAGGGTGGTTTCCAGCAATGGGCGTTTTATTGTCAAGCCTCTTACTGAGCCGCTGCAGCTTGATTCAACTTTTCGGTCACTTTCCGAGTGACGTCATACAGGTCACCAACATATAAAGCCGCCGCACGCGGCAAGATCATGTCGTAGTCGTTCTCTAAAACAAGGTCCTCAATGGCCTTGCGGACCTTTTCTTCAGTACCAACAAACAGCTCACCCTGGCGGGCAGCAACTTCTTTTTGGAGTTTTTGACGCTGATAGACAAAGTCATTATTGAGTGACTCGATCTCCTGCTGGACGCGCCGCTTTTCATCATCACTCATCACATCTGCGTCTTTTTGCATTTTTTGCAAAAGCTCAGCCGCTTCCGTTTGGATCTTTTTAATGGTGTCTTCGTCCGTTTTGAACTCTTCCTGAAGCTGCCGCAGCAACTTTTGGGCGGCTTCAGATCCGGCAACCGCTCGGTCAACGTCTACCACCGCTATCTTCATTTCTGCCAGACTGGAAAACGAACCGAATGCGGTCGCCGTTAAAACCAAAACCAGGCTCATTAATTTGTTCAATCGCACAACGTATCTCCTTCGCAAAACTGATTTCATCAGCGCTTTATTCAAAATCTGACCCAAAACGCCAGGCCAAGTTGACTGCAACCCTTCCCGATATTTAAGGATACCCCTCGGGCCGCAGATAGTGTCATAACCTGAGGCTGGATTCAAATTATTAGACTGCTGGGTGTTTAAAAAGTTCGTCCTAATTCAAACTGAAACGACTCGCTCTCATCCCCGTCGCGCCGATTAAACGGATAAGAGATTGCAAAACTGATGGGCGCAAATCCGGTTATCCAAGTTACTGAAAAGCCAGCGGAATACCGTAATTCGCCATCTGACGGACCAAGACAGTAGACCGAAATATCTGGACAATCGGTGTTGAAAACATTGCCCGCATCGACGAATAACGCCGACTTTAACTGGCGCTGATCCTCAACAAACGGCAAGGGGAACAGTATCTCGGCACTGGTCTCAATCAAGACATTACCCCCCAACGGGTCGGGTTCGCCAAATTGATCATTAGGTGATCGCGTCGTTCGGGGGCCAAGCGTATTACTCTCATAACCTCGAACTGACCCCATCCCGCCGGCGTAGAAGTGTTTATAAAACGGATAGGTTTCGGTGCCGCCATAGGTGCCGCCATAACCCAGATCCGTTCTAAGCCGAAGCGTAAACAATTTTGTCAGCGGGAAGAAAATCTGGCCAGAATAATTAATCCGATAGAATTCGAGCTGACTACCCGGCACGGTTGCTTCGAACGACAGGGTTTGGGCCCGCCCAGCGGTTGGCAACAGCCCTCGATTCAAAGCTGACATCGTGTAGGCTGCTGAGACGGTTACCAGCGAAAAGTCATTTCCTTCCTTCGATAAGAATCGAGAGATTTCTTGAGAGGGAAATATCCCTTCCTTGATGTTGGTATTTTCTGCGCCCACCGAAAAGTTGACTCTCGAAATCTCATTAATCGGATAACCGAAATTAACCGTTGCGCCTAGGGAGTCTGTCGAGAACCGAGCGATATTTCGTTCGTCATAAGAGGTGCTGCGATAAAAAATCGAGTAGCCGCGACTCACACCATCCACCGTGAAATACGGGTCAAAGAACGATAGGTTATAGGCCGTCTGGTAGGAACTGCGGTTTACAGACAAATTAAACGAGTTGCCAGAGCCAAACACGTTAGACTCTTGGTAGGATAAACCCAGTATGGCGCCAAAATCCTGCGCATAACCGAAGGTTGCTGAAATTGCGCCGGAGGGCTGTTCTTCTACGGTGTACTCAACATCAATCTGGTCTTCGACGCCAGCGACCGCCGGTGTTTCAACGTTGACCTCTTTAAAGAAACCGAGTCGCTCTAGACGGACTTTCGAGGCTTCTATATAAGCGTTGGAGGCCCAGCCCCCTTCCATTTGACGGAGTTCTCGCCGCAATACCTCGTCCTGCGTCAAGGTATTGCCACGGAACGAAATTCGGCGGACATAGGCCCGATTGCCGGCGTCGACGAAGAACCGAACCACCACCGTTTCACCGTCTTCAGATAACGCTGGATTCCCCGTTGCACTGGAGAAGGTGTAGCCGGCGTTCCCCAATATCGTCTCAATCCGCTCTTCCGAGGCGGTCATCAACTCTCTTGAGTAAATCTGCCCTTCTCGCGACAAAATTAGTTGTCGAATTGACGCTTCTGGGATATCGCGGAGTTCGCCGGAAATTTCGACGCGCCCCACCCTAAATTGTTGACCTTCTTTGACATTAATCGTGATGTAGACATCTTCCATGTTGGGCGCAATGGCCACTTGGGTCGACTCGATTGTAAAATTCAAATAGCCTCGGTCCAGATAGTATGACTCAAGGTTTTCTAAGTCGCCTTTAAGTTTTTCACGGGAATACTGAGCATCCTTTGTATAGAACGACAAAAAACTTGGGAGCTGCAATTCAAACAGCTCCCTTAACGTTGCATCGTCGAAAACCCGATTACCCACTATGTTTATGTGTCGAATGCCGGACACACTGCCCTCATCAACTTCGATTTTGATCCCCACCCGATTACGCGGTAAGTTTTCGACTTCGGTTGAAATTTTTGCGTCATACCGACCCTGGATCACATACTGTCTTTCGAGTTCAGCGCCCATCTGATCCAGGGTGACTTTTTTGAAAATCTCGCCCTCAGACAACCCAGCGCCACTCAGCCCCTCCAGCAAAGCCTCACTTTTAATCGCCTTATTGCCGTCGATTTCAATCGTTTCGATCGTGGGCCGCTCGCTCACGATGATCAGCAACACATTGCCATCACGTCCGACCTTGACATCATCAAAATTTTCGGTCCGGAACAACGCGCGAATAATCTGCCGGAGGCCCTCGTCATCCACCTCATCGCCGACATTAAAAGGAATTGCACCAAACACCGCGCCAGCGCCGATGCGCTGCAGCCCTTCCACACGGACATCAGAGATCACAAAGGCCTGGGCTTGGATCACACCACACAGCAGTAAGGCAAATGTGCCCAAACGAACGAGAGACTTAAACGCAGCGATCTTCACAATAATCCAATCATAATCTGAGCAGATCATTATAGAAGGCTAGCATCATGATTCCTACAAGAAAGACCATGCCAATCTGCAATCCCCAAACTTGTATCTGCTCAGAAACCGGCTTGCCGGTTAGACCTTCGATGAGAAAGTACAAAAGATGCCCGCCATCGAGCATCGGAATGGGTAATAAATTCAGCACCCCCAGACTAATGCTCACTAACGCAATAAATCCCAGAAAACTCTCGAGCCCATTGCCAGCCGTTTGATTCGCGAATTTCGCTATCGTAATCGGGCCGGAAAGGTTACTCGTTGAAACCAAGCCCTGCACCATTTTACCGATACTCTCAAAGGTAAACCGAATCATCTCAAAGGTTTTGTCGAGGGCCGGCAACCAAGCTGTGTATACCGGCGCTCGAGTCACCCGCTGCATCGATGCAGGCCATTGCTGCGGCCCAATGGCGACCCCGATCCGACCGATCGTGCCCTCGGGGGTCGCAATCGCCTCGGGCGTGACCTCGAGATACAGGTCGCTCTGACCGCGTTTAACGCGTAATGAAAGGCGCTGACCCGCGCGCGCCTGAACCGCAGCCACAAAATCCGACCACGCGTCTACGGCAACCCCGTCCACCATAATGACCTGATCACCGGCTTTCAAGCCCCCAAGATCAGCTGGGCTTCCCGATGAGACCTCACCCAAAATAGGCGCAATGACGGGTTGCATCAGTCCCAGGCCTAGAGCCGTTGCCGGCCGCGGCTCGTCTTCGCCCGCTAAAAACAGCGCAATGGGCAGCGACAGCGTTTCCACCTTGCCAAGGTCAGCCTCTGGCCGAACCGTCATCTTGATTGCGCCGGTATCCCCCAAACGATCGAACAGCGCAAGGTTAACTTCAGACCAAGTCGCCGTCTTTCTATCGTCAACGCTTAGGATTTCGACGCCCGCCTTCAGGCCAGCCTGCTCAGCCACGCTGCCTGGCGGCGGCTCGCCCAAGATTGGCGCAATGCCTCCGACCCCCGCAACAAACAAAGCCCAGTAGACAAAAAATGCCAATATAAAGTTTGCTAAAGGCCCTGCTGCAACAATTAACGCCCTTTGCCACAACGGTTTTCGGTTGAAAGCAAATTCCAGCAGATCATCCGCCACAAAGGTGTCGCGTTCATCCAGCATTTTGACATAGCCGCCCAAGGGGATCATCGCAATACAGTACTCGGTGCCAACGAGCGGTTCATTGCTGACCGATCGCACCTCCGCCGTCGAGTAACGGTTATCCGGATTTGGCGCTTTGCCTTGTAGGCGGAATAAAACCTTACCAAAGCCAACACTGAATCGCTCGACATGCACGCCACATTTTTTAGCGACATAAAAATGCCCGAATTCGTGCACGGTCACCAAAATTGAAATTGTGACGATGAGTGCGAGCACACTTTGAAAAAATTCAATCATAGGCTCTTCAGAATGCGCCGGGTCAGCGCCCTTGCCGTTGCGTCACAGGCTAGGACATCATCGAGGCTATGGAGTTCCTGCGTCTCCGCCGCATCCAATGCCGCCTTGATCACAGCGCTGATATTTAAAAATGACAAACGGTCCGCTAAAAATGCCTCAACCGCCACCTCATTGGCAGCATTGAAGGTCACCGCAAGACTCTTTGGCCCGCTTGCGACGACGCGTGCCAAGCTTAAAACGGGGAATCGACTCAGCTCCGGCGCTCTGAATTCCAGCGCCCGAAGCTGGCTAAAATCCAAGGCGGCAACCCCTGCGTCGGCGCGTTCAGGAAACGCTAATACATGCGCGATGGGTGTCCGCATGTCAGGCTGACCCAATTGCGCAACCACCGACCCATCAACAAACTCGACCATAGAATGCACAATGCTCTGGGGATGTATCACAAACTCAATTTTCTCGGGCGGCACATCGAACAACCAACAGGCTTCGATTAATTCCAATGCCTTGTTCATCATCGTGGCCGAATCTACGGAAATTTTTCGACCCATATCCCAATTTGGGTGCTGACACGCATCATCAGGTGTTACATGCTCTAAGTCTGCAAGCGGCGTGTCCAAAAAAGGCCCGCCAGACCCCGTCAGCAAAATTCTCTGAACCCCCGTGTCAACATGGGATGATTGTCCTAAGCACTGAAAAATTGCGTTATGCTCGCTATCAACAGGTAAAAGCGTCGCGTTCGATCGCGCGACAGCATCCATGAAAATGGCGCCTGCCATCACCAAAGCTTCTTTGTTGGCCAGTAAAATGACCTTGCCGGATTCTGCAGCTGCAAAGCTGGGCGCAAGGCCTGCGCCCCCCACAATGGCCGCCATCACATGGGTGGCTGCAGGATCAGCCGCAACTTGCACCAGCGCCGCCGGCCCGCTTAGCACTTTTGTTGCAAGCCCGAGCGCTTGCAGCTTTGCCGCAAGATCTTGGGCCAAGGCGGGCACGCCGATCACTGCGAACTCAGGCCTAAACTGTTGGCATTGCGCGAACAACAGATCGACATTCTCGTTTGCTGTGAGCGCAAAGACTTCATAATCCGGTTGCGTAGCCAACACCTTCAGCGTGCTCTGACCGATTGATCCGGTCGAACCTAGAATCGTGATGCGCTTGATCATGTGAGACCCGCCGTCCAATACAGCACACCGCAATAGATCGGCGCGGCCGAAAACAAACTATCCAGACGATCTAAGAACCCCCCATGCCCGGGTAGCAATTGACTCGAATCTTTTATCCCTCGACTTCGCTTAAACATCGACAGGGTCAAATCGCCCAAAACAGAAATGAATCCAATCCCTAAAAACAGCAACATCCATCCAGCTTGTCCCAGGGCCCGGCCATCAACCTTCGGCATCAACTCAAGCGTGGCAAAGCCTGCGATCACGGCAATCACCAAGCCGCCGACCAGGCCCTCAACGGACTTTCCAGGACTGACCTTGGGTAACAGTTTCCGTTGACCAAAACGCCGGCCAACAAAATAAGCGCCGATGTCCGCCGCCCAAATCAAAACCAACAGCAGCAGCAGCACCGTTGCCGCATCACTTTGCGCTTTTAACCAGACCAAGCTTGCCCCACAGGGTATCAGCGTCACAACGCCAATCAGGCCAATCACCTCCGGCCGGCGCCAGAGCGCTGATTGCGATGGATATTGCACAATAAGCCACAAAGCGGCCCCCCACCAAACAATAGCGGCGACGATCCAAGGCATTAGAAAATCGCTTGAGGCAAAAAACATCGCGCCTAAACCACTGGCGTAGATCACCCGACCCAGCGGCTGCAGGCGCGCAAAATTTGCCCACTCCCAACCTGAAACGAAAAGGACCAGTACTAAAAACCATTTAAAATTTGAAGCGGAAAGATAAAACAAAGCCAAGAGCGCAATCGGTGCGATCACGAGGGCGGTCAAGATTCTGGTTTTGAGCATGAGTGCTGTCGATGGGCTCTAAAGCGCCATCAAGTCGTTCTCTTTGCTGGCCAGCAGCTGGTCAGCCTGTTTGATCATGTCATCGGTCAACTTTTGGATCTGATCTTCACCGCGTCGAGCTTCGTCTTCGCTGATTGCCTTTTCCTTGAGGAAGTCTTTGACATCGCCATTGGCATCTCGGCGAATATTTCGAATCGAGATTCGTGCATTTTCAGCTTCTGAGCGCGCGATTTTTGCAAGGTCACGACGGTTTTCTTCTGTTAAGGGCGGCATCGATATTCTAATGCTTTCGCCGCTGCTGGAAGGATTAACCCCCAAATCTGATTTTAAAATCGCTTTTTCGATTACCGGGATCATTGAGCGTTCCCAAGGCACGATCACAAGGGATCGGCCTTCCTCAACATTGACGTTGGCCATTTGTCTGAGCGCGGTTGTATTTCCGTAATAATCAACATTTACTGAATCTAAAAAACTCGGGTGTGCCCGTCCTGTTCGAATCCGTGCGAAAGCAACCTCAAGGGCAGCCAGGCTCTTCTTCATGCGCGCTTCCGCATCCTGCCTGATTTCCTCGATCATTGGGCCATCTCCTCTGCTTTATTGGGCACAACCAGTGTCCCTTCGCCTTCGCCTACCACCGCGTTTAGCAAGGCGTCTTGCTTGTCGAGCTGGAATACTCTCAAAGGCATACCGTTATCTCGAGCTAGGCAAATCGCAGTCAGATCCATAACGCCCAACTGCAGCTCTAAGATCTCATCATAGGTAATGGTTGTAAACCGGGTGGCGTTTGGATCCGTCACGGGATCGGCAGAATAAATGCCGTCGACTTTGGTGGCTTTGAGAACAATATCGGCATCGACTTCGATGCCCCGCAGGCACGCCGCAGAATCTGTCGTAAAAAAAGGGTTGCCTGTACCCGATGAGAAGATCACCACATCACCGTCATCCAAGTGCCGTATCGCAAGCCTTCGATCGTAGTGTTCGACAACGCCGCTCATCGGAATGGCGGACATCACAACCGTTTGGATATTGGCGCGCTCCAAGGCATCTCGCATAGCAAGGGCATTCATCACGGTTGCCAGCATCCCCATATGGTCGCCGGTTACCCGGTCGAGCCCTGCGGCACTGAGCTCAGCGCCACGAAAGAGGTTGCCGCCGCCGATCACAATACCGACTTGAATGCCGATACCAACAAGTTGTCCGATCTCTAAAGCCGTTCGATCCAAGACTTTTGGATCAATTCCAACACCGTTCTTCCCCAACGCTTCTCCGCTCAGCTTGAGTAGGATTCGCTCATATTTTGGCGTCGGTTTTTTTGAGGGCATAATCCGATCTCACGACAATTGTTGGGCGACCTCTGCCGCGAAATCCACTTCTTCTTTATCAATCCCTTCGCCGACTTCGTAGCGCGCAAAGGCAAGCACTTCTGCATCGTGTTGTTTCAGCAGCGCACTGATCTTCATGTCACCGTCTTTGACAAAGGCTTGTTCCGTCAAACTGATCTCAGCTAAGAACTTCTTGATGCGCCCTTCGACCATTTTAGCAACAATATCAGCCGGCTTGCCGCTTTCCGCCGCTTGAGCCGTGTAGATTTCGCGCTCTTTATCTAGGACCTCTTGGCCCGCATCAGCTGGCGAAACAACCTGTGGATTTGCAGCAGCAATGTGCATCGCCAAATCTCGGCCCAAAGCATCGTCGCCACCCTGAAGGTGAACCAACACGCCGATTTTGCCATTCGTATGCAAATAAGAGGCGACCTGACCTTGATAAATCTGACCCCGGCGCACGCTACAGTTTTCACCGATTTTTTGCACTAAGGCTTCTCGCGTTGCCTCGAATCCTGATGCCATCAAACGCTCGACGTCAGTCGACTGGGCCTCAAACATCGCCGCGGTCACCTGCTCAGCGAAGTTGATAAAATTTTCATCCTTGGCCGCAAAATCTGTTTCGCAATTTACTTCAACCATCAGGCCCTGCCCGCCATCCATCTGGATGCGAATCAAGCCATCAGCCGCCGTTCGAGAGGCTTTCTTCGCAGCCTTCATACCACTGGATTTCCTTAAATTATCAATCGCGAGATCCATATCGCCATCCGATTCAACCAAGGCTTTTTTACAATCCATCATGCCAAGTCCGGTGCGCTCTCTCAGCTCCTTGACCATCGCTGCTGTCACTGCCGCCATATCTTTTCCTTAATTCTTTTCTCAAAAAAAGCGATCTCAATGACCGCTTTTGATCGCTTCTTTTATTTTGTGCCCACCCATTAAACCCTAGGTTGTTTAAGCTGGCTTTTCCTCTGCTGACGCTTCGGCCTGTGGCGCCACTGCTTCTGCAGTGACTGCTGCGGGCTCTGCTTCTGATGCAGCTTCTGGCGCCGCTGCTTCTACTGCAACTGACGCGTCTACTGCAACTGACGCGTCCGCGGAGGTTGGCGCCTCGACAGCAGCCGTTTCTGGCGTTGCAGCATCCGATTCTGCAACTTCAACAAAATCGCTCTGAACAACCTCAGATTGGCCCTTTGCTTCCAAGATCGCATCCGCAAACGTGCTCATGAACAATCGAACCGACCGAATTGCATCGTCATTGCCCGGTATTAGGTAATCCACATTGTCTGGATTGCTATTGGTGTCGACGATGGCGACAACCGGGATACCCAAGGTTTTGGCTTCCGTCACAGCGATCTTCTCATGATCCACGTCAACGATAATGATGACATCCGGTAAACCGCCCATGTTTTTGATTCCGCCGAGGCTGCTTTCGAGTTTCTCGAGTAATCGTTGCCGCGTTAGGGCCTCATGCTTGGTGAGTTTCGCGAAGGTCCCATCGGTGCTTTGTTCTTCGAGGTCCCGTAATCGGCGAATGGATTGCCGAATGGTTTTGTAGTTCGTCAGCATGCCGCCTAACCAGCGCTTATCGACATAGGGCATGCCGCATCGAGAGGCTTCCTCTTTGATAATTTTACTGGCGCTGCGCTTGGTGCCGACAAATAGCACTTTATTTTTTTTAGCTGCGAGGGCGCTGACGAACGCCAAGGCCTCTTCGAAGGCCGGGACCGTTTTTTCAAGGTTGATGATATGAATATCGTTGCGAGCACCGAAGATAAATTCACCCATTTTAGGGTTCCAGTATCGCTTTTGATGTCCAAAGTGGACGCCTGCTTCCAGCAGGTCACGCATGTTGACTTGAGCCATGATGTCTCCAATTTGTATGGGTTGGGCTTCCACACATCCCAAATTGCAACCCGAAGGCACCCGCAACCTGTGTCGATGTGTGTGCTGATTTAAGGTGACGACCGTAAGTTGCCACCCTGATTTACGTTTCCGCGGCGCGCTTTATACCATGTTTAGCGCATTAAACCAATGATTTAGCCTACTATGGGGCGAGTCGCCTGCTATACTCTCGCTCGGCAAAGGAGGCGAATGTGGTCAATATCAAGACAGCGACTGAGATAGAAAAAATGCGCGTCGTGGGCGCTTTAGCGGCAGAACAACTGGAAATGATCGCCGACTACATCACCCCGGGGGTCAGCACCGGCGAGCTTGACCGAATCTGCCACCGATACACGATCGATCACCAAAAAGCGACGCCGGCGCCACTTAATTATCGAGGATTTCCGAAGTCCATTTGTACGTCGGTCAACCATGTTGTGTGTCATGGCATCCCATCCGATGAAAAGATCCTGAAAGATGGCGACATCATTAATATTGATGTGACCCTGATCAAAGATGGCTTCCACGGCGATACCAGCAAAACGTTTATCGTGGGCAATGGCACGGTTCGCGGCGAGCGCTTGGTTCAGACCTGTAAGCAAAGCCTAAATCTTGGTATTGCAGCCGTTAAACCCGGCGCACAATTGGGCGACATCGGCTTTGCAATCCAAAGTTATGCAGAAAAACACCGCTTTTCAATCGTTCGCGAATACTGCGGCCACGGCATCGGACGCGTCTTCCATGATGAGCCCCAGGTCCTGCACTATGGGCGAGCAGGAACCGGCATGACCCTGCAGCCTGGCATGATATTTACCATTGAGCCGATGATTAATGCAGGTAAACCTGCCGTTAAACTGCTCCCGGATCAGTGGACGGTTGTGACCAAAGACCATCAACTAACCGCTCAGTGGGAACATACAATCTTGGTAACCGATACCGGCTATGAAATCCTAACCCACCGTTGCGACGATGATCTCCCCAGAATCGGATAGCCCGGATCTTGCGGCACTCACTCAAGCGGTTGCTGGGAGCAAGACCCCACTACCGATTTTAAAGACTGCGCTGGCGGATTTCCGAGCACACCAGCATACGGACTTCGTCAATGGGGTTTGCATCTCCCAGCTGATCAAGGCGCGCTCTGCGTTTATTGATCACATTCTGAACCTTTGCTGGCAACGCTTTAGTTGGGATGAAAACCTATCGAGTCTCAGAAAGAGCCGAATTTCGTTGGTTGCCGTGGGCGGTTATGGTCGCAAAGAGCTCTTACCCAATTCCGACATTGACCTATTGATCCTCATCGAACGGGCCAACGCGCAACACCATAGTTCGAACATTCAATCCTTTCTTGCCTTGCTTTGGGATATTGGTTTGGAGGTTGGGCACAGCGTTCGATCGGTCAAAGAGTCGCTTCACCAAGCGAAACACGATGTTACCGTCATGACCGCCCTCCTTGATGCAAGAGCAGTTTGTGGCGCGCCCTACCTACTTCAGAAACTGCGCTCAAAGTTACGATCCAAAACAGGTTGGAAAACCAAAACCTTCTTCCAAGCAAAATATGCAGAACAACAAGAGCGGCACGCCAAGTCCAATCACACCGAATACAGCCTAGAGCCCAATTTGAAAACTGCGCCCGGCGGACTACGAGATATCCAAACTATTTTATGGATTGCACAATTTCACCATCAAACCAGTGCGCTCGATGCGTTGGTCGATGCCAAATATTTAGAGCAGGAAGAAGCCGATAAGATCCTCGATGCCCGCACTTTCCTTTGGAAAGTGCGCTTCGTACTGCATGACCTCCTCGGCCGAGATGAAAACCGGTTGTTTTTTGACAATCAAAAAAAAGTCGCGCAGGCATTGGGCTATCGGGATGACGCACAACTGGCGGTTGAGCAATTCATGCAGGACTATTACCGCTTTGTAAAGTCCATCAGCACCATCAATGAGATCATCCTCCAAGATTTCGATGAGCAAGTTGTTCAGGATGGTAGAAGAACCAAGCCCATCCAAATCAACGCGCGTTTTCAAACCAATAAACACTATTTGGAGGTCACCCAACCCGATATTTTCGAGCGTAACCCTGAGGCATTGCTTGAAATGTTCGTCATCCTAGGCGAAACACCCGAGCTCAAAGGCATTCGAGCGAGCACCATCAGGCAGGCCCAGACTTCAGCCTCACAAATCGATGATACGTTCAGGCAAAGCGAGATCGCGACAACCTTATTCTTGAAGTTGCTGCGGGTTGAGCACCATCTTTTTTCCCAACTCAGACGCATGAATCGCTACGGTATTTTAGGGGCCTACCTGCCCGAATTTGAACGCGTTGTGGGTCAAATGCAGTTCGATTTGTTTCACATTTACACAGTGGATGCGCACACCTTACAGGTCGTTCGAAATATGCGTCGGTTCCGTTACAAAAATCAGCAGCAAGAGTTTCCGATTGCCGCACACATCCACCATCGTTTGCCGAAAATCGAATTGCTCTACATTGCCGGCTTTTTCCATGATCTTGCCAAAGGCAAAGGCGGTGATCATTCAGAGCTGGGTATTGAAATCGCCAGCGCCTTTTGCGCTCGCCACCAGTTGGGCACTTGGGATACCAATTTAGTTTGCTGGCTGGTCAAAAACCACCTACTCATGTCGACGACAGCCCAACGCAAGGATATTTTTGACCCCGATGTGGTCCGAGACTTTGCTGAACAGATGGGGGATCAGGTCAGACTCGACTACCTCTACGCCTTGACCGTTGCAGACATTAATGCAACCAATCCAACGCTTTGGAATAGCTGGCGTGACGCCCTTATGAGCCAACTGTACCTCGAGACAAAAAGAGTCTTACGGCTTGGCGTTGACAATATGATCGATCGAGAAGACTACTTAGCGCAAGTACAGTTGCGCGCAACCGCCAAACTCACGGCCAAGGGCATGGACCCAGCCAGAGTGCGGACGCTTTGGGCGGGGTTAGACGATGACTACTTCCTGCGCGAATCAGAACTCAACATCATTCATCACACCGAATCACTCGATGCTTATGATCCGGCAACCGGGCCACTGATTCTCATTGAAGACAGCCAATCACGACTCACAACCGATTCCGGTGTAACCCATATTTTTATTCATCTACCATCGGATCAACCGCTATTTTTTGCCATTGTGTCCGCCTTTGATCAGCTGGGGATGAACATTGTTGATGCGCGCATACCCGGCAATACGAAGGGTCGAACAGACTACACCTTTGACGTCCTGGAGACCCAACCGCTGAGCCAACACGGTCGCGACAACAGGCTGAACAGTATCCGCCAAACCATTAATGCGGCCATTAACGCCGGCGATGACTTTAGAGTCCCGGCCCGCCGGACACCGAGAATTTTAAAAGAATTCAATGCTCGAACCCAAATTTCGATCGATAGCCGCGCCAATGAAACATTCACCGTGCTTGAGGTCGTTGCGGCAGATCGGCCAGGACTGCTGGCAAAGCTTGCCCGAGTTTTTCAGGCCCACCACATTCAAATCCAGGCTGCTAAAATCACAACGCTCGGTGAACGCGTGGAGGACGTCTTCCACATTGTTAACCGTGATGGGTTACCCTTGAACGACCCTGATGCTGAAGCCCGACTCTCGCAGTCGATTCAAGCGGAGCTCGACCAGCACATCGAAAGGTTTTCTGCATGAATCCCAACCTCGCCCGATTAAACCCGTACCCCTTCGATCGGTTGAATCAGTTGTTGAAGTCGGTGCAACCGGCGGCCCAATCCTTCATTTCGCTTGCGATGGGTGAGCCGCAACATGAACCCCCTGAGTTTCTCATCGAGTTTTTAAAACACGGTGACATGGCAAAGCAAAGCTTGAAGACGTACCCGCCAACCAAAGGCACGGATCACCTTCGGCAGGCCATCGCGGCCTTTCTTAGAAATCGTTTTTCGCCGGCTCATCCTGATCCCGATCATCAAATACTGCCGGTTAACGGCACCCGTGAGGCCTTATTTGCGGTTGCACAGGCTCTGAGTCGGCCCGAGACAAAACCACTAACCTTACTGCCAAATCCCTTTTATCAAATTTATGAAGGCGCCGCCCTCCTAGCCGGCACGACACCACATTACCTTGACTGTCCTGCTAGTCAGGATTTCAAACCCAATTTTAGCGAAATCGATGCGGCAACCTGGGCGCGCATCGGGATGGTGTACCTGTGTAATCCTGGCAACCCACATGGGGCTTTGATGACCGAACAAGATCTGCAAAGCCTGATTCGCACTGCTTTAGAGCACGACGTCATTCTCATTGCTGACGAATGTTACTCCGAAATCTATGCCGATGAAGCCGCGCCACCGGTGGGACTCTTGCAAGCCGCCGCAGCGATGGGCAACACCAGCTTTAAGCAGTGCCTTGCGTTTAACAGTTTATCAAAACGATCAAACCTACCCGGATTGCGCTCAGGTTACGCCGCTGGCGATGCTGATCTAATCCAGCAATTTTTGCTGTACCGGACTTATCATGGCAGCGCGATGCCCGTGCATACGCAAAAGCTGAGCGCCTTGGCTTGGTCGGACGAAGACCACGTTATCGAAAACCGCGCTTTGTATCGAACTAAAACCGAGGCTTTTATCCAAACCCTTGCGCCGGTTTGGCCGATAACGCCCCCTGCCGCAAGCTTTTATCTATGGCCTGAGACGCCGGTTGACGATGAGGCATTTACTCAGAATCTTATGCGCCTGTGTAACATTAAAGTGTTGCCCGGCCAGTATTTGTCTAGAACGGTTAATGCCATAAACCCCGGGGCAGGACGGGTCCGCATTGCGCTTGTGGCAGAGCAAGCCGCGTGCATTGAGGCTGCCGAACGAATTAAAGCGTGTTTTGAGAAGCTTGGCTGAAAGTTCGGATCAAACCGGTCATAATCGCGTTCTTTTACATAAAGCGCCCTAATGGGTTGGAGACATTATGTTCAGTATTGGCATTGGGATTGGGACACAAAACGCAGAAGGCGCGTGGCTTGAGGTTTTTTATCCTCGACCCCTGTTGCATCCCAGCCCGGACTTAATCGAAGGCTTAAGCCAAGTCATTGACTTCTCGGCAAGCGAAGGCCTGATCCCCCTCGATGAGGCGGCGCGTGCGGCTTTATGTGCTTGCATTGAGCAGCCAGAGCAACTTGCCTTACTCAAGGCCCTGCAAAACAGCCAAAAGCCGTGTGTCCTGACCTGGCTAAAAACCGACGGTCCGATTACATCGACTCCCGCGGCCTATCTGAAGCTTCATTTGCTATCCCACGGCTTGACGCGCCCCAACAGCCTCAATCTAGATGGCATTTACGCCGCCCTGCCCAATATTGCTTGGACCTCGGAGGGTCCAATGGCACTATCAGCCTTGCCAGAAGCGATGTTATTGGCGCGCATCGAGGGTCGGCATTTAGAGGTCACCAGTGTCGATAAATTTCCCAAACTCACCAACTATGTCGTGCCCGACGGCGTTCGGATCGCGGATTCAGCAAGAGTCCGCTTAGGCGCCTACCTTGGTGCGGGTACAACCGTCATGCACGAAGGCTTTGTTAATTTTAATGCTGGAACGCAAGGCCCAAACATGGTCGAAGGCCGAATCTCACAGGGTGTTTTCGTGGCCAAAGGCACAGACCTTGGCGGCAGCGCATCAACGGCTGGCACCTTGTCTGGCGGCGGCAATCACGTCATCACCATCGGCGAGGATTGCTTGATCAGCGCCAATGCTGGAACCGGTATCTCGCTCGGTGATCGTTGCACCATCGAAGCGGGCCTGTATATTACACCCGGCACTCAAGTCAGCCTCTTGGATGAACACGGTGAAACCGTTAAAACACTCAAAGCGCGAGAACTCAATGGGCAAAGCGATTTATTGTTTATCCGCCATTCTCAAACCGGCGTGGTGCAATGCCGAACCAATCGCCAGGCCATTGCCTTGAACGCCCAACTGCATCAACACAATTAACCGGATGACGAATTCCATCGAATCCATTGAAGACACCGAAACGTTGGCCCTGGCCCAAGCGTTGATTACAAAGCCTTCGGTCTCGCCAAAGGATGAGGGCTGTCAGGCCCTCATGATTCAGCGCCTGACGGCGATGGGTTTTGATATCACCCCCATGCCCTTTGCCGATGTCGAGAATTTTTGGGCCGTCAAGGACAGCGGCCTACCGGGTCCGACCTTGGTTTTCGCAGGCCACACCGACGTGGTGCCAGCCGGGCCCTTATCGGACTGGCGCTATCCGCCTTTTGAAGCAACCCTATCAGATGGCTGGTTATACGGCCGCGGTAGCGCAGACATGAAATCGGCGCTGGCTGCCATGATCGTTGCTTGTGAACGATTTGTCGCGCAACACACAGCGTTCACTGGCAAAATCGGCTTTCTCATCACGAGCGACGAAGAGGCTGCAGCAAAACATGGCACCGTGCGCGTAATGCAAGCCCTTGCCGATGCCAAGATTCAATTCGATTATTGTATTCTTGGCGAGCCTTCAAGTTCGCAAACCCTTGGCGACATGATTCGCGTTGGTCGGCGCGGCTCATTGAATGCCCATCTCATTATTCGAGGCAAGTCCGGCCACGTGGCCTATCCTGACACCCTCATCAACCCAATCCATCAGGCCATGCCAGCCATTACCGCCTTGGCCAGCAAACAATGGGACCAAGGCAACGACTTCTTCCCGCCAACAACCTTTCAAGTCTCCAATTTCAATGCGGGTGTGGGTGTCCAAAATGTCGTCCCGGGTGACGCCCAGGTTGAATTCAATTTCCGGTATTCATCCGCCTCAACTCAGGCGGACTTGATCCGTGAAACCGAAGACATTCTGCAAGCCCATGGTCTCGACTTCGAAATCAAGTGGTCGCTCTCAGGTGAGCCCTTTTTGACCGAAAAGGGACGGCTCATCGATGCAGCCGTTGCATCCTTACACGCCATCACCGGCCAAGAGGTCATTTTATCGACTGGCGGAGGTACCTCCGATGGGCGGTTTATCGCGCCCTATGGCATCGAAGTGATTGAACTCGGACACGTTAACAAAACCATTCATAAGGTCAATGAAGGTGTTCGCGTTGCGGATCTTTCGATCCTCACAACCATCTACCTGGACCTATTAGTTCGCTTGGTTGGCGATCATGACTGAGACCCGCTACCCAGATCTCGAAATTTATATCAAGGCGCTTGAGCTTGATGTCATTGCGGACGCCTTAACGGCAATTTTAGGCCCCATCAGCTGGTCCAAAACACCCAGTCTTTATCAAGGCGTCGTCAGCACGGACCGGGGCAGCAGTGCGATGATCTTGCAAGCCAGCGCTTATAAAGCCTTTACCAGCATCTGGCTTAAGGCCAATGTTTCAACCTGGGATACCGACCTTGATTTCGCGCTTGCACTCAGCATGAAGCTTCCAAGTGAAATTCGCTGCAGTATTGATTCCTGGCAGGAGCAGGAGGACGGCGCGCCGGATCTCTGGTGGCGCATCCTCGATGGGGTTCAAAAGCAGGTCCAATGGGGTTAATACGATGGGGGGCGACCGGACTCCTGGCGCTATTGATCGTTGTCCTTGCGACCGCCTGGTTTCTGCCTGCAAGCCTTGCGTTTCGGTTCATTGAAGCCGATCTGACGCTGCCAAAGGATATCAAGGTTGCGCTGCCCCGAGGATCCCTCAGAACCGGCCATATGCTGGTGCAATTTCGTAGCTTCCCGCCATCACGGATCGCCTGGCAGTTGGAATGGCCTAGCTTCTCCCTCGATGCCGTGACATTGAGTCAAACCATCAGCGTTGTTGGGCCGGGTCATGAGATCACCGGCAGACTCCGGGTCATACCCAGCCAAAAGGTTCTTATGATCGAAAACCTCAGCGGTGAGATTCACAGCAGTGATATCAACCAACTTGCAAGCGCCTACGGACATCAATTTTCAGGCTTGGTAACCCTCGAAAACGGCTCTGCGCAGGCCTCAGCGGCATGCTTAACGCGTCTCGCAGGCGATTTGTCTTGGTCAGGTGGCCAAATAGTCTTCACAGGTTTCAATGGCATTGCCCAATATCAACTGCCGCCGCTACAAGCCAAACTTGACCTGGAAACCTGCTCACCCGCCCTCAACCTTACCCACGACGCAGACCCTCTGGCGCGTTTTGTGTTGGACCTCAACGGCTGGTTCAGCGCCGAAATACAGCCTCGTTTACTCGTACTGGCGCAGATTCCTGGCGCGCAGCAAGTCACGCAACCACTGCTGTTTGAAGAAAAAATCCTGTAACCTTACACAAACCAAATCGCTTGGGTCCACATGGGTCAATTCAATCTCGCCGCCTTCCAAAAACCGTTGTCTTTGGGGATTTTATTCTTGCTGGGCGCCTGGTCTATTTATCTGGTGGTTGAGAATGTGTTTTTTTACCTAGATGCTGATTTAGCGCAAACGGTTTCTGATCCTTCCGAATTCGTCCAAAACACCGCGTCGACCGGCACCAGCACCGGGCCTAGTCAAGCCACACGCCAATTGTTTGGGCGCGTTGACGACAATCAACCCGAACAAATTGTCAGCGCACCCACCACCCGACTGAACCTTGAACTTCAGGGCGTTTTTTTAAGCGATGCGCCCAGCACGTCCAGCGCAATCGTCGCTGAACGGGGCAAGGACGGCAAACTGTACCTCGTTGGCGACAAATTACCCGGGAACAGCGTCTTACATTCGGTAGCAGCCGATCACATCCTCTTGCGCCGCGGCGCAAGACTCGAGAAATTATTATTTATCACGAAACGTCTGAACATTGAGGCGTCTAGTACGGCGTCCACAAGTGCTCAAGATCGCGTTCGCCAACCGGTATCGAATACGCAGCGACCCTCACAAGCATCCCAATCAGGCTCATCCAGCAGGGGATCAGCAATCCTGAGCGAGGTCCGCGACCGACTGCAACGTAACCCCCAAGCCGTTCTCAAAGAGTATGGGCTCAGCGCCGTTGCGCCCGGTAGCAGTCAAGGCTACAAGGTCGATTCGGCGCATCCTGCACTCAATAACACGGGTTTGCAGCCTGGTGATCGCGTCGTATCGGTGAATGGCGCGCCCCTAGGCGTCGCCATGAACGATGCACGATTAATTGATCAAGCCCGCTCTGCCGGTCGAGTTCGGGTCGAAGTCGAACGCGGCGGCAGACGCTTTTTCCTAACGATTCCGATACCCTAAGCGATAATGATCCAGTAAACTCTACGCCAAAGAGCAAATCGCAAGCCCTATGACCTTTGTTGCAAGAATCCTATTCCTTCTAAGCCTTTTGATACCCGCTATGGCTCAGGCCGATGACAGCTGGAAGATCAACTTAAAGAATGCTGATATCCGGGAGTTTGTGACTCAAGTCTCGGCGATCACAGGCAAAAGCTTTATCATTGACCCTCGTGTGAAGGGCGATGTTACCGTTATCTCCAACGTCAATATGGATGAGGAATCGGTTTACCAACTCTTTCTCAGCGTGCTTCAGGTTCATGGTTTTGCAGCGGTTTCAGCAGGATCCGCCATCAAAATTGTCCAAACCGTCCTGGCAAAACAAAGCAGTAATCCCGACGACTTTGTCGATGATCTCGAATCAGAAGAACTCGTAACGCGCGTTATTACCGTCAGCAACGCGCCCTCCGAAGAAATGGTTAAGGTCCTGCGACCGCTGATCCCGCAGTACGGCCATATTGCCGCTTTGAGCGAGCCCAATGTGCTGATTATTAGCGATCATGCCTCCAACATTAACCGCTTGGTTGAAATCATTAATCGAGTCGATATCGCCGACAGTTTGGAAGTTGCCATCATCAACCTCAAAGAAGCCTGGGTTGAAGATATGGTTAAACTGCTGGAAGAGCTCGCGCCTGATCAAATCGGTAAAAGCGCTAAAGGCCCCAATCGGATCAGCATTGTTGCCAGCGAACGAACCAACAGCTTGGTCATAAAAGGTGAGCGCTATACGCTCGCACGGGTTAAAGCCCTGGTTGATCAGCTCGATGTTCCCGCTAATCGGTCTGGCACCATCAAAGTCATTCAGCTGTCGCACTCTGATGCGACCAAGATGGCAGAGATTCTGAGCAACCTAATCAGCAGCAAGAGTAAAAGCAGCGAAGATTCGATGGTTGAAGTCAGCATTCAGGCCGATGAAGCGATTAATGCTCTGGTCATTCGAGCCGACCCATCCAACATGATTGATTTGATCGGCATCATTGAGAGCCTCGATGTCCGCCGAATGCAGGTCTTAATTGAAGCCGCCATCGTCGAAGTGACCTCCGATTTCAGCCGACAACTGGGCAGCGAGCTCGCCATTGGCGATGCTTCCTCGGGCACAACCCCCCTCGGACTTACCGCACCCAGCGGCACCTTGGCACAAATCCTTCAGGGCCTCGCGACGCCGGGCGGCCTCGCGGCGCCCCCCTCAAGCTTTGGAGAATCACCGATCATTGCAGGCGGCAAGGTATCGACAACCGGGACGAGCTTTGCGTTTATTGTGAAGGCCTTGGCCGCCAATAGTGATGTTAATCTGCTGTCCACGCCGAGCATCACAACCATGGACAACGAAGAAGCTAAAATCGTTGTCGGTCAAAATGTCCCTTTTAGAACGGGTTCTACCGTCACGGGCAGCCAGGGGACAACCAATCCCTTCACCACCATTCAACGCGAAGATGTGGGTTTGACCCTTGAGGTGACACCGCATATCAACAGTGACAGTTTGGTTCGCCTTTTGATTCACCAGGAGGTCTCTGAGGTCGACGCCTCTAGCCTCACCGTGATTGGCTCAGAGGCAGCGGCCGACTTGATCACCAATAAACGAACCATCGATACCACCATTTTGGTCGAAAATGGCGAGGTCATCATTCTCGGTGGTTTGATTCGAGATAAAGAAACGCAGGCAGAGTCTCGCGTGCCTTTGCTCGGTAGCATCCCCGGGCTTGGTGCGCTGTTTCGAAGCCGCACCAAAAACATCGAAAAACAGAATTTGTTGGTCTTTCTCAGGCCAACGGTCTTACAATCTGGCGCAGACGTCGCCGCGGCCTCTGAGCGAAAATTCAATCGTATTTTTGAAGTTGAAATTGAAGGCGATGGGCGCAACACTGCCGAGCGTCTGACCGACTTGCTAGATGGCAGGCTCTAGCCGCCCTAATGGCTCTGTCTACAGAGTCATTAACCGCAAACTTTTGCAACTCTTTAAACTCTGGCTGCGGCCAACCTTCATTAATCATGAACAAGCAGCCCTTGCGCTCACCCAACACGGACAGCCCGTCAACGTTCGCTACATCCTGGATGCCGACTCATTGGCTGATCGGCTATTGCTTGAATTGGGTTGTGCCGCAAGCGGTTTGCCAGAGCCTTTGACGCTAGACCCTCATGGGCCCAATGCCTACTTTTGCCTAACTCATCGAGAAGGCTTCTGGGGTCGCCGATCAGCGCGAGGGGATGCGCGACCCACCTCACTTAAGGTTGCACCAGCCGGCGATGCTGAGGTGGCAAGGCATCTAATACCCGTGTCGATTTATTGGGGACACCAACCCGACCGCGCGCTTTCCATGTGGAAAGCGCTGCTCTCGGATCAATGGGCATCGACCTCAAAATTTCGAAAGATATTGTGCATCGCGCTCACCCGACGTCATATCTTAGTTCACTTTGGTAACCCGCTGGATGTCGATGCCCTGACCCACGACTTATCGACCACGGCGCTTAAAACCAAACGCATCCATCGATTACTTCGAAGCCATTTCAAAAACCAAAAGCAATCTATTATTGGTCCCGACTTGTCACACCGCCGAACCTTGCTTGATGAACTGTTAGCGGCGCCAACGGTCGATGCTGCCATTGCAACGGTTGCCGAGGCCCGCGAATTACCGAAACATCGCGTCGCGGCGCAAGCCTACCGCTATGCCTCTGAAATCGCATCAGATCAGTCTTACAGAGTTATCCGTTTTTTCAGCATCATCTTGACCTGGCTGTGGAACCGACTCTACAACGGCATCGAAGTCAGTCATTTAGAGCGCGTCCGCGCCGTCTCGGATAACGCCGAAATCGTTTATGTGCCCTGCCACCGCAGTCACATTGATTATCTTTTGCTGTCCTATGTGCTCTATCACAACGGTCTGGCGCTGCCTCATATTGCCGCTGGCATTAATCTTAACTTATTCCTCTTGGGCCCACTGTTGCGCCGCGCCGGCGCGTTTTTTATGCGTCGTAGCTTCAAAGAGGACCTGCTTTATAAAGCCGTATTCGACGAATACATTCACTTACTCTTATCCAAAGGCTATAGCCTAGAATATTTTGTAGAAGGTGGACGAAGTCGGACAGGCGGCATGCTCGCGCCCAGGCCCGGTATGATCAACATGACCTTAAAGGGTTACTACCGAGATCATCAAAGAGACATTCAGTTCATTCCAGTGTACTTCTCCTACGAGCGCGTTCTCGAAATCAGCAGCTATCTCGATGAACGCAAAGGGCATCAAAAAAAGACCGAGTCCCTACTCGATCTCCTCGGCGTGTTTCGATATTTTAAACTCGATTTCGGCCAGGTCTCGGTTAATTTTGGCGAACCTATTTCCCTTGGGAACTTTTTGTCTGACCGAGTGCAATCGAACTTTGAGATGATCGAGCCCGACGTGCACAAAGCACTCTGTCGAGACCTGGGGCATCGCATTGTGCAAGAGATCAATGCCGCCATTCCTGTGAACCCAACGCAGATACTGGCAACCCTTTTCGTTCACGCCGGAGATCTTGAGATTCCTGAAGCAACGCTGCGCCGGCACTTTCGGTTTTTGCTCACCCTAATTGACGCAGACAAAACCTCTTCAATCTTTAACCAATCTGATGCACAAATAATCGATTACTTTTTGTCGACCTCTGGTGCCGAACGACACCTCAGAAATGGCGAGCCCGTGATTACCATTACCCCGGGTGGACTCATCGATATGCGCTATTACAGCAATAGCGTCACGCACCTTTTGGTTTTACCAAGCCTCATTGCTACTGGTTTAATCCAAAGACCGACGGTTGACGCTGAACCCTTTGCAGCGCAGCTCCAAGCGCTCGCACCCGTGCTCGATGCGATTTATTATTGCAAAATTGCGCCAACCGCTGAGCGCATCAATGAGATGCTTGCCATTTTCAATAACACAACCGAGCGTCCGCAAGCATTGCCGGCGCAAGTCGACACAACCTTGGCCCTTGATCTCAACCAAATCGCCCGTATTATCGCGCCTACCCTAAACCAAATCGCCTTAGCTTGCGCACTGCTCAAAGTTAAGCCTGACTTATTGGACGATCTCGTGCTCATCAATGCACGAATCGACGCTCTGACAATCAAAACGACCACCTTCAACCCGGCGGAATTGATTATGCCTGAATCCCTGATTCAGGCGCTCAGCCAACCTCAATCGACCATTGCGACCGTCAACCGGTCTAACCATGCCAGACCGACGCAGGACACTACGACCTCCACGATGCTTGAGGCGGCCCTCGCCAACCTATTGAGCGAAGCGGATCAACACAATCTCAAACAATTGGCACTAGACTTGGTTGAAGAAAACATCCAATCGGCTGCTACGACCGGTTAACTGATACACAGGGCGACGCGCGTTATCTAACGGTGCTCGGTCGAGGCGAGGCCGTTTAACAATCGTACGCCGAATACCCAGCGCTTGGGCTGCCGCTAAAAACGGGTGGAGTTCAGCGCCTCGACCGAGAAACGCCTGCAGCATCTGCATATTCCCAGGCGGCAGGGCCGACTTTTTTTTCTCTTCAAACATCGGATCCACCAAGGCCGCATCAAACCCTTTTGCCGGCAGAAAGGGCCGTGTGCTATCCCAATGGTGAATTGCCAAACGGGCCGCCACCGGCTTGAGTTGCGGATCCTGCTCCGCCCGCTTAAGCGCATCGGCAACCAACAAATAGATCGTTTTAGAACGCTCGAGCATCGTAACCTCGTGACCATAGGACGCCAAAATAAACGCGTCGATCCCCAGCCCCGCGGTCATATCAAGCACTCGGGCACCGGGCTTTTCGTTCACTGCGCGAACCAAAAGTTCGCCCTTAGCCGATATTTTTTTCTGCCGGAGTCTGAGTGACGAACTACCGTAGTCGACCGTCAGCGGCGGTTTTTCGCCGTAGTAATCAACCAAAGCCAATCCGGTCGGGCGCCCCTCTAACCCATAACGCATCTAGTAACGAGACTTCTGAGCAACGGTTTCGCGGACGTAAAGGGGCGCCGCTTCAAGCGCTGAAACGACGGCCCCAGCAGCATGCATGGCCTCGGCAATCTGTAATAGGTTCTGAGCGTCCGGCGACGTAACGTCGATGACCCCTTGGGTTTGGTGCACTTGTTCTTGCATTAGAAACACGCCATCACCGGCAAGAGACCAAGACGCTAAGTCATGCTCGGCGAGCATCTGGGCGGTGTAGACTTCAGCCTGCCCGAAAAGACTCGGCAATAACCCATCACAGCCTTCATAAAAAGCGCCATAAAACTCTTCTTCGCGCGCATGCATTGTAACCAATACCCGGGTAACCTGCGCTTGCTGACCTGCTGCCCGCGCCATAATCGAAAGGGTTGGAATGGGAATGACCGGCAGATTGAGGCCATAAGCAAGGCCTTGAATTACGCCGACAGCGATTCTCAATCCCGTAAAGGAGCCAGGCCCCTGACTGAATGCGAGCGCTTGAATGGATTTTAAGTTTTCGCCTTCTTCGTCTAAAAACCGAAGGATTTGCGGCAAAATCTCGCGGGAGTGCCGAAGATCATTGCTGAACAGACGGGTTCGAACTTCTCCTTTGCGAATAAGGCCCAACTTCAAATCACGGCCGGTGGTATCAAGTCCTAAAATCATCGTGTTTTATCCATAAAGTCTAGAGCGTCTGCTGCACGCCGCGTCCATCTAAACTCGGGCAAGCTGGCTTGCAGTAACCCGGAGTAACTCGCGTTCCAAAATCGAGGATCTCCAATAACGAAGATCCCTTGATCGCGCTCTTTTCGGATCAACCGTCCAAATCCTTGCCGCAATTTTAGCGCGCAGTCTGGCAAAATATAGTCGGAAAAGAAATCCAAACCGGCTGCTTGAAACGCCTTGCGTTGTGCCAGCAACTTCGGATCGTCCGGTTGTAGAAACGGTAATTTGTCGATCACCAAACACTCAACACCCGCGCCGTTAAAGTCGATGCCTTGCCAAAAACTGCTAGTGCCAAGTAGGAACCCATCCGACGCTTTTTTAAAATCTTGAACCAACCTTTGCCGTGAGCTATCGCCTTGAACAAATAGTTTGCCCGAATGTGCGGACCTCAGATAACTTGCGGCATTCGCAAGCGCCCGGTGCGAGGTAAACAAAAAGAGTGTTTTCAGCGCGCTCAGCGCCTTTAGGTCCTCTAGCAACGCTGGGATAAAAGCTGGATCATCTGGCAATAATTGCCGCGTAGTTTGGAATCCCATGACCTGCTTAGAATAAGCAAAGGCATTGGCAACCTTGATCGCTTTGCTTGGATCATAGCCAATCTGTTGGCAAATAAATTTAAAGGAACCATTCACGCTCAGGGTGGCTGATACGAATATTTTCGGCGCCGAGGTCTTTAGTACGCTTGCTGTGGTTACATCCTTTGCTGAGACCATACTGCGGAACACAGCGCCACCGCCGGCATCGCGCTCCCACCAATAACTTTGCGCATCTGCTTCAACGTCGGCCGCAATCGCGAGCAACTGATCCATTCGCCAAGCAAGGTTTTGATGCGCATCCCGCAGTATTTTTCCAAGCCCGGACCTTGATGCTAAAACGGACAACAGCCTAGCCAGAAGTAACTCCAACTCGTCGATCTGCCCCAGCACCATCGCTTTTACCATTGGCTCTGAAAAAGAGCGCCCAACGACTGACTCATAACCGCTCTCGATACGCTCTTTTTCTCGCACGAGCGACGTCGCCCATTCACCGAGCACAGCATCATATTGGTTCGGGTCTGCATTACTGCGATCAAGGATCGTTGCAAGTTCCTGCATCCACCTAAAACTAAAAGCAATCTGCTTTGTTTCACGCAGGCGTCTTAGAAATTGATCCGCCTCGTCGATTAACTGCACATCCATTTGGTCGATTAAATCGACGAGATCATCGCTCGGATTTTCATATCGTGACATGAGCAACTGATGATTCACAATCACCACGTCAGCTCGGTCCGCCTTCTCCCGAGCTGTATAAAGTGGACACTGATCAAACCGTGGACAGCGCTGCTTCTGACATTCTTCAGCGGTTGCCGTGATCATGGGCGTCAAACTCGAACTCAGGGTTTCGAGTTCAGACAAGTCCCCGGTGTGCGTCCGCGTCGACCAAGTTTTTATTTCGGAAACTTCAGCAAGCGTGTCCGCAGGAAATCTCATTGAGGGCGAATCAAACAACTGGCCAAATTTGAAAGGACAAAGATAATTACGTCTGCCTTTCAGCACCACAACTTTCTTCGCCGAGGCCAAAACCCGCAGCGCAATTGAAAGATCCTCGTAGAAAATTTGATCCTGTAATAATTTCGTATAGGTCGAAATCAGAACACGCTTGTTAGACAATAAGACCGGAATTAAATAGCCAAGGCTCTTGCCAATACCGGTCTCAGCTTCGATCACTAAATCAGCAGATTGCGTCAGGGACGTCGAGATTGTCTGTGCGAATTCAATCTGTCCAGGTCGAGCACGAAAAGCTGGCAGCATTTGACGCAGCAACCCCTCTGAGGAGAATAACGCTTTGAGTTGGTGTTCAGACATAGCCATCGAACTAACCGGATTTTGCGCTTATGCTGGCCCCTAAGCCTGGGAATTACAAACGATGAACACTGAATTTTCGACCATCATACTTGCCGGCGGAAAAGGCACGAGAATGGGTGGGCAAGATAAAGGTCTCGTTGCCTATCAGGGCCGTCCACTTATCCATCGCAGCGTTCGCTTAGCACGCCAATGTAGCGACGCAATTATTATCAGCGCCAATCGGAATGTCACACAATACAAGACCTTTGCTGACGTTGTCATTCAGGATAGCTTGCCAAACTATGGCGGTCCTTTATTTGGCATTCAAGCCTGTACCTGCAGCGTTTTAACGGATTACACGTTGATCATCGCCTGCGACTTGCCGAACCTGACAACGCGTTTCGTGCGACCTCTACAAAAGGCTTTGCTCGACGGTACGCCCCAACTCGACGCCGTCGTTTACCGGCATGATGGTTTTTTACAATGCGGACTGATCGCAATCAAAACTGCTGCGTTGGCCTCAATCGATTCTGAATTGAAAGCGGGTCAACGCTCGGTAAAAAGGTGGTTGGAATCGTTATCGCTCTTAGTGCTCGACAGTGATGATGCGCAGGCGTTTACGAACTTTAATACCCCAAACAACTTTACAGCCGCATCAAAACGTTAAGACAGAAAGCGCTGGGTAATAGGATGAGCCCATTTAACAGATGGCGCTGTCGTGACCTAACGACACGTTGGTAAGCCATCACGGCTAAATCGACCCAGCTTGAGCCGCCTCTGACTTTTTTAAGACAATAAAAAAGCCCTATAAAGGGCTTTTTTATTGTACCGCGCGCTATAGCGCGCTGCTGATTTTGACACCTACTTCTTTTTCTTGGCAGCTGGCTTCTTAGCAGCGGCTTTCTTAGGAGCAGCTTTCTTAGCAGCAGCCTTCTTAGGAGCAGCTTTCTTAGCAGCAGCCTTCTTAGGAGCAGCTTTCTTAGCAGCGGCCTTCTTAGGAGCCGCTTTCTTAGCAGCAGCCTTCTTAGGAGCCGCTTTCTTAGCAGCAGCCTTCTTAGGAGCCGCTTTCTTAGCAGCAGCTTTCTTAGGAGCCGCTTTCTTAGCAGCAGCTTTCTTAGGAGCCGCTTTCTTAGCAGCAGCTTTCTTAGGAGCAGCTTTCTTGGCAGCAGCTTTCTTAGGTGCCGCTTTCTTAGCAACAGCTTTCTTAGGTGCCGCTTTCTTAGCGGCTACTTTTTTAGCAGCTACTTTTTTAGCAGCGGGCTTTTTCTTTGCAGCAGGTTTCTTTTTTGCGACCACAGTTCATACTCCTTTAGTGACTTTTACTTTTAAGACTCACTCATTTTAGCTATGAAGCATCTCCTCGGCATAACTCAGAATCATAGCGTAATTCAGAGCTTGGGTAACATCGATGCGCTGGGGTCAAGTTTAGAAAATTCTCTTCACTTTGCACACCTTTTTTTTCATCGAAAACACAACAAGAATCATCGCTGATTTTCTCAGAAGTATTCTCAGCCGAGCCTTAAAGTGCCTTGAGTATTGTTTGTACCATCGATTTAATTTCGTCGGTCGTGCCTTGTCCATCGACCATCGTGTAATGCGCGCCAGTTTGGGCTGTCAGGGATTTATAAAATGCAACAAGCGGGGCAGTTTGATCGAGATAAACTCGAAGACGATCCCGAATCGTTTCTTCTTGATCGTCATCTCGTTGAACCAGTGCTTCACCGGTTTCATCATCGACACCTGCTGTTTTAGGTGGATGATATAAAACGTGATAGGTCCGGCCAGAACCCGGATGAACGCGGCGCCCACTCAATCGCTTTATAATCTCCTCATCCGGTACAGTGATCTCAATGACATGATCGATTTCAATACCCGCATTTTTGAGCGCCTCGGCTTGAGGAATCGTTCTAGGAAAGCCATCGAACAAAAAGCCAGCTTGACAGTCGTCTTGTTGCAAGCGCTGTTTCACTAAATTAATAATGATCTCATCGGTTACCAATTCGCCGCGATCCATCACCCCTTTCACTTCAAGCCCTAAAGGCGTTTGATCCTTAATCGCCTGCCGTAACATATCACCGGTTGAAATTTGAGGAATGCCATAGGCTTCAGTAATGAACTGTGCCTGAGTCCCCTTGCCAACCCCTGGCGCACCTAACAAGATTAATCGCATAAAATTCCCTTACCTTTTTTGGCTCTATGTTTAATTCGTGAATCGACGCGCCGATACAACATTCGGAATCTTTTGCATCATTTCTAGAACCTTAATCAAGGTTTTCAAAGATTCCACTTCAATCGTCATGTCGATATCAACGCGCTGTGCAACCTGGTCGGTAACAGAATGAAGCCTGATCACGTTTATGGCTTCGTTGACGAACAACGCGGTGATGTCAAACAGTAGACCAGACCGGTCGTAGGCTTCAACTTTTAAGTCAACCGAAAAAACCGCTTGGGCACCCTCTTGCCAAGACAATCGTATCAACCGACCATAGGCATCGCCCTGCAAGACCTCGACGCATTCTTGCACGTGCACGCCAACCACACCGCCATCGCTAATAATACCGGCGATAGAATCTCCGAGCACTGGGTTACAACACTTTGCGATTTCGTGACCTCGACCCCCCAAACCTTTAATCAATCTAGGCGCGAGATCAGTATCAAAGCCGAGGGGAAGCTGAGACGACTTTCGAATATCCAACTCATTAACTGCGACCCATTCAGCGACATCTGACAACTGAAGGTCACCTCGACCAAGGGCAACTAAGAATTCTTCCTCATCTGTAAAACCGAAAGCTTCACCAATCAAAACTTTTCGCGCGGCATCAATCCCCAATTGTCGAAGCTCGCCTTCAACCAGCCGCTGACCCTCTTCCAGATTTTTTTTGCGTTCCCGAAGTCCAAACCAGGCTTGGATCTTTGTTTTCGCTTTAGAGGTCGTCACATATCCTAAATGCGCATGGAGCCACTCACGCCTGGGCAAGGCCTCATCGCCAGTGATCACCTCAACGTGATCACCCGAAATCAAAACCTGGTTGAGCGAAACCACCTTGCCATTGACCTTCGCACCACGACACTTGTGGCCAATCTCAGTATGAACCTTATAAGCAAAATCAACCGGGGTTGCACCAGGGGGCATGTCGATAACATGGCCGTCAGGGGTAAACAAATATACACGGTCGAGACTGACGTTCGCCATCATCTCACTCGCCGACTCGGGTAAGTTCTTTACTTCATCCTGCCACTCAATCACTTGTCGCAACCATGACAAGCGACGCTCATAACGCTCAACGCGCCCAGCCGGCGATTTTTCCTTATAAGTCCAATGTGCGCAGACGCCATATTCGGCTTCGTGATGCATCCCTTCCGTTCGAATTTGAACTTCCAAGATTTTTCCCTCCGGGCCGATAACCGCTGTATGGAGCGACTGGTAACCATTGTCTTTTGGATTAGCAATATAATCGTCAAACTCATTCGGGATATTGCGCCAAAGGTTATGCACAACGCCTAGGGCCCGATAGCAATCATCCGATGAGTTCACCAAAATTCGAATCGCACGAACATCATAGACTTCAGAAAAAGGAATCCCTTTTCGGCTCATCTTTTTCCAAATACTACAGATATGTTTTGCGCGGCCCTCTAGACTTGCTTTGAGCTTCACGAGCGCAAGTTTAGACTCAAGCGCTTCCAGCACCGAGCCAATATAACGATCGCGAATGGTCCGCTTTTCATCAAGCAAGGTTGCAATCCGGCGATACGCATCGGGCTCTGTAAACCGAAAGGCAAGATCTTCTAGTTCCCACTTCAAGTGCCCAATACCAAGCCGATGTGCAAGCGGCGCATAGATTTCTGTGATTTCTTGCGCAAGCCTTAACTGCTTACTTCGCTCAGAACGGCCAGCAGCCCTGATGGCGCAGGTCCTTTCAGCCAACTTAATCAACGCAACGCGAATATCATCGACCAAGGCCACCAGCATTTTCTTAGCTTGCTCTACCTGATCCGAGGTCTCTCCTAGGACCATCTCATTTTTTAGGATGTGTATATTTGAAATGGCGGCCATTTTCAGCACGCCCTCGACCAAATTCGCGACCTTTTCGCCAAATTGCTTTCGGATGTGATTCAGTGTGATTTGCTTCTCTCTTGCAGCTCGATAAACGATTGCTGCAATCAAACCGTCCTCATCGACTCGAAAGTCCCGCAAGAGATCGGCTATTTCTAATCCCATAAAATAGCTACTGTGGCCCGACGGCCAACCCGATCCCAACTGGATTGCTTTCTCTTCCGCTTGCGCTGACAAATCACAGGCTCTACTAATTCTGTCTAGATCCAAGTCTTCTCGGTCTGCACCCAGATCATTTAACCACTGGGTCAGATCAAACTGACCCGCTTTAAAAACAATTCGCTGCTCTCTTGGTTTAACCATTGGGCAAGCCTCGACTGAAACTGGCGATCGATTCCATATGCGCAGTATGTGGAAACATATCAATCATCCCAAGTTGATCCAACTGAAATCCGCCCGCACACAGGATGTCCGTATCCCGTCTTAGCGTCTTTGGATTACAGGACACATAAACGATTTTATTGCAGGCGCTGTCGACAAGCTTCTGGCAAACCCATTCCGCGCCGGATCTTGGCGGATCCAAAAGCGCCTTATTAACCTTTGGCAATACAAGCGAGCTACTTTCGGATTGGTAAAGGTCCGCAACCTCAAAGGCCACATTGCCCAAACCATTGAGCTGGGCATTGCTGCTCGCCCTGTCGACACTGGCTTTCGAGGCTTCGAGACCAATCACGGAAGCCGCCCGTTGCGCGACTGCAAGGGAGAAGTTGCCAATCCCGCAAAAGGCGTCCAAGACCGTATCGTCCGAGTTTAGGTCTAACAAAACTAGGGCAAGGTTCACCATCTCCTGATTCACGGCTTGATTGACTTGGGTAAAATCCATCGGATGAAACTCGAACACCAAGCCTTGATCCGCTAAGCGGTAATGCAACAAAGGGTTGGCTTTGTCATCAAGTGGTTTCACCGAATCGGGACCTTTGGATTGCAACAAAACCATAACCTGATGCGCCGCCTGAAACGCAGCGAACGCCGCTAAGTCTTCAGGCGACAAAATTGCCAGATGCCGCACGACCAAGGCCACATCGCCACTCGAGGCCGCAACTTCTATTTGGGGGATACTGCTGCGACTGTCTAGGCCGTCAATCAGGCGGGATAGCGGCTCGATGAGTCTTGCAAGCTCTGGGACCAATACCTGACAGGACGACATCTCCGTAATATAGGCTGAGCCGACCTCTCGAAAACCAATCAGAGTTCTGCCCTTCTTAACGACATGCTTCACCCCGAGGCGGGCTTTACTCCGATAGCCAACGGCATCGCCAGAAAGCGTCGGGATCCATGTGTCAGGCGGACAGTCATCAAATAAACCCTGCAGCCAATCCCGTTTAAACGCCAGTTGCGCCGATCGATCAAAATGCTGGAAAGCGCAACCACCACATTGCGCGGCATGCGTGCACACAGGGATCACGCGCGCTGGATGATCCTGTTCAATATTTTGGGATTGACACACCCACTGCCCCTTTTTTTTCTTCAAAGGCACAATCAGCGCTTGCTCACCGGGCAAGAGCCCATGGGTTGCAAATCGACCGTCTTCGCTGACGCAGGTACCTTCGATCGTCAAGGTATGACCGACATCGGTAAACGGAAGCTTCCTCTTTCGCATATTGGTAGCCGGTGATGTTGGGTGACTGACCCCAGATTATCGTTCAGGGTCAAACCGGCATTTTAAGCCAAGTCGGCAGTATATACACCCGTCGATAAATACCGATCGCCACGATCACAAATAATCGCAACGATCGTTGCGTTTTCTACGAGGGCGCTGATCTTAAGCGCTGCTGCCACCGAGCCGCCGGACGATACCCCAGCAAAAATCCCTTCCTCTCGAGCCAGCCGACGCATCATGGCCTCAGCATCTTTCTGATCGATGTCCATGACGCGATCGACGCCTTCTGGTTGATAAATCTTCGGAAGATAGGCGCAAGGCCAACGCCGAATGCCTGGAATAGCTTGACCCTCGACAGGCTGCAAACCGATTATTTCAACTTCAGGTTTGACTTCACCAAAGTATCGACCGACCCCCATTATGGTCCCGGTGGTCCCCATAGAGCTCACAAAATGCGTGATTTCGCCGTTCGTCTGACGCATGATTTCCGGCCCCGTGCCATGATAGTGCGCAAGTGGATTGTCGGGATTCGCAAATTGATCCAGAACAATACCGTCGCCTGCTTGCATCATCGACTGCGCAAGGTCGCGTGCGCCTTCCATGCCTTCTTGCTGGGTCACCAAAATCAGTTCTGCACCATAGGCCTGCATTGCGGCCTTGCGTTCGGCACTCATATGCGCGGGCATGATCAGTTTCAAACGATATCCTTTTATCGCAGCCGCCATGGCCAGGGCGATTCCCGTATTCCCGCTGGTCGCTTCAATCAACACATCCCCCGGTTGAATCACGCCGCGCTGTTCTGCGCGCTGAATCATACTCAGCGCCGGTCGATCTTTGACCGAGCCTGCCGGGTTGTTACCCTCAAGCTTTGCGAGCACGGTGTTGCTGGTGACCCCCGGTAAGCGCTGCAAGCGAACCAAGGGCGTTTCTCCGACGCATTCCTCAATCGTTGGGTACTGGATAATGAGCTCCTTGCCTGACTGGCCATAATGGATTACAAAAGCTTAATCGAATGCAGTCTTTCCTTGAACCCTTGACTGCCTCTAAGCTCAGTTCAATTCGGAATAACGACAACCCAAGGGGAAACGTGACAACCCAGAGGAAACGTAACAACCCAAAGAAAGCGAGGACACCATCGAAAGTGCACAGGGCACGATCATCAAGCAAGCAACTGCGCTAAACGACATTTGTCCGCCTGCAGGCTGCTTTGCCTATAACCTCAATGCGTAGCCATGCGCCAACGCAACTTTTTTAAACCCGCAACGCATTTAACGCACAGATCTTCAGTAGTTAGGCCACGACAGGAACCTTCATGACAAACGGTAAGGCCACCCCCATCAAGCCGGCAGCCCCACAAGTTGCCCAATCTAAAAAACTGATCTTTGTATGGACCACCTACGCGCTGGACCCCAATCGAGCCATCCTGACGCGGTTGCTCATTGATCTCGATCAAAAATTCATACTGTTACCGATCGAGCGCTTTACACAACACCCGGCGAAGATTGCAAAGACAGATATGGTGCTTATTGACGCGGTCCATTTAGCTTATGCGGGCCGCTCGAGTCGTGTCACCAAACTTCTCTTTGACTATCAGGATGCGCTTGCCGTGGTCGCGGAAAAAGACGTGCGCGTGTCACGCACGAGCGCCAAAAGACACGTATCTCACGAACAACTGCGGCAACAACTGTCAATGCGGACACGCGTTAATCGCCCTGTTCCCCTGCAGGTCGCACCCGCGCGCCAAAATCGCGCATCATTGCCGGAAACAGAATTTTTAGGGTCTAAAGGTGTCAACACTCAGACACCCGATTTGACTTCCAAGACTGCAAATTTGGAACCCCTGTTCGATCGGCAACTCGCCATCAAGCGCGCCCGCGGACAACCCGTTTTAGCAATGGACCTTTATCATCTGCTCAAAGTCAGCCTCGATCAGGACCTTGCTGATCTCGCAGTGGCACTCCGCGAAGAGAATTTAATCAAAGCACAACGCACCTTACACAAGTTGTCTGGCGCACTCGCGCTAACCGGTGCGCACCAGCTTGAGCAGGCCGTCAAGGTCGCAATACAGACTGCAAAAACAGACGAGCACCTCGGCGAAGCGCGCTCGGTCATGATTGCCGGCGAACAGCTGCTGGCCCTGATGAACCATACTCCCTGGGAGATGGGGCCTAACTAACCGGCGCTGAGCCCTCCGCAATGGCCACGCTCACGACGAACCCGGCCTCATCACTTAGTGATAGATGCCAGCGGTTAACACCCAAGCGGGCTGCTTTGAGTGCGGCCTCGTGCAACAACGTGACACTGGGTTGCCCGACGCCATTTCGGAGTACTTCGATTCGATTGAACTGCACGCCCGCGCGCATCCCGGTACCAAGGGCTTTACTCACAGCCTCCTTAGCAGCAAATTGCTTTGCGACATAGGCGCTCCTGCCAGGTCCGACTTCGAATGCATCAAACCGGGCTCGCTCGGCAGCGGTCAGGATACGACCAACAAATCGATCTGGATGTCTTGCTAAAACCCGGTCAATCCGATCAATGCAGACGAGATCTGTGCCAACACCGATGATCATGATTGAGGCGACTCCAACAAATCTCGCGCTTTTAACGGTCGACCGCCCAACAAATGATGAACGACTTGTCGAACCACTAATTTAACAATTTTGGCCCCCTGATCGGTCATAATCCCATCTCCCAAAGCAATCAGATCGGCGCCACTGTAGCCAGAATCCTCGGGCCGCGCTAGTAAGCGAAAGCCCTGTTCTGGGTGGAAATCGTACTGCCCTTCCATCTTTATCGTGGTTTGTTGACCTGCATCGAACCTAAAATCAATACCAAATCCGAGCTCCGCTAACATCGCTAATTCAAAAATACGAAGCGCCTTTAAATCGAGCGGCATCACCCGCAGCGTTTCAATCAATCGATTATAGGCATCAAATAAAGCGCTTTGTGCCTCAAACCGACCCACCAAACGATAGATCAGTTCATTAACATACAGGCCTACAACCGCAGCTTGTCCCACCAGTGGCACGTAATCCCCAAGGCTTTCTATAACCTTCGCGGCAGCAAGCTCACCGCGGCTTACGCGTTGCACGGTCAACCTGCGAAACAAGTGCAACTCTGCTCGGTTTGATAGTTGTTTTTTTTGCTGGCGGCGAATCCCCTTAAACAGCAAAGCGCATCGACCTTGGTCTCGTGAAAAAAACTCAACGAGCAGACTCGTCTCTTGAAACTTACGGGTGTGCAGCACATAACCCGTCATGCAATCGGTTTCAGATATCGTCATAGCCCAGGCTCTTTAGGGCTCGATCACTGTCCGACCAACCCGATTTCACCTTAACCCAAGTGTTCAGCATCACTTTTTGAGCCAGCAGTGCTTCGAGATCCTTTCGGGCCTCGATCCCAATTTGCTTCAGTCGTTTACCTTGGCTACCGATCAAAATACTTTTCTGACCGTCACGCTCGACAAAAATTGTCGCTGTAATGTGTGCCACGCCCCTTTCTTCTTTGAACGCGTCAATCTGAATGGTTAAGGCATAAGGCAACTCGTCACCGAGCTGGCGCATCAACTTTTCTCGGATAATCTCTGAGGCTAAAAACCGTTCGCTGCGATCGGTCACCTGGTCTTTCTGAAAGTAAAATGGGCTTTGCGGCAGATGGGCACAGACCTCTGCCTCCAGAGCTTCTAGGTTATCGCGCTTTTCCCCGGAAATAGGCATGACGACCGCATTGGGCGCATGCGTTTGCAACGACTCAAGCAGCGGTAGCAAACTGCTTTTATCTTTGATGAGGTCTACCTTATTGACCGCGATGATCAGATGCGCCTTAGTGCTTTGGATGGCCTCGTCGACAAGTTGATCATCTTCATTCCAATTTTTACGATCTAAGACAAAGATCACAACATCGACATCCCGAATCACACTCAATGCATTCCGGTTCATATAACGATTAATGGCGCGCTTACCCGCCACATGAATTCCTGGTGTGTCGACATAAAGAATCTGATCACCTTGGATCGTCTTGATGCCAAGCAGTTGATGCCGCGTAGTTTGAGGCTTTCTCGACGTGATACTTAACTTTTGCTCGAGCAACGCATTCAACAAGGTCGACTTGCCAACATTGGGGCGGCCCACAATTGCCACATAACCGCAACGAGTCTTAACGTCATCCATTTGGCTTCTCTCGATGTAGTTGTGCAAGGCAAGTTTCGGCGGCTTTCTGTTCCGCTTGTTTAATTGAGCTGCCCGCTGCAACCGCGGGGGTCGCAAGTAGCTGACAGGTGCACGTGACGGTAAATCGCTGTTGATGGCCGAGACCCGTGGTTTGAAGTAACGCATAAGTCGGTAAGGGCAGGCCTGCTGCCTGCAGAAACTCCTGTAACGCCGTTTTGGAATCCTTGACCACCCGGCGCGCATCTAAACTATCAAGCTGATCCTCAAACCAATCGGTAATGAGTTCGGTCACAGTTTGCAGTCCCGCCTCCAGATAGATCGCGCCAAGAACGGCCTCAAGGCTATCCGCTAAAATAGAATCTCTCTCCCAGCCGCCGGACTGTCGCTCACCCGGACCCAGAATCAGATGCGGCCCAAGCCCAAGCACCCGCGCCTTACTGGCCAAGCTCTCTTTGCGAACCAACTGCGCTCGGAATCGACTTAACCGGCCCTCATCAACCTCTGGAAACTGGTGATACAACCGCTGCGTCACGACAAGCTCTAAAACGGCGTCACCCAAGAATTCTAAACGCTCATTGTGAGGTCCTGCGGCACTTCGATGGGTCAGCGCACGTTTTAAATGGTTAACGTCGGTAAATACGTATCCCAATTGCGCTTGAAGTTGTTCTATCTTGTCTCGGGCCGGCAAAATATCAGTCGTCTAACAGGATCGAGTCATCAAAGGTAATGACATAATCGATATTGACCGCCAGATCCCCGCGCACCTCATATTGCAATACGGCTTCTAATCGACCTGATCGGTTCTTTATTTTGAGACGATTTTCTCTCACAAAGTCTTGCAGATTGTTCAGTTGAAATCGTCGCGCTAGGGTTTCTTCCAGCTCGCTCACCGTTAACACATCTAGATCTGAGCTCTGGGCAAAGTCTTCTACAATCGATACCGCCGTTTGATGATCTAGGTAGACTGGTACAAATTTAGTGGCAATCGACGCCAATGCGATCATGATGGTCACCCAAATTAGAATTTCACTAAAGGCCAACCCTTGGGCTTTTCTGACAGAAGTCATCTCGAGCACCTTATTGTATCCAGCCGTTTCGGGAGAAATTAGGCAGGGACAACCCCGGCTCCTTATGCAGCCAGATCGCAAAAGCTTTCCCGACAATCTTTTCTTCTGAGACGAAGCCCCAATACCGACTATCGCTACTCTGATCTCGATTGTCACCCATCATGAAATAATGTCCACTGGGCACTAACCATTCCTGAACTCTAGCATCTTGGTATTGGTTTCGATGGATCTCGTGTTGCGACGACCCGAACGACTCGCTAAATCGCAATTGTTCAGGTCGAGTGTTAGCCACTTCCCCAAGGTAGGTCTGCACCTGTTCAACATTATTAATAAAGAGCACCTTATTCTGATACCGAACCCGGTCACCTGGCAGCCCCACCACGCGCTTGATGAAATAATCGTCCTGATGCGGTGGAATAAATACCATCGCATCACCGCGATCGGGCTCGCCGACCTCAAAGACTTTGGTCCCAACAACCGGCAACCGAATGCCGTAAGCAAATTTATTGACCAAAATGAAGTCGCCGACTTCAAGCGTTGGAATCATCGACCCTGACGGAATCTGAAACGGCTCCGCGAGAAAAGAACGCAAGACCAAAACAAACAACAGTACGGGAAAAAAGGAGATCGCGTATTCCACAACCACCGGTTGTGCTGGGTTGCCTTGATCTGCGTTGGCTTCGGCTTTCGGTCGGCGGGGCGCAAGCCAGTACACTTCCAATAACCAGATCAGGCCGCAACCCCCGGTTAACAGGACCAAAATCAAGGGGAAGTTAACACTCAAATCCATTGCCTCGCCTCCTTGGCCGAAACGCGCTTAGCGGTCAACTTTCAGCACTGCTAAAAATGCTTCTTGCGGAATTTCAACGCTACCAACCTGTTTCATTCTGCGTTTACCGGCTTTTTGTTTCTCAAGCAGTTTCTTCTTTCGGGTGATATCGCCACCATAGCATTTCGCCGTGACATTTTTTCGGAGCGCTTTCACTGTCTGGCGCGCAATAATCTGTCCGCCGATTGCAGCTTGGATCGCGACATCAAACATTTGCCTGGGAATCAGTTCTTTCATCTTACTGGTGAGGGCCATGCCTTTACTTCTGGAGTCTTCCGTATGCACGATAATGGCTAAAGCATCGACTCGGTCACCGTTGATCAATACATCTAACCGCGCCAGTTTTGCTGCTTGAAACCGCACGAAACTATAGTCTAATGAAGCATAGCCGCGTGAAACTGATTTAATCCTGTCGAAGAAATCCAGAACGACTTCATTCATTGGTAACTCATACGCCAAGGAGACTTGCTTGCCGACAAACTGCATATCTTTTTGAACGCCACGTCGCTCTTCACACAACATAATGACGCTGCCTAAATGCTCTGAAGGCACCAAGATATTCGCCAGGACAATCGGTTCCCGCATTTCTTGAATACTACCCATATCGGGTAGCTGCGATGGATTATCAACGCTAATAACCTGGTCACTCTTTGTGAGCACCTCATAGACCACCGTCGGTGCTGACGTGATCAGGTCTAAATCATACTCCCGCTCCAAGCGCTCCTGCACAATTTCCATATGCAGCATGCCCAAAAACCCACAACGAAAACCACTGCCCAAGGCATCGGAGCTTTCCGGCTCATAGATCAAGGAAGCATCGTTCAGCGTGAGCTTTTCCAAGGCATCTCGGAAGTTATTAAAATCATCTGCACTGACCGTAAACATACCAGCATAGACTTGCGGGCTAACCCGTTCAAAGCCTGGTAAGGCCTCAGTGCCGGCCCCGGGGCTAACAATCGTGTCGCCAACGGGTGCGCCTCGCACCTCTTTAATCCCTGCCACGACAAATCCCACTTCTCCTGATGCCAGACTGTCGGTTTCGGTTCGTTTGGGTGTGAAGATACCAACCGCATCAGCTTGATGGGTCTTACCGGTTGAATGAATAATGAACTTATCTTTCTTCTTGATGCGGCCTTTAATCACTTTAATGAGCGATACCACACCCAAATAGTTGTCGAACCAGGAATCGATAATCAGTGCTTGCAGCGGTTCTTCTCGCCAATCTTTTGGTGGCGGGATCAGCTCGATCAAACTCTCCAGCAAGTCCCGAACCCCAACACCCGTTTTCGCACTGACCGAAATCGCAGCACTGGCATCGATGCCAATAATTTCTTCAATTTCCTGACAGACCCGCTCTGGTTCGGCTTGGGGCAAATCAATTTTATTCAAGACCGGTAGGACCTCAAGCCCCTGCTCAACCGCTGTGTAACAATTTGCAACCGATTGCGCTTCCACGCCTTGAGCGGCATCAACGACGAGTAAAGCGCCTTCACAGGCTGCCATGGAGCGAGAGACTTCGTAACTGAAGTCAACATGTCCTGGCGTGTCAATGATATTAAGCTGGTAAACTTGGCCATCGGCTGCAAGATAATTCAAAGAGACACTTTGAGCCTTAATGGTGATCCCACGTTCTCGTTCGATATCCATCGAATCGAGCACTTGGTTCGCCATTTCTCGCTCGCTCAGACCACCACAGAGCTGGATAAAGCGATCAGCCAAGGTCGACTTGCCATGATCGATATGGGCGATAATCGAAAAGTTTCGGATAAATTTAGGATCCATCAAAACGGCACTAACCCTAGGAAATGCGGCGGAGTCTAATAGAAATCACCGGATTTCGCCATCAGACTTCCTGGATCTTGCCGCTAAGAATCAATCTTTAGTGCAATAAACTGTGGCTGCTTTGCGCGAATGATTCGAACAGGCACTGCAACGCCGACTGGCAGGGTCGCCATCACCGAGTTGAATTCCGTTACAGAGTCGACCCACTGGCTATTGATCGTGGTGATCACATCGCCAACGGTTATGTTCCCCGAAGCCCCTGGGCCCGGCCCAACCCCAATTACCAATACCCCTTGCGCGGCATCGAGCGCCACCTTCTCTTCCGCGCTCATTGCACGAACCTCAAGCCCTAACCGATTGTTGGTGGGTTCTGGACGGGTCTGCCCGGACGCGAGCGGCGTGGTGTCCGTGTCGAGTTCACCCACTTTCACCGGTAGTTTGACCGACTCCCCGCTACGTTCTACGACAAGGTGCGTCTCTGAACCCGCTTTAAACCGCCCGACGACATGCGGCAGATCAGAGGACAGATCAATCACTCGCCCCCCAAACTCGACAATAATGTCGCCTTCCCGCACACCCGCCGCTGCGGCTGGGCTGTCGGCGAACACCCGGGTCACGAGCGCGCCCGCCGCCCGGTCTAAGCCAAAAGACTCCGCCAAATCGCGATCCACCCGCTGTATTTGAACGCCCAGCCAACCTCTCGACACCGAGCCTTTCTCTTTGAGCTGCGCCACCACCTCCATCGCGACATCAATTGGAATGGCAAATGACAAGCCCATGAAACCACCCGACCGAGTAAAAATCTGCGAATTAATACCCACCACTTTGCCGTCTAGGTTGAACAAAGGCCCACCTGAATTGCCGGGGTTGATCGCAACATCGGTCTGAATAAACGGCACATAATTACCCAGTTCATCTGGCAAACTCCGTCCCTTGGCGCTCACAATCCCGGCAGTGACCGACAGTTCAAAGCCAAAAGGCGACCCAATGGCCATGACCCACTCTCCGACTTCAAGCGATTCAGAGGATCCGATGGTTACAACTGGCAAATCAGTGGCATCGATTTTTAAAAGCGCCAAGTCAGAGACCGGATCGGCGCCAATCAAAACTGCTTCGCGCTCCCTGCGATCACTTAGGGCGACGAGGATTTCGGCTGCGTCCTGAACCACATGATGATTGGTCAAAACGTATCCGTCCGATGAGATCAGGAACCCAGAACCCGTCGCTGGCCGGGGCGTTCCACGCTGCTGATAATCCCGAAAGAAGCGTCTTAACATCTCGGGCACTTGCTCTTGATTATTTTGCAGCACATCAGGGTCTTTTCGGGTTGCGGTAATGTTCACGACGGCGGGTGATGCGTCCGTTACTAAGCTTGTGAAATCCGGCAGGCTGGTGCGCGCAAGGCTATCGAGACTGAGCGCGCTCAGCAGGACAAAAAAACTCCCTAAAAAGATGTTCTTCATGAGGTGCACGGCGCTTCCTTTCTGCTAGAGATGCGGATCATCGATTGCGCGTAGGCTCGGCAACTCACGACGCCAAGCCCTAACCCTGCAATTGCCAGTCCAAACTGTAGCCCTTCGTGCACGCCCCAGAAACGGCCAAGCCCAGCGCCGATCAGCAATCCCATTAACGGCAATCCTAAAGAATTCACTAGTAACAATCCAAAGTCTGATACTTTGATGTCAACGCCTACCGGCCCCTCGTTAACCGAGGTAGTCACTGGAAACCGACGTCCTTTTGCTTGGCAGCCCGCTTTATGACAGCCACTACAACTCAACGCGCTTGCGACCTCCGCAAACAGGCGATTGTTTTCATCCGTAACCAGCTGTGCGGGAATTGTAAACGTTGACGTCAAGATCCCATGCCTTGTTAATTGCGTGCTAATAAATTCGATTAATCCTACTACGGTCAACCATCAATATAAGATTGGTTCCACTGACTCAGCAAGTCTTTGCGCTGTCGTCACCGGTAAGCCCCCGATAATCGTGACCTGACCTTGGCTTTGCCCCAAAGCACGCGTCACGATGGTTCTGCCTTCCACTTCGGTGGCAAGATTTGGTAGCCCGCGCTGGGCCTCGAGAAACACTGAAAAGGTCACAATACCATCGCTAAAATGTAATCGATTGCCCGACTGGCGCACGACCTTAAAACCGGTGGGCAACCACTTCACTTTGAAACTGGGCTTTGTGTTTTGATCAATAAAATCGTCGGCTAAGCGATGGCTCACTGTTTGATCCGGATCAATCGCGGTCGTGAGTAATTGCGTATCTGGGTTAAAGTCGACGTCAGAGAATGCGAAGATCTCTTTTACTCGGCCTCGATCAACCAAATGCGATTGCAGCAACAACCCAGTTTGATAATCAATCCAAAGTAAATATCCAAATCGATCCGCGTTGACCGGTTGAATGGATAATCTGACGACCCGTCGATCGGCGATACGATCCTCACCATGAAGCACTAGATCATAAGAATGGCTGGACTCACTGATCAGGGTCGTAAAAGACTGGCTGAAAGGCCCTAAAAGCACATTGTGTCGAAGGTCACCGGGATTACTTGACTCGTGATAACAAATAATCTCGTCTTGCCGTCGCCGAATGTCTATTTTCGGCCCGTTCAGCTTTAAAATTGATTCTCGCACCGAGCCGCCCGAAGCATCGTGCACGATCCGCATGGTGTTAAATTCCTCACCGCGAATGTAGGTAAAAGTACCCGCATAAGTTTCGGTGTTAAAGGCCGACGCCATTTTTCCGAGCCAATACTCGGGGTTATCAATGCCTGTGAGGCTTGAGTCCACTAAGCGATTAGCGTCGATCTGATCGTCAGGTCGTTCACCATCACGTGCGTTTGCAAGGGTGGCCGAGCAAACGAGGGCCATGGTTACAAAACCCAGCCTTGATCTTCGTGACAGACGACTCAAAACAAGCGTTAGCATCTTGATCAACCCTTTGAATTAATTTGAGGACGTGGATGCGGGGGGATAATTGACAAAGACCTGCCTTGAACCCAATTGAGATAATTCATCGTGCTGCTTGAGATAAGCCCGCAATTGGGCGCGCCCAACTTCATCTAACGCTTTTAAATCCGGATTGGCGCGCATCTCGTCATAGGCATCGCTATCGGTCGTTGCGGTATTAAATGCGGCCATCCCCGCATTTTGAAGTTGATCGATCGGCGCCTGCACAGCCGCCTGACTGGGCCCAAGTGTCGGCGCCGGCGCTTGCAGGCTTGGGACGATAAAAGCCGCAACCGCAACCACCATAACAGATGCCGCAAGACCATAGACCCAGGGTCGACCCAAGGAAAACGCGTTCTTCCTGGGGATCGCAATGCCATCGGTCTCAGCAGCAACCTCGGCTTGAATTCGACGAAACAGTGTTTGCTGCGCTGCCAGGTCCGTATTAACCCCTTGTCCGCCTCGAAGCACACGCCCGATCAACTGCCAACGCTGAACGGTGTCCATCGCTTTCGCAGGATCATGATCCCGAAGAAACCGACGTTCTTCGAGTGCTTCTGACTCGCCATCTATCAGCGCCGACAGGATTGCTTTTTCATCACCATTCATACAAACCCTTCTTTACCCTTCATACAAACCCTTCTTTACCCGTCATGCAAAACCTTCTTTACCCGTCATGCAAATTTACCCCAGCCATGCAAATCTTTGGTTTTAACTTACCGGACTCGTTATTGCTTTTTACGATGGTTCTAATCCGCTCTGTTTTCGCACACCGCCGTTTTTAACAATCTCGTTGACAGCATTGCTCTTTATGCTCTGCTTTACCCTGCTATACCCATCTATACCCATCTATACCCAGCTACACCCTTGCTACCGTCGCGGGTTTAACACCCGTTCGCCTCACTGCCACACCAAACACCTACCCCAAACAACCACTCCAAACAGCTACCCCAAACAGCTACCCCAAACAGCTCCCCCTAACAGCTACCCGCTTTTTAGCGCTTTTGAAACGGGTTAACCCATCTGGTCCATTTTTTTCTCGATGGTTTCCCGGGCTCTAAATATTCTTGACCGCACCGTGCCCACCGGGCAAGCCATAATTTCAGCGATCTCTTCATAACTTAACCCATCAAACTCTCGAAGCATTAGGGCCGTTCTTAGGTCCTCCTGCAGATCATCTACCGCCGCTAAAATGACCGCTTGTAATTGATCTCGAGCCAGCAACGCTTCGGGCTGATCCTCCGCCTCTAAGACAACTGAATTTTCGGAAAATTCCCCGTCATTAATGTCTTTATCGGTATTTGGCGGCCGGCGAGATTTAGCAACGAGATGATTTTTTGCCGTATTGATCGCGATTCGATAGAGCCAAGTATAAAACTGCGCATCACCTCGGAAATTCGCCAGCGCACGATAGGCCCTTATAAACGCTTCTTGCGTCACGTCAGCCACTTCATCTTGATCTCGGAGATAGCGTGACACAACACTCGCGATGCGTTGCTGATACTTTAAGACCAACACATCAAAGGCCCGTTTGTCGCCTTGCTGGGACCTTACGACCAAGCGCTGGTCAGATTCGTGCTCAGATTTCAAAACACACCCTATTCCTTACCGCGACGTCTGTGTCACCCTTTTTGACCACGCAATTCAATCTAGGTTCGCGTTTTAGCGTATTTTACACAATCTTCTGCACCAATTGATAACATCTGGATTCCGCTGCCTTGCTGCAGCCCCCTGACTTTACCTTTAACCAGCAGGACCGCTTCAGTGCTCAAGTCTAAACCCGATCATTTTGACGTTATCATCATCGGCAGTGGCGCCGCAGGCATGACCTTGGCGCTGCATTTACCCGATGACTATCGCATCGCAATGCTTTGCAAAGAGGCCCCACTTGAAGGGTCCAGCTACTACGCCCAAGGCGGCGTTGCGGCGGTGCTCGATGAATACGACAGTATTGCCGCGCATATTGACGATACCCTCGTTGCAGGCGATGGGCTGTGTAACCCAGACACGGTGGCCTTCGTGGTTGAGCAAAGTCCCGGCATCATCGATTGGCTTGTGACACTTGGGGTGAACTTTGATACGCGCGTCAGCAGTAGTGGCCGTTCAGAGTTCCATCTGACACAAGAAGGCGGACACACCCACCGCCGAGTCATCCATGCAGCAGATGCCACCGGTCGCGAAATCACCGAACGACTCGCTGAGGCGCTCAATGACCGTAAAGGCGTCGAATTCTTCACGGATCAAATCGCGATTGATCTGATTACCAGTGATCAGTTGGGCGAGTCGTCGAAATATTGTTGCGGTGTTCACACCTTAAACCTCAAGACCGGTCTAACGCAGACGCTGTCGTGCAAAAACTTAGTCCTGGCGACCGGCGGCGCCAGCAAAGTTTATCTGTACACCAGTAACCCTGACACGGCATCCGGAGATGGGATCGCGATGGCTTGGCGGGCGGGTTGCCGGGTCGCAAACCTTGAGTTTAATCAATTCCATCCCACCTGCCTTTATCATCCGACGGCCAAGTCTTTTTTAATCTCAGAAGCACTGCGCGGAGAAGGCGCTCGACTGTTGTTGCCTGACGGCACGCCCTTCATGGAACACTTTGATCCACGCGGAGAACTTGCCTCTCGAGATATCGTGGCCCGCGCCATCGATTTCGAAATGAAACGCTTGGGCTGTGATTTTGTACTGCTCGACATCAGTCATAAAGACGATGAACTGATTCGATCGCTCTTCCCAAATATCTACGAAAGATGTCTGAGCCATGGCTTTGATTTGACGCAGGTCCCCATTCCAATTGTGCCCGCAGCGCACTATACCTGCGGCGGCGTCGTCACCGACCTTAACGGGCGAACCGATATCGAAAACCTCTATGCCGTTGGTGAGGTTAGCTACACTGGACTGCATGGTGCTAACAGAATGGCCAGTAATTCTCTACTCGAATGCATGGTCTTTGGTCGAGCTGCGGCGCAGTCCATCCGAGCGGCGTCGGAACCTAGGAGACCGGTCAACCCTATTCCCAGTTGGGACGACAGCCAGGTCTCGCGCTCTCGCGAGGATGTCATCCTGGCTCATAACTGGGAAGAACTTCGACGACTCATGTGGGACTATGTTGGCATCGTTCGGTCTGATCGCCGACTCTTAAGAGCCCAAAGGCGCATTCAATTATTGCAACAAGAGATTAACGACTATTACGCGCATCACACCATCAATCGCGATTTGCTTGAGCTTCGAAATCTAGCGCAAGTTGCTGAATTAATCGTCCGTTCCGCTTTGAGCCGTAAGGAAAGTCGGGGTCTGCATTATAATCTTGACCATCCAAATCAAAGCAGCGACGCCTCTGAGACCATCCTCAGCCCAACCAATTACTCCGGATAAAACCGCAACCAAACGCTGGCGCGACGATACGCGCACGGCTCGGTGACTGCTTTCAAAACAGGCACCGCATAATGCTTGGCCGAAACCGTTTTTAGCTGCAACACAAACCCAATAGGCAGCATGACCGGACACGCAAGGGAACAGGCTTGCACGGAACCATCTTTGAACCGGACACAATAACCGTGCTGCCCAAAGTAGACGCCGACCACCGAAGGCCCACGCAACCTTACAGCGGCCATTTGACCCGCCTGCACAAAAAAGAGCGTCAGCCAGACGCCCACCACCCAAGACGCTGACAAATCAATCATCGGCAAGACCAGAACCGTTACAAACAAGCCGCCCACACCCGCCCAGAATTGCCATCGGTCATTATTAATTTGCAGATCAAACACAAAGGCGTGGCCCGCTGTCGAGTGACGCGCTAGTGCCGATTCATCATCAGGACTTTTCAGGGCTGCAGGCGCCCTAACATCACCGTGACCAGATCAAGATACTCCGGATCTTGGGGCGTCGCACGCTCGCTGAACCATTCCCAAAGCTCAGGGTCTTCTTCTGTCAATAAGCGAACAAAGGTGTTTTGCCTGGTTTCCGACAAGAAAGGAAATACTTCCTCGAAAAATGGCATGAATAGGATATCGAGTTCCGCCATGCCCCGCCTGGACCGCCACCGGATTCTGTTCAGTTCTGCTGGTGTACGCGGCATTTATCCACTCCTTGTTCAATCCCGTGCCGGACTCGCTTTAAAACCTAAAAGCCATGCTGGTGTCATCACAGGGCGCTCGGCAGCACAGTGACGCGCTACCCGCTTTTCGATCGCATGCGCTTTCAGCTGGCGCTCTCAATCCCGCGATAAGGCCCCTTTTGAAGGCCATGCTTTGCGCCCCCACACACCAAAAGTTTTGACAAACCTTCGGATTACTCTAATCTACGATCTTTTGCTGGCCCAGTTCATACCCGAGTTGACATTGCGACCAGGATAGACGCACTCGCCGATCTTGATGCCTAAATTTGATGACCATTTTATGACTGTAACCGCCCTCACAGACCAAGGTATTCTTGAAATCAGAGGCCGTGACGCCGTCAAATTTTTACAAGGGTATTGTACCTGCGATTCACTGAAGTTAACCGAAAATCAGGCCCTCTACGGCGCCATCACCAACATCCAAGGGCGCGTTGAAACCACCTTCGTTGCAATCCTTGACACCGCCCATGTGCTCACGCCGTTGGACGAGCCCAGCATCTTGCTACGCATGTCACGGACTTGCGTGCCCTATATTCAAGAATTCCTTGCCAAATATGCCGTATTTTCGAAAGTAACTTTGATCGATCGCTCTCAAGACATTGACTGCTTTGGCTGCGATGAGACCGTGACCACACCCTCGGGTCTGGTTGTTAGTATTGCGCAGAGACCCACGGCCTATGAATTCTGGTCACGCGCACCCCTCCCAGCCAGCGCTGACCTTGACCTCTGGAAGCGCCAAGAGATCCGCGCCGGCCTAACTTGGCTAGATCGACTACAGTCCGGAAAATATCAACCCTTCGAGCTGGGTATGGGGGATAACGCTAGCATCGATTTTCAGAAGGGGTGTTACCTTGGCCAAGAAATCATTGCGCGCGTTCACTATCGCGGTAAAACGAAAACTGTTTTTCGAGTCGGGTCGCTCGAGGGCGCCTGCCGACCCGGCGACCCGATCTACGCAGGATCCAAACCCTGCGGTGAGGTCATCAACAGCGCCGCCGAGGGCGCTACCACCGTATGTAGCGTGATAATTCAAACCGATGTTCTGACCCAGCCCTTGACCCTTCACTCAAAACCGTTCGTTTTACAATCTTAAAAGCCTAGTGCCTGCCAGTGCGGCAACAAGCCCGGCCGCGTTCGAATCCTTTCTTGCCTGCAGGCTGTCGGACAAACCAAAGATCTGCGATCGCGCCCAGAGGCCGTTAGCCGGTCGTGGCGCGCCCACAAGCCCTTGTTGCGCATCTCGCACTGAATCAGCGGTAGCCCAACTCGCGACAATGGCGTTGTTTGAGTCCGCTCGACAGGCCCATCAGAAACCACGGGGCGCCGCGCAATGCGCCGCCAGACTCGAACGCGATCATCATCACCAATCGATGGGCGCTTGCCCCTGATCGATTAAGAACCGATTGCATTGTGAAAAATGACCGCAACCTGAAAAGCCGCGATAAACGGACAGCGGTGAAGGGTGTGGCGCCGTTAAAACCAAATGCTGGTCCCTTTGGATGAGGCGCGCCTTTTGTTGCGCCGCCTTTCCCCAAAGCATGAAAACAGTCGGCGCAGCCCTTGCCCCTAAGTGCGCGATCACAGCGTCGGTAAAAAACGCCCAACCTCGATCGTGATGGGAGCCCGCAAGACCTTTTGCGACACTCAACACGGTATTGAGCAACAACACCCCTTGCTCAACCCAAGGCATCAAATCGTGCTTGGGAAACGGGGCCTTGCCGCGCCCAAGATCACGCTGCACCTCACTGATTATATTACGCAAAGAGGGGGGCGGCTTGGCCGATTGCGGCACCGCAAACGCGAAGCCATTGGCAAGGCCCTCACTGTGATACGGGTCTTGTCCGAGGATTACGACTTTAACCTGTGAAGGTGGTACGGCATTTAACGCATTGAAAAAGTTTTCCGACTCCGGATACACCGTGGTACCAGTTGCCCGGGTTGCAGCCAAAAATTCGTCGAGCTCGGCAAGATGGTTCAGCATCGTCTCAGTCAGCAGAATCGAGCGCCAAGCGGGCTCAAGCAGTTGTGCTTGAATCACCGTTTAGGTTTTGGGGCGCATGTGCGGAAAGAGAATCACATCTCGAATCGTCGCTGAATCGGTTAACAGCATCACCAAACGATCAATGCCAATACCTTCGCCTGCGGTTGGGGGCAGGCCGTACTCGAGCGCTGTGACATAATCTTCGTCGTAATGCATGGCCTCTTCATCGCCCGCCGTCCTGGCTGCAACTTGCGCTCTAAATCGACCCGCCTGATCTTCGGCGTCATTCAACTCCGAGAACCCGTTGGCAATTTCTTTACCCATAATGAACAACTCAAATCGATCGGTTAATTCCGGATTGGTATCGCTCCGGCGCGCCAAGGGAGACACCTCGATCGGGTGCTGGGTGATGAATACGGGTTGCTCAATTTGATCCTCAACCAAGGCTTCAAATAACGCCAAGTGAATCTTTCCCAACCCCCAATCCGCGGGAACGGTGATCCCATGCAGGCTTGCGACCGCTTCCGCCGATTCCCGCGTCGCAATGGCTTCTTTCGAGATATCCGCGACATAGGTCGCGATTGCGTCCGCCATCGTCAGCCGAGCAAACGGCTTTCCAAAATCAACCTCACGACCCTGATAGCTAAACGTTAATTGTCCAAGCACCCGCTCGGCAACAGTTCGAAATAAGCTTTCGGTGAGGTTCATGATGTCCTCGTAATCAGCATAAGCCCAATAAAATTCAAGCATGGTGAATTCAGGACTGTGCTTGTTTGAGACGCCTTCATTGCGGAAATTTCGATTGATCTCAAACACGCGCTCAAACCCACCTACGACTAAGCGTTTCAGGTTTAGCTCGGGGGCCACACGCAGGTACATCTGGGTATTCAGCGCATTGTAATGCGTTACAAACGGCGCAGCCGTCGCGCCGCCAGGTGTTGTTTGCATCATCGGGGTTTCGACTTCCATAAAATCCCGGTCAACAAAAAAACGGCGAATTTGATCCACTATTTTTGCCCGTCGAACAAAGACCAAGCGACTATCCTCATTCACCATCAAATCCAAGTAGCGCTGACGGTATCGGGTTTCAGTGTCAGTCAACCCTTTATGTTTTTCAGGTAAGGGCCGCAAACTCTTGGTCAGCATCCTAATCTGGCTGACCTCAAGGGAAAGTTCCCCCTTCATGGTTTTCATCAAGGTGCCCTCGGCGCCAACGATATCTCCGATGTCGAAGCTTTTAAAATCCTCGTAGGCCGCCTCGCCTAGGCCTTGCCGTGTGACATACAATTGAATCCGTCCCGATCCATCTTGCACCGTTAAAAAACTGGCTTTCCCCATTAACCGCTTCAAGATAATGCGACCGGCAATCTTGGCTTGCGTCTTCGTTTCAGCCAAACCTTCCTTGGTCGCACTCTCAAATTCGACTTGTAACGCCTCAGCCAGATGGGTTCGACGAAAATCATTCGGGAACGCCTGCCCCGCCTCGCGCAAGGCATCTAGCTTGGCCTTGCGTAATGCAAGCAGTTCGTTTTCATCTAAGCTTTGTTCGGTTGATTCCATAGCGGTTCCTGAACACGGGTTCCTAATTTAACGTCGGCGAGCGCTTAAAGCCCTTGCTTTAAGCTGGCCTCAATAAAAAAGTCGAGATCGCCATTTAGCACCGCTTGGGTGTTGGAGGTCTCAATATTCGTTCTGAGGTCTTTTATCCTCGCTGAATCTAAAACATAGGACCGGATCTGACTACCCCAGCTGATGTCGGATTTGTTGTCTTCGATTTCCTGGAGTTCCGATTTACGACGCTGCTCTTCTAACTCGTAGAGCTTCGCTTTCAACTGTTTGATCGCCTGATCCCTGTTTTTGTGCTGACTGCGTTGATTTTGACATTGCACAACAATCCCACTCGGCTGATGGGTCAACCGAATCGCGGAATCGGTTTTATTAACATGCTGGCCGCCGGCGCCACTTGCCCGATAGGTATCGACGCGAACATCGGACATATCCAGTGCGATATCAATGTCATCGTCAAGCTCTGGCGAAATAAAAATCGAGGCGAATGAGGTATGACGACGACTGCCTGAATCAAACGGAGACTTTCGAACCAGCCGATGCACGCCCGTCTCCGTACGCAACCAACCATAGGCGTAAGCGCCCACGATCCGAACCGTCGCTGATTTAATGCCTGCCACATCGCCATCAGACAGTTCGATAATTTCTGCTTTAAAACCTTTACTTTCACTCCATCGAAGATACATCCGAAGCAGCATATCAGCCCAGTCCTGAGCCTCGGTGCCGCCAGACCCGGATTGGATCTCAAGGTAGGCACTATTGGAATCCATCAATCCGGAGAACATGCGTTGGAACTCAAGTTTAGCGAGATCCTCAAGGTACACATCAAGATCCGATGCCGCCTCAGCGAACAAATCTTGATCTTGCTCCTCCACCGCAAGGGTGAGGATTTCGGTCAAGTCGTCTAGGCCTTGCGCCAACCGTTCAATGGTGAGCACCACCGTCTCAAGCGCCGCGCGTTCTTGTCCCAGCTTTTGCGCCAGCTCGGGTTGATCCCAGATCTTAGAATCGGCGAGTTCTAACGAAACTTCAGCCAAGCGCTCTTTCTTGTCGTCATAGTCAAAGATACCCCCGAAGAACCTGCGTTCGATTCTGGCAATCCTTTACTTTCGCGAAGAGCGCGTTACTTTCAATCATGATGATGCTTCTAATGAGGTGCTAAAAAGATATCAGGCGGTTTGCGCTAGCGACTCGCCTGCTTGCAGGCTTTAAACCAGCATCCCACGCCGCGCTCGCTATTGTAAACCATCGTTTGCGGCCCAGCCATTGTTCAACCGGGTTATGACCAACAATGGACCAACAATAATTGCACTCGATCCACCCCTCGATATCGATTCACATCCAATTTGAATGCGAACCGAACATTTCGACGCTCAATCACACGGTCTTGGTTGAAAAAAATGCCTTCTAAAAGCGTTGGAAACCGAACACTGAGGAGTTTGAGTTTGAGGTGCCCTCCTTTTAAGACTTTCTGTTCTACGATTTCGAACTGCTCGTCAAAAACCGGCTCCGGAAACCCTTGCCCCCATGGGTGATCTCGAACCAGGCTCGCGACCCTTTCAAGATCGAAGCTGGGCACCAAACCCTCTGATAAAATCTGCTCGTTGAGGTCTCGGCCCAACAAATGTTTTTTAGCCTGCTGGTCGAATTGCCTAGCAAACTCTGAAAAATCTTCTTGGCGGATGGTGACGCCAGCGGCCATCGCATGACCCCCAAATTTATGGAGCAAGCCCTGCCGAGACGCATCAATTTCTGCCAATAGGTCACGCAGTTGCAATCCCTCAATGGACCTGCCGGATCCTTTTAGCAATCCGTTTGAAGCCTTCGCAAAAGCGAACACGGGCCTGCCGCATTGGGCCCGCACCCGCGACGCCAAAATCCCCACAACGCCCTCATGCCATCTCGAATCAAAAAGACTGATCCCAAAGTGCGCTGCATCCTGAACCTTGCCCATATCCGACAGCAATTCAGCAGCCTGATCCTGCATAGACTGCTCAATTTCCCGACGCGCTCGATTGAGCGCATCCAAACGAGCAGCCGCAGCTTGAGACGCCTCGGATGGCGAGAGCAAACAGGCCACACCGAGCGACATATCCTCGAGCCGACCCGCTGCATTCAACCTTGGCGCGACGTTAAAGGCCAATTGGGTTGTGGTCAAAACACGGTGATCTAAACCTGATATTTCAATGAGCGCTTGAATCCCAGGCCGTGCCTGACCCGCGCGGATACGATTGATCCCGGACTGAACCAAGCGACGGTTGTTCGCATCGAGCGGAACGAGATCAGCAACTGTGCCCAGCGCCACTAAATCCAAGAGTTGCGCCAAATTGAGTCGTTGTTTGCTCTGGGGCCGGGCAGCGACTAACAGTGCGCGCGTCTTGATCAACAGATAGAACGCCACGCCCACCCCAGCCAGAGCCTTACTGGGAAATTCACAACCATTTTGGTTCGGATTCACAATCGCGTCCGCCGCCGGCAAGCCCTCACCCGGCAAATGATGATCCGTCACAATAACCCGAACACCCGCCGACTTGGCCGCGGCAACCCCTTCAAAACTGACGATCCCCTGATCGACCGTAATGATAAGGTCCGGGCGCAGGGTCAAGGCAAGATCCACCAACTCAGGACTTAATCCATAACCATACTCAAAACGATTTGGGACCAAATATTCGACATGACGGGCGCCGAGCACCGTCAAACCTTCTTTCATCAGCGCAACACTGGTTGCGCCATCAGCGTCATAATCACCGATGATCAGGATTCTCGATTGCTGCTGGATTGCATCCATTAACAGCGCGGCAGCACACCCTAACCCTTTCATCCCATCGGGCGGCACCAATCCTGCTAGCGTGTACAGCGGATCTGAACTGACGACAACACCGCGGACCGACAGTAATGCCTCGAAGTTCGCTACGTCCGTTGCCGTTTGCCCGGGCCGCCGAATCAGTTCGATCGTCACAAGTTACCGAAACACTCGGATCGATTGAACCGGTGCCGTCACAGACGTCATCTCTTGAAGTTCGTTGATGGCATCTGTGATCACGCCATGCTGGATTGGATCCGTCACCAGAACAATAAAGGATCGATTCGGCGCGATATCCTCTTGTAGAATTTTGTCCAAAGAAATCGACCGCCGAGCTAAGATTGAGGTCACGGCAGACATCACCCCCGGTTGATCCTCAACACTGATCCGTAAATAGTAACCTGATGAAACCTCTGCTGCTGGCCTGACCGGTAACGGCTTAAGCGCCGATGATCGGCCCCCAAGGCTGCCGCTGGGAGAAGCGCCTTGAATCAAATCGATTAAATCTGAAACCACTGCACTGCCGGTGGGCCCGGCGCCCGCGCCAGCACCCACGCAAAGGATCTCACCGGCTGCATCACCGCAGACCAGCACGGCATTCTGAACACCGTCGATCTGAGACAAGATGGCGTTGGTCGGCACGAAACTGGGATGCACAGCCATCTCAAGCTGCCCCTGCTGGCAACGCGCAACACCAAGATGCTTAATTTTAAAGCCGAGTTCCCGCGCGAATTTGAAATCAACTGCGTCGAGGGATGAGATGCCCTCAACTTTTACGTGATCCAGTCTGAGCGGCTGGTCGAAGGCCAGGGCCGAAAGAATCGTTAGCTTATGGGCGGCATCAATGCCTTCAATATCAAAGGTTGGATCGGCTTCGGCATAGCCTAAAGTCTGAGCCTCTTGTAGCACCGCATCGAAGGTTCGGGTGGGCCCCGATGCCGCCATCTCTGTTAGGATGAAATTGGCAGTGCCGTTAATAATGCCCGCTAGCCAAGCAACTTGATTACCCGCAAGACTTTCTTTAATCACCTTAATAATCGGAATGCTGCCTGCAACCGCTGCCTCGTACAGCAACGTGACCTCATGCTTGGCCGCGAGCGCAAAAAGCGCATCACCATGTTCCGCAATCAATGCTTTATTGGCTGTCACCACTGATTTACCCGCACTTAGCGCTGATTCAATCAGCGCTTTGGCGTCGGTTGTACCCCCCATTAACTCAACCACCACATCCACATCCTGGCGCGCGCAGACCGAACCCATATCAGCGGTGTACGCAAGACCCTTGAAGACTTCATCTGTCGGCACCGATCGGGACGCAACGACCGAGATCTCAATTGCCTCGCCCGTACGCGCGCTGATTAGCGCATGATTATCTTGCAGAATCTGAGTCACGCCCCGTCCGACGGTGCCTGCACCACAAATAGCAATTTTCACAGCCGACTCCTTATGCGAAAAACTCGCGCTTGGTCATTTAGCCAGTAACCGTTTGATGCCTCGTATGGCTTGCCGGGTTCTGTGTTCGTTTTCAATGAGCGCAAAGCGAACATATTCATCCCCATATTGACCAAAGCCAACACCTGGAGATACCGCGACCTTGGCCTCGGTAATCAATCGCTTTGCAAATTCTAATGAACCCAGAGACCGAAATTGCGCCGGAATTTTCGCCCAAACAAACATCGTTGCTTTGGGCGGGGTGACCGCCCAACCCGCCGCATTTAAGCCTTCGCACAAAACGTCTCGCCGGCGCTTATAGATCAGGCGTGTTGCTTCCACGCAGCTTTGATCCCCTTCAAGCGCTGTGATGGCCGCAACCTGGATCGGCGTAAAACTGCCATAGTCCAAGTAAGATTTAATACGCGCCAATGCGCCGACCAAGGTCTGGTTACCTACACAAAAACCCACTCGCCAACCCGGCATATTGTAGCTTTTAGACAGCGTAAAAAACTCAACTGCAATGTCTTTTGCGCCGTCGACTTGTAAGATTGAAGGGGCTTTATAGCCATCGAACACAAGGTCAGCGTAAGCCAGGTCTTGAACCACCCACAAATTATGGGCCTTCGCGATCTCAACAACGCGTTCGAAAAACACTAGATCAACGCAATGCCCGGTTGGGTTGCCCGGAAAATTCAGCACCAATACTTTCGGTTTCGGCCAGGTGTTTAAAATGGCTTGCTCAAGTTCTGAAAAGAAATCCAATTCTTCTGTCAGCGGCACGTGCCGCACATCTGCGCCTGCGATGACAAACCCATAAGGGTGCACTGGGTAGGAGGGATTCGGGACCAAAACAGAATCACCCGGCCCTAAAATCGCCATCGCGAGATGTGCCAAGCCTTCTTTCGAACCCAGGGTCACGATGGCTTCGGACTCAGGATCCAAACTCACCCCGTAGCGGGTTTGGTACCAGTTGCAGATCGCCTGGCGCAGTCTCGGTATGCCTTTTGACTGCGAGTAGCGATGGGTATCGCCCCGGTTCACCGTTTCAACTAATTTTTCAACAATGTGAGGCGGCGTTGGCTGATCAGGATTACCCATCCCAAAATCAATAATATCCTCCCCCCGTGCCCGAGCATCGCGCTTTAGGGCATCGGTAATGCCAAAAATGTAAGGAGGAAGTCGCTGAATTCTTTGAAACTCGGACATGGGCACTGCCTTCAACAAATCCGCGACAGTTTAATCAAGTGCGCATGACGCGTCACCTATGATGACGCTTTCCGCAACACTATTTTAACAAATCCCTTCAGGAATCCGATGACAAGCCGAGCTGAGCGGCCAGTCGCGCAGCCGGCAAATAACCTGGGAGTAAGCGGCCATCTTCAAAGATTATCGACGGCGTCCCGGTAACCCCGACCAATTCACCCAATTCAAAATGTGCCTTAACAGGGTTGGCACAGGATCGTCCTGGAATGGCGTCGCCTGCCTTGGCTTGGGTCAGTGCCGCCTTTTGATCCGGGGCACACCAAGCTGACACGATCTTATCGTAACTGGCCGAGTCGATGCCGGCGCGAGGATACGCTAAATATCGGACCGCAATACCAAGGCGGTTTAATTCTGGGACCTCTTGGTGCAACTTTCGGCAATAACCGCAATCAATATCCGTAAAGACGGTGATCGTTGTTAATCGCTTAGAAGGCGGCGGCGCAAAGACCACCATTTGCGCCTCGTCCAACCCATCGATCAATGCCTTTCTCGAATCGCTGCGCGCTTGCTCTGAAAGGTTGACCATACGGCCGTTTGCCTTCTGATAGACATCACCATGAATGAAGTAGGTCCCGGTGGGGTCCGTCAAAAGGGTTGTGCCGTCGGTTAATTTCAAACTGAAGAGTCCGGGTACGTCGGAATCAGCGATTGATTCGATCGGGAGATTGCTGGTCTTTAACGCCGCTTCCAGATCTTTCAGCACATCCGCATGGCTTGTCATGCCCGAAAGGCACACCAATCCCAGCGCGGCTTGCAGCCAAGTGACGACTCGCGATGAAGCCATGAGCCGCGTGATTCTGTTCGTCGCTTTCATCAAAGTACCTCTATTTTAAAGTCTTAGTTTAGTGCATCTGCAAGGACTGCCACAAACAGATTAACCCCTGGGGTGGTGTTTGGCATGCAAGGCTTGCATGCGGTGCTTCGCAACATGCGTATAAATCTGCGTTGTGGACAAATCGCTATGTCCCAACAGCAGCTGCACAACCCGAAGGTCAGCGCCATGATTCAGCAAATGGGTTGCGAAGGCGTGTCGTAACGAATGGGGTGATAGCGCAATACTGATACCCGCCTGAGCAGAATGCCGCTTGATCAAATACCAAAAAGCTTGCCGCGTCATCGCTCGACCCCGATTGCTCGGAAACAACACCTCATCCGAACCTGACCGACGCATCAACGCCGCACGATGGTCTTGAATAAACCCGTCGAGCCAATCAATGGCCTCTGCGCCGATCGGCACCAATCGCTCTTTATCGCCCTTCCCAATGACTCGCAACACCCCTTGACGAAGATTGACGTCAATCATTCTGAGGTTCACCAATTCGGAAACTCGCAGGCCGGTGGCATACAAAAGCTCCAGCATGGTTCGATCTCGAAACCCGACCGCTGTTTTGGTATTCGGCGCAGACAAAAGTGCGTCAACCGCTTTTTCTGACAACGACTCAGGTAGTTTTCGACCTAATTTAGGGTTTTCGATCCGAAGTGTTGGATCTTCTAAGATTCGCGCCTCCCGAACTAAAAACCGGTAGAGCGAACGAATAGAGGATAAAGCCCGAGCCGAGGAGCGGGCTGTGATGCCCTGCTCAACACGATGCGTTAAATAGGCCGAGACGTGCTGCCGGCTCGCCCCCAAAATCGTTTGGTTATTGGCTTGGAGCCAGTGCACAAAGTACTTCAAATCACGGCCATAAGATTCCAACGTATTGCGACTGAGTCCTCGCTCCATCCAAAGACTGTCCAAGTAGGCGTCCAGCAGTTGACTATGCGCTTCACTGAGAATACCAAAGTCAATCGGCGCGGCCTTCATCCTTTGAGACCGGCTTGCACCAGCGCATTCAGACGAGCTTTATCGGTTTCGTAGTATCGTCCTGCGAAGTAAAACAGTGGAATTGCGGCGAGCGAGATCACGGTGAACCAAAGCAGTGCCTGGGTATAAGGCTGAGGATTGCCAATGGCCATCAGGTAATCAATGTAGACGCCAGCAAGGCTCACGCCAATAGCCACCCCTGCCATATTCAACAGTAAGATATAAAACGCAACAACGGTCGCCCTAATCTCCTCGGGCACCAACTCCTGCACCGTTGAAAAGGTCGGACCGTAGAAACAACCGAGCTGAAAAAAGCCCGCACCCACCCCAAGCCAAAAGACCCAGTAATCGGGTTCAACCAAGCGATAGGCAATATTCACGGGGGCTAGCACCAGCATAACCAAAAACAAAAACATCGGTCGACCGACCCCAGTCTTTTTCAAGAAATAATCCCCCCCAAGCCCGCCAAAGAGATTGCCAGCGATACCGGCTGTAATACCAATCCAGCCCGTAATTTGAGCGATCTCGGCTTTATCAAACCCCCGCTCTTGGACATACCACAACTGATCAAAGGTCGACGCCCCCAAAATAAAATGAAAAGCGACCCCGCCACCAATGGTCATGGTTAAGGCTGGAGACGCTTTAAGCGCGGCGAACAGGATTTTTAAAAGATCAAAAAATCCCGGTTGAACCCCGTCGGATGAAACGTTCACCGATGCAACCGAACGCTTAGGGTCTTTTAAGAAAAACATCACAAGCGCCAAAACCAAACCGATGCCGCCCAATAAATAAAAACAATTGCGCCAGCCAATGACCGGCCCCACATACCCAACAATCAAGAGACTGACGCCGACGCCTATCGGCACGCCCATATAATAAAAGCCCGATGCAAAACCCAGCCTTTGCGTCGGAAATCGGTCTGCCAGTAGGGACATCGCTGTCGGTGTTAGAATCGACTCGCCGACACCGATCAACATTCTGGGCGCGGCCAATGACAAAAACCCTTTGGCCATGCCCGAGGCAGCCGTTAACAGACTCCAAAGACCAACCCCCAGTGCAATGAATCGGGTCCGGTTGACCCGATCGGCCAAGGTCCCCATAAACAATCCAGCAACGGAGTAGAAGGTCAAAAAAATCAGCCCGGTGAGCAAGCCAAACTGGGTATTCGTGAGCCCCAAGTCCGGCACAATGTAGTTCGAGAAACTGGCCAATAACTGGCGGTCTACAAAATTAAGCACATTGAGAACCGTAAGAAACCCCAAAAACCCATAACTTCGCATTGTCACGACCGGTGTCGTTTGACTCATTTTGCATCACCTCACCAGTTGCCTGCCGGGCGCAGGCGGGATGCTGCGCGTCTAGCGAGAATGTAGCACTATTGTTTGGTGGGAAGGAAGGCGGGTTTGTGCCGGGACGCAACCCAGCACACCGACTGTCACCATAAGCTGGCCGCGCCAAGCGCGAGACCCGCTCATCGTCATAGCGCAACAGGCCAGGCACGGTGCGCGCGTCGCCCAAGCCTTAAACGCTTTATCGAATGGAGACAGGGGTGCAGTGGGGGATTTCTAAGAAACAACCCATTAGGTCTTTAAAAGCGGTTGAAAACAAGCGGCCTAGCAAGCTGAAGTAGGCCTCTCAGCTAACAGCTTATTTCAATTTTTCTTTGATTCGCGCTGATCGACCGCTTCGTTCTCTGAGGTAGTACAGTTTCGCCTTGCGGACATCGCCACGCCGCTTCACCGTAATACTTTCGATCAAAGGGCTGTGCGCTTGAAAGGTTCGCTCAACGCCAACGCCGTGAGAAATCTTTCGGAGGATAAAGGCGGAATTTAACCCACGATTTTTCTTGCCAATCACAACGCCTTCAAATGCTTGTAGCCGCTCGCGGTTGCCTTCTGCTACGCGAACTTGGACAACCAGCGTATCTCCGGGGGCGTAGTCTGGAAGGTCTGCCTTCAGCTGTGCTGCTTCAATTTGCTGAATGATCTTATTGTTGTTCATAACGTTTCCTCATTACTCAAGCTTCTGACTGGCTGTGTCAAGAAACCGGGCCTCTTGGTCGGATAAACCGCGGCGGTCAAGTAGATCGGGCCGCATCCGTTGCGTAACGATCAAAGACTGCTCCTGCCGCCACTGTGCGATTGCCTTGTGGTCGCCGCTGAGCAACACCTCTGGCACGCCTCGCCCACCAACTGTTTCAGGACGCGTATACTGAGGGTATTCGAGCAATCCGTCAATAAAAGACTCATCATTTTTTGAAGATTCATCGCCGAGCGCGCCCGGGAGTAACCGGATCAAGGCATCAAGCGCCATCATCGCTGGCAATTCGCCTCCGCTCACGACAAAATCCCCAACGCACACTTCAAGATCGACAACAGACTCAATAACCCGCTCATCCAAACCTTCATACCGACTGGTCAAAAGCACCATCTCATCAAAATTCTCGACCCATTCTGCAAGCATCCCTTGGTCCAGGGGTTTCCCTCTAGGGGAGAAATGCACGACCATTGGCGAGCCCCCTACTGCCGACTTAGCAGCCGCCACCGCCGCCAACATCGGTTCAGCTTTGAGTACCATGCCTGGGCCGCCGCCGTAGGGCCGGTCGTCGACTGTGCCATGCCGGTCCTCAGCAAAGGTCCGCGGATTGACAACGGTTAGGGAGACCAAATTCCGCTCAAAGGCCCGGCTCGTCACGCCAAAGTCTCGGATCGCGTCGAACATTTCGGGCATTAACGACACGACGGCAAACTTCATCAAAAGTCCTTGGACCAATTCACCAAGATCGAGCTTGCTGCAAGGTCGACCGTTACGATAAATTCCGGCTCAACATAGGGAATCAGTCTTTCCAGGTCGTCGACACTGCCTATACCAGGCTCGACCACCAAAACATCATTCGCGCCGGTTTCAACCAACCGCGCGACGCTGCCAAGGGTTTCACCTTCCGTGTTCTCAACCCTTAGACCGATCAACTGATGCCAATAGAACTCGCCCTCTGGCAACTGCGGGAAATCAGCCTTTTTGGTCCAAATGGTCGCCCCGACCCAAGCCTCAGCCTGATTTCGATTGTCAACGTCTTTAAATCGAACTTGGATCTTTTTACCCTGTTGGCGGACTTCCGCAACTTCTACAGCAGATAACTTGCCGTGTTGTCGGACGTGCCAGGGATGATATTTTAGGATTTGTTCTGCGGGGTCCGTATCGGAAAATAGCTTAAGCCATCCCTTGACGCCATGGACCCCAACAATTGACCCGATTTGGATCAAGGCATCCTCTGAGGCAAGCAATGGTTTATGCTCGAGTGTTAAGCCACAGCTTCCACTTCGGGCTCGACTTGCACGACCTTACGATACGTTTTAATCAGCGATTTTACGCGATCCGAAGGCTGCGCACCTTGCCGAGTCCAGTAGTCAATGCGGTCAAGATCCAAGCGCATCTTTTCGTCGGCACTCTTTGCTAGCGGATTGAAGAAACCAACACGCTCTATAAAACGTCCATTGCGGCTCTCGCGACGATCAGCAACACTGACGTAGTAAAAAGGACGCTTTTTGGTGCCGCCACGCGCTAATCGAATTGTTACCATCTTGTCTTCACCCTTACTTCAATGTCTAAAATTTTCTGTGTCGCCCCTGGCTGTTCTCAGCAGGCGCTTGCCACAGACCTCGTTATCCTGAGCAACTCTCGCGTTTTTTAGCGCTGCGCTCATTTTAAACGCTCATCGTTACGCTCTGCGGCTTTTTCATGAAAGCCTTTTCACACAAGTTTTTTTACAAAAGCTTTTTCCCACAAGCTTTTTTACAAATTCTTTTTCACACCAGCTTTTTCACAAGCGGCTCGGATCAAGCCTGCGGCTTGTAGCGTGCGCCTGACCGGTAATTTTTCTGGTCCGGTCACCTGCCCTGTGGTCGTGCTCTTTCAATTTGGCTTCTCATCGAGCGAAAGCCACCTACTGTAACCTTAGAACCCTTTAAGCTAGAGCGCTTTCAGCTAGAACGCTTTCAGCTAGAATCTTTTTAGCTAGAACCCTTTTAGCTAGAACCCTTTATGCGACGCGCCTCTGCGCGACCGGCCCCGCGAAGGGCGCCTATTGTAAGACAATCGCCTGCGGAATAAAACCTTTTGTCATCACGCAGCTTGTTAGGCAGGCGCCGACAGAAAGCAGCCGGTAACTTGTCTTGCCAACCTAAAACGGACGACCCCCCTGATTCATCATGCCGCCCAATCCCCGCATCATATTGGTCATACCGCCTTTCTTGCCCAGCTTTTTCATCATTTTTTGCATTTGTTTATGCTGTTTGAGCAACCGGTTCACATCTTGAATTTCTGTTCCCGAACCCCGGGCAATCCTGCGTTTGCGCGAACCGCTTATCAGGTCAGGAAAACTGCGTTCTTTTGGCGTCATCGAATTGATTATCGCTTCAAGCTGACCGAAATTTTGTTGATCCACTCGCGCCTTTGCCGTTTCAGCCATGTTGCCCATACCCGGAAGCTTATCCAGCATTCCCGTTAATCCGCCCATGTTGTTCATTTGTTGGATCTGATCTCGAAAATCCGAAAGATCAAAACTACGACCCTTTTGGATTTTCTTAGCCAGCTTTGTTGCTTTGTCTTTATCAATTTTTTGCTCAGCTTCTTCAATGAGCGACATCACATCGCCCATTCCCAGAATCCTGGACGCAATTCGATCTGGGTGGAACAACTCTAAAGCCTCGATCGTTTCGCCTTGACCGATAAATTTGATTGGCCGACCAGTGACTTGGCGCACCGATAAGGCGGCGCCACCACGAGCATCCCCATCCGCCTTGGTTAAAATAACGCCCGTTAAGGGCAAGACTTCGCCAAACTGTTTGGCCGTATTGGCCGCATCCTGACCCGTCATGGCATCCACCACGAAGAGGGTTTCAACCGGATCTAGATGTCCGTGCAACTTCGAGATTTCCCGCATCATCTCATCGTCAATCGCAAGCCGCCCGGCCGTGTCCACGATCAGCACATCCACAAACTGTCGCTTTGCGGCCTGCAAGGCATCTTTGGCGATTTGCTCAGGTGCCTGATCAATCGAGGACGCAAAAAAACTAAGACCTGCACTTTCTGCAAGCGTCTGCAACTGCTGAATCGCCGCAGGACGATAAACATCTGTGCTAACCAACATCACCTGCTTTGCTTCACGCTGCTTCAACCAAACGCCAAGTTTTGCTGCCGTTGTGGTTTTACCCGCACCTTGAAGTCCGGCCAGGAGGATGACTGCAGGCGGCTGCCGATTGAGGTCGAGGCCCTCAGAGGCGCCCCCTAAAACGACCATCAATTCTTCATTAACGATCTTTAAAAAAGATTGCGCAGGCGACAAACTCGCGCCGACCTCAGCGCCAATCGCCCGCTGCCGGATTCGATCCATAAAATCTTGGACCACGGCTAAGGCAACGTCGGCGTCGAGCAAAGCCAGACGCACCTCACGCAAGGTCTCTGCAATGTTCGCATCTGTTAAGGTTTTTTTGCCGCCAATTTGACCCAGTGCCGCACTGACTCGGCGGGTTAAATTATCAAACATAGTGTTGCACCTTCTTTAAATTTGTTACCAGCATGACCCTCGTCGCATCGATCTGTCGTGTCGCCCGCGATGCATCGATGCCCACTGCGGCCCAGCGTTACCCAAACCGAAAGGACATCGCCCACCTAAGACGTGGCTTGTGGATTTCGCTCGGCGCCGTCAGCGCAATGCAAGAAGATCGCAACTGGCAGCAGAGTTTCGACTGACGAGCTGATATTATAGACCAAGAACTCCCCAAAGGGCTTACGATGAGCGAAAGCTTCCAAACCTCCCCGAGCTTCCTAGTGCTGGCGCTGCTGACGGGCTTACTGTATTTCGCAAATGGGCTCAGGGCACGCCATCGCGTTCAAAATCTGACGCAGGCCTCCAAGGCTGATATCTTAAGTATCATCCTTGGGCTGGTTGCCTGCTTGGGTCACGGCTTTTTACTCAAGTCCAGCTGGCTTAACAGTCAAGCCCTGAGTCTTGGCCTTGTGCCTATGCTGAGCCTTACCGCCTTTGCGATGAGCCTTGTGGTTGCACTCAACCAACTCAGGCGCCCCATGAATCATATCGCCCAAGTGGTCTTTCCCGTCGCAGGTCTCACGCTTTTGATACAAACCGTCTACTCAGATCACGGTCCAGTGCGGGTCGATGTTGCGCCAGCACTCACTTTGCACATCATCCTTTCAATCCTCGCCTACAGTTTATTGGCCTTAGGGGCACTGCAAGCCGTGTATCTGACCTGGCATGACCAACGAATGAAGAAAAAGCAATCTGGCGCGAGGTTATTTTTGCCGATTCAAACCCTCGACACACTGTTATTTGAGTCAATTTGGACCGGCTTAATTGCCTTGACCCTCGCCATCGCCACGGGCTTTTTATTTATGGATTCCCGCTCAGTACCCGGACTGATTCATCACACAATCCTAACCACTATGGCGTGGCTGGTTTTTGTCGTTCTACTCTGGGGCCGATACCGGCTGGGTTGGCGTGGTAGCCTGGCTGCCGCTTGGACCCTAGTTGGCTTTGCCTTTCTTGCGCTGGGTTATTTTGGCAGCAAGTTTGTGGTCGAAGTACTCCTTTCATAAAACTCGGGCCTTGACACGAAAGGGACCGATCCGCTACAAGGTCTTCTTAATACTCTAAGGCTCAACGCATCTTGGACGCCCCATCAACAGGCACGCTGCTCATCGCTGTCATTTGCCTCGTTTTCTTATCAGCTTATTTCTCCGCCTCTGAAACCGCCATGATGGCGCTGAACCGTTATCGGATGCGACACCTTGCGAAAAAAGGTCACCGGGGCGCGCAACGCGCGGCACGTTTGCTTGAGCGCCCAGATCGGTTGCTTGGCGTCATCCTTATTGGCAATAACTTTGTCAACTTCTCGGCCGCATCGATCGCCACGCTGCTCGCAATTGAACTGCTCGGAGAAAGTGGTGTGGCCTGGGCACCTGTGATTTGCACGTTTGTTTTTCTAATTTTTGCAGAGGTTGCCCCCAAAACCATTGCCGCAGCTTTTCCTGAGCGCGTTGCGTTACCCTCCTCGCATCTATTGCGGGTGCTCTTATTCTTGTTCTACCCGCTGGTGTGGCTGGTTTCAGCACTTTCCAACGGTCTTTTGCGCGTCTTTGGCATCAATCACTTGGGCTCACAAAATGATCACCTCAGTCGAGAGGAACTCAGGACCCTTGTCTTTGATGGCGCAAAAATCGCATCCCAATCTCAGAATATGATGCTGGGCGTATTGGATCTCGATGAGGTCTCTGTTGATGACATTATGGTCCCTAAAAGCGAGATCATTGGCATTGATCTCGATGACGACCTCGATACCATCATTCAACAGCTCCGTAACGCCCAGCATACCCGGCTGCCTGTTTTTCATGAGAGCATCGAAAACATCGTCGGAATTTTGCACGTTAGAAGCGCGATTCGATTTTTGTCGAGCGAGACCCTGACCAAAGCAGCGTTGATGCAGGAAATTGACGATGCCTATTTCGTGCCCGAGAACACTTCGCTGCAAACCCAAATCAGACATTTTCAAAAGCGAAAAGAACGGATCGGGCTGGTCGTTGATGAGTACGGGGACATTCAAGGCATTGTCACGCTCGAGGACATCCTTGAAGAAATTGTCGGTGAGTTCACGACGGACCTCGCTGCCGCAAGCAGCGACATTCATCCTCAGGAAGATGGTTCATTTTATGTCGATGGCGGCGCAACCATTCGCGCGATTAATCGGGCGCTGAACTGGCAATTACCTGCCGAGGGACCGAAAACACTGAACGGACTCATTACTGAGACGCTCGAGACAATTCCGGAAGCCCCGGTTTGCTTAACGATCACAGGCTATCAGATCGAAATCATTCGCCTTAAAGGCAACATGATCGTCACCGCCAAACTCTTTCCTCGGTTCAACACCGACGATTAAACAGGCAACAAACAACCCCTGAACGCAAGGCCCGCACTTGAGCACCGCTCATCAGGCCTCGGTGGCGATTGCCCGCGTTATGGCGTTCTTCGTTTGATCACAAACCGATTGCAACGAGCCGAGGTGGGCTTGTAACGCTTGACCAGCCTTGGCTTTACCCGCCATTTCAAGCTCGAAGCAGAGGTCTGCTAGCGTGTGGGCGCCGACAGTCCGCGCCGAAGACTTTAACTTATGGGCTTCGGCTCGAACCCGTTCGTAATCTTCGGCATCAAACCCAGACAGCATCTCTGAGATGCCTGCATCGAGCGAGGCTACAAACTCCTCCAGAAGTTGATTAAGCACTTCAGTGTCATCACCAAATAAGGCCTTGAGCTCTGACAGATCTAAAATGGCAGCACCGTCGCTAACCCCATCGTCCTCAGCGGGCGCTTCGGCTGCCTGATTGATTGATTGATCGGCCTCAGCCGCAGCAGCATCGGTTACCGAATTCTGGTCGGGGTCCGTGCTTGGCAAATAAGTTCTCAGCATCGTTTGCAGGGCGCCGATTTCTAGTGGTTTGGATAGATAATCGTTCATTCCAGCCTCAAAGCAGGCCGCCGCGGCGCCGTCCATGGCATTGGCGGTAATCGCAATAATCGGCAAGGGGTTGCTTGAGCCAACTTCTTCTTGGCGAATCCTACGCGTTAATTCGTACCCATCCATATTGGGCATATCGCAATCCGTCAAGAGCAAACCAATTCCCCCCCTGCGAATGCGGTCCAAGGCCGCAACCCCATCATCCACCAACTCGCAGGCCAAGCCGAGGGTGTTGAGTTGTCGCCGAATAACTTGCTGATTCACCGCATTATCTTCAGCCACCAAGATTAAGAGGCCCTCTTGCGCGGCTTCAGCCGCTGTCATCGGCACCCACGCATTTTGGAGCACCTCCGCCATCTCGGTTTCAGTTACTAACGCATCGCGCCCCACAACCTGCGCGGCGGCGGACATTAATTCGCGCCGTCTAAACGGGTTACTACTGATCAAGGCCAATCGATCATTGACCAAGCGCAGTCGCTGTCCACGACCTGCACTGAAAAACACCCAGCCCACCTGTTGCGGCAAAGGATTGGCTTCAACTCGACGCCAGATTGATTCTTGCTCAGGCCGACTAAAACTGTCCGGCAAAATCACCACCGGCATCGTCGAAACCGCATCCAAGGCGAGCGATCTTTCCAAATTCATCGGATCCACAACCGCATGGCAATGGGCGCCCAGCGGGGTTAAAACGCCGCTGACCGATTCAAAGCTTCGCTCTGAAGCGCTGACGTAGAAAACATCGACCCCAGAGAGATCCACGACGCCACGCTCAGGCGGCACATCAGGTGATTCCAGCAACCTAAGCTGTATTTGAAATTCCGCGCCCTGACCTAACTGACTGATCACTTCAATCCGGCCCTGCATGACCTCGACGAGGCGGCGGCAGATTGCAAGACCCAAACCGGTGCCCCCATAAATTCGACTGGTCGATTTTTCGGCTTGAGCGAAATCAGCAAAAATATTTTCTTGTGCCTCAGCAGACAATCCAATGCCTTGATCGATCACCCGAATCAAAACATCGCAATAGTCCCCCACTTGACGCTCTAGCAGCTCTATGCGAACGACGATCTCGGCCGCCAAAGGCGAAAACTTGATGGCATTACCCACCAAGTTAACCAAGATTTGGCGCAGCCGCAGGCCGTCTAACAGCAAATTACTGGGCACCGCCGGATCTTGAATTAAAATCAGGGACTGCTCATTTTTCGCGGCATTGGCGGCGATGACTTCCAGCGCACCTTCCGAGACTTCAGCGAGATCTGAGGGCAAACTCTCTAACTCTATTCGACCAGCCTCAATTTTTGAGATATCCAAGATGTCATTAATCAATGACAAAAGCGCTTTTCCGGAATCTTGAATGGTCGAGACCATTTCCTTTTGATCTTCACTCAGCGGGCTGCGTTTCATCAAATCGACCATGCCGAGAATGCCGTTCATGGGCGTTCTAATCTCATGGCTCATGCTGGCCAAGAAATTTGACTTAGAACTCGCGGCAATTTCAGCGTTTTCAATGGCCGCTTTGAGCTCTGAAATATCAACAACGGTAATAATCTGATCACCCGCTGGCAAACTTTTGATCGTGACGCGCACCCACCGATGGCCATTCAATTCAAGATCCTGCTGCGCAAAGCCGGCGAGGCTGCCTTGTTCAAACCAGGTTTTTATCGTCGCTTTATCTGCGCCAGCCGGGGCGACAATAAGCGCTTGGTCGAGCATCGCGTCGATCACCCGGATCCAATCCGCCTCAGGACGCAGCATCTGCGCCACTTCCGGAAAGATCGCCCTAACCCTTCGATTTAAAAAACGAATCGAATGCGACGGATCCACTAAAATATAGCCTTCCGAGAAATGCTCGAGGGCCAAGTTCAGATAAGTTTGCGCCTCACCCAACGAGACTGATTTTTGGTTCAGTTCAGATTCAAGTGTCTTCTCCGAATCCCGAAGAGCGGCTTCACGTCGACGCTGCTCAGTCACATCAAAGATCATCAAAACCCGAGTATTTTCGCCGCCCAGGGTGAGCATAGACGGTTGGGTTATAATCGTGATCACCTCACCGTCTGGCTTGAGAATTTCATACTCTCGCTCAGCTAATTCTGGTTCGATTCCCACCTTCTGCGCATAAGCTGCGCTCGTCTGGGTCATAAACGCTGATGCGGGCCGATCTTTTAGATCGATTGCGCTGCGGCCTAATAACTGTTCCGCCGCCGGGTTTACACTTAAAATCACTTGGCGACGAACAACGATTGAGGCGACCTTGCTCGATTGAAACCACTTCCAAAAACTATCGTCGCCGGCTTCTTCTGAAGACGTCGGCACGGCGGTCGGCACCCCCTGAGGCTTCGGCGTTTGTTGCAGGGCCTCGGCAATTTTCTGATCAATTCGGCGGCTCATTCTGTAGAGCCCAAGCAACAGCGCAATAACACAAATTACCAAGACCCATTGAGCATCCATTAGCGCACCTCTTATCGAAACCCATTCACTTCAGAGCAATCCCGGTTCGTCGCATCAATCGAGCAGCTCATCTTTGCAGCCGACCAAGGCGGCGGCAAAGCGCGCAGACCGCAGTGCACAACGCTTTGATTGATCAAAACATTGGCGCATTAGCTAACGGTCGTTGGACCCATTCGCCGCCGCTAAGTGATGCACGCTTTAGCGCCAAAGCCGATTCAACGCTGCAATGATTGATTTAAAAGCGGCCGTTGTCGTATTTGGACTGATCCCAACACCGAAACACTTGTTGGCTTTCGAATCCGCAATCTTGATAATACTAATCGCCTTTGCTTGGCTGCCTTCATTCAGCGCGTACTCCTGATAATCCACAACGTTGATGGACTCGTTCAACGTCAAGGTCAGCGCGTTCACAAAAGCATCGATTGGGCCAGTGCCTTCGCCTTCGATTTTAAGTTCGTTGTCGCCAACCTGAACGCGCGCTTGGCAATGTTCGCGTTCGCCGCTAACGGAGCGCACCTCATAGTCGATTAAATGATAGGGCCCAGTCACCTCGACTAACTCACGGATAAAAGCATCCCAAATCCGAGCAGGCTTGAGCTCGCCGCCATCCGCCTCGGACTCTTTCTGAACCAGCGGACTGAGCTCAAGCAATAGCTCCCGCGGCAGGTGCACATCGAAGTAGTTCTCCAAAATAAAGGCAATACCGCCCTTTCCTGACTGGCTATTGACCCGAACCGTTTCTCGATAAGAGCCGCCAACATCCGCCGGATCAATGGGCAAATACGGCACTTCCCAGGCGCCATCTGAGCCCGACTCAACATGATTCATCCCCTTTCGGATCGCATCCTGATGCGAGCCCGAAAAAGCCGTAAACACCAACTCGCCTGCATAGGGTTGACGGACATGGACCGGGATTTTGGTACAGGCTTCGGAAACCGCTACGATCCGCGCCATGTCTGTCAAATACAATTTGGGATCAATCCCCTGTGAAAACAGATTCATAGCCATTGTGATAATGTCGCAGTTGCCAGTCCGCTCACCATTGCCGAACAAGGTTCCCTCGATTCGGTCCGCGCCAGCCATTAACCCAAGCTCAGAGGCCGCAACGCCCGTTCCCCGGTCGTTATGCGTGTGTAAGCTGATCACCGCAGTATCGCGATTTGGCAAAGCGCGCATGAAATACTCAAGCTGATCCGCATAAATATTGGGCGTCGCCATTTCAACGGTCGCGGGCAGATTCAAAATTATCTTTTTATCGGGCGTTGGACCCCAAGCAGCCATGACCGCCGTACAAATCTCAACCGCAAAATCCATCTCGGTGGCGGTATAACTTTCAGGAGAGTACTCGAGCACCACATCGGTTCCGGCATCCACCAAAGGCTGCGTGTAGCGTTTCACCATCTCGGTCGCGCGGGTCGCAAGACCAATAATCTCAGCTTGGCTCATGCCAAAAACAACGCGCCTTTGGAGCGTTGAGGTTGAGTTGTATAAGTGAAAAATAACGCGCCGAGCGCCCGATACTGCCTCAATGGTACGCGTAATCAAGTCTTCTCTGGCCTGACACAGCACCTGGATGGTCACATCCTCAGGAATCAAATCTTCATCAATAATTTTGCGAACAAAATCAAAATCGGTTTGAGATGCCGCCGGGAACCCGACTTCGATCTCCTTAAAACCAATTCCCAAAAGCAGATCGTACATGGCTTGTTTTTCGGTCGGTGTCATCGGCTCAATCAGCGCTTGATTACCATCCCGTAGATCCACACTACACCATCTTGGCGCGCGCTCGATAACCCGATCAGGCCAAGTGCGATCTTTCAACCCAATGGCCTTAAACGGTTTGTATTTTTGGTATGGCATGACCTTCTGGTCCGCCAATTTTGGAAACTGATTGGTGTTTGAACTCATAGTGTTTGATCTCGATCTATTGGTATTCGTCGGCTGGTGTAGCCGATAGATTTCAAACGATGTAGGAATTGGTACTGGCCGCCTACAACGGCAGTCGTAGCAGACCTAGTAAACCGCACAGCAGAAGGGGCGCGAAGTCGCGCAGCAGGTTTTCATTGATGGCGAGCTTTTGCATCATTGTGCCAAGTCAACCTAGGTAATCGATCACTCTACGACCGCAATATAACCCCGAGCGAGCAGGATGCCAAGCCTTACCGCCATTTTACAAGGCGATCAAACCGCGCTTATACCGACGAGCATTCTCCACATAGTGCTGCGCACTGAGCTTTAATCCCTGCATCTGTTCCGGCGTTAGGCTGCGCACGATTTTACCCGGCGAGCCCATGACCAAGGAGCCATCCGGGATTTCTTTTCCTTCTGGAATCAACGCATTTGCACCAATCAGACAATTTTTACCGATTTTAGCGCCATTCAAAATCACCGCGTTAATCCCGACCAGCGACTCATCACCAATCGTACAGCCGTGAAGCATCACCTTGTGCCCAATAGTGACCCCTTTGCCAATCGTTAAGGGCATCCCAGGGTCAACGTGTAAGACCGAGCCATCTTGAATATTTGAGCCTTCACCAATGTGAATGGCGGCGTTCTCTGCCCTTAAAACGGCGTTAAACCAAACGCTTACCCCAGCGGCCAAAAAGACTTGCCCAATCACGGCGGCACTGTCAGCAACCCAAGTGTCGGCATGAATTTCGGGACTTAAATCATCTAATTTATAAATCATCAATGCTCCTTTAAAAATTAACAATCGGCGGCGGCTTGTCGCATCACGCACCCTCCTTAGACCTTAATGCAAGGGTTAGAAAATCCAACAAAATGAGCGCTGTTAAGCCCCAAATCCGGTAGCCCTCAAACTCATAGATCGGAGCCAATTGAACCACACCTTGGCGCGCCAAACGCTCAGTGCCAACCCTTTCATCTTTTCCCAGCCAAGCTAGAGGCACCTCAAAAACGTCGCTGACTTCATCTTGATTCGGCTTTACGGCCACCGCTTCAGGTAGGATTCCAACAAAGGGCGTCACCCAAAGACCATGTTTTGAGATGAGTCCAGGCAACTCGCCAATCAACTCAATCTGATCGATTGCCACGCCCAATTCTTCCGCCGTTTCTCGCCGGGCCGTCGCGGCAAGATCGGCATCGTCTCGGTCGCGCTTGCCGCCCGGAAGCGCCACCTCACCCGCGTGGGAAGACAGGGCACTCGCCCGAACCGTGAGAACGATGGTCGGCGAACTGCTTAATCGAATCAAAACCATCACAGCAGCATCGGCTTGGCTGAGATACTGTTCCGGTCGAGGACGCAAGCGCAACCCCGCAAGTCTTGATCGCAATAAATCCATCATCGTTTTGCATACCGCTGTGAAGCGTGGCGACAAACCTTTATCATTGCGCCATGAAATATTGTAGCCAATGCGGCGGCACTGTCGCTCTGAGCATTCCTGACGGCGATACTCGGCAACGTTTCGTTTGCGGACATTGTGACGTTATCCATTATCAAAATCCTAGAATCATTGCCGGGTGCATCCCGGTATATGAAGGTCAAGTCCTTTTGTGCAAACGCGCGATCGAACCGCGCTATGGAAAATGGACGTTACCCGCCGGATTTCTTGAAAACGGAGAGTCTATCGCACAGGGCGCCATGCGAGAAACCCTGGAAGAAGCCAACGCCCGAGTCGAGATCGATTCGCTCTATACCATTTTTAGCCTACCGCATATTTCCCAAGTGTATGTGTTTTATAAGGCGAGCCTACTGGATCTTGATTTTTTCTCGGGCATCGAAAGTCTTGAGACCAAACTCTTCGCAGAAGCCGATATTCCGTGGTCTGACCTCTCCTTTGCAGCCATCACGCAAACCCTTGAGCATTTCTTTTCAGATCAGCGTCAAGGCATTTTCATCACTCGAGAAGCAACCATCGACCCACGGCCAAACCCTGCTTAACGCAGCCAGGTTGCCGCCGCTTTGAACATCATCGCCCAAGGGCTCAATTCACCCATCCCTTGCGGTTGCCACGACCATTGCGCAGAACGGAAGGATCGCTCTGGATGCGGCATCATGGCCGTAACCCGGCCATCCAAGGAGGTAACTGCCGTTAAACCGCCGGGCGAACCATTTGGATTGGCCGGATACCGCTGAGTCGGTACGCCATCATTACCGACAAATCGCATCGCTATTTGTTGATTGGCAGCAAGCGCTTGCGCCGCTGCGTCCGACAAGGCCGCGCGCCCCTCCCCATGAGAAACCACTATCGGTAATTGGGCGCCTTCTAAGTCTTTCAGCAACACGCTATGACTGGGCATCACTTCAACCATCGAAAACCGCGCTTCAAACTGCTCTGAGCGATTTCTGACAAAGCCAGGCCAATGCTCAGCGCCAGGAATCAGATCTGTTAGTTGCGATAACATCTGACACCCGTTACAAACGCCCAGCGCCAACGTATCCGAGCGATGAAAAAAAGCCTCGAACTGATCCGCAATCCCTGCATTCATCAAGATACTTTTGGCCCAACCTGACCCAGCACCTAAAACATCGCCATAGGAGAATCCGCCGCACGCAGCGAGCGCCTGAAAGCCCGCCAAAGATTGACGCGCATAAAGCAGATCACTCATATGCACATCAACGGCTTCAAAGCCTGCCGCCGTAAACGCGGCCGCCATTTCCATCTGGCTGTTCACGCCCTGCTCGCGCAAAATCGCAACCTTGGGTTTCACGCCGGTGTGAACCATCGGCGCTAACAACGCCGCCGTCACACCAGCAGGTACCGTCATACTCAGTCCTGGGTCTGAGTCATCCGCCAGCGCCGAGAAAGCCTCCTCAACACACTCAGGATGATCGCGAAGGCCCTGCAGTTGATAGCTGACCGTCGACCAGCACTGGGCGAGCGCGCCGCGTGCATAGCACGCGACTGGTTGCGAATCTTGGAAAATCTGTATTTGATGATCCGGTTGCGGCGCCCCCAGGTCGAGCATGCGCAGGCCGCGAGCGCGCGCCGTTTCCGACCACAGACTGAGGCTTTCAGGTTCAATCTGCAGCACGACGCCCAGCTCTTCATTGAACAGAAAAGGCAGTAAAAGCTCGCCCTTTGGGACTTCAAGCGTTAAACCACAATGTCCTGCAAAGGCCATTTCAACTAAGGTTGTAAACAGCCCGCCATCGGAGCGATCGTGCAATGCAAGCATCGTGGCGCGCAGCCCTGGATCTTGAAGAACCGCCCACAACGCCTTGAGGCTTGTGAAGTCGGTGACATCCGGCACATCGGCATCCATCTGCGAAAAACATTGTTGAATGATCGCGCCGCCAAGCCGCCGGTGCCCACCTGGCAATTCTAATAGAATGAGACGACTGGCCCGCTTTGAAAGCGCCGGTGTTAAGGTCTGGGCAATGTCTGTAACCGGTGCAAACGCTGAAATAATCAAAGACACGGGTGACGTGACCTGTTTGTCCTCGTCATTTTGACGCCATTTGGTTTGCATCGACATCGAGTCTTTACCCACTGGAATGCAGATCCCAAGCGCCGGACACATCTGCATCCCGACCGCCTCGACGGTCTCGTAAAGGCTTGCATCCTCTCCGGCATGACCACTGGCGGCCATCCAATTAGCCGACAACTTCACCTGACTCAAAGCACCAATCCTCGCCGCTGATAAATTGGTTAGGGCCTCGGCCACTGCCATCCGACCTGATGCAGGGCCATTGAAGACAGCAAGCGGCGTTCGCTCACCCAGCGCCATCGCCTCGCCCACACTATCTTTAAAGCCGGCAGCCGTAACCGCCACATCCGAAACCGGTACTTGCCATGGCCCCACCATCTGATCCCGAGCGACCAAACCGCCAACACTGCGATCGCCAATGGTAATTAAAAAGCTCTTACTGCCGACACTGGGATGGGTCAGCACCCGTTCAACGGCCTCGTCAAGCGTCGCGGTTAACGGCTGCCTTGGCGCCGTGCGCTTTATCTTCGTTGCCTGTTTGTGCAATTTTGGCGGCTTGCCAAACAATACCGACATTGGCAAATCAACTGGCTGGCCCTCTAACAACGGATCCTCAACCGTCAAATGCGCCGCCTTGACCGCCCGCCCGACCACTGCGGCGGGACAGCGTTCTCGGGCGCATAAGAACAAAAAGCGTTCAAGTTGCTCAGGACCGATCGCCAAGACATACCGCTCTTGGGCTTCGTTACACCAAATCTCAAGCGGCGATAACTTGGACTCAGCACTCGGAATCGCGCGCAAATCGAACGCGCCGCCGCAACCCCCATCTTTCACCAGTTCGGGCAAAGCGTTCGATAACCCACCGGCACCCACGTCATGAATAAATCGAATCGGGTTGGCAGGCCCAAGCTGCCAGCAACGATCAATCACCTCCTGACAACGATGCTCCATTTCTGGATTACCCCGCTGGACACTCGCAAAATCCAGATCCTCATCACCCGTACCCGTTGCAATCGAGGAGGCCGCGCCACCACCCAAACCAATTAACATCGCCGGACCGCCCAAAACCACCAGGGCGTCTCCCGGCTCAATGGCACCCTTATCAACATGATCCGGTCGGATATTCCCCATTCCCCCCGCAATCATAATCGGTTTATGGTAGCCCCAACGCTCGCCCGCCAAGGTCATTTCAAACGATCGAAAATAGCCCGCCAGGTTGGGCCGACCAAACTCATTATTAAACGCCGCCCCCCCTATCGGGCCCTCGAGCATAATCGATAGGGGCGAGGCAATTCGGGCGGGCAAACCAAAGTCTGTCTCCCAAGGCGCGCGCGCATTGGGGATTCTCAAATTAGAGACGGTAAAGCCAATCAACCCCGCCTTGGGTTTAGAACCGCGGCCAACCGCGCCTTCGTCTCGAATTTCGCCACCCGCCCCCGTCGCGGCACCAGGAAACGGCGCAATGGCTGTTGGATGGTTATGGGTTTCAACCTTCATCAAAATCGGTGTTTGCTCTAAACGATACCCAAACACGCCGGTTTCGGGATCCGGATAGAATCGCTCGGACACGGACCCCTCTATCACCGAGGCATTGTCGCTGTAGGCGCTTAATACACCCCGACCCGCGCTTTCATCGTAGGTGTTCTGGATCATATCCATCAGACTATGCGCGCGAACCGCACCATCTAATGTCCAATCGGCTCTAAAGATTTTATGCCGGCAGTGTTCTGAATTTGCCTGGGCAAACATCATCAATTCAACGTCGGTTGGATTGCGCGCCAGGTTTTCAAACGCGGTTTTTAAATAGTCAATTTCATCGACTGCCAGTGCCAACCCCAAGTCCACATTGGCGCGCTCAATGGCGCCGATACCGATTTCCAAAAGGGGGATAGACCGTCCGGCTTGCGGCGGTATTCGCTCAAACAATTGCTGCGCTGCAGAGCGCTCAGTTAAAACAGACTCAGTCATGGGATCAAACAGCAGTGCCGCCAAGGTCTCCTGATCTGCCTTTGAGATCGTCGTGTCGCCGTCGACCGAGAACGCATATCGGATCCCACGTTCTAAGTGCTGCACCGCTGTGAGACCACAAATATTCGCAATTTCAGTCGCCTTTGATCGCCAAGGCGATAAGGTTCCGAGCCGAGGCACGACAAATAGCGCCAGTCTCGGTAAACGCGGGTTTGGTTCAGTGCCGGCATCGAGCAGGGTGTTCAGTCGCCCCTGCATCTCGCTCGTCAGCTTGCCTGAGGTTTCCAAATAATATTCATACTGGCTCTCTTCCAGAACGCATGATAATCCGGCAGCTTGGATTTTTGTTTGCAGTTTTTCTGTCCGAAATGCTGAAAGCGCCCTCTGACCCGGTATGTAAAGCATGCTATCGCCAATTGGAATAAACCCTTATTATAGCCGCGCTTTGCCCGCGGTCACATGACTTGCTGCACTGGCCCGCTCAAAAAAGGGGATAATTTATGACCGAAACCCTCAGCCTCCCTGAAACACACGATCGGGCCACGCGCTATCAGGCGCTTATCCCTCAAATCAAAGCACTGATTCAAGATGAAGACGATCTGATTGCAAGCCTTGCCAATACCGCCGCGGGCCTCTTTCAAGGCTTAAACGTGCTTTGGGTCGGTTTCTATCTGGTTAAACATAAAGAGTTGGTGCTTGGCCCATTTCAAGGTCCCATTGCCTGCACCCGGATCAAACAGCATCAAGGCGTTTGCGGTCAAAGTTGGGCACAACGAAAAACCCTCATTGTTGACAATGTTGATGACTTTCCAGGGCACATCGCCTGCTCGAGCGCCTCAAAGTCGGAGATCGTGGTTCCGATCTGGGTACAAAATCAAGTCGTTGGTGTGCTGGATATTGACAGCATTCACCTCAATGATTTTAGTCACACGGATCAGGTCGCGCTGGAGGATCTCAATCTCACCTTGTCGACAAAGTTTTAAGGCCCCGCCGAGCCTCGTCGTTTAGCCTTAAAAAAAGCCTTAAGCCGCGCTGCACTCGCCTCGGCTAGGATGCCCCCGCGCGTTACGACCTGATGATTCAAGTACGTTGATTCAAAAAAACGCTGTTGCGAGCAAACCGCCCCGGCCCTTGGTTCACTGGCACCAAACACGAGCGTTTGGAGCCGAGCATGAACCATCGCGCCAGCGCACATTGCGCAAGGTTCTAAGGTGACATAAAGCGTCGCCGGCACGACACGATAATTTTTGAGCGTTTTTGCAGCCGCCCGGAGCGCCACAATCTCAGCGTGGGCCGTCGGATCCTGATCCAAGATCATTCGATTATGACCACGGCCGATAACGACCCCGTTAGAAACCACGATCGCGCCAACCGGTACTTCTCCCAGACGTTCCCCTAAGGCCGCTTGTTCCAACGCGAGCGTCATGTAGGCTTGATCTCGCTCCAGGTCGCTGATCGGCGCCATTCCCCCTTCGTTGTCCACTGTTTTAATCAAGACAATGCAACCCCAAACAGCGCGCCATGAAATGTGTCAACGCAGAAGGTTACACCCGCGGCTAAAACTAACGCCAGGCCATCAAAGATCCAACGGGGCGCCGGTTTGGGTTTATTTTTTTGTCTCGTAGACGCCGTCACGGCCGAGGCCACCACCAAAACAAAAAAGCAACCAAACAGGAGCCAAGCATGCAGGTCCGGGTTAACCGCCAAATGCGTCAACGCCCAAAGACTGATACCAAGGGTCATCGGATGTTGAACGCGATATCGCGTCCAGCCAGGGACATTTGCCGCAATTAAGAAGAAAAAGGCCGCAAACATGAGCCAAGGACTCAGCGCAACCACCCAGGGCAAGACGGGTGCCGCAATTGCAAGTTTCGGGTCATAACCCGCGCTGATCAAGCCAAGACCCAATAGGCTCATCAAACTGAACAATGACAGATAGTGCGCTGTCGGTACGACGGTCTGGATGCGCTGCCGGATGGGTTGAATCAACATCAAACCGTGAGGACCAAAAAATAAACCTAAACCCACATAGAACACATCGACCTCCTCGAGTCTGAGTCGTTTTTTGAACAAGGTTACCTCGATTCTACCGTCGTTACCCAATCTGCCATGACCCTAGATTTTTGAGTCAAACCCAGATTGAACGGCTTTTCTGATTCGAGCCGTTATTGAGCAAGGCCTCAAAGCCAAGCAGCTTGTTAGTGCCATCAAGGCAGCTCTATTTTATCCGATGGGGCGGCCGGTTGACCGACACAATGCGATCTCACTGGGACCCGGCCTTCGGTGCATCCGAGAGGCTGCGCCGTTCGAAACAAGCGCTATGATCTACAGATTTAACTCAGGATCTTTAACGCTTAGTCACTCAAGCACCTGAACTAAGCGCGCGCCTCCAAACATTAGGTTAACGCCGAGAAATCAAGCTCACTGTCACCCCGCCAAATAAACTGTAAACCCTGACCCTGAGCACCTGCGCCTGCCTGTGCCTGAAAATGCGCGCGCGTGGCCTGAACGAAGACCACATCCGTCGGACCGACCAGCCAGCCCTTAACCCGTTCAATTTCGGGGTGATCTGTAATGAACGTTTGTAGCACGCCCGGGGCAAGGTCGGGTTTTGGAAAAATGACCCGATGTTGAAATAACGGCGCTTTGATACCAGCCTCAAGGCGACCGCTTTGATCGAGACGATACGCGGGCGCCAGGGCCGCAGGGAGCGGACCCGATGAAGGCAATTGACCAACCTTTGTTGATAACGAAGCCAGTGACGGATGCAGCCCCTCGGATCGTTTCGTTTGCAGAACCCAGTCTGCCGCGGCAATCTGCTCTTTGATCAAGGGCGACAAATAAGTATCCGCGAGTAATCGGGGCACATCTTGGCCGTCGACCAACGTCACCACTTTCGCCAGCGCATAGCCCTCGGCTTGACTGGTCAGGGTCGCAAGCCGGCTGGCCTTGGCAACCCCACTGGCTTCAAACACCAACGCACTAAACTTTTCCTGCCGTAATCTCGCCAGCTGAGCGGCGAGATCGGCGCTGATCTGACAGCAGGCACAACCGTTGGTTAGCGAAAGGGTCGCGCCTTGCTGGCCAGCAATCAAGGCCTCATCCACCGCGAGCGCCCCCAAATCGTTCACGATGACCGCAAACGGCTGCTCCGCCTCGGCCAGCATCCGATTGATCAAAGTTGTTTTCCCAGCCCCAAGATAACCGGCAATGACCGTCAACGGTCGGCCTTCAAGGCTGGTATTGAAGGCGTTAAGCGTTTTCAATGGGGGCAACCCGGCCTTCGAACACGGTTGCAACGACCCGAATATCTCTGATCCGCAATGGGTCAACGGTTAGAGGGTTGTCGGACAAAACGGTTAGATCCCCGCGTTTACCGGCCCTCAAGCTTCCGGTGAAAGACTCAATGCCAAGTATTTTGGCCGCATTAATGGTCACCGCCGCCAGTGCTTGATTCGGGTTGAGGCATTCTGCCGGGGCCATCTGGTCACCTTGGGCATTCAGGCGGTTCACCGCGACCCACATATTCAGCAAGGGCTGAGCCGGGGCCATCGTAAAATCCGAATGCAGCGCCGTCGTAATACCGGCATCAAAACAGGTTTTTAGACGCCCCATGGTGGCGGCCCGTTCATACCCCACAGACAGTTCCGCGTAGCGTCCTGATAATTCGTGCAAATAATAAATATTCGCCGAAACCGATGCCCCCAGCGCTTTCGCGCGCTCGATTTGCTCTGGCGTTGCGTACCCCATGTGCTCTAGCGTAAAACCATGCATCAGCCTTGGATATTCGGCCTGGGCCTTTGCTAACCCGTCTAAGGCAACTTCAACCCCCATATCGCCCGTAACATGAACATGGATTTGATAACCCGCCTGCCAAAAATTCAGAATATGCTCGTGCAAGACCTCGGGCGCCGTGAGCCACTCACCGGTATGCCCGTCTAGATATCCTGGTGACAAGAGCTGTGCAAGCTCAGAAAAAAATGCCCCATCGGAAAACAATTTTATCCTGGCTCGAAAATTCAAACGGTGCGTGCTATTTGCGGACAAGTCCGACAGCAGTGCTTGCGTTTGCTCAAAACTGCGATTATGCGTAATCACAGCACCGTGCGGGACTTGCTCAATTCGAAAGGGCGTGTCATCGCGTTCAAAAATCGCAACCGCTGTGGCCAACTCTCGCTCAAAGTCGAACAATCCTACGGCCATGTCGCCAATGGTTGTGTGACCACCGGCGTGCACGACTTGTTTTAGCCGTTCAAGACCCAGCGTGAATCGCGTGTCTGAGAGGATGTAAGGATTTAACTTTTGAATGGCAAACGCCAGACCATTTTCAAAGAAACGACCCTTCTCAAAATCGATCTGCGTGCGACCCGAAATCGACGCCTCGGTCATGCCAAGCTGCGCCATGCAGGCAGAGTTCATATGCAACTCATGGAAAGACCGGTTCCACGCAACGATCGGCCTGTCGGCATCAATGGCGTCCAACCGATCTCGGTGCATGGCGCCGTGCCAGAGATCATGATGACCCCAGAAGATGAGTATCTCGTCGTTAACCGCTGCACAGATGCGCTGCATTTCTTGATCAAAGGCGTGCGGCGTGAGCGATGCCGGGACCTCGCACCAGGGCAGCGTCCAAGGCATTGCCGTTATAAAGTGCATCGGGAGAATCACCGCCGCCATTGCAGGGTGCAGATGCGGGTCAATGAACCCTGGCACGATCACGCAGTCCTGAAAGCGCTCAATGATTTGATACTCGTCGCGTATGAGCCATGGTGATAGGCTCTCAAGGCTTCCCACCTCAAGGATCTCACCATCACGAATCGCAATCGCCGTCGCCTCTGGCAACGAAGGATTCATCGTGACGATATTTTTAGCGACATAAACCTCGATCATTGTGACTCCCTGGTGCTCTTTTTTGGTCCACTCGCACAATCACGCTCGCGCTGACGCGATGCATCGATTAACCGATTACCGCACCCACCTTAACCGTGCAGCAACCGAATAAAGGCGCCGATGCTTTGCCGGCACCCACCACCCGCCGTCCAGAACCCTGACCTCGAACGCGGCAACCGGCTCTGCCTAACTTGACCTGATCGCTTCGGGGCAACCCAAAAGCACAGTGCCCGAGCTGCCCTGGACAGAGCTTTTAACGCAGTCCTCGACGACGTCCGCGACGAAGTCCCGACGAGTCCCGACGAAGTCTTTGACAAGGTCTTTGGCGAAGCCCGCGCGCAGATCCCCCAAGATTATTCTGATGCCACTAGCTGCGCCAACTGTTCAATCACCGCCGCACCGAGCGCGACTTCTTCCTCGGCATGCTCGGCACAGACTTTTAGGTTGAACATTTTGCAACCAGCCCGGGCATAGGGCGCTAATTGCGCCGCAACCTCTGAAGGCGTCCCAGCAGGCGTATAGCGCTCAAACTGTTCAAAGGGGATTTTATAAAAGGCTTCCATACCGGACTTCACCGCGGTCTTCGCCGTCTCCGCACTGTGCCAATCCACCCCAATCCAAGGCTGGTAGCCGTGACACCAATCGACGTTGTTTCGTCCAAGGCAGATGGCTTCCGCCTCAATCATTGCAAGCGCTTGCGCATAGCGTTTGACCGAGCACCACACCCCAATCCAGCCATCGCCAAACCGCGCGGTTCGCTGAAGCGCAGCATCGGACCGACCGCCCACCAGCGTTGGAATCGCAATTGCAGGCGTCGGCCGAATCACCGCATTATCGATTTCAAAGGCTTGCCCCGAGAAAGACACGGTCTCACCTCGAAGCAACCCTTGAATGATCGTCAAGGATTCGTTGGCGCGAACACCACGCTGCCGAGGATTAACCCCACACACGGCGAGCTCGTGCGGATCTTCACCGCCGATACCCACCCCAAACGTAAACCGCCCGGGGGCAACGCGCGCCATCGACGCCAACTGCCGGGCCACGGGCAGCGGATGTCGTAAAGGCAATAAATAAATGCTGATCATGACACCCAAACTGGGGTGCAGTTGAGCCAGCGCTGCGGCCTCAACAAACCCATCAGCCCCCGCACCATTTCGAAACGAGACATGATCGGCTAAGAACACATGGGTGAAGCCACCGTCATCGATCTCGTTCAGCAATGCCTGCCGATCAGCCCATTGCAGCGACCACAATTGCGTGGGCGTTGCCAGTCCAAATTTCAAATCCATACCGCATTACCTTGCCAGAACGTTATAACGCGTTGCATCAGAGGCCCAAGGCTTGGGTATCTAAGTCCAACATCACCCGACCCGCCAGCTCCATAACCGGCTCACCCACCATCATATGCTGGGAGGCAACGTGCACATCTCGAAAATGTTGCTGAAGGCAGGAGTCTTCATACACCGAGGTTCCGCCCATCACGGAATACATCTTATCGATCACGTTGATCGAGGTATTCACCAGGTGAACGGTTGCGGTTCGAAGGCCGCGGCGATCGTCCAGACTTGCAGGCCCCAGTTGCGCCTGATCCCAGGCTTGCGCAATGCGCTGATAAAACAAACTTTTTGCCGCGCTCAGGGCTGTTTCGGATGCCGCGAGTTCGATGTGCAAAGACGGGCGCATCGACAAAGGCCGGCGGCTGCCCTGGGGCGTCTTTTGCTTGGCCACTTTAATCACTTCCTGCAAGCAAGCTGTAGCCATCCCCAAACAAATCGCGCCAATGGGGCAGCCAAGCAGCGCAAATTTGGGGAATCGATAGATCGGCCTTGAGGCATGCGGCGTGTCTTCAACATTGCCAGACAATCGGGCCGCCGGCACCCAAACATTCTCAGCGATGTAATCGCTCGACCCGGAACCCCGCAAACCGGACACGTGCCAGTTATCTTGAATCTCAATTTCATCGGGTTTGAAAAAGACGCGGGTTAAGGGCGCGTCGCTTTTAATTCGTTCCCCCGCCGCATTCACCTCATGAACACCGCCTGAGATCCAGGCCGCATTGCGACACCCAGAGCCCCAGCGCCAATGACCATTGACTCGATATCCGGGGACACCGTTCCGGCTTTCAAAACAGACCGTGCCACTATCGGCGAAGACACCGCTGGTAATGACATTCGGATCTTGCAACATCTCGTCAAGCTGCGCCTGGGGCAGCGCCCCAAACAAGTATTGTGAGGTTGCACCAATAAACACACACCACGCAGTGGAACCATTGCCACCTGCTAACACCTCGCAAATTCGACAGAAAGTTTCTGGCGACACCCCTAACCCGCCCAAATCCTCTGGCACAACCAACCGATAAAAGCCGAGGTCCGCTAGCTGATTCGCAAGGTCCTGGGGGAGTTGCCGCGCCGCATCAATCTCTCGGCGGCGACGCCCAAGCGGCGCTTGTAAGGCGCTCGCGGCGGCGATGAGATCGGTCTCATTTGACCGGGACAGGGTATTCATCATTTTCTCCAATGGCCTTTTAGGCCCAAACTTGGGTTCACCACAGTGACTTGCCTCTCACTGTAGCATTATTAAAAACAGCTTGGCATACGAATCCTGGGCCGCCTGCCCAACATTCGATCGCACCCCTGCAGAGGACGAACGACTGAAGTTAAGGTATCATGGCTGCGCGCGGCTCAGAGCTTACGGCGGTCAAACTGCTGAGGCTCAAAACAACCCGCACCCTATCTTTCAACTCAAGTCGCCAGGTCAGAATCCTTGATCTAGCCTAGTCGCAACGGATACTTCACAATGATCAATCGCCAGTACAGAAAGCCGTTACCCGGAACCGCCCTAGACTACTTCGACACAGAAGCCGCCATTGAGGCCTTGGCGCCAGGTAGCTATCGCAAGCTGCCTTATACCTCGAAAGTCCTCGCTGAGAACCTCGTCAGACGGTGTGACCCGAGCCTGCTTGATGCCGCGCTCCTGCAGCTGATTGAGCGTAAACGCGATCTTGATTTCCCCTGGTATCCGGCGCGGGTTGTCTGTCATGACATCCTCGGCCAAACCGCCTTGGTTGACCTGGCTGGGCTAAGGGACGCCATCGCCGCAAGGGGTGGGGATCCGGCGCAAGTGAACCCGGTTGTACCAACGCAGTTAATCGTTGATCACTCCCTGGCGGTTGAACATGCGGGCTTCGACCCCGACGCCTTTGAAAAAAACCGCGCCATCGAAGATCGACGCAACGACGATCGCTTTCACTTTATCGATTGGACCAAAACCGCTTTTGAAAATGTTGATGTCATTCCGCCGGGTAACGGCATCATGCACCAAATTAATTTAGAGCGAATGTCACCGGTCATTCACAATCAAGACGGCATCGCCTTTCCCGACACCCTGGTCGGGACCGACAGTCATACGCCCCACGTTGATGCGCTCGGCGTCATCGCCATTGGGGTCGGCGGGCTAGAAGCCGAAAGCGTCATGCTCGGACGAGCCTCTTACATGCGCCTACCCGACATTATCGGCGTTGAGCTCACCGGAACGCGTCAACCCGGCATTACCGCCACCGACATTGTGCTGGCATTGACCGAGTTCCTGCGGTCAGAACGGGTCGTTTCATCCTACCTGGAGTTTTTTGGGGCAGGCGCTGCCGCACTAACTTTGGGCGATCGCGCAACGATTTCGAATATGACGCCAGAGTTTGGGGCGACTGCGGCCATGTTTTACATCGATGAAAAAACCATTGATTACTTAACCCTCACAGCAAGGGCACCCGAGCAGGTTCAGTTGGTTGAAACCTATGCTCGCCAAACCGGCTTGTGGGCGAGCGAGCTTGTTGAGGCCGACTATGAGCGCGTTTTAACCTTTGATCTGTCAACCGTTGGCCGCAACATGGCGGGTCCGTCTAATCCGCATCGCCGGGTCGCAACCAGCGAGCTTGCAAGTGCTGGCATTTCTGGCACCCTTGACCCGGACGCTACCTTGATGCCCGATGGCGCAGTCATCATTGCGGCCATTACCTCGTGCACCAATACGTCGAACCCTAGAAATGTGATAAGTGCTGCGCTGCTCGCTAAAAAGGCCAACGCTTTAGGGTTAACGCGCAAACCCTGGGTCAAAACGTCCCTCGCCCCTGGCTCTAAGGCCGTCCAACTTTATCTTGAAGATGCCAACCTATTGGTCGAGTTGGAGCGCTTGGGCTTTGGTATTGTTGGCTTTGCCTGCACCACCTGTAATGGCATGAGCGGCGCACTTGATCCGGTTATCCAAAAAGAAGTGATCGAGCGCGATCTATACGCAACGGCAGTCTTATCAGGCAATCGCAACTTCGACGGCCGAATCCATCCCTATGCAAAACAAGCTTTTCTAGCCTCACCGCCTTTGGTGGTGGCTTATGCCATTGCAGGCACGATTCGCTTTGATATCGAGCAAGACGTGCTCGGTCAGGATCCCTCCGGCAACCCGATCAGGCTCAAAGACATCTGGCCGAGCGATGAAGAAATTGATGCCATCGTTGCAACCAGCGTCAAGCCCGAGCATTTCACCCAGGTCTATGACCCAATGTTCATCAAAGTTAAAGACGTGACCGACGTGACGCCACCACTTTATGATTGGCGACCAGAGAGTACCTATATTCGCCGGCCGCCGTATTGGGAGGGCGCACTGGCTCGGCCCCGGACGCTGACAGACCTGCGCCCGCTTGCCGTATTAGGCGATAACATCACAACCGATCACTTGTCGCCCTCTAACGCGATCCTGCTGGACAGTGCGGCCGGTGAGTACCTCGATAAAATGGGTTTGCCGGAGGAAGACTTTAATTCTTATGCGACCCATCGCGGCGATCACTTGACAGCCCAGCGCGCAACCTTTGCCAATCCTAAACTCGTCAATGAAATGGCCAAGGTTGATGGCATTGTTCAACAAGGCTCGCTCACGCGCATTGAGCCTGAGGGTACCGTAACCCGCATGTGGGAAGCCATTGAAACCTACATGACCCGCGCGCAGCCCTTGATCATCATCGCTGGCGCAGATTATGGACAAGGATCCTCTCGCGATTGGGCGGCTAAGGGTGTTCGCCTCGCGGGCGTTGAAGTCATTGTCGCCGAGGGCTTTGAACGCATTCATCGGACCAATCTCATTGGCATGGGCGTGTTGCCGCTTGAATTCAAAGCTGGCACCGGTCGAGAGACCTACGCCATCGACGGCTCCGAAACCTTTACAGTGAAGGGCACGCCTGACCCAGGGGCACCCTTGACCGTTGTCATGACCCGAAAAGGTGGCGACGTACACACAATACCGGTCACCTGCCGATTGGATACCGCCGAGGAGCTTTCGATTTACGAGGCTGGCGGCGTACTGCAACGCTTTGCAGAGGATTTTCTGCAAGCCACTCGAGCCGGCACTGCCGTTTAATTGGCCTCAATTAAAAAGAGACGTATTGATGAACCCAACCCAACAACTGAAAGTTCCTGCCAGCTACGTTCGTGGTGGCACCAGCAAAGGCGTTTTCTTTAACCTCACCGATCTGCCCGATCAAGCGCAGGTCCCAGGGCCTTACCGAGATGCCTTACTGCTGCGCGTGATTGGTAGTCCCGACCCCTACGGCAAGCAGACCGATGGTATGGGGGGCGCAACCTCAAGCACCAGTAAAACGGTGATCGTCTCGAAGAGCTCGGAACCGGATCACGATGTTGACTACCTCTTCGGCCAGGTATCGATCGATCAGGCCTTCGTCGATTGGAGCGGCAACTGCGGCAATCTGTCGGCAGCGGTAGGGGGCTTTGCCATTACCCAAGGTTTAGTCGATCCCAAAAAAGTGCCCGAAGATGGCATTGCGGTGGTTCGAATTTTTCAAGCCAATATTCGCAAAACCATTATTGCGCACGTGCCCGTTGCGCATCACGAGGTGGTTGAATTGGGGGACTTCGAGCTCGATGGGGTCACGTTCGCTGCCGCAGAGGTGCAACTCGATTTTATGGATCCGGCTGATGATGGCGAAGGCGCTATGTTTCCAACCGGCGCCGTGGTCGACACATTAGAGGTGCCTGGTATCGGCAGTTTTCAGGCAACCCTGATCAACGCGGGCATCCCAACCATTTTCATGAACGCCAGTGACCTCGGTTTCACCGGCTGCGAGTTACAAGACGACATTAATAATGACGAGGCGTTACTCACCAAATTTGAAACGATTCGGGCTTATGGCGCCATTAAGATGGGGCTCATTACCGAATTGTCAGAAGCCGCGGCGCGACAACATACCCCCAAAATCGCCATGGTAGCGCCCGCCGCTGCGTATACGGCTTCCAGCGGCAAAGTTGTTGCAGCCAACGAAATCGATTTGGTCGTACGCGCGTTATCGATGGGCAAACTGCATCACGCCATGATGGGCACGGCCGCCGTCGCAATCGGCTCGGCTGCTGCCATTCCTGGCACTTTGGTCAACCTTGCAGCCGGTGGCGGTGAGCGCACCTCGATACGCTTTGGGCATCCCTCAGGGACCTTACGCGTGGGCGCCGAAGCGATCACAACCAATGGCGAATGGACCATCCGGAAGGCTGTCATGAGCCGAAGTGCGCGCACGCTGATGGAAGGCTGGGTTCGGGTGCCAGCACCCACCTTGATCTGATTCTAAGAGGCGCCCTGTCGCCATCGTCTGGTCGCGCGCTATGACGCTCGGGCAATTTCTGATCCCGAGGCGTGCCCGGCAACCCGTTACAGCGCGCCCGGTCTATGTGCTAGGTTAAACACAGCCGGCGCCGTTTTTGAGCCCCCGCCTTGCTTTACGGGCTAGTGCTTAAGCACCTTGAATCCGGGCCAGCAAGCGCGCAACAATCACCTCACCGTGGGTACTCTGCAGGAAATGTCCCGCATCCGGAATCGGATCGAAAGACGCCTCCATACGAGAGGCCCATATTCGCCCCCAACTTTCAGGAAATACCTCATCAGTGCAACCCCAAATAAAGTGCGCCGGTAAGGATCCGTTCAGCAGGGTGCGATAGTGCAGGGCTTGCGCTGCGGCGTTGCCATTGTCAAAACTGTCAAACGGGATTGATCGCGGGAAACGGCGATAGCCATTAAAGGCTTCATCCGGCAGCCCCCGATAGGGGGCGGAAAAGCCCCGGTAGACCCGTTCGGCTTCGCCTGACAAGACCGGCGGCACGCCACTGGCGAGCGCTGGGAAAATCACATCGGGCCCGGCAAGCCCTGAGCTCATAACCAATAGCAGTCCAACGTCTGGACATTGCAAATCGAATCGCCCACCGGGATGCCAAGCCTGATTCCAATTGTGAATCGCATCCGAGTAGGCATACTCTTTGTGATGCAACCAGGTATTCATAATGCAAAGTCGTTCGAATCGATCTGGCATCATGGCTGCCTGGGCAAGCCCTATCGGCCCACCCCAATCCTGACAAACTAGGGTGATCCGATGCAAATCCAGCGCCCGAATCAGACTGCTTAAGACTTCGGTATGCCGGGCGATCGTATACCAATGAATATCTGTCGGCTTATCGGACTTTCCGAATCCCAAATGATCTGGTGCAATGCACCGATAACCGGCAGCAACCAGCCCTGGGATCATATTGCGGTAGAGATAGCTCCAGGTCGGCATACCATGCAACAGCAGCATGACAGGCCCGTCCCGCGGCCCTTCATCCAAATAATGCAACCTTAAATCCTGCCACGGATGATGGTTGGGCGGATATTGAAAATCAGCTAAGTCTTCAAAGTTAGACTCTGGGGTTCTTATAAAATCGGTCATCGTTGACGGCCTTCTTCCTTTGGGGATCCAGGCCCCTACGACGGACCCATTTTAAGTTCGCCCTTAAAGCATCAAGACGACGCCAAGAGCCTGCGATCCAGTTCGGCGTGGAAATGCTGGATGCGGACTTCGTCTTCATTTAGATAAACCGTATTAAAGCCCCTCGACTGCATGCCTTGCTGAACCTGACCCAATAACGCGACATCTTGATCGATCGTGTCAGTCATGGTTTTTTCGCCTTGGATCACGGCAAGGTATCCAAAAACATCGCGCACCGGCCGATTGCTTGGCTCAGAAAAAGCGCCATCTCGGCTTGCAGGACCAAGCACCGCTTTATGACCGGCACTTGCTGATGCCTGTGGGAACCGAACCAAACTTATTTTATCAAACTCGCACTGATTGGGATCCGTCGCATGGGGTCTAGGCCTTAATATCCAGCAATGCTCCGGTGTAAACGATAAGATGGTATTGGGAAACAAATTGTACTGCCAAACATCTGACAACTGATCCATCGTAAACCGCTCGTAGGGCATTCCTCGCTCAGGTCCAATTTGGCGTTTTCGTGCTTGGATTGCTTCTCGAACATCGAGCACACGACCGTTGAAATCTTTCGGATCCAAATCAAGGCTTGTGAGCTGTTGCGCTTGAATATCGGTTGGCACCTCCGGCACACCAAATTTTTGATTGACGGTGCCACCCGGGACCTCAACGCCAGTATGGCCGCCCTCAAACAAGCGGACGAGATCGTTATGACAATCCACCATTCTTTTGTGCTGCGGATGCAGGTAATCGACGTGGTACAACTCTGAAAAATTATCAACCACTGCTTTCCAATTGCAATCAAGATGAACGGTCTGATCTTCGACCAGCGTCATGCCGCCAAAATCATAAGGCGCAAGAATCGACGCTATGGGTCCCAGAAAGTCTAACAACGGATCGGGCTGCGCCCCCAGATGCACAAAGACAAAGCCGTTCCAGACGTCGAGCGCGACCGGTTTTAAATCGCGATTGGCGCAACGCGGGTCTTCCGAAAACTTGTCTACCAACGGAACCCCCTTAAGCGTGCCGTCCAAGTCATAGGTCCAAGCGTGATAGGGGCAGCGAAAGTGTGTGACTGAGCCGTGACCAGATTCCATCAGCAAATTACCACGATGCTGACAGACATTATAAAAACCATGGAGCTGGCCTTGCTGATCCCGACTAATTAGGATTTGTTCGGCGCCAATCTCGAATACAAAAAAATCCCCTGGGTTTTGAACATCACAAACCAAACCTGCCATCAGCCAACTGTTAGCCCAAATTGCGCGGGATTCGGCCGCCATCGTTTCTGTACTGAGATAACGTGCCTTGGTGAAGGATTGATGGCTTCTTGCGCCATCAGTCTCGATAATCGTCAGCGTCATGGTAACGTCCTTTGAGGTCTTGGCACAGAATAAGGGCAGGTGCCCAACTGAGACAAGCCTTCCAAACCATTAAGACCCAACCGTTCTGCAGCTCATCACCCAGGCCCGATCACCGTCAGGCGCGCCGCAGGGCCCGTGTCACCTGCGCTGAACTAACTTTCCGGCTCTGGTATGCTCTGCAACTAAATGCCACATAACGTGCGCTCAATCCGCCTTAACGACGATGATCAAAATGCTCAAACCTGCGACTGACGCTTTAGTACCCACCCTAGACTTGGCAAACGCTGAGGCGACTGGCGAGGGCCTGGCGGCCTTAGATAAAGCCTGTCGAAACCATGGTTTTTTCTTACTAAAAAATCATGGTCTGGACCCCGAGATCGAAGCCATGTGGCAAGCTTCGGAAGACTTTTTTAAGCAGCCCCTCGCAAAAAAGCGCGCTATCAAACGGACTGAATCCAGCCCTTTGGGATACTTCGACCAAGAAATGACCAAACGGCAACGCGACCTGAAAGAAGTTTTTGATTTTATGCGCCCCACGGCCACCGGCAGAAATCTCAATCAGTGGCCTGAAGACGAGGCGTTCAAACAAACGCTATCTGATTTTTTTGAAGCGGCCTCAACCGTTGCCCATCGAACCTTGGCCCTGGTTTATCGAGCCCTGGTCGCCACTCCAAACGAGGCATTGCCCCTGGGCGACCCAGCAACCAGTACGGTGCGACTTAATTTTTATCCCACCCAAGACCCCTTGCCCGTTGACGAACGCGCGCAAGCCGGGGGGCTTGGCAATATGGCGCTGCACCACCACACCGATCCGGGCATTCTGACCCTGTTACTCCAGGATTTGACCGGCGGCTTACAAACTATGACCCAGGATCAGCACTGGGTTGATGTGCCACCCCAAGCAGGCACCATCGTTGTGAACCTCGGGGATGCCATGCAGGTTTGGAGCAACGATGCCTACCGCGCAGCAATTCACCGCGTAACGCCTCGAGACCAAACTGCCCGCTATAGCACCCCCTATTTTTATAATCCGAAGTCTGATGCCATCCTCGCGCCGATTACACAACTGACCCAAGACCCACCCCGTTTTCGGCCCTTTACCTGGCGCGAGTACATTAAGGGCCGTGTGGAAGATAACTTTACCGATCTCGGTGTGGATGATATTCAGATCGATCGCTTTAGAATTGCCGTCTGAATCACAAGCCTTTACGCGCCGGCGTGCAGCACTTGAGCAGGACGCGTTGAGCAGTATGCGATTGAGAAGCACTCTGCCGTCGATTTTGTCTCATGGCTTTGACCCAGGCGATCGGCCAGACCTGGATCGCGGCCCTCGTCGCGCCAGGTAAAGCGTTATTAAGGAGCCCAACCCGATGAAAGACACGGCGGAAACCGACGCACTTTACAACACCGTTGCCATCGATCTCGCGGACAAGCTCCACGCCATTCGCAAAACGGCTCATGCCAATCAAATTACCCATCCACCCTCGATCGATTCGCTCTTTCCCGCCTTTAACCGAATCCCCGTTGGAATCGTACGAGAATACGAGGCCATGGGGCATCGAGCCGTTTCCGAGGCATTGGATGCGCAAGCCGAACACCATGGCGTTGAGTTTGAACATCTCGCAACGACCCTCGGCACCGTGATCCATGGCATTGACTTGAAGAACCCGCTAAGCCCAACAATGATTGCCCTGATCCGGCAAACACTGCTCGAGCGGAAAGTGATTTTCTTTCGAGATCAGGGCCTTAGTGAAGATCAGCAGGTTGCGTTTGGGCGGTGTTTCGGCGAACTCGATGCCTTCCCCTTTGGGAAACCAGGCGAGAACCCCTTCATTCTTGAAATCTTACACAACGCCTACAGTCCCGGCACCGAGAACGGCTGGCACACCGATGTCACCTGGATGCAATGCCCATCGCTCGGCTCGATTGCCCAATGCACCGTGGCGCCACCCTACGGCGGCGATACGCTATTTGCGGACAGTCACGCCGCCTACCACGGGTTGCCAACCGACCTGCAAGAGCAGATCCAAAACCTTTCCGGTATCAACGACTATCGAGTCTTCTTAAATCGTGGCGGCGTTGCCATGCCAGAGGATTTGATCAAAGAAGTCAAAGCCAAGATTCCTTTTGGGGTCGCGCACCCTTTGGTACGAACCCATCCGGAAACCCAGAAACTCAGCTTATATCTACATGGTGGATTCCTTCGTCAGGATGCGCTCTTCAACCACGAGACCGGCATCTCATTGCCCGCAGCAGAGAGCCTCGCGCTCGTCGCTGAGCTTGCTCAAACAGCACAGCCGCCCTGAGTATCAATGCCGATTTAAATGGACGCAGGGTTCAATCGCGTTCTGGGACAATCGCGCAGTGCAGCACTATGCTGCGAGCGATTATTATCCCCATGAGCGAAGACTCCGGCGAGTCACGATTAGCGGAACGAAACCTTATTAATCCAGCGCCGGGCCCGGACCCTCAACCCCTTCAGCCCGTTTCGCCCGCGATCGTAATTCGGTGCAGTAGACGGTCGAAGCCTTCATAGCCCCCAGTCGCCGCATGTAACACGCAGCGGTTATCCCAAAGGGTCAGCATACCAGCCGACCAATGATGCCGATAAATAAACTCAGCTCGGGTTTGGTGCTCAAAAAGCTGCATGAGCAGCGCTCGGGCCTCGGCCTCTGCGAGGCCTTCGATCCCAATGGTGTAGCCGGGATTCACAAACAGCGCCATGCGGCCGGTTTCGGGGTGCTGCTTAACCAAGGGATGCACTTGGGTTTTCAGGGCCTCATCGGAATACCGAATCGCCATGGACCGCCCAACATCCTGCTCCCCGTAAAGCCCATCTCGGGCATAGCCGTTGCGGGCAGAATGCACGCCGTTGCGGTCGCCGATCTGGGCCTTTAGCGCTTCAGGCAAGGCGTCCCACGCTGCATATTGATCCGCAAAGAGGGTGTCCCCGCCTTGGGGCGGGATGACTTGACCCTGCAATAGAGTTGCGATCGGTGGCTTGGCTAAAAAACTCCAATCTGAATGCCAGCTCTCAGCGAACAAGGGGGTTGTTTCTTGAGCGTCTCGCCGAACTTCAGCAATATGGGGGTGACCCTCAATACTGTCAAAAAAAGGATCCTCGCCAAACTCGCCGAGGGCCTCGGCGAATCGCTCTAAATCTTTGAGTGCGAGAAACTGATCGGGAAATCCCAACACCTGATGTTGCAACCAAACCGCCCGAAGCTCACTGACCAGCGCCTCGGTTAACGGTTGTTTCAAGTCAACTCCGGATACGAGGGCCCCACAGCCAGATGGTGATTGCGGCGTAATGATCATGCCAAACCCTTTGTTTGTTTATTCAAAGGTCACCCAAAAATCGGTCAAAAGCAAGCAACGCACAAAACCAACCACTTGGTTTTTTTCACCCAATGGGTAAGCCGTTGTGCCAAGGCACCCTCGAGCCACGGCGTTGTTTTAAACCCCGCAACGACCGCGCGCCGCTGACGACAGACTCGCCCGCGTTTGCGTCGAGGCAAGCCTATCCTTCACTCGTAGTCGGTCTTGATCTTTGAATTGAACGGCAGAGAAAACTGGTAGGCCAAATTATCGGCTTGAGCGGCATCAACGGTATCGAGTCCATAGCGCACAAAACTCGGGTCCTGATAGGTATAGGTCCCGAACAAACGGTCCCAGCACGATAAAATGTTGCCGTAATTGGTGTTTGTCCACGGGCGCGCGTCATGATGATGGAACTTATGCATATTTGGGGTCACGATGAGCAAACTGAGCATTCGATCGAGCCCAGGCGGCAAGGCTATATTGGCATGGGTAAAGTAGGCGAAGAACGGCGTGATGATTCGGTACAGCACATACCATTGCGGGGCGATTCCAAACACCATGATCACGCAAAAAATCAAACTTTCTCGGACCAATATATCACCCGGATGATGCCGAGTGCCGGTACTCGCATCAACCTCAGTATCACTGTGATGAACAAGGTGAAGCTTCCAGAGCCACCTATTGTGATGCAAGCACACGTGAATGAAATATTGACCAAAAAAGTCCAACACAATGAGCGACAGCACCATGTCAACCCATAAGGGAAAGGCAACGAGGTTCAGCAAGCCATACCGGTATTCGTCTATCTGAAGGATCTCGAAAGCCAGGTAAGCCAAAGCGATTGTCACGATTCGCCGAGGTCAGGACAAAAGTTAAGTTCCGGGCAACATGTTTAAATTTCTGACCCTCAAACTCAAACATGGGTATCAATGCTTCGAGTACAATCGCAAACGCCAAACACGCGCAAACAAGACCGATCCGATCTGCACTGGTGACCGTGTTGAGAAAGTTCGTGAGGAAATCCATGCCGGCAGTCTAATCAATATCTCTGGCCAGACAAAGCGCTTGAAATCGAATCAATTAATGCCAGCACCCACCAGTTGCGCTAAACTTTTGCAATGACCCGCCCGAAAACCAAAGACGCGCCGAAGCTCAGTCGCCGGGAAGTAACCCAAACGGCGATCATGCGCAGTGCTGAGCGCCTCGCCGCCGAGAACGGGCTCGAAAACATTTCTATTCGAGACATCCTGGCGCGCGCCGGACAGAAAGAATGAATCCGCCCTGCAATACCATTTTAAGAATTTATCGGGCCTGCTCGCTGCGATCAGACGCGCCCGCGCACAAGAGGTCGCGGCGTGCCGCCAGCAATATCTTGATGCCTTGTTATTAAAGACGCCGCAACTCACGCTCCGACAAATTTGCAGCGTGATGGTCATGCCCGCGTTTGATCTTGCTAAAACATCCTCCAGCTTCAAGACTTACGTACAAGCTTTTGGGCACGAGTTAATGACCGCAGATCGTGAACTCCTTGAAGCCCATACTCGAGCGCTTGGCGACAGCGCGTTTGAAACGGCGGCTTTATTGCAAAAAGCCCTGCCTCACCTAGACCCTGCCACCTACCGAGCCCGGGTGGAGCATGCCTTTCGGTTTATCTCAGCCGCCATGTATCAACATGCTCGACAACCCAGCGCTTTCAAGGGTAAGCCTGCTGATGTTTTTATTGAGAATTTGATTGATGCGTTAGAGGGGCTGTTAAAAGCACCCGTGTCGGCAGAAACCCGCGCCGCCATTGAAAAATGATGACTGCCGAGCCTAAAAAAGCCTCAAAAACCTTGTTAGGCCTCAGCCCGAGCATTGCAAAACCAACCCTTCAGCCATCGCACTTCATCGATCGCATCACGTCATCGATCGCGTCATCTCAGCACCGCGCTTCGAAGACGACGCAGCAAGCTTGGCCTCGATAACGTCATCGATTCCGGTCTTGAACGCCATGGCCGCGACATACTCGCCGTCCTTTCTGGAACGCTTTGACGCGGCGAGGCAAGCAGGCCGGTTGAATTAAACAATCACGACCTTCGTTTGCCATCTCACATCACCGCTTTAGCTTAACTCCAATCCCTGCAGATCACCTTTGGACCGCCATTTTTTCATCAACGCAAAGAACTCAATTGGACCGCCGCCATAGGTATTGTTCTGCGGATTCACATTTACGTGGCCCTCATTGTTGTAATAGCCAGGCGTGCATTGCGATTGAAACTCTGCTGTTAACCGCGCCTTTTCAATAATGGTCTGAACCCATTGTTCCTCAGCCGCCGCACTGGCCTCAATTCGCTCGCAGCCCCGCGCCTTTGCCTGGCTTAGGATGTGCGCTAAATGGAGGCTGTTTTCATCAAGCGAGTAAGTGTAAGTCGCTGTAAAAGCAGATTGGGCTGGCCCAAAGAAAAAAGCATTCGGAAAGCCTCGAGTATGCATGCCATGAAACGTCGACAATCCTTTTGCCCATTTCTCAGATATCGTCAGCCCATCGCGCCCCGTGATTTGGTAGCCTGCTCGACGAGAATAGTCGGTACCCACTTCAAATCCGGTGGCAAAGATAATGCAATCCACCTCATAGGTTACCCCGTCAAAGACGATCCCTGTCTCGGTTATTTGATCCAAGCCACGACCATCCGTGTTCACCAGCGTCACATTCGGGCGATTGAAGGTGGGCAGGTACTCATCATGAAAACAGGGACGCTTACAAAACTGACGATAGTAGGGCTTTAAAGCCTCAGCAGTTTCTGGATCCTCGACCACAGAGGCTGCCCTGGCCCGTACTTTTTCCATCTTCTCAAAGTCCGCCAACTCGAGCGCACGCGTCAGATCCATATGAAGCGCTGCTTTTTGGGTTAAATATTCTTTCAACCCAAGTTCATAGCGCTTTTTGTCCGCAAGGCCGGTAATCGCCCAACCCAAGAGTCTTAACTTTGAAGGCGCCTTATCCCTTATCGACCCAAACAACAATCGAAAGGCCTCGGTCCAGCCATCGGAGACCAAATCTTCTTTGACCACGGCTCCGGTCATAATTGATTCAAAATTCCTGCGGCGATCCTCCTGCCAGCCGGGTTTTTGCGCCGCCATCCAAGCCGGGTCAGTCGGTTGATTGTTGCGGACATCGATCGAGGAAGGCGTGCGCTGAAAGACATAAAGGGCCTCTCGCTGCTGCACCCAGATGGGGGACACACTGAACCGCGGTGGCGCCAGTACCAATTACGGCAACCCGCTTATCGGCTAGATTCGACAGGTTGCCGAGCGCATTGCCGCCCGTGTAATCATAATCCCAGCGGCTGGTGTGAAAGGTGTGCCCTTTGAAAGTCGTTAATGCCCTTGATCGCCGGCAGCTTCGGGCGGTTGAGCGGCCCATTGGAATGCACTACGAAACGGCGCTTTGAGCGCGTCGTGCCGATGGGTTGAGACGATCCAACGGCCCGAGGTCTTCATCCCAATCCGTCGCGCGGACCTCAGTCTGCAGCAGCGCGTTGCCATACAGATTCATAGTGGGTCGCGATCTCGCGGCAGTATTCCAGCGTTTCCGGGGCATTGGTGTATTTCTGCTTGGGCACAAACTGCGTTTTTTCGAGTAAGGGAAAATACACATACGATTCGATATCACAGGAGGCACCGGGATATCGGTTCCAATACCAAGTACCGCCAAAATCACCGCCCTTTTCAATAATTCGAAAGTCATGAATGCCCGCTTCCCGCAATCGCGCCCCAGCCAGTAACCCACCAAACCCGCCACCGATGATCACAACCTCAACCTCATCGACCAAGGGATCTCGTTTCAGCGTCTCCTTGATGTAAGGGTCTTCAACAAAATAAGCGAACTCCCCGACCACCTCCTGGTATTGATTGTTGCCATCAGGGCGTACCCGTTTATCCCGTTCCTGGCGATATTTAAGCGCCAGCGCATCTGGGATCAAAGCTTAGGGTTTCTGCTTGAATCGACATCGATCTCTCCGTTTCGATCTACAAAGTATCTTTTTAGACCCTGACCATACAAAACTGTTGACCTTTGAACAATCGACTTCTTGCAAACTCTCACGCCAAAAGGGCGCGCGATAAAACGATCAACCTTTGCAGCAGGGTCCCTTAACGCGCGCCAGACCGAGCAAGCCCTAGTTGCTGTTGCGATATAGGCCTTCAAAGGCTTGGTAAACAGGTAAGTACGGATCTTGTTCAAGCGCGCTGAGGTGTGACTTGATCGTCTGAGTGTCGCCGCGAGAGAAAGGGTCCGGTCAAGGTCAGGGCTGGGTCGATCAACACCGCCTCGGCAGACTGCCGCAGAAGGGGCGCCGCAATCGCTGGATCCAACCCGCAGGCTTCAAAGCCGGTTTGAATTTTCTGCCAAAGCATTTGTGTACCACTGCATGCCAGGACGCACAGGGCATGATAGTAGGGTTTGTCGGATTTTTTAATGCGCGCAACCGGGTTAGGGAACCCTGGGAACAGCTCGAGTATGGCGGCCGCCTCCGACTCAACAACAAACGGGATCCGGTCATAGTCAGCAGGCGTCATCAAGACATCGCCAAAGGTTTGAAGCAGATGAATCCCCACAGCATACTTACTCACCAGTGCGCCGGAACAGTGCACCAACGCTGCCGCCTGTAATTCTGGATGCGTCATAATAAAATCATCAATGGCGTCATCGCTAATCGCGAGCAGAATGACATCCGCCGCTGCAAGATCAGCCTCAACAGACGCGCCGCGCCCCGCCGCGGCTCTTGACCAAGTCAAAACCTGCAAGCCTTTGCTGCGAAACCAATACACAAGATGTCTTGCTAATCGGCCATTGCCGATCACGCCATATTGCAGTTCGTTATTCATCCTTTTCGTCCTTTGAATGATTATTTGGGCCTGACACCGCTCGTCGAGCGCCGCATCGAAACAGGGTCCTACACGACCCCATTTAAACGGTCGCGCACAGCGGCGCCGTTGTAACTTGCCGTCATGCGATGATGCCAGCACGCGCATCGTAAACAATCTGTCATCGCAAAAATTGATGGTAAGATTTTGCTGATTCTAAGGAGAATGCAACCATGCGACGATTCATCAGAAGCAGCCATAAATATGTAAGCCTTGCTGTTTCGATTCAACTCTTACTTTGGACCCTCTCTGGACTCTTTTTTGCCTTCAATAAAATCCAAAACGTTCGCGGCGAGCATGTCATGACGCGCGGTGTTTTTGATGCCAGGGTCAGTGATTTTGACTTGGATGTCTCGAAGGCAAAAAGCGTTCGCATTGTGTCTAGACTTGACACCCCCATTCTCATACTCGCAACCGACAGCGGGACGCAGTACCTTGATCAAAGCGGCGCGCCCCTTGCGCAATTGTCCAGCGATGAGGCCAAAGCAGTGGTATCCGCGCAGACCCGTTTACAAGCCTTGCGCGTAGAGACCGTGACAGAGGTCGAGCCCGGTGATGAATTCAGAGGTCGACCCCTGCCTCTGCATCGCGTGATCAGCGAAGATCACGATGGGACCCGCTTCAATGTTTACGTCAATCCATTTTCAGGCGAGATTACCGCTGTTCGATCTACGCGCTGGCGAATCTGGGATTTTATGTGGGGCCTACACATTATGGACTGGCAGGAACGGGACAATATCGACAATCTTCCTATGAAGTTATTTTCCATCCTGGCACTGATCAGCGCCATTTCAGGCATCTGGTTGTTTTTCGCCACCTGGAAGACCCGCCAGCGGGTTTGAACAGCTGCAAAAATGACCGATTTTTGATGTGAACTGAGGCGCGGCTGGCGAGAACAAAACTGGCGGCAAAAAACCGCGCGACGGACCAAAGGGCGGCCCTCAATCCCGGCAGCCGCCTTAAAGTCGCGGAGTCAACTCGCGCTAAGCCAACCCCACGGTTTAACCTACTTGGGGCCGCAGTATCCGATGCGCCCCCTCTAACCAAGGCAATTTTTTATTTCGACAACGCCAAAGCCTTTACCTTCCAAAGATAAAAAATGACCGGCAATACGAACAAGGACAACAGCAGTGCGCTCAACATGCCGCCCACCATCGGCGCCGCCAAACGTTGCATCACTTCAGAACCCGTGCCCGTGCTCCAAAGAATCGGTAACAATCCCGCAATCGTGGCGCAGGTCGTCATCACGACTGGTCGAACCCGCCGTACCGCGCCGATCAGTACGACCTGCTGCAGGTCCAGGCGCGACAACGGCCCTTGATCAGATGCCTTTGCTGCTAACCGGCGCGCCAGCGCCTGATTTAAGTAAACCAGCATAATCACACCCAGTTCGGCCGCAACGCCCGCAAGCGCAATCAGGCCAACCCCCACCGCCACCGAGAAATCAAATCCAAGCCAAAAAATGAGCCAGAGACTGCCAACCAAAGACAGCGGCAGAGTTGCCATCAAAATCGCGACCGCCATCACACTTCGAAAATTGAGATAAATCAAGATCGCAATCAACAGCAACGTAACGGGCACCATGACCTGAAGCTGCGCTTTGGATCGTTCTAGGGCCTCATATTGACCCGACCAACTCACCGCATACCCAGGCGGCAGCACCAACGCCTCATCAAGCAGCGCTTGTGCACTGGCAACATACGCGCCAAGGTCAACACCATCGGCTTCCACATAAGTCCATCCGCTGAGTCGGCCGTTCTCACTTTTGATGCCCGCCGGGCCATCGGTTATTCGAATATTCGCCACATCAGACAGCACAATATGATTACCATTGCCTAAGACTAAGGGCAGTGCGCGCAAATGCTCCGGGGAATCCCGATAGCTTTGCGGGTAGCGCAGACTGATCGGATACCGCGCCTGCCCCTCAACCGTTTCGGTCATGACCGCGCCCCCGACGGCGCTACCAACGATTGCTTGGATATCCGCGATGTTCAGGCCGTAACGGGCCGCCTTGACCCGATCTATATCGATCATTAGATAGCGTCCGCTTAACACGCGCTCAGCATAAACCGACGTCGTCCCGGCAAGACCTTCGAGCAAAGACTCCAATTCTTCGCCCAGGCTTTGAATCACGGATAAGTCCGAGCCTGAAATTTTGATCCCAATAGGCGTTTTAACGCCCGTGCTCAACATGTCGATCCGGGTTTTAATTGGCATCACCCAGGCATTTGAGACGCCTGGGAATTGAACCCGTTCATCCAGTTCTTTTTTGAGCGCTGCAAGTGTCAAGCCTTGGCGCCACTGATCTTTCGGTTTGAGCCGAATGAAACTTTCAATCATCGTAAGCGGCGCGGGATCGGTGGCCGTTTCGGCGCGTCCAGCCTTGCCATACACCGAAACCACTTCTGGAACTTCTCGAATCAGCTTATGCGACTGCTGTAATAACGCCCGTGCCTTACCGATTGAAATCCCCGGAAAGGTTGTCGGCATATACATTAAATCGCCCTCATCCAGGGGCGGCATAAATTCACTTCCGATCTGTTGTAACGGCACCAAAATGCTGCCAAGTAGGAGGACTGCCCCGAGCAGAACGACCATGGGAAACCGCAACGCCGCTTTTAATAATGGTGTGTACCCTGCCGCCATCCAGCGATTGATTGGATTATCTTGCTCCCGCCGAATCCGGCCGCGCACAAAATAGCCCATCAGCACGGGCACTAACGTCACGGTCAAGGCGGCCGCTGCGGCCATGGCATAGGTTTTGGTGTACGCCAGCGGGCCAAATAACTTGCCCTCCTCGGCTCCGAGCGTAAACACTGGGACAAAACTCACCGTGATAATGAGCAGGCTGAAGAACAAAGCCGGGCCGACTTCACTGGCCGCCTTCAGGACAATCGACCAATGATCTTCGGTGGAAGGTGATTTGTCTTCCAAGTGCTTGTTCAAATTTTCAATCATCACGATCGCGCCATCAATCATCGCGCCCACAGCGATCGCAATGCCGCCAAGCGACATTATGTTGGCATTAATACCTTGGACTTTCATGATTAACAGCGCGATAACAATACCAAGGGGCAGACTGATGACCGCGACCAAGGACGACCGCAGGTGGAACAAAAAGGCCAAGCACACGAGCGCAACGATCATCAGCTCTTCAACTAACGTATCGGACAAGTTGGTGATGGCGCGATCAATTAAATCGGAACGATCGTAGACCGTCACCACCTCAACGCCCTTTGGCAAACCCTGCTTCAGGGCCGCCAGTCGGGTCTTAACGCCTGCAATGGTGGCTTGAGCATTCTCCCCGGCCCGCATCACCACAATGCCGCCCACCGCTTCGCCCTCGCCATTCCAATCGGTCACTGCTCGGCGTGCTGCCGGTCCCAATCGAACGCTCGCGACATCTTTCAAGCGCTGTGGCGTGCCTTGGTCGCTCACCCCGAGGGCAATATTCTCTAGATCCTCAATTCTTTCGATATACCCCGTGACGCGCACCATGTACTCTGCTTCGGCCATCTCGATCACTGAGGCCCCTAGCTCCTGATTCGAGCGTTTGATCGCGGTTTCAATATGCGACAGCGGCATCCCGTAGGCGCGCAACTTTTCGGGCGAGACCACCACCTGGTACTGCTTGACCATGCCGCCGACGGTCGCCACTTCTGAGACGCCGGGTAGGCCTTGCAACTCAAACTTGATAAACCAATCTTGCAGATCTCGAAGTTCGCTTAAATTAAATTGCCCGGTACGATCAACCAGCGCATAAAGATAAACCCAGCCGACGCCCGTCGCATCCGGGCCAAGTTGCGGTGTCGCGCCAGTTGGCAAGCGGGCTGCTGCCTGGCTAAGCGACTCCTGTACTCGGCTTCTTGCCCAATACAGGTCGGTTTCTTCGTCAAACAAGACATAAACATAAGAGTCGCCAAAGAAGGAATATCCCCGAACCACGGTCGCACCCGGCACGGACATCAACGCGGTGGTTAAGGGATACGTGATCTGGTCCTGGACCACTTCTGGCGCTTGCCCCGGATAAGCCGTCTTCACAATAACTTGGACATCAGACAGATCTGGGATGGCATCAACCGGCAGGTCTTTAAGGGTCACAACGCCAAGCACGGCAACCAACAAAGCGCCCAACACCACCAAGCCTCGGTTGAAAATTGACCAGCGAATAATCGCGACAATCATGAGCGCGCGCCCGCACGCCCGCTTCTGACCGATATTTGACCCAAAAGGCCGACGTCAGTCAGAGACGATTCAACGGCCGAGGACGCAGACGCTGTCGGCGGAGCCTGAGCGCTGTGATCCTGTTTGCTTGCATCTTGGGATGGATCGGTATGCCCACTCGGCGCCTCTACCGCGTCATGATCTGGGTGCGCAGGCTCCGCCTGTTTTGCGCCTGGATGGTGATGCGACTCAGGCGACTGCGGCGCAGTCGGTGCGGCATGACCGGCATGCTCGGCATGATCGCCATGGGGGCTTTGCAGGCCGGTGGTCATTTTGGGCATTGCGCTTTCAAGGCCGGGCCGACTGTGCTTCGCGTGATCTGCACCATCGAGATCTTTTGGCGCCGAGGATGTGTCGCCTTCAGGCTGTGCCGGGCGCCCGGCGTTTGTTGATTTTGATGCCTCTGGCAACATCAAGTGATCACCGTGGTGTGCGCCATGAGAATTTGAAGGCTGTTGCGGCGTGTCCGGCAACGCGCCCTCCATCCGGGCAAATTCGGCTCCCTTGTTCGATTCCGAGTCAATCAGGAACTGTGCATGGGTTACAACCTGATCGCCAAGACTTAAGCCGCTTAAGATTTCAGCACCGAGATCATCCATTTGACCGACCGTAACCACGACCGACTGAAACCGCCCGCCGCCCAGTGCCAAAACCGCTCGATCAATCTGGCCGGTTCGAATTAACGCATCTTTCGGAATGACCCTCTGCGCAACCTCGCCGCGGCGATGAATCACAACTTTGGCAAACATATTGGGTTTGAGTTTCAAGTCGCGATTGTCTAACACCACTCGAGCCCGAAGCGTTCGAGTCTCTGGGTCGAGCGTCGGATAGATAAAGCCCACCGTACCTTGCCAAACCGCACCGGGAAAATGGTCGAGGGTCATTGTGATGGCATCGCCCGTTTTGACCAAAGCCGCCTGCTGCTCGGGTATATCGACACCGACCCAAACTGACTCAAGCTGGCCAATGCTCATCAGCGTCGTTGCGGGGTCGACAAAAAACCCTTCCCGAATATTCAGCCGATCGACAACGCCGGACTGCGCGGCGTAGAACGCAACGGTCTGGCGAACCGACAGGGTTTTTTTCAAGCTTTGGATGGCGCTATCGGGCACTTGTAGCGCCTGAAGCCGCGCTTCTGCGGCCGCAATTAAAGGTGGGTTCGCGCGCTTTAGCGCAATAACCAACTCTTCCTGGGCATTGACCAGCTCAGGCGCGTACAACGTGTACAGTGGCATATCGGCTTCAACCGGGTCGCCCGCAGCCGTCACGTACAGTTTTTCGACCCAGCCCGAGACGCGTGGATGGATGTGCACGAGTTTGGTCTCGTCATATTGGACAAAACCCGTTGTCACGAGATCCGTTTGCAGTTGCCGCCGCGTCACTGGGGCGGTGCGCACCCCCAGTTGGTGCATCACCTCTGGCGCGATCCGAACCAAGGCAAGACCGGATGACCTGTCCGGGGCTTGCTCGTATACCGGCACCAGCGCCATACCCATCGGCGAGCGACCCGGTTGGTCGCGTCGATAATTGGGGTCCATGGGCGCGACCCAGTACAAGGGGGTCTTTGCTTCAGGTTCCATCGAACCCTGCGAAGCATTCTGCGAAGCATTCTGCGAGGCACTCTGCGAAGCATCCTGCCGAGCGGACGCCCCGCCTAAAAGCCAATGGTTCACGCCGGCACCCAATGCCGCCGAAACCACAATGATTAAGCCCATTACAACTGGATGACGACGTATTAGGTTCATTTAACTGTCCTCTGTGAGCGCGCCTCAAGGGCCGCGTCGCCCTGCATTATTTCGCCGGCAGCGTGCGTCGCCACCAGGTAGTAGCCCAGTTCCACGATCGATTGATGGAGATCAACGTCAACGTTTAAAGCATCCGTTTTAATTTTGAGACCGCTCATATTGGCCTGTAGCACATCCGAAAAAGCGCCAGATTCGGTCGTATAAGCCGCAAGGCTTGCCGCGGCTTCTTCTGAGGCCTGCAGGAGTAATTGCGTTTCGAAGTGCTGCTGACGAACGAGCAAATGCTGGTAATTCAGCGCTGCGAGGTCATAGCCAGCTTTGATTTGACGGAGCATCAGCGCGCGATCGGTTTTAACCCCTTCCCGATCCGCAATGGCGGCAATGACCTGACTATTCTGCTGTCGACGGTTCATCATCGGTAAATCAAAACTCACACCAAGGGAGAACAAATCAGCGCGCGTTGTGCCGAGCGCACTATCTTGCCGTTGGCCATAGCGGGCATTGACACCCCACTGCGGCTTTGCCCGCTCTGACGCGAGATCTGTTTCCGTATCCGCTGCGTTCACCCCTTGATCAAGACTTCGAACAAGTGGGTGCGCGGCAAATGCCTCGGTTAGGGCTTGCACCTTTGAGGTTGGGTTTTGAATCAACACAACCGCTGGGACCGGAAACAACGGCCCCAGCGCGTCCTCGAAATGCAGGCGCTCGCTTATTGGGCCCGGACCAAGCCAAGCGGAGAGCTCAGCGTAGCCTTGATCTTGCTGCTGTCGGGCGAGGTTGAGCCGGTCAATCAAGCGGCTACGCTCAGTTTGCGCTTGAATCACCTCTTGTTGATGAAAGCCCAAAGCACCGGTCGTATATTGCGACAGGGCATTTTCGATCAGCTGATCGAACAGGGTCAGGTCATTTTCAATCAGCATGGCTGTTTTTTGATACCGAAATATTTCCAAATACAAATGTGAGACCCGACGCACAATGTCGGCTTTTCGGGCGGCGCGCGCGTGCACCTGAGCAAGACCTTTCTGATCGAATTTTTGGCGGGTCAAGGCAACCGTGCGCCCTCTTGGCAGCATCTGTTGAACCCCGAGTTGGAACTGCGTCATGGGTTCCTGATTCAGATTAAAGCTATTGGTCGGCACATTGTTGAGCCCCAAGGTGACCGTCGGCGCCGGCAGCCCGACGGCGCCATCGCGAAAGGCTTCCTCACGGGCTTGTCGATAGCGACTGCCCGCAAGCCAGGGGTCCTGGGCTTGTGCGGTTTCGATGAGCGTTTGTAAGGTGACGTGGGTCAACTCTGTTGCGGCGGAAGTGCCAACTGAGGCAAACAATACAAGCCCCCATAACCAGGCCCGCTGCCACAACATTATTTTGGTCCGGTTGAGGGCCGTGACGGCAGACTCAGCCGATCGGGCAGCAAGACGCCTTGCTTGCCTTAATGCAAGCACGACACGCAGCCTTTGAGGGTTGCGCGGGTTAATTTGAAGAGACATTTTAATCCCCTGATTAAAGTTTGATTCGAATACTCGAGACTCAATCAGGCTAGTTTGGGTGGCGGCGGTACAATATCAACAATAAAGTCAAAGACTTTTGGTGACCGCAAGGGCATCACGCGGTGCTGCGGTTGCATCTTGGTCGACGCGCCAAGAAATTGTGGAATGGCGCTGCAATGACAGGAGGCTTGATCCTGACAGCAGGCTGCATCAGCGTCCGTTGAGGTCATGATCGCACCTGGCCCCTCATGCCCGCCATGGTGGGCCATCCCAACCATCTCGATAGAATGAACCGCAAGGCCGGCTGAATCTGTCATCTCAACCATCGCATGAACGTGCCCGCCTATCCCAGAAAGCCCCAGACACAAGATCAACACCGCCGTCAGCGGTGACCGCGAGCGCATTCTGTCGACTTGATCGATGTTTCTTTTCATGAAACTCGTCTGCCTTGTCTAATGGTAAGCCCGCTTACGAGGTCTTTTAGGGGTTGGCACTTGTTTTATTTCTTTAAAATGACCAACTGCTTAGTGACAGGCTTTACCCAACGCTTTTAAACGCCAATAGTTGTATGGGAGCGGGGTTATAAATCCAGCCGCCAACATAAACGGAATCACCGTCAGCGACAAACGCGCCCCACCCGTCATAGCGACATCCACCACATTCATTGCAACTTCCATCGACACCATGGAAATCAGCGACATGCCAATCGCCGTTCTAAAGGCCATCGCTAAGGCCATTTGACGACTTAAAATCACCGTTTCCAAGGCAATCGAGGTGAGCAGGCCGTTGACAATGGCCAAACTCATAATGGCCAAGACGGGCCAGGCAATACCGCTGAGTTGAAAAAATAAAATCGTGCCCATATCCCCGATCGAACAACCCAAAAGGCACCAAAGTGTGTTGTATGAGGCCGTGCGCCAAGTGTGCCGGCAACGCCAGTTAAGCTCGAGCAGCCCGGGTGTTTTTTCAGTTGTCGTTGCTGTTTGCATCGTGCGACTATAAAGCCTCCAGTAACAGGAGGGTCAACCGCCATGCTCACCATTAATGATGCGTCAAAGCGAACCAATTTGCCGGTAAAGACCATTCGTTACTACGACGAAGTTGGATTGGTTTCGGCAACCGGCAGAACCCCCGCGGGCTACCGACTTTACGATGATCGAAGCTGTCAGAAGCTCGGCTTTGTTCAACGCGCAAGACAGTTCAATTTTTCGATTGAAGAATGTCGGGAGCTGCTTTCCTTATACGAGGACCATGGTCGCCCGAGCCGAGACGTCAAAAAGATCACCCTGTCAAAGCTCGCGCTCTTACAAAAACAACTCGATGACCTAACCACACTGACCTTGGAGCTCCAAACGCTGGCTAACCAGTGTACGGGGGACGACAGGCCGGACTGCCCGATTTTAAACGCCTTCTCCGCAGGCCCCATCGACGCCGAACCTTAAGCTTTATTCTATCTGAGCAAAAACCTTCGCCCAATCTTCCAGCGCCACCTCGTGATCATGGACGAGTTGAATCGTTACTTCCGTATAGCCTGCCGCTTTGAGCGCGCTTAACGCTGTAATGAGTTCACTTTCGGTGCCGCTTAAGGTCGTGCTGCGCACCAACTCCGGACTGATATGGGTTTCTTCCGGCCGAACAAACATTAAATGTCCGCGGTGATTGGTGAGGTATTTGGCATCCGCTGGCGCATACTGATCATGAGCAGATAAATAGTCCCCGAGCAAGTTACTTAAGGGACCCATCGGAAGATTACGTCCGCCCATTGCGCCAACCTCGTCGGCAAGGTTATGGAACATCACTGCAGTGAGCGGCCCGCCCTGAGCCATTAACCTAGCCTCATCCTCGGCCTCATCACCGGTCAGGACCGCACCCAGAAAAAACAGATTTGATTTCAGTTCATTAGGCGCTCGCCCAGCGTCCAGCCAGGCTTGCTGCATACTTTCGAGCGCTTTATCGGCGCCATTGATACCGAAATTAAGCCAGCCCGCATCCAATTCTGCGGCGAGTTTCATTGCCTTAGGACCAAAGGCCGAAACCCATAACGGGATCTCGTCTTCAAGGTTAATGAGCCCTAAATCCGGGTTTAGAAACTTGATTTTTCGGCGCTCGGATTCAAAGTCCCATTCAACGGTCTCGCCTGCCAACAACTGCTGAACCCGCTCGATATACACCTTTGTTCGAGCAAGCGGTATGGCGCCGAGCCCCATCGTACGCCTCGCCGTAAACCCGGTGCCCACGCCAAAATCAATTCGACCTGGCGCCAGACGATTTAGGCTTGCGAACGCATTGGCCGTCACCGGTTCAATGCGATTCGAGGGCACCAAGACCCCGGTGCCTAATCGAATCGATGTTGTTTCATGCGCGGCGAGCGCCATGCAGATAAAAACGTCCGGGTTCAGCAACTGCGTGTCGTAAAACCAAGCTGCGTGAAAGCCCAGAGCTTCGGCCCGTTTTGCCCATTTCCAAGAATCAACTTCCGAGGCAAATGCGACTGAATACTTCATGGTTTGTCTCCTAGCGTGCGTTCGTTTTGCATCACCACGCCCTGAGGCGGCTTAAAAATCGACATCATTGCGTATTGATTAATGCTTTGAATTTAGGCAAGCCAAATGCCCAGATGAACAAGACGCCCTTATCTTGGGTCGGCAGACGCTGCCCGCCTTGCCCTATTGATCGCAAGAATGGCATGATCGCCGAGACTAGGTAAACGTCTATCTTCAACGATTAAAAGGATATTTCATGTTCAGTCACATTATGGTCGGCACCAACGACATGGCCGCTTCCAAGAAATTTTACGATGCAACCTTAGGGGCTTTGGGACACCCGCCGGGCAATATGGATGATAAAGGTCGCTGCTTTTATTTCACGCCAACGGGTATTTTCTCACTAACGACACCCATTAATGGTGAGCCTGCCTGCGGCGCGAACGGCGGCACCGTCGGTTTCGCAGCCGCTACCCCGGCAGAGGCGGATGCTTGGCATCAAGCAGGCCTTGATAATGGTGGCGTAACCTTAGAAGACCCACCCGGTGAGCGACCTGGCTCTGGTATTTACTTAGCCTACTTGCGGGATCCCGCCGGCAACAAGATTTGCGCCCTGCACCGATTGGGTTAATTTCAAACAGGAGTTTTTAAACATCGGATCCCATCTTTGACGGTGCGCCAGCCGCATCATGGCAATGTACCGCCAAAGCCGGATCCGCCGTTTATTTTTAACCTCAAACCTCCGGCGGTTTACCCTTGATCGAATCAAACAAACGAATCGCCTTCACCAAAGTCTTTGTGCAACCTACGCGCACCGATTGGGCACGACGCCTCGATGGGTTTGGCCTTTGCCGCGCCAGCATTCTGTTTTACACCAAGGATTACAGATTCGCTCACTGAAGAACCTAGCCTACCCGAGCGGGTTAGACCGCAACCGCCAACTTTCGGACCGGTTGCGCCAGGACGGTTTGTTTAATTTGAGTGGAGGAGGTTCGTAAGTCGTATTGCACTTTCACAATTTTACTGCCTTGCTCCATCAAGAACGCCTCAACAGCGAGGTTGTGCGCTTTTGTACCCCAATCCTCACCGACGACGAAGATATCGGCTGCCACCGTACGACAACCCGATACATATTCCAGGTCATAATAAGGGATGACGACATCCACACAGCGCAATGCCCGTAGCATTTGCATCCGTTGTTCGAGCGGGATCACAGGCTTGTTGGGCTTATAGGAGTGAACAACCCGATCGGAGGCTACCCCAACCGCCACCATACTGCCCAATGTTTGACAATGCTCAAGCAACCTTAGATGCCCGACATGCAACATATCAAAAGTGCCTACCGTATAAACAATCATGCTGATTCCCTAGGTTAGTCTGAAAGCGGCGTTGGTCTTAAGCGATTGTGCGATCGCACTCGATTAATAGGGTTAGTAAAGGCGCCACAGATAAAAACCGGTGATGCTCACCGTATAAACCCCAAGCCCATAGACACTGATGGGATTGCCTGACAATTTCGGCGTCTTGATTTCCGACACGTTTAAGCCAGCAAGGATTAAGCACGTGACAACCAGCACGATCGAGAATTGATCCGCGTTAAAAAATCCAGTGAACAAAAAGATGAAAACGAGCGCAAGGCTGTTGTTATCCATAGCAAGCCCTGTGTACTTCGCATCCGTTGATAAACCGAAAGTACTGAAGTAACTGAGCCGAATGGCGCTGGCCGCAAGCACTAAAAAGGCGCCTATTAAAAAGATCGGCGCAAACTGGCCGTAGCACATTAGCAATACGGCAGGCGTGACGCCGTAACTCACAATATCGATTAAGACATCAAGCTGCGCACCAAATTGCCGATCATCCCCGGTACGATTTTTCAGACGCCGGGCAATCAATCCATCAGCCCAGTCGAAGGCGACGGCCCAGACCATGCCAATCATGGCCGCGTCAAAATGACCGCGCAAAATAAAATATAAGGCCAATACCGTGCAGGCTAAGCCCGACAGTGAGCACAGATTCGGGATATCGAGGAGATAGGATAAAATTTTGGGCTGCGCGCGCACGCTATCCGAGCCGTCAGGGGCCATAACCACTCCAAGAAATAGATTCAAGAACCTGCTTGTGTTTCGTTTCTACCAGAGCGGCAAACGCGACATCAAACTCTAGCTACGGTCTAGAGACAGGCTAATTTAGGCTGAAGACATCGAACAAACCATCTTCATTGAAAAAGGGCAGCTCGCATCGATGTTCAGAGTTATCAATGCGCGGAAAATTTGGCGGAACTTCACTTGAGCGCCCGCAGTGTAACGAGATTCGGCGCAGACTGATAGCAGCTTCTCAACTTTCGACGTCCATGCCAGCTAGTTTGAGATAACCCTCAGCAAAGTGCTCTCATGAGCGGGTTCGGCCAGCCGCTCGTGAACACGCTGCTGATCGTTTGATGATCGAGATCCGCAACCGTCAAAACCCCACTCAAAGCAGCCACGGCAGGTGCTTCATTTAAATGAGCGCATCTAAATGAGCGCATCGGATTTTAAGATCAGCATGCTCAGGTATCCGCGCTTGCTGCCCGAGCGCCTCTCCAGGCTCGTTTACCCTATTTGATCAAAGGCTCGCAATGCGCTCTATCCCCGCCAAAATGTAGGCCACCGCAAACTCGATCGCTTCAAGGCGATCAAGATCCGTGCTCGCCGCAAGTTCCGCTGCGGCGATGGACGCACCGGATGACATACTGACCACCAGGCCTGCTTGACGCGGGCTCAATTGGTATTGCTCGGCCGCCGCTCGAACCAGAAAGCGACCATTTTGACGAAGGTGCCGATCTCGCTCGACTTTTAAACAATCCGATATTTCGGGCTGAGAAAGTAGCACCGGTAAAATGTGGCCAGGCGCTTGGTGATCAAAATTGGTCGTGACCGAGATACGGACAATCTCTTCAAAATTTTGGGCATCCCGCGCTAGCGAACTGAATTCCTCGACAAACCGTTGGTATTCCCGCTTGAGGAGTGCTTGCAGCAGCTCGGTTCGGTTGGCGAAATAGTTGTAGACCAATGGCGCCGACACCGCCGCAGCTTTGGCAAGGCCTTCCATCGTGAACGCCTGTAAGCCCTTGCTAATCAGTAACGCTTGGGTCGTGTCCAGCAGCTGCTGACGGCGGACATCAGGTGAGAGTCGTGTTCTTGATCGCGAGGAAACCATTTCAGAATTCTATCGCTATTATTGACAATCTAAAATAGCGCCGTTACTTTATACAGTCTAAACTAACTGAATTTAGGACCTCACCATGACCTACGCCGCTCACCGACGCATCATCGACGTGGATTCGCATCTCTTCGAATTGGATGATTTCCTGCACAACGCGGCGCGCCCTGAGCACCGCGACCTTGTGCCCTCAATGCATGCGCAGAAGGGCTTGGCCGTGCCACAAGCGGCCTTAGATCGAGGGCGTGAGCTGTTAATGCGTAGGCAAAGTGACCCTGAAACGATGGCCAAATTTGAAGCAGCCCTCATGGACAATACTAAAAGCGGGTGGAGTCGACTCGGGGCATTTGATCCGAAAGAGCGCTCGCACACGCTGGATTTATTAGGCTTTGAGATGCAATGGGTCTTGCCAACCTACGCCTTTCATCAAACGCTGCACGCCGCCCATGGCGATGCCCTCGCCGCGACCGCAATAACCCTGAACCGCGCCATGGCAAATTTCTGCGCCCACGACCCCCGCTTAAAAGCGGTTGGCTATATTCCACTGAACCTGGGACCCGAGCGCGCCAAAGCAATCCTAGACCAAGGTTTCGAGGACGGTTGCTATACCTTCTTGGTACCCACGAACGAACCGAACCCCGAGAGCAACTCCTATACGCACCCTGATTTTGATCCGATCTGGGCCGGTTTTGCTGAGCGCGGCATCCCAGCCGGCATACATGTTGCCGCCAATGGGGATTACAACCCGGTGTCGCCCAGCTTTAAAAACAACGGGAAAAGTGAACTCGCGCTGGGCGGCGATGCGCCTGCGGGCGAGCTTGCCCTACTGAACATCGGCGCCAGCGCGCAGTTATTTCTATCCGCGATGATTTTCGACGATGTCTTTGCGCGCCATCCCGATCTGCGCGTGATGAGCATGGAGCATGCCGCTTACTGGTTACCCTCCTGGCTGCACCAACTGGACTTCACAGCAAACCTGCTGAAGCGCAGCCGTAAATTCGCGGAGGCGCCCTCGGTAACCGCAAAACGTCATATTAAGGTCTCGCCCTTCGCAGGCGAACCGGTCGGTTGGATTATCGATAATGTCGGACCCGACATGCTGGTATTCGCCTCTGACTATCCTCATCCAGAAGGCACGAACGACCCCATCGGTAAGTTTGAGCGCACCATGACCGACTGTGATGCCGAAACAATGGATAAGTTTTACTTCGGTAACATGTTGGACTTGATGGGCGTGTCTTAGCCCGATTGGGACAAGTCTTACGGGCTAGCAGCTCCAACCCTGCAAGCGGTGCTCCTGAGAGTTTGAAGTATCTGGGTTAAGTCGCGAGTTCAGCAAGATCCTTGAACTGCGCCAAGGCCTCTGGGTTGGCCAGCGCATCGGTATTCATCACAGCCTCGCCATGCACCACTTTGCGCACCGCGAGCTCCACAATCTTGCCGCTAATCGTTCTTGGAATATCGGTCACCGCAATAATTTTTGCCGGCACGTGCCGCGGTGTGGTCTCGCGCCGGATCGTGCTGCGAATCCGCGCTTGCAGCGACTCATCGAGCGCCAAGCCTGACCGCAACACCACAAATAGTACGACTCGGACATCACCCTCCCAATTTTGACCGATACAAATGCTGTCGAGGACTTCACTTAATTTTTCTACCTGACGATAAATCTCCGCCGTACCAATGCGAACGCCGCCGGGATTCAACACTGCGTCGGATCGGCCGTGAATGATCATCCCGTCGTTCGCGGTGATCTCACCATAATCACCCTGCGCCCAGATACCGGGGTAGGTTTCGAAATAGGCTGCTCGGTACTTTTTATGATCTGGATCACCCCAGAAATAAATCGGCGCATTCGGAAACGGCTTGATACAGACAAGCTCCCCTTTTTCCTGCCAAACCGCGCGGCCCTGGTCATCCCAGATTTCAACGGCCATACCGAGCCCCCGACATTGAATCTCGCCCGCCCAAACCGGCAACCAGGGATTGCCCAGGACAAAGCAGGCAATAATATCGGTGCCGCCAGAAATCGACGCCAGACAGAGATCCGCTTTGATGTCGCGATACACATAACGAAAGCTTTCTTGCGATAGCGGCGAGCCTGTAGACAGTATCGTGCGCAGAGGCCTCAAATCATGCGTCTGCTCCGGCTTAACGCCTGCTTTTTCTAGGGCACTGAGGTATTTTGCACTGGTGCCAAAGATGCTGACCTGCTCGGCCTCAACCAGATCGATCAGGGCCTTAGCGTCTGGGTAAAACGGCGAGCCGTCATACAGCACTAAGGTGGCCCCTGAGGCCAAGCCGCTGACCAACCAGTTCCACATCATCCAGCCACAGGTCGTAAAATAAAACAGCCGGTCTGAGGGCTTTAGATCGACATGCAGTTGGTGCTCTTTCAAATGCTGAATGAGCGTGCCGCCAGCGCTGTGGACAATGCACTTGGGCGCGCCGGTGGTCCCGGAGGAATACATAATATACAGCGGATGATTGAACGGCAGTTGCTCGCAGAAAAGCGCAGCACCGCGATGCGCTGACAAGAAATCGAGAAATAAGACGGCATTGCGAAAGCCGTCGACAGCCACAGCATCTTGGATGACCGGCACCACCACCAGCTGTTCAATACTCTCAATGTTGCTGCAAATTGCTTTAAGGCGCGGTAGCGTATCGATGGTTTTGCCGTTATAAAAATAGCCATCGCAACCAAACAAGACCTTGGGTTCAATCTGCCCAAAGCGGTCCATCACGCCATTAATGCCAAAGTCCGGTGAACACGAAGACCAAATTGCGCCGATGCTGGCCGTTGCCAGCATTGCGACAATCGTCTCGGGAGTATTCGGCATAAAGCCCGCGACCCGATCGCCACTGACGACACCCAATTGGCGCAAACCAGCTGCGCATTCCGAGACTTGATCAAAGAGCTCATTATAAGTCAGCGAATTGCGCGCGCCATTTTCTAGCCGAGCGATCAGTGCCAGCCTGTCACTGCGATGGCGCAAAAGATTTTCGGCAAAATTCAGGCGCGCGCCCTCGAACCACCGTGCGCCGGGGAACTGGTCTGCATCAATCAGCACCGCATCCCACTGGCGCGATGAACGAATCTCTGTGAATTGCCAGATCTGCGCCCAAAAAACGTCGGGCGCCTCACAAGACCAAGCATGCAAGGATTCATAGTCGTTGAAGCGTGTGCCGAGCTCGCGCTCAAGGCGTTCAGCAAACCGGTTTAGGTTGCTGGCTTTGATTCGCCCACGGCTCGGTTGCCAGAGCGGGTGCGTGCTGTTGCTTTTCATGACGTAAACCTACCAGAAACTGAACCCTTTGACCGCGTTGGCTTGCAGCGGTTTGAGCCCCAACCACTTTTGTAGAGCCAGTAACGCCCTACCCGCCCGTACCCTATCCATTGCAAAAGGCTATGCCCCAAAATAGTGGCCAGGGCCTTAATATCGCACCGGTTGTGTCAAACCACCCTGATTATGAAGGTTATTTACGGCTTATTCGGCTTTAAAGCGATAGTCCACAGTGTTATTAGCCATCCCGTAATGAAAATAGAGCCGCCTCATGAATTTTGATGTCACCCACAATTTCCTCAGGCGCGTCGACTTCATGCCGTTGATCTATAGTCTCAATACAGATTTTTCTACATCAGATATTGAGCGATACCTCGAATTTTTGAACCCTTATTCGACGACTTGACTGAAATGAACGCTGAGCCTCGTCGCGATAGGCGGCACTAAGGCTTCGGGTATCTCATGACCCACGCCTTGCAAAATCATTTTGGCGGCATTCGGAATGTTCTCTGCCAAGGATAGGCCGTGATCAATGGGGATGAGCGGATCTTCGGTCCCGTGAACAATCAGCGTCGGCATTCGGATTTCCTGCAATCGATCAAACCGATTGGGACTGGCGCCCACGGCTGCAATTTGGGCATTGGCCGTATTGATTCCTTGTTGGAGCCTCTTTCTTGCCTCCTGCCTAAAAAGCGTTTCATTGAAGGCAAAGCGCGATCCCGTTAAGGCTCGTTCTATCACAACAAGCGCCTCCTCCTCTTGCTCTAAAAAGTTAAGCACCATCGAATCCTTCATCGCGTCTTTGAACACTCGATGCGGTCCTGACAAGCCCGGCGTATCAAATCCTGGCGTCGACATGATGGCGGTTAGCGTTGAAACCCTGTCTGGATAATTCAGCGCCATCACTTGGGCGATCATGCCACCCATCGACGCGCCCACGATGTGCGCCTTCTCGACTTGAAGCTGATCTAACAAAGAGAGCCCATCTAATGCCATATCGTTCAGGTCATATTCTGCAGGCGCTGGGTTGGCCATGTTAAACCGGCCCGCTTCATCAAAGATAAACGTAAAAATGCCGTCAACAAAGGCTTCTATCAGGAAAGTGGGCAGCGCTTTAATAAAGCTGATTAGTGCGGGTTCGTCCGTTACCCAAGTGCTTTTACCAATATCACGATTATCATAAACGATGACATAAAAGCCCTCTTCTACGATGCCTTGCACTAATTGCTCAGACCAAACTTTGCTGTTGGAATTCAAACCCATAATGAGTAGCACAGCGGGATGCTTTGGGTCGCCGTGATCCTGCCACCACAGGTTAATGCCATTGAGTTCTGATATCTGACCATCTTGTTCAGCGAACAAGTTGAAAGCGCTTAGCAGGCCAACCAACAGCAGTATTTTTCTCATTTTATGCCTCTCGCCCCAAAACCATCTGCTGAATCGGCGCGTTGCGGTGAAGCATGTCAACTGCTATTCCCACTCAGTAGTGACATGAATTGAGAGTGTTGCTACATAAGGCTTTGCGAGGAGCAAAACAGAGTTTACAAGTCGTTTACAACTTTTGCTTGCCAACTGTTCACCTCTAACTTTCGTATTTTCCATTCAAATTCAGTATTTTAACAATAAACCGAGTTGTAAGGTTTACAACTCCTTAAGGATTGCTCTCTCAACGCATTCAAGTCTACAAAATACGAAATACTAATAGGTGAACCAAAACTGATTCGTCATTTATCCACTCGAGCACCAAGTAGCATCTTCGGTACATCGCCATTCGTACGGTAAGAGAGATACAACAAATAGAGGGCAAGATAAGGTGCACCTAATAGGACACCTCCAATTCCGAGCACAAATCCAAGTGGCGAAAACTGATTCCTCCACACCAGCCAAAAGCCAGATAGCAAAAGAAAGGTGAAGAAGTCTAAATTGAATTGCCCCTGCCAATTCAATTGCCCAATCTCTCCGAAAAAATTTGGGAATAGACTCAGTAATCCGTAGTCCATCACCACAGGAAACGTGTAAACCCCTACGACAAAAATTATTGCCAAAAGAAAAATTCTAAAAAACAACATAGATATCCTCACTCAATCTATGTTTGCGTAGCACTTTGCGATCCTGCCTTTCAGATCATCAACCACCTTGTCATCTGTGACATCAACAACATCCAGAACCACTTCATACAACCATAGACTGAACTGCTGATACGCCAACAGGTCTGTCGTCTCATACTCTTCATCACCGATTGATACTTTGGACATAACAACCCCTAGTCGCCAAATCCCATCTCTTTTTTCTTCCTCTCAAAAACCTCCTCGTTTATAACGCCTTCATCGAAAAGTTTTTTCAGAGTAACCAAATCATCAACAGACGAAGAGACAGGATTTGATATATCACTGGGACTCTCGGATAATTTTTCGTTTTCCTCATCGCCAATCCAATCTAAAGGAACTCGGACCCAACCCTTTTTTTCATAGTAATTGCGCAACATAAAAGGCGCTACAAACGCCAACAATCCGTTTATTCCCCAAAAACCAGGGTCAAAAGGTTTACTTAAAAATCCCGGCACCAAAAATAGGAATGAGAGAAGACTGTACGACCAAATTCGTTTGTATGCGAAATAAAGTACGCCACTAAAAAGCGAAACTGCGAGAAAATGATACCAATTGTAAACTTCGACCTTCGAACCCTCTGTATTTCGGAAAACCATTCGGAACCACATCATTATATTTACTCCCAGTTAACCTTTTTATCACATTAACCTTTTTTGTTAATTCATATCAACCACAGATTAAATTGCTGATATGCCAACAAGTCTGCGACTTCGTATTCGTCTTCACCGATTGATACTTTGGACATAGGGCAACACCTCCTCACCAGCATCTTACTTGGGTTGAGTTGTTGCGCTGTGAGATGTCGAGGATAACAGTAGGTTAGTTATCCGATGAAACCATCCGACTAAGGAATGTCCACTGGTATTCTCAAATTCTTAGTTTGGGTTCCTTCTTAATCCTCGTTTGAACCCTTTGCCTTGTCTGCGAATCGATAGTCCTCAGTGATTGGATGAATTCTTTAGTTGTCACAGTTTTACAAGGATAATTTAAAATATAGTTAGCAGTACCGTGGTTTAGGCGCAAAGAAGTTCTATTCAGAAACGATACGTAAACTCTCTTGTACGTTTTGCCAGTACGAAAGTTTGCTACGTCATAACCAGGTCTTTCCCAGTAATATCTTCTGTCATTTTCTATCAACTTAGGTGTACCAACATTGTGTACTTTAATCGGAGAATTCGATTTCAGTTGATCATATTCACTGCCGTGGTAATGAGTAAACTTTCCGTTAGAAATTTTTATTAAACTTATTTTAGGAGGAGGTTCTTTCTCTGGAGGAATTAAGGTCCCATCGGACCGACGTTCAGGTATCGCAACCGCCCCACGGATTTCTTCTGTACACTTCAGTAACGTATCTCCCTGAGAGAAGGATACCGGGATTGGCGAAGACATAGAATTGCCTCCAACATTAGAAACAGATGCAACCTTTTCAGGTGGGGGGCGAATAGTCGCGGTGCTCGAAGTTGAGGGTGTTTGAGTCTTCTTTACAACATTAGAAACAGATGCAACCTTTTCAGGTGGGGGGCGAATAGTCGCGGTGCTCGAAGTTGAGGGTGTTTGAGTCTTCTTTACAACATTAGAAACGGATTCATCACTTTCTGAGGGTGAACTAACAATTGTGGGATCGTTTGGTTCTGGGAAAAGAAGAAGAAATAAGGTAGGTAGAACAACAATTATTAAAAAGAATGGAGAGAACAAAAAAGAAAATTCCTTTTCAGGAAATAACTGTTCCAACACTCTGGAGTTAGGTGTTGAGAGAACAGTGTTTTGTATTTCCGAATCGGTGTCATCTGAGAAGAAACGTTTATTAATCGACTCAGTGATTCGGTCGATCTTAAACTGGACATAACCTACAACAAAAACGGTCCAAAGGATGACGAGCAGGTTTTTCAGTTCAAGTTTAATATACTCTTCTATAAAAAAAATAAGTAAAAGAGTTGGTAAAACGACCAGATAAGAGAAGGGACCAAAACCAAACAACCTCTTTCTGTTAACTCCCACCGGAGTTACCGTTACCTTTTCCGAACCGCTATTTTTTGAGACAAGATGTTTTTTTAACCATTTGACTACCCGAAAACAGGTGTAAAAGAAATAAACACTAATGAGTAAAAACCAAATTATGAAGATAAAATTGCTATCCAATCTTTGAATCCTCTTTCATCTCACCTCAACCTTAAACTTTTCGGTTTTTTGGTATAAACCTTAAACGGATCGACTACGAATGACACTGCAGTTTGTGCTCGTTAACACGTTAAGATCGCAGAGAACTGGGCAAATACAAAAGAGAAAGGACCAGAGGAAATAATCTCTTTCTGTTGGCGATTGCCGGGGTTACTGTTCCCAAGACATCATCTCTAAAGGAAAATATATTTACCTATTTATCTGCCCGAAAATACACGTAAACTCAACAAATATGAGTACAACTCATACTGAAAAAATGATTAGTCGGCATACTGATTAGCGTACCGAAGTGGATCTGTTAAATCTACTTGAGGTAACCAGGAGGCAAGATCTCTAAAGTGTTCTTGCGGTATCTCCCAATACACTTCTGCGTGAGTAGACACATATATCCATCTTGCATCAAAACAGTGTCCTACCATTCCTAAAAACTTTTGTTGACAAAGAACGCCGAAGTTAAGGTAAACCCTTTCGCCATTGACCACACCAGTGTACTGGATCTCGCGAGGCAAATCGTACATTGGAATCAACAGTTCTTGGGTACCGTATTCAAGTCCAAAAACAGGAGGGGAAAACAACATAAATAGGAGTAGACCTATTTGGTTATATCTTTTCAAACAACGATAGGAAATAGTCATAATCAGTTAATCCCCAAATCCCATTTCCTTCTTTTTGCGTTCGAATACATCTTCGGTGATCGTTCCGTCATCAAAAAGTTTCTTTAAACTAACTAACTCGTCCACAGAACTTGGATTGGTAACATCTTTCGCGGTTGATTCAGATTTTAGTTCCGCATCATCAAGTTCCTCGTCTTTACTGATCTCGGTCCAACCTAGATTTTTGTAGTACCACCGGAGCATATGAGGAACCAAAAAAGCAAATATGAAATTAGACGCAAGACCCGCTTTTGGATTGTCGGAAACATTAAAAACGAAAACTAAAAAAATGCTGCCGATTAAACTTATAATGAACAAAGACCAAATTTTTTTATACGCGAAGTAAAGAACCGGCGAGAAGAATATAATCCACCAAGTAGATACCCGCCAGTTGTAAACCTCTATCTTCGAACCCTCTGCATCTCGGAACACCATAACTATGTACCCCCCCAGTTAACTTTTTTATCACATTAACCGTTTTTGTTGATTCATATCAACCACAGATTAAATTGCTGATAAGACAACAGGTCTGTCGTCTCATACTCTTCATCACCGATTGACACTCTGGACATAGCAACACCTTCTCGCAGCAGTATCTTACCTAGGTTGAGTTGTTGGGTTGTGAGATATGACGGATAGCAGTGTGGGAGACTGCTCAAAAAACGTTCAAAGGGACTAGAAGGTTTACGCAGTCAAGACGGCGCAATAACGAGTCGTGACCTGGCGAGTGTTCTGCTAAGTGAGAGGAGGCGACTCAACGGATCCTAATACTTCTTGTTTTCCTCTCTCCGTTTCTTACTAAAGTAACCAACAAAGCGTCTATAGTTCTAGGGGCATCTCACTCATTCTAGTTTGAACTACCAGACACCGAATGAGTACATTAGCACTTTGCCGAAAACGGCATCACAACAGACCATACTCTAGATGCGAGTGTTCCGAAGAAAGCAGGCAGGTCACATCTATATGGGAACTCGTTTTACTCCTCACTGGTCTCCACACTCTCTTTGGCGGGAGCAAAGTTTCGCAATCCACTCTCCTTCATACATCATCGTCTATATGCCGATAGTGGGTCTCAATATGCGAAACACTGGTTCCAGCAATCGATGCTACATCGGCAATCGGCACACCACTCTTCATTCGCATTGTTATTCCAAAGTGACGAAGTGAGTAGTAAGACAGTTTCCTCTCACTGTGGTCTTCAATACCAATACCTTTCATAACCACATCCCAGTGTCGGTAAAGTTCTCTCGTTCCCAACGGATGCGTTCCAGTCCTATTTGTGAAAAGTAAATCTGTTGGTTCAGTAAAGGGCGAATAGGTTTTCAATCGTTTGATGTATTCTCCCCCGCGCACCCAGATAATTCGTGTTCTGCGAATTTTTGAGGTTTCTTTCGGATTCGAAGTTGAACAAGACAAACCTTATTGCCTGTCGTATCTAATCGGTCTTCATATCCCAGAACATCTGCCCAAGTAAGTTGTCTCAACTCACCCGTTCTCATCAATGTATTGGAGAGGGTCAGTATGTAATCCCTAACTTTCTGTCGCTCCGTTCTTTGTTCTTCGTCAGGACAGAGTTTCTTTGCGGTATAGGTCCGCAGAAACCTAACCATCTCGTCATACTCATCAAGGGTAAAAGTATCCCTCTTACCAATATCATCACGGGAGATTTTGATGGGACGAAAGAACATTTTTGGTATGTGCGAATAACCATTGCGGTAAGCGAAGTCAAAGATTTGACCTATGGTCGCAGTCTCGTTGCGTATTGTGACCGGCGTTATGGACGGATTGTCGCTTGTCCTCATCTGCCTCCAATCGTAAAAACTATTGGCGTCCAGTTCGGCAACTTTTGTTGATCGTGGTTTGGTGCGAAGTAGAGCACGGCACTGAGACTGTATTGTGCCGAAACGACCTTCTGTGATTACCCCTATACCAACATCCTTGTGCCTCCAATCAAGGAACTTATCTACCAACTCACCCAATGAAATCCCAAAGAGTTTTCTGCCAGACGCAACATCACTCAAAGTTTCAAGTATGAGTTTTTCACCCCGTTGCCGTGCTGTTTCTAAATCGGTTGTTTTGAGTGATCGGCGAAGATACTTTCTTTCATCAGGGACCCAGATGCGACACTGATACACGGCACCGGAACGGGACATCCGGTAGATTTCCCCTCTATCCCCAAGCAACCATTCGGCATCGGTCTTTTCGTTGGCAGACACAGTGTTCCTTACGACACGCAATAGTGTCTCTGGTGTGAAACATTCTGTGAAACTCTAAAATAAAAACCTCTATAAAACAAGCATTTGGGGAAAGTGTGAAATGAGTGTGAAACAGACCAAACCCTTTATTTACGGGACTATTAGCGCACACTTTTACTCCCACTCAATAGTGGCTGGCGGTTTACTTGAAATGTCATAGGTGACCCTTGAAATCCCGCTGATCTCATTAATAATCCGACTCGAGACCCGCTCCAAGAACTCATAGGGCAGTCGTGCGGAACGCGCTGTCATGAAATCGATGGTTTCAACCGCGCGCAATGCAATCACATACTCATACCGCCGGGCATCACCCACCACGCCCACTGATTTGACTGGTAAAAACACCGCAAAAGCCTGACTCACTTGGTTATAAAGGTCAGCATTTCTGAGCTCTTCAATATAAATGGCATCGGCGCGGCGCAAGAGGTCTGCATAGGCCTCAGTCACCTCCCCGAGTATTCGAACGCCCAAGCCCGGACCGGGGAACGGGTGCCGAAAGACCATTTCTTTGGACAATCCGACGGCCATTCCGATTTTTCGGACTTCGTCCTTAAACAACTCACGCAGCGGCTCTACCAGCTCCAGTTTCATGTCTTCAGGAAGGCCGCCTACATTATGGTGAGACTTGATCACATGGGCCTTACCGTCTTTGGTCCCGGCCGATTCGATCACATCCGGATAGATGGTGCCCTGGGCCAAGAAGTCAGCATCTTGGATTTTTGCTGATTCTTCGTCGAACACTTCAATAAAAGTATTACCAATGACTTTGCGCTTTGCTTCTGGGTCTGTAATCCCTTTTAATTTTGACAGAAATCGTTCGGCCGCATCGACTCGGATAACCTTGATCGGCAACTCATTTTTCGCGGCCAAGTCCATCATGGCCATCACCTGATCGCCCTCTTCTAACCGCAGCAACCCGTTATCGACAAAGACGCAGGTCAGTTGCGCACCGATGGCGCGGGCCAACAACGCCGCAACAACAGAGGAGTCAACGCCACCGGACAAACCTAAAATCACGTTGCGCGCGCCCACTTGCCGGCGAACATTAATGATGATGTCTTCAACGATATTGGCTGGCGTCCAGCTACCACGGCAGTTGCAACTGGCTTTTAAAAAACGATCTAAAATTTCACCGCCCTGGGGCGTATGCTGCACCTCAGGATGAAATTGCAGCCCATAAAGCTGCCGGGATTCATCGCTCATCGCGGCGATCGGGCAGGTTTCGGTCTTAGCCAACACGGAAAATCCAATGGGCACTTCAACCACCTGATCGCCATGACTCATCCAAACATCAAGCTCGCTTGCCCCGTCTTCAAGGCCGCTAAAAATCAAAGATTCTTGAAGCAAGGTAACTCGCGCATGACCAAACTCATGCTTTTCAGCCGCCTCAACCCGGCCACCCAACTGCTGCGCCATCGTTTGCATCCCATAACAAATCCCAAGAACCGGCAAGCCTAGCTCGAAAATAAAACTCGGCGCCGCCAAAGTATCCTGCGCCGTAACCGACTCGGGCCCACCCGAAAGAATGACGCCCCGCGGCGATAATGCCTTGATGCTGTCTTCGGTGATCGAAATCGGGTGGATCTCACAATAAACCCCTAACTCCCGGACCCGCCTTGCAATAAGCTGAGTGTATTGCGAGCCAAAATCGAGGATGAGTATTTTGTCGTCATGAATGTCTGCTGTCGGGGAAGTCATGAAGTCTCTTCATAAAAAGCGTTCAGTATAGAGCGCCTGAAACCCGGCGCAAAAGATTTTCGAATTTGCAGCCCCGAAACACCTCGATAAAGGCCGTTTAGACCTGACGGGTTCGACCCGCCAAGATCAACACAATCATCACGGCTCGTCCTCCCGCGCTTTTTGCGCCGAAGGCCATAAAAATCAACTTGATTTTGCGCTCGTCATCAAAATCACTCAGAATCTACTTTTCGGCTTCAAGGCGCCTCATGAACACCGCAATCCAGCTCCCCACGGATCAAAAGTTTGGCGGTTTTTTCGCCGGTATTTTTGGCCTGCTCGCGGCCTACGGATTTTGGACGGGCGAGTCTTTTCTAGGCTTTTCGGCGGGCTTGATAGCCACGCTCTTTATCACCATCAGCATCGTCGCGCCGCGCACATTACGCCCTTTAAACCGGCTCTGGATGCGGTTCGGCCAGCTCCTAGGACGGCTGATCAGTCCAATCGTTTTGGGCGCCATCTTCTTTGTGATCTTCACACCCATTGGGCTCATCATGCGCCTGGTAGGACGAGACGAACTCAGGCTCAAACGCCGAACCACGGCCACGTATTGGCAGGCAATAGAGCCTAACGAGCAATCTGAAGCATCCTTTAAAAATCAATTTTGAGGTAACGAATCGGCATGGCATTTTTAAAAGAGCTTTTGGCCTTCCTCCGAGCGCGAAAAAAGTTATGGCTGGCGCCGATCATCCTCATCATGGTCGCGCTCGGCGGCTTGATGATCCTTGCCGAAGGCTCCGTTCTTGCGCCCTTTATCTATACGCTCTTTTAAGGATGCTGACATAACCCATGTACATCTTAGGTCTCTCCGCGTTTTATCACGATAGCGCCGCCTGCTTGCTTCAAGATGGCCGGATTATTGCCGCCGCCCAAGAAGAACGCTTCACCCGTAAGAAACACGACGCCAGTTTCCCGGATCAGGCCATTGCTTATTGTCTTGCAGAAGCTGGCATCATCCCCGAGCAAATCGATCAAGTCGTTTTTTACGAGAAACCCTTCTTGAAATTTGAGCGCCTACTGGAAACGTACTTGGCCTTCGCGCCGCGCGGCTTTCGCAGCTTCGCCTTGTCGGTGCCAGTCTGGATTAAAGACAAGCTTTTTCAAAAATCGGTCTTGACGAAGGCGCTTTCAAACGCGCTCGGTGCGGCCATCGATTGGCAATCTCGGCTCCTATTCTCACAACACCATCTGTCCCATGCCGCCAGCGCCTTTTACCCCTCTCCCTTCGACCGCGCGGCAGTCCTCACCTTAGATGGCGTTGGCGAGTGGACGACAAGCTCGCTTGCGGTTGGCCAAGGCAACAGCCTTAAGATCCTCAAAGAAATTCACTTCCCGCACTCACTGGGGTTGCTCTACTCGGCGTTTACCTACTACACCGGCTTTAAGGTCAACTCTGGGGAGTACAAAGTCATGGGGCTTGCGCCCTATGGCACGCCCCGCTATGCCGATTTGATTACAGAGCACTTGGTCGATATCGCCGAAGACGGCAGCTTTCAACTCGATATGCGCTACTTCGACTACGCCACTGGTCTCACCATGACCACCAAGCATTTTCACACCTTGTTTGGTGGCCCGCCAAGACAACCTGAAGCTCAGATCACCCAGCGAGAAATGGACCTAGCCGCCTCTGTTCAAAAAGTTACCGAGGATATCGTGTTAAAACTCGCTAGAAATATCAGGAACCAAACGGGTGAAAAAAACCTTTGTCTGGCGGGCGGCGTTGCCCTGAACTGCGTCGCTAATGGCCTTCTGGCCCGGGAGGGCCTGTTCGATAACATTTGGGTTCAACCCGCGGCCGGCGATGCCGGTGGCGCACTCGGCGCCGCCCTTGCGGCATGGCACCTACATCTTGATGGAGAAAGGCCCGAACTCGCGCATCAAGATCTAATGCAAGGCAGCTATTTAGGACCCGCTTTTTCAGACGAAGACGCAACGACAGCGCTCAATACCTGCGGCGGGATCTTCACGCGTTATTCAGAGTCAGAACTCCTTGCCCGTGTCACCATAGCGCTCAGCGCCGGCAAAGCCATCGGCTGGATGCAAGGCAGAATGGAATTTGGACCTCGAGCGCTCGGCGCCCGCAGCATACTGGCCGATCCAAGATCCGCCCTCATGCAATCGCAGCTTAACCTCAAGGTGAAATATCGCGAAAGCTTTCGACCGTTTGCGCCGGCGGTGCTGAGCGAGCATGTCTCTGAGTGGTTTGAACACGAAACAGACAGTCCTTATATGCTCTTTGTCGCACCGATCCGAGAAAGCAAACGACATCCCATCAGACCTGAAGATGCTATGCAGATGGGCCTAGACCAACTTAAAGTACCTCGCTCGGTCATCCCAGCGGTTACGCATGTTGACTATACGGCCCGATTACAGACCGTTCATGAGGAGACCAACCCCAAGTTCCATGCACTGTTATCACGCTTCTTTGACGAGACCGGCTGCCCGGTGCTCGTGAACACCTCGTTTAATGTCCGTGGTGAACCCATTGTCTGCACGCCAGAGCAGGCCTTTAAATGTTTCATGGGCACCGAACTCGACGTCCTCGTCATCGGCAACCTACTACTTTTGAAAGAAGACCAAGACCCCACCCTTCGAGAACCCTATCAGGATCACTACGAACTGGATTAGCCCGCAAGGACCGTCCCGTCCTGATGTCACCGATTAATCAACCCGATTTATAATGGTTATCCGCTAACGCGGGGCCGACTTGAATGACCGGCTGAAAGAACGCCTTGACTGGACATCCTTTCATGGCCGTCATGTCCCTTAGATCATTAAACGGGTTAACATAGATCGACGCCCCAACGCGCTCGCTACCTCCAGCGCGCGCTTAGGAATTAACGCCATGGCCTTGTTTAAAAATCTGCTGTTTTACCTCATCGCGCTGATTGGCGTACCTGCTGCTTTTTTCATCATCGTCGAGCAGGGACTCAAATTCGCTGGCATCGGCGCATCCCAGGACTTCTTTAAATCGCTGCGTCTCAATGGGCAGGACTACTACCAGGATAACCGTGCCTTCATCCATCAGTTTTATCCTGCCTCACTTGGCATCACGCCGATCGAAAACACGTTCTCAGCGGTACCAGATGACCAGACCATTCGAGTCTTCGTTCTGGGCGGGTCGGCAGCGCGGGGCTTTCCAAATCTGAACCATGGCTTCAGCCGACACCTGGAAATCCTACTGGAGCAAGCGCTGCCGACAAAAAATATCGAGGTCATTAATACAGCCATGACCTCAGTGAATTCCCACGTAATCTACGACGTTGCGAAATCGATACCGGCTGGACCCTCAACCTTCGCCATTATTTTGGTGGGCAACAATGAAGTGGTAGGCCCTTACGGCCCCGGCACCTTTAATCAAACGTTTTTATCAAACCTGTCCATGATTCGTCTCATACAGAGCATCAAGCGGACAAGAGTCTGGCAGGCGACGAACCTGCTTGTCGGGAACTTGAATCCAAAAAATGAAAAAGAAACCCTGCGTTGGCGCGGCATGCAAATGTTTACCGACAACAATGTCGCAATTGATGACCCACGCCTTCAAACGGTTTACGAGCATTATGAAAACAATCTGATCGATACGGTATCACGGCTTCAGGACAAGGGTATTCATGTCCTACTCTCTAGCGTTCCGGTTAACCTTCGCGATTCAGCGCCGTTTGCCTCGCAACTGCCAACGGGATTATCCGATAGCGCAATGAACACGTTGAATCGGCAGCGCCAATACAGCGCCGCACGCCTCAAGGAGCAACGCTTTCAGGATGCCATTAATGCCCTCAACACCGCGAAGGCCATTGCTCCGAATTATGCCGATATCCACTATCAGCTCGGCATTGCCTATGAAAAACTGGGTCAAAACGACGATTCTGCGGAACACTTTCAGCTAGCACTTGACTTAGACACCCTGCGGTTTCGTGCGGACACGCAAATTAATGCGCGCATTCGGCGGGTTGCTGAGCGTTTCAGCGATACTGCGTTCAGCTTTGTCGACAGTGAAATGACTTTCAAACAGATCAGCCAACCCCGGCAGCCCGGTTGGAATCTGTTACTGGAGCATGTGCATTTTAGCTTTACCGGTAATTATCTTTTGGCCAACGGATTTGCGGGCGCCATTCTCGAGGCCTTAGACCTGTCAATCGATGACGCGTTACTGCCCGCTCAGGAATTAGCGCGTCGGATCGGCTATCCAAACTTTACAACCATTGATGCCATGGGACGACTTCTGGATATGGTGCAGACGCCACCCTTCACGGGCCAGAGTAATCATGCAGAATTGGTCGATTTTATTAATAGAACAGGCGCCGCCCGTGCCAAACAAGTCGGCTCGACCCAGGATGTGATTGAGCGCCGAAAAGACTTGGTTGCAACGGGTCACGCAGATTGGCAAATCCACTACGAGCTTGCCGAACTATTCCGGCACGAACAAGATCTGGAATTGGCCTTGCATCACTTTCAACAAGTAATCCAAGAATACCCCCATCATGGGATCAGCCATCTGAGGTTGGCCGAAATACAGCAAGCGTTGGGACAGTTTAAAACGGCCATCCCGCATTTAGAACAGGCGCTCAACTACTTACGGGACGATCAAACGCTCCGCGCTCAAGCCCTTGGCGCTTTGGCATCGGCGCATCTCAAAGCAGGTGACCCAAGCCAAGCCAAACAGCACCTGCTCGAGCTCATTGCAACCCACCCCAATGAGATTGAGCTTACCCTTAAAGCTTACGGCACGCTCGTTAAACGCGCTGTTGAGCAAGGTGCCGCACGCGATGTCGAGCAGCACATTCGAGATCTCGAGGCCTATGCGCAAACCATCATTCGCAGTCATCAACTCGGGCAATATCCGTTACTACCCCGGAGGATGGCCCAAATTTTAAGTCTTGCCGGCCGGCACGCAGCGGCCCGGCAATGGGCGCAGCGACAACCCAAGCAGGACCAGCAATAACCTTCAAGACGTATTGAACCGATTGGTCAAAACACCCGCCCGCTTATCCAAATAACATTACGCGATACAGTATTTGCTCACCGAATGGCCCTGCCGCTATCATGGAACCCTTCGTACATCGCCACCGAGACGCCCATGCCCCAAAAAACCGGATTCATTTGGAACGAGCGCTTCATGTGGCACGACAACGGCTCGGCCTTGGGCCAAATGCCCACAGGTGGCGCGTTTCAACCGGGGGTCCACCTTGAAAATCCTGAAACCAAGCGTCGGTTGAAAAATTTGCTCGACGCGTACGATGTCACCCCACAACTTTCGCGGCTGGCCCACACTGCGGCGACACGCCAAACCCTCGAGCGCTTTCATACACCGGACTATATCGATCTGGTTGAACGCACAAGTCAGACCTCTGGGGGGTCGGTTGGTCAATCGACGATTGCAGGACCCAGCTCGTATGACATTGCCTGCCTTGCGGTCGGCGGGACTACGGCGGCCATCCGGGATGTGATGTCGGGCGCGGTCTGCAATGCCTACGCCCTCACCCGCCCCCCGGGGCATCATGCCGAGCGCGACCGAGGCCGGGGCTTTTGCATTTTCAACAACATTGCGCTCGCCATATTAGAGGCCCGCGCGCAGGGTTGGGCTGAACGAGTCGCTGTCATTGATTGGGATGTGCACCATGGCAACGGCACGCAACAAGCGTTTTTTGAGGACCCCAATGTCCTGACGGTATCCATCCATCAAGAGATGCTCTACCCGGTGAATCTGGGCAAGCTTGAAGAAACAGGGGCAGGCAACGGCGACGGCTTTAACCTCAACGTGCCATTACCGGCAGGGTGCGGGGGCGGCGCCTATTTGAAAACCATCGATGCGGTTGTGGCCCCGGCGCTCAGCGCCTTTAAACCCGATCTCATCATCATAGCTTGCGGTTTTGATGCTGCCTATTTTGATCCTCTCAGCCACATGCTGCTGGTCGCAAACCATTACCGCGTGATGACGCAGAAGATGATGAGGCTCGCTGAGGATCTGTGCGGCGGTCGACTCATCGCGAACCATGAGGGCGGCTACTCCGACTTTTACGTGCCCCTGTGCGGTATGGCTGTGATTGAAACCTTAAGCGGCTTAACCTCAGGTGTGGTTGATCCTTATGCGGGCACCGAATTTGTCGCCAATCAAGATCTCATGCCCCATCAGGCCGCGCGCATTGACGAGGCGATCCAAGGCCCGCTTGCTAAACTCTTACGCCGGGCCGCGGCATGATTCGGCAAACATCTGAATCAGACGGCTCAAACGCTGAAATTTTTTCGGTCAGCGATCTCAATAAAGCCGCGAAATCGTTACTGGAAGGCCACTTCCCGATGGTGTTTGTTGAAGGCGAGATTTCAAATTTCAGCGTACCCGCCTCGGGTCACTGGTACCTGACACTTAAAGATGAGGGCGGCCAGTTACGCACCGCCATGTTTCGAAACCGAAACCAGCGGGTCCGTTTCAAACCCAGAAATGGTTTGAAGGTGCTCATTCGCGGCAAGATCAGTCTGTACGAAGCGCGCGGCGAGTATCAATTCATCGCAGAACACATGGAAGAAGCGGGCGAGGGCGAGCTGCGGCGCGCGTTTGAGGCACTCAAGCACCGCTTGCAGACAGACGGCCTATTTGACGCGTCGCGCAAGCGCGCCCTACCGGCCCTGCCGAACCACCTTGCGATTATTACCTCACCCACCGGTGCTGCGATCCGGGACGTGCTGAGCGTCCTGAAGCGGCGGTTCCCAGCACTCAACTGTACGATCATTCCCAGCCAAGTCCAGGGCGAGGAGGCTACCCAGCAGATCGTTGCCGCCTTGGAATTGGCGAATGCATTTTCAGAACCAGGGTTTGACGTCATCTTACTCACCCGGGGCGGCGGCGCACTCGAGGATCTTTGGACCTTTAATACCGAACCCGTCGCGCTCGCAATCGCCAACAGCCGCCTTCCCGTTGTGAGCGCCATCGGTCACGAATCCGACTTCACCATTGCAGATTTTGTGGCAGACCTACGCGCGGCAACGCCCTCGGCGGCGGCTGAAATTCTTGCGCCAGACCAAACCGACTGGATGCAGCAATTCGACGGCCTAGCCCAACGTTTAACCCGAGCCCAAGGCAGCCAACTGCGGGCGGCACAGGCTTCTGTCCAAAGCTTAACTCGGCGTCTACGCAACCCATCTCAAACCCTGACTCAGATGGCCGATCGTCTGGCGCGGCTTCAACCGCGACTGTTAACGGCCGTGAAACGCGCCTTGGATCATCCGGAAATAGACCGCTTAGAAAAACAATTAAACACCGGCATTGAGCAGCAGCTCGAACGGCTCAAACCCGACTATCGTCGGCCTCAGCCCGACAAACTGAACTGATCCGGCGGCAACTCAATGATGAACGCAGCAGTCTGCAGCGACTTGCCGGTCAACTTAATGCGCTTAGCCCACTGGCCGTCATGGCGCGCGGATTCAGCCTGGTCCGAGACGAGGCGCAAGCCGTCATCGCTCGGGCAGCGCAACTGAAGGCTGATCAAGCCGTCACGATCGAATTTGCCGACGGCACAGCGGAGGCCATCATTCGCAATAAACCCAAGCTCAAAGTAGACAAGCTCAAAGTAGAGAAGACGCCTTGAAACTCGTTTTATTCTCAAGCGCCCTCTTCGCCGCGCTCTTGTTATTTCAAAGCTCGGTTGCCGCCCAGCCCACGCATACCCCGGTGCCTGGCGGCGTGGCGGTGATCGCACTACCCGCGAACACAAAATCCGCCCAGTTCCTCGGCAATCCGGTTCTGATTACCGGCGACCCTGAAAAGCCTATTGCGATTGTGGGGATTGCAATGGATCAGGCACCAGGGCCTGCTCAGCTTGATCTTGTCAGCGGCGCAATCGTCTTCGATGTGCTTGAAAAACGCTACCTGACCGAGCGCCTGACCATCGCTGACAACAATAAGGTGACACCACCGGCACGGGATTACGACCGAATCGGCCGGGATCGAGAAGAAATGATGGCGGTTTTCGAGTCTTTCACTACAGACCGAAGCCTGGACCCCGATACCCTCGCTTTCGTCACGCCGGTTGAGGGCCGTATCTCATCCCCCTTTGGTAAGCGCCGGATTTTAAATGGCCAACCTCGAAGCCCACACTCTGGCTTGGATATCGCGGCACCAGAGGGCACGCCCATAAAAGCAGCCGCCGCCGGCAGCGTGCGCGCCACGGGCGATTACTTTTTCAATGGCAACACCGTGCTGATTGATCATGGCCAGGGCCTCATAACGATGTATTGCCACCTCAGTGAAATCAAGGTGGCGCTCAACGCGCCCGTCGAGCAAGGTGAGATCATAGGCCTGGTTGGCCAAACTGGACGGGTGACCGGCCCGCATTTGCACTTCAGCGTTAACTTAAATCAGGCTCGGGTGGATCCAGCATTGTTTATTGCCCAGCCCTAGACTCAGCAATTGCGACCTGTTTATTCGCAAGCGCTGGCCACGATTTGAGCAGGCGTTGCCTAGATCGGCATCATTTTAGCCCGGATTAAACCTGCAACAGTTCAGGCTGGACCCGGTAAACCGAACCCCCCAGCAGTTTTCTTGATGACACCGCTAGCGTTTCCGGCGCTTGGCGCGCTCAACATTGTCTTTCATCAAACGGCGTTTTTTACTCACTTCTCGATCCGTGAGTTTAACTTTCTTGTCTTTGAAAGGATTGTCGCCCGTTCTAAACTCAATCCTGAGCGGCGTGCCTTCAAGTCCAAGTGCTTTGTGAAAACGCTTCTGCAGATAGCGCTTATAAGCTTCTGGCACGGCTTCAGTTTGATTGCCATGAATAATGATGATCGGCGGGTTACTACCACCTGCATGCGCGTAACGAAGTTTGATGCGCCGCCCGTTCACCATTGGCGGCTGATACTCAGCCAACGCCTCGGCCAAGATTTTGTTCAACTTCGTGGTTGCCAGCGACTTGGTTGCTGAATCATAGGACTTAAGAACCGACTTATACAGGTGCCCCACCCCAGATCCATGAAGCGCCGAGATAAAGTGGATTGTTGCAAAATCGATGAAGGTTAACCGACGCTTAATTTCACTTTTAATATGATCTTTCTGCTCTTGGTTCGTGCCATCCCACTTATTAACCGCAATCACCAAGGCACGACCGGCTTCCAAAACATGTCCCAACAGATGCAAATCTTGATCGACGAGATTTTCATGCGCATCGATCATCAAAATCACAACGTTTGCATCAGCAATGGCGTCCAAAGCCTTAATCACTGAAAACTTTTCAACGGCTTCAGAAATTTTACCGCGCCGCCGCACCCCGGCCGTGTCAATAATGGTGTATTCCTGACCCTCGCGCTCAAACGGAATGTAAATGCTATCCCGCGTTGTGCCCGCCTGGTCAAATACCACAACCCGATCTTCTCCGAGCATTCGATTAACCAAAGTAGACTTACCCACGTTCGGGCGTCCGACCACCGCCATCTTGATACCGCGCGCTTCTTCGGCTTGCGTGTCATCACCTTCCTTGACGGGCAGGCGAGCGAGCACGATCTCAGACATTAAGTAGGACACACCATGGCCGTTGGAAGCCGAAATCAGTTCACAACCACCAAATCCCAGCTCGGCGAATTCGCCCTCAATATAGTCGCTATTTTGACCATCTATTTTGTTGGCAACCAAAACAACCGGTTTGTTCTGCGAGCGAAGCAAGCTCGCAATATCATGATCGCCGGGCAAGCGGCCGGACTTAGCATCGACCAAAAATAAGATAAGATCTGCTTCGCTGATGGCGGCTCGGGATTGCTCTGCCATTGGCTTATCAATACCCTGCTCATCACCAGACAACCCACCCGTATCAATCACCAAGTAATCGAAATCACCCATCACACCCCGACCATACTGTCGATCGCGAGTTAATCCGGGAATGCTCGCAACCAAGGCATCTCGGGTTTTGGTCACTCGATTAAAAAGCGTCGATTTACCGACGTTTGGGCGGCCAACTAAGGCAATGACGGGGAGCATCGAATGCGCTACTGAATCTCGAAGGCCGAAAGGCGTCCGCTATTACCCATGACAAAGAGCCTGTTTCCATCTGCGAGTATCGGCGTATACAGCCCTTTGGTATCAACACGGCGGCGCCCCACAAACCGACCATCGGATTGCGCAATCAAATGAACATAGCCTTCAAAGTCGCCGACCGCCAAGTAACTGCCGATTGCAATCGGAGTCGTGAGATCTCGATTTAAAAGCGCATCCAACTCCCACTGAATCCGGCCATTATCCATATCAAAGGCGGTTATCTGATCACTGACCGAGGCCAAATACACATTACCAAAGCCTGCACCCAAGCCGACGGTTGTTGACGCCTCTTCGGACCAGAGCGGCCGACCGGCATTTAAATCAATCGCGAGGATCCTGCCTTGATAACTTGCAACGTAGAGCCTGCCACTTTGAAACACCATCTTGCCGTCGATATCAATCAGACGCTCTAAATCAGAACGTCCTTTTGCCGCTGCAACGCGTTCATCGATCGCGGCAACACCGCGATCCGGATCAATTAAGGCCACCCGACCATTGGCAAATCCAGCGATCACGACATCGTCTCGAAGAATTGGCGTTGCCGTGCCGCGCAGGGTCAAGGCCGGCAACGAGGTGCTGAACCGCCAGCGCTGCTCGCCGGTAAACGCATCCAATCCCGTCACGCTGCCATCGATGGCTTGGGCAACAACCAGTTGATTCAGAATCTGTGGCGGCGCGAGCACTTCACTTGATACCTCAGCACGCCACGCGATGGCGCCGTCACTTTGATAGAGGGCCAGCACTTCTCCGGCAGACGTGCCAACCAGAACAATATCGTTCCCTGCGCCAACACCACCAGTAATCACATCAACGTCTTTTGCAAAAGCATGATCTACATCCGCCTCGGCGTAAAGATCTCGAACATCCCGAGACCAGACCTTGTTGCCTGTGTCCGCCTGAAGCGCGAGAATCGTGCCATCAGCAGAGGCTGCGAAAATGCGGCTGCCACTCAATGCTGGCTCGAGCTTGATCGCTTTATCCGCTGCCCCGGCACCCACGCGCGCGGTCCACATCGCGGAAAAAGTTACCTCTGAGGCAATGTTCTTCAGCGCAGCGGGTTTGATAACCTCTTCATCCTTGCCGCCAAACCAACTACAGCCGCTCAACAGACCCAGCAGCAACAGACTAAAAGGCAAAATGCGCCAGGTCATCATCCATTGTCCTTAGTATCTGCTTGCGTTTCATCTGTCGCTGGGTCACCAATAACTGCAGTGTCTTCTTCCAACGCCGCGCCATTGTTGTCGCGGCTTTCCTCTAACATCGCCGGGTCGACGTTTGCCGCAGCAAACGTCAAATCTTCAACTTTCATCGTTAAACCCGGCAAGCCCTCTTCACCCGCCGTGTTAACGGCCAGCTGATACGCCTGTCTTGCCTCATCGAGTCGATCGAGTTGATACAACAAATCGCCTTCGACCTCATGCCGGGCGGACAAAAAACCAGCCCATTCGAGGGGTTCAGCCAATAACGTCAGACCCTCCTCGGGCCGGTCCTGAGCGCCCAACAGTCGCGCCAGTCGAATCTGTACCAAGGGCGCAAGGTATGTGCTCGCAGCATCTGTTATTGCTCGCAGGGCCGCTTCAGCCTCACTGAGACTGCCTGCACTAAAGTGCAGTTTTGCAATCTGCAGCCCTGCTAAGACCGCGTAATCAGTGCCTGCATGGTCGGCAATAAAGGCGTCACCCAAGGCAATCGCCGCGGCTCGCTTATCTTCGTCCGTTGCGCTTTCGCGCGCCGCAGTTTGGAACGTCGTAAACGCATCGCTCGCTGCCTCAGCTGCCGCCTGCTTTTGGTCTTCCCAGGATCTGAATCCAAAGTTGCCGCCCAAAACCAACACCAAGCCAATTGCTAAAAACCAACCGTTCTGACGTAAAAAAGTCTGTATTTTCTCGATCTGCTCTTCTTCGCTCGTATCCAGCGCCACGTGCCTACTCCTGTACCAAGTTCTTTACTGTTTGATGATTACTGCTCGAAACGCCGTTGTAACTGCTCGATCAACGCCGACGTTTGCACCAATGCCTGGCCCCCTTCGCCGCGCAATTCACGAACACTTACCGCATCTTGGGCAAGCTCATCCTCTGCAACGATGAGCGCAATTTCCGCGCCAGAGAGATCCGCTTTTTTCATTTGCGCCTTGAGTTTTCCAGCACCGGCATGAACCTGAATCGAAAGACCGAGTTGCGTCCGCACTTGCTCGGCTAGGACCAGCATCTTGCCCCGAGCGTCCTCCCCAACTGACACACCATAAATGTCAATTGAACGCCCTTGCGTCGCTTGATCCTCAAGCATCAACGCCAAACGATCTAGGCCCAATGCGAACCCAACACAGGGGGTGGGTTTACCCCCCAACTGCGCGACCAGGCCATCGTAGCGGCCGCCACCGCAAATTGTCCCTTGGGCACCCAACTGATCGGTGACCCATTCGAATACAGTGCGGTTGTAATAGTCTAAACCGCGCACAATGCTTTGATTAATCCGATAGGGTTGACCTGCGGCGTCTAGTATCGCACACAGACCATCAAAATGCTTTCGAGACGCCGCGTCTATAAAGTCGCTGAGAACCGGCGCGTCCTCTAAAAGGGTCTGTGTTGTCGGAACTTTGCTGTCCAGAATCCGTATCGGATTGGTGGTCAGCCTACGAAGACTATCGTCATCCAAATCCGCTTTAAAGCGGGTTAAATACGCCACCAAAGCCGCGCTAAAAGCTTGCCGGCTTTCAGCGTCACCGATCGAGTTGAGTTCAAGGGTTACGGCATTTGATAAGCCTAAAACCGACCAAAGCCGTGCGGAAAGCAGCAGTAACTCGGCATCAATATCAGGACCTTCCATCCCAATACACTCAACCCCAATCTGGTCAAACTGCCGATAGCGACCTTTCTGAGGTCGCTCATAACGAAACATGGGTCCCGTGTACCAAAGCCTTTGAGTTTGATTAAAGGCTAGACCATGCTCATTCACAAAGCGAACCAATCCAGCCGTACCCTCCGGCCGCAGCGTCAAACTCTCCTCGTTGCGGTCGTTAAAGGTGTACATTTCTTTTTCGACAATATCCGTGCTGGCACCGACCAAGCGACTGAATAAACTGGTACTTTCCAGTACCGGCAAACCAACTTCCTGATAACCATAATCCATCAAAACAGATCTGGCCTGATCTTCAATCAAACGGAACCGCGCTTTTTTTTCGGGCAGCAAATCCTGCATGCCTCGGATGGCTTTTATGGTGTTACTCACGATGCGTTTCCACTCAACTTGATGTTAATTCGACATTTTCGGCGGCTTCGGCCGCGATTTTTTCGGCCACTCGCCGTCGAATCATCGCCTCAAGATCATCAATTAAATGCTCATTGGTGACTTTTTGACTGGGCGCCCCATCCCGGTAGATCAAATTGTTTGGGGTTGCGCCTGTCAACCCAATGTCAGCTTCTTTTGCCTCACCTGGTCCGTTCACAATACAGCCAATAATCGCGACATCGAGCGGCGTTGTAATGTCTTCCACCCGACGTTCCAACTCGTTCACCGTTGAAATGACATCAAAGTTCTGCCGAGAACAACTCGGGCAAGCAACGAAATGGATGCCCTTGCTGCGCAGATGCAGACTCTTCAGCAGATCAAACCCAACCTTTACCTCCTCGACTGGGTCAGCCGCCAACGACACGCGAATCGTATCGCCAATACCAGCCATCAGTAAAAAGCCGAGCCCCGCTGCGCTCTTAACCGTGCCAGAACGCAGCGCGCCGGCTTCGGTAATACCGAGGTGCAGTGGTTGATCGATTTGACCCGCAATACGCTGATAGGCCTCGATCGTCATAAAAATATCTGAGGCCTTCAGACTCAGCTTGAACTGATCGAAATTCTCAGCATCCAACATCTCGATATTGCGCAACGCGGACTCGACCATCGCCGTCGCATTCGGCTCTTTATACTTACGCATTAAGTCCTTGCCTAGGGACCCCGCATTCACCCCGATCCGAATCGGGATGCCTTGATCTTTGCAGGCGCTCACAACGGCCCGCACGCGATCCGGACTACCGATATTCCCAGGATTAATCCGCAAACAATCCACACCCAGCTCTGCAACCTTGAGCGCAATCTTGTAATCGAAGTGAATATCAGACACCAACGGTACAGTAACTTGGGCTCGAATTTTTCCGAACGCCTCTGCTGCGTCCAGACTGGGCACGGAGACTCGAACGATATCCGCACCGGCAACTTCAAGACGCCGAATTTGAGCCACCGTTGCCGCAACATCCAGCGTGTTGGTGTTGGTCATGCTTTGAACTGCAATCGGCGCATCACCCCCAACCGGTACAGCGCCCACCATGATCTGCTTGGATACCCGCCGCACTATCGTTGAATCTTGGTGCATCACGTCACTCCTAATTCGTTAAGGTCAACCGCGCGATCGCGTCTCGTGTTGTTGCCGATTCAAGGTCAATCGCTCGCCCATTAAACTCTAAACTCGCCATCGGTGCATTGCCGAGCAATACCTTCAAAGGCGCGCGCCCATTGAGGACCAGAACATCGCCAGCGCGATTGAGATCACCATAAATTAGCTCGTTCTGGCTATCCTGGACTTCTATCCAACACTCGCCAACCAGGCTCGCTCGTAATTCATCCGAGCCACCCGCATCGACCAAGATTTGTCGCCCACCAACGACATTTTCCCGACGGATCTGGACTTGTTCTGAAAGTCCCCGCCCCTCATCCAGACGAAAATTGGCTTGCGGCGGATCAATCCGTTCTTCAGGCCGCCCCGGTTGATCGCCCAAACGATCGACCTCGCGCTCGCTCGCATCTGAGCGTTCAGGGTCAGACGCTGCCGCCCCAAAAGCCTCTGGATCAAGATCTTGACCAATCTTTCTGAGGGCAGGGTTTTCCGCTTTTGCAACCTGGTTTTCTGGGGCCACAACGACGTTTGCCCGCTCAAGATTTACCGCCGATTCTGGTGCTGGGGCGACGCGCTCCTGGACCAGCTCTTGATCGACAGGCTTGTCTGGGGACACTGATTCAACAGGCGTGGTCTCAACGCTGGCAAGGTTCGGCGTCGCACCCGCTACTATCTCTGGGCCAGGCTCGACAATAACAGCCGGCTCAGCCGGCGCTGGCGTCATTGCGCCGACGTCTACCGCGTCATCGCCCGGCGTCAACAACCAAACCAAGAGCACCAAAATCAAAACAATTCCCAGCCCGATTACGCCAGTAAGCACAACGGGTCCGGAGAATCGATTTTCCTGCACCCTTACACCCACATCCGCCGACGTATCTGGTTCTGTTTCCCGGAATTCCTCGTCGTATAATCTGACTACTTCATCGCCATCAAGACCGACAACCCGCGCATAACTGCGTAAGTAGCCTCGAACAAAGGCTTGCTTCGGCACGCGATGAAATTCGCCCGTGTCCAGGTACCGAATGTAGGTCTCGGTTAAAAACAACTGATCGGCCACCGCCGCTTGGGTCATCCCAGCGGCTTCTCTGGCGTGTCTTAGCCGGTCAGAGACCGTCTCGGTACTCGCCGCGCTCATTTCCTCAACGCCCATCCACCCCTCCTTGGGAATCCTTAACGACCTCCAACGCTTCCATCGAGGTTGGATAGATCCGGAGTAAATCGGCAGCGCATCGCCCGCGCTCAGCCGCGTCTAAAAAAATCGCATAAATTTTTGCACACGCAAATAGACTTCTCGCTGACTCGGCCGCGATGGCTCGATGTCTTAAGTAAAGCGCTTTTGCAGCCGAGTAGTTTTGATCCGCTAGATTCAAGAGCGTTAATTCAAGCAAGGTTCTGGGTAGTCGAGGATTCAGTGCCTCGGCGCGCTCGAAGGCGTTGCGGGCAGCAGCTCGATCATCGAGCGCCAGGTAGGCAACCCCCAAATTTTCAAAGGCTTGGGGCCTAAGTTCATAAAAGCGATCCTCGGTTGCAATGGTTAGCTGCTCAACCGCTTCGACCGGACGACCCTGAGCATACAAAAAAGCGCCAAAATTATTGCGGACGGCGATCATTTCTGGGGCGAGCGCAATTGCGCGCCGAAAGTAAGACTCCGCCAGTTCATACTCGCGTTCCTGTTGAAACACGATCGCCAACGTATGATGTGCCGGCGCCGATTGCGCATCGATCGCGAGTGCTTTCATGAGGTTGTCTTTAGCACGGCTATAATCCCCCTGCCGCAAATAAGCTGTTCCCAGCTCAATTGCCCGCGCCGCGACCTCGCTTTGATCAACCGCCGTGCCAACCCGATTCTGCGGGGTACAGCCCAACAGACAGAGCAGCATCAGACCCATCCCGATCCGTCTCATTCGGCTGCCGCCTGCAATGCAATGCGTTGGTACCGCGCGCTACGCGATGTTCGATCAACAACCTGTCCTGCGAGCTGACCACACGCCGCATCAATGTCGTCGCCACGGGTGGTTCGCACCATCGTTGAGAAGCCTTTGCCAACCAAATAGTCTTGGAAATATCTGACACTGGCTGCGGACGGTCTTTTGAAGGTCGTGCCTGGGTAGGGGTTAAATGGGATTAAGTTGATTTTGCAGGGAAAGTTTTTAAGCAGAACCGCAAGCTCCCGAACCTGCTCGGCCTGATCATTGACGCCATCAAGCAGCGTGTACTCAATGGTGATCGTCCGCTTCTCGCCCAGATTTTCAGCATAATCACGACAAGCATCCAGTAACATCGCAATGGGGTATTTGCGGTTAATCGGCACCAGCTGATCTCGCAGCGCATCATTGGGTGCGTGCAGCGAGATCGCTAATGAGGCATCCGTCGTTTCTTTTAACCTTAAAATACCCGGCACCACGCCAGCGGTTGAAATCGTGACCTTGCGCTTTGAAATACCGTAGCCCAAATCGTCCATCATAACCGACACTGCCGGAATGACCTGATCGATATTGAGCAGCGGCTCGCCCATACCCATGAGCACAACATTGGTTACAACTCGATTACGGTCCTCAAACTCAGCGCGTAACCGCCGCTCAGCCATTCTCAACTGACCGACAATCTCGCCAGCGGTCAGATTAGAGTTAAAACCCTGTTTTCCGGTCGAGCAAAACTTGCAATCTAAGATACAGCCCACCTGGGAGGAAACGCAGAGCGTGCCGCGGTTACCTTCCGGGATAAAAACCGTTTCAATGGCGCTGCCCGATCGAGACCGCATCAACCACTTTCGAGTACCGTCCCGCGACACTTTTTCGGATAAAACCTCCGGCTCGTGAATTTCAGCGCCGGCCTCGAACTCAGTCCGCAATTTCTTGCTGATATCCGTCATGTCATCGATCTTCATAACCGACCGATGATGCAACCATTTCATCACCTGAGCTGCTCGGTAAGGCTTTTCGCCATAGCCAGCCAAAACCGATGTCATCTGGGCCTGACTCAGGCCCAGCAGATCAATTTTTTCTGGCGTTAACTGATTCATCTGTCGCAGATTTGCTCAGGGGCAAAGAAATAGGCTATTTCTCTTGCTGCGGACTCAGGCGCATCACTGCCATGGACGGCATTGGCATCGATGCTTTGCGCAAAATCTGCTCGAATGGTGCCAGCGGCCGCTTCCTGAGGATTGGTCGCACCCATCAACTCGCGATTTTTTAAGATCGCATTCTCGCCCTGCAAAACCTGAAGCACAACGGGACCTGAGGTCATGAACGCAACCAGATCGTTAAAGAAGCCTTTACCATCATGCTCAGCATAAAAGCCTTTGGCCTTCTCTTCGGTAAGATGCTCCATTCGTTGTGCAACAATCTGAAGACCATTTGCTTCGAACCGACCGACAATTTGGCCGATGACATTTTTTGCCACCGCATCGGGTTTAATAATAGAAAAAGTGCGCTCTAAGGCCATGACAACTCCACTGATAAATTACTGTTTTTGAGGCGCGATATTATACGCGCGATTAACCCAGCAAAATAGCGAATTACCGCCCTAATTCACCCTAGTCGACCTCATCAATCCAGGTCATTTGAATGGCTTCTAAGATTCTCTCGCCGCACCGGTCTGACTGATCGTCAAATTCTGGTAGCGCTTCGACCCAAGCCTTTAAATCTGTAAACCGAATGGTCAAGGGATCAACGCTTGGATGCGCGTCAATCAGTGCGAGCGCAATTTCTAAACTGTCCGTCCATTTCATCGCTAAGCTACTGACTCTCTGAGACTTGATTAATGGTATACCGAGGGATCTCTATGACCAAATCCTCATCCGCCACGACGAACTGACAACTTAACCGAGAATCTGGCTCCAAACCCCAGGCCTTATCCAACAGATCGTCTTCTAAGTCGTCCGAGGGTTCAAGAGAATCAAAACCTTCCCGAACGATCACATGGCACGTTGTACAGGCGCACGCCATCTCACAGGCATGTTCAATTTTAATCCCGTGCGCAAGCGCAGCATCGATGAGCACCTCGCCCGGGGCGAGGTCAAGCACAGCGCCGTCTGGGCAACGTTCGCTGTGGGGTAAAAATACGACCTTTGGCATGCTCTATTCCTGTATCATCCAGTGAGCCTAATCGGCTGTTATTGGCTTTTCGCCTAAAACCCCATCGAGGGACTGACCCGTCAAGGCCTTACGAACTTCCTGATCCATTCGTTTGGCGGCAAACTCATCGCTCGCCTGACTGAGATTCTGAGTTTCTGCTGAAATCAATTGAACCTGATCGCCAGCAAGGGCCGACTCAAGGGTCTGGATCCCCCGCTGCAGGGCTTGCGTTGCCTCAGGAGACAAAAGCGCAGGGCCGTCTTGCTCAAGCGCGGCTCTGAGTGCATCAACCAAACGCTGACCGTCAACTCTTGCTTCGAGCAACATCCGAGCCGCCGCATCTTCTTTTGCATAGGCAAATGACGCTTTGAGCATATCGGTTACTTCCGTATCGGACAGACCATACGATGGCTTGACCGTCACAGAGGCAGAAACACCGGTGCCAAGCTCCGCCGCCGAAACCGACAATAACCCGTCGGCATCAACCTGAAACACAACTTGTATTTTGGCCGCCCCAGCAACCATCGGCGGAATCCCTCTCAGTTCAAATTGCGCGAGCGATCGACAATCTGCGACTTGTTCCCGTTCGCCCTGTAGGACATGGATCAACATTGCCGTTTGCCCATCTTTGTAAGTGGTAAATTCCTGCGCCCGCTGAACCGGGATTGGCGTATTTCGGCTAATGACTTTTTCAACTAAGCCGCCCATCGTTTCGAGCCCCAAGGACAGCGGCAGGACGTCCAGCAACAACATTTCGTCGTCCGGCTTGTTACCCACCAAGACCTCCGCCTGCAATGCCGCACCCAACGCCACCACCCGATCAGGGTCTATTTCAGTCAACGGGGCGCGGCCAAAGAAGGCCTCAACCGCCGAACGGATGAGCGGCACTCGCGTTGAACCGCCGACCAGGACAACTTGATTAATCTCGGTTGCCGTAACGCCCGCATCTCTTAAGACGCGTCTTGAAGCTTTAATGGTTTCCTCAACCAACCCAGATATTTTGTCCTCAAACTCTGCCAGATGGACTGAACCTTGCCATTGCAAACTCGGCAGGGATAACGTCACATCAACCTGACTTTGACTCGACAGTAATTCTTTAACCCGCCTCGCCTCCGTCATTAACTGCCGGCGCGATGAGGCGTCGAGATCCACCATCGGACTGCGCTTTTTCAAGCACCAGTTCCGCCACCAACGCATCGAAGTCGTCACCGCCTAAACCAGAATTACCGCCGGTTGCGAGCACCTCGAACACACCGCGAGACAGACGCAGCAAGGACACGTCAAAGGTGCCACCCCCAAGATCGAAGATGACGACAAGTCCTTCATCACCACTATCGAGTCCGTAGGCCACCGCTGCTGCCGTCGGCTCGTTCAACAGCCGCAGGACATTGAGCCCAGCAATAGCCGCCGCATCCCGAGTGGCTTGACGCTGCGCATCATCAAAATAGGCCGGCACCGTGATGACGACGCCATCGAGCGGCCCGCCAAGGGTTGCTGCCCCGCGATCCGATAAAACTTTTAATATTTCCGCTGACACTTGTACTGGACTTATGACGCCGGCAGCCGTTTGCAGACGCACCATACCCCCATCGTCCGGTGCGAAGTCATAGCGCTGATCTGCGGGGACGTCATCCAGATCGGCCCGCCCTCGCCCTAACAACCGCTTTGCCGAGGCAATCGTATTGAACGGCTCTGAGGCCGAAAACGACAACGCTTCGGTGCCAACCGTGACGTTGGTGCTGGAATAATGCACCACACTGGGCAGCATACTGACGCCAGACAAATCCTTTAACACCTCCACTTGGCCCGACCGAACTGCCGCGATCAAAGAATTGGTCGTTCCGAGATCGATCCCGGCAGCTCGTTTACGCTGATGGGGGTCAAGTGCTTGCCCGGGTTCTGTAATTTGAATTAACGCCATGCTAATAACCCAGTAATTCTTCTTCGAGGGCTTTAGCGCCCAATAAAAGCTTGCTCAAAAATTGCATGCGATACACGCAGGTCGTGGCCTCAGTCAGCGCGGCTGCCTTGAAATGATCGTTGAACGCTCGCGCTTCGGCGCTTTGTTTTTCGGCAAGCGTTTTTATAAAGGCCTCAGCTCGCGCCAGCGACCCCGCCTGCCGAATCTCATCTAATGTTTCTCGAAGCTCGATTTGCTCGAATAAAAATGCCGAATCTAGCGTTGGGTTCTGAGCCAGCACAACGCCTTGCAAGTCAAGTAAATAACTCGCGCGGGCGAGCGGCTCTGATAACGTTGCGTAAGCTTCATTAATTTGCGTTGCCCATTGCGTTGCCAATCGCGCTGCTTGATCGCCTTGCCCCGCATACCGGTCAGGGTGCACCCGCTTTTGCAGCGCTTGATAACGCGCAGTGAGGTCTAGTAGATCGAGGTCAAACGCAACATCGATTTGAAATATTTCAAAGAAATTTTGGCTAAAATTCAACAGGCCTACTCAGCTAAACGGTAAAGCTTTCGCCGCAGCCGCACTCACCTTTAACATTGGGGTTTCGAAACTCAAAGCCCTCGTTCAACCCTTGCTTGACGTAATCCATTTCGGTGCCGTCAACATAAATCAAACTCTTGGGATCTATAAAGACTTTCACACCTTGGGTCTCAAAGCTGACATCTTCTTCGGCAGGCTGATCGACTGGCTCAATCACATACATGAGTCCCGAACAGCCTGTGGTTTTGACCGCTAGGCGAATACCAAGCCCGCGTCCACGGTTTTGCAAAAAACCATGGACATGACGCGCTGCCGTATCTGTCAAACTAATATTCATACAATCTTCTAACCTCGCTCTGGCAAGCCGTGACCTACGCCTGTGCCGCCAGCTTCTTACGGTAGTCTTCAACAGCCGCTTTAATCGCATCCTCGGCAAGCACCGAACAATGGATCTTGACCGGCGGTAGCGCTAATTCTTCAGCAATTTCAGTGTTCTTGATCTGCGCTGCGTCATCCAGCGTTCGTCCCTTGACCCACTCAGTCAGCAGTGAACTCGAGGCGATCGCCGAGCCGCACCCATAGGTCTTAAATTTTGCATCCTCAATGATGCCCTCTTCGTTGACCTTGATTTGAAGTCGCATTACATCACCACAGGCCGGTGCACCCACCATTCCGGTTCCAATTTGGTCGTCCTGATCGTCGAATTTACCGACATTTCTGGGGTTCTGATAATGGTCCATTACCTGGTCGCTATAAGCCATTTTGACTGCTCCGTTAACTCGCTCTATTTCGCGCTAGTGCGCCGCCCATTCTATACTGTCTAGATCAACGCCGTCCTTATACATGTCCCAAAGCGGCGATAATTCCCGTAATTTTTCAACCGCGTGCCGAACCTGCTCGATCGCACGGTCCACATCTTCTTCTGTGGTAAAACGCCCCACCGAAAAACGCAGAGAACTATGTGCCAGCTCGTCATTCATGCCAAGCGCCCTTAAGACATAAGATGGCTCAAGACTGGCTGACGTGCAGGCTGAACCACTCGATAGCGCAATTTCAGGCAGCGACATGATCAGTGATTCGCCCTCAACATAATTGAAACTGATATTAATGATGCCGGGGACATGCGCGTTCAAGTCGCCGTTCACGTAGACCTCTTCCATGTCGTCGAAACCTTTCCGTAAACGCTCGCGCAAAGCAAGGGTTCTTTCTGCCTCCGACGCCATCTCCAGCTGGGCAATTCTGCAACATTCGCCCATTCCCACCAATTGGTGTGTGGCCAGAGTCCCCGAACGCATCCCGCGCTCATGACCGCCACCATGCATTTGGGCCTCCAAGCGCACTCTTGGCTTTCGTCTGACATACAGGACGCCAACCCCTTTTGGGCCGTACATTTTGTGTGCTGACAAGGACATTAAATCCACTTTGAGTGATTCTAAGTCGACGGGGATCTTGCCAGCACTTTGCGCCGCATCGACATGGTAAAACACCTTGGCAGCTCGGCAGACCTCACCAATCCCCGCAATGTCATTGATCACACCGATTTCGTTATTAACGTGCATGACCGACACTAACGTCGTGTCCTCACGAATTGCATCGGCCACCTGTTGGGGTGAAATCAGTCCATCTTTACCTGGCTCGAGATAGGTGACCTCATAACCGTCGCGCTCAAGATGACGGCAGGTATCTAAAACCGCCTTATGTTCAATTTTAGAAGTGATAAGGTGCTTGCCTTTGCCTTTATAAAATTGAGCAATCCCTTTAATCGCGAGGTTATCGGACTCGGTCGCGCCAGAGGTCCACACAATCTCACGAGGATCACAATTGAGCAGGTCCGCAACCTGCTTACGAGCAAGCTCAACCGCTTCTTCTGCTTCCCAACCAAACTTATGTGAACGGCTAGCAGGGTTACCAAAGTTCCCTTCCGTCATCAGGCATTCGCTCATTTTCTGAGCAACTCTCGGGTCGACAGGGGTCGTCGCTGCGTAATCAAAATAAACCGGTGCTTTCATTATTTCCTCAATCTCATTATTCCGCTAGTTGTACGGTTTGGATTCCGATCTGGTCGTATTGAGCCAGCGTTTGCTTGGTGGAATTCGCGCGTACCTGATTCTTTTGAACAAGGCTCGCCAAGTTGACCCCTTTTAGAAAGCTATGGATCTGATCGCTCAGTTCCGACCACAGTTCGTGGGTTAAACACATCTCGCCGCCCTGACAATCCGCCCTGCCACCACATCGAGTTGCATCCACTGACTCATCTACCGAGGCGACAATATCTGCAACATCGATATCCTGACTATCCCGACCCAGTCGATATCCGCCACCGGGACCGCGAACACTCTGGACCAGATGATTTGCCTTTAGTTTTGCAAACAACTGCTCGAGATACGGCTGACTGATCGACTGCCGCTCGGAGATTTCACTCAAAGAAATTGGCCCCTGGTGCCCATAAACCGCCAAATCCACCATGGCGGTAACGGCATATCGACCCTTTGCTGTCAGCTTCATCGCTTTGTTCGGTCTCCCGTGATGCGCACCATGGCATCGTTATGATCAGCGTTTGCTGATTGCTAAACCGCTTCATCTAATGCCGCGTTTAATGCCGCGTTTAATGCCGCGTTCTTAAAACAATTACCGCGAACCGCCGACGCAACGTGTCTTATTTTGGCGGCTTTCAACGGCCATCCATTTCCAATCAATCTGTCCAACTGCGAGACGCTTTGCCGAACCCCGCTGCCGAGTCGCGGCCCCTAATTCCCAATAAACGATCCCGCTCTAAATCCGTTTTTCCGCCTGAACCTAGGTTCGAAACCCGATTCAGGATCGCTGGCTCAGCCTTACAATCAAAACCACTTAGTGACCCTAAACGCTCAGAGGCTGGTTGTCTTAGCGCCGCATTACCGAGATTCATCTCGCTCTGAGAACGACTTCCGCTCGCCCGTCACGCTTTTGGGCCCACCGGGCACTCGAGCCGATTAAATCGATCCCACCACCGACCGATCTCGCCCGCCCTGCAGTTTAATCCAGGCGCACCTAATAACCAAGCATTTTAGTCGGGTATAAAAATATTAGGGTTGCTTACGAGTTGCATCATTCACGGCTTTCAGAAACCCTCTTAATATTGAGATCTCCATCTGGTCCGGTGCAATCCGCAGAAACAACCGCCTTAGCCGAGTGAGTAATTGCCGGGGATTGTCTGGGTCATGGAAACCAACCTCCGCCAAGGTGCTTTCAAGGTGTCCAAAAAAGTGTTCAAGATCGGTATTGGTTGCGGGCAGTTGATCCCAAACCCGCTCTGAGGCCGCGGCTTCGCTTGCGCAAAATAATTCATAACTCAGGACCTGAACGGCCATCGCTAAATTTAAGGAGCTATAGGCTTCACTCGTTGGGATGTTCACGTGATACTGACATTGTTGCAGTTCTTCGTTCTTCAGCCCTTTCGATTCGCGACCAAAGACAATCGCAATGTCACCAGCCCCAGCGCCGTGCTCGGTTATCTTGATCGCAGCTTCCTTTGGCGTCACCAACGGCCAAGGGATCCGCCGTTGCCGAGCCGATGTCCCGAGGACCAGACTACAATCACTAATCGCTTCCTGCAGACTGGCGCACACTACGACTTGATCTAAGACGTCGCTCGCGCTCGCCGCCCGAAAAACCGCTTTCTCATTTGGGTAGTCAACGGGCTGTACCAAATAAAGACGATCCAAACCCATATTTTTCATCGCTCTAGCGGCTGCGCCAATGTTGCCTGGATGGGAGGTTTCAACTAGGACAATGCGCACTTTTGCCCGCAACGGATGAGGGTTCGACATGATGAAGATCCTTTTATCTACTGTTCAATCAGGCAGATCTGATATGATGCGCCCTCTTTCAGCCACACCGAACGCCCTATGGAACCGATGATCAATATTGCGCTGCGAGCTGCCAGAGAAGCAGCCCGTCATATCGTTCGAGCTTACGATCGCCCAGACCTCGTCAAAACCTCAGAGAAGGGCACGAATGATTTCGTGACCAATGTCGATCGTGAAGCGGAACAGATTATATCAGACTCGATCCGAAAAACATTTCCGAGCCATGCGATCACGGGTGAAGAAGGGGCGAAAACAGAAGCAACACGCGACTCCGATTACCACTGGGTCATCGATCCCATCGATGGCACCACCAATTTTAGCCGGCAAATTCCGCACTTCTGCGTTTCAATTGCTTGTATGGAATTGGGCACATTGAAGCACGGCGTCATCATCAACCCAATCACGCAGGAGGAATTTATCGCCTCTCGAGGGCGCGGCGCGCAACTCAATGGTCGAAAGATTCGCGTCTCTCATCGAGAAAAGCCAGAGGGCGGGCTTTTTGCGAGCGCCGGGTCTTATCGGCACGACCGATTTGAGGGGCATAGCAAAACGGTGGCGGCCCTCGTGAATGCGGGTGGCAATTACCGCGAGCCTGGCAGCGCGGCGCTCGAACTCGCCGCACTCGCAGCAGGCCGACTCGACGGCGTTTGGATGCACAACCTTGCGCTATGGGACGTCGCCGCGGGTTGCTTGATCGTTCAAGAAGCGGGCGGATTAATTGGCGATTTTGAAGGCGGTCTTGAGCATTTAAAATCTGGCAACTTGGTTGCAGCCAACCCAAGGTTGTTTAAGACCCTTGGGTCCCTCACCAAATTGCACCTAACTTAGACCTTGCCCTTGACCTAAGATGTCGGTCTTTGCGCATCCTCGGTTTCAATCTTGACCTTGGCGCGCTTTTGAGGCCCTAACGCTGCTGCCTGGTTCACGCGACGTCTGCGCCGCTCGGCGCCTGTCTCTACACTGTCCTTTTCAGATCGTCGAAGCAGTCCTTCGAACTCGGTTTTCAACCTAGGGCGCTTTAGTAGCACGCGTACCAATCGCACGAATACAAAGCGTACGCGATCCCCTCAGCCCCTTTCTCTCAACACGACAAGCGAGAAGACCCACCAACGCCAAGCCGCTAGGGCTCACCATCGAGATCTGCGCCTTCTTTAACCGGAACAATCAGATCTTCTCGACTTAAATTCAGCCTAAGTAGGACGTTCGCCGCGACGTAGATTGAGGAATAGGTCCCCACCACGACGCCTATGATCAGAGCTGTCGCGAACCCCCGGATCAATTCTCCGCCCATGATCAGCAAGGCAAACAGCACCAGAAGGGTTGTTATTGACGTGATCATCGTGCGTCCCAGCGTCTGATTCAGGGACTCATCAATAATATCGCTTGATTTACCGCGCCGCGACTGACGAAAGTTCTCTCGAATACGGTCGGACACGACAATGGTGTCGTTCAAGGAATAGCCGATGACCGCCAGCAGCGCCGCCAGCACGGTTAAATCAAACTCCCAGCGTAACAACGAAAAAATTCCCTAAAGTGAACAAAACGTCGTGAAAAAGCGCAATCACCGCGCCCAACGCAAATTTCAGCTGGAACCGAAACGACACATACAGCAACACCATCGCCAGCGCCGCGAGCAATCCCAAGCCCCCTTGATTCGCAAGTTCTTCGCCCACTGCCGGGCCAACGAACTCGCTCCGCCTCAAATCGATCTGTCCATTCGCAGACGCGCTCAATGCAGCAAACAAACTGTCACCCAAGCGCGCATTATCTTTATCTGACAACGATTTTTGAGGCGGCATGCGAACCAATATATCCCGGTCCGAGCCAAAGTATTGCACCACATGGCCATTCCAGCCCGCATTATCCAGATTCAAACGAATCTGTTCGGGGTTCGTGGGCTCTGGGTAACTCACCTCAACCAGCGTGCCGCCGGTGAAATCCAAACCCCAGTTCAAGCTTTGAATGCTAAGGCTTGCAATCGCCATCAGCAAAAGCGTGACCGAACTCCAGGCCGCAACCTGACGATACTTCATGAACGGGACCATCCTCATGAGAGACCACCCAATTGCCAAACGCTTAATGGGCCGCCCACCCACCGCCAGGTTGATCAAGGATCGTGTCCCCATGATCGCGGTGAACATCGACGTCAAAATACCAATCATCAATGTGATCGCGAACCCTTTCACAGGCCCGGTACCAATACTGTATAGAATAATTGCAACCAAGAGGGTCGTGATATTGGCGTCAAGAATCGTCACAAAAGCGCGTTCAAATCCGGCGTTGATAGCCAATTGAGGTGCTGCACCTTTTCTGAGCTCTTCTTTTATCCTCGAGAAGATCAGCACATTAGCATCAACTGCCATCCCGACCGTGAGCACAATACCCGCAATACCCGGCAGGGTTAACGTGGCCGATAAGCTCGACATTACCGCGACCAACAGCAGCAAGTTTGCAATCAAGGCAAGATTTGCCGCAAGCCCGAACCACTGATAGAAGGCGAACATAAAGAGCACCACCAAACTAAACCCAATCAGCACAGAGGTTGCACCGAGCTCGATATTCTCCTGACCCAGGCTTGCCCCAACCGTGCGTTCTTCGGCAATAAACATGTCGGCTGCAAGTGCGCCCGCGCGCAACAGGAGCGCTAACTCGCGCGCTTCATCACCCGCCAGCCCGGTTATCCGAAAACTGACGCCAAGCGCCGCCTGCACCGTCGCAAGCGAGATTACCCGTTCTTCGACGTAGGGCTCCGAAATCTTGACCTCGCGCCCGTCTTGAACCTCGTAGCGGTCTCGGGTTTTGGTCTCAATAAAAACCACCGCCATTCGTCGACCGATGTTGTACCGAGTCGATCGATGCATCAGCTCGCCGCCTTCGCTATCCAGCGTGATATTGACCTGGGGCAAGCCGCTGTCCGGATCGAAGCCCACTTGCGCGTCGAACACCCGCTCGCCCCTCAGAATTAAGTCTCGCTCGAGCCGTACGGCGCGGCCCTCGTAATTATAAGGCAGCGTACTGGCTCTTGAGGCATCCGGGCTCGCTTCGAGTCGGAACTCAAGCGTTGCCACCTTGCCCAATATTTTTTTAGCTTCGGCTGTATCCTGAACCCCGGGCAGATCAACCACAATGCGCTGGCGACCCAATCGCTGGACCAAAGGTTCCGCGACGCCCAATTCATTGACTCGGTTACGAATCGTTTGCAGATTTTGCTGGACGGCAAAATCCTCGATCTCGCGAATTGCACTGTCACTCATGGTCAAATTCAGCGCAAAGCCATCATCCTCGTTGGATAAATCAAGCTCGGTAACGAGAAACTGGGGGTAGGTTTCTTCTACTTGACGCCTTGCACTACTGCGCACCGTTTCATCAGCAAACCGAAATTGCAGCACCCGGCCCTCTAAAATCGACGTACCTGCATACCGAACCCGTTCGGAACCGGATCTAAACGCTCTCTTAATGTCTTGTTCCATGCCCTCAAGCCGATCTTCCACAGCGCTCGCTGTATCGACTTCCATCAGAAAATGCACGCCGCCACGAAGATCCAACCCGTACTTCATGGGTTCCGCACCTAAATCACGCAACCATTGCGGCGTGGTCGGCGCGGAATTAAGCGCAACAACAAAATCAGCATTTAGATCGTGCAGCGCTCGCTGGATTAAAGGTTGTGCTTTGAGTTGGTCATCGGCTGTGCTGAGCCGGATCAAAGCGTTGCCGTCGATCAAACTGCTGGATTTGATCTGGATATCAGATTCGTCCAAAGCCGATAACGCAACCGCCAGCTCTCGATCCTGCACCGCCGCGCTACCCTGCTCATTTTGAATCTGAATGGCGTAGTCTGGCGGATAAAAGTTCGGCATCGCGTAAATAATGCCCAATACAAACACGCCAACAATCAGCAGGTTTTTCCAAAGTGGGTATCGATTTAACACGGATTCGACCTCAGTCAGGGCACTTAATAGGTTAGGACTTCAACGTGCCTTTCGGCAACGCCGCAGATACCGCGGCTTTTTGAAATCTAAGTTCAACGCCTGCAGCTACTTCAACCAGAACAAACTGCTCTTCAACCTTCACAATCTTTCCCGCCAATCCGCCGTTGGTCATCACTTCGTCGCCTTTACTCAACCCTTCGATCAGCTCACGGTGCTCTTTCGCCCGCTTACTTTGCGGACGCCAAAGCATGAAGTAAAAGATGCCTGCAAAAGCTACGAGTATTAAAATATCGAATCCTGGCATTGGACCTCCTGCGTCAGCCGCCTGTGCAGCTGGAATAAACCATTCGAGCATGTATTCCCCCTGTCTGATTACAATGTCCTGCAATGCAGGCTCTACCCATTAGTTCGGCAAAGTCCAGATTGAGCACGTTAAAAGCGCTGCATTGTCCCGTTTCCAGTCGTCAGACGCAATCACTGTGGTGCTTCTAGGTCGAATTCTAACGGTGGTGGCGTCTCAGACCAACCCGCGTACACGGTCAAAGCCCAAGCGTCATAGTGATCTTCAGCTAACGCACCGCGCGCCTGTCGCATTAGTTCAAGATAGTAGGCGATGTTATGGATTGAATTGAGGGTGGCACCTAAAATCTCGCCGCACTTATCCAAATGGTGCAAATAGCCGCGCGAGAAATTTTGACAGGTATAACAGCTGCAGTTCGCGTCCAGCGCCTCGTCGCTCGCGCGGTGCACCGCATTACGGATACGAATCGCACCAGAACTGGTGAACAAATGTCCATTACGCGCATTACGGGTCGGCATCACGCAATCCATCATATCCACCCCCCGCCGCACACTTTCAATGAGATCCGAAGGTGTCCCAACCCCCATTAAGTATCTTGGCGATTGCGCTGGCATCTTGGGCGCGATTCTTCGGATGGTCTCGAGCATCGCCGGCTTCGGCTCGCCAACTGACAACCCGCCAATCGCATAGCCTTCAAAACCAATTTTATGCAGCCCTTCCAGTGAGGCCTGTCGTAAATCCGGATAGATGCCGCCTTGTACAATACCAAACAGCGCATTGTCGCTGGTAAAGGCGGCTCTGGACCGCTGGGCCCAACGAAGGCTCAATTGCATCGACGACTCTGCGCCCGCTTTCGATATCGGATAGGGCGTGCATTCATCGAAAATCATTGCAATATCGGAGTTCAGCGCAGTCTGGATCGCCATCGCGCGCTCAGGTGTCAGCAGAATTTTATCGCCATTAATGGGGGATCGAAAGGAGACACCTTCTTCATTAACCTTGTTCATATCAGCAAGGCTAAAGACTTGAAATCCGCCCGAATCTGTCAAGATCGGACGGTCCCAGCCCATAAACTGGTGCAATCCATTGAATCGCTCAATCGCCTCAGCGCCCGGGCGCAGCATTAAGTGAAAGGTATTTCCCAGCAGTATCTGAACGCCCGCCGATCGAAGCTGGTCTGGGGAGACGCCTTTGACCGAGCCGTAAGTACCGCACGGCATAAAAATGGGGGTTTCAACGACACCATGGGCAAGGGTTAAGCGGCCGAGACGGGCCTCGCCACGCTGGGCTAGTAGTTCAAACTGCATGGCTATAACAAACCCAGATCATCGCCCAGATGAGACTGCCACTCGATCACCGATAAATAAATCTCATTGACGGAATTTGGTGACAAACCAAGCGGCTCAAGCTCTGCCCATTGAATCTGGTCCAGCGCCCCGGACTGAATGGCTTCAACTGTCTTTAGAACCAACCCCAGCCGTCCTGATTTTTCCAGCAAGGCTTGTTTAATATCCTCTCGCATCATCAGGTTTTCGATCAGGTTGGGCAGCGGCTGGTCAAAAAAGGCATCCATTGTTGACAGCAAACCTACCGAATAATACACCGGTGCTTCGTCCGGATTAATACGCTCGCCCAGCCGCTCACAGAACTTCGCTTTCTCGAGCGCATGATCCCGAAGCGCATCCGGCTTATCCGACATACCGGAAATCGCGAGCAAACTCGCCAAACTGCGCATGGCGTCCAAGCCAAGATAGGTCATCGCATGGGCCAAGGAATCGATTTCATGTCGAGGGCGATAAAACGCTGAATTCACAAGCTTGATCGTTTTAAACCCGAGGGCGGGATCCTGTTCCACCAAAGCTTCCAATTCTCGCAGGCTGCTATTTGGGTCTTGCAATTTATTAAGCAATTCCAAAACCACAAGTTTATTTGCCGAGATTTTCTTACCACTGATCGGCTCAGGCTTACTGAGAAAATTTCCTTGGAACAAGCGAAAACCCAAGAGACTTACAATGGTCGAGCATCTCTTGGGTTTCGACTTTTTCGGCCAAGCAGCTTCACATCTAAATCCCGAAAGCGGGCCAGCATGTCGCTGAGTTGCTGCTCAGTTAAGCGCCAGCATATCGAGCTTAATAATATCGGCTAACGGCAAGAAGCGGCGCGGCATCGTCGTAATACAAAAAGTCATCAAGGGCGATCTGATGACCTCTGGCTTTGAGCACGGTTAAGCGCTCGATCAAAGCTGGGTGTGACCACAACATCTTCAAGCACCTCAATCACGCAGCGCGCGGGATCTAAGAGGAAGATCAACGTCTAAAAGATTTGCTGTGAAGTTCACGTAGGCTTGACCTGATCCAACCAACTGCCATAGATCTAAATTGGTAAGGGCATTGATTAACACCGCAGAGGTTGCTCGATCGCCATCCAGCACATCGGCCTGCTCAGGGTCGAACTCACGAAAGAGCAGCTCATAGGCCACGACTTCGGTATTGATATCGAAGATCGGTTGCCGCGCTAAGAGCAATTGCAGTTCTGAAGTCTTGTCCAAATCCGTTTCCTAAACGCCTCTAACGAGACTGCGTTTCGATGGCAAAATTTCCTATACAACCAAAACAACGTTGCTGTGATGGCAGTCTAAGTATTACGAACTATGGGCCTCGAAGACAATCGTCACGCTTGACCGCCGGCCTTCCGCCCATCATAGCAGAACTTCAGATTTCAAAGCGCTTACCCGCATGCCGAGCCTTCCAAGGATCGATCGGCGCCTTGGTATCCTGCGCCGAATGCTCGCGCGTTGTGTGCTGCGCGCTGCTTGCTGCGTGCTCTATTTTGAGAATTAGAAGACAACTGAGCCCCTGGTGGGGCGCTAAAGCGGCGCCGCACTTTGCTTTCGACAAAGGTGCATCGTGTGACAAAAGCTGGCCCCAATGAGTCATTTTAAGGGGAAGGTAGGAGACTCATCAGGGCCCGAGGTTAGCGCAAGGTATAGGGGGGAACCTTGCTTTGAACTAACTGCTTTTAAACGCGACTCCTTTCAACTAATGGCTTCAGTTAGGTAAAAGCAAACGTCGTGCCATATTTTTGTTTTGGGTCCTTTCTGCGGTCGTTTCCGGTTCATGGCGCCCGAAACCGGTAGACGTCATCTTCCTCGGGCCAGGATCCAATGCTTTGCAGACAGAACGGGACTTGTTACCAAGCTGGGTCCGATGAATTTGAATCTGAGTCGCACCATGTCAGTGCGCTACAGCAACCACGCGAGTCTTTTCGGGGCGAGCCGGCCCATCACGGTTACAAAATGAGCATGGCATCTCCATAGCTAAAAAACCGATATTCCTCATCAATCGCAGCCTGATAGGCACGTTGAATCAAATCCTTTCCCGCCAGCGCACTAACAAGCATGAGCAGCGTCGATCCAGGCAGGTGGAAATTGGTGAGCAGCGCGTTCACAACCTGAAATTCATAGCCCGGATAAATAAAAATCTGTGTCTCGCCCTGTATTGGCTGAACAACCCCTTCGACAACTGCTGACTCCAGCGCCCGAACGCTGGTTGTGCCAATCGCCAGAACCCGCCGCCGGTTCGTAATTTGCGCGTGTACTCGGCTTGCGGTGTCTGCAGACACCGAAAACCATTCTTGATGCATCTTGTGCTGCAAAATATCGTCCACCTGAACCGGTTGGAAAGTTCCTGCACCCACATGCAAAGTCAGCATCGCGCGATCAACACCTAATTCATCAATTGCCGCAAGCATCGGTTCATCAAAATGCAAACCGGCCGTGGGCGCCGCCACTGCGCCTTCGCTTTTCGCAAAAACAGTCTGATACCGGCTGGCATCCAGTCCTTCTGGCGCACGCTTTATATAAGGTGGAAGCGGAATTTGGCCTTGGGTCGCGGCAATTGCACTGATACCCGGCACCGGGAATTCAAGCGTAAAAAATCGCCCGGCGCGGCCTAATACCCGAACCTGTGTATCGCTATTGGCAAGGGTAATGATGGCCCCAGTCTTCGGCGCCTTGCTGGCGCGAATTTGCGCTAGCGCGGTCACTTCGCTGGTCATGCGCTCCAACAAAATCTCAACCTGACCACCTGATGCTTTTTGACCAAAAAATCGCGCCGGTATCACCTTCGTGTTGTTAAAAACCAAAAGATCCGACGGCGACAAGTAAGTCAGAAAATCCGAAAACACCTTATGCTCAATCGTTTGTGCGACACGATCCACAACCATCAATCGAGCGCCTTGACGATGCTGCGGTGGTGATTGCGCAATCAAGCGTTCTGGCAACTCGTATTCAAAATCAGACTTCTTCATAACAACTCTAGAACCCCTGAAAAATCATTGAATTATCCAAAAGAGCAAACTGCTCCGCCTAAAACACCGTATGTTAAACAAATTCAACCCCGGTCCCATCCAATGTTCTCATGGTTTAAACCAAAAGATCCTTTGATTAATCTGAACAAGCAATATCGCCAAAAGCTCGAACAGGCGATGCTTTCGCAACGAAACGGTGATATCCGCACCTACTCGGCGCTAACCGCTGAAGCCGAGGCCATACGCGAAACCATTCTGAAAGAAGAAGCAAGCCGGGCTTAGACCCTGTACCAAGTCGCGGCACACAGCCAATCGGCCGCCGTCTCCACTGCCTCGAGCTCAGGCCGGACAGGCGGGCAAGAAACGGCTCTCATCGAGCGCAACCCATTATTCTAAGGCCCTTGTAGAAGACCACCCGATGCGATCTCTTTTGACGATAGACCTTCGATGACCCAAATCATCAAGCGCGCGACCCAGCCTTCGTCCAACCCGCTACCCCGTCTCGTAACAAATCCAAAGCAGATCCCTGCGGCAGACCGGCCCCCAGCATTCACCTGCAGCGGCAAATGCTTCGGCCACGCTCAGGGAACAGGGCAGACAGGACTCTGAATTAAGACCGCGATGCCCCAAAAAATTGATTAGACGCGACGCCAGAGGAATTTCTGATATACTGCGCTGGCACGTGCCGGGGTGGCGGAACTGGTAGACGCGCCGGATTCAAAATCCGGTTCCTTTACGGGAGTGCCGGTTCGATTCCGGCCCTCGGTACCACGTGCTTATCTTCACGCTCGTCAATAACGGGCTTTCGCTGACAGCACTTCGCCGTCCATCCCTTTTCGCTATCGCAACCCTTTGTTGACCATTGTCTTTTTGCACTTGATCGATCACCAAACAACCATCCGATCTCTGTCTTGTGTGCTTACTAGCCTTCAAACCGCATTGTTAATTTAGAACAGCACACAAATTGACAGCAGCATGGAATCTCGAATTGTCAAAATTCACGGCCTCGCTCTAAAGGTTGATCAACCCTCTCTATCGACTAAAAGCTTATGCGACCAAATCAGACAGAGCAGGCAGCTCAGCCTCAGAACCAGCGGATAAACAAATAGCAGAGAGATTTGCGAAGACAGCGTCAAATAAAGCCATTCCGCATCCTGCCAAATCAGGCTACAAGAGACCGCTATCGAGGCAATGGAAATAGATTTAATCCACCGAGACTCGTCTAGTAAACGCTGGTAAGCAGCTATGAAGATAAAGAGCACTGTTAATCGAACGATCATCATGCCACCGTCAACCAAATACTGTTGCGCATGACCGGAAGCAACAACATCATTGACAATATAAAAGATTAGACAGGCTCTAATAAAATACAGGGAAAGCGCCACATAAAGGATTCTGCGAATTTTTAGCGTTATGTGAGCGTGTGCTTCACCACTCAAAATTCTGAGGTCATCACTCCGACGATTTAAAAATCGCCGTTCCTCGCGACTGAGCACATCGGCAGTCTCCTTATCCCCTGGCACGTTCAGACAACCAGGACCTAGGGTGGGTGGTTATTTTTTTCAAATTCAAACTCATTCTTTTGTCGATTCATTTTGGGCGAGCTTCACAACGTCTTGCTCTAGCCGCCAAATGAGCGATTTCTGCGCAACCTGCTGTTCCTGCAACCGCAATAGCTTCACCTTTTCTTGCGCTAAATTTCTAAGGATCGGCCATGGAATTATCGATAAGGATGCAGCACAGTATTCTTGACCGCCTAATTCCAGCGTCCAATCCTTTAGCGTTTCGATTGTGTCCATCCTAAGCACCCTTTGCTCTTCAACTCCCCTTAAGATATCGGAATCAAAAAGACTATTTCAGGACGTTATACGGTATTTTGCGCGCTCAAAGATGGGCCAAATAGAGGGCGGAATTATTTTAAAGCTGGGATCGCTTCGCAGCCTATGAGTCCGGCCCGACACAACCGTTTAACTGATACGACGCTTTTAAAATCTAACCGCTCAGCCATCTGCTCGATTGAAACACCATCAATCATCATCAACTGTGCCTGCTGGTTCCGGAAAAGGGTGACCAAAGGCTTGAAACCAGTCGCCTCTACTTGCAAATATCGGCGTAGCGTCGAAACATCTGCTCCCAGGCTATTGCTGATAGCCTCCATAGATAGCGATAAACCTGCATCAAAATGCTTGAGGATCATCATATAACAACGATAAGTCCACGGCTGAGCTTTAAGTCGAGAAGATATGAGCGGATTTACCAACGAATTGGTCAAGTTTCGCCATGGCTTATTGGCAAACCGATTGGCCTGGTCCAAGGATTTTGCTTTATAAATAACCCGAGAAGGTGCGCTGTCGGAGACAATCGTTGTGCTGAGGCCAGCATCGGTCAGCGCACTCAAATCGGATCGCTGCGCTACCCGCGCACCGCAAAGCACAACCTCCTCAATGTCTATGTCACTAATGCCAGTCCTCCTTGCCAAGCCTACAGAAAATTGGTGGGCAAAGCTTACATGCAGCCACCTTGGTAAAGGGGCAATCGGGAGAAAGTTCAAGGCATAGGCTTTTCGTAACGGTAAATTTTCGAAGCGATACGTAAATAAATTCGTGTTCAACAACGTCATAGCAGCAGCTCTGGTTAAAACTGCTTTTAGGGTAGGCTCTCCTAAAGATAGCGCCACCAATGAGGCAGACTGCGGGCCTGACTGGCGTTGCATAACCTCTGACAAAGCAAGTTGAGGGCTCAGTTTACCGATCCTATCGCAGAGCGATTGAACAAACGCCATGGAAATTAACCGCTCGTGACGGTCAACGCGAGGTCGTTCAGACATGATCCGCTCGAACCAATCGACATCACAACCAACATCCGAGGCGATGCTTGCTAGACCGATTACAAACGGGCCCGGATACCATCCCAGTGGCTTTTCCATCCGTCTATTGACGTACATATTATCCCTCCCCGGATGATCACAAAACCATTGAGTGATGGAAGCCCTAAACCTTATCCCTGATTACTAGTCTAACCCGTGGCTTGCGACTCTCAACCTATTAACAGATCATCGCTTGAACTAAAAAGCGGTACTTCATGCGTTTTCGCACGAAATAGTGCCGAATGAGTATCCGCCTATACCGCGCAACAAAGCCTGAAACCGTGCCCAAAATGATGCGTGGTTTTGCGAAACACTGAAAGACATAGGCGGTTTGCGTTAATGATGATTAAGGCTCGCCGAAAAACCGCACAAACCTCACGCAATTATCATTGTTGCGTCAGGACGCTGGTATTCAACCCAGCGAGGCAGGAGATTGTTTGTAAAATGACTGCAAAACCGGCAATTGCAGTAACATCACGACAAAACTTATTGCGTTCTTGAGCGGCAGCAATGAAGGACATCTTAATGAATGACATTCGCAATAGAGTACGATCCAATGTTCCAGCCGTGGTTCTAACCCTTCTTGGCATCATTCAAGCGCTTGCACTCGAACAGCTTTGGACCCACGTCTTACATAGCGATGTACTTTACGCACTGAATTGGCAGACTCTGACGACGTGGACTCAAATTTTCACAACCTTAATCGCAATCATTTTAGTTTGGCTGGTTTACGCTGTGAACGTCACCCGGTTTCGGTGGCTTCCAACCGTTTATGAATTTATTTTGCCCTTTTGGGTTGGATTCATTCAGCTTCTAGTCATTCAGGCGTTAGCCACCACAGCAATTGGATTCTGGTTTATGCTCATGGGTGTACTTTTTGGCACCATGATCTGGATTGCGCAAACCACACTCCGGAAAGCGCGACTCGATGGGGGTAATGCGTCGTTCTTTGCAACGATCCCCCCCGCAACGTGGTCAGATTTTTTACCCACGCTCACGATCATTGGCCTTATTTTAACCTTCGGTCTTTATGCGGCGATCTTTAAAACCGGCGACCTCACCAATCTGAGTATGCTACTCATAATGCTCTTGTTTGCTTGTCTTCATTTTAAAGCACTGACAGACGGATGGCAGCGATCTTTGTCACCTAATGACAATCCGACACCCCCCGGATGCTAACTGCCCGAGTTTTTAACCCATAATAGAGAACCGCGAGCACCTGCCTTGAACCATCTTTAACCCTGGAGACCTGTGTGAACATTACAAGCGAGCAACATCTTCGATCCATCATTGGCGCGCCCCACAGCATTACCGAGAAAAAGAAAATCGATCATCTCTCCGATGACGCAATGGCTTTTCTTGCACGATCCCCCTTTTTGATCATGACAACGGTATCCGAAGACTTGCAGCTGGATGCTTCCCCAAAAGGCGATGCCCCTGGGTTCGTCCGAGCACCGGACCCCAAAACCCTCATCATTCCGGACCGGCGCGGTAACAAACTCGCTGACGGTCATCTCAACGTGCTGAAAACCGGGCGCGTGGGATTGATCTTTTTAGTCCCCAACACCCGCGAAACCCTGCGCGTCAATGGCCAAGCAAGACTCACGGCCGACCCGACTGCGCTCGCAACTTTTTCGGCCTACGGCCGTCCTGCAGTCCTCTTAACCGAAATCCGCATTGAAGAATGCTTTTTTCATTGCGGCAAAGCGCTCATTCGATCCAAACTCTGGGAGACAAGCGCATGGGACGCGCCCGGTCAGGTTTCTTTTGGCAAGATGCTGGCCAAAGCCAGTGGTGGGGACGCCGCAATGGCAGAAGCCATCGACCAGTCAATCTCAGACGATTACAAAGAAAACCTGTAAAACGCCGATTTTGGGCACGTGCTTGTGCATTGAATCCCTGCGTTGAAGCTGCCCCGGCACTGAAGGCAGCAAGAAGACGATATGTGCGAAAACTGCTACTCTGCAGACACGGTTGGTTCAAAAAGTACAACAAAAAGCACTTTTTTGTGAATTTCCAACCGTCACGCCTTGAACATAAAGCGGCATAATGGCAAGCTAGCGCCCTCAAGTTTACGCCCCGGGGCACCTTCTAGAAGTGAATAAATTCATCGTTATTGGAATTGTCGCCGCTGTCTTACTGGTCGGAGGCGGCGCTGCGTACTACTTCCTCGTTATGACTGCCGAGACCGATGGGGCTGAGCCTGCGCCTAAAGTTGATGATAGAGCTTTTATTTACGTCGAAATTCCGCCGGTTGTGGCCAATTTCGATGTCAAGGGCAAAATGCGGTATGTTCAGATCACGACGAGCTTACAAACTCGCGACACGGTTTCAAGCCAAACCATAAAAGATAACATCCCCCTGATACAAAGCGACTTGTTAACGCTGATGCAGGGCGCTGAATTCGACGAGCTCAACGCACCAGATGGTAAAAAGCAGTTCATCAAGCAAATAGAAAAAAGCGTTAACAACATGTTCAAAGATGGCCCAAAGCCTTTTGAAATGGAGCGCGCGATGATTACCGGCTTTGTGATTCAGTAGTGGCCTAGATCGGCGTGCCATATTAGGGGCGTTGCGGCGCGCGGCCTCTGCAGCGCCCATCTGCCCCTGATTATGCTTAATCAGCTGCCGCTAAGATTCAAAATCAAGCAACGCCCCGAGCAACTGCCGGCACGTTATCTGCCCCACTAGCTTCCCTTGATCCACTACCGGCCGCCGACGCTGCTTATTCTCCAACATTGATTCCGCAATGCTAATAATGTCCGCATCAGCCGCGCACGTCGTGACGGGTGTCGTCATCACCAGGGCTACCGCTTCACCACCCATCGCCTGGCCGTTATACGCTTCAGACAGCAGATTACGAAGGCAATCTAGCTCTGACAGCATGCCCACGACACGCCCCCGCCTCATCGACCACGACCACAACGCCGGACACCCTATGCTCGGTGATTGCGCGCGCGGCCTCAGCGATGGTTGCGGAGTGCAAAACCGTCACCGGCTGTGACACCATGTGACTCTTTGACTCTGACTGAAACCATATTTTCACCTTCTACCTTAAGCGAGTGTCTTAACGCTAGCAGGCCAAAGTGATAAAGCCATGAAGGCTTAAATGACCTTCAATGAAGACTTTTAAACAGCCATTTCTGTAATCAACCCTATTTAAGGCTTTTGATCCAACGCCGACAGAAGGTAACCTGCGACAACACCTGACAGAAACGATCGCCAATTCATGATATGGCGCCGTTGCGACTGCACATCCAAGCCCCGCCGTTATCTACCTAAACAGGAATGAACCGTATGGCCCGCGCAGACCCAACAACGAGGCGATCCTTCGGCGACGCAACGAGCCGCACCTTCCGTGGCTTTAGATCGGCGTGAGGCCTGCCACGGCGATTCGGCATTGCACGAGCCTTACGGCGCTGATTTTGATCTCAATGCCGGCGCCCGCTGCGCCGATCCTGCAGCCTGGCCCACCAGGACAACCCTCGCTTGAACTCAGCCCGGAGGTCGCAGCCCAGGTCAGTCAAGCGGGATTTTCTGTTGAGGACATCCAATTTATTCAGGACATGATCGTTCATCATCAGCAGGCCATTGATATGGCTCAAATGGTCTCCGAGCGCACCAACCAACAAGCCTTTCTCGATGTCGCCGGCCGAATCGAAGCGTCACAAAAAGACGAAATCGAATTCATGCAATCTTGGCTAACCGAGCGAGACCAATCCTTGGTTGCCACATCGAAACCCCATGATCACGATCAAATGCGGCATCACAAAAACATGGGCATGGCCACACTCAGAGGAAATGCAGGCCTTAGCATCCTCCACCAGCACCGACTTTGAAACGCAATTCTTAACCCTCATGATTGCCCACCATGAGGGTGCGCTCAAAATGGTCAAGACCCTCTTAAAGCTTTCAGGATCCGCATTTGACCCAACCCTGTACCAGTTCATCACCGATTTAAAAAACGAGCAGCAGACCGAAATTGACCGAATGGATATCCTGCTCGCGGGGTTATCGATCGACCCGAGAGCCGGGCTTGCAGCCGGCTTTCGAGACGCTGCTGAGGCCGCGCACAACATGACGCTCCAAGCGAGCCTGCCAAAACCGCCAGGATTTTTCGACCCCAACAACCCGTCTGGCCTACCCCCATTACGTGCCAAAAAATCAGATAAGGCGGCACCAGACACCTCCTGGATCGCACAAACGACGCATTGGTTTGAACAATTAGCCAGCCCTGAAGGCGACCTCGAGCACGGCCGCGATTCTGACGAGAAACCATCCGAAAGATCCAAGCGGTCGCCATTACTGAGCTTTTCTTATACCGACATGGCGTTTTCAGGCGACTTACTCGCAGTCGGCAGTTATCACGGCATCAATCTTTATAAGATCGGGCCCGGTGAGGCGCCCTTTGCTACTGATTAGCTCCATTGTTTGCCCCGGCGGGCAGGGCGATGTCTCGATCGTCGGTGATTTGCTATTGATGTCGGTCGAAGACAATCGCGGCCGAGTTGACTGCGGCCTTCAAGGCATCTCTGCCGACATTAGTACCGAGCGCTTTCGCGGCCTCAGGATCTTTGATATCAGCAACCTTGAGCGCCCCATACAGGTCGGGCAAGTTCAAACCTGCCGCGGCTCCCACACCCATTCAGTGGTTGCGAGCGATGACGAGCGCATCATCGTCTACAATTCCGGCACCTCGAATGTTCGAAAAGAAGAAGAACTTGCAGGCTGCGTCGGCAACATCGCTGGGGACACCCGCACGGCCTTGTTTCGAATCGACGTCATTGAAATCCCGGTGAGCGCACCGGGCAGAGCGCGCATTATAGACAGCCCGACAGTCTTTGAAGATCTTGAGACCGGGCAAATGGCCGGCCTATGGCGCGGCGGAAAACACGACGAGACCTCTCAAGAGACAAGCCAAACCAACCAATGCCATGACATTACGGTCTACCCGCAAGCCAATATCGCCGCGGGTGCCTGTTCCGGCAACGGTATTATTTTCGATATCGCTGATCCTTTAAAGCCGCAGCGCCTTGATGCTGTTACCGATACAGGCTTTGCCTACTGGCATTCGGCGACCTTTAACAACGACGGCACAAAGGTTTTATTTACCGATGAGTGGGGCGGCGGCGGCAGACCACGCTGCCGTACCTTTGATCCAATGAACTGGGGCGCGAATGCCATCTTTGACATTGTCGATCAGAAGCTGGTGTTCCAGTCTTACTACAAACTCCCCGCACCGCAAACCAAGGAAGAAAACTGTGTGGCGCACAATGGCGCAATTGTCCCGGTTCCGGGCCGAGACATTTTCGTACAAGCTTGGTACCAGGGCGGCATCTCCGTAATCGACTTTACAGATTCCAAGGCGCCGTTGAAATCGGCTATTTTGACCGCGGGCCAATCCACTCCAGCCACTTGGTTACCGGTGGTTATTGGTCGAGCTACTGGTATCAAGGCCGCATCTATGCGACCGAGATTGTCAGAGGCCTAGACGTTTTAACCCTCACGCCCAGCGAGCACCTTTCAACAAATGAAATTGCCGCGGCAGCGCTAGCAGATCAAGGCACAACGTTTAATCCTCAACAGCAACAGCCAGTTACCTGGCCAGCTGAACCCGTCGTTGCCCGCGCTTACCTTGACCAACTGACCCGGTCGAGCGAAACGCCAGCGGGTCTCGCCGTCCAAGTTGAAGCCTTTTTATCGATGCTGCAGAACCCTGCAAAAAGTGCTGCCGATTTATCCACTGCCCTAGCAAGGATCACCGCAACCCTCGACACATTGGACCACCGATCCGCGAAAGGCCTTCTTGGCTTGCTGCAACAACTCACCAGCCAACAAAACACTGCGCGCTTACGTACTTCAAGCGATTCAAGACCCTCCCCACTAGCGAAGGCTTGATTAGATCGCAGCGCCTTGCCTTGACGAGCGCGTCAAGGGACGAACCCTTGCGCCCTATCGGTCCGGCTCGTTGCGCGCTTCAACGCAGTCCTTTCTGGTTTGTTTCTGAGCGTTTCGATCGGTTTATTCGGTCGCTGCCCAGCACCGCCAGCCGAGCCAATTGGACGCCTGCGAGGGCCTGAGCGATCAAGCTAAAAGGTTATTGCAACCCAAGACCCTGGACGCTCAGAATGCTTGCGAATCTAGTCGGGATTAAACCCGATCGGTACACTTATGGCCTTAATCAACCTACGCCAAGGGCGCCCGCCTCAATGAATCAAATCAAACGCGTTGTAAACGTCGTCTCGGCCCTGTTGGTTCTTACCGGCTGCAGCGCACTACCAGTTATCGAGGTGCCCTCTGAAAATCAGAACAGTCGCGTGAATCATTTAGTCATTCACTTTACCTCGGAGGCATTTGATCCATCATTAAAAGCCCTCACACAAACCTCTAACCGTCCGGTGAGTGCGCATTACCTGATTCCAAGACTCGATGACGCCACCTACCCTTACGCCACCTTAAAGATTTTCAAACTGGTCTCCGAAACAGACCGGGCGTGGCATGCCGGCGAAAGCCAGTGGTTCCGAGAAACGGCATTAAATGATCGCAGCATTGGCATCGAACTCGTAAACCGATCGGGTTGCGCAAGCGATGCCACACCTTCCAAACAATTAAAACCTTTGGCGGCGCTTTGCCGATTCGAAGACTACCCGAGCGATCAAATTGACGTCCTCATTCAGTTAATACAAGGCATCATCGAGCGTCACCCTGAAATCTCACCCGTTAACGTCGTCGGCCATGCGGATATTGCCCCCGATCGCAAAGTCGACCCTGGTCCGCAGTTCCCTTGGCAGGCGCTACATCAAGCTGGTATTGGCGCCTGGTACTTCGAGGGTGATAAAGCATTTTATCTTGATTGGATCACCGGCAATTCGCTGGACATCGCCCGCGCGCAATCGGCACTGGCACTTGTTGGGTACCCCATTGACGTCACCGGGGAGCAGGATCATCAATCTCAACGCGCCACACGCGCTTTCCAAATGCATTACAGGCCGGATAATTTTTCTGGTTTCATCGATGCTGAGACGGTCGCCATTACGCTTGCGTTACTCAATCGCTACAAGCCGATGCTGCTGGAAACATTACAAATCCCAACTCATGATTTCACATCACCGTAACCAGACCAAGATGACAGCTTGGTCGTTCAAATTCGCAAGGGTCGAGGAATCACGCCGTGCTTAGGGTAAGTCCTTTGTGGTCAGCACAGCGCACGGACGACCAAGAACGAAATAGCGAAGCCCTTGGCGGCAGCAACCAACGGCGGCGCGTTCACTTTAAGCTTCAAAACACGCCAATGAATCGCGGCATTTCATCGCGCAAATTAAGACGGATTGCCCTGAAATAATCGTTTCATTTCAGATACTGTCGAAAAAACATCCATTATTAGGAAGACGCTCGTGACAAAGTTAAACGCGCAATTAAAGGTCTGGACCCTGGAAATAGCAGGCACGCCATACAGTGCAGAAGCTTTATCATCCGTTCCATGGGTCACTCTGAAAAATTTAGCGGCCGAGAAAACGAAACTATCAGACTTTCAGCAACAGGCGCTTGAACAGAAATCGCTTATCTGGGCCAGGGAACGAGACATTCTTAAGGCTATTAATCACGACGAGGCGCAGACAAAAACAGGAATTTGTCTCTCGGTTCGAGCCTGATAAAGCCTTAGTCTCGATCGCGATCAGTGCATCGATCCAAACGCGCGGCCGCGCCTCGGTCGAGACCGTCTCAACCGCCATTGCTCGCTTTAACCCTTGGATCTGACCAGTAATCGACCAAGATTCGATTAAAGGGTGATCCCAAACCGGATGCTATTCAGCACCATCTTGAGCGCCAACCGGATAAACCGCCTCTGCGTTTAGGGCAGACATCTGGAACAGACATCACCGCAAATCATTATGGATTTGCCCGATCGCCTGCCAATGCCATCGACAAGACAAATCGGCCTGCCGGCACTCGTATTTCTGCAGCGCCCAGCAAACGCGCATTAAACAAGCACAAACAGTCTCAAAAAGGCCTTGAACGACCATCTGGGCAGCAATGTTCATTGCGTTTTACCATGGGCGCCCCTTCTCACGGTCTTGCGACCGATCAGAGCCGATAGATTCGAGTCGCGGTATCGTGAAACAACGCGGCCCTTTCATCCGGCGAGGCATCCTTGACCAATTTCTTAAAGCTATTCCATAGCACCAAGTAAGAGCAGCTCTGCCGATCCACCGGGAAATTACTTTCAAACATACAGCGCTCGGGGCCAAATTCCTCGATAGCACATCGATAATAATCACCGGTTAACGCCTTTAACTCATCCGAGGTTGGCGGCTTGCGGCGTTTGTGCAGTCCAAAGCCGTTAATGGGCATTACCAGTCCACCTAACTTAACCGCCACATTGGGCCGTTTGGACAAGTTCATTATGTCTTTGCGCCAAACCTCAAATACTGCCGCAGCTTTGCCTCGATAGGGCCCAACGCCTAAGGGGCCACCAAAATGATCCAGTATGATTTGCGTGTTGGGAAACGCATCCGCTAAATCAATCAGCTCCTTCAATTGCGGATGATAGAACCAAGCATCAAAACTCAGTCCACGCGGCGCCAACTCGGCAAACCCCTCCCGAAAGATCGAATCACTCATCTGACCCGCAACCGGATTGCTGTGCGAGTTACGAATACTATGGCTTTCGTGCCATCCAGTTGCGTGCCGGATACCCCGAAATCGCGAGCTCGCCCCCATGTGAGCATCCAACACCGCTGCCACCTCGCGCCCGAGCATCAGATCAGCAAACCCCACAATGCCTGCTGCAATACGCCCTGTGCCATAAGCCCCGCTGGCGGACATCGCCGCCACCCCATTGACAAATTCCGTTTCGCCAACCGGCGCCAAGGCTGTTGCCCCGTCCACGTTATACATGCTGGCGCACTCTACAAAGACAGTACTCACCACCCGATGGCCACTGTCTAAATCCTGTTTGAATTCATCCAACAGGTACCGATGGGTAACATGATCCCAAAGATGGTGATGCGGATCGCAGATTAATAGATCCGGATCGATCACCGGCTCCCGCCATTGGTCGAGCCAAGCCTGATTTTGATAACCCACTGCCCGTTTCCTTGTTAAATTAAGCTAGCCCTTGGGGCCTTTTAAGCTCGGCACCTCACCCTGTCTTCACGCGAGGATTTGGGCCGCGATTTTTTCAGCCATCATGACCACCACCGCATTTAAATTGCCATTGGTAATCTCGGGCATGATCGATGCATCGACAACTCGCAATCCAGAAACACCCTTAACAACGCCATCCGGCGCGACCACCGCATCGGCATCACGACCCATCCGGCAGGTTCCAGACGGGTGATACGCGCTCTCACCAAAACGATGCACAAACTCCGTCAAATCGACTGGCCCTGGCCTGAGTTCCTTGCCTTTCAATTCGGAAAAAGGTGGGCTGTTTATCAGCTCCCTGGCGAGTTCAATGCCGCGCCGCATCACCTGTTGATCCTGCTCGGTCGCGTTGTAATTGAACAAAATCTTAGGGGCTAGCCCAGGATCTTTCGGGTTTAGCGTAATGCTGCCGCGACTCGTTGGTTTCATCGGTCCCACATGGACCTGAAAGCCATGGCCCCGGTAGGAATCCTTGCCGTCATAATCCATTGCAACCGGCAGAAAATGGAACTGTAAATCCGGATAACCATAATCCAAGCCACTTCTCAAAAAGGCGCCGGTATGAAAATGATTGGTCGCGCCATCGCCGCGCTTCGTTAGATACCACTGTGCACCCACCGCTAACCTTTTCAAGCCTCGGGTCGAGGGATATAACGAAACCGGTTTTGGGCAAGACGCCTGAACATAGACCTCTAAGTGATCCTGCAAGTTCTGACCAATCTCGCCCCTCGGGACAAGACATGCAATCCCCGCGGACTTCAGGGCGGATTCTGGCCCAATCCCAGATCGCATCAGGACTTGCGGGCTTTTAATCGCGCCGGCAGACAGGACAATCTCGCGGCTTGCTCGAAATGATTTAAGCCTGCCACCCACCAACCACTTGCACACCGATTGCTCGGTCGCCGTCAAACTCAACCCGCTGAACTTCCGCTTGCGTCAAGACTGTAAGGCCCGATAAAGCCGGATTATTTTTGGGTGACAAATAGGCTCGGGCAACACTTTGGCGCAGTCCATCCGCTACCGTTCGATCAAAGGGGCCAAACCCCTCTTGGGTTTCGCCGTTAAAATCTGGCGTTCGGCCAAACCCGAGTGATTCGCCGGCCTCTAGCCAGGCCTGGCAAAGGGGCGAGCTCGTATCGCCATTGGTGATTTTTAAGGGACCCGTATGACCTCGATAATCCGGATCACCGCCCGCTTTGGTCTCGCTCGCCTTAAAAAACGGCAGCACATCCTCATACGACCAACCGCTTGCGCCATAAACTTCAGACCAGCGATTAAAGTCCTGGGCATGACCGCGAACAAAAATCATGCCGTTAATTGAAGAGGATCCGCCCACCACTTTGCCGCGGGGACAGTACAGGTTGCGTTGCCCTAAAAAGGGTTCTGGCTCGGTCTCGAAGGCCCAATTGTAGCGTGTCGAGGTCAACACTTCGGATAACGCCGCCGGCATGTGCAGTCTAAAATCCCAAGCAGGGTTGGCGCGGCCCGGCTTCAATCAACAAGACGCGGTGCGCCTGGGCAAGCCTTGCGGCCATAACGCAGCCGGCTGAACCAGCGCCAATAACTATGTAATCAAACACGCTGATAACCTCTTTTATTTTATCGATTCCACCAAGACTGACGGTGTGCCAACCGTTTGGTCCACCGATTACGCCAAGACCGCACTGCAGGCACATCCGCTTGGTGAGATCCTTGAGACTTGGCGTGCCCTCGCCCAGTGTATCGATCGACTTGCAACAGTCCAAGCGGCGAGCGCCAAAAAAGATCCGCTCATTCCAATCTCAGTGTTAGAATTTGGCCGTCAGCCTTCAGCCGAGCAGCCCTTATGACGCGTTGCGGCAAGCTGAACATCAAGGCAATTGTTACTAATCGCGAGGGCGTATGACTTTAGCAAATTCCGTTCTTGACACACTCATTGCAGGCAATACGCGATTCAAAGAAGGCCTGTCCAGCCCAAAGCCCTGGCAAAGCGCTAATGACTACGCCCATCAAAATCCAATCGCGATCATCTTGGGCTGTTCTGACTCACGCGTACCCGTTGAGATTGTATTTGATCAGGGCCCAGGCGATTTATTCGTCATACGTGTCGCTGGCAATATCGTCGCACCGTCTCAGATTGGTAGCGTTGAATTTGCGGCGTTGCAATTTCAAGTGCCGCTGGTCGTCGTCATGGGACATACGCGTTGCGGCGCCATTGATGCGACACTGCATCACATGCAAAACCCTGGGGATCACGCAACAGACAACCTGAAATCGATCGTTGACCGCATCGCCCCCAGCATGACGAGTCTGGTCGAGGCTGATACCTTGACAGATCAAAAAGCCCTCGCCCATCAATGCATGCGCGCCAATGTCCGAGCTTCCGTGAACCAACTAAAACGTGGGTCTTCCGCCCTTGAGGGCCTAGTCGAGTCAAGCCAGCTGCAGATCTGCGGCGCTTATTACGATCTCGACTCGGGGCGCGTGCATTTCTTCGAATAACCGTCTCAACCTGCCAAGCGCACCACTGAAACCATTGCAACCGAGCTTACTTAAGGTTGGTCGTCCCATCAGCCAACCCTATGCCGTCGCTTGCTGATGACCGGCCGCAGAAGTCTTTCGATGCCACCTGAGCGCGCCCAGAAGGGCTTGAAAGCCCGAGGATCTGCGCGAACGTCGATTGCCCATCCACTTTTAGTTAAAGGCTGCAGCCAACTGCCCTTCTTCAAACGCCTTGTTCGCCAAAATATGTAGATGAAGGTGGAAAACCGTTTGGCCAGCATCGGCCCCATTATTGATAATTAACCGAAAGGCTTCTTCACAGCCCAATTGCTTCGCCATTTTGCCAGCAAGCAGCAGGAGATGACCTAGCAAGGCTTGATGGCTTTCATCGGCGTCCACCAGCCTTGGGATCTTGACCCTTGGAATCAACAATATGTGGATTGGGGCCTGCGGATTAATGTCTTTGATCACAATTGCCTGATCATCTTCATAAAGCAGCTCAGAGGGTATCTCGCCCGTCATAATGCGTTCAAAGATTGATTGATCTGAATCCATTCTTGCCTCCTGACTGGGGGTTTAGCCCGAAACATTTTGGCGCGAAGCGTATCGCTGCAAACAGTCTAACATAGTGCCAATCAAGCACTCGCGATGGCATTTTAGGCCCGCATTGCTCAACCCAGCGTTTTGACCATAAAAACATCCGCTCGAGCATAGTCGGATACCGCTGGTGCCGGCTCTTGAAGGAAACCAAGCGATCGATAGAGCGATATCGCCGGTTTGAGTCGCTGATTAGACTCAAGCACGATGTCCTCAAAACCAGCTGCTTCAGCAAAATCGATCACCGCTTGCCCCAATCGCCGCCCTAGACCCAACCCTTGAAACTGCTCTTGAACCGCCATTTTGGCCAGCTCTGCTCGCCGGCGGCCGTGGCGCAGCAAGGCGCAGGTGCCAACAACTTCCCCACCCGCTGTGACCGCAAAGAAAATTGACCCGCCCGGTTTCAAAATTTGCGCCACCGGATCATCAAAGACCGCTTGGTCTCGATCTTCAACTTGAAAACTGGCTTCAATCCACTGCCGATTAAGCCGCTCAAAACTCGCTTTAAACGCCGCGCGGTACGGCGCGATCGTAATGCCTGAGATGACGCCTTGAAACCGCTTGCTCAGCGACCGCTCAGCAAGCGCCTGCTCCCAACGCAGCAGTAGGTTCGGCAACCCCGCTGCATTTGCCAGATCAGAAAGCAATGCTGCTTCCAGCTCTACATGCGCCGCGTATCCAGAGAAATAATATCGCCCAGAGTTAGTAAGCGCTAACAATCTTCTGCGCTTATCACGACGATCACGATAATCAGCCACATATTCTGTGGCGATCAAATTCCGAGCGAGCTGTACCACAGCGGGGTGTGAAATCTTCAGCCGCGCACTCAAAGCCACGATGGAGGCCGGTCCATTGCGATAAAGCTCGAGACCTAGACGAATCCGAGGCGAAGCTAAGGATTTGTCTAAGCCCGCCTGTTGCGCGTAATGCGCGCGAGCCTCATGAACTCGATCGGTAAAACCCTGATGACTGCTGCGAATGTCTTGATCTGCCATCTCGATGATCCTTTAATATTCTCCCTCAAACTGTGCTCAGCGTATCTCATATCTGGCCGCCTCATGACTTAGTGCAGTCACCACAGTCGCCATTGCCAGTCGCTATTTCGATGTTCTAACCCATCTGGCGCAACCAGCCTGTTTCGAACATCGATATATGTTATATGTTACGTAATATATAACATATAAATTGCTCAAACGCGCCTTAATTCAACTAAACCTTTCTATCGCCCCAAACATCCAGCGATCAGGTGACCGGGCGCCCGAACCAAAACCCCAAACGCCTCGCCCAAAGACTTGACTGCCGCACAAGCTTGCTGAAGATCAAGACCGGTACTTTTAAAACGCGTCATTTCCGTTTAAAAAGACCCCAACCATCTCATTGAAATTTAGGTCGCTGTTCTTTGCCGTCAAGCTGACTGAACACGATCCATTGGAGCGACAAGCATGAGGATTCATCCTTTAACCGGCGCGCTGGGCGCCGAGATCGAAGACGTCGACCTAAACAATCTTACCGACCAAACTCGCCAAGAGATTGACATTGCGTTTCACGAGCATCTTGTCCTAGTGTTCCCGGAACAAAACTTGTCCGCCGCAGATCTACTCGCACTAACCCATCAACTGGGCGGCCCGGGCGAGACCCCCTACCTTCAGGGACTTGCTGACTATCCAGACGTCGTACCCATTATTAAGGCCGCGTCCGAGCAATCACCCGTGAGCTTCGGCTCGGGATGGCACACGGATTTCACGTTTCAGAGCGCACCGCCGTCCCGAACGCTTTTGTATGCACAGCAGACACCGCCTCATGGGGGCGATACCCTCTTTGCCAATCTCTACCTCGCCTATGAAGCGCTCTCAGAAGGTCTTAAAGATCTCCTAGCGCCGCTCAATAGCCTGCACAGCGCAACCCGCTCGTACGGCCCAAACAGCACACTTCAAAACCAACTTGAAAATATGGTCATCACCAAAGCTGTGAACGAGCCTCCCGAGCAAGCACACCCCGTGATCAGAATTCATGATGTCACGGGTCGGCCGGCGCTTTGGGTTAACCCAACCTACACGATGCGCTTTGAGAACATGACGGCGGCCGAAAGCAAACCATTACTCGATTACTTAAACCAGCTTGTGACCCAGCCCTCTTTCACCTGTCGGGTGCGCTGGCAGCCTCAAACCCTTGTCATGTGGGATAATCGCTGCACGCAACACTGCGCGACCTCGGATTACCATGGGTATCGCCGAGAAATGCTCAGAACCACCGTTAAAGGCGCACGGCCAAAAGGCCTTACCGTCTAGCGCCGAACTGCCATGAGGGTTTGATCATGACGAACGTCACGCGAGGGTTTTACAAGTGGTTGATTGCGTTACCCTGCTTTGGCTTATCAACCCTTATTTTTGGCATCGGCATCATTGTGCTCGCGCTGCTTGGCTACGGCGATCTGGGATCGCGAACCCTCGCCGTCGCTTGGGCTAAGTTAAACAGCCGCGTCTTAGGCATGACCGTTACCATCGAAGGGCTCAAGCATCTTCGACCCAAGCAATCCTACGTCATCACGGCCAACCATATCAGCGCGCTCGATATTTTATTGATCTACGGCTATCTACCGACCGAGCTAAAGTGGGTCATGAAAAAAGAGTTGCGGCGCGTACCGATCCTGGGTGCGGCCTGCCAAGCAATGGGCCACATCATCATTGACCGCTCCAACGCAACGAGCGCAGTCGAAAGTATCCAACACGCCGCACACAAATTGGTCAACGGCATGTGCATCTTATTTTTCCCAGAAGGCACCCGCACCAAGCCCGGAAACCTTGTGCCCTTTAAAAAAGGCGCCTTTAGGCTCGCAATCGATCTGAGCCTACCCGTTTTACCCATGACAATTGAAGGCACAGAACGCCTGCTCCCGACTGAGACACTGAACTGGCGACCGGGGGCTGTTACCCTGCGCATCCATCCAGAGATCAGCACGCTCGGACTTTCATCCAATCAGGTTGACGCGCTATGCAATCAAGTTGAGGCAGTCACACGCGGCAACCCACTGCCACAAACCGAAGCGCCCACGCCAAGCCTTGAAACATGATCCAAGCCAACCGACTCCCTGCTCAACCAGAGCCGCCGTATTGACCATTAGGCGAGCCTCCGGTCACGATTGATGATTAAAGACTGACGCTGATCGCCGCCAAGCGGTACCGCCTTGAGCCCCGCATCGGTTAACCTATGACCCACCAACCTAAAGCCGTTACGATCGAATCAATAAATCGAAATATTTGACACAACCTAATAAACTTACCAGACGTTGTGCAAACGCGTCGCACAACCCATGACCCCAACAAAGAGCACCCTGCCGTGAATTCAAACGCCGAATCGACTGACCCCCTCGCTGCGAGCGAATGTTTTGTCTGCGGACCAGACAACCCAACCGGTCTCAAACTTACTTTCCTTTTAGAGGGCGAGAACTGTATCGCCGCTTTTACGCCGGGCGAGTTTCATTGCGGCTATCGCGGCATCACGCATGGCGGCATCATTTTCAGCGCGCTCGATGACGTCATGGCCAACTGGTTATTTTTAAGAGGCGAGCGAGCGGTCACGGCTAAGTGCAACCTTCGATACAAAACCCCATTGCCGACTGGGATTCCGACCCAACTTAAAAGCTGGTGCCTAAAAAGAAAAGGCCGCTTGGCAATGATGGCATCCGAAATCAGACGCAAGGACACCCTTGAATTGATCGCCGAATGTGATGCAACCTTTATGGTTTCGCCTTAAGGACCGGTTTAATAACACCGGATATCGCCCCCTAATTAAAAGTTGAACCCGTTAAGCAATGACTTACTCAGCGCCTGCCCGCAACCCGAGAGACTTCACCGACCGAGATCGATTGACGCTACCCAACGCCGGCATGCGCCGCCGGATCGCCGCCCTCATTTATGACAGCTTTCTCATTCTTGCAATCTGGATGCTGAGCAGTCTGGCAATTCTCGCGGTGACAGATCTTGGCGAATCACTCGGCGGACCGCTCTATCAGGGCTTTCTTTATTTAGAATTAATGGCTTTTTATGTTTACTTTTGGACCTTCAAAGGCCAAACCTTGGGCATGCAGGTCTGGCGCTTGATGGTCATCCAACCCTCTGGCGGGACACTCAACCGTCGACAAGCGGTTCAACGCTTTCTCGCCGCAACGCCCGCGATGGGCTGCCTCGGCCTGGGTCTATTTTGGATCCTAGTCAACCCTGAGCGCGCGGCACTGCACGATTTGCTCACCGGCTCACGGGTCGTCCAACTACCCAAACCCGAGTAACCCGCTAGGCCACACGCCGCAATTGCCACCAACCGAACACCGTGCAGATCAGGATCGGCAGTATCACCGCAAGGATTGGCGCGATCCCAAAGACCAAAGCAACCGGGGCCAGAAGGTCTTGGCAAAACTTAAACAACACCCCCAACACAAGCCCGCTGAAGACGCGCACCCCGACTGAAGACGCGCGTAGTGGTCCAAACACCACTGAGGCTGCGAGCAAAAGCAGCGCAAGGGCAACCAATGGCTGCAAGAGTTTAGACCAATAACCCAGCCGATAGGTTTGGCTATTGAGTGCTTGTGCGTCTAGATGATCAATTTTCTCATCAAGGGATGAAACCGACATCCTTTCAGGCTGCACCAGCAATTCACTGCCGAGCGAGCTCGGCGTAATTTGCGTATCCCAGCGTTTGGTTGCCCAATAATCCGAGGTACTACCGTCTGAGGCGTAGCGCACTTCGGTCACCTCGCGCATCTCCCAAAAACCCGGCGCAGCATCGCCCTGAAATTCAGCCTCGGCGGCGGATCGAGTTAAAATCAAGGTTTGATTGGCATCAAATAAATACCATTTTAAGCCCTTGATTTGATGATCTCGAACGGACTCCAAATGCAAGAAGGCCAAACCGTCTCGCGTCCAAACACCAAATTCCGGCGCAATGGTTTCGGTCTGCTCACGCGCTTGCTGCCGACCCAAACGCGCATCACGCTCTGCTTGCGGCAGCACAAACTCGCCAATGGCCGTGCCCAAAAGCGCCACAAGGGCCGCGGGTAGGATGGCATACCCGACGATTCGGTAAGTTGATAAACCCGAGGCACGCATCACGATTAACTCACTACGCGCAGCAAGTCCGCCCAGACCGACCAGTCCACCAATCAAAACTCCAAATGGAACCGTTTCATAGAACAAACGCGGCACGCTCAGCGCTACAAACTTTAAGGCACTTAAAAAACCGTATTGATTTTGAAAATCCTGAACCTCTTCTAAAAGCGTGAACACGGCCAGCAGTCCGACCAAAGCAAATAACGACAGCAGAATGGCTTTCAACACCTCCAGCCCGACATATTGCAACAAGATACGATGCATCATCGATTTCGAACCGTTTTAAACCAATTTGCAGACTTCTCCCCTGCATTGAGCAAAATGACTGCTAAACCGAAAAATCCTAAATGCACTAAAAAAAGACCTGGCATGACTGGGAACCGGCCCTCGGTCACCGCCGAGCGCGCGCCGGAGAGCAACACCAAATACAAAAAGCACAGCAGAACGCCAGGCGCAACTCTCGAAAACCGGCCGTCTCTCGGCTCAACCCGACCAAGGGGCACTGCCAGCAACACCAGAATTGGAATCATCACAACCAAACTCAGACGCCACTGAATTTCAGCCCAAGCCGCGCGGTCAGGATCTTGCAAAAGCGCGCCAAGCGAACGCTCTCTGACCTCGGCACTCTCAATATCATACTGATCCCGCTGCAGGCGCTGTCCAAACTCCTCGAACACGATCACTTGATGCGCCTTGCCGCCGTTGACAGAGCGGTATCGGCGTCCATCCTGCAACACTAGGAATCGATCGCCCGAGGCATCAAGTCGCGCCTCACCCCGCGCGGCAACCATGGTCACAATTTTCGCATCCTCAGCTGGATCATTTACTGCCCGCTCAGTCATAAAAATATTCTCAAGCAACTGGTCTTCCGACACCGATTGCACATAGGTCACTCTGGAGCCGGAATTCAAGACCTGAAACCGACCAGGAATCAGCAAATCGAACTCTGTCATAGATTTCTGGGACGCCTTAACTTCTTGAATGCCCAGCTCAGCCGCTGGTCGCAACCAGAACACAATCAAGGACGTCAGCAGCATGACAAACAAACTTTGGACCAAAGTTAACCGAATCAACCGACCTTCTCCGAATCCTGCACTGTTTAGAACTTGTAACTCGTTATCGACATGCAGCCGCGCGTGAGCCAACATAATTGCTAGAAAAAAGCTGATGGGTAATATCAACTCTAAGAACCCCGGTAGGCGGTATAACAATAGCCAACCAATCAACTCCCCACTCAACGTACCGCTTGCCGCATCTGACAAATAACGGCTCAACCTAGAACCTGACGCGATCACAAACACCACAAGGGCTATAATCGCCATTGCCGTAAAAACTTCACGAGAAAGATAACGAAAGAGAATCATAGGAATTGGATTCTGCGGGATCGATTATCAGTATAATCGTTGTACACTTATTTTGCTCAGACCCATCAAGGAAATTTCATGCAGTTTTCTGTCAAATCCAACACCTCACCCAAATCAAGAATCCAAGGCCTCGTGCTCGGTTGCTACGACGACTTCAAACTATCCGAAATGGGACGCCAGGTTGATTCACAATCGGCAGGCCGTCTGGCAAAGCTGCTCAAGCGTGATGACTTCTCCGGCAAAGCCGGACAAACCTTAATCCTGCATAATCTAGAAGGCACCAATCTCGACCGATGTATTATCTTGGGGCTCGGTAAGCGCGACGAACTGGATGCTGATCGACTCATAACCGCCGCAACCGCCATCGCAAACACCGCGAAATCACTACCCATTAAAAAGCTCGTTATCAGTCTTGATGACGTCATCGTCTGCGATCGGGACGATACTTGGCTCGCCACCAAACTCACCGAAGCCTTTAATGATGCGGCTTATCAATATCTGGCGATGAAGGGCAAGCAAACCAAAAGCGAACCCATCACGCTTGCAAGCGTTGAACTGCTCACAGAAGCGGATCGCAGTAAAGCCGTAAAACAAGGTGTTAAGTTGGGTGGGGCACTGTCAATTGGCAAAACCGCTACCAAAGATTTAAGCAATGCGCCAGGCAATCTCTGCACCCCGACCTACCTTGCGGATCAGTCCAAAGCGCTTGCCAAACAATATGACAGTCTTACAACGACGGTTCTTGACGAAAAACAAATGCAAAAACTCGGTATGGGTGCTTTTTTGTCGGTCAGCAAAGGCAGTGATGAACCCGGTAAAATGATTATCATTCAATATCGCGGCGCCGCGGCCAGTGTCAAACCGCATGTTCTGGTCGGCAAGGGCATTACGTTCGACACCGGCGGCATCAGCTTAAAAGGCGGGGCCGGGATGTGGGAGATGATTTATGATATGTGCGGTGCCGCCTCTGTCTTTGGCACGCTCAAAACCATCGCTGAAATCGGACCCAAAATGAATGTTGTGGGCGTACTTGCCTGTGCCGAGAATATGCCATCAGCAAGAGCCTCTAAACCGGGTGACATTGTCACCACCCTGTCAGGCCAGACTGTCGAGATATTAAATACCGATGCAGAGGGCCGACTGGTTTTATGTGATGCGTTAACCTACATTGAAAAATTTAACCCCGCCACGGTCGTTGATGTTGCGACCTTAACCGGCGCTGTTATTGTGGCGCTTGGCAGCCAGGCTTCTGCGGTCTTCTCAAATGATGACGAGGTCGCCCGGAACCTAATCGCTGCGGGTGAGCAAACCCGCGACCGGGCCTGGCAACTACCCATCTGGGAGAGCTATCAACCGCAGATCAACAGCGCATTTGCCGACATGCAAAATATTGGCGGTAAGGAGGCAGGTAGCATTACTGCCGCGTGTTTCCTTGCCCGATTTGCTAAGAAATATCGGTGGGCCCATATGGATATCGCCGGCACCTCTTTTAAATGGGCGGGCACGAAAAAAGGCGCTACCGGCAGACCGGTTGCACTGTTAACCGAATATCTTTTGCAGCAAGCGGGCCGCCCCGCTTGACCCAAGTAGATTTCTATCAGATCGAATCCAGCGAAGACCCAATGGTCTTCGCTTGTCGGTTGATCGAAAAAGTGTATCGACTGGGACATCAAATTCACGTGCATGTGAGCTCAGAAACCCAAGCCAGCGCCCTAGACGCGCTGCTCTGGTCCTTTAAGGCAACCGCTTTTATTCCTCATGAACGGGCTCAGAAAAATGCCCGCGCGCCCATTGTAATTTGTCACGAAGCCATCCCAGACCAGCATCATGACGTGCTGATTAACTTAAATCCTGGCATTCCTGAATTTTTCAGCCGATTCAACCGGGTTGCAGAGATTGTGCCAAAGGATGATGAAAAACGGGCTGCTGCTCGAGAGCGCTTTCGGTTTTATAAGACCCGAGGCTACCCGTTGAAATACCACAAAATGGCTGGCCGATGACCCACAAGCGATACAAAGACCCGGCGAAACCGGGCGCCCAACAAATTCCACTTCTCAGTGGTCATGCCCCCTTGCGGCAATCCAAAACCAACAAACCGGCTCGAGCACCGGCAACCCCCATTAAGAGCGCAAAAATCGCCTCGCGCGATCCAGCCTACGACCCGGATAGCTTAGACCTATTCCAGGACGTTTTTGCCGCGCTGACCTCTGAATCCAAAGCACAGCCCTTGACAGAAGTGCAAGCAAGGCAGCTTGCGAGCGAGTACACAGATCAATTTCTGAACCAAATCCGTCGAACCATCGTGACCGATTTAACCGACATCATTGCGCTGCTAGACCCTCAGCCACAGGGGCCTAAAGATCCTGATCTTTAGGCGGACTCGCGTGTATACTGCTGCCTTTTAGATCCCATTGAGCACCATGGAAAAGTACGACCCAAAGACCCTAGAGCAACGCTGGTATCAGACTTGGGAATCGGCTGGCTACTTCGCACCCAGCGGCCAAGGCCCGGCTTTTTCAATTGCGATCCCACCGCCCAATGTCACTGGCACCCTGCATATGGGCCATGCCTTTCAGCATAGCCTGGTCGATGCCGTCATTCGCCGTAAACGCATGCAGGGATACAACACCCTGTGGCAAATGGGTACGGATCATGCAGGCATCTCAACGCAATTGATTGTCGCCGAGCAATTAGCCAAGGAAGGCCTTAAACCCCTTGATATTGGACGAGCGGCCTTCATCGAGCGCGCCTTCGATTGGAAAGATCAATCCGGCGGTCAGATCAGTCAGCAACTACGGCGCATGGGCGCATCCCTGCATTGGGAAACAGAACGCTTTACCCTGGACGAAGGCCTGAGCCGCGCAGTGATTGAAGTTTTTACCCGTCTGTTCGAGGAAGGCCTGATTTATCGCGGTAAACGTTTGGTGAATTGGGACCCCAAATTAGAAACGTCGATTTCGGATCTTGAAGTCATCTCGGAGGAAGAAAGCGGTTTTCTTTGGCATATCCGCTATCCCATAACGGATATGCCCGCCACCTTTATCGAAGTTGCTACCACGCGGCCCGAGACCATGCTGGGTGATGCGGCGGTGGCCGTGCATCCGGATGACGCCCGCTACAAACACTTAATCGGCCAGTCGGTTTCTCTGCCGCTGAGCAACCGCTTAATTCCGGTGATCGCAGATCACTATGTTGATCCCAGTTTTGGCACCGGTTGCGTCAAAATCACGCCCGCCCACGACTTTAACGATTATGACGTCGGCCAACGCCACGACCTGCCATTGCAAAGCATTATGAACCCGGATGGCACTATTTCCGATAATGCACCTGAACCCTATCAGGGCCTTGACCGGTTCGATGCGCGCCGAAGAATTGTCGAAGACTTGGATGCCGCAGGATTACTGGTCAAAGTCGAAGACCACAAACTAATGGTGCCACGAGGTGAAAAATCAGGCGTGGTCGTTGAGCCCTTGCTCAGCGACCAGTGGTTTGTTCAGGTTGGACCACTCGCTGAACCGGCAATCAAGGCCGTTGAAGGCGGCGACATTACATTTAATCCAAAACAAGCTGAAAACATTTACTTTGCATGGATGCGCGACCTCAAAGACTGGTGTATTTCGAGACAGCAGTGGTGGGGTCATCGCATACCTGCTTGGTACAATGAGGCTGGCGATGTTTTTGTTGGGGAATCTGAGGCCTCGGTTCGAGCGAAACACCAATTGGCGGATGATATCCGGCTTCGACAAGACGATGATGTCTTAGATACCTGGTTTTCCTCTGCTTTGTGGACCTTTTCAACCCTCGGCTGGCCCGAAGACACCGAGGCTTTGAAAACCTTTCACTCTACCGATCTCATGGTAACAGGTCACGATATCATCAGTTTTTGGGTCTCCCGAATGATCATGATGACCTTGAAGTTCATGGATGAAGTTCCCTTCAAAGAAGTCTATATCCACGGCCTGGTGACAGACGCTGAAGGCCAGAAAATGTCAAAATCCAAGGGCAATGGCCTGGATCCGATGGACATTATCGATGGCATCACAGCCCAAGCATTGATCACAAAACGAACGGAAAATTTACTGCAAGCACGCCAGCAGACAAAAATCGAGCGCGCAACGCGTAAAGAATATCCAGATGGCATCGCTGCCTACGGCACCGATGCGCTGCGCTTTACCTTCTGCGCGATTGCAACAAGCGCCCGCGCCATGCGGTTCGATCTGAAACGGGTGGAAGGCTATCGAAATTTTTGCAATAAACTTTGGAACGCCACTAACTATGTTTTGATGAACACGGGCGAGCGGATTCAAAGTGCTGCGCCGATAGAATCAGTTGCTGACCATTGGATTCGTTTGAAATTCCAAGAGACCAGCAATGCCGTGAACCAGGCAATGGATGACTATCGCTTCGACCTGGCAGCAAAGCACATCTATGAGTTTGTTTGGGACGAGTTCTGTGACTGGTACTTAGAACTCTGCAAGCCCGTCCTGCTCTCAGACGCGACAAGTTCGGCCGAGAAAGCCGGCACCCAGACCTGTTTACTTGAGACGCTCGAGGCAACCTTTAGATTAGCGCATCCCTTCATGCCTTTTATTACTGAGGAGCTTTGGCAGAAGCTTCCGGATGCATTGCGGCAGGGCCCGTCCCTCATGCTTGCGCCCTATCCCGAGCCGACGCTGATACCAGACAGTAGCGAGGGCGTTTTCGCCGACATCCATTGGATAAAAGAAATGGTGGGTGCTGTTCGGAATATTCGCGGCGAGCAAGATATCGCACCGAGCACGCTCATTCCAATTTTACTGCAAGCGGGCAGTCCGTTAGACAGGACCCGGCAAGCGCAATTTATGCCTCTTATTATGGCCCTGGCACGCCCTGAAACCCTGTCCTGGATCGACAACGAGGCGGAGCCGCCGGCATCGGCTATTAAAATTATTGGCGACTTAAAAATTTTGGTCCCTTTAGCAGGCCTGATAGATGTCGAAGCTGAGCTTGAACGCATCGATAAAGAAATAAATAAGATTCTTAAAGAGATCACCCGTATTCAAGGCAAGTTGAGCAATGACGCTTTTGTTAAAAATGCGCCCGTTGCCATTGTCGATAAAGAAAAGGCGAAGATCCAAGATTACGAGCGGACCAAAGCAGACTTTGAAGCACAAAAAGCGCGAATCCAGAATATCTGAATTAGACCTACTAGCATTGAGATTGATCACACCTGATCAGTAAAAAAAATACTTGGACAAGGCGTGCATCTTATGCATTAATTCGAAGGAAGCGCGACACAGCGCTGTGAAATAAATACGAGGTACGGTAAATGTCTGATCGACAAATGGGAACAGTGAAGTGGTTTAACGACTCTAAAGGTTTTGGTTTCATTGAACGTGAAACCGGCGAAGATGTTTTTGTTCATTTTCGTTCGATTCGCGGCGAAGGTTTCAGAACCTTAAAGCAGGGCGCAGCGGTTGAGTTCGTGATTTCTGAAACTGACAAAGGCTTTCAAGCCGAAGACGTAGCTGAAGTTATTTAATCACCTGCGCCTCGCCCGTTGAAAGCCTGCGTTCGCGCGAGCAGCGCTGCATAAGCCGCGCTGTTGAGCAGCCGCACAGGCGCCGCTACGGGTCAACTTGAAACTTTTAAGACGACCTTCCCAATCGTTACATCTGAGGCCACGAGATCGTGTGCCTGGCTTGCAGATTGGATCGGGTACACCTGCTGAATAATCGGCACAATTTCCCCTTGACTGATTTTTGGCCAGACATACTGGCCTATCTCCGCCATAATTGACGCTTTTTCTACAAGCGGGCGGGCGCGAAGGGTTGAACCTACGACTCGGAGCCGCTTCATCATCAACTTGGCGAGATCAACCTCAGCTCGACTCCCGCCCATCAAACCAATCAAAACCAGACGACCATTAAGGGTTAACGCCTCCAGATTCTCCGCCAGGTAGCTCGCTCCAACCGGATCTAAAATGACATCAGCGCCTTGAGGCCAAAGTGCGCGTACAGCATCGATGAACCCACCGTCCCGACGATTCTGCCCCCCTTTTGCACCCAACTTTATACAGGCTTCAATTTTTTCGGCAGAGCCTGCTGTTACGAAACTTTCAGAACCGAAGGCGTGACAGAGCTGGATAGCCGCCGTACCCACGCCGCTGGCACCGGCATGCAACACGACCCGCTCGCCCGGCTGCAGAGCCGCCTCAATAAACAAATTGAGCCAGGCGGTTGCGAACACTTCCGGAATCGCAGCCGCTTGTTCAAAGTCGAGGTTATCCGGGATTTTCAAGGCACTGCCCTGATCAACCACCGCCTGTTCAGCATAACCGCCACCCGCTAAAAGCGCGCAAACTCGGTCCCCCACTTGATGATGTGTCACGTCGGACCCAACCGCCACCACAATGCCGGCACACTCCAACCCCATCGTCTCTGGCGCACCGGGTGGCGGCGGATACAAGCCCTTGCGTTGCATGAGATCGGCACGATTGATCGCAGTGGCTTTAACATCGATTAATATTTCTGCTGGGCCGGGCGCGACGCTTGGCGCCTCCGTCCACAGCAAATCTCCGGTTTCGGAAACAGAAATCGCGCGCATCATACACTCCTCTTGACGCCAACTGGGACCTTGAGTCTCAGCAGCTGGTTAATGGCATTCACCGTGACGCAAGCGTCCGGTTTGTTCCTCGGTAGACCCCACGCCTGGCCTTGAAGCGGACTCTAATCGGTAAAGCCCGTTTAACGATGATCCCTTCGGGCGCTCATGGTCGTTCAACGACGTGAAACATCACCCGTCGCATGCCACGCTTTCGTGAGAGTTTAGTCATTCAATCAGGATCAGGCCTCAATAATGCGGCGGCGGCTCATCGACACCCGACGTCGCGTCTGGCCGTGTTGTCGCGATTTGTTGTAATTGTTCTGACAGCACTCTCACCTGATCCTCGAGTAACAGAATTTGTTGTTGCTGAGCCAATACCGCATCATCTAACTGCTGCAGCAAGTCTTCCTGAAACGCAATTTTCATCTCTAACCGATCCACCTGATCTTCATTCATTGCCAGTCGCCTAATAGTTCATCCGGACTTTCACACCCTGACGGTTGAGATATTTTTTTATATCCAAGACTCGATAATCACCGTAATGCACCATCGACGCAACCAAGGCCGCATCCGCCTTGCCGTCGGTTAACACTTGGTGCAAATGCGCGGGCGTGCCAGCACCACCAGAGGCCACAACTGGCACCGGCACCGCCTCGGCGACGATTCGCGTTAACTTAATCTCATAGCCTTGCTTCATGCCATCGGCATCAATCGAGTTCACGACAATCTCGCCGGCACCCAGCTCACAGCCTTGACGCGCCCAGGCAATGGCGTCCATCCCCATTGCTTTACGTCCGCCGTTAATGACTACCTCATACCCACTTGGGCAGGCGGTATTGGGTGCGACTCGCCGAACATCCATCGACAACACGGTATTTTGCGTGCCAATGGCTTGGGCACACTCTTTGATTAACCCGGGTCTTAGCACCGCGGCCGAGTTGAGGCTGATTTTCTCAGCGCCGGCCATCAACAATCCGGCGGCATCTTCTCGGGTTCGAATGCCACCGCCAACAGAGAAGGGGATGAAAATTTCTTGCGCCACCTTTTGAACCACGTCCAACATAATATTGCGCTGATCACTTGAGGCCGTAATGTCGTAGAAACACCAGCTCATCCAAGCCATCTTCATAATAGGCTTTTGCTTTTGCGACCGGGTCACCCAGCATCTCCGTCGCCACAAACTGCACACCCTTAGACAACTCACCATTCTTAACATCTAAACAGGCCACCACTCGCTTGCTCAACATACTGCACCGTCCCATTGACCAAAGGCGGCGAGCAGCTCTAAACCAAACCGGCCGCTTTTTTCCAAATGAAATTGGGTCGCAAAAACATTGTCTCGGCCGATCACGCTGGCAAAGGTTTTATCGCCAAAGGTCGTTTCGGCAAGAACATGCGCGCTGTGATTTGGTATTGCGTAGTAGGCGTGCACGAAATAAAACTCCGCGCCTTCGGGTACGCCGGCCATCAAAGCATGTTCTGACACGTTTGCGACTTCGTTCCAACCGATTTGAGGCACTTTGTAATCGCTTTCGGCAAACTGAAACCGCTTACACTGACCTGGGATAATGCCCAGGCAATCGCGCGCGCCTTCTTCGGTGTAGTCCAACAAAACTTGTAGCCCCAAACAGATTCCAAGCAGCGGTCGACCACTTTGAAAAAAGCTCACCAGCGCCTCATCTAACCCAAGGCGCGCCAAAGTGACCATGGCCGTCTCTGCTGTCCCTACACCGGGAAAAATTAGCCGATCCGCACGCCTGACGACCTCAGGATCCGCAGAGATCTCGGCGTTCAAGCCAACTGCTTGGCAGGCGCGCTGAACACTGCGGAGATTGCCTGCGTCATAATCGACAATGATTACCGAAGGTCTCATGCACCACTCCTTCAAAAGCGCCATTATACGGACTCTGAGTTCAAACGGGATGCTAGGCCTGGAATATTTCTACGGCAGGCCTGATTTTCACGAGAAGCCGCAGGGTTCAAGACCATCGCGCCTTTGGATAGGCTAAACCCCGTGCAAACCGGTATACTTTCTCTTACCCGAAAGATTCTGACACCCAGTCAAGGCTAGACATTTGAAAGATCATCCCGCCCCAACCAGCGCTTCTCCTCGCTATACGGCTCGAGGAGTCAGCGCAGAGAAGCACGACGTTCACGCCGTTGTCGACCACCTTGATCGCGGACTTTTCCCAGGCAGTTTTTGCAAAGTGACAGCGGACATCCTCGGGGGCAGCCTTGATCATTGCAACGTCGTTCACGCCGATGGCAGTGGCACAAAGTCGATCTTGGCGTATTTGCACTACAAAGAAACCGGTGACCCGAGTGTCTTTTATGGCACTGCGCAAGACAGTATTGTAATGAACCTTGATGACCTGATCTGCGTTGGTGCAACCGACAATATCCTCATATCCAACACCATCAACCGTAACGCCAGAAATTGCCCGGGCGAGGTCGTTAAAGCGCTGATTGATGGCAGCGAAGCATTCATGCAAACCATGCGCGATCTCGGCGTCAACCTCATTCCCGGAGGCGGCGAGACAGCAGATGTTGGCGACCTTACCGGCACACTAACCGTTGACAGTAACGCTGTGGTGCGCCTGCCACGGGCGGCGGTTGTTACCAATCAAATCACACCTGGCCTGAGTATTATTGGGCTGAGCGCCTCTGGGCAGTGTCAGTACGAAACCCAAATTAATAGCGGCATCGGCAGCAACGGCTTGACCAGCGCCCGGCACGACTTGCTAAGTCAATATTATGCCGAGCGCTACCCTGAGTCCTATGATCCGAATACGCCGTCTGAGCTCGCCTACTGTGGCCCCTATCGTTTGACCGACGCGCTGCCTGGAACGGATGCCATGACGGTGGGCGCAGCCCTGCTGAGCCCAACACGCAGTTACGCACCGGTTGTGAAGCATTTGCTTCTGGAACTTGGGCCCAATATTAAAGGCCTCATCCATTGCTCTGGGGGCGCCCTGACCAAGTGCCTCAAGTTCGGGCAAAACGTGCACTACATTAAGGATCAATTACTTGCCGTGCCCCCCGTGTTCGACGCAATCCAAACAGCTTCTCAGACAAGCGATGAAGAAATGCACCAGGTCTTTAACATGGGGCAGCGACTGGAAGTCTATGTTCCCCACGAGCATGCCAACGCAGTCATTGAAACAGCGAATGCTTTTCAGATCGAGGCTCAGATCATCGGCAGAACTGAAGGCAGCGATGGCAATCAACTCACCCTGACAACCCATGCCGGTCGAACGCTTTGGTACCAATTGACCAGCAAATGAAGGCGGCGCGGACGCGCCCTGTAGGAGTTTTATATGACACAAATCAGCTTTGAAGAAGCCCTAAAGATTTTGACCGATAAAGAAGGTTCAGACCTGTATTACTCAACCGGCGCGCCGCCCAGTGCAAAAATATTTGGCGTCTTGAGTCCTTTTTCCGATGAGATCATGAAACCAGGCGAAATTGAAGTGATCGCAAATTCGATCATGGACGACGAGCAAAGACGCCAGTTCAAGGCGTCACCCGAGATGAATATGGCAATATCAAGGCCCGGTCTCGGCCGGTTTCGGGTGAACATTTTCCGTCAGCGTAACCAAGTCTCCATGGTCATTAGACGCCTTGGGACGGACCTACCCAATTACAAAGAACTCGGCCTACCACCGGTTTTGATGCAACTCATCTCCCAAAAGCGGGGCCTCATCTTGTTCGTTGGCGGAACCGGTTCCGGGAAATCAACCTCCCTTGCTGCGTTGATCGACTACCGTAACGAAAATACCCAAGGCCATATCATTACCATCGAAGACCCCGTTGAGTTTACCCACAAGCACAAAGGCTGCATCGTGAACCAGCGGGAAGTCGGGACCGACACTGCCTCTTTTGAAGACGCATTGGCCAACACGCTACGCCAAGCACCTGATGTGATCCTAATTGGGGAGATACGCCATCGGGAAACCATGGAGCACGCCCTGGCTTTTGCCGAGACTGGTCACCTTTGTCTATCGACCCTCCATGCCAATAGCGCCAACCAAGCGATGGATCGAATCATTAACTTTTTCCCGGAAGAACGACATCCACAACTGCTTCAGGACTTGTCGCTCAACATGCGCGGCATTGTGTCACAAAGACTCATTCCAACCGTCGACGGCAAACGAGCTGCCGCCATTGAAATCCTGGTTGGGACGCCAAGAGCCGCCGACCTCATTGCTAAAGGCGCGGTTTCTGACCTGAAAGAGCTGATGGAAAAATCTGAAGAACAGGGGATGCAGACCTTTGATCGAGCGCTGTTCAAGCTCTACAAGGCGGGCAGAATTTCAGAGGAGGAAGCCTTGAAAAACGCCGACTCAAGAAACAACCTCAGACTCAAAATCACCTTAGATGACAACCCAGTCGCCAAGCAGAATGCCGATACCGATGGCGATGGGATCATCTCAGACCAAGAGGCCGAAGCGTTAAATGCTGATGCCGTTGGGGACGGCGTGATTTCAGAAGACCAGGCAAAAGCGATTGTTGCCGAAACCGGACGCGCCCCGACAGCCCCTGAAGACGTGGCGACCCCTGCCCCACCCGCACCTAAGGACATCGACAATGGCTCGCAGTTTTCGCTGGTTGATCTAGATGATAAACGTTAAGTGCCTGGCTTGAGATATTCACTGAGCGCTGCGTAAAAATTCGAGACAACTGGCAGTGAGTATGTGGACTTTCTTGCAACGAACCGTACTGGCCGATTGAGGCCATCACCACTCAGATCGATCAATAATTTTTCTGGCACGCCCAGCGTCCGGGCAACGCCAATGGGGACTAATGCGTGGCCAAACCCGGCGATCGCCAGCTGAGCCACGCTAAAAAAAGACTCTAAAGCCACCTCGCGAACGATCCCCAACTTTGCAACAGCCAAGCCGAAGGAGCGCCACGCACCCGAATGGTCTTCGATACTGATCACGGGCAGCGTTTCTCCCCGCATCCAGCGCAACGCCTTAAGCCCTGAGGGAATGATCACCATCGATTCCTGCATCAGAATTTCCGATTGTAAGTCGGTATCAATTGAATCCAAGCCCGTACAGATCCCCAGCATATATTCTCCAGACCGAATACGATCCAGCACCACGGAGGTTCGATGTGCGTGAAACGTAAACTGCACCTCTGGCATTTCTCGTTTAATGTCAAAAAACACCTGAGCACCCCAGGACGATAAAATTGCATCGGAAACACCAATCAATAGCTCGCCTCGGGAGGCCGCACTATCTTCAAGAAATAAGTCACGAAGTTCGGACAAGACTGGGGAGATTTTATCGACCAGCTTTTGACCATGCCGTGTTAACTCAACTCGGCGGCCTTTCTTTTGGATTAACTTTCGATCGTAGTATTTTTCCAGCGCCGCAATGCGCTTGCTGACCGCCGATTGAGAAATTCTAAGCTCTGTGCTGGCCTCAATCATGGTTCCAGATCGAGACAAAGCCAGCAGCGTTTCCAGGTTTTCGACCATCTTATGAAATCTCTAGCAAATCGGTTATCCGCTGCCGCTGAAGACCTGCCTGCTAGAGCAAGGGCTCTGCGGTAGCAGTCTCTGCAGTCAAGGGCTCGATCACGAACAACAAATCGCCTTCATTGACTTGCTGGCCGTTGCTCACATTGATTCGGTTGATTCTATAACGTTGCCCAGCCGGGTATAGGGCCCCACTCGCACTGGCGCAAGAACTCAGTCTAAAGGGCGCAAACATTTTCATCGCCTCGAGTACACAGATCACTTCATCAACTTCAACTTCACTACCGACGTTGACATACTCGGGTTCTGAAGGCGACGGCGTCCGATAAAAAACGCCCGTCGAGGGCGACAGAACCCGTAACTCTTTAGAGCCTTCAATGCGCAAAGAATCTAAATCGACCACCTCTCCTCGACTGCCAGAGGCCTCATCAATTTCATCAATCAAGGCTTGCACATCGATTCGATTCAAAAATTTAGGCAGATAGGTGGTGTCGTAGTCTCCTTCCCGGAACGTCTCATCGCTCAAAATGCGTTTGACGAGGCTGATATTCGTGCTGACGCCTTCGATCACCACCGTCTCGAGATAACTGCGCATTCGATCGATGGCATCAATCCGATTCTCGCCGTGGATAATAATTTGAATAATCAGACTGTCGTAAAACGGCGAGACGGTTTTACCTTCATCAACCATAGAAATCAGGTTAACGTCATCTCGGGCTGGCAATCGGTATTTGGTGATCTTGCCCGGTGTTGGCATAAACGTGACTTCACCATCACCGTCGATTACGCAACGCTCGGCGTTAACACGGACTTCAAGGCTATAGCCTGTTTCACTGGCAGTGAGGTGCTCAACGCTTTCACCGCTGGCGATTAAAAATTGCTGCTTAACAATATCAATCCCCGTTACAGCCTCGGTAACCGGATGCTCAACCTGTAGCCGCGTATTCATCTCCATAAAATAAATCGCGTCGCTGGGCACATCGTAGATAAATTCAACGGTACCCGCACCGATATAGTCCACCGCATCGGCAATTTTAGCGGCGCAAGCAAACACTTCAGACCGAAGCTGCTCTGATAATAACGTCGAGCCGGACTCCTCCAGCAGTTTCTGATTATTGCGCTGAACACTACAATCTCGCAGACCGATAACCCGGGTATGACCAAACCGGTCCCGCAAGATCTGCGCCTCAATATGACGCAGGGCGGTAACACATTTTTCGATATAGATATCACCATTGCCAAAAGCGCTTTTGGCTTCAGCCGTAACTTGATGGAATTGTTGATGAAGCTGCTCAGGTCGCGCCACCTTAACAATACCCTTGCCCCCGCCACCATGAACCGCTTTTAACAAGATCGGGTAGCCCACCCGTTCAGCGACCTCAAGTGCTTTTTCAGAGGAATCGATAATGCCATGACTGCCCGGCACAACGGGCACATTAATACTCATCGTTGTACTGATCGCATTTGATTTATTGCCCATCGTTTCCATACTCATCACTTTGGGGCCAATAAAGTTGATGCCTTTCTGTCGCACCAGTGCTGCAAAATTCGGGGTTTCAGATAAAAATCCAATTCCCGGATGCAACGCATCAACCTGTTGCGCTTCTGCAATATTCAAAATACTCAGGGCATTGAGATAACTTTCATCCGAGGTATTTCCCCCGATCGGCACAACCGTTCCCGCCGCGCCGGCCGCGCGCACCATATCCGCAGGAACCGAATCCATATCGGGATCACTCTGAACCAGAACAACGTCAAGCTCAGCTTCTAAAGCCTTCCTTACCAACTTGACTGCAGTGCAACCCCGGGCGTGAATCAACACTTTCTGTACCGGACGATGCGCGAAGTCACCGGCGATCGGCTGCTGCGCCAAGGGCGCTTGACTACCCAGCCTGCCCGCCATAATTCGGTCAACAACCTGCGTGACGGTTTCGACCGGCACCGGTAGCGCAGGATCCACTTTCCGCAGATTCGAGTCCAGATCATCAGAGAACGGATGCTTCACCAAACCTTGCATGGCGCCCGGTGTCAACGATAAATAATTACTCAATAAACAGGTAAACGGCAGGTTTCGCTCGACAACAGTCTGGCCAGCGAAGGGCATACTTGCGCCTGAAAAGTAGTAGGTTTGAACAAGCGGGTGCGTGACAAAACTTGCTTGTGCACCGCCAGTACAATCACCGAAACCAAACATTACAATTGGTAGATCATTGTCTCGAACAAATCGCGTGATTCGATCGTTGATGACCGCCATCGTGAACAACGCCGCGGCCCCTTCCTTGGTCTGCATGCCGCCACTTGAAATAAAGCAAATAACTGGGAGTCTCTGGGTTGCGCAGTCAACCAACAATTTACACACGCGAACACAGTCTGAGTTGTCAATACTGCCGGCCTGAAAGGCTATGTTCGAAATCACAAATCCGGCTCGATGCAGCCCTGCTTCGCCTTTGAAGGATCCGATCCCGGTCACCAAGCCATGGGGACGGACGTTGGCTTTGAGTGCTGACTCGATCGACGGTCGAAAGGTCGGAAACGACACTGGGTTGGCCGACATCAAGTGTCCGTTGGTTTCTTCAAAGTCGTCAATGAACCGCCCAACAAGATGTTCGAAGGTTGTTTTCTTGGCCCGCTTTTCTTGGGTTAACAGCTCATGAAACAGCAGGTCCCGGTAGGCAATCGTCAGTCGGTTCCAAAAATCTTTGCGCCGACCGATTCGAACCGGCTCTAGCCGACCAGAAAAGGGTTTTCCGGACCGTTTCGACTCATGATATGCGGGTAAAATACGCTCAAAGATATGGCTAATCACAACAAACAAGGTATCGGATTTATCCTTGTGGATGCCGCGCATCCATTCTTCGACGGACTTCAAAAATTGACTGGCCTCGCTATATTGGCCTAGACGTTCCGTCCAGCCAGAAAATTCCGCTTGTATGGCCGCCGCATCGTGGCCAGCGAATAAAGGCAAGGTTGCAACTTGATCAACGGCTTTTGACAAAATCTGGGCGATGGTCGTTTCTGACAAGGTTCTTGAGTTCTGCGCTTCCCGGGCGATCGAAACCAAATCATTGAGCAAGACGTTGTAGGTGGCTGAAAAGACAATCAGGTTTTTACATTCGCCCACAAAACCCGGCTCAATATCGGCATCAAGCAGCAAGTTCACAATGGTTAAATCTTGCTCGGCGGGCGTGGCGTCGCGTTCTTGCCGGCGCTTGATTTGCGACCAAAGCACATCTTCCAGCAAGCAACGATTCAACGGTATCGCATTACTCGCGCTTGGCGCTTGCTGAACCAGCGCTTGAGTTTGCAGTGATAGCGATGTCTGATTTAACAGCTCAGGATCATAAAGGCTCTCGCCCTCAAGCATTAAATTCAATTCACCCGCAAGCGCCGATTTCAAATAATCCGTATTTTTTTGTTCGATAAACGTGGCATCAAACAGTTTCCGACCTTCAAAGCTAAACCTCGCTTTGAGCGCAGCAATCATTTTTTCCTCGGAGGTCGACATCGCATGCAATAGCGCTTTGACATCTCGAATATCAGAGGTTGACAACAAAAACCCATGACTCTCATGGTGCTCGAGATGCGCCACTAAGGCCAATAAATTCGCCTCGGCACTGCCTTTCCAACGATTGAACAAGTGCAATCCGAGCTCTAAAGATAAGTCCTTCTTGGCGCGCTCAAAGTTCTTCTTTGGCTCACCAAAGATGAAATTTTTGATCGCGCCCTGCTCATCAGACTGATGTCGCCGCTTGTTTTGAAAATCTTTCCAAGCCTTATTCAGCTGATCCTCGTACAGGATTAGATCCGGATCTTGCAGCCAAGACAAAAACGCGCTGCGACGTTCCCGGTGCACTCTTTGGGCCAACTCGCCCTCAGGGATATCGACTTCCGCCAAACGCCCATACTGGGTTGTCGTGGTCGCTTTAATGCGCTTTCTGAGTCCTAGGTAGCGCAAATAGCGGTAGGCCACCCCAAACACATTGGGATACTCGGTTGGCGACGTCCGCAGCTTAAGGGTTGAACTTGCATTGACCGCCGACAAATACTCAGATGGGTTGAGGTAACGGGTGATATTTCGGTGGTAGTGATCCAGGATTTCTGGATGTTCTGACACAAACTGTCGTGCGCCAGATTCAATCGACTCAATCCCCGTGACAATCACATTCAAAAGGTGATGGATATTGCTTGTTTCCCCGGGATCAAAATCAACAATGCCGTCAATATTGCCTTGTTGATAGAGTTCGTACGAGGAGACACCGACGAATTTTGCGCATTCCTGCCAAGACAAATTGTAGCGTCGAACAAGGTTGGCGAGTGATCGAGGATGAATCGTATTAAACACGCCCGTCTTTAAACACAGCAACAAATTACTTGCCGCCAAGGGGATTGCGCCACCCGAATAGCCCTGCCCAATGATAATCCCAAGGGTCGGCACATCCACATTACACAATTCTGCAATCAGCCGTGAAATAGAATGTGCTTGATTATTCGCATTCGCCGCCTCGTACGGATCTGCTCCGGGCGTGTCCATCAGCGTTAGTATCGGTAAGTTTCGAATTGCAAAACTGCTGGCTCTTTGTGCAGCGAGCTCATGATGCTCGGGGCCCCAGACACCGGTACCATGGCTCCGTTCCTGAGCAATGACACCAATTTTCCGCATGCCCGTACTAAATTCTAAGGTCAGCTCGCAGCTAAAGAAGGGACCCACCGATTGCTCATTGCTCACCGGGACATCCAAGCTGTCAATAACGGCTTTTGCACCAGGCCGGGTCGACTCTTCCGTTGGGGCAACGGTGACCGCGATGTACTCATCCACTTCCATCGCTTTGAGCCGCTCGACTTGGGCATTGATGTCGCCTTCAGTCAACAACCCCTTTACGACATGCGCAGGCTCTTTTCGCGGAAACAGGGAAAAATCTTCGGACAGTTGCTCTGCATTGAGATAAAGCTGATCAACTGAGCCGCCATTTTGAGTTGTCGTCACTGCTATTCCTTTTACCAATTATTCCTTGATCCAACGATTATGGATCCACAACCCGCGCTGTAGTCTGCTGTTTGGCCGTCGACTCACCGTAAGACCCCTCAACGGTCTTTTGGTCTTTTGGTCTTTGGGCCTTTGGGCCTTTTTGACCCTCAGCAACCGAGTCAGAACGATTGCAGGCCTTACCGCTTTTTTGATTTCAATCGCACCTACCTGCGTATTTTTCGGCCTTTAGCTCGGCCTTTTGCCAGGACAGATTACTAGCATAGACTACTAACACAGCCTACTGGCACAGCGCCCTATCCGACACCGACGGCACTGAAACCGTGCTTTGCGCCGGGTTAGACGGCTGCACGTCCGTTTAGTTCACACGCACGCCGTGGTTCGGATGGCCAGGCCCCAAACCCTCGCAAACACCGAAATCAGTGCAATGCGAGTGATATTTCGAAATCGCCCGCCCCTAAGCAATCGTCTGGGTCGGGATCAGACCAATTTTCTCCTGCCAAATCTTTGGCCCGGTTTGATGGACCGATATGCCCCGGCAATCAACCGCCACCGTTACCGGCATATCTTCCACTTCAAACTCGTGAATCGCCTCCATACCTAACTCTTCAAACGCCACAACCCGGGATTTTCGGATGGCTTTCGAGACCAAATACGCAGCGCCACCGACGGCCATTAAATACACCGCCCCAAACCGCTGAATGGCATCGATCGCAACCGGTCCACGCTCTGCCTTACCAACCATCCCTAACAACCCAGTTTCTCGCAACATCATCTCGGTAAAGCCATCCATTCGAGTCGCGGTGGTTGGGCCAGCCGGTCCAACCACCTCATCACGAACGGGGTCTACTGGGCCAACGTAGTAAATGAACTTACCGGCCAAATCCACGCCTTCAGGCAATGACTGGCCCGCCTCAAATAGATCTCGAATACGCTTATGCGCCGCATCGCGGCCCGTTAACATTTTACCGGATAGCAGCAACGTTTCTCCGGGTTGCCATTGTTGAACCTCCGCACGCGTCACCGTGTCCAAGTTAACGCGGCGGGCCCCCTTGCCGGCATCCCAAGTAATTTGCGGCCAATCTTCAAGCTTTGGCGGCTGAAGCTCCGCCGGCCCGGCCCCGGTAAGCTTAAAATGAACATGGCGTGTCGCCGCACAGTTTGGGATCATGGCAACCGGCAAGTTTGCGGCATGGGTTGGATAATCCATAATTTTGACGTCTAGAACTGTCGTTAAGCCGCCCAAGCCTTGCGCGCCGATCCCAAGCGCGTTCACTTTTTCAAAAATCTCTAACCGAAGCGCTTCGATTCGAGAGCGCGGGCCTCTCTGCTGCAATTCGTGAATGTCGATTTCATCCATCAAGGACCGTTTCGCAAGTAAGGTCGCTTTCTCAGCGGTGCCGCCAATACCAATCCCTAACATGCCAGGCGGGCACCAACCCGCGCCCATCGTTGGGACCGTCTTCAACACCCAATCGATAATGCTGTCGGCCGGATTCAGCATCGCAAGCTTTGATTTCGCCTCCGAACCACCCCCTTTGGCCGCGACATGAATACTGACCTCATTGCCAGGCACCAGGTCAACATGGATCACTGCGGGCGTGTTGTCCTTCGTGTTCAACCGCGCCCCTGCAGGGTCACTCAAAACGGAGGCCCGGAGCACGTTATCAGGCAAAGCATAAGCGCGCCTAACACCTTCATTAATCAAGTCATCGAGACTCTGCTCCGTGTCAAACTGAACCTTCATACCAACGGATACGAACACGTTAACAATACCAGTGTCTTGGCAAATCGGCCGATGACCCTCAGCACACATTCTTGAATTAATAAGGATCTGAGCCATCGCATCCTTGGCCGCAGTTGACTCCTCGCGTTCATAAGCGCCATGCACAGCTTGAATAAAATCCACCGGATGGTAGTAAGAAATGTACTGCAGCGCATCCTGAATGCTTTGAATCAAATCGTCTTCTTTAATCAGCGTGATTGACGCCATCTGTGACTCCCCGTCCAGCCCACCTTCAAGCATACATCAAGCGCGTTAGTGACTCCGCAACGCACACAGGCTTATCCGAGCCCTCAAGCTCGATTGTAACCTCGCGCTTTAACTGAATGGTATTGGGGGTCTTTAACTCGGCTTCGATCAAACGATGACGTGCACGAACTTTGGAATTAACCGGCACCGGCGCGGGGAATCGGACTTTATCAAGCCCATAATTGACCCCCATGAAGACGCCAGCCAAGGCTTCAGGCTTCGGTATCGGTACCGAGCCCCCGAGATGTACAATCAAACTCAGTGTTAGAAACCCGTGTGCGATGGTTACCTTGTAGGGTGATAATTCCGCAGATTTTTCCGGATCAATGTGGATAAACTGATGGTCCATTGTCGCATCCGCGAACAAATTGATCCGCGCTTGGTCAACCTCAAACCAGTCGCCAACGCCCTCTTCGAGTCCTTCAATAGACTTAAAAATAGCCAATCCAGCTTCAGCTTTATCCGACATGACGCACGTTCCTTTTGGTGATCAAAACTGCCGTTAATACTATCACAATCTGTGTTCGACACAGGCTCAGGCTGGCCTTGATTGCGGGCTTGGTTTATCCTCTTCGAGCAACCGGGACATTCACAGACTTGTGCCGCAAGCCAGCCTTTAATCAGAACCCTTTAACGATCAGGAAATTCTTATGAGCCAGGATGTATTCATTGCCGCAGGTACCCGAACCCCCATGGGCGGGCTGCAGGGCGACCTATCGAGTTTAACCGCCGTTGAACTCGGTGCAGCCGCCATCCGAGCTGTACTTGCTCGGGCAAACCTAGAAGGCGCTGCTATCGATGAAGTTATTATGGGCTGCGTGTTACCCAGCGGCCTTCGCCAGGGACCCGCCCGACAAGCCGCGATGGATGCTGGGATCCCGGTCAGCGTTGGGGCAACCACCATCAATAAGCTCTGCGGTTCGGGTATGAAAGCGGCGATGCTGGCTTTTGATCAAATCAAAGCCGGCACCAATCACATCATGGTTGCTGGCGGTATGGAGAGCATGAGCAATGCGCCCTACTTGCTGCCAAAGGTTCGGACGGGGCTAAGGATGGGGCATGGCGAACTGCAGGACGCGATGTTTACCGATGGCCTTGAAGATGCCAAAACCGGCCGACTTATGGGCGCCTTTGCCCAGGACGTTGCCGATCAGTTTCAAGTCACCCGCGAGGACATGGACGATTACGCCATCAAGAGCCTCCAAAAAGCGCTCGCCGCAATCGAAACCGATGCCTTGTCCGACGAAATCACACCGGTTGAGATCACCACTCGGGCCGGCAAAGTTATTATCAGCGTCGACGAACAACCCGGCAAAGCCAATCTCGAGAAAATTAAAAGCCTGAAACCGGCGTTCAAGGCTGATGGGACCGTGACTGCCGCCAATTCCAGCTCCATTTCCGATGGCGCATCGGCCTTGGTTTTAGCCAGTTCAGAGGCGGTGGCGTCGAATGGTCTAAAGCCCGTGGCTAAGATTCTAGGGCATTCGACCCACTCCAGACACCCGTCAGAGTTCACGCTTGCCCCAATTGACGCCATCCAAAAACTGCTCACCAAAGTGGGTTGGACGCTCGATGATGTCGACCTTTTCGAAATCAACGAAGCCTTCGCAATGGTTACGATGCTCGCCATACGAGAGGTCGGTATCGACCCAGATAAGGTCAATATTTATGGCGGCGCTTGCGCGCAAGGTCACCCGATTGGCTCCACCGGTTCTCGCCTAATCGTGACCCTTGTGCACGCCTTAAAACGCCAGGGTCTGACACGCGGCGTTGCAGCGCTTTGTATTGGTGGCGGAGAAGCCACCGCCATCGCCGTAGAGTTGGTCTAACCTCAAACAATTGATCGACTTAAACGCGGGGGTGACTGGATTATCATGATCGCTAAGGTTTACAATTTCCCCCTTCGGCGCAAGGACCTCAACATTGACTAGACTGCCTGTAATCGTCGGTTTTGGCGGCATCAACCCGGCAGGACGCAGCTCTGGACACCACGGCTATCGACGCTTGGTTTACGACCAGCTCACAACCGGTAAACAACGCTCAACCCTCAAGGCTTTGGCGACGCTCATGCAGTGTGATGCCGACGAGCAATCAATCCTTGCCAACACGCTCGTTCGAAAGCTTCAAGACAATTTGTTTGATCCCGCTATCTACCGCGCCAATAAACAAGCGATGATGACGGGGCTGCAGAACACCCCTTTAAGCTTTACGCTCAAAAAAAATCAACTCCCCGAGCAACTCCCGCCGACTTGGACCGTCACAGAACTGGACAATCTCCAGGTGCAGGTCACAGCAACGGATCCCGTCAGCGTTCTGTTTCCAGATGGTCGAGCTTCAAAGGTAAATTCAGCAGGCCAGTTACCCACTGGTTTTGACCCAGAGGCGCTCTATCAATCAAGAAGTCATCCTCGAGGCTTGCAACTTACGGTGTTCGGGGCATCAGACGCCGTGCAATCACTTGGAATTGCCTGGCAAACCGTTCAAGACAAAGTGCCCGGCGATCAGATCGCGGTCTATGCCAGCAGCGCAATGGGTCAATTGGATTTTAACGGCTCGGGCGGCATGCTGCAGTCCGCACTCCTGGGTAAACGCGTGAGCGCAAAGAATTGCCCGCTTGGTCTCGCCGAGATGACAGCCGATTTTGTTAACGCCTACATTTTGGGCAGCGTTGGTGCAACCGGCGCAAATGTCGGGGCCTGCGCGACCTTCTTATACAACCTGCGACAAGGGATTACCGATATTCGGGCGGGCAATTGCCGCGTGGCCGTCATCGGATCGAGCGAGGCGCCAATCACGCCGGAGGTCATCGAAGGTTATCGCACCATGGGCGCGTTGGCAGAGGACGACGCGTTGCTAAAATTAGATGGTCGAAGCCAAGGACGCCCTGATCATACTAGGGCATGCCGACCGTTTGCTGAAAATTGCGGCTTCACCTTGGCTGAAGCCTCGCAATTCGTCATCCTCTTCGATGACGAATTGGCTTTAGAACTGGGGGCCAATATCTATGGTTCGGTGGCCGATGTCTTTGTGAATGCTGATGGTTTTAAAAAATCGATTCCAGGCCCAGGCATTGGCAATTACCTCACCGTCGGCAAAGCAATGGGCGTCGTGCGGGCAATCCTTGGCGACAAGGCTTTGGCCAATAACACCTATATGCAAGCGCACGGTACCGGCACGCCGCAAAACAGGGTGACCGAATCCCATATCTTCAATGCTTTGGCGAAAAACTTTGGCATCAGCAAATGGCCGGTCACGGCAATCAAGGCGTTCCTAGGGCATTCCTTAGCCTGCGCATCAGGCGATCAGATCATTGCATCCCTAGGCGTTTGGCATGACGGTATCATCCCGGGCATTAAAACGACCCGCGCGATTGCCGAAGATGTGCATCAGTCCCAGCTTGAATTCCTGCTCGATCATCGCGAGATCAATCCGAAGGATATGCAGGCCACTTTCATTAATTCCAAAGGCTTCGGCGGAAACAATGCGACCGCTGCGATTCTGTCACCCTTCGTGACCGAAACCATGCTCACCAAACGGCATGGCCTTGCGGCAATGAAAACCTATAAAGCGAGACAGGAAGCTGTGGCCGCCGCAACAAAGGCCTATGATGAAGCCTGCACCGAGGGTGAGACCCAACCTATTTATCGGTTTGGTGAAGCGGTTGTCGAGGGTGAGGCCTTAACGATGACACCTGAGACAATTTCGATTCCAGGTCAAAAACACGCGATCTCGCTGACCCTGACCAATCCCTACGAGGATATGGTCTAAGCAATCTCCCGCGTCGCCCTGAATTCAATCTCTGGCCAACGTTCCTGCATCACGGTCAGGTTGACTCTTGAGGGGGCCAAATAAGTAAGATGCCCACCGCCATCCAAGGCCAGGTTGCCTTGAGCCTTTCGCTTAAACTCCTCTAACTGTTTGAGATCGTCGCAGACGATCCAACGCGCCGTATTGACGCCGACCGAGTCGTAACCACACTCAACTTTGTATTCATCTTTGAGTCGATACGCGACCACATCAAATTGAAGAATGCCAACCGCGCCGAGGATCAAATCATTATTGGCAAGGGGCATAAATACCTGCGTTGCGCCCTCTTCTGATAGCTGCGTCAAGCCCTGCCGCAACTGTTTGCTTTTCAAAGGATCCTTTAATCGAACTCGGCGAAATAACTCCGGGGCAAAGTGCGGCACACCGATAAAACGGTCTTTTCGTCCCCCACTGAAAGTATCCCCAATTTGAATCGTGCCGTGATTGTGTAAGCCAATGATATCCCCAGCATAGGCGGTGCCGATCGCCGCTCGCTCACCCGCTAAGAAAGTCACCGCATCTGTTACTTTGATCGATTTTCCAAGCCGAACGTGATGCATCCGCATGCCTTGCTCGTAGGTACCCGAGCAGACCCTCAAAAAGGCAATCCGATCTCGATGTTTGGGATCCATATTCGCCTGGATTTTAAACACAAAACCCGAAAACTCAGGATCATTCGGATCAACGGTTGCCCCAGTTGTTGTTCTGGGTAAGGGCGCCGGTGACATTGAGACAAACCCGTCAAGCATCTCCATAACGCCAAAATTACGCAACGCCGTTCCGAAATAAACGGGCGAGAGCTTCCCGGCCAAGTAAAGATCCTGATCGAATTCATGAGAGGCGCCGCGAACCAATTCGATTTCAGCCTCAAAAGCTGCCCAGTCATCACCTAAAAAGGTCCGTACTGCGGCACTTTGCAAACCCATTATTTTTTCTGGCGACTCAAGCGGGGCTTTAACCTCACCTCGGTACGGATAAATACAATCCTCGTAAAGATGGTAGACCCCCTTAAACCGCTGCCCCATGCCAATCGGCCACGTTATTGGCGCGCAACCAATATTGAGTACCGACTCAACTTCATCGAGCACATCGATCGGGTCGCGGGTTTCTCGATCGAGTTTATTGATAAACGTTAAAATCGGCGTATCGCGAAGTCGACAGACTTCCATCAATTTAACCGTTCGCGCCTCGACCCCCTTCGCGCCATCAATCACCATCAGGACAGAGTCAACGGCTGTTAAGGTCCGATAGGTATCCTCGGAAAAATCCTCATGTCCGGGCGTATCAAGGAGGTTCACCACACAGTCCCGATACGGGAACTGCATCACCGAGGTGGTGACCGATATCCCACGCTCTTTTTCCATCGCCATCCAATCGGAGGTTGCATAGCGGTCTGATTTTTTTGCTTTAACCGTGCCCGCCATCGCAATGGCTTTACCCAAGAGCAAGAGCTTTTCAGTAATCGTGGTCTTGCCGGCATCTGGATGAGAAATGATGGCGAAAGTGCGGCGTCGATCGACTTCGGTTTTGGCCATGAGGCCCCCTTTAAATCTGGCGCGTAGTATAGCGCGGCGCGAGCTTCAGGTCGCTAAAACAGTTCCTTCGCCATGACAATCGCATCCTCACGACCGACGGCGATGGGATAATAATTTCGGCGGCGGCCAATTTCATTGAATCCGGTACTGTCGTAGAGCGTGATTGCGGCCGCATTTGAAGCTCGAACCTCTAAAAAAACGCTGCGCACTTTGCAGGCAGCGGCTCGGGCGAGCAGATGATTCAGCAATTCTCGACCGAGTCCCGCGCCTTGCTGCTCAGGGTGGACACACAAATTGAGCACATGGGCTTCGCCGGCACCCGTACTTAAGACGCCATGCCCGACTGGACGTTCATCCACCAAAACAAGGCAACAGTAGTCGGTGCCATTTAAGCTCGTCCTAAAGTTACCCTGGGTCCAGGGGTGCGAGTAGGCCGCATTTTCGTTTTTCAACACAAACGGTAGATCGATGTGTTTCATCAATCGAAACCTGGCCTTGTCGGGTCGCATCACGAGCCTTGGGCACGTAACTGCTGCCAAAGCCACGCTTTGCGCTCAACAGCCGTCGCGGGCGCCAAAAGATCCGGCACTTGCACGATGCACTTGCGACCCGCTCTGCGCTCAACGACTACCTTTTCGATCAGGGCGATCAATTCAGGGCACTGCCCTGCAAGCACCAAAACAGTCGTTGGCAAATCAGCGATCCAAACCGCGGCCTTATTGACATCAAGTACTTGCTCACCAATCGTTGAGAACAGCTGCGACTGCAGCAAGGGTTTCGTGGCCAACCCGTTGACCGCAAGCCCTATGTCATCTGAAAGTTGGTTTAATTGTGAGGCCGTATCCGTATCCTGTCCTTGTTGGCTGAGCTGCAACGTCGCAACGGTTCGATAGTTTCGGATCGAGACCTGCCAATCGATTCGGGTCTCAGCCAATGGCGCTACCGCACTGGGTGCGTCAAGCGCTGGTTGGGGATGGACCTCTGGATGAGACGAAACACGCTCGGGTTCGTCAGTGACCGCCGTCGCACCACCACGAAGCCGCCAGCGATCGATACCGATTTCGGTTAGCACCTGTTCGCGCAGACTCACAGAATGATTGTCCTTGTCTTAAAACTGAACCCGTTCAAACGACCCATTGCCTGGCGCACCATCGGTGGCGCCGGTTTTTAAAAATACCACCAAAGATTCACATAAAGCGATCTCGGAAAGATACCGTACTCGGATCCCGGCATGATCACAAAGTCGGTTGCGGCACCCGCCGCATCACCAAGAAAATGGTCGTACCCAACATCGATGTCGCGCTCGGCGCTGGCATTATAACGCGTTGCCATCGATAAAAACGCTGAGTCATCACTCAAGTTCATGACGGCCTGCCCCGAAATACTCAAGACCGGGTCAACCTGCGTTTGCATCGCCGTTGCATGGTAATGACGCTCCAAGCGGTAAACGCCGCCTTTAACTCAAGCCGACCCCGCCCGAGCGGCCAGATCGCCTTCGGGTTTCTGCGAGCCTGGTTCGTTATCATGGTAGTCAACCCAGACCAAAGAAAATGCATTCTGTGCGAAAAATGCCACGAGACATCCGGGTTCCCCGCAGCGCCTTGGCTTGCCGCAACGTCCGCCCAATAGCCACTCGTCCCGAGCGAGCCGTCCACGCCAACTTTTAGGCGCAGTTCATCGGCATAGTTTATGAGTGTGACCTGGTAGTCCTGACCTTGAACATTGGTTGCGCCTGCACCAGAAAGTTGCACCGATGCGTCACGTCGCTTAAGGTCCGACTAGGAGCCGCCTATGTCTGATCTAAACCAAGCACTCAGCGATCGCAGTGATCTCCGCATCGCCTTCGAAAACTTCTTCTTATTTTTGGCGCAGCCTGGCTATTGGTGGGACAGCAAGCAAAAAATTGCCATTGCAGCCGCGACACGCACTGCGAGCAGCTGCGATCTTTGTGCCCTTAAAAAAAACGCCTTATCGCGCAATCAGGTCCTATTGGCGCATCCTGAAACCGAGGATTTGAGCGCGCTGGTTGTTGATATGATTCATCAGATTATTACGGATCAAGGCCGAATCTCTGAATCTCAAATCATAGCACTGGCCGGAAGCGGCATTTCCAGGCTGGCCTATGTGGAACTCGTCGGGATTGTCGTTTGTCTATTTAGTATCGATGAATTTTGTCGAGCGCTGAGTCAACCCCTACTTGCGCTGCCCCAAAGCCAACCCGGCTTGCCGTCACAAACCCAACCTGAGAATCTCGACGCCAACACCGGTTATGTGCCCATGATCGCACGAGATGGCCTGACCGAAGCCAATCAGGACCTATGGCCGGTAGGGTTTGGCGCGAATGTCATCAGGGCACTGTCTGGGGCGCCTGATCTTGTACGACAGTGGAAGCGCCTGGCGGCAGTGCTCTACCTACCGCTTGAAGAAATGGGCAATTTGGGGCAAGCGGCGACTCGACGCCTCAACCGTATGCAAATGGAGCTGATTGCCGGCCGAATTTCCGCCCTGAATCGGTGCTTTTACTGAACCAATTCCCACGCTTCGATGCTCCGTGTGAGCGCGAAAATTGCCGGTGACACGATCGACCTAAGCGTTCTCACCCAAGATGCTGCTGCCCTGGACGCAGGGGTTCAGCATGGCGCCTTACTGCTCGCGTTTGCTGACGCTTTTATGAGCCGTGAACCCGAGACCTTGAAAGACGCTCGCGACGCCCTCGCCCACGCCAGCAGTTTTGATATTGCGGTGGAGGCTGCCGGCGTCGCAGCAAATTTTCAGCGCATGGTTCGGATTGCGGATGCCACCGGGATCCCAATTGATGACCTGACCTCAGAGCTGGGCACGACCATCAGAGAAGAGCTGGGCCTTTACGCCTTTCCGGGCGCCGCCAATTCCCTCCCAGGACCTTAAAACGGGTCACCCTGACTGCGACGCATTGCCGCTCTTAAGTTTATCACGCGTCGGCCATCGTTTTTTCTTGCGGCGCTACGCCGAAGTCAGTGGAACGGGACGCTTGGCGGCAAGAAAACAAAAGCTGCCTAAAAACGCCGCAATCGCAAGCACCATTAACCCAACCTGATAATCGCCGTAATAATCTGCGAACAATCCAGCAACAATTGGACCGAGCGACATTCCGAGCATCACAATCAATGATGAGAACCCCATAATGGTCCCAAAGGACGCCGCACCAAAGTAATCGGCTCGAAGCGCAACCATCAAGGGGCCACGGACACCCCAGGCCAAACCATGAAAAACGGCAAAGACAACGACCTCAAGCGTGCTATCGGCATAGGCCAAGATCAGTAAGCCTACGGTGTGAGCGATCATACAGATAATGCATAAAAGCCGTTTATCCAAGCGATCACCCAGCACACCACCACCCAGCTGACCCACTAGCTGACACCCGGTAACAAGGGTAATGACCAGCGCTGCTTGACTTAAAGAGAATCCAAGACCTTCTGTGAGATGCGGCACTAGGTGGACCATGACCGCAGAAACCGTGAGTAACGCGGCCGCATGGCCAAAACTAATCAGCCAAAAGGCCGATGTCGCCATCGCCTGCTTTGCTGTTAAATCCAAGGGTTGCTCAGCCTGCGCATCGGGCGTTGTCCCCAGCAAAGCGCCATCCGGCACCTCACCGTAAGTCTGCGGTCGGTGCCGAACCGCTTGGGCCATCGGCAAACCCAGCAGCATCACTAAAATTCCTGAGTAAAGTGCCGTCGCACGCCAGCCAAATGCCTCAAGCGCGAGCACCACCAAGGGCACGGCCATACCGCCCAAAGCGTATCCGATTTGGGAGAACGCAACTGCTTTAGAGCGATGCTGTCGAAACCAATTCACAATCGCAACCATCACGGTTGCAAACCCACCAAGACTGGAACCCAATGCAATTAACGCGAACGAAGCATAGAAGCTCCACAATGACTGCACTTGGCTAAAACAGATAAACCCGATACCGAAACAAACAACCCCAATGCGCAAAATCATTCTCGGTCCAAACCGATCGACTAGCCAGCCCTGCAACGGTCCCAGAATACCGCTTTCGATGCGAGTTAAGGCAAAGGCACCGGCAACAATGGTTTTGCTCCATCCAAACTCTTGCTGCAACAACACAACGTACGCACCATAGGATTGCATCCAAAGCAGGCTTGCCAGCATTTGCAGACCGCCGGCTGACGCAACAATGTACCAGCCGTAAAACAGCTGACCGCTGGGTTTAAATGTCTTCTGCAAAGCCAGGAGGGCACGCGTTTTCAAAAACATTCCTAATATCGTTTGGCCATGACACCCCGGAACGATGCCAGCGCGGCGAGAAAGATTTCGCAAGCCTTCTTGCGACCTGAGCGGTTAAAGGTATTTCGTCTTAACCAACCAGCGATGCAGGCGTTGCAGGATACGCCAAACTTTTGCCTCAAGATACAGGGTTTCTTGCATCAAACTCGAGGGATTGATCTTGTTTCGAATCCTCAAACTACACGCCAAATCCGTACAAACCACGTTTGAAATCGTTCGACGGCCACGACTGCCCGCCTCGGTGATGGAAAACATCGCCGTGCCCCCGCTGCCGTGGACGTGTAAACACAAGCTACACATATCCAATCGAACGCGGCTCGTGGGTCGCTCGAACCGACGCAGCACCACCCCTTTCAGTGCACCATCATTCGGCGATTGCGCGACAATATAGGCCAAATGACCCGAGGGGTGCACCCAACCGAAAAAGTCTAGGTCTTGCCAGACAATTTTAGTCAGATCGGGGAACCAAACATCGTCTTCGGGCGTAAAGCAACCTTGAAGCTGCGAAGCTGTAACAACATCCATGGCATTAACCTAATTTATTTCCAAGTGAAAACCAAGGACAAAGCGCCCCACCCTTGGCAGCACACGCGCCTTAAGACATACTCGGGCGCACCCTTTGAAAAATTCCGCCTTATGATCAAACTAGACCGCCAAGACACGACCTTCATCCTGACTCTGGATGATGAAGAAAACCGATGGAATACCACCTTTGTCCGCGCAATTAGTGCGGCACTTGATGAGGTCGAAGCCTCAACAGGACCCGCAGCACTGGTCACGACGGCCAGCCACCCTAAATTTTTCTCGAACGGGCTAGATCTTGAATGGCGAGCAAGCTCCGGCGAGCATCGCGGGGGAGACCGTGCTGCCTTTGGGTCAGAATTTATGGCGCTGATGGGGCGTATAATCACCTTACCCGTGCCTTCGATCTGCGCCATTAATGGTCACGCTTTCGGCGCGGGCTTCATGATGGCGCTGTGCCACGATGTCCGGTTTATGCGGCCGGATCGAGGCTTTGCCTGCGCCAATGAAGTTGAACTTGGCATGATCATCCCTGATCCAGAACTTGCGCTGTTTCAGCACAAGCTCCCCGCCCATGTGTTTTTTGAAACGGTTCAACTCGCTCGAAGATGGACCGGGCCGGATGCAGCGGAAGCAGGCATCGTCTCAAAGGCATATGAGCTAGGGGACCTTTTGCCGATGGCGCTTGAAAAAGCCGCGTCGCTCGCGCATCTGGGCAATAACCGCCGGGTTTACGGCACCATGAAGGAGCGTTTGTTTGGCGCCTCCGCCGCAATCAACACGCCCGACGGCGCAGCGCACTTGCTCAAAAATGCGCACCATGAATAACCTTAAAGTCGAACGCCGGCCATCTGCCCTGATCCGCAAGCTTTCGTCGATTACTGGGTTTGTTTATGATTAACCCCCTGGCTGCAGGCGGTGCTGGTAACAACGCTGCAGACTAATACGTTTACTCGAGCTGCATTCAATGCACGCCACGACCCAAGCGTCAGGATCAATATGATCAACCGCCTGTGACAGACACTTCGAACACTCAACACACGTTAACGAATGATGACCACTGCATGAATTATAATTTGAACGAAGATCAGACGGCCTTTCAGGAAGTCGCACGTCAGTTCTCGGACCGAGAGCTGGCGCCCAATGCCGCGGCATGGGACGAGCATAAAATATTCCCAAAAGACGTCATTGCCAATGCCGGCGCACTCGGATTTTGTGGGCTATATTGTCCGCCTGAAGTCGGCGGCATGGGCCTATCCCGATTGGATGCCTCCATTATTCTTGAGCAGTTGGCCATGGGTTGCACCTCAACCACGGCCTTTATCTCGATTCACAACATGGCGACTTGGATGATCGCGACCTTTGGCAGCGAGCAGGTGCGAGAGGCGCTTTGCCCGGACTTAATCTCCGGTCAGAAACTTGCCAGCTATTGCCTAACCGAGCCCGGCGCCGGTTCAGACGCCGCCTCTCTTAGAACCCATGCGACTTTAGAAGGCGACCACTACGTCGTCAGCGGCAACAAAATGTTCATCTCAGGCGCTGGCGCAACCGACATTCTCGTCACGATGGTGCGAACGGGCGAAGCAGGTCCGAAAGGTATTACCTGCCTTGCAATTGCAGCCGATTCGGCGGGCATAGAATACGGCAACAACCTCAACAAAATGGGCTGGAACAGCCAGCCGACTCGAGAGATTGTTTTTAATCAAGTCAGGGTACCCGTCGACCGGCGAATCGGCGGCGCCGGTGATGGCTTTAAAATTGCGATGAAAGGGCTTGATGGTGGTCGAATCAATATTGCAACCTGTTCTGTTGGCACGGCCCAAGCCGCTCTGAACCGATCCAAAACTTACCTGCAAGAACGCGAGCAGTTCGGCGAGGCCCTAGCAAATTTTCAAGCCCTTCAATTCAAACTTGCTGATATGGCAACAGAACTGGTTGCCGCACGACAAATGATTCGGCTAGCCGCCTTTAAAGTTGACCAAGGCGACCCTGAGGCTACGGCCTACGCTGCGATGGCCAAACGCTTTGCCACCGATGCTGGTTTTAGTATCTGCAACGATGCGCTTCAACTGCACGGGGGGTACGGCTATATGCGCGAATATCCGCTCGAGCGTTACATCCGCGATAATCGAGTACACCAGATCCTAGAAGGGACGAACGAAATCATGCGCGTTATCATTGCCCGCCGATTGCTCGCGCTCGCTGACCTAGAAGCCATCACTTAAGGAGAAACCATGACCGATAAACTAGAATTTGAGATGCAGGACCATACCGCCTTAATCACCATCAATAATCCCGCTGCCAACACTTGGGACGCCGATAACTTGCAGGCACTTGAAGCGCTGATTGCGGACCTTAATGCCGATCCAAACTGCTACAGCTTAGTCATTACCGGGGCCGGCGATAAATTCTTTTCCGCCGGGGCAGACCTCAACCTGTTCGCAAGCGGTGATCCTGAGCACGCTGGCGTGATTGCCAATCATTTTCACGCCGCTTTCCAGGCGCTAACCCATTTCAACGGGGTCTCAGTTGCCGCCATCAACGGCTATGCCATGGGGGGCGGGCTTGAATGCGCGATGTCATGTGATATCCGCATTGCAGAAGCCCAAGCTGTGATGGCCCTACCCGAGGCAACGGTTGGCCTCTTGCCAGCAGGGCTTGGAACCCAACATTTGCCGTGGCTTGTGGGAGAAGGCTGGGCCAAACGCATGATTCTGTGTGGCGAGCGCGTGGATGCTGAAACGGCGCGGTCTATCGGCTTGGTTGAAGAAGTTGTCCCCAAAGGCGAAAGTTTAGCGCGGGCGCTCGCCATCGCAGCCTCAACCGCAAAACAAAGCCCAACCAGCGTCGCCGCTTGCAAACAACTCATTATGTCAGCAAGGCATAAAACAATGCCCGAAGCCTTCAACGACGAGCGCGAGGCTTTCGTTGCCTTGTTCTCAACCCTTGATCAAAAAGAAGGGGTGAACGCCTTTTTAGAAAAACGCACCCCGGCCTGGAAGAACGCGTAGTGGCGCCATCGGTTTTAATTAACGAACGCGCCCTGGGCCCGGGGCGCGCGCTCGGACAGATTACCCTCAATGCCGAGGCAACCTTAAACAGCCTCAGCCTTGAAATGATCGATTTGATTCAGGCCGCACTCGACCGCTGGCGTTCGCAAGCAAACATTATCGCCATCTTTTTTGACGCCGCCGGCTCAAAAGCGTTCTCTGCCGGTGGCGACATTCAAAATCTTTACCACGATATGCACGCAACGCCCGGTGGCCCGTGTACGTATTGCGAGGCTTTTTTTGAACGAGAATATCGATTGGATTTCGATCTCCATCAATATCCCAAGCCCACGCTCGCCTGGGGACACGGTATTGTGATGGGCGGCGGGCTTGGCATCTTTTCGGCCTGTCAATTCCGGATCGCGACAGAGAAAACTCGAATGGCGATGCCAGAAATCACCATCGGGTTATTTCCAGATGCGGGGGCCACCTATACCTTTAGCCGTATGGACCCGGTTTGGGCCTATTTCCTCGCTCTGACCGGCGCCCAGATCAGCGGCGCAGACGCGCAACACATTGGTATGGCCGATACGCTCATTCGACACGACCTCAAAGAAGTCTGCCTAAGCGCGCTTGCAGCCTTAGACACCTCGCGGCCCCTGCCGCCCCAAATTTCTGAGATTTTAACCCGCTTTCAGGCCGACTCAACGGACCTGCCTAAGCCACAATTGCCCGACTATGAGGCAATTATTCGACCGAGCATTGCGGCGGCAATTGCGAGCGACAACCCCATCAAGACCTTGGCAGCATCGACCCATGACTGGCCTGAAGGACCGTTTTTGGACCGAGCGAAATCAGGTTTCTTAAAGGGCTCTGCCATTACCGCGGCGATTGTCATTGAGCAATTCAAACGCGCACGAACACAGGACTTGTTGGCCATGTTCCAAATGGAACTCACCATCGCCGTTGCCTGTAGCCGATATGGCGAGTTTACCGAAGGCGTTCGCGCCCTACTGATTGAAAAAGATGGCCAACCGCAATGGCGATTTAAATTGGGCGAAGTGCCGGACGCGGTCGTGGCGTCCCACTTTGAAGACCATTGGCCGGTGCATCCTATGGCGGATCTTTCTGTTTTAAATTAATTACGATTTTGCGCATCAAACGCTAACCGGGAGGTTTTATGAAAAACGTTGGTTTTATCGGACTTGGTAATATGGGCGGGCCCATGGCGATTAACCTCATTAAAGCGGGTTTTTCCGTGTCGGTCTTTGACCTTGTCCCCACGTCGGTCGAACGCTTAACGGCCGCTGGTGCGCAAGCGGCCGCCAGCGCCGAGGCTGCTGTGCAAAATGTTGATGTGGTGATTTCAATGCTGCCAGCATCAAAACACGTCGAATCTTTGTATCTCGGGGAAGCGGGTCTTTTATCCAAGATTGCACCTGGCACCCTAATCATCGACTCCAGCACCATCGCACCAGAATCAACGCGGAAGGTTGCCGATGCGGCTAAAGCCCACGGTCTCAGCATGATTGATGCGCCCGTCTCCGGCGGTGTCGCTGGCGCACAAGGCGGCACTCTTACCTTCATCGTTGGCGGTTCCGATACAGCGCTCGCCGACGCGCGACCATTACTTGAAGCAATGGGTCAAAACATCTTTCATGCAGGCGACGCCGGTGCAGGACAGGTGGCCAAAATTTGCAACAACATGCTACTCTCGGTGCTCATGTCCGGGACTGCAGAGGCGCTGCAGCTCGGTGTGAATAACGGCCTCGACCCCAGCGTGCTTTCGGAGATTATGCGCAAGAGCTCTGGCGGAAATTGGGCCCTTGAAGTTTATAACCCCTTCCCAGGGGTCATGGAAACGGCCCCGGCCAGCCGCGACTACGAAGGCGGCTTTTTAGTCGACCTTATGATCAAGGACTTAGGGTTGGCCATGGCCTCAGCGCTTGATACTGGCACTGCAACCCCCATGGGGTCACTTGCAAGGAGCCTTTATGTCGCTCATGGCGACAACGGGTTTGGACAGGTTGATTTTTCAAGCATCCAAAAGTTCTTCCAGCGCGACTAAATTATCCGTTACCGAATAGACCGCGCTGACTGGATACAACACAAGGACATGACATCATGAGCGATAAAGCACTCTCCTCAGAACAAGCAGAATTTCAAGCGTTTTGCCGCGCCTGGTTGCAAGAAAATAAGCCAGCCCCGCATCCCACACCCTTGCCACAAGCGGCTTATGAGGTGACCGACCCGAGCCATCTGGCCTATCTCACAGAATGGCAAGCAAAGTGTTATGAAGCCGGACTCATTGCATCAGATCTGCCTCAGAATTATGGCGGCCATGGCATGACAGGTTGTCAGCAAATTGCCAGTGCCGAGGTTCGCGCAGCGGGTGTGCCTTACTTTATCAACTGGATTGGACTCGGGATGGCAGTGCCGACCCTACTAGAGTGTGGGACAGAAGCCCAGAAAGAAACTTTTTTGCCACCCATTTTTTCAGCAGAACACATTTGGTGCCAAGGGTTTAGCGAGCCTGGCGCGGGCTCTGATCTCGCATCGCTGCAGGCCAGCGCAGTGAAAGAGGGTGATCAGTGGGTGATCAACGGATCGAAGGTTTGGACGAGTCTTGGCCACTTTGCCCAATACATGCTGCTACTGGCGCGACAAGATAAGAGCGATAAGTATGGCGGTATCACCTACTTTCTCGCACCAATGGATCAACCCGGGATTACCGTCAAGCCAATCCACAAGATGACCGGCGAGTCGGGCTTTAATGAGGTATTCCTCGACAATGCCATTGTCGGCGATCACCTGCGTGTCGGGAACGTCGGGGATGGCTGGAAAGTCGCAATGGCGACCTTGACCAGCGAACGGGGTGCTGGGGTCGGCGTCGGCGCGGTTGCAGGCGAATCCCCCATGCTCGTCATGGCACAGGTCATTCAATTGGCGAAGGACACCCGACGAAACGGACGGCGCGTTTGGGATGACCCGGTTTGGCGCGACCGAATTGTTAAAGTCTATGAACGCACCGAGGCCAGCCTTTACAACGGACGGCGAGCTCGGATCAAAGCGCTCAATGGCGGTGCCATGCGGATTCCATTACAAGGAAAATTAACCGGCAGCGAAATTTCGCAATCCCTCCACCAGATTGCGCTGGGTATCCTGGGCTTAAAATCGAGCCTGTATGTTGGCGACGAAAACGCGCCGGCTAATGGCAAGTGGCCGCTGGGATATATGAATACCTACACCGGCACAATCTCAGGCGGCAGCAGCGAAATACAACGCAACATCTTAGGCGAACGCGTTCTAGGCCTTGCTAAGAGTAAATAAACCGGCAAGCCGGCGGAGACGATCATGACGACACCGAAAGACTTTGGCTTTAACGACGACATCAACATGCTGAAGGATACTTATGCCAAATTCCTCCTTGAGCAAAATACCATTGAGGCCCTGCGGCCCAGTTTAAGCGGTACGGAAGACCCCTATCACGGTGCGCCAAGGCAAGCCTTCTTTGACACGCAAAATTGGCAGAAAACGGTAGAACTTGGCATGCATGCTGTAGCGATCCCAGAAGCACAAGGTGGCATCGGTATGGGCTTAGTCGCAGCCACCGCAATTGCAGAAGAAATCGGCCGACATGCCTTGCCGACACCGCTGAGCAACAATTTACTGGCCACATTTCTGCTCCGAGCGGCTGACACGCAGCCAGCCAGGCAGCTCCTTGAGGAGATGGCAGAAGGCGCGAGTGTTGGTTTGGCGCTTTACGGGGAAGATGGGTCACTCGAGGCTGACTCAACGGACGTTGCGTTGCGTGAGGGCAAACTTGTTGGTACGGCCTGGTATGTAACCGACGCTCAAAAATGTGAGATCTTAATCGTTGCAGCCCGTACCCAAGACGGTATTGACCTGTTTCGTGTGAATCAACGCGATACAACCGTTTCGGTAAAACCCGATCGCATCGTCGATCTGACTCGAGATCAAGCTGGTATCACCTTTGCCTCAAGCGATACAACGCCGCTGACTGAGTATGGCCAGGGCGCCCAGTGTTTAAACGACGCGCTGCCCGCCCTGCTCACCCTCACGGCTGCAGATATTGCTGGCGCCGCCGAGTGGCAACTGCAAACAACCGCAGACTATGCCAAGGTCCGTCAACAATTTGAGCGCCCGATCGGTTTTTTCCAAGCGGTTAAACACCCCATCGTTGATATGATGATCGCAGTTGATGAGACCCGTTCCTTGGTCTACCAAGCAGCTGCGGCGTTCGACTTCGACCCCGAGGATGCAGCGCGCTGCGCGCACTTAGCAAAATCAAGCGCGTCGGACACCGCAGAATTTTGTGCGAACCGCTCAACCCAACTCCATGGCGGTATTGGCTTCACTTGGGAAGCCGATGTTCAGATTTATCACAAACGTCAGATGCACAGCCAATTTATGTTTGGCGATGGAGTTTGGCAGCGTGAAAAACTCGCAGACCTACTTTAATTCAACCCGATTCGACAGCTAGACAAGGAGTATCAAATGGCAGGACGACTTAAAGGTAAGATTTGTGTCGTAACCGGCGCAACGCGCGGTATAGGGCGGGGTTGCGCGATTGCGCTTGCCGAGGAAGGCGCAACAATTTACATAACGGGTCGATCCAATGGCGAGGGTGAGCTCACGTTAAACGGAAGCATCGCAGCGATTGAAAAGGCCGGTGGCATTGGCATTGGCACCCAAGTCGATCATGCCAATGACGCTGAAATCGAGGCTTTTTTTAAAAAAGTGGCCGCCGAAGCCGGTAAAATCGACATCCTGGTCAACAATGTTTACAAAATACCCAGTCCACCTGCCTGGGGAGGCGGTTTCTGGGATCACCCAATTCAAATTTGGGATGACCAGGTTGGGATCGGGCTCAGAGCCCACTACGTTGCCAGTTGGCATGCTGCACCACTACTCTTTGCCGCCAGCCCAGGCGCGCTGATGGTGAATGTCTCGTCTCCGGGCGGGCAGTCTTATCACTTCTCATCCTCCTACGGCGCCGGTAAAGCGGGCCTTGATCGTTTGACCAAAGATATGGCGCAAGAGCTTGCGCCCAAAGGCGTCGCCGCGGTCGTCTTGTACCCTGGATCGGTTGCAACAGAGTTCATAGCGGCCCATGCAGAACAAAACGGTACTGATCTGAGCGACTCACAGACGCCACTCGGCGTCGGCCGGACCGTGCCAGCACTCGCGCTCGCGAGCGATATTATGGCGCGGTCAGGATCGATTCAGTGGGTTGAGGATTTGAGCCAAGAATTCGATATCCGGGACGAACGCGGGCAGCTTGCGCCGCCCTATCGCGCTCGATATACCGAACGAGAAACTTCATAAATCAAATAGGAGAACGACATGGCTGCTTATTTTATAGCGCAATATCAAGTTAACGACGCGGCGCTTTACGCTGAATACAGCGCGGGCGCGGGCCCGACCCTTGCGAAATATGGTGCTGAGCTGGTGGCGATTGATGTCGCTGCAGAGACGATCGAAGGCGAAGCACCCGGCGCACAAACCGTCATCATCAAGTTTGAATCAACAGAAGCGGCAAAGACTTGGTATCACTCTGAGGACTATCAGGCGGTGGTTGGCAAGCGGCTCGCCGCAACCAACGGCTACGCGGTTTTATCGCAAAGCATGAATCTCGGCTAATCCCGGCAATCGGTTTGCTTTCAATTCTGCCTGCTTGCGCCTAAAAGCCAAGCAGGCAGGCTTCAAAGGTGCAGCGGCCGATCAAACGCCAACATAACCGATTCTTGCATCGCTTCGGAGACTGTCGGATGCGGAAAAATTGTCTCGAGTAGTTCGTGCTCGGTTGTTTCAAGCCCAATCGCGACCGCAAACCCTTGTATCAGTTCTGTGACCGAGTCACCGATCAAATGTGCGCCCAATAAAGCGCCCGTCTCCGCATCAAAAATCGTCTTGATCATGCCCTCTGTATGCCCCGAGACAACTGCTTTACCATTCGCGTAAAGCGGAAACCGACCCACTCTTACCGCGCGATCGCCCGCATCCTGTTCTCGCAAGCCAATACTTGCAATCTGTGGAAAGCTGTAGGTACAGCCCGGGATTCGATCCCGCTGCAGGCCTTGAACCGCATGTCCCGCAATCGTTTCTGCCGCGATCATCGCTTCATGCGTCGCTTTATGCGCAAGGCAAGGTGCGCCAGCAACGTCGCCAATAGCGTAGATTCCTGCTATCGAAGTTTGCTGGCGCTCATCCACCACAATAAAACCTCTATCCATTGTGATCCCTAGCGCTTCCAAACCAAGGCCTTGAACTCGAGCCGCCACACCGACCGACAAAATCGCCGCGTCAAACTGAATCGTCTCCCCGGCGATCGTTGCCTCAACACAATCGGCAAGCGATGTCAGCGCTTGTAATCCTTGACCAACTTGAACGTTAATCCCCCGTTGGGCCAGCGCCTCGGCAGCAAGGGCGGAAATATCAGTATCCTCGGCAGGCAAAATATTTGGCGCGACTTCAAGCAGGGTGACCGCAGAGCCCAATGCTTGGTAAAAGCTGGCGAACTCGACGCCAATGGCACCAGCACCAACAATGAGCAATCGAGCGGGTAACGCAGCCGGCGTCATGGCTTCGCGGGCGCCCCAGATTTGCTGGCCATCAATGGCAATCGGGCCTAGGCTTTTTTGCTCAGCGCCTGTGGCAATCACAATACTGTCCGTCACAAGCACTTGATCATTAACCTTAACCTGTCCTACCGAGACGATACTCGCGTCCCCGGTAAAGACCTGAATTTTATTTTTTTTCATCAGCTGCGCTATGCCCTGGCTCAACTGATCAGCCGCTTGCCTTGATTTTTGAACAATCTTAGACAGGTCAAATCCAACCGACTTGGCTTCAATGCCAAAATCCGATGCCGAACACATCTGAGTGTACAACTCAGCGGAATGCAGTAGGGACTTCGTTGGAATGCACCCCCAGTTCAAACAGGTACCGCCAAGGGCTTCTCGTTCGACCAAGGCCACGCTCAATCCTAATTGCGCCGCACGGATCCCAGCGGCATAACCGCCTGGGCCGCCGCCAATCACCACAACATCGAATTCGTTCATAGTAACAACCTATAGGGCTCCGATAAGAATTCAACCACGCTCGCCAAGAACTCGGCGGCGGGCGCGCCATCAACGCTTCGGTGATCCCACGTCAAAGATAGATTCATCTGCTTGGTTTTAATCGGCTTATCGCCCTCCCACGACAACCCATCAAACAATTGGTTCACACCTAGAATGCCCGTCTGGGGCTGATTAATGATGGGCGTAAAGGAATTCACCCCAAACATCCCCAAAGCCGAAATCGTGAAGGTGCCGCCAGCATAATCATCAAGACCTAAGGTCCCCGCTCGAGCGGCGGCAGCGAGCCGAGCACTTTCTTGGGCGATTTGCTTTAAGCTCAGTTCATGAACGCCTCGGATTACGGGCACGAGCAGACCTTCTGGAACCGATACCGCAAGCCCCATATTAATTTCTCGGAGCAGGGTGATTTCAGTGTCATCAAAGCGGCTGTTCATCATCGGATGCTGAACGAGCGCTTTCGCAACGGCCTTGATGACCAAATCTGTGTAAGTTGGCCGCGCTTCGCCGTCCCATTCTTTAAGCAATTGGCCTCGTAAGCGCACGGCATCGTCCATCTGCGCGGTCATATCCATCGACAACTGCGCTGAGGTTTGCAAGCTTTGATGCATTCTCTGAGCGATCGTTTTACGCATGCCCCGAACGGGTACGCTGGACCCGGCTGTTGGACCAGCCTGAGCAGGTGCCGCGCGCCCACTCGCCAGCGGCGCTTGATCCAGGTCCGCCTGAACGATGCGACCTTGAGGGCCGGATCCTTTAATTTGACTCAGATCTATGCCTCGCTCCGTTGCCAATCGGCGCGCAAGCGGAGACGCATTAATTTTCATCTCGACGTTTGCCTGAGATACGGCACCGGCACTGAAGCCAGGCTGTAACGTCGCCTGCTGCACATCCGCCTCAACAATTCTGCCACCAGGCCCGGAGCCTGCGAGCCCGGCTAAAGCGACGCCCAACTCTGATGCCAGGCGACGCGCCGCGGGTGAAGATTTCAACCGACCATCACCACTGTCAGCAGTCACCGGCTCGGGCATAGCACTGACAGCAGCAGCCGGTGCCGCAGCTTTTGGCGCCGCAACAACCGCTGCGGCGGGGCTTGCGACGCCTGCAAAATCAGCCGGGATAGGCTCATCAAAGGCGAAGATATAGCCCACGACATCACCGGGCGCCAACATAACGCCTGCCTCAACGGTGTGTTTAACGAAACCATCCATTTCGGCATCAACATCGAGATTGACTTTTTCTGTTTCCAAGGCATACAACATCTCGCCTTTTTTCACTTTGGCGCCATCGGCAATAAACCATTCCGACACCATACCCTCGGTCATGGTCATCCCAACTTTCACTAAATAAATTTCTCTGGGCACTTGCTTCCCCTAAATCGTTCTTAAAAATAATTTTTGTTTGGCCGCGCGCTGCAGCGTCGCGGCCAAATCAACTACCCAGGGCCCGCGTCTGGCAATGCGCATTTCAATGTGTTGACCTGCTGCAATCACCCGTTCCCGTTCACCATCAAGCGCAATCACAGACGGCCCTTGGGCCTTAACCGCTTGGTTAAACTTCACCAAACGCGTTTTTCCAATCTCGACTGTCGCAAACATCCCAGGGCCCATCGGCGCCAACAACGCGCGCCCGCCTTTGACAAAGGTCAGATGCAATCCGAAATCATCCTGATCCGAGACGGGTCTTACCAACCCACCAAGGCTGGTTATACCGACTGCAGCGGGCTCTGCACGGCATAACAGCGCCTCTTTAAGTTGACTCGGATCCAATAGTGCCTTGGCGCCAATAAAAGCATCCCGCGTAATGACCGCATCAATCAAGGCGATATCTTGTTCCTCGCCGTGAATATCGACATCAATGACCTTTGCCTGGGTCGCAACCAATCGGCTAGCAACTTTACCCGCCGCAATAAGCCCCAGCGCCATGCCGGCAACGGTTGCCTCAGCCATGACGGGAAACACGTTATTAGTCCCCGTCGACAGCGAAACGAGGGTTGCATCGCGCCAGCCCCGAGCAAATGCTCGGTTCGTGCCATCCCCGCCCAAGACCAACACGACGGCACAATCCTTTTGAGCCATTTGCTCGGCGGCAACGATGGTATCCATCGCCGATGCCGTACCAGAACTGGGCAACGGCTCGAACCGAACCCCCCGCGGAATTGTCGTTTCAGCGATAGCTTGTTCAACAATGCCGTGCGAGTCACGCATATAGATAAAGCGTGTTGCGCCGGCGGCCATCGCGCCGATTATGGCCCGTCTGACAATCGCAAGCTTTTCACGGTTATCAAACACCGAGGCTTTTCCTGCCAGGCGCCTAATATCCTTTCCGGAAGCTGGATTGGCGACCAGCCCAACAGCTCGCATGCCTTTAAATTCCCAGCACCTTTTTCACTTCGGCAACGATACGTTCGGCATTCGGAATATACAGTTTTTCTAATGCTGGACTGTAAGGCACCGGCGAAAACGGCGCTCCGACTCTTGCGATGGGGGCATCTAAGTAATCAAAGGCTTCCTCTTGCAGCTGCGCCACAATCTCACCACCAAAACCGCCAAACCTGACAGCCTCATGCACCACCAACGCACGATGGGTTTTCTTAATGGATGCCACAGCTGTTTCGCTATCGAATGGCTGGATGCTACGGACATCTACCACTTCGCAATCAACCCCAAGGCCCTCAAGTGTCTTGGCCGCAGCCAAGGCTTCATGCACCATACGCCCCATTGCAAAAATCGAAAATGCGGCGCCCTCGCGCACGATAGCGGCCTTCCCAATCGGCACCTCATACATTTCCTCAGGTACCTCGGCTTGCATTGCCAGGCTCATCTTATTCATCACCACAAACACCGGGTTATCGTCCCGAGAAGCCGCGATGATCATACCCTTAGCATCATAGGCATTCGACGGCATCAACACTTTGACGCCCGGCAAGTGTGCCAAAAATGCCTCCCAACTTTGCGAGTGCTGCGCCGCTAAGTTCATTCCGGCGCCGGCCATCGTGAGGACGGTGACGGGTAAGGTCGCACCGCCGCCAAACATAAACCGCATCTTGGCCATCTGGTTGGCGACTTCATCCATGCACTCGCCGAGAAAATCCATGAACATAATATCGATGATCGGCCGACATCCAGTCGCTGCAGCACCGACACCCAGTCCAATAATGCCTTTCTCACTGATCGGCGTATCCACAATACGGCGATCGCCGAATTCATCCAATAATCCTTGGTAGTAGCCAAAGACACTACCGGCTTGACCAACATCTTCGCCCGCCACAAAAGCATTATCTTGTTCCTGAAGAACTTGACGCACCCCTTCGGTAATGGCTGAGACATAGGGCAGCATTCTCGGCCCATCTTTTAATGCTTCACTCATGATGCGGCTCCTACAAAGTAAACGTCTTCAAGCAAATCTTCTGTCGTTGGGAAGGGTGATGATTCTGCGAAGGCAACGCCTTCTTTAATTTCATCGTTCGCGCGCGCGTAAACGTTTTCAATTTTCTTGGCGGTTAGAACCCCTTGTTTTAACAGCAAGGCCTCAAAACTATGAATCGCATCTCGCTGCTTCCAAGCGTCAACCTCTTCATCGGTTCGATAGGTTAAGCCCATACCACGAACCCCAACGTGATCGTAGTAGCGATAGGTTTTGCACTCGAGCAATGTTGGGCCGTCACCAGCGCGAGCACGCTTAATGGCTGCCTCCGCTGCCTCATAGACGGCCATCACGTCCATGCCATCTACAACCACCCCAGGCATACCGTAACCCGCTGCTCGGTCCGCAACATCGGTCACGGCTTGATGATTGGTCTGACGCGTGTATTCTCCAAACCCATTGTTTTCACAGACAAACACGCAGGGCAATTGATACAAGGCAGCCATGTTCGCAGCTTCATGAAAACTCCCTTCGTTCGACGCACCATCGCCAAAAAACGTTACCGCAACCTGTTTGGTTTTTCGAAATTTGTTCGAAAAAGCCGCACCCATTGCGATGGGTGGCCCACCCCCAACAATTCCATTGGCGCCTAGAATACCCAGCGCCATATTCGAAATATGCATGCTGCCGCCCTTGCCTTTACAGTAGCCCGTGGATTTGCCGTAAAGCTCTGCAAACATCGGCGCAAACTGACCCCCTTTTGCAATAACATGCCCATGGCCGCGGTGGGTACTCGTGATTTGATCTTTATTACTCAGATGCGCCATAACCCCAGCGGCAACCGCCTCTTGCCCAACATACAAGTGAAGCGCGCCTGGAATCTTGCCGTCTTCCATTAACTTACCGGCCTCTTCTTCGAAGCGCCGAATCCGAACCATGCACGAATGCAAATCAATCAAGGTTTTATTCGTTATATTTTTGGCCACAGTCATTATCCGTTTCTGATGCAATTAAACCCTCGGCAGACCTGAAAACAGGTCAGCAGAGGCTGGTGATTGATCGCGTGCTTCCCCTCGCATTGCGATACGCTCGAAACGGTGATGGTTACCTCGGGGGCCGTTTCTTAAAGTATGGTTGTATTACGCCGCCTTCGTCGGCGCGCAAACTCATTCCCTGTCTATTCTGGCCGATTATTCCGGCCGATTATTCCGGCCGTACATAGCGCCCAATTCCTGCCTGCGCTGCCATTCAGCCACCCTCGAGCCGCATTACTCATTGCTGAATCGCCGCGTCCAGCGCAAGGCGTCCAAGCGGCTGCGCCAAAGCCAGTTTCCCCGCATGATGGGCGAGCTCACCTAAACAGTCAAGGCTGACGGTTTATTTAAAAACCGTCGGCTCATCTGCCGTCTAACGCAACGGCGCTACCGTTTTTTAATCCGTTTTATGCGTGAAAAAATCCGCTCTGGCCGTCCCCGTCTCATCGTAAACCGGCTCTGCTAAATCGATTTGATATTTCAGCACGTCCGCACCTCGAATGCCGAATTGACCAAGGGTCTCGCGCATATCGCTATACCAATGGTTGTTAAAGTGATTCTCGAGCGCCTCCGTTGACGCCCAACGCTCAAATACCCTGATACGACCCGGATTTAGGGGGTCCGGGCACCAGTCATAGTCCAAAATTCCGTCTTGGGTGAGCGCGCCGACAATCAGAGGTTTCGCCGCCGCCATCGCAGCATCCATTTGTGCCGGATCAAGATCCACCGTGCCTGAAATAATTATTTTCACAAAATACTCCTTTTTTAAATCCGAACTTTATCCAACCCAGGTCTCTACCCGCTTCACTGCCTTAAACCGACCCTTAGACGACCCGAGAGACTTAGGCGCTCTCACCGTCCACGAGTCCGTTTGTTGTAGATGCTTTTCCCTGGGGATCCCCGGCGGTCAGTGCGCTTTTACTGATTTGAACGTCTTGAAACATTTCTTGTACGGTCGACTTCAACCACTCAATCATGATTTTTGACTGTGCATTTAGAACCGGCCCCTCCGTGGCCTGAGCATTAAAGGCAATCCCTTCCAGCAGGTAACGGGTGAGCGCCGTTGCCAGTCCATATTGTTCCGATTGCGCAAGATCCAGGAATATTCCCTCAGATTTTTCGCGCCAGGCCGTATGAAAATCCCGAATCGCTGGCGCCAGTGTTCCTTTAAGTTCTGCATCGGTTCGAGAGGCTACCAACAGCTCACAGTAAACCGCAAACAGTGGCGATTGCAGCTGATCCCAGAAAGCATCTATGCCTTCCCCGACCAGCGTAAAATCAGAATGTTCATTCAGCTTTGACAGCGTATCCTCAAAGGCCTCCAAGCGCTTACGATGCAAATGCCGCACCGATGCTTGAATCAAATCTGAGCGCTGGGGGAAATGATGCAACATTGCCCCCCGCGAAACTTTGGCCTGTTTTGCGATTTTCTCGGTCGTCGTGTTGTTAAATCCGATTGCAAGAAAGCAATCTAATGCCGCGTTTAAGATTGCCGTTTTGGTTTGCTCGCTTTTGGTCTTTTGCCAAGACTTCCCAGCCTTCGTGTCCTTTTTTTGCTTTTCGTTCAAGACGCCAAGGCCTCTTTACTCACCGTTGATTCATTAGGATACTACTGGAAAGCAATCGCTCAGTCACTCTGCCATGCCAGGTCCGCATTTTCTCATCATCACCAAAGGACACCCTTTCGAAAAAGGCGCCTTTTTTGAAATGCTGGACGAACTCAACGGTCAGTATACGCACGTCGAACAACCCCTGGCGGCCAGTATTCTAGCGCCAGAACTGATGCGACCCTATGACTGCTTGGTCTTTTATGACATGCCCGGCATCACGTTCGAACCTGGCGGACCCAGCTACCCAGAACCTTCCCAAGCCTTTAAAACGCAGTTTCTAGCCTTGCTGAACGAAGGCAAAGGCATGGTTTTTTTGCATCACGCGATCGCAGGGTGGCCGAGTTGGCCAGAATATCGCAACATTATTGGCGGCCAGTTCTTGTATACCCCACGCAGGCTAGATGCAATCGAGGTCCAAGACAGTGGCTACCGACACAAGGTCCGCCATGAGATCTCTGTCGTTGATCCAACCCATCCGATCGTGGATGGATTACCCAGCCGCTTTGCCATGACAGATGAGCTTTATCTCTACGAGGTAGACGAGCCCAGTATTACCCCTTTGCTGACAAGCGACTATACTTTTGAGCCAACGCATTTTTATTCTGCAGCCGCCGTTGTCCAACGAGGCTTGATGCACAGCAACGACGGCTGGACGCCATCCTACCGGCAGCAATATCGTGGGTTGGACCAAACATTACGACAACAGTCGTATCTGCTACCTTCAAGGTGGGGATGATGCCGAAGCTTGGCAAAGCGAGCACTTTCAACAATTGCTAAACAACGCGATTGCCTGGGCCAGTGCCGGCGCCCAAACAGCCCAAGACCAAGGACCCATTACAACCAACGCGCGTCCTCGAGCCGGTAAAGCCCCTTCCCAAACGGCTTCAAAACAATCTGAATACTCGGTGCAAGCGCTCCCAGAATTGACAACAGCCCTGAGCGGCTGTGCAAAAACAGCCCTGAGCGGCTTTATGACAACAGCCCTGAGCGGCTGCGCAAAAACAGCCCTGAGCGGCTTTAAAAACAGCCCTGAGCGGCTTTAAACAACAGCCCTGAGCGGTTTCATAAACAGCCCTGAGCGGCTTTAAAAACAGCCCTGAGCGCTTTCATAAACAGCCCTGAGCGTTTTACCAGCCCTGAGCGACTTTGCGCATAAAATACAGCCGGTTAATAAAAACAGTCTTGACTGACTCTTTTGCCTTGCCTAGGCTAATCCTCTTGGATCAGGGACCGCTTAACCGCCAGAGACTTCGCTATGACATCAAAGCACACAGGATTCTCCGCCGTTGTTACCGGCGGCAATAGCGGCATCGGTCGCGCGACGGCAACAAAACTGATTGCCGAAGGCGCCCGCGTCCTCATTGTAGACGTTCAATCCGAACCCACCTGGACGGATGCGCACTTGCGATACTGCCAAGCAGATGTTGCCGCTGAAGGCAGCCCGGCAGACATTATTACCTGCGCGATCGATCATTTTGGCCAACTCGATTTTTTGATTAACAATGCGGGCATGGTCGGCGGCAGCGATGTGGCGCATATGACGGATGACGTTTGGGATCGAATCTCTGGACGTTAATTTAAAGGCGGTGTTTAGACTTTCTCGAGCGGCTATCCCCCATTTAAAGAACAGCAGCCGCGGACGCATTGTGAACATTGGGTCAATCATGTCTCGCCTGGCAGGCCCGGACATGGGGGCCTACACCACCTCAAAGCACGCTGTCGCAGGTCTAACCAAAACCCTCGCGCTAGAGCTTGGCGCCTTTGGGATCACTGCCAACTATATTTTACCCGGCGCCATTGTAACCGGTATTACGGAACCGGCCATTGCAGCAGACCCAGGCTTCACCGAATTTTGGACCCAGAAATCTGCAATTGGCCGGCTCGGACAACCAGAAGATATTGCCAACGCGATCAATTTCCTGCTTACTGCAGGAGGCAGCCTTTATTACTGCCCATGGCTTGGCGGTTGATGGTGGCGTTATGGTGAACCCGTAATCGACTGACCAAAAACTGTAAACCTGCAAAAAATTTTAAAACGTAACATCAACCTAGGAGCTCAGAATGGATTTAAAACTCACCGGACACAACGTCATCATCACAGGCGGTACGAAAGGTATTGGTCGTGCCATCGCTGAAACGCTGGCCGAAGAAGGCTGCAACATCGCGATCTGCGCTCGTAACGCTGACGATGTTAGCAGCGCCGTGGCCTCGCTATCTGCCAAGGGGGTCAAAGTGACCGGTCAGGCGCTCGATGTCGCAGACGGGGATGCCTTTGCGGCTTGGATTAATTCTGTTGGGGAAGAACTCGGTGGAATCGACGCCTTTGTCTCTAACGTTTCTGGCGGGAATGCGCCAGGTGATGCAGGCTGGATCTCTCAATTTAACTACAATATTTTGTCGGCCGTACACGGCGTTGAAGCCTGCAAGCCGTTTTTCGAAAAATCATCCAATGCCAGCGTTGTTATGATCTCGACAACCGCCGCTTTGGAGCACTTCATGAATGCTGGCCCATACAACGCAATGAAAGCCGGTTTGCTGAACTATTCTGGCGCGCTGTCTCAGGAACTTGGCGCGAAAGGCGTTCGGGTTAATGCCATTAGCCCAGGACCTGTTTTTATTGAAGGCGGTTCATGGGACAAGATAAAGCAGGGCATGACGGCTTTTTATGACGCCACATTGGCAACTATTCCGCTTGGCCGCATGGGCACAGCTGAAGAGATCGCAGCACAAGCCGCGCTCCTGATCAGCCCACTCGGCGGTTTTACGACCGGGACCAATGTCGTCATTGATGGCGGCATGACCAAGCGGATTCAATACTAGACCAATCGGAGTTATCCCATGTCAGAAACAGCCATTAAGGCCTATCTGGTTGCCGCAGGCGACTATCATGATATTGATTATGCCCGACTAGAGCTGCTTAAGCTTTTGGCCGAGCACCCATCAGTCCGCACGACAGTTGCCAGTGATTACAGTGACAGTGAGGCCATCGCAGCAAGCGATTTCCTGATTTCTTATACCTGTAATCTCATCCCCACCGAAGCCGAGCAAGTTGCGCTAAAAAGCTTTGTGGAAAACGGCGGCAAATGGTTTGCGCTGCATGGGACCAACTCCATCCTTGAATTCACCGAGAACGGCGTGGCCTGTCCTGAGGTTGCGCCAGTTTTCATGGAAACGCTCGGCTCGCAGTTCATGGCACATCCTCCGATTCAGCCCTTTACCGTTAAGATCTCGAATCCAGATCACCCCCTTGTTGCCGGTATTCGTGAATTCGAAACCGATGATGAGTTATATCTTTGCAAGCAACTGGCAGATCACGACATGTTGCTGCATACCGAGTTCACGGGTGAGGCGACTGGCTTTGTCAATGCCGATTGGCCGGACAACGCCCCGAGACCCATTTATTACCTGAGACCACTGGGCGATGGCGAAGTACTTTATTTAAACTTGGGCCATTGTCGAGGCCATTACGACATGCAGCCGATGGTCCCGTTTTACCCCAAGATTGAGCTCGGCTCCTGGGATAAACCGGAGTACTACGACCTCTCTGCGCCGCGGCATTGCTTACTGTCAAGGTGACTAACCTATGAGCAAGCCTTTCCGTTTTGGCGTACAAAGCTTTCATGCCGAATCTGGCAAAGCCTGGGCCGATCAAGCTCAAAGAGCCGAGGCATTAGGCTACAGCGCCTTTCATCTAGCCGACCATATTATCGGACCCGGCCCAGCACTCGAACGCACCAATCATCCTGTGCAGAGTTTAGCCGCCGTGCCTGCCATGGCTTATGCGGCGGCGGTGACCACCGACATTAAAATTGGTTGCCGCGTTTTTTGTATCGACTACCACCTCCCGGTTGTCCTGATTAAAGAAGCCATGACGATTGATTTGCTCTCCAATGGCCGTCTTGAGCTCGGTTTAGGCGCGGGCTGGCTCGCTGATGAGTACCAGGCGATCGGACTCACGATGGATTCACCCGGCCGGCGCATTGATCGCTTGGAGCGGGTCGTCCAGGCCGCCAAGGCCTACAGCCAAAATAGCCTCGTTGACATCCACAATGAAGACATCGCTTGGCAGGAGTTTGAAGGCTTACCGAAACCGGTAAGCCAGCCGCATCCTCCGATCATGATCGGCGGCGGCTCACCCAGGGTGCTTCGTCTGGCCGGTCGAGAAGCCAACATTGTCAGCCTAAACTTTAATAATCGTAAAGGCGTTATTGGGCCCGATGGCATCAGTACCTCGACGGCCTCTGAGACGCTCAGAAAGATCCAATGGGTCAAGGAAGGTGCCGGCGAGCGGTTCGATCAACTTGAGCTTGAAATTGGCGCTTACTTCACCTTCGTCACGGACAATGCCCAACCGATCGTTGAGGGCTTTGCCCAGAATTTTGGCTCAACCCCAGAAGAGATGCGAAAGCACCCTCATGCCTTGTTCGGGTCCGTAACAGAAATCTGTGATGAGCTCGAAGCCCGACGGGAACAATATGGCATTTCCTACATCACTGTGGGTGAAACCAATATGGAGAGTTTTGCACCGGTGGTTGCCGCTTTACAGGGGCGATAAAACCCGTTGGCACTTTTTAAAACCATTGAGAAACAACCCTTGCTCCGACGATAAGCTCGCGCACGAACACAGATAAACAAGTAATAGACAACCTTCACTTTTTAACATTAACACCTTGATCCCATTAGGAGCGTTTATGAGTCTGCAAGGAAAAACAGCTGTCGTCATCGGCGCCTCTGGTCAACACAATTTTGGCGTCGCCATTGCTAGGCGCCTCGCTCAAAACGGCGCAAAGGTCGTGGTTTCGGGTCGACGACTGGAACCGCTTCAAGCTTTAGCCAAAGACATTGATGGCCTGGCAATCGCCTGCGACATGAGCGACGCCGCCTCAATTGAAGCGTTATTTTCCGCAGCAAAAGCGCAAACAGGGCGGGTTGATATCGCAATCAACAGCGCGGGCGGACTTGCCGCAAGCCCGATCGCAATGCTCACCCCAGAACAGATTCAACCCACATTAGACGTGAGCTTTATCGGCGCCCTGCTATGCTTTCGCTACGCCGCAGAGGCCATGACCGACGGCGGCTCGATTATCACCATCTCCTCCCTAACCGCGCGGCTACCAGGGCCCGCATTGAGCGTCTATGCTGCAGCCAGAGCCGGTATCGACTATGCGATCAAAGTGGCCGCCTTGGAATACGGGCCGAAAAAGATTCGCTTTCAACAGCATTGCGGCGGGTTTAATTCAGACGGACATGACCGATGCCATGTTTACGGCAGGGGATTCCGAGGCACGTTTCATCCCCCACATTCCTGTCGGGACGCATGGGAACCATCGACGACATTGCCCAAACCGCTTTGTGGTTAGCCGATGATGAAACGTCCGGCTTTATTAATGGTCAACTGATTGATGTCTCGGGCGGTCAACAAAATGGGAAACTGCCCTAGATTTGACGCCAGTGACACCGCGGGGTCTAAAACCAGAACAGAGGGCTTCTTCATATGACAACAATCATCGCGCACATCACCATTAAAGAAGGTTCAGAAGCACAATTCGAATCGATCATGCAAGACATGGTCGCGCGGACGCTAACCGAGGAAACCGGCGTGTTACGCTATGAATATTTCAAGGGTCAAACGCCCAACTTTTATTATTGCTTACTGTCCTTTAAGGACAAATGGGCTTTTTATGATCATCAAAATTCGGATCATCATGAAGGCCATGACTTCGGCGCTGTGATCGAGCACATTCATCTGGAATATGTTGACCCGGTATCGAAGGCAAACCCCTTGCCCAAGACGGTTGATGCCCCCTTAGAGCCGCATCATAATGAAAGCCTTCAGCGCGCAGCGCGTTTGTATCCCCTGACCATCGCCGACTGGTGGGCTGCAAGACAATAGCCAACTCAATATAACTTCAAGGATGCACAAAGGATTCATCATGACCCCTACAGAAACTGTTGAAACGTTCATCGAAGCTTGGAATCAAATGGACTGGGACAAGGTCGTCGGCTTACTCGATGAGGCGGTGGTTTATCACAATATCCCCATGGAAAAACTCGAAGGCAGAGCCGCAGCAGAATCATTTATCCGCGGCATGCAGGCCAATGCCGTTGATTGGATTACCCTCAACATTGCGGCCTCTGGCAATATTGTGCTGACCGAGCGCATCGATAACTTTGATATGAAATCGGGCAACAAGGTCTCCATCCCGGTCATGGGAACTTTTGAAATCAAAGACGGAAAAATCATCGCTTGGCGAGACTACTTTGATCTGAACACATTCGTGTCGCAGATGAGCTAAAACCGATTCGGCCAGCTGATTAAAGCTTCGCGGCGCCCTATATTAGCGGGATTTGCTGCCAAGCAACCCCGCATTCTTAGCTTGACGAAACCCGAAGATTTCATCGACAATCGATGAAAAACAACTTGGGGGAGTCATCAATGAACAAAAGTCGAATCGCAGCGATCGTCGCTGTCATCAGCGCGCCGATTACGGCGCCGATCGTCCTAGCGGAGGAGTCGAGTCGAGCGATGGAAGAGGTGGTCGTTACGTCCCGCCGCAAGGACGAGTCTGTTCAGGACGTTCCGCTTTCTGTGACTGCTTTCGGGCAAGAAGCAATCGATCAAATTAAGCCGACAACCCTACGCGACTTTGATGGCCTGGTACCCAATGTCTATATCGGGATGAATACCGCAGGCCCGGGCGCCAGTGCGCTGTATATCCGTGGTGTTGGTTATGCTGATATCGAAAAGACCCAAAGTCCCCAGGTCGGTGTCATCGTTGATGGCATTCAGATGGGCTCAAGCACTGGTCAGTTGATTGACGTATTTGACGTCGAATCCATTGAAGTCAACCGAGGCCCACAAGGCGTGCTCTTTGGAAAGAACACCATTGGCGGCAACATTGTGGTAAATCGAGTCAAGCCGCAGTTCAATGACTTTGGCATTAAAGCCAGTGCCGAGGTGGGCAACTACAATTCCCAAACAATGAAAGCCCGTGTCAATATCCCCTTGATCGACGACACCTTAGCCTTCAAGTTTGGGGCGATTTCACGAGAAAGAGATGGCTTTTATGACAATGTGAATTTAAACCGAACAGCCGGCGACATTGACTTTTCTTCGCAAACGGCAGCACTTGCTTGGGCACCCAACGATCGCCTCGAGATCAATTTAACCTATGACCATATCGGTGACCGCTCGCAAACGATGCCACAAGATCCCCGTTTCGATGGGGATAATCGTTTTGTAAACCGCGCCGATAAAGTCGAACCCACAACCTATGATGTGGACCAAATCGGCTTAAAAATTGACTGGGACCTGTCAGACACCATGACACTGCACTATATCGGCGGCTCCTCCGATGGTCACGATGTGGTGAACCAGGATTTCGACGGTGGTGATATCAATGGCGCCGCCATTCCCTTCGCGCAATTGCACACCTTACGTGACCAAAAGTATGATATGCAGTCTCAAGAATTGCGACTGGATATCGATATCAGCGAACAATTCTCAGCCATGATTGGCTATTACGATTTCGCCTCCGATCTTGCGTTCAGACAAGACACGAATAACATCCTACAACTACCCAATGTCGCGATCGGGCTACCCGCAGAGGTACCGTGCGCTGCGGTTGGTTTCAGAAATAACGCGACCCCCGGGTTAGAAACCTTTTGTCAGTTCCCAAATGCACGGAGTACGCAGCTCGCGGGCGAGACGGTGGACTCTAAATCTTGGTTCGGCTCGATTACTTATCGCGCGAACGATGACTTCGAAATGACGCTGGGCGCTCGTTCAATCGACGAAAGCAAATCTGCCTACAACGGCTACACCGACTACAGCTTCAATCCCGCAGACGGTCGAATCGCCAATCCGGTTTACGATGACGTATCGGCTCCCGGCTACAATGAACATGATTTTAGAGGCTTAGCGAGCGTCCCTGGTGCATCTTATGCAACGCCCGAGAAATCATGGTCTGAAACGATCATCACAGCGTCTGCGAGTTATCGAATTTCAGATCAGTCTTTAGCCTATGCAAGCTACTCCGAGGGCTTTAGAAGTGGTGGTTTTAGTATTCGAAATGCCTCGGGCCCAGATCGCGCTGGCTACAATCCAGAAACCGCTGACCAGTTTGAAATTGGGGTTAAGAATGACTTCTTGGATAACCGCCTCAGAGTCAATCTCGCCTACTACGTCTTAAACCGAGAAGGCGCACAGTTTTCTTCCATTATCACCCTCCCACCAGGGTCCATTCCAGGCACCACGACTTACATCAACAATGGTGGCGAGAGCGAGTCGAAGGGTATCGAGATTGAAGGCCAGTGGTTCATGACCGACAACCTCCGTCTGATCTTCAACTACGGCACGATTGACGTCGAAAACAGTGCCTTCACACTCGCTTGCGAACTCGTGGACGGATGCGTTACCGCCGTTGTTGGTGAATTTGATCCGTTGGGGACGCTGCGAAATCTTGGCGGTGGCTCTGACTCGCGGCAACCCGAAGATAGCCTGTCGATCAGCCTTGCTTATGATCAAGAAATGGGCGGCGGATTATTTGGCGCAAACGTTGGATATAAGACGGTCGGCGACTTCTTACTGGTGAATACCGGCGGTGGTGCGGATCAGCGCCTGTACGAGGGCGGCTATGCTCAAATGGATGCGCGCATCAGTTATAGTTTTGAAACCAATGGTGGCAACCAGTGGTCAATCACAGCCTTTGGCAAAAACCTAACGGATGAGGAATTTAAAGAACACGCCTTATTCTTAGGTGGCCCAACAACGGGATTCCAAGGTTGGGGCGCGCCACGCACCTACGCGCTTGAACTGGTCTGGGAAATGTAATCCGTTGCAACCGTGTCAAAAAAGCAGGCCAAGGCCTGCTTTTTTTTGCCTAATGCTGAAGGTCATTGCGACGATCCTGAGTGCAAACTGGTGTCAAATCTCGAGGGGTTTCGGCCAAAAGAGACTGCGCCACAAAAATATTAAAAAAATCAGCATTGACTGTTTTTACTGATGTTCGCTACTCTTGGACAACCCAAGCGCGCCTTACGGTTTGCTTTGTTCCACGGAATACTGAAGCATTCGCAGCCAAGTCTGGCCAGGAGATGTCATCATGAGCAAAACCACGCACAAGACTTTTTGTCGATTTTGTCATGCCTACTGCGCGATTGAAGTCGACGTTGTCGATGGCAAACCCACTGAAGTTCGTGGCGATACCTCAGACCCTGTCTACGGTGGCTACACCTGTATCAAGGGCCGCCAGCTACCGGAGCAACACTTAACACCGAAGGGCGTACGCCAAACCCTTAAGAAACAGACAAACGGTGATTTTGAGCCGATCGCGGTTCACACTGCGATGGATGAAATCGCCGAAAAAATCCAACAGCTCATTGCAGAACATGGTCCCCGCAGCGTCGCGACCTATGTCGGGTCTTTCGGGTACCAAAATTCCGCCGCGATCCATGTGGCGAAAGCCTGGCATCAGAGCGTCGGCTCGCCAAGTTATTACACCTCCGTCACCATTGACCAGCCCAGTCGAAAAATCGCGCAATCACAGTTTGGCACTTGGTCGGGGGGCACGCATGCTTTTACCGGCGCCGATGTCTGCATGATGATCGGCAACAACCCTGTGGTATCGATGTACACCCAGTTTGGCGGCCCACCGCCATTTAGCCCCTACGCTCGAATCCGCGATGAAATGAAACGCGGCATGAAAGTCATTGTGGCGGACCCTCGCCAAAGCGAGGTTGCAAATAGGGCGACTTTACACCTGCAAGTTAGGCCCGGCGAAGACCCGACCTTACTCTCCGCGATGATCCGTTATATCGTGCAAGAGAATCTGCATGATGCCGCCTTTTGCACCGAGCATGTCGACAACTTAGCGGAGTTGTCGGCCTTGGTTGAGCCTTTCACCCCCGACTACGCTGCCAAGCGTTGCGGGGTTCCAGCGGCGGATATCATTCGAGCCGCTCAGATTTTCGGTGAAGCCAAACGTGGGGTTGCAGTCAGCGGCACCGGTCCCAACATGTCGCCGCGGGCTATCCTCACAATGCATCTGATTGGCGTTCTGAACACGCTTTGTGGCCGGGTCAACCGAGTTGGTGAGCGGGTGGCAAACCCCGGCGTTCTCCAGCCTGCGCGTCCGCGATACGCCGAGGTCATTGGTCCCGAACACGCCTACGGCAAGGGGCCTTGGTCCAGAGTTCGAGGCTTGGGCGAAATTTTAGGCGAGATGCCAACCGCGACCCTCAGCGACGAGATCTTGCTCGAAGGCGAGGGTCAAATCAAAGCTCTGATTTGTCTGGGCGGCAACCCCGTCGTTGCGTTTCCCGATCAAGACAAGACGGTTCGCGCAATGCAGAAGCTCGAGCTTTTGGTTTGTGTTGACCTGTACCGTTCGGCCACAGCGAAATTGGCGGATTACATCATTGCACCAACACTCAGCCTTGAGCGAGACGATGTGACCATGCTCACCGATACTTGGTATGACGAGCCTTACTGTCACTACACTCGGGCCGTTCTACCCAAAAACCCGGAGAGCCTCGAAGAATGGGAGGTCTATTGGGAGCTCTCTCACCGCACGGGCGTCGCGCTAAGCTTGCCAGGTGGCACGCTTGATCCGACCATCCGCCCGAGTAAATTCGATGTCCTCAAGCTCCTCATGCCAGAGGCCCGAATTCCTCTCAAAGAAATTGCTGAAATCGGCCAGGGCCATATTTTTGAGTCCGTGCAGGTTACAGTTGAGCCGTCCAGAGCGGGCCAAACTGATAAATTCCAATGTCTACCAACCGATATCGCCGAGCAGTTGAAAACCGTTGCAGCCGAGACTGACTGGCAGCAACAAGGCAATGTCGATGCCGGCGCATCCTACTCTCACTTGTTGATCAGCCGACGTCTCAAGCACGTTTACAATTCCTCAGGTCAACAACTCAACGCCTTGAAGCAGAAAGGCACGACCAATCCCGCTTACATGCACCCATCTGATTTGTCAGCCGCAGGATTAATCAGCGGTCAGTTGATTGAGATCACCTCCGCTGCCGGCGCGCTCATTGGCGTCGTGGAAGCCGCCGCCGATATCAAACCAGGGGTGATTTCTATGGCCCATGCTTGGGGCGATTTACCCGATAATGGCGGCGCGGTTAGAACCCAAGGCTCGAGCACCAATCGACTGGTTGATGATGATCGAACCTTTGACTCAATTACCGGGATGCCGCGCATGAGCGCGATTCCTGTCAATATTCGTTTAGTGCAGGAGGCAATTGCCTAATATGACTAGTTTTGCTAAAGCCATTGCGGCAGAGCGCCCGGAAGAAATCGCGCTCAGAGACCCCCGACAAGCCTTAACCTGGCGCGATGTCGATAACATCTTAAATCGTGCTGCCAATGCCATAAGACTCGCAGACACCGGTCCTGATCTTCGGATTGCGGTGTTTGCCGAAAATGGTGTTGAAACGGCGCTTGCCAATCTTGGTGGCCTCATTGGCGGTGCCTCGGTCGTCCCCATTAACTTTCACCTAACCGCTGAAGAGGTGGCCTATATCTTGTCAGATTCTGGCGCCAGGATGCTTTTCCTAGGTCCCGAAACAGCCGAGCGCGGTCTTGAGGCTGCAGCGCTTGCGGGCATTGACCAAATCATAGGCTGGCGATGTGATCTTGCGGGCCCGCAGAGCTGGACAGCATGGCTCGCTGCGAGCTCGCCGGAGGAGCCCGACACCAGTATTCCCCCAAGACCCAACCTTTTGTACACTTCCGGCACCACGGGGCGTCCGAAAGGCACGCACTTGCCCCCCACCATGTTTGCCGGCGGCGACACGGTTGAGGCGCATCTTCAAAACTTGAAGCTCAACCCTCTGGCCGCACTCGGGCCACATCTGGTTGTCGGGCCGATGTATCACACGGGGCCGCTCAGCGGCGCACGATTACTTGCCGCTGGCGCGCCGTCGGTCATTCTGACCAAGTTTGACCCCGAAAATACGCTCAAGACGATCGATGAATACAAGACAACCTCGACCATCATGGTGCCGACACACTTTGTCAGGCTGCTCGCACTCGATGAGGAAACCAAATCAAAGTACGACATCTCAAGCATGACTCGCGTGAGCCACACCGGCGCTAAATGCCCAGTTGATATTAAGCGCGCAATGATCGAATGGTGGGGGCCTGTGTTTACCGATGCCTACGGCGCGAGCGAAGTAGGCACCACCTGCATGATCACTTCCGAGGAATGGCTAGAACATCCGGGCTCGGTTGGCAGGAGCGTGCCCCCGTTCACAGCACAAATTCTCGATGATGATGGCAATCCACTACCGCCCAACACGGAAGGCAAGCTCTATTTTGAGGACGCCACAGGTCGTGGCGTCGTCTACCACAATGACCCTGAGAAGTCCGCAGCCGCCCACATCGCGCCAGGCGTGTTCACGCTTGGCGAAATCGCTTACATGGACGCAGACGGGTACGTCTACATCACCGATCGCTTCAGCGACATGATCGTATCCGGCGGGGTCAACATTTACCCAGCGGAAGCCGAGCAAGTCCTGATCGATCACCCCCAGATATTGGATGTGGCCTGTATCGGTATTCCGCATCCCGTCATGGGCGAAGAACTCAAAGCCATGGTGATCCTTAAAAGCGACGCCCAAGATGCGCAAGCCGATGAGATCATTGCTTTCTGCCGAGACCGCTTGTCACATTATAAGTGTCCTCGAAGTGTCGACTTTGTCGAAGACCTCGGGCGCAACACTATGGGGAAAATTAATAAGCGAACCCTACGAGCACCCTTCTGGGCGGACCACCAAAGTTGAGTGCCCAACACCTATTATTTATTCGCCATGGTGAAACAATTGCCAATGAACAGCAATTGGCCTATGGCGTCACCGAGTCTCCTTTGAACGAAAAAGGCATCGCGCAAGCACAGGCCTTGGGCCAATGTCTTCAATCCTGGCCGACACCTTACCACCGGATCCTATCAAGTCCCCTCGAGCGGGCCCGTCACACCGCGGAACTTGTGAACCGCTCACTCAATCTCGACATTGAAATTGACCCTGGGCTCATCGAATGCGATCTTGGAGATTGGGAAGGGATTACTTATCAGCAAATGCATGATTTTGGTTATGCGATGCGCTCTATTAAAGATGATACCTTTGCAGGTCATGGCGGAGAAAGTCCCGACGCAGTATTTGATCGCGTCGATGCCGCGCTGACGCGAGCTTGCGCGCAATACCCAGACCAAAATCTGATTATCGTAAGCCACGGTAGTGCGATTGCTCATGGCCTTGCTGCAATATTGCAGACTCGACCGAAATTTGGATACCAGTATCTAATGCACAATGGCGCCATCACTGAAGTTGTGTTGGAGGCAGCGCCTCGTCTTCTAACCCTCAATAATTATGAGCACTTGCCCGCGGCATTAAGGGCTGAATCTGGCAGACCGGACAATGCACAACAAGCCTAATTTTCCAACGACCCTCTCTGAGCTAGATCCGAACTGGCTGACGGATGCCCTTCAAGCAAGCCTGCCCGGCATCCACATCACGCACTTTGACGCTGAAACCATTGGCGTGGGGTCGGGTTTCATGGGGGATTTGGCGCGACTACAACTGCATCACAATCATCTGCCGGACACCGCGCCAAGCAGCATGGTAATCAAATTTTCTAGCCATTTTGAAGCGACCCGACTGCTCGCTGGTCGAATGAACTATTACGGTCGTGAGCTTGGATTCTACCAGGACTGCGCTGAACAGGCCGGGGTTGCCGTACCGCGAATCTATTACCAACAGGCCCAAGCTGAAACCAATCATTTCGTTATGTTGATGCAAGACTTGTCGCCCGCCATGCCAACCGATCAGGTTGTTGGCAATACGCTCGCAGAGTCAGAAGCGGTAATGCTCGCGTTTGCCGACCTGCACGCGCGGTGGTGGAACAACCCAACCCTTGAACACCTGACCTGGACCGCGCCGCTCACCCACGTCCAATCCATCGAGGAAAGCCTGAGACTGCTCAACGAAAGTATCGCAAGCGCTGCCAAAACGGGCCGCTTTGATGCCTATCCCAATCTCAAGAAACTGCAGCCGTTGCTGCCACCGCTTTTTAAAATGACGCCGCCGCCGCCGGAACCGTTCACGCTCGTCCACGGTGATTTGCGATCGGACAATATATTTTTTATGCCTGAGTCGGGCACTGCTTGCGCCAAGCCAATTATTATCGACTGGCAAACCGCTGGCATTGGCCAGCCCATGACGGACATCGCACGCTGGTTAACGCAAAGCATCTCGATAGAACAGCGCCAAAAGCACGAGCATGACTTGTTAAAACGCTACCACGACCGTTTGCTTGCAAATGGCGTGAAGAACTACAGCTACAAAAAAATGCTGCAAGAGTATGAAATCAATCTCGTGATCACGCTCTTGATGTTTTCCATGAGTATGGACGAAATTGATCAATCTTCCGAACGCGCTGCAAAGCTGTTTCATGCGATGTACAGCCGCCTTGATGCAGCGCTCGCGGATTGGCCTGTCGAAAAAACCCTAAAGATACTACCAATGCTCATCCCTTTCATGAAGATCGGCGTTTGGTTTAAAACCCATTTTAAGAGCAACGCAGCATGACCCTAAAAGCACTCAACACGATGAACCCCCTGGCCCCTGATGTTCTGGCTTGCCCCTACGCATTCAATCAGCAACTCAGAGAGCAGGCGCCGGTTTACCACTGCCCGATTACGGACATCTACTTCGTTTCGGACTATGACAACGTGGTCGATATCGCGAAAAATGAGAAACGCTTCTCGAATGAGTTCTCCATGATCCGCACGGGTAATGAGCAGCCCGTGATACCCGGATTAGAGGCGATTTTAAAAAAAGGCTATCGCCGAGTCGACACCATGCTCACAGCAGATCCGCCGCGTCAAAGGCGTTATCGTTCGTTGTGCCAAAAGCCGTTTTCTGCCAGCAGTGTCGCGAAACTGCAGCCCTACATCGAAAACCTGGCTAACGAGTTGATTGACGATATCGTCGACGCCGGTCATTGCAACTGGATGGACGCCTTTGCCGTCCCCATGCCCGTTCGGATGATCGCCTATATTCTTGGGGTCCCTCTGACGGATATGGCCCTATTTAAAGAATGGTCTGATGCGAACGTTTATGCCTTCTCAGCAGGCCAAACCCCGGAAGGCGCCCTGCATGCTGCGCAACTTACGGTCGATTTCCAACACTATTTTGCAGACAAAATTAAAGCCAGAAAGCTTAAACCAACCGATGATGTCCTGTCCGACATCGTCAATTCGTCAGCGGACGGTGAACATCCCATGGATGTCGAGGAATGTCTTTCGGTCATCTCCCAATTACTCGTTGCGGGTAACGAAACCACCACCAGCACCTTTGCCGAGGGCATGCATTTGCTCGCCACGAATCCCGACCAGGTGAAAAGGGTGCAAGATGATCCAAGCCTCATCCCTAATATGGTTGAGGAAATGCTCAGGCTATCTACGCCAACCGCTCAAATGTGGCGTATCTGTAAAGAGGAAACGGAAGTCCATGGGGTTAAGATCCCTGCCGGCGCGGCCATGATGATTAAGTTTGCCTCTGCGAATCGAGACGCCAGTCAGTTCCCAGAGCCCGACCGATTTGATGTCACCCGCGACAATCTCAAGACTCAAATTGCGTTTGGACAAGGCGTCCACCATTGTTTGGGCGCGCCCTTGGCACGACAGGAACTCATCATTGGGTTCCGAGTCATTCTAAAACGACTTACCAATTTCAGGTTGCCCGAGGGCGAGGAAACACTCGAGTTTTTGCCAAGCCTGTTGCTTCATCCGCCAAAGGATCTGAACCTGCTCTTTGATCCAAGAACTTAAGTGCGCCGATGATTCGCCATCAAAACCAACTTTTAATCCGCATCTCGCAAGCACTCGGCTCGGCAAACGCGAGGATACGACGACCGGTTAACGAGCTGCGTTGATTCCTCGACGCAAAGGGCTGCGCGGCCCACCCGCGTCGTGCGACACTACCCGCTTGTTATGATTTTAAGGAGCGCCGTCTTGGAACTAAGCTTAACAGCCGCAGAACTCGTTTTCCGGGAGGAGGTCCGGGCATTGCTCAGGACTGAGCTCAAACCGGAAATCATTAAGCTGGCGCGCAACACAACAACCTCTCTCGGCAACCATGACGCCGCGATGGCGTGGCAGGCCATTCTCCATAAAAGGGGCTGGGCTGGCATTGCCTGGCCTAAAGCCTTTGGCGGTCCGGGTTGGACGTCTAACCAACGCTATATCTTTAACAGCGAATGCGAAAAATTCGGCGCGCCGAACCTGATTCCTTTAGGGCTGAAAATGCTGGCACCGGTTATTTTCAAATATGGTACCAAGGCCCAGCAGGATTACTACCTCCCCAAAATACTTTCAGCCGAGCACTACTGGTGCCAAGGTTATTCTGAACCGGGGTCAGGATCGGACCTTGCCAGCCTAAAAACGCGCGCGAAAAAGGACGGCGATCATTACATTGTTAATGGCACGAAGCTCTGGACCACGCATGCGCAATACGCGAACCACATCTTTTGCTTAGTTCGAACCAAAGCGGATGTTAAACCACAAGCCGGCATCAGCTTTCTACTGATTGATATGGCAACCCCTGGTGTCACGGTAGAGCCGATCTACACGCTGGCCGGCGATCATGAAGTGAATCAGGTTTTTTTCGACAACGTGAAGGTCCCAACGGCAAACTTAGTCGGTCCAGAGAATGAAGGCTGGAACGTTGCGAAATACTTGTTGGAATTCGAGCGCGGCGGCAGCGCGGTTGCCACAGCGCTTCAAGTTGAAATGGCAACCCTTAAATTGCTCTTACGCGACCTGCCGCATGAGCACGGCTTAAAAAAACGCGCCGCCGAAACCGACATTGAGTTGTTGGCCCTGTCGCAAATGGAAACCGATTTACAAGCTCAGGTTGCGGCCGGCAAGAACCCTGGCGCGGCGTCATCGCTGATGAAAATCAAGGCAAGCGCTTTAAAACAAGTCATTTCGGGCCTTGCGATGCAAGCCATAGCGAACTACAGCCTGCCGCATAACAATCGCTTGCGACTCGACGGCCGTCCAACAATTGGTAGAGAAGCGGACCAAGCAATTACAGCGCGTTATTTAAATGAACGCGCTTCGTCGATATTTGGTGGTGCGCGAGAAGTTCAAAAGAACATTATCGCGAAATCGGTGCTGGGCCTTTAACGTCTTGTTAGACCCGCACCAACCATTATGAACAGGGCAAGGTCACTGCAGAGGACGTTATGCGCCCGCTCTGGCAGGGTTAGCCCGAGCGCGTCGCGCTCAGGGCTATGTGACAATGTCATGAGGGCGCGCGGGACGTTAGCAGGCAACGCCGCAAAAATGTGGTTTATACTGTTTTATGACGCACAGATCGATACGTTGACCACACGTATTAAGACGCAATGGTCGTCGAACGCAAGGAATACCTTTAACGTTCGGTTGAATACCTTTTTCAGGAGGGACAGTGCATGGCTTCATTGCCGCTTTCTAACGTGAACCCACTCGCACCTGAAATTCTCGCCTGTCCATATGCCTTTAACCAACAACTCAGAGAGCAAGCACCCGTTTACCACTGCCCCGTTACCGGGATCTATTTTGTTTCGGACTACGACACTGTGGTGGATATCGCCAAAAATGAAACCCTATTTTCAAACGAATTCGCGCAATTCCAGGCGGGTCTTGACCAGGACGAAGATCCAGAGCTCGATGCAATTTTGAAAAAAGGCTACCGGCGGGTAGAGACCATGCTGAAACTAGATCCGCCTTTACAGCGTCGTTATCGGTCCCTTTGTCAAAAACCCTTCTCGACCAGTCACGTCGCCAAGCTACAGCCCTACATCCAAAACCTCGCCAATGAACTCATCGATGACATCATCGATGCGGGCCATTGTAACTGGATGACCGCTTTTGCCGTTCCCATGCCGGTACGAATGATTGCTTTTATTCTTGGCGTGCCTTTAACGGACCTTGCCTTGTTTAAGCAATGGTCTGATGCCAGCGTTTACCGTTTCTCGGCCGGAAAAACCCGCGAAGGCGCGCTGCGCGCTGCGCAACTGACCGTCGATTTTCAGCATTATTTTGCCGACAAAATAAAGGCGCGACAACGCGAGCCCTCCGATGATGTCTTATCTGATATTGTGAACGCATCGGTTGATGGGGAGCACCCGATGAACCTTGAAGAATGCCTGTCTGTCATCTCTCAGCTGTTGGTTGCTGGTAACGAAACGACCACCAGCACTTTTGCCGAAGGGATGCATTTGCTCGCAACCCATCCCGAACAGGTTCGGCTGGTGCAAGACAACCCAAGCTTAATCCCCAACATGGTCGAGGAAATGCTCAGGTTATCAACGCCCACGGCCCAAATGTGGCGCATTTGTAAGGCGGCAACGGTGGTGCGGGGCGTGCAAATTCCAGCGGGTGCCGCGGTGATGATTAAATTTGCTTCTGCGAATCGAGATGCCGATCATTTCCCAGATCCAGATCGATTTGATGTCACCCGGGAGAATCTCAAAACACAAATTGCCTTCGGGCAAGGGGTTCATCATTGTTTGGGGGCGCCATTAGCCCGACAGGAGTTAATCACGGGCTTTCAGGTCATTCTGCAACGGCTCACCAATTTCAGGCTACCGGATGGCAATGCGCCCCTCGAGTTTATACCGAATACACTACTTCATCCGCCAAAACCCTTTGAGGTGCTGTTTGACCCGCGTCCAGAGTTGAATGAATCGCCGCAGCCCTCTATCTTGCTATAAGATTGTTTTGAATGCGCAATAAAGGCGCCATACTTTTCTAAGAGCGCAAATATTTCCGCACCGCTGACCCATAAAATGGGCAGCGGGTTAACCTTGTTCCCGTTACTGATTTTCAGGAGACCGATTTATGAAAGCCGCCGTATTCCACAAGCCGGGCGATGCCCTAACCATAGAAACCGTTCCGCAACCCAGCATCTCCGACCGTGAAATGCTCGTCAAGGTCAGTCATTGTGGTATCTGCGGCACAGACATTCATGCGTCGCGTGAGGGGCCGTTCATGGCACCACCGGAGACCATTTTTGGACACGAATTTACAGGCGAAATCATCGAGATTGGCGCTGCTTTGCAGGGCGGTCAATTCACAGTTGGAGATCGGGTCACATCCTTACCCTTCATTGACGATCAAACAATCGGGCTCGGCAAAATATCAGGCGCCTATAGCGAGTATGTCAAAGTCGGCTACGATCTCGTGGTCAAACTACCCGATACTCTGAGCAATCGAGACGGTGCATTGGTTGAGCCCTTAGCGGTGGGCCTGCATTCGGTCAAAATGGCTGGCAGCATTGCAGGGAAAACGGTCCTGATCATTGGCGCGGGCCCGATTGGACTAACCTGCGCAATTTGGTGTCGATTTTTTGGTGCCGCAAGAATTGTTATCAGCGAAATGTCTGAGGCGCGACTGAAAATGGCGGAGACCTTCGGGTTTACCGACTTTGTGGACCCGAAAGGCGATGTTGGCGCCCAATTTTCAAACCTCACGGGCGCGTCACCAATGGTCCAGTTTGAGTGCGTCGGAGCCGTCGGCCTCATGCAAGAATGTATCCAGCGCGCGCCGAAGCGGGGCCTCATCATGGGCATCGGCGTTTGTGATCACCCCGACACCATTGTGCCGCTCATGGCTTTCGGCAAAGAGCTTACCATTCAATGGGCTGTTGGCTACGATAAAGAAGATTTTGAGTTCACCATTGAGATGATGATGCAGGGTCGGATTTCCGCCGAGGCAATGATCACAGAAGTCGTTTCATTAGAGCAGGTGCCGGCTGTCTTTGAGGCCCTCAAGCAACCGACGGATCAATGTAAGGTTCTAATCAATCTCGACTTAGACTAACACCGGCGTGCAGCTTGCCTTGCGTGAACCGCAAGGCAAGCTCAAGCGCATTAAGGCGCGACCATCAACTTACCCATATGCCCACCTGAGAACAGCATGGTCAGCGCTTTGGGAAACTGCTCAATACCCTCCTCAACCTGCTCGGGTAATTTCAGCTTTCCAGCGAGCACCCATTCGGTGATCGCCGCTTGAATCTCTGCATAGTCTTCGGCAAATCGCATCACCGTAAAACCCAACATGCTGGCGTTCTTCTCAGGAATTTTCAGGTAATTTGATGGGCCTCGAACATCGCCTGTACGTTCGTACTGAGACACCGCGCCACAAATCACGACGCGCGCACGCTCGTTAATTTGCAGCAGTACGACATCCAATATTTCTCCACCGACATTATCAAAAAACACATCGATCCCATCCGGCGCCGCAGCGCTGAGCTGTCCCGCCAAATCATCCGCTTTGTAATCAACCGCCGCATCACACCCGATTTCATTCAATAGATAATCCACCTTTGCAGGCCCACCAGCGATGCCGATTACCCGAGCGCCCAGATTCTTGGCAACCTGACACGCGCAAGAGCCGACCGCACCCGCAGCAGCAGACACAACAACCGTGTCGCCTTCCTGAATCTGCGCCACTTTGGCCATGCCAGCATACGCCGTCATGCCGGTTGCTAAACCTAAGACTCCTAAAGAACATCGAGCGGGCAGCTCGCTCTCATCTAACTTCTGCAACATCGCCCCTGGCAGCTTGGTATGCGTTTGCGCGCCCACGGGGCCAAAGACCGCATCGCCCTGATTTAAACCGTCAAACCGGCTGTCGACAACCCGCGCTGTACCCAGCGCCGTCACGGCCTGTCCCAGCCCGGCAGTGCCATGAAAGGCGCCCTCATCAAAGGTCGTTCGGATGAAGGCATCCACGGATAAATGCTCAACCTCGAGTAGCACTTCACCTGCCTCAAGCGGCGCAAGCGTTGCATCAACAACGTCCAGATCGGTTTCTTTCAGCGCGCCAACGGGCCGATTGAGTAACACAACTTTTTTAGTCTGCATTTTGATCTCTCCTGAGATTGCAATTTTTAGATTCACACCGCAGTTCAAAGGTTGGTTATCCCCAACAACCCAATCGGGCTCGGCCTGTACTGCGCGCCGATTCCGCAATCGAACCTTAACATTTTTTGAAAACTGATTTTCCCGCGAATCAAAAAGCCCACACCCGTAGGCATGCCCTTTCCCTAATTTTAAGCGGCCCCCTCGCCAAGTGATCCAAGAGACCGCGCATTTTTTAGCCGGTCCGAAAGCACTTTCAGCACAACCGAACCGGCTTCCCAGTGAATTAAGGGCCGCCTGAAACTCGAATATTCTGACCCGTCACCCAAGCCGATGCCGGCGCCAGCAAGAACAGCGCCGCAGCACCGAGATCTGTAGGTGTGCCAAGCCTGCCCGCAGGCAGCTTCAACATCTTTTCAAGATTGGGTAGGTCATCGTTTTCCAGCCGGAGTGCTTTCATCATAATCTCGGTTGGAACCGCCCCTGGCATAATGCAGTTTACCCGAATCCTGGGACCGAGCTCTTGGGCAAACGTTCGAGTCAACATATTCACGCCGGCTTTTGCCGCGGAATAATGACCGGACCCCGCAATAACATCTTCAGCCGCAAGAGACGAAATATTTAAGATGCGACCTTCAGCCATCACCGCGGCCGCAATCCGAGTGCACTGCCAGACTGCGGTTAAGTTTAGGTTCAATGTTCGGTCCCATTCTGCTCGGTCTAACTTATGGAGCGATCTCTGAACACTGGATCCGCCCGCATTATTAACCCACATATGCAGTCCCCCAAATGTTGCGATGGCAAACTCTGCTAAGACTTGAACCGCAGCCTCATCCGTCACATCGGTTGCCAGCGCCGCCGCACTGCCGCCCGCAGCATTAATCTCACTCGCGACCCGCTCAATTTCTTCTTGTCGTCGCGCGGCACACACAACATGCGCTCCCGCCGCAGCCAAGACCTTGGCAATGCCTTCACCGATTCCGCGTCCAGCGCCTGTCACGACCGCGGTCTCGCCCTGTAAGTTGAAAAGTTCTTCGATCATGGCTGGTTTCCCCCTTTGAGTTTTCGATGGTTGAAAACCGTCAAGCTTGCCGGTTTAATGGAGGATCGGTCAAGTCTGACCCCGGGGGTTTAACTGAAAGAGGTCGAAGGAGCATTTCATGTCAAAAGAGCAGTTGATCGCGGTCGCTAAAAATAATCTGGCACATGCCGAGGCCGGCACCATTGCGCAAACTGAAGAATTTCTAAAGGTTCCAGCTGCAAACTACTACTGCCCCGAACGCTGGCAACAAGAGATGAACCAAATTTTTAAGCGGGTGCCTTTGTTGCTTGCAACCACGGCGGAACTGCCAAACCCAGGCGACTATAAGGCGCTCGAGGCGGCCGGCACACCCGTGCTCATCAGCCGCACCAAAGCAGGGGATGTTCAAGCCTTCTTCAATATGTGCAGTCATCGCGGCGCACAAATCATGCCGGTCGGACGAGGCAATACTCATCGCTTTACCTGCCCCTATCACGCCTGGACCTATAATTTAGAGGGCGAGCTGACCTCGATCTATGCGAATAAGGATTTTGGGGACCTCGATAAGAGTTGCCATAGCTTGACGGCGCTGCCGTGCCTCGAACGTGCAGGCCTAATTTGGGTCACACTGAACCAGAACAGCACGCTACCGATCGAAACATTTTTGTCCGGATATGATGAACTGCTTGCCGAATTTGGATTTGAGACCTGGCACCATTTTAAGAGCCAAACGGTGCAAGGCCCTAACTGGAAAATAGCCTACGATGGCTATATGGACCTCTACCACTTACCCATTCTTCACAAAGACACTTTTGGACCGGACTACCCAAACCGTGCAAATTATTACAATTGGGGCCCACATCAACGCGTTGCCGGTCCTGATCCTCGCCTCGCCCAGTATCAAGATCTCGCGCCAGAGGATTGGCCAGATCAAGCGTTGACTTCCGGCGTTTGGACCATCTTTCCGCACATCTCGATTGCGAGCTTTGATGGCGGCGGGCGCAGCATCATGTTGTCACAGCTCTTTCCAGGCGACACACCCGGCACCTCTGTCACGATTCAGCACTACCTTATGGAATATCCACCGGATGAAGCGCAAACAGAGGCGGCGTTGACACAATTTGAGTTTTTAAAATACGTGGTGCAAGAAGAAGACTATGCAACCGGCCTTAAACAGCAAAAGGCCCTTGAGTCTGGCGGTAAGCCGTTCGTTCTATTCGGAAAAAATGAAGGCGGCGGACATCACTTCCATCATTGGGTCGACCTTCTGCTTAAAACCGAAGATGCCGACTTACCCGCCTTGTTCGAAGACCATAAAACCACCTTCTTTTCAGCAAAAAAACAGGACTGAAACATGGATAAAGCAGAAAATCACGAAGCCGTCTCGATTTATTATCTAGACCCAGAGGACCGCGACGCGCTGCTGTTAGAGCAAAAGGAGTGTGTTTTAAACTGGTGTACCCAAGACGAATGGCCGATCGGCGTTATACACTCCTACATCTACCGAAAAGAAAAAATCTGGATCACAGCAGGTGCCCATCGTCATCGCGTCTCCGCGCTGCGCAGAAACCCAAAGACCTCCGTCGTCATTACCTCCAAGGGAACCTCCATGGGGGCTGGAAAATCGATCACCATTAAAGGGCGGTGTGCGATTCATGAGGACAGGGCGATCAAGGACTGGTTTTACCCCGAGCTGGCTCAAGCCCTGCGCAGTACACCCGAAGAGGTCGCAGCTTTTGAAAAGATGCTCGACTCCCCCCTTCGGATCGTGCTCGAGATAACCCCTGAAAAATGGATTACCTATGATGGTGCAAAAATGCGGGAACATACTCAGGGTACGCTAGATCCTTCCCGGCTCGCCAAGCCCCTCGAATCCGATGCTGTGAGACTACAAAAAGAAAAAGCAAAGCGGAACCTACCCAATGACTGATTTCAAACATATCCTCGTTGACATCCCGCGTCCGGGCGTCAGCCGCATTACACTCAATCGGCCCGAATCAAGAAATGCCCTCAACAACACGCTCCGGGGGGAACTTTATGGGCAGTTAGAGGCCAACGACCGAGATGCTGAAATCCGGGTCACCATCCTACGCGGCGCTGGTAAGGCCTTTTGCGCGGGTTACGATCTCAAAGCCAATAACCGAGCAGACCAACCCTTCCACACCGCCGGCGGTGACGGGAACTGGGCGCGACATGTGGTTGATGGCTTCTTCAGAGTCTGGGATCTTGCAAAACCCGTCATCGCACAAGTGCACGGCTATTGTCTTGCGGGTGGCACGGAGCTCGCGACGTCTTGCGATCTGGTTTATGTCGCTGAGGATGCCAGCATTGGCTATCCCGTTGTTCGTTCCATGAGCCCCCCGGACAATCAATTCTTTCCGCATTTACTGGGCTTGCGCAACGCCATGGAAATGATGCTGACGGGCAACGCGATTTCTGGCATTGAGGCGGCCGAGCAAGGCTTCGCGAACCGGGCCTATCCAGCCGATAGCCTGGAGGCTGCGGTGCTAGACATTGCCGAGCGGATCGCCAAGGTGCCTTCTGATCTTCAGCAAATGAATAAGCGCGCCGTTCATCGGCAGATGGAGCTCATGGGCGTTCGCGCAGCGATCCGATCGGGCACCGAGATACAAGCTCTGGCCTTTCATACAGAATCAACAAAAGCGCATTTCAAGGAGCTCGCAGCCGGTCTGACCACTGCCCTCACATCTCGGGATGAAAAGTTTGGCGATTATCGAACTAAGGAAAAAGACGCATGAGCGGACCCCTTGCAGGCATTACAGTCTTAGATTTAACGAGTGTCATCTCTGGACCCCTCGCAACCGCCATCCTCGCGGATCAGGGTGCTCGGGTGATCAAGGTTGAAAACCCAACCGGTGACAGCATGCGGATGGGCGGCGCTTTAAACCGAGGGGTCTCGAGCCTCTTTACAGCCCTGAATCGAAACAAAGACTCCATCGTCCTAGACCTTCAGCAGGCGTCTGGCATTGCTGCGATCAAATCAATGGCGGCCACAGTCGACATCTTGATTCAGAATTATCGGCCCGGCGTGATGGAGCGGCTGGGTATCGGCTATAACGAATTAAAAGCCATTAACCCGCAACTCATTTATGTCTCGATTAATGGTGTTGGCACTCACGGTCCCTACTCAGATCGCCGTGTTTACGATCCGGTTATCCAAGCCTTCGCTGGTTTCGCCAGTGCGCAAGCGATGAACGGCCAACCGGAGCTGATCAAGATGATGGTTTGCGACAAGATCACTGCGCTCACCGCCGCGCAAGCGGTAACAGCCGCCTACATCGAGCGATTGAACAGCGGCCACGGTCAGCAGGTTGAAATTTCAATGCTCGAAGCTTGCCTATATTTTATTTGGCCTGATCGCTTTTTCTCCGAGAGCTTTGTTGAAACCCCTGAATGGCCCGGGGCCGATATCACCACGATGTATCGCACGCTGGCGACACAAGACGGCCATGTCACCCTAATTTGTGTTCAGCACGGTGAATTCCAAGGGATGTGTCGCGCGCTCGCCCGTCCAGATTGGATCGAAGACCCAAGGTTCGCTGATTTGCCATCGATGTATGCCAATTTCTCGCAGTTGGTCGATGACATCGCCCAGGAAGTCGCTAAATGGTCTACCGCCGATTTGAGCGCCCGATTTGCAGCCGAAGATGTTCCCCACGGCATCGTTCTGACCCCAGCGGAAATCATCAATGACCCTCAAGTTGAGGCCGCTGGCATTATTAGCCTAATTGAAGACCCCGTTGCCGGCGCGATGCGTTTGGTGGCGCGCAATGCACGCTTTGGCAATCATTCGCCCAATCCGATCCGACCTGCGCCTGCATTGGGTTCGAGCACGGTATCGATCCGTGAGGAATTTAAACTGCCGAACTGAACTAGGTGCGGCTGGCGCGACGCGCCAGCCGTTTTAGCTGTAATAACGGTTTCCGCCCGGGTCTCCTGTACAGCGCTTTGACCTGCAAAACCCTAGGCGCAGTCCTGACCCCGATTCCCAGCGCGACGCGAATACATGCTTGCGGTCGCGATCCAATGCGTGAAAACGATCCGCTGCTGATTTGAAGTGGGGTGGAATCCGCAGGGACGCCTGAAACCGGCGGTTACCGCCCAGCGGACATCACACGCTAACTTTTCCGCTGTGCCTGCGCTCGAATGATCTCAGCCCCTTTTGGGTCGACCCCCATACCATGGACCTGCTGATTATTCGCATGCCCGAGCTGTTGCAAGCTCATCGCCGCTTGCAGCGCGGTCCAAAGGCCCTGACTATCCTGCATTTGATTGACCGACTGTTTAGCAAGCTTCAAACCAAAGCTCGGACGCTGGGCAATGTGCTCCGCCATATCAGTCGTGAACTCGGTTAAATCAGCGCGCGGCACCACATGATTCACCATACCAAACGATTTAGCGTCCTCTGCCGAGATGGCCTCACCCGTAAACAACATTTCTTTGGCCTTGCGCACGCCCACTTCCCACGGGTGGGCAAAATACTCAACGCCATTGACTCCGAAGGCGACCACGGGGTCAGAGAAGCTGGCGTCATCACTTGCGATAATCATGTCGCAAACCCAGATCAACATCAGGCCCCCTGCAATCACTTTACCTTGCACTTCCGCAATGATTGGCTTGGGAATGTTTCGCCAGCGCCAACACATGCCCAAATAAATTTCCGCCTCAACTGCCCAAGATCCTTCCGATCCCGGCAAATCGAATCCTCCCCAAGTTCCAACCGTTTCAAACTCAGACAGCTTGGCCCGATCCCGTAAATCATGTCCGGAAGAGAAATGCTTCCCGTCGGCCGCCAAGACGATGACGTTGACCTCGTTATCCTGTGCTGCCAAATCAAAGGCTGTATTGAGCTCGTACGTCATTTCTCGGTTTTGAGCATTGCGTGCTTCATCTCGACTAATGACGATCCTTGCAACGCCATTTTTCACAGGCTCGTATCGGATGGTATTAAACGTCTGACTCATAGTTACCCCTTATTCATTAAAACAATAGGCCTTATACCTGCTCTTGCTGGCGAGTAGGATTGATGTAACCCCGCCCTTTATCTGACCCGAAAATAACCCTCGTGTTCATCCTAATCATCTATTGCGCCATAGACAATGTTCTTCAATTGGCCCCTAAAGTTAAACGTAGAGGACGGCATCAGTTGCGTCATAAAAATGATGACCAAGGCCTCACTCGGGTCCACTGAAAAAATCGTTGACGCCGCACCCCCCCAATAAAAGTCCCCAGCCCCGATCTGTCCTGAGGCCACTTCATTCAAATTCAGCGCAAAACCCAGCCCGAAGCCGATGCCTTCGTAGGCCGTTTCAGAAAAACTGCCCATCGCCATCTGAGTCAGATCTCGGTGACCACCTAAGTGATTTTGCGTCATCAGCGCGAGCGTTCGTCGGCTCAAAATTCTCTGATCTCGCCAGCATCCGCCTTGGATCAACATCTGGCAGAAATTAAAATAATCCTGGCTGGTGCTCACCAAACCGCCGCCACCGGACTCGAAAACCGGCGGCTTGAGATATGCGCTCGACCTCGGATCATCGATCACAGACAAAGTTTTATCCGGTCCACGCTGATAGTTCGCTGCAAAGCGCTGAGCTTTCTCCTCTGGCACATAAAAGCCCGTATCGTGCATCTCGAGGGGCTCAAAAATCTCGGTTCTCAAATAGTCTCCCAAAGAGCGTCCGGACAGCGCTTCAACCAAATACCCACAGACATCGGTTGCGTAGGAGTACAACCAGGCCCTTCCCGGCTGAAAGTGCAGCGGGAGCGTCCCAAGCAATTCGACAAACGATCGAAGGCTCATCCCTGAATGCCGATCCAAGCCCGCTTTTCGATACAACGCATCGACGTGATGCTGACCATTACCGTAAGACAATCCAGCGGTGTGACTCAAAATGTGCCGAAAAGTCACGGGCGATGCGAGCGGCTCAAAGTCTTTCTCATGACTTGCGCCCTTGTCCGTGTAGACCTTCATATCTCGCCATTGCGGAATGACCCGCGAAATAGGATCGTTGAGTTGAAACAATCCACGCTCATAGAGCTGCATGAGCGCCACCGAAGTCACAGGCTTACTCATGGAATAAATTCGAAATATGGTGTCGTCCTGGACAGGCCTTTGCGGCTGGAGATCTGCGTAACCCAGTGAGGAGAAGTAGCCGATCACGCCCTTGCGCGCAACCAACGTCTGACAGCCTGATAATTTGCCCGTATCAATATAGTTGTGCTGCAAGTGATCCGTAATACGCTCGAGACGAGACTTTGATAAACCCGCCGCTTTCGGATTAATAACCATCGTCTCGCCCCTCAAGTCGCGCGTCGCGCCGTGCTTCGAAGATAACACAGGGCTTGCTGGCCTGGGCAGGTTCGCTCAGCATGAAATACGGCTTTTTTAGAATTTGGTTGCGTTTTTTTGCTAAACTCTGCGTCCCAAATTAAAAAAAATCCCAGCTGGTCGGGATAAAAGCATCCCAGTGACTGAGGAGCCTAGCGTTCATGACGAATCCAATAGCAGTCGATGATCATCAAAACCTGGTGAGTAAAACTTACCTCAGCAAAGCGATCGATGTTTTTAGTGCACACGATTTAGACCAACTCTTAATTAATTGTCGGCGCAACAATGCCGCCGCGTCTGTAACAGGCGCCTTGCTCTATCACAACGGCTACTTTATGCAGTTAATTGAAGGGCATATTGATGCGATCAACGCGATCTACGATCGCATTCAAGCAGACTCGCGACACGAAGTGCTCAGCATTTTGTTTGAAGACCAGATTAGTGCGCGCTTTTTTCCAGATTGGTCTATGGGCTATCGCGCAGCCGATGATATGCCTTTCGAATCGCTCAATACCATTTATGAAACCGCCAAAGTCTCAACAACTCGCTTCCCGATCAATGATTTTCTGCTGATGTTCGGCGAATCCGACTAAACAAAAAGCATCCCTTCAACCACCAAAGCGATACCGCAGCTTCACCACTAGACTACTGATCACCGGGTCCTGGAACGCCTCACTGAGCAGATCGCCAAAGGCATCGTCTTGCGTCGGCGGCAACTGATTGCCACGATTATAAACCACATAAAAATCCGTCAAGGGCGCAATTTCCCAACGGTAGCGCACCTGCGTTGTCAACAGACTGACGGTGAAGTCGCGAGGCGCCGCCAACTGTGCTCGACGCTGTAGCGCCCCATCTGTTTCGGGAACCCCGTAGGCCGCTGTTTCGTAGGCCTTGACCCCCGCCCACTGGAAACTGAATTTGATTTGATGGTCGGCCGCCACAAACCAATTCAAATCAAAGCTCGGTTGCAGATCGATGGCATCGAACGCGCCAAACTCGCGTCCACCTTGGTAGACCACCCAACCTTTTCGAAGCTTGTAGGCTAAATCAAGGTCAAAATAAAGACTATCTGATAACCGAGCGGTGACCCCCGCGGTTAGATTGAGGGTCCAGTCGCCAAGATCCTCCTGCAGGCCGCCAATGCTGGTCGAGAAACTCAGCGGCCGGCTCGCATCGGTTGCCCATAAGGCATTCAGCCAGATTCGATCCGAGGTTTTATAGGCGCCATTGCCTCGACTATTTCGATCTTCATAGCGGCTCGGCAAATACGCAACCGCCGAACGAATGGTATTACGGCCCTTCAGGACCAACGTATTTCGCCAAAAGACGCCCTGATCGACAACCTGTCCTACGGTGAGGTTCTCTTGATGTCTAAAGATGACCGTGCCCCGGGCGGCCTGAAACCAACGACCAGGTTTTGGATAGGCGTAACTTAAAAGGTATTGACCACCGCGGTAGTTATTGCGCCGTAAAAAGCCTAAATCGTTGACGTTGACCTTTGGATCAAAATATTCGAATTCAAACTTATGCTGAATCGCAGAACTTGCGGCATAGCGCACATCGAGCACACCGCCGCGCCCAGTTTCCCCGGCTCGATCACTTTGAACCAGTTGCAAATCCACACCAAACAACCCACCTCCTAAACCATAGTGCACGTCGAGGCCGTGCACGCTGGCCTCATACCGTGGCCCGATAACTTGGGTGCCTAGATAACCCAATCCCAATCGACTCTCATCGTTGCGCTCGTATAAAAGCCTCAACACGCTAAAATCACGACCGGCATCAATGATCTGCTGATCCCGACCTAAAGCATCCGTTGCACGCCAGGAGACCTCATCCTCAATGGCCGTCATCGCGCCATAACGAAAGCCACTGGCGCCGCCAGTGAGTTTCACCGCGCCCAAAAGGTTGGTGGGTAAATTCCGCTCACCGCGAGCAGGCGCAAGTTCTTGTGGAACGTCCACTTGATTCGCGGTTCCCCCGATGCGCCGGGTATTGAGGAGGCTAATGGGCGCCGGCATAAAATCGGTCACGAAAACCCGCCGGGAGGTGGTGGCAAAGTTTTCGTTGGTCGTCTCGCGCAAACTATTACCCGAATTTGCCCTCGGCGTTGTTTCAAATACTTCGCTACCTTCCAAGAAGAACAACCGCTTCTCAGGAAAGAAGGTTTCAAGCGCGGTAAGATTCAAAACCACATCATCGGCTTCAACTGCCCCAAAATCAGGATTCAAGGTCGCATTGACCGACACTAGGCTGTTCGGCTGCCAAGTGATATCAACGCCTGCGCGCGCCGCTTTTTCATCCCGGGCATCATCGATTGTTCCGGATAAAAACGGGATCAAACTCCATTGCATCCGGGGCTCAATCCCCCGCAGCTGCATCTCATTGAGCGCCGTTACAAACTGAGGAGAAGAGTAGGAATGGCCCGGCCATTGATAGCGTTCATTCTCACTGGAAATCTGCCGGCTCGCAGCAAATCCGATGGTTCTCAGAGCATCCGACTCCGGCAAGTTCATCATCGACCAGGGCAGATACATCTCAACACTCCAACCACTCTCAGTGACTGCAGACTTTCCAACCCAAGGGCCATCCCAATCATTGGTATAGCGCCGCTCTGGTAGCACTTTGCCATCCATGACCGCATCACCCAACGCTACAATAAACCAATAGGCATACAAACCGGCGCCAGTGGTATCTAAGGTAAACCCGAAGGTGTCGCGGTCGATGAACTGATCCCGAGGCGTCAAACGCTGCACCAAAGAGGCAACCGGTTGCTGCATCACCGCGGAGACGAAAAAGCCTTTCTCTGTGGCAAAGACTCGGATATCGGTTGGATAGGCGCCCGGCGCTCCGGTCCCCGGTACTGCCACAATCATGTTGTCAAAGGTAGGAAGGTCCTGCCAGACGGCTTCTGTGACCCGACCGTCTATTTTAACGTCGACCAACGCATGGGAACGCGTCTCAACTGAAATACGGTGCATCGGAATACGATCCAGCTCACCGATCACTTCTTGAACACCGGGACTGGCATGCGTCCCGGGCAGGCATCCAAGACCGAGACTGATATAAACGATCCAGTGCTTAAACGTGTTATCGAACATAAAACGCATTCCCCGAAACCTTGATCATGGTCCTTTCATCAGACCTCGTCTAGCATCTGATCACCGACCATCACGCTAATCAATTATGTCTGGCACCCTCAACATCCTTTTGCCGAGATGTTCTAAGCCGACAAACATGCCCAAAATCGGCGCCGCGGATCGCGCGTGATGTCAGCCTAGGCCGGCGATAACACTTCGCCTTCAGACACAGAGCCCGAAGACCCCTGCGCTTTAGCGTCGGCCAGCGTGGTTTACACCAAAATCTCGGATTTCCATCAGCGCTTTAAACATGATTGAATCCTTTCAGGGAGGTCACCATGAATTTAACGGAATGGTCCTGGCTCTTTTTAGCGCTGTACATCGCCCTTATGGTCGGAATCGGTCTATACGCGCAGCGAAAAATCAAACATGCCGACGATTTCGCAACGGCACGCGGCGCCTACGGGCCGTTTTTCCTCGCGCTCGCCTTCGCCGCTTCAACCGCCAGTGGCGCGACCTTTTTAGGCAGTCCAGCCCTGAGTTATGAGTGGGGGCTTGCAGCAAATTGGGGGAATTTCCTCTACCCCATTGGCGTTTATGTCGGCATTTTGATCTCAATGCGGCTGATCGCAACCTCCGGCAACCGTTTCGGTAACCGCTCTATTCCTGAGTACCTGGGTGACCGCTATCAATCAGAATTTATGCGCCTGGCCGTGTCCTTGTTGTCCTTGGTTTTATTTTTCTACCTTGCCGGGCAGCTCGTATCGGGCGTGGTCATGTTTGAAATCATGCTGGGCTTGAACGCTGAATGGGCGCTCGGGATCACAACGCTTGTTTTATTGTTCTACGTCGTTTTAGGCGGCGCGCATGCGGACATCTTGACCGACGGCTTTCAAGGCGCGCTCATGCTGGTGCTCGCTGTTCTCGTGATCGTTTTGACCCTAGTGGGTTACGGCATCGATGGCGGCCTATTTGCGCTCGTGGATAACCTCGAAGCCCAAGACCCGAATCTCGCCACAGCACTCAACCCCAGCACGCCGCTTTATCATTCTTGGTGGTCGATCTTTGTCATTGCCTTTGCGCACATGCCCCTTGGCCTGCTGCCACATTTAGGCAATAAATTATGGGCGCTGGATTCCACTCGCGACCGTTTTCAATTTGTTAAGCTCGCCGCGCTGTTTGGCTTAATGCTGGGCATGCTGGGTCTTGGCGGATTACTCGCCCGCGCCTACTTTGGCGACGCTTTATATGCCGAGGGCGCTAACCCCAATCAGGCGCTGCCACTTCTCTTCATTGAGATTTTTCCAACCTGGCTTGCCGCACTCATTGGTATTGGCGTCCTATCGGCGGTTATGAGCACCGCTGACGGTCTCGTTGTGTCGTCCTCTCAAATCATTGCAAATGACCTCTATCGACGAACGTTCGTTCCCATGTTTCATCCGGATATTGATCCAGAACGGCTTGATCGCAGGATTCTCCTCATTTCTCGCGTTTCAACGATCGCGGTGCTGCTCATCTGTATGATCATGGCGTGGTCGTTGATGGATGTGAACGTGTCCTTAATCGTCTGGATTGGCGTCGGGGGTATGATGGCCGCCTTTGCCGGGCCCTTGGTTGTGGGCGCGCTTTGGCGCGGCGTGACATTGGCGGGCGCTATTGCTGGTCTTCTCGGCGGTTTTATTGTGTTTATTGTGGCTCACGCGCAACTGATTGACCCCCAATGGCTTATTGGCACCTTTGCCTATGCGCCTGCTCTGTGGCTTTATGAGGAAGGTCCAAACCCCTATTCCTGCGCGGTCCTGGGTGAAATTGCCTCAGTGCTGTTAACCGTCACCGTGTCTAAGGTCTCCAGGCCCCTGCCCAAAACACACTTAGACTTAATGTTTAATGATCCAGCCGATGTTCAGCAAAACCCCTCAACGCTTGGCGCTCAGGCCCACCGCCTGGGCGCCTGAATGATTGCCATCATCGAATACTGGCCAGGGGCAGGCCTTCTGAGAAGCACGCCCAGGCGGGCAAGTGAAACTCGAGCAGGAACCCAGAGCGGCGTTTAGGGCGCAGCTTGCCAACGTCGACTAATGGCTTCAAGATCAGCAGAATCACTTTTAGGGCGCAATCGCATGGATGGCATTCATGATCTGGGTGGGCAAGCCGGCCATAACGCGCTGGGTTATCACCGCGATGAACCCGTGTTTAAAGACCGCTGGGAAGCCGTGGTATTCACCTTGGTACGCGCCTCGGCTCAAGCCGGCGCCTACACCAACATTGATCAATTTCGACATGCCGTTGAACGGATTGACCCCAAGGCCTATCTCGAGCACGGTTACTATGGCCGCTGGCTGGGGGCGGTTGAAACCTTATTGGTCGAATCCGGCATCCTAACAACTGCTGAAATCACCGAGCGCGCCACCCGTTTGGGGGCTGCCCCCGATGATCTTATCGCCGCGCGTCCTGATCCAACCAAAACCCAAACGACGGGCATTCCGGCTCAGCGGAACCCGATAGGCGAGGCACCTTGGTTTCAAGCGGGCGACGCCATTCAGACCGTTCAAGCCGCGCCCCTCGGCCATACCCGGCTGCCCAGTTATGCTCGCAACAAAAAAGGCTTCATCACAGCTTGTCAGGGCCTTTGGCCCTACCCGGATCTGCGAGCCCACGGGCATGGTGAGCAATTGCAGTACCTGTATACGGTCACTTTTGACAGTCTGAACTTGGGTTTTTCAGAGGCTTTTGAGCTGAACCTCGATTTATTTGAGCCCTACCTTAACCCAATTGAGATCATCCAATGAGTGACCAGCCTTCCCCGCAAAGTCTCCGCACCGAGGCCATCGAAACGCTCCTGATTGAAAAAAACCTTTTAACCAGTGCGGCCATCGATACCGTCCTAACCACGTTCTCTGAACAAGTTGGCCCAATGAACGGCGCTAAATTGGTCGCCCGAGCATGGGTCGATGCGCGTTTTAAAGCGCGATTGCTCGAAGACGCAACAACCATTGTTCAAGAATATGGTTTTGAGGGGGGCCAGGTTGATAAGCTGATCGTTAAGGCGTGCACCGAATCGGTCCACCACGTTGTTGTTTGCACTCTGTGTTCTTGCTACCCCTGGGCAGTTCTTGGCTTGCCGCCACGCTGGTACAAGGACCCCGGCTACCGCTCAAGGATCGTTCGAGAGCCGCGCAAGGTCCTGACGGAGATGGGATTATCCTTGCCGGAGACCACGAGCATCAAAGTCTGGGATTCCTCTGCTGAAATTCGATATATGGTGTTACCGCTGCGCCCTGCGGGCACAGAAGCCCTAGATGAAACAGCTTTAGCCGAACTGATTACGCGCGACGCCATGATCGGCGTTGCCGCAATCGAGACGCCTTCATGAGCGATCTCGGATTACAGGGCGAAACCGCGCCACCGATGCGCAACGGCGAAATGGTTTTCGAGGCGCCTTGGCAAAATCGCTTGTTCGGTATTGCCCAAGCAATGTGTGAGCAGGGTTTTTTTGACCAAGACACCTTTCGCGTTTACTTAATTCGCGCCATCGCACAATGGGAGGCTGAGCATCTGGGTCGCACCGACCAGGTCTACGCTTACTTTGACTGTTTCCAGGTTGCGCTCACTCAGCTGCTGCATGACACGGCCCTAATCGATGCGAATGCGCTTGCGCATCGGGAACTCGAGCTCAAAGCCCGACCGCATGGACACGACCACAATCACGACCACAATCACAATCACGGTCACGGTCACGGTCACGGTCACGGTCACGATCATTAAACTCAATCGCGGTCTTATTTCGATGTCTGTTGCTTCTGATCAAGGCATCCGCTAAAGCCGCCAAAGGATAAAAGACCATGCAAGACCTGAGCACACCATCCGTTAATCCTCACGACGAGGACCTGCGTCGATATCAAGCGCAAGGAACGGCCAAAGCCCGGCAATTAGGCAACCGCGGCCCGCTGCAGTTCGATGCAAAAGGTCGCCTTGACCCCCACATCCTAGAACAATACAAAACGCACGGGTTCTATATTTTCGAGGGCGTCTTGGATGATCAGGAACTCAGCGAGCTCGAAGCCGATGTTCAAGCCATCCAAAATCGCGCGCCCACGTCTCCTAAGTCCGCCGTCGATCACAACGGTCAGGCAGCCCTTGGACATGACCTGACTGGCAAAAATTTTGGTTGGGTTGCCCCCTTGAGCGACCCCGTCGGCGGCACCAGTCGAAATCAGGGGCGCCATCCGGTCAAGATGCACGAGCCGCAAGCCCCAAGCGACGCGCCTGATCATGTCTTACAAATCGTATTGGGCTCTTTACAGTTTTCAGACGCTTGCCTTCGGCTCTACGGTCATCCGCAATTGTTAGCGGTCGCCGAAGCTGTCAACGGATCCGACTTTACCCCCTTCAACGAAGCCATTTGGATCAAGCACCCCCGTCTCGGCGGCTCGGTTGCCTGGCATCAAGATGGCACCACCCAATGGGACCGCCCTGATTTTGATGAGGGCACCCATGGCTTTAATTTTATGGCGCAGCTTTACGGTAGCGATGCGGAAAATGGCCTTTGGGTCGTCCCTGGCTCTCACACGGGTCCAGCAGATATCAAAAAAATGAGGTTGGATGCCGGTTCTGATCGGCTAACCCACGCCGTCCCCATGATTTGCGCGCCCGGTGATGTCGCTATCTGTAATCGACAAGCGGTGCATGGCAGTTTTGCCAACACCTCCAGCAGGCCTCGGGTTACGATCAACTTTGGGTTTCACCGCCGCGCCTCTGTCTTCGGTTCAATCGGTAACGGCATCCACAGTCCCGCAACCGTTTACGATGCTGAGCGTATTTTTGAGCGCGCCAAAATGATCGCCTATGGCATCTCAGCAAGAGCCCAGCATCGGCCGACTGAGCCTTCGTATGCTTATGCGCCACTTAAGGGCCATACCTTGACCTGGGATGAAGCCGTTCGACCCACTCTAAAAGATTATAATTTATTAGACTTGGGCATTTAGTGTTGCCAAAGCCCAATTACTGCCAAAAAAGGTCACACCGACGTTCCGACGAGCCATTCAGAGGCCATTAAATCGAGCACTCCAAGCCATGACACAATCCTTTCTCAAACCTGAACCGCTCACCCATGAGGCTTTTTCGCCCTTTGGCGACCTGATTTCTACCAAGCATTGCAACGATATTCGCTTGATCAACGAAGGCCATACCGTGCGTTTTAATAATTTGGCAAACCTTGCGCTGAGCGCCACGGGTCTCATGCCGTGTTTGAGTATTTTTCGCAGTGAGGCCTGGCAGTTACCACACACAGTACGCGCTCTGGAGCGTCATCCGTTAACCAGTCAGGCGTTCATCCCACTCGGGCGGTCACCCTATCTCATTGTTGTGGCACCCGCTGGACCGCTGCTCGAGCACCGCATTCAAGCTTTTATTGGCCAACCCGGCCAAGGCATTAATTATCACCCCGGCACCTGGCATCATTATAATGTCGCCCTCGAAACGGCAGGAGATTTTCTGGTGGTCGATGCTGATGGCGATACCCCAAATTGCGACGAGATCACATTGAACCAACCAATTGAAATACGACCATGAGCGAGCTGGAGTGCTTTTTGATCGAGTACAGTGACTCGTCTTTCACCAACCCGCATGAGGTGACCCGAGCGATCACACCACCGGACCGACAAGGGTCAATTTACCCATATGGGCGCGCAATATTGGGGATTTGAAACCAACCGGCACCTCGCTACCGAGGCCCACCCAGAGGAGCAGCTTCTTCGTTTTCGACCCAATGCCGGCCACTTCCTGTGCTTGGGACTTAAAACCCGGAGTCTGGTGAGCCAGATCGATATCGATACCCGTTGGTTCACCGGTAATCATGTTCCGGAAGTGACCGTGGTCCTTGAGGACGGGGATGACCAAGTTATTGTGCTATCGCATCAGCCACTGCGCCCGAATGAACCCCACCACTTTGTCATTCCGCCCACCCAAGCCGAACGCTGTCGAGTGCTTTGCCACCAAGAGGGGGGGATTGCAAGGATTGCACTCTTCGGGGAGGTTGTAACCAATACGGTAGCGCCTATCAATCTACTCGAGCAGGCGCGCATTAGTCACGTTTCCAATGACCATTACGGGCATCCTAAGGATGCCGTCTTCGGCAATCGACTCGAGCATCATATGAAGGGTTGGGAGTCGGCGCGTTCTGGCTTTGGCGAACAAGCTGTGTTTAGTTTTGATCAACCCATCGCGCTCCAAGCCTTTGTGGTTGATACCTACTTGCATCGATTGAATGCGCCGCTATCTTGCCATCTATTTGGCTTGGCACCCGGGCATGATCTCACGAACAGTATGCGCTCGATTCCGCGCTGGTCGGTGCAGCTGGCGCGTGGTGAGCGCATTGTGCCAGATGACTTTCAGTCCTATATGCAAGGCCGACACTATGCCAAGCAGGGTCAACCCTGGCCCGATGCACTGATTATTCAACTAGACCAAAGTCACAGCCTTGATTGGCAACCGTTGTTACCGTTTCAAGCCCTCAAACCCGATACCTACCACCACTTTGACACCTTCGAAACAACTGGCTGGTTCCAACATCTACTCTTCTTACATTATCCCAATGGCGGTATCCACGGCCTCAAAGCGTTTGGCGATTACAAAATCTGATCGATTAGGCGCGCTTGATCTGCCTCGGGCAAGAAGCTGCTTTGAACACCGTTGACCAGCAATTGCCGGAGCGCTTTTTCAGATAAGCCCAAGGCCGCCTCTAAAGCCAAGAAGTTCTCGATCAAATATCCCCCAAAATAGGCCGGATCGTCCGAATTCACTGTCACGCATAACCCTTCTGCCAGAAGGTCCAAGATTGGATGCTGCGCCATCTGATCAAATACTCGTAATTTGATATTCGATAAAGGACAAACCGTTAACGGAACCTGATCTTTTGCCAAACGTTTGCGCAACGACGCGTCTTGAATGCATTGCACGCCATGGTCAATGCGTTCAACACCCAGAACGTCTAGGGCCTCCTCGATCATGGCGGGCCCGCCTTCTTCACCGGCATGGGCGACCAAGCGATAACCTGCTTTTCGGGCCGCATCGAATGCGGCTTCAAATTTGCTCGGCGGATGACCGATTTCAGCGCTATCGAGGCCCACCGCCGTGATTTGGTGCTTAAACGGTATCGCCTGCGTTAAGGTTTCAAGCGCCGCTGCTTGTGACTGATCTCGTAAAAAGCAAAGAATCAGGTAGACACTCAAACCCCACTGCGTTTTAGCCTCCTCGATCGCCCTTACGAAACCCGGCATAAAGACCTCAAAACCGATTCCTCTTTGAAGGTGGGTTTGCGGATCAAACATGACTTCTGCATGCACAATATTTTGCGCGCGGGCGCGGCTAAGGTATTGCGACATCAACTCGTAAAAATCATTTTCGGTCACCAAAACACTGGCGCCGAGGTAATACAAGTTTAGAAAGCTTTGCAGATCTTCAAAGTAATAAGCCGCTTGCACCGCCCTCAAGCTCTTATAGGGCAATTCGATTTGATTACGTTCAGCAAGCGTCAGCATCAGCTCAGGCTCTAAGGTGCCCTCAATGTGAAGGTGAAGTTCAACTTTGGGTAGGCGCTCGATCAAAGCTTTCATCAGCTGCCGCCCTCGTCATCCAAGCGAGGCAGCTGATCTTCATAGACATCCCAACCCTTGATGAGCTGATCCGCAACGGTTGATGCAACCAGGTAAGCAGACTCCACCGCAATTGCTAGACCAGAATACCCTTTATTTTCTGCTAAAAGATTCTCAGCCGCCGTCACCCCCGGTGGTGGCATCGTATAATTACTGGCCGTTCTCAGCACCAACAACCTGGACACGTCCACTCGCCCAACTCGATTGAGCCAGCTCAGCGATAAATAAGTACCCGTATCCTCCATCGCCGATGAGACAAACTCACCCCGTCCTTCCGTCCAATAATCAACCCATTGATTCGCCCAATCATTCATCAAAGCGCCGTGCCAAAAGGTTAAGGCCGCGACATGGTCGCCTTTCAAGACAAAGGGTGGGCGCTGTGCATTGACGTGCTCGGTATACAAAGCCCGATGCGCTTTTGCGTGCGCATCGGTGTCGGGCAACTTGAGGCTTTTCGTTTGCTCAAAGGCCCAATTCACCAAGTCCGTGTTGAGCTGATACATTTCTCCCGTCGGGGCCGGCTTGTCGACATCAAAGGGGCGCTTGGTGTATCGCGCAAAATAACCGAAGGGCCAATCCTCTGGGATTTCACGGGCATCTATTTCGTGGGAAAGATCCCCATCGACCAAATATTCCGCCCAGGCCGCAGAGCCGATTGAGGCATCTTCCGGATCAAAACCTGCGATACCTGCGACCAGCCAATAACTCTTGGTTAGATCAAAACGCGGGTCCATACCCAAGGCCATGATGGCCGCAGCGGAGCGAGCGGTGCCAATACCCGTGACCAACACAAGGAGCCCCGTCTCAGGGTCTAAATATAAGTCGCGATAGCCCATAAAAGGGAAGGTCTTGGTTAGGTTGCGACGCTCTTTCCAGAGCTGAAACTCGCCCGCACGATCGCCCTCATCGGCGCCCACTTCAAACATCGTCACCACCACCACTTTGACCGAGACTGGGACGGGATCAGGAGGCTCAGCTGCCGACGCCCAACTGATCAAAACCGCCAGCGCGATCACGCAACTTTGTTGCAATCTTTGCTTCGACACGTCGATCTCTCCTCTTCAAAGCGCTAAAAGGGATCCAGCTGAGCTTTCAACGCATGCAGCGTGTTAAACCGGACCCAGTTTTAAAAAATCCGTTTTTTGTTGGTCTCACATACTTCGGCAATCTTATTCAATTCACGATACCGAACCCAACCCCGACACTCAAATCACAGCCAAAAAAAAGGGCGCTGAGCGCCCTTTCCTTAATCTTACCCATCCTTAGAAGCGGTAAGACAATTTCGCCTGATAGTGCCGTGGCAATTCAGGCAGAACCACCGTGGTACCGAACAGATCTGGGAAGTTCGCTCTGAAGTAGCGCTCGTCGGTCACGTTTTTCGCTGCAACGATCAACGACCAATCTTCCGCATCATAGCTCAAGCTGAGATTAACCAGCGTATAGGCAGGCAAGGTGACGGCGAAAGATTGACCAGAGGCCACCGAATCCACGTCAACCACACTACCGCTGACCGCCATACCATTACCAAAGTCGTAGGTTGCTGTGACCGACATAATGTTTCCGGCATGCCGGCGCGGACCCCTTTACTGGGCGCAACATCAATCAACCCACCAACTTGGCCACCCCATAACAAGGTTGGATCGATCAGAGGCAAATCAGCTTGGCCTAGGAACGAGAATTCGTTTCCTGCGGCGATCGTCGCCAACATCAGCGCTTCCATATTGCTATACCCCAAGGTCATCAAGAATTTCTCACTGACGACCCACCGCAATTCAAACTCAGTACCATCGGTTTTAACCGCTTGGTTGACCGTAATGGACTGCGCATTAAAATCGGTACGTTCCATTTCATACGATGACAGTGCGAAGTACAGGCGATCATCCAGCAAGCTGCCCTTGATACCAAACTCCGTCAACTCTGAACTACCAAAGGCGTTGTTGGTAAACACGTTACCGACTTGAAGCTCCGCGCCCTGCCCCGCAATGACCGTGCTTTGCTCTGACGCCGTGACATAAGGCACAAGCCCCATTGGCGTTGACCAGCTGACACTCGCTGACCAAGATACCCCGCTTGGCTCATCGGATGCGCTGTTCACAGCAACATCGACCCCCCCCTTCAGAAGAGGTAAACGCTGAGTCTGATTGTGTCTTGCCCTCAGGCGTCATGACATCCATGTCGATCGTGTCATATCGCGCGCCCAGCAAAACGACAACCCAGATTGGTGCGAGAAATCCAACATCACACCAAAACCCAGATCGGTGTATTCGCCGACGTAGTATTCACTGTATTCCGCGTCGATTCGCGTTGCCAAAACACGACGATCCAGCGCCGTTGAGGGCCCCGTCAGATCGCGACGACTGAAGTACTCATTAAAGTAGTCATCACCGTGTTCGAATTTCGTTTGCCGAATCGACGGCGAGATTTGAACAGAAGTGGTTAACGCATCGCCTTCGAAAACGCGAGATAAGATGAGCTGATCTTCAATGACCGACGCATCATGAAATTGCGAAAATCCATAGGCGTTTTCGTTCAAATTCTCATAGTCTTCATAAAACAGTTTGTTGGTCAACGTCCAGTCATTCGCAAGTGAAATATCAACATCGAAATACAGCGTTGTAACCTCGTTTTCTAACAAATCATCCGCCGCGATCAGCGTTGACGACATGGGCAACTTCGCTGTCCCGACATTTTGCAAGATCATATTCGAGTTCTCGTAGTCGTAACCGAACGAGGCGTCGCTGAGGGTCGCCAGATCAATATCTTTCTGCCCAAAAAACGCGTACAACGCGAACGGGTTGATATTCCCGGCATAGTATTCATCATGAGAGATGAAGCCATCACCCGAGGTATCCAGCGGAATTGGCGTACCCGTGATGTACGTGCCGGTGTCGATCAGGTCCTGCGTTAATCGATTCCAACCCGCGTTTTGCGAGCCTTGATAGTCGTGCAGCATGCCGCCGAATTGCAGTCGAACCGTGTCGCTCAGATCCATGTCAAAGCTGGCTTGCACTAAGGATTGATTCACGCCGGGCGCATTCGTATAAAAACTACCGGAATGCTCGACCTCACCATAAACATAATAGCCTAAAGGCTTGCCACCAAACTCCGCAGGGCCGCCAACTTCCGCGGTCAGAACACTACGATCCCAGCTGCCACCTGAATAGGATAGTTCGCCGACTCGGTCTTCAATATAGCTGCCGGTTTCCTCGATTCGCGCTGATTTCGGATTGAAGTTCAGGTAACCGCCAATTTTCGAAGGCCCCATAATTGGCGAGGCGGGTCCCCGAACGATGTCGACTCGGTCGGATGCCCCAATTGGCGTTGGATAGTTGCCGGGGTTATCAAGGCGTCTAATGCCTCGAAAGTAAGTCTCACCGGCTGTACCGCGAACATCCAAGGAGCCTGCAACGCCAAAAAACGATTGCGTGAAGGTGCCCGGCGCCAGTACGACCAACTCGTCGATATCTTGCATGTTGAAGCGGTCCATCATCTCTTCACTGATGGTCGATGCAGAACGCGGTGTATCCAGGATCGACTTCTCGAATCCGAATACGGACTCGACCCGTTCGCCCGGCAAACTTCCCAAATCGCCTTTAACAACGATTTCTTCCATGTCGGATTCAGCCCAGACTGGATTAAAACCCAGTGCGCCAATGGACAGCATTAGCAGTCCTGCGACCTTCAAATTTTCCAATTTCATAAGGATCCTCATTGAGTTAAATCATTAAAACCAATACAACACCCGCGCTTTACTGCTCAGACCACTAAAACCTTGCGTTTCACATACCATGCGTTTAAGCACATGCGTTTAAGCAACATGCGTTTCAAGACCTCCGATCAACAACTGGGGCTTGCACTTAGCCAGGCCCCCCCGTAGGCGCCTTTTCCTCAAGATTGTCGCTAGAACTGCTTTAAAGTCTTCCTAGACCGGCAGACAAAGCAAGTCAAGTTCCCTTGCACCGCGCCGTCAGCACCTCAATGGCGCTCTCACTACCGCAACAAAAAGGACCCTTTCAACGCTTCACTATTTTTACAGATTTAACACCAATGTGCACTATTGTCTTTCGCAAAGATCGTAATTTCTGCAAATAAAACCCCGTTTTGGGCCCGATTTAAGTACACCGATCTGGGTCGGATCCTGAGTTTGCCAGTGCTTTTCGAATGCCATAAGGCGCGCGCCCAACGCGTTCAATAACCCCGATTTAGACTCTGAGGTTAAAAAACTGTACTGAATCGAGTTTTTGATCAATAAACGCAGCTCATCCCAACTCAAGTTGAACGACTTCACTGCCACAAAATACTCATCTGTCATCGTTGAATCCCACATGCCACGGTCATCCGTCGCCAACGCCACCGGCACCCCAAGCCGAAGATACTCAGGAAAGGGGTGTTGACTCAACTCAGAAACATACTCCAAGAGCAGATTGCTGATCAGATTGATCTCAATCAAATAGGGCCCATGTCGCATCTGAACGAGGGTCTGGGGATCACTGATCAAATTGAAACCGTGACCAATCCGATCGGCACCCAGCAGCAAGGTGTCACGAACATGGTAATTTGGTTCATCGACTTCGCCAGCATGAATAGAGAGCCGAACATTGGGATATTGCTGCCTTAACCCCCGAATCGTTTCTAAAAACCGTAGGGGATGACCTCGATCATCATCTTCGCGGCCTACCATATTGACAGCAACCCATTCTGGTTCCTCCGATACAATTCGATAAGCCTGCTTTAGTTGAGCTTCAGCATTCGGTAGGAACCGCAAAATCGATTGCTGGAATCGAAGCGTGACCCCAGTATCAACCACATCCGGTTGCTTCAGCCGCGCTCGAAAAATTGAAGCAACGTCACCCGGTGATAACGCACGTCCGGTTTGATCTCGATAGCCCATCAAGGTGATTTGGGGCTCTAAATAAACCAAACCTTCATCCGCAAAGGCTTTGATATGCAGCGCCAAAGCCTCTGCCATGATCCAAGGGTTTGCAATGACATCCCCCAAGCGCTGCCAATGGGTTTCGAAAAATTCATCCCGACCCTCCGACGGCTGATCCAGGCGAACACTGTTCATCCACGCCTGCTGCTCGGCAGGCTTCAATTGCGAGAGTTCCGTGAACAGACCCCGCTCACAGGCCGCGAGCTGATCATATCGATACTGACTGATCGTTTGAAACAAGAGCTGCTCATGCTCGCTGGCCCTACCAATTGGCGCACAATTGCCGAATTGCAGGCGGGTATAAAACACTTCGCCTTGGGCTGGCGGGCCCAACGCAAGCGCCCACCACCACTCGGAAAAAATCGACCCCGATAGATGTTGATGCAGGTCACCGCCTTTGGGCATGCCGTATAGAAAATCATGAAGTTCTGCATCGGTGGCTGACGCCTTAAAGGTATCGAACCATTGAGAGAATCCCTCACTCGCCTGCACTGTTTGCGACAAAGCCCACCCCAGCAATACGCTTCTCAGACAAATTCGAATCCAACAGCGGACCATACGCGATCTCTTTTTGTTCATTAACAGGCAACGGCATTCTAGTCGTAGACGAAAGCGCTGGCTACAATACGGTCACCGATTCCGCTAACGAGCGATAAACTGGGAGTAACAATCTCATGCGTGATTTTGAAGGCTATGGCGCGCAGCCACCGAGCGCAAACTGGCCCAACCAGGCTCGAATCGCTGTACAGTTTGTGATCAATTACGAGGAAGGTGGCGAGCGCAACGTGCTCGACGGCGATCCCCACTCAGAAACGTTTCTCTCAGAGATCGTAGGCGCAGCCCCCTATCCGGACCGACATCTATCGGTCGAGTCGCTTTACGAATATGGCTCGCGCGCTGGCTTTTGGCGGCTCCATCGCTTGTTCCAAGCCTACCAGTTTCCCGTCACGGTGTTCGGCGTCGCACTCGCGTTGTCTCGCAATCAATCTGCAGTTGAAGCGATGCTAACGGCGGATTGGGAGATTGCCTCCCATGGTTATCGCTGGCTCGATTATCAGCAGATCCCTGAGGCCCTCGAACGCGAACACATCGGGCGCGCCATCGAGCTCCACAAACAGTTAACCGGGGAGAAACCCTTGGGCTGGTATACCGGCCGGGATAGTCCCAATACCCGAAACCTCATCCTCGAGCACGATCACTTTCTCTATGACAGCGACTCGTACGCTGATGATTTGCCCTATTGGCTACCCGGCCCGAGACGACCCCACTTGGTAATTCCGTACACCTTGGACGTCAACGATATGCGGTTCAACACGGTTCAAGGGTTTAATTCCGGAGACCAGTTTTATACCTATTTAAAAGATGCTTTCGACTGTCTTTTTGAGGAAGGCCAAAACACCCCCAAGATGCTGTCCATCGGCCTGCATCCTAGAATTATCGGTAAGCCTGGCAGAATCCAGGCGCTAAAACGGTTTCTCGACTATCTTGGGCAACATCCATCTGTTTGGGTGGCGCGCCGAGTCGACATTGCCCGCCATTGGCACGACCATCACGCCGCAGCTTAATGCGAATTCGTTGCGCGCGCTCGACCGGGCAGTAATGCCTCCAACATGAGACCGATGAACGCGCCGGTCGAAACCGGGAAGGCTAAAATCTGAATCAGCAATCCTGGTAGCACGGTCCAGGTCTCAACATTGCCCGCGACCCCATAACCGCCCGCCAATCCCCCCAAGAAAATCACGCCGCAGCGCCAAGAACGCGCATTGCTTTTAAACACCTGCAGACCAGCCCAGGCCACCAACCCAAACAGAATGAACGTCGTCGTATTGATCACCGGTTCTGGAATCATTTGAACGGCCTCTGCCAGGACGGGCATGAGTCCAAGCAAGCACAGTATCCCTGCCGCATACAAGCCGATGGTGGGACGCGATTCACCAGACAACCGAATTAAACCATTGTTTTGGCTGAAGGTCGTATTGGGAAAGGTTCCAAAGACACTCGCCAAGCCGGAATTCACAGCATCCCCCATCAAGCCGCCGCGAAGCCGGCGCCAGTACGAAGCATCTCCATAAGGATGGCCAGACAACGCGTTTGTTGCCGTAAGATCTCCGATACTTTCGGTGGCTGAGACTAAGAAAATCGGAAATAAGATCGCCACCACCATCCAATCAATGCCAAAACCGAAGGGCATTAGACTTGGTAGGAAGAGTGCATTGGAGAAGTTGAGTGAGGCTGCATCAACCCAACCAAAGAAACTCGCCGCGAAGGTCCCTGCAACTAGACTGACTATGATTGCAACCATCCGCAATCGGGGCTGCGGTGCGAGCGACAATGCGAGCAGCGCAACCAATGTAATGCCACACACCCATAACAAAGGACCGGGCGCAGCCGTGCGCGTATAGGTTTCAAATAAATTTCGGGCCGTTGTCTCCATCAGCGAGCCGCCAATCAGCACCAAGGTTAAGCCCGAGACATTACTTGTGATGAGTTGCCTTAGCGTCTTCACAAACACCGTCAACACGATCATCACACCCGCGCAAACTAAGGCGGAGCCAAACAGGATCCCAAGTGCCGCATCACTCGAGTGGGTCTCCGCAAGCCCATGGTAGAGAAAAATAAGTGGCCCAACAAAAGCAAAGCTGGTGCCTTGAAGACTTAAAAGGCCTGACCCTAAGGGTCCAACCCGGACAATCTGCAGGACCGTTGCCAGGCCGGAAATCACCAAGGCAGCACTTATCAAATAACTGGTCTGGCTCGCAGACAAGCCCATACCGGTTGCAATAATGAGCGGTGCGGCAATGATGCCGCCCACGGCTGCCAGTGCATGTTGGCTACCCAGAACAAGGGACTGTCCTGAAAGCTTGAGTGCCTCGTCACTCATCGGCGCCTCCTAAAGCCCCTCATCGATCTTCATCACTAACAACCGCACCACCTACAGCAGCAAATACTTCAGCAGAAAGATGCCGGCGATCACAAAACTTGCGGCATCAACCACTTTAAACTCAAAGGACCCGATCCGGATGAGCGCATAGGTGATGAACGCCAGTCCGATTCCGTCTGCGATTGAGAAAGTCAATGGCATCGCCAAGGCGCCCACCACCGCCGGCACATATTCTGGAATCCGAGTCCAATCAATTTCTTTTAAGCTACTCACCATCAAACACGCCACGAAGAGCAAGGCGGCAGACGTTGCGTAAGCGGGAACACTTTGCGCCAAGGGTGCGAAGAATAAACAGCACAAAAATAGAACCCCCACGACAACGGCGGTCAGACCCGAGCGGCCGCCCGCTTCGACGCCTGCTGCGCTTTCAATAAAACTCGTGGTAGAGGACGTACCCAACAGCGCCCCAACTGCCGTTGCACCAGAGTCCGCCAGTAATGCAGGTCGCAGGTTGGGCAATTTACCCTGCTCGTCCAGCAGTCCCGCGCGCTGCGAGACCGCAACCATCGTGCCCGCTGTGTCAAAAACATCAACCAAGAGTAAGGCCAAAATAACTGGCACCATCGACATTGTGAGCGCCGCTTCAAGATCAAACTGCAGGAAAACCGGCGCGATCGAGGGCGGTGTTGAAACCAGCCCTTGGAATTCAGTCACACCGAGTAGCCAACCCAGGATCGAAACACTCCCAATCCCGAAAATAATTGCGCCCACGAATCCCCGGGTACTCAGCACGGCAATCAAGATGAACCCGCCCAAACACAGCACTGCCTCAACCTGAGTCAGCGGCCCAAGGCTTACCAGGGTTGCCGGATTATCGATCACAATGCCTGCATTCTTTAGTGCAATGAAACCAATAAAAAACCCAATACCTGCTGAAATGCCATATTTGATATTCATCGGAATAGCATTAAATAGCCATTCTCGAATGGGCAGTACACTCAGAACGATAAAAAGGATGCCAGAGATCAGCACTGCGCCAAGCGCTGTCTGCCACGCATATCCCATGCCGAGCACGATGACGTAGCTGAAGAAGGCGTTCTGGCCCATGCCCGGCGCAAGGGCAATCGGATACCGGCCCAGCACGCCCATCATGAAGCTGCCGAATGCCGCGGCCAAACACGTCGCGACAAAAACAGCCCCAAAATCCATCCCCGCATCAGACAGGATAGACGGATTCACAACCGTAATATAAACCATGGCAAGAAAGGTTGTGCCCCCCGCCAATACTTCAGTCTTGGGGGATTGCGCGGCTTCGTGGTAGCCTAGATATTTTAGGATTCGTGCCACAGGTCACCCTCTTTTTAGACAATATTCCGCTAAGATATCAGTCTTTAACTCGGCGGCCTAATCGGTCTTGAGCCCTATTTCACTGCACAACGTTTTGGATTCCTATGGATAAGCATTTTATTTCCGCCGCCGATTTGCTCAGGGATTCGTTCCTCTTAGCAGAACAAATTTACGCGAGCGGCTTTCGACCTAATTTTATTGTTGGGGTCTGGCGAGGCGGCGCGCCCGTTGGGATCGCGGTTCAAGAATACCTTGAGTACAAAGGTCTCGAGAGCGATCACATCGCGATTCGTACAAGCTCTTACTATGGCATTGACTTGCAGGACAAAGACGTTCGCGTCCACGGCTTACAATATATTATTGACCGCGCCAATCACGATGATCACTTACTGATAGTGGATGATGTCTTTGATTCCGGCCGGAGCATTTCCGCAGTACTGCGTGAACTCAAGGAAAAGTCCCGACGTAACCTGCCCGAAACCATCCGGATTGCGTGCCCTTGGTTTAAGCCGAAAAAAAATCAGACCGAGGTTATCCCAGACTACTACGTTCATGAAACGGACCAATGGCTGGTTTTCCCACATGAGATTAATGGTCTAACCGAGGCTGAAATTCGTCAGGGCAAACCGGATATGGCTGATATCCTTTTCCCGAATTAAATCGTGCCCGAATCAGGCGCCGGCCTCGGGTTCACTCGTTATTAAGTAACGCATCAGTCGCGCCCGTTCGGCGCCAGTGAGTTTCGTCATATTACCAAGGGGCATATAGCCGGAACCGATCGCCGACGCGGCGCGCGTTTTCTGGCGCAACAGATCTTCTTGATCTGCAAAGTACAAGCCCCCCGGCGCTGTTGCAAAACCGGGATGCGTTGGGGCGGCGCTGTGACAGTTGGCGCAATGGGTCATCATGAGCGCATCAATCTCGGCCTTTGTGAGTACGGGCTCAATCGATTCCACCGTTGCGGTCAAAGCATTCGGTGCGTTGACGTCATCCAGCGCCGGCGGGCGCAACAGCAGCATCGTCAGTGCGACCAAACCTGCCGCCATCCAAAGATAGCGCCAATGAAGAATATTCAAATGCCGTAAATTAAAAAAATGGCGCGCCACCGCGCCGGCCAACATCACCAAAAACAGACCCAGGAAATTCAAACTGTGCTGATAAAGCAGCGGGAAATGCAAACTGACCATGCAAAACAAAACAGGCATCGTCAGATAATTATTGAAGAACGACCGATGCCGAGCGGCAAGCGTTAACGCCAAATCTGGATCTCGTCCCGCCTGAACCGCCGCAACAAAGGCTTTTTGTGCGGGAATAATACCGAAAAAGACATTGCCGACCATGATGCTACCCAGGATCACACCGACGTGGATGAACGCGGCTCGATTCGACAAGAGCTGCGTGGCAAGCCAGCACAGGATCAAGACCAGCACAATAATGAGCACGGCAAACAAACCAGTTCGTCGCGCCAAGGGGCTCCGTATGAGTCCTTCATACAGGGCAAGGCTGCTCGCAATCAGCCCGAGGCTTACCCAAATCGCCTGGCCGGGGTCAGTCACCCATTTCCCTGTTCCGACTAAATAGGCATCGCTCCGCAGGTAATAGATCAGCGCCAGCAATGCCATACCCGTTAACCAGGTCGTGTAGGCCTCCCACTTTGACCAATGCAGCGTTGCCGGCCATTCGGGCGGCGCGAGGTTATATTTCGTGAACTGATAGACGCCGCCACCATGAATCGCCCAGAACCGGCCCTTTACAACATCATCCTCGGGGTCACTGATCAGGCTGCGATCCACCAAAACGAAGTGCAAGGACGCCCCAATCCAGGCAACCCCAACCAGAAGATGAAGCCAACGCAGCAGCAGTTCAAACCACTCTAACCAGTACGGCGCCATCATGACGCATCTGCCCGATAAGCCGGCTCGCCCAAAATACTGGTTTCAACAATGAGTTGTTCGTCACCCAAGGTCATATAAATAAACAGTTCGCCTTGCAGATCTTGAGCAGACTGCACTCGGCGCGCTATCAACGGAACCTGGGCCGGATCAATCATCACGAAGTCGGCTTCTTGCCCAACTCGAAAATCACCAATAAACCCCTCCAATGCGGTTGCCCGCGCGTTGCCGCGCGTAATCCGGTAGAACGCCTCGAACGGGTGCAGCACGTACTTTTGCAACTGACAGACCTTATACGCATCTGCCAGGGTTTTCAGCATGCTAAGACTTGTACCACCGCCAATATCGGAGGCGATCGCCAAGTCAACGCCCGCCGCCTGCAAAGCCTCAAAAGGCATTAAGCCGCTCCCCAGAAACAGATTCGACGACGGGCAAAAAACCGCCACACCGCCTGCGTCGGCTAAGCGCTGTGTTTCAGACTCGGTCAGGTGAATACAATGTCCAAACAACCCGCCTTTCGGGACCAAGCCGTGGGCCTCATAACTTTGTAAATAATCCTGGTATTGTGGGTGAACCGATTTGATCCAGGCAATTTCCGCAAGATTCTCCGACAAGTGCGTTTGCAGCCAGACGCTCGGGTACTGTTGGACCAACAAACCGGTTTTTTCAAGTTGGGCACTCGATGAGGTGCCTGAAAATCTCGGGGTTAAGGCATATCCCAGACGACCCCGGCCGTGCCACGCGCGGATCAAGTCTTCGCTGTCTTGAGCGCCTGATTCGGCCGTATCCAAAATTTCGGCTGGTGCATTTTGATCCATCAACACTTTACCCGCGACCATGCGCAGTTGACGACGCTCGGCTGCCCCGAACAACGCCTCGACCGAATTGCGATGACTGGTGCAGAAGGCAAATGCCGAGGTTGTGCCATGGCGCAGCTGCAGGTCTAAAAACGTTTCGGCAGCGGCCTCCGAAAAGACCTGGTCGCTATACCGTGCTTCAGCCGGAAAGGTGTAGTCATTCAACCAATCCAAGAGCTGAGCACCAAAGCTCGCCATCACATCCACTTGCGGGAAATGCAGATGGGGATCGATAAAACCCGGTAAAACCAACCGCGTTGGATAATGCTCGCAGTGTGTGAGGTCGAGTCCTGCTGTGATAAACCGTTCAGCAGGGCCCAAATCTAAAACCTTCCCCGCCTCAATCAGTAAGATCCCGTCTTCCCAATATTCTGGTTGACGCCATTGGTCAGTTGGCCAATGGAGTATTCGGCTTCGAATCAAACGCACGGTGTTAGCTCCCCCTGTACGTCGAGTAACCAAACGGGCTGAGCAGCAACGGTACATGATAATGTGCCCGAGCGGTCGTTGTGTGGAACTGAACCGGAATCTCATCAAAAAACGTTTCAACCCCGCGCGCTGAAAAATAAGCGCCCACTTTAAAGCGCATTTCGTAGACGCCCTCGGTCAGCAGCAAATGGCCTTGCCACTCGCTAATCCGGCCATCGGCATCGGTGATTGCCTGAAGCTTTTGGCCCTCGGGACATTGCAACCAAACCAGAACGCCGCGCGCTGGTTCGCCCGAGTCCAAATCAAGGATGTGCGTCGTAATGGCAGCTTGAGTCATGTTATTTCCTTGGTTTGACGCGGCTTAATGTGAATAACCCGCGTGCGCTTGGCCTAATCGACATTGACGCGCCGCTCAAAAATCTTCAGTGCGCTTTGGGTAAATCTCAATCGAACCAGGCTTGCAATCGACGTGTCATGATCTTTGATTGCTCGCTCGCCGCTCTTTGTAATTCATCAACACGAGACCGACTTAGGCTCTGCTCCAAAACGCAGAGCATCTCCTCGGCTGACCGTCCCGATGCGCAAATAATAAAAATAAATCCAAACTGCTCCAAATAGACCTGATTTAGGCGCGCTAAGGTCTTGCGCGTCGAATCCTTTGCCGCATTGACTTGCCCTTGCTCTTGCATCGCCATTGATTCCGGTCCGGCTTGAAGGGCTTGAGCATCGCCTATTTTCGGATGACCATCAAAGGCTTCGAGCCAATCTGCCTCGTGCGTTAACTGCCAGGCCTTGTCCGAGGCCGTCAGCAACGCCCTTTTATCGCTGAAAGGCCGCTGCGCCAGTACAGAACGCGCCCAAACTTGCGAGGAACAAACCTTTAAAAGTTCAATCAATGCATCGCCTTCAGCGAGCTGGTTAAAGGTTTCTAGCTGGTCTGACATTACGGCTTCCCCAATACAGCTTGGACCGACTTCCACGACACACCCACTCGCTTGCCGTCGTCTAGCAAGGACGGCTGACTCAAAACCTCTGCTGCAATACTGACCGCAACCTCCATTGGCAACTTACCGCGCACTGCCGGCAAGCCAACCGGACACCGCCAGCGCGCATCCTCTTGCTCAGGAATACCATCACGGCGCAGGCGTGCTCGAAATCGATCACTTTTAGTCTTCGACCCAATCATGCCAATCGATGACAGTTCCGTCTCATCAAGTAACGTTCTTAGCAATCGGTAATCCAAGGCATGATCGTGGGTCAAAATGAGCACGATGGCATCCGCTCGAAGATTCTCGATCAGCATTTCGGGTTGTTCCAGCACGTGGCGTTGCACATTACCTGGGATCCTCTGAGGAAACTGCGCCGCCCGAGCATCCACCCAATCGATCCGGGCATCACATTCCGATAGAACTTGAACCACGGCCCGGCCGACGTGACCTGCACCAAACACCACCACAGAACGCTTTGATTCCGGAAAGGCTTCGAACAGGGCCGACACGCTACCACCACAGCATTGATTCGCTTTGCCAGCTAGCGGAAAGTGTTCAACGCACTGAACTGGTACACCTTGAGTGAGCAGGTCTCGGGCACGTGCGATCACCAAATGCTCTAATCCACCGCCGCCAATGGAGTCGAAGGTTTCCGTTTGCGTCACCACAATTTTACTACCGCCGTCCCGGGGCGTAGACCCTTTGGCCTGAAGTAAGGTCACGACAACAAAGCCTTCTGCGGCTTGATGGCATGCTGCAATCGCGGTTTGCCAGGATGTCATGCGGTGCTCCCTAATTCCGGCGCGTCCTTGCGCCCTGAGAACGCCCAATAAACTTGTTCGGGCGTCGCGGGCACCGCCAAATCTGGCAGGGGCTCGGATGGCCGACGACAAGCATCCCGTAACGCGCACCAGACTGAAATCGCCAGCATGAGCGGCGGCTCACCAACTGCTTTACTATGAAAAACAGTGGCCTCTGGGTTGTCTTCTTGAAACAAGGTCACTTTAAAATGATCAGGGATATCAAACGCGGTCGGTATTTTATAATTTGATGGGCTGTTGGAAATGAGGTGACCGGCCTCGTTCCAAAGCAACTCTTCCGTTGTAAGCCAGCCCAATCCTTGGACAAAACCGCCCTCAATCTGCCCCTGATCCAATGCCGGATTAAGGCTTCGGCCCACGTCATGCAGGATATCCACTTGGCTGAGCCGATATTCGCCCGTTGTGGTGTCGACCACGACCTCACTGCAGGCAACGCCAAACGCATAATAATAAAAAGGCTGCCCCTTACCCGTTTCCCGGTCGAAATGAATATCAGGCGTTTTGTAAAAACCCGTCGCCGACAACGAGACCCGGTTCAAGTAGGCCGCTTGGATCAAATCAGACCAATCCCAGATCACATCGCCATGACGAACCTTGCCACCAGAAAACTCACCGGGCCCAACCACATCGCCTTGGGCTATCAACGCAATCAATCGCGCTTTAATTTGATTGGCGGCATCCAAAGCAGCCATTGCATTCAGGTCTGTTCCAGACGAGGCTGCCGTGGGTGACGTATTGGGCACCTTGTCCGTTGCGGTCGCACTGACTTGAACCAGCGCTGTGCTCACGCCAAAGGCGGACGCAACGATTTGCTGCACCTTTGTCAGCAAGCCCTGACCCATTTCGGTACCACCATGATTCAGGTGCACACTCCCATCTGAGTAGATATGGATCAGGGCGCCCGCTTGGTTGAGATGCGTGGCTGTGAAGGAGATACCAAACTTGACCGGCGTCAGCGCAAGACCCCGCCGTAAATAGGATTGACTGGCATTAAACCGAGTAATCGCTTGCCGGCGTTGTCGATAATCAGATTGCTCAATTAACTGATCCATCATTCTTCCCAACCGAAAGTCCGACACTTTCTGGCCATAGGGCGTTTCATCATTGCCAGGTCGATACAGGTTCCGCAGGCGCACATCAACCGGATCAAGATCTAAAGCGTTCGCCATATGATCCATCGCGGCTTCGATCGTGAGCATCCCCTGGGGGCCACCAAAGCCGCGAAACGCCGTATTCGACACGGTATTGGTTCGGCAGCGGTAGCCAGTGATTTGCGCATTTTGAAGACAGTACGCGTTGTCAGCATGAAACATCGCGCGATCGACAATGCTATCGGATAGATCTGCTGAGTAGCCGCAGCGCGCAGCCAAAGTGAGATCCGCCGCTTGGATTACCCCTTGGTCATCAAAGCCCAAGCGATATTCATTTTCAAAGTCATGGCGCTTACCAGTTTGAATCATGTCCTGCTGCCTAGGCATTCGATATTTAATCGTTCGCCCGGTACGACGCGCAAACAAAGCAGCAATGCAGGCCAGCGGCGCGGCTTGGGTTTCCTTGCCGCCAAACGCGCCGCCCATCCGACGAACGCTGACGGCCACCCGGTTCAGCGCAATGCCCAAGGTGCTTGCCACCAATTTTTGGACTTCGCTGGGATGCTGAGAGGAGATCAAAACGGCAACCCCACCATCTTCTGTAGGGCTCACTAAAGCGATCTGGCCTTCGAGATAGAAATGCTCCTGGCCGCGGATATGGAGCACCCCTTGTATTTGTCTTTTGGCGTTATCCATTGCGCGCTCTGGTGACCCCATCCGAAATGTCCGAGTCGGCAGTACAAAATCGTCAGCTGCCATCGCTGCTTTGGCGGTCAACTGAACCGGTTGGGCCTCATAGGTGAAGATCGCTTTTTTTACGGCGACCTCCGCCAGATACTGGCTCGTTGCAGCAACCGCAAACGCCACTTGGCCATGAAACGAGACTTCGCCTGCGGCGAACAAGACATCGCCTTCATGCACGGGAGACACATCATTGCTGCCCGGCACATCGGCCGCCGTACAAACGTCAATGACGCCTTCGGACTGTCGAACCTGATCAAGATTCAGACTCAGGTCATTGGCCACAGCAACCGGTGCCCAACCGGTCGCAACGAACAGCGTGCCCGCCGGCACGGGCACATCGTCAACATAAGCCGCCGTGCCGCGAACATGTTTTTCACTGGACTCATGCGCAAGCGCTTGGCCGACCGTCGCACCGACCACACCCGTTTCTGCTGTCGCTGCGAGCTTACGCATCATCCAATCCATAGATTTGTGGCATGGGTAACCCAAGCGCTTCTTTAAGCGCTCGCACTAATAGGTTCGCCGCCATCTCGCGTCGATAGCCTCGGCTGGCGCGGACATCGCTGATCGGGTCTAATTGGGCCAGTGCCTGCTGGTGCAACGCCGTCATAAGTGTCTCGGTAATGACTTGCCCTTGAAGCGCCTGCTCAAGCATGGGTAATCGCAGGGCTTGTTCAGCAACCCCACCAAGAGCAATCCGAGCCAACGTGATACGCTCGGCATCCAGCTTCAATCGGACAGCAACGGACACCGCCGCAATGTCATCTTCTTGTCGTTTTGAAATCTTATAATAACGAAGAAAATCTTGTAGACCTGTGACCTGGACCTCTTTTATGAAATTGCCCGGTTGCAACTGCGTTTTCCGATAACCTTGTAAGAATGCCGCGATCGGAACGTTTCGGTCCGCCGCTTCGAAATGGGACATCACAATCGTTGCATCCATTGCGAGCAAGATCGGCAGTAGGTCTCCGATCGGTGACGCGGTACCTAGATTGCCGCCGATCGTGCCTCGATTACGAATCTGTGGTGACCCCAACCGAGACAAGAAGTGGTGCAACGCAGGCCAGCGCAATGGCGTTGCTGCTTGGAGGTCTTGGTAGGTGACCGCACTGCCAATAACGGCGCGATCGTCACGGATCTCAAGCCTTTGAAGCGCGGGCACCCGCGCCAAGCTAATCAATTGATCGAAGCGAACCTGTTTCTGGGTGACCTCGAGCATGAGGTCCGTGCCCCCAGCAATCAACTTCGCACTCGGTTGCTGCCGAAGCAGGGCCTTTAAATCGTCGAGGGAGTGCGGCGCTCGAAAGCCCGCGTTATAGGGCGCTGAGTGGTCTGGCTCGGAATCAAAACGCGCCCTATCGAGGCGTTGATGGGTTTCAGATAAGGCCACTGGCGGGTTGCTCGCCAAATGCTTTGCGGCCTGCAAGATGGGCCGATAACCTGTGCAGCGACACAGGTTACCGGAAATGGCTTCCCGAGACGCCTTGAAGCGGGTGATTTCGGCCTGCTCACTGTCGAGTTTAGGCTGCCCGCCACGGTCTGAGCCAGCGCTGACTGCCTGTTCATCCATCCAACCAGCCAGGGCCATCACAAAACCCGGCGTACAAAACCCACATTGGGCCCCATGGGTCGTGATCAGGGCAGTCTGGGCTGGATGCAGTTCATCGTTAGTGGGCAAGCCTTCGACTGTGATCACCGCCTGCCCATGCAATTGCTGCACCGGTAGAATACACGCATTCATTGGCTTGTAAGCCCCGCCGTCATTCGTTTGAACTAAAACAGTGCAGGCGCCACAATCCCCCGAAGCACAGCCTTCTTTCGTGCCCACCCGCCCGCTGTGTCTTAGATAAGTCAGCAGGGTTTCATCAGCACGCCCTGCATGGCCCTGCAGCGCGCTGTTTAGCCAAAATTGGATGGGGTTACTGATGTCAGTCATTCGTTTCAGTCATTTCGTTTTCTATTGCCCTTGGGACCCGCCGATATCGGCTGCCAAAATGGCTTGCTCTATGCTAACCATATGGTCAGGATTTATCGGAAGTTTAGTCCAATTCTTATAAAGATCAATAAAAATAGTTCTTTATGGATATAACATCCGCGTCTAGAATGATCCATATGGTCAACCAACCAAACCCTGAAGTGCCGGCTCCGAGTTCAACCAAGGCGCACATCCTCATCGCGGCAAAAGCTGAATTCGCGCAATACGGCTTTGAAGGCGCCCGCATGCAACGCGTTGCCGATCGCGCAGCGTTGCCGAAGCCCAATATCCATTATCACTTTAAATCAAAACAGCAGCTCTATTTGGCTGTTTTAGAGCGCATCATCGAATCTTGGAACCTGGCATTTGATCAGGTCAGCGAGGCATCAGACCCCGCACAGGCGCTAGAGGCTTTTATTCGACAAAAACTGAAACAAGCGCAACAAGACCCAGCAGCGTCTCGACTGTTTGCCAACGAAATGATCCAAGGCGCGCCCAATTTGAAAGGCTATCTGAATACGAGTATGCGGGCTTGGGTTCAAGACCGAGCCCTGGTCATCAAACAGTGGATGCAAGCTGGAAAAATCGAGCAGGTTGACCCTGAACGCCTTATTTTTCTCATTTGGTCGGCAACCCAGCATTATGCCGACTTTCAGGTACAAGCCTTATCCCTGCTCAACCGTGCGGAGTTCGACGACCCGGTCTTAACCGAAACGGCAGACTTTCTGGTTACCTTTATTTTGCGAGGCTGCGGCCTTGCGCCCGCCAGCAGAACAATATGAAACTCTGGATTAAGGAACCACTTGCCATTTTTACGCCTGGACTGGATGCCAGCGCGGGTCTAATGATCGAGAACGGTGTCATCTCGGCAATCCTTGATCGTCCCCCAGAGCACTTTGATGAATGCCTTGATGCCTCAGCGCTTGTGGTTTTGCCGGGGCTGATCAATGGGCATCATCATTTTTATCAAACCCTTACGCGCGCAGTGCCGGCAGCTGGCAACCAGAGCTTGTTTCCTTGGCTTGAGGCACTCTACCCCATTTGGGCCAAACTCAGTCCAGACGATATCTTTTTGAGCACCCAGTTAGCTGCCGCCGAACTCCTGTTGTCAGGTTGTACGACCGCGGTTGATCATCATTACGTATTTTCTGATGAGCTTACCAATGCCACCGAGATCCAGGTCGAGGCCATTAACAGCCTGGGTCTGCGCAGCATTTTTTGTAGAGGCTCCATGAGCCTGGGCCAATCCCAAGGCGGACTGCCGCCGGATCGGGTCACGCAAAGTGAGGCCGATATTTTAGTCCACAGTCAAAAAATGCTTGAAGCGCATCACGACCCAAGCCCGGGCGCGATGATCCAAATTGCCTTAGCCCCCTGCTCGCCCTTTTCGGTTAGTAAAACGCTTATGTTAGAAACAGCGGCTCTGGCTGCGGCCTACGGGGCTGGCTTGCACACGCATTTAGCGGAAACTTTGGACGAAAATGCGTTCTGCCAAGATTTGTATGAACAAAGACCCCTCGACTATCTAGAAGAACTCGGATGGCTCGGACCCAAAACCTGGCTGGCGCACGGCATTCATTTTAACGCGACAGAAATGCAACGGTTAGGCGCCAGCGGCACCAGTATCACGCACTGCCCCAGCTCCAATATGATTTTGGGGTCCGGCATTTGCAGGACCTTGGACTTAATGGCCGCCGGAGTTGAAATCGGTCTGGGCGTTGACGGCGCTGCCTCGAATGACCACTCCAATCTAATCCTTGAAACACGACAGGCGCTTCTACTACAAAGACTGCACTACGGCAGTGATCGGGTATCAATTGAACATGCCTTGCGTTGGGCAACCAGCGGCGGCGCGCACGCCATCAATCGACCTGAGCTCGGGCAGATTCAGGTCGGTAAACAGGCGGACTTAGCCTTTTTTAAAGTCGATGGTATTCAGCACTCTGGGCATCATGACCCCTTAGCAAGCCTACTTTTATCGGGTACAGACCGCGCTGAACACGTTCTCGTTCAGGGTCAATGGCGGGTACGCGACGGCGCCCTAACCGGCGTCGATGTGGCGGCTTTAAAATTCGACCATCACCAAGCTGCTAAAAAACTCATGGCTCGGCACTAGCGTTGTGCTTTGGTAACGCCGTTTCGTAGACAGACCAATTCTTGACGATCGCCCGGACCACGGCCGAGCCGAAACGATACGCGGATTCCAGCGCAGGCAAACCCGAATCCGGGTACTCCGCGGTGGCACTCCAGACCGCGGATGCCCCTGGCGGCGGTTGCGTGTAATTACTCACCGTGCGCAAGACCATAATTCGTTCTGGATCGACCCGCCCAATCCGTGCCAGGCGATGCAGGGCCGTTAACGTGCCGCTGTCTTCCATATTGCTCGTCATGAAATTCATTTTTGGGTTTGAGTAAACCTGAACCCAGTCATTGGCCCATTGACTCAATCGCTCGCCATGCCAGTAGGTACTGGCCGATAAGGTCTCACCCAGCATCACGCCCGGCTCAGAAAGCGCGCCAGCAAACCCTTGAAACTGCTTTGAAAAGGCCCGAGACGCGGGATAGGTTGGCAACACAACGCCTTTTGACGTGGCAACAGCCCAATCTGCCAAGTCTGCATTCAGCGTAAAACTTGAGGTATCGACCGTCCAACCTTGGGTCACATCATCCCCAGGCGCAGCCGGCGCGTGGGCGCCCAACGGAATCATGCCGTAAGGCCAATCCTCGGGGATTTCTCGCGCGTCGACTTCAAAGGCAAGATCGCCATCAATCACGTAGCGCGACCAAGCCCCAGAACCAATCGTTAAATCTTTGGGATCGCCGCCGGCGATGCCCGCCACGACCCAATACGCGGCGCTCAAATCAAACCGCGGATCCAAACCCAAGGCCATGATCGATGCGGTGGCGTTGGTGACGCCACCGCCCGTACAGATCCCTAAAACCCCGGAAGCGCTCAGCCGTAATGGGTGCTGACCCATCTCAAACGGCAATTGTCGATCGAGCGGGAACCGCTCAATCCAAAACTGAAACTCGCCCGGCCGGTCGCCCGCCAATTCGCCGTGTTCAAACATGGTGACCACAACCGCTTTGATCGCGATGGCAGCCTGCTCAGTGTCCGCCTTTACGGCGGGCAGCACCCCACAGTTGAAACTCATTACCAAGAAGCTCAGCCAAGCCTTTTTACCGATTGCCACCATATCGCATCCTGTTAAAATCCAGTTTTTTTAAAAGGCGTTTACTTTATCATGGGGTGACTCGTCGCGTGGCGCCCTGCGGCCGCTGCAAAGACTGGATCAGTCAAACCGAGCTTCGACCGAGCAGGATCACATTGTGGGCGTGATCGAGTGCGCAGATGCCGCGCATCCGACGCGCCAGGCACCTGCGATAACCGCAACCCCTGGCGCCTTAAAGTCATAGTAGGCACTTCCCGCAACCATAGCGTCCCGGCGCAATCCATCGCGGCATCAGCCTATTTAAGAAACATTGCGCCAAAAAAAAAGGGCACTAAGTGCCCTTTTTAGATCTCTTAGTTTCCGAATGGAAATTAAAAGTTAATGCCGAGCTTGACGTAGTAAAACGCACCGTTGAAGCCCAATGGCGCAGCTTCTGGGTAACGCATACCGATCGCGTCCTGCAGACCCTGGACTTCCTCGTCTGGATACTCATCGAACGCATTTTGCGCACCAAGGGTTACGTTATACATACCAAAGTCGCGCGCAACCTCTAAGTCAACCGTTGCCATTCCATCGATCATGCCACTGGTCTCAGTCCAAAATCCATCGATCGAGTTGATTCTAGCCAGCACTCTCCAATCTCCGTTGAGGTGGACAGCAGATAGATTCCAACGCGTTTGAGGCAAAGATTTCTCAAGTCGATTGATAAAGCCCTCTCCCACCAAACCGTTCTTGCTTCGATCCACTTCGGTCTCCACATCGCTTAAGACGAAGGTAAATTCAGTGCTCCCATTGAACATATCAGCGCCATAGGTTGCGACTAAATCATAACCGGTTGTGGTCGTGTCAAAATCGTTCACATAAAATTTGAACGTCGTCAGATCGCCGGCACCCGTGACACCCAAATCAGTCAAGGTAGCGATGTCTTCATCGGAGACGTTAACCTCATCACCTTGAGTGATTCGATCCGACAGTTCGATCTGGTAGGCGTCAAGCGTGACCGACAAAGCATCTGTCACATCCCATACCAAGCCTAAGCTGATGCTTTCTGACTCTTCTGGCGTGAGCTCTTTACCGCCATAGAACACAGAGACTGGGTTGGTTGGCGACAAAGTTCCACGCTGGAACAGCACTCCGTCGGCCCCTGAAACCGTGGAAATGTTAGCAATATTTGCCTGCCCCGGCGTCGGAGCACGGAATCCGGTACTAGCCGTTCCGCGAATCGATAGATCGTCCGTGATCTTGAGTCGAGCAGAAATCTTGCTATTACTGGTTGAACCGAAGGTGTCAAAATCTTCGTATCGCGTTGCAAACCCTACCAAGAACGATTCAGTCACATCCGCTTCTAGGTCCACATAGACCGCAAAGTTTCCGCGATCCCAAACCCCTGCCATTTGCGGTGAGAAGCCTCCGAAACCGTTCGAACCAATCCCGAAGCCTTGCGTAAAGTATGGACCAATTTCCCAGCTCGCTTCGTCACCCGCAACAACGGTGAATTGCTCTTCGCGATACTCCAAGCCCCATGCAACGTTCAGATCGGACGCAAAGCTATCAACAGGGAGTCCCTTGCTAAAGTCAGCATTGACAGTCTTTTCTAATTGCACATAACTCCCTGGATTGAACGCAGTCGGCGAATCGGGACCGAGCGAACCATTGAGCGTGTTTTCGATGTAGTAGTCAGCACGATTCTCGCCAATGCTGACGCTCAGGTCATACATCAAACCGTTATCAGTGCTGCCACTGATGCCTGTTGCAATCGACCAATCTGAAACACCGCCACCAAAGCTGGGTGTAAACCCGCCTGGGAAGACTTCGTTAAAGACGAAACAGTTGGGGTTTGCCTTAATGTCTGCAAGCGCTGTGTCTGTCGCGGAACCCGCCCCTGAATCGGGCACAGCAACCACCGGACAAGTTCTTTCGCCACCTGCCGCTTCGCCTAAATCACCGACCAGACGCGTCGCGCCGCCGTCAGCGGAGAATATTCCACCCCGGTTTGTGGGGTTTCTGAAGTAGAATCCACCCAGTACTTTTCGCTCAGCATAGTTACCAAACAAGTAAAACTTCTTGGACGAATCAAGATCAAGGCCGATGTTTGCGACAAACTTCACGTCGTCGCTCACCTCAGGTGAACCCCAGATCTGAGCAGGGTTTGGGGAGTTCCAGATATTGGTGTTGCCGCCATCGAACAATGCTTGCGCATCGGCTCGTTGGACACTCCGCGACGTTGCCTCGCTGTCCTGAAGTTCGACAGAGAAGTTAGCAAAACCATCTGCAGTGAACGGCATACCGACGTTTGCAGCCACTCGCCACATACCGCCGTCACCCTCAGAGTACTCTCCGGTTCGAATTTGAACTTCACCACCTTCTGCTTCGTCTCGGTAAACGAAATTCATGATGCCAGCGATAGCATCCGAGCCGTACTGAGCCGCAGCACCATCGCGCAGCACTTCAACTTTCTTTAACGCGATTGAAGGTATTGCAGAAATGTCGGCACCTTGCGCACCATCAGCGACGCCACCACCCAAGAAGGAAATAACCGCTCCTCTGTGACGACGCTTACCGTTCGTCAAAACGAGCATGTCATCTGGTGGTAGGCCTCGAAGGTTAGCCGGTCTCACCAACGTCGCAGCATCACTAATCGGCTGGGTGTTCACGTTAAAAGATGGCACTAACGTTCTGATCATATCCTGCAGGTCGCCTGAACCTTGGTTGACGAAATCGGAACCAGAAATAATATCAACCGGTGCTGGCGAATCACCAACTGAACGGGCTTCCCGCCGCGTACCAACCACCACTACCTCTTCAACCTCATCCGCACCAAAGGCACTGAAAGGTAGAGCAGGTGTCAGGATGAGTGCTAATGCAGTCAAACTTCCCAACAGCTGCGACTTGTCCATTAATTTAAAATCTATTTTCATAGAATATCTCCACATTTAATCCATTTACGGATTGTCCGCACCGCAACAGCCCCGTAATTCCTTGCCCCTACCCAATCGCCCTAAACAAACCAAACCAATGATTTACTTTCGAAGCGGCGACTTGGCCCCGCCTAATACACCTCAAGTGCAAGCGCTTTTCTGGCCGGGCGCGTAGTTTGCCGAGTTTTTCAAGAAAACTCCAGACTTTATCCATATTTCTAACAGATCCGCTATCAATTTTTCTCAAACGGCATCATCGCGGGTCTGCACGGCGCCGTGACCCGTCGAGCAACCGCTCGCGACAACAGCCCGGAGTGCGCCACAGGCTCAGCAATAGCGAAGGCCGCGCGCAAGTCAATGAACGCTTTAAGACGGGTTAATCTGAGGGTCAAAAACGATAATTGTTTTAAGGCAAGATCGGCCCGGAAGCACTGAGGCCCTTACTGCTGTGCGTTTACTGCGCCTTAACGCACCACGATAATGTCATGCCCTTCTGCTCAGACGACAGTTGATTGACGGCGCCTGAACACGCTTGACTCACCTCAGGTCCGGCTCGGCCTGAATTCGCTAAAGCGGCAGATCAGTGCTGGCAGACCCGGATCATCTTCGCACGTTCCGCAAAGCCCATTACAAGTCGCGTGGGCAAAACTTATCAAAGCGCTTGTGTACCGTATTTTGCTTGCATGGCCGCCTCGAAGCGGCGTGTCAGCTTGTCTGAATCAGCCGCCATCGCAACGGTATGGGGCCCATTTACTGACGCCGATAGTACTGTCCTGCCCCGCTGCGCACCTTTTGTCTCACACACGAGATGCCCAGATCGTAATTCAAAACACTCGGGATGAACCAGCGCGAGCGCCGCGGTGGAGTCATGGATTGGAAATCCGTCGAAGACCCCCTTGTCCGCGTAAAATTTTAGGTAACACTGCTTGATTTGCCATAAAAATTTTCCGGCATCCCCTAGTTGGTCCCGCAAAGACATCAGTGCCGTTTTTTTCATCCGATGCTGCAGCGTTGCATCCAGCCCCACCATCAGGACGGGCACACCCGAATCAAAGACAAACGCTGCAGCCTCGGGGTCTCCGTAGATGTTGGCTTCCGCCCACTCAGTCACATTACCAGGTACCGCGACCGCACCGCCCATCATCACAATCCTGTGAATCAGCGGCGCAATATCCGGCGCTTGCTTTAATGCCTCAGCAAGGTTTGTCATCCTGCCAACAGCCAACACCTCGACCGGTTCACGCGTTGAGCGAAGCGTTTCAATCATATAGTCCACCGAGGACTGCGGCTCTACACGACGCGTTGGCACGGGGAAACCGACGTCCCCTAAGCCATCTGCACCATGAACAAAGTCTGGATACGCTGTCTCAGCCAAGCCCGAAAAGGTTACGCCAGCCCCTTTGTAGACGGGGTAGGGCAAGCTGAAGCGTTCACAAATATATAACGCGTTGCGCGTACAATCTTCGATTGAGGCATTACCAAAAACGGTTGATATGGCCTGGACATTAATTGAAGGCAGCGCGTGTAACAGCAGTAAGGCCATCGCATCATCGATCCCAGGATCTGTGTCAAAAATAACGTTTACTGGCTTCATTGTTTTATTCCGCTTAGATTCATGTCTCGCCGCCAGGCGATTGCCGCGACAACCATCAGCAGCACCACTGCCAAACTCACCAAACCGGTCATCATGCCCGCGGCCACTCCCATGGCCTCAACCATCCAACTACTCACCAGCGGGCTGCAAGCCGTGCCAAGAGACCCCGACAGCAAAAGACTGGGAATCAACCCAGCTGGGATCTCGTTGAATTCAAGCGTTGCTTGCGAAATCAAGCACTTTAACAGTCCAAAATTACCGACCCCCCAAATCAGCGCGAGCATCGACGGACTCCCGAGGCTCATGGGATGTATAAACAGCAGCGCCGCCGCCATTAAACACCCTAGCGCGCCGATGAATGACATCTTCACCGCACCTAGGTATGCCACAATCAAGACCGTCAGGATTTGGCCAATAAACATACCCAACCAATACTGACCCACCAGATGCCCGCTCTCTGCCGCAGATAACCCGATCGAGGTTTGTGCAAAGGTGGGCAACCAAATTAAAAAACTACTTTGACCAAACGTGTAGCAAAATAACGCAGCCGCCAAGAACCAAATGGTTCTCGGCCACGCTCTGATGCTTAAGCCCGCATCTTTTGGATCTTCGATTCGGACGTTTTCGGGAAAATCCAACCAAAAAGCTGTTACAAAAATTACCAGCACCACTACAAGAATCAAACCATAGATACTTGCCCATGGCGCGCCTTGGGTGAGCAAAAAAACAGTCGCTGACGCCGTGACGAAAGCGGCCAGACTGAAACTGCCATCGGTCGCGACCAACATCGATGGACGGTAGGTCTCGCTATAAATCCGTGAAATCACCAAAGCAGCCTGAGCAAGCCCGATACCTAAACAGAGCCCGAGCAGGGCTAGACAGGCGCCGATTACCCTTAAATCGGCCGGCATAAACAGCAGGACAACAAGCGCAACGGACGCCCCGCCATAAACACTCAAGGTTATGACCTTAAGCCTAACATTGGGCAGCAGAAACACTGCAGCTATTGATCCGGCTAGGGTTCCCGATGAAAAAAATCCGAGGGTTCGAACCATTTCGCCTGCCGAGACACCGAGCGCTACCGCGCCCGGTTCAACCAATATACCGATGGGCGCCAACATGCCTGACAAAGCAAAATAGGCTAAAAAACTGGCAAGGGTGAGTGCAACTTGATTCATGCAAGCGCCGCGCTTAAGTCGTGTGAGGCCACCTTATTCGTGCGCCGACTCGAACCAAACCATACAGAACCGAGCCGAATGAGCCCCCAACGCAGCAGATCAGTAAAGAAGGTGCCTACACTCTGAAAACCATCGACCTTACCAAGAGTGTGGTAGTTCATTAAGCATTCGACCTATAAATTTAAACGAACTATTTTGCCTAAAGCTCGGGCCCTGATTCGTACTGAAAAAAATAGATCCCAGTCAATCAAGCGCCCTGTTTCTCAGGCGCTTCCCTCGACAATGAATCAAAAGGCGTGCTAAGCCTGTCACAAAAATAACGTAATTTAGGCCAGCACAAAACCCTGATCCGGGGACAGCTAGCCTAAAGCCGCAACCTTTCTATCAAACATGCCGGCTCTCGATGCGTCTGTTATCGGCGATGAAATGGCTCAAGTCATCTTTAATCCAAGCGCCTGTTAACAAAATCAAGCATCAATAACATCAGCACGATGTGTCGCTAAAAGTCCTGAGACACCGTGAGTGCCAATTATTCCCGCCCTTCGGCCTGCTGTTTTGGCTTCATCGGACACGCCTCAAAAGCGATCTCAATCAACGCTGAATCCTTCACTCAAATCGTAATTCAGGTCCGCGCAAAATACTGCCCGACAGGGGCGCCGGCTTAACAACTTGCCCTCGAACAGCCTCCAATGGATGCTGCCGTTTAGCACTCACACTGGCCGCATTTGTCCCGCACGAGCCGGTCGATAGATATTCCAGCGCTGTTTGTAGACGCGCCTCTTCAGGATCACCCAAGGCATGCCCCAGATCATCCTCAACGGAACAACCGCCGATCTCGACCCCTACCGACTCTGCACCCGGCGGCGAGAACCCATCGGTATAGTCACCGAACCCGGTCGCATTGACCCCTTTGAACTGAATCGTGAAATACGTCGTGCCGCAATTGTCTATGCCGTAAAAACCGTATGGTTTGCCGCAGGTCGTATCGCCGACCAAGATGACTTCAACGCCAACCCCCCTTAAACCATTAATAACAGCCTCGCTGGCTGAGCAGGTACCGCCGCCTGAAATGACCACGACCCGGTCCAAGCTCAGAAGCGGCAACTGGGTTTGGCTTGAGACCACAAACCCCGGGGCCGTGCGGGTAAACTCGGAGGGCACAAGCACACGTCCCGTGATCGGATTTCGAACAGGGTATTTATCATTAAACTGAAGTTCGCTGAAGGTCTGCCCGACCGCTTCCTCGCCAACGATCATCGATGCGAGCATCCTTGCAATATCCAAATAGCCACCACCGTTATAACGCATATCCACCACGAGCTCTGTCACGCCAGCGGTCTTAAACCTTTCAAAAGCATCGATCAACTGTTCTTCTGCCGTGGCAATATGATCGTTAAAGAGCAAGTAGCCCACGTCTTTTGCGCCACTGCGGATGACTTTCACGGACTGAACGGGCGTTGAGGTGATCTCCTCACTCGTCAAGTTAACCGTCGTTGTTTGCCCATTGGTCACATCTCGGAATACAAACTGATGCACCTCACCCAATTCCGCCGGAAACAACGCTGCATTTAACGTATCGGTGTCACTGCCCTGTTGAAAATCGACACCATCAACCGACGCGATCTCCCAACCTCGTAGAAGTCCTGCATCGCCAGCGGGTGTATTGGGTTCAGTGTAAGCCACAAGCCATTGCCTTGGCGGCGACGAACGGACTCGAAAAAACTCTACGCCGTAGCCTGCGGAGACGCCTGATTGAGATAATTTTTTCCAATCTTCCGTGTTGTAGGTGAAATGGAATTTATCTCGAGCGTTACCCGAGGGTGATAGCGCAAAGGTTTTCATTAAGTCAAAATAGGCTTCTGTGTTATCAACCGTTGCCGGATCAACATCTTCGATTTCGTCATACCATAAGTACGTGTCGAAGCTATAGGCTCTCAACCAAAAATTCTCATCCGTGGTCGTGCCTTGAACATCCTCAAACTCGCTTCCAGCTCGGGGCGACTGGCATTGGGCCTCATAGTCAAAAGCGTCGCCATATTCACCACGAACCCACCCTGATGCTGACGGCGCTCCTGCCACAGGCTCGGGGTTTGTTACTTGGTTCTGATCACCAGGCATCAGCCCTTCTAAATACCCTAACATCTCACTTTGCGAACGCGTTGATGCATCGCTTGTTGCACCCGAAAACAACGCATCCCCTCTAAACCCGAAAAGATACCGGATCACGATGAGCCCATCCGTTAACGGATCAGATGCTTTATCACCGTCAATATCGAGTGCACCAATGGCGCCCTCAAGCAAGCTCTCGATTTCGGAAATCGCCTCTGGCGTTATGGCGCCTAAGTAGGCCCCGGTTAAAAGCGCCTCTCCTCGAAAACCAAACAGATATCGAATCACCAGCAACCCATCTGACAAGGGCTCTGCAACGTCGTCACCGGTTATATCTAGACTAAAACAGCCTTCGCATGAGTACCGGTTTAGGGGATCAAAACCGCTCGCCAACTCATCTGTATCGAGCATTCCATCCCCATCATCATCCTCATCTGCATTATTGCCAATGCTGTCCCCATCAGTGTCGAGTTGTTCACTCGGATCACTCGGAAATACATCCAGAGTATCTTCTAAACCATCATCATCGCCGTCGCTCAGGCAAGCTACTGCGTCGAAGTCCAGCCGAACAGCCTCCCGCTTCTGAGACAAAAATCGATTTAACGAGGGGCACAAAACAGGGTTGCTATCGAGGAGAATCTCACCTTGAGACATGCTGTTAAACGCAGCGTCGATAGACCGCACTTGATTGCCTTCCAAATTCAACGAATTCAAGCTGCAACCCCGATAGCGGTTGGATATCGGCGACTTCGTTTTCCTCTAAATGCAAGACTTTCAGATTTCGAGCACCGGCTAAAGGCTCAATCGTCTTTAAATTGTTACCAGAAGCATCTAAATAGGAAAGATTTGAGGTGTCCAGCACTGATAACGCGCGAACACCCGTATCTGCCAGGCTTAGCCATTCCAACTGGGACAACTTACCGATTGGGTCCAGCGAGCGAATTGGGTTCTCTCCTACAGAGAGCGCGTTCAAGTTTGGCAATTGGCTCAGCAAATCAAGATCACGAATCTCGTTACCGCGCAGATACAGCGCGTCTAAATCCAGCGAGACACCGCCGCCTGATCCGCGGAGAAAATCCAGACTATCAAGACCTGTATTCCTGAATTCGAGAACGCGTAAACTGTCGCTATCTGCCAAAGCCCCAAAATCGATCAGCGCGGCATTTCAACAAAAAGCGTATCCAACTGCGGCAGGGCTGCTATCGGCGCGATGCTTTTCAAAGAGGGCGCAATCAATCCGATTGTCGTCAATGAATCTGTGTTCTTGAGGTCTTCCAGTGTCTTTAATCCCGCACTCTCGACGCCTAAAAATGCTAACAGCGGCAACCGCGCTATCGGCGCTAAATCTTTCAACGCGTCAGAGCCCAACCGAAGATCCTCGAGATTATTAAAATTTTTGAGAACGGAAATTTCATCAAATCTTCCTGCGAGCGTCAGGGACCGCAGGCTTTGAGGCAACCAATCACTTGCTGCAAGCTGAAGCAAGCTCTGATTGGTTAGCCCGCCGCCGTCAATCGCGAGCGCGCGCAGTGATGGGTATTCGGCAAGCGCACTGAGATCGTTAATTTCCGGGCTATTGGTTAAAAATAGAGCCTCGATTGACCGGATGCGATTGATTACTGCAAGGTCTGAATTCTTAAATGGGTCTTCCAACCGAAGCGCTGTTATCCCTTTGAATTTTTCGATGCCTGATAACGATCGGATAGGCTCTCCAACAACCCAGCCGTAAGCTACGCCGATTTCCTGCAAACCTGCATCCTCCAGAAACTGGCTAAACCCGTCCCCGCACCAAAGCTGATCGACATCAGCGGCTGATTGAGCGCCAAGGAGCACATTGATCCACAACTCAAGACAAGCCGCAAGTTGGGCGTCTTCAACACTCGACAAGGCATCAACCAAACTCAAACTTTGCTGATTTGGGTCATTTGGGAAATCATCAAGGTAATCTCCAACGCCATCACTATCACTGTCTACAGATTCAATTGGGTTCAGCGGGAAGAGATCGTCACCATCATCGACCCCGTCCCCATCGGTATCAGCGAGGATTGAGCTGGTCCCGAGTTGCGCTTCTGCCACATCTGCCAATCCGTCGTTGTCTGCATCATCGTCAAGGGCATCAGATATGCCATCGCCATCGGCATCCTCAACCAAAATCTCGCCCGCGGTATTTGCAAAAAAGTAATCGGCCGGCTCGCACGATCCAGCTTCATTTGGCTGATACTCTGTATATAGCCCGATCCCTTCAGACCAAACCGCGCTCCACCAACAAGCATTTGAGGCGTCCATCCAAGAAACATAGGGCGCCTGTATCTCATCCGGCTCGCCATCCTGATCAAAATCAAACGTGTAATAAGAACTATTGTCACTGTAGGGGTCACCACCACTGGGGTAACCATCTATAACCGTCTGAGCAAGATATGCCGTATCCTGATAGGTTAGCCCAATAGTGTAAGTTGCTGCGTTGGTATCGACTAAGCTCTCAGCGGAATTGTATTGGCTATACCGAGCATCGCTGAAACTAAACATCGGATAATCACGATGATCAAACCCTCTCGCAATCGAACCATTCAAGTCAGATCTTGCGCCACTGTCGATCTGACTCGTTCGAGTCTCTCGGTCTGTCGTGATCAATGCATTGTCGCCATATTCGTCGTAAATGAACTTCTGCCCCCGAACCCGGTGCTGCTTACCGCCGGTTGTGACCGCTAAGTTGGTCGCATCGCAGTTGTAAGCAAAAATCAGATTTGATGCCGTTGAGCCTTGGTCATTCGAATCAACATAGCCATTGGAGCTTTCTATCGCCTGGTCGAAGGCTGAATCAAACCTACGATAAAAATCAACGATACTGCCGTCGGCTTGACTAAAAACATAATAATAGGACTCGCTCGGATTATTGGCCGCAAAATCACAAGACAAACCGCCGCTGTAGCTAAAAGCGCGCCCCGCGGCATCAGTCATTGAGAACCCATTCATTGTGTACGTCAGTGGGAACTGTTTTCTAGGATTGCTGTACTCATTCAGATTATCGTCAAACGTTAATTCGATCTCTCCGTTCGCTCGCTCGCCTTCGACCACGCAATTATCCGCATCAACCGTGATACTCAGTTTTCTATAATCCGTTCTGGTCACGCTTAAATTGAGACCACCCGTGTCACAAGCCAAGGTAGAATCCTCGGTGGCACCGACAGCAGCAGTCCAGTAATCCGAATCAAAAATGTCGTCGTCGTCTAAACCCGACATAAAATCTAAGGCTAACTGACCGATATATTTCATCGCTTGCCGCGAAACAATGTCCGCGTCGAACACCTCACGTCTATAATTCACACCTCGCGTTTGTTGATTGAGCAGTAATCCAGATGCGCCATTGGTTTTAAAACGGCGAGGGGCGCTGCCCTTACCAACAGAGCCTTGCTGCGCCGGCCTTTTCGATGCGTAACGGGGTATGAGACCATGAGCAAAATGTTGCTCATCAAGCAACATTTTGTAATCGCGGGTTTTTGGTGCATCCGTAACGATCGAAGAACTGGACGCCGGTTTCTTTTTATACCATCGTTCACCCGTGGGCGACGCAACAGCGTGACCATAACCAGTGACCGAGGCAAGCAAGCCCTTGAACACGTTTTTAAAGCCGAACATCGATGTCTTATTCGCTTCTGCGGCGAGCTTTGAGCCATTCGAGAACTTCTGCGCCCATCCTCTGACCTCAGTATGAGTTGGAGATTCTGCCTGAGCGCTTCCATTCTGTGACGATGAGCTTTCAACGGTCTGCCTTGCCGCACGTTGCATGAGGGTTCTTTTGCCTTCTTGGCGGTCCGATATCGCCCGATAACCATCTATCGAAATGTCAAAGCCAGTTATCTTAGACTCGGCATTGGCATTGGCTTGGATGTCCGTCGCGGGTAAACAAATCAGAGCCCCTGCGACCCCAGCCCACGTCACCCACTGTTGAACGTTCATAGTGATTCCTCCCACGGTCGTGTCCAGGTACGTCCCCGACGCATCTGGCCCTATCTTATGACACTCACTGACCTCTTTTAAAAATTATGACACAACCCGCCCAAAAACTTTCAATATTGTTTTTTAAGCAATGCGACCATAACCGGCTTCATGTAGCGCTCCCACTGAAACGGTCCTAAAAAACGCAATACCCTGACAGGCGATACAACCCAACGACCAATTCTTAACTTATCGCATCACCCATTTAAAAATAGACAATTGACCAAAACCCCACCGCATTCAATCATACTTCTATGAGCCCTTATTTCGTTGTATCTTTACCGCTGAAAGCTGGTCACTTTACGGTCGTCTAACGCTCCTTTATTTAATCATAATGAGACTAATTTTATCAAATCACACAATCAATGTCGCTTCGACCCAGTTCACATGGTCGCAAAATATTTAATTCAGTCTCTATCCGCCCTAAACAGTCTACGAATTAGATTAGCAACCTGGAAGTTCAATCTCGGCAAACTGGTTCAAAGCATTTTCCTGCTTGTTCCCCCCATTGTCGTTTGTGCTGCAGATGTCGGAGATCATCGATTAACTCGCCTAAGTTATATCGGCAGCCACAACAGCTATAAGCAAGCGTTACATCCAAAGTTGCTGGGCTGGCTCAACCGAGTCGATTCTAAAACAGCAGAAGCCCTCGACTATGGCCACCCGCCGCTTACGGCCCAACTCGATCTCGGCCTCAGGCTTTTTGAGCTCGATGTTTTCTATGACCCAGATGGAACGCTCTATCAGGATCCGCTCGGTGACGCATGGTTGTTTCGAGACGAATCCTTTTCGGCCCGACACTCGCAAGCCCTGCAGAAGCCTGGCTTTAAGGTTCTACATGCCCAGGATGTAGATTTCCGCAGTCATTGCATCACCCTTGCAGACTGCTTATTCGAACTGACGCGTTTTTCAACCAAAAACCCCGGCCACGTCCCCATTGTCATAACGTTTAATTTAAAATCGCAAGCCATCGGGCTGCCCGGTTTCACCAAGCCCCTGCCCTTTACTCAAACGGCACTTAAAGCACTCCAGCGCACAATCGTTGACCATCTCGGTGTCGACCGCATTTTTATGCCGACAGAACTCAAAGGTGACTGGCCATCCCTTGCAGCCGCTGTTGAAAATAACGGTTGGCCAAAGATGCAGGCCCTTCGAGGCAAGTTCATCCTCGTGCTCGACGAATCCGAGGAAACACTGGCCCCCTACAACGCGCTCTTGACGAAACCTGGGTCCAACCTTTTCTTCAAAACCCCGCCGCTGGGACATCCCGATGCGGCAATTCTGATCTTAAACAACCCGATCGAGCAGGCCACCGAGATCCGAAAGGCGGTCAGCAAGGGCTACCTCGTTCGAACGCGAGCCGATGCCGATACCCTCGAGGCACGCACAAACGACCCAACGCGGCGAGACGCAGCATTTTCCTCTGGCGCACAGCTGATCAGTACTGATTACTATCTCGCCGACCCTCGCTTTGAAGGTGCCTATGAGGTTCGTTTTGAGAACGGCGGCTACGTTCGGTGACCCAATTCACTCAAAGCCAACTGCGAGGCGATACCGATGCCGCAAACCACAGATAAGCGTAATAAGTTTAAGACACCGTCGACACAACAATAGAGAGAGTCTAAGCAGTATTGAGTATCCGTCCGGCAAGACAGACAGACGAAAATAACAACGTGGCTTCGTGTCCATCTCCGGGCTCAAACAAATGCCCCAATTCATGCGGACGCGTTAAATCGAAAACAGATTGGACACCGAATAACGCCTCCGCCTGGGATATTGATAGCCTTTCAGTCAGGCCTTGGGAATAAACCGAGTCGGTCTGTCAAGAACCCATTTCCCGAAAGATCATTTGACCCGCAGTTCGCAACGTAAGGCGCGCGCTTTACGGCGTCTCACTTTAAGACAGACAAAAAAAACCCCGCTAGCGCGGGGTTCTCTATAACGCGACCTTAGTGGCTAGATTCTGCTGAATCTTTGTACGCAAGGTTCCAAATAATCAATCCAAAGAGGATCTTATTCACAAAATCTGCAAGGTTATAAACCATATTGAGTGAGCCTTCATCGACACCACCCATCATATAGCCCATTACATAACCAATCGGATAGATCGCCCAACCCACTAATACGATCAGCCTCATATACCCGAATGCAGCTTTAACACTCTCTGTCGCTGCAGCAGCTTTGCCAGCCTCACCTGCGAAGATCTCATAGATAATTACGGCCCAACCTACCATTCCGAGCCAGAAACCTAAGGTTGCATCCATGACACCGGCTTCGCCGAGATAGCCAAAAATCAACATGACCAAGGTACCTGCTAGGAGCCGAACAAATGAACCACTGCCAACTGACGCGCCAACAGCTTTTAAGATAATCCAAAATTCAATCATCAGAAGCGGCACGGTTATCAACCAATCAATATACCGATAGACAATCGGGGTACTCTGCTCTAACACCCAATAATCCCGCATATAGTCGTAGTGGACGGCTGCGACCAACGTAACAAGACCCGCCACCAACATTGACAATCGCCATTCACTCTTGACCCGAAGCCCTTCATATAAGAAGAAGACCGTGGATGCGATCATCGCAACCGATACGATCCAAAACGAGACACCAACCAAATCACCTTCAGCTAAAAATTGCATTCCCACCTCCACGCTTATTTAAATTAGGGCTCGTTGAGTAACTTCACACTAACGAAACCTTTCTGTTTTAGCAGAGTGGCAGCCTGCTTAGTGCGCCGCGCTAGCGACTCCCTGAGCAAACTATCCTCGCTTCCTGAGATTACGACAAAAACAGGATTTAAATCAAACGATAATTTCGCGTAAAACTGACGAACAAGTTTTGGTGGCGTCAACGCCTTTAGGTCCTAACAAGCTCATCCCTCATCAAAACAACCACCCATAAAAAAACCCCCGATGGCTTCCCATCGAGGGTTTCGAATAAATGCCTGACGATGACCTACTCTCACATGGGATCTCCCACACTACCATCGGCGCAAAGTCGTTTCACTACTGAGTTCGAAATGGGATCAGGTGGTACCAACTCGCTATGGTCGTCAGGCAAACTGAGTGCCATTTAAGGCAATTCGTTCACCACGTTTAAGTTGGGCAAGCCCGACCTAAACCTAGCTCTTTAAAAAAGTAAACAAGTGATCAATTGACATCCTATCCTTCGGTCTTTCAACCTTAGGCACATTCAAAGGCATATCCTATGAATAACTGTAAGCTTTCTTAATCGCCTTCCCGGCCGACTTCAAATTCACTCAAGTTATATGATCAAGCCTCACGAGCAATTAGTACGGGTTAGCTCAACGCCTCACAGCGCTTACACATCCCGCCTATCAACCTTGTAGTCTTCAAGGGCTCTTTAGGGGACTCTAGGTCCCAGTGAGATCTAATCTTGAGGGGGGCTTCCCGCTTAGATGCTTTCAGCGGTTATCCTGTCCGAACATAGCTACCCGGCAATGCAATTGGCATCACAACCGGAACACCAGAGGTTCGTCCACTCCGGTCCTCTCGTACTAGGAGCAGCTCCTCTCAAATCTCAAACGCCCACGGCAGATAGGGACCGAACTGTCTCACGACGTTCTAAACCCAGCTCGCGTACCACTTTAAATGGCGAACAGCCATACCCTTGGGACTGGCTTCAGCCCCAGGATGTGATGAGCCGACATCGAGGTGCCAAACACCGCCGTCGATGTGAACTCTTGGGCGGTATCAGCCTGTTATCCCCGGCGTACCTTTTATCCGTTGAGCGATGGCCCTTCCATACAGAACCACCGGATCACTATGACCTACTTTCGTACCTGCTCGACGTGTCTGTCTCGCAGTCAAGCACCCTTATGCCATTGCACTCATCGCATGATTTCCGACCATGCTGAGGGTACCTTCGCGCTCCTCCGTTACTCTTTGGGAGGAGACCGCCCCAGTCAAACTACCCACCATACACTGTCCTTAACCCGGATTACGGGTCGAAGTTAGAACCTCAACGTTATCAGGGTGGTATTTCAAGGTCGACTCCACAATCACTAGCGTGACTGCTTCATAGTCTCCCACCTATCCTACACAGATAAAATCAAAGTCCAGTGCAAAGCTGTAGTAAAGGTGCACGGGGTCTTTCCGTCTAGCCGCGGGTATACGGCATCTTAACCGCAAATTCAATTTCACTGAGTCTCGGGTAGAGACAGTGTAGCCATCGTTACGCCATTCGTGCAGGTCGGAACTTACCCGACAAGGAATTTCGCTACCTTAGGACCGTTATAGTTACGGCCGCCGTTTACCGGGGCTTCGATCATGAGCTTCGCCGAAGCTAACCCAATCAATTAACCTTCCGGCACCGGGCAGGCGTCACACCCTATACTTCCTCTTACGAGTTTGCAGAGTGCTGTGTTTTTAATAAACAGTCGCAGCTACCTGGTATCTTCGACCGCCCTCAGCTTAGGGAGCAAGTCCCATCACCAAAAGCGGCGCACCTTCTCCCGAAGTTACGGTGCCATTTTGCCTAGTTCCTTTACCCGAGTTCTCTCAAGCGCCTTGGTATTCTCTACCTGACCACCTGTGTCGGTTTGGGGTACGGTTCACAATTATCTGAAGCTTAGAAGCTTTTCCTGGAAGCATGGCATCAACCACTTCCCGAGTACAAAGACTCGGTTCGTCGTCACATCTCAGCCTTAGGAGTCCGGATTTACCTAAACTCCCAGCCTACATGCTTAAACGCGGACAACCAACGCCGCGCTGGCCTAGCCTTCTCCGTCCCTCCATCGCAATAATTGTAAGTGCAGGAATATTAACCTGCTTCCCATCGACTACGCGTTTCCGCCTCGCCTTAGGGGCCGACTTACCCTGCGCCGATTAACGTTGCGCAGGAAACCTTGGTCTTCCGGCGGGGGGGTTTTTCACCCCCCTTATCGTTACTCATGTCAGCATTCGCACTTCTGATACCTCCAGCATGCCTTACGACACACCTTCACAGGCGTACAGAACGCTCCGCTACCGCGCGTATAAATACGCACCCGCAGCTTCGGTACACAGTTTAGCCCCGTTAAATCTTCCGCGCAGGCCGACTCGACTAGTGAGCTATTACGCTTTCTTTAAAGGATGGCTGCTTCTAAGCCAACCTCCTAGCTGTCTGTGCCTTCCCACTTCGTTTCCCACTTAACTGTGATTTAGGGACCTTAGCTGGCGGTCTGGGTTGTTTCCCTCTTCACGACGGACGTTAGCACCCGCCGTGTGTCTGCCATGATTGCACTCACTGGTATTCGGAGTTTGCATCGGGTTGGTAAGCCGGGATGGCCCCCTAGCCGAAACAGTGCTCTACCCCCAGTGGTGAGACATGACGCTCTACCTAAATAGATTTCGCGGAGAACCAGCTATCTCCAGGCTTGATTAGCCTTTCACTCCGATCCACAGCTCATCCCCTAATTTTTCAACATTAGTGGGTTCGGGCCTCCAGTTGATGTTACTCAACCTTCACCCTGGCCATGGATAGATCGCCTGGTTTCGGGTCTACTCCCTGCAACTCATTCGCCCTATTAAGACTCGGTTTCCCTACGCCTCCCCTAAACGGTTAAGCTTGCTACAGAAAGTAAGTCGCTGACCCATTATACAAAAGGTACGCAGTCACACCCGAAGGTGCTCCTACTGCTTGTACGCATACGGTTTCAGGATCTATTTCACTCCCCTCTCCGGGGTTCTTTTCGCCTTTCCCTCACGGTACTGGTTCACTATCGGTCAGTTGGGAGTATTTAGCCTTGGAGGATGGTCCCCCCATGTTCAGTCAAAGTTTCTCGTGCTCCGACCTACTTGTTGCAAACTTAGTTCTTCCTAATGGTTTTAAAGTACAGGGCTATCACCTTGTATCGCCGGACTTTCCAGACCGTTCCTCTAACCAATAAGATAAAGATTGCTGGCTGGTCCCCTTTCGCTCGCCGCTACTAAGGGAATCTCGGTTGATTTCTTTTCCTCCGGGTACTTAGATGGTTCAGTTCCCCGGGTTCGCCTCTACACCCTATGTATTCAGGTGCAGATAACCTCGTAAGGTTGGGTTTCCCCATTCGGACATCTCGGGATATAGCGCTTGTTTGCCAGCTCCCCCGAGCTTTTCGCAGGCTACAACGTCCTTCATCGCCTCCAACTGCCTAGGCATCCACCGTATGCGCTTATTCGCTTGATCATATAAATTGAATGAACTCTTAACCCCGTCCTTTTGAATTTCGCCAGGGCTAACATACCAACTTATTGATATCACCGGATATTACGCTTGAATTTGTACAAATTTGTGAGTCATGTTTCTTTGAGTATCAAGAACAGCTGCGTTTGAGGTCAACTGCACCTGATAGAAACACTATCTCATTTGCGGATGTCAATTTGCATCGAATTAAAGGGTTTCAGTCTTTAATTCTCTACTTACTTTATCACTTGTTCACTTTTTTAAAGAACCACACACCGGGTTGACCGATGCACCACGCTGACGCGTGCTGGAAAAACCAGAAGCCATTCTTTTCACGCGCCTGTAAACCACTGCTCAGGCAAAAAGAATCGATTCTGGTTTCTACTAAGGGAATCAGAAAACAAACAATAGGTTGTGAGTACTTGCAGAGAATGCATTTTTTAAGGAGGTGATCCAGCCGCAGGTTCCCCTACGGCTACCTTGTTACGACTTTACCCCAGTCATGAATCACACCGTGGTGACCGTCCTCCGTAGTTAGACTAGCCACTTCTGGTGCAACCCACTCCCATGGTATGACGGGCGGTGTGTACAAGGCCCGGGAACGTATTCACCGCGACATGCTGATTCGCGATTACTAGCGATTCCGACTTCATGGAGTCGAGTTGCAGACTCCAATCCGGACTACGAAAAGTTTTTTGGGATTTGCTCCATCTCGCGATATTGCGACCCTTTGTACTTCCCATTGTAGCACGTGTGTAGCCCAGGCCGTAAGGGCCATGATGACTTGACGTCATCCTCTCCTTCCTCCGGTTTGTCACCGGCAGTCTCCTTAGAGTTCCCACCATTACGTGCTGGCAAATAAGGATAAGGGTTGCGCTCGTTACGGGACTTAACCCAACATCTCACGACACGAGCTGACGACAGCCATGCAACACCTGTCACAGAGTTCCCGAAGGCACCAAACCATCTCTGGTAAGTTCTCTGGATGTCAAGGCCTGGTAAGGTTTTTCGCGTTGCATCGAATTAAACCACATGCTCCACCGCTTGTGCGGGCCCCCGTCAATTCATTTGAGTTTTAATCTTGCGACCGTACTCCCCAGGCGGTCTACTTATCGCGTTAGCTTCGCCACTAAGAGGTCAAGCCTCCCAACGGCTAGTAGACATCGTTTACGGCGTGGACTACCAGGGTATCTAATCCTGTTTGCTCCCCACGCTTTCGCACCTCAGTGTCAGTATCAATCCAGGGGGCCGCCTTCGCCACCGGTATTCCTCAGAATATCTACGCATTTCACCGCTACACTCTGAATTCTACCCCCCTCTATCGTACTCTAGTTTGTCAGTTTGGAATGCAGTTCCCAGGTTGAGCCCGGGGCTTTCACATCCCACTTAACAAACCACCTACGCGCGCTTTACGCCCAGTAATTCCGATTAACGTTCGATCCCTCCGTATTACCGCGGCTGCTGGCACGGAGTTAGCCGGATCTTCTTCTGTAGGTAACGTCATCTCACAGCGGTATTAACGCTGCTAGTTCCTCCCTACTGAAAGTGCTTTACAACCCTAAGGCCTTCTTCACACACGCGGCATGGCTGTGTCAGGGTTTCCCCCATTGCACAATATTCCTGACTGCTGCCTCCCGTAGGAGTCTGGACCGTGTCTCAGTTCCAGTGTGGCTGATCGTCCTCTCAGACCAGCTATGGATCGTCGCCTTGGTAGGCCTTTACCCCACCAACTAGCTAATCCAACGCAGGCTCCTCCAATAGTGAGAGCTTTCAAGAAGAGGCCCTCTTTCCCCCGTGGGGCGTATGCGGTATTATTCCGGGTTTCCCCGGGCTATCCCCCGCTACTGGGTAGATTCCTACGCGTTACTCACCCGTCCGCCACTCGTCAGCCAGAGCAAGCTCTGCTGTTACCGTTCGACTTGCATGTCTAAGGCCTGCCGCCAACGTTCAATCTGAGCCATGATCAAACTCTTCAATTTTAATTGAAGTTTTCCTGATTCCTTCGTTTCACCCTTTTGAGGCTCCCTCAGTTCACAGTTGCGAATAAAGTTCGCAAATCTTTTGACAGAACTTCTTAAGCTATTGCCCTAATTGGTTCTGGCTCAGCAACGCACAATTACCGTATTTAGTAAGTATACTCAATAAATTGTCGGTAACTTGTTGCTGATAACTTTCGCACTCAACTAACAAGTACCCACACCTATTGCTTGTTTTCCTGATTTTTAAAAAGCTTCTTCGGACTTTTTAGCGAAGGATGCCGCGCCAACTGACTTAGAGAGCGGGTGCGTTCGTAAAATTTGTCTCGAATGGTTCCAGCCCCTTAGCTGACAACCTTACTCTTGCGAGCCTGACGACTTGGTCAGGCAGCGTATTATACGTACCATTGTTTCCTTTACAATACCTTTTCTTATTTAATTTCCCGCGCTTTGCAGCGGGGTACTTTTGGCTAAAAAAAGTGGTTCTAAACAACGGACGCGCAGCTTACTAGACAAGGATAGGGCTTTGCAAGACTTAATCCGCTTGCCCCGAAGAAAGAAGCCTCTGCGCGCTCGGGTAACCCTCTCAATCCCGTCCAAGCCCCTGCCTTGCGCCTCGCAATCTGCGGCGCAAAGCCGAGCCGGCGAGAGCCTACAATACTTTAAGTGGATTTGGCTGAATATCGCCAACGGTAGAGCAAAAGCAGCAGCACAACCACTGAGTACAGGATCACTTCAGTGTAATCACTCCGCGCAACCCAAAACATATGGACCAGAACCAATAGGGCAGCGGGATAGACCAAGCGGTGCAGTATTCGCCAGCGACGGCCCAAAAGCCGCACACTGGTGTTATTAGAGGTCCCGGCTAGCAGCAAGAGCATTAATCCGGCTAAAAACCCGACAATAATGTAAGGCCTGTTCAGTAAATCCTGACCTAAATTCTGCCACTGCCACTCTAGCAGCAGGCCTGCATACGATAGCCAATGCAATAACGCATACCCAAAGCAGGCAACCCCCAGTGCCCGACGCTGCCTCGTTAACCAGCGAACCCCGATTACCGCCCGCGCAGGGGTTACGAAAAGCACCGCACAAAGAAACCACAGTGCTGTGGTACCAAACAGATCGACCAAGGCTTGGGCGGGATCGGGCCCAAGCGCGCTGGGGTCGTACCAGATGACCTGGACAACGCGAGCACCGGCAAAAACGAAAGGCAATAACAAGATCCACCAAAACCATCGGGTCAGGAGCACCTTATCCATTGAACGATCCAAATTGGCGCAAGCAAACTCCCGACCAACTAATAGTATTTCGTGAGATCCATGCCTTGATAAAGCCCCGCTACCGCGTCAGCGTAACCGTTGAACGGCAAGGTGGGCACTCGATTCGAGGCAAACAGCGTACTCGGTAATCGGCGCTCCTCAGCTTGGCTCCAACGGGGGTGATCAACAGAGGGGTTCACATTGGCGTAAAAGCCATATTCGCGGGCGTTCGCCTTCTGCCAGGTTGTTTGTGGCTGCCGAGCTGTAAACGTGATCTTCCGAATGGATTTAATGCTTTTGAAACCGTATTTCCAAGGCACAATCAAGCGTATCGGCGCGCCATTTTGGTTCGGCAACGAGCGTCCATAGACGCCGGTTGCCATCAGCGTTAAGGGGTGCATCGCCTCATCCATCCGTAACCCCTCAATATACGGATAATCAATGGCGGCGAAAAAAGACCCTTGACCTGGCATCTCCTCGGGTCGATAAACCGTCTCAAAGGAGACAAACCGCGCGCTACTGAGCGGCTTGAGTCGCTGTAGCAGCGCGGCCATCGGCACGCCTAGCCAAGGAATCACCATCGACCAAGCTTCAACGCAGCGCAAGCGATAGATGCGCTCTTCGACTGCAAGACCTTTCAGCAAATCTTCTAAATCAAACGTGCCCGTACCTTCAGCCAAGCCACTCACCGTTATCTGCCAAGGATGCGGTCTGAAATCTTGTCCATGTTTTTCGGGATCATCTTTGCCAGTCCCAAATTCGTAAAAGTTGTTATAGCCCGTTACATACTCATACGGGGTCAACTTTTCAGTACTTGAAAAAGGGCTTGGCGCCGCTTGATTATTTTGAGTTTGCAGCCAGAGCGGGGCGGGATCAGCACTGCCGGTGGCAAGCGAGGCCTTGACCGTTGGCGCCAAAAGAGCCGCTGCACCAACAGCAGAGGCTTTTAGATACTGCCGACGATTGAGATAAACCGCTTCCGGGGTGACATCGCGCTCGCCCAGCTTGTGCCCAACGGATACTTTCATTGTCCTTGCTCCTTGTGATGCAGCGCCAAGACTCATGGCCCCCTTGCAAGGCTAGGCTTCGTCTGGGCTCCTTCTTCGTCTACGAAGCAAACTGCCAATTGGCCCTGAGGCCGCGTAGGTTAGTCCGATAATCAAAAGCATGCCAGGCGGATAGACTGCGACCACAACGAACAAGAACACAATTGTCACCATAAACAAAAACGGTACTCTGCCACCAAAATCGAACTCTTTGGGGCTGTAATATCGAATATTGCTTACCATCAAAACGGCTAACACGCCGGCCAGAATCGCAAAGGGTAAGCCAAACTCAAGCCCAGCACTTTGCTGAACATTATCGTGCCAAACCCAAGCCAGCGCGGCTATGGTCCCAGCGGCGCCTGGACTTGCCAGCCCAAAGAAAACTTTACTGTCGGGGGCTGTGTTAAATCGAGCGAGCCGCAAAGCCGCGCAAGCCATATACAAAAAAGCGACAAACCAACCGAGCTTCCCAAGATCGGCCAGCACCCAACTGAACATCAAAAGCGCCGGGGCAACGCCAAAGGCCACCAAATCCGACAAACTGTCGTACTGTACGCCAAACTCACTCTGGGTATTGGTTAGGCGCGCGACCCGACCGTCTAACGAATCGAGAAACCCGGCAATCACGATTGCAATCGCCGCTTGCTCGATATCGCCCGTCATACTCGAGATAATGGAATAGAATCCGGAAAAGAGTGCGCCGGTTGTGATGAGGTTTGGCAGCAGGTAAATCCCCCGCCGCAAACCTTGGCGCTTGTTCGGCAATGGCCTTATGTTATCGGGTTGGGGCTTGGGGCTGGACGCATCATTCACCATGGTAACTCCAGGACCCGAACGCTTAGGATCGAGTCGTTATTTGGACCACTTACTTTAAAGAGCCAACGCTAAAGAGCCAACACTTTTTCGCCACGACTCAACCCTGTGACACCCGTTCTAACCACCTCCAGAACCGCGGATTCGCTTAACGCGCTGATAAACGCGTCCAGCTTTTCGGTGGTGCCCGACAACTGAATCGCATAGGTGCTTGCCGTGACATCAATGATTTGACCTCGGAAAATATCCGCCACCCGTTTCACCTCGGCGCGCTGAGCACCCGAGGCTTTCACTTTTAGCAGCATCAATTCGCGCTCAACATGCTCACCATCGGTCAGGTCCGCCAACTTTACGACTTCAATCAATTTATTGAGCTGCTTGGTGATCTGCTCGACTTCAACATCACTGGCACTGGTGGTTAATGTCAGGCGAGATAAGCTTACATCGTCCGTCGGGGCGACCGTGAGCGACTCGATATTGTAGTTCCGCTGCGCAAACAGTCCGATCACACGCGACAAAGCACCAGCTTCATTTTCCAAAAGAATTGAGATAATCCTTCTCATTAGGTTCGAATCCCTTTTTTAAGCCACATATCACGCATCGAACCGTTAGGCGCTACATGCATGGGATAAACGTGCTCATTTGGATCGACCTCAATATCGACAAAGACAAGCTGATCCTTTAGCGCAAAGGCGGCTTCTAACCCCGGCAGCAACTCCTCGGGCTTGGTAATTTTAATCCCAACATGGCCGTAAGCCTCGGCCAACGCCTTAAAGTCGGGCAAGGAATCCATATAACTATGGGAGTGCCGACCTTCATACTGCATATCCTGCCACTGCCGAACCATGCCAAGCGCTCGATTGTTTAAATTAATAATCTTGACAGGCAGTTCATACTGCCGACACGTCGACAGCTCTTGAATGTTCATCTGGATACTGCCCTCGCCCGTGATGCAAACGACTTGGGCCTCGGGAAAGGCCACTTGCACCCCCATCGCGGCCGGCAAACCGAACCCCATGGTGCCAAGCCCACCTGAATTGATCCACTGCCGCGGCCAATCAAACGGATAGTACAATGCCGCAAACATCTGGTGCTGTCCGACGTCCGAGCTGACATAGGCGCCCCCGCTGGTGGCTTGATATACCGCTTGCACCGCCTGCTGGGGTTTGATCACATTGGTATCCGTCTCATACTTTAGGCAGTCCTGGCCTCGCCAGCCCTCGATTTGCGCCCACCAGTCTGCCAAGTGCTTCGCGTTCGGTTCGCCTTGGGCTTTGATCTCAAGATCAATTAATCCCAACATTTCGGTCAGGACCGAGATCACAGGCCCAACAATCGGCACGTCGACCGCGACATTTTTACTGATTGAGGTTGGATCTACATCGATGTGGACAATTTTGGCGTACGGACAAAACTTCGAAATGGTATTGGTTACCCGATCATCAAAGCGCGCGCCCACAGCAAGCAGCACATCGCAATGATGCATGGCGTTGTTCGCCTCAACGGTGCCATGCATGCCGAGCATGCCCAGGAACTGCTGATCGGTGGCAGGAAAAGCACCCAGTCCCATTAAAGTACTGGTAATGGGATAACCAAGCCGCTTCACCAAAGCCGTCAGCAAGCCAGAGCCTTCGCCTTGAATAACGCCACCGCCGCTATAAATTACGGGACGCTCAGCGGCCAGCAACATCGTAACGGCTTTCTTGATCTGGCCACTATGCCCACGAGTGACCGGGTTATAAGAACGAATCGATACCTCATTAGGATATTCAAACGGATGAAGGTCGGCTGGATTGGTTATATCTTTTGGAATATCGACCACAACCGGACCTGGCCTGCCGCTATTCGCCAAATAAAATGCTTTTTTGATGGTCGACGGAATATCGACCGCACGCTTGACCAAGAAACTGTGTTTAACGATCGGCCTCGATATGCCCACCATATCGGTTTCTTGGAAGGAATCTGTGCCGATTAAGTGAGACTGCACCTGACCCGAGATAACCACCATCGGGATCGAATCCATATAGGCCGTCGCAATCCCGGTAATCGCGTTGGTCGCGCCCGGTCCAGAGGTCACCAAAACCACGCCAGGTCGCCCTGTGGCACGCGCATAGCCGTCCGCCATGTGGGTCGCCGCTTGCTCATGACGCACCAAGAAGTGCTTGATCACATCCTGACGAAACATGGCGTCATAAATGTGCAGCACCGCACCGCCAGGATACCCAAACACATACTCAACGCCTTCGGCTTGAAGGGATCGCACAAGCATGTCACCACCAGAGAGCTGCTCTAACGCTGCCTTTGGCGCTGTTTTGACATCATTTTTCACAGATACCACCTTGCTCTTGCCAGTTTGGCTTTGGGGTCGGGCATTTTTTACTATACCATCCTATGAGTCAACGATCCGCCGGATTTTGCAAGCAGCCTATGAATCGCCATCCAGATCATGAATACCCCTTTACGGCAGGTCGCTTGGGCTTATTCGCTGGCGTCTTACTACTGTCTGCTTGGCCCGCCATGGGCGAGGCCGCGGCAGGCCAAAGCATTTATACCTGGCAAGACGACAACGGCAGGACACATTTTGCGGACCGGCCGGCGACTTCTTTTAATGTCGAAGACCTCAATCCAAGAAAACCATTTGGCTACATTGAGCCCGATGTGCCCGAAAAGGCACCAACGCCCTCGGCAAAGCGCCAAGATCCAGAAGCACCCACAACTGGCCTGGCGAAAACGGCATCCTTGCCAACAGTTGTGCCAGAAACTGTCCCGGACTACCAACGCAACTGCAACAGCGCCAAAAATCGGCTAAATGAGCTCGGACGGTTTCAACGGCTCAAGGTTAAAAATGCAGAAGGCAAAATGGTCTTCATGGCCCGGGCCGAAAAGCAAGCTCTGATTGATGAAGCGCGCGCCGCTGTTAGAGATAACTGCAATCGGCGTTAACCAAGCGTTCGCCACAACAAAGACGCAAAGCGGCCGGTCGCGCCCTCGCGGCGATAGGAATAAAAGGTATCCTTTTCGCACACTGTACAGCGCTCGGACTGGACAATCTGCCTAACCCCTACTTTTTGAAGGCGTCGATTCGCCGCCTCGGGCAGGTCAAGGTAATCTCGTTGACCGGGCTTGCTCAAGAGCAATCCCGGCTCTGGAAACAACGCTTTAAACTCTGGGCCCACCTCAAAATGACAGGGACCCATACCAGGTCCAATCCAGGCGCACACCGGCGCACCCTCAAAGCCGGCAACGGCCGCCTCGATAACACCAGCCAACAGACCTCGCCAACCCGCATGCACCACAGCAATACGCGCGCCATCACAACTTGCGAGCAGTATTGGCAAGCAATCCGCGGTCAGGATCGCAAGTACGGTATTGGATACAAGGGTTATGGCGCCATCTGCCGCAGCATCGGCACTATCGCGTTCGAGGTTTTGGCCCACTTCCAAAATTTGCGCACCATGCACTTGATTCAACCACCGGGGTTCATCTGGCAAATTAAACTGACGTCGAAGCCACTCACGGTTCTTGATCACAACCTTTAGGTCATCGCCAACATGGGTAGCCAGATTCAGGCCTTGGTAGACGCCTTGACGCCTGCCTGTCTGGCGGGTGGTGCAGACTGCTCGAACCCCTCGATCGGGTAAGCCGAACAGGCTGTGGAAATCAGTCACCGCGTTAATCATTCGCTGCTCGAGCCCAAGCTAGCAACGCCTGAAAATCGTCTGGCGCATCCGCATGCACCGCAACCAGATCTCCGGAGACTGGGTGCATCAATTCAAGTCGACGCGCATGTAACGCTTGACGATCAAAATCAGGCAAGCCCGCGAGCGGCGCACCTCGGCGCTGCCGGTAGATGGGGTCGCCCACCAAGGGATGGCCAAGATGTTCCATATGCACCCTAATTTGATGCGTCCTGCCGGTCACCAGCGAAAACCGCATGTGCGCCAATGCGCCATAACGGGCTAAACACCAGAAATGTGTTTCCGACGCCCGACCCAAAGGCCGAACCGCCATCTTGGTTCGATGCGTTGGATGTCGGCCAATTGGGGCGTCGACAACGCCAGAGGAGGCTGGATGTCCATAGACCAGTGCCTCGTACTCCCGTTTAATCACCCGATCGGCCAATTGTCGCGTCAAAGCCGTCATCGCGGTCAACGATTTAGCGACCATCAGCAAACCAGACGTTTCTTTGTCCAGACGATGAATAATGCCTGCTCTGGGCAGCCCCATGGTTTCGGGGGCATAGTGCATCAGCGCATTCATTAAGGTGCCCGTTGGGTTACCCGCCCCAGGGTGCACCACCAAGCCGGCAGGTTTGTTCACCACCAAGAAATTTGGATCCTCAAAGCGAATATCCAGGGGAATTGATTCGGGGCCAGATGCGGCCTGTATTTGCTGCGCGTTGATTTCAAGGAGGGCGCCGGGCGCGACCCGCGCGCTGGCCTTTGCCGCTTGACCATCTACCGTCAATTCGCCGGATTTGATCCAAGCTTGAAGTTTTGCTCGAGAGTACTCGGGAAAGAGCTGAGACGCGGCTTGGTCTAAGCGCAATCGGCTGGACGAGGCTGGCAATCTTTCACGACGAATCACGGTTTCGAACATGGGCGGCCAATCAACTTTGCTTGGGAGAACGCAGAGGCTATGGTTAAATACCCCTCTTTTCAAGCATTCACACATCCGGAGCGTTCATTGAACCTAAGCCCTCACGCGTTGCACCTCGTTTTAATCAGCCTGATGGTCACGTTGCTATCGGGTTGTGCAAAAGACACGGATGACTCAGAAGAGGCCTCGGAGCTTGCGCTGTACGAGTCGGCACAAAGCGGGATGGCGGCGGGCAATTACAAAGATGCCGTCGCCAGGCTGCAAGCGCTCGAAGCACGATTCCCGTTTGGTCGCTATGCAGAGCAAGCGCAGTTAGAGATTATTTACGCCTACTACCAAAGCAGTCAGGCAGAAGCTGCCCGAGCCGCTGCAGACCGATTTATCAGGCTGCATACCAATCACCCCAACGTTGATTATGCCTATTACCTGCGAGGCCTTGCTTCATTTGAAGAAGATGAAAACTTCCTTACCAAGCTGTTCCCGCTGGATCCCTCAAAACGAGACCCAGGCGCTGCGAGGGAATCTTTTGAGGACTTCTCACTGCTCTTGCGACGCTTTCCCAGCAGTGAATACGCGCCCGACGCGCAACAGCGAATGCGATACCTTAAAAATCTCCTCGCCGAAGCGGAACTGCATGCCGCGCGCTATTATATTTACCGAGGCGCTTACATGGCGGCGGCAAATCGAGGCCGGTATGTCCTTGAGAATTTTCAAGGCACCATCGCAGTACCAGATGCTTTGGCGATCATGGTTGAATCCTACCGATTACTCGAGCAACAAACCCTGGCCGAGAACGCGTTATCGGTGCTGCGCAGCAACTACCCAGATCACTCAAGCCTCGATGCCAACGGCAATTTTGACCCCGACCGATCGGTTCGAAAAGCCGAAAAGTCTTGGCTGAATGTGCTGTCGCTTGGGCTCTTTGGCTAACCCTTAGCCAGTCCAATCCTCGGTAGAAGACCGAGTGCAACCTATCGCGATCGGCGATTCCAGACAACACTGATGGCAGCCTGCGCAATCGCGCAATCCTGGCAAGCGACGGTTTCGCTACCCTTCGACAATGCTTTACTGCGACCACAAACGCCGCCAGCCTGCGCTGGGTCGAGGCGCACGCTCTCAATTGAGTGACCTCGCAGGTTCTTCGCCTCTTTCTTGGACATCACGCTCGATCCAGCTGCAGCGCCACCGTGCATTCGGCTTTAGCCTGGTTGAGCTCTGCGTGATCTTACTAATCCTGAGCATTCTTGTGCGCGCCGCCTACCCGAGCCTACAATCGGTTGTCGCGCAAACCCAAGCCACAACTCTTGCAAATGATCTCGTCAGCCTGTTGCACTACGCCCGGCTTCAAGCCTTACACCATCAAAGGGCCGTCTCCCTGTGCAGTCTCATAGATAACGAATGTCAAAGGCCTTGGCAGACAAGTCTCACTGTATTTTTGGACCAGGCGCCGCTAGGCAGCTTAGACAATGCGGATCAAGCACTGCTCACAATTGACCTGCCGGATGACTCGAAAATCCTGTGGCGATCGTTTCGTCGCAAGGCCTACTTGCGATTTACATCAAGTGGCGCGACCGACAATCAAAACGGCCGTTTCATCACCTGCGCCCAACCCGGGAACCTTGCGGCCGTGCGAAACATTATCATCAACCGCCAAGGGCGGTTTCGAGTCGCAAAGCTTGAAAAAGATGTGCTAAAAGCTCTGATCGAAGACCAAGGCTGCTAATGCATCCTTTACTATAAGGCTTGAGGCCTTAAAGAATGTAGCAAGACCCTTAGACCGTTCTCAGTCGTTACTGAGCCGCCGCCAAGACAATCGACCCGTGTTAACGGTTGATGCCGTATTCGTTTTAACAATCTCCAAAGATCGATCGGTCAGTTGGGTTACTCGATTTTCACCGACGAAGGTCGCATCGGTTGGTGCAGAGTCCTCAAAGATCGTTCCAAAGACTATGGTGCTATTGATTAAGTCTTCTCCGTCAAAGGCGCCATCATTGTTGATATCAAAAACCCCTTCATCGATGCAGCCCGACCCGCCCGTCAACGGACAAAACGCTAGGCCAAAGCCCCCGGCTGAAGCCGAGCAGGCATTGCTGGTTGTCGGTATGACCGAATTCACAAATCCGAGACCACCGCGAATTTGAAAATTTCTGATTGCGCGTTCCCCAGGCGCCGCGGCAACACCAGCGACAGCAGCTACATTTAAATCATTGTACCAACCGAGCACCGAGGGCGTTACTTCGGAGTCTGTGGACTCATACAAGACAACGGAATGATCGGATAACGTTCTGCCACAGGTGGTCGTCGATGTCCCGTCTTTGGTAACTGTTTCACAGCGATTGGTATAGGCCTGTTGAACCAACTTTGATTTCTCGACAGTCTCAGAACCCAAGCGATCCCAAACACCGTAGATACTTTGAATATCGGTATCCGTTCGATCACCGTTAATGACATAGGTACCTGTGCCAAATATCACCATGTAGCCTGCACTGTTAGGCGCATCGGTTACCACAGGTTTATTCAAAATCGGTTGACTGGTGGTGGTCCCGCTACTCGTATAGTTGGCGGTAAATATCTTTGTGGCTCGCCATGCTTTGTAAATTTTCGCCCCTTTTTTGCACGCACCTGCAGCACCTTCATACTGACTCAAGGAATCGCCACTTTCCCAAGCCTCTAAGTCGGCTCGACACAAATCGAAACGCCAAAGGTTACCTTTTACATCACCTGCATAAACATAATCCACCGTGCCATCAGTATCGGCATCAATGGCCCGCGGTGCACCCAAGCCATTCGGATAGATAGAGCCAGATAAACTGTAACCGCCTTCGCCGGTATCGATTTTAATAAAATCATAATCCTCAGCATCGCACCTGCCTCTATAACCGGCGGACGTATCAGAGAAGTCATCAAACCTAGAATCCGGATGACACCAGGTCCCATCAGCACCACGATCAATGAACAGACCAAATAATTTAGCAATGCCAGACGTACTGTTTAAGCCATTACTCAATAAGCCGATCCACTCAAGATCGGTATCGTCCGCTGCGACGTAAACATTACTCATCGCGATCACCGGCTCATCAATACTAAGCCCCAGATCTTTGATCGGCAGCCCACTACCATCAACCCTTTGCGCGCCGCCCGACGTTATCGCGTTGCCAGCCGAATCAGTCGGATAAGTGTCATCAAGATCGGTAAACTCCCAAAGCACCTCATCAGATGAGGCAGACTCGGAGATTGCTGGGTTCGTCACATCCAAGGCAAACAAACCTTTACCGCCGGCACCGAAAGCCCCCAATAGGACCGTCCGCCAGCCTTTGCTCGATTGCTTTCCTGTAATGTAGACGTCATCAACGACAGGCGTCGCGTCCAAGATATATTGATGACTGTAACTTGGCTCAATGAGCTCGCTAATATTGGTATTAGCACTATTTACCAGGGTTGCATTGGGTATAAAGGCAAATTCTTCATTGCCGTTTGTAGGATCTATACTGTGCAACATGCCGTCATTGGCAGAAACATAAAGCCGATCTGCCCGGCTTGATTGCGCCGCTTGAAAGGCAGCGTAACTATTAGCGCCTGTCGGATAGGCCGCGCCACCCCGAAAAAGCGCTTCTGGCGGGCCAACAAAGACTGGCGACGAATTAATAATATCCCCTAAGCGTCCGTCTTCCGTGGGTCGTGCTCTAAAATCACCCGTGGGTCGCTCATTCGCCGAACTGCCGCGAATATAATCAATTTTTTCTCTTACGGCAGCTTCGGTGCTCGCATCCCCACTCACCCAACCCAGAGACGCCTTTTGCGCATCCGTCAGGTTGCTAAACAAAAACGGTACCTTACTGAACGCGCCTGCGCTCGGGTCATAGGTCACGATTTGCCGACCGATACCACCGGCAGCTAACTGATCATCGAGCTGGGATGCGGTACTCCAAAGTTGCGTCCCAACGGTAAGATCGGCATTTAAGGTCGCGGCGACAACATCGCCCGTGTTTTCAATTAAGTTGTAAAAAGACCGGAATAAAACAACGCCATTTGAAATCTCTTGGGAGTTGAAACTGACCGCACTGCCGGCGCCTAGACCCGCACTAAATTCGCTGAACGCTGCTTCTAAAGCAGCTGTTAAAGCATCGGGATTCTGCGCATCTAAATAAGCGCCTCTGCCATTCGTCGCGGCATGATGCAGATCCTTGACCAAAAAATCGGCCAATAACGAAGGCGTGGCTGCCGAGGTGCCCCAATTGTAACTGCCCATTGAATAGGTCGTGGGCGGGTCAACAAGACCGCTATCAATACCAAAGGCCACAGCGAACGTCTTCACGTGCTGATGCATTGCACCACTCGAAAAGGTGCCGCCAGGCGCCAGCGCAATATCGCGTGCCAAGGGCACCACATCATCCGTCATTGAGAACAAGTCTCGCTCGTAGTAATGCATCGCAATATCGGCAAGCGTTGTGTCACCCAGCTCAGCCGGCTTTGAACCCGAAAATATGGCCCCATCAAATTGCGTATTATTATCACCATCGGCATCACCCGGCGACTGATTGCCAAGATTCGACCCATAGCCCTCCATACCGCCATCGGTAACCAACAAGATATAGTTCTGTTGACAGCTGCCCTGCGGCGGCGGCAGTACCGGACAGTTTGAATCTCCCGGGCTACTAGATGGTCCATAGAACAAATTCTGCCCCTGGCAAGCTAGGTACTCCCCTGCTTTCGCGTAGGAGGAAAAGAAATTGGAGTTACCCTGATAACTTATCGAATAGAGCCCACCCAATAATGCCGAGCGTTGTCCCGAGGCAGCAACGTCATCCAATGGCACGTCGTTATTAGAGCCGTTCGACCCGGCAAACCCAATCCGCAGATTATCATCGGCCTCGCTGATCACCCTGCCGATTGACCCCTTCATGGCGTAACCCCGGGTTCGATACCAAGTGTAATAATTTAAAAAATTGGCGCGTTCTTCCGCCAAAGTACAGTGATTAGCACTGGCACAGTCTTCTCGGGCCGGGAACTTGGGATATAACGCGTTACCGTCATCGAAATCGGTCGCCGTAAAGGCGGTTAAATCGGCAATTGCGCTGGCGGTTCCAATCGTGCCTGTCTCAGCCTTGATAGAAACAAGGCGCCCCTCAGAGCAAGCATCTAATGGACTGGCGAGCGGAGACGGCGTACCGTCGACAGAACCTTCGGTATTGGTTGGACACGCGGCATCGGTCGTGTCTTTCCAAACATAGTAGTAATAAAGATCTGCGGCAGGACTCGCACCGCTCAAACAACCACTTGGCGCGCTTGCGGTGCCATCACACTCTGCCCAAGGCTGATATCGGACCTCCGGATTGTAATAGAGGCGGTTATAATCTTTATTCCTGAGACGCCAATATCCAAGTTCGGCGGTGTCGGATTCTTTTGGCGCCGACTTCGACGGAGACGGCCCGCCCCCAAAAATATTATTGAAGGGACTGCCTAATGCCGATGAGTCGGCGTAATAACCATTTAACCCCGCCGTCATGATGTCGGAGTTCAAACTACTGGATGTATCTTGTAAAATCACAACATTTGGCGATGATGGCGTCACCAATTCCAGTGGTTCATCAGACAAATCAAACAAGCTCAAAACGGCGGCATAATTTGCGTCAACCGTTACCACTATGAGTGAAACGCTCACATTGGCCGGGCTGGAACTATCTTCATTGCCATCTTCCACACTAACGGTAAAACCAGCCGTTGCCGTTACTGAATCGTCATGGGTAAACACAACTTGACCGGCTACAATTTGTTGCCCAGTAAAGGTGCTACTCGAGGATCCGGCAACCGTGAGCGTACCGTTCGTCAATGCCGATACAGTGAAGGTAACACTGGCTGCATCGTCGTCTGAATCAGCGTAAAAAAGATCCGAAGTCGTCAGCGTGTAACCACCGCCCTTCAAGACTGAAGCGCTGCGGTCACCCGTGGCCATGGGCGGATCATTGATCGGATTCACCGTCAGGCTGACTGTGGCCGCTTCTGAGGCGCTGCCATCATCATCAGCGACAGTATAGGTGAACTGATCGGTACCATTAAAGTCTGAATCCCCTGAATAGGTCACAGCACCTGTGGTGGCATTGACTGATACCGATCCATTAATTGGGGCGCTTGAAATGGCAACTGAAGTCGCATCGATAGAACCATCACTGTCAGTATCGTTGGCTAAAACATCGACTTCGATAGAGCCGTCTTCATCTACCGTTGCCGAATCAGCATTTGCCACTGGCGCAACATTTGAAGCAGTTACCGTTAAACTCGTGCTCCCTGAGCTTGCGCTCCCCTTGCAGTCACTTTTAGGATAAATCGAGGCCTCAACGGTATAAGTGCCGCTCGTAATTGTAGCTTCGGACCTCACACTATAAGCACCAAACTCTGTGTCGGTTGAGGTCAGCTCGACATCAGGGCTAACGTCTTGCTCAACTGACGCTCCGTCTAACGTTATCTTCACACAGGCGTAGGTACTCTCATTGCCAGTTCCTGTGTTATTTGCTGTTAGATAGACTTGAAAAATGTCACCCGGTGCAATATTTGAATCTGCCAAACGGACACTCACTACAAATAACCCTGCCTTCGCCTGTTGGCCTAGTAATATCATGCAGAGTATTAACAACAGCCCAGCACTGGACAACAACCGATTTCGGAATCTTGGCGAGTCATCAAACAATTTAAAACACGCATTAGAAACCATCATCAGAAGCGCTTCCCATAAGTACTTTGCACAATTGCAACGGCGGAATTCGTACCACCAGCGCCACGGGCGGTAATACGAAACATCTGGGTGCAGCATGTGTTCGGATTTTGGCCAATATTATCAATATTCAACCGATCTTCATCGGTTGTGACCGTCCCCAAATGCTCGATAAAATACACGGGTTGCACAGCAACATTCGATAAGCTGACCAGTAAACTATTCGCGTAGGCACTGTCTGCTGGGTAATTGGCGTTCTGCAAGTAAGACATTGACGGCTGGGCGTTGTAAACCTTTGGTGAAGCAGAAGTCGCGTAACCACCCGTCACAATGGCATTCCAACTCGCGGCACTTACCGCGCCCAAGACACCTTCAGCATGCACAATGGCTGTTTCAGCCGCGTTAAACGCGATATTGCTATCACGTTGATTTCTCGAGATCAGCTCTTGGATGCTCGTGCCCTGAACAGAGGAAAGCCCCAGCATCGTCAGGATCATCAAAATAACGAGACTGGTGACCAGCACCATGCCGCCCTCGTTCGAGTAAAGCGCTCTCATCCTGAATTCCTGATCTTAATGGTTTGCCGAAAGCTGCGTCGCAGCAGACCGTCCGCCTCAGTGGAACCCGCGTCATTGATACTATTGGCTGTAATCTCAAGCAAAATGGTAACGATTTGGTCGGTATTAACCGCTGCACTGGGATCCAAGTATTGGTTGGGAACGCCATCGGAATCGGTGTCGATGCCGAGCAAGACTTGGAGGTCCTCGACACCCTCAACCAGTTCCGCACTGGATTCGCCATCGAATTGAAATAACGAATACCCACCCCTGCCAGCTATGCCGCTCGCGCCTTCTTTTATAAAGTAGGTTTTTGAAACAATACTGGCGACCGACGCGTCTGTGCCAAAGGTTCCTGTTTCTGCTAGACCCGCCACAATATTACCGCTTGCAGCAGACACCGCGTGCCCCAAGGTCATCACGGCACCATCGACTGACAAGGATGTAACCTTGAATAGCGTCGCCTTTTCACAATCACTGATGAGCGCAAGATCATTAACCGCGAGGTTAGTGCTCGCGCCACTCACAACCGTCACCGCGACACTTTCCTGACCCGTGACCAGCGCCGTTGACAAATAAGCCTCATCGTTTTCGACAAAGCGCAGGGTGATGATATCCGTGCCATCAATCGCATCATTGCTCAGATCGGATCCTAGGACCGTAGACGACGCAGTCCAAGTTCCATCTGAGTTGCCATTGTGAACGGAAAGTCCAAATCTAATATCAAAGGCTGCTGGAACGGTCGCGACAGCCAGGTAGACGTTGCCCCGAGAATAACAGCCGC
>CALSMJ010000003.1 GCA_943787425.1 uncultured Pseudomonadales bacterium | reverse complement strand
TAAGGTGACCCCCAGCTGGAACCGCCTAAGCGTTGTCATGACGGGCAACTCGCATCCGCTGAAACCTTGGATCGTCCAACCAGCGCGATGGTCACGCGGCGATGATCTTCGTTGGCGCGACAGAGCTCGAATGCTCGGGTGTTATTAGAGGTTTCCGATAACCCGCCCAATCCGTCGAATGTAATCTTATCGTATCCGCCTGCAACCACCATTGTAATCTCGGAGCCCACCGCTGGGAAACTCCGCAGTGCGCCATCACAATTGGCGGGCTTGCCCGGCACTAAGCAATACCCATCTGCAAAGTCGTCGCTCACAATGTCCGCTGCCCGCAAAGAGACTTGGCCATCGCGTTTTAAGGCTTCACTTCGCGCCATATTCAGGGCGGCAACCAAGTCATTGGTCGCGGTGGTTAACGCGGTGCTGCCAATAAAAGACTGATACGCCGGCGCCGCGACTGACAATAAAATGGCAGAAATAGCGAGGGTGATCATGAGCTCAATTAGCGTAAAACCAAACTGTCCCTCACGCAAACAGACGGCCGTGCGCCGTCCTTTAGGTTGCCAATTGGCATTTGGGGGCAGCGCCTTATGGTTACGTCTTGAAGGGAAATGCATCATGTCATCAGACCTAATAAATTGTCTGAGTACCCGCCTGATTCAGGCGAACACAATTGTCGGAGCAGGTTCCTGAGACCAATTCCGCCTCAATCGTATAGGTTGTTGTGCTTAAGCTCACAACCGATAAATTGTATTGTGCGGTGCCGCTCGTTGGAGACACCGACATCGCGCAGCTACCCCCCACATAGGTAAAGCCATTACCGTAAAACCGCTCTAAATCCATCGCGCAGACCTTGACGTCCACGATCGCCTGATTCAAATAACTGTTCGCGATATAGCCTTGGTAACTCGGAATGGCAATGGCCGAAATGATGCCAATAATGGCAATCGTGATCATCAGCTCGATTAAGGTAAAACCTTGTTCTATTCTGCGCAATTTCATAGCTGCTGACTTTTTTTGCGGTTAGGACCTCATCGTAACGCTTTCGGTAACGAAAACTCTACTTCTTCAACAGTCGTCGGCGCGGTTTCTACGAACTGACCGCCCAGCTGCGCCAGATACCCAAGTACTTCCTGCACCAATTGTTCCGGTGCCGAGGCGCCGCTGGTCACGCCAACTGCTTGCTTACCGTCGAGCCAGCCAACATCGATCTGCGAGTGGTGATCGATCAAATACGCCTGACTGCCAAGTCGTTCTGCCAACTCGCGCAATCGGTTGGAGTTCGAACTGTTTTGCGAGCCAACGACCAACACCAAATCGCAGGCTTTGGCTAAGGCTTTCACCGCGTCCTGTCGATTCTGGGTGGCGTAACAAATATCGTTCTTTTTCGGACCCTGAATATTGGGAAACCTTTGTTGCAGCGACGCAATAATCTGCTGGGTGTCATCGACCGACAGCGTCGTTTGAGTGACAAAGCTGAGCTTTTCGGGGTCGGATACTTCGAGCGCTTCAACGTCTTCAACAGTTTCGATCAAGTATTTCTGACCCTGGGCGTCCGGCTCGATCTGACCCAAGGTGCCTTCCACCTCTGGGTGGCCCTCATGACCGATCAATACCGTATCGAACCCATCTCTGGCCGCTTTGGACACTTCAAGATGGACCTTGGTCACCAAAGGGCAGGTTGCATCAAAGACCCTCAAGCCGCGCGCCTGAGCATCTCGCCGAACCTGTTGCGACACGCCGTGGGCGCTAAAAATACACAGCGCGCCTTCTGGGATTTCACTCACCTCTTCCACAAAAATGGCGCCGCGTTCACTTAAATCCTGAACCACATGCTTATTATGAACCACCTCGTGCCGCACATAGACTGGCGTCCCAAACTGCGTCAAAGCGCGATTGACGATTTCAATCGCTCGATCAACACCCGCGCAAAATCCGCGAGGGCTCGCGACCCGCACCTCAAACACTCTGGTTGCGTCCTTCACATCCTTCACACCCTTCACATTTTCCACATTTTCCACATTTTCCACATGCTTCATCCGCGCGCGATCTCCTGTGTGACTTGGCTCACACTGACGATATCCACTTCAAAGGTAATCACCTTACCCGCAAGCGGATGGTTAAAATCGACCTCCACCGCGTCCTCAAAAACTTTTCGGACAACGCCTGGCAACTCACCTTGCTGCTGCTGGTCCATAAAAGAGACCACAAGCCCGGGCTCCAATAATAACTCCCGCGCAAAGTCAGACCGCTTCAGCACATGGATATTATCGGGATTAACCAGGCCAAACCCTTGTTCCGGCTGAAGCTGAAAGGTTTCTTTATGGCCCTTGGTGAGACCCACCAAAACTGCCTCGAACCCGGGCAATAACTTGCCATCCCCGAACACAAACTCGGCCGCGCGATCACCGGTTGAGTCAATGAGGTCGCCATTGTCCAACCGTAAGGAAAAGAACAACACAACACGGGTACCAGGTCCGATTGGGGTAGCAGCACTCACACAGATTCCTCTTTTGCTAGAAATAGATCGAGCAGCAGAAACACCGCCCCAATCGAGATTGCCGCATCGGCAACATTAAATGCGGGGAAATAATATTGGTCGTAATGCACGATCAAGAAATCTACGACATAACCCTGAAAGGCCCGATCGATTAAATTACCGACCGCCCCGCCCAAAATCAAAACAAGGCCCACTCGCAGATACACCTGATGCGTCGCGACCCGACGCAACCAAACCACCAAGGCAACGCTCACAACGGCTGAAATTCCGGTTAAAAACCAGCGTTGCCAACCGCCTGCATCCGCTAAAAAGCTGAACGCCGCCCCCTCGTTATAGAGCACCGCCAGTTGAAATACGGGCAGCACTTCAAAACGTTCACATTGACCCGGGACACAGAGGCCCAGCCACTGATCCATTTTCATTTTTGACACTTGATCAATCACGACGATGATCAAGCTGACCAAATACCCTTTCATGAATCTGCCTTCATGACGCCTGCTCAAACCGGCGGCGCGCTTGATCGATATCATTGTGAATGGCGGCTTTTAACGCCGGCAACCCCGAAAATTTTTGTTCTTCCCGAAGCTTTTCGATAAAAACCACCTTAACTTGTCGACCGTACAGGTCGCCCTCAAAATCAAGCAAGTGGACCTCTAGGATGGGTTTGACGTCACCGCTTTCAACCGTCGGCCGGACCCCCACATTCGCAACCCCAGGGTAGGGTCGATCCAACCCGAGCATCTTAACCAAGTACACCCCCGACAGCGGCGCCTTATACCGATGCAGCTGAATATTAGCGGTTGGTACGCCCAAGGTCCGACCAAGCTGCTGACCATACACGACGCGCCCCGAAATGGCGTAGGGTCGGCCAAGCAGCACTTCCGCCTGCTGTATATCACCCGCTGCCAAACACCCTCGAATGCGCGTGCTCGAAATCCGTTCGCTGTCGTGGGTAAGTGTTGAGAAATTATCAACCGAGAAACCGTGCGCGACGCCCGCAGTCCTGAGCGCCGCGAAATCGCCCTGGCGGTCCGCACCAAATTTGAAGTCATCCCCAACAAAAAGCGCTTTGACCTTCAGGTCTTCGGTTAACAAGCCAATAAAGTCCTCGACCGACATCCCACGCGTTTCTGCATTGAACTGCAGGCACAACAACCGGTCTAATCCAGCAAGCGCTAGCTGCTCAACTTTTTCTCGGAACCGAGTCAATCGAGCCGGCGCTTGAAAACTTTCAAAAAACTCTTTGGGTTGTGGCTCAAAACAAATTAGCAGCGACGGACTCGACCTATCCTCGGAGACCCGCTTCACTTTTCTTAAAATGGCTTGATGCCCGCGGTGCACCCCATCAAAATTCCCAATGGTAATCACACAGCCTTGATCCTGCGCCCGAATATTATGTCGCCCTCTGATGACTCGCATTAAAGACCATCTCTAAATTCAGTTATTTTCAAACCTAATGCGCGCAACATTAGGAAGTATATCGCCATACCGCTGATGCAGAGTCCCGCCATCCAGAGCACTTGTGTGATGACCGAAAACGTAAGCCACTCACCTAGTGCCGGCGCCAGCCAAAAAAGGGCTAACCCCATAGGCGTCAAAGCCAATCCAATTCTAACGAGAAAACGCATCCAGTGCGCGGCTGCTTGGTAGATCCCGCGCTGGATTAACCCTCGCCAAAGCAAAAAAGCGTTTAAAAAAGCCGACATCGACGTTGCAAGCGCCAGCCCCACGTGGCCCAGGTGTAGTATCAACGCTAAGTTGAAGATCATATTGGCCGAGAGCGCGATGAGCCCGATTCGCACCGGCGTTTTCATATCCTGCCGCGCAAAATAGCCTGGGGCGAGCACCTTGACCATCATATGACCCACAAGCCCTGCCGCGTAGGCCTTCAAACTCAGCCCAGCCATGGCAACATCAAAATCGGTCATCTGGCCGTGGTGAAAAATGGTTGCAATCATTTGGTCTGCAAGCAAAACAAGGGCGACCGTTGCCGGTAATCCAAACAACAGCACCATTCGGATACCCCAATCCAATTTTGCCGAGAAATGACCCGGCTCTGAGGCTGAAAAGTCCCTCGATAGAGCAGGCAAGATAACGGTTGCAATCGCGATACCGAACAAAGCCAAAGGCAGCTCAAGCAGCCGATCGCTGTAATAGAGCCAGGAGATGCTCCCCAATTGTAGAAAAGTTGCTAAAACCGTATCGAGCAACAAATTGATTTGACCAACCGACACCCCGAGCAGCGCTGGCAGCATCAAAACGCCAACGCGCTTTACCCCTGGATGCGAGAAGTTAATCCGAGGCCGAGGCACCAACCCAAGACGCGCCAATGCCGGCCATTGAAAGAGCAGTTGCAACCAGCCTGCAATGAACACGCCCCAAGCCAGGGCAAATACTGGCAGGTCGAAATACGGACTCAGCCAAATCGCACTCACAATCAGGGCCAAATTCAGCAATACCGGGGTGAAGGCTGGCACCGCGAACCGGCCGAAGGTATTCAAAATTGAGCCCGCAAACGCGGTTAGGGAGATTAAGGCTAAATATGGAAAGGTTATGCTCAGTAGGGACCCCGCAAGCGCCAACTGCATCGCGTTCCCATTCAGCACATAGCCAAAGGCGAAAACGGTTATGACAGCGCCTGAAAACACAACACCCAGGACAACAAATAGTAACAACACGAGACTTAAAGCGCCGGCCAAATGATCGATCAAGTCTTTTAAATCGCGGGCATTCTGGCGCTGCTTGTACTCAGAGAGCACGGGCACAAAGGCTTGGGAAAAAGCGCCTTCGGCAAAGAGCCTCCGGAAAAAATTGGGAATCTTAAAGGCCAGGAAAAACGCATCGGCCGCAGAGCTCGAACCAAAGAAGAATGCAATCACGACGTCTCGCACCAAACCCAGGATTCGCGATAGAAAGGTCATCGCCGACACGATGACGCCGGATCGGAGGAGACCAAAACGGCCTGAGTCGGAGTCAGTCACCGAGCAGCCCTCCAACAAACCTTGCGATTCGACAGCATGCTATACCCTTCAATATCCAGCTTCCTTGTGACCCGCAATCGGTGTTTGACAAAAAGAGTGGGACTCGGCATAGTACGCCGCTCATTTTCCGACCATTTTCAGGAACTCTAACCTTGGCCAATTCAGCTCAATCAAAAAAACGCGCAAAGCAATCCGAGAAACGTCGCCGCCACAATGCCAGCCAAAGATCGGCAATGCGGACTGCTATCAAAAAGACCATCATCCGCCATTTCCGGCGGCGATTCAGCGGTTGCTAACACAGCCTACGCCGCTGCCGTCCCTGCGCTTGATCGTGCAGTGTCTCAAGGCATTATCCACAAAAACAAAGCTGCAAGACATAAATCCAGATTGAACGCTAAGGTTAAGGCGCTTCAGGCTTAAACCATCAACAGATCGTCTCGGTGGATGACCTCTTCATCCACCAGATATCCCAATGTCACTTCGATAGCTTGCGTTGACTTGCCCTTGATACGCTCAAGCTCATCGCTTGAATAGTTGGTCAATCCTCGACACACCTCAAGACCCTCTGGATCGCAGCAGGACAACAGACTGCCTTGGCGAAATTCGCCCGAAACAGCGGTAATTCCAACCGCTAAAAGACTCTTGCCATGGTTCTGTAAAACCCGGACAGCGCCTGCGTCCAGGGTCACCACACCTGAGACCGGCAAGGTGGCCAACCAGTGCTTTCGCGCACCGAGAATGGGTCGGTCGGCTAATATGCGCGTTCCAACCGCCAAACCTTGCCTTATTCGACTCAGGTTACCGGCCTCGTTCCCGCTGCAAATGATCGTCTCGCAACCACTTCGTGCGGCAATGCGAGCGGCCTGCACCTTACTCACCATCCCACCGCGCCCCCATTTACCCCCTGAGCCCGCCATTGTATCGAGTGCGACGTTGCTCGCTTCGATTTCAGGAATGAGCGTCGCTGCCGAATGTGTTCGAGGGTCCCGATCATACAGGCCCACCTGGTCGGTTAAAATCACCAAGCGTTTCGCATCGATCAGATTTGCCACCATCGCGGCGAGGGTGTCGTTATCTCCGAAACGGATCTCATCGGTCACCACTGTGTCATTTTCATTCACAATGGGCACAACGCCCAGCGCCAGCAGCTTCACAAGCGTATTGCGCGCGTTCAAATATCGGTCTCGGGCCCGCAGATCGGAATGGGTCAGTAAAACCTGAGCGGTTTTGATCTGATGAACATCAAAACAGGTTTGGTACTGCTGGACGAGGCCCATTTGGCCCACCGCCGCCGCAGCCTGAAGCATTGAGATGGCATTGGGCCGTTCGGTCAACCCAAGTCGAACCATTCCTTCAGCAACCGCACCCGATGAGACCAGCACCACGCGAATACCATGCTGCCTGAGATCGGCAATATCACGCGCCCAGCGCGCAAAAAGCTTCAGGTTCAATCCCGCGCCCTCAGCAGTCACCAGCGAACTACCCACTTTTAAAATCCACACCTCGTTTTGGTCTAACTGCGTGCTCATGGCTCGTAATGCACCACCACATCGTCGCCGTCATCAAAATCATCGAGCTCAAGGTCCTCATCAGCCAGACCTTGCCGACGCCTGAGCCGCGCCTCTCGAAGCATTTTCGAGTAGTTATGTGCATCCTGCCCAGCCGCCTGATCAAGCCGCGCCTCGGCTTGCTTTCGAGCTTCATCGAGACTCGCAAAGTGATCGCCTAAACCATGCAACAGGGGCTGCAGTCCGGTTTGGGTCACCGCTGAGATCGCAAAACACTTTTCAACTCGGCTACTTCCCGACAAGAGCCTGGTTTGCAATTCAACGAGCACATCGCTTGATACCAAATCGCATTTAGAGAGTACCAACCAACGCGGCTTTTGCGCGATCGCCGGACTGTACTGTGCCACTTCTCGCTCAATGGTTTGGAAGTTTTCAAGCGGATCACTGCCATCCGCCGGCGCAACATCGACCAAATGCAACAATACGCGGGTTCGTGACAAATGTTTAAGGAACTGAATACCAAGGCCTGCGCCCTCGGAGGCGCCTTCAATGAGCCCCGGCACATCGGCTATGACGAAGCTTTGGTTGTAATCGATTCGAACAACACCCAGGTTCGGCACCAAGGTCGTAAAAGGATAATCGGCGATTTTTGGCTTCGCCTCAGAGACAACGCTAATTAACGTGGACTTGCCTGCGTTGGGCAACCCTAGCAAACCGACATCGGCAATGAGGCGCAACTCAAGCCGGAGATTAAAGCTTTCTCCAGGCGTTCCATTGGAGGTTTGGCGCGGCGCTCGATTGGTACTGGATTTGTAGCGGACATTGCCCAAGCCATGAAAGCCGCCACGAGCGATGAGTATGTCTTCCTCGGCCTGGGTTACCTCGGCGATAAGCTCGTCGGTCTCTTCATTATAAACACTGGTTCCCAGCGGCACTCTGACGATTAAATCTTCACCCTTTGACCCCGTTCGATCTTTACCTTTACCGGACTCGCCGGTGCCAGCCCGATACTGCGGCTGAAATCTGAAATCGACCAAGGTGTTGAGCGCTTCATCGCCTCTAAAATAAACGCTACCGCCATCGCCCCCATCACCGCCGTCCGGTCCGCCCAGTTCAATGTATTTTTCGCGGCGGAAGCTCAGGCAACCATTACCCCCTTTACCAGCGTCCACCCTGATAGATGCTTCGTCTACAAATCTCATAATGGCTTCACCCTAACGCGAAACACTGATAAAAAAAAACCCTGCCAATGACAGGGTTTTTTGAACCTTGGCCAGCAATCAGGCCTCTGCCACCACCGTTACAAATTTCCGTTGCTTGGGCCCTTTGGTCACAAACTGAATGACGCCAGCCGCCTTCGCAAACAACGTGTGGTCCCTGCCGCAACCCACATTTGGGCCAGCGTGAAAACGCGTGCCGCGTTGTCGAACGATGATGTTGCCAGGCTCAACGACCTGACCACCGTAAAGCTTAACTCCGAGTCGTTTTGACTCCGAATCGCGTCCGTTTCTGGTACTTCCGCCTGCTTTTTTATGTGCCATTGCTGTTAGCCTCCAACAATCTCTTTAATTTTCACTTCGGTATACCACTGACGGTGACCTGCCTGTCGACGGTAATGCTTACGACGCTTCATCTTGATGATCGTGATTTTTGAATGGCGGCCGTGCGTCACAACCTCAGCAGAGACTTTGCCACCGGCAACATACGGCGCGCCTATTTTGATATCGGCCCCATCGCCGACCATCATGACCTTATCAAAGTCGATGGTTTCACCCGCTTCGGCCTTGACTTTTTCGAGCCGAAGAACTTCCCCTGGCTCTACTCGGTGTTGTTTGCCACCACTTTCTATTACAGCGTACATATCTTTAACCCTACCGATTGATCCCAGCGACTGCCGAGCCTGTATTTTAATGCCACGAGTTGCTACCGAGCCCTCGAGGCAATCTAACTTGCTGAAAAATTTGCCGATTGATCCTTGGCTCAGGGCCCTTATGGGTCTTTAACCAGTCATCTACCCAGCGTTCGACCAGCCTTCCACCCAGCCGTCCGAAGCCTTTGGCCTACAGCGCTGCCTCTTGAGTCTGCGGTGGCAGCCGTCTTTAACCTTTTTAGTCCGCTAATCTCACGCTCCGCGGCACCCTAACCTGACCCTAACAGCGTTTCTGTTCGGATAACCCGTTACCCGTCCCGCTTCTTTTTCGGCTTCGCTTCTTTTACCGACTTCGTTTCTTTTCCGACTTCGTTCTGCACGCGGCTCATTTTAAATGTTGTCAGCCAACGCAACGGTCGTTTTCAGGACGCGCAATCATAAGCGAACTCAAACTCGATAGCAATACGAGATTTCTAGGTTTGACCTTGACAGGCAGGAACCTCTGACCATAGCATTTGGCCCTCTTAAACCCTGCTAAAAGCCCGCCCTACATGCTCCAGCCGATATTTGAAGCCGTTCGTGAAGATTTTGAGGCGGTTGATGCGCTCATCATCGAAAGCTTGTCCTCCGATATCCCTTTGGTCGAGGAAATCTCGGCTTATATTATTCAAGCAGGCGGCAAGCGGCTCAGACCCCTACTCGTCTTGTTAGCGGCTCGCGCCAGCGACTATCAGGGCTCAGAACACATCAAGCTTGCTGTCATTATCGAATTTCTACATACGGCGATGTTGCTCCATGACGATGTTGTCGACAATTCATCGCTTCGGCGCGGCAGAGCAACTGCCAATGCTACTTGGGGCAACGCCGCCAGCGTGTTGGTTGGCGACTTCCTGCACTCACGCGCCTTTGAGATGATGGTTGAGATCGGCAACCTAGACGTCATGGGCCTGTTGTCAAAAGCAACCAATGGCATTGCTGAAGGTGAGGTTCAGCAACTCATGTATCTTCGGGATCCCGACATCACGGAGACGGTTTATAATGAGGTCATCTACCGAAAGACCGCTTTATTGTTCGAAGTCGCCGCCCACTCGGGCTCAGTACTTGCTGATGCACCCGAGCCCATAGCGCGCGCGCTCAATCAGTTCGGCAAACATCTCGGTATCGCGTTTCAACTGATGGATGATCTTCTCGACTACGAAGGTACAACCTGTGATCTCGGCAAAAACATCGGCGATGACCTAGCAGAAGGCAAGATGACCCTGCCGCTCATCGTGGCACTCAAACAAGGCTCACCACACGATGCCGAGTTGATCCGATCCGCTATCAACAACCCAGGCACGACGGACGCGTTACCGGCTATCCTCACGGCCGTCGGCAACTCTGGGGGATTACAATACACGCTTGAGCAAGCCCTAGAACAAAGAAGCCTCGCTCTGAGCGCGCTCGCCATACTGCCAGATAGCCCGTTCAAACAGGCTTTAAGCCAATTGATCGAATTTTCGGTAAACCGACAAACTTAAACACCCCCAGCCGAGTTGTATTATAATTTTTACCGAGTCGGGGTGTAGCTCAGCCTGGTAGAGCACTGTCTTCGGGAGGCAGGGGTCGTGAGTTCAAATCTCGCCATCCCGACCAAAAAACACCAACCCACCATTCTTGGCGGCCTCGTCTTCGCCGTGTATGCTTCACCCTTGTTATTTTCAAATCCTCCGGAGAGTCTCTATGTCCAGCACAACTGATCAAGCGCTTAGCCCAGCAGCAGAAATCGCAGAGCTTATTCGACGTTCTCGAGCGGCTCAACAGGCGATCGAACATTACACCCAAGAACAGGTCGATGACCTAATCCGAGCGATGGTTTGGTCCGTCGCTCGTCCCGGGGTTGCCGAGGACATCGCACAATTTACCGTCGATGAGACCCAGCTCGGTAACTATGCCGGCAAGTTCCTCAAGATCCAGAGAAAAACTCGGGCAACGCTGATGGATATCATCGATGATCAGTCCGTCGGGATCCTTGAAGAGGACGCCGAGCGAAACCTCATCAAGATTGCTAAACCAATGGGCGTCATTGGCGCACTCTCACCATCGACCAATCCAGAAGCCACCCCAGTGATTAAAGCCATTCATGCTGTGAAAGGCAGAAACTCGATCATCGTCGCGCCACACCCAAGGGCAAAGCTCACGAATAAGAAAATCTGCGACTTAATGCGTGAGGCATTGGAGAAATTAGGCGCGCCGGCTGATCTCGTTATTGGCATCGAAACCCCCAGTTTAGAACTCACCAACGAGCTGATGCGACAATGCGATCGAGTCCTTGCGACCGGCGGCGGCGCGATGGTCACCGCAGCTTATTCAAGCGGGACACCAGCACTTGGCGTCGGCGTCGGGAACGCGGTCATAACGGTTGATGACACTGCCGATTTAGAGGACGCTGCAACGAAAATTCATTTATCTAAGACGCTGGACCTCGCGGCCTCTTGCTCTTCTGATAATTCCGTCATCCTAGTCGATACGATCTACGATGACATGATTGCCAAACTGCAAGCTAAGGGTGGTTACCTCTGCAATGCTGAAGAAAAACAGAAGCTTCAAAAGACCCTTTGGGATGATGAAGGCCACTTCAATACGACGATTGTTGCGCAAACAGCCGCTAAAATTGCAGAGATGGCGGGTCTATCAGTACCAGAAGGCACAGAATTCTATATCGTTATTGAATCCGGCTGGGGCCCTGAATTTCCATTTTCAGGCGAAAAACTTTCGGTCATTATGGCCTTGTATCGAGCCACCGACCTTGATCACGCGATCGAGCTGACCAATAACATTCAAAGCTACCAAGGCCAAGGCCACTCCTGTGGCATTTATTCCAGAAGCGATGAAAACATTATGAAACTCGCTAATGCCACTCGAACCTCACGCGTGATGGTCAACCAACCTCAAGCGGCTTCCAACAGCGGTAATCTCTGGAACGGTATGCGCCAAACCTTCTCATTGGGTTGCGGCTCTTGGGGCGGCAACGGCACAAACAACAACATATCTTGGCGCGATCTGATCAATGAAACGTGGATTTCCAAACCGTTGATCAAATCAAAAGAGCTGCCTTCGGATGCTGAGTTGTTTGGCAATATCATCGAAAAGCTCGGCTAAAGGCACAAGTGGCGGCAGGGTCCTGATTCGTTACGGCCCCTTCAGCCTTCAAACCTGTATTGAGGGGTGATGTCCTTTGGCCTTTGGCCCTTGGCCCGGTCACACAGCAATCTTCTCGGAATCTTTGAGCAATCGCCTCAGAGATATAACGGATTGATAACCAAGACTCTGACTAATTTGGACAGGATCATCGTCTTTAAGCAATCTTAGTCCTGCCTCCTGGACCCGAAACTGCGCCAAAATGCGAGAGAATGACTGACCTTCTGCCTTTAATCGTCGCCTGAGGGTCGATTTCTCCGTGTGCAATGCCGCTGCAACCGACACCATATCGAGCGGCGCACCGACCACGCAATGATCAACCAAGACTTTTATTACCCGATAGGTTGCAGATTGCTGCTTAAGCCGCAGCCCCATCAGTGGCTCGATGACCGATCGAGTAATTACTTCCCAGCTTTCACTTGCAGCCGGATTTTTCAGCGCCAAGGTGGCGCGATCAAATACGACCTCCGAGGCGGCAATTGATCGATGACAGGCTGATGGCTCAGAAGCGGCCAATTGTTTAAGCGTCTTTGGACATCCTGATAACACCACTGAGCGCACTAGGTTTTGATTGGCAACCAGCCTTGGGAACCCTAATGCCAACTGCTGGACCAGCATCAAATGTTGCCATTCTGCCAAGGCCACAACTGGATAGATGGTGACCCTGACCGTTTCTGGATTTTTTTGTAGCGAAAAGACAAACGCGCTCGAGTCGAGTAGGCTCAATCGGGCGCCCGCAGTCAAAATCTCATCAAAGGTCGACGCCGCGGCGCACAGGGTCCAAACCGTTGGCGCATACTGAAACGAGTCTTTACCCCAGAACCGTCCCCATTGTCCTGGCACCAGCTGGCGTTGAATCGACTGATGCAGCGCATCAAGATCACGTGGCTTGATTTTTTCAGGCAAAGCCTCGATCGATACAGAGCTTGATACTCGATCAAACCAGGCCATGGGATGACCTAACCTTTTAGATAACGCACCCAGGGCAATGACAGAAGGGCCAAAATACCAATGATTACTACCTCCAATTGTATCCGACATACTTTACTCAATTCCCGTCTTGACGACCCTGCTTAAACCAAAGTCCTTTTGTCCAAACAATACCTCGGACCCTCCAGCGGGCGACATCTTATTAAATCGAGCCGTCGTGGACTAGTAATTGACCGAAACGAGTGCAAAAACATGAATCCCTGCCTCTTTTTGTCACCCCCAAGTAAAAACCACGAAATCAGTAATATGATGCCTTTTTCAGACATAAAAAAGGATTTTTGTGTTTAAAATAGCATTTTTTATCGTTACGCTATCCCTCTTGATACCCTGCGGACTAAAAGCCAATCCGGTTAAGACGATCAAAACATTGGCAACGCATTCCCAACTGCAGGGTATTGCGCTTCTAACAAAAAAGGGTTTTCGATGCGAAAGTTCGGGCGAGATACCGATCACAAACTGGCACTGCTCAAAGCAAGAGAAAAAAGTTTCTTTTAACCAATCCACGCTCTATCTCAATTGTGATGCCTTAAGTCTGTGTCATTTCGATACAAACTTAGCCCTGCGCAGCTTGTTTAAAGGCACGCCAAGAGCCATCAAATCCTTTAGCATTCACGATCACAGGCAGTCCACTCGCTGGCACTGTCTCGATCCCGACCGAGGCGTCCTCAAGATCTGTCTGAGCAGCCAAAACAATCGATCTCAGCAGGAACTACCGCTCTTCGACCAGCCTGATCAATTAACCGCCAGACGTTGAACCCAACTCATTGAGTTCCCGCCAAGGATTTAGCATCTAAAAGGCGCTCAGCAACTTCAATCGCCGGCTTAGTTTGAAAGCGAGCCGCGCAACGTAAGACGTGCTCTGCCTTAACTTGTTTCAGTGCCTTACAGCGTTGCGGGCTTGTTTTTCGAGCTCGCAGCTGACTGCCGGCGCCGCACACAATCCTTGCAAGGAGGCCAATTCACCCCTTTAGATCCATTTTGATGCGCTCAAGAATGGCAGTTTTTTCAGCATCGGACGCCCGCGCCCAAGATTCGATTTCGTCGACAGAACGCCCGCAACCAAGACAAGTCAGCCCGTCAAGCGCGCAAACGCCGATGCAAGGCGACTCAAGGTTTTCGGAGGCTAACCCATTCATTGGTGCGGTGCTCAATGCGTCTTTTCTAGGCGATCGACCGAGCAGACGCCCGGCCTATTGATAACCGACAGGGTTTACCCTTTAGCCGCTTTGCGCTCTTTGGCATCTTTGATGACATCTTCAGCCACGTTCCTAGGTGTTGGATCGTAATGACTGAACTCCATCGAGAATTGGCCACGACCAGAGGTCATGGTTCGAAGATCACCAATATAGCCAAACATTTCAGAAAGTGGTGCCGAGGCCTTCACCCGAACACCGGTTGGCCCAGGCTCCTGACCTTGAATCATGCCGCGTCGACGGTTCAGATCGCCAATCACATCACCCACGTGATCTTCTGGTGTAAACACATCAATTTTCATGATGGGCTCCATAATTTGAGGCGCCGCCTTTGGCATCGTTTGCCGATACGCCGCTCTCGAGGCGAGCTCATAAGCAATCGCGGACGAGTCAACGGCATGGAAAGCCCCATCAATCAGCGTAAGCTTCACATCCAAACAGGGATAGCCTGCAAGCGGACCTTCCTCAAGACAGACTCGAAAGCCTTTCTCAACGGCCGGCCAGAATTCTCGCGGGACATTACCCCCTGTAACAATGGATTCGAAAATATACCCCGTACCCGCCTCTGCTGGCTCAATCGCATAATCAATCTTCGCAAACTGACCCGAGCCACCAGATTGCTTTTTATGCGTGTAGCTGTCTTCAACGCGCTGCGTAATCGTCTCTCGATAGGCCACCAGCGGCTTGCCGACAACAACGTCAACACCATGCGTCCGTCGAAGAATATCGACTTTAATGTCCAGATGCAGCTCACCCATGCCTTTAATAATCGTCTCACCAGATTCTTGGTCTGTTTCCATATGGAATGAAGGATCTTCTTGAATCATTTTCGAAAGCGCCAATCCCATCTTCTCAGCACCGCCCTTGTCCTTGGGCGAAATCGCTATGTAAATAACGGGCTCCGGAAACACCATCGGCTCAAGGGTTGCGGGGAACTTTTGATCGGCCAGCGTGTGACCCGTTTGAGTATTTTTCAATCCGATTAATGCAACGATGTCGCCTGCTTCGGCAGAGTCTCGCTCGATCCGCTCATCGGCATGCATCTCAACGATTCGACTGATCCGCTCCGTTTTGCCTGTGAAGGTGTTGAGGACCGTATCGCCCTTCTTCAACTTTCCGGAATAAACCCGCGTAAAGGTCAGGGCTCCGAACCGATCGTCCATAATTTTAAAGGCAAGCGCGCGCAAAGGCTTGTTTGCATCAACCACTGCCAGCCCACCGGTTGGGTTGCCTTCAATATCGACTTCTTCTTGGGGTTCGACTTCCGTCGGATTCGGCAAGTAATCAACGACCGCATCCAGGATATTTTGAACGCCCTTATTTTTAAAGGCAGACCCGCAGTAGGTTGGGAAAAAGTTGAGCCCGATTGTGCCCAATCGGATGCAGCGCTTGAGTTCCTCGACGGAGGGCTCAACACCATCTTCGAGATACGCCATCATGAGATCTTCGTCCATCTCGATCGCCGCTTCGATCAACTTTTCACGGTACTCTGCAACCCGTTCCATCATGTCCTCAGGAACATCAGACACTTCGTATTTTAAAGGATCGCCCGAATCATCCCAGATGTAAGCCTTTTGGGTGAGCACATCAACCACGCCCTTAAAATGCTCTTCAGTCCCGATGGGGAGCGTCATTACCAATGGATTCGCAGCAAGCACGGTACGAACCTGATCAACCACTCGGTAGAAGTCAGCACCCATACGGTCGAGCTTATTCACAAAAATAATTCGCGCCACTTCTGATTCATTGGCATATCGCCAGTTGGTTTCGGACTGCGGCTCAACGCCACCCGAACCGCAAAAGACACCGACGCCACCATCTAAAACCTTCAGAGACCGGTACACCTCAATCGTAAAGTCCACGTGGCCCGGCGTATCAATAATATTCAGCCGGTGATTTTTCCAAAAAGTCGTGGTTGCAGCAGACTGAATGGTAATGCCCCGCTCCTGCTCTTGATCCATGAAATCGGTGGTTGCCGCGCCATCATGCACTTCACCAATCTTGTGGATTTTCCCAGTAATATTCAGGATTCTTTCTGTGGTCGTGGTTTTGCCCGCATCAACATGGGCAAAGATTCCAATATTTCTGTAAAGGCTTAAGTCTGTCATGGTACTTTCTCTTGCATTAGACGGGCGTGGGGGCGTAAAAACCGCGAGATCTTATCCTTTGCTGGCCTTAGAATCCAGCTTTAGCGATGGTTTTTCATCGGATTGAATAGGAGGGTATTCTACACAACGGACCAATCCCTCGCGTCGCGCTCTAAATCCTGACAATACCAATCTCGTCAATTGCAGGAAGGGTCTAAGCCTGATCGCGTTAAGGCTCGACTCAAAGCGGCTATTGGCGCACCTTGATTGGCGTTGCGGCCTTTTCGAACCACCCCCGGTTTTATTGAAAGTTGACTGAGCAGACCGCCAGAAACTCGCAACCTACCGCACAACTTCCCGCAGTATTGCCTGCAGACCCCATGGGGTTTGCGCTCGGAGCGCAGGGTCTTTTTCATTCGAGCATAGAACCCTCAACGACGATTAAGCGCTTAATTTCGATCACCACAGCATTTTACCAGCGCAGCATTTGACCAAACACAACATTTAACCAACACAACATTTGACCAACACAACATTTGCCAAGCTCGCGCCACTCGCGCGCTATTCGACCAGCATGACCAGTCCAGACGAGCGCATCATCACGGCTTGAAATCGTCCTGACGAACCCTTCTGGGACAAAAATAACTATTATTTGGAAAATATCGCCCTATATAAGTGTTTAAATTAAAAATTTTGGATGTTAAATTATTTTTTTAGACTTTATCGCGATATTAGTCATTTATTGTGATTTTAAAACCTAAAAAAATTAGTAAACCCTATTTTATAAAAATTTTATCTTATTTTTAATTATATTTACCTATTTTAATTTATTTTTGTGCTAATTAATTTCTATATGCCCAATAATAAAACAGCGAGTCCCGCCAGCATACCACCTAACACCTTCCAATATGACCCTGCAGCCTGAATGGTTGCTTTCAACCTAAACACCCTTTAGCGTTTACCCCCTCGCACCTCAAAAAGCTGATGTGAATCATGGCCCAAACTTTTCCCGGCATCTTATCCTTCGCGTTTTTGGCCGCACTGCTCGTTCTAGGAACAATCATCCGAGCGAATGTTCGGCTCGCTCAAATCAATCTGGTCCCAGCAAGCTTGATTGGCGGCACACTCGGTTTCGGCCTTATCGCACTTGATCTCTTGACGTTCAAGGCAGCCGACTTCACTGCTTTTGCCTTTCATTTTTTTACCCTGAGCTTTATGTCTCTTGTACTAACCAGTCGAGCAAAGCCTGTTTCAGGCGAACAATCTGTTGCGCTCGGCGGCCTATGGTTGTCATTGATCTGGGTAATTTGCCTCGTGCTACAAGCCCTAGTCGGACTCGCGGCCATTAGCGCCTACAACACGATCGCTTCAGAGCCGCTTTCAGGCTTTCTCGGATTAATTGCCACGCATGGCTTTACCCAGGGCCCGGGCCAAGCTTTGGCGCTGGGAGATTTATGGGCCACAGAATATAACATTGAGCATGCCGTAGACTTTGGTCTCATTTACGCAAGCCTTGGCTTTGTCGCCGCTTTTGTTGTCGGTGTTCCAATAGCACGCTGGATGCTCAAAAATAATTTACACAGCGGTACGGGTGGGGCGCTCGATCAGGATTTCGAACGCGGACTGTACGCTGGGCACGCCGCTCCAACCTCAGGCAAGCTGATCACTCACTCAGCGAATGTTGATTCCTTCGCATTTCACATCGGGTTGCTGGGGTGCGCCTATCTCGCAACCGACCAATACCTGACATTCGTTCACCCGTTTGTGGCCGGCACCCATTTTGAGAACATCTTCAGCTACAACCTTTTTTTCTTTCACGGGCTGATAATCTGCGCCGGCTTGCGCGCGCTCTTGGACCGCCTCAACCTGGGTCAATTCGTAGATGACGATACCCAAAAACGAATCACCGGATCCTCGGTCGATCTTATGGTCACAGCAAGCCTGCTGAGCATCAACTTTGCGCTGTTAACCGAGTTCTGGCAGCCCATCTTATTGGTTGCGATCCTCGTAACCTTGGTGACCGCGGCACTGTGCTTTACCGCAGGATTACGCCTTAAAACATTGGGCGCCGAGCGCGGCCTCACGATTTTCGGTTGCTGTTGCGGCTCAACCGGCAGCGGCATTTTATTACTTCGTATTCTCGACCCCAATCTTGCAAGCTCTGTCGCCAAAGAATTGGCCTTCTTCAATATCGCAATTTTGTTCCTGAGCTTTCATGTCCTTGCCATTATGGCGCCGATCCTGCCCAGTATTCCCGTTGCCTGGATCATCCTGATTTACCTCGCAACCGCTGGGTTAGGCTTAATTCTGGTTCGGTTGCTCGGCTCGAAGATGAATCCAGATTATTCTCAAAAACCTGAAGCATCCTAATCATGACGCAACCCAACTAAAGCTCAAACCGATCGCCAACACGCGCAATCTTGAATCCTTCGGCAAGCACTGCTTGGGTTGCTTTTGAGCTTGGATCGAGCAAGGGGTTTGTATGGTTCATATGGGTGAACACAACCCTTGAGCGCACAGATCTCGGCAGACTCTGTAACAACGCCATGGATTCTAAAACGGTTGGATGTGGGATCAAATCAATGTCGCGGCCTGGCAATTCATCCCCACTAAAAAACGTTGCATCCAGTAATGCAACATCAACGGTTTTAAGGATCGCGATCAGGTCTTGATCCCACTTTTGCCACTTATCAATATCTGGCAAGTACAAAGCGCGCTTATTGGGGCCTTCAATCAAATAACCAACGGTTTCACTAAATTCATCCCGATGGGGCACTAACCACGGCGTTACCGTCGCAGGCCCCAGCGAAACCGGCACATTGGCAGTCAGCGCATGAACCACAATATTGTGCGCTGAGACCAATTGACTCCAAGGCCCATTTTGCTCGAGGAACTTCGCCATCCTTGGCATCGCATGCACTGGCACCGTCTCAGTGCTGGCTGCCTCTTTGCCAAAATGCACCATTCCCGCATAGTGACCCATATGGGCATGCGTTAACCAAACGCCGTCCAGCTCGCCTAACGTCAAACCCGTTTCTGTCCAGAGCTGATACAACTGGCGCGGCAGGGTCGGCGCGGCATCAAATAGATGAAATCGCCGATCATTAAGCACCAGCGCCAGCATACTGGCGCCGGAGCCTAATTCTGGATCACGCCAAATTGGCAAGCACCGCGGCTCGTAACAATTCACTTGGGGGTAACCGGCATCTTGGGCGACCCCCAATACATGAAGCACCACCTTAGCAGCGGCCGAAGGCGGTTGGGCATGCGCTTGACTCAAAGCCGCCGAACTGACGACAAACAAAACGAGCAGCGGTAGTAAACCATTCATAGACAGATCCTTGTTGACGCGACTGAGCGCCTTGCTAAACGGTATCAACGGGCGTGAGGTACCAGTGCTCCACCGACACTGCGCCATTATCATCGGCTCGCGTCCTCAAAAACTCGCGTTGATTGTGCAAGGGATTACGTTCGGATAACTTAAACAGAATTTTTGAACAATTAGAAACCCGACATGACCAAAATCATCAACTATGGATCCTGCTGCATCGATCACGTTTTCCAAATTCCGCATTTTGTTCGTGCGGGCGAGACCCTCAGCAGTACGGGCTACGCCATTTTCCCCGGCGGCAAGGGCCTCAATCAATCTATCGCCATCGCCGAAGCAGGTTGCGCGGTCACCCATGTTGGCGCAATCGGCGAGGACGGACGATGGCTTGCCGAGCTTATGACCACACGCGGCGTGAACATCACCCACCTCAGCGTTACCAACACCCCGACAGGTCAAGCGATTTTGCAAATCGATCCGAGCGGTGAAAATGCCATCATCATCTCGGGTGGCGCCAACCTCGCGGTCCACGGGCACCTTATTGAGGCGGCCCTTAACGAAGCAACTGGCGATGAGATCCTTCTCATTCAAAACGAAACAAGCGGCAACGAAATTGCCATCCGCCAAGCCAAAGCAAAGGGCTTGCAAGTTGCGTTCAATATGGCGCCGATGAATGAAAATGCCCTGGCCTTACCTTTAGCGCTGATCGATTATTTTATTATTAACGAGACCGAGGGTGAGGCGTTAACAGGAAAAACCGACCCAACCGAGATTTGTGATGCGGTTTTGGAACAATATCCTCAAAGCGCTGTGGTCCTCACCTTGGGCCAGGCGGGCGTTGTGTTCCGAAGCGCTGAAAGCAATCTAACGCAAGCTGCTTACTCGGTCGACACGATTGACACGACGGGTGCGGGTGACACCTTCACCGGATATTTTCTCGCAACCATTATGAAGACAAAGCGGGTCGAGCTGGCGTTGCAGACGGCTGCCGCGGCGGCGGCGCTTTCGGTAACCCGACCGGGCGCTGCGACCTCAATCCCAACCCGCCAGGAGGTTCATCAATTTCTCTCGGTGCACGCGCCTTAGACTTAACACTGAAACGGTCCTTTCACTGAAACCGCCCTTACACTGAAACGGCCCTTACACTGAAACGGCCCTTACCCTGAAACGGCCCTTACACTGAACGGCCCTGGGCACGCGCGACCCTTGGGCCTGGATCAATGACCCGCAATGAGCCAGCAAACCCTGGCACATCACGGCCTTGCTCAGCCCTCAGCCCCTGTCCAACTCAGCGCCGCATCGACTGCTTCTGCTGGCCAATTTTTCGGCGGCAACGCGGTTGCGCGAATTGAGCTGTTATATAAAAAGCTGGCATCGAAAGGTACGCAGGCACCTTCCATTCCGAATTGCGCGAGCTCTGGCTCATCAGGCATCGGTAAGAACACTTTCATACACATTCCTCGCTTTGACCCAACCATTAAAACCAAATTCATCTGAGTCAACAGGAAGAAATCATGAATATTCAGGGCAGAACCCTGTAGAACCAGTGAAGCCTGCTATAAAATCGTTCGCTGACGCGGAAAGTAGCACCTGCACACTACCCGCGAGGCTGTGAATGCTTTAACTTTATCAACACCTAGGTGAGGACTACTGATATGGCAAAAAAAATTGTCATCGTCGAAGACGACATCGACCAAAGAAATAATTATATCGATGCGATCAGCAAGAAGGGCTATCAGGTTCGCGGCTTTTCCAGTCGGGCTGAAGCACTGGTCGGCTTCGACAGCGAACTGCCGGATCTTGTCATTTTAGATATCATTCTTGGCGATGAAGTTGATGCCGGATTCGAGATCTGTAGAGACCTTTTAGCTCGGGCCCCGAACCTGCCGGTCATTTTTTTAACTGAGCGCATTGCAGAAATCGACAAAATTAGCGGACTGCGATTGGGCGCCTGGGATTATTTACCAAAACCCATTTCATTGGATTACCTTTCAGAAAAAATCAGTTCCCTGCTTCGAATCCATGAAGCCCGTAATCTTGCGGCGCAAGGCACCGCAGAAGCTAAGATGGTAGGCGATATGTCGATCGATCAAGATGCTTTGCTCGTGTCATGGAAGAATCATCCCATTAACCTGTCGGGCACCGAGTTTCGAATGCTGGCAAAACTCGTTCGAGTACCCGGCCATGCCGTCTCTTACGACACCCTCATGAACGCGACCATGCAGTCCTTAGTGACCAACAATACGATCAATACGCACATGCGGAATATTCGCAAAAAATTCGAAACCATTGATCCCGAGTTCAAGTGCATCAAAAGTGAGTATGGCTTTGGTTACCGGTGGTCGACGCAATAACGAATGGGCACCTTGACCTATAAGGGCCCGAAGCTCGGAACCAAGCTTTTTATTCTGACCAGCTTTATTTTGGTGGTTATCCCCTGGTTCAGCTATCTCTACTTAAGTGAGATGGAAGAAATTCTGATTGATAGCCAAGCCAATGCCCAGCTTCTTACAGCAGAGGGCATTTCGACGCTTTTAAACGGCCGATCAGATCTTTTTGATGAGCTACCAATCAGTCCGGATGGCTACGAAAAACTCTACGCACACCCGCTTGAGAAACCGATTCGCATCGATGGCAAGAATTCGGACTGGGAAGATGTCCTAGATTTTAATGTTGGCTTTGGACAAGCACCCTCACTTAACGCCAATGACGCAGCAACGCTAAACCAATTCTACCTGGTGTTGGGCGAACACAAAGGACAGGTCTATGCCTTGGTACAGGTCTTAGACGACCAGATGATTTACCGTGACAACGATATTCTCAGACTCGATTTATCCGATCACATCCGAGTGACCTACACCGACCAGGCTGGCCAAACACAGCAACTGGTCATCACCGCAACCGAGGAGGGCATCACAACCGCCTACCGAGTCGACCAAAACTGGCGTTATGCGCTTGATGGGGAAGCCGAAAACCGGGTACCCGGCGTGCTTCTGAGGACCCCAAATGGCTATGCTTTAGAGTTCAGGATTCCGCTAGAGCTGCTGGGGCCGACTCGCAACTTTGGTCTTGCCGTCGTCGATGTAGACAACGATTCAACGCGTGCGATCGAGTCCATCACCGGCACCTTACCTTCGGGCGAGCGTGAGGCATTCGGCCTGGTCTTACTCAAGACGCCGGAGGTTTTAAGAATCATTGAGGGCCTTGGTTACTCGGGCGCCAACATTCAGGTGATCGATTCCCAAAGCCGCATTCGAGCCGAGGTCGGCAGCTATCATTCTGATGACACAACGTCAGATGAAGAATCGATCCGTGCAGGCTTTGGACTCACCGCAATCAGCGCTTGGCTACTAGACCCTTTTTACACCCTGGTTGAGCAGACGCTGAGCACAACCCGTATCGGCCAAGAGGACAATATTGTTACAGCAGCGCTGGCTGGTGAGCCAACGGTTGCTTATTTTATTTCACCCCTAGACGGCGAAATTATCGTCGCGGCACACCCGATTATTGACGAAGGTGCGATATTGGGCGTGGTCGTATTGAAACAAACCACCGACCGAATTCTCAATTTACGTCGGGACGCGTTGAAGCGGATCGTCAATTTTTCCGTCATCTCGGTGATTATTTTCGCCGGGATCATCCTGCTTTTTTCTGCGCGCTTAGCGCGCAGAATTCGCAGGCTCGGCAACGAGGCCACGGGTGTAATCGACCGCCACGGTCGACTGACCTCGAGCCGACTGACCTCGGAAACCCACTCAGGCGACGAGCTCGGTGATTTGGCCCGCGGAATTTCGAACATGCTCACAAGACTTCATCAACACAATCAATTTCTCGAGAACATGCCGCGTACGCTTCGACATGAAATCAATAACCCACTCAACACCCTCTCCACGTCACTCGATAACTTAGCGACAGAACAAACACCCGAGGGTCGGCAAAAGTATCTAGACAGCGCGCGCCGCGGCCTCAATCGCATCGGTTTAATCGTTCAGAACCTTGCCGATGCTGCAAACCTTGAAGAAGCGCTTATCGGCGACGACCTTGAATGCATCGACCTCAAACAGCTCTTACAATCCTACGTCAGCAACTGCAAGATGATGCAGCCCAGCCGGATATTCACCCTTAATGTGCCAGAAGAACCCGTGTTTGCCTGGATCTGTGATTATCGTATCGAGCAGCTGCTGGACAAACTCATTGACAATGCACTCGACTTTTCCGAGGTTGGTAGCACCATCTGCGTCGATCTGAGGGCCACGGGTACCGACCTAAGCCTCGACATCACGAACGTCGGCCCGGGCATCCCAGAGAATTTACTCACCAGTATCTTTGATTCAATGGTGACCGCTCGAGCAAACAACCCCGACAACCGATTGCATTTCGGCATCGGCCTTTATGTCGTCCGGGTCATTGCGGACCATCATCAGGGCTCTGTTCACATCAACAATTTGGCGGACCCGCCTGGGGTTCGGGTTGGCGTTACCCTCCCTCGCGCTGTGCAGCCTGCTCACTAAGCCTTGATGGTCAATTCACAATTTTAAGATTTTGCTGCACGAGCGGATCGACTGCTGCTTGAACTCGCCAATCGGCTTTTGTCGCTGCCGAATGCAGGATCGCGGTAATCGACACGGCAATTTCATGATTGAAGGTTAAATTAAGCCCCTCACCCGCCTTGGGTAGCAAGGACACGTGAAGCTGATCTTCGGCAATTCGGTAGGTCAGTTTGTAGGCAAGTTGATATTTTTGGGGTGCGCTGACGTCAGGGTCACTGCCAGCGGCAAAGGGCGTTTCAAAATTTGCCCGATCCAGCGCTTGACGCGCTTTATAATCCTGAACATCTTGCCGATCAGAGGCTGACGCAAGCGTTCCCACGTCAGGGTCCGCCGCGGCGAACTGGGCGAGTGCCTTCAACAATAGTTGTAAGTACCGGCGCGTGAGTAAGATGCCGTGGGCTTGGGCTTCATCTGTCCCCACCCGGAGCAATAACCGATCTTCCTCAGCGTCGTATTTTGCTTGGATTTGCCGAATCGAGGCCATATTCAATCGGCTCCTGCCTTTATCAATTTATTTTGATATTCAATTGCACTTTGCGTTTTTTTAAGTACTATATCGAAAAATTTTGATATAGCGAATTGCTCATTCAATCCTCGACCTCCAAAGCCGCCCCTGCGACCATCCTTGCGCTATCGAAAGCTTTTGCAGATCCCTTACGCTTGGATGTTTTGCGTCTGCTCCAAAATAATTCTTTCGGGGTTATGGAACTTTGTCACATTACGGCAACGCCCCAATCAGGCATGAGCCATCACCTAAAAATTCTCACCGGCAGTGGTTTGCTTGAAACCAGGCGTGAGGGCACCTCCATTTTTTACCGTCGCGCGATGTTACCGCAGAATGGCTTCTTGAGCGATCTGACAAGAACCTTCTTAGAGACGCTTGACCAAACGGCCTTATCGCCTGAGTTGATCAAAGCGCGGCAAGAGATCTATGACGACCGCAGTCAACAATCTGCTGAATTTTTTACACGTTGCGCCGCACAGCTGAAAGAGAACCAAGACCTTGTCGCATCCTTTGAACACTACTCAGGGTGTGTAGGGGACTTGATCGGCAACGAAAACCTCCCGAGCGAAACCCGCGTTATTGAAATCGGCGCCGGCGAAAGCCCTTTGCTTACGAGCCTTTCTCAATCCTTTAAGTCTGTACTGGTTGTCGATAACTCGGACGAAATGCTGAATAAGACGAAAGCAAGAGTACAGCAAGAACAGCTCAAAAACGTTCACTTTATGCTTCAAGATTATGACAGCCTCACACTTGATTTCCCGGCGGACCTTTTGGTTTGCAACATGGTGCTCCATCACTTACCCGCGCCCGCCGCCTTTTTCCAAAAAGCCGCTGGCCTTATCAAACCGAAGGGCAAACTACTCTTGATCGACCTTTGCCCGCACCAGCAAGACTGGACCCGAGACATTTGCGGGGACCTGTGGCTTGGATTCGAGCCTGAGGATCTTGACCTTTGGGCCGCCGCAGCTGGGTTTCAGCGCGGGCAAGGCGCGTTCTTAGGTTTAAAAAATGGTTTTCAACTTCAGCTTCGGATTTTCGCAGCACATTCACTTTAATACCCAACCCTAGGAGTCATCATGACCGATTATAAAGTAGCAGATATCAACCTCGCCGACTTTGGCCGAGCAGAAATTGAGCTGGCCGAAGCAGAGATGCCAGCGCTGATGAAGCTCCGAGCCAAATACCGATCCGAGCAACCCTTAAAAGGCGCCAAAGTCTTGGGCTGTATCCACATGACCATTCAGACCGCCGTGCTCATCGAGACGTTGGTTGATTTGGGTGCAGAGGTGCGCTGGTCGTCTTGCAACATCTTTTCAACCCAAGATCATGCTGCCGCGGCGATCGCTGCTAGCGGTATTGGTGTTTTTGCCTGGAAAGGTCAAACCGAGGAAGAGTTTCTTTGGTGTATCGAGCAAACCATTTTGAAAGACGGCAAGCCTTGGGATGCCAATATGATTTTAGATGATGGCGGCGACCTGACTGAAATGGTACATAACAAATACCCTGAACTCTTATCGGCCATCCATGGCATCACAGAAGAAACCACCACAGGCGTTCACAGACTCCAAGAAATGCTCAAAGCCGGCGAGCTCAAGGTTCCAGCCATCAACGTCAACGACTCAGTGACCAAGTCCAAGAACGACAACAAATACGGTTGTCGGCACAGCTTGAACGACGCGGTCAAGCGCGCGACCGATATGCTCATGGCAGGTAAAAAGGCCTTGGTCATTGGTTATGGTGATGTTGGCAAGGGCTCAGCACAGAGTCTTCGCCAAGAAGGGATGATTGTGCGGGTTACGGAAATTGACCCGATTTGCGCGATGCAGGCCTGCATGGACGGCTTCGAAGTCGTGTCGCCTTATATCAACGGCATTAACACCGGCAAAAAAGAAGATATCGATCTGCGATTGATGCAAGGCACCGATATGATTGTGACCTGCACCGGCAATGTCAACGTCTGCGATGAGAACTTGTTGGCGACTGTTGCCAATAATGCCGTCGTTTGTAACATCGGACACTTTGATACTGAGATCGACACGCAATTCATGCGCGACAACTGGCGCTGGCAAGAAGTTAAACCACAGGTCCACAAAATTTTTCGCAGTGATGACCCAATGGATTACATTTTGCTGTTGTCCGAGGGCCGCCTGGTCAATCTTGGTAACGCCACCGGTCACCCATCCCGAATTATGGATGGCTCTTTCGCAAACCAAGTTTTAGCGCAGATGTATCTGTTCGAACGCGCGTGGGCGAGTCACGATCCGAAGCAGCGGCAACCGATCACGGTTGAGGTTCTGCCTAAAGCGCTTGATGAAGAAGTCGCGCAATATATGGTGGAAGGTTTTGGCGGAACGATCACCCGGCTGACGCAAAAACAAGCCGACTACATTAACGTGCCCGGGGAAGGCCCTTTTAAATCCGAAGAATACAAGTACTAAGACTTTGTAAAGCCAACAAGCGTTGGCCTTGGACTCGGCGTCTGAAGTCGGAGACAATAGGATCTCGACTTCAGGCACCTTTTCCATGAAACAAGCGCTTTCGGATCTACTCACGCTTTTAGACCTCGAACACATTGAAACCAACCTGTTCCGCGGGGTTAGCCCCGATGAGGGGTGGCAGCGGGTTTATGGCGGCCAAGTTATTGGGCAAGCCCTGGTCGCGGCGTCGCGGACCGTCGACGATCCGAGCCGGATCGCGCATTCCTTGCATGGCTACTTTTTAAGGCCGGGCGATACCACTTGCCCGATTCTGTATCAGGTTGATCGCATCCGCGATGGCCGAAGTTTTACCACCAGACGCGTCAAAGCCATTCAAAAGGGCCAGGCGATCTTCAGTATGTCGGTTTCGTTTCAGGTCATGGAGACGGGCCTCGAACACCAAATGACGGCACCGACCACGCCGCCACCTGAGGACTGCAAAAGCGAAGCGATGCTGATGGACGAATACCTTCGCGACGTTCCGGACGCCGACCCAACTTTTCTCAAACGGTCCCGTCCTATTGAGATGCGTTTTGCTGACCCAACGAATGATGCCAACCCGCAACCCCTGCCCCCAGAGCAAAGTGTCTGGATCAAAACAATCGATACAATGCCCGAAGACGTTCGTTTAAACCAATGCCTGCTTGCTTACGCATCAGACATGACCTTGATCGATACCAGTTACCGGCCCCACGCAATTAATTGGCGTCAGGATAATTTCCAAGTCGCAAGCTTGGATCATGCTATGTGGTTTCACCGCCCGTTCAAGACTGATGAATGGCTTTTGTATCACCAAGACAGCCCCTACTCTGGCGGCGCTCGAGGTTTTAGTCGCGGTACCTTTTATGACAGCGCTGGCGTTCTTGTCGCATCCTGCGCCCAGGAAGGTCTTATTCGGTTGCACCCTTCATGATTCGTTACATCGAGCGCACCAAAGCCTACTACCGGGCTCAGGGCTTTGACCGGGACTATCAATGGGCTATGAATACGGAGACGCCGTTCAGCAAACCCGCCAAACCGCTTGAATCAGCACGCATCACGCTTGTGACGACCGCCGTCGTTGAGCCCAATATTCCTAAGCCGATCAGGACCGCCAAAAGCTATCCATTTTCTGAAGCGCCAGCCCAATTCGACACCGCAGAGCTGTCGTGGGACAAGGTTACAACCCACACCGACGACCGAGAGACCTACTTTCCACTGCAGGCGCTAGATGCTCGGATTGCTGCCGGCGACATCGGATCACTTGCACCGAGATTTCATTTTATTCCGACCGAATATAGTCAGCGCCATACCCGCGATCAGGATGCCCCGCTGATTGCCCAGCACTGCCTCGAGGATGCCGTTGATCTCGCGATCCTGATTCCGTTGTGACCGGTTTGCCATCAAACCGTCAGTTTGACGGCCAGAGCATTGGAATCAAAAGGCATTGCAACGGTTGTGATCGGATCCGCGTTGGATATTTTGCAACGCGCCGGAACGCCTCGCATCGTCTTCAACGATTTACCTTTAGGAAATCCTGTTGGCATACCGTTTGATCGAGCAATGCAAAACCAAACGCTCGCAGCGGCGCTCGAACTGCTTTACCAGGCTCAAAGTCCCGGTGCGATTCAAACACTACCCCACCGGTGGTCCGCCTCCGACGACTGGCGAGCCAACTTTATGGCCATCACCCCCTCTAATCGAGCCGCGCTGTTAGCCCTCGGTGACGAAAACCGGCGCCAGCGCCAACTCAATCGGGCGCAGGGCTTGTTCCGGCCTTAATCACCACCTTCCTCGCGCTTTGGCATGAGGGATCGAAGGGCTATGACGGTTCCCAGTACACCCGAGATGACGGCTGGCCGAGGTTCGATCTGAAACAACGGAGAATGATGAGACGGCAGTGATTGGCCTTGCGCTTCAAACGCCGCAAACCGTGCTTGGGAGGTGCCACCTACCGAGAAATAAACACTTGGTATAGCCGGTTCCTGGGTGAAAAAAGGAAAATCTTCACCGCCCATACCTTCGCGCTCATAGACCGCAATGCGCGCCTCGCCCAGCTCATCCGCCCAAGCTTTGAGCACCTGACTCGCCAAATTCGCATCATTTTCCGTGACCGGGACACCCCCTTTCATTTCAATATAGGGCAATCGGTCTTCAGGCAAACCACCAGCCCGTCCGATATTCACCGCAATGCGTTCTATCGCTGCAAGCAATTGGGTCCTTGTTTGCCCGGAGTCCGACCGAACGGTTAACTCTAACCGTGCTTCTTCTCCGATGACATTCCGTTTATTACCAGCCCGAAAAACCCCAACGGTCACAACAGCCGGCTCTCTCGGCGAGACCTCGCGCGCAACGATGGTCTGCAAGGCCAACACAATCTGTGCACCGATGACGATAGGATCTCGCCCACGATGCGGGCTGGCGCCATGGGCGCCAATCCCCGGCACGACAATATCGAGCGAATCTACCGCCGAATAGGCAGCACCTCGGGATGCAAACAACTTTCCTGCCTCAATGTCGGCGGCAACATGAAACCCCAGCGCGAAATCTGGGGTCCCAAAACGCTCCCAAATACCCGCAGCGCGCATCGCGGCGGCGCCCGAATCCTTCCACTCCTCAGCCGGTTGCGCAATCAACATTAACGTGCCGGACCAGGTCTGCTTATGCGACACCATCATCTTCGCAGTACCGATCAAGGATGTGATGTGGACATCATGTCCGCACGCATGCATGACCGGAAACCGCTGTCCCTCTAAATTTTCCTGTATGACCTGCGAGGCATAGGGTAAGCCGCTGCGTTCTTTCACGGGTAATGCGTCCATATCCGCCCGCATCATCACCAAGGGTCCGGCGCCATTGCGAAGCAACGCAACAACCCCCGTCCTAGCAATGCCGGTATGCACCTCATAACCCAAGGCGCTCAGCTCCTTGGCCATTCTTGCGGCGGTCTTAACTTCAACGAAGGACAGTTCCGGATTGGCATGGAAATGTTTAAACAGCGGCTCAAGAGATTGATCGTACAGCGCGGCGACCTCCTCCTGCAGCGCATTCTCCGCTGCTAACGCAACACTCGATGTCGCTAGCCCCCACACACTCATCATCAGTATTCGCCGGGCTACTTTCATCCACTCGGTAATTCGATTCATGCCAAACTCCTGCTCATAACGGCGCCTGCACCGTTTCAACTCGAAAGAAAGGGGGTGACCCTTGCTTACTTTGTACCTAAGACCTATTTCAAATCTAAAAGCTCAACATACCGTTTGGCTAAGACGTCCTGGCGCGTTTCGAGATCGACCCAGTCACCATCGATCAAGACCGCCACTGGCGCCGACGTTACCTCGAGCGGGTCGCCATCCCAAATGACCACATCTGCAATCGCGCCCGGCTCGATCCTGCCCAGCCCAGTAAGACCCCAAATTGCTGCGGGTGTTGACGTGACCGCAGCAATCGCTTGTTGCCAAGTCAAACCCTGCGCCACCGCAATCCCTGCGGCTTGGCTCAGTGACCGCGTTTCCGAATAAGGCGAGCCCGACAAAAAAGCAAAGGAGACCCCCGCATTCGCCAACAAGGTCGCTTGATCCAATCGCGCACCCAATCGATCAAAATTTTGCGGTAGGTTCTCCATGACATTGATCAGCACGGGGATATTTTCTGCTTTTAATAGGGGCGCCACTTTCCAGGCTTCCGCCGCGCTGGCCAAAATAAGGCGAAGATCGGGGTACGAGCGAAAAGCCGTTACGACCTTAATGATGTCGGCAGCGCGATCGACGTGAACCACCAAAGGCGTTTTACCACTACGCACCGCCGACAAGGCAATCAAATCTGACTCATCTAAGTTAAAGGGCCGATTCTTGTTGGTATTAAAAGCCCGTGGTTGACGATCGTATCGCGCAGACTCCGCTAAAGCTTCTAATGCGGCGCCGAGCGCACTCGATCGAGACCCCCCGGCGCGCCGACGATCACCCTCGCGTAAATACAAATGCTGCGCCATGGTTTTTTCTTGTAAAAAGGCTGATCCACGTTTAAATCGAACCAATGCGCTTTGACCGGCATAGTTACTATCTCCCGCCTCCGGCACAATAAGGCCCCGGGTAATCCCATCGTTACTTGCAATGGGGATAAGACTTGAGTCTTCGTTCAGGGCTAGGTAAACCTGAAACCCCGCCGTCATATCATCATCCGCCTGCTCGCCATCGTGGCTCACACCTAGCCCTCGAACTTCTGCCAAGCCAATCGTGGTTCCTGAGTCAATGAATCCTGGCGTCACGGCTCGGGATTCACCGTCATAAATAGCGGCATCTGCACCGGCAACCAGGTCCACGCCAATCTGCGTGATGATGCCGTTGACAATGCGCAGATCAATCACCTCCCCTGATTGGAAGTTTGTTTCAACTAGCCTGACATTTTGGATCAGCAGCTCGCCAGCTGAGAGACTCATCGCGCCCATTAAACCCATCACTAGGAGTATTCTTTTCATTAAAACACCTCTTCGCGTTGACCCAGTTCAAAGTCAGTCACCGGCCCCAATCCAGCGGCTCGATCATAGCGTCGAACGCCGTCAATAAAGACGGTTTCGGCGCGCGCATACACACTCATCGGAGGATGAGACCAGAGTACCAAATCCGCCATTTTACCCACCGCAATGGTGCCCGTTTGATCGGCTACGCCGAGCGCTTGGGCCGCATTTCTCGTAATCCAAGTCAGCGCAACCGAGGCATCAACACTCAAACCCATGCGTTGACCCGCCGCCATGGCTTTTGCTGCTTCTTGATTCAAACGCTGTATACCCCTTGCCGAATCCGAATGCACAATGGCACAAGCCCCGGCAGCATTGACCATCGCGACGTTTTGCTTAATGCCATCAAACGATTCGAGTTTAAATTGCCACCAATCTGCCCACATTGCCGAGCAAATGTTATTTTTGGCCAAAAGATCGCCAATTTTGTAAGCCTCAACCGCATGATGAAAAGCCGTAACTTGGTAGCCAAACTCGCGGCTCAAATCGATGATCTGGGCCATTTCATCGGCCCGATAGCAGTGGTTATGAACTAAAATTTCGCCCTTTAGTACCCCGACCAAGGTCTCCATCTGCAAATTTCGCTTGGGGGGCGAGGGCGGCTCCTTGTAATCTTTTTCGCCTTGGTCGCTGATTCGCCAAAGCTCGTATTCGGCAAGCGCTTTTTCAAAACGCGTCCATTTTTTTTGATATTCTTGCGCATCGATCCAGGCTTTTCGATAGCCTGCAAAATTGCCCATGCGCGTTGAGGGGGTCTGACCGCGGCTGCCATAGACCCGTTTCGGGTTTTCACCACACGCCATCTTTAAACCATAGGGCGCGCCTGGAAACTTCATGCCTTGAACGGTTCTCGACCAAATATTCTTCAAAACCACGCTCCGCCCACCAAAAAGATTCGCGGAACCCGGCAGCACCTGCAGCGTTGTGACGCCGCCGGCAAGGGCAAGCGGAAACTGGGGATCTTGAGGCCAGACGCTGTGTTCAGCCCAAACTTCGGCAGTCACCGGCGAGGTCGCTTCATTGCCATCGCTGTGCGCCCGATATCCAGGCGACGGGTAATCCCCTAAATGACTGTGAACATCGATCACGCCGGGTGTGAGCCAGCGGCCGCTCGCATTGATTTCAAGTGTGTCACTGGGTCGTGCCTCATCCATCGCACCAACGCCCGCAATCTTGCCATCGACGACCGACACCCAGCCTTCAAACTCGCCCTGTCCTTCGCCAACGTCAACGATTGCGTGCGTCAACACAAAAGCAGCGTGCGGCGGCGGTTCATAGGTCGACGGATAATCCGCCGAGATCGCAGAACTCACTGCAGCCCCTGCCATAAACATCCAAAGTTTGATCATGATGCCCCTCGTTAATTTACCCCTCATCCACAAATTACCAGCTTATGGCCCAATTCACGAGCAACCGTTTGTTGGCTCTGATCGCCGCGACCCACATGGGGTGACGCTCAGCAAGCACACCAGCGGCCTGGTGTTGAGCCGGACTCAAAAAACGACTGCCTGCGCCATCATCAGCGCCACCGCCTGACCTAGGACCTCAGGCGTCTTGCGCGTTTGCCCGGCGGCGCCATGATCAAACTTTGGATGTTTATGGCTGGGCCTGTCGTGAGCGACCGATTCAGCTGATACAGGCCACCTATCATTCAACATGATCCACAAGGATCGCCATGAATGATAGTCTGACTCCGCCTGTACAAGTTATCGTGGTCTTTCCATAATGCCTGACGCATTATTGGCCCGCGCCGCGCAACAACTGCCTGTCGCATCACTTTATCTTTTCAAAAGGGGATCACCGTTGACCTTAGACCGCGACGAGCACCTAGCGACCATTGAGGCCATCCATACCGGACTCGCAGGGTTAAATTATATATCCAACGAACAGATCGCAACGGCGGTTTTCTTGGCCTATCACCTCGACAAGCCGGTGCTGATCGAAGGCCCACCAGGTGTTGGTAAAACAGAGCTGGCGAAATCCGTCGCGAATATGCTCGGCATCAGTTGTATCCGATTGCAATGTTATGAGGGCTTGGACGAATCAAAAGCAATCTATGAGTGGAAATACGGCAAGCAGTTGCTTTATACCCAAGTGCTCAAAGAAACCCTGAGTGAGATTTTGGACGGCGCAAAAGGTCTTTCAGAGTCGGTGTCGAAACTTCACGAGTTCGGTGATGTCTTCTTCTCAGAGGAGTTTTTAGAACCAAGACCGTTGATGAAAGCTTTGAAGGAAGAAGCTGGCTGCGTTTTGTTGATTGATGAAGTCGACAAGAGTGACCATGAATTTGAATCTCTTCTGCTTGAAATGCTGTCTGACTATCAACTCTCAATTCCTGAAATTGGCACGATTAAAGCGAACCCCGATCGCAAGCCCCTGGTTTTCTTAACCAGTAACAATACGCGCGAGATTAGCGATGCTTTAAAACGGCGCTGCTTGCACCTTTACATTCCGTTTCCAGACGCCGACCTAGAAAGCCGAATCGTTCAAGCCCGCGTGCCGGAAGTTCCAGAAGAACTCAGACGACAGCTGGTCACCTTTATTCAAGCGCTGCGCGAAATGGACCTTAAAAAAGTGCCCGCCATTAGCGAAACCATCGACTGGGCGAAGGCGCTGATACTGTTGCATACCGAATCCTTGGATGCGGAATTGGTCAAACAAACCTTGAACGTCATCTTGAAGTTCCAGGAGGATATCGAGTCCGTGACCGGCGAGGTGCAGATGTTGACGAACAAGGCGCTCAAGGGCAGTTAATGGAAAAAACGATCGTCGATTTTGTGAAGGTTCTGCGGACCGCCGAAGTCAAGGTTTCTCCCGCGGAAACCCTCGATGTTATGGCCGGTATTGAGTTTGTCGGCTATGAGGATCGCGCACTGTTTAAAAATACGTTATCGATGTTGCTCGCTAAGAACCCTGAGGAAAAAGAAACGTTTGAAACCTGTTTTGAAAAGTTCTTTACCTTTGATGATGTTATGCAAGCGCCTGGCTCTGGCGGCAACCCGGATGACACACAAGACAGCGACGCCTTTGAGGATGAAAATTCGGGCAATAACCCCCAAGGGCAACCGGGCGGCAAGGGCTCGGGCCAGGGCTCAGGTAATGCGTCTGAGGCCGCCGATGAGGCGCACGACGATGAGGAGACCCCGCAACCCACCTCGGCCTTGGGGCAACTGCTCCTGCAAGGGAGCCGAAGCGACTTAATGGTTGCAATGGCAGAAGCCGGTCGGGCAGTTGAGGTCAACCAAATTGTTGTTTTCACCCAAAAAGGGCTCTACACCCGAAAGATCATGGATCAAATGGGCCTAAAGGGCTTACAAGAGGAGATTACCGAGCGCCAAGAAGCAGGGGATCGGGGCCAGCAGCGCTTGGCCGGAAAATTAAAACGCGCGCGAGACCAACTTCGAGACCAAGTCCGCGATTATGTGGAAAAGCAATTTTTCCTGCACGCAGACGAACACGGCAAACAGCTACGAGAGGAACTCCTCAAAAAGGTCAAACTCAGCAATCTTGAAAAACGCAATCACAAGGACGTACAAGAAATCGTCTTTAAGATGGCGAAGAAACTCGTATCCATCCATTCAAAGCGGCGCAAAACGCACAAACGCGGCCAACTCGACATTCGAAAAACGCTTCGGCATAACATGCAATACGATGGCGTGTTTTTTGATCTAAAGTGGAAATCAATCAAAGTTGATCGACCGAAAGTGATGTGTATCTGCGATGTCAGCGGCTCGGTCAGCAATTACTCTCGATTTTTACTGATGTTTTTGTACAGCCTTGCAGAAATCATTCCCAAGGTGCGCAGCTTTGCCTTTTCGAGTGACCTCGGTGAAGTGACTCGACTGTTCCAAAACAGCAATCTTGAGGACGCCATGGCGAAGACGATGCGCGATTACGGCAACGGCTCGACCGACTACGGCCAAATGCTCGAGGATTTCAAACGCAACTGTATGGATGATGTAGACAACAAAACCACCATCATCATTTTAGGGGATGCCCGCAACAATCACGGTGATCCAAAAGCTGAAATTCTCAGAGAAATGTACGAAAAATCCAAACGGGTTATTTGGCTCAATCCTGAGCCCCGATCAAACTGGCTCGTCGGCGATGCTGAAATGAAAAAATACGGGCCAAACTGCCACCAAACTGAGGTGTGCAACTCGCTCACCCACTTAGAACGCGTTGTTTCTAACTTATTAAAATACGCAGCCTAAGCCTTTAAGTCGTCTCAGCTATTCGGACAAACCAACGGCTCATGTTAGAATTCGATCCCCTGGTCATCGAATCCCTTGCCATGCCAAAAATTTTTATCCTGACGCTGTTGCTCGTCGCTTTTTCAAATCCCACTGTGGCGCAGTCAGTTGATGCGGCGGCCCAAACCGTCAAAATTGCCCTAGCCCAAGAGCCGCCGCAATTGAACAGCATGACCGCAACCGATCAGGTCTCAATTTTTGTACTTGGGCATGTCATGGAGGGTTTAACGCGATACGACCGTCGCGGGAACCTGGCGCCAGGGGTTGCAGAGCGCTGGGATTTAACGGAAGACTCAGCCACTTTTTGGTTAAGACAAGACGCCAAGTGGAGCAATGGCGACCCCGTCACTGCCCACGACTTTGTCTTTGCCTGGCGCAACGTGGTCGACCCTAAAACAGCCTCGCAATATGCTTTTATCCTCTACCCGGTTAAAAATGCTGAGGCCATTAATCAGGGTAATAAACCCTTGACCGATCTTGGCATTGAAGCCATCGATGACTTTACACTCAAAGTTACTTTGGAACGCCCAACCGGTTACTTTCTCAAATTAACGGCCTTTGTAACGACTTTTCCAGTCCATGAAGCCTTCTACCGCGCAACCGGCAGCGCCTATGCAGCTGACAGCAAAGACATTCTGTATAACGGCGCCTTCACGATTTCGGACTGGGTCCACAGTGCTTCGCTGAAAATGGAAAAGAACCCCAACTACTGGAATCAGGAGGCCATTTCCTTAGAGGTCATTGATGCCGAGTACATTACTGCCGATACCCGCGCGCGCCTGAACCTATTTATTGACGAGAAGATTGCTTATACCCAACTCGATGGTGAGACGTACAAGGACGCCCTAAAAAATCAGTTTAGAATTAAGAAATTCGTCACCGGCAGCGTCTACTTTTTAGAATATAACTACCGGCCAGAACGGATTACCCGCAATAAAAAACTGCGCCAAGCCATCCAAGCCGTTTTTGATGCTGACGAATTCGTGAATAAAGTTTTGCAAACACCAGGCAATTTACCCGGGGCGAGTCTATTCCCAAGTTGGATCATGGGCGTGAACAAACCGTTCCGACAAGAATATCCTGCGGTCGTGACGCGACCCGATCTCGCCAAAGCCAAGCAATTGCTGCAAGCGGCAAAAGCCGAGCTTGGCTTGGAGGACATCCCACCTCTGATTCTATTAGTCAGCGACAGCCCGACGGCAACCAAGCAAGCGGAGTACATGCAAGGTATGCTCAAGACCAAGCTTGATCTGGATCTTAAAATTGATGTTCAAACGTTTAAGCAACGATTGGCCAAAATGACCACCGGTGATTTTGATATCGTTGGCGCTGGCTGGGGTCCAGATTTTGACGATATCATGACTTTCGGCGATTTGTTTGCGTCTTGGAATTTGAATAATCGTGGTCGCTACCATAATCCAGAATATGATCGGCTGGTCCGAAAAGCGATGAACAGTAATGATCCTGAAGTAAGGATGGCGGCCATGGCCGGCCTGCAAACCATTGTGCACGAGGATGCCATTATCCTACCCATGTACGAGCAGGGCGTGATCTATCTGCAGCATCCAAAAATCAAAGGCATGCGACGCACCGTCGTAGGCTCTGATCCGGACTTCACTTACGCCCGCATTGTGCCCTGAACCCAATGTTGAAATACACCCTTGGGCGCATTTTATCGGGACTGGTCACCATCTGGTTCATCGCAACCGCCACCTTTCTGGCGATGCACGCTGTGCCGGGCGATCCCTTAATGAACGAAAAAGCCACGACCCCCGAAATTCGCGAAAACCTTGCGCGAAAATATGGCCTGGATAAACCGATCGTCGAGCAATACGTCATCTATCTGGGCAACATGGTGCAAGGCGATTTCGGCATCTCGTTTACCCAACAAAATAGAAAAGTAAACGACATCATCCAAGACCACTTCCCGGTTTCGGCAGCGCTCGGCATTCTGGCCATCACCTTTGCTGCTCTAGGCGGCATTCTCTGGGGCGCCTTAACCGCGCTCTACCGGAATCAGCTACCCGATATCATCATCATGTTCCTGGTGATTCTTGGTATTTCTGTACCGAGCTTTGTATTTGCTGCTTTGGGCCAACTCCTTCTTGTTAACATTAATCAGTGGTTCAATATTTCCTTTTTACCGGTGGCTGGCTGGGGCACCTTTTGCCCATATGATCGTGCCGTCTTTAGTGCTCGGACTTGGCACCATGGCCCTGCTGACCCGCCTCATGCGCTCGTCGATGCTTGAAATAGTTAACGAAGATTTTATTCGAACCGCCCGGGCCAAAGGGCTGTCACCGAGCCGGATTTTTTTTCAACACCAGCTCCGTAATGCCATCCTGCCCGTGGTCACGGTTTTAGGCCCACAGATTGCGGCGATTACAACCGGCGGTTTCGTTGTGGAGCTTGTTTTTGCGATCCCTGGTTTGGGTCGGTATTTTGTCCAAGCTGTTCAACAGCTTGATTACACTGTGATTATGGGCACTACCGTATTTTATGGTGCCTTCCTTGTCTTCATGGTCATTCTGGTCGACATCATTTACGGCTTTATCGACCCGAGAGTCAGGCTGAAATGATGCCTCATCCAGCGCTTCAAGCAGAAGATTTCACGCCCGAGCCGTCAACCGACAGCCTTGAGCAGCTTTCAAGACCCTCCTTGTCCTACTGGCAAGACGCCTGGCTTCGGTTAAAGAAAAATACTCGGGCCATCATCTCCTTGTACTTAATTATTGGACTCGCGCTCTTTACCGTCGTCGGTCCTTGGCTTTGGACAAAAGACCCAAGCGCTCAAGATCTCGATCAAATATCCCAGGCGCCGGCACTGCCCAAAACAGCACTGCTGGTCAGCGACTACGAGCCATGGACGCCGCCCATCGCGCAAGGACACGCCGCAGCGCCAGCCGGATATCCCGATACCCTTGATGCCGTAACGGGCTTGGCGACGGTGGGCACGCCGAACACGCAATCCATTCGGTTCACTTGGTTGCCGGTTCAGGATGCTGGGGGCTATAGCATCTATCGAAGCGAGTCCGAGCCCAGTGGTTTACAGGGACTTGGATTACCCCTTGAGACAATTGAAGCGGGCAATATCGTAGGCTTTGAAGATCGACTCAATCTCAAGTCTCAAACTTACTTTTATTCGATCATTCCAACCGACGGCCTCGATGAGTTCGACGTTGTCACCACGCTTAAAGTGACCCCCGTGCAATCGATTACCGTGAGTCAGGCCCTGCAACGCGGCCTCATTGATCCGTCAGACGCGCCTGGACGCTCTGTAATGCTTGCCTTTCATCCTTTTGGGACCGATTATCTTGGGCGAGATATGCTGGCAAGGCTGATGCAGGGCGCCCGCGTTTCTTTGTTTATTGGCGTGGTTGCACCGTTTATCTATGTGCTTTTCGGTGTTTTTTATGGCGGCTTTGCCGGCTATCTTGGCGGTAAGGTCGATCAATTCTTAATGCGCTTTGCCGATTTTGTGGTCGCCTTACCCTTTCTGCTGTTTATGATCCTGTTTAAAATCGGCTTCGGCATCGGACCAGGCGAAAGCGGGATTCTGCCGATGCTGGTCGCCCTGATTCTGCTGCTCTGGCCGAGCACCGCACGCTTGGTAAGAGGTCAGGTTTTAAAGATTCGGGAGCAAGGCTATATTGAGGCGGCTCGTCTGCTCGGCGGCAATCCCAGTTATTTGATTGCAAGGCACATCATCCCCAACACCATGGGCGTGATCCTTGTGACCTTAACCTTTGCAGTGCCCTCGGCAATCTTCACCGAAGCCTTTTTATCCTTTATTGGCATGGGGGTCGCGCCGCCCACGCCCTCCTGGGGATCAATGTGCAATGAAGGCGTAAAGACAATGCTCAGCCATCCCCATGAATTATTTTTTCCTGCCCTCTTCATCAGTATCACTGTACTGGCGTTTAATCTGCTTGGCGATGGACTGACCGAGGCCCTAGATTCAAAAATGAGGTCGCGAGAATAATGGGCACGCATAGACTGCTCGAGGTCAGCAACCTTTCGGTTGAATTTGAGACCTATGGTGGGGTCGTTCAAGCCGTCAGAGGCGTTGACTTTAGCGTTGATGCCGGTGAGGTCCTGGCCATTGTCGGTGAATCCGGATGCGGCAAAAGTGTCACCGTGCAATCAATCATGGGCATCATTCCAATGCCGCCTGGCAAAATCACGGGCGGCTCCGCCAAACTCAAGGGATCTGAGATTTTGGGCCTTGATGCCGAGGCCGCGAACCAATTTCGGGGAAAAGAAATTGGTATGATTTTCCAAGACCCGATGACGTCTCTCAACCCGACCATGACCATTGGTGCCCAGATCGCAGAAACCTTAAAGGTGCACCGTGGGCTGAGCACAAAACAGGCAAGCGAGATTGCCAGCGAACTCCTGATCCGAACCAGGATCCCTGAAGCACAAAAACGACTCAACCAATACCCCTTTGAGTTCTCAGGCGGCATGCTGCAACGCGCCATGATTGCCCAAAGCCTCGCCTGCTCGCCATCACTCCTGATTGCAGATGAGCCAACCACCGCATTAGATGTGACCATACAGGCGCAAATTCTAGACTTGTTAAAAGAGCTGCAATCCCGCGACGGCATGGCAATCATACTGATCACCCACGATCTTGCGGTGGTCGCAAGGACCGCGCACAACGTTTGCGTTATGTACGCAGGTCAAATCGTTGAGCAGGGCAGCGTCGATGATATTTTCTATAAAAGCGCCCACCCCTATACCCTTGGCTTGAAGTTGGCCATGCCAAGCAATGTGAGCCAGCAAAACAAAAAGTTAGAACCCATCCCTGGTAGTCCCCCCGATTTATTTTCGCCGCCAAGCGGTTGCGGTTATGCAGCTCGGTGTCCCCATGCCATGCGCATTTGTCACAAAGAAAACCCGCCCTTGTTTAGTGACCCAAGCCAGCCCTTTCACGCCGCTCGTTGTTGGCTGCAAGCCCCGGGTGCACCAAAAACCCAAGGCCTGTATCAGCACAACCTGATTGCGAGCCATGGCCAATGATAGAAACCAAAAACCTCAAAAAGCATTTTCAGATTGGCCGCAACCAGACGCTGCACGCCGTTGACGGCATCTCTATTTCGATTGCAGAGAATGAAATTCTGGGTTTGGTCGGAGAGAGCGGATCCGGCAAATCCACCTTTGGAAAAACCCTCATTGGCTTGCATGAGCGGACGGCCGGCGATGCCTTTTTCAACGGTTTGCCTTTACCGCAGAAATACACCGCCAAGGATCACCTGCGATATTCGGCTGATATTCAAATGATATTTCAAGACCCTTATGCGTCGCTCAACCCGCGCATGACCGTGCTTGATATCATTGGGGAAGGCCTTGCGCTCAAGGGTATCCCGCGCGCTGATATTCAAGAGGAAGTCGGTTTTTGGTTACGTCGCGTAGGCCTGCACCCTGACCATATGTCGCGGTTTCCCCATGAATTCTCTGGTGGTCAACGGCAGAGGATCGGTATCGCACGCGCCATGATCATCAAACCTAAATTTGTGGTGTGTGATGAGCCGATATCAGCGCTCGACGTCTCAGTTCAAGCTCAAGTGGTTAACTTACTCGAAGACCTTAAAGCTTCATTAGGCTTGACGCTGTTATTCATTGCCCATGACCTCTCGATGGTGCGTTACATCTCTGATCGAATGGCGGTTATGTATTTGGGAACGCTTGTCGAGAGTGGTCCATCGGATGCCGTTTTCTTTGAGCCTAAGCATCCTTATACCCGTTTGCTGATTCAATCCAACCCGGAAGCGGACCCAGTCCTTGAACGCACTCGACCAAGCGCCGCGCTTACGGGCGAGATTACCTCACCGATCAATATGGGGCCTGGGTGCCGGTTTGCTGACCGCTGTCCTGAGGCTCTATCGCACTGTAAATCTGTGACACCGGAACCGCGACTGATTGCCTCGGATCATCTGGTCGCCTGTCATCTCTACGACGAGGCATGAGACGAACTGCCGGTTAGCCGGTTTTTCGAACCATTCTTAAAATAGAATCCTCGTCGGTGTAGGTCTCAATTGCGGAGAGTGCCGCCCAAACCAGCTCATTCGACTCCTCGCTTACTGTCAAAGCTGGATCCCCAGCGCACTCAAACAGATAACGAACATCGTAGTGATAATGCGCAGGCTCATTGCCGCGTTCAGGAATCAAGTGCACATCCAGATCAAAAATCTCGGAGCTCACCAGTTGCAGCGCTGCAAGACCAGACTCTTCATACGCTTCTCGGGTCGCAACCCGCGCAATATCGTCATCGCCATCCGCATGGCCCCCTAGCTGCAACCACCGGTCGAGTTTACGATGGTGCGTCAACAAACAGTGTTTATGGGGCTGATCCACAATCCAGGCCGATCCTGTTACGTGTCCCACGGTGAGCGTGCGGTCGAAGCAATTTTCATGACTGCGCACGAAAGCTTCAAAGGATGCAGTTACGTCACCTTCTTCAGGATATCGACGACCATAACGATCGATTAACTTTAATAAGGCGACTCTCGACACTGATTACCGCCTTGTTACCGGTGCACCTGGCTTTTGCTCGTCAAACAAGCCCACCAACTGCTCCGTCATCGCATCGCCAAGTTGTTCGGCATCGGTAATCGTGACGGCGCGCTCATAGTGGTGGGTGACATCATGACCAATACCAATCGCCACCAGTTCAACCTGCTCGGTGTTTTCAATTTGATCAATGGCGAACTTCAAGTGCTGCTCTAGAAAATTACTAGGATTGACCAAGAGGGTGCTGTTATCAACCGGCAGACCATCCGAGATTACCATCAAAATCTTGCGATCTTCGGGTCGACCATGGATACGGTTGTAGGCCCAAAGCAGCGCTTCACCATCAATATTTTCCTTGAGTAACTCTTCGCGCATCATCAAACCCAAGTTCCGTCTTGCACGGCGCCAAGGCATATCCGCGGCCTTGTAGATAATATGCCGCAAATCGTTCAGACGCCCAGGCTGCTGCGGTTTTCCGCGCTGCAACCACAATTCCCGTGCTTGACCCCCTCGCCAAGCCTTGGTTGTGAAACCCAAAATCTCAACTTTAACCGAGCACCGCTCGAGCGTCCTGCCCAAAATATCAGCACACATCGCCGCAATCGAGATGGATCGGCCGCGCATGGAACCGGAGCTGTCGATCAAAATTGACACGACCGTATCCTTAAATTTAGTTTCTTTTTCCTGCTTAAATGCGAGAGAGGAAAATGGATCCATGATGATGGCTGGAAGCCGCGAGGTATCCAGCACCCCTTCCTCGAGATCAAACTCCCAAGCACGGCTTTGTTGCGCCATCAATTTGCGCTGCAGCCGATTGGCGAGCTTGCTGATGATGATCTGAGAATTCTGCAAATGCTGGTCGAGCACGCCTCTAAGGCGATCCAGCTCTTCGCTGTCACAAAGTTGATCCGCAAAAACCACTTCATCAAACTCTGTGGTGTAGGCTTGATATTCAAAGGCCTTCGGGCGCGCCCAACTTCTTTGCGCATTAGAATCAGGCGGGGCACCGCCATCGTCTTCAGACCCATCGGATTCAGTTAAATCGGATGCATCCATGTCAACGGGCACATCGCCTTCGATGGCATCCGACAAATCGCCTTCTGCGCCCTGATCTTGATCTGCGCCATCATCCCCGGCCTCCGCTTCGGCCTCTTGTTCCTGGTCATTAACATCATCCTGATCCCCATTCTGATCCTCTTGGCCAAAATCTTCGGCCAACCCAAAATCAGCGATCAAACTGCGTGCCAGCTCCGAGAACGCCTCCTGATCAAAAACCTTCCCTTGGAAATCGCTTAATTGCGTGCCGATCCGATCTTCAATATAGGTCCGCCAAGGATCCAGCACGCGCGCGGCGGACTCTGGTAATTCAGCAGCGATTAATTTTTCGCGGAGAAACAGTCCCACCGCTTGGCCAAGCGGTGCATCTTCCGTTGAGGTGATGTCAAAAGCACCTTGTTGTTGCAAGCTATCATCGAGTTGATGATGCAAATTATCTTGCACCCCACGCATGAGATACGCGCCGATTGCTGCAATCCGAGATTCCTCGACGGCATCAAACAGATCTTGAGCGACCCCAGCCGCGGGCCGTTCCTGCTCGTGCAAACCCTCATCATGGTATCGAGTACGCAGTGCAAATCGATCTGCTGTGCCCCGCAACGCCGCAAGCGCGACCTCGGAGCCTCCTAGCTCTGGTACTGGAATCCTCGCCTTATTGCCATGAATGAACGGCTTGCCCCGGCCAAATGTCACCGAGAGCTCATCATTGCCCGAAATGGCTCGCATCGTTGCGGTCACGGCTTGACGGAAGACTTCTGTTGCATCATCCAACTGGGGTGGTGACATCAGATCATCAGCCCGCTAAAACCACGTTCGCCGTCGATTCGGGCAGATCGGTACCCATACAGCGCTGATAATATTCAGCAACAATTGCGCGTTCGGTTTCATCACACTTATTCAAAAATGTCAGCCTAAAAGCAAAGCCCAAATCCCCAAACAAGTCCCCATTTTCAGCCCACATGATCACCGTTCTAGGCGACATCACAATCGAGATATCCCCGTTAATAAAGCCCTGTCGGGTCAGGGCAGCCACTGAAACCATATGCCCAATGGTCTTGCGATTAAGGTTCGGCCGCTTTGCCGACACGATCTCAACTTCTTGTTCATGCGGGAGGTAATTCAGGGTTGTCACGATATTCCATCGATCCATCTGACCCTGGTTAATTTGCTGGGTACCGTGGTATAGCCCCGTTGAGTCACCCAAGCCAATCGTGTTGGTGGTCGAGAAAAGACGAAAACTCGGATGGGGACTGATGACTCGACTCTGATCCAGCAGCGTAAGCTTGCCTTCAACTTCCAACACGCGCTGGATCACAAACATCACATCCGGCCGGCCCGCATCGTATTCATCAAAAACAATTGCGCAGGCGCGCTGCAAAGCCCAAGGCAACAATCCTTCCTTAAACTCGGTGATTTGCTTGCCGTCCTGGAGCACGATCGCATCTTTGCCCACCAAGTCCATGCGAGAAACATGCGAGTCTAAATTAATCCGAATGCAGGGCCAGTTTAGCCGCGCCGCGACTTGTTCGATGTGGGTTGATTTACCGGTGCCGTGAAACCCCTGCACCATACAGCGCCGGTTGTGGGCAAAGCTCGCCAAGATCGCAAGCGTCGTTTCCTCATTAAATAAATAGGTTTCATCGATGGCCGGAACATGTTCAGAGGTCTGAGAAAATGCCGGAACTAAGAGATCAACCTCTATGCCGAAGGTTTCTCTCACTGAGACCTGCGTGTCTGGGATTCCATCGCCAGCCAAGGCGCCTAATTGCTTTGCCATAATTTTAACCTTAGAAAACTGAGCGGCTATTGCCTTGTAATAATCCCGCACTGTCACGACAGACCGCTTGGAATCGTTGAGGTCAACCCCGCGCTAGATTAGACCGCAAGGTTTTGGTTCAACCGCCGTGAGTTGTTTTTAACAGCCCACAGCAGGGTTCTAAGAATAGCGATTTGTCCCTTAAATTGCCACGGCGGGGCCTTCAACTCTGCTACCATAAGTGCCACTGATAGGAGAGCCTTACCATGCCAAAGGTCTATATGGTTCGACATGGCCAAGCCGCGGCCAACTTTACAAGCGATCGCGATCCGGGTTTAGATGTTTTAGGCCATGAGCAGGCAAGGCAAGCCGCGACTATCCTTGCGGGCAAGGTCCCGCTTACCCTGTTATCGAGCCCCTTGAAACGCGCCCAAGAAACCGCAGCACCACTGGCTGAACGGCTCGAACAAGCGGTAACCATTGATTCAAGGGTTGCTGAAGTACCGAGCCATGGCATCGCACTAGAAGACCGAGGCGCTTGGCTTCAAGCCGTCATGCAGGGCCAATGGTCCGAACAACCCGAAGCACTCAAGCAATGGCGCGACCAGATGGCGCAATGCTTGATGGCCTGCTCAACCGATACGGCTATTTTTTCGCACTTTGTCGCCATCAATGCGATGGTGTCCTATGCGAGCCAACGCGATGAGGTCTTAGTTTGTCGTCCAGACAATGGCAGCATTACTGTGTTCGAGGTTCAATCGGCGAGCATTACTTTAATTGATCAAGGCAGTGACGCCATGACCCACATCAATTGAACCCAGGCAAGATCGCATCTGATCAAGCGAGCTTTTTACTTCGGAAAGGGCACGCTAATTCGATGTCCAGATAACCGCATCGAGACATTGGCCATCACACCCCAAGGCTCGCCCGGCTCGACGCCCTTCACGATGGCATCGACTGCGCGGATCGCGCCATGAAGGGCTTGCAGCTCATCAAGGCTGAGGCGCTGAACCACACGACTGATTAACGCTTTGCGCTTGGGCCAAATACGGGCGCCTTGCAGCGCTGCCTCTAACGAGCCAACCTGTGCTTGCTCTTTGATCCCAATCAACGCACGCAGCTCTCGAGTCAGCACGCCTGCGACCATCAGGACCTCCGTGCCTTCAGCCTGCAGACCATTGAGAATTCGCAAACAGCGACCCGCCTTACCTGCAAGCGCCGCATCGAGCCATTGGTAGACGTCATAGCGTGCATGATCACCAACGGTTGCTTGCACCATCTCAAGGCTAATATCAGTTGCTGAGGCTGACAGAACCAATCGATCAACTTCCTGCACGGCCGCCAATAAATTGCCTTCCACCCGAGCCGACAGCGCCAACACCGCATCCCGAGTAATGCGAAAGCCCTTGTCTTTAAACCGGTTTTCAATCCAACGCGGTAGATCTTTTGACTCAATTGGCCACACCTGGACCAGCACCCCAACGGTCTCTAGCGCCTTGAACCATTTTGTTTTCTGAACGCTTGCGTCTGCCTTCGGCAGACTCAAAAGCACCACTAAATCCTCACCAACGCTTGCAAGCTCAAGCAGTGCTTTCGCCGCCTTTTCTGGCTGTTTTGCAGCGCTCAGACGGACTTCAATCAACTTCTTATCGGCAAATAACGACAGACTGTTGGCGCTGTAGTGGAGCGCTTGCCAGTCAAAATTCGTTTCCACATGAAACAAATCTCGCTCCACAAACCCCACCGAGCGCGCCGCTGCACGAATCTGATCGCACAGCTGCTGACGCAGTAAGGGCTCATCTCCTGAGATCAGATAGACCCTTGCAAGGCCTTTTTTGAGTTCTGCGGCCAATTTTTCGGGATAAATTTTCATAATTGGCGCTGACCACGGTTCTCTTTCCCAACAAGGCGCTCAGTCACTTTGACCTACTCCCATCAAGCCAGGGCTGGATCCGGTCTCGCAATTGACTCGCTAATTCAGCACGCAATTGCATCAGACGGGCGGCTTCGGTCTCGCTGGCGGCAACCAAACGTTGATTGTGTCTGGTCAGATAAGCGTTTGCTGTGATGCGCTCGACATCAAGCAGCCGTTCACCTCGATCATTCTTAAGCGAGAAGACCCACTGCAGTGTCACGTCGAACTCGGTTGCCTCATCAAACGCTGCTGCTGCAATCGGAAACTTTGTATAAATTTCTTCGTGAAGGATTAACGATAGCGGCGGCCCAGCCTTGGTTTCTTCTGCCCGGCGCGGCCCTTGCTCGAGCAAGCGCTGCACGGATGAATCAATGCCTGCCGCAACCGACACCTCAACGCCCTGCAATGACACCGGCGGACTCAGCTGATAGCCGCAACCAACGAGCACGACCAACATGAGTCCTTGGCAGCAGGCCCAGAATATCCGCATCAATTCACCACAAAATTGATCAATTTTTCAGGCACGTAAATCACCTTTCGGATTTGTTTACCCTCAAAGTATTGCGTCAAATTGGGTAATTCTGCCACTTTTTGGCGAATGTTGGATTCATCAATATCCGCCGCCACATCGAGCTTTGCTCGTAATTTCCCATTGATCTGGACAACAAGCTCAATTGAGGTTTTAACCAGCGCACGCTCATCGGTTGCCATCCACTGAGCCTGGCTCAATTCTTCGCCGGTCAACCTCCGCCATAAGGCGGTTGAGATGTGGGGCGTGATGGGCGACAAAACCAGCACAACGGCTTTTAACGCTTCGCGCAATACGGCCCGAGATTCACTAGAACGCCCGTCAAACTTATTAATCTGATTCATCAACGTCATCGCTGCCGCAACGACCGTATTAAACGCCAGCCGCCGACCATAATCATCGAATGCCTTGCTTAATGTTTCATGGGTGACTCGCCGCAGCCCTTTATCGGACTCATCCAAACGGGCCGGGTCGATGGCCTCGGCTGCGCCCTCGGCAACATGGTTTTGGACCGTTGTCCAAAGCCGAGTCCGAAGCCACTTAAAAGCCGACTCTACGCCATTTTCTGACCACTCAAAACTTTGCTCCGGCGGCGCCGCAAACATCATTGCCATGCGGACCGCATCGGCACCGAACTGATCCAGAAGATGCTGTGGGTCACCGGCGTCGCCTGCAGACTTCGACATCTTGCTGCCATTTTGTAAAACCATTCCAAGCGCCAAAAGATTTGTAAACGGTTCATTGGTTTGCACCAAGCCCTGGTCTCGCATGACTTTGTGAAAGAAACGCGCATAGAGCAGATGCAGAATCGCGTGCTCCTCCCCACCCACATAGTGATCCACTTGCCCCCAATAGGTCGCCCGATCATCTAGCATCGCAGCCTCAGCATCGCTCGACATAAATCGCGCGTAATACCAAGAGGACTCCATGAACGTATCGAACGTATCGGTTTCGCGCTCACCAGGACCGCCACACTTCGGGCAGGGTACGCGTGACCAGTCAGACAGGGTCTTAAGAGGCGACCCAACGCCTTGAAACTGGATATCGGTGGGTAACACGACCGGCAAGTCTTCTTCAGGGACCGGCACCGCACCGCACTGCTCGCAATGGATGAAAGGGATTGGACAACCCCAATAGCGCTGCCGGGAAACCCCCCAGTCTCGTAACCTATAATTGATCCGACGCGCACCGAGGCCTTTGCCTTCCAGGGCATCGGTAATCGCCGAAAAGGCCTCATCAAAACCTAATCCGTCGAATTGACCAGAGTTGATCACGGTATTTTTAGCCGTCACCGCTTGATCGAGGATCGACGGGCCATCAGGCTGGCTCGCTATAACCTGTTTGATCGGCAGGTCATACTTTTTAGCAAATTCCCAGTCTCGCTGATCGTGTCCTGGCACGGCCATCACCGCGCCCGAGCCATATTCCATCAGCACAAAATTCGCGATCCAAACAGGCACCTCCTCGCCAGTGAGCGGATGGATTGCAACGTATCCTGAGTCAATGCCCAGCTTCTCCATCTTCGCCATTTCAGCTTCGGCAACCTTGACCCGTTGTGCATTTTCAATGAAGGCCTCAATCTCAGAGCTTGCACTCGCCGCGGCCAACGCAACCGGATGTTGCGGTGCAACGGCGAGGTAGGTGACCCCCATTAAGGTGTCCGGCCGAGTCGTGTACACCGCAACACCACCAAATTCGGGCATTGCAAACGTGAGCTCAACGCCTTCTGATCGACCGATCCAGTTCCGCTGCATCGTCTTAATCTTGTCTGGCCAGCCTGGTAAATGATCAAGCTCGCCCAACAACTCTTCGGCATAGTCTGTGATTTTGACAAACCACTGAGACAGCTGCCGACGCTCAACCGGTACGCCCGAGCGCCAGCCTTTACCATCAACCACCTGCTCGTTTGCAAGAACGGTCTGATCCACTGGATCCCAATTCACCCAAGCCGCTTTTTTATAGACCAAACCGTGGTCAAACATTTTGGTAAAAAACCACTGTTCCCAACGATAGTATTCCGGATCACAGGTTGTGAACTCTCGGGACCAATCATAGGCCAGCCCCAGCCGCTGCATTTGAATTTTCATGTGCGCAATATTCTTGCGCGTCCAATCAGAGGGTGGGACCTGATGCTTAATCGCTGCGTTTTCTGCGGGCAAGCCAAACGCATCCCAACCCATGGGCTGCAGCACCTGCTTGCCGTTGAGTCGCTGAAAGCGCGCAATGACATCACCGAGGGTATAGGTGCGAACATGCCCCATGTGAAGCTGTCCACTGGGATAGGGAAACATCGCCAAACAATAAAATTTTTCCTGGCCGGCTTGCTCTAAAACTTTATACGTTTGCTGCGACTGCCAATTCGCCTGTTCAGCGGCCTCCAGAATCTGCGGATCATACGCTTCCGGTACATCTTGCCAAGCCATAGTCTCTCACCTATTCAACGAGCTACTATTCTACCTTACACGCCAGAGCCTCGGCGAGCTTTGCCGCTTAAAGCCGGCCCCGAATCAGTGCCACAACCATTAGCCCGATCAACAATACGATGATCGGCGACTGGCCAAATCGACTGTAGGGCGTCTGGCCTGTATACAGCGGGACAGATTGCACCATCACGCCCGATTCATTTTTCGGCAAGCGCGCCAACACGTCACCTTGGTTTGAGATCAGAGCGGTTACCCCATTATTGGTCACCCGAAAAACAGACCGCGCCAGCTCCGCCGCCCGCATTGCTGCAATCTGCAAATGCTGCTCTGGCCCAATTGACGTACCGAACCACGTGTCGTTACTGACTGTGATCAAAAGCGCCGGATCCTGCGCCGTACCGCGTACGAGCTCCGCATCAGTGATCTCATAGCAAATCGACAAGGACAACGCGTGCGATCCAAGCCGAATGGGCGCCTGCTCATCAGGACCCGGCTGATTCCGAGACATCGGTAGGTCAAAAAACTGGATCATTCCCCGCAAAACAGAGGCCATCGGGACAAATTCACCAAACGGCACGAGATGTCGCTTCACATAGCGGCCTTCGGCAACGCCCAGACCTTGCACAGTATTGTAATAACCGTTCTCATCCGCCATTGGCAGCCCAACAATCAGGCCCGCCCCCGCCGCATCGGCCCAATCATTGAGCTGTTTTAACGACGCTTGTCCCTGATGCGCAAAACGCGTGAAAGAGGCTTCCGACCAAACCACCAAATCGACTTCCGGCAAATCAACCATAAGCCGGGTATGCGCGTTCAAATTAGGCGTGAACTGATCTGGTTGCCACTTGGTGTGCTGATCAAGATTTGCTTGGATCCCCGCAACCTTGAGGCTACCGGCTCGATCGACGAATTCGAGGTTGCCAACGCTGAATGACAGTACAAATAAGCCCGCCACCACGATTCCCACCCAATGATTCGGCGCGCGCCACTGCCGAACCAAAAGCTCGGCAAGGAGCACCACCACAAAACCGACGAGCAGCACACCGCCAATAGGCGCCCAATGCCCGGCCCAGGTCTGAGTGTGGCCGTAACCGACGTAAAGCCAAGGAAAGCCCGTTAGAAACCAGCCTCGAAACCACTCTCCAAGTACCCAGGTCATCGCCAACCAAGGCGCTTTCGGCCAGGCTGCCCGCGCACGCAAGAAAGACAACACATAGCCTTGCGGTATGAAAGTTAAGGACCAAAGTAAGATAAATAATCCGGTTAGGCCGCCCGCCAGTAGGCTCGAGGCGCCGCCGTAGGTGTGAATGCTGACGTAGATCCAGGCGACTCCAGCGCCAAAAAGTCCTAAGGCGAAACCGTAGTGGAGCGCGGCGAGGCGGTGCCCCGAAAAGTCAGCGCTGACCGCACAAAACACCACCAGACTGATCAAAGCCAGCGGCCAGTATCCAAACGGCGCAAAACTGCCAACCAACAACCCACCCGCGAGCACGCAAATAAGCCACGCGGTCTTAAACCCGAGCCTGGACAACTTAATCTGTACTGCGACGAGCAACCTGGAGCAAATGGATCCTCCGATTGTCCGCATTGAGCACTCTGAACTCAAAGCCTTCGATAACCACCTGATCATCACGGTTCGGCAGACGGCCAATTCGATTCATCATCAGGCCACCGATCGTATCAAACTCATCGTCGTCAAATTCGCTGCCAAACGCGCGGTTAAAATCCTCGATGGTGGTCAATGCCTTGACGGTGTAGGTGCCATCCACATGCTGTTTAATGAAGTCATCTTCATCATAATCAAACTCATCTTCGATATCGCCAACGATTTGTTCCAGCACATCCTCAATCGTGATAATGCCACTCATGCTGCCATATTCGTCATAGACCACGGCAAGATGATTTCGATTGGCTTTGAATTCTTGGAGCAATACATTCAAGCGTTTACTCTCGGGAATACCCGGCGAGGGTCTCAAAAGCTCCCGAAGGTTAAATCGTTCGGAGCGGTCGGGGTGCGCCAAAAACAACAGGTCTTTTGCCAGCAAAACGCCCAACACATCGTCGTTACCATCTCCAAGGATGGGAAATCTGGAGTGACCGCTTTCAATGACTCCGGTCAGAATTTCTCCAGCGGTTTGGTCAATCCTAAAAAAAACCACCTGAGACCTTGGCACCATAATCTCACGGGCTTTTAAATCAGAGACGGTCAGCGCGCCCTCAATAATGGACAGGGCCTCGGCATCCAGCAATTCCCGCTGCTCAGAGGCTCGCAAGACTTCAAGCAATTCAGCTCGACTGCTGGGCTCACCGGTCAATGCCATCGATAAGCGTTCTAACCAAGAGCGGCTTTTTTCACTTTTCGAGTCGCTTTCACTCATCGACAATCACCTCATATGGATCCTGAATGCCAACTTCTTTTAACACGGCCACTTCTAGCGATTCCATGATCTCTGCTTCGGCTTCGATTTCGTGATCATACCCAATCAAGTGCAAAATACCATGCAAGACTAAGTGTAAAAAATGATTGAATACCGGTTTACCCTGGCTCGCCGCCTCCGTCACTAAACACCCGCCGCAAATCACTAAATCCCCAAGATCCAGACACTGCGCTTCGTCCAGCAGGGTCGTTGTAAACGACAACACATTGGTCGGGTAGTCGCGTCCTCGATAACTTTGATTTAACGCACGAGATTCAGACGCATCAACAAACCGGATACAGACTCTGAGCCCTTGAGCCTTGGAAAGACTCGCCAACACGCCTTGCGCTTTCGTTCGGTGCCAAGTTGACGCCATCATTGTTTGAATCAAGGGCGTTGCGGCATCACAGGAAATCTCTACCGGACACAGGTCATTTTGCTGAAAATCGATTTGGAGCGGCATCATGCTTTAAACCCAGCTGCGCTTTAGTCGCGGTCTTCAAAGGCTTGATAGGCTTCGACAATCCTTTGAACCAGCGGGTGTCGCACAACGTCTCGAGAGGAGAAGTGCGTAAAAGACAAACCTTTAACACCATCGAGTACCCGCATCACGTGTTTGAGACCGGATTGGGTTCGAGGTGGCAGATCCACCTGCGTCACATCTCCAGTCACCACCACAGTTGAGCCAAACCCAATCCGCGTTAAGAACATTTTCATTTGCTCAACCGTTGTGTTCTGGCTCTCATCCAGAATAATAAACGAATCATTCAGCGTTCTGCCGCGCATATAGGCCAGCGGCGCAACTTCAATAAAGCCCTTCTCAATCAGCTTCTCAACCCGCTCAAACCCGAACAGTTCGTACAGCGCATCGTACAAAGGTCTCAAGTAAGGATCTATCTTCTGGCTTAGGTCACCTGGCAGAAAGCCCAGCTTCTCGCCCGCCTCTACCGCGGGACGCACCAGCAATATCCGTCCCACTCGTTCTTGTTCAAACGCCTCAACCGCACAGGCTACCGCCAAAAAAGTTTTTCCCGTACCCGCCGGCCCAATACCAAAATTGATGTCATGCGTTCGGATGGCATTCACATACACATTTTGATTATCGCCTCGGGGTTTGATCGACTTCTTCCGGGTTTTGATCAGTTGAACGGACGGGTCCTGGCCGTCCCTAATCGCCTCGATACCCGACTCCTGCAGAAACAAATGAAGGGTCTCAGGACTCAACTCGCCGCCATTGACCACTTCCCGATACAACTGCTTAAGCAACTCGAGCGTCGCAACGACAGTCCGCTTATCCCCTTGAATCTCAAATTCGTGTCCACGATTCTTAATTTTAACGTCTAAGCGAGACTCAATTTGTCGTAGGTTTTTATCAAAAGGCCCGCACAGATCAGACAAATGATCGGCGTTATTGGGTTCAAGCTTGATGACTTTCGCCACGCTGGCATCAACATTGGATTCCGCAACCGGTCGAATGCTCAACGGATCGCACCTGTGTCGATCGCGCTGACCCAGTCTCCGCGCAGAGAATTGGGTAAGGCCTCAGTCACATTGATCCGGCTAAACCCACCAATCAGGGCAGCATCGTCCGATCTAAAATTGACCACCCGATTATTTTCGGTTCGTCCTTGCAGCTGCCCTGGATCTTTTTTAGACACCCCAGTGACCAAAACGACTTGTTCTGTGCCGACCATGCGCCGACTGATCAGCATGGCGTGCTGCAGAATCCGAGCTTGTAGAATATTCAATCGTTCTTTTTTAACCGCCATCGGGGTTTCATCCGGCAGCTCGGCCGCAGGCGTTCCTGGTCGGGCGCTAAAGATAAAACTAAAGGAGTGATCAAAACCCAACGCTTCTATGAGCGCCATAGTGGCTGCGAAATCCTCATCGGTTTCGCCCGGAAAGCCAATGATGAAATCTGAGGACAAACTGATATCCGGCCGTATTGCGCGCAGCCGTCGTATCTTGGACTTGTACTCCAAGATGGTGTGACCCCGCTTCATCCGGGCCAGAATCCGATCTGAGCCACTTTGGACGGGCAAATGCAGATGACTGACCAATTCAGGCACCTCAGCATAAAGATCAATCAAGCTGTCGGTAAATTCCATCGGATGAGAGGTCGTATAGCGGATCCGATCAATTCCCGGGATCTGCGCAACGGTTGCGATCAAATAAGCTAAATCTGCGAACTGACCCCCTTCCAACTTGCCTCGATAGGCATTGACGTTTTGGCCCAATAAATTGACTTCACGCACGCCTTTGTCTGCAAGCTGAACGACTTCCCGAACGACGTCAATCAAAGGGCGACTGACCTCTTCGCCCCGCGTGTAGGGCACCACGCAGAAAGTGCAGTATTTACTGCAGCCTTCCATAATCGAGACGAACGCAGATGGCCCCTCAACAGAGGGTTCAGGCAACCGATCGAATTTTTCGATTTCCGGAAAGCTCACATCGATTACGGCTTGCGCACTGTCTCGGTGGGTCTTGAGCATCGCCGGCAAGCGATGCAGTGTTTGCGGCCCGAAAATTAAATCGACATAGGGCGCTCTACCTTGAATGGCTTGGCCTTCTTGACTGGCAACACAACCGCCAACGCCAATTTTCAAAGACGGCTTGGCCTCCTTGAGTTTTTTCCATCGTCCCAATTGATGGAAGACTTTTTCCTGGGCCTTCTCTCGAATAGAACAGGTATTGAGCAATAATAAATCCGCTTCCGCCTCGACGTCAGTCAGCACATACCCATCGGTTGCCCCCAACAAATCCGCCATTTTAGAGGAATCGTACTCATTCATCTGACAGCCATGGGTCTTAATAAATAATTTGGGTTGAAGGCTCAAAGTCTCACACCGCGCTTGTTTAGGACCCGCATTATATTCCGGACCGTCTCGAACCACTAGCGCCTTGAAAAATCGCCTACCAGACCTGATATTCACTCAAGGTTCGCGCTATACTCCGAGCGCGAAGGCCTTGCTTTACACCACTGGTCTATTGAAATATTGAGCGCCCAAACTATGCCTAGCTACCCAACCTATAAAGTCATTTTCTATAATCAGGGACAGATTTTTGAAATTTTTGCCCGTCAAATCTACCAATCAGACCTCTACGGCTTTATTGAGATTGAAGAACTGGTTTTTGGAGAACGCTCTGGCATGCTGGTGGATCCCAGTGAGGAAAAGTTGAAGGCAGAATTTGAAGGCGTAAAGCGCAGTTATCTGCCCATGCATTCCATCGTCCGGATTGATGAAGTTGCTAAAGAAGGGGTGGGTAAGATCTCTGAGGCCAAGGGCAATGTCGCGCCCTTTCCGATGCCAGCCTTTAACCCAAAGGGCAGCGGCAAAGACTAAGTTCGATCGATGCATCCTGGTCTCCACAGTCGGCTGCGTCCCAATAAGCTCGCTTTTGTTTCAGACGACGGCCAGCAACAAACGACCTATCGCCAGTTAGACGAGCAGTCGAATCAAACCGCGCATTTCTTATCCAGTCTCGGGCTCAAGCACCGAGATGGCATTGCCATCCTGTTAGACAATGATCTTCGATTTTTAACCATCGCCTGGGCTGCTCAACGCTCAGGACTGTACTTCACGCCGATCAGCACTTTTTTTCAGGCAATGGAAGTCAATTACATTCTTGAAAATTGCGAAGCCCGTGTGCTGTTCACGAAGCAGTCTATTTTGGACCAAGCGAACTTAACCTTTCCTTCAAATTTGACCGTGGTAACCCTTGACCAGGGCCCGAGCCTTTCCTGGGACACCGCCATTTCAGATTTTCCGGTAACCCCTCAAGCCGACCCGAGAGAGGGTGCTGAGATGATTTATTCCTCCGGCACGACGGGTCTTCCGAAAGGCGTGCGATTCGATTTAGCCCTATCGCCAGTGGGCACGGTATCCGATCTGATTGCGAAACGCATCGCAATGCATGGCGTCGATGACACGACACGATATCTCTCAACCGCGCCGCTTTATCATTCGGCGCCTTTGCGGTACAACCTGATGGTTTCTCGCCTTGGCGGCACGTCAATCGTTATGCGCAAATTTGATGCCGAGCGGGCCCTCAACCTCATCGAACAGCATCGCATCACCCACAGCCAATGGGTTCCAACCATGTTCAATCGATTGCTAGCGCTGCCCCAAACTGTTCGCGACAGCGCAGACCTCAGTAGCCTTCGGTATGCAATCCATGCAGCAGCCCCTTGTCCCATTGAGGTCAAGCAAGCCATGATCGCCTGGTGGGGGAACATTCTCTATGAGTATTATTCGGGTACCGAGTCGAACGGCTCAACCGCCATTACCAGCGCCGAAGCGCTCACCCATCCGGGCAGCGTTGGTCGCGCTTTTCACGGCACCCTCCGAATTTTAGATGATGATTTTAATATTTTGCCCGCTGGCACCGTCGGCAGTGTCTACTTTGAAAACGGCACGGACTTCAGTTATTTCAAGGACGAGGCAAAGACCGCAGCCGCCAAATCACCGCAGGGATTTACAACCTTAGGCGATCTGGGCTACCTCGACGATGAGGGTTACTTGTATTTGAAAGATCGCAAGTCCTTCATGATGATCTCTGGCGGCGTCAACATCTACCCACAAGAAATCGAAGATCTGCTCGTAAGTCATGAAGCCGTTCTCGATGCTGCCGTATTTGGCGTACCGGATGCCGATTTCGGCGAAGCGGTGAAAGCCGTAGTCGAGCTCAACCCGTCTTACAAAACCCAAGACTCGGACGCGCTCGCCGAGACGCTCATCGCGTTTTGTCGCGCCAACCTGTCTCATATCAAGTGTCCTAAAAGCATCGAATTCATCGAGGCCTTACCCAGACACCCCACTGGCAAGCTCTACAAAGCAAAACTCCGCGCACCCTATTGGGAGAATCGATCGTCGTTGATCATTTAATCCCAGGGACTCATCTCTAAGCTCGGGGCTTGGCGAATCAGAACAGTCAAAGGCAAATCGATCCCCGGAAATCGAAACTCCGGTGCAATATCCTGAAGCGGCTGGAGTACAAAGCGTCGATGCGGCGCCCTAGGATGCGGCAGGGTTAGTATTGGCGTTGAAAGGGTTTCGTCTCCGGCCGCAATCAAATCAAGATCCAACGTCCGAGCCGTATTCTTGCCATGATCTTTTGGGCGACCAAACGCCGCTTCAAGCGCTTGTAGGTTTGACAGTAAGGTTTCAAGTGGCAGACCACTTTGAAACGCCACCACCGCATTTGCAAAGTCGGTTGCATCAACCGCCATATCCACCGGCTCCGTGCGATAGATCTGGGAGGACCGAAACCCTTCCGGAAATTGTTGCCCCAGGCGCGCCATCGCCCTTAAGACATTCTGATCCGGCGCACCAAGGTTACTCCCGATCGCAACCACCACCTCCCGCATTGATCCTCCTGACCGTTACTCGAAACTTATCAAGTTTCAGCCCGCACAGCCGCTGATTTGTGTTAATTTTAAGCCTCGTTCGTTATTCACGCTAGGGACTTATCATGAAAGCAGCTGTATTAAGAGAACAAAATACGCCCATGGAGATTGAAGAAGTTCAAATCTCAAAACCGGGTCCAAGAGAAGTCCTCGTTCGCCCGATTGCGGCCGGTGTCTGCCACAGCGATTTGCACTTTTTAGATGGCTCATACCCTTACATGCTACCGACCATTTTAGGCCATGAAAGCGCAGGTATCGTTGAAGAAGTCGGTAAAGATGTGACCTATGTTAAGAAGGGCGATCACGTCATCACCTGCCTTTCAGCCTTTTGTGGGCATTGCAATAAATGCCTGACAGGCCATTTATCGCTTTGCCAGAGTCCCGAAGTTTCTCGACCACCTGAAGTCGAATCTCGATTAAGCATTGGCGGAGAAACCGTTCATCAATTCCTAAACCTTTCATCCTTCGCCGAACTGATGCTGATTCACGAGCATGCACTGGTTAAAGTGCGAGAGGACATGCCGATGGACAGAGCGGCCCTAATTGGCTGCTCAACGACCACCGGCGTCGGCGCCGTTTTTCATACGGCGGGCGTCGAACCTGGCTCCATTGTTGCTGTGATCGGCTGCGGGGGCGTTGGCCTTGCTGCGATTAATGGTGCCGCAATTGCGGGCGCATCCATGGTAATTGCCGTTGATATGGTCGACAGTAAACTGGAACTGGCCAAAGCCGTCGGCGCAACCCACACAATCAATGCGCGCTCAGGCAATGCCGTCGGTGAGGTCCTTGAGCTCACCAAGGGCGGGTGCGATTACACTTTCGAGGCAATCGGCTTAAAGGCCACTGCCGAGCAGGCCTTCCAGATGCTTTGTAGCGGCGGCACCGCAACCATTATTGGCATGATTCCGGTCGGGACGATGGTAGAGCTGCATGGCGTTGATTTTTTGATGGAGAAAAAAATCCAGGGCTCTAACATGGGCTCCAACCGGTTTCGAATAGATATGCCGCGCTTCGTTGATTTCTACCTGAATGGCAAGCTCCACCTTGACCAAATGATCTCAAAGCACATCAAATTAGCAGACGTTAATACGGCACTTCACGCGCTCAAGAGTGGCGAAGAAGCGCGTCATGTCATCATGTTTGATCAATAAAAGGATCGTGCGATGGCCACAGAGCGAATCAAATCAGAGATCACTGGCACCGTTTGGAAAATCCTGATGGCGGAGGGTGATGCCATCGACGTGGCAGCAGAGATCATGATTTTGGAGTCTATGAAAATGGAAATTCCGGTCGAGAGCCCGGTTGCTGGGCGCATTCAAACGATCTTGGTCGCCCCCGGTGATGCGGTCGATGAAGATCAAGATCTTGCGATCATCGAGCTCGATTAATCGCCGGTGAACGCCGGGGCGGTTCCCGCTAAAAAGCCCTGAAGGCCTCGATCACGATCCTGACTACTGGCGGTCAATACGTTCTGATCGGCATCCATGTGTAAAATGGCTTCATCCAACGCGCCTGATATCTGATTAATGGTTTGCTTTATCATTTGAACCGCGATCGGTGGCTGCGCCGCGTAGCGGTCCGCCAACGCAATCACCCGAGGCATCAATTGGTCTTCCGGCACGGCCTCATCCCAAAGCCCCCAGTTCAATAACGTTTGCGCATCCAATCGTTCGCCCAACATAATCATTCGTTTTGCCCGCGCAGGTCCGACCAACCGCGTACACAGCCCAACCGATTGCCACATTAAATTCATGCCCAGATTCACTTCTGGGTAGCCGGCGATCGCTGTATCGGCGGCAATCCTAAAATCGCAGGCGGTTGGAATACACAGGCCGCCTCCCAAAGCCGCACCGTGGACCGCCGCAATGGTCACTTGCGGAATACCAATAATCGCTCGCAACATACGCCCGCCAAGCTGAGCGTCACGCCGACGCTGAACCAAGGTCACGTTCGAGGCAGGTGCTTTTAAATCGGCGCCAGCACAAAAATGACGTCCTGCACCACGTATCACAAGCACCCTGGCCGGGTCATCGAGCATCGATCGACCAAAGGCTTCAATGGCGGACATTAAGGCTGGGTTCAGTGCATTCAGCGCATCCGGACGGTTTAGGGTTAAGGTTAGTACATCACCCCGCCGCTGCGTTATTAACAAGTCCTCAGCCATCAGTTGCCACCAATTCCTGAGGCTTCAAGAAGCTCTCTAGTGAGCGATTCAAATCGTCAAAGGTGCGTTTTGTGATCTTAAAATCAAATCGCGCGAGAGCCTCAGGACTCGGCCCTAAAACTTGATCCAGCGTCGGTGATCGCAACGACCCTACCGCCTTGCCTTGGCGCGTCTCATCGCTCACATCTGAAGCTTCAACCTTATCGGCTTCTACCAAAATACGCAGCCAATGACTTTCTTCTGCCATCGCGGTTTTCAAAATCAATCGGTCGCCTGACGTCAAATGATACACCGCTGATCCAGCCCCCACCCAGAGGGCCGGATCATGCAGTGCAATATCCACCAGACGCAACTGTCCAACGGTCGTCGCAAGTGGCGTGAGCACAGTGTCATATCGCAGCGCCCGTCCTTCTGGCGGTTCGGCTAAAGCCCAGTTACCGTCCTCAGCTCTAACGACCCGGTAGCGCGGCTCGCCGGGCTTGCTCAGTTCGATTTGTTCGATCAGCGCATCGTTAATCGTCAGAAGACTGGGCGCGAGCCAATCTTCAGCCGCGCGACTGACCTCAAGGACCTGATCAATTAGCCAGACTTGGTCATCACCTTGAAACCGAACAAAGCTTCCCTGCCGAGCGCTGGCTTGTTGGCCTATCAAAACAGGTTTTAACGCGGTGTCGCCTTGAAGTACCAACAATGGTGCTGCGTCCTTTGAATCCTCAAGCAGCCCTAACGTGGCATGGTGTTTCGAAAGCGCGGTTTTTTTTTCAATCAGGCGCGCCTTGCTCAGCTTATTCAGCAACTCGAACAACTGCTTGTCATTGACCGGGTAATTAAATCGTTGGGCAACGACCCACGCCCCCTCGTCAAAGACCAGGTCAACGCCATCACCCGCCCCAGAAAGACGAATCCCGGTCACCGATGGCAGGTGTTCCAAAAGGTCAGGGAACAACCAAGGCGTGGCCGGCGCTTCAAACCGTTGCTGTTGGTCCACGACCACCGCAACCCCCATTCCCAATATCAAACCCAATATTAAGATCTTATTCCTCATCGACAAGCTTCCTAATCTGTCTGCTTCGGAGTCCAACGTAGAGCCCAAGCAACACTGTCAGCAAAACCGGCATGATGCCGATATTCATCAGCTTTAGATTGGCCCCCAAACCTTGGATATCGCGATCCAACCCATGACGAACTTCTCTTAACTGTTTTCGAATGCTCAATTTTTGTTCTTGGAATTCCTCGAGCGCCAAGGCCTGCTCCGGACTCAAGGTCAGCAATCCATCAGTTGTTTTCTGCGCCTCGAGCTCGAGTAACCGTTGTTCTGTTTCTGCGAGCTCAACCTGCAGTAGCGCGGCACTTTGCGAGTATCGCGCCTCCGCCTCGCGCTTTAAATCCTGAACCACGCCAAAGGGACGGGTATAGCGACCCCGACTTCGAATGCTGATTAAATCAGCTCCGCCTGCGAGGTGTTCCACCGAGTTCACCAAAAAACTGCCATTGTCTGCCCACGCGGTCGCGATGGGCTCTCCAAAAAAGTTCTGAACCTGCACCCAGAGTCGGTCGGACAATATATCCGTATCACTCACCAAAACAAGGTTGATGCCGATCGGGTCATCGCCCGCAGTGGGATCCGCTAAGACCGCTGAGGCCGGCAAGAGACCGCTGAGCAAAACCGCGATCGATACCGCCTCATTCCCGGGCACAAACGTTTTATTCAGGTCGCTTGGATCCCGTAAAAACTGGAACTGCGCGGCATCCATGCCGCCAGCATAATTGGACGAGGATAACAGCGGCGTCACCGTAAGCTTGGGTTCAAACACGTCAATCAGCCCAGCGCTCGCAACATTAATACTTTCCAAACTGGCCGTTGGGACCTCTAAAGGATTTAATTCGGATCGACCCAAGCCCAATATACCCAGGTGTCGGGTAGGGGCGCCGTTTTGCCCTGTCACACTGAGCGCCAATTGCGCGTCTGCAAGGACTTGCTCGGCGCGAAGGGTGATACCCCAATCCTCGGTTAACCAATTCAAGTCAGAGGCTTGGCCTTGTGGCAGGGTGGGCATCATCGGCGAAGGTGCAACCTGATCCATCTCTGCCAAAGGGTCAACAAAGGCAATGACCGCCCCCTGGCGCGCCAAGAACGCCCGAATTGATCGCTGGAGCGGGTCGGGCAAGGATTTAGGATGAATCATCACCAGTAGGGTCACATCCGATGCAATGGTTTCAGCATCCGGCGCAATATCGACAATCTCAAAGTTGCGCTCCAGCTCATTCAGCGCTTGCCAGCCCGGCTCTGACCGAAAGGTTTCAGGGTTGACTCGATCTCGAACGGGTAAAGATGAAATCAAGCCGATTTTTGGCTTTTCTATTTGAATCAGCCTGAACAGCAGTTGGCTTATTTCATACTCTAAAAAGGTTTCCCGATCTGGCTGAAAAAAACCGATCACTTCCGTGTTGTCCAGCGCATTGCTTCCCACCAACCCAAAATATAACGTCTCACCAGCACTGCCGACCGGGACCTTTTGCAAACCAAACCCGTCTGCTTGATCCTCCGCTTCAGAAAAGGGCATCGGGTCGATCTGGGTCAAGATCAAATTACCCTTGCTTAACGACACATACTCATCGAGTAGCGCCTCAACGCGATCAGCGTAGGTCCTCAGTTGGGTTAATTCTCGACTACTTTCCTCAGAAAAGAAGTAGTACAAATGGATTGGTTCTTCAATTGCTTCTATGATGCGCTGGCTGCCAGCAGATAAGGTAAACAACTTGTGTTCCGTCATATCCAAGCGAAGCCCTTTAAAGAAGGTGCTGCTAAATAAGAGCACCACCGCAAAGACTAAAACTGCAGCGACCGCAATTGCGACTTGTTTTAAATTTGAGTCCATGAGCCCTCCTTAGTCTGCTGACTTGGCTTGCAGCACCAGCCGCGTTAAGTAAAGCCAAAGCCCAATCATCGCGACAAAATAAATCACATCCGTCAGCGCTAGGACGCCTTTTGAGATCGCCATAAAATGCGCAATGATACTCAGACCTGCAATCAGATCTAAGATCAAAGCCGGTACCCAACCTTGAAAAAAGTTCAGGACCAACGGAAACCCCGCAAGCACCAGCAGTAAACAGACAGTACCGGTCAGAATGAAGGCAACGATCTGGCTTTTTGTGAGCGCGGACAAACAGCACCCCACCGCCAAAAAGGCGCCCGCCATAAACCAACTGCCGACATAGCTGGCAGCGATTGCACCATTATCAGGCTCTCCTAAATAGTTCACCGACACCCAAAGCGGGAAGGTGCCCAACAGAGCAAGTCCGGTAAACAGCCAGGCCGCCAAAAATTTACCGAGGATTGCATCCCACAACGTGATCGGCAGCGTTAGCAACAATTCTATTGAGCCTGAGGCACGCTCCTCTGACCACAACCGCATCGATACCGCGGGGACCAAAAACAAGTACAGCCAAGGATGAAAGTTAAAAAAAGGCAGCAAGTCCGCTTGGCCGCGTTCATAAAACTGGCCGAGGTAGAACGTAAAGGCGCTCGATAACACCAAGAACACCAAGATAAAGACATAGGCCACCGGCGTCGCAAAGTAACTCGCAAATTCACGGTTTAAAATAATGGTGATGTTTTTCATTGCAACCGCCCCCCCGTTGCGCTTCGGAAAACCTCATCGAGTTGTCCTTGATGCTGCTGGATCCATTCAGGCTGCCAGTTGTTGGCTTTCATCATTTCTTGCAGGGCCGTCAACGGATCACCCAATGCCTCGGCGGGAAAAACCAGAACGCCACCGCCGTCAATCATTGCCACGCGTCGGCATTGCGGCAGCTCTGAACACGTCTGACTGAGGACCTCATCGTCCACCCCATTGATCCGCAAGCTGACCGAAAGATGTCCCTCGGCACGCTGGCAAAGCCCTTCGGGCGTATCATCTAGGACGATCTCGCCTGCGTTAATAATCATCGCCCTGGAACAGACCGCCGAAACTTCTTCTAAAATATGGGTTGAGATGATGACAATTTTTTGGTCTGAGAGGTCCAAGATCATTTGCCGAACCTGATGTTTTTGATTGGGGTCAAGCCCGTCGGTTGGCTCATCTAGAATCAAGATGCTGGGATCATGAATCAGGGCTTGGGCAAGCCCCACTCGACGTTTGTAACCCTTCGATAAGGTTTCAATCCGTTGATGCAGAACCGCTCTAAGCGATACCGTATCGGTTGCACGATCCACCCACTGCCGCACCAAAGCCCCCCGAGCACCTCTGATTTCTGCGATGAACTTCAAAAAGGCAGCCACCGTCATGTCCTCGTAGCAGGGTGCGCCCTCTGGCAGATAACCCATTTCAGCCTGGGCCGCTTGACGGTGGCTTGCAATGCAATGCCCCTGAATGCGGACCGAGCCTGAAGATGGCGTTAAAAACCCCGTAATCATTTTCATAGTGGTTGATTTACCGGCGCCATTCGGACCTAGAAAGCCCAGAACCGAACCGGGGACCACTTCAAAGCTTAAATCTTTGACCACCGTCATCGATCCAAACTGTTTCGTCAGATTTTGAACCTCAATCAAAACACACTCCCTGCTTCCTTAAACACGATCTCTCTTGGCCGCATGCTTGCCTGCCTTGTTCGATCACTATTGAGGCGATCGGCTGTATTATCAATCCCCTCAGGGACCAAACAGGATTTAATTGCCCGACCTTACAGACAACGCAAATTAAAAAATGATCCAGTGCCTTGGGATTTTTTTACGGTTGACGCCTGTCAGAAATTATTGCGTTTGCCAGCCCAAGCGCGCTTAACGACCCGGCGCATCAACCCTCACGGTCTGCTCAAGGACGCGTCAGGTTAAAAACGTTCCCCGCACCCACCCTCACAGGTACAATAGGCCACCCGCCAACGACCACGGCGCCCCCGGCTTCCGCGGGCGCCTTCACACCACGCGCAGGGTTGTTCGCCTAAGGAGTCACAGCATGCCCGTTTATTTTGAGCCCAGCGCGATTCTCTTTGACTTAGATGGCACCCTGCTCGACACCGAGCCACTTTACACCCTTGCAACACAGAAGGTACTGGATCCTTTTGGCTTAACGTTCACGCTTGAATTCAAACGCACCATTGTTGGTCGCAAAGCCTTGGAGTCAGCTGCGATGACCGTTGAGCACTATGACCTTGCGCTCACGCCCCAGGCCTTTTTAGATCAGCGAGCGCAATATTTAAATGCCTTATTCCCAAAGGCGGCGGCCATCGCGGGCGCGGAGGCCTTTGTGACCGCCTTAGCCGAGCAGGGCATTGCCTTTGGCATCGCAACGAGTTCGAGTCGAGCGCTTTTTGAGCTCAAACGCTCAACAAAACCTTGGTTGCAAGCGGTTGCCATCACGGTTTGCGGCGACGAGGTCGCCGCCAGCAAACCTGACCCCGAAATTTTTTTAAAAACCGCCAAAAAGCTCGGTGTTGAGCCCGAAGGCTGTCTGGTATTTGAAGATGCCTTGACGGGGTTTCTAGCAGCAAAAGCCGCCGGCATGCCGGTCATCGGGATCGATAGCCCCTATTTACGCCCGGAGGATCGAAAGCATGCCAACGAGGTTGTCACCGATTATCTGAGTTTAGTTGACAATTCTCAGCCGGTTTTTGGCATAACCTTGGCTACGGACTTCGACTGAATACCGCCCAGCCCTTCGCTCAACCGCATTTTTAGTGCAGGGATCCTGCCAAAGCTGCGATAGAACCTCCCACTTAAACAGGGTTGGCACGACCGTACCCTGGGCGCGCTGGATCAAAAAAACAGCTTGCAGCGGGTACCTGCACCCGCAAGAAGGCCCGCTTGAAAGATCCCGGCAACGAAAAGCCCAGCACCGTGACACGCGCCATGACACGCGCCAGGAATGTCTTGCCCCGCGTGCGGCCCCACGTTCGGCCAGCACCTAGGCCTTGAAACAGCGGTCTGCCGACGCCGACTCGCCGGACTTGCGGCACCGCTATGATGGCCAAGAAATTAACCGCTCTGCACACAGGTCGATTGGATCAAAGCGCGACGACAAATGGTTCTAATCAGGATTTTTCGAACGCGGTTCCGCTCCAATGCTTGGCTCTGTCGTGAGGGTCATTGGCCATTCATCGCGCGCGGCCCATTCAGACAAGGAATGATCATAAAGCATAATGTCTTCGGTTCGCCCTAGCAGTGCCAGCGCAAAAATTGGGATTGACGCCGCAATCCCGCCACCGCAATAGGTAGCAACCGTTTTGTCTGGGGTGACCCCTGCCGCTTCAAAAATTCCGTGCAGGGCGGTGGCATCTTCAAAACAAAATTGATCATTTAGAAATCGACTGTAAGGCGTGCTGACCGAGCCCTGAATGTGACCTGGTCGACCGTAATGCGGGCCGATGCCGTCGAACTGCTGTTTGGACAAGGCATTCAGCAAGCACAATTGCGAATTAGGCAATTGGGCCGCAAGCGTTGCGCCATCGATCACCTGCTCTGAATGATAACGCGCAGCATAGGAGGTTGTTGGAACGGGCGCGATGGCCGTTGACACCGCAAGTCCCAGGGCTTGCCAAGCAGGCAACCCGCCATCTAACACCATCACGCGATGATGGCCAAAAACCTTGAACAACCACCAAACCCGGCAAGCCCACATCGGATGATTCGCCGCGTACACGACCACCGTGTCGGATTCGGCAATCCCCGCACGCTGCATTGCCGCGTCAAATTGCGCAACGCTGGGCACCGTAAACCGAAATGCTGAGGCGTTATCCGACAAGTCCTGTTGCAAATCAAGATACACAGCGCCCGGAATGTGACCTGCTTCATAGTCTCTGCGCCCCGAGACGCCGCTAAAGTCACCGGAGGGCAACACTTTTAAGTGCGTCGTAACGTCGATGACCCTCAGACTTGATTCATCCAAGCGCTCACTGAGTCGCTGCGCCGAGATCAAATGTTGGTCTCGATCGCCGTTAACCGATTGCCCGGTTGATTGTTTAGCTGTCATGCCCTGCCTCCTGCTTGTTTTGTTACCAATACGACCGCTTCGGTTTCCCCGAAAGCTGGGGTTACTTTGATCGACCCACCGAGCGCTCGGCCGCTTGCTCAACTCATTTTAAGGCGCTTGCTTGTTCACCATAGCAATCCAAGCCGGGCCGTCTGCAACCATAAGGTCGCCCATCAAAAAACCGATTTTAAGCTCGACGGCGCAAGGACTTCTTTTCCTCAAAGTTTGCGTTCCTCAAAAGCTTGTTCTCCTCAAAAGCTTCCCTTTAAAGTGCAATAACGGTACCGTCAAAAAGCGTCAATTTTTAAAAGCGAGCTGTCCAAAAGGTGATACCCACTATGCACCCACCCATTCCAGACCGCCAGAGGCGATATACCTTGTTCGTCTTGGTATTGGTCTTCACCTCTAGTCATATCGATCGTCAAATCATGGGGATTTTAGGGCAGCCTATCAAAGAGTCCTTGCTCATCACCGATACCCAACTGGGTCTGTTAACCGGCATCATGTTTGCTGTCTTCTATGCGACGCTCGGCATGCCAATGGCGATGTGGGCAGACCGGCACAATCGCCGAAACCTCATTTCTTTTTCCGTTTTTCTGTGGAGCCTCATGACGGCTCTTTGCGGCGCCGCCGCGAACTTTATGCAATTACTGTTGTTTAGAATCGGGGTGGGCGTTGGCGAGGCCGGCTCGAACCCACCGTCGCATTCTATGATTGCCGACCTGTACCCGCCGGCGCAACGAGCGACCGCTATGGCCATTTTTGGCACCGGCATCAACTGGGGAATCTTGCTTGGATTTCTACTCGGAGGCTGGATCAATGAATGGTTTGGCTGGCGAACCGCATTTGTGGTTGTCGGTCTGCCGGGCATTCTGCTGGCCATTTTGGTTCGATTTACCGTGATCGAGCCACCCCGAGGTTATTCTGAGGCCAAGGCAAGCCCAGTGATCCCGCCCGGATTCTGGGAAGTTGTACGATTTATGTGGGGAAACCCTGTCCTGCGCCATGTGGTTGCCGCCGGCGCCCTGATTTCTTTTACCGGTTATGCCTCCATCATCTGGATTCCGATTTACCTGGTTCGCATCCATGAAATGGGGACTGGGGAAGTCGGCAGCTACCTTGCGCTCATGATTGGTTTAGGCGGCGCGCTCGGGATTTATCTCGGAGGCCGACTCGCCGATTTTTTATCAGCACGTCACGGTGAGCATTGGCTACCCTGGGTCATTGCACTTGCCAACTTAATCGCAGCACCTCTTTTATATCTTGCATTTACCGCCGAAACACCCATGGGCGCGATTGCGGCCTACGCCATCCCGGCAATGCTCGGCACGGTCTATGTTGCGCCGGGCTTTGCCCTAATCCAGAATCAAACCCCGGTTGAGATGCGATCGGTTGCAGCAGCGATCAATCTTTTTATCACCAACATCATTGGTCTCGGTTTAGGTCCCTTTAGTGTCGGTTTTTTTAGCGACTACTTTACAGCCGACTATGGCCAGGACGGCTTGCGTTACGGTCTGATGACGACTCTGGTCGTGATCGCTTGGGGACTCTGTCACTATTACCGGTGCGGACAGCTCATTCGATCGAAAGCGACGGGTTATGTCTCAGCAACCTGAACTGATCGTTTGGGGTGCTGGCACCAGCCGGACGCTGCGCGTTCACTGGATTTTGGCCGAGCTCAACCTCGACTATGACAATAGAAGAATTGGGCCGCGAACCGGCGAAACCCAAACCGAGGCCTATAAAGCGATTAATCCAAAAGCAAAGGTCCCCGTTCTGAGTCACGACGGGCTCATTATTTCAGAGAGTTTTGCCATTGCTCGATACCTTCGTCGAACGTTCGGCGGGCTCTCAACCGATGACACCCAATTAAGTCCAGAGGGCGTTGCGCGCTTCGATGAACTCGCGTCGTTTATGCTAATGGAGCTCGATGCAACCAGCCTTTACATTATCCGGCGGCATCTTGATCTCTCCCAGATCTATGGCGAGGCGCCCAATGCCGTCAGCAGCGCCAAGACCTACTTCCTTAAAATGCTGGGCGAGGGCCTCCCGAAATCTGCACTGACCGAGTTTGTTTGGGGACGCTGCTTTTCAGAACTCGATATCCTGCTCACCTCAATCCTAGACTGGGCAGACGCCGCAGAGATTGTCTTACCTGAGCATTACCAGGTCTACCGTCATCGAATGCACCAGCGCCCAGCGTATCGATTGGGCAAAACCAATAACAAAGCGTAACTCCCAAGCCACCCGCAGACCCTCGCAAAAACCAAATCCTTCATGACTTCAGGAAATACGCATGTCCCAATTACTTGAACTATCCGCCGGCATCCTTGACGGCACCACCGACCCCGACGGTACGGGCCCTATCAATCGGATCAATTTTCAACTGTCCTCGATTACCGATCGCGTCGCACTCGTTGAGGCCTTCTCCCACTGCATTTTATTTGAAACCGATGATGGCTTGCTCGGATTTGATACCTCGAGTGTTCAAGGCGGAGCGCGCGTTGTCTCCGCGATTCGCAATTGGCGCAACGCGCCGTTTCACACCTTGGTCTATACCCACGGGCATTTGGATCACGTTGGCGGCTGTGGGGCATTTATGGATAGCGCGAGCGCTTACGGTCATGCCAGACCGACATTGGTCGGCCATGAGAATATTAAACGGCGTATGGACCGCTACCACCTAACCGATGGTTACAATGCCACCATCAACCGGCGGCAATTCGGTCAGTTTTCTCGCCGAGGCTACGATATCAGCAGCGACAACGCGTTCTTACCTAAAACGTCAGAGGCGCCGGATATTACCTATCGAGACAAGATGACGCTGGATGTCGGCGGACTTTCTGTGGAACTGAATCACGAGAAGGGTGAAACGGATGATCATACCTGGGCCTGGATTCCAACCCACAAGGCGATCTGTTCCGGTGACTTTTTTATTTGGTGCTTTCCGAATGCCGGCAATCCTCAGAAAGTGCAACGATACCCAATGGAGTGGGCACGAGCCCTACGCGATATGGCCAGCAAGGGAGCCGAGCTGTTGTTACCCGCGCACGGCCTGCCGATCGCGGGCGCAGACCGAATACAACTTGTACTGAACGATGTCGCCTCAGCGCTTGAGTACTTGGTTCAAGAAACCCTGCAAAGGATGAACGAAGGCGCTAAATTGGACGATATCCTTCAGGAGGTCCGAGTGGACTCATCGATTCTTGAAAAACCCTATCTTAGGCCCACTTACGACGAACCAGAATTTATCATCCGCAATATTTGGCGACTGTATGGCGGCTGGTATGACGGCAACCCCGCTCGGCTCAAGCCTGCGCCGGACCAGATATTGGCAGCGGAGCTCGCAAGCCTCGCAGGCGGCGCCTTGGCCTTGGCGGAACGCGCATCAACGCTCATGGCCCAAGACATCCGGCTGGCCTGTCATCTGGTTGAACTGGCAGTGCAAGCCGATCCCTTAGATCGAGCCGCGCACGAAATCAGAGCGGCAATCTATCAGCACCGCCGAGACCAAGAAACCTCGCTCATGGCAAAGGGTATTTATGGTGCCGCTGCAAACGAATCCAAAACCGTTCTCAATGATGATCCGTCTTAAATCGTCGCCAGGGCCATAACGGCGCGCCACTGGTCTTCGGTCATCGGCAACACTGACAATCTGCTGCCTTTTCGGGTGAGCGCTGAACCCGTGAACGCGGGCAGCATTTTTAGCTGTCGACAACCGAATGACCTCAGGGAATGCGCGCACCAAGGTTAGGTCAACGGCCGTCCAGCGCGGCTGGGTTTGGTGTGACCCCGAGTCAAAATACGGTGAATTCGGATCAAATTGCGACGGATCTGGATAGGGCTCGCGCGCGACTTTTAGCTGACCCACCACGCCGATCTCAGCGCAACTGGCGTGATAAAGCAGCACCTTATCCATCAAGCTCATGGCGCGCAAAAAATTACGCGCCTGATAATTGCGCACGCCGTCCCAAACCAGGCTCGCGGCCCCTGCTGCATGAAAGGCTGGCAGCCCGCCGTCGGCAGGTTCCGTTTTAACAAGCCAGTACGCCATTAGGCCACCAGTGCTTTAGACAATGCCGCCATAACAGACGTCATCATTTCGCATTTACTTTGTACCGGTAAAGTCGGCCGAGCCGCATCATGCCCCACAGCAAGACAAAAGCGCCAACCGTGTCACCCACCACATAGCCAAATAAGCGTGGCAACACCTCATTTTCATCCAGGCCGCTCATCACCGAAATGATAACAATGCCTAAACCATTGATCAGTGCCGCCAGGAAACTCACCAAGACAAGGCCTCGCCATTGTCGTACTGAGCCAAACCCGGGCTTAAAATCAGCACCAGAAAACTCAAATATTTTAAACGAAAGATAACCGCAAACGACGCCTGGAATCATCATCGCCAGCGGATACCCGCCCGCATCTAAACCCAAAGATTTGCTCAACAGCGCGCCGATCGCCAACGGGATGATCGATCGCACCCCAACCAAATACGCTGCAAGAATTCTAATGCCATGAGGCAGAAAAATGAGACTCGTAAAGGCTAACATGGGGTGATCATTCAGATTATTTTGTACGACCCGGAACACATAAAACACCGTGGCCATCGCAGCGACGTAACCAAGCGCTACGATGATCGTCATCTCCAGCTCCGAAATCAGACGATCCAGGAGGGTGCGAACCTTAGATTGCTTGTGCAATGATGCCACGCCGTTTAAACACGAACGATGCGAGTCTGTTTTTACTCACGGTTTAATCCTTGAAAACCTAACGTTTCTTTTTTGGCTTCCTACCTTTTGTGTTCTTGCTACCGGTCGCTGCTTTGGGTTTTCCCTGTTCTCGAGCGGCTTGGAACGCCTTTTTCATCGCTGCAAATTTTTCGCGCTTTTTGGCCTCGATATGCGCGCCTTTTGAGCCTTCGAACGAAATGACCTTTTCAGACACGCCGCTGCCTCCAAACCTTGTCTCATCCCGGTGTTAATGTGCCACATTGACGCGCTTTATCAACTGTTTTTAGGGGTACCCGACAAATGGCTCGATTGATCACAAGCCCTCACCCTCCTGCGCTACAATTACGGCTCAGCAATCAAACTGGAGGTCATGGTCATGAATCAACTTCGGCGGCTCTCGATGCTGTTTTTGACCCTAATCATCACCATTCCAGCGGTCAGCCAAACCGATGCCGCGACCCCTGAGGCCCAGGCGCTGGCAACCCTAGATCGTTTTATGGCCGCGTTTAATCGTCAAGACCTCAAGTCCTGGTCAGAAACCTTGCACTACCCTCATGTTCGATTTGCCAGCAGCCAGGTGAACATTTATGACACGCCAACGGCCTTTCAAAATCGTTCGGTCTTTTCTGCATTGCAGGCCACAGGTTGGGACCACTCGCTTTGGACGCAACGCACCATTACCCTTTCATCCGACACCAAAGTTCACATTGATACCGAATTTGAACGCCGAAATGCCGAGGGTCAAACCATTGGGCGCTATCGATCGCTTTACATCGTAACGGAGCAGAATGGTCGTTGGGGAATTCAAGCGCGGTCGAGCCTTGCACCCTAAAGCAGCCTTGTTCGCCGCAGCAACACCGATCAGCCCCCAAGCGCCGCGTGGTGATCCACCGCAAGGCAACGGTAACCGAGCACTGCGTCTCTACGACCCGCCGCCTCGTCAGCGCTTGAAGCGACCTTAAAAACCGCCCGGCCCAAGCAACCTTAGGATTGGTGAGCCACAACACGATTCAAGCCCGGCATTTGGGCAGAGCGGTCATTGCGATCATCCGAATGCTGATGGGCGGCGAAATATTGGAATACACCAAGCGCATCGCAGAAGTGGGTGAACACGCTTTAAATCGAATGATTGTAGACGCCGAAGGCTTGGGAGCAGACGCGGTAGTGAACGTTCGTTTTTCGAAAACAGTTGGTCATTAATGGCGCCGCCAAACTGCTCGCGTAGGGCCCGCTGTTCAACTGGCATCGGACTCATCGCGCCAGCACAGCGCGCGGCGCATCAGAGCGCTAAATCAACCAGATTAACGCCGCTCTAGATCAGAAATCACCATCTCATCCGCCATTTCCGCCATCTCAATGGCTGCCTCCATGGCTTGGCGCATCAATGCAGTGTGGTTTGTTCGATCGGTCAATTCCATACTGGTTAAGTAAGCGGCGTAAATTCGCGAGGCGACCTGGAGCACGGCAGCTTCACTATCCTCTAGATGAATATAGGTCTTTTTCGACATTGCGGATTTTTCCTTACACTAAATTAAGTTGAACCTTGATGAATGAGATAACGTTTGAGCGTTTCGTGTACAGGTTGCGTCGCTCTGCCATGGCCCGCGCCGCTCGGTTTGTCACGATACTAACGCAAATCAGAACCACGCCCTAGGGAGCGATGATAAGGGGCGCCTCAAAGACCCAATCCTCCAACGCGAGAAAACAGGTCCTCCCCGGGTTATTGGCTCCCACTGATTTGATCAAGATCATCTTGACGCATCTGATCCACCTCAAGCTCGAGAATGCTCTCCGGGGCAATGACCATAAAAACAAAAAACAAAAAGGTTTCAACCAAATGCCAATGCCGCGTCGGCAGCTGATGAATTTGGTTATGGCAGATCGATACAAACACCACCACAAAGTAGATGGCAAACGACGCCACTAAGGTTAATACGTTTTGGGCGGTCAATATGGCGGTCCATTCTGAAAATTCAACGCGCGCGAGGCCGACAAAATACTCATAGACTAAAAAACCCGTGATTAACAAGACCGCATTCAGGCTAGCCGACTGCGCCCGATCAAGGGGCGACTGTTTAGATTCTATCGCAAAATAAATGGTCCCAAAGGCCGCAACAGCAATGCCAAGGTTAATGGGCGCCCAAAAATGGCTCAACGCCGCGCGCTCCAAAGACCACAAAACAATACCGAGTGGCATCAGCAGTGCAAGCCCTAGCACCGCAACCAATGACAACAGCCTTGGCCTTGCAAACATCCGAACCGCCTCAGGCTTGAGATTAATGCCCGCCATCGCCAAGCACCCTCCTGCGAGCGCGGCAATTAAACCACCGAGCACAAAAGGATGCTCATAACGTAATCCAACGGATATAAAGAAAGCGGAAAGCAGCAATCCGAAAGGTAACGGTACAAATCTGAAGAAAAGCGCTAAAGGCATTTTGAGCCCCAAGCGACAATACGTCCCTAACATTGCAAACGGCAATAAAAAAGCGAGCAAGACAATAATGTTATGCGGCGTGACATAAACCCCGCCGTTGGCGTAAAAGCCTAGGGCCATTACAGCGAAGCACAAAAAAGCCAAACCTCGTTGATTCCAAGTCATTTCATCATCACCATTTCTGCTGCGATGCGCACAAAGTGCCAAAACGACACACCCGTCCCCACGCGCTTTCTCCGGCAACTCGACCGGGACCCCAAATGCCAAGCCTTATCCAAGCTAATGGGCTTTACTGAACCCAGGCGCGACTTGACCGCCTACACAAAACCCACTTTGAGTAAGCCCTCGGTGACGGCGGGACCACAACGCGCTTTTAAGCCCGAGGGCCGTCATCACCGAGCAGGTAACCCTCAAAGATTAAACGCCACCCGTTTTTGGCTTGGCCTGACTCATATCCATCAGAGACTCAGTATTGGCCATCAGGTCTTCGAAGGTCGCCTCAACCCCCAGATCAATCGGATCATTCACGAAAATCTGAGCCCGATAATATCGGCCACCACCGGCATTAATCACCGCACCCGTGGGCGCCTCATCGCTGGTCATAAACAAAACGGCGGGGCTAACAAGCTTTGGCGCTGACTCTGGGGGCGGACTATCTGGATCGATATTTCGGCCCGGGATGGTCGAAATCATTCGCGTTGCAGCAGCCGGCGCTAACGTATTGACCCGCACATTATTTTTAGCGCCTTCAAGCGCTAAAACATTCATTAACCCGAGCATGCCCATTTTGGCGGCACCATAGTTGGCTTGACCAAAATTACCGTAAATTCCAGAGCTTGAACTGGTCAACACAATCCGGCCATAACCCTGTTCATTCATATGCGGCCACGCCGCCCGGGTAACATAGGCCGTGCCAGACAAATGAACCTGAAGGACCAGATCCCAATCAGAAAGTGTCATTTTTTTGAAGGACCGATCCCTTAAAATGCCCGCGTTATTCACCAAGATATCGATGCGGCCAAAGGCATCAAGCGCCGATTGAATGATACTCTCAGCGCCGTCGGGATCCGAGACAGACGCCTTATTCGCAACCGCCTCAGCGCCCATCGCCTGAAGTTCTGCGACGACTTGATCGGCGGCGTCACCGGCACCACTCCCATCAACACTACCGCCAAGATCATTCACAACGACCTTTGCGCCGCGCTTGGCGTATTCAATCGCATGCGACCGACCCAGACCGTTGCCCGCGCCTGTGATCACAACAACTTTATTTTCAAACTCACTGTTTTCAATAATTGGCATCCTACGTCTCCTCAATTTGACCCCAGAAGATTATCACGAACCGGGCCCACCGTTGTGATCTGAACAGATTTGCTACGATTTTTCCCTGTATCCTCTGTCAACAGATTTTAAAGCTGATCCTTTTCCGGTTTCGGCTCGATCATGCCGTCGTTGATTCGCCGCTTGGCGCCGAGTCAACCCGGTCAGTGCGGTAACGGGAGAACTGACCTCTGGTGTGTCTTGACCGAGCAATATAAGCTGGCTGACTTGATTCAGCGCAGAACTTTACCGCTGACCTTGAAAAGTGCGCTTAAAAAACCAGCTCTTACTGATTATGAGCAAGCGACACATTCGCAAGCCCTGGAATTTCCTGTAGGATTTGCCAACGAAACGCCTTGAGGGCACGGTTATGACCCATCTCAAGGCCAAACCTGATCAAGGAGCCTATCATGGCGCAGCCGCAAAACCCGTCCACTATTGGCGCCATGCCCAGCGCCGCGGGCGTTGAGCAAGTCAATCCCATTCCCCCAGCTTCTGAGGTGCCGATAGCCGATATCCTGCCCGTTAACCCTAGACTGTTTAGCGAGAACCGTTGGGAAGAATACTTCGATCGTTTACGTGCTGAGGATCCCGTCCATTTCAATGAAACCGAACTCGCCGGGCGCTTCTGGTCTCTCACCCGTTATGAAGACATCAAACAGGTTGATTCGGACTGGGAAACGTTTTCATCGGCTAACGGTATTACGCTTGGTTTTCCGGTTGGCACCGAGTTACCTGAAGGCGCGCTCAATATTTCGACCTTTATTGCCATGGACCCCCCTATCCACGATGTTCAACGCAAAACCGTGACGGGATCCGTTGCCCCGCGAAATTTAGTCAATTTAGAACCTCTGATTCGATCGCGTACCCAGAGCATCTTAGACAGCCTGCCAGAAAACGAGCCCTTTGATTGGGTGGATACGGTGTCGATTGAACTGACCACGATGATGCTGGCGACTTTATTCGATTTTCCGTTCGAGGACCGCCGGAAATTAACGCGCTGGTCTGACATTACGTTCGCCATCCCCCAACCGGGCGGCATTATCGAATCTATGGAGCAACGGCGCGAAGAACTATTAGAGTGTCTGGCCTATTTCAATCGCCTAAAAGACGAGCGTACCCAAAACCCAGGAGACGATCTCGTCTCGATGCTGGCACATGGGGCCGAGACTCGGGACATGCCGCCGTTGGAATATCTCGGGAATTTACTCTTGTTGATTGTGGGCGGTAATGACACCACACGAAACACGATGTCCGGCAGCGTCTACGCCCTCAACAAGTTTCCAGATCAACTCCAGAAACTCAAACAAAACCCTGCCCTCATTCCCAATATGGTGGCCGAAGTCATTCGTTGGCAAACACCGCTAGCCTACATGCGCCGAACCGCCAAAAAAGATTGCACCATCGGCGACAAATCCATTTTGGCAGGCGATCAACTGTTAATGTGGTATGCATCAGGCAATCGAGACACCAGCGTTTTTTCAGCGCCGGAGCAACTCGACATCGAGCGCAGCAACGCGCGGCAACACCTTTCCTTCGGCTTTGGCATCCATCGCTGCATGGGCAATCGGCTAGCAGAACTGCAGCTCCGTATTCTCTGGGAAGAAATCTTAGTCCGATTTGAGGAAATCGAGGTTCTTGCCGAACCGAGCCGCACCTTATCATCCTTTGTGAAAGGGTATACCCATCTGCCCGTTCGAGTGGTTCGCAAATAGCGCGAGGCCCGATCTAGAGCGCGGCGACTCAATAAACGCTGTACAACCCAAGGCCTTAAAAGAGGTCGTGGGACGCCGCGGTTTTTTCGAGCGCCCTCAGCCCTCCACTAGGGTAAACCCTTCTTGACTGAGCGGCATTGACCGAATGCGTTGACCTGTGGCGGCAAATATCGCATTGGTAACCGCCGGTGGTAGCGCCGGCTCGCCGAATCCGGTCGACTGATAATCACTTTGAATAAAATGAACCGCAATCTCCGGCGTCGCGCCGATGCGCATGACTCGATACTAATCAAAATTATCCTGATTAATCCGGCCGTTGGTCATCGTTTAATGCGGCAAGCTGGCCGCGCTGGCGAGACCTTCGACGCGCCGCTCAATTGCTAGGTCCGCAAAGAAGCACCGCAACCGCGCTTACGACGCTGAAGCACCCGATCACAGGATACTTCTAACTCGCCAGAAGCAGGGGGTGGGTAAAGGGACACCGCAGGACGCAACCCTGCATTAAAGCCGAGCTACCCCAACGCCGATAAAACTGGATTGGCTTTGCAGTGCAGGCCTCAAACGCCGGTTATACCTTGAAGCGGGTTTCCTGGACGACGACGCGCCGCGGACTGGCCTGCGTGTCCGCAAAACGACTCACGTCCTGAGCGATCAATCGAGCGCCTGCCTCGGTTGCAAAAAACCGGGTTTCAAGGTCTTCAATCGACTCAAAACCGCAGAGTGCAAAACCATCCCAAACCGGTCCTTTATACCGATGCTGCACACTCAATTGCGTGTAATGGGTCATCGCCAGATGGATCGACAAAGCCAATGGCGTATGCCGGTCGCGCCAGTGTTGGTCCGCTGCATCATGACCCAACTTCGAATTCGCCACCAAGGTAAAAATACCGATCGCGCCCGGCTGCTGCCCGACAGGATTTAACGTATCTCTCGCCTTCATCACACGTCGATCCACCCGGTAGGCGCCAACATCCGCAACCGATAAGAGCGCCGTTAAATCCGGATGATTTGTACACAACAGCGCTGCAAAGGGCTCATGTTGCGGCCGGTCCTTAACGTCCTCAAACAAACAGCCGCCAAAGGCTTCGGCGGCTTGCCTTGCTATCCGTTTATGGCTGAATGCGAAACAAAATTCTGCGGTCATAGTCTGCATCCTAACCTTCGCCGAAAAATTATCAACAAAGGTTGTAGCAGATTCCCAAAGCGTCCTGTCCAAGCGCAGCTGTCATTGCACCATCCATCCTAAAACCCGTTTGTTTAAGTCCGAAGCATGGTAGTTTTATCCGTTTACGATTTGGTCATTGTCCATGTCGCGACCTAATATTTTGATATTTATGCCGGATCAACTTCGAGCAGATGCAATCGGTTGCTTTGGCAATCCACTGGCCCAAACGCCTAACATCGATGCCCTGGCTCAGCGCGGCACTCGATTTCAGAACTTCTATTCCAACCATCCTGTTTGCAGCCCCTCCCGGGTTAATTTAATGACGGGTTGGTATCCGCACACACACGGTCATCGTTCCCTTACCCACCTGATCCAACCCGGGGAACCCAACTTGCTGCACTATTTAAAAACCGGAGGGTATCAGGTGGCCTGGGCAGGCGCGCGCGGTGACGTCTTTGCACCCGGTGTTACCGAGGCGTCAACCCACTTTTGCGGCTGGACGGTGAAGCCCAAGAAGCAAGAGATGAGCATGGGGCCGCAATACCCCCGGGGATCCCTTGAGTACAACCTGTTCTATCATGGCCGTCGTGCCGGCGCTGAGAACTGGCTTGATTTCGATGAAGCCTGCACGCAAACCGCGATCGACTGGCTGGCCCAGGATCCAAAGGGGCCTTGGTGCCTCTGGATGCCCTTAATTTTTCCGCACCTACCGTTTGAGGCAGAGTCCAAATGGTACAACCGATTCGACCCAAAGCAGTTTCCAGCGCCACAACCACCCAGAGCCGGCAAGCCCCAGTTTCATCAAGCCCTTCGAGCGGCTTACGGCCGCGATGTGCCCCTTGCGCTATGGCAAGAAATAACTCGGGTTTACTACGCGATGGTGAGTCGCGTCGATGAGCAATTGGGCAGAGTCCTGCAAGCCTTAGAGCGCAGTGGTCAGCTTGAAAACACGCTGATCTTGTTCTTAACCGACCATGGTGAATACCTAGGTGATTTTGGCCTGGTTGAAAAGTGGCCATCGGGTCTCGACCACTGTCTACTTCAAAACCCGGTCATCTTCGCAGGCCCGGGGGTCGCCGAAGCCGCAGTGACCGACACGTTTGCCGAAATGGTCGACATCTTGCCAACCCTGCTGACCGCAGCCGAGATTAAGGTCAAGCATACCCATTTTGGCCGCAGCTTAATGACAACGCTTGCTGATCCGAGGGTGGCCCACCGTGACCGGGCTTTCTCAGAAGGCGGCTTTGCGCTGCACGAAACCGCGTTGCTTGAGCAACCAAAAGGGGAATACCAGCAAAAAGGGGCGCTTCAGAGAACGCGACCCGAGCTGGTTGGCCGCGCGATTTCACTGCGGACATCAACCCATACCTACGTCTACCGTTTGTATGAAAGCGATGAGCTGTATGATCGCACAGCCGACCCCGGTGAAGCGCATAACCTACTCGTCGCGACGGGACACGAAGCAATTGCTGAAAGCCTGAAAGCCGACATCCTAGCTTGGTTGCTCGAGACCGCAGACACCCTGCCTTGGCAGGCTGACCCACGCTTTCCAGCCATCCCAAATGGTTATCATGACTTGAATTAAGCGCCGCGTTGGCCGCGAGAGCCTTTCAGCGCTTGGGTGTTTTCAAGAACCACCTGGGTCGTTTTTTTCAAGACCACGTTATCCAAAGTTAAAACTCTGTGGCATCAATCGGTTTTATACGCCAACGACGATGAGGCAGGGTTTAAACCATACCACCAGGACGCCGTATTTTTATCGGCACCAAAGGTGCCGCACAACGGCTCATGAAGCCAGCTTTGCCTAACAATGGATGCGACTTCGTTGGTGCTTTTCGCTAAACATTCTAAACTCCCTAATCAGACGTCAAAGAGGCGCGTTCAATGCTGAAAGAAATGGCAGGCAAGGTCGTAGAGGATGCGATTGCGAAGGCAAACCAGCTTGACCTTTGCTTTCAAGCCGACTCAGAGCAACGCACGCAGGTGCCGTTCACCTTCACGCCAAGCGAAATACCCGCATCGACATTATCTCAACTGGACACCATCAGTCCGCTGTTGGGCCGCCTCACGCAAACCGTGGCGAGTCGCAGCGACTTAATCCAAGCGGTGCATCAATCCCTTCAGGACTCAGATCCGTTTTTTTCAGAACTCCTTGCCATGCATCGTCAATTATACGGCGCGGGCAATGATCCTATCTGCGTGCCGCTGCTGCTGCAGCGCAGTGATTTTATGGTCGATGCCGAATTCGGACCCAAATTAGTAGAGTGCAACAGCATTGCGGCCGGGATGGCGCCATTTGGTGAGCAGGTGGGCAAGCTTCATGATTATCTCAAAGGTCGCTGGCCAGCCGAATTTAATCAATTCCTAAGCCAAGAGACCGGCACGCTGATCACCAACCCCGCCACCGAGAATCTGGCCAACACGATCGCAACGGCAGCAAGGGCAGTCGCTAAAGAACTGGACGATACCAGCGACCCAGGATTTCTGATGATTGTTCAAGAACACGAAGACAATGTGTTCGATCAACGCCTTCTCGAGCATCAGTTAACCACGCTTGGCTTAAAAACCTATCGCCGGACTTTCCGACAACTCAATCAACAATTATCAAGCGGCCCAAATCATCGCCTGACTCTAAACGGCTGCGGCACCATTCACGCCGTCTACCTCCGAGCCGGTTATCGTTATCAAGACTATATTGCCGCCGATTTAGACGAGCGACGATGCTGCGACGCCCTGTGCAAAACTCGAGTCTTCATAGAGGGTCACCGAGTTGCCTTGAATGCAACGGTTGCCCAGCAGCTCGCAACCAGTAAGAAAATGCAGCTCTACCTCACTCAGGATAGCCTGACGCGTTTCTCGGACCTGGGCTTTACACCGTCAGAAAGTATGGCGCTCGCGGATATCATGACGCCAATGCAGACGGTTGAGGCGACCAGTCTCGAATGGCTCCAAGACACTGCAAGCAGTTCCGATTGGGTGCTTAAGAATCAAGGAGAGGGCGGTGGACATTGTTTGTTCGATGAGGCCATTGTCGATCATCTAAAGCAGCTCAAGCCGGCGCAGTACAATGCTTGGACGCTGATGCAGCGCTTGAGGCCAGCTGGGCGGGCGCAGCCGACGCTCATCATTAGGGCTGGGAAAGCACAACAATTTGACAATCTCGTCAGCGAAATCGGCGTTTTTACAGCGCATCTTGGCCAAACAGCGCTTCCAGGCGTCGATCGACGCAGTGACCGTCTGGGTTATCTGGTCCGATCCAAACCCCCATCGGCAACCGAATCGGGCATTCACAGTGGTTTTGGCGCACTCGATTCTCTGTACGTCGTTTAGCGGATTTTTGAGCGTTGATAACCTAAGTGTTGATAACCATTGACCCTCAGAGGCCAACATCGCTATTGTCGAACCGCGCTTCGCAATAACCCTGTCCGCCTATGTTAATCACCGCCCTAATGCTGCTAATCTGGTTTGCTCTCATGCTCCGCTCGGGGCTTGCAGAGTACCAATATTACCAATCCGTCAAAATCCTTGAGCCCCAAATTTGGCAACAACTCGGATCGCCCAAATGGTTAATAATACCGATTGTTTTCGTATCGCCTAAAAACGAAAAATTGTTAAAGGGTATTGCAAACGAAACCATCCAGCGGCGCGCTCAGCATCATCGTCGCGCCGGCCGCGAGTTTCTTGTCTTTGTCGTATTAGCATTGATATTGGCAATCGGTTATTTGAACCTAGCCTAGGGGGGGGTGCGTTCACGCTCATTTCCTAACACCCTTTCTCTGCCGACTCATCCTACGACGCGCAACCGAGCGGCATTGAAGCGCGCTGCACGGCTTGAGAGCGTCGCTGGGTAACCGACATTCAAGATGTCTGCGCTTGAAAACACATCATTGACGTTCATCCGCGCGAAAGTACATCAGTTGATACCTGCCTCGAGCACAAGTTAGAATTTTTTATCAGAAATTAAGCGAGTTTTTATGGAACTAGAGCAACAATTGGTGATACCCCGCGCCGTCGACGCGGTCTGGCTCGCATTAAACGACCCTAACATGCTGCAGGGTAGCCTCCCTGGCTGCCAGCGCTTCGAGCAAGTGGGCGACAACGCCTTTGATATGACGGTTTCAGCAAAAATTGGTCCCGTTAGAGCAACTTTTAATGGATCCATTGCGCTTCAAAATCTAAACCCACCCTTCTCCTACGAAATCGCCGGGGAAGGAAAAGGCGGCGTCGCCGGCTTTGCGAAAGGCGGTGCAAAGGTTTCGCTCAACGCGATAACCGAGGCGGGCCTGCCTGCTACCCTACTGACTTACAGCGTTACTGCCACGGTCGGCGGAAAAATTGCACAACTGGGTGGCCGCTTGATCCAGGGCGCCGCTCGCAAAATGGCGCAAGATTTTTTTACTCAGTTTGTCCGACGCCTCTGCGATGATGAAACCTTAGACCTCGTTATCGAAACAATCAAAGAACCCTAACCCAATCGATCGGTCACGCGGGTTCATTGCCGAGGTTGCGGCGCGTTGATCACGGTGCTAAAAGAAGTCATCGAGTGCCGTTTTAGGCGGCGTCCACACTTTAGATACGTCCTGGGCTGGCACTGATCGAGAATCAAGGAGAAGCGGATTGGAAACCATCGAACTTAAGATTAACGGACGAAAACGCACATTGCATTGCTTACCGAACGCAACCTTGGTTGAGGTCCTGCGTGATCAACTCCACTTAACCGGCACCCACGTTGGTTGTGATACCACGCAGTGTGGTGCTTGCACGATCCACGTCGACGGTTGCGCCGTTAAGGCCTGTACCGTGCTCGCCGTGCGTTCTGATGGATCAGACGTCATGACCATAGAAGGCTTGGCCGAGAACGAAGCCAGCCATCCAATGCAAGAGGCCTTCAAGGCCTGCCATGGTTTACAGTGCGGGTTTTGCACCCCAGGCATGATCATGTCAGCTGTCGATTTGGTCAACAAAGGTTGTGCATTAGAGCCCTCTGCAATTCGAGAGGCTCTGTCTGGGAACATTTGCCGCTGTACGGGCTATCAAAATATTGTCGCGGCCGTCATGCAAGGCGCATCCGAAATGCAGGAGCAATCATCATGAGCGGATCCTTAATCGGAAAACGTGTTTTACGAAAAGAAGATCATCGGTTCGTGTCGGGCAAAGGACGCTACACCGATGATATACAGCTTGTTGGCGTAACCTATGCTGCCTTTGTTCGGTCCCCTTACGCGCGAGCCGATATCAAAAGCTTTGATGTCAGCGAAGCCCTAGCGGCGCCCGGCGTGATCGCCGTGCTCACGGGCGAGGAGGTCGTCAAAGACGGCTTGGGCGGGTTGCCTTGCGGTTGGATGATTCACTCGAAAGATGGCTCAGAAATGCGGCAACCCCATCATCCGGTACTGGCGGCAGACCGTGTTAATTATCTCGGTGAACCCGTCGCGCTCGTCATCGCTGAAACGCAACTTGAGGCAAAAAATGCCGCTGAAATGGTGATGGTCGATTTTGAGCCCTTAACCGCCGTCGTCAATCCGGCGACCGCCAGTCAAGCCGAAACGTTATATGAAGCCGTGCCCAATAACGTGTGTTACGAATGGGAACTCGGCGATGAAGCGGCAACCGATGCTGGGCTTGCGGCGGCAGCACATATTACAACCCTGCAGCTAACGAATAATCGACTGATCCCGAACGCCATCGAACCCAGAGCCGCTTTGGCGGAGTATAACAGTGGTACCGATGAAATCATTCTGCATACAACCAGTCAAAACCCGCACCTGGTTCGGCTCATCATGACGGCCTTCGTCCAAATCGCGCCAGAGCACAAGCTCCGCGTGATTGCCCCGGATGTTGGCGGCGGCTTTGGCTCAAAAATCTTTATCTATTCCGAGGAAACAGCGCTGGCTTGGGCCGCGAAAAAATTGGGTTTGACGATTAAATGGACGGCAGAGCGAAGCGAGTCCTTCTTGACCGATGCTCATGGTCGCGACCACGTCAGTGAAGCACAATTGGCCCTATCAGCAGAGGGGGAGTTTCTCGCACTCAAAGTTAAAACCATCGCGAATATGGGCGCCTACCTTTCAACGTTTGCGTCCGCCGTACCGACCTACTTATATGGCACATTACTCGCCGGTCAGTACCGCACGCCCGCAATTTACGTTGAGGTCGACTCGGTCTTTACCAACACCGCACCGGTTGACGCCTATCGCGGCGCCGGGCGACCGGAAGCCACTTATTTGGTTGAGCGTATTGTTGAGAAGGCAGCCGCAGAGATGGGGCTTGATCCAGCAGAACTGCGGCGCCGGAACTTCATCGGCCGAGACCAGTTTCCCTATCAGACACCCGTCGCGCTCGAATACGACACGGGTGATTATGAGGCCAGCCTGAGCAAAGCCCTAGAAATGGCGGACTATGACACGTTTGCAACGCGTCAAGCAGAAGCAGCTTCGCGCGGCAAACTGCGGGGGATTGGTCTTTCATGTTATATCGAAGCCTGTGGCTTGGCCCCCAGTCAAGTTGCCGGCGCACTGGGCGCCGGCGTCGGTCTTTGGGAGTCTGGCGAGGTTCGAGTCAATCCAACCGGATCCGTGACGGTACTCACCGGCAGCCACAGTCACGGCCAGGGTCATGAGACGACCTTTGCTCAATTGGTTGCAGATCGCTTAGGACTACCCATTGAAGATGTCGAGGTCGTCCACGGCGATACCGGCAAGCTTGATTTTGGCCTGGGAACCTACGGGTCGAGATCTCTTGCTGTCGGCGGTTCGGCCTTATCGGTTGCGGCCGATAAAGTCGTTGAGAAAGGCCGAAAAATTGCAGCCCATCTCTTGCGCACAGACGTTGATAATATCGATTTTGATGCCCCGGTATTTAAGATGCTGGACAGCAATGAATCCAAGACCTTTCAAGAAATTGCCTTTGCCGCCTACGTGAATCATGACTACCCGTCGGATGAACTTGAGCCTGGCCTTGCTGAGAAAGCATTTTATGACCCGCTGAATTTCACCTACCCCGCAGGCACCCATATTTGCGAGGTGGAAATTGATCCGGATACCGGCGTTGTCGAAGTTGTTCAGTTTGTGGCGGTTGATGACTTTGGCACGATCATTAATCCTATGATCGTTGAGGGTCAGGTTCATGGCGGCTTAGCCCAAGGCATTGGCCAAGCGCTGCTTGAACAAGCAGTCTATGACGACACCGGCCAGCTCATTACAGGTTCCTACATGGATTACTGTATGCCGCGCGCCGACAATTTCCCAGATTTTAAGGTGGGCATGACCTGCACACCCTGTACCCACAATCCGGTTGGCGCTAAAGGTTGCGGTGAGGCTGGCGCGATTGGATCACCCCCTGCGGTCATGAATGCAATCACGCATGCCCTTGGCGGCATTGAGGTCGATATGCCCGCAACGTCCGAAAAAGTTTGGCGCGCCGTCCAAACCATGCGAACACTAAAAACTGCTTAAGGGGACTGCCATGTATCAGTTTAAAGTTCATAAAGCTGACAAATTATCCACAGCCTTAGATCTCTTCAACGCATCGGATGAACCCGCCTACATCGCGGGCGGGCACACCCTGATTCCCACGATGAAACAGCGTTTAAGTGCGCCATCAGATGTCATCGACTTGGCAACAATCCCGGGTTTAGACGCCATCACCCTGGTCGGCGACACTTTGCAAATTGGCGCCATGGCAACCCACGCCAAGGTCGCAGCGTCGAGCCTTGTGCAAGAACATTGCGCGGCGCTCGCAAACTTGGCCGGCGGCATCGGTGACCGCCAAGTTCGATATCGCGGCACCATCGGGGGGTCTTTGGCAAATAACGATCCCGCAGCGGACTATCCTGCCGCCGCACTCGGCTTAGGGGCCCAGATCGTAACGGATCGCCGAACGATTCCGTCCGATACATTCTTTAAAGCCATGTTTGAAACCGCGTTAGAACCGGATGAAATCATCCAGGCGATTCACTTTCCCCAGGTCGATCAGGCCGTCTATCTTAAATTTCCGAACCCGGCCTCGCGGTATGCCATGGTTGGGGTCATGCTCACGCGGACAGCCGGCGAGACGCGCATTGCAATCACCGGTGCTGCTGCCAGTGTCTTCAGGGCCGCCACCTTTGAGACAGCCTTAACCGCTGATTTCAGCGTGTCCGCAATCGAGGCGGTGACCTTGTCTGCCGAGACGCTGAACACGGATATGCACGCCAGTGCGGAATATCGGGCGCATCTCTGTAAAGTCCTCATTCAACGTGGCGTTGAGGCATTAACAGCCTAGGTTAGAACAGCCTAGGTTAGAACAGCTTGGACTAGGCAGCGCCTTTGTGGTGCTCGGCATTATCGTGGCGCGCGAAAAACAAATCTCCGATCGACCCCGAGACTGCTGCCATGACCAGCTCACCGGCTGAGACGCGCCAGATGGATAATTTTCGGTTCTGGCCCAAGCGCTGAACGCCTTGAAAATGAGCCAGCGATCAGCATTGCTCGATTAAAGACCAAAATCGAACGATCCTTGCTGCAAGACATTCCCTTTTGTACGTTTAGTAGGCGAGTCGAAAACTTCGCTCGCCATCCCTATCCACTGCAGGAGCGTTCCATTATGAAGCATCTTTTTGTTCTACTGTCGCTGATCTCACTATTGAGCAGTTGCAGCGAAAATCAAACCAACCAAGAACCCATGACAACCGTTGCCAATGACGTTTCCGAATCTAATGCCCAAACACAGCCCGTCATCGAATATGTCTGGCACAAGAAAGGCCCCAATTTTTCCGAAGATGCTTTGAACGCGGCGATTGACCAGTGGAACGCCTTGATCGATCAAGGTGAGTACCAAATCCAGTTTGCCAATATCCTAATGGCAGACCAACCCAACGAGGACCTGGACTTTATGTGGTCGATTTTATGGGACTCGATGGAAGCTCGAAACGCTGGCTGGCAATATTGGCAGCAAAATCAAGAATCGCAATGGCAAGCCATGACCAGTGAGTTGCTAACCTATTCAGAAGAGCATGCCTACGCCTTTGCGCCCACCGTTCAACGTCCGGCCAGCGCCGAATCAGACAGTCAATCCTTCAGGGCGCAGTACGCGTTCTGTAACTTCAATGATGGTTATTCACAGGATGACTTGGCGCAGTTTCAAACGGCTTACCATGCCTGGATCGATGCCTATGAGCGCGACAAGGGGCCTACAGGCTACTGGTATGTTGATCTAGACCCTCAGTTCGAATCCGAGGCGTCCTCCGACTTCGTTTGGTTACACCTTTGGGCTGATCTTGATGAACAAACGACCGGCGTGACGGACTTTGGTCAATCGCCGCTTGCAGCACAAGTCGCGGCGATCTCGACTTGTCAAAATTATGATTTTACAGGCCAAACAATAAGAGGATAAGCCTCGCGTCGGCAGGCCTCTCACCTGTCTGCCGACGCTGCTGGCCAACTAGCCGCGCCTTCCCCTAACCCAAAATGGTATGACGTTTAGGCTCAGCGGCGCAAAGACGCACTCCAGCGCTTGATTCGGGCGTTCATCGCGATCAGTTCGCAAAGAATACCTTACAAGCGTTCCACTTTTCGGTTGCCCCACGGTCGATCCGCCAATCATGGTCTCCAGCTTTAGGGGATCGTTCCGCTCGCTACAACACCCAGGATCTGTCCTTAAAACAAAGTACACGTTCCCGCTTTCTTAACTGAAACGATTATGGCTAAGGCCTTGGAAATTAGCGTCAGCGCTCAGGTCTTTTAACGCAGCAAGCTCACGAGTTTTTAAGCAATGGCCTTTTGATCCATCAGGGCACAGCCCCCGGGATGGTGAGTGATGGGATCTTAAGATGCGCGCGCATGTCACCAATCAGTGAGTTACGAATTTCGCGCTGGGAAAAGGCCCAGCCTTGTGCGGCGTGCAAGAACGTATCGAAGTATTCCCCAACAAAAATTGCTTGCAGCGGAAACTCTGGCGTTTGTTGGTAAACCGTTACATAGCAATGGCCACTGGCCCTGCCTGCTGCTTCATCAATATCCAGCGTGAGATTCGTAATGACGTGTTTTGTCCGCGGGGTTCCATCCTCATACAAAATCATATTGTTCATTGATTCGGGGCCTGGCACTCGCCCTTCCGCAATCCACGTGGCGTTTGCGAAAAGCCTGCCAAAGGTTTTCAGATCACCCGAATCAATTGCCGTACAATAAAGATTCATCAGATCCGTAATCTCTTTTTGCGCGCTCATCTCGGCTCATTCCGTCATGCATTCGCCATCACATTAAGGGCTCAGGATAAAAAAGAAAAGCTGAGGGCGCGTAATACGCGGTTAGCGCCTGGCCACCCGTCTCTGGGAGGGTTTCTGCGCGACGCGTTCAGGCGCTAAAGCCTGATGCGTTGTCAGGTTCGACGCGAAGCCCAACCGGCCCAAAGCAGACGTGCGCTATCGAGCGCCGTTAACTGGAGCGATGCAGCAGCTTCTGGTCACTCGCTATATTTGAATCTTTCGTGGACCAACGAATTGCTTCTCAAGGATAACGGGAGCGCCCGCAGGCGGTGGGAGCCGATCCGCGTGACAGAGCGCCTCAATTTCATCCCGCACTTGCGGGTCTAATTGTGTCGCCATATTCGATGCCCTGTAACGCTCGGTGCCCGCTCGCTTATCGACCATTGAGCGAACCCACGCAGGACACACCGCGTTCAAAATCGCAAGGCGATCCTCACCGCTCACATTCAGCTCTGGGCAGGCGCGGTGCCAAGTCCTGGAATCATAGATTAAGGCTGAACCGGCCGGCGCAACCATCTGCATCACCTTATTATGCGGGGCAGTTCCCATTCGGGTGCCGCCTTCATTGAAAGCGCGCGGCGGCCACCGGCGGCGCAAATGTGAGTCAGGAACATATTGGGTTGCCCCATTTTCGGCGCGGAAAGCATCAATGCAAAGATTAAATTGCACCCCATAAACCGCGTCATCCTGCCAGCGATCATCTGGATAGACATCTGGGTGGTAAGGATAATCCGCGTGCCAACCTTGCTCAGGGAATTGCCCGATTAAATCTTTCGCTGGTCGCAGCACCGTCATCGCCGGCTGATGACAAAATCGAATGTTTGATGCGCCGAGATAAGCGCGCAAGACCCAAAGTGCCGCAGGATGCGTCACCGCGTTGCAAACATCCTGGCTCCAAGCAATGCCGTGGGGCACGCCAAACCGGTCATCGAACGCTGGCGGTGCGGGTTCAAGTTGGGCAATTTGCTGCGCCGTTACCGTTTTAATGCGCTCAAGCGCGGCCTCGTCGATTAAACCATCGACCACCGTATAGCCATGCGCCCTGAGTTCGCCCAAATAATCATCAAGCGGTCGCGCCGGCCAGACCATCCCATCGATAGGAGAAGGACATTCCATTATTTTGTGCTCCGAAGAAACAACACCCTATTTAACCATGGGTCCAACTGAAGGCCCATCACCTGCCGACTATCCAGATCATCCCGCCTCAACAAGAGATGCCGCGCAGGGCACTGCTCTCGAGAAACTCTGATGGTTGTTGAGACAAATTTTATAACCCTTAAGCATCTACCCAATCAATCAAGCAACCATCCACTGTGGTTCAGCACGGACGGCAACCCCATCGCTAGTAGCTGACGGCAACAAACTTTTCCAGACAGCAGCTATCACAGCGACCCGGCAGAAAGTCCTACATCAGGATTGCCCGCCTGCCTGATAATGATCAACGCTCGCAACACCTATCGCGGCGATTGCGTGCACCGTTACCACATCGCGACGGGATTAATGATCATCTGAACAGCGCCTTTGAGCTTCGCTTGCCCCAACACAAACATAAATTCGTAGACTTTTTCACTGGCCAGGCGGCCGGTGTCCATGGTCTCAAGAATATAGATGCCATTGTCCTTGAGTAGGATGCTGTGTCCAAAAAACAGTTTGTCGCCAGGCCCAGCAGGCACTGCTTCGAGACCCCATGTGTCAGCACCGACAGCCATTGGATTGAGATCCGCTAGGTACTGTGCCGCTTCATTGCTGATCCCGGGAATGGTAGAACCCCACGTCTCTGGATCACTTTTGAGCTTTGCATCGGTCCAGCCCGTGTGTAGCAGGATGACGTCGCCGGTTTTGAAAACAACGGATTGAGCCTTGGCTGCAGTTTTAATATCCTCGGACGAGATGACCTGGCCTGCCGCCATAGCACTGACATTGAAGTGCCGCGTCATATCCAGGAGAACTCCCCGTCCTATCAGGGGCGGCACTTGATGGATGCTCAGTTTGGTTAGACCTGTAATTTGCGCAAAATCTTTGCCCTGATTGCAGTTATAAAACAGATTGTCCTCGCCGAGATGACCCAGGCCGTCAAGTTGGGGCCCTGTTCCAAGCCACATTTGTACGAGGTCATCGTTGTAGGACATTGGCCAGCCATAGGTTTGCGTGGTGTCGACGCCGAGCTGTTGACCGGGCTGGACAACTTGTAATTGCGTGAACCTGGGCGGAAAAGCCGGCATACCCGGCTCTATCACGATACCGAGGCCGTGGCTTTCACCGAGCTTGACCAAGCGCGTCGCCGCCAAGATCTGTTGGGAATCGACATAGTTGGCCGCGCCAATCTCGTCATTCACGCCCCATTTTGAAGGTTTGCAATGATCATCAGCTGCGACCTGAAAAGACAATCCAAAAAACACTAGGGCCAGCAGCCAGGCTTTGTGGGTTCGGTGTTGCATCGTTACCTCCTTATCTCTGTATTGTAATAATGGGTCGTGCAATCGTGCAGCGCTCGAAGCATCCCAAGCGCCAGCGCTTTTATCATCACTAGGCTAACTGGCTTTTGCAAGAGACGCTTTCCCCTTATAAATGAAGCACGCATTGCGTAGCCCTTGGATTTGTTGACGCTTTGCTTGGTAACTTTATAACCAGGAAGCTGCGCAAAAAATTTCATTTAAGACCAGCGTGGGGTGTTGCTGTCGAAAAGCAGTGCAGAAATACATTATCCAAAAACGCCTCTGGGCGCGTGTAAAAGGCTACCTGCGACATCAAAGCCTGAATCTAGCGTCTTCAGGCAACCCTACTGGACAGGCACACGCGCTTGAATATAAGCCTCAACTTCTTCAGCCGTATCTCGTCTCAGCACCATCTCCTATCGCACCAGAGATCAAAGACGCACCAGAGAACCCAAACAGGTACCGTATGAGCAGAAGCCCGTCTGTAAGCGGCTTAGATTCACCATCGCCATCGATGTCTAACTCCGAATCAGCACTCGAGCAGATAGCCTGCGATAGCCTCTGAGGAGCCTCTGCTTGCTTCTCCAGATACAGCACCAGACGTTAATGATTCTCCGCTGAAACCAAATAGGTGACGGATAACCAAAAGCCCATCGGTTAGCGGTTTAGCTTCCGAGTTGCCATCTACGTCAAAGCTGAAACAGCCTGTTTTACAGGAAAAACGATTAAGAGGATTCGTACCATCTAACTCTTCTTGATCGTCACTAAAGCCGTCATTATCATCGTCTGAATCACAAGCATCACCTTCAGCGTCCCCGTCTGTATTCGTTTGGTCCAGGTTACTTAAACTAGGACAATTATCTGCATTATCACCGACACTATCGCCGTCGGAATCTGCAGATTCAGTCGAATCATCAGGAAAAGCATCTGAGTTATCACCAAAACCATCACCATCTGAATCATTTGATTCGCTTGGGTTGGTTGGGAAATCATCATCTTCATCATTAACGCCATCATTATCATCATCCGAGTCACACGCATCGCCGTCGCCATCTGAATCCGTATCAGTTTGGTCGGCGTTGGCAAGGGACTCGCAATTATCGGCATTATCTTTCACGCCATCATCATCTGTATCGGCCCCAATTAGGAGATTCGTACCATCCGGCGCAAAGGGATTGCTGTCTAACTGATCCACAATCCCATCATTATCATCATCGTTATCACATAGGTCGCCAACACCGTCATCATCGTTATTTTTTTGATCAGAATTGGCCACGTAAACGCAGTTATCGACGTTATCGGCAATACCATCGCCATCTTGATCCGCCTCGACTTCATAAAATGGTTGGGTCAAGCGGCGCTGCGTCATCGGCATCTAGAACCGAATCACCATCGTCGTCATCATCGGCCACGTTGCCAATACCATCACCATCCGTGTCTAGCTGTTCTTTCGGAGTCTAGCGGGAATGCATCGTCTTCATCGGCCGTTCCATCATTGTCATCGTCGTTATCACACGCATTACCGCGGCCATCTTGGTCCTCGTCTTGCTGATCATCGGCAATGGCTGGACAAAGGTCATTGGCATCGAGCGACCCCATCACCATCTGTGTCGGCCGAGAAGCTGCCCGCGCCCTTGAGCACTTGAGAGTATGCTGGCCGACTGATCAGGCCTTGGTCATCCTGAACGTAAAAGACAATTTCATAGCGCCCGGCTTGCTCGAAATCACCGTATGTACCGCGCTGAAGCCGCCTTCATCGTTTGGCGCAAGCTCGACTTCTGCGACAGATAGAACTGGGACATCCGGGTCACTGCCCCCGTATCCTGGTGGCAGCACAACGGCCCAAACGCGATCAACCGGGTTCACCGAGGTAACACCCGTCACGGTCAAGAATGCAACCGAGTCGCTACCAATATCCTGCGGATCAGCCACACCCTTGATCTCCGGCTCGAACGCGGCCGTGACAGCGCCTCGACCCAATAGAATATTGGCTCCGTCGATAGCCAAATCGTCAGCCAGGCCGTCGCCGTTCACATCGATTAGTCCGGTTTGGTATTTCTTCATCAAACTTTGTGCTTGACGATAGGCGTCGCCCAAATTTGCTTTGCCGAACACAGCCGACCAAAACTGAAAAGAAAACGACAAAACGCCTTGGTCAATGAACCAAGCGGGCTCGCTCTCAGAACTTGATGTGAGGATGAGCCGTTCAACTTCGGGTAAGCCTGTGAGATCTGCCAGAAAACTCCCTGAACGACAGGCATCGTAGATCACAATCGTCCTCGCACCCGTCTTGCTTTGGTAGGCGTCCAGCCAAGCATCCAAGCTTCCAACCTCTAAAAATTCTCCCCCAAGCGTAATCTGAAATCTGTTATCGCCGCCGTGACCGACCATATAAAACAGCAATTCGCTTGCATCGCTCGCCCAGGTTCGAATGCTATTTTCAATGGCCTCATTGGTTGCCACCGCATCAATATCATCAAAATCTTCGTTACCATCCAAATCCAATTCAAGGGACGGCGCGAGCACCTGAATTTCATCTTTTTCATAACCTTGGTAGAGCAAAGCACTGTAGGCATGTCGAGCGACTTTCAGCGTTGATGACCACAGCGCATTACCATTGTTAATCGGGCCACCAATCACCAACACGGCTTTCTTTGGATTGGCCGGTCGAAACTTAGCTCGAGTCTCCTGGCTTCGATACAGCGCCTCTTTATAGCCTCGAGCACGGACCTTGGCTGGCCCATCTAAGCCAACCGGACCCGAATACAGAATCCCATCCTCGGTAGGCTCGGATCCATCCAAGGTGTAGTAAAGCCGCGCGCCCTCGGTCTCGGAATTGAATAGCCCATGTCGAGTGGCGCGCGCGAGCCACTCGCCGGCGTGATCACCGGTTTCGCCTACACGGGCGCCATCGCAATTGATGCGCACGCTCTCAGCGCCCTGAACGGTCTGATTCCAACCATCAAAACTGCCCGTTCCAAGGAGCGCCTGATCACCATCGTCCGTCGTAAAACGATACTTCAGGGTGCGCGCGATATTGTCATTGAACCCGCCCCAGCGAATGGTCTGGCTTTCTTTCTCCCAAATACCATCGTCACTAATGTCCTCTGGCACTGCGCCTGACGGTAACTGCTCAGAAATGAACTGCGATTTGACACTCGCCACAGGGTCAACTTCGATCGACACTTCGGCGATGCAGGCGCCGTCAATTACTGAGCGCGTTATCGTTGCCTGTGGCACTCGCGTTGACACCGTCACACTTGCCGGCTCAGAATTCAGAAGGCCATCGCTCACCCTGAAACGAAACGCATCGGCTCCATTTTCGGCAGATCCAGGGATGTATTTAAAGGCGCCCGTGGTGTTATCGACCCACTCAACCAGACCTCGAGTCGGCAGCTCAACCCATTCGAACGTGACAGCATCTTGGTCCACATCATCAGCTCGTAAAGTGCCGGTATATCCAGCGGCATCGAATACTGTAATCGAATTGCTTAGTGCAACAGGCGCATCATTGACTGGATTTACAATAATTTCGCAGTCGGCAGGCGCACTATTTTCATAACCATCATTAATGATGATCCGAATCACATCAGTACCAAAATAGTTCGCGTTCGGTGCGTAGTTGAGCTTGCCCTCTTCCGAGAGCTCAGCGGTTCCTTCAGCAGGCCCCCCGATCAACTTGAACGTTAAAGGATCTCCGTCTTCGTCCGTCCCAGTTAACTGACCAGTAAGCTCCGAGTCTTCTTGGACCACCAGATTGCACGCATTGAGACTTGGTGGTGTGTTAAACCCTCTTCTGATGAAGATCTCAATGACGCCCGGCGCGCTGACCGCCTTGCCGTCTGATGCGGTATATTCAAAAGCAATCGTGCCGCTGGCGCCCTCAGAATTGAACGTAAACGCGCCCGTCACCGCATCATCGAGGGTTCAGGCTTCCAAAAGAGCGGTTCAGCGGTGATCTCGAAGAACAATGAATCTCCATCGCCATCTTCGCCCGGCAGCATGCTCTGCACAATTTCGCCCGGTTCCACCACATACCGTTGATCATTGGCGATCGGGCGATCCTCTTTTTCAACCAAAGTAATGCTGACGGTTGCAATATTCGAGTCCGAGACGCCATCGTTGGCGACAAACGTAAAGGAATCCAACCCGTTGGTGTTGGCGTGTGCACGGTACTTAAAGGTGCCTTGGCTGAGATCGGTTAAGGAGACCGTTCCAAATTCCCCATCTGAAACAATCGCATAGGTTAGACTATCGCCATCGTCATCATCCGCTGCCAGCAGGCCCTCTAAGAGACTGTCCTCTTGTATTGTATAAGCCGCATCTTGTGCGAATGGCGCCGCATTGGGCACGGTCTCGCCCAGAAGCTGATTGACTTCGGTTGAAGCAGGGATCGAAATAACGCCCTGGTTATCTCTTGCGTAAAGCTGGATCTTGTACCTACCGTTCTTTGTGAAACGCGTATAAGTGGCGCCGTAGCGACCATCACCATCAACGTCAGATAATTCAAAGGAAGGTAGCTCGGTCACAGGCGCGTCAGCGCGCCGTGCCCGGAAATTCGGTGGCACCATGACGGCCCAGACACGATCAATCGGATTTAAAGAAACCACCTCACCGACTTCGATCAAGGCGCTTGTTTCGCCATTCAGGCTTATGGGTGAACTGACACCCTTGAGTTCGGGCGGCACAGATGCGGCCACTGCCCCTCGTCCAATCACGATATCGCGAACCAAGAAATTGATCTTCTTTTTCATTCGCGATGCCATTGCCATTGGCATCTAAAAGCGGGCGCTGATCGCCCTCCATCTGTTTAGTCGCGCTCAGATAGGCATCGTAAAACTTGCCTTTATAGAAGACAGCGGCCCAAAACTGATAACTAAAAGACAAGGCGCCGCCTTCTAAGAATAGGGCCGGCTCATTGCTCGCGGAGGTCAATACGATTCGCGAGGCACCCTCGGGAGGCAAAAGCCCCTCAACAAAAGTGCCCGATTGACACGCATCATAAATAAAGGTCAAAGGCCCAGTCATCACACTTTGAAGCTCATCAAACCAGACATCGAGCTCGCCAACGCTCACAAACTGCGCGGTTTCGCTTGTTTTATTCAAAACAAACTCGCCGTAACCACCGTGATCCGTGAGATAGACCATTACCTCGCTGGCGTTGAGCGCCCAATCCGTAATCGCGGCCTTGAGGTTATCGACCGTGGCGAGCGCATCAACATCATCAAGGTCGCCGTTGCCGTCAAAATCGATATCATCGACCGGACTAATGAGAAAAATATCTTCCTTGTCATAGCCCTGATACAGCAGGGCGTTATAGGCATATTGACTCACCTTGACCGTGGCCGGCCAAAGTGCGTTGCCCTCATAAGGGCCGCCACCCGCGACGATGATCGCTTTCGGTCTAGTTCCCGTTAAGTATTCCCCCTGTGCAACCTCAGATTCCTCAAGGCCCTCTTTAAAAGCCACCGCCTGGAGGGTTGCTGGTTCCGAGAGCGTGATCGGTCCCTCATAGAGCGCCGAGCTGATCGTGGGCGCTGCACCATCAAGGGTGTAGCGAATGATTGCGTCCTCGGTTTCACTCTTGATTGAAACGGATACCGGAACTCTCCCCTTGGCGGGGCTTAATATCGGTTTTAATGCTTGAGGCGGAATGCAGTCTTGGACGACAGCGAGTGTCTTGCTGGGCCGCTCTGAAAATCCTCCGAAACTCGCCTCCGCAGAAAGAGAGTAGGTTGCATCGGGTCCGGTTAATTTAAAGCTCAAGTCTCGCGCCGAAGTATCCGCATAAATACCCCACTTGATCTGCTCAGTCTCCGGATCCCAAGTCCCGTTGTCGGATATCGCCTGAGGCACTGTCCCAAACGGCAAACGCAGCGCAACACCATAACTTTTGGCTTGAGCCGTTGGCGCAACCGCGACAGTGATCGTTGGATTACAGGTAGCTGTTGTGGCCGTTTGAGTCAGCGTGTCAAATAGTGTTCGAACTGGCGCGGCATAGTAGGCTTCCACGACATCGCTGGTGCGATAGCCCTCTTTAACCGCAATGGCTTTGAAATAGGTCGCCTGATCTAAAGATACCGCGCCCGAATAAACTGGCGATGACGTTGTCGGCGTGGAGGCATCTAGGGTGTAGTGAATCGTGGCGTCAAGCGTATTGGTCGACACTGTAATCGACACGGGCGTTCTGGTGCCCGAGACGCTGGACAGTATTGGCTTTGCCACCTGCTCGGGCAAAGCTGCCGTATCACAGGTCAATCGCACGGATTCTTTACCGGTCTGCGTTAAGTTACCGTCTGAAGCCTCTCGGCCGCTCACCGTATAATATCCGTCTCGACCCGAGAGTGAATAACGGAACTCGGCCGGTGTGGCGCTCAAGGTACCACCCCACCGAATCACCTGTTTGGACTCGATCCAAACACCATCATTACTGATCTCGCTCGGTGTGAGCGGACCGATGTTTTCTTCGTAAGCCCAAGACGCTGCCGCGGTACCTTGACCCGCCGCTAAGGTAACAACAGGCGCACAGGCTGATGTGTCTACCGTTCTCTCGGCTGCAAAACCGGCCATTGACCCGAAGCTAAGGAGGAGACCGATCGCCGCTGTCTGAATTCGTTTCAACATTCGAAATTCTCTATTGAACAATCGGGGCGATCAGTTCGACGATACCGGAACCCACGTCGCAGGCTTACCCACGCCTATGTTTTCGTATTCGCCACCGCTCTGCAGGAGATACCCCGCACGTGAGACAAAATCGATGGGGATAATTGACGGCGCGCTCTCCCAAACTGCATTGCTACGCCAGGCCGTGTTGTAGGCATCAAACTCATCCTTTGAGATTTCGTTATCGCCATTGGTGTCGGCTGGGTGCAGCGCCGTGGTCGAGCGCTCATAGGCACCAATGTCAACTGCTCCGTTGAGCACTCGGGCATTACCATCAAGGTCGTACACTTGCTCTGCACTGAGGCGATTATCTGCACCGGCGTTGATAGCAGGAGAGCCTGTGCGAACATGGAGATCACCCGCGCCTACGTCAAAATATTGTGGATCAAGGTTAATATTACCTTCGTTGATGTCCCAGAATTCCGTTGCTGTTTGAAAGATATTGTTCACCAAGACACTTGCGTCAGCGTATCCGATCTGTTGAATATCGTAGCCGCCTTCAACTCCGGGAGCAGCCCAGACAATGTTATTGGCAATGGTGAAGGAATTGCTGTCGACACAGAGGCCAGAACCCACCGTTCTGGCAACGGTATTGTTTAAGATAGAGAAGGCGCCGCTTTGAAAAAACACGGTGCAATAGTCGTCTCCAAAGACGGTCTCACTGCCGCCTCCAAGTGCTGCGCCAGGATCGTAAACGTTAGGATCGCCAGTGCCCTGGTTGTCCTCCTGGGGTCTAGCCGATTTTCCGATGCCCGAAATTAAATTTTCCGTGAAAATCGTGGTTTGAGGCTCACCATACCCTGGGTCGCCTGGAAAACTGTCCAGCGAAACCGAGCCCACCACCCTGATCGATCCTAATAGCTCCCTAAAAATGTTCCGCCGTACAGTGCCAGAAAGCGAAAAATCGACGCCAGTGCCGGTCCCAAAGTTCATCGAACTAGAGCCTTCTCCCAATTCAAAAATATTGTCCTCTATAACACCTGCGAGAGCGGTTACTTGGCGTGTGGCGTTGCCTGTGAAGAGGTTCTCTGCAATGCGCCCATTAATGTTGCCAAAACTTGACCCAGCAAACCCTCTTATCTCATTGTTTTCAAACGTTGTCGGGCCATTAAGTTTATATAACTCACGAACAGTCTGGACCACTTCTGTTTCAATGTAAGTATCCTCTGAGTTTGTGGTCTCTACTTACTGTGACTTCGCCGAGCGCTTCAAAAACATTGTCTTTTACTGTTAATTTAGGGTCATCGCTCGTTGTACTCGTTGAAAAAGCTAACTCTGCTGCCAATGATATCGCAGAAGCAAAAGACGAAAGAGAAGGTCCATCTGTGGTATTCAGCGGCAGCGCGAGATTATTGAACCGGTTGCCTTGCAACAAAATGGACTCAGTGACGGCCACTGCTAAATGACCAGCAGTTTCATACGGGCATGTCGAACTTAAACTTCCCCCGTTGTCTCCTGAGCCTGGCGGGAAGTAAGCGCCGTTACCCAGAAACAAACTATTTTCAATCGTCGCGCGAGAGAAACCGGCAGATACGGTGGTACCATCCAAGGTGCGAGGGCCCCCAACAAAAACGCCCGCGCCATGGCAGGCAAAGTTATCCCGGATCACCAGATCAGATAACAGAAGGTCTGCATTCCTTTCTTTATAACATTGCTCGACAGCCTCCGAAGCCGCGTCGGGATTGGGGTTGGTGGGGTCTGTAGTCAAATCATTGCCAATCTCACGACAATCATCTACCGGCCCCAATAGCGTCAGGCCGCCACCCGGCTCATCGCTTTTTCCGTTCGCCACAGTGAGATGCTGAATCGTCAGCGACATTGCGTAGTCTCTTGGGTCCACTCGTAGAACAAAGGCTCGGCGCTCGCCATCAAGGATAATCTCTTCTCGGCTTGCCGACGGATCCCCTTGAAGGGTCACCGAATAGGCTTCGCCCGCGAGATATTTGAAGTTGCCAGCATAAACCCCAGGCGCCAACGTAATCACGTCATCACCCCCGTTACTGGCAGCGGTTGTCAGCGCCGACTGGAGTTCGGTCGAGCTGGACACGTTGAAATCTACAGCGATGGCTTGCGATGATAGAATCAACGAAGCAAATACCAACAAAGATCTAAACTCAACGGTCATAATAACCTCTCCTTTTCAAAAACCTCGGTAAACCGATTGGCACCTATATTTAGTTTCGGTTCAAATTATCAACAAGATACAACCATACGCCGTCGCGATGGTCAACTCAACCGGTTTCCAGGCGAAGGCAATTCTTCCAAGTTGCCTTCTCCACCAGGTTGTCAGACCGGGGCAAACCTCACACATCCTTCGCTCTGCTTTGCTGAGCACTTCGATTTGGAATAGCGCTCGCGCCCGGCCCGAAGGCCCCGACCCCCAAGATATTTGGATCCCGCTATTTCAGACCAATGGCGTAAGGAACGTTTCTAGATTGAATGCCCCCGACCGCGCTCGTCTAATTACAAGCGGCGGCGGCTTTTTTTTGTGTCACAGAAGATGACCACGCCTTAGCGGCTTATCAAGCGGGCTCTGACCGGAAATTCACAGGCACTGCTCAAGTTTAACTGCGCTGCCGCGCCAAAAACTTTTTCAACACCCTGATCCTATCTCCAGGCAAGATGACCCACATTTCCCTTACTACGAACGCAGTCCTAAACGCGATAGTGGCTAATCTGTATTTCTTCACCCAAATCCTCGTAATCGCCGGCACCCCGCCGTCGACGAAATGTCTCCCAAGTGAAGCTCTGATACCGCGGCGCATCAAGGGTTGCGTCTTTATCGTTGACGGGCAACGCCTGAATGATTTGATCATAGGGCGGGTTGAAAAAGTACGCCGCACTGAGCCGGTATTGGCCTTCGACAGAGGCCAGCACGCGATGTTCGGGCGCGATAAACCGATCATTAGACAATACCTGAAGCATGTCTCCCGTGTTCACGATGAAAGCATTGGCAGAGGGCTCGATCATCCGCCACTGTCCGGCATGCAAAACCTGAAGTGCGTGGTGACCATCTTCAACGAGCAAGGTCAGCAACCCTGCATCGGTATGCCGATGGATGCCCAGCGGATCCATTAAGTCGGGATCTTCGTCTTCGACACTTTGTTTTCGACTGTTTTTCTGCTGCGCGTCTGAATAGGCATTGAGCCGCAAAAAACTCGTGTGCTGATCAGTGTGCGCGCCAAGCGCGTCGCTTGCGCCCAACGCCTGCAACAACCAGCCGTAGACCTCAATCGCCAAGGGTTCACAGACGTTGAACCAGCGCCATATGGGATCCCTTATGGCGCCCTCCTCGGGCATTTGATTCCAACCGTCCACGACCCGATTGGACAAGGCATCATCGGCTGCCAAGGGATCCGGCTTGTGTCCAACGTCGAAAATCTCCTTGGCATCTAACCGATTTTTCGTCAACTCCCCCGGATTATAGCCACGGGCGTTAAGGGCTGTTCGCTGCAAACGGCGTTTTTGCGCGTCGGGCAAGGCAAAAAATGCGCGCTGAGCGGCGAACAATTCTTGACGGCATTGAGGGTCGATGCCGTGGTTTTGAAGCTCAAAAAAACCCCAGCGCTCTACGGCCTGCCCCAGTCGTCGAATCTCACGATCGCGCACGTCTCCCCTGCCGCGCAACAATCGGGCGTCGAATACGGCGCCTTCTCGCCATTCAGGAAACGCTTTTTTCGATGGCTCAATCACAGGATCCACGCAAACATCTAGCCCTTCTCACCCAGTAATACAACGATAACGACTATGTTGCATGACTTAGCCTTTATTCCCACTTGATCTCGGTCTTTTTTCAAAATTCGCTTGGCATTTTCCGCCAAATCATCACAGGGCTGTACGCGCTGAACTGACTTCAGCGCCGTTGATACCGCGGACGCAATTTGACCAATACTGACGAGACGCTTTGCGACGGTACAATATCGACCACTGGATTAAACCAGAATTTTATTGGGAAAACAGTCAACCTTCGCCGCTAAACCATGCGCTGCTTGGTTCCGATGGGTGCCGCCCGGCACGCCTGCCGGCTCACATTGGGACACCACGCCAGGCGACACGTAGAGTCCTTCGCGTCGGTCGATGCACCGGCAAGCGCTACCAGGCTGCTTTCGCCTGCTGCATCAGATCCAAATACTCGGACTCGTGGGGCGGCCTTGCGATCGCCGATGGGGTAATCTGTTTTCTCTCGAAACCCCAAGACGCGCCAGGCAACGGCATGGACAATAGCATCCAGATCTTCTCAAGTAGGGGGTTTACCGGGCCGGAAGTAACCCTTGGCATCGTAGCGCAGAGAAATGCGACGAGATCGAGCGCTATCCAGCCATTTTTTGTAAACTGCCCGGGATGAGCACCACCGCGGCGGGTGTTGATCGATACCCTATCGGAAGCATCTCAGAGGTTGCTGTCGTCAAGGCTACAAGTCATCAGAAACGCTGACGGCATGGCGTAAGACCGTCAAGCTATTTAATTCGTCGTGCTGCTGGTAAGCGGGGCCAATAGGATGTTAACCATGTTTCAAAGATCGGGTTTACAGTGCTTATTGTTGGGGGTGATTCTGTGGGCCGTCCCGAGCCATGCCGGCAGTGCCTACCCACCCGAACCCACGCCATTTGATCATACCCATGCAGATTGGGCTAAATTGCTCGACCGAGCTGTGTACACAGATCAAGGCGGGCGCGTATCAAAACTGGATTACCAAGTTTTTCTAGACGATAAACGGACCTTCAACCGCTATTTGAGCGCCTTGAGCGCAGTCAGTGTCGAGCAATTCAACGGATTTTCTCAACCTGCGAAGCTGGCTTTTTTGCTGAACGCCTACAACAGCTTTATGGTTGCAAAGATCATGAAGCGCTATCCAGGGATTGCCTCGGTCTGGGATTTTGGCCGGGTGCTCAATGCGCCGTTCAAGCACCGATTTTTTGATCTCCTGGGTAGCCGAAGCAGTCTCGATGATATTGAACATCGTTTAATTCGAGGCGACCCGGCGCTCATGGACCCCCGGATTCATTTTGCGGTGAATTGCGCCTCGGTGGGTTGTCCCGCGCTACGCGAAGAACCTTTCTTGGCGCAGCGATTGGACGCACAACTTGAAGATCAAACAATCCGTTTTCTGAAAGATCGGAATCGCAACTATTATGAGGGCGAATCAGAGCGGCTGTTTGTGTCCCCACTTTTCGACTGGTATGCCGGCGACTTTCAACCGCCGAACAATCAATCTCCGGGGGGTGTGATTGGCTTTTTGCTTCATTACGCAGCCGCGCTGGAACTCAGCGCAGACCAACAAAAGCGGCTGGCAGAGGGCGAGGTGACGATCGATTATTCAAATTACGATTGGCGATTGAATGCCGTTGCGGCTGACCGCACCTTAAGCGAAAGCGAATGAGCCCGTCTTTAACCATTATCATTCCCGTATTGAATGAAGCGGAGGCGCTCCCGAGCCTGCTGGCGTCACTGCAACCGCTCAGGGCCGCGGGTGTCGAGGTCATTGTCAGTGATGGCGGGAGCTCTGACGATAGCTGTGCAATTGCTGATCCTTTGACCGATGTCATTTTAGAAGGCGCGATGGGCCGTTCAGCCCAAATGAATGCGGGCGCGAAGGTCGCGAGAGGCGATTGGTTGTTGTTCCTGCACGCCGACTCAGCATTACCCGCAGTTTCAGCACAAACGTTTATTCACAGCTTAGTGGGTTGCCAAGCGCAGTGGGGATGGTTTCGCGTCGCTATCGCCGGACGTCACCCGGGTCTCGCCTTGACGGCGTGGCTCATGAATCGCCGATCGAAATGGACGTCAATTGCAACAGGTGATCAGGGTTTGTTTGTGCGTAACAGTTTGTTTCGATCGTGCGACGGGTTTCCCGAACAGTTGCTAATGGAAGATATTGCGCTGTGCCGACGACTCAAAAGGCTAGCCCAGCCTGAGGTTTTGCAGCTGACGCTCACGACATCCGGCCGGCGGTGGGGGCAACAGGGATGGTTGGCAACGGTGCTTAAAATGTTCTGGTTTCGATGGGCCTATTGGCTGGGTGTATCGCCTTCGACCTTGCACCGCTGGTATCAAAATGTCCGCTGATTTGGTGCTGCAAATTTTCGCGAGAGCGCCCAAATTAGGTTGCGTTAAAACGCGTTTAGGACGCGAGATAGGCGCGGCTGCAGCCCTGCATTGGTACCGCATACTGGTCCATCGCACACTCATGACGGCATCGACAGTGCCAGCCCAAGTGCAGGTTTGGTGCCCCTTGGAGGATGATCCATTTGAGCTGGAGCAGATCGTCGATGGCCTAGGGATGACTTTTCATCAGCAGTGCTCCGGTGATCTTGGCAGGCGAATGCAATTTGCTTTACAAGCGGGTCTTGAATTTGGCCCAAGCGTCTTGCTGATCGGTGCTGATTGCCCGGTCTGGACCCCAGCGGCCTTGGCCGCTGCAGGGCAGGCGCTTTCAGTGGCATCGATGGTTTTGGTTCCTGCTGAGGATGGCGGTTATGTGGGGATCGGCGTCCGCGGGTCTGTGCCACCCGTCTTTGAGGGTGTGCCCTGGAGCAGCGCGGCGGTCACTACGCAAACGCGGAGATTGATGACGCAGGCCGGCGTCGATTGGTTGGAGTTACCAACGCTCTGGGATGTTGATCGACCGGACGATCTTGACCGCTGGTTACAGGCCGAACCGAATCTGCCCAGACCCATTGCCGGGTAGGACACCTTTTCGGCCAGCGCGATGTTTGCCCTGCACGATCTCGGCCAATCATGGTGGGTTCTAAAGCATAAACGCGCTTTTCCGACGTTGAGAAAAGCATCCTAGTGTCAGCCGGTTAGCTGCTGGCTTCATTAGCCCCTTCGAACCTGTGTTGTGAGATCAAAAATTTTGGCTCAACGGTTGAAAACTGGGTGATTCGGCCCTCGAATCTAGAGGCTGGTCGATCGCGACCATCACCCATGCATGGTCGAGGGACTTGAATTTAACAGAGTGTCGTTTGTTGATCAGTCGGGTCTGTTGGCGATGGGTGATTCGGAGCATCACCAACCCAATCCCGCCCCAGACGCTTCAGTATTTTCAGAAGGACATCTGGACGGTGCGACGCCTCGCTCTTCAGCGAACGCAATCATTCGACCGGGCTGGCGCATCAAGAGGCCCTGCCTGATTTTCTTTTTTTGCTGCGCGGACCGCTGCAGGCCGTCATAAGAAGATAAAACACTTAAATCATGACAGGCGAAACCAGAAATGATTATACTTCCGTAAACTCAGCTTGGCGCTATACCCCGCCAAGGCAATAAGAGAGACAACCGATGCCTCCTAGCAATACCTTTTCAAAACTATTCAGCCACGCGCCCATCCGCCCGCTCCAGCAACACATGGAGAAAGTCGAAGAATGTACGAAAGAGCTCAACCAATTTTTTCGTGCGGTCTATGCCGATGATTGGAAAAGGGTCGAAGCGGTCTACGACCAGATTTGTCACATCGAGGGCCTCGCCGATGACGATAAGAAAATATGCGGCTCAGTCTTCCTAAAAGCTTGTTCATGCCAATTAACCGGAACGACTTGCTGGAACTGATCTCAAAACAGGACAAAGTCGCCAACTGTGCCAAAGATATTGCTGGCATTATTCTGGGAAGAAAAATGCGCTTCCCTGATAGCATCCAGGACGCGCTGTCCGAATATGTCGACGCTTCGATCAAAGCTGTGATGGAAGCCAGCACCATTGTTCAGGAACTCGACGAGCTTATTGAAACCGGGTTTGGCGGTCGAGAAGTGGAATGGATCGAAAAACTGATCGTTCGACTCGACGAATTAGAAACGCAGTCGGACAAGCATCAGGTCGCGATCCGATCACAATTGCATGCCATTGAAAATGAGCTTCCACCTGTGGATGTAATGTTCATGTATAAAATTTTTGAATTGATCGGTAACCTCGCCGATCGCGCCCAGAAAGTCGGCGACCAGATTCACAGCATCGTTGCACGTTAGACGTTTTCAGTACGACGCTAACAAGCTCCCACCTGATCCATTGTTTTAAAAGTTCTAACTGAGGCGAGATTCACTATGGAAATTATTTCACAGTACGGCACCCTCCTTTTGATCATCGCCTGTTGCTTCGCTTTTTTCATGGCTTGGGGTGTTGGTGCCAATGACGTCGCCAATGCGATGGGAACTTCAGTAGGATCGGGCGCCATCACCATCAAACAAGCCATAATCATCGCCATGATTTTTGAGTTCGCGGGCGCGTATTTAGCCGGCGGCGAGGTCACATCGACCATTCGAAAAGGCATCATTGATCCCTTGGTTTTAGAAGACTCACCGGATTTACTGGTATTTGGCATGATGTCTTCGTTGCTTGCAGCGGGCATTTGGCTCCTGGTTGCCTCGCTCTTTGGTTGGCCTGTTTCAACCACCCATTCCATCGTTGGTGCCATAGTGGGTTTTGCGGCCGTCGGTATCAGCGTCGATGCGGTCAATTGGGGCAAGGTCAGCACCATCGTTGCAAGCTGGGTGACCTCACCCTTGATGGCTGGCACGCTTGCATTTTTCTTGTTTAAGAGCGTCCAACGATTGATCTTAGATCAAGAAAACCCGCTGGAAAAAGCAAAGACTTACGTCCCTTTTTATATGTTCTTAACGGGTTTCTTAATCGCGATGGTCACCTGTGTTAAAGGGCTTAAACATCTCGGTTTAGACTTATCGACGACAGAAGCCATAATGTATTCCTTTATCACCGGCGCGGTCATAGCTCTGATCGGCAAGCTGGCCTTAAGCAAAATTCAGCCTGACCCCGAACCCACCACAAAAAACCGTTTCAATAACGTCGAAAAAGTGTTTGGCGTGCTCTGCATTATCACCGCTTGCGCGATGGCTTTTGCCCATGGCTCTAACGATGTTGCCAACGCCGTCGGCCCTCTGGCCGCGATCAACAGTATTGTTGAGAACGGTGGCACAATCGTCCAAAAATCATCGATGCCGGTGTGGATCCTCTTTCTTGGCGGGGCCGGCATCGTGATTGGTCTGGCAACGCTAGGCTATAAAGTCATTGCGACCATCGGCAAGAAAATCACTGATTTAACACCCTCCAGGGCTTTCGCGGCAGAACTTGCCGCGGCCGGCACAGTGGTCCTAGCAACGTATCTTGGGGCACCTGTATCAACAACCCACACGCTGGTCGGCGCTGTATTGGGGGTTGGTTTAGCTGGCGGTATTGTGGCAATTAACCTCAGAGTCGTCGGGACGATCTTTACCTCTTGGGTGGTTACATTGCCAGCGGGCGCAGGCCTCTCGATTTTATTTTTCTTCGTTTTTAAGGGCATCTTTTTAACCTGATAGCGCATCGATGACGACGGCTCGGCTCGGTCAGATCGGCGCATTTGGTGCCTCGGGGTCACAACACAAAGCGCGCCCTCACCCGAACAACCAGAAGTGCATGAGGGCTAGATGCTTAAACGGTTAACGCGCTTTTTTTGTAATAAGGCCTAGTCAATAACGGGCGGCATCGCCCCGCTAACAAGCAAGCTGTCTACGCTGACTTATCACAGCGATGCCTTATGGCGCTACAAGGCCACGTGTTAGCGACTGATGGTCCACCCAGCTTGCTCAAGCGCAAAACGCTCTTCACCGAGGTTGCCCAGTGCAACAACCTGACCCGCGGCATTAAACTCAAAGCGTGTCACCGTATAGGTATCTACTGGCAACCCACTCTCGTCATCGGTGTCCCAAGTCTGGGTCCAAACGTAAACGACATTACCCTGCCCCACCGCCTCGATTAACTCCCACTTGTCTGGAGCCCACGTATCAGCATCTCCTCCTCCTAACCACTCGAGCACCTGCTCTTTTCCAATGGACGGATCGATAATGCCACGAGCGACCGAAATATCCATCGTCTCATCACCACGCTGAATCACCGCATTGACCACTTCACCTGGCTTCCCACGAAAGTCCAGCTTGCCCATATTTTCTTCATTGACCGCCATCCCTCGTACCGAGAGAAATTGATCATCTGGTTGAAGAATACCTTCAACAGGACTACCGGGGGTGACAGTGCCTACTATCATCCTGCCTTGCTCGTCATTTGGGTCCCAAGTAAATCCGAAACCCACATACCGACGGCGGTATAGCTGCCCGTCTTGAGCCATTAGCTCCTGGACGGCCGCTAGCGCTTCGGTCTTTCCTGTGGCAACCGCTGTCACCCACTTAGTTGCCGTTGCAATGTTGGGATTTTCAGTGGGCGCGGGCACCTCACTCGTACTACAAGCCATCAATAGGGCAATAGCTGTCATACTCAGTACACCCGTAACGGTGCGGTTTTTGATCAATTTCAACACGATAAGTCCCCCTATTTATCTACATATATTCGATGTCTTAGCCATCAGTGGTGGTTTCCAGAAAAAATCCTATCACTTCTCGATACGAACGATCTACCCGGCGAGCATGGCTCAATGCCCGCTTGATCGGCTCCCAATAAACGATTTTGGTTAGCCTTCGCCGCCAGTTTCTTCAAAAATATAGTCTTCAAGCTCTTCGATCGTCATAGACTGTTTTTGAACGACGTACTTGAATAAATCCCCTGCGGTAATAACGGCAACTGCTTTGTTACGATCCACGACCGGCAAGTGGTGAAAATTTTTCTGACTCATGATGTCCATACAAGTGTCGGTGAGGGTCTCTTCTCGGACATACATCACGTCTTTGGTCATGACGTCTCTGACAGCAATCTCCCTTGGGGATTTCTCGTTCAAAAGAACTTTTCGAGCATAATCTCGTTCAGTAATAATGCCCGCGACGCCTGTGTCCCCATCAGTGACGACGAGGGCTGCAACATCTTTGGCGACCATCATTTCGATGGCGTCCAGCACTGTTTTCCCTGCCTCGATTGAAAACACGGTTCTTCCTTTTTGATCTAGAACATCCTTGACTCTGCTCATAAACGATCTCCTTTATGGTTATTAAAAGATTACGTGTCGTGCTCGTCAATTGACTCTAGGATGCAAATCCCAGCAAATCAAGGGCGAGAGGCGCGTCTAGACGACCTCAAAGCCCATGAAAATTGCGGCCTAGAATCTTGTTGTGGCAAGCAAGAGCCTTCAAAGTGCCCTCGGCGTGTGCCAACGATCTAATTTTGAAGTTTCGAAACGTTCGCCTTTGGCGCTTTTTCAGACTCTGAAGTCAGCGGGCACGAACGAAGGCGGCGATCGACGCGACGGTATCGGCCGTGATCTCGGGCGCAACCTGAAAAAACCCCATGTCGCCAGCGTGCGGGGTGCCGTGAACGGTTCTAGCGCTGGCAGGAACGCCAGCGGCCAGTAAATTACGATAATAGGCTAGGCCTTCATCTCTAAGCGGATCGAGCTCATTGACGGAAATCACATGGGGCGGCAAACCCTTCAGGTCCGTTTCCTTGGCGTGATAGGGCCACGCCAATGGATTCAATTGATTCAATCCCTCCGGATCATAGGCTTTTACCATTGAGCGCATAACCGAACATCCCAAGAGGTAATCGTCGTTTTCAAACAAAGAGAGGAGCGTTTCTGACGGGTTTGCATAGCCGCCGTAGATGTACGGGCACATCGCATAGACCCCATCGATGCTCGCAACCCACTGCTCTGCGTTCGCTTTGAGCGTGGTCGCAATCGCAAGGTTGCCACCGCCGGATTCGCCGCTCAAAGTGAGGGAACTGATGTTTAACCTAGCTCGATTCTGATGAACCCATTGAGTTGCTGCTGCGCAGTCATTTAAACCAGCGGGGAAGGGGTGATTGCCTAATTTTCCGCCACCGTTGCGGTATTCAACGCCGATGACGACCATACCCTGATTGGCGAGCGTATTGCGCCAAAACGTCGGTCCTGGGTCGGCTGCGGTCATGATCACCATGCCCCCGCCATGGAGGTGAACGAGTCCTGGCAACGCGTCCGCAGCGTTTTTGGGCCGGTGAATATAAAGTGTGATCTCGTGGCCTTCGGAGCCGGTAATGGTTTGGCGGTTGACGTCAACGTTATCAAACTCTGGAATGGTAGCGAGTAGCGCAGGATGGCCTTCGGCCTGGGTTTGCTCAAAAGCCAAGCAGTAATCTAAACATTGTTCGTAGGTCGCATCGGCCGGCAATGGCTCGAGTCCAGCGCCAAAACCGCCCATAAGCTTAACCTGCTCAGAGATTCTGGGATCGGCTCGCATGTCTGTTTCGAATCGTCGATGATCATCGCCGAGTCTTCCGGGGAGCAGTGATTGATTGATCATTGTCAGTGGCCTAGCTTAACTATCAGTGTTTGAGACTATCATAACTAAAAAGTATCCTGGTTCCCGCCAGGTTAGCTGCTATCCCCGTTCGCCCATCTGAACCTGTGTTGTGTGACTACTTTGAGATTGAGCCGGGTGAGTTTGTCTAAAAGGTGTGATCCCTGGGCGCGAGTTGGACACAACATCCTAAGAGGACGCTATCGCGATTTCGCGTTGCGAATTCGCTGTCGCTCTTAGATGCCCCTGGTTTCTTAGACACCTGCTTCGTTCATCTTTTCCTGTTTGATTTCATAATCAACCGGCGACAGCATACCGTTGCTGGTGTGCTTTCGGGTCGGGTCGTAGAACATCTCGATGTAATCGAACACGCCTGCCTCGCAGCGTCGCGTGTCGCATAGGTGTGTCGCCGGATTCGTGCCCGTTTCAAAAGGTGAAAGAAGCTTTCTGCCACCGCATTGTCATGACAATTCTCACGTCTGCTCATGCTCGCATGCAAATTGTGTTTGCCCAGAAACGACTGCGAAGCCTTGCTGGTGAGCTGAGCGCCTTCGCCGCGGGCTTGTTTACACTGGTGAAATAGATAATCCTTAATCCATCCATAGATCGCAAAGGGTTGCAATCTAATCAGAACGACCGGAAACAGCCATGACTGAAGTAACAATTGACACCGGCGCGCTGGCAGGCTCAGGCATCACAGCAAAGAACGGGGCGTCCATCCAGTTCTATGGCGGTATACCTTACGCCGCGCCTCCGGTCGGAGATCTACGCTGGCAAGCACCGCAACCGGCCGAAGCCTGGGAGGGCGTAAGGGATGCCTCCGGCTTCGGTGCAAGCTGCCCGCAGCTGGTTGTGGGTGAGGGCGGTTTCAGGGAAGCCATTGCAAATGCACTTGGCACGTCAGCGCCGGAAGAAGTAGAACTCATTTATGATGAAGACTGCCTGTACCTCAACGTATTTACGCCAACAACAGTACCTAATGCCAAACTTCCTGTCTTGTTTTGGGTCCACGGCGGAGCGCACCGTTTTGGCACCAGCACCCATTATCCTGGCGAGGAGCTGGCATCACGCGGCGTAGTTCTAGTTAGCATTAACTATCGGCTTGGGCCGCTGGGCTTTATGTCGCACCCCGAACTTACGGCCGAGGGCTGCCGTGGTAATCAGGGATTGCTCGACACGGTGTGCGCTTTGCAGTGGGTTAACCGGAATATTGCCCAGTTCGGCGGTGATCCAGGTAACGTGACCGTATTCGGAGAAAGCGCAGGCGGCCACTCGACTTGCGCGATGTTTACGTCACCGCTAACGAAAGGCCTCATGCATCGAGCGATCGCACAAAGCGGCATCGGGGCACAGGCAACCCAGCTACTGGACAGAGCCGGTGCGGTACCCCTGAGCGCTCATGAAACCGGAGAAATGTTGGGCGAGGTACTGGGTTGTGAAAAAGGCAATGGCCAACTCGCCGCCATGCGCAATGTCAGCACCGAAGATATTATTCACAAAACAGCAACCTTCCCATTGCCTGGTGTCATCATCGATGGCTACTGCCAACTAAAGAACCCAGTGACCATCATCAGGGAAGGCGAACACAATAATGTGCCGCTTATGATTGGCAGCAATGCCTTTGAGGGTTCAGCGTTGTATTGGGGTTCGCCGATGGCGCAGATGGCACTCTGCCCTGACGTCGATTCATACGTTGCTGAGTTCGAGCGCGTATTTGAAGAAGACTTCGACACGGCACTGAAACTGTACCCCGCAACTAATGTTAATGAAATGATCCATTCCTCAAAACAAATGTGTGGCGATTCACTGTTCTGCGCGCCCACCCGTGCCGTCGCACAAGCACTCGCTGACCAGGGTGATGATTGTTATCCCTACTTCTTTACGCAAACGCCCGAAGGCGACAGCAAAGGAACGTTAGGAGCGTTCCATGCGATGGAAATCGGTTACGTTTTTGGCGCTGATTTTCTTTCACCTCTCTCGCGAGAGGAAGACCTTGCGTTGTCAGACACGATGATGCAGTACTGGGTAAACTTCGCGACATCGGGCAACCCAAACGGGGAGGGCCTCGCACAATGGGAGACTTTCAACAGCAACGCAGATCAATGGATGGAACTTGGAAGCTATGTCGGGATGGCGAACGTTGAAAATACTGCAAAATATAACGTCATCATGGCTGCGATTGATCGCCAGTTGATCGCCAGTCAGTAATCAAACCTCACTTGGTAACACCCGGTAACCAGAGGCAAAACTGCGCCGGTTTTAAACGTATCCACCAAGTCAGGTCGCTGAATTAAGTTCTTAATGTGCTGCTGAGTTGGAATCAAAGCACAACGTGCGCTGGGTGTTAGCGGTCTGTTTGGGTCAGCATGTTTCTGAGATGAGACTTTGGGTATTGCTGTTCTCTCGATAGACAGTGCCCACTTCATCCAGCCCATTTCAATTCTCTTTCGCGATCAAACCGCTCCCCTTCTAGGCAGTGGTTGGTTTAACTTCAGTAAATTACCCGAAGGGTCGCTAAAAAAGCATTGTAAGCAGAACCCTTTGATCAGTTGAGGCTCAGACACTTTGACCGCCTGGGCGATCAGCAGATCGCTCGCTTTAAGAATATCTGCAACTGAGAAAGCAAAATGTTGGCCCTTCGGCGCTTTAAAGTTAGCGACCTCAAGCAGATGCAGCTGCTGTTGCCCCATTTCAAGCCAAGCGCCTTTGAATGGCAATTCAGGTCTTAGAATCGCTTTATACCCAAGGGCATCGATATAAAAGCGGTATCGCGCTGGACATCAGGCACATTCAACGAGATGTGATGAACCTCTGAAAACTTCATAAGATTACCATCCGTTAGCAAGCAGGACCAAAAACATCAGCCTTGCGGTGACCCAAGCGCTCACTCAGGTTTAGGCAGTGCTCAGTTTGCGTCTTTTAATCGAGCAGCCTAGTAGTCAAATCCAAAATGCGATCATCTTGCTATAGCAATGACTTTAGTACCACTGGGAGACCAGCACAGTCGCTCGCAGGTGTCATCGAAAGCAATTTGATGATTTGGTTTGCAACACCATACTTTTCACGCCTCAGCTAGTGGTAACGGTTATGCCGTTGAGCGGTGAGACTTGCAGCGTAGCAAAAGACCTACCCTCTCCACCTGATTTCGATTTCAGGCGAACCTTCCAAGACCGCTAACCAGCCGTCCCCCGCTTCGCCATACTCGATGATCGCATGAGTGTCCTCATCTACAATCCAAAAGCGCGTCTCTCTGATCGAGGCATCTTGACTTGGTCTGAGCAGCGTCATCACTTCGCTACCCAGCTCAGAAGCTGCAAGGGTCAGCAAGACATATGCTGCAGCGATAAAAATGAGGCCTAAAATGAAACGTTTGGCCAAAACCATACCCTTTCCGCTTCCTCTTCCTCTTCCTCTTCGATCACGAACGAATAACTAAAACAACATATAACGAGCCGCACCTGTTTAGCTTTATCGACGAGACCCAAGCGAGCGTCACCCCCTGGGTTAAATGAAGCTAGATGAATTTTTCCGTTGTCAGACCAATAACGCCTCCATCTTCTCAAGAAGGCCAGACAGATTGACGGGCTTGGTATCAAAGTCATCAGCGCCAGCTTCCAATGCGCGAATACGGTCGGCTTCCAGCGCGTGCGCCGTCAAGGCAATGATGGGGATCTGTTTCAGATTCTCGTCCGCTTTTGCGTTGGCTGTTGCCGTCCAGCCATCCATAACTGGCAAGCCCATATCCATTAAAACCAGATCTGGGCTCTCTGAGGACATCATCTCCAATCCAGCTGCGCCATCCTCTGCCATGACAATTTCATAACCTTTGCGCGTCAAACGACGCGACAACATATCTCTATTCATTTCATTGTCTTCTACAATGAGTATTTTTTTACTCATGGTGTACTCCTAACTCCAGACATTAAACTGTTCATTACGCATAGACCTGCTGGGCCAATACAATCAACAGATCCCCCTCCGAAAAGGTCCTTGCTGTATCCTTTTGAGGGTTAATAACAACACCTTCCGATTGACTACGATAGCCTAAGGCGACCTCATTAAAACGCAATGCTGAACGCGTGACGTCAGCCATTGTGACAGATGCAGACACATTCACGTAATGACCGATTCGCCGCAAGCCAATTTCAATTCCCCCCGCATTGAGCAGTTCCTTATAGAGGGTTTCTAAAAATGGGTCTCGCACCAATTGCGCCAACTGAATGCTCAGAATTTCTGTGCTCACGATCGCATCCGTCAGTGGTGTCCCCTCACACAATAATTTTGATTCAGAGTCAAGCAACTCGGCTACGACCGGAGGAAACGCTATTTCGCGCCCTTTGCTTTTTATCTCTCCAAGCAAGAGCAGCAGCATGATCGTTTTACTATCCGCATCAATGGTTTTATCAGTTTCATCCGCCACAATAAAAATGACATCAAAAGCAGCAACATTCAAAGTTTCCAGCCGCCATGCCTCAGCGAGATCAAACTCGACAAAAGACAACGCCAGGCGCTCGGTGAACAACTCGCTATAACGCGCACGTACCTGCGCCTCCGCGACCTCTGAATGCGAACAAGCAACCACCACCTCGATATCTGATGCTGCATGTTTAGCAAGCTCAGCGATAATTAAACCAAGATTCGCGTTGTAAGCAAGAATCAGTACTTTACGGACATTTGGCCTTGAAATGTTGCGCTCTGGAGGTTCCTCCCAAGACGAAAAGCTGTCTAAACTTACGCTCCTCAGTTCTTCGTCAACGTTCCGCAGGACAATGACCTGATCATCATCGGTTAAATCGTAGTCCGGTTCAGGATTCAAAACCGAAACCCGACGTGCGGCTTTATTGGGACTCTCATCCAACCAACTCACGCCCATAACAGCACCGTTATTAAAAACGCTGGCAAGATTGCCGAAAAGCACATCTTCCAGGTTAGGGATTGAGCGGATCTCAATCAAAAATCGTCCCGAGGCAAACAGCTCGCTGTAGATTTCAGAATACCCTGGATATCGCGCACACTGGACCATGGTTTTACTGATGAAATCGCTACTCGACACCAGAGGATGATGGTTTTTTGAAGCGATCCCCGCAATCACCGCATTTTCTTTATTAACGATTTCGGCGACGATGTTTGGCCGTTGAATGTTCTCTTTTGCGTAGAGTTCGCTGTTAAGAAGGGTCAGTGTTTTGATCGTCGTTAAGTCACCAGACGATCCAAGATCCGCCTCAGACAGTAAAACAATGTGTGAGGCTCGGTGAGCCGCAACCCTACGAAGCTCGCTATTCACCGAGATCGAACCTTGCATCGGCAATAGTTTAAGCGACCGTAGTTCTCTAGAGCCTTGACGGATTGCAGTCCTAACGTGCTCTATTCCTGTATCGGTTAAAATTACGACGCGTTGTGACTGTCCATACTTAGCCAGCAGTTCTAGTATCGCTGTACCTTTTCTATTCCAACCCAAAATTAGATAATGGCCAGATTCTCGAATGGTGGCCGAACCTCTGCGTGCATCTTCCATTGCGGTCTGGATTGCGCTCACAATAAAACCGATTAATGCTCCGGTAATGATGAGGCCCATTACTGAGTTAAACAAAGCGAAAACAATGACACCGATCGGCGCACCATAATTTTCGGACAACGCCCCCGGATCAAGAATATGCTTCATCGACCACCAGAGCGTGTCGATAATGCCTCCGCCGAGCGCATCATCAATGCCCTCTGCCCTCAGCGCTTCTCCCGAAAACAAACCAAAGAAATAGGCTGACATACCAACGATGATTACAATCGAAGCCAAACCTAAAATCAGCACATAAGGAAACACTCGGCTCGTGGTCGAAAACAAAAAAAGATAGTAATAAAGCTGCTTTACCACGTTAGTTGAGCTTTTTGATCAGAGCGGATTTTACGGTGCTTGAGAGCGCTGATTCGGCTGAGGCCTCGTTTTTGTTAATGACCTCAAAACATGCGCCTGAAAGTCTTGCCCGCATAGTTTCGTCAAGGTGCATCGCCGAATAAACAATAATGCGAGGCGTCGATTCGAGTTCTAAGTCGTCCAATCGAGACAAGAATTCAAATCCGTCCATAACAGGCATGGATAGATCCAAAATCACAAGATCGAAACCTTCACTCATTCTAGAAAAAGCAATGGCACCATTCTCAGCGGTCGCCACTTCAAAACCCTGAGCCGTCAACAACCTTGATGCAATGTCGCGCGCTTCAGCGTCGTCATCAACAACCAGCGCCTTCTTTCCATCGGTTGCCTCACCAAAAATAGCTTGTATATTGCCGACCAGCCGATCTCGGTCGACTGGTTTCGTCATGTACGCAGATGCCCCTAAAGCCGTCGCTGACTGATCATCATCGAGCATGCTGATCACAATAATAGGGATATCACTTAGATCGGCGTCCGCTCGCAGCTCAGCTAGGACGGCCCACCCATCTTTCCCTGGCATCAAAATATCAAGCAATATAAGGTCAGGCCGCTGCGATCTAGCCTTGACCAAACCATCTGCCCCATCGAGCGCAGAAATAATGTTGTAGGACTCGGCGCCTAGTTTTCGTTTTACCAAATCATGGGCTAACGGATCGTCATCAATGACCAACAAAGTTAAATTGGCATGATTCATAGCCTCATCGATGCCGCTGAGCAGACCTGCCTCTGTGGATTCAACCTCCTCGACTTGGTGCACCGCTCTGGGTACTTTAATCGTAAAGGTGGAGCCAACCCCTTCTTCGCTGCCCACCGACAGCTCGCCTCCCATCATCTCGACCAGCTGCTTTGTAATTGATAGACCTAAACCTGTACCACCAAATTTTGCCGTCGTCTCGGCTTCGGCTTGTGTGAAATCATCAAAGATTTTATCCATCTGCGCTTCAGTCATGCCAATCCCAGTGTCGGAAACGGCAAACTCAATCCATTCAACGCCATCAGATTCTGAGCAGGCCGCAGATAGTGTCACCTCGCCTTCCTCTGTAAACTTGCAAGCATTACTGATTAAGTTCAACAGACTCTGGCGCAAACGCGTTTCATCTGATCGCATTACGCCTAACGCGTCGGCAACGGCGAACTTGACTTGATTTCGATTCTTTTCCCCAAGCGGTTTGGCGACACTCTGCAGCACATCGAGGACGGTCTCAACGGAAAACTCTGAAATGTAGAGCTCCAATCTTCCCGCCTCAATTTTTGATAAATCCAATATATCGTTGATCAAATTTAGGAGATGCGCCCCAGAATCTGTGATGCGCTTTAAATCAACGGACATCGAATCCATGCCTTCGTCTTCAGCTTCCTCCAGCAACAATTCGCTATAACCTATGATTGCGTTCAGCGGCGTTCGTAGTTCATGACTCATGTTGGCGAGAAACTTACTCTTAGCCAGATTAGCCTCTCTCGCCTCGTCACGAGCTGATTCCATCTCTGAGGTGCGCGCCTCAATCAGTGCCGTTACCTGGTCAGACATGCGTTCAAAGGCAACTGCAATCAACTGATTTGACTCCTCCTCCGCCCTTCTTCTTTCAGCTTGATTACCTTGAGCAATACTTTTCTCAATCTCTCTGCCCATCTGCTCCATACGCTCGACGTCAGAGACTAAAAGCTCTTTAGCTTCGCCCTCAAGCTGAGACGACAAGGTTTTCATTTTCTGAGTTATTAAGGCATCTCTTTCACGCCTTTGCTCGCCTTGGCGTTTACGATTATCCTCAAGTTCTACTAAACTTGCTTTGTAAGTTGAGAGCGCAGCAACCAACCGACCCACTTCATCGTTGGGACTTTGGAACAACCCTTTGCTTCTTTTTATATCAACATCTGTCTTACCTTCAGTGAGTTCCTTAAGCACATATATCGCGCTCCCCAACCCCGACAGCAAACTTCTCTGTATGAAAAACATCATCATCAATAGCAAAACGATAGCGGATCCAGAGAGAAGAATCATAGTTTGTAGATAAGCGTTGCGCTCTTGTATGAGTTCTTGGACGTCCCTATACAACACGATGACGTCATCTTGAAATTGATCTAATTCCTCTACCCCGATGGGGAACAACATTAGTTCTTTGTTAAGTTCACTCGACAAAACGTAGCGATCAAAACTTCCCCGCCCTCGAATAAAATCCACCAATGTTGTCAAGGACTGATTATCTTCAGTATAAAAATCAGCGCCGCGACTTAAATTTACAATGGCTGCATTGATGCCCATTTCAGATGAAACCGTCTCTATCACTGGAGTCATCGACGAGCCGACTTCAACAATCAATCTAACTTGCTCAGAAACAATAATCGGAAAGACATGAACTAAATTATATTGATCATCAGTCGTTGTAGAGTGGAGCATCTGACCACTCCAGGCCTCACCCGACTGCATCATTGTCTGATACAAATCGAATCGAGAACCAACACCAATATAATCGGTCTCATAAATTGAGTTGCATGGATTGTACTTCCGAGCAAAAAGAGATTTTTTGCAGGTTTTTTGCTCAAGCGTCTCAGCGTCGATAACTCGAAAAAACAAAAGTTCGCCTTTTTGAAGCGAGGGCCCAAAATAGATTTTCAAAATACGTTCAGCATCGCTAAGGTCTTGTCCCATCACAAGCGCCTTAATCATTGGATTCTCGACTTTGCCGCTAGCTACAGAACTATAATCCTGGAAGTAGTTTGAACGGTTTTGACTACGAGAAAAATTAAGCGGTTGAGCATTTTCAGGCCGCCAAAACAGGAAACCTGGTCCGGCAAGCCCAAAAGCTTCCAATTCCTCTTCTGCGGAATCAATGTACCTATTTAAAGAGTCAGAGTAGATCTGCCATCTGACTTCAGAATCAGCATCTCTCTGGGCAGCCTCTCTTAACGTCGAAAAGTACCCAACGACACCCGCTACGGCTAAGGCACTAATTGTAGACAAGAGTAGTATGAGCGTTCTGATCTGCATAGCTAATCGCCTAGTTACTTGAGCTCATGAAAATATCAACCGCTTCTTCTATTCCTTCGGTAACCCGATATCTCGACGGGGTATGCTGCGCCATGAACACTCCGAACGTGCCATTGCTCGGATCGAGCCAAAACTGTGTATCGAATGCTCCTGCCCAGCCTAAAAAGTCGTATTTTGCTTCGCCCACCAGATCTTCACTTGAATCAAGCCTGATGCCTAGCGCCAGGCTAAACACCATGTTTCGCGTTTGACCACCCAAACTCTCAACCATTAAATCTGGCCCAAAGATTTTTCCAGTTTGATCCTTCAGCAACATGTCAAAATGTTCCTGCGATAACACCTTTGAGAACCCTTCTCCCCTATTCATGAGAAAAGACAAGAAACGCGCGTAGTCATTGGCCGAGGAGATCAAACCACTGCCACCACCAACCATTCCTACCTGTTCGCCGAAATTCCGTTGGCCTCGAGGGAGCATATTGCTTTTTTGATAACGTTTGGGTGTACCAGGGACCTGTATCGTCCTAATCAGTGGTGCATATAGCTGCGCTAATCTCGCAGTATCCTCTGCTTCTAGGAGAAATTTCGTATCCATCATCCCTAGAGGATCTAAGACATATTCATTCAAATAGGTCTCAAAAGTTTTTTTGCTTACAACCTCAATGATCCGCGCGAGCACATCGTATCCCACGGAATAATTGAACTCAGTCCCTGGATGAGCGACTAGCGGCAACTCGGCAAGACTATCGATATGATCGCCGAGATTACCCAACCGGCTTTCCGCACTGGCTTCAAGCGTTAGAATTTCCAAATCACGATACGCGTCCGCAATATCACCGACACCGGTAACCGTCGAGCTATAGGTTAGTCCCGAGGTATGAGTCATTAACTGTCGAATCGTGATGGGTGTCTTGGCGAGGACGAGTTGCTTGTCATAACTGCCATCTGGAGCAACCATCGGGCTAGCGAAGGCTGGAAGAAAATCACTAATTTCTGAGTCCAGCGTTAACTCAGAGCTTTCAATGAGATGCAGCATAGCGATCGCTGTTAAAGGTTTGGTCATGGACGCAATAGCGTACAAGGTATCTCCAGTTGGCCTTAATTGACGCTTCTCATCGGCAAAGCCCATTGCACGCTCAACCAACAATCTATCCTCAGCATAAATCGCAAGATAATAGCCAGGCAGCAACTTCTCAGACACTAACGGATCAACAATCGCCGCTATTTTTTCCTCAAGTATCGCCAAATCCGAGCTCTCATCGGCTCGAGCGTCACCAATCCAAAGACCTAAACCAGTGAACATAAAACAAGAAAAAAGATATACCAAAGGATTCACTACAACCTCGCATCATCAACCAGCTGTTCTAACCGATCTGAAATATTGTATTGCACAGGCCAATGTGACGTGAGAAACAACCCAATACTGCCATCCTTTGGGTCTAACCAAAAAAATGTATTAAACGCACCGGCCCAAAATATATAGTCAATCGCCTCGAGATCATCTGGTTCCCGCTTTATACCAAAACCTCCTCCAAAGGTCATATAATCTGCAGCATCTCCGAACACACGACGAAAGCCATCGCTGGTTATCGAAGGGACCAGGCTTTTGCTATGGAGTGCTGCAAACTCTGGATTCAAAATCTCGACTTCTCCAATTGAACCCTGATTGGCAACCATCGTTAGGTACGTCGCATAATCATTAGCCGAGCTGAGAATGCCGCCCCCACCAGAATACCAACGGGGCTTATTAACAAAAATCTCAGCGGGTATGACGCCACCGATCTTCCAATCTATTGCGTCTTCAGCATCACGAACTTTTCCTATGACTTCAAAACGAGCAGCGGGATTGAAGGGCACAGAACCAAAGACATTACTCATCAGCGGTACTTGATCTTCAGTCAAGACAAACTGCGAATGCGTCATCTTAAGGGGTTCAAAAAGGATCTTATCGAGGTAGGACGCAAGATCCATTCCAGTAATTTTCTCGATAATGGCGCCTAAAACATCAGTACTCACTGAGTAGTTGAACTGAGTCGACGGCTGTGCAACCAGCGGCACTTCCGCTAAATTGTCGAGATGGTCACTCATCTCTGCATTGGATGAGCCAAATCCGAAGATCGATAACTCATCATAAAGCTCTCCAACATCACCGAAACCAGCCACTGCCTGCTGATAGGAAAAACCAGAGGTATGAGTTAGCAGATCAATAATCTCAATCGGTTTATTGGCAGGCTCGAATTGATTTCCGAAGTCACCACCAGGGGCTACCATCATCTGGGAAAATTGTGGAAAAAATTTACTGAGGGGATCATTTAAGTTCAGCTTGCCCTCTTGTATCAGCCGAAAAACAGCAGTGCTTACTAGCGGTTTCGACATCGAAGCCATATGAAAAATCGTGTTGGCATCAACATTTTGCCCAGCCTCTAATCCAGTCTTGCCGCGAGCCACCTGATAGAAATTTTTATTGCCCCTATACAAAGCAATGACGTAATTGGGGATTCTGCCATCATCATAGAGCTGGTCTGCGACAGCTTTTAGACCCTCCAACTTTGTCCGATCAAACCCTGCGTCCTCAGGCTCAACAAGGTCAAATTCATAAGCACTCGCCAGTGATGTCATTAGTCCGAGGACAATCATCGAAAAAAAAGTTATGGCTTTTTTTTGCCTCCGCATACTTATCGCCTCCAGTTAACCAACCATTGATGTCGAGATTCTTAAACATTTGCCCATCGGATAGACCTCAACGTGACGTACTTTTACTTTACTCGACTTTTCTATTAGTTTAAAAGTTAGTTCGAATCTGGAGCGCGTCAGCGATATTATCGCGACGATCGCTACTTAACTCGCTAAGTAAACATTAGGGTTAGACGTACGCAACTGAAAAATGCAGTCGCTAAAATCTGTGGTTACAAAAGATAAGCAACTCCAGTCAACACCTCGGAGGCCTTCCATAACCTTTGTGCCGTTGTGAAATCTTCCGCGCGCGAATCGAAATGCACTAGTTCAGCACCACGATTGAATTCACCGTATCCAGCTGGCCCATAATAAGTTCCACCCTCAGCACACGCATCAGTCGCTGCACGAAGCGTGGGAAGGACGCCTTCCATGGCAGAATTCATCAGCAGTTCCAACGGCAAAAACAAAAATCTCAATATCCCAATATGGCGGTCTAACTCCGTATTTGAACCTCCTGGATCAGATCCAGATACGCGGACTCAGTATCGCGGACCAAGTAACCTGCTTTCTCCAGGAACCGTGAGACGCGCCTGGCAATCGTGTGGGCAATGACATCCAGATCCTCACCAGTAGGCGGTTTGACTGGCTAGAAGTGGCCTTTGCGATCTTATACTTGATCTCGTCAAGATCTCCTGACGTCGGCGGCTTCACTGGCCAGAAGTAGCCATTCGCATCGTAGATGCCATTCAGACACAGCATGTGGAAGTCCCACAGCATTTTCAGCAACAACGACTGTCATTCGATTGCCAGTCGGCGTCGCTCGAAGGCCGCTGCGATGGCATCAACTTCGCGTTGACGAATGCCCATCGCCACGTAGATGTCCCGCCCAAGCACCATGATGTTACGGCGCCCCGGCGTGAACTCCGGCCAGACCGGCACACCGGGCGCGGACGGCACGCCGGTCCTGGCGAACTCCGACCAGAGCGTCATCATAAGATCCGACAAGCGGCGCTCGCGGGGCAGATCCTCTACCTCGAAGGCGAAAGAGCCCGCTGGTCCCAGAGTCTCAAAAACATAGGGGATCTCAGCCGCATGAAAGGCCACCAGATCAGTTCGGCTGCTGGTGACACGACGCGCCGCTACGGCAATGGACGGGTGGGGGGAGGCTTCCGCGGCGATCACGGTGGGTTGTCGCTCAACACCGGGAAACCGGATCACAGGGTGCCAGTCCCACCAGTAGAGGTAAGCCGGACTGGGAACATTGACCATCAACTCGGCCCATTGCCGCAGCGGCTGCGTAAATGCAACGTCGGTCTGGAACCGGATATAAGACTCCCGCGCGGCCAACCGATCATCGCTCGGGTACAGTGCATCACGTTGTACAAACTCGAGTTCGGGAAGCTGGGTTTTGATGGCCGCTTCCAGCTTGCTTCGGTGGTCGATCTGCGCGGCCGTCTCAGGCTCCAGCATGTCAACATCGAATGCGATTCCCTCGTCTTCATTGGACCCCAGCAGCAAGGGTATGTCAGCCTGACGGCCGGCTGCGAGGGTCGTGTAGATCTGTTCTTCCAGCACCTCGCCGTCGACGATGGTAAGGGCGTCGAAGTCCCAGAAGAGTTCGGGGCTGGCCTCGTAACCCGCAATGATCTCCCGGCCTGAAATCCCCCGCAGTTCCGCCAGGGACGCCCCTCTGCTTCTCGCCCATTGGTCGGCAAGATTGAGACCACGGTCTTCAGCCGACCTCGCCCATGGGCGATCCTGCCGGAGTTCCGATAGTGGCAGCAACCTCGCACCGCTCTGGCCGATCGCCTTGTGAAAGAGACTCCGGGCTAACGGGCTGGCCTGGAGCACGTTGACGGCCCAGGACCCGGCCGACTCGCCGAAGATCGTGACATTGCTCGGGTCGCCCCCAAAGCCCTCGATGTGGTCCCGAACCCATTCCAGGCTGGCAATTTGGTCACGGTACCCCTGGTTCCCCGAATAGCCGCCACCTTCTTCAGAGAGCTCGGGGTGGGCAAAGAACCCGAGGGGGCCGAGCCGATAGTTGACTGTGACCAGAATCACGCCCTTGCGTGTGAGCGCATCGCCGGGATAGAGCTCCCCCGCACCCTCCAGGAGCGCCCCGCCGTGAAACCACACCATCACCCAGGATTGACATTGTCGTCGCGACTGAAGAACGTCACTTCAAATCGAGTGGTTCGTTTTGATGTTGGCCAGAACTGCAGGTAAGGAAACTCATAGGCACCGATTGGTGTCACGATATTTGGGAACATGTTGTAGGAAAGAGAGCCGCTTCTAACGATCTCGTGTTGCTCACCTTCCTCAAGAGGAGACTGCGCTGGTATCGAGGTGAATTTTGTCTCTCCCGTTTTTGCTGCAACAAACATCCGCGAACTGCCTTGCGGAAACAACGCCATACTGGCACTTCGATGATCAATAGCCGCATCTACGGTATTGGGATGAATATGCTTGAGGTGATACACCTCTTGAAAGGCATCCATCGTGATCTTCCAGTTACATTCCAGATCAAAGTAATAGCGTGTGACGAAACGCAGATTGTCAGGTTCGAAATCAGCCAGTTCCCGGGTGAGTGGGCCGAGGAATTCATCCAAAGGCATCGCGTTGGGATCACGGTTCACGTAAATCCAATTGCCAAACATTTCACAGCGAATTGGCTTCAATCCTCGCTTGGACTTATCGATGGCAATGAACTCATGCTCATCAGGGACATGGTTCAGTGCCCCGTCGAGACTGAATGCCCAGCAGTGATACTTACAGACGAAGACTTTTTCCTGTCCAGACTCCTGACGGACGAGCGGGCCACCTCTGTGAGTACAGGTGTTGTAGAAGGCACGAATCTGATTGTCTCTGCCCCTAACGATCAAAATTGGGGTACCGCTACTCTCCCAAAGTTTGTAGCTGCCGATGTCGGTTACTTCATCGGCGTGCCCAGCTAACAACCATGTCTTGGACCAGATTCGCTCTTGCTCCAGGGCGAAAAAATCATCACTTATATAACGGCCAGTCGGGATATCAGGGAGTGCATCAAAGTTTTCAGGCTTACTGCATTCTTCGAAACGAGCAAATTCATGATTGACCTCTTTCTTTAAGTAGGCAGTCGTTTCTGCATCCATCACGCTTTCCTCAAAACATGGAACACGATCTAAACTTTAATATAAACTGGATCATGTTCCAAATTTATTGTCAAATGCTTTAAATTTTGTTGTCAGATGCTTTTATGAAACCAAACGGCAGGAAATATGAATCGGCTCGGCAGATTGAGCGTCAGGCTCGAATACTCACCTGCGCCAGAGAAATGTTGGATGAATCCGGCTATGAAGGATTGATCATCCGAGACTTGGCAAAACGTGCAGGTGTTGCAGTCGCTACCATCTACAACCTTTACGGCACCAAGGATGGGGTCATTCTTGAAAGCCTCAAAGACTTATTCGACCAACTGGAGCAGGAGATTCAAAGGAGAGTGAGTGATGACCCGGTGGCTGATCTCATTATGTCTTGCGAGGTCATGAAAGGTCAGATTCAGCAAACTCCCCAATACGCTGCTGCGATGACAAGAGCAGCATTGATGGCAAACAACAATCCTGCACTGACTCAGGCAATGTTCGGAAGGGACATTCCCTTCTACTACGAATGCCTTAGCCGGCTTGAGGCTCAGAAAAAACTGAAAGGCAAATTCGACCTTGAGGAATTAGCCAAGCAGTTTTCGGCTCACTCATGGGGTCTGGTCATTTTCTGGATGACAGGACACATTGAGTTAGATGAGGTAGTCAACCAAAGAGTATGGGCAATGAAGCTTATGTTGGCAGGTGTTGTCACTGAAACAGTCGGAGCAGGTTTGCTGAAATAGACAAGGAAGCCAAAGCGTCACAATGTGAACTCTATAGTCAAGGAGACAGCAAAATGTCGATTCCAATACTTTCAGCTGGGTCGCCGAGCAGTGAAATCACTGAGGCCTTGAATGAGGCCGGGTGTGTCGTCGTGACTGGTGTGACAGATGCTGGGTTACGACAATCTATTAAAGATGAGTTGGCGCTACACATGAAAAAAGCCGATGTGGTTGAAGAGGATGATCCGGAAGATTTCTACGCACCCCATACCCGTCGTGTGACAGCATTGGTTGCGCGTTCACCGACTATCACGGATCAACTTGTTGCACACCCCCTCTCAAAACAATGTTGCGAAACCCTTCTCCTGCCTAATGGAGAATTCGGCTACCAGTTGCATATTACCGCAGCGTTGGAAGTCGGGCCTGGTGCAAGAACCCAGATACTACACCGGGATGATAACTCCTTCACTTTCTTCCCCGTCCCGCGTCCCAACCTCATCGTCGCCAGCATGTGGGCGATCACTGATTTCCGCGCGGACAATGGCGCAACTTTGCTTGTGCCAGGCAGCCATAAGTGGCCAGCAGGGCGGGTTGCTAAAAACGAAGAAATTATTCCCGCAGAAATGCCAGCAGGTTCAGTGCTTTACTGGTTAGGTGGGACGATACATGGAGCTGGCGCGAATACAGCGCAAGACTGGCGTTACGGTGTTGTCCTTGCTTATTCGGTTGGCTGGGTTCGCCAAGAAGAAAATCAATACATGGATATACCGCCAGCAAGGCTTGCTGAGCTATCACCTGAAGTTCGCCAAATTGCCGGGTTCGATATGTATCGAGCGCTGGGGTTTTATGATCGCTCTGTAAGCTGATCGTTTTCATATTTTTGGCTGTCGAATAACAAAGGATCTTGGAGAACGCCTCACTATGTCTATCCCTCAATTCTCAGTTAAATCGCCAAGTAATGAAATCGCTGAGGCGTTAGATGATGCCGGATGCGTAGTCATCACCGGCGTGACGAATGCCAATTTACGTCAGTCTGTTAAAGAAGAGTTGGCCCCACACATGGAAAAAGCCCGGGTAATTGAGATTGAAAAAGAAGATCCGACACAATTTTATCCGGGCCGAACCCGCCGCGTGGCTGGATTGGTCGCACGTTCACCGACTATCACTGATCAACTTGTTGTCCACCCTCTCTCAAAACAATGTTGCGAAACCCTTCTCCTGCCTAATGGAGAATTCGGCTACCAGTTGCATATTACCGCAGCATTGGAAGTCGGGCCTGGTGCAAGAAGTCAGGTATTGCACCGGGAGGAAGATTCATTCACATTTTTCCCAAAACCACGTCCCAATCTCATCGTCGCGAGTATGTGGGCAATATCAGATTTCCGTGCGGACAATGGTGCAACGCTGTTGGTACCAGGCAGTCACAAATGGCCTGAAGATCGGATTGCTAAAGACGAGGAAATTGTTCAGGCAGAAATGCCGGCTGGATCGGTACTTTTCTGGATGGGTGGCACATTGCATGGTGCCGGTGCCAATACAGCGCAAGACTGGCGCTACGGCGTCATCCTGACCTATTCCGTAGGTTGGGTACGTCAAGAAGAAAACCAATACCTGAACATTCCGCCGAAAAGGCTTGCCGAACTGTCGCCTGAAATTAGACAAATTACTGGATTTGATATGTATCGGGGGCTGGGGTTTTACGACCCTTCTGTTCGTCGATAGTTTCAGCCTGCGACGTTAACTCCGGACTCGACCGGCCAACAAAAAGGTACGTTATGTTTTGGGAAGAAAGAGTTAACTATGTGTTCAACATGACGCGACCGAAAGTGGCATGAGTAGGCTGCGCGGACGCGCCTTAAACGGATGGTCGTTTTTTTTCCTAGTGGCAGCACTGACGCTTGCGGTTATCTTGATTGGCCTGACAACAACCGGCTTTGCCACGCCCGAAGCCGCAGTAGAAATGATCCGGCTCTCGGTGCAACTAGCGTCACCCTGGGTGTTTCTCGCCTTTATTGCCTCCCCCCTAAATCAGCTCGCCCCCAGCGAGTTCGCCAACTGGTTGTTGCGTAACCGCCGTTACCTCGGCCTTTCTTTCGCTGCCGGCTTCGGTTGGCAGGCGGCGTTCATTGGGGTAATGCTGGCCCGGCACAACACCTATTACTGGGAGGAACTGCACAACGACCATGATCTTTTCCTGCGCATGATCAGTTACGTCTTCCTGACTGCAATGACTGTCACCTCATTTTTCCCGGTGCGGCGCAGAATGCACCGAGAGCACTGGCGCTACCTTCACCTGGCGGGCATCTGGTTTTTCTGGGCGGCTATCTGGGTGAGTTATGCAGGGCAAGCCGCAAGTGCTGGCGCCAGGACTATTGATTTAATCTACACAACTCTTGGGCTACTCGCGCTATCGTTACGCCTTGTCGCTTACCAGAGGACCCGCAGTCGTGGTTTAGTCTCGCCATGATGAACTCAATCGGCTGTATCTCGGCCATCGCTGCACAGCGCCGCGTCGATACAACGGCACTAATCTGCCAAGGCGTTACAGCCCAATACCCACACAATATTACCGACTCATCACCACAGGAGACAGCGTGAGCATAATCCAAAGTATCGAAAACCTGGCCTATAAAATTGCCAACCCGATTGTTAAGGCGCTGCTGCGCTCACCATTACACAAGATTGCCAGTGGTTCTCTGACATTACTGCACTTTACAGGTCACAAGAGTGGCCGGCGCTTCATAACACCGCTTAGCTACGTACGGAAACGAGATACCGTTTGGCTATTGTCAGCTCACAGCACCCGCTGGTGGATGAACCTGCGCGGCGGCGACGCAGCCGTTGCATTGGAAATTGCAAGAACAACCTACACCGGTAAGGCACGCCTCTGGGAGACAGACACTACGGAATTACGAGATCGCGTGCGAGACTATCTTAGCGCCCTTCCACGGGACGCCAAAGTCTATGGCATCAAGCTTGACGACAATAAATTGCCCGATGAGGCCAGCCTGATAAAAGCCGCACCACAACTGATCTTCGTGGAAATCCAACTAGACTCTCAGGCTGGTTAGCCGTTACCAATATCGAGCGAAACAGTGGATCTTCGATATTCAAACCCACTGCGGTTAGAAGATATAGACGCCCTTTTTCAACCTTCAGAATAGTATCGTCATCCCTGGGGGTTGCCCGTAATCCCCTCTATCCCCCGTTTCCTTCACGAGCTGGATTATTTGGGCTCAGAAATTCGGCGATATGTCTCTAGAATCCGAACCTCGGCCGATCGAGACTGTCACCGATGTATAGTCAATGTGCTGGGAATCAGAATAGCGTCGTTTGTTGATCAGTCAGGTCTCTAGGCGGTGAACGGTTCTGTGGATCCTCTCGCTGATCCAGCCCCAGGTGCTTCAGGATCTGAACGGTCCGACGCATCGGGAATAACATCAGGATCTTCAATTGATGCGATGATCCGGACAGGCCCGCCACACTTTTCGCACTTCTCTATATCAATGGCAAACACGCGCTTGAGCCGTTGCGCCCATCCGAACGCGGCCCGGTCTCAAATAAGCCTTTGGTTTCGGGTTCTCTTGTTCTTCTACCGGTTTCTGCGGAACAACGTACTCGCGCAGTTTGCTGTTGTACGGAAGGCCGCCCCGTGAGAAAACCCCATGAAACCGGGTCAGGTTGACCCGTGGTCTGGGCACCAGCGCTGCCAGGCGCCCCATGAATTCCATTGGACTGAGTGGGGCCGCCTTCGGACGACATGTGAAGTTGCCGTCGTCGTACGGCGTCTTCAAGGCGATGACGACATTAGCCGTTGTTGGCCAAGGACAATCGTCTCTCTGCAATGGCTGGCCGTGTTATGTGACGGCACAAACGCTCAAAGAAGGGCGCCGAATTACTTTGAATGAGGTCAGTGAAGAAACTGGAATTTCCCGTCCGACGTTGACCAGCATTTCAAACGTGCCGGGTTACAACACAAACACGGATACGATCAGTGCATTGAGTGACTACTTTGAGATTGAGCCGGGTGAGTTGCTTAAGAAGGTGTGGCCTTTGGGCGCGAATTGGGCACGATTTGGGCACAGAATTCTAAAGGGAATCGCCTCTCGCGATTTTCGCCTTCGGCGAAAACGCTGTCGGCTCTGGGGGCTGAAGGCTCAACATTCTTCGGCGCTTTGCGCCGAAAAGCGAGTTGGTAGCTACGGGTGGACTTGAACCACCGACCCCAGCATTATGAATGCTGTGCTCTAACCAGCTGAGCTACGTAGCCATCGTTAATTGCGGACGGCATTGTCCGTTCTTGTCATTTTTTTGTCAAGGAATGAGGGCTGGCGCGATGAACGTACCGAAGGCTATTAGCACGGGTGCCGCAACCCAGTAGTGACATCTAAGGATTGTGGACAACCGCGCCACCTCTTTAGGGTCCGCATCATCCGAAAGCACCTTGCACATCATTACATCGAATCCAATCAAAATCAGAAAAATCGGCACCATTGCGGGCAAAACCCCATTGAAGAACAAGTCCCAGGTTGCCGTGTAATCCGGCGCACCAGCAAAAGGTAATATTATCGCTGAAGCGAGCGCGGCGACCTGCAAGCCTTGCCGCAAGAGCCCGATGGAAAGCCAAGCCGTCAAAATAGACATTAAACGTTAAACCGAAAATGCATGATGTCACCGTCTTGCACTAAATATTCCTTGCCTTCGAGCCGCCACTTACCCGCTTCTTTCGCGCCAGCCTCTCCTCGACCGGCAATAAAGTCATCAAACCCTGTGACTTCTGCACGGATGAAGCCTTTTTCAAAGTCGGTGTGGATGACCGCCGCTGCCTTCGGCGCCGTTGCTTTTTGACGAACAGTCCAGGCACGAACTTCTTTTGGTCCGGCTGTAAAGAAAGTCTGTAGGCCAAGCAAGCGATAGCCTGCTCGGATCACCCGATCCAGACCTGGCTCGGTCATACCCAAGTCGGTCAGAAACTCCATTTTCTCATCGTCCTCAAGTTCCGCGATCTCTGCTTCTAGTTTATTGCAGATCACAACAACCTCGGCGCCCTCGCTGCTCGCAATCGCCTCGACCGCGGTCAATAAAGGATTATCCGTAAAACCCTGCTCATCAACGTTGGCTACATATAACACGCGTTTCATGGTCAAAAGGTGTAAGTGCCGAATCAAAACAGCTTGATCATCATCAAGCAAAAACGTTCTAGCGGGCTGTCCTGCATCCACGTGGGTCATCAGGTCCTGATAAACCTTCATTTCAACCAGTGCTTCTTTGTTGCCGCTTTTGGCAATGCGTTGAACCCGTGCGATCGCCTTCTCGATGGTATCCAGATCGGCCAACTGCAATTCGGTATTAATAATTTCGATGTCTCTGACAGGGTCAATCGTTGACGAGACGTGCGTGACGTTTTCATCTTCAAAACAGCGAACCACGTGTGCAATGGCATCGGTTTCGCGAATATTGGCTAAAAACTGGTTGCCGAGACCCTCGCCTTTCGATGCGCCTTCCACTAAGCCCGCGATGTCAACAAATTCCATCGAGGTCGGAATAACCTTTTGAGGTTTCACCAATTCAGCAATCGCGTCCAGCCGCGGATCCGGCATCGCGACCACCCCGGAGTTCGGCTCGATGGTGCAAAATGGAAAATTCTCTGCAGCAATACCGGCCTTGGTCAATGCGTTGAATAAGGTGGATTTACCCACATTCGGCAAACCAACAATACCGCAATTAAACCCCATAACTGACTCCCAACACCCTCAAATTGATTCCCCCTTGTCGACCCGAGTGTGCAGCGCCAACATGGCGGCCTCCCAGGCACCTGAGACCATATCCGGCAACACCCCCACACTGCGATGAAGCGCCTCATCGATGTCAGCACGCTCGGTTTTACCCGGCGGCTTCAAAACGTAGTTCGCGACCCCGCCCGAAGACGACGGCCGCCCAATACCAACGCGCAGTCGATGGTAGCCTTGAAATCCAGACAGGCAACGAGAAATATCTTTTAGCCCGTTATGACCGGCAAGCCCGCCGCCGGTTTTAATACGCGCAATACCCGGCTCGAGATCGAGCTCATCGTGGGCAATCAAAACTTTTTCCGGGTCAATCTGGTAAAAGTTGATCAAAGCCGCCGCCGATCGACCACTATCATTCATATAGGTGCTTGGCGCCAACAGTTTGACTGGGGCGCCAGCGACTAAAATTGTCGCTACCGCACCGAAGAATTTCTTCTCGGCTTTCATTACACCACCGAATTCACGCGCAACCGCGTCCAGAAACCAAACACCCGCATTATGGCGGGTGTTGGTGTATTGCTCGCCTGGATTTCCCAAGCCAATAATGAGCTGGACCGACATAGACCGGACCTCAGGACCCGAATTTATTCTTCGGCAGCAGGCGCATCATCAGATTCAGCGGCATCGGCTGCTTTCTCGGCTTCAGCACGCTTATTGATGTTGACTGAGACAACCACCTGATCGTAATCAGCGCCTTGCGCGAGCGCGGGTATGGTTACGCCTTCTGGTAGTTGCACATCTGACATGTGGAGCGCCTGCCCAACTTCAACAGATTGTAAATCTACTTCAATATACTCAGGCAAATTACCTGGTAAACAGCTGATCGTAATCTGGGTCATGTTGTGTGAAATTTGACCGCCACCGGTTTTGACACCCACACAAGATTCTTCATTCAAAAAGTGGAAGGGCACCTCAACCGTAATCGCCTGATCAAGCAGAATTCGCTGGAAATCAGCGTGCATAATCCGAACCTTCGAAGGATGTCGTTGCAGATCTTTGATGATGGCACTTTGCTTTTCACCACCGACGTTGATCGTCAGAATGTGAGAGAAGAATGCTTCGTTTTCAGTTGCCTTCATCAAATCCTTATGGGGAATCGATAAAGATTGAGGATCCTTACCCGCACCATAAATAATGGCGGGAACCAGATCAGCGTGCAGACGTAGGCGGCGGCTCGCACCTTTCCCTAAATCAGCTCTTGTTTCGGCGTTTAGCTCGAATTCAGCTGCCATGTTACTCTCCTTGGTCTATCCAGAGTGCGCTGCGACCACGCAATCTGGGGGTCATCCCTGCTAACGCAGGGCGTTTAAAAAAGTGCCGACTGAATGCGTTTCGCAAACAGCGCGCTTAATGATTCTTCGTTGCTAATGCGCCGAATCGACTCTGCCAACTCTTCGGCAATGCTCAACTGACGAATCTTGGATAAAGATTGCGCTTCCTCGCTGAGCGGGATCGTATCAGTGACCACCAGTTCATCTAATTCGGAAGCACGAATATTGTCGATCGCCTTACCCGATAAAACGGCATGGGTGCAGTACGCAACGACCTTCCCTGCCCCTTCAGACTTCAAGGCAGACGCAGCAGCACACAAGGTGCCGGCGGTGTCCACAATATCGTCCACTAAAATGCATGTACGCCCCTTAACATCCCCGATGATGTGCATCACCTCGGACTTGTTTGCTTCTGGCCGACGCTTGTCGATAATCGCCAAATCCGAGTCATTCAACTGCTTTGCAATGGCTCTGGCTCGAACGACACCCCCCACATCTGGCGAAACAATCATCACATCGCCGTAGGCTCCGGCGTCAACGCGACGCTCGATATCGACCAATAACACAGGCGTTGCGTAAATATTGTCAACGGGCACATTAAAAAACCCTTGAATCTGATCCGCGTGCAAGTCCATCGTCAGCACTCGATCGATTCCTGCACTGGTCAGCATATCTGCGACAACCTTGGCGGTAATCGGAACTCTTGCCGAGCGCACCCTGCGATCTTGGCGGGCATAACCGAAATAAGGAACGACGGCCGTAATCCGGCCTGCTGAAGCTCGATGCAGGCAATCGACCATAACGATGAGTTCCATCAGATTATCGTTACACGGGGTACAGGTCGGCTGGATGATGAAAACATCCTTGCCACGCACATTCTCGATAATTTCAACACTGACTTCGCCATCACTAAAGCGACCCACCTGGGCATCGCCTAAATCAATCCGCAACCGATCAGCCACCCGGTTCGCTAAAACGGGGTGCGCGTTGCCAGTAAAGATTTTTAATTCAGCCACGGTTTACGATCGCCTTAGACTTGGAAAGTGGCTGGGGTGGAGGGACTCGAACCCCCGCATGCAAGGATCAAAACCTTGTGCCTTACCAACTTGGCGACACCCCAATTCGAAACACTCGCCGATGATCCCTAACTGCCGTTTTAGGATCAACTTTAAACTTTTTTCATTATACGACCGAACGCCGAGACCCTCGATCAATTTTCCTTGTCTAGCTCGCTAATCTGGCGCTGCAGGCTCTTGATCCTCCCAGCGGCCACCTTAAATCCTTGCCACGGTGGTGGCATCCCGGCGACGATCGCTTGCGCTTGCGCTTGTGATGTAACTTCTAAAAACACTGCACTGCCGGAGCCCGACATTTTAGCAGCGCCGTGCTGGCTTAACCAGTTTTTTAACCGTCTTACTTCAGGGTATCGCCGCGTAGCGACCGCTTCGAGGTCATTTCGCCAAACCTCAGCTGACTCCGCCTTCAGAAAGCGCGCTATTGTGCTTGGCTCGGCGTCGCGTGTCAAATCAGGATCCGAGAAAATCTCCGCTGTCGGAATCACCACATCAGGATAGGCCACAACATACCAACGCGCAGCCAGATGAAGCGGTTCAATTTGCTCGCCAACACCCGAGACCCATGCATCGCCGCCCTGAATAAAAAACGGAATATCTGCGCCCAATTCTGCACCCAAATGCTGTAGATCTGCCACTGAGAACTTTAAAGACCATAGATGATTCAGGCCCACCAAAACCGCTGCCGCATCACTGCTGCCACCGCCCAGCCCAGCCCCGACCGGAATCTGTTTTTTTAAGCTGACGTGAGCGCCATAACGGGTGTTCGACTTTCGCTGCAACAAGGCCGCCGCCCGCAGCACCAGATTGTCTTGCGGGTCCCCAAGATCAACGTCACAGCTCAAGGTCAGCGGTTGATTCGTTGCGCGCGCCTGTATTTGAACCTCATCAAACAAACTGATGCATCGAAAAACAGACTGCAAGTCATGATACCCATCGGGCCTTTGCCCAAGGACATGCAAAAACAAGTTAAGTTTCGCGGGCGCAAGCAGCGACAGCGCTGAGGCTATTGCCATACCTTGATCCCCAAAATCACTTTGGTTTCACCCTTTACCGCTTCGATCCGTTGCGGGTGCCCCGCGACCGGCGCTTGCGATATGACAATCTGCCAGCCCAGTTGCTCGAACCCTGATTCCAAGCTGCGCCATTTATACCGTTCATGCGGCAACCCCCGAATCCAGGCAGGGATGACTGATAGCGGTATATCCAGACCGGTGGCATCAAGCAACGCGGATTGCAACGCGGCGCGATTCATTTCAACTTGATCGACTAAACCCCGCTGCACGCGCCCACCAACAAAAACCACTTCAATTGCGCCCAGTCCGAACGCCGCGCTGATTTTGAGCTTCTGTGTCCGCGCATCAAGCTGCGCAAGTGAAAAATTAGGGTTGATGTTCAAACCCGTCACCGAGAGCCGTCCTTTGACTAGGACAGGCTCATCTCCAGCAGGCATCATCAGATGGCGAGCGCGACTGGCATCCCGCAAGCATCAATAAACTCGCAAGCAAGAGCACTTTAATGCCAGGCAAGGTTCTAAGAGCCAAGGAAGCGCTTTACGACAGATTGCAAGAAGGTGCTGTCAGGGGTCTCGGAGAGCGCTTCTTTCCAAACCCGTTTGGCCCGCCGGGTTTTTCCAGACTGCCATAAGACCTCGCCCAAATGGGCCGCGACTTCATCATTTGGGAACTGCTCAAACGCCAGTTCGAGGTAGTCTATCGCTTCTTCATACCGATTCAGACGATATAAAACCCAGCCCATGCTATCGATGAAAGCGGGCTCATCAGGTTTTAGCGATAACGCCTTCTCAATCAGAACATAGGCCTCGTCGTATCGATCGGTTTGGTCCGCCAAGGTATAACCCAACGCATTCATCGCGTCCGCATTATCCGGGTCCAACGCCAAAACCTGCTTTAAATCGCGCTCTAAGATGTCGAGCCGGTCATATTTCTGCCCGCTCATCGCCCTAAAATACAGTAAGGGTATGTCATCTGCTTGCGCCTCGATCGCTTCATCTAAGTGCTTAAAAAGCGCGTCCTTGGCATCAACTCTCGATAAAAGCTGGCCCTCGATCAGGTCAAATTGTGCTCGAAGGCCCTTGTGCGCCAGCTTCTTCTCGGCCAGATGGGCCCTTGCATCCTCAAGACTCTGGTTAACACTGATCAGCTCTACAATTCGACCTTGGGCTGACAAATACTCGTAGCCGCCATTCACTTTGGCAAACTCGCGCAGGGCCAAAGCAACATCGCCCGTTTTTTCAGCAACTAAACCCAAATAATATTGCGCCTGATTGACCCTTTGATCCGTTCTTACAAGTCGTCCAAGGTGTCGTCTGGCTTGCGAGAAATCCTCCTGCTCGATACTCAGCATCGCCAAGGCAAACAGGATCTCGCCATCTTCTGGTCGAATCTCATGCAGCATCTGGTACTGCGCCCGGGCATCAGAAAAGGCTTGCGCCTCGAACAACAGCCGCGCAAGCAGTAGACGTAACCTAGGCTGGTCCGGATTCCTTACTAACTGCTCGCTCAAGAGCGCTCGAGCCGCCCGCTTTTGGTTCAAATCCGATAAAAGATTGGCTTTTAAAATAATGAAATTCAGCTCATCGGGCTTTAAACGCAGCAAAGCGTTCGCGGTCTCCAGCGCAGCTTGACCTTCACCCAGTGCCTCAAGCAGTGCCGCTTTTGAAAAAAGAACCTGTGGCTCGTTCGGATTCACCACCAACATCTCATCAAGGCCGACCAGCAAAGCTTGTCGATCCTTTAGGGTCATTTGTCCAACTCGATAGGCGAAGTAATCGAACTGGGCCTCACCTCCAAGGCGGTCAATCGTCTGCATCGTCTTTAACGCGTCAACATACAATGCTCGCTTGACCAACTGGTCCGCCAAAAACTGATGCGCTTCTAAGGACTCTGGGTCCGCTTGCACCCAAAGCGACGCCGCCTGGTACAACTTGTCATCCGCCTTCATATAAGCGGCGAGCCGGGTTACTCGAGCAGCCACCCCGGGGTCCAGCGTCTTCTCCGCCTCCAAGAGGTATTGATCTAGCGCGTATTGATAATCACCACGATAACCGGCTACTTCCGCTGTTAGCAGCGCAAGCAATGTCCCTTCTGGAAAGGCCAACACTTCTGGCTCGGGCGGGGTTGCAGCAATCGCATCCGTTGGGCCATTTACTTCAGTTAACGCCGGCGCCGCAGCGTCCGGCGCTTGGCTCGCACAGCCAGCCAGGAAACCACAGCAGGCGGTGAGCATGAGCATGACCCGCCAACCCATTGATGATCGCGGCGCGCTCAGGATGCTTGTTTTGCAATGGTTACTGATATCAAACCCCTATCATGCTGATCGTTGTAGCGCTTATCGTGCACTACCGGCGCCGACTGAACTCAAAACGGCAACTGATTTTCGCGACGAACCCACGTACAATAGGCCCATTCCGGCGAAGGCCCGCCTTCGAATGTCATTCTAATTTTACGAGAGAACAAAGTCATCCGATTTGGAATCGACTGAATTAAATCATGAAACTTCTACTGCTCGGCATCAACCATGAAACAGCGCCGCTTGCTGTCAGAGAGCAGGTCGTGTTTTCCGCGGGCGCTCTCGCGCCGGCCTTGCAGCAAATGTGTCATGAAATCGGTTTGCGCGAAGCGCTTATTCTTTCTACTTGTAATCGAACAGAAATGGTGGCGATCGGGCACCCGCAGGATCTCACCCGCCTTGGCGATTGGCTTGCTCGCTACCACAATTTAGATTCAACGCTTTTGCAAGACAGCCTTTACAGTCATTTGGCGGAGGACGCCGCCAAGCATCTCATGCGGGTCACCAGCGGTCTGGACTCGATGGTCTTAGGCGAGCCTCAAATCACAGGTCAAGTTAAAGCCGCCTTTGCCGAAGCAACCGCTGCCGGCACCGTAGGTGCGACGCTACACCGCTTATTCCAACAAATTTTTCAAGTTGCCAAACAAGTTCGAACAGACACGGCGATCGGCCAGCATTTAATCTCAACCCCTGCCGCCGCGATCAAACTCGCTAAAAATTTATTCACCAACCTCTCCGACTGTCGCTGCTTACTCGTTGGCGTTGGCGATATGGTTGAGCTGGCAGCAAAACAGTTACTCGATGCTGGCGTCACCCAAATCACCATCGCCAATCGAACCAAGACCAATGCGAACCGCCTTGCTGAGCGCTGCGGCGGCGAAGTTTTGGGCCTCGAACAACTCCCGGAAAATCTTGAACACTTCGACCTGGTTATCTCCGCCACCGGAGCGAGTCTGCCGATCATTGGCAAAGGGATGGTTGAGCAGGCCCTGCGGCGGCGAAAACACGCACCCATGTTTTTAGTCGACTTGGCCGTCCCGCGAGACATCGAGCCCGAGATTACAAGCCTTCGAGATGTTTATCTTTACAGCCTCGATGATCTTCAGAATATCGTGTCTGAGAACATGGACTTAAGGCGATCCGCCGCTGTTGCCGCCGAAGCCATTGTGCGGGATGCCGCCATCACCTATGCGCACGGCGAAAAAACTCGAGCCGGGCAAGATCTGGTTGTCCGGTATCGTAAACAGCTCGAGGACCTTAAAGACACCGAATTAGCCAAAGCCATGGCCAGAGCAAAACAAGGAGATGACATCGACTCGGTGCTCAAAACACTTGCCACACAACTCACCCAAAAACTTGCCCACACCCCAAGCGTTGGCCTGAAATCTCTGATCATTGACGGCGATGTTGCAGCCATTGAGCAGGCCAAAACCTTGCTCGGCTTAAATCAGGATGACAACGCTTAATGAAAGCTTCGATTGAAACCAAACTCAGTCAAATTCAAGAACGTTTCGAAGAATTATCGGCGCTGCTGAGCGATGCAACCGTTATCAATGATCAGGACCGCTTTCGAGCCTACTCCCAAGAGTACGCTGAACTAGAACCGGTCGTCGTGCAATTTAATAAATACCAAGAAATCACTGCGGCGCGGCACGACACGGAACTCATGCTGAATGACGCCGACGAGGAACTCAAAGCCATGGCCCGCGAGGAACTAACAACCTTGCTGGCAACCCAAACCGAGCTCGAGAGCGAACTGCAAATTCTGCTGCTGCCGAAAGACCCAAATGATGCGAATAACGTGTTTATCGAAATCCGAGCCGGCACCGGCGGCGATGAAGCCGCAATATTTGCTGGCGACTTGCTTAAAATGTATTTGCGTTATGCCGAAACCAAACGCTGGAAGACCGAAATCATTAACCAGCGAGAGGGCGAGCACGGCGGGTTTAAGGAAGTGATCGTTCGCTTTGAGGGCGCTCAAGTCTACGGACAACTCAAGTTTGAGTCTGGCGCCCACCGCGTGCAACGTGTCCCGCAAACCGAATCGCAAGGCAGGATTCACACGTCTGCCTGCACGGTTGCGGTTTTACCTGAGATCGAAGCAATCGACGGCATTGACATTGAAAAAAACGATCTTCGCGTTGACACCTACCGGGCTAGTGGCGCAGGGGGCCAACACGTTAACAAAACCGACTCAGCTGTCCGGCTCACGCACCTGCCGACTGGCATCGTTGTTGAATGCCAAGATGAACGATCGCAACACAAAAATCGTGCGCGCGCGATGAGCCTGCTCCAAGCCAAACTTCTGGATAAGGCGCAAAGTGAGCAAAGCCAGGAGCAAGCGCAGCAGCGTAAGTCCCTCGTTGGCAGCGGCGATCGGTCCGAAAAGATAAGAACCTATAATTATCCGGACGGTCGCGTGACCGATCACCGAATCAATCTGACCCTTCATCGCTTGCCGCAAATCATTGCAGGAGAGCTTGATGCTGTGATTGAGCCCCTCAGAAGCGAACACCAAGCCGATTTATTGTCTGCCCTGGGCTTGGATCAAAATGGCGATGGCTAAATCCGTTGCAGAAGCGCTTGTTGAAGCCAGCGCAGCCCTCGGCAACGAGCCCGACGATCGACGGGATGCGGCACGATTGCTTGGTCACGTGACCGGGCTCAGTCGTAGCGATATCATCGCGCATCCAGAGTCCTTACTTTGCAGCACGCATTTAATCGAACTCCAGGCACTGATCGAGCGCAGGCGGCAAGGACACCCGGTGGCGTATCTCATCGGCACTCAGTCGTTTTGGGATCTGGACTTTAAGGTCACGCCCGATACGCTGATCCCAAGACCAGAGACCGAATTATTGATCGAGATCATTCTCAATCAATCGAATAGCGCCCCTAAAACCATCATCGACCTCGGGACAGGCTCTGGCGTCATTGCGGTAACCCTTGCAGCCGCTCGCCCAGACTGGTCGGTGATCGCAACCGATGCGTCGATCGAAGCGCTCCGCATTGCACAACACAACGGCGCAGGGTTGCGCAATCTGAATTTCGTCGCGGCTCATTGGCTAGCCTGTTTTGACGGAATGGTAGCGGATATCATTGTCGCCAATCCGCCCTACATCGACCCGCTTGATTCACATCTGGCTGCCTTGGTTTTTGAACCGCAATCCGCCCTCGTTGCATCAGACAATGGCTATGCGGATTTAAAGACGATCATCCATCAGAGCACCCGCCTGTTAGCCAATGATGGCTATCTGCTGCTCGAGCACGGTTATACTCAACAAGATACAGTGATGCGCGAGATGCGCCTTGCCGGCTACGCCCCGACTGCACACTGGGATCTTGCTGGCAATCCGCGTGCGGTGATGGGACATCGAAAGGAGACCCTATGAACGACGCAGAACTGTTGCGTTATAGTCGCCATATCCTACTGCCCGAAGTGGACCTTGAGGGCCAAGAGAAACTGCTCAAAGCCAAGGTCGCTATCATTGGATTGGGCGGCCTAGGCAGTCCGGTTGCGCTGTATCTTGCCGCCTCCGGCATTGGCAAGATCACTTTAGTTGACGGCGACTTTGTCGATCTTGGAAATCTTCAGCGCCAAATCGTTCACACTGAAGCAGACCTATCCCGCAACAAGGTTGATTCTGCGGCGCACGCACTGTCACAAATTAATAGCAGCCTTGAAATCGTTCCGATCGCTCAACGGGTTACGGGCCAGGCCCTCGATGCCATCGTCGCCGGCGTCGATGCGGTGGTAGATTGCACCGATAATTTCGAAACGCGGTTAGAGATTAACCGGGCCTGTGTTCAAGGCAGCACACCTTTAATTTCAGGCGCTGCAATCAGGCTTGAAGGGCAGCTACTAACGTTTGATCCAAGCGTTCCAGGCAGCCCTTGTTATCAATGCCTCTACGGAGAGGATGCGCTGGCGCAACAAGATTGTGCCACCACTGGCGTGATCGCGCCGCTCGTCGGCGTCATTGGCAGCCTGCTTGCTTTAGAGACCCTTAGGGTCCTCCTCGGCATCGCTCAGGATCATACCGGCCAGCTGACCACCTTTGATGGCAAGACCAATCGCTGGCATCAGTTCAGGTTTAAAAAAAGAGCCGACTGCCCTATATGCGCTGGGCCAAGTGCGCCTTAGCCTGCTGATCTGCTTGATAAGAGGAGCGCACCAATGGGCCACTGGCAACTTGTGAAAACCCCATAGCGCGCGCGGTCTCGGCCAAGGCCGCAAACTCATCCGGATGCACATAGCGTTCAACCGCAAGATGATCCCGGCTTGGCTGAAGATATTGACCGAGCGTGAGCATATCAACGTCATGCGCGCGCAGATCGCGCATCACCGCTTCGACTTCGGCTAAGTCCTCGCCCAAGCCCAACATCAATCCGGACTTGGTGATGACCGAGGGCTGAATGGCTTTGTAACGCTTTAGTAACGCTAAGGACCACTGATAATCGGCGCCCGGCCGAGCCTTCTTATACAGCCGCGGTACCGTCTCTAGGTTGTGATTGAACACATCCGGTGGCGTGTCCCGTAAAATCGCCAAGGCGATGTCCATTCGACCTCGAAAATCAGGGACTAAAACTTCCAATCGCGTGCTTGGATTGTGTTCCCGAACCGCTGCGATGCACGCGGCAAAATGCCCAGCGCCGCTGTCTTTTAAGTCATCGCGATCAACCGAGGTCACCACAACATATTTCAAATCCATTTCTGCTACCGCTTCAGCCAACTGCCGAGGCTCATCAGGATCTAACGGATTGGGCTTCCCGTGGGCCACATCACAAAAGGGACATCGACGCGTACAGATCTCCCCCATAATCATGAACGTCGCCGTACCATGCGAAAAACACTCAGGCAGATTCGGGCAACTGGCCTCCTCACAAACCGACGCCAGCTTTCGCGTCCTGAGAATGCCTTTGATTCGGTCGACTTCGGGATTTGCCGTTAACCGGATTCTGATCCAGTCCGGCTTGCGCAGCAGCGTATCACTCGGGATCACCTTGACCGGAATCCTCCGAACTTTCTCCTGGCCCCTAAGCTTTTCGCCCTGAACCAGACGGTTTCGTTTTTCAACCACTACAATACTGCTCCTTGTGTCGTAAGACCGCTTTTGCCCTGACCAGCCCGGGCCTTTAGCCGAGTGATCAGCGCTTGGGTCAATCCCACTTCGACTTCGGCCACTGTGCAATCCACACCTTGTCGTTTCAGATCTGTTATCTCAAGACCTTCATAGCCGCAAGGGTTAATGCGGTCAAAAGGCGCCAAATCCATCGCGACATTCAAACTCAGGCCATGATAGCTGTAACCTCGGGTGATTCTAAGACCAAGGGCCGCAATCTTTTGCTGTTGTACGTAAACACCTGGCGCACCGATTCGTGTTTCCGCCTGAAGTCCTAAACCGCCTAAATAATCGATCACTGACTGCTCAATGCTGGTGACCAATGATTTAACCGTTAAGTTCAGACGTCTGATATTCAGTAGGGTATAAACCACAACCTGACCAGGGCCATGGTAGGTCACTTGCCCGCCTCGATCAGACCGCACCAGCGGAATCGAGCCCGCATCCAACACATGTTCCGGTTTACCTGCCTGCCCTAGCGTAAAAACTGGCGGGTGGGCGAGGACCCATAACTCATCAGCATCCTGTGCTAGCCGATTGCGGGTAAATTGTTGCTGCGCGGCAAAAACACGTTCGTAGTCTTGGACCCCTAAATACTTTACGACAAAGCCCTGGGTCCTCAATGATTCCATTTAAAGCACCATCTTCAAACCCGGAACCGCTTTTAACTGCTCAAATAAACTTGCCAACTGATCTGCGCCTGTTGCAACGAGCGACACCTTAATCGCTTCATAATTACCGGCCGCACTTGGTCTAAAAGCAATTTTTTGATCGGTTAAGCTTGGGTCAAAGGCTTTCGCAATCGCGATCACCGCAGACCTAAATTCTGGACTCGACACACCTATGACTTTGATCGGGTAATCACACGGGAATTCAATTCGAGGCGGATCATCCATACCTTAAAGGGCCAATGGATCGCCTGAAAACAGCGATAAGAAAAACAAACTGACCTCATCGATCAGGCTGGAAACCAAGCCAGCCTCATCGACGCCATTGAGCGCAACGACCGGTCTTTCCAGCAGCGTCTCGCCTTCTAGTGAGATCCTCAACACGCCGAGCGCTTGCCCTTGCCGTACCGGTGCTTTGATCACGGGATCAAGCGTTACTTCTGCGGCGAGTGCCGAACGCGCGCCATTCGGAATTGTTAAACGAGCAGGTGCCTCAATCCCAACATCAAGCGACTCATGCAATCCTCCCCAAACTTTCACGCGTCTGAGGCTTTCAAGACCGTCGTAAAGCTGGACAGAGTCATAATATCTGAAGCCGTAATTGATCAATTTTTGAGACTCGGTTGTCCGCGCGCGCTCAGACGTTGCGCCCATCACGACCGAAACGAGACGCATATCCTCCTTCTCAGCCGAGGCCACCAAACAGAATCCTGCGGCCTGCGTATGACCCGTTTTGATGCCATCTACTGCATCATCTCGCCACAGCAAACTGTTTCGGTTTGCTTGTCGGATATCGTTATAGGAGAAATACTTTTCTTTGTAGACCTTGTAGTGCTCTGGAAAATCGCGAATCAGCGCCCGGGCCAAAAGCGATAAATCTTTCGCCGTGGTGTAATGCCCTTCATCCGGCAAACCCGTTGCATTTTTGAATTGGGTGCGGGTCATACCCAGCTTTTGAGCAAACTGATTCATAATATCGGCAAAGGCTTGCTCGTCACCCGCGATAAATTCTGCCATCGCAACACTGGCATCGTTGCCCGATTGAATAACGATCCCTCGAATCAAATCAGACACTTTGACCTCGGTGCCCTCTCGTATGAACATCCTAGAGCCCTCCATCTTCCAGGCTTTCACGCTGATTGGGACTAAATCGTCTAGGCTGATTCGACCTTGTTGGATCTCTGATGCAATGATGTAGCTGGTCATGATCTTTGTAAGACTTGCTGGTGGCAGCCTCATCTCGGCATTCTCTTCAATGATCACAGTGCCCGTTGCGGCATCCATAAGAATATGGCCCTCAGTCGCCAATTGGGGCGGCGCGGGAATGATTCTGGGCGCCGCGACGGCTCCTTGAAACAAGGCGACACTAAGGAGAAAGAACACGCTTTGTATCATCATTTTGGTCCTTCTACACGAGGGCACTGCTGGCAGCGCCCACTTTAACCCGGCAGGCGCAAGCATGCTAATTGGCAACAACTTTGACCGGTTTCGCCAGCCCCATTTGAACCAAAATCCGGGTCACCGCCGCCTCCGTTTTGGTCGTTTGGATCGGTCCAATCCAAACTTTATGCAACGTGCTATCTTTTTCAAACTCACTCTCAAGCACGCGGACCACCGCCTTCAAGCGCTGAAGCATCAAGTTGGCTTCTATGTCTCTTTTTAGGTTTTGAGCGCTCTGAATTGATTGGAAAGCCCCCGCCTGCAAATAAATTTTTGGCCCAGCTGGCTTCTGCTTTTGAGCCTTGTCTGGATAGTTGAGCGCATCAATCGCCTCGACGACGACCGGCGCCGTGCCTTGCGTTGAGAAACCCAAGGCTTTAGCCGCCGCGAAGGATAAGTCGATAATTCGGTCATCATGAAACGGCCCCCGATCATTTACCCGAACCTGTATTTTCTTGCCATTATCAAGATTCGTGACCCGCACCATCGTTGGAATGGGCAACGACTTGTGTGCAGCAGAGGCAAGATTCATATCGAAGATTTCACCATTGGACGTTTTTCGACCCTGGAATTTCTGACCGTACCAGGATGCAATACCCACCTCGACATAACCTAGACTAGACTTTTTAACCTCGTAGCGGTCACCAAAGACTTCGTAAGGGCTATTCCAAGGTGGTCTAACGCCCTCATCGCTTGAACCAAAGATCAAGGCCTCATCACCCAAATGTGGACTCTCAGCATCAAGCTCAGCATCGCTTAATGGCGCAAGCGCTGGCTGGTCCTCGGTCGCTGCAGCTTGCGACCCATCGGTCTGGGTTTGCGCCTTAGGCTGCGCATCCTCAGCTTGCGGTGTGCCCGCGAGGACTGAATCCATTGCGCTCAAGACATTTTCAAACATGCCCGGCGCCATTTTACGCCCATCTGACTGGCAGCTAGCCAGCGCGCCAAGCGTAATCAGCAACACACAACGCCTGCGCCACTCGCTGAACAGTGCCCCGTTGCTTGGGTCCATTATGCCGCAGCCTTCAAGCGCTCGCTCAACTGGAACACGGCCATGGCGTAAAGCCGGCTCCGGTTGTAACGCGTGATTGAATAAAAATTCTGAAAACCAAGCCAAGTTTCTGCCCCATCCTTACCCTCGTACCGCAGTGGCGCCACCTTCAATGCGGGTCCTTCTAGCAGCGGTTCATCGACTGTAATGCCCACTTCGGTGAGCTTCTGGGCAGACAGGGAAGGTTTCAACTGCTGATTAAAAAATTCTAAGGGCAACGCCGTTTTTGAGGTCATTGGCGCCAGTATGGGGCCGTTTCTTTGCCAACCGTGAACGGCTAGGTAGTTTGCAATGCTGGCGATTGCATCCACGGGTTCATTCCAGATATCAATGAAGGCATCGTCATTAAAGTCAACCGCGTAGGCCCGATAACTACTGGGAATAAATTGACCATACCCCATTGCGCCGGCATAGGACCCCAAAAGACCGGTAACGGGTTTTTGCTGCTCACGCGCTAACAAAAACAGTTCGCGCAATTCTTTCCGAAAGAATCCGGATCGAGGCGGATAATCAAACGCAAGCGTTGAGAGCGCATCGATCACACGATAACGCCCCTTGTTTCGTCCGTAAGACGTCTCAACACCTAAAATTGCGAGAATGATCCACCGATCGACACCCCACTGAGCCTCTGCCCGATCAAAGCTGTCACGATACTGTTGTTCAAAGGCTTTGCCCTGTTCGACACGCGCCTTGGTGAGAAAAATATCCTGATACGTGGCCCAGGTCATCACGCGTTCAGCCGGCCTTGAAATGGCGTCAATGATTGACTGCTGGTAGCTTGCTTCTTCGAATGCTTGGAGCAGCTCGGCTTGATCAAACCCATCGCCCGCGGTGAGTTCTGAAATGAATGCAAGCACTTCTGGGCGGCCCGTGTAATCGGCCTTGACCGGTACCAGCGCCGCAAGATAAACCGCGATAAAGAACGCCAAACGTCCCATCTGTTGTGTCATTCGAACGCTCATAGCCAGGAAATCCTAATTCAAAGTAACGTAATGCGGCGATGGCTATGAATCGACATCATCAAGCCAAAGCCTGCAAAAAGGGTCAGCAAAGCGGTTCCGCCATAGCTGACCAGGGGCAGCGGTACGCCAACTACGGGAAGGATACCCGAGACCATGCCAATATTCACGAAGACATAAACCGAAAAGGTAAAGGTGATGCTGCCACAGAGGAGTCGGCCAAACGTGTCTTGTGCATTGAGCGACATCATGAGCCCCCTTAGAATAAAAAGACCGTACAGAACGAGCAAAGAAACCACGCCCAGAAACCCCAGTTCCTCAGCGAGCACGGCGATAATAAAATCTGTGCTACTTTCTGGAAGAAAATCCAAGTGCGATTGCGTGCCGTTCAACAATCCCTTACCACTAAAGCCACCTGATCCGATTGCAATTTTTGACTGAATGATATTCCAGCCAGCCCCCAAGGGATCTCGCTCGGGATCAAACATCGTCAGGATTCGACCTCGCTGGTAATCTTTGATGACGAGCCAAAGGATCGGCGCCGAGATCAGCACTAAGACGCTGCCACGCAGGATATAGCGCCAAGGTAATCCGGCCAAGATCAGAACAAGAAAGCCCGAGGTGGCTATCATCAAACCCGTACCCAGATCCGGCTGTATGATAATGAGCCCAGCCGGCAACACCAGTAACAAACAACTCACCACCACCGGTTTGAGCCCTGGCGGCAAGTGCCGCTCATGAAAATACCAAGCTAAAACCATCGGCAGGAAGAGCTTCATCAACTCAGACGGCTGAAAGTTTAAAACACCGGGCACCCTCAGCCAGCGTCGAGAACCATTCACTTCGGTTCCAAAGGGATAGATGAGCAACAATAATATGAGGCCCAACCCATACAGCAAGGGTGCGGTTCTCAGCATAAAATAAGGCGGGATCTGAGCAATCAAAATCATCAAACCAAACCCTAAGCCAAGCCGGACCAACTGCGCCGCAACCACCTCCCAGTTGCCATCCGACGCACTATGCAGTACGACCAGACCAAAACCCACAATCGACAACAAAATTAGCATAAGCCACGGATCAAGGTTGAACCAGGTAAAAGCCCCTCGATGGTTTCGAAAACTCCGCCCTCCGCCTGGCAGTCGACGGACAAAATCACCGCTCATCGGCCGCTAACCATCGCAACATCCGGAGACCCTCTGTCGGCCCGCTCCAGGAGATAATAATCAATAATTTCCCGAGCAACGGGTGCGGCGTTTTCACTGCCGCCGCCGCCATTTTCAAGCAAAACTGCCAGGGCAATCTTTGGATCTTCAATTGGCGCAAATGCAATAAACCAAGCATGCTTACGCTTTCGTTCTTCAATCATTGAGGCCTCATAAACCTCACCTTGCTCAATGGCGACGACCTGTGCCGTCCCTGATTTACCCGCCATTCGGTATTCGATATCTCGACCGATATACGACCAGGCAGTCCCATTTTCCCCATAAATCTGATTCCCTCGATGGACCACTTTTTCCATTCCACCGATAATCGGCGCCCAAACCTCTTCGGGTAACGCACCCGCACCAGCAGGAAGCCCCTCTGCCACGCCCTGAAAAGGCTGATTTTGAGCCATTCGTGGCGCAACCCATCGACCTCGGTTGGCCAAAGCCGTAACGGCTGTGGCCATCTGAAGCGGTGTTACCAGAATGTCACCATGACCGATTCCAAGATTGACGGTATCGCCCGGATACCACGGTAATTTACGGTGATCTCGTTTCCACGCACGGCTCGGCAGCAAACCCGCATCGGCATCCGGTAAGTCCAGGACAGCGGCTTGCCCAAAGCCAAATTGTTTTAGATCCTGTGAGAGTCGATCAATGCCCAGCCGCACCGCGAGATCATAGAAATAAACATTGCACGAACGATAAAGGGCTTTTTCGATATTAACGCGGCCATGCCCACCGTCATCGGTTTTGGTCCAGTTCCAATCACGATAAAGGCGCTCATTGCCAGGCAACTGATACCAACCAGGATCCTCAATACTGTCGGACACTGAAATGGTTGAATGCCCTAACGCGATCAGGCCGATAAAAGGTTTGAGGGTTGATCCGGGCTGATACCGGCCTTGAATCGCCCGATTGAATAAGGGGGCATCGATGGAGTTTCGCAACGCATTGTAGTCCTGATGCGATATGCCTTGAACAAACAAGTTGGGGTCATAGGCCGGGCGACTGAGTAGCGCCAAGATACCGCCGGTTTTAGGGTCGATCGCGACAACTGCTCCGCGCCGACCGGCAAGCGCGCGATCCGCAGCAGCTTGCAGACCAGCGTCCAAATATAAAGACAGATTCTGACCATTGGTCGGTTTCACGCCATCTAAGACGCGCATCATCCGACCTCGCGCATTGACCTCAACCCGATCATACCCGACCTGCCCGAGCAAATCGGTTTCATAAAACCGCTCAACCCCTAACTTGCCAATATGATCCGTTGCGGCATAAGCGGTTGCATTCAACGATGCGGCATCCCGATCATTAATCCGACGAACAGAGCCCACAGCATGCGCCATGAGCGCACCCTGCGGATAATTTCTAACCAATTTGGCTTGCACCGATAAACCTGGGAATCGAAATCGATTCGCCTCGAACCGAGCCACCTGTTCATCCGACAGGTCAAACAGCACCGGGACGGATTCAAAGCGTCTGGTTTTGCGACCACTGACCTGGCGAAACCGCGCCATTTCCTCCTCACTCATCTCAAGCACAGCGGCCAAATGAAAGAGCGTGTCCTGCGAACGCTTTATTTGCTCCGGGATCACCTCAAGGTTTCTCGAGGGCCGGTTTTCTGCAAGCAATACGCCCTGACGATCTAGAATCAAACCACGAACCGGGGGCCGAGCAATCACTTGTACCCTATTTTTTTCTGAGCGGGCAACCGAGTCGGAGTATTGGACAGTTTGCAGATAGCCTACTCGAAGCAGGAGCAGACTGAAAAGTACGAAGACCACACCAGCGCCCGTTGCCGCCCGCTCAACATAGATCTGACTTTCGCTACGATGATCTTTTAAGGCTAGAGCTTCGCGCATGGTTATTTATGGTAGGGATGATTTTTCAAAATTGACCAAGCCCGGTAAAGCTGTTCGGCCACCAATACCCGAACCATGAAGTGCGGAAAGGTCAACGTTGAAAGACTCAGCACCCAATCAGCTCGCGCGAGGCAATTCTGAGACAACCCATCCGGACCCCCAATCAAAAATTGCACTTTCGGATAGTTTAGCATCCAGTCTGACAACCGGCTTGAAAGATCTTCCGTCGAAACCTGCCGGCCTGACTTATCTAAAGCAACAACAAAACTACCCGCCTTGATTTGCCGCAATAAAACCTGTTCTTCGGCAGATTGATAATCTGCCGCGCGCCCACCTTTGATACGCTTGGCGGTACTGCATTCGGTCAGGAAAAGCGCGCACTCCGGTGGCAGTCTTCGCTGATATTCACTAAATCCATCTGTGACCCAATTCGGCGGCTGCTTTCCAGAGGCGATCAACTCCATTTTCACAACGTGATGTCATCCTCGGAACGATTGAAAGACAGGCTCCATAGACTCTCAAGATCATATTGATCCCGGACTTCCTGCAGCATCACGTGCACGATGACATCTGCTAAGTCTACCAAAACCCACGCCCCTTCCTCTTCCCCCTCAACGCCTAAAGGCATCTCCCCGGCATGCTTTGCGCTTTCTACAACATTTGCCGCCAACGCTTTGACTTGCCGTGCAGACTGGCCCGTCGCAACCACCATGGTATCGGTAATATCAGTCTGTTCCCGCACGTCCAGCACAACAATGTCCTGACCTTTCACATCTTCTAGCGCCGAAATTACTAATTGCGTCAATGCATCTGTATTCATCTTTGATATCCGGATTGATTAAGAAGCAGCATACAGCTGCTCTTGGAGAATATAAGCGTATACCGCTGGGTCTAAAAACGCTGAAGGATCACATTTTGTTTTTAGGTGCTTTCGAATCTCTGTTGACGAGACCGCAACCGCAGCATTGTCCACAAAAAAAAGTTTACCGTGGGCCGACGCCTTCAGCATACCTGTCGTCTCGACTTGATGCGATCTTTCAAATGCCAGCAGGCCTGCCGCAGACGTCTGATCCGTCTCACGACGACAAACGACTAAATGCGCATAATCCAGCAATTGCCGCCAACCCAACCAGCTGGGCAGGTTCAGATAAGCATCCATGCCCAAAACAAAGTAAAGCCGAGGTGATGACCCTAGGCGGCGCCGAAAAATTTTTAACGTTTCAAGCGTATAGGATCGATTGCCTCGCTCGAGCTCCAGGTCATCAACACAGAGCCTGGGGTCTGCCGACACGGCTAGACGCAGCATCTGTAAGCGCTGGAGTGGCGTCGCAACCGTTGAAGACTTATGCGGGGGTATATTACTTGGCACACAACAGACTCGGGCTGACAACAAATCCGATACCAACCTTGCGATTCGGAGGTGTCCTACATGCACCGGATCAAAAGTACCGCCTAGAATCGCAAGATCCACGGGCTCATCGTTCATTGCCGAATTTGTCCTGTGCCCATTACGACGAACTTCTCGCTGGTTAAGCCCTCAAGGCCAACGGGGCCTCGAGCATGCAGTTTATCCGTTGAAATGCCGATTTCGGCGCCAAGACCATATTCAAATCCATCAGCGAAGCGCGAAGACGCATTGACCATCACCGAACTCGAATCGACCTCCCGCAAGAACTGCTGTGCTGCACGCAATCCCGCGGTGACGATCACGTCCGTATGATTCGAGCCATATTGATTGATGTGCCGGATCGCGTCATCCAGGTCCGCACACGTTTTCACGGCAAGGATCGGTCCAAGATACTCAGCCGACCAATCTGATGCCTCAGCAAGACTCACCTGATCAGGTGCAGCAAGCCGCGCTCGAGTGGCCTCACAGACTCTAATCTCGACGCCCTGCGCGCGCAGTGCCAACATGAGCTCGTCCAAAAAGGCTCCTGGTAATGCGCGATGGAGCAACACCGTTTCCAGCGCATTACAAACAGCATAACGCTGAGTTTTTCCGTTCAGAATAAGGGATTGCGCCATGGAAAGGTCCGCATCCTCATGGACAAACAAATGACAATTACCATCTAAATGCTTCAACACTGGAATTCTGGTTTCGCGGCTCACGCGTTCAATCAGGCCTTTCCCGCCCCTTGGGATAATCAGATCGACCAAGCCATCGAGTCCGAGCAAAGCGCCAACGGCTTCGCGGTCGGTGGTTTGAACCAATTGAATCCAGCTAGAATCCATGCCGGCTTCTTCAAGCCCGCTTTGAATACACTCAAACAGCGCAAGGTTGGTTGAAATACATTCAGAACCGCCCCGCAATATCGCGGCATTACCGCTTTTGATACACAAGCCCGCGGCATCAACGGTAACGTTGGGGCGAGACTCATAAATAATGCCAATGACCCCGATCGGGGTGCGCATCTTGCCGATTTCCAACCCGTTCGGCCTGGCTGCGAGCTGACTGATCTGACCAACAGGATCTTGCAGCGCTTGAATCTGCAACAGCCCTTCACTCATCGAATCAATGCTTGCGGGTGTTAAGGCTAGGCGATCTAAACTCGGCGCATCCAGTCCGGCGGTTTTCGCTCGATCAAGATCTTCGGCGTTCGCGCGCAGTAATGCGTCAGCCGAAGCCCTGATTGCCGCGGCGATCAGGGCAAGCGCGGCGTTTTTATCGGCGGTGCTCGCTTTACGCGCGACTGAGGCTGCGCCTTTTGCCCGCTCGCCAATCCGGCGTATGTCCTGCTCAATACTCATTCTATTCTTATCCCGCAACCCTCAACATTATACTCGCTCACCCCAACCGATTCGATGACCTCCAATCGCCTCCTGATGGAGACGGCCTACTAGGACGCGTCGGCTTCGATCTGCATTTGATCTAGAATTTTCTCAAGATGGCTCAGCCGCGTTACAGGATCATTAATCTCAAGCATCCGCTGCCGAACGGTATTCCTCAACGGTAGCAGTTCCGCCAAACGACCACCCAGACTCGATAACGTTTGATAATCGACTTGGCTTGCTTTGAATTGAACCGCGGGGTGTGCCATCAAATGCTCAAGGACATCCACTAAAGAGGCGTCTTCCGGGCCGGTTGCAATAACGGGCTCCGGAGGCACCATGATGATCTCACCGATCAACGCTCGGTTAGGATTCTCAAAGGTATCTAAAATCTTAAACTTACCTTCTGCCCGAATCATCAGGGTTAATTGACCCTGTCCATTCTGATCAAAGTCTTCGATTCGTGCGAGCGTCCCGACCCGCGCAATATTCGGCGCACTTCGACCCAATATGGACGAACCCGAACGAGTCTCTTCAGACAGTACGACACCTAAAGCCTTATCGTCTTTTGCCACCTCAGCCACGATGTCCAGATCGCGTGCCTCAATGACCGGCAATGACAACACGCCGCCTGGGAACAAAACAGCTTGGATTGGAAACAGCGGTAGCGTCCGCTTTTTCATCGTTTGATTCATGCCTTAATCTACTTCAATCTGCTCTCAAGACCCGAGTCTTCAGAGCGTGGCGTTGCCTTTTAAAAAGAATCTCTCGCAACGCGAGGACAAAGTTGCCTAGGCCACGCTAGAACGGGATATCATCATCAAAGTCATCTGATGGCGGCGGGCCAAAATCATCCGCGGCGCGAGCGCCGCCACCTGAATTTGGTTGACCGCCCCCTTGCCCACTGCTTTGACTTGCGCCCGGGCCAGAAGGCCCTTGGCCACTGCCGCCATCCATGCCGCCTCGGCCGTCGAGCATTTGCATTTCATCGGCAACAATTTCCGTTGTGTAATGCTTTTGACCATCTCGTTCCCACTCGCGGGTTCGGAGCTCGCCTTCAAGATAAATTTTGGAACCGCGCTTTAGATACTCGCTAGCAATTTCAGCCAAGCGATTAAAAAAGACCACGCGATGCCATTCAGTCCGCTCCTTCTGCTCACCAGATTCACGATCTCGCCACGCTTTTGAGGTCGCGACAGATACGTTGGTGACTGCCCCGCCAGAGGGTAAATATCGAGTTTCGGGGTCTCGACCTAGATTACCCACTATGATTACTTTATTAATGCCTCTTGCCATAACGACTCCCTTACGTCGACCAACAATTTTTGAACTGCAGAGCCTATCGAATACTTTGCAGCGCGCTTTAGATTTTAACCTTGATCAAGGTGACCCAGTGTGCAGTCGATACCCGATCTTGGTTAAAGGGGTGCCACCGTTTTCAATAAATCATAACCTCTTCACAGGCTATTGGGCAGGCCAGATTTCGATTTACCGTTCACACGACTCATTACCGAGGCGGTTTTGATCTTGGCTGCAGCGTCATTAAAGCAATGGCCCAGAGGACCAAAAGCCCAGCATTAACGACCAGCAACGTGGCAATATCAGTCAGCGCAATCAATAATCCGCCGACACTGCCGCCGGCAAATATCCCTAGAAATTGACTCGAAGAGTACACCCCCATTGCCATCCCTCGGCGCGCGCTCGGTGCAACTTTGGATACAAGTGCCGGCAGCGTGGCCTCGAGATAATTAAAGCCGACAAAAAAGACCAACAAGGCCATTACAAACAAGGTCAATGTTGGGGACCAGGCTAAAACCAGAAATCCCATCACCATCACTGCGATTGCCGGCAAGATCTTGACTAAAAGATCCACTGAACCCCGCCACCGAATGACCCACGGCAACATCAGCACGAAAGAGCCGAGCAGTATCCATAGGTAGTACATCGAATGATCATCAATCGCGATCCCAAATTGATCGAGCATGATCGGAATCACTAAAAAACTCGACATCAGCAAGTAATGATTCATAAAAATACTCAGATTTAACATCAGAAGTTGTGGACGATACCCCACCCCGGCATCCCCGGTGCGACCCATCTCAGGCGCATCGACCGGCCCGCTGCTCGGCCCCGACAACACAAAGCAAACCAGTAGCAGCGCGAGCGTACCAGTCAATGCGGCAAGATAAAACAATGCTTGCAGGCCACCATAAGCATACAGCAGTGGCCCCAGCACGAGGGATCCACCAAAGGCGAGACCGATACTGCCCCCCACCATTGCCATGGCGCGCGCCCGATATTCAAATCGCACACCATCGGCGAGCACCGCTAACAGCACGCCAGCGATCGCGCCAGAACCTTGTAAGGCTCGACCAACCAACACCCACTCTATGCGGTCCGCCAGCGCTGCAATCACGCTTCCAAGAATGAAAATAAAGAGGCCCACAATGAGCATTGGCTTGCGCCCAAACCGATCGGAGAGATAGCCGTAAGGCACCTGCAGCACGGCTTGAAACAACCCATAGATCCCGAGGGTGAGTCCTATCAAAATAGGACCACTGCCATAGAGTTTGCTCGCAGCCAGGGTAAAAACCGGCAAAATGCTGAACAACCCCAGCATTCGAACGAAATACAAAAGGCTTACTATGGCCGCCGTCGTTCGTTCTGATGTGTTCATGGATCTCACTTAAAGGCAATCTGATCTTTGCGAAATGACGTTCAAACCCTTAGTATCGCTACCAGCTTGTTGGTTGCCATCAAGAAGCGCTGAAAGACCCTCATTATCTCGCCGCTAAAGCGGGCACGACGTCTGTTTTTGCGCAGCAAAGCTTGGGCGCGGGATGATAGCAGGCTTTGCGATGACTCGCACGAATCCGCGCATCAGCTTGCCTCATTATGAGACAACGCGGCACCAAAAACAGCAGAATGATGACCTCGGGATATCGACCATGCTTAAGAAAACGATTTCGATCCGGGGCGCTCGCACCCACAATCTAAAGAACGTTGATCTCGATATTCCGCGAGATTCCTTAACGATCATTACCGGGCTTTCGGGTTCTGGGAAATCATCTTTAGCCTTCGATACCCTATATGCAGAAGGTCAACGGCGATACGTTGAAAGTCTTTCAACCTATGCTCGGCAATTTCTTGCCATTATGGAAAAGCCCGAGGTCGATCATATCGAAGGGCTATCGCCCGCGATTTCGATCGAACAAAAATCGACGTCGCATAATCCACGATCAACGGTCGGCACCATTACCGAAATTGCAGACTATCTGCGTCTATTGTTCGCGCGCGTTGGCACCCCACATTGCCCAGACCATCATCAACCTCTTAAAGCACAAACCGTCGCTCAAATGGTTGATCTCGTTTTAGAAACGCCGCTCGAAACCAGGCTTATGTTGCTCGCACCGATTGTTCAGCAGAAGAAAGGGGCGCATCAGCAAGTTTTCAAACAATTAGCCGCCCAAGGTTTCGTGCGAGCACGGATTGATGGCGTGGTGACCGATCTTGATGATTTGCCGACCCTTGATAAACAGAAGCGACATTCTATTGAGGTCGTTGTTGACCGTTTCAGCGTTAGAGCCGATCTTGCGACCCGCTTAGCGGACTCCTTTGAAACAGCCATCCAAGCCTCCGGGGGGCTGGCAATTATCGCGTATCTGGACGAGCCCGATAAAACGAATCTGTTGTTTTCAGCGAATTACGCCTGCCCTACATGCGGTTATTCGATGCCGGCCTTGGAGCCAAGGATCTTCTCGTTCAATAACCCTAACGGCGCCTGCAAAACGTGTGACGGTCTTGGAACCAAGCGGGTTTTCGATCCTGACGCAATTATCCGAGACGATGAACTGGCCATCTCGGAGGGTGCAATTTCAGGCTGGGACCGCAGGCACGTTTATTATTATCAATTGTTGGAGCAAATCGCGGCCCACTATGATTTTTCTTTAGAGCAACCATTTTGTGACCTGTCTGAGGCGCATCAAACGGTCATCTTGTACGGCAGCGGCGAGACCGAAATTCCTTTTTACTATGCTGACCAGACTGGCCAACGCGTGCTGAGGCAGCATCGGTTCGAGGGCATTATTCCGAACCTTGAGCGGCGCTATGAGGAGACCAGCTCCCAAGCCGTCAAAGACCAACTGGGTCAATGGCTTCATGAGCGACAGTGCACCGCCTGTGCCGGCCAGCGTTTAAATCCCGGCGCCTTAGCCGTCACCATTCAATCCAAGAATTATGCCGACATCTCAAATCTTAGTATTGAAGAAGCCTATCAGTGTCTGCGAAACCTTGATCTCGCGGGTCAAGAGGCCGAAATAGCCAAAAAGATTGTCAGCGAAATTTTGGCCCGCCTGGGTTTCCTAATCGACGTGGGACTTAATTATCTGTCGCTTGCACGACCTGCCAACACGCTTTCAGGCGGTGAAGCGCAGCGCATCCGCCTTGCCAGTCAGATTGGCGCAGGTCTCGTTGGCGTTATGTATATTCTGGATGAACCCTCTATCGGCCTTCATCAGCGCGACAATCAACGCCTTCTAAGCACCTTGAACAGGCTGCGTGATCTCGGCAACACCGTTATTGTGGTTGAACACGATGAAGAAGCCATTCGAGCGGCAGACTTTATTGTTGATATTGGTCCTGGTGCGGGCGAATTGGGCGGCTCGGTACTGGCCTCAGGTAAGCTCCAGGATATCCTTGACTGCCCGACTTCGATCACAGGCCAATTTCTATCCGGTGCTCGGCGGGTCGCGATTCCGCGCGATCGACAGCGGCCCAAAGACGATCAATGGTTAAAACTTCTTGGTGCATCCGGCAACAACCTGCAAACGCTCGATCTCGCCATCCCAATCGGCCTGCTAACCTGCATCACGGGCGTGTCTGGATCGGGCAAGTCAACCTTGATCAACCAAACCCTCTACCCCGTTGCCGCCACGGCATTAAATGGTGCAACCACCCTAACGGCTGCGCCGCACTCAGCAATTGAAGGCCTAACGTTTTTAGATAAAGTCGTTGATGTCAGTCAAAGTCCGATTGGTCGAACGCCACGCTCAAATCCGGCTACCTACACCAATATCTTTACCGCGATTCGCGACCTCTTCGCGGGTACAGCTGAGGCTCGGTCCAGAGGCTATAAGTCTGGACGATTTAGTTTTAACGTTAAAGGGGGCCGCTGCGAGGCATGCCAAGGTGATGGCTTGATTAAGGTCGAAATGCATTTTTTGGCCGATATTTACGTTCAATGCGACGAATGCGAAGGCAAACGCTATAACCGCGAGACCCTCGAGATTCTCTATAAAGGCCGATCCATTGATGCTGTTCTGCATATGACCGTGGATGAAGCGGTATCCTTTCTCGGCGCAGTTCCCGTGATCAGGCGACGGCTGGAGACCTTACAAGAAGTCGGTCTTGGCTACATTCGTTTGGGTCAGAGTGCGACAACGCTTTCTGGCGGTGAAGCCCAACGCGTTAAATTGGCGCGGGAACTCGCCAAAGTCGATACTGGCCGAACCCTTTATATCTTGGATGAACCAACGACCGGATTACATTTTCATGATATTGATCAACTACTGGGCGTCATCCACAAACTACGGGATCGTGGTAACACCGTGATTGTGATCGAGCATAACCTCGATGTGGTCAAAACCGCAGACTGGGTCATTGATCTGGGCCCTGAAGGCGGCGCAGGCGGCGGACGCATCATCTGCGAAGGCACTCCGGAAACGGTGGCAGCTGACCCAAGCTCGGCAACCGGACACTACTTAAAGCCGTTGCTTGCGGAAGCTTTTACCACCTAGTCAGCCAAATATTACGCGCTCGCGTACACACTTTGGACCGCATCGATCGCCTGTCCCCGGTGAATAGGCGCGTTACTTTGCGCTAAAACCGCCTCGAGCGCCGATACGCACAATAAAACATTTTCTGGGCGACTGGCATATCCCATCAACCCAATTCGCCAGACCTTGCCCGCGAGCGGACCCAACCCAGCACCGATTTCTAAGTTATAAGCTCCGAGTAAGGCGCGTCGAATCGCAGCCTCATCGACACCGGCTGGCACTTCAACCAAGTTGAGCTGAGCGAGACGCTCGGATTCTGGCACAAAAAGTTCTAGACCCATTGCCTCAAGCCCTGCTTTCAGCGCTTCATGATTGCGCGCATGACGCGCCCATGCCGCCGAAAGTCCTTCTTCTGTCGCCATTAACAACGCTTCATGCAGCCCGTAAAGCGCATTGACCGGCGCTGTATGATGATACGCCCGCGTTGAGCCTGCACCCCAATATCCCATCACGAGATTCATATCTAAAAACCAAGAGGATACCGGCGTCTTGCGTGTTTGGGTTAGGCTCGACGCACGCTCGGACATGGTAAAAGGTGAGAGCCCGGGCGCGCAGGACAGGCACTTTTGCGTTCCGCTATAAACGACATCAGCACCCCAGCCGTCGACGTCAACCTCACAACCAACCAACGACGTCACACAATCTACAATGGTCAAACAACCGGCTGCATGGGCTATTTCACACAAACTTTTTGCATCCGATCTCACACCCGTTGAGGTCTCAGCGTGCACAAAGGCAACAATTTTAGTATCCGGATGGGCCTGCAACCCGGCTCGCAGTTGTTCCGGGTCGATTGCACGTCCCCAGGCCGTCTCGAGCAACACCAGGTCGCCCCCGAACCGTCGAACGTTCTCTGCCATACGGCCGCCAAACACGCCGTTTTGGAGGATCATCACCTTATCACCTGGCTCAATCAGGTTCACGAAACTCGCTTCCATTCCCGCACTCCCTGGGGCTGATAACGGGAGGGTCAGCGCATTCTGTGTTTGAAAAACCCCTTGCAGCATCACTTTGATCTCATCCATTAATCGGATGAACTCTGGGTCCAAGTGCCCAATTGTCGGCTTCGCCATCGCCGTCAAAATTCTCGGATGCACATCCGATGGGCCAGGTCCCATTAACGTCCTAGGGGTTGGTGAAAACGTTGTGATCATCACGGTTATCCTTTGCTTCAGGCTAAAACTTAAAACGCATCAAGACGCCTTATCAAACGCAAAAGGGCCGGATAAACCGGCCCTTTTATATCGCCTTGAACTTGGTTCAGGCTTCTTCGACAGCATCCAAATCTTCTTCATCGGGAATTTCCCGATCAACTAACTCTACATAGGCCATTGGCGCCTTATCACCCGCCCTAAAGCCTGCTTTCAAAATTCGCGTGTAGCCGCCAGGGCGATCCTGAAAGCGTGGGCCCAAATCAGTGAAGAGCTTACCGACCACCGCTTTGTCGCCCGTTCTAGCAAAGGCCAAACGGCGATTGGCGACAGAATCCTGCTTAGCAAGCGTGATCAAAGGCTCAGCGAACCGTCGCAATTCTTTTGCTTTTGGTACGGTTGTCTTAATCACCTCGTGCTCCATTAGCGAGCAAGCCATATTCTTGAACATGGCCTTTCGATGAGAGGCGTTCCGGTTGAGTTGCTTTCCACTTTTTCTATGACGCATGGTAGTTCCTAATCTAACTTAGCTCGGCTTGTTCAGACCGATAATTTAACCCAACAAACGATCGTCACCCCGTAAACTCATGGGTGGCCAGTTCTCTAGTCGCATTCCCAGTGACAATCCGCGTGACGCCAAGACGTCTTTGATTTCAGTCAGTGATTTCTTACCTAAGTTGGGCGTTTTCAACAATTCCACTTCGGTTCGACGAATCAGATCACCGATATAATAGATATTTTCTGCTTTCAAACAATTTGCTGAGCGCACGGTCAACTCAAGATCATCAACCGGTCTCAACAGAATCGGATCGATTTGTTCTTCGACTTGCTTCTCTTCTGGTGAATCACTACTTTCTAAATCTACGAAAACGGCTACTTGCTGCTGCAAAATGGTTGCCGCTCGGCGAATTGCTTCTTCGGGGTCAATCGTGCCGTTGGTTTCAAGATCAATAATCAGCTTGTCCAAATCGGTTCGCTGTTCAACCCGCGCACTGTCAACTTTATAGGCAACCCGACGGACCGGACTGTAGGACGCATCTAACAACAGACTGCCAATCACCCTACCCGAATCCTCTTCGCTCACTGCTGTATCGGCTGGTTGATAGCCGCGGCCTCGACCGACCGTCGCTCTGAGATTGAGCTTGCCTGCGCTATTGAGCGTCGCAATAACATGATCTGGGTTTGCAATCTCGACATCATGATCCAGCTGAAAGTCCCCTGCTGTGACCACGCCTGGACCGGTCTTTGTCAGCGACAGTTCAGCCGTATCAGCCGTGTTCAACTTAACCGCCACACCTTTCAGGTTCAGCAATATCTCGATGACATCTTCTTCAACGCCCTCAATTGCACTGTACTCATGCAGAACGCCGTCGATCTCTACTTCCGTGATCGCACACCCTGGCATGCTCGACAACAGGATGCGACGCAGCGCATTACCCAAAGTATGGCCGAAGCCACGCTCTAACGGCTCAAGAATCACCTGGGCCTGAGTACTGCTGACTTGGTCAACCTGGATATGCTTAGGCGTTAAAAATTCTAATGACGAATGAGGCATACCTTATTCTTCCTTAATCTTAATTGAATTCAGTCGCTTACTTAGAGTAAAGCTCAACAATCAAATTTTCGTTAATTTCTGACGGGAGCTCGTCACGTTCGGGATAAGCCTTTAACACGCCTTCCAAGCGATCCACGTTCACTTCAACCCAATCTACAGACGACCGCTGCGCAGCCAAGTTCAATGCACCTTGAATGCGCAGCTGGCTTCGAGAACGCTCCCGAACCGTCACCGTATCGCCAGCTTCAACCTGGTAAGAAGGGATATTGACCACCTGTCCATTTACAAGGATTGATTTGTGCGAGACAAGCTGACGAGACTCGGCACGGGTAGAACCAAACCCCATGCGATAGACGACGTTATCAAGACGTCGCTCAAGGATTCGGAGCAAATTCTCACCGGTTGCGCCCTTCTGACGATCGGCTTTCTTGTAATAGTTCCGAAACTGCTTTTCCAGAACGCCGTAAATTCGACGCACCTTCTGCTTTTCGCGTAACTGGATACCGTAGTCTGTCGCACGCGACCGACGGTGACCATGCATTCCGGGCGCAGTCTCCATTCGACACTTCGACTCAATGGGTCGAACACCACTCTTTAAGAAAAGGTCAGTACCTTCTCTTCTACACAACTTCAACTTAGGGCCGAGATATCTGGCCATTGGCAATCTCCTCTTTTACACCCGACGCTTTTTAGGGGGTCGACATCCGTTATGCGGAATTGGTGTCACATCTGTAATATTAGTTATTCGGAAGCCCACAGAATTAAGTGCTCTTACGGCAGCCTCACGTCCTGGACCTGGTCCCTTAACAAAAACCTCTAGATTCTGAAGACCATATTCCAGCGCCGCGTTGCCCGCACGTTCGGCGGCGACCTGAGCTGCAAATGGCGTACTCTTACGAGCGCCTCTAAATCCGGACCCACCGGCTGTTGCCCAAGATAGCGCACCACCCTGACGGTCAGTAATGGTCACGATCGTATTATTAAAAGAGGCGTGGATATGAGCCAATCCATCTGCGATCTGACGTTTACCTTTTTTCCGTGTTACCGGCGCCTGTTGACTTTGTGTATCAGACATACTGTCTTCCTACTTTACTAAAACAATTTTAAAGGAGTGTTGTGCGACTACTTCCGTACCGGACGCTTCGGACCCTTACGCGTTCGCGCGTTGGTCTTGGTACGCTGCCCTCGTACTGGCAAACTCCGACGATGCCGAATCCCTCGATTACAACCCAAGTCCAGAAGTCGTTTGATATTGAGCTGAACCTCTCGTCGAAGATCACCCTCGACACTCAACTTACCGATTTCCCCGCGAAGATCATCTAGCTCGCCTTCGGTCAACTCTCCAACCTTTGCGTTGCCGCTTATCCCGGTCTTTTCGCACAGCGCTTTCGCGGTTGTACGCCCAATTCCGTAGATGTACGTCAACGAGATTTCTGTATGCTTATCGTCAGGAATATTAATTCCAGCTAAACGAGCCATGCTTTGCTCCTGTCCACCTTAATCACCGCGGTTATCCTTGGCGTTGTTTATGTTTTGGTTCAGTGCAGATCACTCGCACCGAACCGTTTCGCCGAATCACTCGGCAATTTCGGCACATCTTTTTTACTGAAGCTCTTACTTTCATTGCCCTAACTCCTAGCGCCGTCCAAAATTTTGAAGATTTGATTTTTTCATCAGCGACTCATACTGGTGCGACATCAAGTGCGTTTGAACCTGCGCCATGAAATCCATAATCACCACGACCACAATCAACAGTGCTGTACCCCCTAACTGGAAGGTAATATTAAATTGAATCACCAGAAACTGCGGCAACAAGCAGACCGTTGTCATGTACAAAGAGCCAAACAACGTCAACCGAGTGATAATGGTGTCGATGTACCTTGCGGTTTGATCCCCTGGTCGGTAGCCGGGTATAAATGCCCCAGAGCGCTTGAGGTTATCCGCCACCTCTTTCGGATTGAACATAATGGAGGTGTACCAAAAGCAGAAGAAGATGATACCGATCGAAAATAAAATAATGTTCAATGGTTGCCCTGGCGCAATCCACAGGCTCACGTCCTGCAGCCACTCCATGCCTTCGGATTGACCAAACCACTGCCCTAGGGAGGCCGGAAACAACAACAGACTGCTCGCAAAAATTGCTGGTATAACACCTGCCATGTTCACCTTAAGCGGCAGATGAGAGCTTTGCGCCTGGTACATTCGCTTGCCCTGCTGCCGGCGCGCATAGTTGATCGTGATCCGCCTTTGGCCCCGCTCGACATAAACCACGCCGGCAACGATCACAATGGCCAGTACGGCAATACCCAGCAGCGCAATAATTTGGATCTCGCCTTGACGAGCCTGCTCAAAGGACTGACCAATGGCGCCAGGGAACCCTGAAACAATTCCCGCAAAAATAATAATCGATATACCGTTGCCGATGCCCCGCTCCGTCACTTGTTCACCCAACCACATAATGAACATGGCGCCCGTCACCAGCGTTGCAACCGCAACAAAATGGAACATGAAGCTACCGGTATAAGACAGCCCCTGCGACTCCAGCCCACTGCTCATCGCCATGCCCTGCACGAGCGCCAGCGCGAGGGTCCCATAACGCGTGTACTGCGCTATTTTCTTGCGACCGGCTTCGCCCTCTTTGCGCAACTGCTGCAAGGACGGCGTTGTCGCAACTAAAAGCTGCGTAATAATGCTGGCTGAGATGTAGGGCATGATGCCTAACGCAAAGATGCTCATGCGTTCGAGCGCACCGCCACCGAACATATTGACCAAATCCAGAATGCCGCCTTGATTTTGATTAAACAGCAGGCGCAGACGGTCTGGATCAATACCAGGCACGGGGATATGACTACCAATGCGATACACAACGATCGCAATGAGCACAAACAGCAAACGGCTGCGCAGTTCTGATAACCCGCCTCCAGATGCCATTGCTTTGCCCTGTGCTAGTGCACTCGTCATTTCTTAATCCTTAACCCACTCAATTTTGCGCACCCATGCTGCCTGATTCCCAGCGAAGGTCACGACGCCGTTTTCGTTAGTCTTTGATCGCACCGCCAGCTGCTTCGATTGCAGCCCGAGCGCCTTTGGTCACACCCAATCCTTGCACCGTAACGGCTCTTTCAATCTTGCCAGACAAGATCACTTTGACGCGCTTGGTATTACCATTGATCAAATCCGCCTGTCGAAGGACCTCTAGGGTTACAACGTCGGCATTTGCCGCGGCCACTTCTGACAGCGTCACTTCCCCGGTAATACGGCTCTTTTCCGTTGTAAAACCGAATTTTGGTAGCCGCATTTGTAAAGGCTGTTGACCGCCTTCAAACCCAGGGCGGACCTTACCCCCAGAACGAGACTTCTGACCCTTGTGACCTCGACCAGCAGTCTTACCAAGACCACTACCGATACCTCGACCCACTCTCTTCTTTGCTTGCCGACTGCCTGGCGCACCCGATATCGAATTTAAACGCATGTCGATTGTCTCCTTACGCCTTGTTTTCTTCTACAGAAACCATGTAGGCCACTTTATTGATCATGCCCCTGACTGAAGGCGTGTCCTCTACAACCGAGGACTGCCGAATCTTACGCAGTCCCAAACCTGCCACACACGCTTTGTGTGACTTAAGTCGGCCATGAACGCTCTTTGTTAGCGTAACTGTGACGGTCTTCTTTTCCATGATGATCTATCCCAGAATCTCTTCTACTGAGAGCCCACGCTTATCGGCGATAGACTCTGGTGAACGCATATTTTGCAGCCCCTTGAACGTTGCTCGGATCACGTTCACTGGTGTCGTTGAGCCATAACATTTCGCCAAGACATTGCGGACACCTGCCACTTCGAGCACTGCCCGCATGGTTTTACCAGCAATAATCCCAGTACCTTCTGAGGCTGGCTTCATAAAAATCTTTGACGCGCCATGTCGAGCATTGACTTCATACTGCAGTGTGGTGCCGTCGAGGTCGACATCAATCATATTTCGCCTTGCGGCTTCCATCGCTTTTTGGATAGCCTGCGGCACTTCACGTGCCTTACCGCGACCGTATCCGACTTTTCCGTTACCGTCCCCGACAACCGTCAACGCTGTGAACCCGAAGATCCTGCCGCCTTTAACCACCTTGGCAACACGATTGACCTGCACCAGTTTTTCCTGGATACCTTCTTCGTTCTTGTCTCGTTCGTTGTAAGCCATGCCTATTCCTTAATTCGTTCTTATCTTGTCGGCTTTAAAACTGCAGACCGGCTTCACGAGCCGCGTCTGCCAAAGCCTTGACCCGACCATGATATTTGTACCCAGAGCGATCAAACGCCACTCTTTCAAATCCCGCGGCTTTAGCCCGCTCTGCGATTAAGGCACCCACCTTTGCCGCGCCTTCGATGTTGCCTGTTGGCCCATCCCTTAAAGCGCTCTCGAGTGTCGAGGCAGCAACTTTTACCTGCGCCCCATCTTCGGAAATAATCTGCGCATAGGTATGCCGAGGTGACCGATAAACACAAAGCCTCGGGACCAGAAGTTCCCGGATTTTAGATCGACCTTTACGTGCTCTTTTTAAACGAGCATCCCGCTTACTTTTCATCTCGATTTGTCTCCTGACAAGACGCTTAATGCGTCTTTGTTGCTATTCGGCTAAGGTTTACTTTTTCTTAGCTTCTTTTCGTTTGACATATTCATTGGCGTATCGCACGCCTTTCCCTTTATAGGGCTCGGGCGGCCGAAACGCTCTAATCTCTGCAGAAACCTGACCCACCTGCTGCTTATCGATACCCTTAACGACTATCTGGGTCTGAGATGGCGTTTCAATTTCAATGCCCTCGGGCACTTCGTAGACGACGGGATGAGAAAATCCAAGGGTTAGGTTTAGCTTGGCACCCTGCGCTTGTGCCCTATACCCAACACCTTGAAGCTCCAACTGTTTTTGGAATCCTTCGCTGACGCCTTGAACCATATTGCTGACCAGTGACCGGAAGGTTCCAGCAAGCGCCGTTGCCTGCTGCGTTGGCCCTACGGCCTTCAGCAACAACGAATCTTCTTCGCGCGCGATGGTTACCAGGGCGTGGAGCGTCAACTGCATCGCGCCCTTAGCCCCTTTGACATTAAGACCAGCACCATCGATCGTCACTTCAACCCCTTTGGGCACGGGTACCGGGTTATTTGCTATTCTAGACATGAAAATTAACCTTTAAAGACTGTCTTATCAGAAAACTGAGCAGAGAAGCTCACCACCAACGCCCGCCGCACGTGCTGCTCGATCCGTCATAACCCCTTTATTCGTTGACAGAATCACGACCCCCAGACCAGACTGAATGCTCGGGATTTCTTGCTTATTTTTATAAATACGCAAACCAGGACGACTCATCCGATCGATCTTCTCAATCACTGGCTTGCCGTCATGGTACTTCAACGCGATGTTCAAACTCGGCTTACCCGCATCGTCAACCCCATGGCTGAAGTCTGTTATGTATCCTTCTTCCTTCAACACCCGAGCGATCTCGGTTTTTGTACCGGAGGCAGGCATTGACACGTTGGGATGCTTGGCGGCTTGCGCGTTGCGCACGCGTGTCAACATGTCAGCTAATGGATCTTGCATTGTCATAGTCTGTCTCTCCTGATTACCAGCTTGACTTAACAAGCCCGGGAATATCACCGCGCATCGCAGCCTCACGCAACTTCTGCCGAGCCAATCCAAACCGGCGATACACCGCATGCGGACGACCGGTTAGAACGCAACGTCTGACTTGTCGTGTCGGGCTGGCATTTCTAGGCAGCTTCTGAAACTTGACCTGCGCTGCCCAGCGCTCATCGTCGGACAAATTTAGGTCCTTAATCTGAGCTTTTAAGATCGCTCTTTTAGCAGCAAACTTTTGCACGGTCTTCTCGCGCTTCTTTTCGCGATTGATCATTGATTTCTTAGCCATCGTGTCCTCGGTTTATTCTTTCGATATTCTGTTAAACGCTGGGCCTAAGCTTCGCGCAACGGAAAATTAAACGCTCTCAGCAGTGCACGGCCTTGATCATCCGTCTCAGCACTGGTTGTAATGTTGATATCCAAACCTCGGATCCGGTCGATTTTGTCGTAGTCGATCTCAGCGAAGACAATCTGCTCAGAGAAGCCCATGGAGAAATTACCGCGCCCATCAAAGGCCTTTGGACTAATGCCTCTAAAATCTCTTTGTCGAGGCAGTGCAATACTGATTAAACGATCCAAGAATTCATACATCATGGTGCGACGCAAGGTCACCTTGCAGCCAATCGGATAGCCTTCTCGAATCTTAAAACCCGCGATGGAACGTCGTGCATTGGTAATGATCGGCTTCTGTCCAGCGATCGCTTGCATATCAGACACCGCAGCATCCAACTGTTTTCGATCATTCAGCGCTTCACCCACACCCATATTCAACGTAATGTGCGTGATCCTCGGGACCTGCATCACATTGGCCAAGCCCAGTTCTTCTTTGAGCTTTGGTTTAATTTCTTCGTCATATATTTTTTTTAAATCTGTCATAGTCTTAGTCGTCTATCTGCTCACCAGTGGACTTAAATATCCGAACCTGCTTACCATCTTCTAAGGTTTTGAAACCAACCCGATCCGGTTTGCTCGTGGCCCGATTAAAAATAGCAACGTTCGATATCTGGATCGGCGCCTCTTTTTCAATGATGCCGCCAGGCTTGCCCGCTTGCGGGTTGCCTTTGGTATGACGCTTAATCATGTTCACGCCGGAGACATAAAGCTTATGCGCATCCAGAACCCTTGTGATCTCTCCGGTCTTACCTTTATCTTTTCCAGTAAGAACGACGACCAAATCGTTTTTCTTCAACTTTTTCATCAATCCGATCTCTTATAAAACTTCTGGTGCCAGAGAAACAATTCGCATGAACTTTTCGTTTCTCAGCTCCCGAGTTACCGGTCCAAATATCCGAGTTCCTATGGGCTGCTTATTGGCATTTAATAAAACCGCTGCATTACCATCGAACCGAATTAACGACCCATCCGAACGCCTCACACCTTTTCTAGTGCGAACAACGACCGCATCCAACACTTGACCTTTCTTGACACGGCCACGAGGAATCGCCTCTTTCACCGTGACCTTTATCACATCACCAATGCCAGCATACCGTCGCTTGGAACCACCCAGCACCTTGATACACATCACCCGGCGTGCGCCGCTGTTATCGGCGATATCTAGATACGATTGCACTTGAATCATGCTTTAAACTCCACTGAGGCAAGCAAACTTGCCGGATCTATGCCGTGTTAAATTTCTACTGCCCGCTTATCGATCGAAGTCAGCATCCAAGTTTTACTTTTAGAAATCGGCCGTGATTCCTGAATCGTCACCGCGTCCCCTGGTTGACACTGGTTTTCGGGATCATGCGCCATAATCTTCTTTGAACGCTTGATGTACTTCCCATAAATTGGGTGCTTAATCCTGCGTTCAACCAACACTGTGATACTTTTGTCCATCTTATTGCTGACAACCGTACCACTCACATTTCGTGCTAAATTCTGTTCACCACTCATGACAATCAGTCCTATTTCTTTAGTGCCGCGCCATTCGCCCAGCGCTTGTATTCTATTTGCCTCACTGGCGCCGCCACCAAGCCCAACCGTTACTAGACGTCCTTCGACTCACCCATTACCGTCTTCACTCGCGCAATATCTCGGCTCACTCGCTTTAAAAGATGGGTTTGAGTCAATTGGCCGATCGATTTCTGCATCCTCAGCCCAAACTGCTCTTTGGCTAAGCCAACTAACACATCTTGAACTTCTGCCGGCGTCTTCGATCGCAATTCTTTTACATCAATCATCAGTTTCTCCCGATTACATAATCACGCGTTTAACAAACGTCGTCGGAAACGGTAGCTTTGCGGCCGCCAGACGAAACGCATCACGTGCAACTTCCTCGGAAACACCCTCCATCTCATAGAGCACCTTCCCAGGCTTAATCTGAGCAACCCAGTATTCCACGTTACCCTTACCCTTACCCTGTCTGACCTCAAGTGGCTTTTGCGTAATCGGCTTATCTGGAAAAACACGAATCCAAATCTGGCCGCCTCGACGTACTCGACGCGTCATCGCCCGACGTGCCGACTCGATTTGACGCGCTGTCATGCGACCGCGTCCAACCGCCTTTAGCGCGAATTCACCAAAGCTGACCGTGCTGCCACGATGGGCGAGTCCACGATTAGACCCTTTATGCTGTTTCCGAAATTTTGTTCTTTTAGGCTGTAGCATGATCTCTTAACCAAAATTTTGAGCAGTATTGGAGGCGGCCGCAGCTTCTTCGCGAACACCCAGAATTTCACCTTTGAAGATCCAAACCTTGACACCAAGGATGCCGTAGGTCGTCAATGCTTCTGCGGTAGCGTAATCAATATCAGCGCGCAACGTATGCAAGGGCACGCGTCCTTCCCGATAATTCTCGGAGCGAGCGATTTCAGCGCCACCAAGCCGCCCTGACACTTGGACTTTTATCCCTTCTGCACCGAGTCGCATCGCGTTTTGCATCACGCGCTTCATGGCGCGACGGAATTGCACCCGGCGCTCTAGTTGCTGCGCGACGTTTTGTGCGACCAGATAAGCATCGATCTCAGGCTTACGGATCTCTTCAATATTAATATGCACTGGCACTTTCATCATTCGACCGATCTCTTGACGAAGCGCCTCGACATCTTCGCCTTTCTTACCGATCACAATTCCAGGCCGTGCCGTATGGATCGTAATTCGAGCCGTTTGAGCTGGCCGATGAATATCGATACGACTCACAGACGCTTGCGCCAACTTTTTGTGGATGAACTCACGGACCTTCAGGTCGGCGTGTAGATTCTTGGCGTAGGCTGGTCCCTGCGCATACCAAATCGAGGTATGTTGCTTGACAATACCGAGACGCATGCCTGTAGGATGTACTTTCTGACCCATTCCGGTCTCCTAATCTCTACCGATTATGACTTAACTGTCTGCCACTGCGAGCGTGATATGACAGCTTCTTTTAAAGATCCGATCCGCACGACCCTTGGCACGGGGCTTAATCCGCTTCATCGTTGTGCCTTCATCAACAAATATCTTGGCAACAGATAACTCATCCACATCCGCGCCTTCATTGTGCTCAGCATTCGCGATTGCTGACTCGAGCAACTTCTTAACCAAATGCGCACCCTTCTTCGTGCTAAAGGTCAACGTATTCAATGCGGATCCCACAGCTTGGCCACGAATCTGATCAGCAACCAGCCGCGCTTTCTGGGCCGAAATCCGAGCCCCTTTTAATTTTGCAGAAACTTCCATCAGCTGTTCCTCATTACCCTTGATCTAGACTGCGACCTACCGTCGCTTTGCTTTTTTATCGGCCGCATGGCCGCGATACGTCCGAGTCAAGGAAAACTCACCTAACTTATGCCCCACCATGTCCTCTGTGATAAAAACTGGCACATGTTGACGTCCGTTATGGACCTGAATCGTTAACCCGACAAAATCCGGCGCGATCATCGACCGACGCGACCAGGTTTTGATCGGACGCTTGTCATTTGTCTCCAAAGCTTTCTCCACCTTATCGGCCAAATGCAGATCAATAAACGGACCTTTTCTTAAACTTCTAGGCACAACCTATCTCCTATCGACTTGCGCGACGACGACGAATAATCATCTTGTCGGTACGCTTATTCTTTCTGGTTTTATACCCCTTGGTTGGCATTCCCCATGGACTAACAGGATGCCGGCCACCGGAGGTCTTACCTTCACCACCACCATGCGGGTGATCGACCGGATTCATAACAACTCCTCGAACCGTGGGCCGAACGCCACGCCAGCGCGTCGCGCCGGCTTTACCTAGCGATCGTAAGTTATGCTCGGAATTGCTCACTTCACCCAAAGTCGCCCGGCAATCAGCCAATGCGCGGCGCATCTCACCAGAGCGTAGACGCAGCGTGACATAACGACCGTCTTTTGCGACGAGCTGCACGGAGGTGCCCGCGCTGCGAGCAATTTGAGCACCTTTGCCAGCTTTTAACTCAACACAATGAATCACACTACCCATTGGAATGTTGCGCATCGGCATGCAATTCCCAACTTTAATTGGCGCGCCTTCCCCTGACTGGATCTCATCACCGGCCGAGACGCCCTTAGGCGCGATGATATATTTTCGCTCACCATCGGCGTACTTCAGCAACGCGATGTTTGCGGTTCGATTCGGATCGTATTCGAGACGCTCGACCACCGCTTTAATGCCATCCTTCGAATTGCGTTTAAAGTCAATGATTCGATACTTCTGTTTGTGGCCACCACCGATATGACGCGTCGTGATTCTTCCCTTGTTATTTCGTCCGCCACTCTTGGACTTTGCTTGAACCAGGGCTTTAAAGGGTTCGCCTTTGTGGAGATCAGGATGGACGACCTTTACGACAAACCGGCGACCGGGCGATGTGGGTTTTGCTTTAACGACTGGCATTATTCTTCTCGCGTATCAATTCTTGAATTTGCTATTTGGCTTCGGCGGTGAAGTCAATTTCTTGACCCTCAACCACACGTACATAAGCTTTCTTCCAGCTGGGCTTCTTACTCAGACCTCTCATCGTCTTTTTGACTTTGCCTTTCACGTTGGCAACCGTCACCCCAGCAACGCTCACACCATAAATCTTCTCAACGGCCGCCTTAATCTGAGGCCGAGTTGCTTCTTTTCGGACTTTGAAGACAAATTGATTCGACTGCTCGGCAACAACCGTTGCCTTTTCTGAAATATGAGCGCCTAAAATCACGTTATAAATTGCATCTGCACTCATCCCAGCATCTCCTCTGCTCGTTTCAAGGCACCCACTGTGAACAGCACCTTCTCATAGCCCAACAGAATCACGGGATTGACGCCTTGCACGTCGATGACATCAACTTGTCGAATATTTCGTGCACCGAGGTATAAATTCTCGTCAACTTCTTCAACCACCACTAAAACCTGGTTTAAGTTGAGATCCTTTAATCGCTGCAGCACCTCTTTGGTTTTTGGCGCCGTGACCGAGAAGTCCTCCGTCACAATAAGCCGGTCCTGACGCACCAACTCAGAAAATATCGATTGCATCGCACCTCGATACATCTTCTTATTCACTTTGACGGAATAATCACGGGGTTTGGCAGCAAACGTCACACCGCCACCGCGCCAGATCGGACTACGGATGGTGCCTGCACGCGCACGCCCGGTACCTTTTTGACGAAAAGGCTTACGACCACCACCGCTCACTTCCGACCGCGTCTTTTGCGCACTCGTCCCTTGACGAGCACCCGCCATGTAAGACACGACCACCTGATGAACGAGTGCTTCGTTATACTGTCGACCAAAAAGCGTTTCCGATAACTCAACCGCTTTATCAGTGAGACCGACGCCCGGTTCTGAAATATTTAAGTTCAAGATTCAGCCTCCGTTTGACTCCGAGATTTTACGGAAGGTTTTATAACGACAGCCCCGCCCTTTGAACCAGGCACTGCGCCTTTGATCAAGAGCAAGTTGTTTTCAACGTCAACCTGCACAATTTCGAGTGACTGCGTCGTCACTTGCTCTGCGCCCATATGACCAGCCATTTTCTTGCCTTTCCAAACCCTGCCCGGGGTTTGGCACTGACCGATAGAACCCGGCGCACGATGGGATAGTGAGTTACCGTGGGTTGCGTCCTGCATTGTGAAGTTATGACGCTTAATCACGCCCTGAAAACCCTTTCCTTTGGATTGCCCCGTGACATCCACTTTTTGACCTGCCTGAAAATTAGCAACCGTCAACTCAGCGCCAACCTCAAAGTCTGCTGCGTCGGTTGTGAATTCTGTCAATGTGCGGCCCGCTTCGACCTGTGTTTTCTTAAACAACCCAGCACGCGGCTGATTCACTCGAGAAGCCTTCACAGCACCATAGGTCACTTGGATCGCCTGATAGCCATCGCGATCGATACTTTTCACCTGCGTTACTCGATTTGGTGTTGCTTGCACCACTGTTACCGGCACCGACCGCCCATCCTCAGTAAAGATCCGAGTCATACCTTGTTTTGTACCTACAATGCCTATCGTCATTGTCACTCTCCGAATTAGTTGCGCGATCAGGCCAGATTGATCTGGACTTCAACCCCTGCTGCCAAATCTAACTTCGTTAGGGCATCGACCGTCTTTTCTGTTGGCTCCAATATGTCCAACATGCGCTTATGGGTTCTGATCTCGTATTGATCCCGCGCATCTTTATCGACGTGAGGTGAAATCAGAATCGTGAACTTTTCTTTCCGCGTCGGGAGCGGAATAGGGCCGCGAATTTGGGCACCGGTTCGCTTTGCCGTATTGACAATCTCTTGAGTTGACACATCGATGAGCCGATGGTCAAACGCCTTGAGTCGAATCCTGATTCTTTGATTTTGCATGACGCGCCTATCTTTCGTTTCAGTGCACCTTTTGCGCACTACTGTCGGTTAGCTCTTATCGCTTGTGAGCCAAATTTAAATGCAAGCGTGCCCTCCTCTTTCAAGGAAGGCACACTGTCGTGTCGTTGCTCTTTCGAGCGTCCCGTGATCCCCTATCGGAATCTTGTTCTAAAAGTCGGCTTTTACCCTCGACTTTGCCCTGGCACTGCCGGCGTTTCCGCTTTCTCGGCTACCTTTTCAAAACAAGGCTTAGCAGGGAGGCGAATACTACCCGCCTTCCTGCTGAATTACTAGCCCTTAGTCTTTAATTTTTGTTACAACGCCAGCGCCAACGGTTCGGCCGCCCTCGCGAATCGCGAATCGCTGACCTTCTTCCATCGCAATCGGGGCAATCAACTCAACATCCATCAAAACGTTGTCACCCGGCATCACCATTTCCGTACCCTCAGGCAACTCACAGCTACCCGTCACATCCGTCGTCTCAAAAAAGAACTGCGGCTTGTAACCCTTGAAAAATGGTGTATGACGGCCGCCTTCGTCTTTCGACAAAACGTAAACCTCGCCCTCAAACTTCGTATGCGGCGTGATCGCGCCAGGCTTGGTCAGGACCTGACCGCGCTCAACGTCTTCACGCTTAGTACCACGCAGCAAAACACCCACGTTTTCGCCCGCTCGACCTTCATCAAGAAGCTTGCGGAACATCTCTACACCCGTGCAAGTCGTCTTGACCGTGTCTTTAATCCCAACAATCTCAACTTCGTCCTGAACCCGAACAATCCCGCGGGCAATTCGACCCGTTACAACCGTGCCACGACCCGAGATCGAGAAAACGTCTTCAATCGGCATCAAGAAAGGCTGATCAACCGCACGCACAGGCTCTGGAATATAGCTGTCCAACGTCTCAACCAGCTTCACAATCGACGGCGCGCCAATCTCAGACGTATCACCTTCCAATGCCTTTAAAGCACTGCCCACAACGATTGGCGTGTCATCCCCTGGGAAATCGTAGGCATCCAATAACTCTCGAACTTCCATGTCGACCAATTCAAGTAACTCTTCGTCATCAACCATGTCCGCTTTGTTCAAAAACACGATGATGTACGGCACACCAACCTGCTTTGACAAAAGAATGTGCTCTCGCGTTTGTGGCATCGGGCCATCTGCTGCCGAAACCACCAAAATCGCGCCGTCCATTTGAGCCGCACCCGTGATCATATTCTTCACGTAATCCGCGTGTCCCGGACAATCAACATGCGCATAGTGACGCTCGGTTGAATCGTACTCGACGTGCGAGGTCGAAATCGTTATCCCACGAGCGCGCTCTTCTGGCGCATTATCAATGGCGCTAAAATCTTTAAATTCGCCACCATAAGTCTCCGCGCAAACCTTCGTGATCGCCGCCGTTAGCGTCGTCTTACCGTGGTCAACGTGGCCGATGGTCCCTACATTTAAGTGGGGTTTCGTACGCTCAAACTTTTCTTTGGACATTGTTTACCTCAATCGAGATTATTCTAGGATTAAATTAACGTGCTTTGCTGATCACCGCATCGGCAACATTGCTTGGCACTTCTTTATACTTCTCAAATTCCATTGAGAAGGTGGCTCGGCCTTGCGTCGCAGATCTCATATCTGTCGCGTAACCGAACATCTCTGACATAGGCACTTCTGCTCGAACGGATTTCCCCGACGGCACATCTTCCATACCCAATACGACACCGCGCCTACGATTTAAGTCGCCGATAATGTCGCCGTAGTGCTCCTCCGGCGTCACGACTTCAACTTTCATCACGGGCTCAAGCAATACTGGATCCGCATCAAGCGCCCCGGACTTTACCGCCATCGAAGCAGCCACCTTGAAAGCGACCTCGCTAGAGTCCACGTCGTGATAGGAGCCATCAAACAACGTGACACGAACACCCTGAAGCGGATAGCCCGCCAAGACCCCGTTACCCATTTGTTCTTCCGCCCCTTTAGCAACGGCGCTGATAAATTCTCTCGGCACGACCCCGCCAACGACATTGTCAACAAATTCGAACTCGGCGCCATCAATCGGCTCGAGCTTCAGCCAGACGTGACCGTACTGGCCTCGACCGCCGGTCTGCCTGACAAACTTGCCTTCGGACTCAACCGCCTTACGAATGGTTTCCCGATACGCCACCTGGGGTTTACCTATGTTCGCCTCGACCGCGAATTCACGACGCATCCGATCAACAATAATGTCTAGGTGCAATTCACCCATACCGCCGATAATGATCTGCCCAGAATCCTCATCTGTACGGACCCGAAATGACGGGTCTTCCGCTGCAAGCTTACTCAGAGCGACCCCCATTTTCTCTTGATCTGCCTGACTCCTAGGCTCCACTGCAACATGAATCACTGGCTCGGGAAAATCCATTCGCTCAAGCGTGATCACGTGCTTTTCATCGCACAAGGTGTCGCCGGTCGTCGCCAACTTCAGGCCAATGGCGGCGGCTATATCACCCGCCCGCACTTCTTTGATTTCTTTGCGCTCATTAGAGTGCATTTGCACCATGCGGCCAACTCGCTCGCGCTTGCCTTTCACCGCGTTGTAAACAAAATCGCCCGAATTTAAAACACCCGAGTACACACGGATAAAGGTTAATGCCCCTACGAACGGATCCGTTGCAATTTTAAATGCCAACGCCGAAAAAGGCGCTTCATCAGAGGCAGGACGAACGGCTTCGGTTTCATCCTTGTCGTTGAGAAACCCTCGAATCGCTTTGACTTCATCCGGCGCGGGCAGATACTCAACCACCGCGTCTAACATCGTTTGAACGCCTTTATTTTTAAACGCCGACCCACAGAGCGCCAGCACAATTTCATTCGCTAAGGAACGCTGCCTGAGTCCTTGTTTGATCTGCTCATCACTCAACTCACCCGATTCAAGGTAGGCCTCCATCAGCTCATCATTCGCTTCCGCTGCGGCTTCGACCATTTGCTCTCGATAACGATCCGCAATCGCAAGATAGGCTTCCGGGATTTCTGCCTCCTGAAACGTTAAGCCTTGATCACTATCATTCCAGTAAATCGCTTTCAGCTTGATCAGATCAATGACACCGGAAAAATGTTCTTCAGCGCCAATTGCCAACTGAATCGGCACGCAGACTGAACCCAGCCGTTGCTCGATTTGTTCGACAACTCTCAGAAAGTCGGCGCCCGCGCGATCCATCTTGTTCACAAACACAATTCTAGGCACAGCGTACTTATTGGCTTGCCGCCAAACCGTTTCGGACTGCGGCTCGACGCCGGATGTTGCGCAGAACACGACAACCGCCCCGTCAAGGACCCGGAGACTCCGCTCCACTTCAATTGTAAAATCGACGTGCCCTGGGGTGTCAATAATATTGATTCGATGCTGATCGAATTGCTGCGCAGTGCCCGACCAGAAGGTGGTCGTGGCAGCCGAGGTAATTGTTATCCCTCGTTCTTGCTCTTGCTCCATCCAATCCATCGTGGCGGCGCCGTCATGGACCTCGCCAATTTTGTGGGATATACCGGTATAGAACAAAACACGCTCAGTGGTCGTGGTCTTACCCGCATCCACATGGGCGACGATTCCGATATTACGATAACGGCGAATCGGTGTTGAGCGCGACACTGGCGAAACCTCTTAAGAAGTTGGCAGCAGAATCAATAGCGATAATGCGCAAAAGCTCTGTTGGCTTCGGCCATTCGGTGTGTATCTTCACGCTTACGCACTGCGGACCCACGCCCTTCAGAAGCATCCTGCAGTTCCCCAGCCAATCGCAAAGCCATGGATTTCTCACTACGTTTTCTAGCCGAATCGACGAGCCAGCGCATTGCGAGTGCTGTTCGACGTGAGGGTCGCACTTCAACAGGGACTTGGTAGGTCGCGCCACCAACCCGTCTGGATTTTACTTCGACCGTGGGCGCAACCGCTTCAAGCGCCGCGTCAAAAACCTCAATCGGGTCTTTGCCGCTGCGGCTCTGGATACGATCCAGTGCGCCGTATACGATTTTTTCAGCGACCGACTTCTTACCGCTGTTCATAACATGATTCATGAACTTGGCAAGGGTTTGGTTATGAAATTTGGGATCAGGGATAATGACCCGTTTTTCGGGGACTCTTCTTCTTGGCATGACACTCTCTCTTCAGGTTTTATCGAGATCAAAAAGACTCGACCTTACTCTCGCAAATAACGAGCGTTTCTTACATTTTTGGCCTATCAACCTTAAGCTTTAGGTCGCTTGGTTCCATACTTAGATCGGCCCTGGGTTCGCTTGGCGACGCCGGATGTGTCCAATGCGCCACGAACGGTATGGTATCGCACACCTGGTAAATCCTTGACTCGGCCCCCTCGGATCAGAACCACCGAGTGCTCCTGCAAGTTATGCCCCTCACCGCCGATATAACTCGTGACTTCCATGCCATTGGTTAACCGCACACGACAAACTTTGCGAAGTGCTGAATTCGGCTTCTTTGGCGTGGTCGTATAAACCCGTGTACAGACACCCCGTCGTTGAGGACACGCTTGAAGGGCCGGTACGTCGCTTTTAACCACCTTTCGCTTTCGTGGTTTCCTGACTAATTGATTAATCCTGGCCATGCTTTTTCTAAACTCCTAGTTCGGTGCGGCAATGCGCCTCGCAACGCGAGGGGCGCATTCTAAAGAGCCGCTTGGATTGAGTCAACTACCGCTGCAGCGACCCGCTTACAAATCTCCCTGACTGAGTGCGTCGCTGAGTGCTTGTTCCACCTCGCTCACACTGACCGTCGGCATGACAGCATTACCCCGCTCGCGCTTTAATTTGCGCTCGTTGTGATACGTCAAACCTGTGCCTGCCGGAATCAGCCGGCCCACAATGACATTTTCCTTTAAGCCTCGCAGATAATCGCGCTTACCCGTCACAGCAGCTTCCGTCAAGACGCGAGTTGTTTCCTGGAAAGACGCAGCAGAGATGAACGACTCCGTTGCAAGCGATGCCTTGGTAATACCCAACAACATACGCTCACCGCGAACCAACTCAAGATTTTGCTCAGCCAACTGATCGTTTGCCTCAAGGAAGTGATTCAACTCAACTTGCTCACCTTTCACAAACGAGGATTCAGAGGGGTCAACAATGTCAACTTTTCGCAACATCTGGCAGACGATGACTTCAATGTGCTTGTCATTAATCTTGACACCCTGAAGGCGATAGACATCTTGAATTTCCTTTGTGATGTAGTTCGCGAGCGCCTCAACCCCTTTAAGTCTCAGGATATCGTGCGGGTTTTCAGGTCCATCGGATACGACTTCACCCTTTTCAACCTGCTCACCTTCAAAGACGGTCATATGCCGCCACTTTGGAATCAATACTTCATAATGATCAGAACCATCTGCAAGGGTTGAACCATCGATTGGCGTAATCACCAGGCGTCGCTTGCCCTTAGTTTCTTTACCGAATGACACGGTGCCGCTAATTTCAGCTAGAACAGCCGCTTCTTTCGGCTTTCTTGCCTCAAACAAATCCGCTACCCGCGGCAAACCACCGGTAATGTCACTGGTTTTAGACCCTTCCTGAGGAATCCTTGCTATGACATCACCGGTCGCAACCGCATCGCCATCTTCAAGACCTAAGATCGCGTTGGCTTCTAAGAAGTAATGCGCGGGGACATCCGTGCCCGACAGCATCAACGCTTTGCCTTTTGCATCGACCAAGGACACGGCTGGGCGCATATCTTTGCCCGCACTAGGACGATCTTTCGGATCAATAATAGAGATGCTGTTTAACCCGGTCAGCTCATCGGTTTGTCGACGGACGGTTAAGCCTTCTTCCATGTTCTCAAAGACGACCTTACCGGCCACTTCCGTCACGATCGGATGCGTTAGCGGATCCCAAGTAGAGACAATTTCACCCGCCTCAACAACCTGTCCTGGCGCAGCTTTGATGACCGCACCATAAGGCACCTTGTAACGCTCACGCTCTTTACCGGACTCCTGATCTGCAATCGCGACTTCCCCAGATCGAGAAACAGCGACTAACTCGCCATTCGGCTTTTCAATTGTTTTGAGATTATGAAGCCTGAAGACACCCTTGTGCTTCACTTGGACATTATCAACCGCCGTTGCGCGGGACGCCGCCCCACCAATGTGGAACGTTCGCATGGTTAACTGCGTTCCTGGCTCGCCAATAGACTGCGCCGCTATTACCCCAACCGCTTCACCGATATTGACAAGATGGCCTCGACCCAGGTCGCGGCCATAGCAGTTGCTACAGATACCGTAGCGGGTCCCACAGGTTATGGCACTTCGAACCTTGATCTCATCAACGCCCATCCCTTCGACACGATCGGCCCACCGCTCATCGATCAAGGTTCCTCTTGGAATCAAGACCTCATCGCCTGCTACATTGTAAACATCTTCTGCAATGACGCGGCCTAGGACTCTAGAGCCTAAACCTGCAATCACATCACCGCCTTCGATCACCGCATTCATGATCATGCCATCGTCGGTACCACAATCGACTTCCGTGACCACCAGATCCTGTGCCACATCCACCAATCGTCGCGTCAAGTAACCCGAGTTGGCTGTTTTCAATGCTGTATCAGCCAGCCCTTTGCGAGCACCATGCGTTGAGATGAAGTACTGCATGACCGACAAACCTTCTCGGAAATTTGCAGTAATTGGCGTTTCAATAATCGACCCATCCGGCTTTGCCATCAAACCCCGCATACCCGAGAGCTGGCGAATTTGCGCGGGAGACCCTCGAGCGCCTGAATCGGCATACATCCAGACACTATTAAAGGAACTTTGCGTTTCCTCATCGCCCGCCCTATTCACAACGGTTTCCGTGCTCAGCGTGTCCATCATGGCGTTGCTGACCTGGTCACTCGCGCGTGTCCAAATATCAATCACCTTATTGTATTTTTCGCCCTGCGTTACCAAGCCTGACGCAAACTGGTTCTCAATCTCACGAATTTCGTCTTCACTTCGATCAATGATCGCCGCTTTCTCAGCAGGAATCACAAAGTCCTCGACACCAATTGAAGCCCCGGAACGCGTCGAGTACTCATAGCCCATGTACATCAACTGGTCTGCAAAGATCACCGTCTCCTTCAAACCAACATTGCGATAACACAAGTTGATTAATCGCGACATGTCTTTGTTTACCATGGTCTTGTTGATTTCGGCGTAGGGGATCCCGTCAGGCACGATTTCAAACACCAGCGCACGGCCTACGGTGGTGTCATGAATCTGAGAACGCTCATGCCACTGACCGTCATCGTCGATGATCTTTTCGTGCACCCGAACCTTAATTTTCGCTTGCAGGCCGACTTGTCGATTTGCATAGGCCCTCGCGACTTCTTCGATATCAGAAAAGCGCATGCCTTCGCCCAGGTCGTTCACCCGATCTCGGGTCATCCAGTAAACCCCAAGGACCACATCCTGCGACGGGACGATAACGGGTTCACCGTCGGCGGGTAACAAAACGTTATTGGTGGACATCATCAGCGCGCGGGCTTCCAACTGCGCTTCAATCGTCAACGGCACGTGGACGGCCATCTGATCGCCGTCAAAGTCTGCATTATAAGCTGTGCAAACCAACGGGTGCAGCTGGATGGCCTTACCTTCAATGAGTACTGGCTCAAAAGCCTGGATACCCAATCGATGCAGTGTTGGCGCACGATTTAACAGTACTGGATGCTCGCGAATCACCTCAGCCAAGATATCCCAAACTTCTGCAGTTTCTTTTTCAACCATTTTCTTTGCAGCTTTGATGGTTGTTGCAAGCCCTTTCGCTTCCAACTTGCCAAAAATGAACGGCTTGAAAAGTTCAAGCGCCATCTTCTTCGGCAGTCCGCACTGGTGCAGACGTAAAGTCGGCCCAACCACAATCACCGATCGACCTGAGTAGTCGACACGCTTGCCCAAAAGGTTCTGCCTGAATCGACCTTGCTTACCTTTAATCATGTCCGCAAGCGATTTTAATGGTCGCTTATTCGTGCCAGTAATGGCCCTACCGCGACGCCCATTATCTAACAGCGCATCCACCGCTTCTTGCAGCATACGCTTTTCATTTCGCACAATAATGTCCGGCGCAGCAAGGTCTAACAATCGCTTCAGACGATTATTTCGGTTAATGACACGACGATACAAATCATTCAAATCTGAGGTTGCGAATCGACCACCTTCGAGCGGGACCAAAGGTCTTAAATCTGGTGGTAATACCGGCAAGACATTAAACACCATCCAAGCTGGCTCATTGCCGGATGCGATAAAGGCCTCGATCAATTTTAAACGCTTCGTGAGTTTCTTGATCTTGGTGTCGGAGTTGGTCTGAGGTAGCTCTTCGCGCAGTTGCGCGACCTCATCTTTTAGATCCATCTGCCGCATCAAATCTTGAATGGCTTCGGCACCCATCTTCGCTTCGAAGTCATCGCCAAACTCTTCTAGCGCTTCATAGTACTGATCGTCCGATAGCAACTGTCCTTTTTCAAGAGAGGTCAGACCTGGATCAATGACAACAAAACTTTCAAAGTACAGGATCCGCTCAATATCTCTGAGTGTCATGTCCATGAGCAGACCGATTCGAGACGGCAATGATTTTAGGAACCAAATGTGTGCAACCGGCGCAGCCAACTCAATATGGCCCATGCGCTCACGCCGGACCTTTGCTAACGCAACTTCAACACCGCACTTCTCACAGATCACACCGCGGTGCTTTAATCGCTTGTATTTACCGCACAGACACTCGTAATCTTTGTTTGGCCCAAAGATCTTCGCACAAAACAATCCGTCCCGTTCCGGCTTGAAGGTCCTATAGTTAATCGTCTCAGGCTTCTTAACCTCGCCAAAAGACCAGGAGCGAATCATCTCCGGCGACGCCAGACCAATCCTTAATGAATCAAATTCCTCTGACTGACCCTGAGCCCGCAGCATATTCAGTAAGTCTTTCACAGTGTTCCTCCAAGTTGGGCATCAAGGCCCGATCGAAAATTAGTGTGTTGAATAAAACCCTATCGCTCAGTCATGCTCGAGCTCAATATCAATCCCTAAGGACCTTATCTCTTTCACCAACACATTAAATGACTCCGGCATACCAGGCTCCATTCGATGATCACCATCCACAATGTTTTTATACATTCTGGTTCGGCCATGAACGTCGTCCGATTTCACTGTCAGCATTTCCTGCAAGGTATAGGCAGCGCCATACGCTTCTAACGCCCAAACCTCCATCTCACCGAATCGTTGGCCGCCAAACTGCGCTTTACCACCCAGCGGCTGTTGCGTGACAAGACTATAGGAACCCGTTGAGCGCGCATGCATTTTGTCGTCAACCAAGTGATTCAGCTTCAGCATATACATGATTCCAACCGTTACTGGTCGATCAAATTGCTCTCCGGTACAACCGTCAAACAACAATGTTTGGCCATCTGTCGGCAAGCCTGCGAGCGTTAACATCTGCTTAATTTCTTCTTCGTTGGCGCCATCAAAAACGCCGGTCGCCATCGGCACACCGCCCCGAAGATTTCCTGCCAGTTGGAGGATTTCAGCATCAGACAACGACTCGAGATCTTCTTTGCGACCGCTCTTATTGTAGACCTTGTCCAAAAAGCCTCGAACCTCAGCAATTTCTCGCTGAGCATCCAGCATTTCACCGATTCGAAGACCAAGCCCTTCTGCCGCCCAACCAAGATGGGTTTCAAGAATCTGCCCAACGTTCATTCGCTTTGGCACACCCAAGGGGTTTAGAACGATATCGATCGGCTGCCCATTGGTATCGAAGGGCATATCTTCCTCAGGTTTAATGACTGAGATAACGCCCTTATTACCATGCCGACCCGCCATTTTGTCACCCGGCTGAATGCGGCGCTTAATCGCGAGGTAGACCTTAACGATTTTTAGTACGCCCGGCGCTAGATCATCGCCGCCCTGAAGCTTGCCTTTGCTCTCTTCGAACTTCTCATCCAATTCTGCTCGACGTGCTTTAAGCCGCTGTTCCGCACCTTGAATCTGCTCATTCAGCTCATCTTTTTCCATTCGAAGCTTGAACCAGTCTTGGGAATCAAGCTCTTTTAGATAAGCTGCTGTGACCTTGTCACCTTTCTTTAGATTCGGACCGGCAACCACCACCTTGCCCGTTAAAGCAGCTGCCAAACGTTCATAGGTCGCGTTCTGAATAATCGAAAACTCAGCCTCAATATTTTTGCGGATACCTTTCAGGGCCTCAGCATCAATATCTTTTGCGCGCTTATCTTTTTCTATCCCGTCGCGTGTGAAGACACGAACATCGATTACCGTGCCGTTATAGCTGCTTGGAACCCGAAGGCTGGTGTCTTTCACATCAGACGCTTTCTCACCGAAGATGGCTCTGAGAAGCTTCTCTTCGGGCGTTAACTGGGTTTCGCCTTTGGGGGTTACTTTACCGACTAGAATGTCCCCAGCCGCTACTTCGGCGCCAATGTAAACAATCCCTGACTCGTCGAGCTTGCCAAGCGCACCTTCACCAACATTTGGAATATCACAGGTGATTTCTTCAGAGCCGAGCTTGGTATCCCGAGCAATACAGGTTAACTCCTGAATATGAATGGTCGTAAAACGATCTTCTTTAACCACCTTCTCCGATATCAAGATGGAATCTTCGAAGTTGTATCCATTCCAGGTCATAAATGCGATTCGCATATTCTGACCCAACGCCAACTCACCCGTATCAACTGATGGGCCATCCGCCAAAATGTCGTGCTTTGCGATCACATCGCCCTCTTTCACTAAGGGCCGTTGATTGATACACGTATTTTGATTCGAGCGGGTGTACTTTACGAGATCATAAATATCAACGCCGGCCTCGCCGCTTTCGGTTTCGGCATTGCTTACCCGAATCACGATTCGCGCCGCGTCAACGGTTTCAACCACGCCCCCACGTAAGGCAACGACACAAACGCCTGAGTCACGAGCGACGGCGCGCTCCAACCCTGTACCAACAAGCGGCTTTTCTGACACCAAGGTCGGAACCGCTTGACGCTGCATGTTTGAGCCCATCAACGCTCGGTTCGCATCATCGTGTTCTAAGAATGGAATCAACGCCGCCGCAACTGATACAACCTGCTTTGGTGACACATCCATGAAATTGATATTCTCACGCGCCATCTTGGTGAATTCACCTTGATGCCGAACATCAACCAAATCCTCCATCAGACGACCGCGGCTATCGACTTGCGCGCTTGCTTGCGCAATCACATAGTCCGCTTCAACAATCGCAGAAAGGTATTCGATTTCGTCCGTGACTTTGCCATCCACAACTCGACGGTACGGGCTTTCCAAAAAACCATAGTTGTTGGTTCGTGCATAGGTTGCAAGGGAGTTGATCAGTCCAATATTAGGCCCTTCAGGGGTTTCAATTGGGCACACGCGCCCATAATGCGTTGCATGCACATCTCGGACCTCAAAGCCTGCACGCTCGCGCGTTAAGCCACCTGGTCCGAGCGCGGACACTCGGCGCTTATGCGTGACTTCAGACAACGGATTGTTTTGATCCATAAACTGAGACAATTGCGCCGAACCAAAAAACTCTTTGACCGCAGCTGCAACCGGTTTGGCATTGATCAAATCTTGCGGCATTAAGCCCTCGGACTCCGCCAAACTCAATCGCTCTTTAACCGCGCGCTCGACTCGAATTAAACCCAAACGAAACGCATTTTCGGCCATTTCTCCGACCGACCGAACCCGGCGATTACCAAGATGGTCAATATCATCAACAATATCAAATCCGTTTCGGATATTAATGAGACATTTTAGAACCTGAAGCACATCGTCGTTGTCGAGCGTACCCGCCCCGGTTTCTTCCGCTCGACCCAGACGGCGGTTAAATTTCATTCGACCAACCGCAGTGAGGTCATAGCGATCAGACGAGAAAAACAGATTGTTGAAAAGATTTTCAGCTGCCTCTTTAGTAGGCGGCTCGCCCGGCCGCATCATTCGATAAATTTCGACCAACGCTTCGAGTCGATTGGTGCAAGGATCAGCATCCAACGTATCGGCCATAAAAGGGCCATGATCCAAATCGTTGGTATAGATTGTCTCAAAAGCAGTGACATTCAGAGCCTGAAGCTGTTCAAGGATTTCAGGCGTAATAATCGCATTGCAGGGCACAACGATCTCGCCGGTTTCTTCGTCGACAACATTCTTAGCCAAACGATGACCACAAACATATTCAGCAGGGACCGACAACTCAGTTAGATTGAGTTTCTCCATTTCGCGGATATGGCGGGCTGTAATTCTGGTGCCCTCGGCAACCAGAACCTCACCTTTTTTGTTCGTAATATCAAATTGCGCCGTTTCGCCGCGCAATCGATTGGCAATTAGGCTCAAAGTGTAACCGTCTTCTGTCATCTGGAACGCGTCAGTATCAAAAAACAGATCTAAAATTTCTTCTGCTTCAAGGCCAAGCGCTCTCAGCAAGATGGTTGCTGGCAGCTTTCTTCGACGGTCAATCCGAACATAAACCAAATCCTTCGGATCAAATTCAAAATCCAGCCATGATCCGCGCATGGGGATCACGCGGCCCGAATACAAAAGCTTACCTGAGGAGTGCGTTTTACCTTTATCGTGATCAAAAAAGACGCCAGGCGACCGATGTAATTGAGAAACAACCACTCTCTCAATACCATTGATGACAAACGTGCCATTTTCAGTCATGAGCGGTATCTCACCCATGTACACTTCTTGTTCTTTTATGTCTTTGATCGCTTTATTCGAGGAGTCTTTGTCGTAAATAATCAAACGCACTTTGACTCGCAGAGGCACCGCGTAGGTCACACTTCGCGACTGACATTCCTTAACATCAAAAACTGCTTTGCCTAGCCGATACCCGACGTACTCCAACGCTGCGTTACCCGAATAAGAGACTATCGGGAAGACAGACCGAAAAGCAGCGTGCAGACCTGACTCTAAACGGTCCTCTTGGCTGCCTTCTTCTTGAAGGAACTGCTTATAAGAATTGACCTGTATCCCGAGAAGGTATGGGATATCCATAACCGTCGGCAATTTACTAAAGTCTTTTCTAATACGCTTTTTTTCTGTATACGAATAGGCCATTAACGCCTCCAGGTTTACTTTGGGTCTCAACCGAACAAATATTAACGGCAAAACAAGGCGCCGAGTTTCCTCGGCGCCTTTAGGGCTTTGCCACTGATCTCAAAGAAATCAGTCTTACTTCAGTTCAACTGTCGCGCCCGCTTCTTCGAGCTGCTTTTTAAGATCTTCAGCTTCATCTTTGGATGCGCCTTCCTTTATTGTAGAAGGTGCCGCATCGACCATATCTTTGGCTTCTTTCAAGCCAAGACCGGTAATGGCACGAACAACCTTGATCGCGTTCACTTTCTTCTCACCCGCTGAGACGAGTACTACTTCAAACTCATCCTGCTCGGCAGCAGCGCCCGCCTCTGCACCGCCAGCAGCAGCCGGTGCGGCTGCAACCGCTGCAGCAGCTGATACGCCAAATTTTTCTTCCATTGCTTCAACCAGCGCGACTACATCCATAACGCTCATTTCTGCAATTGCATTCAAAACATCTTCTTTTGATAATGACATGTGTCCTATCTCCGTTTTTTAATCGTTTAATCAGGCAGCTTGCTTTTGGTCTTTAACTGCAGCAACCACACGTGTAACCCGACCAGGAATATCATTCATGGTTCTAACCAACTTGGTTACCGGCGCCTGCATCACAGCCATCAGCAATGACAAAGCTTCATCTCGAGTCGGCAGCTTGGCCAACGCATCAATTTGATCAGCGGGGAGCAACTTTCCACCCACACTCAACGCCTTGATTTCGAAATCACTGTTGTTTTTTGCGAACTCCTTAAACACTCGCGCAGAGGCACCTGGATCTTCCAGAGCAAACGCCAGCACACAGGGTCCGAGCAATGTTTCGTTCATGCATTCGAAATCCGTTCCCTCAAAGGCCTTCTTAGCCAATGTGTTTCGAATAACGCGCACCTGAACACCGGACGCACGGGCCGCGACTCGGAGCGACGTCATCGCATCCACGCCAACACCTCGATAGTCCGCCATCACTGCCGACAAGGCCGCTTTCGCAGTCTCGTTCACTTCAGCGACAATCGCCTGTTTTTCTTTAAGTCCAATCGGCACTCTTGTACTCCTCGACTTGTTACGTTTCCCGTCAGCTTGCACCTGCGGGGGTGTACGGTGACAAGGTTCATGACTCTGAACCGCGCTCAACCGTCTGCGTAGGCTTGCAACCCCAAATTAACCGGCTAACCGCCGGACCTACGGTCTTTGACGAGTGATGACCTGCGGCCAGCCACTCCAAAGAAGTTAAATTCTTAGCAAACTAGGCCTCTAGGGAGGCTTGATCGATGGCAATACCCGCACCCATCGTCGTTGACAAGGTTACCTTTTTTACATAAACGCCTTTAGCAGATGCCGGCTTGATCTTCTTTAAATCCGCTAGCAGCGCCTCGACATTCTGTTTAATCGCTTCAGGATCAAATCCGACTTGACCGACACCGCCATGGATAATCCCATTCTTGTCGGTTCGATACCGCATTTGACCCGATTTTGCATTCTTGACTGCTTCAGCGACATCTTGTGTAACGGTGCCGAGACGCGGATTTGGCATCAACCCTCTCGGGCCGAGCACCTGACCTAATTGACCAACAATCCGCATAGTGTCAGGCGTTGCGATCACGACATCAAAATTTAAGTTGCCCGCTTTTACTTCTGCTGCAAGATCTTCCATGCCAACGACATCGGCACCGGATTCCGTCGCTTCGGCGGCCTTCTCACCCTGGGCAAACACAGCAACCCGAACCGTTTTTCCGGTGCCATTTGGTAACACCGTTGCCCCTCGAACCACCTGATCAGACTTTCGAGGGTCGACGCCCAAGTTAACACTCACATCAATCGACTCTTTGAACTTCACGGACGATAATTCGTTCAAGATCGCGACCGCCTCGGCAACTGGGTAATTCTTCGATGGATCGACCTTTTCCTTAAACGCTTTGACTCTTTTACTTAGCTTCGCCATTTACACACCCTCCGTTTCAATGCCTGCGCTACGAGCACTTCCGGCGATGGTTCGAACGGCTGCATCCATATCTTTCGCCGTTAAATCCGGCATTTTCATGGTCGCAATTTCTTCCAATTGCGCGCGGTTGACCTTGCCGACTTTCTTAATATGCGGCTCTGCACTACCGCTCGTAATCCCCGCTGCTTTTTTCAAGAGAATCGAAGCGGGCGGTGTTTTCTTAATAAAGGTGAAACTCTTATCACTGTAGACGGTAATGACAACGGGAATCGGCATCCCCTCCTCCATACCTTGCGTCTCGGCGTTAAAGGCTTTGCAAAACTCCATGATATTAACGCCGCGTTGCCCTAAAGCTGGGCCAACAGGTGGACTTGGATTGGCCTTGCCGGCCGGAACTTGAAGCTTGATATAAGCATCGATCTTCTTTGCCATGGTACATTCTCCCGTGGGTACAAGCCCTGCCCGACAGCGTATTCCTGCGACAGGTCCCCTTTAATAACGATGAAACGGCAATTCCGTCGCTATAATTAACGTCTCTGGTTAGGCTTTTTCGACCTGACCAAAGTCCAGTTCGACCGGAGTAGACCGGCCAAAAATTGTGACGGCAACGTGCAGTCGATTCTTTTCATAATTCACTTCTTCAACAACGCCATTGAAGTCGTTAAATGGCCCATCAACGACGCGAACGAACTCTCCTGGCTCAAACACCGTCTTAGGCGTAATTTTCTCACTACCGACCTGCACACGCTGCAGGATCGCCTGCGCTTCGGCATTCGAGATTGGCGCAGGATGATCCGCTTTGCCACCGATAAAACCCATCACTCGAGGTGTTTCTTTGACAAGATGCCAAGTACTCTCATCAAGCTCCATCTCAACCAACACATAACCCGGGAAAAACTTCCGCTCACTGCGGCGCTTTTTCCCAGCCTTCATTTCCACGACTTCTTCTGAAGGCACCAAGACTTCGCCAAACTTTTCTTCAAGCCCTGACAACTCTATCCGCTCAAGAAGTGCGCGCATCACCTGCTTTTCGAATCCAGAAAAAGCGTGGACTACGTACCATCGTTTATTCAATGCGTCACCCATTTCCTTAGGTAGAAGTCCTAATTAGCCAATCAATCCGCTGACAGACCAACTCAGTGTCGAGTCTAGAGCCCATAGTATGAGACCCACGAATATCACCATCACGACCACGATCAATGTGGTTTGCGTTGTCTCTTGCCGTGTCGGCCAAACAACTTTTCTAATTTCAACGCGCGCTTCTTTTGCCAAGTCCCAGGTCGCTCTGCCCTGAACCGTGGTTAACGCAATAGCCACCACGACCCCCGCTATGACGATTCCCGCGAGCACACGATACAACAATGTCAGTGCCGCATACTCTGCATTTGCATAAAGGCCTGCTACTAAGACCGCTAACGCAACAAGCCACTTCAAAGCATCGAGTTTTCCAGCGTTGTCAGATACTGCGTTCACAATTACCCCTAAACTCTACGTAATAGACCAACTTATCCCGAACGCTATGCAACAGCTTGGCAGGCCAGGAGGGAATCGAACCCCCAACCTGCGGTTTTGGAGACCGCTGCTCTGCCAATTGAGCTACTGGCCTAGCTGCTTGCGCAAAACACTCAGGATGAAATTGCTCGAAACCCGTTCAGATTTAGTCTTTAATTTTTGTTACAACGCCAGCGCCAACGGTTCGGCCGCCCTCGCGAATCGCGAATCGCTGACCTTCTTCCATCGCAATCGGGGCAATCAACTCAACATCCATCAAAACGTTGTCACCCGGCATCACCATTTCCGTACCCTCAGGCAACTCACAGCTACCCGTCACATCCGTCGTCTCAAAAAAGAACTGCGGCTTGTAACCCTTGAAAAATGGTGTATGACGGCCGCCTTCGTCTTTCGACAAAACGTAAACCTCGCCCTCAAACTTCGTATGCGGCGTGATCGCTCCAGGCTTGGTCAGGACCTGACCGCGCTCAACGTCTTCACGCTTAGTACCACGCAGCAAAACACCCACGTTTTCGCCCGCTCGACCTTCATCAAGAAGCTTGCGGAACATCTCTACACCCGTGCAAGTCGTCTTGACCGTGTCTTTAATCCCAACAATCTCAACTTCGTCCTGAACCCGAACAATCCCGCGGGCAATTCGACCCGTTACAACCGTGCCACGACCCGAGATCGAGAAAACGTCTTCAATCGGCATCAAGAAAGGCTGATCAACCGCACGCACAGGCTCTGGAATATAGCTGTCCAACGTCTCAACCAGCTTCACAATCGACGGCGCGCCAATCTCAGACGTATCACCTTCCAATGCCTTTAAAGCACTGCCCACAACGATTGGCGTGTCATCCCCTGGGAAATCGTAGGCATCCAATAACTCTCGAACTTCCATGTCGACCAATTCAAGTAACTCTTCGTCATCAACCATGTCCGCTTTGTTCAAAAACACGATGATGTACGGCACACCAACCTGCTTTGACAAAAGAATGTGCTCTCGCGTTTGTGGCATCGGGCCATCTGCTGCCGAAACCACCAAAATCGCGCCGTCCATTTGAGCCGCACCCGTGATCATATTCTTCACGTAATCCGCGTGTCCCGGACAATCAACATGCGCATAGTGACGCTCGGTTGAATCGTACTCGACGTGCGAGGTCGAAATCGTTATCCCACGAGCGCGCTCTTCTGGCGCATTATCAATGGCGCTAAAATCTTTAAATTCGCCACCATAAGTCTCCGCGCAAACCTTCGTGATCGCCGCCGTTAGCGTCGTCTTACCGTGGTCAACGTGGCCGATGGTCCCTACATTTAAGTGGGGTTTCGTACGCTCAAACTTTTCTTTGGACATTGTTGGCCTCTCCTTCGTTCTACTTGATACATCTTTAATTACTTTAGCCTTAACGCATCTTTCTGACTGCCTTGCGACCTCCAAGTCCTGCTAGGCCTTGAGCATGTTTACTCGCATCCTAACGACTTTATCTACAAACTTTCTTTCAACCCCGTTTTAGCAACCGTTATTGATTCCTTCTGCGGAAATTTTTAAAGCTTTTTCGCTTAACGCTCTACAATCCTTCTCGTTATGGAGCTCATAACCGGATTTGAACCGGTGACCTCTTCCTTACCAAGGAAGTGCTCTACCTACTGAGCTATATGAGCCTGCATTTCAACTACCCTTCGAGCAACGCCTCAGCAGCTTGGAGCGGGTAGCGAGAATCGAACTCGCGTCATCAGCTTGGAAGGCTGGGGTTCTACCACTAAACTATACCCGCTCACTCTGCGAAACCGCTGCCTGTTTATTTGGTGCTAAAATCGGCCGCGCCGCCAGATTGACACTCGAATCCTTAACCCCTTTTTTCAATGCAGCTTCTACCCCAACCCACATTTTCCTTGTGGCCCATTCCTTGATGGCCCAGTTCCGACCGCCCAAAACCCTGAACGACTAATACCTACTTTGGTCTACCCAAAACCCTTACTAAACCAGCCTAAAATGGTGGAGGGGGGCGGATTCGAACCACCGAAGCTTTCGCGTCAGATTTACAGTCTGATCCCTTTGACCGCTCGGGAACCCCTCCAATTTTGCGGCGCTAAATTCTGCCAGCCAAAGCGAGCATTGTCAACGCTATAATAGGTGCAGACCGGCACTAAATCTGCCCGCGCCCTTTTGTCTTTTCAAGCCTTTTACTGGGCATTCGACTGGGCTCAGTGCTAAGTCTTTCGCTGATTTGATCGGTTGCCTAAGCTGGGCCATTCGACCCTCGCCACCCTGAACCTTAAGAACCGTCCATCCTTTAACTCTTATTAAAGCTATTATTATTAAAGCTATTATCATTAAAGCTATCGCTGTTTTCGCTGTGCGAACCAAACCAAGCATCAGGTCGACGGGACATGCCATCATGAGAACCATCGACAGCAAAGCAGTTTGGTGCCGCCACCAAGAGTCGAACTCGGGACCTACTGATTACAAATCAGTTGCTCTACCAACTGAGCTATAGCGGCACAGGCGGCAGATTGTAAGGCAATCGAAGTCCTTCGTCGAGACACAGAATCGATAATTATGAAAAGAATGCAAATTGAGACGCAATTAAGGTTTAGCGGCGGGCTCTGAGCAGGGTTTTTGCGAAACCGTTGGCGCCATTAGCCCCGCCGCCTGCAAGGCATCGATCCAATCAATCTCAGCGCCCCTAAGCTGAAGATAACTTGTATCATTCGACTGATCCGGCGAGTGAATCGCAAGACTTGCGCGCTCGGCAACCGGTATTGCGTTAACAAACCGCTCCGCCGACGCATAAGATGAAAAAACGCCAAGCGATACACTTCTTGCCAGAGGTCCATCGGTTAAAACAAAACTATCGAACCCCTGATCGCGAAATCCTTTTAGCAATTGGTAGGCAGCATTCAGCGAATCGGCGGGACCAGCATAAACGCGAAACGCCAGTGGATCGTCAATTGCCAGCTTTGACTCAGTGGGCCCCTGGGTCATCCAGACCCTTGATGGGATGTCCGGCTTGATATCGCTAATCCTTGCACGCTGATCTTCTGAGAAAGGCCCAATCCGGACACAGTCTGGCATGATTGGCGACAGATTGACCGCCTCGGCGGGTGACGATGTTGTTCCGAAAGGTGTCTTCATAACGGGCGGCGAATCAACCAGCGGGGACTCAGGCAGCGGCGTTTCAATCACAGAAGCTGAACCTTGGATTGGGCGCGCAATCATAATCTCGTTGCCGGGATCCATGGTTAGCCCCTGAACTGAGCCACTCATTAGTCGAACTTGATCTGCTCGCCAATCCAGCGTAACCACTACAAGCGCCAAGGCGTTTAATATCAGGAGAACCCAGACTGACCTTTGAATCGGACGCTTTATCATTTACAACTCCGAACCTCTTAAGCTGACTTCTCCAGCGATAAAGGTCTGAAGCTCGCCTTCGACATCGAGCACTAAATTCCCGTCCATGTCGATGCCCTCATTTCGACCCGTCACAACTTTATTACCTTGCATGATCCTAACGCTTTTTCCATAAAACCGGTCCAACGCACCCCATCGCGTTTGATATTGCGCCATCTTAACCGGCGAAAACTGCGACAGCACATTATCCATTGCGTTAATGAACGCAATGGTAAGCTGGGTTCGGCTGGTGTCCCCGTCAGGCTCTAATGCCACAGCCTTTTGATCAATTTCCTCAAAACTGGGCGCTGCAGTCACATTCAAACCGACTCCGATACACACCCGACTCGCGGTTCCTGAAAGCTGATCTAATTCGATCAGTATGCCACCGAGTTTGCCTGAACTGGTTATCAAGTCGTTGGGCCATTTGAGCCCAACGTTGGTAAACCCAAAATTTCGGAGGACTTGCGCCAATTCAATTCCGATGACGACACTCAGCCCTCCCAACTGGTTCAACGCCAAATCAATACCCCCGATAAAGGAAAGCGCCAGGTTTTGGCCAAACGGACTCACCCAACCCCTGCCACGTCGGCCCCGACCGGCGCCTTGCATTTCCGCGGCACAAGCCATCCGGCTCTTCGATCGCGGCATTGCCATCAAGGCGTTATTTGTCGAGTCAATGAGCAAATGGTGCTCAAAGGCTATGCCTGAATTTATCGCGCCTTGAACCCTCGCAGCATCGATCAATTTAATGTTTTCCGCCAGATGCAGGCCGCCCATTGACCTCACAACCTGATCACTCAAACCGAGCAACCTCAGCGCCTGCTGAATCTCTTGAGAGTCTGGCACTGTCTCAGCTTTGCAAAGCCTCGCAATCAGTTTACTTTGATTCACAGTCAACGCTAGATACATCCTTTGGTCTCCGCGAAACACGATTGTAAAAACCCCGGACCTGCGTATAATACGCCGCCTCAGCGTCACACTTCTGATAATCGGGTCTGTAGCTCAGTTGGTTAGAGCGCACCCCTGATAAGGGTGAGGTCGGTGGTTCAAATCCACCCAGACCCACCAGATTACAGAGGCATGGGCAGCAATCTCTTCATTGCACGGCCTAAAAACACTGACAACTACCGAGCACATCCGTATGATAGGCTCGCGACCTGGGAAATTGGGGCCATAGCTCAGCTGGGAGAGCGCCTGCCTTGCACGCAGGAGGTCGGCGGTTCGATCCCGCCTGGCTCCACCACTTTCTTGGCAACCCCGTAAAGCCCAAACACACCTAACATGCATGCCGCGAAAAACACCCTCGTTCCCCGTTAAACGGTCGGCGACGTTGGGCTACCGCCAACTCGACCTGAAACCACGTCATCGCGGCGAGCGTCAAACCGTATTTTTGGCGCCGCCTTAAAACACCTTGGTCAAACCGATCGGTCCCCACCAGCCCCGTTCACAACAAATCAAGGCATAATTTTAGACCACCACCTTGCTCTAATCGCAGTTGAAACAGACCGATTGAGCCGCCTCAGCGCTTGAGCACCACCAAATGATGTTGTTTCTTGCCTTTCTGAACCAAATGGTATCGACCATAACGCCCCGAGTCGGCTTGTAACTTAAACTCTGGATCGACCTGTTTCACACCATTTACGGCAACCGAATTGCCCAAAATAAGTTTCTTAGCTTGGCCCTGGGTCACTTCTCCTTTCGGCGTTGTTGCCAAACCACTTTCGACCAAAACCGTAAGCAACCCAACCTCGGCTAGATCGGAATGGGTTGAAGGCAAACCATCCTGGGCCAGCTGTGCAAAGTCCTGCTCGGTTAACGCATCAATTCGATTGGAGAAAATCGCCGCCGTGATCCGCTCAACGGCCGTCACCGCCGACTCGCCATGAACCAATCGCGTCACCTCTTGTGCGAGTCGTCGATGCGCCAACCGCGCCTCCGGCTGACTTTGCTGCGCATCGGCTAAATCTGCAATATCAGCAGCAGATAGGAACGTGAATATTTTAAGGAACCGAACGACATCATCATCAGCGCAATTAATCCAAAATTGATAGAACTTGTAAGGAGATGTCTTGGCTGGATCAAGCCAAACCGCACCCTCCGCGCTTTTACCAAACTTCGTTCCATCGGATTTCGTGATCAGCGGATAGGTTATCGCATGCGCTTGACCGCCTTGCATTCTGCGGATCAAATCAATGCCACTGGTAATGTTACCCCACTGATCGCTGCCGCCCATTTGAATCGTGCAATCGTGATCTCGATAGAGCACTGCAAAATCATAGGACTGCAAAATCATATAACTAAACTCGGTGTAGCTAATGCCCGCGCTATCGTCTTCCAAACGCCGCTTCACCGTTTCCTTTTGAACCATCGCATTCACGCTGAAGTGTTTCCCGATGTCCCGAAGGTAGGTGATGACATCAAGACCCTTCATCCAATCCGCATTATCAACCACCAACGCAGGATTACCTTCGCATTCAAAATCCAAAAACCGGCAAGCCTGGTCCCTTATTTTGTCAACAAAGGCTGCTACTTCTTCTATTGGCTTAAGCGTTCGTTCCGAGGCGCGTCCACCCGGGTCGCCAATCAGACCGGTTGCACCACCAACCAGCAATATGGGTTGGTGGCCATAATCCTGAAATCGTCGCAGGGCAAGCAGCGGAACCAGATTGCCGATATGAAGACTGTCAGCGGTCGGGTCAAAACCGCAATAAACTGTTCGAGGTTGTTCAGCAAGATGGGCTCGCAAGGCCGCTTCGTTACTCACCTGAGCAATTAGCTCAAGTTGCTGCAAGTCACTGACAATTTGGTCACCTGAACCTTTCAAACCACTCTCCTTGTGCGCCATCACGCCTACTCTTACCTATTATCGCACGATAATCGCGCGTGGGCCTGTCCGAGCTCCCATGATTTTAGCCGGCGTCCGAGTCTGAATTACAGCGCAAGGATTGATTTTAAGCGCCAGCATTCCTAACATCGCAACGCGAGTCTCAAACAGCTGCTTCCTAATCATGCGCAAATACCCGAGCACCCATTTAAAGCTTGCCGCCCTCTTGGTCGCGATCTGCGCGGCGCTTGCCTTGCTCAATACAACCGTTGAGACGGAACCTTCCGTTGCGGTGACCATTCCCCTGCCAGCAGCAGAACCCGACCAATCCGTGGCGATCAAAACAAATCAACCTGAAACGGCACCCGACTTACCGCAGATAATCCGACTGACTGTTAAAGACGGCGACAACTTGTCTAGCCTGTTTGCCAAAGCGCGACTTTCCGCAGGCGATTTACAAAGAATCCTAAACACAGAGAATGCCGATGCGCTAGCCGAATTGCGTCCAGGTCAAAATATCGATATTCAAGAAACAGCAACCGGTCGTATCCAGCAATTGCGCTACATGATCAGCCCGACTAAAACACTGATAACAACCCTTACAAAGGGTCAATATCAGACGACCATTGAGCAGGCGCAACCCGACATCCTTTTAAAAGCCCTTCATGGTCGGATTAGCAAGACCCACCCATCACTCTATCATGCTGGGAAACAAGCCGGCCTGTCAGACAATCTCATTATGGCGATGGCCAATCTCTTCCAATGGGATATCAGCTTTGCGCTCGATTTGAGAGAGGGTGATCAGTTCACAATCGTTTTCGAGGCATTACAACTCAATGGCAAGTTGATCGATGACGGCAATATCCTTGCGGCCTCTTTTGTGAATCTCGGGGAAACCCATGAGGCGCTGCGCTACACCAATTTAAAAGGTGAGACTGGCTATTTCGACTACAACGGAGAAAGTCTACATAAAGCCTTCCTGAGAGATCCGGTTCATTTTTCGCATGTGAGCTCGTCTTTTAACTTAAAACGAAAACATCCGATTCTAAAGAGGACCATGCCTCATCGCGGCATTGATTATGCCGCCAATCGAGGCACACCAGTCCGCGCAGCAGGAGATGGCAAAATCCTAAAAGCAGAACGTAATCAAGCTTCCGGTAATTTTGTGGTTATCCAACACGGCGAACAATACACCACGAAATATTTGCACCTCTCAAAATTTGCCAAAGGCATCAGCGCCTCAAAGAAGGTTCAGCAAGGCCAAACCATTGGCTACGTCGGCGCAACCGGCTTGGCAACCGGCCCGCACCTGCATTATGAGTTTCTTGTTGGCGGGGTTCATCGCAACCCACGGACCGTGAGCTTACCCAATGCCGCAGCCGTTACGCCATCAGAAATGCAACTGTTCAAGGATCAGGTGAGCCCTTGGGTTACCTTATTACAAGCAACCCTTGCTGCAAGTGAACGATCAGTCGAGCAATCGGGTCTGGCTATGAAGCAAACACCGCCTCACAAAAATGCTGCCAGCCCCGGTTTATAAGCTCCAACCCTCACACTCAGGCAATTGAGAAAGAGTTACCACAGCCGCAAGTCGAGTTAGCATTGGGATTCGTGACAACAAATCGTGAACCTTGCAGGTCTTCTTTAAAGTCTACCTCTGCACCCGCAAGATATTGGAAGCTCAGTGGATCGATCACGAGACGAACCCCTTGCTGAACGATCGCGGTATCATCCTCTTCAAGATCTTCATCAAAAGTGAATCCGTACTCAAAACCGCTGCAGCCACCACCCGTGACAAAGACCCTTAGATTTAAGGCTTCATTTGCTTCTTCATCGATTAATAATTTGGCTTTTTTAGCGGCCGCCTCACTAAACCCAATCGATAATTCGCTTTGAACTGTCATGTTACTCTAATCCGTTTTTAGTTGATGACATCGTATTGCTGTCCTGACCACTCTGTGACGCCGGCTGTGAAACGCTCTGCAAGCGACCAATCGCGGTGCGCCGACTAATGTTCTCTTCTGAAACCATCAACGCTTTTATTTCAGAGGCTGCCATTTGACGCAAACTCCCCGACAGACTGCTACCCGTGGCCATTTGCACCGATTGATAGTATAGGTTACCCGAAACTCGCGCCGTGTTGGTCAATTCAATGTGACCAAAGGCATAGATATCACCCTTAACCTGCCCGCTGATAATGATTGAGGGCGCGTACAGATTCCCAACCACCTCCCCCTTTTTGCCAACGTTAAGTCCACTGCCCGAGGTATCTGCCATGACAACGCCCGAAACCCGGCCGTTTATGATGAGCTCTGCACTAAACCTCAGCTCACCCTGCACATGGCAATTTTCCGCGATCAAAGAGACCGACTGTTCTCGATCCAATCCTACCCGCTTCATCAAATTCATTTAGGCCTCCCTAATAGGCACATCAAACCGCTGTTGTTCTAACACTTTTCCCGCCTTGGAAGTGACCTCAAGCAGCAGGGATGCTGGCTGGAAACCTTCCGGCAATCTTAACTGACCCGCGAAATTCTGAAAATATCGGAAATCATATTCAAGCGCCTCAGGCTCAATTAAACCCGACGCGCCCGCATCGATTAAGGTCTGACGATTTTCTACGATTCCCGCCAGCGTCAACTCAATTCGACCTGCCGTGTGAGCGCCATCCGGATCGGCGTGAGTTAGTAGAATCTCGTAGTTTAAAAATCGGTTATCAATACTCGGCAGCAAGTCAACCCGATGGATAAAAACCTCTCGATCACCGGCCCCCGGGGACATCAAATTTCGGTAATAAATCGCTTCACTTTCAAGCCTCGCAATTTTGTCCTGTTGCTGCACGACCACCGCTTGCAAATCCGTGGCAGCTAGCTCGGAAACACTCTCCCCGAGCGTCAACTCAGCAAGCCGAAACTCTAGCGTGTCAATTCGGGCCTGCTGTAAACCATTGCGTGCGTCTTGCTCGAGCACCCTCGACTGAAGTTGTTCAATCCGATCCTGCAAACCATGCCGACCAAAATAATAAGCGCTCACGAGCGCGATCGTTGCGATTAGGCCGAGACTAATAAGCAAGGTCTTCAATCGATCCGAACGATAGGTTTTAACCACGATGTTTGGGGACATATTCACGGCCCTCTGGGCCACAGAACGTACAAGGGCGGAAATCTTAGCAAATCTCCCGGTATCCACCAACCGAGGTCTTGCGCGTGCGGTTCGTCGTGATCAGCAGATCCGGTAAACTCTTCTCAGCCCCCTATTTTTGGAATGCAAGCCGATGATGAAGACGCTGATCAAACAACTGATTCATCTGCGCGCAAGCTTTCAGATTCGCGCCTTTCGATCAGCCTTATCGTCCCTGGATGCTGCCCCGCAATTTGCCATACTCGGTATCTTGTCAGGGCTTTTCACGGGCCTTGTGATTCTAATGTTCCGGGTGTTCATCGAGCAGGTTTTGACGTGGATCTTACCCGCCGGCCCTGAGAGCTTCGAGCAACTCGCGGCTCTGGAACGGTTTTTATTACCCACAGCTGGCGCAATCGTTCTGGCCGTAATTTTTGCGCTACTCAAAAAGGAAAATCGCGGCGTTGGCGTTTCTCATGTTTTGGAGCGCCTGCATCGTCATCAGGGTTATCTTTCGGTCAAAAATTTACTCGTGCAGTTTTTTACAGGCGCGATTGCGCTGATTAGCGGCCAAACGGGCGGCCGCGAAGGCCCAGCGATCCATCTTGGTGCCTCCGTGAGCAGCCTCCTGGGACAGACGCTCAAGCTTCCCAACAACTCAATTCGAGTGCTAATCGGCTGCGGCACCGCCGCCGCAATCGGTTCATCTTTTAACACGCCCATTGCCGGCGTGATTTTTTCGATGGAAGTCATCGTTTTGGAATACACCATCGCCGGCTTCATGCCCGTTATTCTTGCTGCCGTCACAGGCACCTTGGTCGTGCAACAAGTTTTTGGAGACGAACCCGTGTTTTTCATACCGGGTATCGCCATGGACTCTTATTGGGATCTCCCCTGGATTTTTCTAGAGGGCATCGTTATCGCCGTGCTCGCCGCCGGACTTATCCGTTTGATGGTGATCTGTCACGATCGAGCGCCCAAACCCATTGCCATAAAAATATTCCTGGCAGGCCTGATCACCGCTTCCCTTGGGTTTGTTGTCCCAGAAATATTGGGCGTCGGTTACGACACTGTTAACCAAGCGCTGCAGGGCTCGCTACCTTTGACGCTCTTACTGCTAATCTGCTGCATCAAGCTCGTCGCCACTGCGATTAATCTTGGACTCGGAATGCCAATTGGCCTGATCGGCCCAACCTTGGTCATTGGCGCTATGGCGGGCGGCGGTTTCTGGCAATTGGCGTCGACAGTGAGTGACCAAGTTTCCGAGCCCGGTTTCTACGTCATCCTTGGCATGGGTGCCATGATGGGCGCAGCACTGCAAGCACCTTTGGCGGCACTCATGGCATTAATGGAGCTGACTCGCAACCCTGAAATCGTTTTGCCAGCAATGCTATGCATCGTGATTGCAAATATTACTGCTGCGCATGGCTTTGGTGCGAAGTCTATTTTTCAAACCCAAGCTTTGATGCTGGGCATCGATTTAACCGGCAGGAACGCTCGCAGCCTTGCACTCAGTCGCGCATCGGTTGAAAGCATCATGTCGCGCAAATTTATCGTGGCCAGCGCCATTCTGGATCGAGACTCAGCCGAACAAGTCCTTCGAGGTCAGCCTAACTGGGTATTGGTTAAATCCGGACCCAATTATGACTGCTTACTTAAGGCGGCCGACTTACAAAGCGGACTGGCGGACCTTCAGCAAGACACGTTCGATCTTCGGAACATCCCGGCTGATCGAAAGGATATTGCTAGAATCACTTGGCGGGCCACTTTGGACGAAGCATTTGATATAATGTCCCGCGACAACGTACAAGCTTTGTACGTTGTAAGAGTTTCAGCAACCCAGCTTGACCGGCCCGTTGGCATCCTCCTCCCGGAAGATATCGAGAACTACTATCACAGCTAGTCACCGGTCACTCATTTTAGTCAGACGATAAAAACGAGTCCGAATATGCAGCGATCCGAGCAGCTTTTCCAACAGGCCCAAGCGTTATTTCCCGGCGGCGTAAACTCGCCAGTTAGAGCTTTTGGCAGAGTCGGTGGCACACCGCCCTATTTTAAAAAGGCTCAGGGTCCTTATCTCTTCGATGAAGATAGCAAACAATACATTGATTATATTGGCTCTTGGGGACCAATGGTTCTTGGCCATGCCCATCCACAGGTCATCAAGGCAGTTCAAGACGCAGCTGAGAATAGCCTAAGCTTCGGGGCGCCGACTGCGGTTGAAACTGAGCTGGCATTGAAAATTCGACAGCATTTGCCCAGCATGGAAATGATGCGCATGGTCAGTTCTGGCACCGAAGCGACCATGAGCGCCATCCGTTTGGCGCGCGGCTTCACCGGGCGCGATAAAATTCTCAAGTTTGAAGGCTGTTATCACGGCCACAGCGACAGTCTTTTGGTCAAAGCTGGCAGCGGCGCGCTGACCTTTGGTGAACCAGACTCTGCTGGGGTACCCATTGATCTTGCCAGGCTTACCTTGACGCTTCCCTACAACAACCTCGAGGCTGTCGAGGCACTTTTTGCCTCGGATGGCAGCAACATTGCGGCCATCATCGTGGAGCCGATTGCGGGCAATATGGGCATGGTCTGCCCAATACCTGGGTTTCTGGAAGGCCTCAGGGCAATGTGTGACCAGCATGGCACCGTTTTGATTTTTGACGAGGTCATGACCGGCTTTCGAGTGCATATCGGCGGCGCCCAAGGGCTTTACAAGGTTCGCCCAGATCTCACGACGCTCGGCAAGGTCATTGGCGGCGGCCTCCCCGTTGGCGCATTTGGCGGGCGCGCAGAGATCATGCAATGCATCGCCCCGCTCGGCCCGGTCTATCAGGCTGGTACGCTCTCCGGCAACCCCATCGCGATGGCATCTGGCCTTGCGACCTTAAACGAGCTTGAAGCACCCGGTTTTTTTGAGAAGCTGCACGCAATGACCCATAAGCTCACCGAGGGGTTATCATCTCTCGCCACTGCTGCAGGGGTCGGAATGAGCACCGTTGGACAAGGCGGCATGTTCGGTTTCTTTTTTTCCAATCAAGGACCAGTCACAAACTTTGAGGCGGTCATGGCCGGTGACGCTGATCGATTTAATCGTTTTTTTCATAGCATGCTTCAACAAGGCGTTTATTTCGCACCGTCGCCCTTTGAAAGTGGCTTTGTTTCAGCCAGTCACACCAGCGAGGATATTGACCAAACGCTAGATAAGGCGCAGCACGCCTTGCAATCACTTTAAATCCGACTTCATCCCTAAGGACATTTTATGAGCATTGATCTGTATGGCATTGGTAATGCACTGGTTGATTCAGAATACATAGTTTCTGAAGCAATCTTGGCTCAGACCGGTTTTGCAAAAGGCACCATGACCCTGGTGGATGCCGAGCAGCGCCAGCATCTCATTGCGCTTTTAGAAGATACCGCAAACATTACGCTATCGAAACGAGCCGGTGGCGGCTCGGCTGCCAACACGATTGTGACCGCCGCGCTTTTAGGGGGCAGTACCTTTTACAGCTGCAAGGTTTCCAATGATGAAACGGGTGATTTCTTTGCTCAAGACTTATCCGAGCTGAGCGTTGCGACCAATCTCGCCGAAGCACGCCCAACGGGCGTTACTGGGGAATGTATTTCGATGATTACACCCGATGGCGAACGAACCCTGGTAACCCATCTTGGTATCAGCCAAACCCTGTCCACAGCTGAGGTCGATGAGTCCATGCTGGCAAGCGCTCAGTATCTTTATATCGAAGGTTACCTGGTCACGTCGCCGACAGCGCTTGAAGCGGTTCTTAAGACCCAAGCCATCGCCAAACAGCATGGCGTCAAAGTCGCCTTAACGCTTTCAGATGTCGGCATGGTTGAGAATTTTAAGGATGAATTTAACACCTTATTTCGAAACGGGGTCGATTTGGTGTTTTGCAACGAGGACGAAGCCAAACTTTGGACGGGTTGCAACGATCGCGATCAGGCGGCGGCGGCGCTCGGCGATTATGCCACGCGCTTTGCCATGACACTGAGCGGGGATGGCGCGATTGTCTCAGGCAGCACGGGCAAGCCCATCTTTGTCCCCGCGGAGAAGGTCGAAGCCCTTGATACAACTGGCGCCGGAGATACTTTCGCAGGCGGCGTGCTGTATGGCCTCGCGCGCGGCGCGACATTAGAAGACGCAACCGCGCGCGCGCACCGGTTAGCCAAGCGCGTTGTCAGCCGGTTCGGTGCAAGACTGGATCTCCAAGAAGTTCTCGACATCACCCTGAGCTAAGGATGCGCACCCCTTAAGGCGCGGCAGGAGACGCGCCGAACCCTGCGGGCGTCCCGTCCGCGAACCGCATTTCGCTGATCGTAATACCGTAGAGCTCTGACAAATGGGTCGCCGTAAGCACCGCGCTCGGGGAACCAAATGCCAACTGGTCACCTTGTTCCGTTAGTAAGCAAACCTGGTCATAACCTTGCGTTGCCTGGGCCAAATCGTGAACCACCGAGACAATTGACACCGGTTGGGTCGCTAAAACTTCTGCCAACAATCGACGCAGGACAACTTGATGCGCAATATCGAGCGCTGCAAAGGGTTCATCTAAAAGCAGCAGTGCGGGAACTGGACTTGACCAAATTTGAGCGACCGCACGCGCTAAATGCACCCGCTGCCGCTCGCCACCGGACAGGCTGAGCATTGACCGCTGAGCGAACGCATTCAGCTGGAAGGCGTTCATTACCTCACGAACAATTATCGCAGCATCCACCGGCTTTGCTTTAAAAGGAAATCGCCCGAGACCAATGACTTCTTCAACAGTGAACGGGAATCGCAGCTCTGAGCTTTGACTTAAGGCCGCGATTCTCTGAGCCCGCTCGAGCGGCAGGAAGGCGCGTGGCGGTTTCCCAAAAACGGTCAAGCAACCCGAGGTAACCTCCGAATCCCCTGCAATCAAACCAAGCAGCGTACTTTTGCCCGCGCCATTGGGTCCCATGATGGCCAAATGCTGTCCTAGTGCGAGCTCTAAACGCACATCCTTTAAAATACTACGACCCTTAATTTCCAATCCAACTTGATCCAGCACCAACATCACAACCAGAGCCCCTTAGACCAACGCGCGACTAAAATGACAAATACGGGCGCGCCCAACAGCGTGGTTACGATCCCAACTGGCAATTCAACCGGCGCCAACAAAGACCTGCTAAACAAGTCAGCAGCAACCAGCAAACCGCCGCCAATGATTGCAGAAAAAGGCAGCACAACCACATGCTTTGCGCTGAAAGTCATGCGAACCAAATGCGGCACAATCAGCCCAACAAAGGCAATGATCCCTACTAAGCTGACCGAAATCCCAGTGATGAGCGCCGACCACAAAATCACCTCGATGCGCCGCGGAATCACCGAAACCCCCAAATGCGCCGCCTCTTGATCACCTAAAAGCAACACATCTAGCACCAAGGATAAGCTAATGAGCCGGATCATCGCCGGGATCACCAACAATCCAACAGACACCTCGGCCCAGCCAACATGATTAAAGCTGCCAAGCGCCCAGAAAGACACCGATCGGAGCGTTTGATCCGGGGCCAGATACGACATTAATCCAACCCCCGCGATACAAATGGCATTGATCGCAATCCCGGCCAATAAAATAGTGGACAAATCAGGTTGCCGGCCGCCGATCACCAAGACCAGCAAGGTCGCGATCAACCCCCCAAAAAAGGCGCTGCCAGACAAACCAAGCAGGCTGAAGCCCGTTTGCGAGACAAAAACAATATAAATCGCCGCAAAGAGTGCTGCGCCGCCAGAAATACCAATCAAGGCTGGATCGGCCAAGGGGTTTCGAAACACACCCTGAATCCCACCGCCTGCTAGCGCGAGCCCGCCGCCAAGCAGCGTCGCCAAAAGCGCTCTGGGCAAACGAACTTCGCCGACCACCGTTTGCGTGAGCGAGTCCTGTCGCCAAATATCCCCAAAATTCAGCTCGGTATAGCCCGATCCAAGACTTAAAAAAAAGACAAGCGCCCAGAGGATTACCAAAACCCCGAACCAAAGCCAAAGCTTCACGACAACCCACCTGGATCGAGACAGACCGGCAACGGCTTACTAATTGCAGCATAGGGCAATCGAAAACCCACTTTAAAAGCTTTAATTAAAACGCCCTGCGCTTGCGCCTCGGCAAGTCGTACGCCATAGGCCGGATCAATATCCAAGGCAGGCGCAACCTGATGAATGCCCGAGTGTTGGACACAAAAGATTAATGCCGCTTGCAATCCTTGCGCTTTTGCTGAAATGAGCGCGGAAAGATGTTTGAGCCCTCGTGCAGAGGGCGCGTCCGGAAACAGACCCAAGCCCTTTGATTTGAGGTAGGTCACGCTCTTGACCTCAACCAGCCTCGTTTTGCCTTGCGGATAGGTCAATTTAAAATCGAATCTACTATCTAAAAAGCGATGCTCTTGCGTAACGTCACTGTGGCCTTCAAAACCTTCCAATTGACCGCGATTGAGCGCGTCTGCAACCAAATCATTCGCGCGCCGAGAATGGATACCGATTCGATGACCCCGGTGGCAGACAACTTCAAGCGTAAAACGCGTCCGCCGCTTGGGGTCATTGGACTCAGATAAATAGACCTGGTCTCCAGGCTCCCAGCAATTCGTCATGGCCCCCGTGTTTGGGCAATGTGCCGTGATGATCTCTCCCCCTGGCAACTGAACATCGGCCAAAAACCGCTGATAACGCCTCAACAAGGTGCCAACTTGCCAGCTCCCTACAAGTAATTTCACGGTTTAAACCTCACCATGCGTTCTAGTGCCTGTTGCAATACGGCCCTCGGCTGCGCATAACTGATTCGCACGTAATGCTGCGCATCATAATCGCCAAAATCGGTCCCTGGCGTGATCGCCACGCCCTCTTGCTCGAGCAAGTCTCGACAATAATCGTCGGCAGAACCGAAGTGCTCGGGCAGCCTCGCATAAAGGTAAAACGCGCCATCCGGCAATACCGGCACTTGCAAGCCAGTTTCGGCAATACTCGAAAGCATCAACGTGCGCCGCGCCGCCAAAATGTCACGCTGCGCGTCCAATTGTGCCAGCACCGACGGTTCGAAGGCCGAAAGCGCGGCGTATTGCGCGGGTACCGACGGACAAATGGTCAAGTTCTGAGCAAGCCGAATCAATGGCGCTTCCGCGCCGTCAGGCGCAATCACCCAACCTAAGCGCCAACCCGTCATCCCGAAATATTTCGAGAAGCTATTCACCACAAAAGCATCATTTGTAACCGACAGAGCGGAAATGCGCTTTGTCGGCCCATATTCTAACCCTTGATAAATTTCATCTGAGACCAAGAAGCCATTTTTTTCTTCGACCACTTTCGCCAACGCTTTGAGCGCTGACCTCGACAGACTTGTGCCCGTTGGGTTACCGGGTGAGGCGAGTAAAAGACTCACGGTGTTTGTCTGCCAAGCTTTGGCAACTGCTGTCGCACTGAACTGAAATCGTTGCTTTGGGCCCACAGCACAAGGTTGTGCGACCCCCGAAAAGGCCTCTATAAACCGTCTATTTGAAGGATACCCCGGGTCCGTCAGCAGCCAGCCATCGCCCGGATCTGTGAGTAAAGCAACAACCAAGGCCAGAGCGCCTGACGCGCCTGCCGTTAAAATGATGCGGCGCTCCTCGATCTCAAGGCCATAAACGCACCGATAATGTTCGCTAATTTGAGCCCGCAGCGCCGGCAGGCCATTGGCATCAGAATACCCCGTTTGGCCCGCTCGGATGGCCTCAATACCGGCAGCACGAATCGCCTCGGCGACCGGAAAATCAGGCTGACCAACCTCAAGATGAATAATATCTCGACCGCTCTGAGCCAGTTGATTGGCTTTCGCCAAAATCGCCATAGCTTTAAACGCTGGTATTGCCTGACTTCTTTTAGAAAATGGTCGCCGAATCATCGCTTATCGCAGTGGGTCTTCAGAACCAACATCTTAACATCTCGAGCTTTCTCTAAATCAGACTTCAGAGTGTAAATTTAGTCTTGGCGATCGCCAGGCATTCTGTTAATGTTCGGCGCTAATTTTCGATGGTTGATCTTTTAAAACACGAGGAGCCAAAATGGTTGCCAAGCGCAAACCTTCTCCAGCGGTTAAGAAGTTAACGAGTAAAAACGCAGCGCCTGCCAAAAAGAAAGCGGCGAAGAAAAGCGTTGTGGTCGCCAGTAAAGCGGCGAAAAAGCCCCTGCCTGCTGGGCGTGCGACAGCCAAGAAAGCAGCTAAGCCAAGCCCGAAAGAGCGTAAAAAGTTGGTCAAAGAAAAGGCGAAACCAACCGCTCAGAAGTCGGGAACCACCCCGAAGAAACCTGTACCTAAAAAAACGACTGCGGCAAAGACCACCGCGAAATCAAAATCAGCTCCAAAAAAGGCCGTTAGCGTGAAAGCACCGGAAACAAAAAAGCCTGTGCCGCGTAAAGCCACTGCCAAGACAGCTGCGCCGAAAAAAGCCGCACCAAAAAAAGCTACACCAAAAAAAGCGGCACCGAAAAAGGTCGCCCCAGCGAAAACTGTGGCCAAAAAGGCGACGCTAAAAAAATCTGTCGCAAAGGCCGCTACGAAGCAGCCTGTCACGAAGCAGCCTGTAAAGAAAGCCAGCGCTCAGAAAAAACCAGCCGCGAAAGCCACAGCGGGGACATCGGCCGCCGCCAAAGTGACGAAAGCTGCCACGCCCAAGGCTTCGGCGCGCCCAAAGGCCAAACCCAAAACCGCGAAAAGAACGACCGGTAATGCAGGATCTGATAGTACCGCGTCCTTCACGCCCTATGTACTCAAGCGCAATGAAGCGTTCATGAATGAAACACAGCGGGCGCATTTCAAGAGCATCCTTCTTAATTGGCGAAATGAGTTGATGGAAGAAGTCGATCGAACTGTGAGTCACATGAAAAATGAGGCGGCAAATTATCCCGACCCATCCGATCGTGCCAGTCAGGAAGAAGAATTTAGTTTAGAACTGCGGACGCGTGATCGTGAGCGAAAGCTCATTCGAAAAATCGAAAAGACGATTGATCTAATTGATCAAGATGATTACGGGTACTGCGATACCTGCGGCGTCGAAATCGGTATCCGACGCCTCGAAGCGCGCCCAACCGCCAACCAGTGTATTGACTGTAAAACACTCGATGAACTTAAAGAACGACAGCTTCACGGCTAGTCTTCACGTTCGGGGATGACCTAAACGCGGTGGCTGACCACCCACACTATGTTGGCCGGTTCGCACCCTCGCCCACTGGCCCTTTACACTTAGGCTCCTTGGTTGCAGCGCTTGGGGGTTACCTGGATGCAAAATCAGCTGGCGGGCAATGGCTGATCCGAATCGAAGACCTTGATCCACCTCGGGCTGTGCCCGGAGCAGACCGTCATATCTTGAAACAATTGGCGGATCATGGCTTGGTCTCAGACCAACCCGTGCGCTATCAGAGTCAAAGGCTTCACCAATTTGATGAAGCCTTGTCAGTCCTCCGCGACAAAGGTCATTTGTATTTTTGTAACTGCTCAAGACGCTCTTACCCTGGACTCTACCCAGGAACCTGCCGGGCGCGCGGCATGGCCTTCGAGCAGCCCGCTGCCTTACGGTTTCGCGTTAGCGAGACAACAATCAAACAAAAAGATCTGGCGCAAGGTGCTCTGACTTGGACCCATGGTAAAGATTTTGGTGATTTTATCGTTCACAGGCGAGATGGATTACATGCTTACCAACTCGCGGTTGTGGTTGATGATATTGCTCAAGCGGTCACCCGCATTGTTAGAGGCGCCGATCTCTTGAGCGCTACCCCCATGCAAACCTGCTTGTATCATGCCTTCGGTGTGAAACCACCAGAGACCCTGCATTTACCGATGGTCCTCGGCAGGGATGGCCAAAAACTCAGCAAACAAACCCATGCGCCTCCGGTCGACACGGAAGCGGCAGCTGACAACCTGAATCAGGCTTTGCGCTTTCTCAATCAACCCATCATCGCCTCGGATAACCCCAAGACAATTTTGGACACCGCAATCAAAAATTGGCGCATTGACCGCATACCGAAACTCATCGGAAAAACACTCTAATCATCCCGGTTCTGCCACATAAAACCGCCCTGATGCGCGGCTAGCCCACATACAAACCAATCCGCTGGTACCCCTAACTCAACGCGAAACAGATCTTCAAACCGCAGGGCAGCAAGCTTAAACCAGTACGCTTAATACCGGCTAAACCGGATCCTGGACCTGATGGCCGAACCTGGCACGCCCTGCAAGCCCACGACTTCTCAGAGGATTGATCCCTGCCCTTGCTCAAAATGCGCACTTCCCAAATGCGTCGCATCCTGCGATAGTTAAGACACTTGGATGCCAACAACAACAATAATCAGGCCCAAGCAAGAACAATAATAATAAAGAGACCATGCTCGCTGAGGGGAAAGCTTAGGCTTCCCCTTTTCTTTTTAAACCACCCGAACGCGCTGTCTCGCATTTGATCTGTTACACTCTCCTTACGCCATTAAGACGCATTCTGTGGGTAAAAATTCAAATAGCGCTGAACACTTACCCCGCTCGGAAATTAGCCTCGAGGCACTTAAAGTTGTGCTTCGTTTAACAGAGCAAGGCTTTACGGCGTACCTTGTCGGCGGCTGTGTACGAGACCTACTGTTGGGACTTAAACCCAAAGATTTTGATGTTGCAACGAACGCAACCCCGCAACAGGTTCATAAGGTTTTCAGGAATTCCCGGATCATCGGTCGGCGCTTTCAAATCGTTCACGTTCGATTTGGGCGCGAGATCATCGAAGTCTCGACCTTTAGAGCGCAGCACAATGCGCAGAAATCAAACGATGCGGGGCATGTGCTTGATGACAATGTCTTTGGCTCTTTTGAGTCCGATGCCTTCCGACGAGACTTTACCGTTAACGCACTGTACTACTGCGCAACGGACGAGCGCGTCTTAGATCCCACCGATCAGGGTCTCGATGACCTTGCAAGCAGACGACTCCGGTTGATCGGTGATCCTGCGACACGGTTCAAAGAAGATCCGGTAAGAATGCTCCGAGCTATCCGCTTCAAATCCAAACTTAAATTCGATTTAGCCCCAACCCTTGAACAGAAAATCATCGATCTAGCACCGCTTCTAGCCGAAATACCGCCGGCGCGCCTATTCGAGGAAACCTTAAAGCTGTTTATGGCGGGATTTGCGCAATCCACCTATCTTGCCTTGTGCCAATATCAAATCAGTCGCATTTTGTTTCCGACCATGGCCGAAGAAGGCCAAGCCGAGGCGCTTATCCAGCTTGCGCTCAAATCAACGGACGATCGAATTGCTATTGGCTCGCCGGTTACCCCGGCATTCATCTTCGCTGCCCTCTTGTGGGCGCCCTTTGTGCAACTCAAAAAGGCCTTGATTGAAGGCGATGATTATTCAAGAAACGATGCGGCGGCCGTTGCCGCTGATCAAGTCTTCTATCAACAGCAAGCGGTTATCTCCATCCCAAAACGTTTTAGCATACCGGCTCGAGAAATTTGGCTGCTCCAAGATCGACTCGAGGCTCGACGCGGCAAAAAACCTTTTCGGTTACTCACCAATAAGCGTTTCCGAGCAGCTTACGACTTCCTTCTGCTCCGACGTGATAGCGGTGAAAATAACAGCAGCCTGTGCGATTGGTGGACAGCATTTCAAACCGCTGATGCGGAACGCCAGCAAGCCATGACCCGGGGCAGCCGCTCTCAAAAACCTAAAAAATCCCAGCTTAATACCAGCGCAGCGTCTCAAGATGGTTGAAGTCAAGCTTGACTGAGCAGGCCCTCGAGCACGGCAACCTGATGGTTTGCCACACGCGCTCAATATGGCACCCTTACGTCTTATCCGAGCTTAGAGAGTTTTAGATGACGAACGACAAACGATACCCTGTTTCAGACAGCGCCAAGCAGCGTGCTCACCTCTCCATCGATCAGTATCAGGATCTATACCAAAAATCGATTCAGGAACCCGAAGCCTTCTGGCCTGAGATGGCCAATAAATTCCTGACTTGGTCCAAGCCCTGGGCGCAGCTCACCGAGTCGAACCTCACGGAGGGTATGGCCCGTTGGTTCATCGGTGGAAAACTGAACGCGTGCTATAACTGTGTCGATCGACACCTCCCAGAGCGTGCTCACCAAACCGCAATCCTTTGGGAGGGCGACGACCCCAGCCAGCAAGCCGAAATCACCTATCAGGACTTGCATCAAAAGGTGTGCCAGCTGGCGAATCTTTTAATTCAGCGGGGCGTCAAAAAAGGAGATCGCGTCTGTCTCTACATGCCCATGATTCCCGAGGCTGCCTATGCCATGCTAGCCTGCGCTCGAATCGGCGCCATTCACAGCGTGGTATTTGGCGGCTTTTCGCCACAGGCCCTGCAGGATCGTATTTTAGACTCTGACTGCCAAACCGTGATCACCGCTGATGAAGGCGTCCGAGGCGGTAAAACAGTTCCTTTAAAGGCCAATGCGGATCTCGCGCTTGAGCAATGCCCGAACGTGCATTCCGTGATTGTCGTGCGGCACACCGGTGGCGCCGTTGCGATGCAGTCCGGGCGTGACCTCTGGTATCACGACGAAACCAAGCGTCAATCCCTAACCTGTCCAGCCGAACCCATGGACAGCGAAGATCCCTTATTCATCCTTTACACCTCCGGCTCAACCGGAAAACCAAAGGGCGTGCTGCATACGACCGGCGGTTATTTGTTGCAAGCGGCCATGACGCACCGCTACGTCTTTGACTACCATGACGGGGATATTTACTGGTGCACCGCAGATGTTGGTTGGGTTACGGGCCACACCTATATCGTCTATGGCCCCCTTGCCAATGGCGCGACCACCTTAATGTTTGAAGGCATTCCAAACTATCCTGATGCCTCTCGATGCTGGCAAATCGTTGACAAGCATCAGGTGAATATTTTTTATACGGCGCCCACTGCCCTTCGCGCACTCATGGGTATGGGCAACGAGTTTGTGCAGGCAACCAACCGCTCAAGTCTGCGTATCCTGGGTTCCGTTGGCGAGCCGATTAACCCTGAAGCGTGGGAATGGTACTACCACATTGTCGGTGACGGCCGGTGTCCGATTGTCGATACCTGGTGGCAAACAGAAACCGGCGGCATCATGATTACCCCCTTGCCCGGTGTAACCGACCTAAAACCTGGATCAGCAACCCTACCGTTTTTTGGTGTGGCGCCGGTTTTACTCGATCCGGAGGGGAACGTGCTGGACGGTGCAACGTCCGGCAATCTTGCGATTCGAAATTCTTGGCCAAGTCAAATCAGAACTGTTTTTGGGGACCATCAGCGCTGTATTGATACCTACTACACGACCTATCCGGGCTACTATTTTACGGGTGATGGTGCCCGGCGAGATGAGTCTGGATATTACTGGATTACCGGACGAGTCGACGACGTGCTCAATGTCTCGGGCCACCGCATGGGGACCGCCGAGGTTGAAAGCGCGCTGGTGCTTCATGAAGCAGTCGCAGAGGCCGCTGTGGTCGGTTATCCCCATAGCATCAAAGGCCAAGGTATTTATGCCTATGTCACCTTAATGCAAGGGGTGGATGGGACTGATGACCTCAAGCGAGAACTTGAAACCCTTATTCGGCAAGAAATTGGCGCCATTGCCAAACCCGATATTCTGCAATGGGCACCTATGCTCCCAAAAACGAGATCCGGTAAAATTATGCGCAGGATTTTGCGCAAGATTGCTGAGAATGAACTTACGCAATTGGGTGACACCAGCACCTTGGCTGACCCAAGCGTTGTCGACGATCTCATCGCGAACTCACCGCAAACGAGTTCATAAAAAAGCCCGAGGCGCTTTCGCGACCCGGGCTTTTCTGCCTCTCAGACGATCAGTCTTGCGTTGGCTTGGTTTGCGTGTCTGCAGCACCATCCGCCTCAGGCGCGTCGGCCTCGTCAGCAGGCGATGATTCAACGGTTGCCGCTTCAACTTCAGCCGTTTCAACCGATGCCGGCGCGACTTCCGGCTCACTAGCCGCTTCCGCCTCAACCGCATCGGATGCGGGTGCAGACGCATCATCATCAGATGGCACTTCCTTCATCGAGAGCTTAATTCGTCCGCGCTCAACATCAAGGACGATGACTTTTACAATCTGCCCCTCAGAAAGATAATCGGTTACCTTCTCAACGCGCTCGCTTGCGATCTGAGAGATGTGAACCAAACCATCCTTTCCAGGCAGAATATTGACAAAGGCGCCGAAGTCCGCAATTTTTACAACTTTACCGTTATAAATCTGACCTACTTCAGCTTCAGCGACAATCCCTTCGATCAAGCGCACCGCCGCATCTCTTGACTCAACACCCTCTCCAAAAATTGTGATCGTGCCGTCATCATCAATATCGATCGACGCCCCAGTTTCTTCTGTAATCGATCGGATGGTTGCACCACCCTTTCCAATAACATCTCGGATCTTGTCCGCTTCCACTTTCATCGTAACCATGGCAGGCGCATTGTCTGAGACCGTCTCTCGAGACCGACCAATGACCTTGTTCATCTCATCTAAAATGTGGAGTCGGGCATCCCGCGCCTGTTCAAGCGCCGTTTCCATGATCTGCTCAGTAATGCCTTGGATCTTGATATCCATCTGAAGCGCCGTGACACCCGTCTGTGTTCCAGCAACTTTAAAGTCCATATCACCGAGATGATCTTCATCCCCAAGGATATCCGTCAGGACCGCAAAACCATCATCTTCTTTAACCAGACCCATCGCGACACCAGCAACCGGTGCTTTTAGCGGCACGCCTGCATCCATCAGAGCAAGGCTTGCCCCACAGACCGACGCCATGGAGGAGGAACCATTCGACTCGGTAATTTCAGACACAACGCGAGTGGTGTAAGGCCAGTCCTCAAAACTTGGCAACACCGCAGCAATGCCTCGTCGAGCCAGTCTGCCATGGCCGATCTCACGCCGTTTTGGACCGCCCGAAAACCCGGTTTCGCCCACACTATAGTGCGGGAAATTGTAATGCAGCATGAAATGATCACGGTAGGAGCCTTGCAGCGCATCAATGATCGCTGAATCTCGGGTTGAACCGAGGGTTGTCGTGACCAGCGCTTGCGTCTCACCACGAGTAAACAATGCTGAACCGTGGGTCTTCGCAAGCACCCCAACTTCAACCGCAATGCCTCGTACTGTCTTGGTGTCTCGTCCATCAATTCGTGGCTCACCAGCAATAATCGCGCGCCGAACGGTCTTTTTCTCGATGCTGCCAAAAATGCCGCCGACCACGTCTGCGGAAGGCCCGCCTTCTTGAACAAATTGCGCCATCGCCGCATCTCGTAGCACTTGCAATTGATCCTGCCGACTCATCTTTTCAGTAACCCGATAGGCTTCAGCAATTTTGTCAGCGGAAAACTCAGTCATTTCAGCCACTAAAGTCGCATCATTTTCGGTAAGCGTCCAATTCCAAGCGTCAACGCCAACCTCAGCACAGAGCTCTTGAACTGCCTTAATGACAACTTGCATTTCCTGATGCGCGAAAAGCACCGCACCCAACATCTGATCTTCCGTTAACTCTTTCGCTTCGGACTCAACCATCAGGACAGCTGATTCCGTACCGGCAACAACCATATCCAAATGGGAGTCTTTGAGCGCTTCATAACCTGGATTCAAAAGATACCCGGCTTCTGTAAAACCCACCCGAGCCGCACCGATTGGACCCGCAAAGGGAATCCCAGACAGACTGAGTGCTGCTGATACACCGATCATCGCCGGAATATCGGCATCCATATCTTTTTCAACCGAAATAACCTGACAGGTCACCTGTACTTCGTTCATAAATCCTTTCGGAAACAAGGGCCGAATCGGTCGGTCAATTAGCCGTGACGTTAGGGTTTCTTTTTCAGAGGGCCGACCTTCACGCTTGAAAAATCCGCCAGGGATCTTACCGGCAGCATAGGTTTTTTCTTCATAATTGACGGTTAAGGGAAAGAAACTCTGGTGTGGATTGGCCTCTTTACGACCAACCACGGCAACCAAAACCGCTGTTTCACCGACCGATACTAAAACCGATGCGGTGGCCTGTCGCGCAATTCGACCGGTTTCGATGATGACTTCTTGGTCACCATAGGTAAACTTTTTTCTAACTGGATTCACATTATTCTCCATTCATAACGGACTTAATTTATCGGCGCAGACCTAATCGCTTAATCAACTGTGCGTACCGACCCGTATCTTTACTCTTTAGGTAATTTAAGAGCTTTCTTCTTTGGCTCACCATCCTAAGCAGACCAATTCGAGAGTGATGATCATGCTTGTGAGCCTGAAAATGACCTTGCAGTTTCTCGATATTCGCCGTCAGTAGCGCAACTTGCACCTCGGGTGAACCGGTATCCGACTCTGATGTACCGTAATCTTTTACGATTCCTGATTTTTCTTCGTTTGATAAAGCCACGTGGCCTCCTTTTTTTAATATGCAGTTGCGACATCGCAACGCCTTTCGTTGAACAGGTGCATCCGCGCATATTTGCAGATGCCCTGCCGTTCTTACGTCGCGATCAGTCGCCGCGGCGCAATCTTGCCATCATCGAGAATCTCCCCGACACCAACAAAAACCTTACTGTCCATTGCCTCAGAATAAACTGAGACCAACCCTTCGTTTTTAACCCCTGCAATTTGAACGGGCTGCCCCTGAACAAAATAGCTCGCGGTTAATGCTGTCATTTCAACAACCGGATATTCCGCAACCGCCGCTGACACCGGTAGCAACGCCTCATCCAGCCCAGGCTCACCGATTTCCGCCTTCAGACCTTCCAAACGCTCCAGCGTGCAGGTTTCCTCAATGGCAAAAGGCCCAGCCTGTCTACGCCTGAGTCCAACGACATGCGCGCCACATCCAATCAACTCACCAATGTCTTCCGCGAGCGAGCGGACGTAGGTTCCTTTCGTGCAGGTAATGTTCAAAACCCACCGATCGTGCGTCCGTTCAATCAACCTCAACGCCATGATCGTTACACGTCTTGGTTGCCGCTCTACTTCTATGCCTTGTCGGGCTAACTTATAAAGCGGTTGCCCATTCAATTTTATTGCCGAGTACATCGAAGGGATTTGATTGATCTCACCCCTAAACGCGTCTAAGCAAGATTCAATCGCCTCATTGCTAAGCTCGGGAACAGGCCGCTCATGAACAATATCGCCCTCGCTATCCCCAGTTGTGGTGCGAACCCCTAACTGGATCGTCGCAATGTAACCCTTGTCAGCATCCAATAAAAACTGAGAGAACTTGGTTGCTTCCCCAAAACAAATAGGAAGCACGCCGGTTGCGATGGGATCTAGACTGCCAGTATGGCCCGCTTTTGCCGCGCCATAGAGGTGTTTTACCCTTTGGAGCGCGCCATTTGACGTTATTCCAGCTGGTTTGTCCAGCAGCAATATGCCATCTACGACTCGGCCCTTACGTCGACTACGACCCAAAACCTTCTTCCTCGTCGATCGATCGAGCCTTGCGATCGGCCCTTAATGCTCGGGTTATTTTTTCTCCCTGCACCAAACTCGCATCATAGCTAAAGCGCAGTTTTGGCGTAATGCGCGTGGTCAATTGCTTCGCTAAAAGCTTCCTCAAAAAGCTACTGGCGTTACCAAGCAATTGCCCTGCTGCTTCAGCGCGATCATCAGGAAAAACCGTGAAAAAAACCTCAGCATAGGCAAGGTCTTTGGAAACTCGAACATCGTTGATCGTCACCATGCCGAGCCTGGGATCTTTCAGCTCTTTATGAATTAGGACCGCTAAAATCTTTTGGATTTGCTCAGCAACTCTATCGGTGCGCTTAAAATGTGCGTCCATTCGGATTTATCGACAGTATTACAACTGCCGCGCGACCTCTCGGGTGTCAAACACTTCAATCTGATCTTTAACGCGAACATCGTTATAGTTTTTCACGCCGATGCCACACTCGGTACCGCTACGAATGGACTCAACTTCATCCTTGAAGTGCCTAAGGCTTTCAAGCTCGCCTTCAAAGATGACAACATGATCTCGCAACACACGAATCTTCTTCCGACGATGAACCGTGCCTTCGATCACCATGCATCCGGCAATTGAGCCGAACTTCTTGCTATCAAAGACATCTCTGACCTCAGCGATCCCGACAATGTCTTCTCGGATCTCTGGCGCCAGCATCCCGCTCAGAGCGTCTCTGACATCATCTACGAGATCGTAAATAACCTTGTAATACCGTAGATCCAAGTTTTCCGCATCAACTAAGCGTTTTGCTGAGGACTCTGCTCGGACATTAAAGCCGAAAATAACCGCTTGCGCGGTTAAGGCGTAATTCACGTCATTTTCGGAGATACCGCCTACCCCGGAGGAAATTACGTTGACCTTGACTTCGTCGTTTCCAAGGTCATGGAGCGCCGAAATAATGGCTTCCAGCGACCCGCGCACGTCGGCTTTCACAACGATATTGAGCGCTTGCACCGCCTGGGCACCGAAATTCTCCAATAAGTTGTCAAGAGAAACCACGGGCGTTGCAAGCCGCTCGGTCTTTTGTTTCTGACGCCGAAATTCTGCAACTTCTCGTGCGGCTTTTTCATCTTTGGTAACCGTGAACGGATCACCCGCACCCGGCGTACCATTTAACCCTTGGATCGACACTGGGGTTGCCGGACCTGCAGAGGCCAAGGTTTGTCCATTTTCATCGGTAATGGCACGCACTCGCCCAAAATTCTCCCCCGCAACCACGATATCACCGCGAGACAAGGTCCCATTTTGGATCAATAACGTTGCAACCGAGCCTTTTCCTTTATCAAGCCGGGATTCAATCACGACGCCTTGGGCTGGGCCTTCTTTCACGGCCGTAAGCTCTAGTAATTCTGCCTGAAGCAGCACCGCTTCGAGCAAAGCATCCACCCCGTCGCCCGTCAACGCAGATACGGGCAGGAACTGCGTATCCCCACCCCAGTCTTCAGGGATTACATTTTTAGCAGCCAACTCGTTCTTTACTCGGTCGATGTCGGCTCCTTCCTTGTCAATTTTATTAATCGCAACCACCAAAGGAACGCCTGCACTCTTGGCGTGGTCAATGGCTTCTTCTGTTTGGGGCATCACGCCGTCATCGGCGGCAACAACCAGGATAATAATATCGGTTGCACTTGCACCCCGAGCTCGCATGGCAGAAAACGCGGCGTGTCCAGGTGTATCAATAAAACAAATCTCACCCAGCTTGGTCTTAACGCGATAAGCACCGATATGTTGCGTAATACCGCCGGCTTCCCCGCCTGCAACTTCGGTGCTTCGAATATAGTCTAAAAGTGAGGTTTTGCCATGATCAACATGCCCCATTACCGTGACCACGGGTGATCGCGATTCGGCTTCAGAATCATAAACAAGCGCTTCTAACAAAGACGTTTCAACCTCATTGGCATCCAATAATTTTACTTTGTGGCCGAACTCTTCAACCACCAAAATAGCCGTTTCTTGGTCGATCGAAGCATTCATATCCGCCATAACCCCCAATCCCATCAGGTACTTGATCACATCTCTTGCTTTAATCGACATCCGTTGCGAAAGCTGCGAGATTGTAATGGATTCGCCAACTTCGACTTCTCTTACTTGATTTTGGGTCGGCGCGTTAAATTGATGCCGTGGTCCAGCCTTCGGTGCCGCGGCACGCTTGGATCGCGCAACACCTGTTAATCCAAGTGTTGTGGGCGCCAAGTCATCTTCAAGCTCAGCATCTGGTGCAATCAGAATGTCGTCGACCTCTTCGACCAGAAGCTCCTCTACGCGCTTCTTACGGTTGCCATGTTTCGCTTTCTTCTGCTGAATCTCATCGATATCGATCTCTTTACGATCGCGCTTGTCTTTTCGAGACCCCGCCTTTTCATCGGATTCTTTTGTCGCATCGGGCTTATTCGATTTTGCTTTTAGGACCTCGGCTTGCTTGGCTTTTTCTGCTGCCTCTGCTGCAGCCTGTTCTTCACGTTCTTTTAAAAGGTTTTTACGTGCTTCAGCTTCTTTTTCTGACGCGATAAAAGCGGCCCGACGAATGGCTTCGGGGTCCATGACCTTCGGCGCTGCATCGACTTCAGCATCACTTTGAACTTCAACGGGCTCAACCGTCTCAACCGTTTCAACAACCGCTTCTTCAACGATCGCCGGCGCAACTTCTACTGCGGCCTCGGCAACGACCTCGGGTGTTACCTCAGCGGTAACATCCGCATCGTCCCGGCGCACATAAGTTCGCTTCTTACGCACCTCGACATTGACAGTTCGACCACGACCTGCGCTTCCGCCTGCCTTGATCGTGCTTAAGGTTCGGCGTTTAAGCGTGATTTTTTTAGGACCGTCTGTCTCTTCGCCATGGCTTCGCTTGAGGTATGCAAGCAACGACTCTTTCTGCGATTCGGCCACAACATCTGTTTCAGCGGCTTGAGGCAAGCCCGCATCTTTCATTTGCTGTAGCAAACGGTCAACGGGCGTTCCGACTGCTTCTGCCAGCTGTTTTACCGTTGTCTCAGCCATACTTTATTCCCCTTGTTGCTGGTGCTAAGCGTTCGTTACTCGAACCACGGTGCACGAGCCGTCATAATAATTTCACCTGCCATCGCTTCGGTCATCGATTCAATTTCCATAATGTCATCGATTGCTTGTTCTGCGAGGTCTTCCATCGTGATGATTCCCATTGCCGCAAGGTCATAGGCTAACTTCGTTGTCATGCCATCCATTGCTAAAAGGTCTTCTGCTGGCTCTTGCGTAATACGGTTTGCTTCATCGGCCAACTCACGATTGGTGATCGTGTTTCTAGCCCGCGCCCGCAATTCCTCAACAATGTCGATATCAAACCCTTCAATGGCCACCATTTCATCAATGGGAACATAGGCTATTTCTTCTAAAGACGTAAAACCTTCTTCTAGCAGAACGATCGCAACATCTTCATCAACATCCAGCTGCTCCATAAAATTGGTCACAACCGACCCTGCTTCTTGCTCTTGTTTCTCAGCTGCCTCGGCTTCGGTCATAATATTTAAGGACCATCCGGTTAATTCGCTGGCTAATTTAACATTTTGGCCGCCTCGCCCGATCGCTTGAGCTAGATTGTCTTCAGACACCGCAATATCCATACTGTGGGTCTCTTCATCGACCACAATTGAAACCACCTCGGCCGGCGCCATCGCGTTGATCGCAAGCTGTGCAATATTGTCATCCCAAAGCACAATATCGATGCGTTCATTGCCAAGCTCACCGGATACAGCCTGAACTCTAGAACCACGCATCCCAACACAGGCGCCTACAGGATCTATTCGACCATCGTTGGTTTTAACGGCGATTTTCGCCCGAGAACCTGGGTCCCTCGCCGCGCCAAGAATCTCGATGATGCCATCAGCGACTTCTGGCACTTCTATTTTGAACAACTCCGTTAACACTTCGGCGGAAGTTCTGGTCATTGCCAATTGCGGCCCGCGAGCTTCTGGTCGAACTTCTTTTAGCAGCGCCCGAAGTCGGTCACCAATGCGGAACGTTTCTCTCGGCACCCATTCTTCGCGCGGCAATATCGCCTCGGCATTGTTACCAAGGTCCACAATCACAGCTTCTCGCGTTACTTTCTTAACTTGCCCGTTGAGCAACTCACCGATCCGATGACGATAGGCTTCAACCACCTGAGCCCGTTCAGCCTCTCGAACTTTTTGCACAATCACTTGCTTGGCTGCCTGGGCGGCAATGCGACCGAATTCAACGGAATCGATGGCGATCTCATAGATATCGCCCGCGGCCAGCCCTGGTTGCAACGCCGCTGCTTGCTCGACAGTTAATTGCGCGTCTTCAAACTCAATCAGCTCATCATCCGCCATCACGGTCCAGCGCCTGAACGAATCGTAAAGACCGGTTTCTCGGTCAATCGCAACCCGGACATCGGCTTCCTCGGAATAACGTTTCTTGGTTGCGGTGGCTAATGCAACTTCTAGCGCATCGAAGATTATTTCTTCTGAAACGCCCTTCTCATTCGAAACGGACTCAACCACTAACAGGATTTCTTTACTCATGAATCGATCTCATCTTCATGCGAGACTCTCGCTATTATACTTACATCAATACTCGCGCTCGCTCTATGCTGTCCATCGGCAGCACGATCTCTTGCGCATCATCAACCCGAATCACAACCTCTTCGTCTTCAAGCCCACAAAGCAACCCTTTGAACTTGCGCCGACCATCAAACGCCTGACGCAGCGTTATTTGAACCTTCTCGCCTTTACAGACATTGAAGTGCTCTGGCTTAAATAAACGCCGCTCAACGCCAGGTGATGACACTTCTAACAGATACTCACCCGGGATTGGATCTTCAACATCCAACATTGCGCTCACCTGACGACTAACCCGCGCACAGTCGTCCACATTAATGCCATTGGCAGATTCAATATAAATCTTCAAAACCACCTGCCGACCCTGTTGCAATTTTTCAATGCCCCAGAGCTCGCACCCTAATGCCTGAACCATCGGCTCGATCAACTTGCTTAAGCCTGTCTCACCCATGATGGTCTATTTCCCCTAAAAAAAATGGGCCTACTCGCCCACTTAGTTTGCCGCACCAACGACGGCTACATGTTAGTTTCAAGGATCCGGCATAAACCCAGAAGACTTGAAACAAAAAGCCCCAAAATGGGGCTTTCCTTAAAGTGGTAGCGGGGGCAGGATTTGAACCCGCGACCTACGGGTTATGAGCCCGTCGAGCTACCAGACTGCTCCACCCCGCAACTACAAGGGCCGCCATTATAGGGTTTACCCGCTAAAGCGGTCAACCTATATTAAAGAAACACTACCCTTTTCGTGTTTCGGCGTTGACTTTACGATTAGATGGTGCCGAAGAGAGGACTTGAACCTCCACGGGGTTTCCCCCACTAGCCCCTCAAGCTAGCGTGTCTACCAATTCCACCACTTCGGCTGAACTCCTTATAACTCAGGTATCTCAGATTGATCCTTCGCATTCGAACTCGCAGGCGCCTCGATCGCTTGAATTTGAGGAATGCCCTGATTACTCATCGTTTCCGAACGCTGTTTGGCAACATATGCCAAACCAAAGCTCGTGATAAAAAAGGCGATCGCGATCCAGGTTGTGAGACGTGTCAAAAAATTTCCCGCACCACCACTTCCAAATACCGTGTTCGAGGCACCGCCACCGAACCCGGAGCCCATGTCAGCCCCTTTACCTTGCTGAATCAGTACTAGGCCAATCACAGCCAACGCTGCGATCACATGGACCACTAACACCAATTGCTCAAATAAATCTAAATCCATAATTGCTCTTCTCAATCTCGCGGCTAAACCGCCGCGGTAGCCTCTAACTCATTTTTTTGATCATACCAAATCAAACCGACCCGGCGACCTGCTCACAAAGACGCCTGAAGCCGTGCGCTTGCAGCGATGCGCCCCCAACCAAAACACCATCAACATCCGGCATGCGCATCAGCGCTTTCGCATTATCGGCGTTTACACTCCCGCCATACAAGACCCTAAGCTCAAGCCCGTCTATTTTGCTCCGAGCCGCGCGCTTGACCGCCTCATGAACTTCTTGAGCGGTCTCTGGCGAGGCTTCTTCGCCGGTACCGATCGCCCAAACCGGCTCATAGGCCACCACAATTAACGGCGCAAGCGCAGTTGGAACCCCGTTTAACACCGTTAAAAGCTGACGACTGACAACCTCTAAGGCCTTGCCCGCCTGCCGTTCGCGTAAATTTTCGCCGACACAAACAATCGGACGGATTCCTAATTCTAAACACGTATTCGTCTTCGCAAGCACCAGTTCGTCCGTTTCAGAACAGTATTGCCGACGCTCAGAATGACCCACCAAGCACCAACCAACCCCCATCTCAGACAACATTTCGGCACTGACTTCACCGGTATAGGCGCCAGATTTTAACCAATGGACGTTTTGACCTGCCCATTCGAGCTGAGTGTTGTCAAAGCCTCTGGCGAGGGCCAAGTAAGGCGCTGGTAACGCCAAAACAACCGTCGCCGAGGTTGTTTCAGCGAGCTCCCCGACTTCCTGAACAACTGCTTGCAAGAGCTGTTCGGAGCCATTCATCTTCCAATTCGCCACTACCAAAGGACCCACTATGGCCACCTCTATTAACGGCTAACCTGTTTATCGGCTATTGCCTCTACCCGATACCGCCACCTGCCACCTTGCTTTGCGCGGGCGGCGAATGTTAGCGAACCTCTGCCTAAGTTTCAATCCTCGCTTGCAGCGACAACAGCTGCCAATTGCTCTGCTAGCCTTGTTACTTGCTGCGCATCGTCGCCCTCAACCATAACCCGAATCAACGGTTCGGTCCCCGAAGGCCTCAATAAGACTCGGCCTTTGTCGCCCAACCCGGCTTCGACCTCACGCACAGCGGCTTGAACCGCATCATTGTCCATGACCTTTGCGCTGACGGCTGGCACATTAATCATCACCTGCGGGAATTTGGTCATGGCCATCTTTAGCTCAGCAAGCGGCTTACCTTGATCTGTGATTGCACGGAGCACCTGTAGTGCCGACACCACACCATCACCGGTTGTTGCCTGATCGAGACACAATATATGGCCAGAGCCCTCACCGCCTAAATGCCAGCCTTCTTGAATAAGCTTGGCAACAACATAACGATCCCCGACCCGCGCCCGCGCAAACGCAATACCGCGATCTTTCAGCGCTAGTTCAAGACCCAGATTGCTCATCAGGGTCCCCACAACGCCACCTGTCAGAACTCCTTTAGCCTTCTGATGCAGGGCTATAATCAACAGCAGCTCGTCACCATCGACGACTTCGCCTTTATGATCCACCATGACCAAACGATCGCCATCGCCGTCCAGCGCTATCCCAAGGTCTGCACCTTCTTGAACAACCCGCGCAGCCAGTGCTTCAGGGCTGGTTGCGCCAAAACCCTCGTTAATGTTCAAACCATCCGGCGAGCAACCAATTGCAATGACCTGCGCGCCCAATTCTTGAAACACTGCAGGCGCGATTTTATAGGTTGCGCCATGCGCACAATCTACAACCAACTTCAGATGTTTAAGATTCAAAGACTTTGGAAAGGTTGTCTTGCAAAACTCAACATAGCGCCCTACCGCATCATTCATCCGGTCCGCTTTACCCAGATCTGCAGACGCGACCGTTGTCATGGGTTCATCGATTAAGCGTTCAATTTCCAGCTCCACTTCATCCGGTAGTTTTCGACCCTCGCTGGAGAAAAACTTGATGCCATTATCAGAAAAGGGATTGTGGGAAGCACTGATGACAATACCAGCGTCGGCAGAGACTGCTCGAGTCAGGTAAGCCACTGCAGGGGTTGGCATCGGCCCCAGCATCGTGACGTGGACCCCAGCTGAGGCAAGACCGGCCTCTAAAGCCGACTCGAACAAATAGCCGGAAATACGTGTATCTTTCCCAATTAAGATGTTGCCACCACCACAAGGTGAGAAGGTTTTGCCCGCCGCCCAACCAAGTTTCAAGACAAAGTCTGCAGTAATCGGCGGCGTTCCGACCGGTCCACGGATCCCATCTGTGCCAAAATAGTTACGCATCCTGCGTCGTCTCCTTACCGCAATTGATCGCCTGCCAAACTCGAAGCGCACTGACCGTCGCCTCAACATCATGGACTCGGACCATGTTAGCCCCTCTGGCAACTGCCGCCAATGCACCGGCGACAGACCCGGCTAGTACATCTCGCCCCATCGCCTGGATACTGCGCTTTCTTGACAGTCCGATGAGAATTGGGCAGCCGTGCCGACCAAAGACCTCAAGCGATTGAATTAGCTTAAAGTTTTGATCCAGCGTCTTGCCGAACCCGAAACCAGGATCCAATAAGATTCTCGTGCGCTCAATGCCTGAGTGTTGCAAAGCAGCAAGTCGATCGAGGAAAAAATCATCCACTTCACGAACTAGGTCTTGGTATTGCGGGGCATCCTGCATTGTTGCCGGGGTCCCTAACATATGCATCACAGCCAGCATGGCGTCCTTGCCAACCGCCGCGAGTGCACCGGGGCGGATAAAGGCTCGAACATCGTTGATCAAGGCAACCTTCAACCTGACAGCCGCCGCCATGACTGACGGCGTGCTGGTATCAACCGAAATGGGCACATCAAAACGTGCCTGAATGGCCTCAAGAACGGGTAGAACGCGTGCGGCTTCTTGAGTTTCTGTTGGCGAAGTCGAACCGGGGCGCGTTGACTCGCCGCCGATGTCAATGAGATCAGCGCCCTGCTCAACCATATCGCTGACGCGCTGCAGCGCCGCATCAAGGCTTTGATATTGCCCACCATCGAAGAACGAATCCGGGGTCACATTTAGAACGCCCATTACCAGTGGACGTCCCTCAGCCAATAAATCCCGAAGCGGGTTAGTACTCAATTTATGTTAGGCGCCTGAGGGCGCACCATCTAATTTACCCGTACCGGGTTCGTCCGATTCAGGGGCGGCCTGCCCATCTGACGGGCCGCTTGACGGCGCGTCATCGGTCCAATTCGCGGGCGGCTTTGGCGCCCTGCCTGCCATAATGTCATCAATCTGGCTCTTATCGATTGTTTCATACTCTAAAAGCGCTGCGGCCATTGCATCGAGTTGCTCGCGATGATCGGTCAGAATCTGCCGAGCGGTGCCATAACAATGGTCGATAATTTGCTTGATTTCTTCATCAATCAGTTTTGCTGTCTCGGCGGAAATATTTGCCCTCGCCGAACTCCCCGACCGCCCCATAAACGTATCGTTTTCGTCATCTTCATACTGCATGGGACCCAACTTTTCCGACAACCCCCATTTTGTTACCATCGACCGCGCCATTTTAGAGGCCCGCTCAATGTCATTCGAGGCGCCTGTTGTGACGCCCTCGAATCCAAGGGTTAATTCTTCTGCAATCCGGCCCCCAAACAATCCACAGATCTGACTTTCAATGGACCGCTTACTCATGGAATACCGATCTTCTTCAGGCAAAAACATCGTTACGCCTAAAGCGCGCCCGCGCGGAATAATGGACACTTTGTAAGTCGGATCATGCTCAGGCATCAGGTGACCCACGATACAGTGGCCCGCTTCATGATAAGCAGTATTCGTCCGCTCCTTCTCAGACATCACCATGGTTTTCCGCTCGGCGCCCATCATGATCTTGTCTTTTGCCTGTTCAAAATGCCGCATCGAGACCAAACGTTGATCCTGACGGGCCGCGAAGAGGGCTGACTCATTCACCACGTTTGCTAAATCGGCACCTGAAAATCCTGGCGTCCCGCGCGCAATATCCATCGCGATCACGTCCTCCGCAAGCGGTACCTTGCGCATGTGCACCTTGAGTACCTGCTCTCGGCCCCGGAGATCAGGAAGTGGCACCACCACCTGACGATCAAACCGGCCAGGCCGCAACAATGCCGGATCTAAAACGTCGGGCCGGTTTGTTGAGGCAATAACGATAATCCCCTCATTGCCCTCAAAACCATCCATCTCCACCAAAAGCTGATTCAGCGTCTGTTCTCGCTCATCGTTACCGCCACCCAGGCCCGCGCCGCGATGCCGACCGACCGCATCGATCTCGTCAATAAAAATAATACAGGGCGTGGCTTTCTTTGCCTGCTCGAACATGTCTCGCACTCGGGACGCGCCCACACCGACGAACATTTCTACAAAATCGGAGCCGGAAATTGAAAAGAACGGCACCTTTGCCTCACCCGCGATCGCCTTGGCTAAAAGCGTTTTACCCGTACCCGGCGAGCCCACTAAGAGCGTACCTCTAGGTATCCGGCCGCCTAACTTTTGGAATTTCCCAGGCTCCCTGAGGAAATCAACCAGCTCTTTAACCTCTTCTTTGGCTTCATCAACCCCTGCAACATCGGCAAAGGTGGTTTTAATTTGATCCTCTCCCAACAATTTGGCCTTGCTCTTACCAAACGATAAAGGCCCACCTTTCCCGCCTGCACCCCCTTGCATTTGGCGCATAAAAAACATGAACACCGCGATGATGACCAGAATTGGGAAGCTCGCGACCAGTAACTGCATCCAAATGCTTTGCTGCTCTGGCCGCTCGCCCTGAAACGCAACCTTGTGCTCAACCATGTCATCGATTAAAGCCTTGTCGACGATTTGAGGCTGAATGGTTTCAAACGAGATGCCATCGGAGCGTTCGCCACGAATAATCAACCCATCGACTTCCACAGAGCGGACCTGGTTTCCATTCACCAGTTCTAAGAACGTGGAGTAAGGGACTTCCTCCGGCGGACGGCTGACATTAAAGTTTTGAAAGACCGTTAACAAAACAACGGCGATCACCAACCAAAGTAAAATATTTTTTCCCATGTCGTTCACGTCGCTTCCTCGCTACCGGGTGCTGGTTACGATGATCGCCAAAGCATTGACTGACCTCGTCGCCTAATAAATTTTATCTGTTGTCAGGCGGCTTTTCTAAGCGCCCACCGCTTGCCTTTTTATAATCGACCAGCCCTTGTCCTAAGCCTTTTCTCTAAGCCTTTTCTCTAAGCCCTTTTCTCTAAGCCCTTTGCCTAAGCCCATTCTCTAAGCTCTTTCCTGCGTCCTAACCGCTTCAAAAAAAAGCCAGGGCGATCAACGCTCAGCCTTGCTGACTGCCTTCTTCCCTAGTCCGACCAGATAGATCTCACGGGACCGTCCACGCGATGCCTTTGGCTTAATGTTAACCTGTTTATCGTAATTCATACGAATCTCTTGTCTAAGAGTATCAATCCCCGCACCTTCGAAGGCTTTTGTCACAAAATGCCCGCCCGGCCTTAACCGAACGCGCGCAAAATCCATCGCCAGTTCAATTAAATCGATGCTCCGAGGCAAATCCACCGACTTCATACCACTTAGATTGGGGGCCATATCGGAAATTACAAGATCCACAGCCTGGTCTCCCAAAACCCCTTCTAAGGCAGACAAGGCCGCAGCTTCGGTGAAATCCCCCGTAATCACGTCGACCCCCTCGATGGGCGCCATTTCAAGTATATCCAGGGCGATTACGCGGCCCGTTGTTCCAAGTCGCTGTCTTGCCACTTGAGACCAGCCCCCGGGCGCCGCGCCCAGATCAACAACCGTTAGATGCTCCCGAAACAAATTCAGCCGATCATCGAGTTCGATGAGTTTATAAACTGCTCGAGAACGATAACCCGCCGACCGCGCCTTTAAAACGTAGGGGTCTTGCTCGTGTTCGTCAAGCCAGCGCTGACTGGTTTTAGATTTTTTCATTGTGCAGGCGCCTTGGACCACATCGATGACGTACAATAGATCCTTTTTGGATCCGACCATGCTATCCCAACAACAAAAGAAACATTATCGGGCCATTGGCCATATCCTTGACCCCATCGTGACAATTGCTGGCAAAGGGCTTTCCGAAACGGTCGTGACAGAACTCAATCGTGCCTTAGACGATCACGAACTGATTAAAATCAGAATCAATTCGGACCGAGAATCAAGAAAGGTAATCCTTGCTGAGCTGGTTAGTGCAACCCAAGCAACGGTCGTTCAAACCATTGGCGGGATTGCTTTAATCTTTCGAGCATCGAGCACGCCGAACCCGTCTCTTTCAAACTTGGTCAGGCACCAGTAGCCCATCGACGCGGGGTTGTCTATTCGACGCCTTAGCCTGGACGCATTACCCGGCAATGCGGTTCAGACGGTTTTCTTACAGGTGCTCTACCGATAAGATCTCGTACTCAATCTGACCCGATGGGATCTGGATGAGCACCACGTCATCTTCCTGCTTTCCGATCAAACTACGCGCAACCGGTGAATACACCGAGATCTTGTTGACCTTAATGTCCGCTTCGTCATCGCCAACAATCTTGTAAGTGACCTCTTCATCATTGTCTAAATTTAACAACCGGACGGTCACACCGAAAATGACCTTGCCGGTATTTGGGATCTCTTTAATATTAATGATTTGAGCGGCACCGAGCTTTGCTGCGATCTCCGAGATTCTCCCTTCAATATGACCTTGCTCTTCTTTCGCATACTGAAACTCGGCATTTTCACGAAGATCGCCCTGCGCAAGCGCCGCTGAGATCTCTTTCACAATCCGAGGACGCTCTACTGAGGTCAAGCGCTTTAATTCAAGCCGCAGGGCTTCGGCACCCTCAGCCGTCATCGGCGTCTTATCCATAACTAACTACCCAACTTCGTTGTGGCGGTTGCAGCTCGCTCTAAGAGCTCTGCGTGCATCGTCTGAAGGCAGTATACTTCCATTTCCGCACTATGACGCAAGGCTTCAATGCTCGCTCGGCCCCCGGCCATGGTCGTCGTGTAGCACACATTGTGCTGCAAGGCGTTGCGCCGGATCGCGAAAGAGTCTTTGATCGTCTGCTGACCTTCGGTCGTGTTAATAATGAAATTAATCTCATTGTTTTTGATCGCATCGGTGATATTCGGGCGCCCTTCCATTACCTTATTGATCACCTCAACGGCGAGCCCCGCCTGCGTAATCACAGCAGCTGTTCCTCTGGTCGCGCAGAGCTTAAAACCCAAATCCAGTAGATCTTTGGCTATGCCGACCAATTGGTCTTTATCCGGATCGCGGACACTCAAAAAGACTCGCCCATGGGACGGAATCTCATCATCTGCCGCCAATTGTGACTTACCGTAAGCCTCCCCAAAGGTTCTACCGATTCCCATCACCTCACCGGTGGACTTCATTTCTGGCCCCAAAATCGGATCAACGCCTGGGAATTTACCAAACGGAAAGACGGCCTCTTTGACCTGGAAATACGCTGGCTTAATCTGCTGCGTGAAACCTTGCTCTTTAAGAGAAGTCCCTGCCATGCACCGCGCCGCAATTTTCGCTAAGGAGCGACCGATGCATTTCGAGACAAAGGGCACGGTTCTAGAAGCGCGAGGATTAACCTCTAAGACGAAAATTTGATCCGCCTGCACTGCAAGCTGCACATTCATCAAACCAACAACCCCTAAAGCCGTCGCCATGGCAACGACCTGCGCCTCAATTTCCTCGATCAGGACATCGCTTAAGCTGTAAGGCGGCAGTGAGCAAGCCGAATCACCAGAATGCACCCCGGCTTGCTCAATATGTTGCATCACCGCGCCGATCACAACTTGCTTGCCGTCACAAACCGCGTCCACATCGACCTCAATTGCGAGATCCAAAAACCGGTCCAAGAGTACTGGTGAGTCTGGCGTGACAACCACCGCGTTTTTCAAATAATGCTCGAGTTCACTCGCCTTGTGTACCACCTCCATTGCCCGTCCACCGAGTACGTAAGAGGGCCGAACCACTAATGGGTAACCAATCTCTGCGGCACCAACCAGGCCCTCCTCAACCGTTCGAACAATGCGATTCGCCGGTTGTTTTAATCCAAGCTGATGGAGCATCTGTTGGAAGCGCTCACGGTCTTCCGCCATATCAATGGCATCCGGCGAAGTGCCTATAATTTGCACGCCGGCCGCCTCCAGATCGCGCGCAAGCTTCAAAGGCGTTTGCCCACCAAATTGCACAATAACGCCCTTCGGCTGCTCAATCTCAACGATTGCCAAGACATCCTCAAGGGTCAGCGGTTCAAAATAGAGCCGATCAGAGGTGTCAAAATCCGTGCTCACCGTCTCCGGATTACAATTGACCATAATCGTTTCATAACCGTCTTCTCGCATCGCGAGCGCCGCGTGAACACAGCAGTAATCGAACTCGATGCCTTGACCGATTCGATTCGGGCCGCCACCCAAAACCATGATTTTTTCACGGTTTGAAGGCGCGGCTTCGCAGACTGTTTCATAGGTCGAATACAGATACGCCGTGGGGGATGCAAACTCCGCCGCGCAGCTGTCGACCCGCTTATAAACCGGCTTTATGCCCAATTCTAAGCGCGCTGACCGGACATCCGCCTCAGCAACCCTGAGCAATTCAGCCAGCCGGCTATCGGAGAAGCCTTGCCGCTTCAATTCAAACAGCGCCGCGAAATCGACCGCCGCAAGCGATTTACCCTCGAGCTGCTGCTCCTGCTCGACCAAAAATTCAATCTGTGACAGAAACCAAGGATCAATACTTGAAAGCTCTGTAACCTGCGATAAAGACAACCCAAACCGAAACGCATCCGCCACATACAAAATTCGTTCAGCGCCCGGCACGCGGAGTTCATGCTGGATCAGGCTCAAGGCGCTCTCATCAGTCAAATCAACCACAGGTGTGAATCCGTTGATCCCAACCTCTAAGCCTCGTAGCGCTTTTTGAATTGATTCTTGGAAGGTACGACCCATCGCCATGACTTCACCCACACTTTTCATCTGCGTCGTCAGGGTGTTATCCGCTTCTGGGAATTTTTCGAACGTGAATCTCGGAATCTTGGTCACAATGTAATCGATCGCCGGCTCAAAAGAGGCCGGTGTCACGCCACCTGTGATCTCATTGGCCAACTCTGGCAGGGTATATCCGATGGCCAACTTAGTCGCAATCCGCGCAATTGGAAACCCGGTGGCTTTTGAGGCTAGGGCCGATGACCTCGACACCCGAGGGTTCATCTCTATCACAACCATCCGACCATCAACGGGGCTCACGCCGAACTGTACGTTCGAGCCACCGGTTTCAACGCCAATCGCGCGCAGGACTTCAATGGAGGCATTTCGCATGCGTTGGTATTCTTTATCAGTGAGCGTCTGCGCCGGGGCCACCGTAATCGAGTCACCCGTGTGGACCCCCATGGGATCGAAGTTCTCTATCGAACAAACAATAATACAGTTGTCATCTCGATCTCGAACCACCTCCATTTCAAACTCTTTCCAGCCGAGCAAGGATTCATCAATCAGCAATTCGTTGGTCGGTGACAAGTCAAGCCCGCGGGTACAAATATCGATAAACTCTTCGGCATTATAGGCCACACCCCCGCCGCTTCCGCCTAGGGTAAAGCTCGGCCGAATCACACAAGGAAACCCTAGGCGCGCCTGAACCTGCTTGGCCTCTTCGAGAGAATGGGCAATGCCGTTCCTGGGGGTCTCCAGACCAATTGACTTCATCACCTCGCCAAACAGCTGCCGATCTTCGGCTTTATCAATGGCCTCTTTGGTCGCGCCAATCAACTCAACACCGTAACGCTCAAGAACGCCCTCACGTGCAAGGTCTAAGGCGCAATTGAGTGCCGTTTGCCCACCCATCGTTGGGAGCAATGCATCCGGGCGCTCAATCGCAATGATCCGCTCAACAACCTTCCAAGTTACGGGCTCGATATAAGTCGCATCGGCCGTTGCCGGGTCGGTCATAATGGTCGCCGGGTTCGAGTTCACCAAAATCACACGGTAGCCTTCTTCTCGTAATGCCTTACAAGCTTGTGCGCCCGAATAATCAAACTCACAAGCTTGCCCAATAACAATTGGTCCAGCACCGATAATCAGAACACTCTTAATATCTCCTCGTTTTGGCATCTACCCAACCCTCTTCGTCATGCTCTTTATAAATTCGTCAAAGAGCGGTGCCACGTCATGGGGGCCCGGACTGGCCTCTGGATGACCTTGAAACCCAAATGCCGGCGCAACTTTATGTCGCACGCCTTGAATCGTTCCATCGAACAAGGAACGGTGGGTTACTTCAATTTGATCCGAGAGTTGGGTCTCATCTAAGCAAAAACCATGATTCTGACTGGTAATCATGACCACGCCGGTCTTTAGATCTTGCACTGGATGATTCGCGCCATGATGACCGTGACCCATCTTTTGCGTCTTTGCGCCGGCGGCAAGCCCTAGTAGCTGGTGTCCTAAGCAAATGCCAAACATTGGAATTGATGCTTCCAAAAAGACTTTAATGGCCTCGATCGCGTAACCGCACGGCTCTGGATCGCCCGGGCCATTGGATAAAAAAATCCCATCTGGCGCCAACGCCATCGCAGCTTCGGCGCTGGTTGTCGCAGGTACAACCGTCAGGCGACAGCCCCTGTCTACAAGCATTCTTAAAATATTATGCTTAACGCCGAAGTCATAGGCGACAACATGAAACGGCTCATCGTTTTGAACCGTCCCTTTGGTCAGGCCCTCCCAAGAAGGTTGCGTCCATTGGTAGGCACTTTGCGTGCTGACCGAGCTCGCAAGGTCCATATTCTTGAGCCCCGGGAACGCCGTTGCGGCCTGCACTGCGGCCGCCACCTCTTCATCAGCAATCTCATCGGCTGCCACCAAACACGCATTCTGAGATCCTTTCGATCGTAAAATGCGAGTGAGGGCCCGGGTATCGATGTTCGAGATTGCAACGGTGCCATGCCGTGTCAGAAATTCGGACAGATCTTCTTCTTTTCGCCAACTACTCGCGACCAACGGCAGGTCTCGCACGATCAATCCTGCGGCATGCACTACCTCGGACTCAAAATCCTCAGCATTACATCCGGTATTACCGATATGGGGATGCGTTAACGTAACCATTTGTCGCGCATAGGAGGGGTCCGTCAGGATCTCCTGATAACCCGTCATGGCTGTATTGAAAACGACTTCTCCTGTGCTGCGCCCTAGCGCGCCAATCGAGTGGCCCCTAAAAACGTCCCCGCTCGCAAGTGCCAGAATTGCTTTTGCCGCCAATGCTATTTCCCCCACATAAAATAGTGGCCCAAAAAAAAGCGAGAAGGCATTCCATTCTCGCTTTTTAGGGGTCTTTAATCGGTCATCTTAAGCGCGCATTCTAATGCAGAAAGGGTTTTGACGCTAATGTTATCTGAGCCAGCAGCCGATTTTCATCTCGACATATCCCTCCCTCAGCGATCTAGCCCCATAACGTCTCGCATATCGAAAAGGCCCGCCGAGCCGCTCGCAATCGCCCACCGGGCAGCCCTCACTGCGCCCTCAGCAAAGTTGGATCGACTGGCCGCGCGGTGGGTCAACTCAATTCGCTCGCCGTTCATCGCAAACAAAACCTGATGCTCACCGATAATGTCTCCACCGCGAACGGCGTGCAGCCCGATCTCACCTGCTGGTCGCGCACCAACGAGCCCCTCACGGCCGTGAACGCTCGGAACAATCGCATGTTGCCTGCCCGCCTTGACCGCCTCTAACAGCGCGTAAGCCGTGCCCGACGGCGCATCGATCTTTTGATTGTGGTGCCACTCAAGAATCTCAACATCTGCTTCGGAACCCACCTTTGAGCTCGTCTGCTGAACAAGATCCAGAAGAAGCGTCAATCCTATTGAGTAGTTCTGAGCGTGAACGATTGTAATCTGATTCGATGCCTGCTCAATTTTTGTCGCTTCGTCAACGGTAAAGCCTGTGGTTCCAATCACCATGGCGGCACCACGGGTCAGACAGGCTGTTAAATGCGCAAGCGTTGATTGCGTTGTCGTGAAGTCCAGCAGCACATCGAAGGCGGGTAGGGCCGCAATATCACCCAAGACATCCCCTTTTGCAGCCGGCAGGCCGAGCACAGCGTCAATCGATTGCCCAAGCCAAGGGGACCCCGCGCGCTCGAGGCCACCAACCAACTCTAAATCATCAGCCCCGTGCACCATTTCAGCAAGCGTTCGCCCCATGCGACCGGCTATTCCAGCGATCGCCACCTTAATCGTCATCGGTTTCTCCAAGGCGCAAAACACAGCACCGGGCAAGATCAGTTAATCTCTGAGCGCGTCAATAAATCGTTTTACCCCATCCAGCCAAGAAGCATATTTTGGGGACTGGGACGCATCTTGATCGCCCGCAAATTCGCGCAGAAGTGCTTTTTGGTGATCGCTCAAATTAACCGGGGTCTCAACCACAATCTTACAATATAAATCGCCCAGCCCGCCGCCGCGGATCTGGGCCATATCCACCCCTTTGCCTTTCAATCGAAACAACTTACCCGTCTGGGTTTCAGCCGGCACTTTAAGACTGACCTTTCCTTCCAGCGTTGGAATTTCCAACTGCTCACCGAGGGCTGCATTCACGAAGCTAATCGGAACTTCGCAGTAGAGGTCCGCGCCATCTCGGGTGAAAATCGGATGCTCGCGGACGTTCATTTGAACGTACAAATCCCCTGCTGGCCCACCATTCGCGCCCGCTTCACCTTGGCCCGACAACCGAATGCGATCGCCTGTGTCCACCCCGGGCGGTACTTTAACGGATAGGGTCTTCTTCTCTTCGACTCGCCCCTGACCGCGACAAGGTGAGCACGGATCAGAAATAATTTTGCCCTTACCCCGGCATCGTGGACAGGTTTGTTGAAGCGAGAAAAACCCCTGCCGAGCGGTGATCTGGCCGGAACCACCGCATTGAACACAGTCCATTGGCTTGGTGCCCGACTTTGCGCCAGACCCGAGACACGACATACATTCGACTAGGGTCGGGATCTTGATTTTGGGATTGGTGCCTCGGACCGCTTCTTCAAGCGTAATGTCTAAAATGTATTTTAGATCAGAACCTCGGTGCACCTGGCTCTGCCCTCGACCCCCTGAGAAAATATCGCCAAAGACATCTTCGAAAATTGAGCCGAAATTGCCTGAGTTTCCAAATCCACCACGGCCACCACCGCCACCTTCGAAAGCAGCGTGCCCATACTGATCATAGGTTGATCGCTTTTCAGCATCCAGCAAGACTTCAGCCGCCTCACTTGCCTCTTTGAACTTTTCCTCGGCCTCGGCATTGCCCTCATTGCGATCAGGATGATGCTTCATCGCCAACCGGCGGTAAGCCTTTTTGATTTCTTGCTCAGAGGCGCCTTTGGCAACCCCTAGGACCTCGTAATAATCGCGCTTCGCCATAACCTATGTGCCTAATCCTAGGGGGAGTCAAAAAAGAACGACAAGTCTACTTCTCGTCCTTCACTTCCTCAAATTCAGCATCGACGGCATCATCGTTGCCCTCAGCACTACCGCTACTGGCTTCGGCATCCGCACCAGGTTGCGCGGCTTCGGCTTGCTTGGCATACATCTTTTGAGCAAGACCTTGCGACACTTCGGTCAGTTTCTGCGTTTTCGCTTCAATGGCTTCGAGATCTGAACCCTTCAAGGCTGTTTCAAGTTCAGAAATGGCCGTTTCTATCTCTGCGCGCTCAGCGTCTGACGCCTCATCCGCCGCCTCTTCCAGGGTTTTTCGGGTCGCGTGAATCATGCCGTCCGCTGTATTACGCGCAGACACCATGGATTCAAACTTTTTGTCATCTTCAGCGTGGGCTTCCGCATCGCGAATCATCTGATCCACTTCTTCATCCGAAAGCCCGCTACTGGCCTTAATGACGATCGACTGCTCTTTACCCGTGGCTTTATCTTTCGCCGACACATTCAAAATACCGTTGGCATCCAGGTCAAAACTGACCTCAATCTGAGGCGTGCCGCGCGGAGAAGGCGGAATATCAGACAAATCAAACTGACCTAAGGATTTGTTTTGCCCAGCCTGCTTGCGCTCACCCTGTAACACATGAATTGTCACCGCTGGCTGGTTATCTTCCGCTGTTGAAAAAACCTGGGACTTCCGAGTTGGGATCGTCGTGTTTTTCTCAATTAAAGAGCTCATGACGCCGCCCATCGTCTCGATCCCTAAGGATAAAGGCGTCACATCCAGCAGCAAAACGTCTTTAACATCCCCTGCCAAGACAGCCGCTTGAATTGACGCACCCATCGCTACCGCTTCGTCGGGATTGATGTCCTTGCGCGCATCTTTGCCGAAGAACTCTTTCACCTTTCGCTGAACCAGCGGCATCCGCGTCTGTCCACCCACGAGAATAATATCGTCGATATCTGAAATCGACATGCCCGCATCTTTCAAAGCAACTCGAAGAGGCTCAAGGGTTCGATCAACCAAATCTTCAACCAAGGATTCCAATTTGCTTTGGGTGATCTTCAACACCAAATGCTTAGGACCACTCGCGTCAGCGGTAATGTAAGGCAGGTTAATTTCTGTTTGACTCGAACTCGACAACTCGATCTTTGCTTTCTCAGCTGCCTCTTTTAATCGTTGCAGCGCTAACGGGTCCTGACTGAGATCCATACCTTGGTCTTTTTTGAAGGCTTCAACCAAGTAATCAATAATGCGCATGTCGAAGTCTTCACCACCCAAGAAGGTGTCTCCATTGGTTGAGAGCACTTCAAATTGCTTTTCACCATCAACATCCGCGATTTCAATCACGGAGATGTCAAAGGTACCACCACCAAGGTCATAGACCGCAATGGTCGAATCTCCCGGCGCCTTATCCATGCCGTAAGCCAGGGCAGCAGCGGTTGGCTCGTTAATGATCCGCTTGACGTCTAACCCCGCAATTCGACCTGCATCTTTCGTTGCTTGACGCTGGGAATCATTAAAATAGGCCGGCACCGTTATGACCGCTTCGGTCACCGCCTCGCCTAAGAAATCCTCGGCCGTCTTCTTCATCTTCATCAGGATTTGCGCAGAAATCTGGGGTGGGGCCAACCGATCCTCTTTAACTTGCACCCAGGCATCGCCATTGTCTGCTTTGACGATCCCATAGGGCACCATCTTGATATCGCGCTGGACAACCTCATCGTCATACTGACGACCAATCAACCGCTTGATGGCAAACAGCGTGTTGTTTGGATTCGTAACCGCCTGCCGTTTGGCAGACTGACCGACCAAGGTTTCATCATCATCGGTATAGGCAACGACCGAGGGCGTCGTGCGATCGCCTTCTGAGTTCTCGATAATTTTCGATGTACCACCGTCCAATACGGCAACACAGCTGTTGGTCGTGCCAAGATCGATACCAATTATTTTCGCCATTTTCCTTCTCCATTCACTCGGGCAACACTGCCCGATCTAATCTTCTTACCCCTCAATGAGGCCGTTCAATTTTTTTTCAAGCATCTGCTGGGGGTTTGGATACGATTACCATGGCAGGCCGAACCAATCGCTCATGTAACCGATAGCCTTTCTGAATGACCGCCATGACCGAGTTAGGCTCCATATCGGGGTTTTCAATCATCGAGAGTGCTTCATGAACATTAGGATCAAATGCCTGCCCCAATGGGTCCAGCATATGCACGCCTTCTTTTTCGAAGACATCCGTAAACAGCTTAAAGCACAACTTTAGACCCTCAAGTTGGGGATCATCCTCAGGCGTTTCAGCTTGAAGACTGGTCTCGATCGCTTTTTCTAAACTGTCCAACACTGGCAGAAGGTTCTGAATGAGGCGCTCAATTCCGAATTTATGCGCGTTCTGCACATCACGCTCTGCGCGTTTTCTCAGATTTTGCATTTCAGCCTCAGCCCGCAACGCTTGGTCTCGCGCCTTATCCGCTTCTGCCTGAAGCTGCATTATCGGGTCCGCTGCCGCCTCATCGGTTATCGACTCGAGTGCTTCTTGCGGCGCACCGTCTTCGCCATCTTGGGCCTCAACCGGCTCGATCTCAGCTTGATCCTCACTGGGCTCAGGAGACGTTTCGTTTGAATTCGTCATAATGGATAGTTCCCCTTTGGTAGACAGCGATATTGGGGTTCAATTAATCGAATTCAAGGGACTTTATAAAAATTCTACCGCGCCGAGCGGAATCTCAAGGAAGGTGACCCACACAAACGCTACCGTTCAGAGACATCCATCGCTGCCGTCAGCATCTTGGCCGTCGCATCAACAATAGGAATAATGCGGTCGTAAGCCATTCGAGTTGGCCCGATAACACCGAGCACACCAACACACTCACCAGCGACTTGATAAGGCGATGTCACAAGGCTGCAGTCGCCGAGTAATTCATAACCCGACTCCTGACCAATAAACAGCTTGATGCCATCAGTCTCCATGCAACGGTCTAAGACATGCAGAATATCGCCTTTAAGGGAAAACGCTTTAAACAAACCGCGAAGGTCTTGAAGCCTTTGGGTTTGATCATCATCTAACAAATTTTCTTGACCTGCGACGACGAAATCACCATTTTCTGGCGGGTCGAGTATTTGATCAGCGACATCGAGGGTTCGCTGCATCAATTGATTCATTTGTGCGCGGTCGCCTTTCATCGAGCTGACTAACTCTGCTCGGATTTTGGTGAGACTTTTCCCTGCATAGTGCGCATTCAAGAAATTAGAAATTTCTTTCAGTTCAATTTCTGAATAAGCCTGCTCGATATGAATCACGCGGTTTTCGACCTCATGATCGTTGAGCACCAAAATCGCCAGCACACGGCCTGGGGATAACAACAGAAACTCGATGTGCTTCAGCTTTAATTGACTTGGCCTCGGCACAGTCACCAGTCCCGCAAGTTGCGTCACGTCAGATAACAGGCCCGAGGTTGATTGGATCAGTTCTGACGCAGTCATATCGGGATCCAGTGAAAGCGATAGCCGAAAAAGGTCGTCAGCACCAAGTGGCTCAACTTGGATGAGCGAATCGACAAAAAACCGATACGCTTGCTCTGTGGGGATTCTGCCAGCAGACGTGTGCGGTGACTTTAAATATCCCTGCTCTTCTAATTCGGCCATCATAAATCGAATGGAGGCTGGACTCATCGAAACCCCGGTGGCGGCGAGGCGCGCCGAGGCGACCGGTTGCCCTTCGGCGATGTAGTTCTCGACGATCGTGCGTAACAAATTTTGAGATTTTGCTGTAATCACCTTGATCGCCCCAGTATCAAATCGATCGGCTTGTTCAAACAATATAGCCGTAACCCTTAGGTAAAAAAAGCCAATATAAAGGGAATGTATCCATGTATTTTCTGAGTGCATTTGACTACCATTTCAACTTGATACCAAATCAATGACGACTGTCGCCATGCTCACGCATTTATCCATTAAAAATCTCGCCGTTGTCGACGCCATCAGTATCGAGATTGCGCCTGGCATGACTGTAATCACGGGGGAGACTGGCGTTGGCAAGTCATTAGTTGTCGATGGTCTGGCATTGTTAATGGGACAAAGAGCTGAATCCCACCTTGTCGGTCAAGCATCAAACAAAGCAGAGCTGTGCGGTATATTTTTGCTGGACCAAGTACCCGACGCGCGGGCCTGGCTAGCAGAGCATGACATTGACAGCAGCGATTCGGAGGTCGTGGTTCGACGCGTCATTAACACCGAGGGCCCCAGCAGGGCCTTCATCAATGGCACGCCCATGACCCTCTCTCAGCTGAAATCTTTCAGCGCGTCACTGCTAGACATTCACGCCCAGCACGAGCACCAAGCCCTACTTCAGCGAGACAGTCAGCGCCAGCTTCTGGACGAATTCGCATCCGCCTCACCGCTTGCTGAAAACGTTTCGGCATTATTCGAGGCTTGGTCAGCATTAAAAGCCAAGCAGACCGCACTCCTTGCCAGTCAAAAAGACCGCGCAGACCGAATTGGCTTTTTAGAATATCAACTCGAGGAACTCGACAAACTCGATCTGCAACCAGGTGAGGTCGGTGCGCTGGACGCGGAATTATTACAACTGGCTAATGCCGATGAGAACCTAAGCTTTGCGCAACAGGCCCAGCGACTCATCAGCGAAGACGATACAGGCGGGGGCTTGGCGGCGCTTCAATTAGCACGCCTTGCCTTGGGTAAAGTTAAAGACCCCAATTTAGGCAGCGCGCGGGATCAATTGGATCAGTCCTTGCTTCAAATAGAAGAACTCAATCGAGACCTTCTGCGCTATCTCGATGTGGGCCAGTCTGATCCTCAACGGCTGCATTGGGTTGAACATCGCATGCAACAAATTCATGACATTTCAAGAAAGCATCGCTGCCCGCCCGAGCAACTGATTGCTTTACAGGCGAGTTTGAGCGATGAACTGGCACAACTCAGCGATTCGGATGCGGCGATCGAAACACTGAGCGACGACATCCAAACGGCAAAAAACAACTGGGAAGCCGCAGCCGCTCGACTCTCCAAAAGAAGAAGCAAAGGCAAAACAAAAATTGAGACTCTGGTCAAAAACTTGCTTACTCAAATGGGAATGAGCAACGCTCGACTTGAGGTGCGTCTGACGCCTTACAATCAACCCAGTCGATTTGGTCTTGAAGAAACCACCTTTTTGATCGCGACCAATCCTGGTCAAACGCCTCAACCGCTCAATAAAATTGCCTCTGGCGGAGAGCTCTCGAGAATCAGCCTGGCAATACAAGTGGCAACGCTTGGAACCAGTGCGGTTGGGACCATCGTCTTCGATGAGGTTGATGTTGGGATTGGCGGGGGCGTCGCCCAAACGGTTGGCGCGCTATTAAGAACCCTGAGCGCGCAAGCACAGGTTCTGTGCGTTACCCATTTGGGACAAGTAGCAGCCCAGGGCCACAATCACTTTAAAGTCACCAAAGATACCAACGCAACCGACATCGAATTACTGAATGATTCAGGACGAGTCGAGGAAATTGCCAGAATGCTGAGTGGTCTTAAGATTACCAAAAAGTCGTTAGCACATGCCCGAGAAATGATGACATCAGCACAATCCGCCTGATTCAGAATTGTCCGCAGCGCGCGCTACCGACAGCTCGGGCACAACCCGTACATATTGAGCTGATGGTCGGTCAACTCAAAACCCATCTCAAGCGCGATCGCTTCTTGCCGCTTTTCAATCTCTCGATCGGTAAACTCCTCAACCCGACCACATTTTACGCATACGATGTGATCGTGGTGCGCATCTGGTGACAGCTCAAAGATCGAATGACCACCCTCAAAATGATGTCGCGTTACCAGCCCAGCATCTTCAAATTGCGTGAGCACTCGGTAAACCGTTGCAAGGCCAATTTCCTCGCCACTATCGAGCAATAGTCGATAAACATCCTCCGCACTGACATGGCGAACCTTTGAGGTCTCAAGGGCATGCAAGATTTTGAGCCTTGGAAGGGTGATTTTTAAGCCTGCGTCTTTGAGATCTTGGGTTTCTGCGGTCATAAGTACTCGTCAGATTCTCTTAGCTGAAACCTTATTATACGATACAATCCTGCGAGGCGTGGCCCCGTGTAAACTCGGCCCCCAATATTTCAACAAACATAGAGATCATGGGTTGTGAAGTTGAATCGAAAAATGTCATTGCTGCTGCTACTTTTCAGCCTCACCGGTTGCGGGAGCATCGGCTTTCCCGGTGTCTATAAGCTAACGATCCAGCAGGGCAACATTGTCTCGCAAGAAATGATCGACAAATTGAAACCGGGCATGACCCGAGCACAGATTCAATTCGTGCTCGGCAATCCGGTGCTTGCAGACTCTTTTGACAGCCAGCGGTGGAATTATATCTACACCATCGCCTACCCAGACCAGCCCGTCGTCAAGCAAGAACTCATCATCGTTTTCGAAAACAATCGATTAATTCGGTTCGAAGGCGATTATGTGCCCAGCAGCGCCAAAACCGCTGACCAAAGTTAGCGTTCTGCGCGCTTCCGGCGACGCGCTTTTGGATCATTAATCAGTGGCCGATACACCTCAATCCGATCGCCTGCCTGAACCTCATGGTCATCGCCAACGACTCGCCCGAAAACACCGCAAGGCAAGCACGAAAAGTCGTACTCGGGAAACATCGACGGCAATTCAGAGCCCATAACGGCCCGACGAATGCTCGTGCCTTTCAGGACGGTGATTGACATCAAAGCCTGCCGGTTGGGCGAGGCGAAACAAACCTCTACAGACAATTCAGCCATGAAGATTATCCAATCGTGCTGTGAACGCGTCCACCAGCCGATCGGCTGCCACGCCAAAAACCCGGCCAAAGGTTTGATCTATTAACTTGCTGCTAAATTCAAACCGCATATCTAACGAGATTTTGCAGCCCACATCGCCAAGCGCCTCGAAAACCCAGCGTCCCTCAAGCTGCTGAAACGGCCCATTCACCAGTGATAAATCGATCGCATTGGGCCGCGTTAACTGATTTTGGGTGGTGAAATTCTGTCGAATACCCGATTTTGCCAGGACCAACGTCGCGATAACTTCCGTTTCAGTTCTCTGAAGAACCCGACTCTCAGCACACCAGGGTAAAAATTCTGAATACAGATCAATCTGATCGACAACCTCAAAGGCCGCCTCGCACGCGTAGGGCACCAGGGCTGTTCTTTTTATCTGTCTCAAACCGTTATTTGGCCATTAAAAAATAGTCACCAGAAACACAATCAGAACACCCAAAGGCGCGATAAACCTGGTCAGGAATCGCCACACTGGCACGGCGCCTTGATCTTCAGACAGCTGGCTTTGCAGCTGATCCTCACTGAGCAGCCAACCGGTAAAGATCGCTATAAGAATTCCGCCAAGGGGTAACAAAATATTATTCGAGACGTAATCCATCACATCAAAAAAGTTCATGCCATTGGTCAACGTCCAATCTGCGCCTAAATTAAACGACAAAGCGCTCCCCAGACCCAGCAGCCAGGCAATAAAACCAACCAAAACCGCTCCCCGAGCCCGTCCTAGGCGCGTTTTTTCAACCACCCAAGCTACAGCAGGTTCGAGCAATGAAATGCTGGAAGTAATTGCAGCGAAACTCACCAAGACAAAAAATATGGTGCCAAAAACCTGCCCTCCGATCATTTGACCAAACGCAATCGGCAAGGTGATGAACATGAGCCCAGGGCCTGCAGAACTCTCAAGACCATTTGCGAACACTAGCGGGAATATGACCATCCCAGACATCAGTGCCACGCCTGTATCCAATAGCGCAATGGTTGCTGCCGTCCCCACAATGGACGAGCCTCTTGGCATGTAGGCCCCATAGGCCATAATCGCACCCATACCCAAGCTCAGCGTGAAAAAAGCTTGGCCCATGGCTGTAATCAAGCTATTTGAACTGAAATCATCGAAGTTGGGTTGAAACAAAAATGCTAAACCTTCAACAAAATGGCCAGTTGTTAACGCGCTGTACAACATCAAGACGACCAACAACAAAAACAGCGCCGGCATTAAATAACGAACAGTCATCTCAAGCCCACGCCCCACGCCTCGGGCCGCGATGGTAATGGTCAGGACCATAAAAGCCGTTTGCCAGCCGACCACCTTCAGCGGATCACTTATAAAGTCATCAAAACTTTTAGCGGCGGCATCAGCCTCAATCCCAACGAAGGTACCGGAAACCATATCGGCGACATAGGCCATTGCCCAACCCGCGATGACGCCGTAGAACGACAAAATCATGAAGCCAGCAAGCGCCCCCATCCAACCAATGATCGACCAGGCCGGACTGGCGTTGGAAGCTTTAGCTAGAACGAGCATCGCGTTGATCGGACTTTGACGACCCGCCCGGCCGAGCAAGATCTCCGAGACTAAAATTGGAATGCCGATTAAGGCAATACAGCCTAAGTAAGCTAGTACAAATACCCCGCCACCGTTCTCACCTGCAAGATATGGAAACCGCCAGATATTCCCAAGCCCCACAGCTGAGCCAGCAGCTGCGAAAATAAACATGAGTCGGGATGACCACATCCCGTGCACAGACTCTGATTGATTTAGCATGCCACTTCCTTTCTTCCGCGTTTTTATTGTCACCATTTTGACTTGTATCCACAAGTCATCGATTCCGACGTACAATAGACGACTTCCAATCGAGTAAAGCCATTGGCCACCAAAAAAAAATTAAGCCCTGGCACCATTGCGAAGAATAAAAAGGCGGGTTTCGAATATCATATCCATGAAAAATTCGAAGCCGGTTTGGTGTTAGAGGGCTGGGAAGTCAAGTCGATTCGAGCCGGCCGGATTCAGCTGACCGATACCTACATCTTTTTTAAGCGCAACGAAGCGTTCCTGCTCGGGGCAAATATTACCCCTTTGCATTCGGCCTCAACGCACGTCGTTGCCGACGCGCAAAGACTAAGAAAGCTTCTGCTGAATCGACGGGAAATCGCCCGTTTGATCGGCGGGGTGCAACAAAAAGGCTTTACCTGCGTGCCTTTGGCGCTTTACTGGAAAGGTCCCTTGGTTAAGTGCGAATTGGCACTGGCTTCAGGTAAAAAAGAACACGACAAACGGGCCACCATCAAAGAACGAGATTGGCAACGTGATAAGCAGCGAATCGCGAAAGATTATCAGCGCTAGTCGTAAACGATATACCCTCGACTTCTTAAACATTGTCGAGCAACCCTTGCCTTTTTTGCTTCTGAATCAGCCAAACCTTCAGCGCCACCAGCCGTAACGCCGGCACCAGCGGCTTTTTTCGCACTTGACCCGTTGCCAACCGCCATACTCAGCAATCCACCAAAAAGACCCGTCAAGGCGCTTTTCGTTGCGATAACCTGCCCGCTGTTGACCTGCTCGGCGTAGTATTGACAGGCTTTGAGATCCGCCTCATAGGTTTTTCGGTCGACCCCAGCTTGGTCAACGATCGGTGCTGTGGCACAGGCCGATAACACTACTATCGGCAAGAAGCGTAATGCCCAAATCATGTCGAAGCGCCAGAACAAACCAAGCCTAGTGTACGGTTTTTGCTGCGAAAAAGCTGAATAAAGCCGAATAACGGACAATTAACGCGATAAAGCTATTAACTCAACACACCTCAAAAAATCACGTCCAACCGCAACATTTTGCCAATTACGCATTATTTAAACGCCGCAATGCACGGCTGATGCTAATAAACCGCCAGAGCACAGAGACCTTGCAACAGAGCACTAGTGGGAGTCTGGGAGTCTGGGAGTCTGGGAGTCTGGGAGTCTGGGAGTCTGGGAGTCTGGGAGTCTGGGATAATTTTGTCAGGCGGTTTGAAACCATCAAGGCCTAAACGAAAAAAACCGGATTAAACACATTGCCTAATCCGGTTCTCAAGTCTCTTAAGGTCGATTAAACAACCGTAACGTTCGCCGCCTGCAGTCCTTTATCGCCCTGCTGAACTTCAAACTCTACTTCTTGACCATCTCTAAGCGATGACACACCCGGTGAAGTGATCGCACGAAAATGTACGAATACATCCTTACCGCCTTCCTGAGAGATAAAACCGTAACCTTTTTGGTCGTCAAACCATTTTACTTGTCCACGTACTGTTGCCATGTTTTTTTCCTTACAAGTGAGTTTTCTCCAGAGCAGCAATCACTACCTGAAGGCTGAGAGACTTCAAAATACTTACGAGCGGAGGAAGAAAACGAAAGTGTTACACAAACTACGCGGTCATAAATAGGTGCGGTCATCTAACCAGCTCGCGCAGTTTACCTGAACAGAAACTCGATGTCACAAATAAAAAAGGCGGCCAAAAGCCGCCTTTTTTAGAGGAGTTGAAAATTAATTCCTGGCATTCATTGAGACTGTGAATTCAATTCCCATAAGGCGTGGCAGGGTCGTCCCTGCTGTCTGGCGGTAGAATTCTTCTTCACCATGACGCAAGACTTGTAGCACGCCGGTTTCATCCAGCACGTTATTAACGAAGCCAGCAACTGTCATCCGGCCATCAGCCGAAGTCCAAGAAGCACGCAGGTCTAACCGTCCATATGCCTCGGCCATCTCATCTTTGTTTTCAAAAGGCGAGTAGTACACATCATCGATCCAGCTATAAGAACCGGTAAACGTAAGTGCGCTACCGGACGAAAGAGGTGTCACATGCGAGACCCAGCCGTTGAATTTGGACTCAGGCACTTGCAATAACTGATTGCCTTTGATGTTTTTCTGGACTGTTGCCGCACCAAACAGCGAAGCGGGCGCATCAAAGCCGGCAGGGTCAAGAATAAACAGATCTTCTGAATATTCATTTGGGGTGTAACTAAAGTTACCTCCTACCGTTAAACGATCCGTCGCCAGCCAAGTCAACTCTGCTTCCATACCAGTAATTTCTGCTCCGGGCGCCGCAAGTACCGAAGTTGACGTTCCAAAGAAAGAACTGACTTCAGTCGCGACGGTATGGATGTTTTCATAGTCGTAGAAGTAGAAAGAGCCGTTCAGCTGTAACGCGTTATCGAGCCACTGGGTTTTATAACCAAACTCGTAAGCCAGCAATGCTTCGGGATCATAGGTTGGCGTCTTGCTGAAAAACAACAAATTGTAACCACCGCCCCGATGACCAGAGGTAACCGATGCGTAAACCATTGCATTGTCGGTGACATCATAGTCAAGGTTCAGCCGAAAAGTCGTCTTCGTGTCTTTGCGTTCAAAAGGCCGATACAGGCTGACCGCGATCGGAAACCCGCCATTGGTTGCAAGGCGCGTCGGAGTCGGTTGACCATACTCGTCAAAAACGTGACCCAGCGGATTTTGTGCTGAGATCAGCGATGGATCGGTAACAAAGCCGCCGTTAACGGCATTAATGCCGAAAACACCACCCCAGAACGGAATTAACCCGCTAATGTCACTCTCGGCGTATCGAAACAAGTTCTCTTCCGCCAACACTTTATCCGAGGCGTAACGCAAACCGATGGTCAGGGCGAATTGATCGTTGATTTGCCAAACCCCTTGACTATAGGCCGCAAAAGCTTCCCGCTGCGTTTGAGTGTGGTACAACACATCCGATCCCAAAGTATTCGGCCCCCATTGCACGTCCAAGTCAGGATTGGTCCCGTTATCGCCCAACCAAACCGCTGAAAGAAGGTTGCGACTCGGGTTCTCCAAGGCCGGGTCTGTTACACCGACTGAACCATTGCGCTCACAATAAGGCGAGTCGTTGTCTTTGCACGCATCGCGAGCAGAATGGAGCGATAACGCTTGCTGGCTTAGCAAGCCAGAAATTGGTAGCCCGGTAAAGGCAGCACCGGCAACATCAGCCGGTAAATCCGGTCGTAGAATTGGCCCTAAGATACTCGCCGCGCCTGCGGACAAAGCCGTGTTATCCACATAAGGATTGATGAAACGGCTTTCGCCTACCGCGCTGTATAAATCACCACGCTGATCAATCGTTGCATCATAAAAGAAGACGCCCGAAGTCAGCGTTACATTGTCAGATAGATCCACAAACGCCATCAACTCATGCGACTCATAACTCGCCTCATGGTTAACATAGAACTGCCGATCGTGGAACTTGCTGGCAGTATTATCATCATCTGTGGTTCGACGGTACATGATTTCGTTAAACCCAAACACGTACTTGAGCTCAACGTTGTCATTTAATTGAAAGCTTACATTAAGCTGTGTGGTATCGCCCTCGAACTCTTCACGGTTCAGACCATTGGTGCCTGCACAGACGTCGGAACCATTGATATCACCCGCAAAAACGCACTCATTGTAGGCGTCCATGGAAGCTTGGCTCGTGTAGTTAAACCCATCGAGCGACGCGGCGGCATTCTGTCGACCATCAAAATCGCCATAGTCAATGCCCGCTCGGTTATTTTGAGCTTGAACCAACGCACCCGTTACCGGATCGGTAAACGTATAAACCGGCGCTGAGGGTAGCAAGAAGTCACTTGCGACGGGGTTGGTTTGAGCTGGATCAATTGCACGGTAACCCGGCACTAACGCATGGTAATTTCTGGACGCCTCACCTTCTTCGTTCAATACGACGAGTCCGCCGCCATTAGCGCCGCCAACAGGTCGATCGGTTCGCATGCCATTGTGCCGAAGATTGACTGAGAGCCGATCACTGGGATCCCACTGAAGCTGGCCATTGAAGTTCTTGACGCCCAAACCATCTGTGGCTTGACCGTCACCCAACTCTTGAACCGCACCATCGCGATTTCTCAGCGCAAAGTTCACTCGGGCAGAAACGGTATCGCTCAGGGCGCCATTCAACATGCCATAAGACTCGAGCTGACCCGCGTTACCCATAATGGACTTTATTGACCAGTCCATCTCTTGTTGCGGCGTCTTGTACAGAATATTGATTGCCCCACCTACCGCATTTCGGCCATAAAGCGTGCCTTGCGGTCCGCGCAGAACTTCGACCCGTGACACGTCCCAAAAGGTTTGCGCCGTCGCTGTCAGTAAATCTTCGGAATAAACCCCATTCATATAAACTGCAACGCCGGGATCACCACCGAGCGCTCGAAAATTTCGGCCAACCCCGCGTATTGTGGCGTCATAGGGTTGGATTGTTGTCGCAGGCACAAAGTTCTGGAGATCTTCTTGATTTCGAATCCCGAAATCATCCATGAACTCAGTCGTGAAGGCCGTGATCGACATCGACGTATCCTGAATCGAGGCCTCTCGGCGCTCAGCGGTAACGATGACCTCTTCGATTTTACGACCCGACTCTTCAGCCAGCGCGACTGGCGCAGAAGGCATACCAATACCCAACACGATGCATAGCGCCGTGCGTAATCGACTGTTTCGGTCGTCCCGTTGCTTAAAGTGCTTTTGTAAACTTCCCATTTTAATCCCCGTAGAGATAGTCATTGCTCTGTTTTAGAGTTGTCTACAGGGGACTTCATCCGCTCAACGCGAAATCGGCAGGTTGCCACAGCATATTGCGCAGCCAATCCTTGGCCACATTACAGCAGCATGGAAATCTTCCCTGATTTCAACACCGGCAGATCATAACGTACAAAAATTTAATTGTCACAAATAAAAAAGGCGGCCTTTGGCCGCCTTTTTTACTTCACGTAAACTCAGTTCATCGCGTTCATTGAAACCGTAAATTCGATTCCCATCAAACGTGGCAAGGTTGTTCCCGCAGTCTGTCGGTAATGCTCCTCTTCGCCATGTCTTAAAACTTGCAACACTCCTACTTCATCAAGCACGTTGTTAACGAAACCAGACACCATCATTCGGCCATCTGCTGACGTCCAAGAAGCTCTCAAGTCCAAGCGCCCATAGGAATCCGCCATCTCATCCTCATTCTGGAATGGGGAATAGTAAACTTTATCGATCCAACTATAGGAGGTCGTAAACCCGAGCGTCGAGCCAGACGGCAATGGCGCAGCGTAAGAAATCCAACCGTTGAACTTGGTTTCAGGTACTTGCAGCAATTGATTTCCGTTAATGTTCTTCAATGAGGTGGCCGGTCCAAACAACGATGCCGGCCGATCAAATCCAGCTGGATCCAAAACCTCTAAATCCTCTGAATATTCATTTGGCGTATAACTGAAATTGCCGCCCAAGGTTAACTTATCCGTCGCCAACCAAGTTAATTCAGCTTCCATGCCTTTGATCTCAGCGCCCGGTGCCGGCAGTACAGAAGTTGAGGTGCCAAAGAACGTATTCACTTCGGTCGCGACCGTGTGAATGTTGTCGTAATCATAATAGTAGAAAGACCCGTTGAGCTGCAGTGCGTTATCGAGCCACTGCGTTTTGTAGCCAATTTCGTAGGCTATCAACTCTTCAGGATCGTAAGTCGGCGTCTTGCTAAAGAAAACCAAGTTGTAGCCACCCGCTCGATGACCCGTTGTTACCGACGTATACATCATGAAATCATCTGTAATGTCGTAGTCAACGTTAAGACGAAAAGTCGTTTTGGTGTCTTCACGCTCGAACGGACGATACAGACTAACAGCGATTGGAATCCCGCCATTCACTGCTTTTCGCGTGGGCGTTGGCTGACCATACTGATCTAAGATTAAGCCAAATGGCGATCCCGCTGCAGCGGCTTCTGCACTCTGCTCGAACCCACCATTTGCCAAGCTGATCCCGAAAGCGCCACCCCAGAAGCCGATCAGCCCACCTAGATCACTTTCGGTATAACGAAATAAGTTTTCTTGGGCGACCAGTTCATCTTTCGCGTATCGTACACCAGCTGTGATCGCGATCTTATCACTAACCTGCCACACCCCTTGCGTATAGGCAGCGAACGCTTTTCGCTCCGTTCTCGTGTGATACAACAAATCACTACCGATGGTATTGGGACCCCACTTCACATCTTTATCAGGGTTGGTGCCGTCGTCACCGTTCCAAAGGCCAATAACGAGATTTCGACTCGGATTTTCCGTCGCTGTTGCGCCAGCATCGGCATTTGCGACCGAGTCATTTGGGTTGCAACCGAACCGGGTCTCCCCAACACAAGACTCTCTCGCAGAATACAGATCAACATCGCCAGGCACCGCAATCCCCAACGCCAGCATCATGTTCGAGATTGAAATACCAGTGAATAGCGGCGTCAGTGCCTCGCCAGCCCCTAAGGTGTTCGATAAAACCGAGTCTAAACCAGCGCCAAGCGATGTGTTATCGACATAGGGGTCTATCATGCGACTCTCACCAACCGCGCTATAGTAATCACCACGCTGATCAATGGTCGCATCATAGACAAACACGCCTGACGTTAATGTAATGTTTTCAGACAAATCTATAAATGCCACCACCTCGTGTGATTCATAGCTTGCTTCATGGTTGACATAGAATTGCCGATCATGGAATTTACTCGCCGTATTGTCATCATCCGTAGTTCGACGATAAATTAGTTCGTTGAAACCATAGATATATTTCAGTTCGATATCGTCGGTTAACTGATACGTGAGATTCAACTGGGTTGTGTCCGCATCAAACTCTTCGCGGTTCAACCCGTTTGTGCCAGCACACGTGTCGCTGCCGTTTATCTCTCCTGGGAAAATACACTTGTCATTGGCATCGATCGAAGCCTGGCTTGTATAGTTAAAACCATCAAGTGAGGCTGCCGCGTTCTGGGTGCCGTTAAAGTCGCCATAGTCCATACCCGCGCGATTATTCTGGGCCTGAACCGCCTCGCCTGTAATAGGGTTCGTGAAGGTGTAAACCGGCGCATCAGGAACCAAGAACCCGCTTGCGAAGGGGTTTGTTTCTGCAGGATCAACGCTCTATATCCTGGCTACTAACGCATGATAGGCTCTTGAGGCCGCTCCCTCTTCATTAAGAACGACCAGTCCACCACCATTGGCGCCACCAAATGGCCGGTCTGTACGCATGCCATTATGACGAATGTTTACAGACAGGCGATCGTTCGGGTCCCATTGAATCTGACCGTTGAAATTTTTGACGCCCAAGCCGTCAGGTCTTGACCATCACCGATTTCAGTGATGTAACCATCGCGATTACGAATCGCCATATTCACCCTCGCTGAGAGGGTTTCACTGAACGCGCCATTCAGCATTGCATAGGACTCTAGTCTGACCATCGCTACCAACAATGGACTTGATCGCCCAGTCGGTTTCTTGCTCCGGTTTCTTGTAAAGAATATTAATCGCGCCACCGATCGCATTTCGACCATAAAGCGTGCCTTGTGGCCCTCGCAAAACCTCTACGCGGTCAACGTCCCAAAAAGTCTGAGCGGTTGCCGTAAGCAAGTCCTCAGAATAGACGCCGTTCAAATAGACCGCGACACCAGGGTCGCCACCGAGTGCGCGAAAGTTACGTCCAACACCACGAACGGTTGCGTCATAGGGCTGGATGGTAGTGGCTGGCACAAAGTTCTGGAGATCTTCTTGATTTCGAATCCCGAAATCATCCATAAACTCAGTGGTGAAGGCCGTGATTGACATCGACGTATCCTGGATCGATGCCTCTCGGCGCTCGGCGGTTACGATCACTTCTTCAATCTTTCGACCTGATTCTTCTGCTATCGCAACTGTCGCCCCTGGTAATACACAAACCCAGACGCCACAAGCCACGCAACCTTCGCTCTGCTTGAACGCATACTTCCCCCCTATTTATGAAACTTTTCTGCAGCTTTATTCTTGTTGGTAAGCTGACTCTTTATTGTCTTACCTAGAAATCTTTCTCCTAGCTTCCCGCTTTATAAGATACTATTCGCCCTAAAGTAAACAGCGAATATCCTATCGATATTTAACCAATCATTTCGTTGGTAATCCGGCCACGGTCAAAGTTCAATCGGTACAATGCGTCAGACCACTTAGACCTGCATCAAATCGGCCTGCAGAGGGGCCCTTAAACCCGCTCGATGATGATGGCTGGCGCCATCCCACCGCCCGTACACATCGTGATCAGGCCTGTCGTTAAATCACGGCGTTCTAGCTCGTCCAGAACGGTGCCAATCAAGATGGAACCCGTTGCGGCAATCGGATGGCCCAGCGCCATTGCCCCACCATTAACATTCACTTTTTCAGGATCAAGCTTCAGGTCCCGGATGAACTTGGCGGCAACCACTGCAAAGGCCTCATTCACTTCAAACAAGTCAATGTCGTCAACCGTCATACCCGCGCGCGCCAGCACTTTGTTTGCAGCCGGCACGGGTTCATTTAACATCAGGGTCGGATCGCCGCCAACCGTCGCCATTGCTCGGATGCGGGCCCTAGGCTTCCAGCCCATACGATCAGCGTAGGCCTTGTTGGACAAGATTAAAGCCGCAGCACCATCGACCACCCCAGAGCTATTGCCCGCGTGATGAACATGATTGATTTTTAAATCGGGGTAGGCGCGTTTGACCAACTGATCAAAGGTTTCACCCGAATCATCTATTGGCGCCGGCATAAATTGATCAAACACTGTTTTCAACTCAGCCAGCGTTTGCATTGTTGTGCCAGGGCGGGGGAACTCTTCACGATCCAAGGCGAGGGTGCCGTCATCGTTATAAATCGGAATAACACTTTTATCAAAATACCCATGATCCATTGCAAATTGCGCTCGGCGCTGACTCTCAACGGCCAGGGCATCAAGCTCCTGACGACTGAAACCTTCAAGGGTTGCGATCATATCCGCGCAGATGCCTTGATGGGGCTGTGGATGCAGATCCCGGAGATGTAGATTGCCCCCGTCAACCGTTCGATTATTGGTTTTATTGGTCAGTGTCGCCGTGTAGGACATCATCTCAACGCCCCCCGCAACACACAGGTCATCCATCCCGCTCATGATGTTCGCAGCAGCAAGGTTCACCGAGGTGATGCCCGAGCCGCAGAAACGATCCAAGGTCACAGCGCTGCTTTTGGTGCTCCAGCCGGCGTCTAGGGCCGCCATGCGGCCCACACAGGATCCCTGATTGCCCACTTGCGAACTACAGCCAACCACAAGATCATCGACGTCATCGGTGTTGAGATCATTGCGATCTCTTATTGCTTCTAACACCTTTGCCAGCAATCGCCCAGAGTGCAGGTGCGCCAACGACCCCCGTCCCGCTTTCCCAATCCCACGCGGGCTTCTTGCTGCATCAATAATGTATGCGTCTGTCATAGCGCTCTCCTGTTTCGTTATGTGAATCTAACTCGCAATCAATGACTCGATTGTTTCACGTTTTTTCTCGGCTGTCCCACCCGTTGTCGTCTTGAAAGCAAATCGAAAAGTTCGATCTTGGGTTAATGATTAGCACAACGCTCAGCGCGCTCACCAAATTTTGACCCGTTCTTCAACTGGCAACCACAGCGCACTGTCTGGCCCAACGTTGAACGCCTCGTACCACGCATCAATATTCCGTAAAATACCATTCACCCGATATTTTGGCGGCGAATGACTGTCCGACTTCAGCAACCGTAATGCTAGATCATCCCGGCGATGCACACGCCAAGCCTGGGCATAGGCTAGAAAAAATCGCTGCTCACCCGTGTAACCATCAATAACCGGCGCCGGTTTGCCATTCAACGACAACTGATACGCATGAAAAGCCACTTCTACACCACCCAAATCGCCGATGTTCTCACCCAAGGTAAAGGCGCCATCAATGAAGTATCCTGGCAGCGACTCATAAGCACTAAACTGGCTGGCAAGCTTTCCTGTTCGCTCAGCAAAGCGCGCCAGATCCGCCTCGGTCCACCAGGCTCGTTTTACGCCGCGCGAATCATATTTGGAACCCTGGTCGTCAAACCCATGGCCCATTTCATGACCAATAACCGCACCGATCGAACCGTAATTCACTGCCGGATCGGCATTGGGATCAAAAAACGGCGGCTCTAAAATCGCCGCCGGAAAAACAATCTGGTTAAAACTCGCGCTGTAATACGCATTTACGGTTTGCGGCATCATGTACCACTCAGCGCGGTCGGTCGGCGCATTAAGATCCTGGACGCTTTCTTGCCAAAAATATTGCTGGATCGCTCGAGCGTTGCCAAACAAATTCCCTGGGTCAATTTCAATTTCCTTCAATGGCTTCCACTGATCTGGATACCCAATTTTGGCCTCAAACGAGGCTAGTTTTTTCAAGGCCTCAACCTTCGTGTCCTCGCCCATCCAGGACAAGGACCGGATACGTTGACCAAACGCCGTTCGAAGGTTTTCAACCAACGCTTGCATCTGCACTTTTGACTCACTCGGAAAATGCTGATCGACGTAAATCTGTCCCAGCAGCTCACCCAAACCTTGTTTACTGCCCACTCGGGCAACACCGCGCTTCCAGCGCGTCAGTCGCTCCTCTTGGCCAGAGAGCTGTTTGCCGCGAAAGTTAAACGCAGCCTCATCAATCTCGGCCGTTAAAAGGCTCGCATGATTGTCCAACATATGAAAAGCAAGGTACGCCTTCCAATGCGCAATTGGCTGGTTTTGGACCAGGTCGATGAGCGGGCCGATCGTGTCTGGATGCACCACATTGACCGATGGCGCCGACTCGATTCCGCTGGCCTTAAAAAAATCTACCCAAGCGAAGCTCGGATACGCTGCTATAAAAGCGTCGAACGTCGTTGGATTGTAGGTTTTATCTCGGTCACGACGATCCGCCCGCGCCCACTGCAGTTGGGCAATTTCCGTTTCTAGATCTAAAACCTGTTGCGCGACCTCAGCGCCTGCCTCGTAGCCCGCATGATTAAGCATGAGCGCGATGTACCGCAGGTAATCACCGCGAATCTGAGCGAATCGCTCGCTGTCGTCAAAGTAGTAATCCCGATCTGGTAAGCCAAGCCCGCTCAGCCCTAGGCTCAAGTTGTGGGCATCCGGGTTGATTGGATCGATCCCGACATAAGCAAAAAAGGGTGCATTGCCCCCGACCAATGGCGCTAAACCAAACTCTCGGATCAAAGCCGCTTGCGAATCAATATCCGCAATTCTGTCGAGATCAGGCTGGACCGCCGCCAAGCCTTTTTGATCGAGCAGGGCCACATTCATCCAGCTTTTCATATAGTCGCTGACCTTTTGAGCCGGCGTGCCTTGCGCCGGCTCCAGATTTTCTAAATCTTTAATAATCGCTCGGACGCGACGCTCTGATTGCTCGGCAATAAGCGAAAAGGATCCCCAAGATGAGCGCTCTGGCGGTACGGGATTCGACGCAAACCAAGCCGCATTCACATAGCCATGAAAATCATCCCCCAGATTCGGCCCCGACTGTGAGGGCGGCAAGTCCACGCCCCAATTGCCAAAGGCAGCCGCTTTGACGTTGGAATCCTCAGGCTCGGTCGATACCGGGCCACCACAAGCGACGCTTAACAAAACCAATACCCCGGCTAAAAACGTGCGGTTCATATCGTTTACTCCCTGACTTTAGGAATGCGGCGAACTAAAGGCCTCTGGCCAAAAGCGACTCGACACTGTTCAAGTCTCCCGAGAAAGACCCTTATCCGTCTTGTAGGACCGCTTTGCAAGCCCTACCGCACGGCCGGCACAATTACGAAAACGTGCTTGCTGCAGAAACCTTGAGCAGAATGCTTATTCAGCAGAACGCTTATAACGATGCCCGCCCACCTCAAGCGCCAACGCACCGATCAGAGCCAACCAAACTTGTCGCCTGTAAAGCGATCTAGGATGCCAGCAATGTCCTGGCAGCGATGCGCTTGCAGCATTTGCATCCTTGAAACTGGCTTGCCAAAACTGAAGCGCCGTCCAGAAGGCGGCTTAGTTTAATGCACCGAATCCCCTGAGGCGCAAACTAAAATGCTCGGCGCGCGATGCGCTAAAACGCCGCGGAGGAAGGTCTAAGGCCTGGCAGGGTTAGTAAACTCGCAAATCGCCCCTCAACGCACCCCGCTGGCCGCTCATCAGCGCCGGGATGATACTACTTTCAACCAACAGCCAGTAGCCGCTCGGGCCGATTGTCGCTAGTCGCCAATCCAATTGCCATGGAATCCAGCCGGCACCCGCGCCGGTATTTGGATTCGAGCAACCGGTTCGCCCAACATGTCCTGTGCGTTCAAAATCAGCACTTCGCTTTGATCGATTTCAGGTTGGTACACATAGCTGAGCAAAAAGCCGCCATCCTCACCACTGGCCGCGGGATCTTTTACGAAAACCGCCTCACTGGCCTGCCCGCCGTCTAAATGACGGTATTCAGACGTTCCCGCTTCCAGATCATACTTGATCAAACCCTCACCATAGGGGGCGCTGCCAGCAAATGCGGCGCAATATCCAAATTGATGCTTTAGGCCGACTACCGCATCAGCCACTCGAGGAAAATCTACGACCCGATCATCTAATTGGGTTTCGGTGACACGCCCAGAGGCCTGATCGATGGTCCATCGATACAACATCGGTGGCGCACTGGAACCCGGCTTCATGGTGTCGTCCATCCGACAGACATCAATAACGATCTTGTCACCATTTTCATACGCATTTAGCGGGTGGAACACATAACACGGGTCGATTTCGTACCAAACCACATCCGCATTGCCGCCATTCCTGGGCATCACACCCAATCGGGCGCCATAGCTTTCATCCCATAGGATCGGCAGGCCGGTGGTTGCCATGCCCTCAAAATTCCAGACGGCCGGCAAGTCCATAAAAATGACAAAGTTCCGGGTCACATTAAAGTCATGGATCATGGTTGCCCCGGGCACTTCGATTTGCTCGGTCTGTAACAACTCCCCAGAGGCAGAAGCGCGCAGGTACGTCAGATACGGCGGCGTCATGCCGTAGGAGAAGGCGAGTAACTCACCGGTTTCGGGGCAGAGTTTAGGGTGCGCAGTCATCGCGCCTTCAAGTTTGCCGCCATAATTATTCGGCCCCACGGTCTCGAGCTCATTTGAAACCACAAATGGCCAATGCCCTTCTTCCAACGCCATAATTTTACCAGCGTGATGAATCACATTGGTGTTGGCCGCCGACATCGTCATGTCCCCCAAACCGTCCATCACATCACCATCCGGCTTCAGATAGAGCGGCGTTTTAACGTAGCGATTGCGATACCACTTCGCTTGGCCTGCTTCGATGCGCACGCCATGCAGCATGCCGTTGCCTAAAAACCAATGCGCTGACTCGCCACTTTGTGGGTTGGCGCCGTTGCGCAGCAAGGTGCCCTGCAATGAATCAGGAATGTGCCCAATGACGTTCAGATCGAAGTCGGTGCGCTCTTCGAAGGTTGGCGCAAAATTATCTCGTAACCAAAACGGTGCTGTTTCTTGTCTCGCTTCACTCATAGGAATCCTCTATCGGCTTATGCCTGCTTGGGTTTGTACGGGCTGATAAGGGCCAGGTTGTTAAGATCACACTTTTTAACCGCGATCTATCGGGCCTCTTCCGCTCAGGCTCAAGTGTCTCAACTGAGACCTTGATGTCAACCCTTGCGCCGACCCATTGTTGCCATCGGGTACAGGCGCCTTTCGAGCTGTCATCGTTCCTACGCATTGGCTAAGGGCAGATCAAGCGCGGGCGCGAGTCTTCGCCCTTGATTCTTCGCAAGCGCCGGGTTGGGTGAAACGACAAGGCCTCAATGCGCTTAAAGCTGCAGTGGCTTCACGCCTCATGTTGACGTTATGCTTTAGGCTCCTCGCAAGGATCGATAGCCATGGAACTGGGCGTACTGCTGGCACCAATTAATAACCCGAGCCAGCAAAAATGGATTGCAGAACAAGCAACAAGGTTCGAAGCCTTGGGCTTTAACAGCCTTTGGGCGGCGCAGGCAATGGGTCGCGGCTTTATGATGACGGATCCTTTGTTAACGCTTGCGACGGCGGCTGCGGTCACGCAAACCATTCGGCTCGGCACGGCCGTGCTCCAGCTTCCACTTTATACAACGCTGGAACTGGCCCATCGCATTTTTTCCCTACAGCAACTCTGTGGGCCCCGGCTGATTATTGGGCTTGGCGCCGGCTCGACTGCCGCAGATTTCAGGGTTGCTGGCAAAGTTTACGAGACCCGCTTCAATGACTTTCGAGATCAACACAAAGCGCTCAAAACAGCGCTAGAAACCGGCCAACACCAGGGTAGCGATTTATCACCTTGGCCCAGACCTTCTCGGCGGCCCGCCTTTGTTTTTAGGGAGCTGGGGTAATGGCGTTGAGATGGCGGCGAAGAAATTCGACGGCTGGATTGCATCCGCTCACTATCGCAGCACCCAGGAAATCATAGCCGCCCACACGCGGTATCGCGAATTTGGTGGCGGCAAAGCCATTGTTTCGACATTGCAATTACCAAAAGGGACGGACCTTGGCGCCCTGCGCGCGCAATTGCTGGCGTTTTCTGATGCCGGATTTGATGAAACCGCTTTGATGTTTCTGCCCGGCGGGCCAAAGCCTGAAGCGGTTATCCAGCTGCTGGATTAGCCCGCCCCGGGTAACGCTTAAAAACCTGCCCGCGCGATCCGTGATAGCCTTTGGACAAATCAGCTTCTATTAGCCATGACAGATTTAGCCCCGGGCGCGCTGGCGCCGCTACACAATCGTGATTTCCGGTTTTTGCTGGCGGGCTTTGCCATCGGGCAGATGCTGATGCCGCTGCAATTCATAACGCAAATTCTGTGGGTGCAGTCCACTGCGCCCAACAACATCTGGCTGATCCTCGTCGCCTTTATCGCAACCTCCCGAGGTCTAGGCGGCTTGGCTTTTGGGCTCTATGGCGGCGCTCTGGCGGATCGATTCAATCGAAAACACCTGCTCCAACTTATATTGGGATTGCAAGTCTTAACCACCTCTGCGATCGCGGGTTTTATGTATTTGAATCTCACCGGTTTCGTCGGGTTCGGCGCCTTTTTTATCCTCACCTTCTTGTCTTCCGGACTGCAAAGCATTGATGCGCCCACTCGGCTTGCGATCGTGCCCGACGTGCTTGGGCAGCGATTAACCCCCTCTGGAATATCCCTCAATCAGGTCTCAGGTCAAATTGCGATGCCGCTGGCCATTATGGTGACGGGCATCATGATCGATCAGCTCGGGTTTAGCGGGGCCTACGGAGCAACCGTGGTTGGCTACCTCCTCGCCATGATCTTAATCGGCATGATGCGCTACACGCCCAGCGCCCAAGTACAATCACAGCAATCCCAACCCTACGGCTTAGTTCAGATCAAAACCGACATTTTCGTTGGCCTGCGATACGCGCGCGGGGAGCCGGTCATTCTCTGGGTGATCATTCTACTGATTCTGCTCATGAGTCTGGGTTATCCTGCAACCGCCAGTCTGGGGCCGACCTGGGTGACAACGGAGGTGGGCGTTGCCATACCCCGCATGGGTTTTGTGATGATGTTCTGGGGCATTGGCTCGTTCATCGCAGCTTTGCTGCTGGCGCGATTCGCCAACTTTGTTCACCGCGGCGCGCTCATCGCCTTTGGCGCCTTGCTGTTTTCGCTGTCCTTCGTAATCTTCGTATTGGGCAAAAACGAACTGAACATTATGATCGGCAACTTCGGCTTAGGCGCCGGCATGACAACCATGATGGTGTCGAGCACGATTTTAATTCAGCACATCGCGCCGAGCGATATGCGCGGTCGAATCATGAGCATCTTTCAACTCAATATGGCCTTCGCCCAGCTAATGACGATGCCCATTGCATTGCTCGCGCAATGGCTGGGCCTTGCCGCGCTGTTCCCGATTCTGTCTTACTTAACCGTCGCTATGGTGATTTGGGTCCTGTTGCGGCAGCCGCAGCTCATCCGGGCAACCGTCCGACAAACCAGCGGTTAGGGTTTAATAGGGTGGCCATGAGCTATTCATTTATATTGAGCGCCATTACCAAGCGCGCTCAAACATCACACCGATCAGCGGAAAGAGCGCACCCGCAATTTCCTAAGGATCCACTCTGAAAATCCCTTAGAATGGACGTCGTATCATAGGGGATTTACGTGACGTATTTTGAAGCAATCGTTTTAGGGGTCGTGCAGGGCCTAACCGAATTTTTACCGGTTAGCAGCAGCGGCCATCTGGAGCTCGGCAAGGTGCTGTTGGGGGACACCAGCCTGCCCCAAGAAAGCATGATGTTCACGATCGTTGTGCATCTTGCAACCGCACTCAGCACACTGGTCGTCTTCAGGGCCGATGTCTTACAAATCACCAAGGGCTTGTTCAGCGACCTGCGCGGGCCGGAATGGCAGTTCAGTCTGAAGATTGTCCTGAGCATGATTCCCGCGGCCCTTGTCGGCGTCTTATTTTCAAAAGAAATCGAGCTGCTTTTCGACCGCCAAATCCTTTTGGTCGGCGCCATGCTTTGGCTGACCGGCATCTTATTGTTTATTGCCGATCGCGCTCAAAATACCGAGCGTGACGTGACCTACAGCAATGCCCTGGTCATAGGTCTTGCCCAAGCGATCGCCATCCTGCCCGGCATTTCGCGCTCCGGGGCGACCATCTCAACCTCTGTCATTCTTGGGATTGACCGAACGCGCGCCGCCAAATTTTCGTTTCTGATGGTGGTGCCGTTAATCTTTGGAAAAATCGCCAAAGACCTCATTGATGGCGGCTTTCACGTTGAATCTGGTGAAATGACAGTGCTTGCGGCGGGATTTATTGCAGCTTTTGTGACCGGCTTGGTCGCCTGCCAGTGGATGATCGCTCTCGTGCGCCGGGCCCAGCTGCGTTACTTTTCTTACTACTGCTTTACGGTTGGCGGGCTGGCAGCGGGTTACGCAGTTATTCGTGCAGTAAGCGCTTTAGGCACCTCAGCAGATGAAAGCGGAAATTTGCGAAGCACTTAATTGTGGCGTGCTTATTTCACCGAGCCCTGAACGCACCGAGCACTAGTTTCGTCAAACACCAAATTAGAGGCCGCTTAAAAGAACAAGCAAATAGCCCTGGCCTCAACACTTTCCCGAGGCGCGGCAGAGCCCGCTACATAATTCGGGTCATCAAACGCGCTGTGCAAGGTCGGTAGAAAGGGTTGCTCTGCGGAATCGTAGGTTTTAAACATCAGCACCTCATGCCGCATCATTTTCGGATAGTAATACCACTGGTGCTGTTCAGAATGACAGGACTGATAGATTTCAACGGCAAAGCCCTCACCGCTTCCATAATTATAAAGATCGGTTGGCACGAGCTCCGGTACGGTGACAGACCTTGAATCGCAGACGGCGAAAGGTGCATCCAGGCCATCTGCATCAAACCGGCGCCAGAGGTTGTAAACGGCAATGCGGGTTGGGGTCTGCTCAATATTTTCAAGTAACGGCGCAATGGTGGTTTCAAAATTTGGCGTGAAGTCGTTGTGGACCAATCGATGGGCACCCAGCCGCTTGCCCAGCGCCGCATCGGCTTCGTTGCGCGTAATATGGGACATCACAAACACTTTGTCCGCGCCCGTTTCTCGCTGCGCCAAACCCTGCATTTCGGGGTAGTAGATTTCTGCCACGTGGCCATCATCGTAAAAATCTGACACCGCGGTCTCGTGCTCAAGCAACACAAAGCCGGCCTCGGACAAACTGTGATTATGTTGCCTTGCATCTATCACCGTCTTGGCGTGACTTTCTTGATCGGGGCGATCGGGATCACTTGGCGCCAATCCAAACACCGGTTTCGGCTCGCCGGCTAGAAGCGGTTTCCGATAGAAGAATTTGGCATTGAGCGCGTTTGCTGTTGTTTGCATTGAATAAGGCCCTATTCACTGTGATATAGGAATTGGTTTAACCGATATCGTCGCACAGGACGACCTGCAACGGAATCCCGATCTGGTCAGTTCAGATTGCGCCAAACCGGCCTTCCTGTCGCGGGGCAACGTGTTGATCCGCTCCAACCAATAAAGCATAAAGCGCAGTGTCATGCACGATAACCGATGCGCAGTTTTATCTTGCTGCGCACGCGAACCCAGACCTCGCGCAGATCGCTGCTTTTCCGATTGCATCTTACTAACCGCTTGCAAAACGGCCAGACCCCGGTGTTGGGGTTCCTAACAAGCGCGGGTTTACTAGACAACGCAACGCACACAAGGCATAAACATTGTTTCATGCATCACCTTGAAGAGCGCATCCCAGATGAACCAAATTAAAGGCAATAATCCAGAAGAAAGAACCGTTGAAGAGGTCCGCGCTCGGCGCAAACGGGACTGCGCCTTAGGGTATCGGCTTCTGGCAGCGAACCGCTGGGGCGATGCGGGAGACGGCCATATCAGCGCGCGCGATCCCGAGCAAACCGATCACTTTTGGATGCTGCGCTACGGTGTGTCCTACCATCAGGCCACAACGGATGACTTGGTTTTAGTGGCACCCGACGGTAGCCTTGCTGCCGGCACCGGCTTCGTTAATGTCGCTGGCTACTATATCCACCAGCCGATCCTGCAGACCCGTCCAGATGCCGTGAGCGCCGTTCATGTACACACAGGCTGGGGCACGCCGTTTTCGGCCGAAGCACGCCTATTTCAACCCATTACCCAGGAGTCTTGTATTTTTTTTGAAGATCATGCCCTGTTTGATGACGAGGAGGTGCAGGTGCAAAGCTTGGAAGCCGGGCAACGCATCGCAGATGCGCTGGGTAAAACCCGTGCGATTATTCTAAGAAGCCATGGCCTGCTGACCGTTGGCAACAGCGTTGCCGAAGCCGTTGGCAGTTTTATTCAAATGGAACGCGTCGCTGAAGCACATATGAAAGCCCGGGACCCCAAGCCCATTAGTCGCGAAGCCGCCTTGTTCGCCCAGAAGGATCTGGTGCAGTTCGGTATTGGTCGCGCTGCGTTTCGATCGATGGTGGCGCGCCACATCGGTGACCCGGAATGCGTCGTCAACTGATACGGGCCTCGCGCGCCGCAGGCCAGGCGCTGTTGTGACCTGATAGCGGCTTGGCGGATGTTGGCAAACCGGCTTTGAGTGTTTGGTACTTTTCTCGATAAGTCGGATGACTCGGGTTCAACTTCAGCACAGTTTTTCGCTCATCCCAGGAATGCGGATGTACCTCGAGCTGCCCATGCTCACACATGGCTTTGAGACACGTTGATAAGGTGCTTTTTTGTAGATTGATTCGATGCCCAATCTCAGATGCCGTCATACCCGTCTGGCCCCTCAAACAGTTTGCCTCCCACAGCGCTAACTCGACACAGAACTGGGACAAGGTAGCGCGTTCGCCACAATCGCGTAAGAGCTGGGCATATTTGCCTGACAACCCAATCAATGGATAGGGTGACTGGAGTTTGAATCGATTTTCAGTTGTCCGAAATGGTACGTTGTTGTCCACAAAGCAATTGCGATGCGCCTCGATGAGGGCGGCCTCCGGAAAGAGCCAGCCTTCTTCATGACAGACCCTTCCAGCATCAAACAGTGTCATCAAACGACGGTTCACGAATTCAGGCGCTTCCTTTATTTCACCGGCGATGAATTCGATGTCAAACGGCACGGCGTTTTGCGCATCAAAAAAGGCAGCGTTCAGGAAAGTTTTTAAACGGTAGGCCCTGATACTTGTTTTTGATGTCTGCATATTGGTCATAAACCAACACACACTATCGACCAGCGCCTTCAAATGAATCGTCGCCGCCCGTGACGTTAGTCCAGCGGACGACCTTACGAAAGTAAGATCTGAGCCCATGAATTTTCCCTTTCATCATCGGTCCGCCTGAGGAGGAAATTCCTTTTCCTCTCGCGCCAATCAAACGACCCCAAAATTAACGACAAACCTCTGTTTAGACCCGCTCAATCTAAACTGCTGTGATCCTCATATCAAGACAATCCACCCTGCCTTGAAGCGCCCTGGTTAACCCGCACAGTTGTTTGAGATCCTGCCGCTCGCCAGCGCCTAGCCTGCGGCCAATGATCCGTTGCACACCCAGCACTTGGGCAACCCATGACATCGTTATCACAAGAGGACCTCCTTGAGGGGCCTGTTGTACGGTTGAACTATGAGCGGCATCGGCCTGAAGAGACCCTCCTACGCCAGATCATTGCGGCGCACTGCCCGCATGTCCAGGCGCACCTTGCTCAGCAAGGCAAACAACTACCCGCTTACGTCATCCAGACGTTCGAGGCGTTCCTCAAATGTGGTTGTCTTCAACAAAGCGTTTTGCGTGTTCGGTGCGAGACCTGTCGCCATGAAAGCTGGGCGCATTCGCTGCCACCCGCCGCCATCACCCTTTACGCGATATCAACGTTTAGGGGACCTCGCTCGTTGTTGAACCCGCCATAAAACGATGACCAAAACAATCATTTCGAATGAAGGCTGCAGAAGATGACGCAATCTTAAAGCCAAGGTCGGCCTAGACATCGATAAAATTGACCAAATGACTACTTTGAGTAAACTGGTCATTATCATGTCAGACATTCTTGATGAAATCCTAAGCCTGTTGGCGCAGTTCCTCTGGCCCCCAGAACGCGAAAAGCAAAGAGCCAAAAGATTGCGGGTCCTCACTGCTGCCACCCATCATTATTTACAGTATGGGTATCAGAAGGCCAGCATGGATGACATTGCGATCAATGCAGGCGTCAGCAAGGGTGCGCTATACCTCTACTTTCCAAGCAAATTAAATCTTTTGTGTAGCGCGCTGGCGCTCGAAGCTGAGCAGTATTATCAAAATCACCTCATCATGAGCGATACCTCGTGGACCCCTCGCGAACGTTTTTCGTGGACGCTCGCGAAGATAATGGGCCAGTACGAAACGTCCCCTCTGAGTACAAAATTGCGATTTCAAACCCATGACCTCCACCTGGTTATTACTGATTATTCTCGCGAATCAGAGACCCTAGCTGCGATTAGAACCGCGGAGATGCGCCTTTTGGAATCCCTCGTAGGTGATTTGTTGGGAAGTCGATTTGAAAATGCCGAAATTAAAGTCATCAGCGGCATTGTCTATGATGTGATCGCGGGTTTGATCCTGCTGCCAGAGTCTGTGCGTCAAACGCCATTGAGCGGATTCATGTCGGTGAATGAGATGATCGTGAATGGACTTGAAAGCATGAAGCCTGGGGAAATATTAGCGCCAGGAGGCGGTACAGTAAGAGACCCTCGTCAGCGCTTTGGCAAGAAAGTTCATGCGTTGTAAGCATCCCAAAAGCCAGGCGCTTCAGTAAAAAAAGGCATTACATTCAATCTACGACAACACCATTAGACAGGAGCGCCACGGCATGAGCACCGCAGAAAATCCAAGCCCTTGCAATCGCCGCGTTAACGGTTTGGCAAAACCTTCGGCGCTGCCCCCTCACTTCGAAAAAACCAACCAAACGCTGTCCGCATTGACCTGCCTTTTGATTTTAACAAGCCTTGTGTTCAGCCAACCCATCTTGGCCGACGGCCCTGATAAAAACCCGCTGGACATCCTTGATCAAATGGAGCAACTCTACCGCGGGACTTCGAGCGACGCGATGATCACAATGGTGATCGAAACGCCGCGTTATAAACGGACGATGCAGATGTCCGGTCAGTCCTTAGGAAAGGAATTTGGCTTTTTTCGTATTCTCTCGCCAAAAAAAGACCGCGGTATTGCGACGCTCAAGCGCGATGAAGAAATGTGGAATTATTTTCCGAAGATAAACAAAGTCATCAAGGTGCCGCCGTCTATGATGATGGGCTCTTGGATGGGGAGTGATTTCACCAACGACGACTTGGTGAAGGAAACCCAGTTAATTGATGCCTACAACGTCCAAATGACAGAAACCGAAGCGCAATATCAATTTGTGCTAACCCCGAAAGAGCAAACGGTAACAGTCTGGGGAAGCATCGAGTACAACGTCTCAAAATCGCCCTTGTTGCCGCTTTCACAAATTTTTTATGACGACCTTGGGGAAAAAATCCGAGTGATGACCTTCAGTGCACCCAAAGACATTGGCGGTCGGCTCATGCCCTCCATGCTCGAGATTGAACCTCTGAACAAACCCGGACACCGAACCCGAGTGATCTATGATGACATCGTCTTTGACCCACCCGGTATCACAGAACAGACGTTCTCCATGCGAAACCTAAAGTCTCGATTCTAGACATGCTGACCCTAAAACTGGCTTACAGGAATATTTTGCGGCAGCGGCGCCGAAGCCTGCTAACGGCCTTTAGCATGGCGGGCGGCTACATGCTCTTCGTATTCTCTATGTCCTTACTTGAAGGCAGCTGGTCCAATGTTGTCGATATCTTCACGCTGGATCACACCGGACACATTCAAATTCACAAAGACGACTACGCAAAACGAGCCAAGATTCACAAGACAATTGAAGACCCAAAGGCAATTGAGTCGACACTCAAAAACCATGCAGCGGTCACGGGTTGGGCGCCGAGAGTTTACTCTGCCGCACTGGCCTATGGCGGCAGTAAAACCGCCCCTGCAAAAATTTTTGGCATCGATCCAACCCTTGAGCCCACGGTGACTCGAATCTTAAAAAAGGTGAGCGAGGGAGAATATTTCAGCAGTCAACCCAATCCGGACGGCTACTTCCCTGCCATGATCGGCCGAGGCCTGGCCAATACGTTAAAGCTGGGGGTCGGAGATGAAATCGTTCTTATTTCATCGGGAGCCGACGGCTCTATTGCGAACGATATTTTCAGCATCACCGCGATTATAGGCAACACCACCTCGTTTGATCGACTCGGCGTTTTCTTACCGATTTCTGCCGCGCAGGAATTTCTAGCGATGGGTGGCGATGTTCACGAATACGCATTACTCGCCCGAAATAAGCATGACAACGAGCAACTTGCGGCGGATCTGCAAAAGCTTTTGCCCGGTCTGACCGTCTCGCCATGGCAGCAGATTGAAGCCACTTTCTACCGGACTATGCAGTCAGACAAGCAGGGCAACTACTTCACGATGGCATTGATCGTGTTCATTGTATTTATCGGTGTGCTCAACACTGTGCTCATGTCGGTGCTCGAGCGCACCAGAGAATTTGGCGTTTTAAAATCCATCGGCTGTCGCCCGTCAGAGCTCATCAAACTTATCTTTATTGAGACTGTGATGTTGGCGAGTATCAGCATCACCGCTGGCCTCGCACTCATTTTGCCGGTGATCATCTGGTTTACCGAAGTCGGCATCAAACTCGACATCTCCGTCGATATGGGCGGGGTCGTTTTTGACACAATGAAAGGCGAATTCTCAGCCTACGTTATTTTCATGCCAATGGGATTTATGCTGCTCACAGCGGCGCTAATCAGCCTGCCCCCGGGACTGCGAGCAGCCCGCATACTCCCTCGTGTCGCGCTGGGGAGCCACTGATGTTGAGCTTAAAGCTGGCCTGGCGAAATTTGTTTCGAAATACCCGCAGAACCCTTCTAACGTGCATGCTCGTGACCAGCTCTCTGGTAGTCATCATCCTTGTTGACGGCATCATGCTGGGCATGATCGACGTGATGGTCGGTGGCATCACCAAAACGCTGGAGGGAGAGGCGCAGGTTAATCGAAAAGGATTCCGCGAGAACTTTGAACCCGAATTATTCCTTAGCGACCCCGATACCATCTCCCTGGCACTGGCAACCGATGCGCGTGTTGCAGGCCACGCCCCGCGGGTCATCATCGGCAGCATGATTGCCTCGCCCTATAACACGACCGGCGGGCTGGTCTATGGTGTTGATGCAACTTCAGAGCTGGGCGTGAGCCGACTTAAAGAAGCGACTTATGAAGGCAGTTACTTAAGCGGCGCGAAACGCGAGATCTTGCTTGGAAAACTGATGGCAGAATTGCTGGAAGTTTCTTTGGGTGATCGCATCATTATTACCGCCGCACAAGTCGATACGAGCGAGATTACACAGGCGCTGTTTCGGGTCACTGGCTTGTTCGAATTTGGACCCGAGGAGATGGACCAATCGCTGGCGTTTATTAATCTCAGCGCAGCCCAGCCGCTGATGGGCATGGATGGGCATGTACACCAGATCGCGATTCGGTTTGTTGACCCAGAAGACGCAAAAAACAAATCTTTACCGACCTTGATCAATCTCAATAAAGGCGATGTTGAAGCACTCGGCTGGCTTGACCTGCAACCTTCCATCGGCGGCATGATCGAGATGAGCAGCTATGCGTCTGCCATTGTTGGTGCCGTATTATTCGTACTAACGTCTCTGGGCGTCATCAATTCGATGTTTATGTCCATTTACGAGCGGATCTATGAGTTTGGGGTCGCTAAAGCCATCGGAACGACACCTCGGCAAATCATTACGCTGGTACTGCTTGAAGCGTTTTTGCTTGCGTTGATGGCTTGTGCTTTTGGCATTTTGATTGGCTATCTCGCGTCTTCCTATTTCGAATCGAATGGCATTCCCATGGGGCGCATGGAAATGTCAGGCGTGTTGTTAGACGGTAATATGTATACTCAGGTCCGGCCGTATCAGTTCGTCACTTTTCCGATCTACGTCACGCTGCTGACCGTCGCTGCAGCGATATACCCCGCTATTTTTGCCTCCCGAATTGTGCCAAGCCGAGCACTACAACGAGCCTTGTAGGATCAAATCAATGAAAACCGTGATTGAAACCAAAGATCTAGTCCGAAAGTTTGGCGAGGCAGAGACCCAGGTTACGGCCCTGTCTCATGTCAGCACCAGCATCAAAGAAGGCGAGTTCACGGCGATCATTGGACCGTCGGGATCAGGCAAGACCACCCTGCTACAGCTGATCGGCGGTCTCGATGAGCCCGATGGGGGTGATGTCTTGTTGTCCGGCACGAACATCGCCAATATGTCAGGCAAGCAGCTTTCTGATTTTCGTCGCGATCACATCGGGTTTATTTTTCAGTCCTACAATTTAATTCCTGTCTTGTCCGCAGAGGAAAATATTGAATACATCATGCTACTGCAAGGCGTCAGTGCGGCAGAACGCAAAGCACGCGTTCGAGAGATGCTTGCATTGGTTGGTCTTGAAGGGCTTGGCGATAGACGTCCTGCGCAACTCTCAGGCGGGCAGCAGCAGCGCGTTGCAGTGGCCAGGGCAATGGCTTCCAAACCCGACATTATTTTGGCTGATGAACCCACCGCGAATTTAGACTCGACCACAGGAATCGCCCTCCTCGACACGATGCGAGACTTAAATGCCCAGTTGAATATGACGTTTGTTTTCTCCACCCACGACCAAAAAATAATGGACCGCGCTGACCGATTAATTCACCTCGAAGATGGTGTCATACAGTTGGACGAAACTCGGCAGTCGTGATCTGGCATCGGTTTGGAGGGACGTAATGCTCGCAGTATCGATTCATTGCTCAGATCTTACAGACCATGAGATGCATGGGCGTGCTTAACGTCGCATTCGAATCTCTTAGTAAAGCCGCGAGGCCCGCCCTAGTTGCCTGCGCAGCGCATAGGTTGATATTCCAAGCCTACCCGCGCCATTGCCTCGTTGTGATGACCCTCTTTTGGGCTGGACTCATCGGCGCGGAGCCAGTCCTTGTCTTAGGCGGGTTTAACGACAAAACTCATGCCGCGACGCATTTGCAGCGCGCCGAGATGCGACTCAATGTGCAGGGGTTTTTATCTTACGACATCGTTGAAGGGGCCTCTTACTACCGAGTTGTTGTGCCTTATTCCGGACGCTCAATCCAGGCATTAAAAGAAAAGGCACTTAAGGCTGGATTTGAGGGCGTCTGGTCTTGGGAGACGAACTTGGCGAGCGAAAAGCCCCCAGCGGCTAAGCGCCTGGTTGCAAAACCCGACACGTCTCCTCGAGCTGAACCGCAGGCGACAACCGAGACTTCATTGGCGCGACTTGCGACACCTACTACTGTTCAAGCAAGAACACCCAAGCGTTCGAGTCGCTTTCAAACCAACATTTCTGGCTATCTAAAAACTTATGCCGTCATCCAAAATTCAGTTGCCAACGATTTTTTTAACCTCGATACCATCTATCAAACGCAAAACAGTGGTCGGCTCATGGTGGAGACCTTCGGCGATGATCTGGTTTTTCAATTTCATTATGAGTTGAGCCCGTTATCGGTATCGCGCTTAGTTGGCGGCGATCTACAGGCCTATTCTATTGTTGGTGACAATTATCGACTGAGTGATCTCGAAACGACCTTGACCAACGATCCATCCAGCAAGACTCAGCTGTATCAAAACCTCGATCGACTGAATGTTCAGCTGCAATTAAAAGCGGGCGATCTAACCATTGGTCGACAGGCAATTGCTTTTGGCGCTGCACGCTTCATCAATCCGATCGACGTGTTTTTACCCTTCGATCTCAGAACGTTCAATACAGAATATCGTACGGGTGTCGATGCTATTCGCTTTCAAAGGCCTTTGGGAGCGCTCGGTGAAATCGATGTTGGGCTGGTGCTTGGCGCCAATGCAGATCTGGCCTCTTCCGCGGCATTCGTACAAGTTAGAAACAATATCAACGGCAAAGATTTCAATTTTTCCCTAATCGAATATGCACAGCAAACATTAATCGGCGGGGGAGTCCAATCTGAGCTGGGCGACTTGGGTTTTTGGTTCGAAACAGCTTACGTTGATGGCGACGTCGACTACGTTAGGTTATCGACGGGCCTCGACTATGCCTTTAAGGAACACATTTTTGGCATGATTGAATACCACTACAATGGTGCTGGTAGCCAGCAGCCAAACACCTACTTACCCCTTTATGAAACCACGCCCTACCAACGCGGAGGGGTTTTCTTGTTGGGTGAAAGTTATCTAATCCCCAGCATCTCGCTTCAAGTGTCTCCCTTATTATCCTTAGCGCTGCAAGGCATACTTAATCTCAACGACCATTCTGCCTATACATCAATCGCGGCTGAATACAATGTCGCGGACAACTTTTATATGGACTTCGGCGTCTATGTTTTTTCAGGGGCAGCCCTGACACTGAGTCCTGACCAAACGCTGAGACTAGGTTCCGAGTACGGCGGGAGCCCTAACATGTTTTTCTCCAGTCTGCGGTGGTACTTCTAAACCGATCCAACCGAATTCGCCGCCCCCACTGTTCCCTATGAATTTCTGTTGTCGTAAGGACGAGAAGCCGTCGAGGGCCGTGCAATTTATAGTCGACCAAGTCAGCCTCAACCCTAAATCAACTCGAGCAGCGCGATGCAATTTAATCAATTGAGCTGGGGGCGGGGTGAGAGGCAGTTTTAGAAATTATGTCGACGCCGCGGGTGGCTCTGTAAAGTTGGATGATGGCGCGACTTTGGCGGAGGACGGTTCGTTTGTCTTTGCAGCATGGCCCGGTGGAGATTTGGTCATCGAGCCGGACGGTCGCGCAACCGGCGCCATGCGATTGCAGGGCAGCATTACCTTCGAGGCCCACGGCGGCACCCTCAAATCTGCATTGACCGAGCTCGGCCTGAAAGCTTGCTCAGATGGGCTCAATCAAGATGTTCATCGAATTCCGGTCTGATTTGACCAACAACGAGCGATTTTCCTGCCGAGAAATGAACCCACGGCCCTATTCAGGGTTCAGAGGAACGTGACTGGTTACGCGAGTCCGTGGTTTGTTCTTGCTATCCGCAATTTGGTGGAGGTGGCGGGAATTGAACCCGCGTCCGTCAGTTCTCTGCCTTCGGCTCTACATGCATAGTTTGTCTATTATTTAACCGTTCACTGGCCCGGCAAACAGGGATTAAACGGCGAGCTTGCTTTAAGTTTAACTGCGTCAACCACAAGCGGGGTCTGACAGCGGTCCCATGAGTCGTGCCCTCGGTTTGAATACATGGGCACATCCGCCCCGAGGTAAGCTAAATAAAAATTAACCCGAAGGTTAGGTTTTTAGGCAGCTAGCGCGTAGTTTTCGTCATTGGCAACTATAAAGTTACAGTGATTGTTTTACGAGAGTCACTACCCTCTCGGCATGCACCTTAGGTTTCGTAACCAGCGTCGAAGCCAAGTCACCCCCAATCCAGCCTAGTATACGTGGAATTGTTGGTGCGACCTAGCTGGCATTTTAGGCCGCAAAAGACAGGCCATCCCATTTCTTCGTATGATCACAACCGTGTTAACATTTTTCATTTTCTACAGGTACACACCATTAAAACCGCGATCATTCTTGCAAATCTTGGTACGCCCGATGAGCCAACTGCACCGGCCATCAAGCGCTATTTAGCAGAGTTCCTATCCGACCCCCGCGTGGTCAATCTACCGCGTTCAATCTGGTTGCCGATACTGCATGGGGTAATCCTTAAGACCCGACCCAAGAAACTCACCCACAATTATTCGATGATCTGGGGCACCCATGATGGCCCGATCAGGAATATCACGGCCGCGCTGACTCGACGGGTTGCCGCATACTTTGCGCGGAAATATCCTGAGCGCGATTTACACTTTTACACAGCAATGACTTATGGCAATCCTGCGCTTAAATCGATCCTGAACCGGGCGCAGGACGACGGTTGCAGCGAGTTCCTCCTCATACCTTTGTACCCGCAGTATGCGGGCGCGACCACGGGCGCTGTTTTCGACAAGTGGGTCGCAGCAACCGATGATCAAATTGTTCCAAATTTCAGGTTTATCAGTGAATACCACAAGCACCCAAAATACATTCACGGATTAACAAAATCGATCGAAAAATATAATCATAAGCTGTTAGCGGGCGCTCACTTGCTATTTTCTTTTCATGGGATCCCCATGTCACAAAGTGATGCGGGTGACCCCTATGCAGGCCAATGTCAGGAAACAGCGCGCCGCGTCGCGCATGCTCTGGGGTTAACCAAAGATCAATGGTCGGTTGCCTTTCAGTCCAAATTTGGTCCCGCGGCCTGGCTGACCCCCGCCACGATCGATCAAATGCGCGCCTTCCCCACGGCCGGTAAAAAAGATCTCTTGGTGATCTGCCCGGGCTTTTCGGTCGACTGTCTAGAGACCATTGAAGAGATTAAAGGTGAAAACCATGATGCCTTTCTTGCTGCAGGCGGCGAAGCTTTCCAATATGTTAAAGCGCTCAATGCAACCCAAGATCATGTCGCGCTGATGGTGGCCCTCGTTGAGGAACACTTATTCGATCGCGAACTTCGGGGTCGAACCCCGCCTCGAGTCAATCTCAACCAATTTTAAGGGTGCCCTATGGAAATTAGAATGGATGGCCGGGTTGCCCTCATTACCGGTGGTAGCAAAGGCTTGGGTTATGCCATGGGATTAAAGTTTGCAGAATCCGGGGCCCAGATCGCGCTCGCTGCCCGAACTGAAGCAGCGGTCACACAAGCGGCTTTAACCATTGCCCAGACCACGGGCCAAAGGGCCATCGGTTACGTTTGCGACGTCGCCGATGCCGATGACCTCCAACGACTCCACCAAGCGGTTACAACCGACTTCGAGCGCATCGATATTCTGGTGAACAATGCCGGCTTCGCAAAAGCCGGCGCCTTTGAGACCATCACCGACGATGAGTGGCAGTACGATCTAGATCTAAAGCTCATGGCCGCGGTTCGCTTAAGCCGCTTGGTCCTGCCGTCGATGAAAGCCAACCGCTGGGGCAGGATTATTAACATGTTAAATACCCTTGCTAAGACACCCGCCAAAGGCTCGGCCCCGACCTCAGTAACGCGCGCTGCCGGTATGGCGCTGACCAAGGTCCTAGCCGGCGAAGGCGCCGCCCATAACGTCCTGGTGAATGCCTTGAATATTGGCCGGATTGAGTCCGACCAGATGGTACGGGCGCACAAGGCGAGCGGGTCGAACGATTCATTAGAAGCTTTTATCAAAGCGGCAGGCAAATCGTTACCCATGGGGCGCCTGGGCTACGCCGATGAATGTGCGAGCTTGGCCTGCCTTTTGTGCTCGGATGCCGGCGGCTACGTGAGCGGTACCGCCATAAATGTCGATGGCAATTTATCGCCTGCCCTGTAATCCTCAACCCAAGACTCAATCTCGTTACCATGCGGCCCGCAACCATCGCGCGCCGTCCAGCTCAACCCAATGATTCGACATCAAACAAAAGGTGCTTATGACCCTCACTGCGTTTGTCCTGCTTATCCTGAGCCTTGCGCTCACGCTCAACCTGTACTACCCCAGGCTCAGCAACGCCCGCTTCATGGTTTATAGCTTTGTCGCTGGATGGCTAGCTGGCGAACTGGCGCTGCAAATCACCCTCGTCGAAATGCTATTCGCCGCGGTATTGCTGATCAATGGGAGCTTTTCAGGTTTGATTGGTTTTTTAGCCATTCTCGCGCTCTTCGTGAATTGGCTGGCCCTGCTGCACCATCACTATCAGGGCCAAGCCCTCGGCCCCGTCGTTGAAAATGCGCTGCAGAACGGCTTGGGCGCCAATTATCGAGCTGCCATCAACCCGGATCTCCGAAGCGCACTTCAACTGGCGCCTGACTTTTTAACCCAACTGCGGCCTTTTAAACGCGATAAAACCGGGCTCACCATCACCCGAAACATCCCCTATGACCACCATGGCTTAAAGCTTGATATCTATGCGGCAGACACAAGACCCGCCTCAGCACCGGTCTTGATGCACATCCACGGTGGGGCCTGGATGTACGGGGACAAAGCCGGCCAAGCCGTACCTTTAATGCAACACATGGCGCGACTCGGTTGGATCTGCTGCTCGGTGGCTTATCGCCTGAGTCCGAGCGCCACTTACCCAGATCACATCATCGATTGCAAAGCGGCGCTGAGTTGGATCAAAGCCAATATCGATGATTATGGCGGCAATGCCGATTTTATAGCCGTCACCGGCGGGTCCGCAGGTGGGCATCTCACAGCCTTACTCGCCCTCACTCCGAACGACCCAGCATTCCAGCCCGGCTTCGAAAACAGTGATACCAAGGTTCAGGCAGCGGTACCCTTTTATGGGGTTTTTGATTGGACCAACCGAGACCAGCTGCAACACAACGCAGGCATGAAACGTATTTTGGAAGATCAAATCGTAAAGCAAACGCTTGCCGCGGCCCCAACCCTGTTCGAAAACGCCTCGCCCTTGCTGCGCATAACCAACGCCGCGCCGCCCTTCATGATCGTCCATGGCGATCATGATTCATTGGTTCCGATTGGTTTAGGCCGGGTTTTTGCTGCGGAACTCAGCACTGCCTCAGACAACGCTGTCGTCTACCTTGAGGTGCCAGGCGCCCAACACGCCTTTGACGTTTTCGCCTCGCCCCGAAGTGAACACACCAAGTTGGGCGTCGCGCGATTTCTCACCCACGCCTACAGTCAGCATTTAGCGCAGTCAGACACTAGGCTTTCTTCTTGATCCGAACCGGAATGCTGCTTGAACGCGTCATCCCAGTGTAGCGCTGGGTATCGGTCTCGCTGCTGACCAACAAATTGGTGTTAGCCCCGTTTTCTCGCACCGAACCCTGCTTGTCGGGCGACAACCCCCAACAATGATGCATTGCGATCACGCCAGGCTTAATCTTGGCATCTGCTTTGACGATGGCGGAAATTTGTCCGTGGGACGACGCGATTTGAACCTCATCATCCTCTTCAATGCCCAGCGCCGCCAAATCCGCAGGATGCAGGTGTGCGGGATTGGTGGTGCCACTTTTTTTCTTCAATGCTGGCAAGTTATGCCCAAAGGAATTCAACACATATTTGCTTCTAAATCCGATCAGAAGATGCGGAAAATCGGCATTGAGTCCAGGCTCGGCGCGCAATTCCGCAAACTCTTGTTCAACCCCATCTGGGTACAGCTTAAGCTTACTAACGGCGCCTTCTGGTGCGGGTTGCACTTCAGACACAACCTCTTCAAAAATATGACCACCGGGGTTATCCCGCAGCCAATCAAGATCCACTCTAGAACCCTTGGTAATTGCTTTTAACAAATCAAACTTCTCTGGCTTGGGTTGGTTTGGAATCACCGACCGACCAATATTGATTTCCAAATTCAGGCGATCTGCGATGGCCCAATACAGCTCCCATTCCTCAATAACATCGTGTTCGGACTCGATGACGGCCCGACTGTATTGGCTGTAGGGTTTCTCATACCAGGCATCGGACAATAAGGTGACGTCCTCACGCTCAAGGGTGAGCTTCGGCGCAAGCACATAATCGGCTAATTCCGCCGTGGCAGAAATATACGGGTCGATACATACCAAAAGCTCAAGGTCCTTCATCGCAGCAAGCGCTTTTTCCTGATCCGGCCAAGCCATGATGGGGTTTCCAGCAATCACAAACAGGGCCCTTACCTGCCCTTCCCCAGGCGTAAGAATTTCATCCGCCAATTGCGCCGTTGGCATCTCCCGTGCTGGCCCGAGACGTCCCGGTGTCACTAACTCTCCTAAGTCTGGCCGCACCCGACAGCGCTCGCCCTGACCCCAAGCAACCGAGACATCGGCGACTTGCGCGACTTTGGGTGATGGCGGTGACAACATGCCAGGATTGGGCAATCGATCTCCCGCACGATAAAACCGCCCGCAAACAATATTGAGCGAAGCAACCAAGTGTTGGGTCAAGTTCGGGTGCGCGCCCATTTCCGGGCCCGTACCGGTAATCGCGGTCCCTTTCGGTCCACTGGCAAACAAGCGCGCCGCCTCTACGATCAATGCCGCTTCAACGCCCGTTCGCATGGCGACGTCCGCCAGATCGAAACCCGAGACTTCTGCTTGCAACGATGCCAAACCCGCAACGTTTTGTTCGCAAAAATCATGATCCTGCAGTCCTTCACTCAAAATCACCTTCAGCATGCCAGACAGCAAGGTCGCATCTTCACCGGGACGGACCTGTAAATGCAGGTCTGCGCGCTTGGCCAATTCTGTTTTTCGCGGGTCAACGACAATCAACTTTAAACCGCGCTTCTGCGCGCGCCGTAACTGATCAGCCGGACTCACCGAGGGCACACCGCCCGGGGGGGCATAGTGTGAAACCAGTGGGTTATTGCCAATAATCAAAACCACATCGGCGTCGTGAAACGAATGACTGCCGCCCGTCCAATAACCAATCCGCGAGCCAACAAAGACCTTTGCCGGCTGATCAATCGTAACGCTGGTATAGTAAGACGGCGATTGCAGCGCATTATGAAAGGCCCGGCTGTAAACAAGTTGGGCTGAGTTCTGAAAGGCAACCGTTCCGTTATACGTCGCAATCGAACGGGGCCCGTGCTCCGCCACCAACGCTTTTACTTTCTCAGCGATTTCATCGAAGGCGACATTACTTGTAATCGGGGTAAATTCTCCGTCCTCGCCTTTTTTTAAGCAGTTGGTTAACCGCGCGGGTTGATACATTTGCTCAACCAACTGCCTACCTTTAATGCAGGTATAACCGCCATACATGGCGTTGCTGGTATCGGGCTTGACCGACAGCACCTTGCCGTCTTCAACCTCTGCCAACATTGGGCAATAAGCATGGCAATACCGGCAAAAAGTTTGATGGGTTGTCATGGTAAGCGCTCCGCGTCTGTGTGTTTGCTCAAGCCAGTTCAGCGTCTGGCCAGAGCGCAAAAGTTAAAGTCTCGGCATGGTTGCAAACATTACGCGCCAGGTATTTCTGAGCCTGCGCGCGGCTCGCCCAAGCTTTCGTTCATCCTGGATCGTCAGGACTCGCTCATTCGACAACGCCAAGCGATGTTGAACCTGATCACGCCTTGCAGCTTAGCAAACCATCTTACTCACCAAGGGTCAACGCATAACCCTAAATTGATCTGCGCTGCTTGCTTGCGCCCCAGACTGCAAAGCCCATCCGCTGCAGACTTCCTGCAAGACGCCTGGGTTGCACGGCCAGCAGAAAGGTTCCGGTCAAAGCCATGATCGGCTGAGCGCTGGGGCTTTTTTGATTCCTCGCCACTGAACCGCTACGGTATCAGCTCCGCCATTCTATCTTTTTACGAAAGGGGTAAATCTGATGCAAACCTTCCAACTCGGTGACACCCGCGTTACCCGCATTGAGGAACTTATCGGACCTTTATTCGACCCGGCTACGTTTTTCCCCACCTTTCATCAAGGCTTGGTAGATGCCCACAAAGACTGGTTACTCCCAAACCATATGGATGCGAAAACCGGCCGAATCATTGCTTCCATGCATGCGTGGCTCATCCAAACGCCGCATCACAATATTTTAATTGACGCCTGTATTGGCAATCACAAAGATCGAAACCCTTACCGCGCTTGGCACCAAATGAAGACCGATTGGCCCGCCCGGCTCAAGGCAACTGGCGTAGACCCTGCTCAAATCGATTATGTGCTCTGCACGCATTTACATGTTGATCATGTCGGTTGGAACACCCAATTGATTGATGGGACTTGGCAACCCACCTTTGCCAATGCGCGCTATGTCTTTTCAAAAACAGAGCTGGCGCACGTTGAGGCCGCGCTTCAAACCGCTGATCCAAATGATGAATTTGCTTTTGTGAATCAAAAAACGTATCACGACAGTATCAAACCCATACTGCCCCAAACCGATTTGGTGATCGATGAGATGGACCTCATCAGCGATCGACTGAGTATCGCCCTGACGCCAGGTCATACACCTGGCAGCATTACCCTGGGCCTGACCAGTGGCCATGACCGCGCCCGGTTTTGTGGCGATATTTGTCATCATCCGTTGCAGGTCTATGAGCCCAGCATGAACAGCGCTTTTTGTGAGCTTCCTGAGCAAGCGATTCAGACGCGAATCAATCTGCTTGAGGAGTGTGCAGAGAACAATTTGCTGCTCATGCCGGCACATTTTGGTCCAAGTCATGCGGGATGGGTGCAACGCTCGGCAAGCGCTTACACGATCACGTGGTGCTAGGGGCTCGTGCACGCAGCAGCGGATCAAAGCATCTTAACAATCTCATGCAATCAGAGCCGCGGGTATAAGACTTAGGCCGTTCGTGTAGAGGGTCTTCAATCGATACAACGACGCCCGTGTTGCATCACCCTGCATTGATTCGAATCAAATCAAAAAAGTCATTCATCATTCGGAACGTCAGGCCCCAAACGACCTGTTCGCCAACCTGATAACCGGGAAAAGTGCCCTCACGCTGAAACTCTGGGAATCTTGCGTCCGTTAGCGCACGACCGCTGATCATTTCATCGAGATTGCCCCAAAGCACTTCCGCCACTTCCTCATTGGGCCGCAACGGGACCCCTTCGACTTCTAACGCAAAGACCTGAGGCGTCACCACAAGGTCAAAGCCCGCTCTCGGGTTTGCCCGAATGCCCGTCAAAGCGCCCAAATAGCGTCCAGCTTGATTCAAATCTAGTCCGATTTCTTCTTGCGTCTCTCGGCGCGCCGTTTCAACCAAATCGGCATCAATCGCTTCTCGATGACCACCCGGCAGCGCCATCTGGCCCGACCAGGGGTCCCCCTCTTTTTTGGCTCGAAGAATAAACAAGGCCCGCAACCCGCTCACCTGCGGCTGAAGCACCAAGGCTACCGCCGCCTCGCGCTGTCCCGGTACTATTTTCGGCGTTGCCTGGCGTTGATTGCAAGACAGGATTCGATGGTTTCAATTTGTAAAGACGAACGCATGCAGTTTGAGTGCTCTCATGACAGTGCTGGCGGCATTGCTTTGGAGCATACCATGGTGGATCAGAAGCTGCTTTTGGCGGAGAATCTCCCTTGGCCGAACCGTAACAAGGATGAATTATGCCGAGCACCCTGACCGCACAGATGCAACGCCTACTTTGGCTTGCGATCGTATTCTTGCCCGGCTGCGCCGTTAACCCTGTCACGGGCAAGAACGAGCTCATGCTGCTGGATGAGTCACAAGAAATTTCTATGGGCGCAAAACAATATGAACCCAGCCAGCAGTCCCAAGGCGGACGCTATCTCAGCGATCCCGACCTGACCCGCTATGTCAGCGAAATTGGTCAACGCTTAGCAAGGGTCGCCGATCGATCGCTGCCGTATGAGTTCGTCATCATCGATGACAGCACGCCCAATGCTTGGGCCTTGCCAGGGGGTAAAATCGCAGTCAACCGAGGCCTGCTTACCAAACTGAATTCCGAAGCAGAGCTCGCGGCTGTCCTCAGCCATGAAATCGTCCACGCAGCGGCGCGCCACAGCGCCAAATCGATCGAGCGCGGCATGCTGCTGTCCAGCGTGATTGGCGCCGCCAGTTCTGCAATCGATCAGAGCGCGGGCGATTATGGCCGTATCTTTGATACTGGCGCACAATTGGGGGCGCAATTTATCGTATCCTCCTACGGGCGAGAGGCGGAACTGGAGTCCGATGCCTACGGCATGGTCTATATGATGCGCGCGGGCTTTGACCCAGAGGCCGCAGTTTCGCTGCAAGAAACCTTCGTTCAATTATCCAAGGGCCAGTCCAATAACTGGCTCGACGGTATGCTCGCCAGCCACCCGCCCTCACAAGAGCGCGTCGAGAAAAATCGCGAGACCGCGCAGCGCCTAAAACGGGCCGCGCGCCAAGACCTCACCCTGGGTTTTGATCGCTATCAATCCAAGCTCAATCGGCTGAGTCAACACACTCAGGCCTACAATCGGACCCAAACCGCGCTCATCGCTTTAAAAGAAGGCGATCTGGATCAAGCGCAATCGAATATCCAAGCAGCCCTTGCGCAATCCCAGACTGAGGCACAGATCCACAGTGCCGCCGGTCAGATTGCCATGGCCAAACAAGCATTTCGCCAAGCTCAGCAGCATTTTTCAGCGGCGATTAAAATCAATCCCAGCCACTTCCGATACTTTCTGGGTCGAGGCTTGGCGGCCAAGGCCTTGAATCAAACCGACGCAGCACGGACAGACCTTCGACAAAGTCAGGCCCTGTTTTCAAGTCAAGCCGCTGCCCAGGCGCTGGCTGAACTCGGCGGGTAACCAAGCCGTATCCCGGGCCTATCTTCAGGGGCTAGGCCTGCTATATTAATCGAATGGCCAACCCAAATACCGCGTCAAACGCCGAGGCTCCGCTAACACCAACCGTGCAGCGAAGCCGCTGGCGCAGCACCTTCGCCGCATTTGAAATCAAGAACTATCGTTGGTTTTTTCTCGCCCTCTGCGGCAATTTTGCCGCCATGAACATCCAAATGTTCATTCGAGGTTGGCTGGTCTATGAAATCACCGCGTCCTACGAAAAACTTGGATGGATGACGGCGGCCGGCGGCCTCGTCGGCCTCCTCGCCGCGCCACTGGGCGGCGTCGTTGCCGATCGTGTGCGGCAAAAAAAAGTTGTGCTCCAGATCAGCGGCGTTGCCAATGCACTCATCACCTTCTGGATTGCGGCGCTTATTTATCGTGGGGAACTCATCTTTGAGCACTTACTCGTGTCATCGATCCTGCAGGGCCTTGTGATGAACGCGATGATGCCAGCACGGCAGGCTTTTACCAAGGATATAGTCGGTCTCAATCGCCTCACCAATGCCATTGGCTTAAGCACCTCGGGCATGAATACGGCCCGATTGCTGCTCCCAGGCTTGGCGGGCGGCCTGGTTGCGGCCCTCGGCGGCGGCAATGGCAATATTGATCCAGCGCAATGGGTCTATTTGCTGATGGCCGGACTGTATTTGTGGTCTGCTGCGCTCATGTCTTTTATTCACGTTAGCGATAAAGCCGACGCTGATATGCCCACCGGTTCAATGCTGGTCGAGCTGCGTCTTGGCTTTCGATATGTGCTCGATACCCCCATCTATCTTCATGCTGCTCGGGTGCAACTTCGTCATGGTGTTTTTCAGCTTAACTTATTTCATGCTGCTGCCTGGCTTTGCGAAAGACGTCTTAGCAGCGGGGCCGGATCGGCTTGGATTATTGATCTCGATCTCAGGTATTGGTTCGCTCCTCGGCTCGCTCTACATCGCCTCGTTCGGAAATCGGCGTCGAGCCCGGATCCTGTTATGGGGGGCTGGCATCATGGGCATTAGTTTGCTGCTCTTCGCGGTATCAACCCATTTTTGGATTTCGGTCGTGCTTCTGACCGTCGTCGGCTTTGGTCAAGCAACCCGCATGTCGCTTAGCAATGTCCTGATCCAATCCTATGTCGACGACGAGTTCCGCGGCCGGGTGATGAGCATCTATATGCTGGAGATGGCGCTGTTATCGGTCAGCATTTATCCAATCAGCCTGCTTGCAGAATTTTACGGACCACAATGGGCGGTTGGTTTATCTGCGATCGGTTTAATCATTATGGTGGCGATTTTATTCAACGTCCCACGCTATCGCGATCTCGATTAAACTCCTTAAATCGATGACGAGCGTTGGAGACACAGGTGGCTAACCCGCATTGGGAAAATCCAGAGACATTGGCTTTTGGGCGCCTGCCGGCGGCGGCCCATTTCCACCGATTTGCGAGCAAGGCACAAAGCCGAGCCAGTCAGTCCAGCCGCGAGACGGAACTCTCCGAAGGCTGGCGATTTCTACGGATACCGCACCCAGACCAGGCGCCAACGGGCTGGGAACAACCGGATTTCGATGATCAACAGTTTAAGGCGGTAACGCTGCCGGCACTGTGGACCATGGACCCCGATGAGGTGGATCAACCCATTTACACCAACGTTAGAATGCCCTTTCGGCAAGAACCACCTCGCGTGTCCCTGACCAAAACCCAACGGGACTTTATCGGCTCACACTCAATCACCCATCCAGTACCAGCTTGCAGTCCATACTCGTGCTCGAGGGCGTTGAAAATTGCTGCTACGTTTTTTGTAATGGCCACACCGTCGGGTTCAACAAAGATTCTCGACTACCCGCGGAGTTTGATTTAACGCCGTATTTGGCCGTCGGCGAAAACCTGATCGCCTTAATGGTTCTAAGGTTTAGCGATACAAGTTATATCGAGGACCAAGATCAGTGGTGGCATGCCGGCGTTCATCGCCCGATTCGATTGTCCCGTCGGCCCTGGGTCAACCTCAAAGATATTCATGCCAAACCGAGCTTCAACCCAAGCAACCAGAGCGCTCGGCTCGATTTGCGTATCTCACTCTCTGCAATCGGCCGGGCGGCGCTCGGACACAGCGTCAGCGCCGCCCTGTACCCATCGGGTCAAGATCGAAATTTAACCCAAGGGCTCGCTGGCCAGGTTGACCGGGCTCAATACTTTCCGGTTACCGGCAAAGGCGCGGTAATCGAATTGTCAAAAGCCCTTAGAAAGGTTGAGCCTTGGTCGAGTGAACACCCTAACCTTTATGATTTGGAAATCACGCTGCAGGACCCCAAGGGCCGAGTGCTTGAATGCGCTCGATTAAAGATCGGGTTCCGACACATTGAAATCAAAGATCGCGAACTCCTCATCAATGGTCAAGCCGTGCTGATCCGAGGGGTTAATCGCCACGATCACTGTGACCAGACTGGGAAAGTCATTTCTGAAGCTTTGATGCGGCAAGACCTAACGCTCATGAAGCAGCACAACATCAACGCGGTTCGCACCAGCCACTATCCGAATCAATCTCGATTTTTAGAGCTGTGCGATGAATACGGCCTATATGTCATCGATGAAACCAATCTTGAAGCGCATCACCACTACGCTCAGCTCGGCCAAGACAGTCATTGGGCACCCGCTTTTTTATCGCGTGCAACCCGGATGGTCGAGCGCGATAAAAACCATGCCTGCATTTTCTCGTGGAGCCTTGGTAACGAAACCGGCTATGGCCCAAATCAAGTTGCCATGGCCGCCTGGATCCGCGCGTTTGATCCAAGCCGACCTATCCACAACGAAAATGCAATCTGTGAGCAAGGCGTCAAACGCGATTGGGATGCCAATGCCGAGGGCTCTGATCTCGTGTGCCCTATGTACCCGTCAGTTGCCGACTTAATAGAGCATGCCACCACCAGCCAAGATCCAAGACCCCTCATCATGTGCGAGTTTGCCCATGCCATGGGAAACAGTTGCGGCAACCTCAGCGAGTACTGGGATGCGATCGAAACTCATAAAGGACTGCAGGGCGGTTTCATCTGGGAGTGGATCGATCACGGGATTCGAGCGAGCGTTGATGGCCAAGATTATTGGGCGTATGGCGGTGATTTTGGGGAAGCGATTCACGATCTGAACTTTGTGTGCGATGGGCTCTGTTGGCCGGACAGAACCCCGCACAGCTCTTTGTTGGAGTTTAAAAAGGTGATTCAACCGATCAAAGTCCGCAAACGCCGGGGGAATCGCTTTGAGATTATCAACCAACAGAACTTTACCGACCTGGCCGGACTGACCGTGACTTGTTATTACCTGGTGGACGGCTTGATTCAAAACACACGGGCACTCACCCTGCCGCAAGTTTGCGCTGGCGCCTCAGCCGAGGTACTTGTCGCTGCGCCCAAAGCCTGCGCACGAAAGCCCGGTGAGCACAGCATCCTGTTCGAGTTCGCGCTCAAACAAAAGCAAACTTGGTGCGATGCCGGGCATGTGGTGGCTTGGGATCAAATCGCCTTGAAAACCGTTCAAAGCGCTGCCAAAACGCGCCAGAGCAAGTACCCGACAACGCCGCTCGATCTCCAAACCCAAGACGGGCGGATGCAATTACGCGCCATGGACTCAGTGTTTTGTTTCGATGCTGGCGGCTTGACCGAAGTTCGCTCTCAAGACCAAGTCATTTTGAACGCTAACCTTGCGATCAATATCTGGCGGGCGCCCCTTGATAACGACGGCATCAAAGGTTGGGCGGGGCAGCAACATAAAGCGTTGGACCGGTGGCGCGCGCAAGGCCTGTTTGACGCCGTACCCGAGCGCGGCGATCTGTCGATTATCAAGCAAGGCGTCGATGGTATTGTCCTAAGTCACACGACGCGCATCATCACGCAAGTCGGGCAAATCCGCTGCAAAACGCGGTACCACCTGACACCCGATGCGGCATTGCACGTCTCCCATCGGTTTCAAGTGCCCAAGGCTTTGAAAGACCTGCCGCGTCTCGGCGTTCGGTATCGGCTGAATCCAGACTTTGAACATCTGTCTTGGCACGGCCGAGGCCCTCATGAGACTTATGTCGATCGCAAACAGTCTGGTCGTTTAATGGTGCACCAAAGTACAGTGGGCGCGCAGTATGTGCCGTATATCCTGCCTCAGGACCATGGCAACCTGACCGATGTGAGATGGCTTGCGCTACGCAATGATCGCCAACTCGGTCTGGCCGTGAACGGGCATCAGTTGTTTGAAGCGTCCGCCAGTCATTACCCCAAGGAATCGCTTTTGAATGCCTTTCACACCTATGAGGTCTTGCCAGATCAATACGTCTGGCTGAGCCTGGACGTCATGCAACGCGGCGTGGGTGGCGCCAGTTGTGGCCCCGACACTTTACCCGCATACCGCTTATCCAGCGGCACTTTTAGCCTTGACTACACCTTGGTACTGCAAACCCCGGAGCACTCAGGCTGATCCTTGCTCGCCATTTAGGCGAGCATTAGGCGCTCAAACCCAAATCGGCCACGGCCCACAAGCAGCGAATGCAATCTAGCCCGCAATATCTCAGGGCCTACAAGGCGAGCAAGCGCTTAGCAACCCCTAAGCGGGCAAAGCGATCAGGTATTGACCAGGATAAAAAGCCCTCGGCGGTGGATTGACCTGTCGCAGGCGCGGCAGTAAGGTGCATCAAATTGATGACAACAGCACTGATATGCCCCAAGCCAAAGCCTTCCCCTTTGAAGCATCCTTAAAGAAACTCGAAACCTTGGTTGAGACCATGGAAGCCGGTGAGCTCTCCCTTGAGGACTCCTTGAAAGCCTTTCAAGAAGGCATTGCGTTAACCCGCGCATGCCAGAAAGCCCTAACGGAGGCCGAGCAAACCGTCGCGCAGCTGGTAAAAACCAGTGATGGCATCGCATCCGAGCCCTTCGAGTCTTCCGATGACGGCTGAGTTTCTAGCCCCGTTCCAAAACCGAATCGAAGTAAAGCTTGCACAACGACTCAGTGCATTTGACCAACCCAAAACGCTCTCTGATGCCATGGCGTATGCGTGTCTTGGTGGGGGTAAGCGTCTGCGCGCAACCCTTGTCTATCTGAGTGCCGAGGCGCTCGGGATTAACTTGGATCAAGCAGATAGCACCGCAATCGCCGTTGAACTGATCCATGCCTATTCGTTAATCCATGACGACTTGCCGGCAATGGATGATGACCCGTTACGGCGTGGCAAACCCAGTACCCACATTCAGTTTGGAGACGCGCTTGCGATTCTGGCGGGAGACGCACTACAAGCGGCTGCCTTTCAAACACTTGCAGAGGATGTCCTACTTGATCCCGCAGCAAGGCTTCGTCTTATCCAAGCGCTGAGCGCCGCATCCGGCATCCAGGGTATGGTGGGCGGCCAAGTGTTGGATATGGCTGGGGAACACCAAACGCTTAGCTTAAGTGCCCTCAGCGAGATGCATGCGCTCAAGACCGGTGCGCTCATTGAATTCTCAGCAGCCAGCGCCGCGATCATGGCGGACAAGCAAGTGCCCTTTGAGCGACTGCTCCGAGCTTTCGGCGCGCAACTCGGCCTGGCATTCCAGGTGCAAGACGACATTCTCGATGAAACCAGTAGCACTGAAACGCTCGGCAAACAGCAAGGCTCGGACCGAGCTCAGGCAAAATCGACCTTTGTTTCCTTGTTAGGCCTTGAGGCGGCGCAAAACCATCTTGCTGACCTGACGAAGACCGCTTTAAATCTTCTCGAGCAATCGCCGCTTGAAACCGACAATCTGCGTGCACTGGTTCATTACATGGTCGAAAGAAAACATTAATACCGAGAAAATCTCGCGCAGCTTTCGTGTAAACTGCATCCACCAATTGAATCAATTCGCCGTATGTTCTACACCATCCCAACCGAGCGTCCCCATACGCCACTGCTCGATACTGTCATTGTTCCGAGCGACTTAAGACAGCTGAGTTTGGCTGAGTTGGATCAATTGGTTGATGAACTCAGGCACTTCCTGCTGTATACCGTTGGACAAACCGGCGGGCACTTTGGCGCCGGCCTTGGTGTCGTTGAATTAACCGTTGCGCTGCATTATTGCTTCGATACGCCGGACGACCACTTAATCTGGGATGTCGGCCATCAGACCTACCCACACAAGATTTTAACGGGCCGGCGAGAACAGATGGGCTCCTTGCGGCGCAAAGACGGGCTGGCACCCTTCCCATCAAGAGACGAAAGTCCTTTTGATACCTTTGGTGTCGGGCACTCCTCGACTTCGATCAGTGCTGGCCTAGGAATGGCCTTGGCTAAAAAAGCCCAAGGCAACCCATCTAAAACCGTTGCTGTCATCGGAGATGGCGCCATGACCGCCGGCATGGCCTTTGAAGCCCTGAATCACGCCGGCTCGCTTGATGCCGATATGCTGGTCATCCTGAACGACAACGCCATGTCCATTTCAGAAAACGTTGGTGGACTCGCAAGTTATTTTGCCCGCATTCTCTCAAGCCGGTTTTATTTAAATGTTCGCCAGGGCGGCAAGAAAATTCTAAGTCACCTGCCTTCGGCACAAAACTTCGCGCGAAAAACGGAAGAGCATATGAAAGGCATGGTTGTGCCGGGAACGCTTTTTGACGAATTAGGCTTGAACTATATTGGCCCGATTGACGGCCACGATTTACGCGCTTTAGTTTCGGCTTTAACCAATATTAAGGATCAGAGGGGGCCACAATTTCTGCATCTTGTGACCCAAAAGGGCAAGGGCTTTGAACCCGCCGAAGCCGCGCCCATCGGCACTCATTCGATGTCAAAAATTGAAACCACCCCGGTTGGCCGCAACGAAAAACTGCCCAGCTACTCCAACATCTTTGGGCAATGGGTCTGCGATAAGGCGCAAGCAGACGCCCGTCTTATGGCCATTACACCCGCCATGCGCGAAGGCTCAGACCTGGTCGCGTTCTCCGAGCGCTTTGCAGACCGTTACTTTGACGTTGCCATCGCAGAACAACATGCGGTAACCCTGGCTGCTGGACTCGCATGCGAAGGCATGAAGCCTGTCGTCGCCATTTATTCCACCTTTCTACAGCGCGCCTATGATCAACTTGTTCATGACATCGCCATTCAGAATTTGGATGTGCTGTTTGCAATCGACCGTGCTGGGCTGCTTGAGGATGGGCCGACCCATTCCGGGGTCTTTGATTACAGCTTTTTACGGTGCATCCCCAACATTGTTCTGATGGCGCCTTCAGACGAAAGTGAACTCAAAGCCATGCTCGAATTTGGCTATGATCATTCGGGCCCCGCCTGTGTGCGCTATCCAAGAGGGGCCATCACCGGCGAAGGCTCTGAGACACCGATCGAAATCGAATTGGGCCGTGGCACCATCCGCCGCTCCGGCAGCGAGATTGCAATATTGGTCTTTGGCAGCATGCTGACGACGGGACGCACTGTCGCCGAACAATTAAATGCAACCCTTGTGGATATGCGATTCGTCAAACCGCTTGATGAAGCCCTGATCAAGCACCTTGCAAGCCAGCATGACTTCGTTGTAACCCTCGAAGAAAATGCGATTCAGGGCGGTGCCGGCTCTGCTGTCAATGAAAGCTTAGCCAGAACCGGGTATCGCGGATTGGTTTTAAACCTGGGCATACCGGACGAATTTATCCAGCCCGAAAAACCTGCAGAAATGATTAAGGCTGCCGGCCTGGATGCCACCAGCATCTTGCAGCAGATCCTTGACCATCAGGCAGCCTTCGACAATTAGCCGAGCGTTGATTGGCCCAGCAAGTGTCCTAACTTTCCTGCTTTCGTCTTGAGGTAACGATCATTATGGTCGTTGTGACCGGTCTCTATTGGCATGCGGTCCTGCACTTCGATGCCCAATTTGGTCAAGGCGTTAACCTTCACGGGGTTATTGGTCATCAACCGAACAGACCCCACCTGAAGATGCGCAAACATATTACGACACACCGTGTAATCTCGGAGGTCCGCATCAAACCCAAGGCGTTCATTGGCTTCAACGGTATCAGCCCCAGCATCTTGAAGCTGATAGGCTCTGATTTTATTAATCAAGCCAATGCCCCGACCCTCTTGCCGGAGATAGAGTAAAACCCCAGCGCCTTGTTCAGAAATTCTCTGCATCGCCGTCTGCAACTGCGAACCGCAATCACATCGCATGCTAAACAAACAGTCTCCCGTTAAGCATTCGGAATGAACGCGGCACAGTACCCCTGCCTGATTGGCAATGGAACCAAAGGTGAGCGCCACGTGTTCCTGGCCCGTATCGGGATCCTCAAAACCGTGCATGACGAACTTGCCAAACTGGGTTGGCAATTCACAGGATGCGACAAATTGGACTGGCATTGGGAAATGCTCTTTACCGTTCGAGAGCGAAGTGTACCAGCAGTCTGCCTGGACTGAAAATCAAGATCATCGCATTTTCCGTTACCGATCCAGCGAAGCTTTGCGATCCGGACAAACCACCCAAGACAAACCGGCGCCTTGCGATCTATCGCGATTCCTTCAGGCTACCTCTGAAGCAACCCGTGCTAACGCAACGCTTACTCACCGATATCCAATGCTCTCGATCCTAGATGGGACTTGAAGGCTTCGGCGCTATATTCGACAGCCTCATCCTCGACACGCAGCGCGTTCACCGAATACGTTCGAACGGTCTCGCCTGCTTCTTATCCCAAGAACCTAATCCGGCAGACCCAACACTCGTTTCGCAATGATATTGGCTTGCACTTCGTTGGTCCCGCCGTAGATCGTGACTGCCCGACTGGCGAGCCAAGATCGTGTAGCGCCCAATTCCTCGGGCGAAAAGCCAGCCGCCTCCCACCCCATACCCTGGCTGCCCATCAAATCAGCCGTTAAAGCTTGTTTGTCTTGCGCTAAGGACGCGCCATAGAGTTTAAACATCGAAGTTGCCGCACCCGGTGCGGCGCCCCCTCGTGCTTCTTCGCCCATCCTGCGCTGCGTTAAAGAAAACGCGCGACTGCGCATCTGCCATTGAATGACCTCATCGCGTTGGCTTGCTGTCTGAACTGGATCGGTTGCATACCGACGCAAAAGATCCGTGAGATCAAGATCAATCGTCACCCCAACGGGCCGAGATCGGCCGGCTGATGGGCCAAGGCCGCCCTGACCTGAGCGTTCATGCTGAAGTAGGCGCTTAGCGATGCCCCAACCCTCATTCAGCGTGCCCACAAGGTCTCGTTTTTCGGCCAAGGCACCCTCTAAAAAGGTTTCACAGAACGGCGAGCTTCCTGAAATAAGCTGGATGGGCTTAACAGTGACCCCAGGTTGATCCATGGGCAACAAAATAAAACTGATCCCCTGATGCTTCGGCACACTTGAATCGGTTCGGACTAAGCAGAACATCCAGTCCGCATATTGCGCCCCGGAGGTCCAAATTTTTTGGCCATCAATCTGGAAATGATCACCATGCAGCACTGCCTTGGTATTAAGCGCCGCTAAATCAGAGCCTGCGCCCGGCTCGCTATAACCCTGGCACCAAGCCGCCCCGCCTTTGGCGATCAAGGTCAAATGCCGCCGCTTTTGATCCTCGGTGCCGTGCTCCAACAAGGTCGGCCCCAGCATTCGGGTGCCCATGTTTACCAGCGGTGGCCGGGCATCAATGGCCTGCATCTCTTCATACAGTATCTGGGTTTCGGCCAAGCTTAAGCCAGCGCCGCCATATTCTTTTGGCCACTGTGGCACCGTCCAGCCGCGCTCTGCCATCACCTCCAACCACCGCTGGGTGTCAGGCTGGAAAGCGACTTTCGTGCTTCCGCTATGGGTCTCACCCGGTCCGCGAGCACCGGCAGGGCAGTTAGCGGCTAGCCAAGCTCTTGTTTCCGATCGAAATTGCACTAATGCTTCGTTCACGCCTCGGCACTCCTTTATCGTCTCAAATAGATGTTCGCGCTCAACTTATGATGCGGGGCTCAACTGCACCAGCAAGCCATTCGCCTCAGCGGGATGCACAAACGCGCCGCCAATCGTGCGGACGCCGGATGCCGACAAGGACTCGGCCGTGGCTTTCGGATCGGCAACGGCAAAGGCCACCGTGTGCACACCATCGCCAAGCTTATTCAAAGACGCGGTCAGGGGCGAGGCGTCTTGGGTTGGCGAAATCAATTCTAAAAAGGTGCCGTTGTCGAAGCGATAAAAGGCCTGATCTGCCATCAGCGCGTCTGAGTGCGCCCGGTCAGGCTCAATCCCCAGAATCTTATTGTAGTTGGCTACCGCGGCCTCGATATCAGCCACTCGAATGACAACGTGGTCTATTCCTTTGAAACTCATTTAACACTCCTTTTCTTAATCTTAGAATCACTGCTTTCATTCTGGGACAACTCAGCGTTGCGACCAAGGCGGAGATCCCTACTGCCCATTGCGCGGGATATCCCGAAAGGGCCCGGTATCCATCCGCTGCTCTTTTGGCATCCCCAACACGCGTTCGGCAATAATATTACGCTGGATTTCGTCGGTACCACCCGCAATCGAAATAGCGGGAACCGAAATCAGCGTTTCCGCAATCACGCCATCAGCCGCCGAATCAGGGCCGCTCAACATCGCGCTTGCGCCTGAGATCATGGTGTGCACATGCGCCGCGTGCCTTGCAATCACACTCGCGCCGAGCTTTCCAATCGATCCCGCCGGTAACACGCCTTGACCGCCAGACTTTTGGTGCGCTGAAACCTGGTTTGCTGAAATCCGTGCGGCCTCGGTGAGACAAATCAATTTCGCAATTTCTTGGCGAACCACATCGTTTTCAATCGCGCCCGTGTCTTGTGCCCGCTGCATAATCAAGTCCGGGCGGCCTTCACGCTGGGGATACCAAGTATAGGGCTCATTATCAATTTCGAGCTCTCGCGCCAGCTCTTCATAAACCCGACCCGCCGAGGCCGCGGCCGGCGCACCCTGACTCCGACCACGGGCAAAACCTTGGCGCTCGATCGAAAGCGTGGTCGTGGCAACCGCCCAACCCTTACCCTCACCGCCGACGAGGTCATCAAGCGGCACCCGGGCATCGGTTAAAAACACTTCATTAAAGGATGCGTGGCCATTCATCTGCTTTAAAGGCCGAACTTCAACGCCAGGCTGGCGCATATCGATTAGGAAATACGACAGGCCCTGGTGTTTGGGCAGGTCCCAATTCGAGCGCGCAACTAAAATACCAAAGTCGGCATGGTGCGCACTGGTATTCCAAACTTTCTGGCCATTGATGAGCCAATGATCGGCCTTTCGCTCCGCCCGAGTTGAGGCGCCGGCAAGGTCGGATCCACTCCCAGGCTCGCTGAACAGTTGGCACCAAGCGTGCTCGCCGGTCAAAATCTTCGGCAAATAGCGCAGCTTTTGCTCCGATGTACCATGGGCAAGAATGGTTTCCGCCGCCAATCGACGCGGTCCGACTTGCGCGGCGCCGACAATTTGCCGTTCGGCAAAAACTTGTGATACCACCAACGCCTCGGCTTGGGAAAAGTCTCGTCCAAAATAGGCCGCGGGCCACAGCGGCGCCGCCCAGCCCGCAGCAAGCAGTCTTTTGCGCCACTCGACCAATGACAAATCCGGTGAAAACTCAGCGTCTAAAAATGCTTCAAGCTCTGCTCTTATCTGATCATGCGACATCTTGGGCCTCCTGCAGAATATCAATCATCCGCGCTCGATGTTGGTAGGGGGCGCCCAGCAAAACTTCATCACATTTTGCGCGCTTGAACCAAAGGTGGGTGTCGTTTTCCCAAGTAAAACCAATGCCACCCCGAAGCTGAATGGCGGCCCGCGCCATGTCCATAAAACAATCTGCGGCCATGGCCTTGGCCATGCTCGGATAAATGGTCTCTTGCGCATTCGCCGCCAAACAAAACCCAGCGTGATGCGTCGCTGCTTTGGCGAATTCAAGACTCATCAGCAGATCGGCGCAGCGATGCTTTAAGGCCTGAAATGAGCCAATCGGCCGACCAAACTGATATCGACCTTTGGTGTATTCAACGGTTTCATCTAACAACCGAGCAGCGCCCCCAATCATCTCATGCGCTAAAGCGACGCTGGTTAAATCCCAAAACCGATTCAGGTCCTGCGGCGAGACTGACCCGACCCGGGTACCGGCGGCCTGATTCAAGGTTACCCGCGCAACTTTACGGGTCATATCAATCGAGTCTTGCGCTGCGACCTCGACGCCTTGTGCCTTACTTGCGAGCGCAAAAAGCCCTAGTCCTGAGTCCTCTTGCGCCACAATGATAAACACATCAGCGCTGCAGCCATCCAAAACAATGGGCGCGGAACCCGTGAGCGCACCGGCCGGCGTTGCCTTGATCAAACCACCAACCCGACTCGGATGATTCAGATCATCTAAGATCAACGTTGCGCGAATCGACCCGTCCGCAATCTGCGGCAGTCTTTCAATTTTCGCTGCGTCATCGCCAAAAAGTTCGAGCGCATAGCCCGCCATGACCGCAGAAGAAAAAAAAGGCCCGCAATAAAGTGTTCGGCCCATTTCTTCCAGAATAATGCCCAACTCAACCGGACCAAAGCCGTGGCCGCCATATTGTTCAGACAGATGCGTGCCCGGCAATCCCAAGGTTTCACTCAGCTGCGCCCAAACGAGGGGATCAAAGCCAGTTTCGGTCTCAGCAAGCTTCCGGACCGCCGTTGTTGTACTGTGGGTGTCAAAGAATCGCTGCACAACGTGTTTAAATTGCTCTTGATCTTCACTCAGCACGGTCTGCATTGATCTCTCCTAAAAGTCCAGCTTCGCACGCGGAAGGCGGGCTAACCGAATTTGATACGCACTGGGCACCGATAGACCCCTGATGCCGAGCTCTCAAACAACCCCATAGTGATAGAGACCCGGCGCCGTTGCAATCCATCACGGTGCGCCACGCCCTAAACCGTGTAACCGTGTGATCGGCAAGGACTGGCCAATTCAGGTAACTTTTAGCGCTTTCCTGTCATCCCATGCCAAACGGATTTCTACCTGGACGAGATCGATACCAGCACGCTACACAGCAGCCAGTGCATCATAGTCGTATAAGCGCGCCATCGTTTTCCGCCCCGCCCATGGCGCGACTTGATCTCGCAGCCAGGAGAACGGTGGACGCGCATGGAAAACGCGCCCATTTCTTTGGGATGCCCGTTGCACATAGGTTGTCCGCGGTTTTCGCAAGGCTTCATACTGCTTTAGGCTGGCCTGGATCTGCGTGCCACCCCGCAAGCATTGACTTAGAACCGCTGCATCCTCGATGGCCATCGCCGCGCCCTGCGCCATAAACGGTAACGTTGCATGGCAGGCATCTCCGAGCAAGGTCACGGGCCCTGTGCCCCAACTTGGCATTTCAGGTCGATCGAAGAGTGCCCACTGATAGACCTCAGGCGCATCCGCCGCTTTGATTAGAGCGCCAAGGCTCGGATGCCAACCCTTAAAATCTTCTGCAACGTCTGTGATCTCACCCCGCTGAACCCACGACTCCTGCGCCCACTGGGTGGATTCCAAAATGCAAACACAATTCACCCATTGCCCTTGGCCAACAAGGTACTGGACAAAATGCTGACCCGGCCCCCACCAGGCCATAACAGCCGGCGCAACCAGGCTCGGGTCGAGACCCGCTGCCGGCACCAAGAAACGCCACGCAACTTGGCCGGTAAAGCGAGGTGCTTGGTTGCCGAAAAGGCCGTGGCGGATACTCGAATGAATGCCATCAGCGCCTACCAAAACTTGACCCGTGAAGGACGCATCTTTGCTTCGAACCGAGACAGCGTCACCTTGTACTTCAAACCCTGAAACCTTGACGCCAAAGATCAGGTCGATTCGAGCATCTTGCACAACCGCATCCATCAGTAACCGCATTAAGTCGGATCGCAGAAGATGGTAATAGGGTGCGCCAAATTGTTCGTTTATCGATGACCCCAACCGCGTCTGGTGGATGTTTGCGCCCGTGCGCCAATGACGAAAGCTGGCGTACTCTGGCACGTTCGCCGCGCGCGCGAGCTCAGGTCCAAGCCCTATCGATTGCAGGACCTTGGTTGCATTCGGAGAGATTTGAATACCCGCGCCGAAAAACTCAGCGCTCGGATTGGCCTCAAGGATCGTCACCCGATGCCCGGCGCGACTCAAGCATAGGGCGTGCGTGAGGCCGCCAATACCCGCCCCGACAATCACAACATTTAAGGCCTTCATGGCGTTCCTCGCCTTGTAAGAGGATATTGTAAAGAAATGCCTGCACCCAATATGCAGCCGACGCTGAATCTCGAGCGGGCGATCAAGCGCTAAATCGAATCATTGCCCCGTTGCCCGGCGCCTTGCTTGATAGTCTGCAAGGGGCTCGAAACTCGGCTCATTGCCAAACGTTTCTTGCAGCCAGGCCAGGGCGTCTGCTTCTGTCAGGCTTGGATCCCAAGGCTTCCCCTGGGGTTGCGCCACATGCCAAGGCGTTTCCCAGAAAAGTTCAATGCCGTTGCCTTCCGGATCATTAAAGTATAGCGAGAGCGTATTGCCATGGGACAACGGATTAATCGTTATCGCACTGATCGCTTTGAGCTTTTCATGGAACCCTTGGAGCGCATTAAACTCAGCAACCCGAAACGCAAAGTGGTTGACCGAGTTGGAAGGCTTTGTATCTCGACGGGTTGCCACCATCGCTAACTGGTGATGCGCCTCTGGATCTTGACTTAAAAATACGATCTCCGGCGCGCCCTCGGCAAGCGGGCCCCGGTCGGTAATTAAAAAGCCTAAGACTTCGCAATAAAACGCCAGCATCGGTTGCAGTGTTTGGACATATAGTACCGCGTGGGACCAACTGAGCATCATAAACCTCCTTTCCCGCAAGCGTAATTGAGCCGCCCCTTGCGCGCTAGCGCTTCTCGAACACAATGGGCAATCCGTCCTTGGGTTTTGAAATCGGTGATTGCTGAACTGGCATCACGTAGCCCTCGGGTACGGACCACTGGTAGCGCTGTAACAACTCATTCATCACCAGTTTGATCTGCATCTCGGCAAAGTGCAGACCAATGCACATGTGCGCTCCCCCGCTAAACGGCACAAAACTGTAAGGATGCTGGTCGGTGTTTTTATTTTCTGCCAAAAAGCGTTCCGGATTGAAGGCATAAGGTTCCGCCCAGTAAGCCGACATATAATGGGTATGAATGGGGTAGGTGACCACCATCGAGCCTGCTGGAATTTCGTAACCCTCAAAAGCAAATGGCTTCAAACTGTATTTGGGTAGCGTTGATAGGGGTGGATACAACCGCAAGGCCTCCTTCATCACTGCCGCCAGCAGGGTCATCTCATTGAGCTGCTCTCGGGCCGAATCAGGGGTGAGCTTTTGACTCGCTTCAAACAACTTTTGCTGCCAAGCGGGGTGCTTTGCCAACAGATAGGTCATGCTCGTAAGCGTACTCGTTGTCGTGTCGTGTGCGGCCATCATGAGAAATATCATATGATCCACAATTTCCTGATCGGTATAACGATCACCCGACTCATCCTCTGCCCGGCACAAAAGAGAAAACATGTCTTGGCCATCACCCGCGCGTTTCTCGGCAATCTGTGAATGAAAATAGGTCACCATTTCCGCTCGAGCCCGAATGCCCCGCCAAAGCAGATTGCCCGGTATTGGGATCGGTACCCGGGGCATCGATGCCGCAACAGTCGTTTCAAAAGCGCGATTGAGACGCGCGGCATCCGCACCCAAATCCATGCCTAAGAAAATAGTGGCCGCTAAATCAAGCGTCAGCTGTTTAAACTTCGGAAAGGTTTGGGTTGGGCCGGAGGTCCGAGGTTCATGCCAGTCCGACAGCGCGGACTGGATTTGCGGCAGCATCACGGCACGATACTGCTGCATCACGTGACTTTTAAAACCTGCCTGCATTAACCGCCGGTGATAGCGGTGATCATCCCCATCTCGAAGCATCAAGCCGTTCGGAAAGACTCTACCAATGATCATGTCCCAAGCTTTTTTGTTGGACAAGATTTGACCCGGGTTGAGCAGACACAACTGATGGGCGTCGGCGCCGAACAAATGTACCATTTGCATTCGGCCGGTCTTCTGCATCACAACATTACCGTGTTCTGCTTGTAAGGCCTGACCATGTTCCAAAGGATTCCGGTAGCTTTGCCTTAACATCCGAATGGATTTCAGGAAGCTTGTTTTGATCGGCTTTAAAGGTTGCAGCGCGACATTCATAGTGGTTTCCAGAATTAAGCAGTTGCTGATTCAGCGCATCCTGTCGACAAGCGCTGAGTAATCCTTGCAAAGAATCACCTTATTGGGTTCTCGCCATCAATCCACACGAATATCCAGGGCTAAGGCATCCGCGACTTCATTCAACTGATCTTGTAGCAACGCCATCGACACAGTGGCTGGTACTAATATACTGGCCTCGGCAAAAAAGGTTTGATCGCCCGTCATCGGTGCCGGACCCACACGGGTCTCGAGCTCAACGACGTTCACACCTTTTGCGAGCAGCGCGCCAGAAACTTCGCTCAGAATGCCAGGACGATCTGGACCAATAATATTTAGGACAAACGACAACGCCTGAAAATCCTCGGCGGCGTCGGTTGGCGCTTCCAGCAGGACCGAGATCCCGGGAATGGACTGCATATCCTCAACCAAGCCAGCAAAGACGGTTTCATCCACACTCACTCGGGCAACCCCAGCAAACTTGCCCGCCAGACGCGTCATCTGACTTTCTAACCAGTTGCCGTCCCGCGCCGTAACCCGTTGGCTCATCTCTTGGACAATCCCTGGCCGGTCATCGCCCACAAACGTCACGACGAGTTCTTTTTGCATGTGGTGCCCTACTCCTTTTTGAGCGCTGCCGCTAAAGCGCGGCCCTTGCTGCCTTATCAGGCCTTAAACAGACCTAGTGATTCCACCATGCCTGATCAGAAAAGGCTCTGAGGTCGAGTTCATGCGTCCAGACTGAGCGGTGTTGTTGCGCCAAGTGTAAATACGTCTCGGCGATTTTCTCTGGCAACATTAATCCATCGTGAGACATTCCCTTGGCTTCACGCAGGGCTTGAAACCGCTCTGCCCCCAACATTTTGCCAAGGGTATCCGGCGCATCCACCGCCCCGTCGATCACGATATGGGCCACGTGGATGCCATCGCTTGACAGCTCCGCATTCAAGGACTGACACAGCATCCGCCGACCACCCATTGCAGCCGCATGGGAATGCTGGCCTTGATTGCCCCGGACCGCGGCGGTTGCCGAGGTCACTAAAAGGGTGCCGTGGCCCCGCGCCCGCATTGCGGGCACCACGGCTTGGGCAAGACGAAAAAGTCCAAAGGTTGCCATTCGCCAACCCACTTCAAACGCCTTGTAAGAGGTATCTTCCAAACGCCTGGAGCCGATTTGTGCCCCTAGGTTATAGACCACCGTATCGATTGGCCCGATGTCGCGCTCAATCCTTACAACCTGCTCCTCGATCACGCCGTCATCAACCGCATTCATCAAGAAACCAGACGCCGCACCACCTTGACTCTGGATACCATCCACCAAGGTCTTTAACCCGGCCTCATCGCTGCGCCGCGCGAGCACCGCATGATAGCCGGATTTGGCAAACAGCCCACCCACGGTGCCGCCAATGCCAGCGCCTGCCCCTAGAACAAAACAAACCGGTAGCATCTGTTACACCTCCTTAAAAAAGGCTTTGGTAATCATCCTTACCAATCGTTTCGACGTTTTCTGAGCGCGAGAAACGTCATCTCATCATTGGCCTGATCGAGCGCTAAATTTTGACGAATCTCTTCGCTACCCAACCTAAAAAAAGCGTTAATCGATCGCTCGTCGCCAATGGTTGTTACAACCTGATTCTTGCCGGGATCATTGCCAGCAATGCGGTCAAGCCACTGACTTGCGACCGCGTTACTCGGTTCAAGGTGCAGCGTAAATCGCAAATTATTTTCTAGGTAATCATGACCGGGATAAACAACCACAGCATCACTGAGGGTATGAAATTGCGCTCGAATCGTTTGATAGAGTGCTTCTGGGCTACCGCCGTTATGACAATTGCCAACGCCGGCGTTAAAAAGTGTATCGCCGGTGAATACGGCGCTGGGCGCACCGTTGGTTGTTATCAAAAAACAAAGGTGCGCGAACGTGTGTCCCGGTGTATCCATAACGGTCATAACAACGTCTGGGGCAAGGTCTATGGCTTCTCCCGCGGTTAACGCGCGGGTCATGCCAGGAATTTTGCCCTCGCCATTTTGATGGGCCCAAACCTCGCATTGATGCGCCGCCACCAGCGCCTCGTTACCCCGGGTATGGTCCCAATGCTCGTGGGTGTTGATGACTGCTTTCAAGGACAGCTTGTGGTCCGCTAAAAACCTAGTGACCTCGTCTGCATCCCAAGGGTCCAAAACGATGGCGCCTTGATCACCCAGCTCCAAAACGTATGTGAAATTTCTAAGGTCGTTGTAAGTATAAATCTGGTGAATTTTCATAACACAATCCTTTAACCACGATCACAAGGCGATACCTTGTCATTCCTAATCAACTTTGACAACTACCCCGAAACCAGTGGTCCGCTTGCCGCACCAAACATCGCTAAATGAACCAGCGCGCAGGAAACAAGCCCCGCCGCCACGTCATCAACCATAATCCCTAAGCCGCCTCCAACGTTTCGATCAAGCCAGCTCATCGGCCAGGGTTTCCGGATATCGAATAATCGGAAGAGGCCAAAAGCCAACAGTAACCAAGCCGGCTCTAAGGGGACTAGCCAACAGGCAATCAACATTCCGATAATCTCATCCCAGACAATACAACCGGGATCTTTGATTTGAAGCTGCGCTGCAGCCCGACCGCAGACCCAGATGCCGCCACCAAAACCAAGCGCAACCAAGCCAACATAGACCGCTGGTGAGAGCTGCGCCATCGCGCAATACATAAGCAAGCCCACCAAACTTCCCGCAGTACCAGGGCCTTTCTTAACCAATCCCGCGCCAAAGCCTAACGCCAACATCAGCGTTGGGCTTTTCCATACATTCGCGAGCGTTGGCGTCATGAGAAATGCCGGTATCCGGAGGTTTTGATCAACATCGATTCGGTAACGGAATCCGGTAAATTCTCGATCATCAATCCCAATTCAGCTTTGGTTTCACCAATACGGTTCAACGGGAGTGGCAGTTTCAGCGCCAATCGATCGATCTCAGCACGAGCCGAGCTGGGCGCGATAAAACACAGCTCATAATCGTCTCCTGCCGTGAGGAACAGCGTCAGTGCCGCCGCCGGGCTATCCGCGGTCGCCAGAAGCAGCTCATCAACGGCCATAGACTGCGCATTTAACCGAGCCCCGAGCGCGCTGGCCTGCAATAGGTGATTTAAGTCCGCTAAAACCCCATCTGAGACGTCAATCATGGCGGACGCAAGCCCCCGCAGAGACTGGCCCAATAACAAGCGCGGCGTCGGTGCAAGATAATGCTTGGCGAGCCGCTCCGACGGTTGCTGCCCGGCTTGTAGTTTTGACAAAGCAAGACCCGCGCGACCGGGCCAGCCGCTGACATAAATATCCTCGCCGGCAGACGCGCCATCACGCGTGACATAGGACCCCGCCGGCACCGAGCCAATCACTGTCCAAGTTACCGACAGTTCAGAGCCTCGGCTGATATTGCCGCCAACCAACGGCAGCTGCCAATCCTGAATCAACGCCGACAAAGCCCCCGAAAAAGACGCCAACCAATCCGGGACCGCTGTCACTAAGGTAAGCGCTCCGGTCACGGCAAGCGGCTCACTGCCCATCGCCGCCAGATCACTCACCGCGCCTGCTAGGGTTCTGCGAGCAACTAGCGCACCGTTTGCGCCAACCGGAAAATGAACACCTTCGATAAAGGTATCCGACGATACACAAAGCTGGTGGCCTGCCGGTGGACTCAATACGGCGCAGTCATCGCCCGGACCCAGCACAGTATGCGGGCCCTGCCAATGTCCTAGGGGCGTAAAGTATTGATCAATAATTTCGAATTCAGAGAGGCTCATCGAACCTGCAGCGCACCCACTTCAATCGTTCGCAGCGTCATTGCCAAACCGTCCAAAATCGAATTCACGTACTTGTAACTGTCGGTCGCACCGAAGATCTTGGCCAGATCAACCGATTCGGTAATGACAACCTTGAAGGGAATTTCCAGATGCGCTGATAGCTCGAAGGCCCCTAGCAGCAGAATGCTTTTTTCGACTGGGTCAATCTGCTCAGGCGCGCGATCCAACAATTCACAAACCTTGTTCCACAACGCAGCCTTTTGCTGGCTAACGCCCAAAACCAACGCTTCAAAATAGGCCACATCCGCACGCTTTAAATCATTGTCTTCAAGAAACTCTTGAATCACTTGGCTGGGCGACGCCTCCTGGAAGTGCAGCTGGTACAACGCTTGAACAGCGAGTTTACGAGCTCTATGTCGCGCCGAGGGCGTGGATTTCATGCCATTTTTCTTATGAGATTGATCATCTCTAGAGCGGTCATCGCAGCATCACCGCCCTTATTACCGGCTTTGGTTCCGGCACGCTCAATGGCTTGCTCAATGGTATCAGTCGTCAGCACACCAAAAACAACTGGCTTTCCGGTCTTTAAAGCAACGGCAGTCACGCCACTTGCCGCTTGACCCGCAACGTAGTCAAAATGGGGGGTGCCACCTCGAATAACAGCACCTAGGGTGATCACAGCGGCGCAGTCAGGTTGCTCGGCAGCCAACTGTGCCGCAAGCGGAATCTCAAAAGCACCCGGTACTTTCACAATGGTAATATGCTTATCCTGAACACCGTGTCGCTTGAGCGTCGTCAGCGCGCCATTTAACAGGCTATCAACAATCAATTCATTAAATCGAGCAACAACGATCGTAATCCCTGCGGTACTGGCGACCAAATCGCCTTCAATTAATCGGGTCATCTCTGAATCGTCCTTTGAACGGTTGGGATCAGTCGGGTTTTAAAACAAGCTTTAGATCAGGTCCAAATCTGCGCGTTTCGAACAAGGACCATGACCGCAAGTCGCTCATCTTATCAAGTTCTGGAAGTTGAAGTAACGGCTTACCCATCCCCATAAATTTCGGCGCTAAAAACAACACCAGCTCATCCACTAAGTTTGCCTGCACAACGGCGCCGGCAAGGGTCGGCCCGCATTCAACTAAAACTTCCAAAACGCCTTTTGCCGCTAAGGCTTCAAAAAAGCGTGGCAAATCGATCTGCCCGTCAGAATTGAGCTCGGTTTTAAGCGCCGTAGGATGCGCGTTGGGCGTCTGCAATCCGCAAACCTGACGCGCCAAAGGGTTGCTGTAGACTTTTGCCGTCGCCTCGGTTCGGCTTTGGCTATCGAGCACATAGACCGGTTTCGGCCGCGCCAAAATAAGGTCACTGTATTGCAAGTCTATTCGGGGATCTCGAACCGTGAGCGCTGGATCGTCGCTGAGCACGGTATTGGCACCGGTAACAATCGCAGAACTTTGGGCGCGCAAGCGTTGTACTTCGAGCCTTGCTGCCGGCGAAGTAATCCACTGGCTTTGTCCATTTGGCAGCCCGGTAAAACCATCCATCGTGGCCGCAAGCTTCAAGCGAACATAAGGTCTGCCCTCGGTATGGGCCTTTTCGTGACCAGGATTCAGCGCCTTTGCCCCGGCGCGATCACCCTCTCGAACAACCTCGATCCCAGCCGCCTCAAGCAAATCAAAACCGGCGCCTCTGTTTCTAGGATGAGGGTCTGGCGCCGCGGCAACGACCCGAGCAACACCGGCCTTAATTAAGGCGTCGGCGCACGAGGGCGTTCGACCATGGTAGCTACAAGGCTCCAAGGTGACATAAGCGGTTGCGCCAACCACAGATTCTGTCGCATTGGCGAGGGCTTCTGCTTCGGCATGCGGGCCACCCGCCATCTTATGAAATCCTTGCCCAATGACCCGGCCCTCTCGCACCAAGACGCAACCCACACGAGGATTAGGGTCCGTTGTAAACCGGCCTTGCTGTGCAAGCCGAAAAGCTTGCGCGAGAAATGTTTGGTCCATCACTTAGACTGACTGGTCGCTGATTTTTTCGCAGCGCGCTTGCGTTTGTTTTTACCCATTGAGTCAATTTCACGTTTAAATTCATCAATATCTTGAAAGCTGCGATAGACCGATGCAAACCGAACGTAGGCCACTTCGTCTAAGACCCGCAACTCATTCATCACCAGCTCGCCTAACTCTAGACTCTTGAGTTCCGGCTCACCCGTTGCACGCAGCGCACTTTTAATCCGTGACAAGACTGCCTCCACGCCCTCAAGGCTTACCGGACGCTTTTCAAGGGCACGCATAAGACCAGACCGAAGCTTCTCTTCATTAAACGGCTCACGACTGCCGTCTGACTTGATCACCCGCGGCATCATCAATTCAGCCGATTCAAAGGAGGTGAAACGTTCCCCACAAGCCAAACACTCGCGGCGACGACGCACTTGATGACCTTCCGCCACCAAACGGCTGTCATTCACTTTGGTTTCGCTATGACTGCAAAAGGGACAAAACATTTACGACTCCACAACCGAAGCAGACGAACTATAAACCGACCCTTGCCCGCGCCTTAGGCTCGCTCGCGACCGGTCATCGCCTTTTTTGCCTCATCAATTGCCGCCTGTACTTCAGAGAAATGCTCGCGAGCCTGATTTAGGTTCTTGATAATATGATTTTTAAAGCCTTCCTGAATTTCCGCCCGACCATCAATCTCAACCGGCGCAAACCACAATTGCGTCATCAAATCGACATAGTAGCGAATTCTAAAAAAGATGCGGTACTGATTTTCAATCGAATCAGCCAACTCAAGGCCTAATACATCCGCCAGATCACCCCTAACCGTTGCGGTATCCCAAGCAATGGACCCCAAAAAAAAAGACCGACCATGATCCGAACTTGTATACGTTTGATAGGCAACTTCTATGACCTGCATGTTCTCAGCAATTTCGCTTTCAAGGTTTTTCAAAAAAATCTTGGCACGCTTTCTCTTGATCTCCTTAACCTGCCGTCGACTGCTGTAGACTGCGCCCATCCCGCCGAGTGCAACACCCACGATTGTCGCAATCATTTCAGGTAAAAATTCGGAAAGACTTATCATGATATCGGGCCTTCGATCAACGCAGGTGAGAACCCAAGAATGATAACGTGATCAAGGCCATCAAACCACTAACCGAAAATTCGAATCGCGCCGGCTCGGCCTCGCATCTGCTTTCGCAGCACCGTGAATGCTATTGGATCAGGGGACCTTCCAACGTCTTGGCAGTCGCGCGTAAAGACAATTTTTGAGCCGCTCTGGTTCTACCAAAGCCAGACTTCTGCAAAACGGGCTGGTAGTGCGATAATCAAAGCTCACGCCTTTATACCACCCAAAGCCAAGGCATTCTTGTATGACCCACCAAAAGCGTGATTTACCCACCAAGGTTTGCATGTACTGTGGGCTTGTTTTCACCTGGCGAAAAAAATGGCGCAAAGACTGGGCAAAGGTGAAATATTGTTCGGAACGTTGCCGGCGAAGCAAAGCTAAATCCTAAAGCAAATCAACCGCGACCCGTCCCAGCTAAGTCCTGACGAGATGGCCAAACGCCAGCGGCCGCCAGCAAGACGCTCATAACCTGTCACAAAAATATGCGACAATTAAGCCTTGGGGACACGGCGCGATCTAAAAAGGATCCTGCCTGCATTGTTGATAACAGCCCGCCCCGACTCGCCGTAAATGATGTTAACGATAGAACCTTTAAGGGATTTTCCAATGGCACAATACGTTTTCACAATGTCTCGCGTCGGTAAGGTCGTTCCGCCGAATCGCGTCATTTTAAAAGACATTTCTTTGTCGTTTTTTCCGGGCGCGAAGATCGGCGTGCTCGGCCTGAATGGCTCGGGTAAGTCTAGCCTGCTGCGCATCATGGCCGGGCTCGATCAGGAACACTTAGGTGAAGCGCGGCCCCAACCGGAACTCAGAATCGGTTATTTGCCACAAGAGCCTGAGTTGGACGCCAGCAAAGACGTGCTCGGCAATGTTGAGGACGGTGTTCGCGAAATCAAAGATTTAATGGATGAATTCAACGCCATTAGCGATCGGTTCGCCGAACCCATGACAGATGACGAAATGACCGAACTCTTAGACCGGCAAGGCGCTTTGCAATTAAAAATCGATGCTGTGGACGGCTGGGACCTTGAGCGCAAAATAGAAGTTGCGGCGGATGCCTTACGATTACCAGCGTTTACGAGCAGTGTCGACACGCTCTCCGGCGGCGAAAAACGACGGGTTGCGCTGTGCCGCCTGCTTTTGTCCAATCCAGACATGTTGTTGTTAGACGAGCCCACCAACCACCTTGATGCAGAAAGCGTTGGCTGGCTCGAACAGTTCCTTACCGAATTTCCTGGTACTGTCGTTGCCATTACCCACGATCGATACTTTTTGGATAATGCCGCGGGATGGATTCTGGAACTCGACCGGGGACACGGTATTCCTTACGAGGGGAATTATTCGGCCTGGCTCGAAGCCAAAGAAAAACGCCTCGCAACCGAGCAGCGTCAAGAGCAAGCACGGCAGAAAACCATCAAAGCCGAGTTGGAGTGGGTGCGCTCGCAACCCAAAGCGCGACAAGCAAAGAATCAGGCGCGGCTATCGCGCTTTGAGGAGCTCAATTCACAAGAATTTCAAACCCGAAACGAAACCCAAGAACTCTATATTCCACCCGGGCCCAGGCTCGGTGACCAAGTGCTTGAGATCAATAATGTTTCAAAAGGGTTCGAAGATCGTTTACTCATCAACGATCTGAGCTTAACCCTACCGAAGGGCAGTATCGTTGGCATCATCGGCGGTAACGGCGCCGGTAAGTCGACGCTATTCCGCATGATCAGCGGCCAAGACCAACCCGATACGGGCACGATTACGTTGGGTTCAACCGTGCAACTTGGTTTCGTCGATCAGAGCCGGGACTCACTCAACGACGACCACACGGTTTGGGAAGAAATTTCAGAAGGCAACGAAATCATTCGCATTGGTAAGTATGAAACCCCATCTCGATCTTATGTCGGCCGCTTTAACTTTAAAGGCGCGGATCAGCAAAAACTGGTGAAAGACCTTTCGGGCGGGGAACGCAACCGGGTCCATCTGGCCAAGCTATTGAAAATTGGAGCAAACTTCCTCCTACTCGATGAGCCCACCAACGACCTCGATGTTGAAACCCTACGAGCACTGGAGTCTGCGATTGAGTCCTACCCGGGCGCAATCATGGTGATCTCACACGACCGTTGGTTTCTGGATCGCATCGCAACGCATATTCTAGCGTTTGAAGGTGACAGCCAAGCGAATTTCTTCGAAGGCAATTACTCTGAATACGAAGCGGACCGTAGGAAACGTTTGGGTAACGACTTTGTACCAACCCGGGTGCGCTATAAAAAACTCGCGACCTAGTTATAACCAGTCCCCAGCGGCTGACAAGGCCTCTGACAACTGACTAACCGCTTTGAGTTCCATGCCCTTGATCGGCTGCTTTGGATAGTTCCCTTTTGGAACCAAACCGCGCGTGAACCCGTGTTTGGCGGCCTCGCGCAAGCGCTCTTGGCCGTTCGGAACAGGCCGGATCTCGCCGCTGAGCCCAACCTCACCAAAACAGATTAAATCTCGCGGCAACGCGCGATTGCGAAAACTAGACACCACCGCCATCAAAACAGCAAGGTCGCTACTGGTTTCATCAACTCGGATGCCGCCGACGGCGTTGATATAAACATCCTGGTCGGCAACTTGAAGACCGCCGTGGCGACTTAATACGGCAAGCAACATAGCCAGACGATTTTGCTCGAACCCGACCGCAATCCGGCGAGGATTCGAAAACGCACTCTGATCAACCAGCGCTTGGGCCTCAACCAGTAGCGGCCGAGTACCCTCCCATATCGCCATCACAATACTACCCGGGGTATCAATTTCTGCCCGGTTGAGAAAGATCGCAGAGGGGTTGGCGACATCCTTGAGCCCCTGATCGGTCATGGCAAAAATACCCAACTCGTTCACCGCGCCAAAGCGGTTTTTAATCGATCGCAAGGTGCGATATCGCCCATCCGCATCGCCCTCTAACATCAAAAAAGAGTCAATCATGTGTTCGAGTACGCGTGGCCCAGCAAGATTGCCGTCTTTGGTGACATGGCCCACGAGAATTAAAATGGTGCCCGTTTGTTTTGCCTTTTGGATCAGTTGTGCGGCTGTCTCTCTGACTTGCGTCACGCTACCTGGGGCCGATTCAATGACGTCGCTTTGCATCACCTGAATCGAGTCGATCACCAGCACATTGGGGCGCTCCTGATCCCAAACCGCAGCAATGGCCTCGACGCTGGTTTGGGACATGACCTTAAGCCGATCCGTCTGCAGCCGGAGCCGGTTCGCTCGCATCGCAATCTGCGCGAGACTTTCTTCACCGGTGACATACAAACAGTTCTGAGTTTTGGCCAGCTCACATAGAATTTGAATGAGCAAGGTACTTTTTCCCGCACCGGGTGAGCCGCTAATTAATACCGCAGATCCCGCAACCAAACCCCCACCTAAGACTCGATTAAATTCGTCTGAGGAGGATGCCAAGCGAGGCTGCTCTGCCAAGGCCACCTCGCCCAAGGTTTGCAGCACTTCGAGCGTGCCGGCATAACCCTCACGACGGCGCTCGCTCCGCACATTGCCCAATTGAATTTGCTTTAACGTGTTCCAAGCGCTGCAATCATGGCATTGGCCTTGCCATTTGGTGTACTCCGAGCCGCAATCCTCACACACAAACGCAATTTTTGATTTTTTCACGATTCAAGGCTCACAGTCGATGGCGAAAAATAGGTTCGTGTAACCCGCGGGCCCAAACCACACATCAAAACATACGGCAGACTATCCGCCTGCCGGGCAATTTCTTCAATGGGTAAATCTTTTCCCCAAAGCTGCGCTCGATCGCCGATCAAAGGCAGCGCCTCAGACGACACGGAAACAGTCATCATGTCCATCGACAGCCGGCCTAAGATCGTTTCTCGCCGTCCATTGAGCCAAACCGGCGTGCCCGGTTGAATCTGGCGAGGATACCCATCGGCATACCCGATGGCGAGCACGGCAACGTGGCACGCCTGCTCTGCTCGCCAACGACTGCCATAACCCACCGTATCGCCGGCGCGCAGTGCTTTTATTGCGATAACCGGCGCGGTGAGCGACATTGCAGGCCGCAGTGACACCGCTTGATCCAGATAGGGGTTGGCGCCATACAGCATGATTCCCGGTCGAATCCAATCACAGCTCGTGCCAAGCCCCGCAAGAATGCCAGCCGAATTCGCCATACTGACCGGCAAGCCCAATGGCCCAGCTAGCGTCAGAAGGGTTTCGAGCTGGTTGGCGTTTTTCTGCAAGCTCGGCTGATCCGCGTCGGAAAAATGGCTCATCACACCCAAAACCCGAGCCGCAGGCAAGGTCCGGACGCAGACCTTAAGAAAGTCTGCAGGCAACCCTAAACGGTGCATCCCGGTTTCGAGTTTTAACCAAACTTTCAGGTTCGTATCTTTGAGTAAATCAAGCTGGTAAGGCTGATGCAGGGCGACATCGAGATCAAATTGCTCCGCCTGCTGTACGCCGGCTTCATCGAAAACCCCCTCGAGCAATAAAATCGGATGGTTAATGCCAGCAGATCGCAATTCAATGGCTTCCTGCACCCGAGCCACCGCAAACGCATCGGCCGCAGCCAGACACTGGGCGACCGGCACCGCGCCATGACCATAAGCGTTTGCCTTAACCACCGCCATCACTTTGCTATTTGGCGCGGCTTGTTTTGCCTGCTTAAAATTAAAAGCAATCGATGCTAAATCAATCGCAACCGCTGCATCCTCAACCATCACTCGTAGTAATCGTCATAGTCTCTGGCGAGATCTTCAAATTTCGTGTACCGACCGATAAAGGCAAGCTTCTTTCGACCAATCGGGCCGTTTCGTTGCTTCAAGATAATGATCTCCGCAACACCTCGGTCCGGGGTATCTTCGTGATAAACCTCGTCTCGGTACACCGCCATAATCAAATCAGCGTCCTGCTCAATGGCACCTGATTCTCGGAGATCCGACATAATCGGCCGCTTGTCTGTACGCTGTTCAAGGCTTCGATTTAACTGCGACCCAGCAATGACCGGACAATCAAACTCTTTCGCAATCGACTTAAGCGATCGAGAAATTTCAGAGATTTCGGTCGCGCGATTTTCTGGTGTGCCGGACGTCTGCATGAGCTGCAAATAATCTACCACGATCATGCCAATTGGGCCGTGCTCGCGGACAATTCTTCTGCTGCGAGATCGCATCTCATTTGGGGTCAACCCCGGCGTATCATCAACGAACAACGGCTTATCGTTGAGCAACGTAACGGCAGACGTCAGGCGAGGCCAGTCATCATCGCCCAGTTGTCCATTCCGGATTTTACTCTGATCGATGCGCCCTAAGGACGACAACATCCGCATAATGAGCGAATTAGACGGCATCTCCAGGCTGAAAACAACGACCGGTTTAGAGCCAGAGATAACAGCACTTTCCGCAATGTTCATCATAAAGGCGGTCTTGCCCATGGATGGACGGCCGGCCACAATCACGAGATCAGACGGCTGCAAACCACTGGTGATGTTATCAATGTCTTGAAAACCAGAGCTAATGCCCGTCAACGCGCCTTTGGTCAGATACAGTTCGTCAATTTTCTCAATGGCTTTGGCCAGCAAGGGTCGCACTGACTCGGGGCCACCATGACTTGGGCGCTCATCGCCTATCTTGAAGACTTTGCTTTCTGCCTCATCGATCAACCGCGCGCTATCACGACCCTGCGGATTGAAGCCGCTTTCTGCGATGTCGTGCGCCACGCTGATCAACTTCCGCACCGTTGCGCGCTCTTGGACAATCTCGGCGTAAGCCGCAACGTTTGAGGCGCTTGGCGTGCCCGTTGCAAGATCCGTCAGGTAGGCGAGGCCACCCACCAATTCAAGCTCGCCATGGAGCTCAAGGGTTTCAGCAAGGGTCACAATATCAAGCGGTTTATTTTGTCCGACGAGCCATTGCATCGCTCGGAAGATTGGACGGTGCTCTGAGCGATAAAAATCGTTTTCAGAAATGAGCGTTGAGATCCGATCCCAGGCTTGGCTGTCCAGCATCAAGCCGCCAAGAACCGATCGCTCCGCCTCGATTGAATGAGGCGGGACTTTCAGATTTTGATGATCATCCAGTTCGATGGCCAAGGAGAACTCTCTAAAGATGGGTCCCTTAGACTAAAGGATTGGTCTTAGGATGTGAACGCTTCCTCGGCCTCAACCGCCACATTGACATGGGCGCTGACTTCGGGGTGCAAGTAGACTTCGACCTGGTACTCTCCCACTTCTCGTAGCGGGCCACTCGGCAGCCGAACCTCACTGCGATCTATTTCAACCCCGGCGGCGGTTGCTTCATCGGCGATATCGCGCACGGTAACGGAGCCGAACAATTTACCTTCCTCACCCGCATTGGCTAGGATACGAATCGACAAAGCATTAATTTTTGCAGCGCGTGTCTCAGCCGCGTGACGTTGCGCATCGGCTTCTTTTTGCAATTCAGCGCGACGGGATTCGAATTCTGCAATGTTGATCGCCGTTGCTGGCACAGCTTTACCTTGCGGTACAAGATAGTTCCGACCATAGCCTGGCTTTACGTTCACTCGATCGCCCAAGCCCCCTAGGTTTGCAACATTTTCTAACAAGATAATTTCCATAACTTAATCCTCTTTCGACTGTATTCGTTGTCTCAAATCTATAAAGCCGTCCGCTATCACCAACACCACTAATGCGGCCGACGCTAACTGAAAAAACATCACCAAGGTGACGTAATACATCACGTACCACTGATTGGACCTGTTTTGACGACCGAGTATCCAATGCACTAAACCCGAACCAATTACCACAAATGGGATACTCGCCACACCGACCCAAGTTCCGAAACCGTCGGTGATCAGGCATCCGGCTATGACGAGCACCAATGGTAAACTCGCCTTGGGCGACAAGCGGGTTTGCTGAACCTCCTGCTTAAAACCACCCGGGTTATATAAGACACTCTGCCACCAACGCGCCAGCATCAGCGCAAGCACCATCATGTAACCCTGGCCCATAGCCAGGTAACTCACCGCTTGACGTTGTCCCGCAGCGGGCGTCACGCCTGGTCCACCTGTCTCGGCCGCCAGACTTCCCATGACGTCCACATACCAGTCTACGAACGCTGTCAGAATCGATTCTGACAATTGCATAAACACCAAGCTGCCCAGCACTGCCGCAATCACGACGGCGTACAGCGTAAGCACCCAGGACACCGACCCTCTCAGCACCATGGCCGTCACAAAGGCGCCCAAAAGCGCGATCAATCCGCTCGAGTCACCCCCGGCTTGATACACCAATACCAGCGGTAAGAAAGCCCAAAGAAATACCAAGAGGCCTTCTTTATTGCCGCGCCTTAACACAACCAACGCAACGATCGACGCACCGAGCCAGCTCAAAAGTGGTAAGGCAGATGCCAAAGCCGCGGCGCCGCTGGCTTGGAGCCGGCCTCGCATCACAAAAGCGGCGAGCCCTCTCACAACAATCCTCTGAACGCGCTACTTATGCGCGTCTGTATAGGGCAGCAATGCCAGATATCGAGCACGCTTGACCGCTTTCGCCAGTTGACGTTGATATTTTGCTTTCGTCCCTGTAATTCGACTTGGGACGATCTTACCGGTTTCAGTAATGTAGGCTTTCAGCAATTCAACATCTTTGTAATCAACTTCGGTAATGCCTTCAGCGGTAAAACGACAATACTTTCTTCTTCTAAAAAATCTAGACATCGTTATTCTCCTTGCCCGGCATCAACGGTCGCTTCTGCGGGCTGAGCAACAGCCGGCGCTGCCGTTTCTGCCGCTTTCGCTTCAGCACGTGCATTGCGACTATCCTCTCGATCTTTACGCTCTTTGCTTTCGTTTTCGATCTTCATGATGGGCGAATCACCCTGATCAGCCTGCTTGCGGCTCATAATCATGTTTCGAATCACAGCATCATTAAAACGGAAGGCATCACTTAATTCTTCTAAGGTTTCTAGACCACACTCGATGTTGAGCATGGCGTAGTGCGCCTTAAAAATCTTATTGATGGGATACGCTAATTGCCGACGTCCCCAATCTTCGACCCGATGGACAGCACCGCCGCCTTGGGTAATCAAATTAGAATAACGTTCGATCATGCCTGACACCTGTTCGCTCTGGCCAGGATGTACCATGAATACGACTTCATAATGCCGCATAGAGATCTCCTCTCGGTAATTGCTACCCGGGCAAACCCAGTGCAGCAAGGAGTTAATTGAAATTAAGGGCGCGCAGTGTACGAAATTGCTCTAAAAGATGCAAACACGGGTTAAAGCGCTTGTCGCCGCTGTCTGAAAATCTCATACAGGCTAACGCCAGTCGCGACACTCACGTTTAAATTAAAATCTGCCACCTGCATGGGTATTTCAACCAGAACATCGCATTGCTTACGCGTATTAAACCGCAGACCATCGCCTTCTGAGCCCATCACGAGCGCCGTATCCATATTGAAGTTGAAATCGGGTAGCTGCGTCTCAGCGCCGAGGGCTGTCCCAACCACCCAAAATCCAGCTTCTTTAATTTGACGAAGACTTCTGGACAGATTGACAACCTCCACAACCGGGACCACCTCTGCCGCGCCAGCCGAGCGTTTCATCACAACGGCGTTCAAAGGTGCTGAGCCGTGCTTCGGTACCACCACCGCATCAACGCCAAAAGTCACCGCACTGCGTAAGCACGCACCCAGATTGCCTGGATCCGTTACACCATCTAATACCAAAAGCGTTCGGGGCGACGGCTTTGGCTGCAAGAAGGTTTCTAGGACACGACTCGGCTCGGGTGGCGCATCAAACCCTAAAAAGGCAATGCCCTGATGCTGGACCCCAACGCCCAAAAGCGCATCTAGGTCGGCGACATACTCAATCTCAACCGACCTGGCATCCGCCAGCGTAATCAAAGACTCTGTGCGCTTGCCCCCGCGCCCGTCGCGCAAATAAACTTTTCCAACCGCTCTTTTGAGCAGCTGCTGTTCAACGGCATGAAACCCATAGACCCATTTATCGCTCACGTTTGCCCCGTTTTATTGGTTTCTTGTCCCCAACCTGCTTTGTTTTTTTACGCCTTGTCGCAGACGTTCGACGTCCAGCTGACTGGCCTTTACGTGCCAGCGGCAGATGTTCCTTTAACGCAAGGCTGACCTGCCCTAGGCTGCTGTCGACCGACTCGAGTTGCACCACCACTCGATCGCCCATTCGTAAAATTTGATGACTGCGAGTCCCCACCAAGGCGCCGAGCGCTGTATCAAACTTAAAATGATCCTGTTTCAGATTGCTGATATGAATTAAGCCCTCAGCCATGACCGGCTCAAGGGTGACGAACAGGCCAAATTTAACCGCCGTTGTAATCACACCCTCGAAGGTTTCGCCCAGAAACTGCTTTAAATACTCGCACTTCAACCACTCGAGCACCTCATAGACGGCCGCATCCGCCCGCCGTTCGGTCATGCTGGCCCGCTCGCCGAGCTCGGTCAGCAAGGCTTGCGCCTCCGGTTTTAATTCACTCGGGGCCTGCTTCGCCCGCTTACGAAGCTGGGATTTCACCAACTGATGGTTCACAAGATCAGCAAGTCGACGAATCGGCGACGTAAAATGCGCATACCCCGGATAATTTAAACCGAAGTGTGGACGATGCTCTGGGGTGTAAATGGCTTGGTTCATTGAGCGCAAAACCAGCATCTGCAGCGCCGCCGCCGCAGGCTGACCGCGGCTGGCATCTAAAATTCTCTGGAAATCTTGCGTTGTCACCCGCCCTAAGTCCGCATCCAGCGCGAGCCCAAACTGTGCCAAGGTACTGGCTAAACGCGTCACGCTTTCGGGATCGGGCTCGTCATGGACCCGATATAGTCCGCCGCCTTTGGTCGCTTGGATAAAATCGGCCATTGCGACATTCGCCGCTAACATGCATTCCTCAATCAGCTTGTGCGCCTCGGTTCGCGGCGCCGGACCCATGCTCGACAGCCTGCCTGCGTCATCCCATTGCACCCGAAGTTCAGGGGTTTCAATTTCCAACGCACCCCGCTCAGCTCGACGCGCCAGCAATACTTGGTAAACTTGATGCAGCGCCTCGAGCGATTCAAGAATCGGCGGCGCAAGCTCTGAGGGCGCGGCCTTATGATCAAGCCAATGCGCGACATCCTCGTAAATCAACCGCGCTTTCGATTCGATCACAGCCTCACTAAAGCGATAGCTGAGCCTGCGGCCCGATGCATCAAAGGACATCTCGCATACCAGCACCAAGCGATCTTCATTCGGTCTTAAAGAACACAACCCATTGCTGAGCTTCTCTGGCAACATGGGAATGACCATCTGGGGAAAGTAGACACTCGTGCCCCGATTCACGGCTTCATCATACAGCGGCCGTCCCGGGCGAACGTAATGCGCAACATCGGCAATCGCAACCCACAATGTAAAGCCTTGAGGGCTAACTTGAGCAAACACCGCATCATCGAAATCCCGCGCATCCGAGCCATCGATGGTCACAAACGGAAGATGGCGTAAATCATCACGGTGCTTGAGGTCTGCTGGCGCGAGGCGCATTTTAATGGCGTCAGCCTCTTTGACAACGTCCTCCGGAAACACCCTTGGGAGATCGTGGTTTTTTAGCACGACTTCAATTTCTATTTCTGGGGTCAACTCGTCTGCAATCACCCGCTCTACCTGACCTTTCAATCCACCGCCGCGATCACCGTAATCGGTAATGATTGCCACCGCAATTTGGCCATTTTTAAGCGTTAAGGCGGGATCTTTTTCGAGCACAATGGGTTGATGTACTTTCCGAGAAAGCGGCTCGAGTAGGATCTGTTTGCGTTTCAGCCTGATTCGGCCAGCTATGCTGGTAAAAGCGCGGGTCAGAACCCTTTCGATCTCCGCTTCTGGCCTTCTGCCCGCCAGACCCGGGCCAATGCGCGCCAATACGGTGTCACCATGCATCACCCGCCGCATGACCTGATGGTTGAGATAAATATCTGGCGCCTCACCGGGCACCATTAAAAAACCAAATCCATCCGGATGTGCGGAGATCACGCCTTCGACAACACCTTCTGGCATGTCATCTGGATTCGGTAGGCGAAAGCCTGAGCGCTGATTCATGGCAAGCTGACCACTTCGAAGCATCGCGCCCAGCCTTGATTTGAGCGCCTTTTTGTCCTCAGCAGACGTAAGCGATAGCCGGCCCGCGATTTGACGCGCTGTGAGCGCCTGATCGGCCTCAGAGATCATCGACAGAATAAATTCTCGGCTGGCAATCGGATTCGCATAGCGCTCAGCTTCTCGCGATGAATGGGGATCTTTTTGATTCAAAAATTGCTCCTGACACAACCCAGACCGGGCGCGTGCGTTGACAGATTCACTAGCGCCTAGTAATCTGCGGCTCCTCGTTGCCGAGGTGGTGGAATTGGTAGACACGCTAGCTTCAGGTGCTAGTGGGGGAAACCCCGTGGAGGTTCAAGTCCTCTCCTCGGCACCAATTGAATAGCCGCTGATCTGTCCTCTACTGAGCTTCACGCCCAGCATCTTGCGCGCCATTGTAACGCAATGCTGGCGATGACCCCTAGATTTTCTGACCAACGGTTTAATCCAAGCCAGGAGCCCTAAGGGCCTTACGCGACCAAATTAGTAATCTCGGAGGTTGTTAACCCCGCGTTTTCGGCAGCCTCGCAAATCGCATTCCAAGACTGCGGGTCAACTTCAATCCCCGACCCGAGTCTTTCACGCCGAGAAGCCCGCTCGGGATCACCCGGCAAGCGCACCACATCGAACCCCTCGGCGGGCGCTGCGCTGCGAGCATAGGCTTGCATGCCCGCAACCTCACGACGAAATCCTTGCACGCCACCGAACAAGTCCGGGTCAAGAATCAGCATTAACATATGATTAACCGTGATCGCTTTCTGCTGATCAAGGTCCTGCATCGTCCATTCACCGGCTAGGGCACCGCCCAACAACTCACACATGAGCGCAAGACCAGAACCTTTATGTTGACCAAAGGGTCCAAGGGATCCGCCTTCGGCAATAGCCGCTGGGTCTCGCGTTGGTCTGCCTGCTGCGTCGAACACTGCATTTTCAGGAACCAGTTCATTTTTCATATCCGCCACACGCACCTTGCCCAAAGCGATGGCGCTCGTCGCCATATCCAGAATCAGGGGCTCAGTCTCGGTCGGTACACCACAGCAAAATGGGTTGGTTTGAAGACGTTTATCGCGCCCGCCCCACATGGATACAAAGGGTGGATGACCCACGACGTTTACAAAATGAATCGAAACCATTCCCGCGGCCACGCACTGCTCTGCATACGACCCGATCCGACCTAAATGATGGTTGTTTCGCGAACCAATGCAGGCGATCCCCATCGCTTTGGCTTTCTCGATCCCTAAATCAGTTGCCTGACGGCCCACCACCTGACCAAAGCCAAAGCCGCCGTCAACCAATAAAACAGCGCCCTGATCTTTAACAACCGTTGCATCGGCATTCACCTGAAGACCGCCCCGCAGCGCGCTGCCCACATAATTTGGAATCATGCCAACACCGTGAGAGTCGTGACCCTTTAAGTTTGCCTCAACCAAATGATCGGCCGTCTCAAAGGCCTTATCCGCTTGCGTGCCCAGGCGCTCAAAAACAGCCTGCGCAAACCCTTTCAGTTTTTCATGGTTTATCAACATCGATCTGCTCCTTTCTAGGACGGGTGGTACCGATTCTATGCATTAACCTTGACCGCTCTGCTGAACGCGCACAACCCTTCAGGCAGCAGTTGGGCGCAGATTTAATCAAACCGCGCGCACCCTCACCACTGAGCTTGGGGCTGCGCCAGTGGGTCTGACCACGCCTACGGCAAACAGTCGAGAAAGTTCAGATGACACAGCCCCTAAGCGCAGGCACCGGCCGCGATCTTCGGCTGCACCTTCAGTTGTTTGGGTAACACAGTGCCAAAGGCGGGTGATCAATCATAGATGGGGTGAAAGGTGTTAAACGCCGCTTCGCAGAAAGCACCAGGATCATTAAACCGACGATTCTGATTCAGCCTACTAATCCGATCCATTTGTTCCTTCGATAACTCGAAATCTGTGATCGCAAGATTTTCCCGCATGCGATGTGCCTGAACGCTTTTAACAATGACCGATGTTTGTCTTTGAGCGGCCCACCGCAGCACGACCTGGGCCGGCGTTTTTAAGGTCTCGCCAGCAATATCGCATATGGTTGGGTGGTTCAGTACCAGGTCTTGCTCATCGGCCATCTCCAATTCTAAATAGGATGTCGCACCGAGCGGCGAAAAGACCGAAACCGCCAAGCCCTGTTGTTGTGCAAATCGAATCATCCGTTCTTGCGTTAAATAAGGATGGGCTTCCAGCTGCAACACTTCCGGCGGTGTTGTCGCATAATTCATGAGGTCTTGAAGCAGACCCGCGTTATAGTTGCAGACACCAATATGGCCGACTCGACCGGAGATCTTGAGCTGCGACATTGCTTCCCAAGTATCCTGTAAAGGCACTTTCGCGAGCCGCATTATCGGTTCAGCGGCGTCAGGGTCCTCGACCCACTCAGGTGGGTAGCGCGTCTCGAAGGGCACATAAGCCAACGCTATGGGAAAATGAATCAGGTATAAATCCAAATAATCCAACTGCAAATCATGCAAGGTGCGATCAAGCGCCATCGGGACATGATCTGGATGATGGTAGGTATTCCACAGTTTAGACGTAACCCAAAGATCGGCGCGGTCGCAGAGCCCAGCAGCCAGCGCCCGGGCAAGCCCTTCACCCACCTGCTGCTCGTTGCCATAATCTGCGGCAGAATCGAAATGACGATAGCCGGCTTTTACGGCTTCAAAAACAACGTCTGCGCACCGATCTTGAGGTATTTTCCACAGCCCAAAGCCAATTTCTGGCATGTCCTTGTTCGCGCTCAGCATCCTACGCCCTTTTGATGAAGTCCCGGACGCACATTATGGTCAGACCGGATCCGGCGGCGCAAATCGAGCCGCCAAACTGATCCGGTATTTTAAATCAACGTGCGTTTTATAATCGTTTCAGAGCGGTCCGGCCCGGTTGAGATGATGTCGATTGGGATACCGCACAGGCTTTCGATTCGCGCCAGATAAGCCTGAGCGTTTTTTGGTAATTCGCTAAACGACTTCACGGACTCGGTTGGCGTCTCCCAGCCCGGCATCGTCTCATAAACCGGCGTTGCGTTACCCGATGCATCCACTTCGTAGTCCGTACAGACTGCAATTTCGTTCAAACCATCCAGCACGTCCAGCTTGGTGATGCAAAGCCCGGTGAGACTGTTCATCTCCACCACCCTTCGGAGCGCGTGAACATCGAGCCAACCGCAACGACGGGGTCTGCCCGTTGTGGCGCCAAACTCATGTCCCTTCTCAGCAAGATGGCGGCCCACGTCATTCTTTAGTTCCGTCGGGAAAGGACCTTCACCCACTCGCGTGGTGTAGGCCTTGGTAATCCCAAGAATATAGTCCAGATAGCGCGGTCCCACCCCGCATCCGCTACTAATCGCACCCGCTGTTGTGTTTGACGAGGTGACAAAGGGGTAGGTGCCGTGATCGATATCGAGCAAGGCGCCCTGAGCACCTTCGAACAAGACGGTTGCGCCCGTCTTACGATAGCCCGCTAAGGTGCTCAAAACATCGCCCATCATCGGCTTTAGTTCCGCAAGGAAATCAAAGCTTGCGGCAAGACACGACTGCAGTGTTACCGGGGCTGCACCATAATACTGCTCGAGCATGAAGTTATGCTGGTGCAAGAGCGCTTCTAACTTGAAAACGAGCTGTTCTTGATCAAGCAAGTCCCGAAGTCGAATGCCGCGACGCCCTACTTTGTCTTCGTAGGCTGGACCAATACCCCGGCCAGTGGTGCCAATTTTCTGGTTGCCCCGACGCTGCTCAACGCTTTGATCGAGCGCCACGTGATACGGCATGATAATTGGACAGTCTAAACTGATCATCAATCGATCCCGAACCGAAACCCCTGCGGCTTCGAGCTCTTTGATTTCTTTCAATAAATCTGGAATCGAAAGGACAACCCCATTGCCAATAAAGCAGCGCACGTTCGGGTGTAGGATTCCAGACGGAATTAAGTGCAAGACCGTTTTCTTGCCTTCTACAACGAGGGTATGGCCGGCATTATGCCCGCCCTGAAAGCGCACAACGGCGGTCACGGATTCGGTGAGCAGGTCAACAATTTTGCCCTTGCCCTCATCACCCCAATGGGTTCCGATCACCACTAAATTTTTGTTTGTCATGATGTCCTTATCTCTTATCCACTGGACCGCAATTCAGTCACTGGTTATCTCTTTAAGCTGCCACTCGCCTGCCAGCCAAACCAGCTCTAAATCGCCGAGCGATTTAGTCGCGTTGCCTTCCAGCACAACATCTCCCGAGGCGCGCAACTGTTCAATCATTCGCCATTGTTCTTGCAGATTACCATCGACATGGGCAATCACATGCACCCGCCTCGCGCCCGGCACGGTCGGAATGGTTTCGCTGATCATCAACAGTTCGATATCAAAGCCTGTGGCAGGACGAGCCCGGCCAAAAACAGCGCCAATGTTGTCATAGCGCCCACCACGCGCCACGGTCTGACCAGACTCTCGGAGAAACACCGAAAACACCATGCCCGTGTGATAGTGCAGTCCGCGCAATTCCGATAAATCAAAGCTCACTTGCACATTTTGATTTCGGGCACTGACCAGCTCACTGAGATAGGCCAAGTCATCGGTTGCTGCAACCAGTCCTGGCCAATCCTTGAATTTGCCTTTCACTTGATCGAGGATTCGGCTGTCACCCGCCATCATCGGTAATTCACAGATCAAAGCAGCAAGCGCGTCTGGCAGGGCGTGCCGCTGCGTCATCTCCGCCAATTCATCGTGCGCTTTCTTTTGAACCAAATCAAAGAACTGCGCCTGAACAGGTTCCGGCAACGCCGTCTCAGCCATCAGCGCCCTAAAAAATCGAACGTCGCCTAATTCGAGCTGTACAGACGCCATACCCAATTGATTCAGTGCCTCGATCATCAAGCTGATGATCTCCACATCCCCTGCAAGACTTGGTTCACCAAATAGTTCGGCTCCCACTTTTAAGGGGCTACGGGATGCCAGCATGTGCGCCGGGCGACTCTGCAAAACAAAGTCCGCATAGCAGAGACGAGTCACCGCGTCCTGGCCCAAGCTATGCGCATCAATGCGAGCTGCTTGAGGCGTCAAGTCTGCGGGCAGGCCCATCATCCGGCCTGACAGTTGATCAATCACTTTAAAGGTTTTTAGATCGAGATCTCGACCAGTGCCAGTCAACAGCGATTCCAAATACTCGAGTTTCGGCGGAATAATGTACTCATATCCCCAGCTTCGAAAGAGGTCGAGCAGAATCCTGCGACCTTGTTCTATTTTGCCCGCGGTCTCAGGCAAGATGTCTTCGACACCATCCGGGAGAAGCCAGTGCTCTATGGTCATAACGCCGTTACTTCCTAACCGTTCAACCAGTACAGCATCAAGGTGCCGAGCACCATCAATACCAAACCGTATATTCTAAGCTGTCGTTCATCGAGCCCTTGAGCCTGCATCACCATTGCCTTCCAAAGCTTGGGCGAGGCGAAAGGCAGTAGGCCCTCAATGACCAACACCAGGCACAGACCGATCCAAAGATGATCGAGCGTCATCTGCTGACAAGCCTTACCTGCCTACAAGCCGAGGGCTATGATCATTTTTCTAGGGTACTGTTGTTCAAGTATTTAAAGAAGTCGCTGTTGGGATCCAAGATCAGCATATCGCTCTTTTGCGCAAAGGTGCGCTTATATGCCGCCATGCTGCGGTAAAACTTGTAGAACTCTTTGTCTTCATTAAATGCCTTGGCATAGGTTGCAGCCGCCTCTGCATCGCCCTCACCCCGAACGATCTCAGCTTGACCGTAAGCTTCGGCTAAAATCACTTCCCGCTGTCGGTCCGCGTCCGCTCGAATACCAACTGCCAATTCCTGGCCTTTCGCACGATGCTCTTTGGCTTCGATATCGCGTTCGGTATTCATTCGATTGTAAACCGACTGGCTCACCTCTTGGGGCAAATCGATCCGCTTGACTCGAACATCAACGACTTCAACGCCGAGTTCTTGGTCCGCCACCTCGTTAAGGCTGGCGACCAGATCGATCATTAACTCATCGCGCTGTCCTGACACGACTTCATGCAGGGTGCGCTTACTGATCTCGTTTCGAAGACCGTTATTGATTCGCTGCTTTAGCAACTCCTCTGCCCGTCGCTGGTCACCGGATGTCGCGGTGTAGTACTTCTCTACTTTCTTGATTCTGAACTTGGCAAACGAATCGACAATCAACGCCTTTTTTTCCAAGGTTAAGAATCGCTCGGCTGGCGCGTCGACCGTGAGCACGCGACCATCAAACGCCCTGACTTCTTCAATAAAAGGCAGCTTCAAATGAATGCCGGTTGAAATATCGGGATTCACAACCGCACCCACCCGTAATAAAACCCCTCGCTCCATCTCGTTGAGGATATAAACAGAATTGGAGCCGACAAATAACAGGCCCGCCACAAATACAATAATGACTGCTAAACGATTCGACATGGTGTCTCTCCTAATTTTTTACTGTCGATCCCGACGGGTTCGAACCGAGGTGTTATCTTGCGGACGCTGGGAGATCGAGTCTGATCCAGCCATTCCGTCATTCAACCTAGAAACGGCGCCGGCTTGCTGCATCATTCGATCAAGCGGCAGATACATCATATTGTTGCCGCCTTCGACGTCGATCATGACCTTCGAGGCATTCGACATCACCGCTTCCATCGTATCGAGATACATTCGCTCCCGCGTGACTTCCGGTGCGGCTTTATATTCCACATAAAGTTTACTAAACCGTTGGGCTTCCCCGTTCGCCTGGGCAACCACCCGCTGCCGATACCCTTCGGATTCCTCAAGGTATCGCTGCGCCTCACCTCGCGCCTCGGGTATCACCTGATTGGCATACGCATCAGCCTCGTTACGCACCCGAACCTCGTCTTCTCGCGCTCGAATTACTTCATCAAAGGCTTCTCGAACCGCGTCCGGCGGTGCGGTTTCATCAACGTTCACTTGCGTGACAAAGATCCCCGTCCCGTATGTGTTCATATAATTCTGAATTCGGATTTTAATCTCATCACCCATCACGGCTCGGCCTTCGGTTAGGACCTCATCCATTTCTGTACTGCCGACCACATGCCGAACCGCACTTTCGGTGGACTGATGCAAACTTTTCTCTGGTTCTCTGACTTGCAAAGCATAGTCTTTCACATTGTCGATCACGTACTGAACCGTGAGCTTTACCTTCACAATATTTTCGTCTTCGGTCAGCATTTCCGAATCGTGCGGGTGCGAGCGAACTCTTGAGGTATTGTGAATAATCACTTGGTCTACTATTGGCGGGTACCAACTCAAACCCGGCATCACAATGGCCTCCTGGACCTTACCAAATCGGAGGACAACGCCACGCTCTTGTTCATCGAGCGTATAGATGCCCATAAAACCGTAGCCAATGACGAGCACCCCCAGCACCAACGCAACGAGGGACGATTTCACGCCACCCCCACCGGCTGCGGCACCACTTCCGCCGCTTCCGCCGCCGAACATCCCGCCTAAATTCTCTTTAAGTTTTTTAAACGCCTCATCTAAATCAGGCGGCCCCTGGTCTTGGCGACTGCCCCAAGGGTCTTTATCACCGTCATTTCCGGGTTCATTCCACGCCATAGTCTTCTCCAAATCCTAAGATTTCGTTTATCTTCCCACTTATTGCACCAAGTTGCATCGCTTAACCTGCTTTCATCGCAGTTAATGCTGCCTGCAACCTTGCCAAATTCTTCTTTTCTATACGAAGGTGCATTGCGATCGTGCCATTTTCATCCATGACCTCCTCAATAACTGAGGCGAGTTCAAAGCATTTCGCGCGAATCATCCCCTGCTCCGGCTTGAGCGTGAGGACCGTCGTCACCACATCATCTGCAATCAACTCATCAACACACGACAACAGCTCGGGCAATCCAACCCCGGTCAACGAAGAGACTTGAACGCAATAGGGTTTGCCTGCCGCATCTCGGCGTACCAGCGGACCCGACACGCCTTGTAGATCGGATTTATTGAGGACTAACAGTTGTGGCACTTCTCTTGCGCCGATTTCCCCCAGGACCCCATTCACAGCATCCATGCGTTCTTGCTTTTCACCTGCTGATGCGTCCACCACATGCAGAATCAAGGTGGCCTCGGTAACCTCTTCAAGCGTTGCTTTAAAGGACTCAACCAAACCATGCGGCAGGGCTCTAATAAACCCCACAGTGTCGGAGATTACGGCTTTACCCGTCAGCGGCAGGTTAATTTGGCGTAGGGTTGGATCGAGCGTCGCGAACAACTGATCTGCTGCATGAACGGCCGACTGCGTTAACTGATTAAAGAGGGTTGATTTGCCCGCATTCGTGTAGCCAGCAAGCGCGATCGTCGCGGTTTCAGATCGCGTGCGCGCGCGCCGGCTTTGATGTCTTTGGCGCTGGACGCGCTCCAATCGTTCTTTTATTTTTTTGTTGCGGGCTGCGAGCAGTCGTTGGTCCGCCTCTAACTGCGTTTCTCCAGCACCGCCAAGCCCGGCGCCCGCGCCGCCCCGTTGGCGATCAAGATGGGTCCAACCTCGGACCAAGCGAGACGCGCTATGCTCCAATTGTGCCAACTCAACTTGGAGTTTACCCTCATGCGTTCGAGCTCTTTGCGCAAAAATTTCTAAGATGAGTCCCGTTCGACCCAGCACCCGCAGGTCTAAAGCGCCCTCAAGATTACGCTCTTGGGTCGACGATAGGTCCTCACTAAATAGGATCAGATTGGCACAGGCAGCTTCTGCCGCTGCTTTTATTTCATCGACCTTGCCGGATCCCACCATTGTTTTCGGATGCGGATCCCGGCGGGCGCTCTCAATCAATCCAACGACCGCCATACCGGCCGATCGAGCCAACTCTTCCACCTCCTCGTGCGTTGCAAGATCAGAAGTCTTGTTCCGAACAAAAACGAGCAGCGCCTTTGAGCCAGGCGCTGGCCGATCAAAAAACATAGCAGCAGCCTGGGTCTTTAATCGAGCGTCTCCAACGGATCATCATAATCTAGGTTGACCGCTCGCGAAGGCACAACCGTTGAAATCGCTGACTTGTAGATCATTTGATTCACCGTGTTTCGCAACAAAATCACAAACTGATCAAACGACTCAATTTGACCCTGAAGTTTGATCCCGCTGACCAAGAAGATCGAAACCGGGATTCGCTCCTTCCTTAGCGCGTTTAAGAATGGATCTTGTAGAGACTGACCTTTGGACATAATGGCTCCTAAATTCCTTGCCAACGCTGGGACTCCAACGCACTCACCGTGTTAACGGTAGGATCACAGGGCCTGATGGGCGCCGATCGCGCTTGCTCGAGCTTTACCTACCGACCTCTTTGCTCAGAAACCCTCGATCTGCCAACTGCGTCGGCGCACTGCTTCCTTGCTATGCTTTTATCAATATGTTGGCGACTGCTTCGATTTTCAAGAGTGCATCAAGCGATGGCATTGATATTTTTTTGACCGTCCCAAACGACCGCAGCCAAGTGAACTGGCGCTTGGCTAACTGCCGGGTCGCGATAATGCCTTTTTCCCGCATTTCATCAAAGCCAAGATCGCCTTCTAAAAACTGCCACACCTGACGATAGCCGACCGCCTTCATGGCCGGCAGCGCGTCATGTAACTCATACTTTTCGCGCAACCGCTCAACCTCTGTGACCAATCCCTGATTCAGCATTTCATCAAAGCGCACCTCAATTTTATGATGAAGCTGTGCTCGAGACTCGGGCATAATGGCGACTTCAGTCAGGTTTGCGCCGATCCCAAGCTGACCCTGCGCTTGCAGCGCGGTCAGGGTTTGCCCTGTCAGCCGTTCAACCTCAAGCGCGCGCTGGAGCCGCTGACGATCTGTTGGTTTGATTCTCAGCGCCGCCTGCGGGTCGATTCGGCGCAGCTCTTCATGCAGCCACGGCCAACCCTTAGCCTGAGCCGCCTCAAGAATCTCAAGACGAACAACCGGGTTTGCCTCCGGCAGATTTGCGATCCCATCCCGGAGCGCTTTCAAATACAACATCGTGCCACCCACCAACACGGGCACCCTGCCGCTTGCCTGAACGGCAGCAATCGCATGCCGAGCATCCTGACAAAAATCGAAGGCCGTATAGGGTTCGGTGGGCGCACGAATATCCAGTAAATGATGCGGCACCAACGCCCGCTGCGCGGCATTCGGTTTTGCCGTCCCAATATCCATATCGGTATAGACCTGGGCCGAATCCACTGTAATGACTTCAAGATCGAACCGGTCGGCCAATGCATAAGCCAGTGCTGACTTACCCGATGCGGTCGGCCCAGTAATCACTAGGGCATCTGGCAAGCTTACTGACCCCTCATAAACAGACTGTCTAGCTCAGAAAGCGTCAGTTGAAACCAGGTCGGGCGACCATGGTTGCACTGGCCGCTGCGCTCGGTTTCTTCCATATCCCGCAACAAGGCGTTCATCTCCGGCAACGATAGTTTCCGATTGGCTCGCACTGATCCATGACAGGCCATCGTCGACAATAATTCATCCCGACCATCCTGAATGCGATTGCTAGAACCAAACTCGAGGAAATCCGATAACACGTCGCGCACCAACTGCTCTGGATTGTCTCGACTCAGCAGAGACGGAACCCCACGAATGATCACGCTCTCGTCGGAGACAACCTCAAGCTGGAGCCCAATTTCAGTAAGCTCCTTGGCGCGATCCGCGACCAAGACAACTTCGCGCGCGCTCAATGCGAGGCTAACCGGAACAAGTAACGGCTGGGTTTTAAGACCATCGGCATCCATCGCCCGCTTTAGCCGTTCATAAGTGATGCGCTCATGCGCCGCATGCATATCAACCGCGACCAACCCATTCATATTTTGCGCAAGGATATACACCCCATGCAATTGGCCGAGGGCATAACCCAAAGGCGGAATCTCGGCGCCATCATCTTGACCCGCATCCCACCCAACGCTTGTTCCCGTCCAGTTGTTCGGCGCCTGATTCGGTGACTGCGACAAGCCAAAGAAGCCCGTGGACAGATTCTGGCGACTGGTAAAGGCCATATTGCGCTGCACATAACCCGGATCAAACGTTCCAAGGGCAGGCTGTTCACCGTCAAAACCGGCCGCCAGCCCTTGGTTCGGTCCGCTTTGGCCTTCTGGCCGCACGGAGGCTAGCACCTGATGAATCGTCCGATAAATCAAATCATGAACGCCTCGACTCTCTCGAAAGCGAACTTCATGCTTGGTTGGGTGGACATTCACATCGACTAAATTCGGATCAAGGTTTAAAAATATGGCATAAACAGGATGCCTGCCATGAAAGAGAACATCCTGATAACCCTGACGCACCGCATGGCTGCAGACCTTGTCACGAATGCAGCGATCATTCACAAAAAAGTACTGCTGGTCTGCCTGACTTCGAGAGTAGGTGGGCAGCGAGATCCAGCCTTTTAACTGCATCGACCCAATCTGTTCCTCAAAATACAACGCTTGATCTAAAAAACTCTGGCCAAAAACCGCTTTGATCCGATGGTGTTGATCTTCGATCGCCCTTGCCGCCTGAAATTGGCGATAAGCCTTACCATTATGCGTCACCATAATCGCAACCGCCGGATGGCTTAGCGTTATTTTTCGAACCACATCGTCAATTCGACCCAACTCGGTTTTTTCCGCTCTCAGAAACTTTCGACGGGCTGGGGTATTGAAAAATAAATCCCTAACTTCAACAGTCGTCCCTTGCGGATGCGGCGCCGGGAGCACCTCAGACGCCATATCTTCGCCATGAACTTGCACCGCATAACCCGATTTTTCAGTCGTTGCATTCGAGGTCATCACCAATTTCGAAACCGAGGCGATTGAGGCCAATGCCTCCCCTCGGAAACCCAGCGAACGAATGCCTTCGAGGTCCGACTCCGTAAATATTTTTGAGGTTGCGTGTCGCGATAGCGCCAGCGCCAAATCATCCTGTGGAATGCCGCAACCATTATCCCGAACCCGAATGAGCTGGCTACCGCCGGCTTCAAGTGCCAAATCAATTCTCGAGGCGCCGGCATCAATCGCGTTTTCAACCAGTTCTTTTACAACCGACGCCGGACGTTCAACCACTTCCCCGGCAGCAATCTGATTGGCTAATCGACTGGACAATAGTTGGATTCGATTCACGAGCGCTCCGGGATTTTCAAAACCTGTCCAACCCTCAAACGGTCAGATTTTAGGGCATTCAATGATTTTAAGGCCCTTTGCGATACGCGATACCGCTGAGCAATCTCGGACAAAGTGTCCCCGGATTTTATTTTATAAGCAACCACCCGCTCTGCTTGTGAAGCCTTCTGAGCTAACAGCGTGCCCTCCGGTGGTTTCTTTTTAAAATAGGTCGTGACACCCTTAAAGATTGCGTCCGCCATTTTCTTTTGGTGCGCCGCAGTTCGCAGTTTTTTTGCCTCGCCTGGGTTCGAGATGAAACCAGTTTCAACTAAAATTGAGGGGATATCAGGAGACTTCAGAACAATAAAGGATGCTTGCTCCACGTTCGCCTTGTGCAACTTATTAATTGGCGCAATTGATTTGATGACCTCCGCACCCATTTCCAAACTCGCACTCAAGCTTGCCGTCATCGAAAGATCCAGCAGGACACCCGCCAAGACGTCGTCTTTATCATCTAGACTGACGCTACCCACACCACCAATCAAGTCTGCCCGGTTTTCCTTTTCGGCAATCCAGCGAGCCGTTTCACTCGTCGCGCCCCGTTGAGAAATCGCAAAGACGGATGCCCCGCTGGCAGAAGCCGTTTTCCACGCGTCAGCGTGGATCGAGATGAAAACATCCGCTTGATTATCGCGCGCCAACTGAGTCCGATTTCGATGCGCAACGTAGTAATCTCCGCTTCGGGTTAAGATCGCTTTGAAACCGGGTTCTGCATTAACCCGACCAGCGAGCGCCTTGGCAATCGCCAACACCACTGTTTTTTCATAGGTGTTACCAGGTCCGATGGCGCCAGGGTCATCACCGCCGTGACCGGGATCAATCGCAACAACAACGTCTCTCAGCGGCTGCTTAGCCGCTGGTTGAGGCAATGGCACTGTTTGGCCCGCGCCTGCTGGAAACAAATCAATCACCAAGCGATCGCCATACTGGGCTATGGGGTTGAGTAAAAAGCTCCTCGGCTTGACCGACTCAGACAGATCTAACACCACTCGCAAATCCGCTTGCTTTTCTGACGAAAAGCGAAGGTTGGTCACCGCCGTGTCTTTGAATTCCTTCGATCCAAGCGGATGCCGGCGGACAGTTTTGGCTAAGGTCGAGCCTGGCAGATCAATTACCAAACGCAATGGGTTTTCAAGAACAAACAACGTGTGCTCAAGCGGTTCGCTCACATCAAACACCAATCGGGTTTTTTCGGGAGAGGCATGGAGTCTGATGCTGTTAATGGTCGGACTAGCCAATACTGTCGATGACAAAAGCCAAGTCATCATCACGCACCAGAGTCCTCGACGCCCCCAGCGACCTAACGGGTTTGGATGCCCGGTCGCTGTCATGTCGGCAACCTTGCTAGGGCACGTTCGCCTTTATCTGAGCCTGACTGTACAGACACCTGGCGGCTGGTATCTCCAATGACCCGCATTTCAATCTCCAGATCCGGCTTAGGTAATAGTCCGATTCCTTTCTCCGACCACTCAATTAAACACAACGCCCGACTTGTAAAATACTCATCAACGCCCAAATAGTTTAACTCGTCTGGATCACTGAGTCTGTATAGGTCGAAGTGGTAGACCGAATGCTGTGGCAACTCGTAAGGCTCGACTAGGGTAAAGGTCGGACTTTTCACAGCCCCGTTATAACCCAAACTCCGCAAAACGCCCCGGCAAAGCGTGGTCTTGCCGGCGCCCAAATCACCTTTTAAAAAAACAATTCCGGATCCTTCGAGCCCATCGACCAAGTGCCCGCCGAATTGCTCAGTCGCGCGCTCCGAGTTGAGCACCCAGCTCATACAGGCATCCCAGAAAGCGAGCGCCCAAGCTGCGGCACCACATCCCCTGCGAGCAAGCCCACTTCGCCCTGTTGCGCCGCCGCCATTTCAGCAGCCAGGCCATGATGCGCAACCCCCAGTTCAGCAGCAGAACTCAAGCTCTGCCCCTGAGCGAGCAAAGCACCCAGCAGTCCTGACAGCACATCGCCCATCCCAGCGGTTGCCATGGCCGGCCCGCCCAATACATTGATCGCGATCCGCTCATCGGTTGCAACAAGGGTTGCAGCCCCTTTGAGCACAACTACAGCGCCGTACTCAGCCCGAAGTTGGCCCAAGACCGCCAAACGATCTGGGTCGACCTGATCCCGACGAAGTAGCCTTGCGGCCTCCAACGGGTGCGGGGTAATAATGCTCTCGGTTAAGCGCGCCGGCGCCTGAGCGAGGAGATTTAAGGCATCGGCATCAAGGACAAGGGGTTTACCACAAGCGATTACTTGCGCATACAAGTTCAGAGCCCACGCGTCCTGGCCTAAACCGGGACCCAGCACCACGGCTTGGACGCGACCGAGCAGGTCCGTTATGTCATCGGCTTCACCCACGCCTTGAAACATCGCCTCAGGACATCGCGTTAAAAATCCTGATCGATGCGCCTTGCGGCTCACAACCGACACGCGTCCCGCGCCACTGCGCATCGCTGCCTCGCAGGCTAAAACGCCCGCGCCGCCAAAGCCAGTATTACCTCCCACCACCAGCAGATGGCCAAAATCCCCCTTATGCGCTTTGTTTTGACGGGCTGGTAACCTTGGTGCCTCAAGAACCCGCAACGCTTTGGCAGCGTGCTTGGCCAGCAAGGTTTCTGGCAAGTCTAGATCAGCCAGGATGACTTCCCCCGCGTAATCAGGGCCATCCTGACTGAATAATCCTAGTTTCAATGCGAAGAAGGTTACGGTGATTGCAGCACGAATACAGACCCCAGCCACGTCACCCGAGTCGGGCTGTAAACCAGACGGCAGATCAACCGCGACGATCGGTCCGCTACCTGCATTCATTGTTTCGATAACCGAGCGATACGTCGACTGGACCTCGCCGCGAATGCCAAGTCCCAACAAAGCATCTACCAATACGGCCCCGTCTCGGACAGTCCCTTCAAAACGCTTTACGATTGTCTGACTATTTTGACAAACTGCGAGTGCTTCGCGCGACGCGTCAGAATATTTTTCAACGCTGCCAACAAGCGCCACCTCAACCGACCAGCCGCGATCCGCCAGACCCGCTGCGATCAAAAAACCGTCCCCTGCATTATTTCCCGACCCACAGAAAACCTGCGCCCTTTTGGTATCGCTGTAGCGGGTCAAAATCACCTCAACAACGCGCCGCGCCGCCATTTTCATCAACTGAAAACTGGATATGCCATAATCCTGCGAGTATTGCCGATCAATTTCTTTAATGACCGACGCCGGGTAAAGCATTGACGCTGTCATAATGACCCTCGTGTCCTAAAGCGATTCATTATAGCCAAACCTACGAGCACCACTTGGAAAATATTGATGTCGTTGCAAACCCTTAAAAATCAGATTCCCGAATGGGCCAAAGCCTTGGGCTTTTCAGCAACTGGCTTTGTCCGACTCGACCGCAGCGATCATGAGTCGCACTTACTGAGGTGGCTCAGCCAAAACCATCACGGCAGCATGGATTACATGGCGCGCAATGTCGATCTCCGGGTCGACCCGGTTGGACTATTACCGGGGTCTGTTAGTGCGATTACCGTCCGAATGGACTATTTGTCGATCTCTGAAATGGCAAAGATTGAAGACACTCTGGCCATCCCGAGCCAAGCCTATATCGCCCGCTACGCCCTCGGCCGGGATTACCACAAAGTCATTCGTCGTCGCCTGACCCAACTGGCAAACCAAATCAATGAAGCTGCATTGGCCCTGGGTATCACCGAGTGTGTAACCCGGGCCTGCACCGACTCAGCGCCCATTCTTGAAAAACGCTTTGCTGAGCAATCCGGCTTAGGTTGGATCGGGAAAAAACACTTTGTTGCTCAACCAAAACCGTGGGTCCTGGTTTTTTATCGGCGAGTTGCTCACCAATCTGCCACTCAGCACCGCAACCGAGTCCACAGACAACCATTGCGGCAGCTGCACTCGCTGCTTGGATGTCTGTCCAACCAAGGCGTTTGTTGGGCCCTTTGAGTTAGATGCCAAACGGTGTATTTCTTATTTGACGATTGAATCCAAGGACGCGATCCCAGAACCGCTTAGAATCCCGATGGGCAATCGGATATTTGGCTGTGACGACTGCCAGATGGTCTGTCCCTGGAACAAATTTGCAGCGACAGCGGTGGACCCCGTTTTCCAAGCAAGACCGGAATTTGAGCAGGCTGCGTTAACAACGCTCTTCGCCTGGAGCGAAGCCACCTTTTTAGATAAAACCCAAGGCACGGCAATTCGAAGAACGGGTTACGCCGGCTGGTTGCGGAATATCAGCGTTGCGCTGGGCAATGCCGATTATGATCCTGAAATACTAGCCAGCCTTCAGGCAAAACGCCCAACCAGCACGCCCATGGTGCAAGAGCACATTGACTGGGCCATTCGGCAACAAATTTTAAAGCGCGATGCGGGCGGCCCTCGGTCTACATCTTAAAGACGTGCTCTCGATAGACCTTCAGTTCATCAATGGATTCGCGAATATCATCCAAAGCGCGATGCTTGCCTTGCTTGATGACCAAATCCATAACTTCTGGCTTCCAGCGCATCACCAGCACTTTAATCGCACTGACATCCAGGTTTCGGTAGTGGAAAAAGCGACCCAGCTCAGGCATATGGCGATCAATAAACCGTCGATCTTGGCCAATACTGTTCCCGCAAAGCGGCGAGTCTCGCGGGCCAACATAATCCTTTAAAAAGGCAAGGGTTTCGGCTTCCGCCTCCGCTTCCGTCACGGACGACGCAATCACGCGTGCGGTCAACCCCGACGCGCCGTGATGCTCGGTATTCCACTCATCCATCATACTCATCCGCGCTTCGGTCTGATGAATCGTAATACAAGGCCCCTCTGCAACTATATTCAACTGGGAATCGGTAACGATGGTTGCCATTTCCAAGACCAAATCTGTATCTGGATCCAAACCTGTCATTTCCATGTCGATCCATACCAAGTTGTCTGAATCTACCGTCATAAGAATCTCCTCTTTGAACCAAGCGTCAAGCTACGACTCACGCTCCCTATTTAACCCGAGTCAACCCTAAAATACGAGACTGCGGCGCAGCCTCGCTTGCGCCGATCAATTGCACCTCAAAACACGCGACAGGCCTTTACGGCGTCCAAGCCTGAGCAACCCAAATCGCAGGGATCCATGAAATCCTAAGATTGCGTTAGACTGCACCCTCCAGCAAAGCCTCATCGCAAACCGTGTGCTGCGTTAGGCAACGCAACTTGTTCGCAATTGGCCACTTTATGACACGACTTTTTATCCTGGTTCAGTATTTGATGCCCCAACATTTACTTTCCCGCTGCATTGGCTATGTCGCGCGATCTGAGATCCCTTGGCTAAAAAACTTTATGATCAAGCGGTTCGACGCCATTTATAAAATCGACTGGTCCGTGGCAGAACGCAAAGAACCAAAGCAGTATGTTTCATTTAACGATTTTTTTACTCGGGCATTGATCGCGGATGCCCGCCCGCTTTCTGGCAGGCTCATATCGCCCGCCGATGGCATGGTTTCAATCGCGGGCAACATCGAGCACCAACGCGCAATTCAAGCCAAAGGGCATGACTATTCAATCCCGCAATTGCTGGGCGAGGCCTTGCCAGAATCTTTTAGTAACGGCAGTTTTCTCACCGTTTACTTGGCACCCAGTGACTATCACCGAGTGCATTTCCCGCAAGCGGGGACATTAAAGAGCGCTCGATATATCCCCGGCGCCCTGTTTTCCGTTAACCAGGCAACCGCCACGCACGTCCCGGGACTTTTCACTCGAAACGAGCGTCTCGTTCTGAGCGTCACGTCTAGCCAGGGAGACTATTATCTGATTCTGATTGGCGCGATGATTGTTGCCGGCATTCAACCGTTTTGGCGACCTGAGCCGTTTAAAGCCCGACAAGCGATCCATCAATCCCTGCCGGGGCTGGCGGTAGATCAAGGCCAAGAGGCGGGCCGATTTTTATTGGGCTCGACCGCCATTTTAATCACACAAGCAAATCAAAACTGGCGCGTCACGCCAGGCAACACCATCAAGATGGGCGAAACCCTGATCCGCTAATGATTCGGCCAGGAAAACAGTTGCACCTCTGACAAGGTACTGGCCTTAAGCCAAACCATCACAAGGCGATCGATTCCGAGCGCAACACCCGTACACGCGGGCATCAAAGCGCTGGCTTCAGCCAACGCGCTATCAAATGCAATACTTGGCAAACCACGATTAACGCGAGCGGCTGCCATCGCGGTATGCCGACTCAAAATAGCCACCGGATCCCGAAGCTCTAAATAACCGTTCGCTAATTCGGTACCCAACCAATACAACTCAAATCGCTGGGCCGTGCCGGTACCTGGATCAATTTCCGCGAGTGCTGCCTGGCATCGCGGGAACTCGGTTAAGAAAAAAATATCATCCAGACTGGGTTGAAGCACCGCCAAAAACAGAAAGTCTAAGCAATCCGATCGGAACTGGTCATCATCGTGGGGCGCTAAATGCCCAACCTCCGCGCCGGTTTCTTGCACCCACTGCCAAAGGCTCGACAAGGCCGCTTCATTGGGATTCACGCCAAAACGTTGCTCAAACAGCGCTCGGAACGAATACACTGGCACATCGCGCTTAGATTGCGCGCGCCAAATCTCGGGCGGTTCGGGCAACGCATTCAACAAAGCCACCACTTCGGCCATCAGGTCCGATACACTAAAGCCAGGACGATACCATTCGAGCATGGTGAATTCGGGATTATGCTGGCGGCCCTGATCACCCCGCCGAAACACTGGGGTAATCTCGAAGAGGGCCTCGCCGTAGACCGCTAAGGCGCGCTTTAACGCATATTCCGGGGAAGTTTGAAGAAATAATTTGTTGGTTTTATCAGAGACCTCAAAGCTCGAGAGCTGCGCATCAAACGTCGCAGAGCGCGACAAGGCCGGCGTTGTAACCTCCGTTACAGATCGTGCCTCGAAGAACCGTCGAATCGCGGCAAGCATCTTGCCGCGCGCCTGTAGCACCGGCCAGGTCGGCATCGATTGCCCAACCCGGCTCACGCGCTCTTACTACGCCCCTGGTATTCACCTGTTCGGGTATCAACGCGAATGGATTCACCAATATTAATAAACAGCGGGACTTTCACGATTGCGCCCGTTGACAAGGTTGCTGGCTTTGAGCCACCGGTTGCCGTATCCCCTTTGAGTCCGGGATCCGTTTCAACAATGTCTAAATCAACGAAATTCGGTGCGACCACGAGAATGGGTACATCGTTCCATAAAGTCACCGTACACCGGCTATTTTCCTTCAACCACTGTATGCCTTCGCTAACCGCATTTTTATCCGCTGCGATCTGTTCATAACTATCATCGGTTTTCATGAAATGCCAATACTCGCCATCTGAGTACATGTATTCCATCTCGTATTCCATGACGTCGGCGCCTTCCAGACTCTCACCCGACTTAAAGGTTCTCTCCCAGACCCGACCCGTTTTCAAGTTTCTCAGCCGAACCCGATTGAACGCTTGGCCTTTGCCCGGCTTCACAAACTCATTTTCTACAATGCTGCACGGATCGCCCTCAAGCAAAACCTTCAAGCCGGATTTAAATTCGTTCGTGGAATAATTGGCCATAACTACCCTCTACCTACACTGTGCTTGATCTCTCCAGCACGCTATCTTACCGAGATTCTACAGCCAATGGCGAGGCCAATGGACTAATGCACCCCGAGCTGGTCTCGATCACTGATTCCCAGCAAATACAGAATACTGTCGAGCCCAAGGGTCGAGATTGCGTGACGAGACCGAGCTCGAACCAGTTCCTTCGCGTGATACGCGATGCCCAACCCTGCTGCGCCCAGCATTTCTAAGTCGTTTGCACCATCGCCTACGGCAATGGTTTGGGCCATGGAGATCCCTTCTTTCTGGGCCAGTGCCCTTAGGATCCGTGCTTTTGCTTCAGCATCCACCACAGGCGCCAAAACCCGCCCGGTTAAAAAGCCGTCTACAATTTCTAATCGATTCGCAAAAACATGATCAACGCCCAATTGGGCCTGCAAGGCATGACCAAAATAATCAAATCCGCCGGATAGGATCGCCGTTTTGTAGCCTAGTAACTTTAAAGTCTTGAACAACGACGCCACCCCTTCAGTGAGTGGCAATTGCGCAGCTACCGCGCCCAGGGTTGTCTCAGGTAAGCCCTCAAGCAGCGCCACGCGCCGGATCAAACTTTCCCGAAAATCAAGGTCTCCAGACATCGCTTCGTGGGTAATTTTGGCAACCTCGGCCCCTACCCCCTTGTGTTTCGCCAACTCATCAATGACTTCGGTTTCAATGAGCGTTGAGTCCATGTCAAAAGCAATCAGTCGTCGATGCCGACGATAGATGCCGTCTTCTTGTACCGCAAGATCCAGCGTCAGCTCCGTCGCCAGCGCCATCAGTTTTTTTCTGAACAATGGACTTGGTGTCCCCCGAAGCGACCATTCAAGACAGGCCCGCGTTGGCTTTTCCGACGGTTCAAGCGGGACGCGTCCAGAGAGCCGGTTAATATGATCAATATTTAGGCCTTCATCCGCTACGATGTGCGCTAAACGAGACAACTGCGCTGCGGTTATTTTTCGACCCAGAATGGTCAAGATGCTGCGCGTCTGGCCCTGCCGGCCGACCCAATCGGCATACTCAAGATCGGTCACAACTTCCGCTTCAACCGACAACCCTTCTGCGAGAAACATCGATTTTAGGCGATCGATTGCGCCGTTTTGCTCGGGCGCTGAACGCACCAAAATGCCCAAGGTTAAATAGTCATGAATCACCGACTGCCCCATATCCAGCACGTCCATTTCGGCCTGGGCCAGAAGGTCCGTCAACTTTGCGGTCAGCCCCCGACGGTCCTGACCGGTAACATTGATAAGAAAGACACTCTGCATTGTTCTACTTCCTCGACGAGCGCGCATTATCCAACAATTGACGCCACGGCGACAGCCGACAAGCTAGTGCGATATACTGCGCGCCACGAATTCTTCGATGTTTGTTATGCAAGATTTACGCTTTCGCATATTAACACTGTGTATCGTGCCCTTTCTGTTCAGCAGTGGCCTCGTACTCCTGATGGCGGTAATCAGCGTTCAATCTCAAACGAGCGAAGCTGAACAGCAACTCGCAGAAACCTTATTAACCCATAAGACATCCGACGCCGCGCTGTATTTAGTGACCGAGGATTGGGTTGCGCTTGCCGTAATTCTGGATCAATTGGCACAGGCGACAGGCATGGGTCGCGCTGAAGTGATCAGCCCTGATAACCGTTTGGTGCTGGCCAGTGGCAAGGCCCCGGCCCGTCGCGCCGAATACTCAGCCGTCTTACAGCATGAAGGTTTAATCATCGGCCGGCTGTCACTGATCGTGAATCAAGCCCCGAGCGTCGCCGCAATGCACGCCCTTTTGATCCAGATCCTTTGCGTGATGACCGTCATGACAATCGTCATGACTTTCACCGTTTGGCAATTTGGTGACTTCATTTTAGTTTGGCTCAGCTTGAGGCTCGGCCGAGAACCGGCTGCACCCAGGTCGGTTGTCGACGCGACGCAAGCGCCTTCAGCCAGTACTTCGATTGCGATATTTTCAATCAGGCTCGACCCGCCAAGACTCGTGCCATTGACTGCACTCAAAGCAGCTGCCGGTCGGCATTTTGGACAATTAACCGAGCTTCAGCCCGGCGATTATGAAGTGCACTTCCGGAGCGCTGACCCGGCCCAACAGGGCCTTGAATTCTTTGAGGCGATGCGTCCCCAGTTGGCAGCGGTGCCCGACCTCAACATCCGTATGGCCTATGGCATTGACCTCGCCGAGGCCTCGCAGGCCCTGGGCAAGCGGGTTAAGTACCTTGCATCGCTCAGTCAAGGCGCCCTGGTTCTAGACGAGAAAACCAAAACGCACCTCGCGCACATCACACAGCCCGCTTTCGAAACCGCGCCACTGTCGTCGTCCTTTGCCTCAGACCTGGTGCTGCACACGCTCACGATCAACCCTCCCGTCTAAGCGGTGAATCAGCGCTTGATTTCCACGCGATCAACCTTTTGAAACCCGCGCGGCAATTTTAAGCCGCGACGGGCGCGCTCGCCTCGATAGTGGGTCAGCTCTTTGAGCGTTAACGTGATGTGCCGTTTACCCGAATATACGGTCAGGGCATCGGAGGCGGAAAATATCACGACATGCCCAAGGAATTCAGCCCTACTTTTTAGCGCAGCGCTTGGAATATTAATCAATTTATTGCCTTTGCCTCGCCCCAGTTCCGGTAATTCTTTCGCTTCAAAAATCAACAACCGTCCCTCGGTGGTAAAAGCCGCGATCAACTGTTCGTCTAACGCCTCGACCCGAGACGGCGCCATTGCTTGGGCGCCGTTTGGCACGCTGAGATACGATTTTCCGGCTTTATTTTTGCTGATCATATCCTCGACTTGCCCAATAAACCCATAGCCCGCATCGCTGACAATCAGGTACTTTTGGTCCGGTTCATCTAAAATTAACCCGGTAAAGCGACTCCCAGCAGGCGGATTCAGCTTACCTGTTAACGGCTCGCCTTGACCCCGAGCCGACGGCAGCGTGTGTGCGGCCAGTGCATAACTGCGGCCGGCACTGTCAATGAACACCGCGGTTTGGTTAGATTTCCCCAAGGCCGCAACCAGGAACTGATCCCCAGAACGATAACTTAACTCCTCGACCTTCACCTCGTGACCCTTCGCTGCCCGGACCCACCCGTTTTCTGACAAAACGACGGTGATCGGGTCGTTCGACATCAGGTCCCGTTCTGAAAAAGCCTGCGCCTCTTGGCGCACAACAATTTTCGATCGCCGAGCATCACCGTAAGTTTCGGCATCTTGCAGCAACTCTTTTTTGATGAGGGTGCGAAGCCGTGCTTTAGAGCCAATAATCTGCTCCAAAGACTGCCGTTCGGTGGCGAGCTCGTCCTGCTCGCCCCGAATCTTGACTTCTTCCAGCTTGGCCAACTGCCGCAACCGCAAGTCAAGGATCGCTTCGGCTTGACGGTCACTGAGCGCGAAACGTTCGATCAACACCTGTTTCGGTTTATCTTCAGTTCGAATAATGTGAATGACTTCATCAATGTTCAAAAAAGCGATCATCAAGCCTTCAAGGAGATGCAAGCGGTCTAAAATCTTCTCAAGCCTGAACTGCAACCGTCTCAGAACCGTGGTTTGTCGGTAGGTCAGCCACTGGCTTAGGAGTTCTTTGAGCGAGCATACGCCTGGCCGGCCGCTGAGTTGGATGACATTTTGATTTATCCGATAGGTTCGCTCTAAGTCCGTGCTGGCAAAGAGGTGACCCATCAAGGCATCCAGATCGACCCGGTTACTCTTGGGTACAATCACGATTCGAGTTGGATTTTCATGATCGGACTCGTCGCGCAAATCAACCACCATCGGTAATTTTTTAGCCTGCATCTGGCCAGCAATTTGCTCAAGAATCTTGGTGCCTGAAACCTGGTAGGGTAACGCTTCAACGACGACCTCACCGTCTTCAATGCTATAAACCGCTCGGGCGCGCACCGAACCGCGACCGGTTTCATAGGTTTGCTGAATTTCTTCGGGGCTCGAAATAATTTCTGCCCCCGTCGGGAAATCTGGGCCGCGGACGTGCGTCATAAGGTCTGCAACCGTTGCTTTTGGCGAATCCAGCAGGTGAATACAGGCGCTTACAATTTCATTTAAGTTGTGCGGCAAAATATCAGTTGCCATCCCCACGGCGATCCCGGTGCCGCCATTGAGCAACAAATTGGGTAGGCGTGCCGGCAACACCACCGGTTCTTCCATCGTGCCATCAAAATTGGGAATCCAATCCACCGTTCCCTGGCCAAGCTCCGACAACAACACTTTTGAATACTGGGTCAGTTTTGACTCGGTGTACCGCATGGCCGCATAGGATTTTGGGTCATCGGGCGACCCCCAATTGCCTTGACCATCGACCAACGGGTACCGATAGGTAAAGCTCTGAGCCATTAAGACCATGGCTTCATAACTCGCGGAATCACCATGGGGATGGTACTTACCGATCACGTCGCCAATGGTGCGCGCAGACTTCATGTATTTCGCATCGGCGGTTAACCGAAGCTCACTCATCGCATAGGTTATCCGGCGCTGAACGGGCTTCAAACCATCGCCAATATGCGGCAAGGCCCGGTCATTGATGACATACATTGCGTAGTTTAAGTAGGCACTTTCAGTAAATTCAGCCAGCGATTGGGTTTCGATGTTGCTGACATCTTGCTCGAGTGTCATGGTTTTTCCTTGAATCTAGTTCAGTTCGGCGAGGTCGCCTTTGCGTTCCAGCCAAATTTTACGATCGCCCGCCCGTTTCTTAGCGAGCAGCATATCCAGCAAGTTATCGACTTTTTCGGAATCCTCAATGGTCAAGCGCACCAACCGACGGGTATCGGCCGACATTGCCGTCTCCCTCAGTTGCAGCGCATTCATTTCGCCTAAGCCTTTGAATCGTTGCACTGAGACCTTGCCTTTGATTTTCTGACTTTCAATCCGATTCAGGATTGCGACCCGCTCAGACTCATCCAGCGCATAGAAGACCTCTTTGCCGACATCGACCCGATACAGCGGCGGCATCGCAACAAAGACATGGCCTTCTCGCACCAAAGCTGGAAAGTGGCGCACAAACAACGCAATCAGCAAGCTACAAATATGCAAGCCGTCAGAATCGGCATCGGCCAATATACAAATTTTGCCATAGCGCAATCCGGACAAATCATCGGAGCCCGGATCCATACCCAGTGCCACAGAAATATCATGCACCTCTTGCGAGGCTAGGATATCCGCTGAATGAACTTCCCACGTATTTAAGATTTTGCCCTTGAGCGGCATGATGGCCTGGGTCTCTCGATCGCGCGCTTGTTTTGCAGAACCGCCAGCTGAATCCCCCTCAACCAGAAACAACTCACCCATCATCGCATCCTGACACGAGCAATCGGTCAACTTGCCGGGCAACGCCGGGCCCGTTGTGACCTTCTTTCGTGCGATTTTCTTACCCGCTCGCAATCGCGCCTGTGCATTATTAATGGCCATCTCAGCCAGCTTTTGACCTTCTTCGGTATGCTGATTCAACCAAAGGCTAAAACTGTCTTTGACGGCAGAGGCAATGTAGCCCGCAATATCACGAGAATTTAAGCGATCTTTGGTTTGGCCCGCAAACTGGGGGTCCAGCATTTTCGCGGATAAAACATACGCGCACCGCTCCCAAATATCTTCTCCAGAAATTTTCAAACCCCTGGGCAGTAAGTTTCTAAATTCGCAAAACTCCCGCAGCGCTTCCAGCAAGCCGGTGCGAAACCCATTAACATGGGTCCCGCCCATGCCTGTCGGAATCAAGTTGACGTAACTCTCGGTTAAGGGCTGGCCACCCTCTGGCAGCCATTGCACGGCCCAATCCACCGCTTCGTTTGGACCCGCTTGGGCACCGGTAAAGGGCTCACTGGGTAGCACCTCAAACCCTGCTAGCTCGGTCGACAGGTAATCTTCTAAGCCTTCGGCGTACAGCCATTCGGTCGTTTGATCCTCAATAGTCGTTTCATGCTCATTTTTGAAGATGACCCTGAGCCCGGGACACAGCACCGCCTTGGCACGCAGCAGATGTTTTAGTCTTGAGACCGAAAACTTAGGGCTGTCAAAATATTTCGGGTTGGGTTTGAATTCGATCGTGGTACCCGTATTACGCTTGCTGACGGGTTCGAGGATGGATAAGGGCGAAACCTTAACCCCATCTTTAAAGCCCATGTGGTGCAGGTTGCCTTCGCGCTTCACAAACACTTCAAATCGCTCAGACAACGCATTAACCACCGACACGCCCACACCATGGAGGCCACCGGAGAAGCGATACTGATCGCTGTTGAACTTTGCACCAGAATGCAGCCGCGTCAGAATCAACTCAACGCCGGAGACTTTTTCCTTTTGATGCAGATCAACGGGCATCCCGCGACCATTGTCGCTGATCACCATGGCATCGTCTTTTTGCAGGATCACCATAATTTCACTGGCGTGGCCTTCCAGCGCTTCATCGACGCAGTTATCGATCACCTCTTGGGCCAAGTGATTGGGACGCGTCGTTTCGGTATACATCCCGGGCCGTTTCCGAACGGGATCCAGACCCTCTAACACTTCGATCGAATCAGACTGGTAGTTACTGGCCATAAATTTCAAATTCCAACGCTTAATGACTCCTGGAGACAGTCCCTGTGCACATTTAAAGACTGGATTTCAACTTTTTTCGGTAAGGACTCAGTTCAGATCTCAGCGCGCCCGACTGCCCGCGAGATTATAACGGGAAAGAATCCCAGCCGTATCAATCATCGACCATCATTACCGTGTCTTGGGTTCGACCGTGCTCAATACAAACCGCAAGCAACTCTCCAAGGGCACGATTAACTTGTGATTTTTCATCTGGATGGTGCAGCGCTTGATTCGGTATCTCATAGCGCTGTCGCAACTTTTGATGATCGCCAATCCCAAGCACTTCAGCAGTTGAAAGATCATGGTACAAACCAATCGATAATCGCGGCCAAACCAACCAGGACAGTTGGTCCAAGCCGCCCTTGACCGAAATCGTAACAAAGGTCGTGTAGGGGCACCGCTCGGTCACCCTCATATCGACTTCGACCTCACGCTCGCCAAGCGATAGGGCAAACACCAAGGCATCAAGGGCTTGATAATTTGGGAACAGCTGCAAAAACCGAATGTAATTGGCATCACAGCTTTCCAAATCAGCCCTCAGATTTGGTACGTAACGACGATTTTTGCGGGTCTTTTTAACGTTCATCACAGCCCTTGCCTCGAGATCAAGCCTATCACCTTTTCGGGACCAACCGTTCGACCGAAGCCGCATTTAAACAATCATAGTCGGTCAAAAGCGCCTGCACGCGATCCCGAATATCATCGCGAGCGGCTCTAAAAACGGCCGCTATCTCGGCCGTTGAGCCCTCAGCCCTGGCCGGGTCTTGCAGTGGCCAATGGATTTTTTCTACCCTTGCCGGCACAACAGGACAATGCTCATCGGCATGTCCACACACCGTCACAACCAGATCGACCTCGTCGAGGTCGCACAATGTGATCACTTTGGAAGTCTGCGCACTGATATCAATGCCAGCTTCTAACATCACTTGAACTGCCCGAAGGTTTAAGCCGTGCGCCTCAATGCCAGCGGAACAAATGACATCCAAAGGGTTTGCCAAAGCCCTTGCCCAACCCTCGGCCATCTGTGAGCGACAGGCATTGCCGGTACATAAAAACAGTATTCTCATTTTGGCGCACCGGCTCGATCAGGCAGCCACGGTGACAACCCAACCAACAATTTATCAAGCACCCCGCGACTTTCCTCGACCAACTGTTGCGCGCGATCTATCTGCTGCTGCCTGATCACGGGATCCACCAAGAGCATCTCGAATGCGGCACTCAGCGCAGGTTCATCCGCAACGAGCGTTAGTGCCTCGGCGCGCTGAAACTGTTCAGCCTGGGCTTCAAAGTTAAAGACCCAAGGCCCGGTCACAATGGCGCAGCCACACAGCGCCGCCTCTAAAAAATTGTGCCCGCCATGAGGTACCAGACTGCCGCCGACAAAGGCAACCGAGCTCGCTCCATACCAATACAACAGCTGACCCATCACATCGACGATGATCACATCCGTATCCTCGGCAACCCGGTCGAGGGTTGCTCGGCAAGACAATAATCCCAGCTCAGCGGATAGGGTTTGCAAGGCAATTGCCCGTTGCACATGGCGCGGAACCAACACCATCAGCAGGTCAGGATGCGCAACTTTCAGCGCTTTAAAGGATGCTAACAGCATCTCCTCTTCTCCAGGATGGGTGCTGGCCGCGAGCAACAGCGTGCGCTGGGCACACTTCGTCTGAATCATCTCGACTTGTTCGATAAAATCGGCCGGCAGCGCCTGATCGGCCTTGATCGACCCTGTGACCGACAATTGATTTGCTGTTGCGCCCAGGGCGGTAAACCGGTCCGCATGGGCAGTCGATTGCACCGCAATCCAGCTGAACTGACGCAGGGTCGCCCCCATCATCGAACCGAGTTTTTGATACCCTTTAAACGATCGCTCAGAGAGCCGGCCATTGAGCAACGCAACTGGAATCCCTCGCGACGCGCAGGCGGTCGTCCAGTTGGGCCAAATTTCAGTTTCAATCATTAATGCGAGCTTTGGTCTGACGTGATTTAAAAAGCGCTTAATACAGCGCGGCACATCAAAGGGGCCGTAGCAAATCACGGCACGGCCGGAAAATTGCCGCATCAATTGGGCTCGCCCCGTTGGCGTGGTCGTTGATAAAACCATTGTATGACCTTGCGCTAAGAGCGCCTCAATCAAGGGCGTGGCCGCTACGCTTTCGCCGGCTGAAACCGCATGCAGCCACACATCTGTTTCACCGCTTAGGTTCGCTGGCAGTTCACCAAAGCGTTCTGCCCAGTGCTGTCTATAAGCCGGTTCTCGCCGACCGCGGAACCAAAGCCGAATCAAAGCGCCGGGAATCAATAGCGGCATCAGAATATTGTAGAGCAATCGAACCATCGGAGCGTCGCTGTAAGAAAGGGCCCGTTAAGGTGCCGCGAGATGGGTTACGTTTTGAAAAGTCTACCATAGCCTAATTTTTATAAAGACGGATTTTGGCTTGCCGAGGGCAAGACAATGGCGCCCTTTGCCGTCCGGCCCGTCATCAACCGTCCTTAACGCTATGATCCCTGCAATTGATTCTCGGGTTCAGCAGGCCTGCGTGCCATCGCTCATAATCTGCGGCCACCCAATCCAACCCGTTAATCACTTAAAACGATACCGGACGGGTTTTTTGTGTCTTCGCAAACGCCTTGCAAGGTGATAACAAACCCCACAAACTTTTACGTCATGTCATGTAATTGGTGTTGCTCAACCCCTATGGATACTGATCGAAAACCTGCTAATTTAACCAAGGGTGAACCCTTTTTTGCCGTCTTTGGCCTCCTGCTGACGGTAATCGTCATCTCAGGGTTTAGTGCTTCCGCACTGGCCTTACCCGAAGGACCCGCTTCATTGCCTTTGCTTTACCATCTTCACGGCTTGATATTCCTAACCTGGTTTGTCTTTTTCACGCTGCAAGCCAATTTGATTGGCAACCAACGCCCGAAATTACATCAGACCCTGGGCCGACTGAGCGTGATTCTTGCGATTTTGATGTTACTGACGGGTTATTTCATGATGCGGTCCGCCTATAGCAATCCAGCATTTAGCATTGGATCAAACAGTCATGACGCATCAATGATGTTTCCCCTAACAGATCTGATCAATTTCACCCTTGTCTTTACGCTGGGATTGTTTCACCGCACAAACGGCGGCGCACACAAGCGGTTGATGCTCTTGGCTGGCATACTGATTCTTGATCCTGCTGTCGCAAGGCTGGTCGAGGCCGTCGGCGCCCAATTTGTTTTTATTCCGATCATTGAATTGAGCCTCTTTGCAGCCCTGTTGGCCTACGATCGAATCAAGCTTAAACGACTGCACTGGACCAGTTTGCTTGGCCTGTCCCTATTTTTTGCCGCGATGGCCGCTAAACTGATGCTGGCCTCGCGCCCTGCATGGGTTGATTTGGCAAAACTGCTTTTTTCCTAGGCAAGCTAAACGATAGCCCACCCTTTTGGATCAAATACCAAGGCAGGGTGCTGGGCGCAGCGCCTCGCTTGCCAGCCCGGGTATTTTACCGAGGCATTAGATCCATCAGACGCGCAAGCAACTGCATCTCCTTCAGGGTTGTGATCTGCAGCGTCGGGCGCGGTCAACAGACCCTCGCCTGTAAAAAAACAATGCTTCTTAAAAACCAGCACATCGAACGCGCTTTGGCGGACGTCGCGATTGGCCGGCGCCTAAAATCGAAGCAGCTTCACCTGCGACCCAGGGCGGTCGGGTCAAACCCATCATCAGGTCCCTGCAAGGCGTCTTGAGATGCCGTGCCGCCTAAAACGTGGACCGTGCCGTAGTTTTTATAAAGACTGATTTTCGCTTTACAATGCCCCTTCGATGGAGCCTTTACCGTGCAAACGCGATATCAAAGACCGCCTAAACTCTTTCATCCGCGCTACTGGCTGACTTGGGCCGGGATTGCGCTCGCTTTTGTCTTAACTGGATTGCCTCAACCTGTGCGCCAACGACTTGCAGGGCTGCTGGGGCGCAGCGCAAAGTACCTTGCGCCCAGACGTGTCCGCATCGCCCGGATCAATCTTGCCCTCTGTTTTCCAGATTGGACGCCCGAGGCGCGCGCGCAATTACTCAAGGCCAATCTTCGCTCAACCGCTGAAGGATTGCTTGAAACCGGGACCACTTGGTTGCACCCTGAAAAGCTTGAAGCGTTAACCGTACGCTTCAGCGGCCTTGAGCACCTGGATCGCGCCAAAAACGATCCAGGGATTCTGATCCTCGGCATGCACTTTGCCACCCTTGATTTAGCTGGCGCCTTACTCAGCCGGCAAAAGCCCTTTAACGTCATGTATAAAACCAACAAAAACCCAGTGCTTGAATGGCTGATGCAACGCGGCAGGGGGCATCATTTCAACCAGGTCATCGATCAACATAATATTCGAGGCGTGATTAAGAGTCTGAAAGCGGGCAACCGCCTCTGGTACGCGCCCGACCAAGATTATGGGTCCCAGAACGCGGTCTTTGCACCGTTTTTCGGTTCACAGGCGGCAACCACAACGGCGGCGAATCGCATCGCCCGCTTAACCGGTGCAAAAGTCGTCTTCATGAGTCATTACCGACACACAGACGGCAGTTATTCGGTGGTGATCAAGGCGCCGGACGCCCCGTTTCCAACCGAATCTGATCTCCACGATGCAAGCCTCATCAACCGCCACATCCAGGACGCCATTTGCACCGCACCAGAACAATATTGGTGGGTTCATCGCCGGTTCAAATCCGCCGCGCACGGCCGCACGACCCTTTACGAGACCTAGGTCGAGTCAGCGCCGGGCATCACTCATAACTTGATACCGGGGCCACCCGCAGCACTTCTGCGATGCTGGTTTCACCCTTTGCAACTTTTTCAGCGCCGCTCAATCGCAAGGTGCGCATCCCCGCTTGCATTCCGGCTTTGCGAATCTGACCGGCATCTGCCTGACCAACCACCAACTGCTTCACCGGATCGTTCATCGTCAATAACTCATACAGACCGGCGCGGCCCTTAAAACCGGTTTCTCGACATTCCTGACAACCCGCCGCTGCCGCCATTTTTACCGGCGGCTCAACCCCCCAGGGGTGCACCAGTTCTGCCCAGCCATCGAGGTCCGGCGCAATGTCATAGCGACAATGCGGACAAAACGTTCGCACCAGTCGTTGCGCCATAACCCCCAACAAGGTTGCCTTAATTAAATACGGTGCGACCCCCAATTCAAGCATCCGGGTAATGGCGGCTGGCGCGTCATTGGTGTGCAAGGTCGAAATCACCAGATGACCCGTCAATGCGGCTTGAATCGCCATTTCAGCTGTCTCGAGATCTCGGATCTCTCCCACCATAATAATATCCGGATCCTGTCGAAGCAGCGCCCGAACGCCTTCGGCAAAAGATAGGTCAATATTGGCCTGAACTTGCATTTGATTAAACGCATCTTCCACCATCTCAATGGGATCTTCGATGGTGCAAACATTAACGCTTTCGGTCGCCAACTGCTTCAGACTGGTATAGAGCGTCGTGGTCTTACCCGAGCCTGTGGGACCGGTTACCAGAACAATGCCATTCGGCTGGCCAACCATTTGCGACCAGACAATCTGCTCTTGCGCTTCTAAACCCAATTCTGAAAACGATTTCAGAAGAATTGCCGGATCAAAGATCCGCATGACCAGCTTTTCGCCGAAGGCTGTGGGTAAGGTTGACAGCCGAAGCTCTATTTCCTGGCCGTTGGGCGTCCTTGTTTTCAATCGTCCGTCTTGCGGCCTGCGCTTTTCTGCAACATTCATTCGACCTAGCGTCTTAATCCGACTGATTACAGCGCTCACAACCGGTATGGGTAATTCGTAAACGGTATGCAGGATACCGTCGATTCTGAACCGCGTTGCCCCTTTTTCACGACGGGGTTCAATGTGAATATCACTGGCGCGCTGCGTAAAGGCGTACTGCAACAGCCAGTCAACGATATTCACAATGTGCGTGTCATTCGCCTCCATCGAGTCCAACTGACCAAGCTCAACCATTTGCTCCAAGTTGCCCAGCGCGCTCGCTGCTAACCCTTGAGCAGATGCCTTTTTGACGGAATTCGCCATCGCATAAAACTCATCGATATAACGCCGGATCTCAGCCGGACTGGCCAGCGCCCGGACAATCGTTTTTCCGATCTGAGATTGCTCAATCATGCTGACCCAATTGGTTACATAGGGCTCACTGCAGATGATCAGGATTTCTCTGGCGTTCACCTCAACCGCCAAGATCTGATGACGCCGAGCAAACTCGCTGGACATGACGCGGGTGACGGAAGGCGTGTCGATTTTAAGCGGATCAACGCGATAGTAAGACAGGTTCGATCTTTTGCTGAGCCAGAGCATTATGGTTTCCGCCGTCAGGGTTTGTGCGGGATTCGCCTTGTCCGTCAGACCTGCCGCGTCGATCACCTCAATGGGATGACTCATTTTGGTCTGATTTTGTCGTACCCCCGCGGCGAACGACTTAGCCTCGTCGGCAGACAGGCGTTGATCCGAAACCAGGTCTTGAACAAGCCCAGCGAGTGTTAATTTCTGTTGTTGCATAGCGTCCCAACCCTTTAGCAGCTGCCCCTTGCCTCGGCAGCCCCTCAATATTACCCCACAACGGTATTACGATTGGCTTCTTCGCAAAACCGCCCGCGCTGTGTCGCCCGGGCCAAGAAGCGAAAACCGGCAATGGCGAGTATAATCATTCTTCGCAAGCTTAATTCAACCAGGTCCAGCATGAGCGTCGAACAAGATCCCATCAGATGGTTCAGAACCGCATCACCTTATATCTATGCCCATCGCAATAAAACCTTTGTGGTTAGCTTGGATCAAGACGCACTCCGGCCGAGTGCGTTTGTCAGCATTGCGCGAGATTTAACGTTATTGCATGCCCTGGGGGTTCGCCTGGTGGTGGTGCACGCAAACGCTGGGTCGCTCCAAGTTAAGACCGAATCTGAAACAGGTTATCCGGTGCTTACAGCAAGCAATCTTGGGGCCTACCTCGAACAAACCGGCGGCACGACCCAACGCCTGCTGGCGCAGCTCTCAGCAGGCTTGCCCAACGCAGTTAGCCAATCTTCTGATCTTGTTGCGGTCTCAGGCAATTTTATCAAAGCGCAACCGCTTGGCATTCTCAACGGCATCGACCAAGAACACGACGGCATTGTTCGTCGCGTGAACCACCTCGAGATCGTAAAGAGCCTGGATCAGCAGGCCTTGGTAATCGTCCCCCCTCTGGGTTATTCGCTGTCCGGCGAAACCTTTGGCTTGGATCCAACGGTCCTTGCTGGCGAGATCGCAACCGCGCTGCAGGCGGACAAACTGATTTATTTCATCGATCAAGATCGCCTGATCGATGATGCGGGGCAGGCCATCAGTGAGCTAACCGGTGCGGCGCTGGACCCAGCTCAGTGGCCCAGCTTAATCAATGTGTTAACCACCGCCAAAAAGGTTGTTGGCTCAACCGCCGCAAAATGTCATCTGATTCATCCCGACCATGACGGCGCCTTATTAGAGGAATTGTTCACCCGGGAGGGCTGCGGGACTCAGATTGTTCAAACCCCTTCGGCACAGCTTCGGCCCGCACAATTGATTGATATCCATGGCATTCTCGCCCTGATTGAGCCGCTGGAAGCAACCGGCGCTTTGGTTAAACGCTCGCGCGAATTGATCGAATCAGAGTTGGACCGCTTCTGGGTCATTGTCCAGGAAGGGCTGATCATTGGTTGTGGCGCACTGTATCCTTTCCGTCATGGCGCAGAGATCGCCTGTCTTGCAACAGATCCCCTGCACCGAGATTTGGACCACGGCGACAGGCTGCTTAAAGCCCTAATTCAGTCCGCTAAGGCGCAAGCCATCGATAAGGTGTTTGTCTTAACCACCCAAACTGCCCATTGGTTTCAAGAGCGCGGCTTTGAAGCGACGTCTGTCACGGATCTGCCTGAGGACAAGCAAGCGCTTTACAACTGGCAGAGAAATGCCAAAGTGTTTTTCAGAACCATCTCATAATTTTACATGGTTTCATTGCCGCAGGATTGCCGATCGCTCATGGACAAAATCCACCAATGTCTTGACATGGTCAACGGGGGTCTCAGGGATAATGCCGTGGCCTAAATTAAAGATATGGCCAGGTCGGGCGCCAACCGTTGTCAGCAATCGATCGGCTTCTGCCACGACCGCCGCTTGGGTTGCGCAAAGCACGATTGGGTCCAAGTTACCTTGAACGGCGGTAACGCCGGTTGCATCCCAGGTCGCCATTAGGTTGCTGCGCCAATCCAGCGCTAAGACGTCCCCGCCACTGCGGGCCATCGCGTCGGATAACGCTGGATTGCCAGTACCAAAATGGATCACTGGCACTTGACCACTAATGCCATCAAACAATCGACGACTATGGGGTTGAACAAATCGTTCAAATTCGCTGGGCCCTAGCGCACCAACCCAGCTGTCGAAGATTTGCACAGCTTGGACACCCGCATCAATCTGTTCATTGAGATAATCAATTGCAGCATCTGTAATTTTTTCCATGAGCAGATGCCAGGCGACCGGATCGCCATACATCAACTGTTTTACATGAACGTAATTTTTTGAGCCCTGACCCTCAATGGCGTAGGACGCGAGCGTAAACGGGGCACCGCCAAACCCAATTAAAGGAATATCTTGCGGTAACTCTGCGCGAATCAGGCCAATGGCTTCACGAATATACGGCATCGATTCCCGGCTTGGGGTAAGCCGAACCGCATCAATATCGGCGTTGCTGCGAATCGGGTTGGCAATCTTTGGTCCAACGCCTGGCAAGTAATCCAGTTCTAGCCCCATCGGCTCTAAGATCGGCAGTAGGTCTGCAAACAAAATTGCGGCATCAACGCCCAGAATCCGCTGCGCGTCACAGGTGACCTGGGCGGCCAAGTGCGGCGTTTTAAAAAAATCCAAACTCGGGGTGTTGCCTTTAACTTGATGATACTCAGGCATATAGCGACCAGCCTGGCGGTTCAGCCAAATCGGTGTGTAGTCGGTGGCCTCACCACGACAAGCCTTCAAAAAAGCAGAATTTAACAGCGCGTCGTTCATAAGCCCGTTCCACAAAAATTGTGATTATACCGAGTCTTGAGCGCAAAAGGGCTAATCGAGTAGCGCGCAATGATTCAAGGGATGCTTCAACCCTGAAATGGTTGCTGGTGGCCGCGCCGCCAGGACAAATTCTGTACCAAGAAGTTGTGCAAACTCTTTTGAGACTAAGATTTCATCACGATCAGCATGCTGTTCCAAACGGGCCGCCACGTGCACAGCACGTCCCAGGACTGTAAAGTTAAGTTGCTCGGCAGGCCCAACACTGCCGGCAAGGCAAACGCCAGCATGAATGCCCATCCGCTGGCCCGGCTTAAACGGCTGATTTTGTGCTAAACAATCGGCCTGAAACCCCTGGAACGCCTTTCGCATCGAAAGCGCCATCAAAGCACATTGCCGGGCTAAAGCCTGTTGGCCGGCATGCGCCTCTAAACCAAACACGACCATCAAGCCATCACCCGTGTACTTATCGAGCGTGCCATTAAATCGCAAGACCAATTGACCCATTCGCGTTAGATAGTCGTTGAGAAAATCTGTGAACGCTTGTTCGGCAAGCTGCTCTGCCGCGCCCGTTGAATCATGGAGGTCTGCAAACAAAATAATAAGGGGTAATCGCCGTGGGGCTTTCGTTTGCAGCGCCGACGCCAACAACGGTTTCGACAAATAAGGCTTCACACGCGAGAATTGCTGGGCGGTTTGCTCATGCGCCTGCTTTGTCGCTTTCAGTAATCGGGCGCGTTCGAGACTAACCAAACCGACTGTCCGCGCTGAAAGAAAACACAACCCGAGTAACAAACCCAAGCCCAGGCTCTCTTGCAGACCAATGCGTTTTAAACCCTCAATCACAGACGCGCCACACAACGCAAAAGCCGCAATAAGCATGACTCGAATTACTTGATAGGCCTGCGACGATGACAGAAGACATAGGCGTGCAACAAACGCCATGCCGCCAATCAAGGCTATCTGGGTTAGCAGGCCCAGCGGTTGCGTTGCGAGCATGAGAAAAATCATGGCGGTGTCAAGCACGAAGGCCCAATCAGGATGATCCGCAATGACCCTCATTCGGGGTAACACCCAGTGCAAACCCACCGGGTAGCTCGCCAAGCCAACAGCCCAATAAAACCCGATCTCAAGTGACGGGTTCGCCAAGCAGACGATCAGGGCCGCAAGACCAAACGCAAACTGTCTAAGGCGTGCGACTTGGTTATCTAGGAGGAATGCCAGCATGCGCCAGATTGTCCCAGAATCTCGCGCGCCGCCAACAGGACAATGCTGCAAGGCCTGCGCATTTTAACGCAAACTTACCTCAGCGTTAGAAGTCTTGCACGGCCATCGGAACCTCCGGTTCCTGCTCGCAAGCGTAATCTACGCCCTCAAAATCGAATCCATGCAAATTTAAAAATGCCGCCCGATAGCCTTCGAAATCCGTCAACTCATCGAGGTTATCTTGGGTGACCTGCCCCCAGTGCGATTGGACATAATCTTGAATCTCCGGCTTTAACTCCCAGTCATCCATCCGAATGCGTCCGGCCTCATCGAGCCTTTGCACCGCGCTAAAGAGCTGGGTTCTGAACAATCGATCGACCTGCTCTAAACAGCCCTCGTGGGTGCCCGCTGCTTTCATTGCCTTGAATAACAAAGACAAGTAAACGCTCATCCCAGGAATTGCAGACGCGGCTTGCGTTAATAAGCCCTTCATGACAATGACCCTCGCGTGACCGTTGACCTCTGACAGTTCCAAGGCGAGCGCCTGCGCGGCACGATCTAAATCCTCTTTGGCGCGTCCAATCGTGCCGTGGTAGTAAATTGGGAACGTGACCTCACTGCCTAAGTACGTATAGTTCGTGGTTAAGCAGCCTGGTGCTAAACATCCTTGATCTTTTAATTGCCCGATCCAGTCTTCCCAGTCTTCGCCACCCATCACTTTAACCGTTGCCGCTATCTCAGCCTCATCTGCCGGCGCCAGCGCCACCCGTCGTAATTCACGAGAATTAAAATCAATGGTTGCGCCGCTAAACGGCTCGCCAATCGGCTTGAGCACACTGCGAACCGTCTCGCCAGAGGCCAGGGTTCTCGCCGGCGCGGCCAGCGAATACACCACCATGTCAACTTGCCCCCAGTCAGCTTTGATCGTGTCAATCACGGCATCTTTCATGGCCTGAGAAAAGGCGTCCCCATTAAAGTTTTTGGCGTAAAGCCCGGCCTCATCCGCTGCTTTGCTAAAGGCCGCTGACTTGTACCATCCGGGTGAGGCCGTTCGCCCCTTTAAGGCTGGGCGCTCAAAGAAGACCCCGATGGTTTCGGCACGGCCGCCGAACGCACTGGTGATGCGGGTTGCCAGGCCATATCCGCCGGAGGCACCGATCACCAACACCCGTTTTGGAACATTCGGAATCGGGCCGCCGCTTTTAATCTGGTCAATTTGACTCATAACATCGGCCTCACATCCTGCAGGATGGGCCGTCGTGCATAAAAATCCTTTAATTTTCGGCGCGATAATCATTTGGTTTTCCTTTTTCGGGTCCGCTTTTGCACAGCTGCAATGGCACCCGTCTCAGCGTCTACTTGAGATTGAGATCGGACCATCAAGAACAACCCCAATATTACCATAGGCACACAAAGCGCTTGGCCTTGGGTCATCCAGCCCAAGGCGACAAACCCCATATGCGGATCAGGTGCTCTAAAAAACTCAGTGGTAAACCGGAAGGCTGCGTACAGCGCCAAGAAGGCGCCAGAGGTAAAGCCAAGACCGCGACGCTGACGCGCAATAAGATAGACCAACCCAAACAACACAGGTCCTTCAAGACTCATCTGATAAAGGCTTGACGGGTGTCGACCGACCACGTCGCCGGGGTAAATCAAAGCCCAAGGCACATCCGTTATGCGACCCGGTAACTCGCCATTGATAAAGTTGCCGATTCTGCCGAGTCCTAGGGCAAGTGGCGCCCCAGGGGCGACAAAGTCAGTGACCGCTAAAAATCTGCGACCATGACGCCGAGCATACAGCGAAAGCGCTGCAATGACGCCTAGCAGGCCGCCATGAAACGACATGCCGCCCTGCCAGATCCGCAATAGCGACAGCGGGTCACTTAAAAATTGATCAAAGCCGTAAAACAGCACATAACCCATCCGCCCGCCCAAAATCACACCGAAGACCCCATAGGAAATCAAATCCCAGAGCGCATCTTTCGTCCAAGGCTGCTTTTGCATCGGGCTCATGCTCAGCAAAATGCGCCAGCAAACGAAGAAGCCTAAAAGATAAGAAATGGCATACCAGTGAATGTTCAGCGGCCCAAGCGAAATGGCCACGGGATCAATAATAGGATAGTTGAACATGGCTGGCCCTCGATGCCTTCTGCTAATATGGTGCTTTGACCGCGCTTTTGGATTACCCGCGATATGTGCCTCATCTTATTGGCCTACCAACCCAATGAATACCATCGCCTTGTGGTGGCTGCCAATCGGGACGAATTCTACGGCAGACCCTCAGCTTCCGCCACATTCTGGTCGGACGCCCCAAATCTTTTAGCCGGTCGCGACTTGGAAGCCGGTGGAACCTGGTTGGGCGTGGATGAAAAAGGTCGTTTTGCCGCGGTCACCAATTATCGACGGAGCCCGAGCGATGACAACAAAACTCGAAGCCGAGGTGATTTAGCCCAACGTTTTCTGTGTGGCCAGCAGTCCGCCGAGACCTTTTACCAAACGGTAGGCCCCTATCGAGAAGACTACCGCGGGTTTAATTTATTGTTGCTGGATGACACGGGGTTATTCTATGGCAACAATTTGAGCGACACGCTGCAGCCTTTGGGCCCGGGCATCTATGGTTTATCGAATCAACGCTTAAACTGCGACTGGCCGAAAGTCACCGAAGGCCAGGGTCGCCTCGAATCGGTTTTAGCGGGCCCAGATCTCAAAATCGATGCCCTGCTTGAGATCTTGCGTGACACAGGTGATGCCCGCCCCTACTCGAACAGCTTCATTGCCTCTGAAGATTACGGCACCTGCGTCTCATCTGCCCTAATCGTTCAACGCACTGGAGAGATTGTTTTCACAGAACAGGGCTTCCGTACCGGCGGCGAGATGGGCGATCGAGCCAATTTCAGTTACCGCGCGCAACCCTAGCGGCGAACTCGAATTAATTGGCCAAGGCCTGCCTCGGTCAAGGTCTCATCGGTCCGGCGTTTAATCTCTTGTGCCGTTTCAAGCTGTAATACCTCATCCAGCAAGGCTTTGGCCGCCGTTAAGGTTAGGCTGGTCAGCACTTTCTTGACCACCAGCAGGTTCGGCGAATTCATTGACAAGACCTGATACCCCATCGCCATGAGCAGCAGGGCAGCCCCAGGGTTTCCGGCCATCTCACCACAAATACCAACGCCCTTGCCCGCCTTCATGGCAGCATCGGCAACCTGTTTTAGGGCTCTCAAAACAGCCGGATGAAATTCTTGATAGAGCCCAGCCACCTGCGCATTATTTCGATCCACCGCCAGCATATACTGGACCAGATCGTTGCTGCCAACGGACAAGAAATCCACCCGCTTCAGCAAGGCTTCGGCTTGATAAACCGCCGCCGGCACCTCAATCATCACGCCAATATCGGGTCGTTTTACAATAACGCCCTCTTCTTGCACTTCCCGAACACACTGATCAATGAGTTGTCGAGCCATATCCACTTCGGCAATGCTGCTCACCATTGGCAGCATAATTCTAAGATAACAATCGATGCCTTCACTGGCGCGAATCATGGCGCGGATCTGAGCGATAAAAATTTCCGGATGATCGAGAGACACCCGAATACCGCGCCAACCTAAAAAGGGATTCTCCTCTTGGATCGGAAAATAGGGCAGGGCCTTATCGCCACCAATATCGAGGGTTCTCATGGTCACCGGCCGCGGCGAAAACGCCAACAAATGCGCGCGATAGATTTGACGCTGCTCTTCTTCGGTTGGAAAAGCTTCGCTCATCATATAGTGGATTTCAGTGCGATACAGGCCCACGCCCTCGGCGCCGCGTTCCAACGACCGCGCGACATCAGAAAATAATCCGGTGTTGACCCAAAGCCGCGTTCGATGACCATCGGGCGTGATGCAGGGCGCAGCGGCCAGGCCTTCCAAATCGCGGGTTAGCTCGGCCTCCGCCTCCGCGAGCTTTCGGTATTGCTGACGCTGCGTATTGGTGGGCGCCGTGACAATCACGCCTTGAAAACCATCAACAATAATATCGCCGCCATCAATCAACGGCATTGGCAGGTCTTGCACGCCCATGACCGTTGGGACCCCAAGGGCTTCCGCCAGGATTGCGAGATGCGAGTTAACCGAACCACGTCCGGACACGATCCCTTTGAGTCGCTCCCTTGGCACGGCTGCCAAATCTGATAACGACAAATCATCCCCAACCAGAATCGTATCCTTGGGGAAATGGAGCCGACGCCGGTTACGCTTCTCAAGATGGCTGAGCATCCGATTTCCGAGCTCTCTTAAATCATTGGCGCGTTCCCGCAAATAGGCATCTTCCATTAAATCGAATCGAGCAAGATGGGTTTCGATGGTTTGTTTTAATGCGCCTTGAGCCCATTGACCTTTTTTGATGCGCTGGACCACTTCTTTCGGAATCGCGCCTTCATCGAGCATCATCAAATACGCATCGAACAACCCAAGGGTATCTTCTCGCAGGTCATTCGCCATTTTTTCGGCAATGCCTTCCACTTCAGCACGCGTTTCTGCCACCGCCTTCGTAAATCGATCGACTTCCCGCGCGACGTTTCGCACTTTTCGGTAAGGCACTTGACTCAAATCGACCGAGGGATAAATGACGATCGCGACACCCAGCGCGACGCCCGGCGCGCCCGGCGCGCCGTGAAAGGTCCGAGACGCTTTTCGGCGACTCACGGCCAACAAGCCGGTTACTTTCGCGTGCGCAATCAAACCCGCTAACTGCGCCGAAAGCGTGACTAAGAAGGCTTCCTCGCTCTCATCAAAGCGGCGCTTTTCTCGCTGCTGAACCACCAAAACGCCCAGCGTTTGGCCTTGATGGATGATCGGCACCCCTAAGAACGCATTAAATTCATCTTCACCAATTTCGGCAATATATTGATTACGTGAGTGCTGCGTCACCGCCTCAACGTTCAGCGGCTCGGCCCGCTCGGCAACATAACCCACTAAGCCTTCGCCAAGCCCAAGGCTGACCTTTCCGACGACAGACTGATTTAGGCCCCGGGTTGCTCTAAAGACATAACGGTTTTGCTTATCATCAAGCAAGTAAACGCTACAGACCTCGGTGGTCATAATGCTGCGCACACGATCAACGGTCACCTCGAGCGCCGCATTCAAATCCGGCGCCGTGCTGACCTCTTGAACAACTCTACGAAGTGCTTCGAGCACGATTATTAACCTCTGGCATGCACTGCCTTAGAAAGGGGACAAGTTCTTTTAACGCCCGCCGATACGCGTCTTGCTTCGGCGCCCAAACCGCGCCGACCGGGTACCAATAAGGCACCCAGGCCCAATCATCGAATTCTGGATGGCGATCCTGATCCAACACAAACTGATGGGCATCATCCAAAATTTTAAGTAAGGCATACTTTTGTTTCTGACCAACATAGTTGGACTGATTGTTTTTCAGCATGTGCTTTGGCAGCCGGTAGCGATACCACTGCTTGGTTACCGCAATCAACTTAACCTGTTCCGCAACCAGACCGGTTTCCTCCTGCAGCTCACGAAAAATTGCGGCCTCAATCGATTCTCCAGCTTCGATACCACCTTGCGGGAACTGCCAGGCCGATTGCTGACGTCGCTTGCCCCAGAAAACTTGTCCCGCGCCATTTGCGATGACGATACACACATTGGGGCGATAACCCTGTTGATCAATCATATTGATTTGTTCCAAGACACCCTATACTTTGGCTTGCCGAGTTTCGACAACCTTATGCACCTATAACATGGATCCCCCCTGCAATCGAGAGGAGACTGATTTTGCCCCTAGCTATTTTTGACCTTGATGAAACCCTACTGAGCGGCGACAGTGATCATGCTTGGGGCGAATTTCTAGTTTCAAAGGCCTTAGTCGATGGCGCGCAATTTAAAGCTGAAAACGATCGTTTTTATGAGCAGTATCGCAACGGCCAGCTCGATGTTGCGCGCTACTTGGCCTTTTCTTGCGCGCCATTGGCGCGCATTCCGCACACTACCCTGCAGACACTGCACGCTGAGTTCATGGCAACGGTCATCGAACCTATCATTTTGCCAAAAGGCCGCGCGTTGATCGCACGGCATCAAGCGCAAGACGATTTTGTCATGGTGATTACCGCAACCCTTGATTTTATCACACGCCCCATCGTCACAGCGCTCGGCATCGATACGCTGCTCGCTCCGGTCGCTGAATTCAAAGACGGTCAATACACCGGCCGGGTGCCGGGCATTGCAACGCTGGGTCAGGGCAAAGTCGATCGCCTTGCAGTTTGGTTGGAAGATCAACCCTTCACCCTGCAAGGCAGCACTTTTTACTCCGACAGTCGCAATGATCTACCGCTGCTGCAACAGGTCGATCATCCCGTCTGTGTTGACCCGGACCCCGTGTTACGGGCCCACGCCGAGGCCCATGATTGGCCCATTATTAGCCTAAGGGGCCCTATCGGTGCTTAGGCGGTAACTTTATACGCCAAATCCAGATCCCGAGCAGCCTTCACATCATCCAAACGCTTGACCGGCAAACTATGCGGCGCCGTCGTCACCAACGCGGGCTCCGTCATTGCTTCTTGACGAATCTGGGTCATCGCCGCGACAAAACCGTCGATTTCCGCTTTTGACTCAGTTTCTGTCGGCTCTATCAACAAGCACTCTGGAACCAATAACGGAAAATAGGTCGTTGGCGCATGATACCCATAGTCTAGTAATCGTTTTGCAAAATCCATTGCCGTGACGTGTTGGTGCTTGGCTTCGCTGGCGAGGGTGACAATAAATTCATGCGTTGCGCGGCGCGCAGGATAAGCCAGCGTATAGCCCGCCTGCTCTAAAGATTTCGCCAGATAATTCGCATTGAGCGTTGCGTATTCTCCCACGCGATTCATTCCTTCGGCGCCGAGTAACCGCGCATAGGCATAGGCTCTGAGCAAAATACCGGCATTGCCCATAAAAGTTGATAATCGGCCGATCGTGTCGGGAATATCTTTGTGGTCCAACCACCGATAGGTCCCATCTTCGGCCATACCAACCGTTGGCGTTGGTAAAAACGGGGCCAAGCGCGCACCCACGCCCACCGGACCCGAACCAGGGCCGCCACCGCCGTGGGGCGTGGCAAAGGTTTTATGAAGATTCATGTGCAGCACATCAAAGCCCATATCCCCGGGTCGCACTTTGCCCAGGATCGCATTCAAGTTCGCACCATCGTAATACAAAAGCCCGCCAGCCTCGTGCACCGTCTCAGCAATTTCTTGAATCTGACGCTCAAAGACACCACAGGTAGATGGGTTGGTCATCATAAGCCCAGCGGTTCTCGGACCGACAACGGCCTTAAGGGCGTCAAGATCCACATCCCCTTCTTTTGTCACGGGAATTTCTCGAACCACGAAACCGCACATGACCGCGGTTGCAGGATTGGTCCCGTGAGCCGCTTCTGGCACCAGAATCTCGACCCGATCGTGATCGCCGCGCTTTTGATGATAGGCGCGAATCATCGCAACCCCAGCAAATTCGCCTTGGGCGCCGGCCATTGGCGTGAGGGATACCGCCTGCATACCGGTCACATCTTTAAGATAGTTTTGCAGTTCATAAGCACACGCCAAGTATCCTTGGCTGTTGGCTGCTGGCGCCAGGGGATGTCGTTTTAGGAACCCCGGAATACTCGCGGCCGCATGGGCGCCCCGCGGATTGTATTTCATGGTACAAGAGCCCAGTGGGTAAAACTGTTTATCAATCGCAAAGTTCTTCGACGACAGATTGGTGTAATGTCGAACCACTTCCAATTCAGACACTTCTGGCAGCCCTAGGGCACTGCTTCGCAGGTGGGCCCCTAGGTCGTCCGCCAGCTCGGATGAAATCCCTTGGGCGGCAACATACTGGGCTCTGGCCATTCGGCCCGGCCGACTGTGTTCGTAAATCAACATGTTGCTTTGACCTCCTCGATCACCTCGGCCAGCAACCGCGCAAAGCACGCAATATCTGCCGCGGTTTTCGTTTCGGTCACGTTCACCAACAAGCAATCATCCATACCGGTGACCCAATCGCCGAGCGCGAGGCCCGGCAGGACGCCATGGGCTGCCATCTTTTCAACCACCAGACTGGCATCAACTGGCAGTGACAGAACGCGCTCATGAAACACCGGGCCGCTGAAGCGCGCGGTGACACCATCGATTTGGCACGCTAAGTTTGTTAGGGCATTGGTCCCGGAATGCGCGGTCAGCGCCACCTGGCGCAAACCCTCGTTGCCCAGCAAACTCATATAAATTGTGGCGGCAGTCACCAACAATCCCTGATTGGTGCAGATATTAGAGGTCGCTTTACCCCGGCGAATATGTTGCTCGCGAGCTTGCAACGTCAAGGTGTAGCCGGGCTTTCCTGTTTGGTCGACCGTTCTACCAATAATCCGACCCGGCATTTGTCGCACAAACTGCTGCCGACAACACATGAAGCCCAAATACGGCCCCCCAGATGCGAGCGGTATCCCTAAAGGCTGACCCTCCCCGACAGCGATATCAGCACCTCGTGTGCCCCATTCGCCGGGCGGTTTAATCAGCGCCAAGGCGGTAGGATTGACCACTCCGATCACCAGGGCGCCTGCGCTTGCGGCGCTGTCTGTCAAGTAATCGACGTCATCGAGACCGCCAAAAAAGTTCGGGTAACTGATGACCAGCGCCGCCGCGCCCTCTAAAGCGGCCTCGACGGCGCCGGGTAGGCAGCCTGTGGCGGGGTCATGCGCCAGCACATCAAGGATTAAGCCCTGATTCTTAACAATCGTATGGCAGACCGCATGATAGTTGGGGTTCAGGTTACCCGCGACCACGACCCGATTACTTTTGTTGGATTTATTGGCGCGTACCGCCATCAGCATCGCCTCCGCCAAGGCGGTTGCGCCGTCATAGACCGAGGCGTTGGCAACATCCATTGCCGTGAGCCGAGTCATCATGGTTTGAAATTCATAGATCAATTGCAAGGTGCCTTGCGAAGCTTCCGCCTGATAGGGCGTATAGGCTGTCATAAATTCACCCCGGCCTACCAAATCCCAAACCGCTGCCGGGATATGGTGTTCATAGGCGCCAGCGCCTAAAAAGCTCAAGGCAACTTCGTCAAGTCGCGCCCGTTGGTTCATCAAACGCTGCAACGCCATCTCGGAAATGCCCGCGGGCACCTCGCTTAAGGTCGCGGCGCGCAGGTTCTTTGGGATTTCATCAAACAACGCGTCAATATTAGGCACGCCAATGGCACCCAACATTTCCTGCTCGTCTGATGCCGTGTGGGGGATAAAGGGCATCTAGGGTTTCCTCAAAAAGATCAGTGATCGTCCGCCGCGCAGAGCGCCCGATAGTCTTCTGGTGTCAGTAGTTCGTTCAAAGCATTGTCATCAGCGGGCTGAAGTTTGAAAAACCAACCCTCATCAAAGGGCGCGTCATTGACCGTTTCCGGCGCAGCGTCAAGCACGTCATTGACGCCAATCACCGTGCCGGCAACCGGCGCGTAAATATCAGAGGCCGCTTTGACAGATTCAACCACAGCCACTTCTTCGCCCGCCTGAACCGATCGACCGGTCTCGGGCAATTCAACGAACACCACGTCTCCCAGAGCATCCTGCGCGTGATCACTGATACCAACTGTCACGGTGCCATCGGCTTCTAATCGCGCCCACTCATGGGAGGCCAGGTAACGCACATTGTCTCGAGTTTCAGCCATAATTTAGGCTCCTCATTTTCTGATCTGTTCTACGAAATTACGCTGTAAACGGGCTTGCCGTGCCGCACAAACGGTAATGAGACGGGTTCCAGCGGAAGTTGTTTTCCCCGAATTTCAACAAACAAAGGCTGGGTTACCGCGCTGACGCGGGCAAATCCAATGCCGCACTGTAAGGTCGGTGAGAAGGCCCCACTGGTCAGCACCCCGACACGCGCATCCCCGCTATAAACCGGATATTGCGCCCGGAGTACGCCCCGCTCTTTTAGCATTACCCCAATCAAACGCGGCTGAACGCGAGCGGCTCGTGCAGCTTGCACAGCTGCTTCGCCAATGAAATCTCGATCATTGTGGACGACCGTCCAAGCCATGTTACAGGCAAGCGGGGATACCCCTTCATCCATATCGCTGCCATACAGGTTCATGCCCGCTTCAAGTCGTAAGGTGTCGCGCGCGCCCAAGCCAATGGGGCGAACGCCGCTCGCCAACAGAGCCTGCCAAAGTCCTGGCGCATCGGCATTTGGTAGCACGATTTCGGCGCCCTGCTCCCCGGTATACCCGGTGCGGGCAAAAAACCAATCGCCGGCAAAGCCGCTTTCAAACACGGCTAATCGGCTGAGCAAACTTACTTGCGCTGAATCAAGCACCGAGGACAGGACGCTCAGCGCGCTCGGGCCTTGCACGGCCAGAATCGACAAATTCGGGGGGGTTGCAACCACCACCTCAAACGCTTCAGCACAGGCCTTGATCCAGGCCAGATCTTTTTCACGGGTTGCACAATTAACCACCAAGCGATAGCCCTCAGCCAATCGATACACGATTAAATCATCTAAGACGCCGCCCGCAGGATTCAACATCGCACTATAGAGGGCCTGGCCAGAAGTTTTCAGTCGTTCAACATCATTCGCCAGTAGCTTACGGAGAAAGGGCTTCACGTCTGGGCCAACAAGATCAATGACCGTCATGTGAGAGACATCGAACATCCCGGCAGAGGCTCGGACCCATAGGTGCTCATCCAATTGGGAGCCATAGTGGATGGGCATTTCCCAACCGCCGAAGTCCACCATTTTCCCACCCGCCTCGATGTGGCATGAATTGAGACACGTTTTCTTAAGCATGAGCCGTCCTTCGCTGACCTTTAATTGTAACCAGTTTCGATCGGCCTCGCGCCGAAACTAAATCAGCTTCACCAGTAATTTACTTCATGTAGGTAACCAAGAAGGGTTACAGATGGCCTGCTGCCGCCAAACTCAGCGCTTGTTTCAGGCGCGTCTGGTCCTGCAGCCATCGCATGCCCGTGCTGCGAGCCAACCTCAGCAGAGGGCTTGGCGGGTCAAACACGCGTTTTAGGAGATCGGTCGCGGCTGTCATTCTGAGGTTAATTGGACGACGCTGCGCTTCATAGCGCCGTAACGCGTCGCTCAATGGCCGCCTTTGATCGAGTCTTAAATTCTCGATGGCTTGTGACAGGCCAACAACGTCCGCAAACCCTAAGTTTAACCCCTGCCCAGCCAACGGGTGAATGCTGTGGGCGGCGTCCCCCACCAAGACTGATCGGCCTTTCGCGTAGCGGATCGCATGCTGCTGTTGGAGCGGGAATACGGCGCGCGCACCGATCGCGGTGACTTGGCCTAGAGCGCGCACACTATGGGCCGAAACCATTGCCGCAAATTCTTGATTACTGCTCTGCAACTGCGCTTGCGCTTGGGTCGATGACCAAACGAGCACACTGTGGTTCGGCTCCGGTAGCGGTAAAAAGGCCAACGGCCCCTCTGGTGTAAAACTTTGTCGCGCAATGCTTTGATGCGGCAAAGCCGTTTCCGAAACGCACACCAACGCCGTTTGATCATAGCGCCAAGCAACGCTACGAATGCCCAACAAGTCTCGGGTGCGCGACCCACTGCCGTCCGCCCCAATCAAAAGCCGAGTTTCAAGTGTCTCACCCGTGGTCAGGGTGACCGCAACCATTGCATCATCCTGCTGAACATCAACGATGCCAACTTCAAATTGCTGAGTCAGGGCGTCGGCAATCAAAGGCTGACACATCACCCCATGCAATGCGTCCAATAATCGATGATTCTCAACGATATATCCCGCGGACGGCATTGACAGTTCGCCGCTACCATCACCGTCCCAAACCGTCATACCCGAAACGGAACAACCAGCTTGATCAAAAAACGCCGGGTCAACCCCCAATTGAATGAGGAAGTTCACCGAGACGGGATTGATGGCGCTCACCCGCGGAGATCGATCAAGACCCAGAACCTGGCTTGTTGCACTGGCACCACTGGGCGCGAACCCCTGATCAAATAGCAGGCCCTTTAGCCCTTGGCGCGTTAACGTGAGGGCCGCCGACAATCCAACGAGGCCCGCGCCAGCAACGACAAAATCATATTGCGGCATGATCAGGCTCCTGAAAAACTGGGCAGCTCATAAAGACGTCTTCATGCTATGCGGGCCTGATTGGACTGGGTTCTGAATCGATTGCGATCGTCAAAACCACCACGCGAATATATTCAAGGATCTCCATAAAGTCGCTCTCATTATCTTCGGAATCTGGAACTGGGGCCAAAGACCGAGCGATTGCAGCAAGATCCTCGAGCATTTCTCGAATATCGGGCTGCGCCAACAAGCCCTCGGCATGTTGCGCCAAACCGAGGCCATGCAAAAATCCACTACACCAACAGGTCAGTTCCGAAAACCGTTCATCCATTGGCGCATTGTCGTCCGGTAAGAGCAAGGTCAAATTAAAGTCCGAAAATTCTTCTAAACTTTCAATAGCCGCCTGATGCAGCTCAGCGGTTACCGCCATCAAATCTTGGCTGACGGCGCTCACCGCGAGCCAGTCAGCGACGATCTGTTGCGGAAGCTTTCGTTGGCCGCGATCAGCCAGCGCGGCATGCGCCACAATTTGGCCATGAAATTCTGCCGGCCCGCAATCACTGCCTGCGGCTTTTAATAGCGCTGTAATAGAATCAGTCACCGATGCATGTCCTTATGAAGGCGACGCTATTGTATGAGAAAGTCCCGGTCCAGGCGAGGTACAAGCCGCGCACTACCGGCTTTGAATTGACCTTGGTCCCAGCCACCCTATATATTAACCCCTTCGCTAAGGAGCCGATCTTGAGCCCGACTGACCTGGAAACCAAACTCGACGAACTGACCCAACTCTGCGAGGCGTTGCTTTTAAAGCAACAACAACTCAGTTCAGACAATCAACGCCTCAGCCAGGAACGGGCGCAGCTTCTTGAACGCAACGTAGCCGTTAAAAGCAAAGTCGAGGGCATGATTCTCCGACTCAAATCGCTGGAGCAAGACTAAGATGGCGACGTCTGAAACCATTACCGTTTCTATTTTTGATAAAGACTACCAAGTCAGCTGCCCAGCCGATGAGGTTCAAGCGCTCAGAGACTCGGCTTTCTATCTGGATCAAAAGATGCGGGAGATCAAGAAGTCGGGCAGCGTGCTCGGTTTAGACCGTCTTGCCGTCATGGCCGCATTGAACATTACAAACGACTTTTTATCCGTCGATCGAGAACATCAGCACGCTCGGCTATCGCTTGTCGATCATCATGAAGTGCTTCAACACAGCGAGCAACGCGTTGACGCCTTGATCCAGACGCTAAAGTCCAGCGATCTTTAACCCTATCGCCGCGCAATCCGTCGCGCCTTTCGCCACGAGACTGTTATACTGTGCAGTGCGCCCTGGGTTGTTTGCCAGTCGATATGTCCTCGACCCTTTAAGCGACCGCTAGGGGGTCTTTTTTCGAGTCTTGTGCGCATATCCGTTTTGCGGGGAGCCTTTGGGTCGTTGGAGACCACCGTCTTGAACCGCAGGGTTCAAGGGCCTTTCAGACAGCGGCAACTTGGGGCGTCATCCATTCGCGCGAAATCATGGCGATCACGACCGATCAGCCTGAGAGACCTGATGCGTCGGGGACAATGAGGAGATTTGACCCTTTGGTTCAAGTGAGTCGAAAGACCCTGCGTAGTCAGCGCCGAGGCTTATCCCCAGCCGCACAACAGCAGGCAGCAGCGTTGGTTGCACACGCCGCAGGATATCTGATCGCGCGTCTTAAGGTTCGAACGCTCGGGGCCTATTGGCCAACCGACGGTGAGCTGTCAGGCTTACCCATCCTGCAAAAAGCGCTGGTCCTTGGGCTCACCTGCACATTGCCCATTATCTCAGAGACATCCTTAACGTTTTCTCGCATCGGCCCAACCACCCGCTTTCATCCAAATCGCTACAAAATTCCGGAACCCATCCGAGACGCTCAGAGTGACGTTCCTTTGTTGCAACATGATGCCCTCTTTATGCCCTTGGTCGGCTTTAACAAATCCGGCGCACGATTGGGCATGGGTGGCGGCTACTACGACCGGACGCTCGCGGATTGTTTGACCGAACCCAAGCGCCCAATCTTAATCGGACTCGCCCATGGCTTTCAGCAGTGCTCGTTTTCCACCAACCCTTGGGATATCCCGCTGGACTATGTTTTAACACCAGAAGAAACCTTTCAGACCACAACCGGGAAAATCACGCAAAGCCTTCCTTGAAAGCTTTTGCCCGTGCACCCTCTGGAGCTGCTATGACCATCAGAAACATTATCCGCATGGGCCATCCAAGTCTGCGAACCCTTGCGACGCCCTTCCCGGAACAGGACATTCATTCCGATCGCTTTCGCGACTTGATTCAAGATATGCGTGACACCCTGCACGCTGCTGGTGGCATTGGCTTAGCCGCGCCGCAAATAAACGAAATGGTCCAGGTCGCGATCATCGAAATCGACGAGGGCCCCTCGCGCTATGGAGATTTGGGCGCAGTCGAATTCAGTGTTTTTGTGAATCCTCGGGTGACGGTTTTAAACCCAGAAGCAAAAGGCTATTGGGAAGGCTGCTTGTCCGTGCCCGGCTTACGCGGGTTCGTCAATCGGCCTCAGTCTATCCAGGTAGACTATTTGGATGCAGACGGTTGTGTCCAGCAACGCTGCTTTGAAGGCTTTGCTGCAACCGTTGTTCAACACGAGTTCGATCATCTTATCGGCAAACTCTATATCGACCATATTGAAGATCCGACTCTGCTGTCGTTTGAAGCAGAATTTGAGCAGTTCCACCTCAGCGCGCAGGATTAATCCCATCACGTCGGTCGCAAGCCTGTGCCCAGGCTTCAACTCTGATCGTCGCTTAGAAAGCCGGCTTACCCTAAATGAGAATCAGCAGCAGGGTGAATTATGAGGGCGCGCCCCACGGTCCACAAACGATTAACCTTTTACCCATTGGACCGGCAGCGAACCCGCGTCGCCCCATACAACCCAAAGACGGCGGCCGTCATCGCAAGCTGAGCGGCGGGTGCTTCCTTGGGGCGGCTCAGATCAGGTAACCTGCTCCTTCAGCCTAAACCAACCGTGACCGGGGTTCGAATTATGAATCAAGATGAAATCAAACGGCGCCTGGGGATCAAAGCGGCGGCGTATATTGACCCCTGGTTGCAGGCTGATGCCTATATCGGCGTTGGAACCGGTTCCACAGCGAACCATTTTATTGATGCCCTGGCAGCCGTTCAGCACCGGTTTGCAGGCGCGGTCGCAAGCTCAGTTGCCTCCGCTGATCGACTTCGATCCCACGGTATTCGTGTCGTTGAGCTCAACGAAGTAACGTCGCTTGCGGTCTACGTCGATGGCGCAGATGAAATTAATCCGGCATTCAGCATGATCAAAGGCGGCGGCGCAGCCTTAACCCGTGAGAAAATTGTGGCCAGCGCGGCTGATCAATTCGTGTGCATTGCCGACAGCAGCAAGTGGGTCGAGCGGCTCGGCGCCTTCCCCCTGCCCATCGAAGTGATTCCAATGGCGCGTTCATTGGTCGCGCGACAGTTGGTCGGCCTGGGCGGCACGCCTGTGCTGCGGGAAAATACCCGAACCGATAATGGCAACGACATAATCGATGTACACGATCTCGACATCACAGACCCGGCTCATTTGGAATCGCAGATTAATCAGATCGCCGGCGTCGTGACCAACGGCCTGTTCGCCAAGCGAGGCGCCGATATTCTATTAATGGATATCAATGGCGAGGTGCAGGCCCAGACGCGGCGAACCAACGCCTAACGCTCCGGCCTTTTCCCAACGCGTCACGCCCTCATCCTTGACGCGCGCCGTTCTGCGCGCCTAGGGCGTCACCACAGCGCGGCCGCACTAGGCGTAATGACTGGCCATGGCTTCAAGCGAGATTGGCTTGATTTTAGAGGCATTCCCCGCGGTGCCAAAATCCTCGTACCGCGCTGTGACAATCGCCTTCATCGCGACCATCGATGCGGCCAAATATTTCCTCGGATCGAATTCGGCCGGATGTTCTGCTAAAAATTGCCGGATCGCACCGGTTGACGCGAGCCGCAGGTCGGTGTCGATATTGATCTTACGAACGCCATGGCGAATCCCTTCCTGAATCTCAGAAACGGGCACACCATAGGTCTCCGGGATCTCGCCCCCAAAAGCGTTAATCACCTTCAACCATGCCTGAGGCACGCTGGAAGAGCCATGCATGACCAAATGCGTATTTGGGATCTTTTGATGGATCGCTTTAATCCGCTCGATCGCTAAAATGTCGCCCGTTGGCGGACGAGAAAACTTATAAGCGCCATGACTCGTGCCAATGGCAATCGCCAGGGCATCGCAATCGGTTTGTTGAATAAAATCGGCGGCTTGGTCTGGATCCGTTAACATTTGCGCCATCGACAGGGTGCCGCTGGCGCCAACGCCGTCTTCCTCCCCGGCCTCACCAGTTTCAAGCGAACCCAGACAGCCGAGTTCTCCTTCAACCGTTACCCCGCACGCATGGGCCATCGCAACGGTCTGTTGCGTCACCGAAACATTGTATTCATAACTTGCGGGCGTTTTTTGATCTTCCAAAAGCGAGCCATCCATCATCACCGATGAAAACCCCAGCTGGATTGAGCGCTGGCACGCCGCCGGTGAGGCCCCGTGATCCTGGTGCATCACCACGGGGATATGCGGAAATTCCTCAATTGCGGCCAAAATCAAATGCCGTAAAAAGTTACTGCCCGCATACTTCCTTGCCCCCGCCGAGGCCTGCACGATCACTGGGCTATCGGTTTCATCCGCGCTTTCCATAATTGCGCGCATCTGTTCCAGGTTATTCACATTAAATGCTGGCACGCCATACCCATGTTCTGCTGCGTGATCCAATAGTTGCCGCATGCTCACTAAAGCCATTGCTTTACTCCTGTTCTGACGGATGGTTGCCCAATTGGTCTCGCCGGACTCTCGCTTCAAGTGCGGCGATGGCGGGCAGGGTCTTGCCCTCTACAAATTCGAGAAAGGCGCCACCCCCGGTTGAGATATAACTGATGTGCTCAGCTGCCCCAAAGGCATCAATGGCGGCCAAAGTATCGCCGCCACCGGCCAATGAAAAGGCAGGACTGGCTGCAATCGCCTCAGTCAGGGCGCGGGTGCCGCCCGCAAAGGCTTCAAACTCAAACACGCCCAGTGGTCCATTCCAGATAATGGTCGCCGCGCCTTGAAGTATCGGCAACAAGGCGGCCATCGTCTGCGGCCCGACATCCAAGATCATGTCTGTTTCGGTAACGCCCGCAACCGGCTTTACCACGGCATGCGCATCGGCCCGCAATTGATCACTCACAACAACATCAATGACCTCGGGCACGTGAACCCGTTCGCGGATGCGCTTTGCCGCGTCAACCAACCCGGGCTCATACAAAGACCGGCCAACATCAAATCCAGCAGCGGCTATAAACGTGTTGGCAATCCCGCCGCCGACAATCAAAGTGTCGACTTTTTGGCTGAGCGCCTCAAGCACTTCAAGCTTGGTTGAGACTTTACTGCCCCCAACAATGGCCACCACTGGCGCCTTGGGCTGCTCGAGCGCCTTCGACAAGGCCGACAACTCGGCCGCCAGCAACGGCCCAACACAGACAAAAGGCGCATATTGCGCAACACCCGCGGTTGACGCCTGGGCGCGATGCGCGGTGCCGAAAGCGTCCATCACAAAAATATCGCACAAAGCGCCCAATTGTTTCGCCAACCCTGCATCATTGGCTTTTTCGCCAACATTGATCCGAATATTTTCGAGCAATACCACCTTCGCTTCCGAGGCGGGCAAACCCTCCAAATAATGATCAACCACCGCGACCGGTTGTCCGAGAAGTTGTTCCAGCACGCGCGCCACCGGCGCCAAACTGACCTCAGGCTGATCCGCTAAGGCAACGCCTTCGCTCGGACGCCCCAAGTGCGACATGACAATCACCTGGGCGCCTTGCGCCAGGGCATACTGCAAGGTTGGTAGGGCTGCTCGAATGCGCGCATCGCTGGTCACCCGCCCATCCTTCATCGGCACATTTAAGTCCTGACGGATGAGCAGTCGCTTTCCGGAGATTTCGAAATCTAAAAGGCTCGGCAACCCCATATCAAAGCAAGTCCTTGACCGTCGCCACAATATGCTCGGCGCTAAAACCAAAATGAGCGAGTACATCGGGGCCAGGACCAGACTCACCAAACCGATCTAAACTCACCACCGCACCGTCAAGGCCCACCCATTTACGCCAGTAGTCACCATGGCCTGCTTCAACCGCCACGCGAGCGCGAAGGTCTTTTGGCAACACCTGCTGCTGATAGCCTTCAGATTGCACGGCAAACACTTCGGCGCACGGCATCGACACCAACCGCGTCGGCTGACCATCCGCCGTTAAGGTCAGTGCGGCTTGACGCGCAATTTCAACTTCTGAACCCGTTGCAATCAGAATGGCGACAGGCGTCGAGGCTGGCTCAAATAAGATGTAACCGCCTTGATCAATCGCGTTGAGCTGCTCGACATCTCGATCTTGGTGCGCGAGATTCTGTCTCGAGAACACAAGCGCCGTTGGACCCGCTCGACGCTCAATCGCCGCTTGCCAAGCGCTCACCGTCTCGACCGTGTCACAGGGACGCCACACTTGCAGGTTAGGCGTTGTTCGCAAATTGGTCAGTTGTTCAACAGGCTGATGCGTCGGGCCATCTTCACCTTGTCCAATACTGTCATGGGTATACACGTGAATATTCTGCAGCCCCATCAAGGCCGACATCCGCACCGCGTTGCGGGCATATTCCATAAACATCAAAAAGGTTCCGGTAAAAGGCACCAGCCCCCCGTGCAGGGCCAAGCCATTGGCGATCGCGGTCATACCAAATTCGCGCACACCGTAATAAACATAGTTCCCGCTGGCGTCCTCGGCGGTGATCGGCGCAGCCGCAGGCCAGTGGGTATTATTCGATCCCGATAAATCAGCAGACCCGCCAAGCAGTTCGGGTAATAGCGCCGAAAGCTGGGCAATGACTTCGCCAGAAGCTTGCCGGCTGGCCAGTACTTTGCCGGCCGCTTGGGCGTCACGCCGCAGCGTTGCCATCGCCTCGGGCCAGATCGCGGGCAATTCGCCTTGCATCCGGCGCGTTAAATCTTGGGCTAATTCAGGATGCGCCTCGGTATAGGCCGAAAAGGTTTGCTGCCAGGCGGCTTCTGCGGCCGACCCGCGCTCACGGGCATCCCAATCCTTCTTGATCGCGTCCGGAATGACGAAGGGTGCATGCGGCCAATCGAGCGACGCTCGGGTCAATGCAATCTCATCGTCACCCAAGGGCGACCCATGACTGCCCGCGGTGCCACCCTTGTTGGGCGATCCGAAGCCAATGGTTGTTTTACAACAGATCAGGGTCGGCTGCGCCAGATTGGCTTTTGCCGCACGAAGGGCTTGGCGGACGGCGTCTGCGTCATGACCGTCCACCGCGCGAATCACTTGCCAGCCATAGGCTTCAAATCGGGCAGCGGTGTCATCGGTGAACCAGCCGGTAACGGGACCATCAATCGAGATGCCATTGTCATCATACAAACAAATGAGTTTGCCCAAACCGAGGGTGCCAGCCAACGAGCAGGCTTCATGAGAAACCCCCTCCATCAAACAACCATCGCCCGCGAAAACGTAGGTATGATGATCAATGATGTCGAGGGTTTGGCCATCCGCACCCACCCGGTTAAAGGTGCTTGCTAGCGATTTCTCCGCCAACGCCAACCCCACAGCATTGGCCAGTCCCTGCCCCAGCGGGCCAGTGGTGGTCTCAACGCCGGGCGTATAACCGAGTTCGGGATGCCCTGGCGTTTTTGAGCCAAGTTGACGAAACGCTTTTAAGTCCTCAAGACTGACGTCATAGCCGGTTAAGTGCAGCAAGCTATAAATCAACATGGACCCGTGGCCGTTGGAGAGCACAAATCGGTCTCGATTCCACCAATGGGGATTGCCCGGGTTGTGCTTTAAGAATTGTCCCCACAGCACTTCGGCCATATCAGCCATGCCCATAGGCGCGCCCGGATGACCTGATTTTGCGGCTTGAACCGCGTCCATTGCGAGTGCTCGAATGGCATTAGCGCGCGCTCTTGATGTGCTCATAGCGGACCTTTTTTGGGGAAAACCCCATTGTCGCACAGGACCCAGACTGTACAAATACTCGTTACTTGGTTTTTAACCATCTGCATTAAAATTCTGGCTGAGGGTCATCAAATCAACTCACCCGCAGCGAGTGGTCGTGGTGAAACGAAATAGGTAACATGGCGAATCAAGTTTTGCGAGACAACATCATGAATCAAAGCAGTGTCTTCACCTCAGAATCGGTCTCAGAAGGACACCCGGATAAAGTTTGCGATCAGATTTCTGATGCCATTTTAGACGCGATTATCGCAATTGACCCTAATGCGCGAGTTGCCTGTGAAACACTTGTCAAAACGGGCATGGTTCTCCTTGCTGGAGAAATCACAACCAGCGCTGAAATAGATTACGAGCAAGTTGCTCGGCAAACCATTCTTGATATTGGTTACGATAGTTCTGATGTTGGTTTTGATGGCGCCTCGTGTGCTGTCCTCAATGCGCTCGGCAAACAATCACCCGACATTGCTATGGGGGTTGATGAGTTTGATGACCACGAACAAGGTGCGGGCGATCAAGGCATCATGTTTGGCTTCGCTAGCAATGAGACCGACGTTTTAATGCCGGCGCCAATTACTTATGCGCACTTGCTTATGAGGAAGCAAGCAGAACTTCGGAAGAATGGTCAACTGAAATTCCTACGACCGGACGCAAAGAGTCAGGTAACCTTTCGATATGACCAAAACGGTGTCGCACAAGGCATTGAGGCCGTTGTGTTATCCACCCAACACGACCCCAATATCAGCCTGAAAGATCTACAAGAAGCGGTTATGGAAGAGATCATCAAGCCCGTGTTGCCCGCCAACTGGTTATCAAACGATACGAAGTATTTTATCAATCCCACCGGTAATTTCGTCATTGGTGGCCCGGTTGGCGATTGCGGATTGACTGGCAGGAAGATTATTGTTGACACTTATGGCGGCATGGCTCGGCATGGCGGCGGCGCTTTTTCAGGCAAGGATCCGTCAAAAGTCGATCGCAGTGCGACCTATGCGGGGCGTTATGTTGCGAAGAATCTTGTTGCAGCCGGCATTGCCGATCGTTGCGAAATCCAAGTCTCTTATGCCATCGGCGTCGCGGAGCCCACCTCGATCAGCATTAACACGTTCGGCACTGGCAAACTCTCTGACGAAAAAATCGAGGCCCTGGTTCGCAAGCACTTTGACCTGCGACCGAAGGGTTTAATTGAGATGCTCGATCTCAAACGGCCTATTTTCCTACCAACCGCCAGTTATGGTCATTTCGGTCGAACCGAAGCCTCTTTTACTTGGGAGCAAACCGATCGCGCTGAAGCGCTTGCCAACGAGTTGTAGTCAAGCCCGTGACCACTCTACCCATTAGCTTTGAGTTTTCGGCGCCCAAAACGGAAGCTGCTGCCAGCGGCCTTCGCCGGGCGCATGACCGCCTCAAGCGATTCGAGCATGAGTTTGTGAGCGTGACCTATGGCGCAGGCGGCTCGACCCGAGACGGGACCAAAAAAACTGTTCTTGCGCTAAAAGAAAATGACGTCGAGGTCGCTCCTCACCTTTCTTTTGGCGGCGACAACTCTGAGGTCATCCAAGAACTTCTATTGACCTATAAAAACAAAGGTATCCGGCGTATCGTTGCCCTGCGGGGCGATCGGCAATCCGGGATTGGGTCACCCAAGTTAATCCATGCGAGCGAGTTAATTCGTTTTATTCGAGAGACGACAGGCGACTGGTTCCATATCGAAGTCGCCGCCTATCCTGAGATTCATCCCGAGTCCAAATCCGTAAGCAGTGAAATCGCCTTTTTTAAAGAAAAAGTGGATGCCGGTGCCAATGGCGCCATCACACAGTATTTTTACAGCGCTGAAGCCTACTTTCGGTTTTTGGAGGAGACCGCGAAAGCGCAGATTACCATTCCGATTGTGCCGGGCATTATGCCGATCACCAACTTAACGGGCCTGCAACGCTTCTCACAGATCTGCGGCGCAGACTTACCCCGCTGGCTGGTCAAACGCTTAGAAGGCTTTGATGATGATGAGGCCCTTAAAGATTTTGGCGCCGAAGTTGTGACCCGGCTTTGCGAACAGCTGATTCAAGGCGGTGCACCGGCACTGCACTTTTATACCTTGAATCAATCAAAACCCAGTGCGAGGATTCTAGACAATCTAGGATTCTAATATGCATGTCCCTCGGATCTATGTAGACGCCGATCTTGCGGTCAATGCCACCGTCGCAATCGAGGGCGCGAAGCACCACCACCTTCGAAACGTCCTGCGACTCAAGGCCGCTGACGCGGCAGTCTTGTTTAATGGTCGCGGCGGCGAGTATGCCGCGGTGGTCCAGGCTGTCACCAAAAAAGCAACGCAGATCACGACCCTTGCCTATCATCCGATTCATCGCGAGTCGCCGCTCCACACCTGCTTGTTGCAGGGCGTCTTAAAGCGCGATGCCATGATCAACGCCCTGCAGCGCGCAACCGAGCTCGGCGTCAGCAAAATCATCCCCATCCAGACCCAACACTTGAGTGAAAAACGCGCGCAACTGGCAAGGCGTTGGGATGCTTGGCAAGCCGTCATCGAGCAATCGAGCGAACAATGCGGTCGGACGCAACTTCCTGAACTGGCGCCATTAACCGGGTTCCCCGAGGCGGTTTCAATGATCCAAAAGGCCGATTTTGATCTTCGGCTCCTAGCCCATCTCGGCGCACCAGAATCCAGGACGCCCCCAGCCACGCCGCCGCAACGCATTGCCATCGCGATTGGTCCGGAAGGGGGTTTTAGTGATGCAGAAGTTACTTTGGCCGAGGCAACCGGTTTTCGCGCCTATCGGTTGGGCGCCAGAATCTTGAGGGCCGAGACAGCGCCCGCTGCGCTTTTGGCTCACCTGCAAACCCGCTTCGGCGAGTTTTCCGAGGCAAAACGATAACGTTAAAAGCCAGCCAACTCTAAACTGGCCCAAGGATTTCAACCCAGGGTCGACGGGTTTCGAAAAGCAGCCCAACGGGCGCCGCCCCGGGTTCGGTCATAGCCCCCTATTGGTTCATGGCAAGGCCTTATCGAGCAAAATTATGACCTTGCTGGGTTCATGGTTTAAACTTCAGCAACGTCCTAGAGATTACCGTCATGGCGCAACATGAAAATCAAAAACTGATCCGCTGCAAGCTAACCGGCACGGGCGGTCAGGCGCAAACACGACTGGTTGAGTTTGAGTTGTTCAAACTCTGGCAGTTCATGATGCAAAGCAAACACAGTTTTGACGTGTCGGACCTCACCATGTGCCTCTGGGTTAACGAGGCAGACTTTAAAGCCAAGCAAAACCTGTACGAACGCAGCGGTGAGTTGCTGGCCGTTGACAAGATCACCGTCTCTATTTTCGATCAGCGCAACGGCTTTACGCACGTGACCAATCGTTTTGCTTTGACGGACGACACCAATCAAGTTAAACAAATACTTCTGTCTCACGTGCCCAAAACCCTCGTCGACAGTGAAGATTTCACATTAGACATCATGGCGGGACAAACCATCGAGAAAGGCCCCATTTCCGGCTTGAGCGAGATCAGCCTTGGTTTATCAAACGACTAGACCGACCGCTCGGACCAGGAACGCGGGGGAAACAGCGCTTTTTGTTTAAGCCACGACAACAGATGACAGAGCGACAGCCTGATCACCGGAGACACCCTTGAGCCGACATATCGGGATCGTGATGGATCCCATCGACACCATTAATCCCAAGAAAGACAGCACCTTTGCGATGATGCTGGCCGCAGCCCGCAAAGGCTGGCGAATTTCCGTGATGACCCTGCCGAATCTAAGCCTGAAACAAGACCAATTTTGGGCTCGGTATCAGACCATTACCGTGCAAGATGATCCCAAGCACTACTATGACGTGGTTGGCGACCAAGAGGGCGGCGCTGAAACCTTTGATGTCATCCTGATGCGGAAAGACCCGCCATTCAATATGGATTACATCTACGCCACCTATCTCCTTGAGTTTGCAGAGCGTGCCGGCGTGCCCGTGTTTAACCGCCCAGGAAGCATTCGCGACTGCAACGAAAAATTGTTTGCCCTGCAATTTTCGAACTGCATCCCTGACTTGATCGTGACTTCCGAGGCGGATCAACTGCGCAGCTTTCATGAAGAACATGGCGACGTTATTTTAAAACCCTTGGACGGGATGGGCGGCGCCTCAATTTTTAGGATTCAGCCTGGCGATACCAACCGCAACGTCATTATTGAAACGCTCACCCAACTCGGTCAGCAGAAGATCATGGCCCAGCGCTACCTTCCGGAAATCAGCCAAGGCGACACCCGAATTCTGCTAATCAATGGGGAGCCGGTACCCTTTGGTCTTGCGCGCATTCCCTCGGCCGGCGAAACCCGAGGCAATCTTGCCGCCGGCGGTAGCGGCGTTGCAAGACCGCTTACAGACAGAGACCGATGGATCTGCGATCAGGTCGGGCCCGTACTGCGGGACAAGGGACTGGTTTTTGTTGGGATCGATGTCATCGGTGATTACCTCACGGAGATCAACGTGACCTGCCCAACGTGTATTCGGGAACTTGATGCGAGCCAAGAACTCGATATTGCCGGCGATTATCTTGATCATCTCGCCTCGAGCCTGCCTTAAGACCAATGCGGACCCTCAGCGCCCTAGACTCGGACAGAATGGGCTTTGCGCTCTTCTTGGCCGTGGTGCTACACGGGATACTCATTTTAGGTATTTCGTTCTCGCCGGAACCATCAAAAACCCCGAGTCGCGTTCTAGACGTCACACTGACCCAGGCCGCCGCCACGCCTCGACCCGACCAGTTTGATTATTTATCCGAGCAAAACCAATTAGGCAAAGCCCTTGCTGAGAAACCCCAGGAAGCCGTTGTCTTAACTTCGTCATCAGAGCCTGCGGTGATGCAATCGCGCTCAGCGCAAACCGACCCAAACGCAGTCGAGCCAATACAGGCCGCCTCAAACCCAGCGCCCTCCAAGTTCAAAAGGCTCAAAACAGATGTCTCACAATTTCGACGCGCCCAGAATGCTCAAGCGTTGATGCCGCGTGAGCCCAGTCGGGTCCGGCGGCTGTCTCAGGTCAATGCCGCCGGGAGTCCCGACGCCTTCTATCTGCGATCCTGGCAACGCAAAATCGAAACCGTCGGCAACCTAAACTACCCGGAAGCCGCAAGGCGAGACGGTATCTATGGGAGCCTTCGGCTTCTTGTCGCCATCAACGCCAACGGCTCATTAAAAGAGGTTCGCGTCTTGCAGAGCAGTGGCGAACCGATTCTCGATCAGGCTGCGCAAAATATCATTCGCCTGGCAGAGCCGTTTCCACCTTTTTCTGAGGCGCTTTTAAAAACAACCGATGTGTTAGAAATTGTTCGGACCTGGCAGTTCCGTAAAAATGCCGAATCCGTTAACGTGCAGCCATGACGGAACAGGCCATCACCCATAGTGTTCTCTTAGCCGCCCCAAAATTGCTCGGGGGCTTTTTCGAAGAGAGCGTTATCTTCATTCTTGAGAACAATGCAGACGGCAGCTTTGGCTTTGTTTTGAATCGCTCGACAAAAACCCAATTATCAGATCTGATGCCGGACGCGCCCGAACACCTTCAAGCCGCTACCGTCTTGCTGGGCGGACCCGTGCAAATCGATCACCTGTTTTTTTTAGCCCTGCAGACGGATCAAAGAGCCTCAGCGGCCATCCGCGTTGTCCAAGATCTCAGTGCTTTCAACTGCCTCGGTGCAAACCCCAACCTGCAAGTGCTGCCTGTTTTAGGATACGCAGGATGGGCGCCGGAGCAGCTAGAGGGTGAGATTCAAGGCGATGACTGGCTCGTGACCAATGTCGACCCGATCACGCTCCTGCAAGTACCGCTGTCCGAGCGCTACGCCTTCGTCAGAGCACAGCTCGGCTTTGACCCGACACTGCTGGGGCAAAGTCCAGGCAGACCCCAGTGAGCGACGCGCCGATCCTAGCATTCGACTTTGGGACCCATCACATTGGCGTCGCGGTTGGCCAATGGGTCACGCAAACCGCAAGCCCTTTAACCATTTTAAAAGCGAAGCAGGGACAACCCAATTGGGACGCGGTGGCCGATCTTGTGGAGACTTGGCAGCCGGGTTTGTTCGTGGTTGGACTCCCGCTGCACATGAACGATGAGCCCAGTGAGCTGTCTCGCCTTGCTGAAAAATTCGCCCGCCGGTTAACCGGTCGGTTTAATCGACCGCACCAAATGATGGACGAACGCCTCAGTAGCGTTGAAGCAAAGGCTTTCAGAGCAGACGCCCGCATCGATGACCTATCAGCCGCATTGATCCTTGAGACTTGGTTTAGCCAGGCGACGCCGAGGACTTAACGCCGAACAACACAAGCACTTGCCTTATCGAAAATCCTCCGGCGTTTTGGCTTTTGCCTGCGCCGCTTCTTTGGTGATCAACCCTTTCTTAAGCAAATCTTTTAAGCATTGATCCAAGGTTTGCATTCCCAGCTGGCCACCGGTTTGTATCGCTGAGTACATTTGAGCCACTTTGTCTTCGCGTATCAGATTTCGAATTGCGGGCGTGCAGATCATGATTTCATGCGCGGCAACCCGTCCGCCGCCAACCTTTTTCAGCAAATTTTGGGAAATGACCGCTTGGAGCGATTCCGACAGCATGGATCGCACCATGGATTTCTCCGCTGCCGGAAAAACATCAATAATTCGATCGATGGTTTTCGCGGCCGACGAGGTGTGCAAGGTACCAAACACAACGTGTCCGGTTTCTGCCGCTTCTAGCGCAAGACGGATTGTTTCCATATCCCGCATTTCTCCGACAAGAATAATATCGGGGTCCTCGCGCAATGCCGAGCGCAACGCAGCGTTAAAGCCCAGCGTATCTCGGTGAACCTCGCGCTGATTCACCAAGCTTTTCTTACTTTCATGAACAAATTCAATCGGGTCTTCAATCGTTAAAATATGTTCATACTTATTCGCATTCACATAATCCATCATTGCCGCAAGCGTCGTGCTCTTACCAGAGCCCGTTGGGCCCGTCACCGTAATCAGCCCGCGGGTACTTTGGGCAATTTGACGAAAAATATCGCCCATCCCTAAATCATCCATCGTTAACACTTTCGAAGGGATGGTTCTAAAAACCCCAGCCGCCCCTCGATTCTGATTGTAGGCGTTGACTCTGAAGCGCGCGATTCCCGGGATTTCGAAGGAGAAATCACATTCTAAAAATTCTTCAAATTCCTTGCGCTGCTTGTCATTCATAATTTCGTAGATCAGGCCATAGACCTCTTTTGAATCCAGCGCCGGCACGTTGATTCGACGAATATCACCATCGACCCGGATCATTGGCGGGAGCCCAGAGGACAAATGCATGTCAGAAGCACCCTGTTTATGGCTAAACGCCAGGAGTTCGGTAATATCCATAAGAAGTCCTTGTGATCAATTTGAGCCGCTCTGCGCTGAATTCGCCGCGGCAATCCTACACCGTCTTGTTCCTGCATCTTAGTATGCGACAATGGGTTACGCCATCTTCAAACGACGTCTAGCCCGTGATTCCAGAAAATTTATCCGCCATCAGGGCCCGAATTCAGCAAGCCTGTTTACAAACGGGCCGCGCGCCCGAGACCGTTCATTTGCTGGCCGTATCGAAAACCAAACCTGCGTCCGCCGTAGCCGCTGCGTTGCGGGCTGGCCAACACGACTTCGGTGAAAATTACCTGCAAGACGCTTTGCCAAAAATCGCGCAACATCCCGCGGCAACTTGGCACTTTATTGGCCAGATTCAGTCTAACAAAACCAAGGACATCGCCAGCCATTTTGACGTCGTGCATGGTTTGGCTTCTGAGAAAGTCGCGCGCCGCTTGAACGACGCGCGACCCATCGGCCGCCCACCCCTTAAAGTCTTTATTCAAGTCAACCTCGTCAATGAAAGTGCAAAAAATGGCGTCGCCCCAAGCGCGCTACCCTGTCTTGTTACCGCCGTGAAGGACTGCCAAAATCTTCAGATCATTGGCCTTATGGCAATGCCGCCAGCAACTTTTGATCTGGCCGGACGTCATCGGTTTTTCAACGAACTTGCCGAGCTTAGAAACCAAATTAAAGACGATTTTGACCTACCGTATTTTCAAGAACTCAGTATGGGCATGAGTGACGACTTGGAGACGGCAATTGCCTGCGGTGCAACTTGGGTCAGAGTCGGCACAGCCATTTTCGGCGCCCGCCAAAGCCAACAGGAGGCTTGATGACGCAACAATTAACCTTTATCGGCGGCGGTAATATTGCGCTTGCCATCTATGGTGGACTGCTCGAATCCGGTTATCCGCCTGACTGCATCACCGTGTCGGATCCCAGTCCCGAGCAGGGGTCGGTGGCCACGGCAATGGGACTCACTTGGCACGCTGATAACGCCTCGGCGATCGAAACCGCTGACATCATTCTGATTTGCGTGAAACCCAATTGGGTTGAGGCCGTGTGCCAGGAACTTCGGGGGGCACTTGACGGTCAAACCCTGGTCAGCGTCGCGGCCGGCGTGACCACCGCACAAATCGCGCAGTGGTCCGGGACCCATCGGGTCATCCGCTGCATGCCCAATACCCCCGCGCTGGTGAAGGTCGGCATGATGGGGCTGTTTTCAAATCCAGCGGTTGACCCGAGCACGCGTGCCGCTGTGAACAGCCTACTGACCAGCGTCGGTCTGACCACCTGGTTTGATCAAGAGTCAGATCTCGATGCGGTGACCGCAATCTCTGGCAGCGGCCCGGCCTACTTTTTTTATCTCATGGAGGCCATGATCACGGCAGCAAAATCTTTTGGGATTCAGGACGCCGTCGCCCGCAGCCTGGTCATCCAAACGGCGTTGGGTGCGGCAACCATGGCAGCCGGCTCCGAGCATTCACCAAAGGCCTTACGACAACAAGTCACCTCGCCGGGTGGCACAACGGAAGCCGCATGCAGCCTGCTCACCGAAGCTGATTTTACTGCTTTGGTCACCGCTGCCTGCGCTGCCGCCAAAGCGCGATCAGAAGCCTTATCCGCCAACTAACCTGTAACGAGGAGGAGATTGATTGTGAATTACTTATCTGATGGCGGGATCTTTGTTGTCCAAACCCTGACAGGACTGATTGTCTTAGCCCTTAACCTGCGGTTTTTAATGCAAGCCAGCCGCGCCAATTATTACAACCCGATTGCCCAAGGCCTTGTGACAGCCACCAATCCGATGATTGCGCCATTTCGACGCCTACTCCCGATTATTGGCCGAATCGATTTGGCCAACATGATGGCGGCCTTCGCCTGTCAATCTATTGGGATTATCTTGATTATGGGGATGGCGACCGGGATCGCTTTTGCCCCGGTTTATTTATTGTGGTCAGTGGTTGCCATCATTGCCAGCGTGCTCAATCTGTATTTTTTCGCCCTGTTGATTCTGGTCATTGCCAGTTGGCTTGCGCCCTATTCAGCCAATCCTGCGCTCGAGCTGGTCCGAGAAATCACTGAGCCCATCTGTGCGCCCGTGCGCCGCGTGATTCCAGCGGTGGGCGGCTTAGATTTTTCGATCATCGTTATTTTTATTGGGTTAAGCTTATTAGAGAACAATCTCCTCGTGAGACCGCTGGCCGCCTTCTTAAATATGCCAAGAGGTCTCGTCTTTGGGTTTTAGCCACAGGATCCTGCGCCAAGCCTTAATCGGCATCATCGCTCTAATGCTCGGCGCCCACGTCGCTGCCGAGCAGAAGGTTCAGGTCGGCGAATTTGAAATTCACTACACCGCTTTTCCATCGCGGCTCGTTCCGCCAGACACTGCCAACTTGCACGGACTCACCCGAGCCGAAAATCGATTGCTACTGAACCTGTCGGTGCGCCGCGCTGGCGAGCCCGTCCCAGCGCGTGTCACTGGCCAAGTCGTCAATATTCTAAACCAAGCGCAGCCCTTAACCTTCTTTGAGGTGTCGGAGCAAACAGCGATCTACTACCTTGCCGAAGTCGTGAATCAAGAAAAGGATTGGCTGCGGTTCACCCTCGAAATCGAATTTTCTAAGGATCAGCCCCCCTATGTCCTCGAGTTCAACCGACAGTATTATTGAGCGCCTTGGCTCAAAAATCGTGATTGCTAGCGGCAACGCGCACAAGATCGCAGAGTTTCAATCATTGTTAAAAGCCCCGAACCGATTTGTAAGTCAGCGCGAGCTTGGCGTCAGTGACGTGCCAGAAACCGGCCAAAGTTTTCTTGAAAACGCACTCATTAAAGCGCGCCATGCTGCCAAAGAAACGGGCCTACCAGCCTTAGCCGATGACTCGGGCCTTGTGGTCGCAGCGCTCTCGGGTGCGCCTGGGATCTATTCAGCTCGGTATGCTGGACCAGACGCCACGGACCAGGAAAACTGCCAGCAGCTATTACACGCCATGGCGGGAAAAACCGATCGTGCCGCTTTTTTTCACGCAACGATTGTCTTCTTATTGCACGCAGCGGATCCAGATCCTGTGATCGCGCAAGGCCGGTGGCACGGGGAGATCCTGACAAAGGGGCAGGGTACGCGCGGCTTCGGCTATGACCCCTTACTGTACTTGGCAAAACAGAATAAAAGTGCAGCAGAGCTCACATCCGGCCAAAAAAACCGACTGAGCCACCGAGGCAAAGCGCTTAGGCAACTGTTAACCAACCTATCAAAAAGATTCCCAGCGTGAACCAAACCGGTCTAGGGTTGTACATCCACATTCCCTGGTGTGAGAAAAAATGTCCCTACTGTGATTTTAATGCGCACGCCTTACCGATCGCTCACCAGCTGGACCCGACCCTTGAGACGCGTTATCTCAAGCAGTTACTCCTCGACTTGGACCAAGACATCGAGACCTTTGGCGTTCACAGCGAACTGACCAGTTTATTTCTTGGGGGCGGCACACCGAGCCTATTATCGTCCCGCGGCCTGGGATTTTTGTTAGCAGAAATTAATAAACGGCTGCCGATTACCGCCGCAACAGAATGCACCCTCGAGGCCAACCCTGGCTCAAGCGATCAAGCAAAGTTTGTGGGGTATCGCGCCGCTGGCATTAATCGACTGAGCATTGGCGTACAGAGTTTTTCAGATCCCGCATTACAACGGCTAGGCCGAACCCACAGCCGTGTCGAGGCAGGCGCTGCAATCCAAGCTGCGCGACGCGCCGGCTTTTCCAATATCAATCTTGACTTGATGCACGGGTTACCCGGTCAAACCCCCGAGTCGGCAATAGCAGATCTCGATTACGCCGCGCAGTTTGCGCCAGAGCACCTCTCTTGGTATCAACTCACGATCGAGCCCAATACCGTATTTTTCAGCGCAAAACCCGAATTACCCGTTGAATCCTTGCTGCAAGCGATCACGGATCAAGGGTTGCATTGGCTGCAAAGCCAAGGCTTTGCTCGGTATGAAATATCCGCCTTTGCCCAGAGCGACGCCCTACAATCCCAACACAACCTAACCTACTGGCGGTTTGGCGATTACTTCGGTATTGGCGCTGGCGGGCATGGCAAACTCAGCCGCCAAAATACCACACTTGAGATCCAGCGAACCCAAAAAACACGGGTCCCAAAAGACTATTTAAAGAGCCCAAATCGTCGCGTAACCGAGGTTCCCATTAAAGAGCGTCCAATCGAGTTCTTGATGAATGCGTGTCGCCTCATCGAGGGCTTCGCTTTAACTGACTTCGAACAAACGACTGGATTGCCCGCCAGCGCGCTTGAAGGTTTTATAACACGGGGCGCGCAGCAGGGCCTCGTGACCGCAAACGCAGGTCGGGTGACGCCTACCGCCCAGGGCCTTGAATTTCTCGACAATCTCTTGCTGCTGGCTTAGATCCCTTCAGCGACTTTGGCAGCCAGGTCTGTCACGACATGACCCAAGCGCTGGCCTCGTCGTTCATACTTGGTTTCTGCTCGCGCAGGGGCAGCGCAGAGACTCAACGCCGGATGACCCGCAAGATGGTCATAGATTTCTTCGGCATAAGGCTGCCAATCGGTTGCGATGTGCAGCAAGCCGCCCGGTTGCAGCTTCTCGGCCACCACGTCTAAAAACACAGCATTGATTAACCGTCTTTTGTGGTGCCTTTTCTTATGCCAAGGATCTGGGAAGAAGACTTGAAAACAGGCCAGACTAGCGCCTGGCAAACTTGGCAACACCGACCAAACATCCGAGTTGAGCACCCGCAGATTGGTGAGCCCTAGATTCGCGGCCTGAATCATCAAATGACCCACTCCGGGGCCATGTACCTCCAACCCAAGGAAATTACGCTCTGGAGCCTTCACCGCCATTTCTGCCAAGGAATCGCCCATCCCAAACCCGACTTCAAGGGTTAGCGGCTGATGCTTGGGATAGGCTGATTGCGGCGCGGCAAGCGCCGTTTGCTTAAGTTCAAATTGCGGATAGATTTCTTCAAGGCCACGGCGCTGCCCTTTGGACAATCGACCTTGGCGAATGACAAAACTTCGGATTGGCGACCGTTTGGGCTCGATAGGGCTTGTCACTTAAATTCAGCGCCTCAGGCCGCGTCGCGGGTGACTGCCGTCAGCAGACCATAGGCCAAGGCCAACCACCCGACAATAAACAAAGCGCCTCCGATCGGCGTCACCGGCCCCAACCATCGCCAACCCAGCAGCGCGAGGCCATACAGGCTACCAGAGAACAAGCAGATTCCAACAGCGAAGCTCCAAGCAGCGGTCAACCAAGGCGTCTTAACGCCGACTACCAGCATCAAAACGCCCACCAACAACAACCCAAGACTGTGGGTCATCTGATAGTGCACGGCGGTTTCAAAGGTTGCTAGGCGCGCGCCCGTCAGTGTTCCCTTCAGGGCATGTGCACCAAAGGCGCCCAAAACAACCGACGCAGCGGCACTGAGCGCACCGAACGTCATCAAGGCATTCACCATCATGGGTTACTGAATCTGAATATTAAGTCGGAGCTTCTTAAGTGCCGCTTGTTCGAGCTGGCGCACGCGTTCGGCAGAGATACCGTAGTAGGCTGCCAATTCCTGCAACGTTGCCTTGGGCTCGATGAGCCAACGTTTGGTCAAGATATCCCGCGCGCGCTCGTCTAAAGCCGCAAGGCCCGCGCGCAATTGACCGGTTTCATCTGAGTGGGTATCCAGGTGCTCAACAATATTGGCTGGGTCAGAATCAGGCTGCGCCAAATACTGCGAAGGCGACGCAATAAAAGTCTCTTCCTCATCCCCCTCGGGCAACTCAAAGGATTGATCCTGAGCACTGAGCCGGCCTTCCATTTGTAAGACGGTTTCGGGCTTCACGCCCAACGCAGCTGCAATGTCTTGCACTTCTTGGTGCCGCAACCAACCCAGTCGGTTTTTCTGACTGCGCAAATTAAAAAACAACTTGCGCTGCGCCTTGGTCGTTGCGACCCGCACAATGCGCCAATTCCTAAGAATAAACTCGTGAATCTCTGCTTTGATCCAATGCACTGCGAAGGAAACCAATCGAACCTGAAATTCTGGGTTAAAGCGCTTAACCGCCTTCATTAAACCAACGTTGCCTTCTTGAATTAAGTCGGCTTCAGACAGTCCGTAACCGGCATAGCTTCGCGCGATATAAATCACAAATCTTAAGTTTGCCAAAACCAATTGACGGGCCGCCTCAACATCCCCAAAACCGTGCAGTCGTTCCGCAAGGGCTCTTTCTTCTTCAACGGACAATACCGAAATGGCGTTGACCGCACGGACGTAGGCCTCTAGATTAGCTCCAGGGGACTCGATATTAATCGGAATTGGATAAGCGCTCATGCTTGTTTTAAACCCTTGTTTTCGGGGCCCGAAATTCTACCACCGGGCCCGGTATTGTTACAATATTACGGTTGTCGGCTCATTTTGGTTGAATTTGCTTCAAATAACGCCAGACCGATACCCAGGATCCTAGAATCCCAAGCAGCGCGCCGAGGGCGAAAAGCCCGATCGATTCCCCGAAAGTCAAGGTCTCAAGTGCAAAATTGCTACGATAGGACTGGGCCAGGCGTTCAACCGGGCCCGACAGATACAACAGACTCGATTGAATGATGAAAAAGGCCAGCAAAGCCCCCCCAAAGCCTAACCAGAAGCCTCGGTAGATAAACGGCCGCTGTACAAAGCTGTCTGATCCCCCGAAGAGCTTCGTGATTTCAATCTCGCCGCGCTGATTTTCGATGGTTAAGCGCAGGGTATTGCCAATAATGAGAATCACCGCACCTGAAAACAGCGCCCCCAAAGCGTAGAGCACCCGTTCCAAAATGCCCAATATCGCGCTCAATCGCTCGAGCCAAGCCGCATCAAAACTGACTTGGTCGACCCCATCTTCCCCTGCTATTTGTTGGGCCAGTAGCTTGATCCCCGCGCCATCGCGCTCACTCGGCACGACTTCGATGATCCCCGGTAGCGGATTTTCTGAAAACGCATTTAAAACATCTCCAAACCCTGCAAGACTCGAGAACTCCCTAAGCGCCGCTTGTTCTGTGATAAGCCGCACCTCGCCAACCGCGCTCGATGCCCGGAGCCTTTGTAGCAGCGCCTGCGCCGTTTCGCTGTCGCTGGCAACCGAAAGGTAGACGCTCATCGCCGGCTGGATCACCTGTCGTGTGTCGGCTTCAGAGATTTCCCGCAACGCCAGACTCAGCAAAATCGGTAACGACAATGCAATGCCGATCACAAGCCAAGTAATCAGCAAAGCGCCAGGCTGGTTCAGCAGCGTGATAAACGTGCTTCGAAACAGCTGCCGATGATGCCTGAACCAAGCGTTCAATCGGTCGGCGCGATTAATCGGCCTTATTTGTGCGCCGGACCCGGTTACGGACTCGTTCATGGCGCAACAATCCTGCCGTCCTGAAGCTGCAAGCGCCGGGCTGGCATCGCCTCAACCAATTCTAAATCATGGGTCGCAATCACAACGGTGACCCCGAGCTGACTGAACTGCAAAAATAAGGACATGATTTCTCGACTCAGGTCAGGATCTAAGTTGCCCGTTGGCTCATCCGCCAGCAGCATCGGCGGTCTGTGTACGACCGCGCGCGCAATTCCGACGCGTTGCTGTTCCCCGCCGGATAAGGTTTCAGGCCAATCACCCTCGCGGCCGGTCAAGCCCACCTTAGACAACGCCGCCCGGACCCGACGCTCAATGTCGGCCGGCTTCATGCCAGCGATGAATAACGGCAAAGCCACGTTGTCGTAGACCCGCCGATCAAACAGCAACTGATGATTTTGAAAGACCACACCAATGCGCTGTCTCAGATCTGGCATTTTACGAGCGGGCAGCCGACTGATGTTTTGCCCAGCCACGTGAACTTGCCCTCTCGAGCCACGCTCCACACCATTGATCAACTTCAATAAGGTCGATTTCCCGGCGCCTGAGGGTCCGGTCAAAAACACAAACTCACCCGCCTCAACCGAAAATGAGACATCAGACAGCGCTTCATAGCCGTTCGGATAACGCTTGGAGACGTGATCAAAAACCAACATCAGTCCGTGCCTTGTAGAATTGCGTCAACAAACAATTCAGCATCGAACGGTTTTAAGTCATCCACGGCCTCGCCAATTCCAACAAAGTGGATCGGCAACCCCAAGGCTTCCGTCAGCGCAAACACAACGCCGCCTTTGGCCGTGCCATCCAATTTGGTCAAGACCAAACCGGTGACCTCAACGTCTCTCATAAAGGCCTGCGCTTGGGCTATGGCATTTTGTCCCGTGGTGGCATCAATCACCAAAAGCACGCTGTGCGGCGCCGTCTCGTCCTGCCGGCGAATCACCCGGACAATTTTTTCCAGTTCCTGCATGAGGTTCTTTTTATTCTGCAAACGCCCAGCAGTGTCGGCAATCAGCACATCAAACGCTCTGGATTTCGCTGCCGCAAGCGCATCAAAGATCACCGACGCGCTGTCGGCACCCGTATGCTGGGCAATCACATCAACGTCATTGCGCTCGCCCCAGGTCTTGAGCTGCTCAACCGCAGCCGCTCGAAACGTGTCCCCAGCGGCCAACAATACAGAGCGGTCTTGTTGCTTAAAATGATGGGCTAATTTGCCCGCCGTTGTGGTTTTGCCGGCGCCATTGACACCCACCATCAGGATCACCTGGGTACCGGGCCCATCAAGCGTCAAGTCCGATGCCGTGTTCTGTAACAGCGCTAACAAATGGTCTCGCAGGGCATTTTTTAACGCCATAGCATCCGATAAGTCTTTGCGCTCAACCTGCTGGGTTAAACTATCGATCACACCTTTGGTGACCGAGACGCCGAAATCAGATGTGATCAGCAACGTTTCAATCGAATCAAGCAAGGCTTGATCAATAACCTTCGCACCCAAAAAGAGCGCCGCCACTTGCTCTGAGAAGCCGCGACGCGTTTTAGCCAGGCCCTGCTTCAGGCGAGCAAACAATCCTGGCTTGCCTTGGGTAGCTTGATCTGCAACATTGTCCATCATTCATCAACTCACTTGTGGTCTAGCCGTTTGCCAAACCCTGCTCAAACTTCACACCTTCGAATTATCGGCGGTAATTGGCGCGGCCGCAAAGTTTCATTTACCCCGAGCCCAGGACTGCGACCCACGCCAGATCGGGTTCGAGAGACTTTGTTTAATTGGCTGCAAGGGAAGATCAGTGGTCGTCGTAGCCTCGAGTTATTCGCCGGCAGCGGTATTTTAAGTCTCGAGGCGCTTTCCCGGGGCGCTGAATCTTCAACTGTTATTGATACTGCCACAGCGCTTACCCAACACTTTCAAACACTCTGCGCGACATTTCAGATCGAAGCCGCGCAATGCCAAGTCTACGTTCAAGATGCCTTTCAGCTGATCCAAACCAAACCTGTAAAACCTTATCACCTGATCTTTGTTGACCCGCCCTTCGACACCGATCGTTATTTAGATATTGTCCCTAGCTTACTCAAAAACGACTTCCTGGCGGGCGATGGCTTTGTGTATTTAGAAGCGCCCTCAGCCGACATAATCTCTGACGTCGCTCAACAAGGGCTCAAACTTTACCGGCAAAAACGCGCAGGTCAGGTTCATTATGCGCTGCTCACACCCTGATCACTGATTTATTCCCGCACCAGGGTGCGGTATTATTTCCGACTGCTACAGGAGAGACGTTATGAGCACGGTTCTATATCCAGGGACGTTCAATCCCATTCACAATGGTCATGCTGATTTGGTTCAACGGGCATCGATCCTTTTTGACCGTGTTGTACTGGGCATCGCAACCAGTCCACAGAAAGACCCGAGCGTGCTCGAACTCAGAGTTGAACTCGCGGAAAAAGCGCTGGCCCATTTAAGTAATGTTGAAGTCCGAGGCTTTAACACCTTAACCGTTGATTTCGCCAAAGAGGTGGGCGCCGGCGTCATTTTAAAAGGCATTCGAACGGTCACCGATTTCGAATACGAATTTCAGATGCTGAATATGAATCGGGTACTCGCACCCGGACTTGAAACCATTTTTTTGGCGCCCTCAGAAGAATATTCCTACATTTCTTCAACCTTGGTGCGTCAAATCGCCTCCTATCGTGGCGATGTCAGCAGTTTTGTCCATCCTGCTGTTGCTGAGGCCATCGCGGACGGTCTCATCGGTTAACGCTGACAAACCGCGCAATACACTGTGGCTCGACCGGTAATCCGCAGTGATTTCAGCGCGCTGCCGCAGCCCTCGCAGGCCTGGCCCTCTCGACCATAAACTTTGAGTTCATGGCGAAAGTAGCCGGGTGTGCCGTCTTCTTTTAAAAAATCTCGCAGGCTCGTCCCGCCGGCTTGAATGGCCTTTGTTAAGACCGCCTGAATCGCGACCGCTAAGCGCTCGAAACGCGGCTTCGAGATTCGGCCTGAGGTGGCGGTCGGCTTGATGCCAGAGAGATATAACGCTTCATTAGCATAGATATTACCGACCCCCACCACGACTTTCGCATCCATAATCAAGGTTTTAACGTTTCTGGTTTTACCTCGTGAGGCCCGATACAAGGTTAATCCGCTAAATTCTGACCCTAACGGTTCCGGGCCCAGATCGTTTAATAGTCGATGATTCAAATCGTTCAACCAAAAAACCGAGCCGAATCGTCGCGGGTCGCGGTATCGCAATAGCACCCCGGAATCGAGAACGAAATCAACATGATCATGTTTCTGAGGCGCAGTAGACGCCGGCAGAATCCGTAAACTCCCCGACATCCCGAGGTGAAGCATCACATAACCATTCGGTAATTTTATTAAAAGGTATTTGGCACGACGCTCAACGGCGAGCACTTTTTGTCCCGTTGCCATTTGCGCTAACGGTTCTGAAACCGGCCACCGTAACCGGGGTTCGCGAACGATGACGGCTTGGACTACGACGCCTTCGAGATGGGGCGCAATGCCTGCGCGGGTTGTTTCGACTTCTGGTAGCTCTGGCATGGGGCCGGGTATCCATTCGCTTGGTTTCAAACATCATCCGCACTCGGGGGCGTGTGACGCTTGGGTGTTTCTGCTACATTTTATCTTTCAAAGATTATCGCACAGCTCATGCAAGAACATTTATTGGGGATCGACACGGGCGGCACCTTTACCGATTTTGCCTACCTACACAATCACCAACTGATTACGCATAAAAGGCTCTCAACGCCCGACGCGCCCGAGCAAGCAATCTTTGAGGGGCTCGCGGCTTTAGGCCTCGATGCTTTGTGCGCCGCGGGGCAGCTAACCATCATTCATGGCACAACGGTTGCCACCAATGCCGCGCTTGAGGGTCGTGGCGCTAAAACCGCTTATGTGTGTAACCAAGGCTTGGGCGATATCTTATCCATTGGCCGACAAAACCGTGCGGACCTTTATAGCCTCGCCCCAACTAAAAAGACCCTTAGCCTCGATCAAGGCGCGATCTATGAACTCCCTGTTCGACGCAATGCCAAGGGCGATCTCATCACTGTCCTGGATGAAGCGGCAATCGACGCGCTCGAGGCGGCCCTGGCTGAGGACCCACCCGCTGCGCTCGCGATTAATCTTTTATTCTCTTTTATTAACGACACCGAGGAGCAGGTCCTCAAAGCGCGATTTGGACACCAATATTTTGTGAGTTTGTCATCCCAAGTTTTGCCAGAAATGGGGGAATATGAACGCGGCGTGGCCACCTATTTGAACGCCGCCCTCGGCCCCATCATTGCGCGCTACTTGGATCAACTGCAAGCCAAGATCGCACCGAGCCGGCTCACAGTGATGCAATCATCCGGGCTGACCCTCGCCGCTGAACACGCGGCAGAACATGCCGTGCGCTTACTGCTTTCTGGTCCTGCGGGGGGCTTGATTGCAGCCCGATCACTTCTTGCGAGCGAGCAACTGATGACCTTCGACATGGGCGGGACTTCGACCGATGTTTCCCTGATCCATCGCGACCTTGCGATCTCGAAAAACATGCACCTTAATGGTTTACCGATTGCCATACCTGCCATTGACATCCAAACCATTGGCGCTGGCGGCGGCAGTATTGCTGAAATCGATGCGGGCGGGTTGCTCAAAGTTGGCCCCCGCTCCGCGGGCGCGCGACCGGGGCCCGCTTGTTACAACTTGGGCGGCACGACGGCGACCGTCACCGATGCCAACGTTGTGCTGGGCCGATTGCCTGTGACGCAGCCTCTGGCTGACAACTTATGGTTGGATGCTGAACAAGCCCATCGGGCTGTCGAGAAACTTGCAACGCGTTTAAATTTAACCCCCATCGAGACAGCCCAAGGGATCGTGACGCTGGCCAACGAGGCCATGGCAGAAGCGCTGCGGCTCATCTCAATCCAAAAAGGGTTTGACCCAAGTGCCTTTACCCTATGTTGTTTTGGCGGTGCCGGCGGCTTGCATCTGTGTGAATTGGCGGAGCGGCTTGGAATGCATCAAGCCCTTGTGCCCGCTGATGCGGGCATCTTCTCAGCACTGGGTATGCTTGCCGCAACGCCAGGCCGAGAGCTGACCCGCGCCGTTAATCTGCGCGCCAACGACTGTGATCCTGAAGATATCCGCAATCGACTCGATGATTTAATACACGTCGCACGCACAGCCCTTGCCGCCGAAGGCATTGATGACACAACAGTTCATCCCGTTTTTGAGCTTCGATATCACGGGCAAACGCAAACCTTGAGCGTGCCGTATTTGGATGACCTTCAGGCAGCCTTCATTGCGTTCGAAACCCAGCACGAAATTCGATATGGGCATCAGCTCGATACGGGCATTGAGCTCGTTGCCTTACGGGTCAGAGTTGCGGGTATTGCGCGTTTAAAAACCCCCCTCACCCCAACACCCAATGCGACGAGCACAGACCGAGCGCCGCAAACAAACCCCAATGCCACGCCGCAACAGTCTTGGAAAAATCTGATCCCAGGACAAGCCCATGCTGGCCCAATGATCATAACCGCTGAGCATACTTGTGTTTGGGTAAAACCTGAATGGACGCTTAAAAAGCTTACAACGGGGCACCTACAGCTGAGCCGAAAAGGGCTTTCTTAAGCGGCGGGTAAAAAAAGGGCGATGGTCTCGCCCTTTCTAACTTCTGTTTTCTGTTTTCTGTTTTCTGTTTTCTAGATCTAACTTCTAACTTCTAACTTCTAACTTCTAACTTCTAACTACAAATTCGAAACTACAACCTTCTAATTCCACAAACTTCATGCAGAAAAACTTACTTAATTTTAGCTTCCTTGTAGATCACATGCTGGCGTATCACTGGGTCAAACTTCTTGATCTCCATTTTGTCCGGCATGGTCTTCTTATTTTTGCTGGTCGTGTAGAAGTGACCGGTGCCAGCGGACGATACCAATTTAATCTTGTCTCTCATTATCTGCTCCTTGCTGCGCGACCCGCTTGCGGGTCCGCGATGGCTCTTACTGCTCTCGTGTGGACAACACTCAAAAAACGTTAGACGCGCTCGCCTCGGCTTCTTAAATCAGCGAGCACTTTTTCAAGCCCGAGCTTATCAATAATCCGCATCCCTTTGGCAGAGACTCTGAGTTTTATGAATCGCTTCTCGCTTGCTAACCAAAACCGATGGTCATGGATATTGGGCAAGAACCGACGACGGTTCCGGTTATTCGCGTGAGAAACGTTATTCCCGCTCATTGGGCGCTTCCCGGTCACTTGGCAAACTCTTGACATGTTTCTATCCTTTTCCGAGCGCTTTATTTTGAGCACCCTGCTTTAATTCTTGGGTAAGACTTTGGCATCCCGCCCACATTCCTACCGCCTCTCGGTCTCCGAGCGGCTTTGAACCCCTTTCATCACCCTGGATCGAAGCATCTCAAATGCTTACGGCGCGACGAGCGCGACTTTATACCAGAACCCTTTCCAAGATTCAATCTTGTTCGCCAACAACGCCTTATTGGCCGATGCGTCTAAAGGCCGGCAGCACAAGCCCGAAGGGCCGTTCTTTCACTTCGACCTTGTACCACCTCGGCATCCAAACCCAATCGTGCGATCCGAATGCAAAGCGGGTATTATCGCCTTTTTCAAAGGGATGCGGCGAACTAGGCCGGCTTAATGATGAACACGCCACTGATAAGTTTAAGAAACCGACGCATCCTGCTTGGCATCACGGGTGGGATTGCGGCCTATAAAGCCGCAGAACTCACCCGGCGGCTACAAGATCACGGCGTCGATGTCAGAGTGATCATGACCCGCTCGGCAACCGAATTCATTACGCCTTTAACCATGCAAGCACTTTCGAACCATCCGGTCCACTTGGATCTGCTCAATCCTGATACCGAATCGGTGATGGGTCATATTGAGCTGGCACGCTGGGCGGATCTCATTCTCATTGCACCCGCCAGCGCCAATTTCCTCGCGCGCTTTGCAAGTGGCCAGGGCGACGACCTGTTGACCACCGTTTGCCTTGCCGCACAGTGCCCAGTTGCTGTGGCGCCGGCGATGAATCAGGCCATGTGGTCTAAACCTGCGACCCAAACCAATCGTGCGACCCTGCGCCAACGCGGCGTCGAAATTCTGGGGCCAGAAGACGGTATTCAGGCTTGTGGCGAAACCGGCTCTGGTCGGCTGATGGCGGTCGACGAACTCGTTGTGAGGGTAAGCGAGCTGTTTAACACCGGTCGCTTGCAAGGTAAAACCGTGATGGTCACGGCCGGTCCAACTCGAGAGGCGATTGACCCCGTGCGCTACATCAGCAATCACAGTTCCGGCAAACAGGGTTATGCGCTGGCTGCGGCTGCGGCTGATGCCGGTGCGCACGTGATTTTGGTCTCTGGCCCCACGAACCTCACAGCACCGGACCGGGTCGAATTGATTCAGGTTATCTCAGCACAAGACATGCATGAGGCGGTTCAAGCGCGAATCGCTCTAACCGATGTTTTTATCGGGGTTGCTGCCGTTGCAGACTATCGGCCCAAACTGGTTCAACCGCATAAGATCAAAAAGGATCAAAACGGGCAGCGCGCCTTGACCCTTGAGCTGGTAGAAAATCCAGATGTCATCGCCGAGGTCACTCAACGCGCCGATAAACCCTTCACCATCGGATTTGCGGCTGAGACCGAACAGATCGAAGCCTATGCGCGCAAGAAACTCATCGACAAGAAACTCGACATGATTGTTGCGAACAATGTGGGCAATACCGATATCGGCTTTAATAGCGATGTCAACGCCATCACAGTTTACTTTGAGGATCGCGCAATCGATCTACCGAAAATGTCAAAACGCGCCCTATCCGAGCAGCTTGTTGAGCTCATCTCACAACAACTGATCGAGGCGTTATGAAAGTTCAAATAAAGCGTTGCCGCGATACTGCGCAATCTCCCAACTATGAGACGCTCGGCTCTGCAGGCCTGGATCTTCGAGTCTGCATCGATCAAGCAATTACCTTACAGCCCGGCGCGACAGACCTTTTGCCAACCGGTCTTGCGATCTATCTTGAAGATCCAAATTATGCCGCTATGATTCTGCCACGCTCAGGACTCGGCCATAAACATGGCATTGTGCTCGGCAATCTTGTTGGGCTGATCGATTCGGATTATCAAGGCGAGTTAATGGTTTCATGCTGGAATCGTAGTGATACCGCATTTGAAATACAGCCCCTTGACCGAATTGCGCAACTGGTCATTGTGCCCGTGCTTCAGGCCGATTTTGTTTGGGTTGACGAATTTGTTGCGAGTGACCGCGGCGACAAAGGCTTTGGATCAACCGGCCGAAGCTGACCGCAAGGCTTGTGTAACTTGTTAAAGAGGCCATTATGACTGTGACTCGCGACGAAGCGCTCAACGTAGCCAAGGTACTGACTGAGGCGTTGCCCTATATTCAATCCTTTGCCGGGCGAACGATCGTTATCAAATATGGCGGCAACGCCATGACAGAGCAAACCCTCAAGCAGAGTTTTGCAAAAGATATTGTGCTCATGAAGCTGGTTGGCCTGAATCCGGTTGTCGTGCACGGCGGAGGCCCTCAAATCGGCGAGCTCCTCGCTCAGTTAGGCATCCAGTCCCATTTCGTTGATGGCATGCGCGTCACCGACAGCGCCACCATGGATATCGTCGAGATGGTGCTGGGCGGGCAGGTTAATAAAGAGATTGTATCGCTCATTAATCGCAATGGTGGCCGAGCCATTGGTTTAACCGGCAAAGACGCCTCTTTGATCGAAGCTAAAAAAATGGTCGTTGAAAAGGTGACTGAAGCCCTGAGCACACCGGAGATCATTGATATTGGGCATGTTGGTGAAGTCACCCAAATCAATCGCGAGGTGCTGGATATTGCAACCAATAGCAATCTTATTCCGGTCATTGCACCCATCGGTACGGGGCCAGAGGGCGAATCCTTTAATATTAATGCGGACCTTGTGGCGGGCGCGATTGCCGCCGCGCTCGGCGCTGAAAAACTGATTCTGTTGACCAACATTGAGGGCATTCAAGATGCGTCCGGGCGGCTTTTGAGCACCTTGACCGCGGCAGAAGTGACAAGCCTAATCGATGAGGGCACCATTTCCGGTGGCATGTTGCCAAAAATTCAATGTGCGCTCGAGGCCGTTGCAAAGGGCGTCACCAGTGCGCACATTATTGACGGCCGCGTTGCCCATGCGGTACTGCTGGAGGTCCTGACCAATGAGGGTGTTGGCACCAAAATAGCGTCCAACCCGTGAGCCGCGTGCCTGCCCCAAAAAAGCCGAACCGCCGCGAGGAGATCTTAAGCCACCTTGCGCACATGTTGGAATCCCAGCCCGGTGTGCGGCTTACAACGGCCAAACTTGCCGCCGCAGTTGGGGTGTCCGAGGCCGCGCTGTATCGCCACTTCCCCAGCAAAGCCAGAATGTTTGAGGCCTTAATCACCTTTGCGGAAGAAACCATTTTCGAGCGTATCACCCTCATTCTGAGCAGTACGGACAACCCAGCGGCGCGCAGCCAGCAAATCACAACCCTTATCCTAACTTTTTGTGAGCGCAATCCAGGCATCACTCGACTGCTCGCAGGCGATCCTTTGGCCGGCGAAGTGCCAAGGCTTAGACAACGGGCATCACAATTCTTTGAGCGGATCGAGACCCAGTTGCGGCAGGTTTTTAGACAAGCAGACCTTGCGCCGAATGCAGCAACCCAGCTCAGTCCAGCCAGTGCAGCCCACCTCTTGGCAAGCATGATTGAAGGTCGAGTCCTGCAATTCGTCAGAAGTGATTTTACGCTTTTGCCAACCCATCGTTTAACCGAGCAGCTAAGCTTAATCAGCCAAGCGCTGAGCGAATCAACAACGGCTGAGCATCAGACCGCACCATAGCGCTCGCGATAGGCCAGCATGCCGGGCAGGTCTACCTTCGCCCCAGCGTCACGGACATACGCAATAATTTCATCAAAACAAACCAGGCTATAAACCGGGATCTTGAACTCAGCCTGAACTTCCTGAATCGCGCTTTGGCTGCCTTGCTGGCCGCGCTCTTGACGATCAATGGCAACGATCACGCCCGCAACTTGCCCGCCTGCCGCAGTGATCATCTCAATTGATTCCCGAATCGCCGTGCCAGCGGTAATCACATCATCAACGATGATTACTCGGCCGGATAACTCAGCGCCCACTAACGCGCCGCCTTCACCGTGATCTTTAACTTCTTTTCGGGCGTAGGCATACGGGACGGTTCGGTCATGATCCCTGGCCAGAGCAATGGCCGTCGCCGTTACCAGTGGGATGCCCTTATAGGGTGGCCCGAAAAGCACATCCATTTTAACTTTTGCCGCCACCAACGTTTCAGCGTAATACGCGCCAAGACGAGACAGCGCCGCCCCATCCCGGAAGAGGCCTGCGTTAAAAAAATAAGGGCTGGTTCGCCCTGACTTCAATTCAAAGGCGCCGAACTTCAAAACGCCCTGGGCTAATGCGAATTCAATGAACCCATTTTGGTCGATTGCGCTCAAGACTAGCCTCCCGAACGCGCGGCTTTTTGAATTTCGACCAATTGTGCAATACCGCCGGATGCAAGATCGAGCAGCGCGTTTAACTCTGATCGATCAAAAGGTGCCGCCTCAGCGGTTCCTTGAATTTCGATAAAGCTACCCGCCTCGGTCATCACCACATTCATATCAGTGTCCGCGTTGGCATCTTCAACATACTCCAAATCTAGCATCGGCTGTCCGTCGACAACGCCCACTGAAACCGATGCAATATGGGTGGTTTCGATCGCGCTGCGCTTTGGCAATTGATCCAGCGCATCGAAAACAGCCACGCAGGCGCCCGTAATAGACGCCGTGCGGGTTCCACCATCGGCCTGAATGACATCGCAATCCACTTTAATCGTGAACTCCCCCATCGTTTCAAGCTTAACCGCGGCTCTCAGAGACCGGCCAATCAAACGTTGAATCTCTTGGGTGCGCCCCGACTGCTTGCCCCGGGCAGCTTCTCGACCCATCCGTTCATGGGTCGAACGCGGCAGCATGCCATATTCCGCAGTGATCCAACCTTGGCCCTTACCCCGCAGAAATGGCGGTACGCCCGATTCCAGGGACGCGGTGCAGATCACTTGGGTATCGCCAAAAGAGACTAAAACCGAGCCTTCCGCGTGCTTATTGTATTGACGGACAATTGAAACTGGGCGAAGCGCATCCAGTTCTCGATTCAGCGTTCTTATAAATGACGTCATAAATATCCGAAAGGCAAGACAGGAAACTCCATTATACTGGCTTGAACTCTATTAGCGAGAATGCAAGCCGATGATCCACAGTATGACGGGTTTTGACCTTTCCGAATTCGACAATCTGTCTTGGGAGCTGCGGTCGGTTAATCACCGTTACCTCGAGCTCAATTTTAAATTACCGGAGGATTGTCGGCACCTTGAAGCCGCCCTCAAGACCCGCGCCAAAGCCCATCTCACCCGAGGCAAGATCGACTGCACACTGCGGCGCACAATGGCCACCCAATCAGACCTCTATGTGGATCAGCCGCTCGTGCAAAGTCTTCTGAGCGCGATCAAAGGCATCGAAGACGCTAGCGATCGGGCCGTCAGCATCAGTGGCCTGGATTTGATGAAGTGGCCCGGCGTGCTAACAAACCATCGGTCTCGGCCCGATGATGAGGTGGTCCTGAACCATTTTGATACCGCGCTCGAGCGTTTTTGCCAAACCCGAGCACGCGAGGGCGACGCGACAAGGCTGGCTTTATTAGAAAAGCTCTCCCAATTAGAGGCAACGCTTGCCGAACTCAAGCAAGCCACCCCTGACATTATCCAGCGCGCCCAAGCCAGACTGATAAATCGCTTCGAAGCGCTCGACCTCCCCGCCGATTCCGAGCGGATTCATCAAGAAATTGTGCTGCTCACCAGCAAGGCGGACGTGGGAGAAGAAATCGAACGCATTGATGCGCATATGATCGAGGTGCAACGCTGTCTCGCAGAGGGCGGCCCGGTCGGGCGGCGACTAGACTTTTTGATGCAAGAGCTCAATCGGGAAGCCAATACCCTGTCATCAAAAGCCATTGCAGTCGAGTCAACCTTCGGCGCGGTCGACATGAAAGTCGCCATAGAGCAGATGCGCGAGCAGATTCAAAACCTTGAATGATTAAGCCGGTATCAAAGTTGGCATGCCGCTAAACTGGCTTTGATTTGCAACGCCTGCGCCCTTCTTTTAGTATCTCGGCCTCCATGCAAGCGCTTATAAGTGACTGTCGGCCATGACATCCAAATCCAACATAACCCGGGGCCAGGTTTTTGTGATCGCGGCCGCATCTGGCACCGGCAAGACAAGCTTGGTCAGCGCGCTCCTGTCGGCGCATGCAAATGCTGCGGTCAGCATCTCTCACACCACGCGTGCGCAACGGCCCAACGAGCAAGACGGCATTAATTACTTTTTTGTGGATCGCGCACGTTTTGAAACCCTAATCCAGCAGGGTCTCTTCGTGGAACATGCCGAGGTCTTTGGCAACCTATACGGCACCAGTACCGCGGAAGTCGAGCGCATCATTGCCGCTGGCAAACAGCTCATTCTCGAAATCGATTGGCAAGGCGCGCAGCAGGTCAAGGCAAAATTACCAGACGCTAACCTGATCTTTATTCTGCCGCCAACGCTTGAAACCCTGAAATCGCGTTTGTTGGGTCGGGGGCAAGATGATCTCGACACCGTCGAGCAGCGCTTTAAAGGCGCACGCGATGAAATCGCGCAATACCACACCTTCGATTACCTCATCGTGAATGATGATTTTCAGCTTGCGCTTCAGCAACTCAGCGCGATTGTCTTTGAAGATCCAACGCCCTTTGAGATCAAAGCCCAAGCAGCCCGGCACGCTGATCTGCTTGCCGCGCTCACCACCTAAAGCGCTTATGGTCCGCCTGGCGCCTCTTGCCTGCTTGTCGCTTTGGCGATAAACTGCGCGACCCAAGTTGGCGTTAGGCGATAAGATCCGCGCTAATGCAACCTCATCAAGGAGATCGCCATGGCTCGCGTCACTGTTGAAGACTGTTTAGAAAACGTAGACAACCGCTTCGAGCTTGTTATGGTCGCAAGCAAGCGTGCCAGACAAATTGCCACCGAAGGCAAAGACCCTTTGGTTGCTGTTGAGAACGATAAGCCAACGGTTCTTGCCCTACGCGAGATCGCTGACGGCCTCATCGGACCCGATATCTTGCTCCAGAAGCCACGAGAAGAGTTCGAGCCTATGAGCATGGATCTTTTGGCTGAAACCTTCGAGAAAGACCCAAACCCTGAGTTCTAACACCGCCCGCAGCAAGGGCTGACCCCGGCCCTTATTCACATTTTTTCTAAAGTAATGCCAACGCCTACATCCAATTGCGTGCAATCGTTGGTATAGTCTATCGATGCAAACCATCGATACTTTCGCGAGCCAATTGGCAGACTATTTAGAGCCAAATCAGGTCGATCAAGTCGTACGTGCCTACAACTTTGCGGAAATTGCCCACACCGGCCAGGTTCGAAAATCTGGCGAAGCCTACATCAATCATCCCCTCGCCGTTGCCACCATTTTGTCGGAAATGCGCATGGATCATCAGTGCCTGATGGCCGCGTTACTGCATGACGTTATTGAAGACACAGGCGTCGCAAAAGATCAACTGGGATCTGAGTTTGACGAGGAGGTTGCGGAACTCGTCGACGGCGTCAGCAAACTCAGCAACATGTTCCAGTCGCGAGCCGAAGCCCAAGCTGAAAATTTCCAGAAAATGACGCTGGCAATGGCCAAAGATATCCGGGTGATCTTGGTTAAGCTTGCAGATCGTCTGCACAACATGCGCACCCTAGGGCATCTGGACCCAGAGCGACGTCGCCGCATCGCCAAAGAGACCCTCGAAATTTACGCGCCCATTGCCCTGCGCCTGGGTATGAATGCCATCCGCATTGAGTTTGAAGAGCTGGGCTTTCGAGCGCTTTATCCTCTGCGTTCCAGCATGATCGAAAAGGCGGTCCGCAGGGCTCGGGGCAATCGAAAAGAAGTCGTCGGTAAGATTTTAAAGTCCATTGAACATTGCCTTGCCCAAGAAGGTCTCGGCGCGCGCGTCATTGGACGCCAAAAGCATCTTTACAGCATCTACGACAAAATGCGGGCGAAGCGGCGGTCGTTTACAGAAATTATGGATGTCTATGCCTTCCGAATCATCGTGAAAGATGTCGATACCTGTTATCGAACGCTCGGGGCCGTCCATAATCTATACAAACCCGTGGCAGGGCGATTTAAAGACTATATCGCAATTCCCAAAGCCAATGGCTATCAGTCTTTACACACGACGCTATTTGGCATGCACGGCTTGCCCATCGAAATTCAGATTCGGACGGAAGAGATGGAACAATTTGCCAATCAAGGCATTGCCGGCCATTGGCTTTATAAGAGTCAAGATGACGCCGCGTCAACGGGTCACAAGCGCGCTCGGGAATGGATGCAAGGCCTACTCGAACTCCAGCAAAGCGCCGGCAACTCTTTAGAATTTATCGAAAACGTCAAAATCGATTTGTTTCCGGATGAGGTTTATATCTTCAGCCCCTTGGGCGAAATCTACGAGCTGCCACAAGGCTCAACCCCCGTTGATTTCGCCTATGCGGTCCACACCGACATTGGCAGCTCCTGCGTTGCATGCCGGATTGATCGACGCTTAGCGCCCCTCAGCACGGCCCTTGAGAGCGGCCAAACCGTGGAAATCATTAGAGCGTCAGGCGCCTTACCGAATCCGGCTTGGCTCGGTTTCGTGGTTACGGGAAAGGCTCGAAGCGGTATTCGTGGCGCGCTCAAAATGCAGCAACTCAACGAGTCGATTGTCTTAGGCAAGCGCCTCCTTGATCGGGCGCTGAGCAATCTCAATTCAAGAATGAACCTTGTACCGGCGGACAATATCAAACAGGTGCTAGCCAAGGCCAAACTCGATCATTTAGATGACCTATTGGCGGAGGTGGGACTCGGCAATCAAATGGCAAGTGTGGTCGCGCGCCGGTTGCTGGAAAATCAGGCCTCGTTAACCGAAGCGCATGCTGGCGATCTTGGGCCCTTGTCAATTAAAGGCACTGAAGGCCTGGTTGTGACCTACGCCCGGTGCTGCCGTCCAATTCCAGGCGACCCGATTATTGGCCATATCAGCGCGGGACGCGGTATTGTCATTCATTTAGAATCCTGCAAAAACATGAGCGAACTTCGCGATAAGAACGAAGAGATTATGTCGGTGCGCTGGGAAGATCATCTTGATCAAGAGTTTGCGGTCGAGCTTCGGGTGGAACTTGAGCACGAAAAGGGATTGATCGCCGTGCTGGCCTCAACCATCACCAGTAGCCAGGCAAATGTTGATCGAATCAGCATTTTAGAGCGGGATGCGCACCTCGCAACGGTCAACCTTGTCATTAATGTCAAAGATCGCGTCCACCTCGCGCGGGTCATTCGCAAGGTTCGGCATATTCATAATATTAATAAAATCCTTCGAGTGCGGAGTTGATGACCAACAGCCTTCTTAAAAGCGTGCACACCGCCCTTGCGCCAGCGGCCATTGGTCCCTATTCGCAAGCCATACAGTTTCAGAATCTCATTTTTATCAGCGGTCAACTTGGTCTTCATCCTGAATCCGGGCAGCTTGTAACCGGTGGCGTGGCGCTGCAGACCCAGCAGATCATTCAGAACCTGCTGAATATTGGTGCAGCAGCCGGCGGCAAGCCTAATCAATTTCTGAAATTAACCCTGTACCTCACAGACCTTGCAGACTTCGAAATCGTAAACCGAACCCTGAATGACGCCCTGGTCGAGCCGTTTCCGGCGCGCGCAACCGTCGGGGTAGCGGCATTGCCAAAAGGGGCCGCCATCGAGATTGACGCCATTATGGCGGGCTCGAATGGCTGAGGCCTTGGGGCAGATCAGTATTGGCGAGTTGAAAGGCATCGGGCCTGCGCAAAGTCAGAAACTTAGCCGCCTTAATCTGTACACACTGCAAGACTTGATGCTGCACTTGCCCCACCGATACGAAGACCGCACCCGACTCACACCGATTGTTTATTTGACGCCCGACCAAGGGGCTGTCATCGAAGGCGATGTCGTGCAGACCCAAATACAATTTGGCAGACGACGCAGTCTGCTCGTGACGTTACGGGATGACACCGGGCAAATTGCCATTCGCTTCTTCCATTTCTCTAAGGCGCAACAGCTGAGTTTGGCGCCAAACCGTCGAATTCGTTGCTATGGCGTGCCCCGACGAGGCGCCTCAGGACTCGAGCTTTATCATCCGGACTATAGCAATGCGTTAGACAAGCCCCTGGCAACAACGCTCACGCCGGTCTATCCGATCACCGAAGGCGTTTCGCAAAACCTCTTGCGAAAAATCATCCAACAAGCCTTAAAGCGCCCGGATCTGGCCCTCGGCTTGCCGTGCCTATTACCCAATCCAGATTTTCCCGACTTAATCGATTGCTTACGATACGTGCACGCGCCGCCCCAAGACGCAGATGTGCAACGCCTGATGATCGGACTCGACCCACATCAAAGGGCATTGGCGCTCGAAGAGCTTACCGCCCACCAGCTGGGCCTCGTAAAACTCAAGCGCCAACTGAGTCAACGCCAAGCGCCCGTACTGATGGCCGATCAAGCGCTCATCAACACCTTTCACCAAAACCTCGGCTTTTCGTTAACCCAAGCCCAGCGGCGCGTGATCGAGGAAATTAATCAAGACCTTGGTAAGCCAACGCCCATGCTGCGGCTGGTTCAGGGCGATGTCGGCTCTGGCAAGACCGTGGTTGCGGCGATGGCCGCGCTCGTTGCGCTCACAGCAGGCCATCAGGTGGCCTTGATGGCGCCTACAGAAATTCTGGCCGAACAACATAATCGGTCCTTTTCAGACTGGTTGACGCCGCTTGGGCTTGCGCCCGTTCTCTTAACCGGCAGCATGAAAGCGCGCCTAAAAAAGCAGCGCTTGGCTGATCTAGCATCCGGATCCGTTCGATTACTGATTGGCACCCATGCCCTGTTTCAAGAAGGCGTTTTGTTTGAGCGCCTGGGTTTAATCATCATCGATGAGCAGCATCGCTTCGGGGTTAACCAACGCATGGCCCTCCGAGATAAGGGGCGGAACAATCTAACCACGCCGCATCAGTTAATTATGACGGCCACCCCTATCCCTCGAACGCTGACGATGACGCTCTATGCCAGCATGGATTGTTCCGTGATCGATGAGCTACCCCCCGGGCGATCACCCGTGCTCACCAGCGTCCTCGCCAATGCCAAGCGCGAGGCGGTGATGCGTCGTCTCGACGCCGCCTGCCAGGCGGGCGCGCAAGCCTATTGGGTCTGCACCTTGATCGAGGCCTCAGAGGCACTTAATGCCCAAGCCGCCGAGGCGGTCTTAGCGGAACTGCGCGCGGCCTTGCCCAGGCGGGCTATCGAGCTGATTCATGGCAGGATGAGTAACCCAGAAAAATCTGCAATCATGGCGCGATTTAAAGCGGGCGGCATTGATATCCTTGTCGCGACAACGGTCATAGAGGTTGGCGTTGACGTGCCAAACGCCAATTTTATGGTGATTGACAATGCAGAACGCTTGGGCCTCACCCAACTGCATCAATTGCGTGGCCGAGTTGGCCGAGGCAGCGCACAAAGTTATTGCTTATTGCTGTATCAACCGCCATTAGGGCCTTTGAGCAAGCAGCGCCTGGCTGTGCTTCGGGATTCCCAAGATGGCTTTTATATCGCGGAGCAAGATCTCGCGATTCGGGGTCCAGGCGACATTCTTGGTGCGCGCCAATCCGGAGACATTGCCTTTAGGATCGCCGACCTTGCCCGAGACGATGATCTGTTGCCGATCGCCAATACCCTTGCCAACCAAATCGCCGAAGGCTCAGCGGTCACCACGCAGGCGTTGATGAAACGCTGGATTGGCGCTGTTGAACGGTATCAGCAGGCCTAAGCCGGGTTACTCGCAGGCGTTGAATGCGCCGCTTGCGCGAACACTGCGTCATCAAACTCGCCTTCTGATCGAGCAACAATGCTTGCGATGGTTGCGTCTCCGACCACATTCACAACCGTTCGCGACATGTCCAACAGCCGATCCACGCCAATAATCAGCGCAATGCCCTCAACCGGTAAGCCGACTTGTGACAAGACCAGCGCAAGCGTAATCAATCCCACGCCAGGCACGCCGGCGGTGCCAATGGACGCCATGGTCGCGGTTAATATCACCATTAGATAGCCGCCCATCCCGATATCAATGTTATACGCCTGGGCAATGAAGACCGTTGCGACGCCCTGCATAATCGCGGTGCCGTCCATATTGATGGTCGCGCCTAGGGGCACAACAAAACTACTGATGCTTTTGCTCACACCCAATCGCGTTTCAACCGTCTCCAATGTCACAGGCAAGGTCGCGCCACTGGATGACGTACTGAAACCAAAAGCCATAACCGGCAAGAGCCGCTGATAAAAAGTTAGCGGGTTAACGCCAACGAGAAAGCGGATGAGCACCGAGAAGGTCACCAAAAAATGAAGCGCTAAAACCAGCAAGACGCAGAAAAAGTAGGTGATTAAATCGCTGATTGCGCTGTAGCCTAACTTGGCAAACAACGTAATCATCAGACAAAAAACGCCAATCGGCGCCACCTGCATCAGCATCAGGACGAGCTGCATAATCACTTCATTCCAGCGCGCCATCGAGGCTCGAATCTTTTGGCCCTGCTCGCCCGCACGGGTCATCGCAATGCCCAACAAAATGGCAAAGACGATGATCTGCAACATATTGCCGTCTGCTAACGCCTGTACGGGGTTGCTCGGAAAGATATTAATGATCACCTGCGTTAGGCCAGGACTTTCTTTGGCGGCAAAGGTTGTCGCCTCAGCAAGATTCACCCCAAGACCAGGATTTAAGACATTGGCGACACTCAAAGCGAGCACGATGGCCAGCGCCGTCGTCAAAAGATATAAACCCACCGTCTTAAGCCCAATGACGCCCATATTGTTGTGACCGGCAAGGTTCCCGGCACCACACACCAAGGAGACAAAGACCAAAGGCACCACCAGTAATTTCAAACTGGCGATAAAGACTTGACCACCAATATAGAAAAGACCCTCGACGAGGTAGGTCTCAATGACGCTGCCGGCGTCCAAGGCCATGAGATGAATCAAGGATCCAATCAAGAATCCTGCAACCATTGCGATCAGAATATTTCGCGTTAGCTTACTTCGATCCATAGCCCAACCTCAGTTCATATTGATTAATCGATCTCAATCATCTCAAAATCTGCTTTGCCAACACCGCATTCTGGGCAAACCCAGTCTTCGGGTACATCCTCCCATGCCGTGCCGGGTGCAATCCCTTCTTCTTCAAAGCCTTCTGCTTCGTCGTAGATAAACCCACATACAATACATTGCCACTTCTTCATATCACCGATCTTCTCTATTCAATTAACAGTTTGAGGCAGGGGGTAAATTTGTACGCCCGCAACTTGCCCAGCTGGGTATACTAACGCATTTGAACTAAGACCTGCATATTCACAGATGACCCTCAGCGCGCCTTATTTGACTGATCCCAAGTTTAAAGCCTTGCTGGCCGTGGCGCGGCTTGATAAACCCGTGGGCACCTTGCTGCTGCTCTGGCCAACCCTCGCCGCGCTCTGGATTGCCGCTGAGGGCTGGCCAGGGTGGCATTTGTTGCTCGTTTTCTTGCTCGGTACCTTTTTAACCCGATCTGCGGGCTGCGTCATAAACGATATCGCAGACCGAAAATTTGATCCGTTTGTAGAAAGAACCCAGAACAGACCTTTGGCTCAAGGCATCATCACCGTCCGTACCGCGCTCATCTGGATGAGCGTATTGCTCGGACTTGCAGCGGTGTTGGTACTGACCACCAATGTTCTAACCATCGCACTCGCCGCCGTCGGCGCCTGCTTTGCAGGTTTATATCCCTTTATGAAACGCGTAACCCACCTACCACAATTGGTTTTAGGACTCGCCTTCTCGATGGGAATTCCGATGGCGTTCACTGCCGTGACCGGCGCACTCAGTGAAGCTGCCGGGCTGTTATTCCTCGCCAACTTGGTCTGGGTCGTTGCGTATGACACCGAATACGCGATGGTCGACCGGGCCGAAGATCTTGTTATTGGCGTGAAATCAACAGCGATTTTATTCGGCGATCTGGATCGATTCATCATTGGCGTATTGCAGGCGCTTTTTGTCTTACTGCTCTGGCAAGTCGGTGGGCACTTAGCCTTCAGCGCGGTGTATCAGGGTTTGCTGGCCGTCATTGCCGGCCTGTTGTGTTATCAGCAGTTTCTGATCCGAGATCAAAGCCGCGAGGGCAGCTTTGCCGCCTTTAAAAACAACCAGTGGGTTGGGGGTACCTTGTTCGTCGCGGTTTTAATTGAGCTCGGGGCAATGTCCTAATGGAGAAGATAGAGACCCTCATCGATCAAGTATCCGCCGCCATCGGCCGCTTTGTCTCTTGGTTCATCTTAATCATGATGCTGATTACTGCTCTGGTTGTGGTGATGCGCTATTTCCTCAACCTCGGATCGATCCCGCTGCAAGAAACCATTGTTTACTTGCATGGCAGCGTGATCATGTTGAGTATCGGTTATACCCTTAAAGTGAACGGCCACGTTCGAGTCGATGTGATTCATCGAAATCTCACCGACCGCCAACGTCATTGGGTTGAATTACTGGGTTGGGTTTTTTTTCTGATGCCCGTGAGTTTGTTCTTGTTTTTAACAAGCTTGCCGTATGTTGCCTTTTCTTGGGCCGTTTTTGAGTCTTCCGGTGCGCCAGGCGGACTGCCGGGGGTCTTCCTGTTAAAAACCGTCATACCGATCATGGCGGCTTTATTGTTCCTTCAAGGCCTCTCCCTCGGCTCAAAAGCCGTTAGAGCGTTGAGGCAATAACATGGACTATGCCGCGCTACTCATGTTCTTAGCCGTTTTCGGGTTGCTGCTTTTAGGTTATCCCGTTGCATTGACGCTTGCGGGAACGTCCTTGATTGCCGCTGGATTTGGCATCGCAGCCGGCCATTTTGACTTGGCCTTCTTGTATGCGATGCCCAATCGCCTGTACGGAATTATGACCAATCAAACCTTGATTGCCGTGCCCTTGTTCGTACTGATGGGCGTCATCCTCGAACGCTCTCGAATTGCTGAAGACCTGCTCGATGGGATGACCCGGGCCTTTGGACGCATGCCGGGCGGACTCGGCTTGGCGGTCTGCTTGGTTGGCATGATGATGGCAGCCAGCACCGGTATCGTTGGCGCAACGGTTGTCACCATGGGGCTGATGGCGCTGCCAACGATGTTACGCGCGGGTTATCACCCTGCCCTGGCCACCGGCACCATTTGTGCAACGGGCACCCTCGGGCAGATTATCCCGCCTTCAATCGCCTTGGTCCTTTTGGGCGACGTCATCAGCAGCGGCTATCAACAGGCTCAGTTGAGTCTGGGTATTTTTAATCCAAAGTCTATTTCGGTCGGCGATCTTTTTGCGGGCGCGATTCTGCCTGGTTTCGTATTAGTGGGTTTGTATTGCTTGCTGATGCTCACGATCGCAATCGTGAAGCCAACGCTTGCGCCACCGGCAAACCTGCCCAAGGTGCCGCTACGACAACTTTTCATCAGCGCTGTGCCGCCCTTGTCCCTCATAGCCCTCGTGTTGGGCTCGATTCTATTCGGGGCTGCAACCCCAACGGAAGCTGCCGGCATTGGCGCCCTGGGCGCTCTGGTCCTGGCGTTACTACGACGCAGCTTAAGTTTTTCTGAACTAAAAGCCGGGCTCATCTCAACAACCGAAACCACCGCCATGGTGTTCTTCATTCTCATCGGTGCCTCGCTCTTTTCACTGGTATTTCGAGGATTTGGCGGCGATGAAGTTGTGGCACACCTGTTTGATCAGATGCCCGGCGGTGTGACAGGCGCCTTGATCATTGTGATGACGGTAATTTTTCTGCTCGGGTTTATCTTGGACTTTATTGAGATCACATTTGTCGTGGTCCCCATTGTTGGACCAATCCTCATGGCAATGGGCGTTGACCCGATCTGGCTCGGGATTATGATCGCGATTAACCTGCAAACCTCTTTCTTAACCCCGCCGTTTGGCTTTGCACTGTTTTATTTGCGTGGGGTTGCCAAAGAGACGGTTAGGACCGCAGACATCTATCGCGGCGTCATACCCTTCATCGTCATTCAGTTGATCTTATTACTCACCTTAGCGTGGCAACCGTGGCTTGCAACCTGGCTGCCCGGGCAGCTTTACGGCTCGTAGCCTTCAAGCTTTGCGCGCGCATTGTGAAAAGCGCGCTCGGACAATTCGTTGTAGTCCATTACGCTACGGCGATAGGCCTCGTAAGACTCAAAGATACGCCGATTTAACGGGTCCTCACCCACAAGCGCTCGGACCTTTTCATCCGAAATCACCTTCAGCGCCGCCAAAACATCATCCGGCAGGCGACGTACTTGAACCTTGTGCACCTCAACCAGCTCTTTTAAGGCTTGATTATTTCGGGCCGTGTATTCCGATAACACATCGTTGTTTACCGCAAGCGAGGCATTGCGCAGCATGGCTTGCAAATCTTTTGGCAGCTCGTTGAAAGCGTCTTGGTTGATGATGAGTTCAAGGTTGGGTCCAGGTTCCTGCCAGCCAGGATAATAATAGTATTTTGCGACCTGATGGAAACCGAGAACCAAATCGTTAAAAGGACCCACCCATTCAGCCGCATCAATCACACCGGTTTGCAGGCTCGTGAAAATCTCACCGCCTGGAATATTCACCGCCGTGCCACCAGCGGCTTCGAATACTTCGCCCCCCAAACCGGGAATCCGCATCTTGACCCCTTGGAGATCACTAAGGCTATTAATTTCTTTATTGAACCAACCTGCCATTTGCGTGCCTGTATTACCGCCAGAAATCGGAACCAGGTTGAATCGAGCATATAACTCTTCCCAAAGCGCCATACCGCCACCGTGCAACAGCCAGCCGTTCATCTCTTGGGCTGATAGCCCAAAGGGGACTGCGGTGAAAAATTGCGCCGCCGGCACACTGCCGCGCCAGTAGTAGGACGCGCCATGGCCCATTTGCACTGTTCCTTGCGATACAGCCTCAAAGGTTTCAAGTGCCGGTACCACCTCTCCAGCGCCGTAAACCGTGATATCCAAGCGGCCATTGCTCATGATCCGCACCCGCTCAGCAATTTTCTCAGGCGCCATGCCCATCCCGGGGAAATTTTTCGGCCAGGTCGTTACCATCCGCCACTTATAGCGTTTAGTCTGATCAGCTGATGCTGACGCGCCGGGCTCGGTAGAACTTTGCCCACAACTGGTTAGGAACAAAGCGCCAACAACAAGACTCACCGATAGCAGTTTCATGAACGATCTCACTTATATTGATTGCAATTTTGCGAAGGACAACATCAGCCACTTTGTCCCAACCGCCTCAAATTTAACCTGCACACGCGCCTGTTGGCCATGGCCTTCGTAATTCAAAATCACGCCCTCACCAAACTTTGCGTGACCCACTTTTTGGCCCAATTGAAATTCCGTCCCCGAGACTTCGCTCGCGACCCGCTTAACCTGATGGGTCGTTTGATAGGCCGGCCGAACCAGCGCCTCGTGAGATCGGACTTCCTCGATCAGGGTTGCGGGTATTTCCTGTACAAACCGACTCACCCGATTATAGCGATCGGTACCATTCAATCGCCGCGTTTCGGCATAGGTTAGAAACAGCTTCGTCATCGCGCGGGTGACGCCCACGTAACAAAGCCGCCGCTCTTCGGCAAGGCGGCCAGGCTCATCCATCGACATTTGGTGCGGAAATAAGCCTTCTTCTAAACCTGCCAAAAACACCAGCGGAAATTCCAAGCCTTTGGCGCTGTGCATTGTCATCATTTGGATGCTGTCTTGGTTTTGATCGCCTTGCCCAGCCCCGGCTTCTAAGGCCGCTTGGCTTAGGAATTCGTCCAACAACGTCATATCCGGTTGCACGGTCTCGTCAAACAAAGGCACGTCATCTGGATCAAAGGTTTGGCCGGCGGTCACCAATTCCTCGAGGTTTTCAAGTCTCGCCTGGCCCTTCTCGCCGCCTTCCTTTTCATAAAATGCCTTGAGGCCTGAGGCCTCGATGGTCTCCTCAATGACATGCGCCAAGTCGAGATTTTCTGTCGCAACATCGAGGTCATCAATCAGGGTGAGAAAGCTGCTGACCGCACTGCTCGCCCGAGGGGTGAGTCCGCCGCTGGTTGTGAGGTTCAGCGCAGCGGTCCACAAGGATTGGTTTGTTGACCGCGCCGCATCCCGAATAATCTGAATCGACTTATCACCGATACCTCGGGGCGGCAGGTTCACCACCCGTTCGAAAGCAGCATCACTATGGCGCTGGCTTAATAGTTTGAGATAGGCCAAGGCAGACCGAATTTCTGCGCGTTCAAAAAACCGTTGGCCGCCATATATTTGGTATGGCAATTGGCTGCGCAACATTGCTTCTTCTAAAACCCTGGATTGCGCGTTCGAACGGTACAAAATTGCGCAATCACGGTAGGCGTTGCCTTCCGCAAAAAAATTCTTGATGCGCTCAACGATGTACCGCGCTTCATCAATCTCGTTGTAAGCCGCGTACAGGGAAACCGGATCACCCCGGCCGAAATCGGTCCAAAGCGCTTTACCCAAACGATCGGTGTTGTGCTCGATCAAGGCGTTCGCTGCGTCCAAAATGGTGCCGGTTGACCGATAGTTTTGTTCTAATCGGTAGCTGGTTGCATTCGGGTAGTCCAACTGGAAGCGTTGAATGTTCTCAATTTTTGCGCCGCGCCAACCATAGATCGATTGATCATCATCGCCAACGACCATCAACTTATCGTCAGGTCCGGTTAAAACGCGCAACCAAGCATACTGAATGGCATTGGTGTCTTGAAACTCATCGACCAAGATCACCTTAAATCGCTCGCGATAATGGTTCAGTAACGCCGGTTGGGCAAGTAAGGTTTCATGCATCCGAAGCAAGAGCTCTGCAAAATCAACCATGCCGCCTCGATCGCACGCTTCTTCATAAGCTCGGTAGATCGAAAGATGGGTTCGGATATATAAGTCCCCCTCATCTTGAATATGGTTCGACCGAAGACCTTCATCCTTTTGGGCATTGATCCACCAGACCGCTTGTTTGGCGGGCCATTTTTTATCATCAATGGCTAAGTTCGATAGGATCCGTTTGACCAACCGCAGCTGATCGTCAGCGTCAATAATTTGAAAATTTTGATCCAAGCCCGCATCCAGCCAATGCGCTCTTAAGAATCGATGCGCGAGGCTGTGAAAGGTCCCAACCCACATGCCTCGAAGCGGCATGGCCAGGTGTTCCTCGATCCGAGCGCGCATTTCGGCCGCTGCTTTATTCGTGAAGGTGACCGCTAAGATGCCAAATGGCGACAACCCTTGGGTTTGTGCAAGCCACGCAATACGCTGGGTGAGCACTCGGGTTTTGCCACTACCGGCCCCGGCCAAGACCAGCGCACTCCCTTGGGGCGCAGTAACAGCCGCTCGTTGCTCTGGGTTCAACGACTCAAGAATTTCAGTTACATCCATAGAAGGGTTCATTCCTGGCTCGGCGCGATCTGCACGCCGTCACAACTCGGCTATAAAACGACGGAATTTCTTCAAACTAAGTGTAACATCTTGCCCTGAATCCGCGCTGCCTTTGGCTTAGCAATTGCTTTCTTCTTACCGCTTGGTGTTATTCTCCCTATCTCACAATCGGGAACATTGCCTGTGAACATTGTCGATAAATGGTCGCTTTCATTGCGTAGACGCAATCAGAACTTTTTGTTTGACGGCGATGATCAGCTTTTTAAATCTGAAGTTAAAACAGCAACCGTGTATGCTGAATATGGTGTCGGAAAATCTAGTATCTGGGTGCTACAGAACACCAGCGCGCAGGTTCTAGCGGTTGATACGTCGGAGCATTGGATCAATCACGTTCGCACTCAGGCCAAAGCAGCGGACCGGTTTGATGTTACCTGGGTGGATCTGGGGCCAATCGGTTGGGCAGGCCGACCCAACAACTTCGATCGCCGCAGTCAATTCAAAGACTATATCCAATCAGTCTGGTCAAGAGCGGCTGAACCCGATCTCGTTTTAGTTGATGGCCGCTTTCGAGTGGCGTGCTTTTTGTATAGTCTCGCCCGCGCAAAGCCCGGTTGCAGCATTTTGTTCGATGATTACACGAACCGGCCGGAATACCACCTAGTCGAAGAGTTTATTAAACCAACCGGTTTTTGCGGGCGACAAGGTCACTTCATTGTGCCAGAAGCACTCGATCGAGAAGCGGTTTTAGCCGAAGCCGCTCGCTTTACTTACGTGATGGATTGATTGCAGCAAGCTTGCGACACTGCCTTGTCACGCTTCTGCGGCAGTGGCGCGGCGATTTCAAAGAAACCTTAGCACCTATGATGCGGTCCGGGTTCACAACTCGATACTTTAGCTCCAACGTTAACCTTGCAGCGTCGAATCGCTAAAAATCGGTCCAGATCGGTACCGCCACCCGACGTTATACAGTAGACTCGCGACCTTACACGCGGTAACGAAGACAGCAACCCGAGGCAGCCCGAGCGATGCACAAAATCATTTTCAAACATTGGCAATCTGGTGAACAGCTGGAAGTCACGGGCAATATCGACCCGCAATTAAACCATCCGTCCTCTGACCGGCTAGTGGTAACCAAGGCCGATGGGTCCTTTGAAGATATTATTAAGACCACGATCATCGAGCAAACCGAGCTCAGTACACCTTAAGGCTTAATCCATAGTTTGGTTTGGGCTCATCTGTGTCCTGGGCGTCTTACAATCGACACCTACGCTGTGCACGAAAGTGCCGGTTGAGAGAAAGGCGATTGGATTCAAAATCAGCCTTAGATTGGGTTTACATCGACGCAACTGCGAAAACGCATGCGCGCTTCTAAACGCTGTCATTTAACGGGACACAGACCAACCGGCTTTAAAGCCTAGCGAGGCGTTATCGCGGTTTTAACCCACCCTATGCTGATACATTAAACGCTTCATCTAGCAGAAATATTTCAACGCCACCTGTTATCTTGTCTTCTGCCATCGCTTCAGCAGTTGCCGGGTCATTAAATATTCGAACAAATTCATCGGCGTTATTGGTTTCAAAAACGGCGATCACCGTTTGATCGTCTGCTGCTCCCATATGGGCAATCGACACACCTTGGCGCTTGAATAAGTCTCCGTGGGTTTTAAACTTTTCCTTCCAATGATCAACGCTTTCAACCTTTGCTCTTACTGCAATTAACACTTCCTGCTCTCCGGTTTTAATTGAAATATCTTATTCCACGGTGGCGGGGTTGCTTAAAAGGTGAATTGTGATGGGCCCTAATTCACTGGTTTTTAACCCCAAGTTTTCATTGAATTCCGAACCACGCTAACGCAGCCACGCCGCCCATAAGTAACGCACCCGGCATTTTCATGAGTTCTCTATCTGCAAGTCCGAGTCCAAAAAATAACAGCGCGCCAAGGACATTTATCCCAATTATTGGATAAGCCGCGATGGCAAACTCTGGATTATAGGCAATGTAAACTAAAGTGACCGCACAAACGAAAAGGTGTATCGAGTGAAACTGCCAAGAAAAATGGCTCAACGTCTTTCCCAATGGCTCTAAATCGCTTTTTTTAATATTTGCTGCATAAATTTTCCCACCTATCAGCCCGTGGAATAACATTCCTACGAAAGAGAGAGCCCCGCCCATAACTAAAAACCAATACGCCACTCGCGCTCCTCACGGTTACTTTCCTGCGACACAGTCTACTGCAATTGCAGCGCAACTTAAGCCCTTGGGATTATAGATTCGTAGAGAGTGGTTATTGGTACTCTTTTGCTAAAGACATTAGAGTCTCTAAGTGAGATTTTATGTTGGCCACCGTTGAAGGAAAGTTTGCTTCAGTGAACTTATAATTAAGAGTGAAGTTTTCTATTCCGCTGGGTGTTGTTGACTCGTTATGGTACACAAGACTTACTACGAATTCTTCGTCATTGTCCATGGCAATGACTTCTTTCAAAGTTTCCCACTTAAATTCAGAAAATTCGTAGAGATTGTTGGTTTCAATTTTCAAATCAACAACATCTGTACCTTCATTTCCCTGAGCAATTGACGGAACAGACAAAAATATGACTAATACGACTAAAAAATACCTCATAATCATAATTTTAGATCAAATTAGTGTTTATACAACCCCATATATTTTCTCTCTGATCATAAATCCTTCAAAAACCTTGGACTTCCCAGACTCTACTAGACGCCTTCTAGCCTCGCGAAATATCCTTCTTCAAACCTAACCGGTGAAACGCCACCCGTATGGCTGTGGCGTTTTACTAGATTGTAGAACATCTCAATAAAATTGAATATCTCGCCCTTAGCTTCTTAACGGGTTGCGTAGATTTTTCTCTGAATAACCCGCTTTTTAAATGTAGCAAAGAAGCTTTCAGCAACGGCGTTATCGTGGCAGTTTCCCCGACGACTCATCGATGGCTTGAGATTGTTATCCCGCATAAATGCCAGTGAGCTTACACGCCACTGTGCGATGCTCTCAAGACCTCATCGAAGCGTAATCGATCCTAATTCTCTGTTTAGCGCTACTCGACTGTGACAGACTTCGCGAGATTCCTAGGTTGGTCGACATCGGTTCCGCGCAGTACTGCTACGTGATAAGACAAAAGCTGCAGGGGTAGTACAAACGCAATCGGCGCGACCATCGGGTGTACCGTCGGTAGAATAATAACTTGGGTTTCACTTAAATCCGAGAAATCGGCTTGATGGTCCGTAAAAACATACAGCGAGCCACCCCGAGCCGCGACTTCTTGTAGATTGGACTTCACTTTTTCAAGCAGTTCATCCGTTGGTGCCACACAAACAACCGGCATCTGCTCATCCACCAAGGCCAGTGGCCCGTGCTTGAGCTCACCCGCAGGATAGCCTTCAGCGTGGATATAGGAGATCTCTTTGAGTTTCAGCGCGCCTTCCATCGCGATAGGGTAATGCAAACCTCGACCTAAAAATAATGCGTGATCTTTATCGATGAATTGTTCGGCCCAAGCCTTGACCTGTTGATCAACTTCAAGCGTCTCTTCCAGTCTGGTTGGCAAGTCATGCAGCGCCTGAACCAGCTCGGTTTCCCTTTCGGGCGTTAAGCCATGATATTTTCCAAGGGCCATCGCAAACATCAGTAGATCTGCTAGCTGCGTGGTGAACGCTTTGGTGGAGGCCACGCCGATTTCCGTGCCGGCTTCGGTCATCAAACACAGATCCGACTCACGGACCAACGAACTGTTGGGCACATTACAAATGCACAGGCTGCCCAAATACCCTAATGACTTTGACTGCCGCAAGGCGGCCAGGGTGTCGGCGGTCTCACCCGATTGAGATATTGTTAAGAAAAGGGTGTTCGGGGCAACTGCCACCGTTCGATATCGCCATTCACTCGCGATCTCAACTTGGCAAATCAGGCCTGTTAACGCCTCAACCCAATATTTCGCGACCAACGCGCTGTAATAACTGGTGCCGCATGCAACAATCTGCACCGCTTGGGCTTGTTCGAACAAAAGACCGGCTTCAACCCCGAAGGCTTGACTTAAAATACTGTTTTTACCAATTCGTCCTTGCAGGGTATTACGAATGGCAGTGGGCTGCTCGTATATTTCCTTCAGCATAAAGTGCCGGAACGAGCCCTTATCAGCGGCATCATCGCGAGCATCAAGGGTCACCGCTCGACTGGCAACCGAATCCTCACGGCCGCCAAAGATCGATACTTCGCTTTGCGTCAACTCGACCAGCTCACCTTCTTCCAAATAAATAAATCGGTCCGTCACCGGACGCAAGGCTTGCGGGTCCGAAGCAATAAAATTCTCACCTATCCCAAGACCCACCACCAGCGGACTGCCCTGCCGGGCGCCAATCAGCCGATCTGGAAAATCACGGTGCTGCACTGCGATGGCATAAGCGCCTTCCAAACGGGTTAACGCGTCACGAACCCCTTGTCGAAAATCCCCGCATGCGGCAACCAAGTGATGGATCAAATGTGCCATGACTTCCGTGTCCGTTTCCGACTCAAAGCGATAGCCTTGGTCGCTTAGTTCTTGACGAAGCGCTTCATGGTTTTCAATGATGCCGTTATGCACAAGGGACACGGTATCGCTCGACACGTGGGGATGGGCATTGTTTTGCGTAGGCTTACCATGCGTTGCCCAGCGAGTATGCGCAATCCCAATAAACCCCTTGGGCGATTCAGCGCGGCAAGCGTCTTTTAGCGCCTGCACTTTGCCGACCGCTCGATAACGCTTTAGGTCCTGATCCGAATTCAACACGGTTAAACCGGCTGAATCGTAACCTCGATACTCTAATCGTTGCAGGCCTTCTAACAGGATCCCCACAACATTTCGTTCGGCTGCTGCGCCTACGATCCCGCACATGGCTTACTCTCCAATCTTTGGCTTAGCCGATTTTTTAACGAGGCCGGGTGCATCCAACATCTTTTCAGGGCGTGGCCAGCCGTCAATATTGCGCTGGCGGCCGCGCGCGACGCCGAGCGCCGCATCCGGAACCGCGCCCGTAATGGTCGACCCCGCGCCGATGGTCGCGCCTTGCCCAACCGTAACCGGTGCAACCAAGGCCGTGTTCGAGCCGACAAACACCTCATCTTCTAAAACGGTCTGCCACTTATTCACGCCATCGTAATTGCACGTAATGGTGCCCGCACCAATGTTAACCCGGGCACCGATAGTGGCGTCGCCCAAGTAACTTAAATGACTGGCCTTGCTGCCCGGACCCATCGTGGTTTGCTTCACTTCGACAAAATTGCCAATGGCCACACCAGCGCCTAAAACCGCACCCGGTCGCAGTCGCGTATAGGGTCCAACTTGGCAGTCTTGGGCAAGGCTTGCACCCTCCAGCGATGAGTGGGATTTAATCCGGCAGTTATCTCCAATCACACTCTGCTTAATAACGCTTCCAGCTTCTATGACAACGCCATGCCCAATCTGGCACGGGCCTTCCAGCACCGTATTCACATCCAACACGACGTCACGGCCAAACGTCACAGAACCTCTAATGTCCACCCGCGCCGGATCCAACATCCGAACGCCCGCGCGCATCAATTGTTGGGCTTGTCGACGTTGAAAAAACCGCTCCGCCGCAGCGAGCTGGACTAGATCATTGACGCCACTGACTGCCTCGTGCTGATCAGTCGTCACAGCGGCGACGGTGAGTCCCTGAGTTACTGCAATCGAGACGATATCCGTCAGGTAATACTCGCCTTGCCCGTTATCATTCGTTAATTGCGCTAAAAGGCCGGGCAGTAGGCCTGAGTTAATCCTGAAAATGCCCGTATTGATTTCGGTGATGCTGCGTTCTTCTGCCGTTGCATCTTTATCCTCAACAATCCCGACGACCTGCCCGAGTGCATTGCGCTGAATCCGACCATAGCCTGCGGGGTTTTGTACCTTAACCGTGAGCACTGCGACAGCCGCGGGTTCCTCAAACAAAGGTTGCAGCATTTCCGGCGACAGTAGCGGCACGTCGCCCAACAACACCAGAACCGCAGCATCCGCGCTGAGTGACGGCGCTGCTTGTTGCACGGCATGGCCAGTGCCGAGCTGTTCGGTTTGAACCACCCAATTCAAATCACCCTGATCTTCGATAGCGGCTTTCAGGCCAGCGTGGTCTTCTGAAACAACCAAGTGAATTTTTTCGGCCTTCAAAGCTCGCGCGGTTGAGACCACATGGGCAATCATCGGCGTGCCCGCGATCGGCTGAAGCATTTTAGGGACCAACGTCTTCATGCGAGTGCCTTTGCCAGCAGCTAGGACACAAATTTCTAATGGTGTATTCATTATAAGAGTTTACCGCGGGCGCAGCGCCTGGACCACTACTGGCGGGGCGCTAGCTTAAGTGTTTTAAAATTGGGTTGAATGCAGGCTTCCAGCGATTGCTGTTTGGCGTTGCGACACATTGCGCTTTGCACAACGCGATCTGCAGCTTGCTGATATCAAACTCTGTTTTTCTGGTCCCGCATTTTTCGGACCGTGCGCAGCATTGCTGCCTGCTCTTGGAGGTCCGCGGTCACCCGAGCGAAGTCAACGTCTGCTCGTTGATCCAAAAGCTCCGCCTGCGCTTTGCGCTCGGCTTCGGCTGCGGCTGCTTCATCAATGTTGTCGGCTCGGATTGCCGTATCGGCCAAAACCGTGATCGCCGTTGGCTGGACTTCGATAAAGCCGCCAGACGCAAAAAAGATTTCGTCCGCGCCGCCTTCCAAGACCAGTTTAATTGGACCCGGTTTGATGCCGCTCAGCAAAGGCGCGTGACCAGGCAGAATGCCAAGCTCACCCATGGTTCCGGTTGCCACGACCATCTCAACCAAACCTGAAAAAATTTCCTGCTCTGCGCTAACAATACTGCAATGTACGGAGGCGGCCATATCTTATCCTCGCTAATCCGGTATCCGGCTTAGAGTGTTTTCGCTTTCTCAATCGCTTGCTCGATACTGCCCACCATGCTGAAAGCGGCCTCTGGCAAATCATCATAGTCGCCTTCGAGAATGCCCTTAAAGCTGCGAATCGTATCTGACAAGGGGACATAGACACCAGGGGTACCGGTAAACACTTCCGCCACATGCATCGGCTGAGAGAAGAACTGACTGATCTTTCGTGCGCGATACACCGTTAACTTATCTTCTTCAGAGAGCTCATCCATCCCTAAAATAGCGATAATGTCTTTCAGTTCTTTATATTTCTGTAAAACGCTCTGAACACCTTGCGCCACATCGTAATGCTCTTGCCCAACGACCAACGGATCAAGCTGCCTTGAGGTTGAATCCAGCGGATCAACCGCCGGATAAATTCCAAGTGACGCAATGTCACGAGACAAGGTGACGGTTGAATCCAAATGCGCAAAGGTGGTGGCGGGCGAAGGATCCGTCAAGTCATCCGCAGGAACATAGACGGCCTGAATGGACGTAATCGAGCCCGATTTTGTGGTCGTGATGCGTTCTTGCAAGACGCCCATTTCTTCGGCCAAGGTCGGCTGGTAACCCACAGCAGACGGCATTCGACCCAATAGCGCCGAGACTTCCGTTCCCGCCAAGGTATAACGGTAAATATTGTCGACAAACAGCAAGACGTCTTTGCCATCGTCCCGAAACTTCTCAGCCATGGTAAGGCCAGACAGCGCCACCCGGAGTCGGTTTCCAGGGGGCTCATTCATCTGGCCAAAGACCATCGAAATCTTGTCCAAAACCCCGGCATCGCCCATTTCGTGATAGAAATCGTTGCCCTCTCGGGTTCGCTCACCCACCCCAGCAAACACAGACAGACCGCTGTGCTCCTTCGCAATATTGTTAATCAGCTCGAGCATGGTAACGGTTTTACCCACCCCAGCACCCCCAAACAAACCAACCTTACCGCCCTTTGCAAATGGGCAAATCAGGTCGATCACCTTAACGCCTGTTTCTAAAAGATCACGGCCCCCCGCTTGTTCTTCATAGGAGGGTGGATCCCGGTGGATCGCCATTCGCGTCTTTTCACCAATCGGGCCCTTTTCATCTATCGGATTCCCTAAAACATCCATAATGCGACCCAGCGTTTCTTCGCCAACCGGCACCATAATCGGCTCATTCGTGTTGGTAACTTCAAGGCCACGACTGATACCTTCAGAGCTGCCCATCGCAATAGTTCGAACCACGCCATCGCCCAATTGCTGCTGAACCTCAAGCGTCAAATTACTGCTTGGAACAATCAGTGCGTCATACACACTGGGCACGTCTTCCCTGGGGAATTCCACATCGATTACCGCACCAATGACTTGAACGATTCGTCCGCTACCCATGATATATCCTCTCTTTTAATCCTGTGGTGCTTGCTTAAACCGCCGCAGCCCCACCTACAATTTCTGAAATTTCCTGCGTGATGGCAGATTGTCGCGCGTTATTCATAATCAGCTCGAGTTCATCGATCAAGTCACCGGCGTTGTCGGTTGCACTCTTCATCGCGACCATTTTGGCTGCTTGCTCGCAGGCCACGTTTTCAACCACCGCTTGATATACCTGGGCTTCCAAATAACGCTTCAGCAACCCATCAATCAACTCGCGTGCGTCAGGCTCATACAGGTAATCCCAACGATGTTGGAGACCCGCGTCTTCGGTTGGATCCAGTGGCACCAGTTGCGAAACCGTCGGTTGTTGTACCATTGTATTGACGAACACATTGTTCGATAAAAAGATCTTATCGACCTTGCCATCTTCAAAAGCATCCAACATGACTTTGATCGACCCAATCAGGTCATCAACCGCGGGCGTCTCACTTAAATGTTGGCTCGCGGCCAAGACCCGACCGCCATAGGTTCTGAAAAATTGGATTCCTTTGTTACCAATCAAGCACAGATCTGCCTCAACCCCTTGTTCCGCCCACTGCTTCATGTGCGAGATGGTGGCTTTCAGAAGGTTCACATTCAAACCGCCACACAGGCCTTTATCCGTTGTAACCACGATGTAGCCGACCCTGGTCACCGTGCGCTCTCGCATGAACTGGTGTGGATATTCACTGGAGGCGTTCGCCATATGGCTGATCACCGATCGAATCTGATCGGAGTAGGGCCGGCCGCGCGCCATCCGCTCCTGGGCTTTGCGCATTTTACTCGCAGCAACCATTTGCATCGCCCGCGTAATCTTCTGCGTATTTTTAACGCTGCCGATTTGTTTTCTTAGCTCTTTTGCATTCGCCATAGCGTTCTCTGCTGTCCCAACCGAGGTCGATTAGTAGGTTTGGGTCTTCTTAAACGTTTCAATCGCTGACCGCATGGTCGCAACAACCTCATCGGTATAGGCGCCTTCTTGATCAACCTGCGCCATGAAATCGCCGTGCTCTGCATGCATATAACTGAGCAATGCCGCCTCAAAATCCAAGACCTTATCCACGGCTACGTCTTCTAAAAATCGCTCATTTGCTGCGAACAACACCACGCCCATTTCAGACACGGTCATCGGCGCATATTGTTTTTGCTTCATCAGCTCGTTGATGCGCTCGCCGTGTTCCAACTGTCGTCGTGTTGCTTCATCCAAATCGGAAGCAAACTGAGAAAAAGCAGCCAGTTCGCGGTACTGCGCCAGAGCCAACTTGATACCCCCAGAAATCTTCGACATGAACTTCATCTGGGCATCGCCACCGACGCGCGAAACCGAAATACCCGGGTTCATTGCAGGCCGTTCGCCAGAATTGAACTTGTCACTTTCTAAAAAGATTTGACCATCGGTAATCGAGATGACGTTGGTGGGCACGAACGCCGATACATCACCGGCTTGGGTTTCAATAATGGGTAGCGCGGTTAAAGACCCTGTTTTACCCTTTACTTCGCCGCCCGTGACTTGTTCAACGTAATCAGCATTGACCCGCGCCGCACGTTCGAGCAATCGCGAGTGCAAATAGAAAACATCACCGGGATAGGCCTCTCGACCTGGTGGTCGACGCAACAACAAGGAGATTTGACGATAAGCCCAGGCTTGTTTGGTTAAATCGTCATAAATGATCAAAGCATCTTCGCCGATGTCTCTGAAGTACTCACCCATCGTGCAACCAGAGTAAGGCGCAATGTACTGCATGGTTGCAGGATCTGAAGCACCGGCTGCAACGACAATGGTGTTCTCCATCGCGCCGTGCTCTTCTAGCGTCCGCACGACATTGGCAATGGACGACACTTTTTGACCGATGGCCACATAAACGCACTTGATGCCAGATTTTTGCTGGTTGATGATGGCGTCGATGGCAATTGCGGTTTTACCCGTCTGCCGGTCGCCAATAATCAATTCGCGCTGACCCCGCCCAACCGGAATCATCGAATCGATGCATTTCAGTCCGGTTTGAACGGGCTGATCAACGTGCTGGCGAGCAATAACGCCGGGCGCCACTTTTTCTACCGGGGCGGTTTGCTTGGTATTAATCGGCCCCTTGCCATCGATGGGGTTTCCGAGCGCATCGACAACCCGGCCCAACAGTTCCGGCCCAGTCGGAACTTCTAAAATTCGACCCGTGCAGCGAGCGGTTTGGCCCTCTTTGAGCGCTTTATAGTCTCCTAACACCACTGCGCCCACAGAATCACGCTCAAGGTTCAATGCAAATCCAAAGAGGTTGCCCGGGAATTCAATCATTTCGCCATTTTGAACGTCGGCCAAGCCATGGATTCGAACAATCCCGTCAGACACACTAACGATTGTGCCTTCGTTTCGGGCTTCAGAGGTCACATCCAGTCGTGCGATTCTCTGCTTTATAATGTCGCTAATTTCTGAAGGGTTCAGTTGTTGCATGTTTCGCACCTCAAGAGTGTTAATTTACTGTAGCGTTCCTGCCAGTTTCTGTAGTTTTCCGCGGACCGAGTCATCAATGACGGTATCCTCGGTTCGAATCACCACACCACCCAGCAATGCGCTGTCAGTTTCAGTTTCTAATTCAACGGTTCTTTGCAGCCGACGATTTAAGGCATCTTTGAGCGTTTCTTGTTCACGGCCCGACAACTCATAAGCACTGACAATGGCCACCTCAACCGTTTTTTCATGGTTTGCTTTGAGCGCTTCATACTGCTCAGCGATTGTTGGAATCAAAGCCAGGCGATCAAAATCAGCTAAAACCTTAACGAAGTTCGCCGCGGAAGCTGTTAGCGCATCACCCATCAGATCTATCAACCCCTCGGCAGCAGCCAACCCAGAGTTCGCGGGATTATCCAGCATCCGACGCACTGCCGGTTCTGCGACCGCAGCGCTCAGCAGTGCTAACATTTTGGACCAGCTGCCTAGGCCATCGGCTTCATCGAGCGCGGTTGCAAACGCGGCGCGAGCATAGGGCCTGGCGACGGTTGCTAATTCTGCTTCAGCCATCGGGTCTCCTAAAGCTCTTGTGAAAGCTTCGTTAACATTGCTTCATGCGCTGTGCGATCGATCGACTGTGCCAAGATTTTCTCAGCGCCTTCGACGGCCAAATCGCTTACGCGCGCCCGCAAGGATTCACGGGCCCGACTGATTTCTTGATCAATCGCCTCCTGAGCGCCATCGATAATTCGCTTCGCTTCCTCTTTTGCCTGATCCTTCGCTTCATCCACGATCTGGTTCGCACGGCTTCTCGCCTGCGTAATCAATTCGCCTGCTTCTCGCTTCGCGGCTTCAAGCTCATTGGCTGCAGACTCGTTCGCTTGCAGCAATTGTTGCTCTGCGCGGGAGGCATTCTCCAAGCCGTCTGCAATCAATTTCTGGCGCGTTCGCATCATTTCTGTGAGTGGCGGCCAGACATAGCGCATGCAAAAGACCACAAACATCACGAAAGCAATGAGCTGACCCAACATGGTAAGATTAATATTCACGCGTCACCTCTTCGAGATTCGTTCGTCGGGTAAACCTAAAGGGCAAAAATCATATAAAGCGAAATACCAACGCCAATAATCGGTACCGCATCGACCAATGCCAACACGATGAACAATTGGGTTAAGAGCATAGGTTGTAGTTCTGGCTGACGTGCTACGCCTTCCAAATATTTACCACCTAACATCCCGATACCCACACCACTGCCGATTGCAGCCAAACCCATTAAAATACCGCCCGCTATAAAGATTAGCGCCTGTGCTTCGTTCATTGTTAGCTCCTCGTTTACTTTGAACCGAAAGTTTAGTGTTCACCCGTATCATGAGCCTGCGTCAAATAAACGATGGTCAAGATCATGAAAACGAATGCCTGTAATCCTATAATTAGAATATGAAAGATCGCCCAGGGCAGCGATAAAGCCCACTGCGCGTAGAACGGCAGCAGTGCAATTAGGATAAAAATCATTTCGCCGGCATACAAATTACCGAACAACCGCAGGCCATGAGACAGTGGTTTTGCGATCATGTCGACGGTTTCGAGAATAAAGTTAAACCAATACATTGACCAATGCGGGATTGGATGGGTGACAAGACCCGCACCAAACTTTTTGGCCCCTTTGATTTTGAAATTATAGTACAACACCAGGATAAAGACCCCGATTGACATACCCAACGTTGCATTTGGATCGGTTGTTGCAACGACCTTAAAATAGGGTACGCCAGCCAGTGCCGCGGCATGCGGAATGAAATCAACTGGGATCAGGTCCATTAAGTTCATTAAAAAAACCCAGACCAAGATGGTCAGCGACAAGGGACCGATTAACGCGTTCGGACGACTACCAAACACTTGCGCGATATTGGTTTCAACAAATTCGACGGTCATCTCACAAAGGTTTTGAAGCGTGCCCGGCACCCCTGCGGTTGCATGGCGGGCTGCCGTGATGAAAAGCGCCAAAAAGACAAAACCTAAGCCTAGGGACCAAATCATCGTGTCTAGGTTGATGGCATAAAAGCCCATTTGCTTTATTTCTTCTGGGCTGTGGGCAATGCCCCAGGAGCCATCCGGCAACTGGCCATAGGTCAAATTGGTCAAATGGTGTTGGATATACTCTTGCGATGTTGGCGCGTTGCTTGCCATTGCTTACCTGACCCCTAATTCGTTCTTCAACTGTCAATGGTATGACGGTTAAATCTTCGTCTAGTTCTGCGTTAACGCGTTCAGCGTTAACAGAACGACTCTGAGCGGGTTACCGACCCGCCCTCAATACCTTTGCGCGCTGCATCCCCACTCGAGCCCAAATTAACTGGCTCGCGATGACGCCAACTAAAAAACCCGGTAGCATCAACTCAGGCCAAGCGATCAAAGCCCCAATCGTGCCCAATCCAAGCAGCATCCACTTGATCCCCTGCGACCACCAAAGGGCCCTAAAACCCCTGGCATTTAGCAAACAACCTTGGACAGTTGCGGCAACGCCGGTAATGACCAAACCCAACATTGCAGACCCTGCTGCACCCCATCCCGTCACTAAGGCGAAGCAACTCGCTGCTACGACGAAGATTAAATGCATCGTCAGCGCCGCTTTTAACAGGGCCTGCCACTTAAACACGTCGCCCTCCCAAGACCATCATGCCTAATGCGACACCCGCTTCAGGCCCAGTTTTCGGCGGGCAGAGTATAGAGATATTAAGATCGACCTTCAACTTTATCCTTGAAGAATTTCGGTTTTCACCCGGATTAGTCATTTACGGTCTTGTTGAGAAAACCCCGCTCGATTTAAAACCCCTTCGAGTTCGTCAAAAGAATTGTAATCAATCACCAACTGGCCCTTACGTGCCCCTTTCTTTTTGAGTTTGACCACCTGCCCAAAGTACTCAGACAATCGATGTTCTAACCGAACCACATCTGCATCTTGCCGCAGGCCGACTGTTTCGACGGCCGGCGACAGCCGCCGTTTTACCAGGTTTTCAGCCTGCCTGACGGTTAATTGCTGAGCCACAATTTGGCGCGCAATTTGACCTTGGGCTTCCGGCTCTAGGGTCAGTAGTGCTCTGGCGTGACCCATTTCTAATTGACCGGCCGCGAGCATTTCCGCCGCGATGCCGCCCAACTTTGACAGCCGGATTGCATTGCTCACCGCTGTTCGGCTTTTGCCAACCGCATCGCCCACTTCTTGATGGGTCAGTGAAAACTCCTCAACCAAGCGGCTCAGGGCGAGCGCTTCGTCCAAGGGGTTCAGATTTTCTCGCTGGATGTTTTCAATTAAACCAAGGGCTAACTGGTTTTTGGGCTCAACGGTTCTAATCAAACAGGGCAACTGATCCAAGCCTGCGAGCTGACTTGCTCGCCAGCGGCGCTCTCCAGCAATTAATTCAAAGCGTTTCGGTTCAATCTGGCGAACTAAAATGGGCTGCATCACACCGTGCAATCGAATGGAGGCCGCGAGTTCTTCGAGCTTTTCACTATCGAACTGTCTTCTCGGTTGAAAACGGCCCGGTTGAATCCATTCGACAGGAATAAGGCGCAGGGTCTCCTGATCTATCTGCGCATCCATTAAACCCGCATGTTTGGCCACATCATCAACCGGTGCCACCCCTGGCGTCGGCCCGAGCAGTGCATCCAATCCACGCCCTAACCCCCTCTTCTTACCCGCCATGCTATTGCTCCCAAGAACGTCCGACTCGCGAATGTTCTGATTTTGGTTAATCGGTTTTGGTCTCTACCGCTTTTGCGCCACGGTCCATTGCAGCTGCCGCGTCCAGTTCCCGCCGGACCAACTCTCCCGCAAGCGCAAGGTAAGCTTTAGCGCCAGAAGATGCAGGATCATAAGCCACGATGGGCAATCCATGACTGGGCGCCTCGGCCAAACGTACGTTTCTGGGAATCACCGTTCGATACAATTTTTCACCAAAGTGTTGTTGTAATTGCTCAGAAACATCTTTCGTTAGGCTGTTGCGTGGATCAAACATCGTCCTAACAATACCTTCGATCTGAAGGCTTGGGTTGAGATGCGCAACCACGCGCTTAATGGTTTCAACCAAAGCGGACAGTCCTTCAAGCGCATAGTACTCGCATTGCATCGGAATGATCAGACTCGTTGCGGCCGCAAGCGCATTAATCGTGAGCAGGTTTAACGCCGGTGGACAATCAATCACCACATAATCAAACTCGGCGCTCGCATGGCTTAATGCTGTTTTTAATCGATACTCCCGGTCTTCAACATCCAATAAGTCGATTTCAGCACCGGTTAAATCGGCGTTTGCGCCAACGACCTTTAAGCTGCCTGCCCCATCAACCATCACATCTTGTAACCCTTGATCCAAGACCAGCACATCGTAAGCTGATTCTGCCAAGGCCGCCTTATCGACGCCGCAACCCATTGTTGCGTTGCCTTGGGCATCTAAATCGATGAGTAAAACCCGGCGCCGCATGGCGGCAAGACAAGCTGCCAAATTAACGGCGGTTGTGGTTTTTCCAACCCCGCCTTTTTGGTTAACCACTGCAAAGACTTTCAACTGTGGCTCCTTGATCGATTCACGTGGTGATTCATCGGCTTGATTTCAATCACAAACCGATCCTCCTGCAGACCAGGCACCGACAAAGGCCACAGCTCGGTTGTGGCTTGCTGGTTGAGCTGATGCAAGACGTCAGCTTCAGGCGATTTGCCCAACATTGCGAGTATAGCGCCATCTTCCTTTAGCAAGTGTTTTATTGCGGGCACCAGAACCGGCAATGGTTTAAAGGCTCGGCACAGCACTTGATCAAACCCCCCTGCCGAGATCGCTTCAACCCGGTCATGGACCACCGTCAGGTTTGTCAGACCCAGCACCGCCTTAACCTGCGTTAAGAATCTTGTTTTTTTACTATTTGAGTCGACCAATACAAAATCTTGATTCGGTAAACAGATCGCCAGCGGTATGCCAGGCAGACCCGCACCCGTTCCAACATCAATGACCTGATGCCCCGAAACAAACGGCAGAATAACCAGCGAGTCGAGCAAGTGACGGATAACCTGGCCGCGATCATCGCGTATCGCGGTCAAGTTGAACGCCTTGTTCCACTGCTGCAACAATCGAAGATAATTCAAGAATGCACCTTCAACCTCAAACACATCCAACGGAACGCTCGATTGTATTTGCGGTTGCTGCGCCGCAAAGGCCCGCAATCCATCAGCTAACTCGGCTTCCAAGCTCAAATGGTTGCTGCCTGCTTGACGATGCCGCCCTTGCGTTTTAAGTGCACCAAAAGTAATGAAACCGCAGCGGGGGTAACACCCGAGATTCGACCGGCCTGACCGATGTTTTCAGGTTTTACTTGCGCCAGTTTCTGTCTAACTTCATTGGAAAGACCCGAAATCAACGAATAATCAAGATCCAAGGGGATAGCAAGGCCTTGCTGCGCTTTGAGCCGCGCGATTTCTTGGGTTTGTCGATCAATATAACCTTGGTACTTAAACTCAATTTCGACCTGCTCACTAACCTCAACCTCGGGTAGCGGCCGCCCGGCAGCCGCCAATAAATCGGGTAGATTCACTTCTGGGCGCTTAATCAATTCCGATAAACGATACTCTTTGTGCATCGGCTCGCTCAAAACAGCGTCCACGTCGGCATTACCCGCGAACACCAAGGCCGATTTCATCTCAACCTTTAAAGACTCAATCGCTTTTTGTTTTTGCTCGAAGGCCTGGAACTGTTCATCCGACAGCAGCCCAAATCTCCGAGCCGTCGTGCACAGTCTTTGATCAGCATTGTCCTGGCGAAGGATGAGCCGATATTCTGCTCGACTGGTAAACATTCTATAAGGCTCTAAGGTTCCAAGGGTGATCAGATCATCAACCAAAACGCCGATGTAAGCCTCCGATCGCGCGGGCGACCAGGCAGGATCACCGCGCGCTTGTAAGACGGCATTAATCCCAGCCAAGATGCCCTGCGCACCCGCTTCTTCATAACCGGTTGTGCCATTGATTTGGCCCGCAAAGAATAAGCCGTTTAGATGCTTGGTTTCCAAGGACGATTTGAGCTCTTTGGGCTCAAAGTAATCGTACTCAATTGCGTAACCCGGTCGTGTGATGTGCGCGGATTCAAACCCCGGGATACTCCGTAACAGCTCAACCTGAACGTCATAAGGTAAGCTCGTAGAAATCCCGTTTGGGTAGAGCTCGTGCGTCTTAAGACCCTCAGGTTCGATGAAAATTTGATGGGATGTTTTGTCGGCAAACCGTACGATCTTATCTTCAATCGATGGGCAATACCTTGGCCCGATCCCGTCGATGACACCAGAATACAAGGGCGAGCGGTCGAGACCTGCTCGGATAATCTCGTGGGTTTTCTCCGTCGTATGGGTGATGTAACAAGGCACCTGCTCAGGGTGGCATCCCGCTACCGACCAAAATGACATCTTAGGCGTTGGTTGATCCCCAGGTTGCGGCGTAAGCGTCCTGAAATCGACACTGCGCGCATCAACCCGAGGCGGCGTGCCTGTTTTTAACCGGCCCACCGCAAAGGGCAGCTCTCTTAACCGATCCGCCAGTCGATTTGAGGCAGAATCCCCAGCACGGCCACCACTCTCTTGGTTCAGGCCAACATGAATGACCCCGCCCAAAAAAGTGCCCACAGTTAGAATCACCGAGCGGGCCAGAAAGCGCTGTTGCATTTGGGTAACGACCCCCACGACTCGGTCACCTTCAACGATCAAATCATCGACCGATTGTTGAAAAATTCTGAGCTTGGGTTGGTTTTCCAATCGAGCCCGAATGAATTGTTTGTACAATTGGCGGTCCGTTTGGGCTCTCGTGGCTCGGACAGCAGGGCCCTTTCGGGCATTCAAAACCCTGAAATGAATGCCGGCGGCGTCCGCTGCCTCGGCCATCACGCCGCCCAAGGCATCAATTTCGCGAACCAAATGGCTCTTACCAATCCCGCCGATGGCCGGATTGCAGGACATTTGACCCAAGGTCTCAATATTTTGAGTCACCAACAGTGTTTCGGCGCCCATGCGCGCAGCTGCAAGGGCCGCTTCGCTGCCGGCATGGCCTCCGCCCACAACAATCACATCAAATGTCTCTTGCACTGCACTACCCTCGAATTATTGGTTGGCCCTATTCATGCCAATAAGGTTATCGACGCTCGCCCAGCCTCTCCGGTCTAAGCTCTACCAGGTGACAACTGGGCCTTTACCGACAAGGGATTACGCCAACCCACTCCTAACGCAATGTTAGGATGCTTTGGCTCGGATCCCAAGCCCTACAAACGTTCCTCACTTACCGATACAAAAACTGCTGAATATTTTCCCAAGCAGGTCATCGCTCGTGACCTGCCCCGTAATTTCACCGAGCGCAACCTGGGCTCGCTTTAAGTCTTCTGCCATAAATTCTCCTGGCAACCCTGTTATCAAACTGTTTTTCGCCTCAGCCAAATGCTGAGCCGCTTCAGTTAATGCGACGATATGGCGGGTCCTCGCAGAAAACAATGACTCCGAATCTTCGCTAACACCCGCCATTGCTTTAATGCCGGAGGCCAAATCATCCCAGCCACGACCCGTCTTGGCCGACACCATAAAGATGTGGGCATCCCGCACTAACAAGTCCGATAACTGGTTTTGCATGATTTCAGGCAATAAATCCATTTTGTTTAGGACAATCAGTCGCTTGATCGGTGCATCATCTTGAAACAAGGCCGCTTGAGCCGCGACCAAGTGTCGCTCAAGCACGTTTCGGCTCAGATTCAGACGGGGCAAATCCAGAGTGGTTACATCGATGATCCATAGCGACAAATCTGCCATCAAAGCAGTTTGATACGAGCGCGCTATACCCTCTCGTTCGATCTCGTCTGCGGCTTCACGGATACCCGCCGTATCTGCGATTTGAATCGGATAACCATCCAACACTAATTGCTCACGAATCACATCCCGCGTTGTACCCGGTACCGCCGTCACAATCGCACTGTCTTGACCTGAAAACCGATTTAGAACACTGGACTTACCCGCGTTCGGCGACCCAACAAGCGCAATCGATAATCCTGCCTGCAGCCTTCGACCCTGCTCGGCCTGCTTTAAGATCTCCTCCAATTGGGCTTCAATCATTGTTGTTCGTTCAAGCACAAAAGGTTCTGACAGAAAATCGATCTCCTCTTCCGGGAAATCAATCGACGCCTCGATATAAATTCGAAGCTCAGTCACTGCAGAAACAAGCGCGTTCACTGCTTTTGAAAAAATGCCGGTCAAAGACCCGAGCGCGCTTTTTGCAGCCTGCTCGGACGCGCTCGCAATCAGATCGGCCACAGCCTCAAGTTGCACCAAGTCCATCTTGTCGTTCAAAAAAGACCGCTCACTAAACTCGCCTGGTCGCGCCATTCTGGCGCCCCCTTCAACACAGGTTTGAATCAGAGAATGAACGACAATGGGGCCGCCATGACCCTGAAATTCAACGACGTCTTCGCCGGTGAAAGAATTTGGTGCTTTAAAATACAAGACCAAGCCCTGATCAAAAGTGTCCCCAGTTGAGGTTTTAAAGGATCGAAAATAAGCATGCCGAGGTTTACTGATTGGCCCCACGACACCTTGCGCAATGGCTAAGGCGTTTGCGCCCGAAAGGCGCACAACCGAGATACCAGCGTGACCAGAAGGTGTTGCTTCAGCAATAATCGTCTCAGGAGCGTCTGGGGTCTTAGCTTCTGGGTGCGTTTTCAAGTTGACGCGTCACATACAGTTGCTGCAACACCGAAAGGATGTTGTTGATCAGCCAATACAAAACCAGACCGGACGGAAACCACAGGAAAAACACTGTGAAAATAATGGGCATAAATTTAAAGACTTTCGCCTGAACCGGATCGGGCGGCTCTGGCTGCATCATTTGCGTGAGATACATCGAGATACCCATTAAAATTGGTAAGACAAAGAAAGGGTCCATCACAGACAAATCATCGATCCAGAGGATAAACGGCGCATGCCGCAGCTCAACACTCTCCATCAGGGTCCAATACAGCGCTAAAAACACAGGCATTTGAAGCAAAATAGGCAAGCATCCTCCAAGGGGGTTCGCGCCCTCTTTTTTATACAGCTCCATCATCGCCTGGCTAAATTTTTGCCTATCTTCACCATACCGCTCTTTCAATCGCACCATTTCGGGCTGCAACTTCCGCATCTTGGCCATTGATTTAAAACTTGCCGCAGAAAGCGGATACAGCAACGTTTTGACGCAGACCGTGAGTAAGATAATGGCAAAACCCCAGTTATTCACCAAAGAATGAATCCAGGTGAGAGCGGAGAACAAGGGTTGCGCTATAAACCACAAAAAACCGTAATCAACCGTTAAATCAAGGCCCTTAGCAATCTCTGCCAAGGTTGATTGATTTTTTGGTCCCGCATAAAAAGATCCACCGAGTTCCCCGCGTCCGCCTTGAGCGACCGTTAAAACGCCTGAAGTGAAGCCTAAGGTGTACAGGTTTTGCGCCGGCTCATCCGTCACATTTAAAGCGCGTGCGTAATACCGAACCGAGTCGGATTGCGACGGTACCCACGCACTTAAAAAATAGTGCTGAAGAAAGGCAATGTACCCCCCTGTGAAATCTTGCTGATAAGCCCCATCTTCTAGATCCGACAGATCAATTTTGTTGTACAGGTCTTCTTGGGTTCGCGTCGCGATCCCCAGATAGGGTTGCAGCCCCATTACATTATCGACTTGAAACAACGGCGGCCTACCATCGCGTTTAATTTGTCCAAAAAAAGCCATATTCACCGGGGCGTTGGAGCCATTGATGACTTCATAACGCACATCAATTAAGTAGTTTTGGGGTCTAAAGGTAAATATTTTAGAAATTCGTACGCCGTTCACGTCGGGGTCCCTAGGCGTGAGTACGACTTCAAGCTCGGACTGCCCTGTTTTAAGTTCAAAGGTTTTGGCGCGCGCTTCATAGTCCGGGCGAGCACCATTCTTATCTGTGCCATTGGGCCCAATTAAGCCGCTCTGTGCGACATATTGGTTACCTGCATCGATTAACTTTAAAGGTTGACCGGGATCAACCAGTGCCGCGGGATACTCAGGTAGCGCCAACGAGACGATATCGCCACCCATCAGGTCGATGTCGATCTTGAAGACATCGGTTTGAACGTGAACAATATTGGCGGCAGAACGACTTGGTGCGACCTTTGGTGCGACGTCGACATTAGGAATAAAGGTGTCAGACGGTAGCGCTTGAGCGGACGAGTCCCCACTAGAAGCCGCTGGTTCCGATGGAAAGGCTTCGACCGATCGGTTGTTGCCGGGCTCGATTTGAGTTCGAGTGGATTGATGACCGTAGTCTTCCTGCCAAGCAAGCATAAGCAAATAACCTGTGACGGCCAAACCCATGAAAATTAGAATTCTTTGATAATCCATTACCGTTGCCTTTCGCTAATCTCGGGTACTTCATCGATGCCGCCCGCATGGAAAGGGTGACATTTAGCAATGCGTTTCAAGCTTAATCCAAGGCCTCGAACAAAACCGTGCTTTTCAAAACTCTCCAGAGCGTACTGGGAACAAGTGGGCGAAAATCGGCAGTGAGGCCCAATTAGAGGGCTGATAAAGCTTTGATAACCTTTGATGATAACCATCATGAGTTTAGAGATCATCAGATGCCTCTGCTGTGTTAATTTTTAAAAACGCTTCGTCAAGCGCACGTCGGAGAGATGCCTTGGTCTCTAATTTTTGGGGTCGCTTTGCCAACACGACATAATCAATATTGCTTTTTTTCAGGTGCCGGAAGGACTCCCTAACGATTCTTTTGAACCGATTACGAGCAACGGCTTTTGGGATATTCTTTTTGCCAACGACGAGTCCAAGCTTGCCGAGTGAGTCGTCCAAGCGTTTGGCTAACACTAGGAAACTTGTACTGTGCACTTTTTGACTCGGTGTTTTAAATACTGAATCAAATTCGGCGCTATTGTGCATACGATGGTGGGAGGAAAGAGACTTCGTAGGACTTGCCATCGGTTCGTCAACTCAAGTTGAGGCCAAGAGATACCTCAGTTTAAGCGGACAATACCTTACGGCCTTTTGCGCGACGACGTTTGATCACGAGTCGACCGCCTTTTGTTGCCATTCGCGCTCTAAATCCGTGGGTGCGCTTTCTTTTGATTACACTGGGTTGAAAAGTACGCTTCATCGTTTTTATCCCACAAGACTTTGGACGCGCGATTCTAAAGAGTCTGGTGGATTCAGTCAACGCGTTTGTATGCAGGGTTGATCTAACAAGGTTGGCTGCTAAGGGCGTAATATAAGAAGTTAGTTATATATATAATTTATTGTTATTGTTTTTATTAAGGCGTGTTTTTCTGTGGATACCCTCGTTTTTAAGAGTGATTACAATTGGTTATGTGACGCACGACTAGGTGGATAACGTGTGCGCTATTGCTGCATTGCTTGTGCGTAGAGGTCGCACTAAAGCCTAGGTTATCCACATGAAAGTGCGTCGATGCTCACGACGCGCTTTCCGCTGACAGGCTACCCACAAGTTATCCACAGGTTTTGCAATAAACCGTTGAATTAATATCAGTTTTTTTGTGGAAAAAAAGGTTTACCACTGGTCATGGTTCAGGGTTTAGGGTTAGTATCGAAGTCCTGGTTTTGACAAGCAATTTGGGATGTTACTGGATGCGATTGTCCAAATTGTTCAAAGACCTAATTCGGGACGCATTGGTTCCGGTCTATCTTGGTGAGCGATAAGAGTAATAATGTAGTGGTGTCTTCGATTTGGCAAAGTTGTTTATCGCGTTTAGAAACTGAGTTGACCGCTCAGCAGTACAACACTTGGATTAAACCGTTACAACTTGTCGGCACCGCAGACGACGGCGTGGTGTACGCGCCGAACAAATACATTCTGGATACGGTTGAACGTCAGTTTTTGGTCCGGATCAAGGCGGTGCTCCTAGAATCAGGTATGCACCGGGTGGCGCTTAAAATAGGCAGTCAACGCGGTGAAAGTCGCGCTGATCCGAGGTTTAGTGAACCAAAAACGACCCAAAAGAATAGTTTCTCTGAACGAGAAGCGTTTTATCCACTCCTTGAGCTCAACAAATCGTTTACGTTTGATTCCTTTGTCGGCGGTCGTTCTAATGAAATGGCTAGAGCGGCGGCGATTCAAGTCTCAGAAAATGTGGGTGGTTCATCGTATAACCCATTGTTGTTGTACGGAGGCGTCGGTCTTGGCAAAACCCATTTGATGCATGCGGTGGGAAACGCAATTGCAGACCGACATCCTGAATTGAAAGTTGCCTATATGTACTCCCAACGCTTCATGGAGGATATGGTTCGAGCCATCGAGCATGGCGCCATGTCTGAGTTTACTCAATATTATCGCTCAGTTGATGTGCTGTTGATGGATGATATTCAATTTTTAGCAAAAGGGTCTAAAAGCCAAGAAGAATTCTTTCATGTTTTCAATAGGTTACAAGAAGATGGCCGCCAAATTGTGCTGACATGTGACCGATACCCCAAAGAAATCCAAGGCCTTGAAGAGCGTCTGGAGAGTCGATTTGTTTGGGGCATGACGGCAGCTGTTGAGCCGCCAGAGTTGGAAACAAGAGTGGCAATATTGTTAAAAAAGGCAGAGCGTGAGGCGGTCTATATCCCCTCTGATGCCGCGTTTTTCATAGCTGAGCGCGTTCGATCAAATGTCCGAGAGTTGGAAGGGGCATTAAGGCGGGTGATTGCCAATGCTCGATTTGCTGGACGGCCGATATCAATTGATCAGGTGAAGTCTGCATTAAGAGATTTGATCGCGATTCAGGCACGCCAGGTTGGTATTGATAATATTCAGAAAACCGTTGCCGACTATTATAAGCTTCGGATGAGTGACCTGCTGTCGAAGAAGCGAAATCGATCATTAGCAAGACCGCGACAAGTTGCCATGGCGCTTTCAAAGGAATTGACGAACCACAGTTTGCCGGAAATTGGGGATGCGTTTGGTGGCAGAGACCATACAACGGTGCTGCATGCTTGTCGGAAAGTTGAAGAGTTGCGGGAAATGAACTCAGAAATCAAAGATGACTATCGAAATTTGCGACGGCTTTTAACCAGTTGAAGGCGTGATTCTGGGTCGTGCTGGCAAGGGCGAAAAACGAAAGGTCGGGTCAGAAGTCGCTGCATCAAGGCTTGAAATCGATAGGGCTTGAAATTGATAAGGCTCGAAATCGATAAGGCTTGAAATCGATAAGGCTTGAAATCGATGATAAACTGAAGCGCCTTCGGCCTGTGTAGCCTTGGGCTGCTGAGATTCTGGTAAAGATTAAAAGATAAATCCGTCCTGGCAACTTTGGGCGTTTAACGGTGTCACGTTTAGAGCAATGTTATGAAATTCTCCCTAAATCGGTCGGATTTGTTAGAGCCCTTGTTGAAAGTAGTGAGTGTGCTTGAAAAGCGACAAACCTTGCCGATCTTATCGCATGTTCTGGTTGCGGTGAATCAGCAAGGCGTTACCTTGACAGCAACAGATCAGGAAGTGGAGCTGCAGACTCAGATCGGGGTTGACGGGGACAGCCTCAATATTGAGACTGAAGGCCGCTGCGCCTTGCCTGGCCGGAAACTCCTGGAGATCTGTAAGCATTTACCCGTAGATGCTCGGTTGGACTTTAGACGTAGCGATCAGCATGTGGTGTTGCGTAGCGGCGCGTTCGAATCACAATTTTCAACGCTGCCAGCTGAAGACTTTCCCAATATTGATGGTCTGGGCCAACCAATACAGACCTTTCGCATTGAAACCCAGCCATTTCGACAAATGCTGGCAAAGACGAGTTTTGCTATGGCGCAGCAAGATGTTCGGTACTTTTTCAATGGCATGCTTTTTGAGCTAAGCCAAGGCTTATTGCGCTTGGTGGCAACGAATGGTCAAAGGTTGGCCGTTGTCAGCAGACCGGTTCAGCATGATGGCGAGTTACAGGGCAGGCCGATCGTTCCGAGAAAAGGCGTTCTGGAGTTGGTTAAATTGTTAGACGAGGTGGATACTGAGGTGACATTGTCGTTTACAGAAAACTGTCTATTGGTTGAGATGACGGGATGCCGGTTCCTTTCTAAGTTGATTGATGGTGAGTATCCAGATTACGACAAAGCGATTCCAGCGGGCTCCGACAAGCACTTTTCTTGTGATCGTCAGGTGTTTCGAGAAGCGCTGATTCGAACGGCCGTCATGTCGAATGAGGTCTACAAAAACGTGAAGTTATCCCTTGTGCCAGACCGGTTATCGTTGTTTACCAATAATCCACTGCAAGAGCAGGCCGAAGAAACCCTGGCGGTTCGGTACGATGGCGAGGACTTAGAGATTGGGTTCAATGTAGACTTCTTAATTGAGGCCTTGAACGCCGTTGGGAGCGAGGTTGTGCAGGTTGCGTTATCGGGACAAACAAGTCCGTGTCTAATAACGGATCCCGAAGACGATCATGCACAGTTCGTAATCAGCCCAATGATTATATAGTTAATTATGCTAGTAAGTACTAACAAACAAAAGGTCTTCGAAAAAGAATTTTGACCGTTTTTAATCTGATCTTGTTAAATATTAGTCCCCTAAGTAAGGATTGAGCCATGAAGTTTTCAATCAATCGCGAAACGTTGTTAAAGCCGCTGCAGCAGGTAGCGGGTGTGATTGAGCGGCGTCAAACGCTCCCTATTTTGTCCAACATTTTACTGCGCGTTGAGGGCTCTCGGCTTTCGATGACGGGAACGGACCTTGAGGTTGAAATGGTTGGGCAACTCAACGCGGCAGTAGATTTAGACGGTGAAGTGACCGTGCCTGCGCGAAAGTTTGTTGATATTTGTCGGGAATTACCGGACAACGCCGAAATCGATATTACCTTGAAAGCAGACCGGTTGGAGATTCGGTCTGGGCGGTTCCGCTCGAACTTGTCAACCTTGCCAGCAAGTGATTTTCCGGCCGTTGAGACTGCCAGTGCGGATAGTGAAGTGGCAATTCAGGCCGAGGTTATGAAGCAGTTATTGGATCTAACGGCTTTTGCCATGGCTCAGCAGGATGTGCGGTATTTCTTAAATGGCATGTTAGTCGAGCAGGGTTCTGGCAGGATCAGGTGTGTCGCGACGGATGGCCATCGGTTGGCATTAAATGACCATCAACTGGGCGAGCGAACGGATGAACCCGCCTCGCAAGTGATTGTGCCGCGTAAAGGCGTTTTAGAGCTGCAACGGCTGCTTAATGATTGTGATGAAGACGTGTCCCTCGCTTTTGGGGCGAATCATTTGCGATTATCCACCGGGCCTTTTCAATTAACAACCAAATTGGTCGACGGTCGATTTCCAGATTACGAGCGCGTGATTCCAAGAAATGGTGATAAACAGATTGTCGCGAACAAACAAGATTTACGGCGGGCATTGAATCGCACAGCAATTTTATCGAACGAGAAATTTCGGGGTATTCGAGTCAGTTTCAGCGAAGGTCTGATTACCCTAAGCACCAATAACCCGGAACAAGAGGATGCGGAAGAAACGTTGCCGGTCGACTATGCGGGCACGCCTTTAGAGATTGGTTTCAACGTTGGGTATCTGTTGGATGTTCTGAATGTAATCCGCGGGGAAACGGTGAAAATTACGGTGTTTGATGGCAATAGTAGCGCTTTAATTGAAGATCCAGCGGTAGAAAATGCCCTCTATGTGATCATGCCGATGAAGCTATGAGCCTAAGCCAGCTGGAAGTTCTCAGTTTTAGGAACATACAGCAGGCAACCCTAACGCCAAGCTTGGGCGTCAATGGGTTTTATGGCGACAACGGCAGCGGTAAAACCAGCCTGCTCGAAACCGTTTATTTTTTGGGCCATTTCAGGTCATTTCGTGCCCAGCATGCAGCGTCGGTGATTGCAGATGACTCGGAGTTCGCATTGGTTCGCGGAAGAACCAAGGGTGGAGATCAGTTGGCGGTTCAACGGGGCCGCAGCAAACGACATCAGTTGCGGCTTAATCAAGAACCCATCGTACGCAGTAGCGCCCTGGCGGCGGCTCTGCCGACGATGGTTTTTGATCCGAATACGATTCAATTGGTGCTGGGGGAGCCGGAGCGGCGGCGACGGTTTTTAAATTGGGGGTTGTTTCACGTGAAACCTCAGTTTTCGGAAGCGTGGCGAGCCTGCGCGCGGGCATTGCAGCAACGAAATCAGTTATTAAAACTCGGCCGCTCAAATGACGCGTTAAGGGACTGGACGCGCGTTTTAGCGACTCATAGTGAGCTAATCGATGGATACCGTGAAGCCTATTATCAGCAGCTTCGTCTTGAGTTTCTCCGAATTACTCGATTACTTGGGCGTTTTGATGGCTTGAAGCTTGAGTATCGGCGTGGCTGGCCACCAGAGATGTCCCTAGAGGAAGCTTTGCAGGCTGATCTTGCAACCGATCTTCGGAGAGGATTTTCGCAGAAAGGCCTGCATCGGTCAGATTTAAGATTGTCGGCGGAGGGTCGCTCTGTGCCTGAGCACTACAGCCGAGGCGAGGCGAAAATGTTAGCTTGGGCGCTCAGTTTGGCCCAATTGAGCTGCTTGCCCGATGCGGTGCGCCAAAAAACGATCTTATTGGTTGATGACCCGGTTGCAGAAATAGATGGGGACCACGGTCAGCTTATCTCAAGGTGCTTAACAGAAAACAACCAGCAAATTTTTACGACATCCACTGACCCAGAAGCCTTAAATCAATTCTGGGGGGACAAATTAAACCGGCTGTTTCACGTGAAACAGGGTATAATTCAGGATACTGAAGGGGGACCATTATGAGCGACGAGCGGACTTACGATTCTAGCAGTATTAAGGTTTTAAAAGGCCTTGAAGCGGTCCGCAAGCGGCCTGGGATGTACATCGGCGATACAGATGATGGCACAGGCTTGCACCATATGGTCCAGGAGCTGGTTGATAACTCTATTGACGAAGCGTTAGAGGGACATTGTTCTCGCATCGACGTCATTATCCACCCTGATCAGTCGGTAACGGTTGCTGACGATGGTCGTGGAATTCCAACGGATTATCATGAAGGCGAGGGCAAATCTGCTGCCGAAGTGATTATGACGGTGCTCCATGCGGGTGGAAAATTTGATGAAAGCAGTTACAAAGTGTCTGGTGGTTTACATGGCGTTGGTGTTTCGGTGGTCAACGCCCTGTCTTCCGAGCTGACGCTCACGATTTGGCGTGGTGGAGAGGTTTGGGAGCAGGTATATCATCATGGAGAGCCCCAAACGCCCTTAAGAGTCGTTGGAAAATCCGAGCGTACGGGCACCCGTTGCCGATTCAGACCCTCAGAACAGACCTTTTCAAACATTGAATTTCATTACGATATCCTCGCGAAACGGCTCAGAGAACTGTCTTTTTTAAACTCAGGGGTTGCGATTCAGCTAACGGATGAACGAACAGGGCGAACAGAAGCGTTTCAGTACGAAGGCGGTGTCCGCTCCTTTGTTGAATATTTGAATCACAATAAAACGGTTCTGAGTCAAATCTTTCATTTTAAAGCGGCCCGGGAAGACGGTATCGGCGTTGAAGTGGCCCTGCAATGGAATGATTCTTATCAAGAAACCTTGCTGGCCTATACGAATAATATTCCTCAGACCGATGGCGGGACGCATTTACAGGGTTTCCGAACCGCGCTGACGCGATCCTTGAACACCTACATTGAAAAGGAAGGGTTGGGTAAGAAAGCCCAGGTGAATACAACGGGTGATGACGCTCGAGAAGGCTTAACCGCGATTATTTCCGTTAAAGTACCGGATCCTAAATTCTCATCTCAAACCAAAGAAAAGCTGGTCTCCTCTGAGGTTAAAACCGCGGTTGAACAAGAAATGAGTCAGTCCTTCGCGGATTTCTTGCTGGAAAACCCGCAAGAAGCCAAATCAATTGTTCAAAAGATGATTGACGCAGCAAGGGCACGTGAGGCAGCGCGAAAGGCCCGCGAGATGACGCGTCGAAAAGGCGCGCTTGATATTGCAGGTTTGCCAGGCAAACTGACGGACTGTCAAGAAAAAGACCCCGCAAAGTCTGAAATTTTCTTAGTCGAGGGTGACTCTGCTGGCGGCTCTGCGAAGCAAGGCCGGGACCGAAAATATCAAGCCATTTTGCCTTTGAAGGGTAAAATCTTGAACGTTGAAAAAGCTCGTTTCGATAAAATGTTGTCCTCGGCAGAGGTCGGTACCCTAATTACCGCGCTAGGCTGCGGCATTGGTCGCCAAGAGTTTGATCCCGATAAGCTGCGCTACCATAAAATAATCATTATGACAGACGCAGATGTTGATGGCGCACACATTAAAACGTTGTTGTTGACCTTCTTTTTTCGGCATATGCCAGAGTTAATTGAGCGTGGACATGTGTTGATTGCGCAACCACCTTTGTACAAGGTCAAACGCGGCCGACAAGAGCGCTATATTAAGGATGACGCTGAGCTCAATCAGTTTGTGCTGGAGCTGGCCCTCGATGATGCCAGTTTGGCCCCGGCGGGGCATGATGCGCCCATGTCTGCCGAAGACTTTAGTGCTTTGGCGCATGAATATTTTGCAGTCCAAGACAAAATGCGGCGGTTAGAACGGCTTTACCCACTGACGGTGCTGGGTAGTATGCAGTACGTCGATCGACTCGACGTTGAGGATTTAAAAACAGAAGCGACCGTCCGGTCTTATACAATTGCTCTGGCGGCGGAGTTGGCAACCCTTCAAAATGCCCAGACGCAGTATGAAACGGACCTGTTGGAAGATTCTGAACGCGGGATTTACTACCCCGCGGTGAGTGTCATCAGCCACGGGTTTAAGCGAACCTACGAGTTTACCCATGAATTTTTTGCCTCGGCAGACTATCGTGATTTGGCCTTATTTGGCGAACGCATGAAGGTCTTGGTTCCGACAGGCAGTTCGGTTCAAAAAGGAGAGCGGGCCCAGGAAGTTGGTCGGTTGAGCCAAGCATTGGATTGGCTTCAGAAAGAAGCAACGCGCGGTCAGTCTCGCCAACGCTTTAAAGGACTTGGCGAGATGAACGCAGATCAGCTTTGGGAAACGACGATGGATCCTGACTTCCGAACCATGCTGCGGGTGAGTATCGAAGATGCGATCTCAGCCGATCAGATCTTCAATACGTTGATGGGCGATCAGGTCGAACCCCGCCGAGAATTTATTGAGGCCAATGCGATGGCCGTTGCGAACTTAGATGTCTAAACAAAGATGTCTAAAAAAAAGATGTCTAAACAAAACCGAATCATTTGAGCGCTGTTTGATGGTGCGGATGCCCCCGCGGGTCATTGCAATAGATTAAAGGCAGCAATATCGGTTAACGCGCGGTTTAAATGGTTCAGCGTATTCAAGCGGTTTTCGCGGATGGTTAGATTCTCGTCCATGACCATCACTTCTTTGAAATAGGAATCAATGATCTCCGCGCTGTCGGCAACATTTGCAAGGCGGATGGCAATCGATTCGGTGCGAACGGCTTCAATTGATTGAATGCAAGTGATCAGCTGAGCTTCTACGGGAACGTTGAAGTGGGCTGGATTGATGTTGCCGGTTGCCCCCAGATCGGCCTTATCAAGGATATTTTGTACCCGTTTTTGTGCTTTGATCACCAAGGCGCTTGCGTCGCTCAAGCGAAAATGATCCAGACTTTTGATGTCTTCTGATGCGGTGAGCAAATTATGGATGCCGCTTGGCCGTGCGCGGATTGCTCGAATACTGTCCCATTTAACACCACGCTCGGTTAATAGATTTTCAAATCTATCCAGGATATAAGCCATAACGGGCGCGATGTCACATTCTGCTGTGTGGAGTCGAGCAGACGTCTCAAGCAGGGCCATAAGATCTAAGTCGAGCGGTACCTCAATGCAGATTCGAACGACGGCTAAGGATTGCCGTCGTAATGCAAAAGGGTCTTTGCTGCCGGTGGGCGGCTGCCCAATACCAAACAAGCCAACTAGGGTATCAATACGATCTGCGATTGCAACCGCGCACGCAGTCAGACTGCCAGGCAACGCATCGCCAGAAAATCGGGGCAAGTAATGACCCAAAATGCTGTCTGCGACGGCAGAAGACTCCCCTTGCGCTTTGGCATAGTAGCTCCCCATGATGCCTTGTAATTCTGGAAACTCGCCGACCATGAGCGATACGAGATCTGTTTTTGCTAGCAACCCCGCCCGCGCTGCTTCGGCTTCGTTTTCGCCCAGGTCTTTCGCGATAATACTGGCTAAGGCGCTGATCCGCCGCGCTTTATCGCCAAAGGAACCGAGCTCATTTTGAAAAACCACTTGATTGAGCTGCCCAAGCGCTTTGTCGAGCGGTTTCTTAAGATCCTTGTTATAAAAGAACTGCGCATCCGTGAGTCTCGGCCTTATGACGCGCTCGTTTCCAGCGACCACTCGCGCAGGTTGCGCGCTTTCTAAATTGGCAACGGTTAGAAAACGAGGCTGAAGTTGGCCCGCTGCATCCCGTAAGTGAAAATAGCGCTGATGCTCTCGCATGGCGGAGATGAGGGCCTCCTCTGGAACCGCCAAAAAGCTCGGGTCAAAATCGCCCCTTAAAACACAGGGCCACTCTGTCAGCGCGGTGACTTCTTCGAGTAATGCGGGGTCATCAGAAGCCGTGGCCCCACTTGCTTTGGCGGCGGCGGCGAGTTGTTCACTGATCAAGGCTTGTCGCTTTTCAAAGTTCGCAATCACGAAACCGGCTTCGAGCTTGGTTTCATATTCGTCAGCATGGCTGAGTATGATTGGGTCGTCGCCGTACATGGCGCGATGGGCATAGGTGCTTGCCCCGGCGGATCTGCCGTGGAATTGACAATTTAGGATCTCATTGCCGTAAAGCGCAACCAGCCAGCGAACGGGTCGCACAAATTCTGTGCGGTAACTCTGCCAACGCATCCGCTTGGCAATCGGTAAACTTGCCGTGGCTTCTGTAAGCATTGCCTGAATTTCTGCGCCCAGAGTTGCGCCCGCTTGGGTGGAACGGTAGACGACCCACGCACCTTTCTCGGTCTCCTCCTGGTCGAGTAAATTTGGATCGGTTATGCCGCAAGATTTTAAAAACCCGCTCAACGCTTTGGTTGGTTTGCCATCGCCATCGAAAGCGGCGCTCAGCTTGGGTCCTTTTCGTTGAACCAATTGCTCGGGTTGGATCTCGACGCAGTCTGCAATGCGCACGGCAAGACGACGCGGTGTGGCAAAGGCTGCGACAGGACCATATTGGAATTGACGCGCATCCAACGCTTTTTGCATGTTCTCAGCAAAAGCGGTTTGTAAGGCCAACAGGCTTTTCGGCGGTAGCTCCTCGGTCCCAATTTCAACCAGCAAAGTTTCATGACGCATCGGGTAGTCCTTTTAAAACAAAGGCACGATCGCTGTCAGAAGCAAGCGGGAACCCTGCTGCTCGCCGAGTTTCGAAGTAGGATGCGCCAACACCCCGCGCTAAGGCGCGCACTCTCAAGATAAATCGTTGTCGCTCCGTGACTGAAATTGCGGACCGTGCATCCAATAGGTTGAAACAATGCGAGGCCTTCATGACATATTCGTAGGCTGGTAGCGGTAAGCTGGCAGCTAAAAAGCGGTTGGCCTCGGCTTCAAAATAGTCGAATTGCTGGAACAGGCCATCGATATCAGCAAGGTCAAAATTAAAAGCCGACATCTCAACTTCATATTGATGGAAAATATCGGCGTAGCTCACGGTTTGGCCCTGACCATTATCGGACCAAACCAATTGTTGGAAGTCTTCAACCCCCTGCAGGTACAGCGATAATCGCTCAAGGCCGTAGGTAATCTCGCCCATGATGGGAAAGCATTCCAAACCGGCAACTTGCTGGAAATACGTAAATTGGGTGATCTCCATACCATCCATCCACACTTCCCAACCAAGTCCCCAAGCCCCCAGAGTCGGTGATTCCCAGTTGTCTTCAACAAAGCGAATATCATGGACCGCGGGATCAATTCCAAGATGAACCAATGATTCAAGGTACAACTCTTGAAAATTTTCTGGATTGGGTTTCATGACGACTTGGAATTGATAATAGTATTGATAACGATTCGGATTTTCGCCGTAGCGGCCATCCGTCGGCCGCCTGCAGGGTTGAACGTAAGCCGAAGACCAGCGCTCTGGCCCAATCGCCCTTAAAAAGGTTGCGGGATGGAAGGTCCCTGCGCCGACTTCCATGTCATACGGTTGCATCAGCACGCAGCCTTTCGCTGCCCAGAATTGTTGCAGGGTCAGAATCAGATCTTGGAAGGTATCAACTTTGGGCATGGTCCCGATTAACTCGCAAAAAACGGAATTATACAGGAAGTCTCAGTAGACAGTCTGCTTCTGTGATAGCGGGTCCTCGGTGTTGTCCGCCGCATCGCGCGGCTCGCCAAGCGACATTTGATTGCAGGATTGTCCACTCGAGTACTGTAAACTTGGGACTCGGCCTTACGAGGATGGGTTGCTTCATGTATTTGCTGATACGGATGATTGCATTATTGCCGAGACGATTGCTGCAAGTGCTGGGGCGATTGTTCGGCTTGTGGTTGTTCTATAGTCGGTCGAGGAGCCGTCGTATTACGGAAATCAATCTTGCGCGCTGCTTTCCTGAAAACGCGGATCGCATCAATCATGGCCTAGCTCGAGAAAGTCTGATTGCGACCGGTCAGACGGCTTTCGAGACGCCAGCGGTATGGTGTAAAAAAAGTAAGCACTTGCTAACCTGGGTTGATAATCAATTTGGTGAAGAAGATCTCCAAGCAGCCATAGCGGATGGCAACGGCGTGCTCCTACTGGTGCCTCATATAGGGAACTGGGAGCTCTATAATGCTTTTTATTCTGAAACAATAGGTCAATTGACCGCGTTGTTTAAGCCGCCAAAACTCAAAGCGATGGCGCGCATTATTGAGCGGGTTCGAATGCGCTACGGCAATCAAATGGTTCCCACGACGCCTCGTGGATTGGCACGCTTGTTTAAGGTTTTAAAACAAGGGGGAACTGTAGCGGTGCTCCCAGATCAAGTGCCTGAGGCGGGCTTATTTGTCCCGTTTTTCGGCCAGGCTGCATTTACAGATCGACTGGTTCACCGCCTAGCGCTTAAATCAGGAGCGACGCCGTTGTTGGTTGCCTTGATCCGAAATCCACGTGGTCGGTTTGATGTTCATTATCAAACGGTTCCTGATCTGGGTCAGGAAGATGAGAGTTTTGGCGTTGACTGCGTTAAATGTGGCGGTCGAATATTTGGTTCGGCAATACCCGACGCAGTATCAGTGGGAGTATAAGCGTTTTAAAAAACAGCCAACTGGCATGCAAGATCCCTATAAACCCCTATGAGGCACCGGGTTTTGCCGCAACAATGAGCGCTTGAGCGCGAGCCTGTATTTGATTCGTCTTGGGATCTGCTGAGAATCCCTCAAGGAACACTTTGATTGTGAGCGTGCTGCACAAGCTCAGCAGTTCGTTGGTTGCCAGTCGATAGGCTTTGTTGGTCGGGCCAATTGTAGGGCTGCATTCAGCCGCTGTACTCTGCGTAAAGGTTTGGTAGAACAAGACGCCGCCCGGTTTAAGACTTTCGATTATGGCCGGGAAGATGTCTCGATCGAGGTACCGGTGAACATAGACCAGATCGAATCGCCCGCGCTTAAAGACCGAAGGGGTGATCTCAAAGCAGCTCGTCGATATAGAGATGTCTTGCGCCTTGGCCTCTTTTTGCAGGCGTTTGATTGCAACGCTTGATGCATCCCACGCGAGGACGTCAAAACCCTGTTGCGCAAGATAGAGTGCGTCGGCGCCCAACCCGCAGGCTACATCGAGTGCTAGGCCCTGCTTTGGCAACAAGGCTCGGTAGCGAATGAGATCACTGTTGGGGGCTGGATAGTCTTGCACGGCCCCATAAAGGTTGTCCCATCGTTGTATTTTTTCGTTCACAGGTTACTTCCGCCAATACATACCGGTGAACAGAACGAGGATCGTGAAAATTTCGAGCCGTCCTAGAACCATACCAACCACCATTGCGCCTTTTGCGGGATCTGTAAGGCTCGCGTAATTTTCGGCAACGCTGCCAAGCCCAGGCCCTAAGTTATTTAATGCCGCGGCAACAGATGAGAAAGCGGTCAAAAAGTCGGCGCCAGTGCCCAACAAGACCAATAAGAGCAAAACAAACACAAAAACGTAAATCGAGCAGAAGCCCCAGACGGCTTCCATCACATTGTCTGTCATCACCCGATGACTGATTTTAATTGGGAAAATGGCATTTGGATGAATCAGGCGATGAATTTCCCGTAAGCCTTGTTTATACAACAACAGCACGCGAATCACCTTCAAGCCACCACCGGTCGAGCCGGCACATGCGCCAACGAAGGCGCCTAAGATCAGCAAGTAAGGCACGATGTTGGGCCAGTCTGCAAAGTTATCGGTCACAAATCCGGTTGTTGTGAGCATCGAAACCACGTGAAAAGCAGCGAGTCTGAAACTCTGCCAGCCGTCATCGCTGGATCCAGAGAGAATTAGGGTGGCGATAAAAATGGCGATCAAGATAAAAATAAAGAAACTGCGCACCTCTTCATCTCGCCAGTAAGCGCGAAGCGAACGGTCGCGATAGCAAAAGAAATGCAGCGCAAAATTTAAAGAGGACAACAGCATGAAAACGATGGCAACGATTTCAATTGCTGGCGAATTAAAGTGGCCTAAGCTGGCATCAAAGGTTGAAAACCCGCCGATCGCAACGGTTGAAAAACTGTGGCAGAGCGCTTGGAAAAAACTCATTCCAGCGATCCAATAGGCGGCGCAGCAGGCGATCGTTAAAGACAGATAGATTGACCACAGCGCCATGGCAGTCTGTTTGATACGCGGCGTGAGTTTACTATCTTTTACTGGGCCGGGCGTTTCCGTTCGATACAACTGCATGCCGCCAATGCCCAGCATGGGGAGAACGGCAACCGCCAAAACGATGATACCCATGCCGCCCAGCCATTGCAGCTGTTGACGATAATATAAGAGCGACTGGGGGAGTGACTCTAGGCCGATGATGACGGTGGCGCCAGTGGTGGTTAACCCTGAGAAGGACTCAAATAAGGCGTCGGCCAGTGTTAAAGCGGTGTTGGGCGAGTCCGCAAACGGCAGCGCACTGAAGCAGCCAAGCGTGATGTAACAGAGCACAGTGACTAAAAACCCGTCTTTTGTACGAAGCGCCTCGGTGAAATGTCGAAACAGTAACCAAAGGCTAAAGCCGCTTGCAAAAATAACGACGGCCGCTTTGATAAAAATTGCGTGGGCGCCATCTTGATAAAAAACCGAGACGAACAGCGGCGGCAGCATGGTCGCGCTGAAAAACATGAGCAGCCCACCAACAATTCGAAAGGTAACGCCCAGGCGCACGACTAAAAAAAACTCACTGGCGCCTGGAAAAGCGCCTCGACTTCCCTCAAACGGCTTTTGTCGACGAGAAAGAGGATAAAATGGTCGTCGGCTTCAACGACGACGTTATCGTGGGCAATGATGACCTGATCGCCTCTGACCAGCGCGCCGACGCTGGTTCCACGAGGCAGTTTTAATTCGCCCAAGGTTCTTCCGATCACTTTAGAGGTTTGTTGATCGCCATGCGCGATGGCTTCAATGGCTTCGGCAGCGCCTCGCCGAAGGGGGTGTACTCGTACGACATCACCGCGCCGAACGTGGGTCAAAATGGCGCCAAGGGTTGCTAATTGCGGTGATATGGCGATGTCAATGTCTTGGCCCTCGATGAGGTCGACATAAGCCGGATTGTTAATCAGCGTTAACACTTTCCCCGCGCCCAAGCTCTTCGCCAACATCGAGGACATGATATTGGCTTCATCATCGTTGGTGATCGCGCAAAAAACGTCCGTGTCTTCAATGTTCTCCTCAATCAACAACTCTCGGTCGGAGGCATTGCCATGCAGCACGATGCTGCGTTCTAGGGATTCTGATAGCGCAAAACACCGGTTGCGGTTTTGCTCAATAATTCGAACGCCATACCGACTTTCGAGCTGGATCGCTAAGTTTTCGCCGATATGTCCGCCGCCAGCAATAATGATGCGCCGATTGGGCCGCTCATGTTGTCGAAGCTCGTTCATAATGCTCTGGATATTTTCGGCGGCCGCAATGAAAAACACTTCGTCGTTCGCCGCTATAACGGTTTCACCCTCTGGCACGATGGGTCGATCGCCTCGAAAGATGGCTGCAACCCGGGTATCGGCTTGAGGCAGTAGCGTGCGGATGGTTTTGAGGGCTTGGTTTACAAGAGGACTGTCTGCCTCGATTCTTAGGCCAACTAATTTCACCTGACCGCTCGCAAAGTCCATAACTTGCAAAGCGCCGGGGTTGTCAATGAGACGTTTTATATCGTGGGTAATAATTTCTTCTGGATTGACGATATGATCAACCGGCATGGCGTCGTCCCGAAAAATGCCGCCACCAGTGAGGTATGCTCGGCTGCGAATTCGAGCAATTTTAGTGGGTGTGTGAAATGCGGTATAGGCCACTTGGCACGCAACCATATTGATTTCATCAGAGTTTGTGACGGCGATGAGCATATCGGCATCTTCGGCGCCCGCTTGCTTGAGTACAGGCGGGTGCGACGCTTGACCGCATATGGTTTGAATATCGTACCGATCTTGAAGCTCTCGGAGCTTTTCGGGATCCGTATCGACGACGGTGATATCGCTCGCCTCTTTGACCAGGTTTTGAGCCAAGCTCGCGCCGACCTGACCTGCGCCCAAGATAATAATCTTCATAATCCGGGACTCACTTTTCTGATGAGCGCGTAATAAAAGCCATCGTGCGCGCCCTTCGTTGGCAGCAACTGTACGCCGATTGTTCTTGGAACGCCAACGGTCGGTAATGCTAGCGTTTCAACATCATTATGATGGGCTAAAAACCACTCAAGATTGTCCTCATTTTCATCGCGAAAGATTGAACACGTGACGTACATAAGGCATCCGCCAGGACGCAGGCGTGACCAGCATTGGGTAAGCAGCTGCCTTTGGGTTTCGATGAGCGCGGCCAAATCCTCTGGTCTCCGAAGGAGCTTAATGTCTGGATGTCGACGAATGACGCCGCTTGCTGAACAGGGGCTGTCAAGGAGGATCTTATCAAAGGCACCGAGCGCCGGTTGGGGCTTTGTCAGATCAAGGCAGCGAAGATCGCCGCTGACGCCCAATCGCGTAAAGTTGTCTGAAACGCGGGTGAGGCGGTCTGCATCAATATCAACCGAAACCAAATCGAGGGTTGGCTCGAGCTCCAATAAATGACAGCTTTTACTGCCAGGCGCACTACAAGCGTCTAAAACGCGGTCAAAGGGTTTGGGTTGTAATAGTTGAGCTGCCAGTTGGGCGCCAGAATCTTGCACACTCACCCAGCCTTCCTCAAAACCCGGCAAGTCACCGACTGCGACCGCTCGATCCAGAATCAACCCGTGCGGGCTTAGGTCGCAGCGTGTCGAGATGAGATCCCTGGCAGCCAGCAGGCTTTGATAATCGGCACGCGTGTGTTTGCCGGCATTCACCCTCAATATCATTGGTGCAGGCTCATTGTTGGCGGCGATGATGTCCGCTTTTTGGCCTGGCCAGTCGGCCTCAATGCGATCGAGTATCCACAGCGGATGGTTTGTCAGCGCGACCTTGCTGCTGTATTTCATGGATGACGGTCTGCCGAGTTCTTTGGAAGCTTCTAAGGGTTGCGTTGACCAGGCCTTTAGCCCAAGGTTTTTTCAGCCGTTTGGTGGTCTCAACGGCAGCGTTGACACTGGTATAAACGGGCTGATTCAAGAACTCTGTGGCGCTGATGCCCAAGATCAGTAAAAGCCTTAGGTCTTGATGTTTTGTTTGCAGAGGCTTGTCCAAGATTGTTTGCACCACGCTATCAAGCCAGAAATAGTGCCGTAACGTGGTTTGAACCAGAAACCGGCCCAGGGGGTCGAGCGCTTGCCCATTGTAAGCACGCCCATGAAGGACTGTTTGCGAGAGCACCGTCACTTCATTGATAAAATCGCGCATCTATTCGAACCGCTCGCCCGGGTCAAGCAGGGTTGTTTGTAGGTTTTTCAAGTTCGAGCCCTGGACGATCGAGCCCTTTCCCGTTGGTGATTGTAGTTGGGTAATATAAAGCTGGCCTTCACCGCACTGCACGCGTATCCCGGCCTTCGATCGCTCAAGGATGGTGCCGGGCGCTGGCGGTGGTGCTGCGTTGTTGAGTTGCTGTGGTGCAACCACAGCGTCGTAACATCGAAACCGCGTTTCGCCTTGCATCGTAAACGCGATCGGGTCCGGAACGAACGCCCTGATGTGTTGGCAGATGTGTGCACTGCTCATAGACCAGTCGATTTTTGCGTCGGCTTTTAAAATTTTGTGCGCATAAGTCACGCCGGTTTCCGGTTGTGGCTCGGCAACCAAACCAGTCTCAGCAATTGTCTCCACAGCCTGAAGAAGGGTTTCTCGGCCCAAGCATGCGAGTTTTGTGAACAAGGTGTCACTGGTTTCACTCGCGTCGATGGCGCATGACTGGACGCGAATGATCGGTCCGGTATCCAAGCCCTCTGCCATCTTCATGATGGTCACACCGGTCGTTTGGTCGCCGGCCAAAATAGCTCGCTGCACGGGTGCTGCGCCGCGCCAACGCGGAAGCAGTGATGCGTGAACGTTGATTGGGGCAATGCGCGGTAGCGCCAGAACGTCGGGTTTCAAAATTTGACCATAGGCAACAACGATCAAGAGATCGAAAGAGAACCCCACCAAGTGTTTGGCTTGAAGCCGCTTGGGCTGCAGCAAAGTAAGGTTTTCTTGAAGCGCGCAGCGTTTAACCGGTGAGGCGATGAGCGTTTTGCCGCGCTTGCCCGGTCGATCGGGTTGGGTCACAACCGCGACGACGTCAATATCTGGATGCGCGATTAAGCCCTGCAGGTGTTCGACTGCAAACGCTGGCGTCCCAGCAAACAGCACGCGCATCATTGTCGCTGCAGCTTTTGTTGCTTCAACAGTTTTTTCCTGAGTAATTGCCGTTTGGCGGGAGATAAGTAATCAACAAAGAGCTTGCCGTCGAGGTGATCCATTTCATGCTGAATGCAAATGGCCAATAAGCCATCGGCCTCAAGTTGAAAGACTTCCCCGTCTCGATCGAGCGCCTCAACCAAAATTTTCTCGTGACGAAAGACGCTCTCGTAGAATCCTGGCACGGACAAACAGCCTTCTTGTGTTTCAATGCTGCCAACGCCTTCAATTAACCTGGGATTGATAAAGATAAGAGGCGATTGATGGTCTTCTGAAACGTCACAAACGATCAGTCTTTGATGCACGTTCACTTGCGTCGCGGCCAAGCCGATTCCTGGCGCATGGTACATGGTAGCAAGCATCTGGTCGGCGAGTGCCGCGATGTCGCGGGTCACCGTTTGAATGGTTGCAGCCTTTGTCCGAAGCCGTACATCCGGGAATTCCAAAATGGTCAAAAGCGGTGTTGTCATAGATCGATCAGTGTTATTTTGTTGGGAGTTCTAATATCGAGTGGCTTAATTGCACGTTATGATATCGCAATTCTCTGATTAATCAGCTTGGTTCGCGTTTGGCGTAAATTGTACCGCGAATTACAAAAGGAAATCGCATATGTTCACAGTTCGCACGGTCACTGGCGCCTCATTGCTCCTTGTTTGTCTGACACTGTTTGGCCCGCTCGCTTCGCTGCAGGCGATGGAGATGAAAGCAGATGCGCCTGAGCGATATATCGTTAAGCGGGGCGACACGCTTTGGGACATTGCCTCGGTTTATTTGGAAGAGGCTTGGCAGTGGCCCCAAATCTGGGCACTGAATAGCGACATTGCCAACCCGCATCTGATTTATCCGGGCGACGAGATTTTTTTGGTGATGGTCGATGGGCAGCCTCGTTTAAGGTTGCAACGTGGGGACCGCGTTGATTCCGCCTCGGTCAAGCGGGTTCCAAGCATTCGAAGAACGAATGCTGGCGGGGCGATTCCCGCTTTGGCGCTTGATCAAATCGAAGCCTGGTTGGCAAAAGTAAAAATTGTCGATGCAGCAGATTTCGACCGGCTGCCGTACATTCTTGCGGGTATTGACGGTAAAACGTTATTAAAAACTGGAGATCAGTTTTATGTGAAGGGCGCGCTGACACCAGGCATGTCCTCGTATACGATTTATCAACCTGGCCAGCCCTATTTGGATCCGGTGACGGGCGCGATGATCGGCCTTGAAGCCCAGGAAGTGGGTCGCGCCAGACTACTATCTGAGCAAGCTGGCCTTGCGACACTGAAAATCACAGCCGTTACCGAAGAGGTCACGCCCGGCGACCGCCTTATGGCTGCTGAAGGCCTCGATCTTGATGCGACGTTGTTTCCGCAACCGCCAAAAAGCGCCGTGTCAGGACAAATTATTGGCCTGAGGTCGGACGGAACCATTGCCGCTGCGCATTCCGTTGTCGCCATCGATCTTGGATTGACCGATGGGTTGGCGGTCGGCGATCTGCTTTCCGTTGCCAGTCCCGGAGAGGTTGTGAAGGATCCGGTGACCGGCAAGGCTGTGACCTTGCCGGATCAAAGGGTTGGACAGCTCTTGGTTTACCAAACGTTGGATCAAATTGCCTACGCGCTAGTCCTGAAAGCAACCGCTGCTGTGAAAATTGGATTTCTCGCACAAAGCCCCTAGGTCTTAGGTCTAAAAGCGGCTGGCGATTCGCCCTCTGCAGGCGCCTGATTCGTCGTTAACATTTTGAGCATTGCAGACACATGCCCGTCGATGATGCCTTTAATGTCTTTTTTAAAACCACCTACACGACGGTTAAAAAGCGATCGATTTCCGCGTTGTCTCAGGGCGATTCCGAGCCCGCCATCGCAGTTATATTGTGTCGGCCAATTGGATATTCGTCATGGGCCAAAGATTGCGATGGTTGGTAGCCGAGCGGCCTCTTGGCATGGGCTGCAGTTTGCAGAGCAACTGGCTGGGCAATTAGCGGCGCTTGGGTTTGTTGTTGTGAGCGGCCTCGCTCGGGGTATTGATGCGGCGAGTCATCGCGGGGCCTTAGCGGTTGGCGGTCAAACCATTGCTGTTTTGGGTCAGGGCTGTGATGTGGTTTACCCCAAGCAAAACCAAATGTTGTATCAGGAGATTGTGCAAGACGGCTTACTGGTTTCGGAATATCCGGATGGCACGGGTCCGAAGCCGTATCACTTCCCAGCCCGCAATCGAATCATAACGGGCTTGTGCGACGCCCTGATCGTCGTCGAAGCTCGAACGCGCAGTGGCTCTTTAATTTCAGCCAAATCGGCCCTTGCGCAAGGCCGGGAGGTGTTTGCGGTGCCGGGCCCGGTGGTGGCTGGCGCGGCTTCAGGGTGCCATGAGTTAATCCGCGATGGCGCGCATCTAATGGATTCGATTACAGACTTGTACCGGGAAATGCCCCAACTCTTCGGACACGTTCAGGCTTTGAAAGAAGCCGGACTGACGAGCGACCCATCTGCGGCGCAGGTTGTTCAGGATAACCATCAAGCGCTGCTGGCGTTGCTAACGGCGGGTCCCATGGTCTTTTCGGAGTTGCTCGTCAACTTTGATGGAACAATGGATTGCTTGGTAACGGCGCTGGCCGAGCTCGAACTTTCAGGCCGTATTGAGCACCTTGGGACGCAGTACCAACTCAGAGCGCATAGGAAGTAGACGTTGTTTGGCCGGAGCCCCGTTGCGATACCCGCTGATTTTAGGTTTTTGATACCCGCTGATACGTTTTTGCCGCGTCTTACGTGCCGATTGATAAAGGAATGCTTATAATCACGGGCTCGACAGTTGGAGATAACGCATGGAAACGAAATTTGTAGCGATTTTAATGGGCTCGGACTCTGATCTGCCGGTAATGGACGCGGCGGTTGAGATTCTCAGGCGGTTTGGTGTTGCCCTTGAGGTCAAGGTAACTTCTGCACATCGTACACCGGCTGAAACTCAGGCTTATGTTCAAAGTGCTGAGGCGCGGGGTTGTCAGGCCTTTATCGCAGGCGCCGGCATGGCGGCTCACTTGGCGGGCGCGATAGCGGCGCAAACCACTCGGCCTGTCATCGGCGTGCCCATTGATGCAGGGCCCCTGCAGGGCTTTGATGCGTTATTGTCAACCGTGCAAATGCCGGGCGGCATTCCCGTTGCGGCCGTCGCAATTGGTAAAGCGGGTGCAAAAAATGCCGGTTATTTAGCGGTACAAATGATGGCGTTATCGGATCCAAGTCTCGCCGAGGCCCTCAAGCGTGAGCGACTTGAGAATGCTCAGGCAATTATCGAAAAATCTGAAGCCATTGGGCAACGCTACCTTTGAGACGCGCTCAGATCGGGGGTTGTGATCGGCAAGCGCTTTTATCGGGCGCAGTGATCGCCTATCCCACGGAAGGGGTCTGGGGTTTGGGCTGTTCGCCCTCTTCTGAGCAAGCTGTCATGCGCGTTTTGCGCATTAAGCGGCGGTCGGTAAAACAGGGCCTGATACTGGTGGCCCGGTCGATTGATCAGTTCGCGCCCTATTTAGCGGGTCTGAATCGGGATCAAATTCAGCGTTTAAATCAGTCCTGGCCGGGCCCGGTGACCTTCTTGGTGCCCGATCAGGGCGTGAGTCCGGGTTTTATACGGGGCGATCACACAACGATTGCCTTGCGGGTCTCTGCGCACCCAGTTGTGCAGTCTTTGTGTCAAATGCTAGGGGGGCCACTTGTTTCGACTTCAGCGAATCGATCCGGGGAGCCGGCAGCGTTAACTGAAGCAGAGGTTGTTGAGCAGTTTGCCTCCGAAGTCGACTTTATCGTCCCTGGATCGCTGGGTGGTCAGAACGGTCCGAGTGAAATCATCGATTTGGCGACTGGGCAAGTGCTTCGGCCCCAGGCGGCGAGATGATTAAGCTTGCCGTGTTGGGCAACCCGATCGCGCACAGTCGATCCCCTGAGATCCATGGTTTGTTTGCGCGGCAATTCGGGATTGCGCTGACCTATCAGAAAGTCTTGGTGCCAGAAGGTGGTCTTGCTCTGGCGGTTGGCGAATTAATCCGTCAGGGCGCCCGCGGTTGCAATATTACGGTACCGTTTAAATCTCAAGCTCTGGCGCTCTGTGACGAGGTCAAAGGCGATGCGATCGGGCTGGGGGTCATTAATACGTTAGATTTCGCCGCAAGTGGCGCGGTTTATGGCTACAACACGGATGCCCTGGGCTTGATTACGGATCTCAAGGACCACCTTCAGCAAACGATTCAAGACCGGAGCGTGCTCTTGATTGGTGCTGGCGGCGCGGCTCAGGGCGTGGTTCCGGCGTTGCTCCGAGAAGCGCCCAAGACGCTGCATGTTTGGAACCGCACGCCCCAGCGAGCGGAGCAACTTATTCGTTTGGCGCCGAGCTCACGGCTTGCAGCGAAAACGCTTGAGCAGTTAGACACGCAATACGATCTGATTATTAATGCAAGTTCAGCGGGTCTAAATGGCAGTGCGCCAGATCTGCCCAGTCGGATCATTGGGGCCAATTCATTTTGTTACGATCTCAGCTATAGCGATTCAGAAACCCCCTTTTTGCAATGGGCGTCAGGCTTGGGGGCGGCGCATCGCGCAGACGGATTCGGGATGTTAATTGAACAAGCGGCAGCCGCTTTTCGTATCTGGTTTGGGGTGTCCCCGGATACCGCAATGGTTCGGACAGAAATGCTGAGCTAGACCTGCCTTTAAGGAGTTTTCCATTGAACGCGTTACTTTTAGAAAGCCCGTTTCCTGATTTTGATTCAATCTCGGCTGAGCAAGTGGTGCCGGCCATTGAGGCCATTTTAAAAACCAATCGGGCTGAACTCGCTTCAATTAAGGAAGGTGCTGAAGGTGCTGACTTGGTTGAGACTTTTCAGGCGCTTGAGCGACTCAGCGCCCGTTTAAATGACGCTTGGGCGCCCATAGAGCATTTGAATTCGGTCATGAGCCATGACACCTTAAGGCAGGCTTATAACCGCTGTTTGCCCCTGCTGAGCGCTTATGAAACTGAGCTGGGTCAAGACCGAGATTTGCTCGAAATTTATGAGGCGATTGCGGCCCAACAAACGGCTTTGCAGTTGACGCCGGCCGAATCTAAAGCAGTGGCAAATGCCTTACGGGATTTTCGGTTGTCCGGAGTGGCTTTAAGCGACGCCAATCGAGCGCGTTACGGTGAACTTAAACAACAACTTAGCGAGCTGACCAGTCTATTCTCCGAGCATATCTTGGATGCGACGGATGCTTGGGAGAAGGTGATTTTAGATGAGGCGGAATTAGATGGACTCCCTGAGACGGCCATTGCGCTGGCTAAACAAGCCGCAGAAGCAAAGGGCTATGAAGGCTATTTACTGGATCTGAGCAGCCCAAGTTATTCATCGGTAATGACGCATGCTACAGATCGCGGCTTACGGCAGGCGGTTTATGAGGCCTTCACGACGCGGGCGTCGGAACTGGGCCCTCACGCGGGTCAATTTGACAACACCGACTTGATTCAAAAAATTTTAAAAGGCCGGGCGGAACTCGCGAACCTGTTGGGATTCGAGCAATTCTCTGAACTGAGCCTTGCGACCAAAATGGCTGAAAACCCGGCCGCCGTCATGTCGTTTTTATTAGATCTGAGCCATCATTCTAAAGCCGTAGCCGAGCAAGACTTTGACGACCTTGCGCGCTTTGGAATGCAGACGTTAGGGTTATCCTCGATCCAGCCCTGGGATGTGGCTTTTTGCGCCGATCGATTGAAACGACATCGATATGATTTGTCGGATGAGGATCTAAGGCCGTATTTTCCAGCTCAAAAAGTCATCGATGGCTTATTCGAGATTGTTCAAAGAATCTTTGGCGTTGAGATTACCCGGGTCACCGATATGTCGGTCTGGCATCCAGACGTCACCACCTATTTGATCAGTCGACAAGGCGAGCCGCTCGCACGCTTTTACTTTGATCTATACGCTCGAACTAAAAAACGGGGCGGGGCCTGGATGGCGGATTGCCGATGTCGACGTTACGACCCAAAGCGTGGGCTAACCCTGCCGGTGGCTTTTTTGACCTGTAATTTCCCACCCCCGGTTAATGATCAACCTGCCCTGTTGCGCCACGATGATGTCGTAACCTTGTTCCATGAATTTGGTCATGGTCTTCATCATATGCTGACCCAAGTTGATTGCGCAGCCGTCTCAGGTATAAACGGGGTTGCTTGGGACGCGGTAGAGCTTCCCAGTCAGTTTCTTGAAAATTGGTGCTGGGATCCAGACGCGCTCAATCTCATTTCAGGTCAGGTCGAGACCGGCGAGCCGCTGCCCCTCGCGCTACTTGATAAGATGCAGCAAGCGCGGAACTTCCAGTCGGGTATGCAGATGGTGCGTCAACTCGAGTTCGCGCTTTTTGACTTCAGGCTTCACAATGAATTCGATGGTAATCCCGCGACGCTGCAAGCTATTTTGGATGAAGTCAGAGCGGCCGTCTCGGTCATACCCATTTCGAAAACGAACCGGTTTCAAAATGGGTTCAGCCATATATTCGGTAGTGTGATGGGCTACGCTGCAGGCTACTACAGCTACAAATGGGCAGAAGTGCTCAGCGCGGATGCTTTTTCCAAGTTTAAAGAAGACGGCATTTTTAATCGGCAGACGGGAGAGCGGTTTTTGACCACGGTTTTAGAGCAGGGCGGCGCCCGGGACGCGTTGGAACTGTTTGTCGAATTTCGTGGGCGCGCGCCAACCGTCACGGCGCTGCTCGAGCAGGAGGGTATTCTGCGATGAGTCGGCGTTTTATTGCAGGCGCCCGATGTCAGGACTGCGGCGCTGAAGATACGTTGTATTTCGATGCGCACAGCACCAGTGATGTTGTGCTGTGTGTGGCCTGCGGCTTTTCCGAGGCGCGACCTGTCGCGGCGGCCGTGCCGACGCCCTCGGAGGCGGTTGAAATCGTACCGCTAAAGTTCCCAATGACTTGAGGGTAGCCATTCTCACAGCTATACTTGCGGCCGCGAGCGGCGGACGATGCCCCATGAGGGAGTGTGATGGGCGATTTCTCGCCGAGACGGCGCGTCAGCCCCCGAGTAATTGAGCCCGATAAGCTGCATCAATAACCCAAGCAGACATAAGCCGATTGATGCAATTCGGTCGTAAAACATTGATAATCCGGCAGTCATCTGCCACAGAGACCTCGAGTATGGGGCGAGCGTCGATCAAAGGCTAAGGGCCTGTAGGTGGCCGCAGATAGAAAAAATGAAAATCAGGTTGCGTCGCAACCCGGAAGACCAAAAAAATTTAATCGTCAATTAGGTTGGAGTCGCGAGACATGGCAAGAAAAGAAAGCAAACTAGGAGCGGGTCAGCGATTGAAAACCGCTCTACAGTGGTTGATCGCACTGGCCGCCTTGAGTTCAAGTTGGCAGGCTTTAGCGGATTGGTCCGCTTTGAACATGACCAAAGGCGTAACCGCAATCTCGCGCGAGGTCTACGACCTGCACATGCTTATTTTTACCATCTGTGTCGTGATTGGCGTCCTAGTCTTTGGGGTCATGATCTGGTCAATGCTTGTGCATCGGAAGTCGCTCGGACACGAGCCGGCGACCTTCTCGCACAGCACTAAATTGGAATATGCGTGGACGATCATTCCAATCTTTATTTTGATCGGAATGGCGGTTCCGGCAACCAGTACGTTACGCGACATGTATGATGCCTCTGGCGCGGATATTGATATTGAAGTTCGAGGCTATCAATGGAAGTGGCAATATACTTACTTGAGCGATGATCCAACCCAAGAAGTAAAGTTCATCAGCAGCCTACTCACGCCCCAGGATGAGGTCTATAACCGCACACCAAAGCGCGAGCACTATCTGTCCGATGTCGATAATCCGTTAGTCATCCCGATCAACAAGCGGGTTCGGTTTTTAATCACCTCGAACGACGTGATTCATTCCTGGTGGGTGCCTGATTTCGCGGTCAAAAAGGACGCCATACCAGGATTTGTTCACGAAGCTTGGGCGATTGTAGAAGAGCCTGGCGTCTATCGCGGCAAATGTACGGAGTTGTGCGGCAAAGATCATGGCTTTATGCCCATTGTTGTCAAAGCGGTTGAGCAAGCCGAGTACGACAGCTGGCTTGCCATGAAGCAGCAAGAAGCTTTGCAGGTTTATGAAACGGTTGGAAAGACTTGGACAATGGCGGAATTGATGGAAACCGGCGAGCAAGTTTATGCTCAGGCCTGTCAATCTTGCCACCAGGCCAATGGTCAAGGGATCCCACCCGCCTTTCCTTCCTTGGTTGGACAGGGTTTAGCGATCGGTCCGATCGATGCGCACGTCGATATCGTTGTAAATGGTAAAGCAGGTTCGGCAATGCAAGCCTTCGCGGCACAATTAAACCCTGCTGAAATTGCAGCGGTCGTGACCTATGAAAGAAACGCATGGGGAAATAATGTGGGCGATCTAGTGCAGCCCCGAGCAGTGAATGCACTGATTAGTAGTGAAGAATAGGAGAAAGGCATGAGCGCAGTTATCGAAAATCATCATGACGATCATCATCACGGCCCCGATAAGGGATTGATGCGTTGGGTTTTAACGACCAACCACAAAGATATAGGCACCCTCTACCTATGGTTTAGCTTTATCATGTTCTTAACGGGCGGGTGTATGGCTTTGGTCATCCGTGCCGAACTGTTCCAGCCAGGCTTGCAGCTGGTTGTACCAGAGTTTTTTAACCAAATGACGACCATGCATGGCCTGATTATGGTTTTTGGCGCTGTCATGCCGGCATTTGTCGGCCTTGCGAATTGGTTAGTGCCGATGATGATTGGTGCGCCCGATATGGCGCTGCCAAGAATGAACAATTATAGCTTTTGGATCTTGCCGTTCGCCTTCAGCATGTTGTTAAGCACGCTGTTTATGGAAGGCGGTGCGCCGAACTTTGGCTGGACATTTTATGCGCCCTTGTCGACAGAATATGCGCCGCCTAGCGTCACCTTCTTTATTTTCGCGGTGCACTTAATGGGTATTTCCTCGATCATGGGTTCAATCAACGTTGTGGTCACAATTTTGAACCTCCGTGCGCCGGGAATGCGCTTGATGGATATGCCGTTGTTTGTCTGGACTTGGCTCATTACCGCCTATCTTTTGATCGCCGTTATGCCGGTTTTGGCGGGCGTTGTGACCATGATGCTGATGGACATCCACTTTGGCACGGCCTTCTTTAGTGCTGGCGGCGGCGGGGACCCCGTTTTGTTCCAGCATGTCTTCTGGTTCTTCGGGCACCCTGAAGTTTATATCATGATTCTGCCAGCCTTCGGGATTGTCTCTGCGATTATTCCGACCTTTGCACGCAAGAAGCTGTTTGGCTACGACTCAATGGTCTATGCAACCGCATCGATTGCGTTTTTGTCTTTCATTGTTTGGGCGCACCACATGTTTACGGTTGGGATGCCAATTGCCGGCGAGTTGTATTTTATGTATGCGACGATGCTCATCGCAGTGCCGACCGGTGTGAAAGTGTTCAATTGGGCGGCGACGATGTGGCAGGGTTCGATGACGTTTGAAACGCCAATGTTGTTCGCGGTCGCTTTTGTGATTTTGTTCACCATCGGCGGACTATCTGGATTGATGCTGGCGATTGTGCCAGCAGACTTCCAGTACCACGATACCTACTTCGTGGTTGCGCATTTCCATTATGTCTTGGTGCCCGGGTCGATCTTTAGCATTATGGCTGCCGCCTACTATTGGCTGCCGAAGTGGACCGGCAATATGTACGATGAGACGCTCGGCAAGACCCATTTCTGGCTGTCTTTCGTTGGGGTGAACGTCACGTTTTTCCCACAGCATTTCATTGGTTTAGCCGGTATGCCGCGTCGCTACCCCGACTACGCGCTGCAATTCGCAGATTGGAATATGGTTTCCAGTGTCGGCGCGTTTATCTTCGGGTTTAGCCAGCTGTTATTTTTATTCATCGTGATCAAGTGCATCATGGGCGGCAAGAAAGCCACCGATGAAGTTTGGGAAGGCGCTGAGGGGCTTGAGTGGACCATTGCGTCTCCTGCGCCTTATCACACTTTTTCAACACCGCCTGAGTTGCCCGAACGCTCAATGGCATAACCGAGTAATCACCGATGTCGATGACGAACCAAAACAGACAGGCTCGAACCACCCTCAAGCTCGTAGGCGTGGTTCTGAGTATGTTCGTTTTTGGATTTGCGTTGGTGCCGTTGTATGACATCTATTGTCAGGTAACGGGCGCCAATGGCAAGACTGCGAGCGCCTATGTCGTTCCTGAAGAGGGTCTTGCAGTTGATCCTGACCGTTGGGTAACGGTTCAGTTTTTAACCAATAATAACGCGAGCATGCCGTGGTCGTTTAGGCCTGAGGTTCGGAGTATGAAAGTTCGTCCTGGTGAAATGAATCAGACCACTTTTTTTGCGAGTAACCCCACTGGCTATACCATGACCGCGCAAGCAATTCCCAGCGTCGCGCCGTTTCACGCGGCGGAATACATGCACAAAACGGAGTGCTTTTGTTTTGAACAGCAGGTCCTTGCAACCGGTGAAGCCATTGATATGCCGCTTCGGTTTATCATAGACCCTTACCTGCCAGAATCTGTACAGACGCTTACCTTGTCGTATACGTTGTTTGATATTACGGATACGACAGCATCAGCTGCTGCTGAATAATCAGTGATTTAATGGAGAATCCAGATGTCCTCTGACTCAACGTATGAAAGCTATTATGTGCCCCATAACAGTCCCCTTCCGATCTTTGCATCGTTGGGCCTGTTTCTGACTGTTTACGGGGGCGGTAGTTTGCTGAATGAGATCCAGTCCGGATCAGGCGGCAACTTTGGTACGACCGTGCTTGCGCTGGGCGGCTTGGTTATGGCGGTCACGTTGTTTTTCTGGTTCTCTAAAGTGATCGAAGAAAACAACGCAAAAATGTACAGCCAGCAGATGAACAAGTCTTTTGTTTGGGGAATGAGCTGGTTCATCTTCTCGGAAGTCATGTTTTTTGCAGCCTTCTTTGGCGCTTTGTTTTATGTCCGATTTTGGGTTGTTGACTGGATAGGGGAAACTGATGATGTCGTCGGTGGGCGTGGACCAAGTAGCATGATTTGGCCAGATTATGTGCCGGAGTGGCCACTTTTGAACAACCCCAACCCCGAGCAGTTTCCTGCGCCGGCGGGCGTGATTGGTGCCTGGGGATTACCGTTGGTCAATACTTTGCTGCTTGTAGCATCCAGCTTCACGGTCACCCTTGCACACCACGCCATCAATGCCGGCGAGCGGAAAAAAATTGTAGGATGGTTGGTGGTAACGATCGCGCTCGGGTTGGCCTTTTTAGTGTGCCAGGGCGTTGAGTATTATGAAGCCTACGCTCACTATGGATTGACCTTAAGTTCCGGTATTTTTGGATCAACGTTTTTCATGCTAACCGGTTTCCACGGTGCGCACGTGACCATCGGAACGATTATGCTCATCGTCATGTTAGGCCGGGCGATGAAGGGTCACTTCACCAAAACAGACTGTTTTGGCTTCGAAGCGGCTGCCTGGTACTGGCATTTTGTTGACGTGGTCTGGTTGCTGTTGTTTGTCTTGGTCTACATTCTTGGGACCTAACGGTCAGAAAAGCGAACGAGCGTCGAGGCGCGGCGCAGGCTCGCGTTCCCCCGGGCATTAGGCCAGGACCAAGTCGGTTACGACAAGGTGGGATGCCAAGGCGCTGCAATGCCCAATTGACCCGTGTACAGCCCGTAAACGACGACGATCAGTAACAGCGCAGCTAGCGAGACCCGAACGGTTAAGAACCGAGCGGTCCGGCTGACTTTCTCCTCACCCATATCGTGCATCATTGCGTAGAAAGCTGTACCCAAAGCAATAATATTTGCGATCAGTAATAACACGACGATTGTTTTAAGCAGCATCTTGTAGCCCCTGGTGAATATGGTGATACGTCTCCCTGGCGAAAGAGGTCGACCCGATGGCGATTAGAGCACAAATTAATCTTCGGCTCCTGTTGTTTACAGTAGCGTTTACGGCGTTGTTTATTACGCTGGGCGTTTGGCAGTTGGGGCGTGCGGTAGAGAAGGCTGAGCAGATTGCGCAGCACGCCCGCCTTTTAAATCTTCCAGCCGAAAAACTCGAAGAGGTGCCAGACAAGGAGCGGATAGACGGTCGCCTGGTTGAGGTGGTTGGTGCAATCGAAATCGAGCAGGTGTTTTTGCTGGATAATGTTGTGCTTGACGGACGGGTTGGTTTCGAAGTTGTGCATCCGATGCGGCTTGAACAGGGCGGCACCGTGTTAATTAATCGCGGCTTTGTCGCGGCCGGCGCATCGCGAGCCGTGATCCCGAAGGTGCCCGCGTTGGAGAATCGAGTCTCAACGCTTGGGCGTATCTACCGCTCTGATTGGATGAACAGCGACCAACCCTTAGCGTATGATGGCTGGCCGCGAGTGGTCCCGACGCAGGACCCAGGGGTCTTGTCGGGCGTACTCGGGCAGCAACTGCTGCCTTTTGTGGTCCGTTTGGAAGCGTCGGACCCAAATGGATTGCCCAGAAATTGGGTAACGTCGGTGATGCTGCCTGAAAAACATCAGGGTTACGCGGTCCAGTGGTTCGCCATGGCGGCGGTTTTGGTCAGCATGTTTTTGTATTTTACCTTCGGTCGTCAATCACAAGGAGCGCCGCTATGACGGATAAGGACCTTACTCAAAGCCGTCGGAAATTGTTGCTCGTCGCAGCCACAGCTTTCGTTCCGATGATGATTGCCTATGGGTTGTTTTTTTTCGCGCCCGACATGATTCCTAAAACGACGACGAATCAAGGGGATCTCGTTCAACCGAGTATCGATGTTTCTGACCGCTTGGCCACTGAAGGGCGTTGGCAGCTGCTCATCCCAATGCGTGAGTCTTGTTTGCAAGCCTGTGCTGAAACCGTGCAGAACGTCTTACATCAAACCCGTCAAATCAATATCGCCCTCGGTAAAAATGCCGATCGTCTTGGTCGCGGTTTAGTGCGTTCAACGCCTTTCCCGCCGGCGGAGGGAGCGGCGATGAAAACTGATTATCCGAACTTAAAATTAATTGTCGATACTGCCCTGCTCGCCGAGCTGACGGCCGTGGCTTCAATGCGCCAGGATCCTGCCGACTATCATGTGTTCTTGGTTGACCCGATGGGGCAATTGATCCTGGCCTATCCTGCCGAGAAAGTGGATAAGCCCTTGCTGCTTGATTTAAAGCACTTGATGAAAGTCTCGAATATAGGTTGAGGACGTCTTGTCAATGAATTCAGAGGCCGCATCCGTTACAATTCCCAAATTCAAGCGTTCGAAATCCTAATATGAGCGATGTTCTTCAAGCCAAGGCCTTCTCCGGATGGCGCGATTACTATGAGATGTGCAAGCCGCGCGTCGTATTGTTAATGCTGTTGTGCACCTTGGTTGGGATGTTCCTAGCAACCAATGAGTCCGTGCCTTTGGATTTAATTGTTTATTGTCTGGTCGGTGTTGCATTGGTTGCAGGTTCCGCAGCGGCGTTAAACCATCTTGTCGATGCAACGGTGGATCAAAAGATGGCGAGAACGGAGCAGCGGCCTGTGGCGCAAGGTCGGGTTTCGATGGCTCAGGGACTTGTGTTCGTGGCGGTGACCGGCGGGCTTGGACTGGCGATTTTGGCGTTTTGGGTTAACCCGCTGACCGCCGGGCTGAACTTCCTAGCGTGGCTGGGATATGGCGTGATTTATAGTCTGTATTTGAAACGGGCAACGTCCCAAAATATCGTGATTGGCGGCTTGTTTGGTGCGGCGCCGCCGCTCTTTGGTTGGACCGCGGTGACGAACAGTGTCGACGGCGGTGGTTTGCTTTTGGTCTTGATCATCTTTGCCTGGACGCCGCCGCATTTTTGGGCGTTGGCGATCGACCGGTTAAGCGATTACGAAAAAGTCGATATTCCGATGTTGCCTATTACCCACGGCGTTGCGTATACCAAACTGCACATCTTGCTCTACACGATTATTTTGCTGGTCGTGTCTGTTTTACCTTTTGTGATTGGAATGAGCAACTTACTGTATCTAGCGGCAGCCGTCGCACTCGGCGCTGGGTTTTTATACTGGGCTTTGGCCATGATGTTTGATCGCAATCCGAATGCGCCCTTGGAGACGTTTAAGTATTCGATTGTTTATCTTGCGGTATTATTTTCTGCCCTACTGCTGGACCACTATTTGATGCCGACGTCCTATGTATAGCGATTCACAAAAAATGGGTATTCGCAAAACGCTCGGGATCTTGCTCGGGATCATCATCGTGATGCTCAGTCTTATTTTCCTAAACTATGTCACACGAGACGTTACCTTGACCCCAGAGCAGGCGGCTAAGCTGGGCTATATTCGATTTGAACAGCCTCGCAATGTCACGGTACCGAATCTGTTGACGGAACAAGACGCGCGGATTTTGCCAATGCATTTCCAAGGCCAATGGGACTTTCTGTATTTTGGCTTTACCTCTTGCCCGGATATTTGCCCGACGACCCTCGCGGTGTTAAATCAAGCCCTGCGCTCTGTTGAAGTGCCGCCTCGTGTGCATTTGGTGACCGTGGATCCAGAGCAAGATACACCGGCGCAGCTCGCCCGATATCTTTCAGGGTTCAATCCTGACTTTTTAGGCGTGACCGGCGCACATGATCAGATTACGCAATTGGCAACCCAGCTGAATGTCGCTTTCGGTAAAGTGCCGGGCGCTGAACCGGGTTCCTACACAGTTGACCATACGGGCTCGATTATCGTTTTGGATGAGACAGGGCGTTATGCCGGTTTTATTAAAGCGCCGCATCAACCTGGGCAGCTGCAACAAATCATAGTGGGTCTGTAGTAAGCGGCGCTGCTTGTTGTAAAACCGCAAGGCGCTTTAATTGGTCATAGGGATCTTTTCGAAATTGCCCGCCCGCCTCTGTCTCAAAACGGGTAAGCGCGAATCGGGCAGCCGCGATTTGCCGAACGTCATTGAGTGCTCGTTGTTCTTCAGGCTCGAGCGGGCGTTGAGCATGATAGCCCTCGAGCATTGCTGTTGCGTGCGCTGGCATGGCTTGGAACTGCTGATTCATGCACCAATCGTTGAGCGCGATGGCGAGATCCATAAGCCAAAGATCGTGCCCGATATGGAAAAAATCTAACACGCCAACCAATGCATTGTCTTTAAACAAGATATTGTCTGTGAAGAGATCGCCGTGAATGAGCCCTTGAGGTAGCGTGCTGCTCTCAAGCGTTTGGTAGCGATCAATGACGGTCTGCAGCAGCGCAATTTCAGCCTTCGACAAGTGCTGGCGGACAGCCCCTAAGGCCTGATCCATCCAAGTGCTGTCGAACGCATTTTTGATTGATACTGGGTAAGCGGTCGATATGGTATGCAATCGACCCAACATGGCGCCCAATTGTCGACAGTGTTCCGGACTGACGGTTTCGAGGTGCTTACCCGGCAGTTTTACCATGAGCAAAGTTGGTTTGCCCTGGAGGTCTGGATGTCCGCGATCATCCTTGGACAGTCTGGGATTTGGAATCGGCAGACCATAATGCGCTAAGTGTTTCATGACCGCTGAAACGTCTGAAATTTTTGCGGCGTTGGCCCCTTCGACGATTGTCAGGATGGACAGAAACTGATGCTCATGGCGATGGGTTGCGATCAAATAATTACTGTTTTCGATACCCTCGGTGATGGCTTCAAAGTAATCTAGCTCACCTAGGTCATAATGCTTTAAGTGGGTTTTAATTTCTTCAGCGGTGAGGGAAGTAAAGACGCCCATGGGTTACCACTCAATGAGCGTCCATTGTGGATAGAGATGTTTTTGATCGGTTAAGTCCGTGAAGTGCGCTTGTCCTGAGGCTGGGACGAGGTAATAAGGTCGACCGGATTTAGGGATGACCTTAATCATCATTAAGATGCCGTTTTGCCTAAACTCAAAAATACGCTGATCCGCCTCATTTTCAACGAGGGTAATGGTCTCATCGGTTGCTCGCAGATCTGCGTCGGAAAGCGCCGACAGGGCAGGATGTGTTGCCAGCATCAACAGAATGAGCATTGATAGTGAGCGAATATTCAAAGTATGGTTGTCACAGATTTAAGGGGTGATTGATTCATGTCGAGTAAGTTTAACGTAATCCTGGTAGACGGTTCATCTTACCTGTTTCGGGCTTTTCACGCGCTCCCACCACTGGTTACGTCTCAGGGGCAGCCAACAGGTGCCATTAAGGGGGTCATTAGCATGATCCGGCGACTGCAATCTGATTTTCCGATGGCGAAGATTGTGGTGGTCTTTGACGCAAAGGGCAAAACCTTTCGCAACGATCTCTATCCTGACTATAAGGCCAACAGACCCCCGATGCCGGAGGAGCTTCGAACTCAGATTGAACCCATTCACCGAATTATCGAACAAATGGGACTGCCGCTCGTTGTCGAGCCGGGGGTCGAGGCCGATGATGTGATTGGCACCCTGGCTTGGCGCGCGGCGGCAGAAGGCCAGCAGGTACTGATTTCGACTGGCGACAAAGATATGGCGCAACTCGTCAACGCAAATGTGACGCTCATGAATACGATGACGGATCAGTATTTGGACGAGGCGGGTGTTGTGAGTAAGTTTGGGGTTCGACCGAACCAAATTATTGATTACCTTGCCCTGGTTGGGGACACCGTTGACAACATTCCCGGTGTTCATAAATGCGGGCCAAAGACCGCGGTTAAATGGCTTGCAAGCTATGACAGCCTTGAGGGTGTGATGGCCCATGCGGATCAAATTACCGGTAAGGTCGGCGATTACTTGCGCGAAGCACTACCACATTTACCGCTGTCATATGATCTCGCCACGATTCGAACGGCGCTTGATTTACCCAATGCCGGCGATTTGTCCGCGACTGCGCCGGATTTACAGGCGCTCGGTGCGTCTTACGAAGCGTATGAGTTGCGCGCTTGGCGTGATGCCTTGGACAGTGGTGCGGGCGCGGTCGCCGAGGTCACGCCACAAGCGGTGCCAACCGATTACGATCTGGTCCTATCGCAAGAACAGCTCAACATTTGGTTGGATCGCCTGGCGGCGGTTGAACAGTTTGCCTTTGATACCGAGACCACTGGGTTGAATTATATGGACGCTGAGATCGTCGGTGTTTCGATTTGCACAACACCCGGGCAGGCAGCTTACATTCCTTTCGGACATGATTATCCGGAGGCGCCGCAACAATTGGCGCAATCGGACGTGCTCGACCAGCTATCGGTGTTTCTCAACGATCCGAAGAAGCTCGTGATTGGTCAAAATTTGAAATTTGATCTGAGCATCTTGGCCCGATATGGCCGCACGATCAATGCGCCGATCGCCGATACCATGCTTGAGTCCTACGTTTATAACAGCGTTGCCACGCGCCACAATATGGATGATTTGGCACAGAAATATTTAGGTCGCAAGACGGTGAAGTTTGAAGAGATCGCGGGAAAGGGGGTTAAACAGCGCACCTTTAACCAGATCGAGCTGGAGATTGCGGGTCATTATGCCGCCGAAGATGCTGATATTACCTTTCAGTTACACGAGACGCTCTGGCCAAAAATTTTGGGGGACAATCGATTATTGCCCGTTTACCAAAACCTTGAAGTGCCGTTGATTCGGGTGCTGTCCCAAATTGAACGCAACGGCGTTTTGATTGACTGCGGGATGTTGGCGACACAGTCTGAAGAAATAACCCGAGAACTGGCAGACCTAACCGTGACCGCCTTCGACCTTGCAGGCGAGACGTTTAACCTGAGTTCGCCGAAGCAACTTCAAGCCATTTTGTTTGAGAAATTGCAATTACCGGTCCTGAAGAAAACGCCAAAGGGTCAACCTTCAACCAATGAGAGCGTCTTGCAGGAATTGGCACTGGATTATCCCTTGCCAAAAGTGGTGATTACACACCGAGGGTTAAGCAAGTTAAAGTCCACTTATACCGATCAGTTGCCTAAGCTGGTTAGGCCTCAAAGTGGTCGATTACATACGTCGTATCAGCAAGCTGTCGCAGCAACGGGGCGACTTTCTAGCACCGACCCGAACTTACAAAACATCCCGATCCGAACCGAGGCGGGCCGGCGGGTCCGAAAGGCTTTTGTTGCGCCGCCAAAGCGGTGCTTACTGGCTGCGGACTACTCGCAGATTGAGCTCAGAATTATGGCGCACTTGTCCGGTGATGAAGGACTGACCTTGGCGTTTCAGCAAGGGTTAGATATTCATCGCGCGACGGCCGCTGAAGTGTTCGGTGTAGCGCTTGACGCGGTGACCCAGGATCAACGACGCAGCGCTAAAGCCATCAACTTCGGACTGATTTACGGTATGTCGGCTTTTGGTTTGTCGAAGCAGTTAGGCATTCCTCGGGTGGATGCTCAGACGTATATGGATTTGTATTTTCAGCGCTACCCAGGGGTGCAGCGTTACATGCAGGACATTCGAGCTCAAGCCGCAGACCAAGGTTATGTTGAAACCTGGTTTGGTCGTCGCTTGTACCTGCCTGAAATTAAATCGTCTAATTTTCAAATGCGTCAAGCCGCAGAACGCACGGCAATCAATGCGCCGATGCAGGGGACGGCGGCCGACATTATTAAACGCGCCATGATTGATGTTCAGCAATGGCTTAACACCTCGAAGGTGCCTGCTTTGATCATCATGCAGGTGCATGATGAATTGGTTTTAGAAGTCGACGAGGCGGCACTCGAAGCAACGCAGGCAGCCGTTGTTCGGTTAATGGCCGGCGCGGCAGAACTGAGTATTCCGCTCGAGGTTGAGGTTGGGGTCGCGAAAGATTGGGAAGGCGCGCACTAGAGCGTGTGAAGGTTCTACGCCGTGCAACCGGTAATGGCGCGTTTTCCACGGCCGTTGGTGTTGCAAATCAACCTTAAGCCGCGTGCTGGTTTGTCAGGCACGGCACAATAACTTACCGCGAAATCCCTCTAAATGATGGTGCTTGTCTCAAATATGAAAAATTAGGGAACTATTGTGAATTTGCTTGGTCATAAGGTTTGTGTTGCACAGTTTCGGTAGAAGCTTCGGTTTTCCCCATTTTCCGAAGTCTCGAGCCCCACTCGTAATCCCCATTGCGAGTGGGGTTTTTTTTCGCCAACACGCTTACCCAGCATCGTTTCCGCCTTACGATCAGCTTGCCATATGGTTCTGCGCAGAAGCCCTTAGCGTGTTTTCAAAAAAAGCCCTTAGCGTCTCGAAGGTAAAAGCCCTTAGCGTGTTTTCAAAAAAAGCCCTTCGCGTCTCGAAGGAAAGAGCCCTTAGCGTTTTTTAAGGATAAAAGCCCTTAGCGTTTTTCAAAATAAAAGCCTTTAGCGTTTTTCAAAATAAAAGCCCTTAGCGTTTTTCAAAATAAAAGCCCTTAGCGTTTGGTAAAAGCCTCTAGCAACTTGAAAAGACAAATGTCAGCATTTGAATGACGGGCACTGGCGACAAACCGTTCTTGGCGAGCATCCCGGTTTCTATCAATCGCGACAGGCGCGATTGCTTGGGCAACCGTGTGGGCGTACAAGGGATGCTGAGAGGCTTTTGAGTAAGGGCTTTGAATGAGTCGGTTCGCTCGGGACTGGAAACGGTATTTTTTATTTAATTTAGGGGTTAGCGGAACTATTGGGTTTTCGTTGGGTCTCAGTATTCGTATTTCAGAGTTTCGACAGAAGCTTCGGTTTTCCCCATTTTCCGAAGTCTCGAGCCCCAATCGTAACGTCCGTTACGATTGGGGTTTTTTATGGATCAATCGATAGCCAGCCATCCAAAACGCCTTTCAAAGTCTCTAGGCCTTGGCCGTTCGGAGCAGAAAACGTTTGCACTTTGGCATGTTGTGGCAGGGTCGCGCGCACTTTTAGCAGCGCATTCTGTTGTGCGCCTCGTGCGAGCTTGTCCGCTTTGGTCAGCAGCACATGAATGGGTAGCCCGGCAGTTTGCGACCATTCCAACATCATCTCATCAAAGGGTTTGAGCGCGTGCCGGATGTCGGTGAGCAGAATAACGCCTTTGAGGCTTTGCCTGGATCGAAAATAAGTGTCTAAATGCGTCTGCCAATATTGTTTGAGGGTCAATGGCACCTTTGCATAGCCATATCCTGGTAAGTCCACGAGTCTGGTTGTTTCCGTAATCCCAAAAAAGTTTATCAACTGGGTCCGTCCTGGCGTCTTACTCGTACGAGCCAGTTTTTTTTGTCGGGTTAGCGTATTGATCGCACTTGATTTACCCGCATTGGAGCGTCCACAGAATGCGACCTCTGCGCCCTCGTCAATCGGGCACTGACTCATTTGGGCGGCACTGGTTATAAACTGAGCGGACTGGTAATTGAACTGCTGCATAGCGATTACTTCGTGACCTGATGTGTCACTCTAGACGGTTTCAGATATAATAGCGCATCCGCTGGGAGGCGCGCCCTACTCGGAATGGATTTAAAAGATTTCTCCGGGTTGACTCGGTAACGTTTAACAAAGGTATGCCATGTATAAATTAATGATAACGCTGGGTCTTTTTCTTGTCAGTGGCGCGGTACTGGCCGCGGGCAACGCAAAACAAGGCGAGTCTCTCACAGCAACGTGCCTAGCCTGTCATGGCGCAAACGGTAACAGTCTGGTTGGCAGCTTTCCGAATATCGCAGGTCAAAACGAGGCCTATCTTTACAAGCAGCTGGTTGATATTCAAACGGGCGCGCGTAGCGCGGTTTTGATGACAGGTATTTTGGATGGTCTAACGTCCCAGAATCTTGAAGATTTAGCGGCCTATTATGCCTCGCAAACCCCCGCTCGAGGCGCGGCGGATCCAGACTTGGTTGCGTTGGGCGAGTCAATTTACAAAGCCGGCATTGCGCGTAAAAATGTGGCGGCGTGCACGGGTTGTCACTCGCCAACGGGCCAAGGTAATGGTTTGGCCAAGTTTCCAATGTTGGCAGGTCAGTGGGCTGAATATACCGAAACGCAATTAAAAGCGTTTCGGTCAGGCGCACGCGGCAATGACGGTGATGGCAAAATGATGCGGATTTCTGCCATGGATTTGAGTGATTCAGAAATTAAAGCGGTCGCATCTTATATCGCGGGGTTAAGGCCTTAGCAACTTGAGGCTGTTTTAAAAAGTTGGATCACTAGGAGTTTAAAATGCGCCAATCAATTCTCTTTCGAATGAAGCGGCTTGGGGTGGTCCCTGCCATGATGTTTCTTCTCTTGAGCTTCGGTGCGCAGGCCGAGTACGAAGCCGGGGTGCACTATTTTGAACTGCCGACGCCAATTGCGGTAAGCGGCGATGGGATCGAAGTCACGGAATATTTCTCCTATGGCTGTAACCATTGTTATCAATTCGAGCCAATACTGGCGGCCTGGGTTAAAACATTGCCAGAAGACGTCACCTTTAACCGAACGCCTGCGATGTGGAATCAAGGGTATACCCTGCTGGCGCAGACTTACTACACGCTGCTTGCAATGGATCTCTTGGAAACAATGCACCTTGAAGTGTTTAATGCCATTCACCTGAAACGGCAAAATATCCGAAGTCCCGAAGCCATGGCGGATTACCTGTCCAAGGTGGGCGTCGACCCGTTAGCCTTTGTTAAGGTGTTTAACAGTTTTGGCGTGCAATCGAGCCTCCGTCAGGCGGATGCTCGGGGGCGAGCCTATCGCGCCACCGGCGTACCAACGATCATCGTCCATGGGAAGTATCGGATTGAAACGGGTTCGGCAGGGAGTACGCAAGCGATGCTGAAAGTTGCCGAATACCTCATCAATTTAGAACGCCAATAACGCAGCACGCGATTGATGCATGTTTGGCAGCCTGAAGACATCCAAGAGGCTGATGAAGCGATACTGGGTGTCGCAACAAAGGATATCAGCGCAAATCTGTTTTTAACGCCGATTGCAGCAGTCGAGCATTGGGCGGGGCGCAATCCACAGGCGAGCTGTCTCAGCGCTGAAGGTGTAGAACTCTCTTATGAGCAGGTTTTGCGACTCACGCGCGCGCTGGCTGCGGAATTTAACGCGCTGGGCATAGGCGTCGGCGACCGAGTGGTCCTTGAGTTAGAAAATGGCCTAGGGGTTGTCTTAAGCTTTTTGGCTTTAAACCGTTTGGGTGCTGCGGCTGTGATCGTGAGTCCCAGACTATCCGATTTTGAGCGTCAAAAAATTGCGAATCATGCCCTGCCGGTTGCGATCATAAGGGCGATTACGCTGCCGAGTTGTGATGGCTTGCAAGCGGCATTAGCGACGAATGTGCTGACCGCTTTGGGGCTTGGCTGGTTTGATGAGGGCTTGGCCGCGTCGCCAGATCGAGACAAGCACCCGCTTGCTGAAGATGTTGCCGCGATGATTTATACAACGGGCACGACGGGCGAGCCTAAAGGGGTCATGCTCACCCACCAGAATTTGATGTTTACAGGCTTCGTATCTGGGAAGTTGCGGGGTCTTGGCGAAGCCGACAGGGTGTTAACCGCGCTGCCCTTATCCCATGCTTTTGGATTATCAGCCGTACTGTGTTCTGTTCTGACGCAGGGCGCAAGCCTTGAGTTACTGGCCACATTTTCGGCCGCGCAAATCCTGGTGCGCCTGCGTGATGGCGCAATCACGGGATTTCTGGGCGTGCCTGCGATGTACACTCAGCTGGTTAGCACGGATACCCAGCGCGATCAGCGCTACCCTTTTCTTCGCTTTTTGTTTTCGGGTGGCGCGCCGCTCGACCCAACCTTGAAAAAAACAGTCGAGGCGCGCTTTGGATTGCCGTTGCACAATGGTTATGGCTTAACAGAGTCCGGGCCGACCATCGCCCAGACCCGACTTTATGCGCCGTTGAACGACACCTCCGTTGGGTTCGTGATTCCAGGCGTCGACTATCAGATTATGGGCGCCGCTACGTCCGACGCGGGTATTGGCGAACTCAAAGTTCGTGGTCCCAACGTCATGGCGGGCTATTATCGAAATCAGGCGCAGACCGATCAGGTATTAATCGATGGCTGGCTGGCAACGGGGGACCTAGCGCGTACGAATCCGTCCGGTGCGCTTGAGATTGTAGGTCGGATAAAAGAACTCATTATTAAAAACGGCTTCAACGTTTACCCCCCTGAAGTGGAAGCGGCGTTGCTCAAATTGCCAGAGATCATTCAGGCGGCGGTTATCGGACAAGCGGTCCCTGGCAACGAAAGAATTATTGCCTTTGTCCAAGCGACCGGCTCTGGGTTGGATGTCGAAGGGATCAATCAGCAACTGCGGTCAAGTTTGGCAGGTTATAAGCTACTAGATGAAATTCGAGTGCTGGATCAGTTACCTGCCGCGCCATCCGGAAAAATTTTAAAGCACCAACTGCCTGGTCTGTTGTAAACACGGACGCACTACAAGGGTGTATGAATTTGCGCGTCCAGGGTCACGCTGCATTGAATTGCGCAGGGCCATAGAATAAAATTCGTCATGGCGCTTAAGAAATTCTGTTTAAAACCGCATCGTTTGTCTTTGAGGGCCGCCCTCGCCGAGTTTCTGCGCACCCCCCCCAACTCAACCCGCCATTTTGATTGGAAGCCCTGCGTCCGGTCAAAGTACTGTTTAGGAGCGCCCGATGGCTAAGATTTTGGATGATATCTCACGAACGTTTGGTGAGTACTTGTTACTGCCCAGACTGACCCGTCGTGATCAGCATATCGATCGCATCGATTTATCAGCGCCCTTGTCGCGGTCTCTTAACGGCGCACCGGGGTCTTTATTTATCAATATTCCAATTGTTTCAGCCTGTATGCAGGCCGTCTCTGGTGTTGATCTAGCCGTCGCGCTCGCCCGTCAGGGGGGGATGAGTATGATTTTCTGCTCGCAAAGCATCGAAAGCCAGGTTGAGATGGTTCAAAAGGTGAAGGCCCATAAAGCGGGTTTTGTTGTGAGCGGCGCCAATATCCAGCCCGATGCAACATTGCAAGCGGTGCTCGAGTTGATGACGCGAAGCGGACACTCGACCATCCCGGTAACCCTTGATGGGTCGTCCGAAGGCGAATTTCTGGGTTTGATTACGGACCAAGATTTCTGGGAGTTTGAAGATGACCTTCAGAATCTCGTAAAGGATCACATGACACCGAAAGCGGAGGTGATATTTGGCGTCGAAGGCATTTCCCTTAGAGAGGCCAATCGGCTTTTGCATCGTCATAAGAAGGATTGCTTGCCCATTTTAACCGCCGAAGGCCATTTATCAGCCTTGGTCTTCAAGAAAGACTATGTTGATCATCAAAAGCACCCCCTTGAGTTGCTGGACGAAGGTAAGCGCTTACGAGTGGGCGCCGCAATTAATACGCATGATTATCAAGAGCGTGTGCCCGCTTTGATGGCCGCTGGTGCGGATGCTTTGTGCTTTGACTCCTCTGATGGCTTCACGGAGTTTCAGATGGACGGTTTGGCTTGGATCAGAGCGCAATATGGGTCTGAGGTCGTGATTGGCGGCGGTAATGTTGTCTCTGCTGAAGGTTTTGATTATCTTGCGCAGTCAGGTCTTGTGGACTTTATCAAGGTCGGGATTGGCGGTGGTTCAATCTGCATTACGCGAGAACAAAAGGGGATTGGCCGAGGTCAGGCGTCGGCGCTGCTCGAGGTTGTGGCCCGTCGCGATGCGTATTTTGAAGAAACCGGGATCTATATTCCCATTTGTTCAGATGGTGGCCTAGCGAACGATACGCAAGTGGTTATGGCTTTGGCTATGGGCGCGGACTTCGTCATGATGGGTCGCTACTTTGCGATGACAGAGGAAAGCCCGACATCTAAAATATCGATCAACGGCCAGATGTATAAACCCTATTGGGGTGAAGGAACTGCCAGGGCTCAAAATTGGCAGCGCTATAGTGAAGGCATGAGTAGTCGAAAGATGATGTTCGAAGAAGGGGTTGATGCTTTTGTGCCCTTGATTGGCTCAGCCTCAGAAGTCTTAGAGACCACGCTACACAAGCTTAAAAGCACCATGATGAACCTCGGCTCAGATTCGTTAAAAACGTTCACAGACCAAGCAATCATCACCTTGGTGTCTGAACAGTCGATTGTTGAGTCTGGGACATCGAATGTCTTTAAGTTCTCTGGGAATCGCGATGTCGATGAATCCGACTGGGGCAACTAGACGTATTTTCCGCTATACTCCACGCGCGAATTTTCCAAAGGATCGGCTTCGATGAAAAAACTGCTAATGCTGCCACTTGCCCTCATTTCTTTCCTGGTGTTTGCTGGGCCGATAGAAGATGAAATTATTGCCCGAATCCATCAACCGGGCGCGGTTTGCCTTCAAGGGCAGGCATGTGCGTCGTCGCAAGCGACGTCGGTAGCAAGCACTGGGTCTGAAAGCCCGGATGCGATTTATAAGCGAAGCTGTGCAACTTGCCATGATTTGGGCATTGCTGGGGCGCCTGCCTTAGCCAACGTCGAGCAATGGGCGCCCAGACTTGAAAAAGGTATGGAGACGCTCTACGCCAGTGGTATCAATGGGCTTGCGCCTGGCATGCCGGCACGCGGGATGTGCTTTGATTGCTCAGATGATGACATTCGGGCCGTGGTGGATTACATGACGGCATCTGTTCAGTAAATCTAAAACTGTGCGGTTAGGTTTGTCGAAGCACTAAGGCCTCCTCTAAGTGTCTGGGTGAAATGTTCGCTGTGCAGTCGAGATCAGCAATGGTTCGGCCGACTCGAATCAATTTTTGAATGGCCCGGGCTGAAAAATGGAGCGTTTGAGCGGCCTGCATCAAGAGACGTTTTGCGCCCGGATCGAGCGCGTCCTTGTCGTCTGGCTGAGGCGTGGTCTGAAGCCTTTGCAACCTGAAGGCACGCGCTTGTTGGATTTGGTCGATCGCGATCTCATGCTCATCCTGGTGGCGCATGGGCGGTTCCCGAAAAAAAATCTTTGGATCCAGTGCTGGGACTTCAACCTGAAGATCGATTCGATCCAGAATGGGCCCTGAAACTCGATTTCGATAGCGCGTTATGTGTTCGACCGAACATCGACAGGGTCTGCGGCTCCCCAGCCAGCCACAGGGACAGGGGTTCATGGCGGCGATTAATTGGAATTTCGCAGGGAATCGCACTTTGTAATGTGCTCGGCTCAGATCGATACTGCCGCTTTCAAGCGGTTGCCTCAGCTGGTTAAGCACCGCATGGGTAAACTCTGGCAACTCATCGAGAAGTAAGACGCCTAAATGCGCCAACGTAATTTCGCCAGGCCTTGGCGGGCTACCGCCACCAATGAGCGCTGCAGCAGACGTCGAATGGTGCACTTCGCGAAAGGGACGCTCCAACATTCGGCCCGGGAAGGTGCCCGCGGCCACCGATTGGATACATGCGATTTCCACCGCCTCTTGCTCGGTCAAGGGCGCCATGAGTCCGAGTATGCGTTTAGCAAGCATGGTCTTACCGGAGCCAGGCGGGCCGAATAACAAAAGATGATGGCCGCCTGTGGCGGCGATGATCAACGCGCGCTTAGCCGTTTGCTGTCCCTTGATATCATCAAGGCCAGGACGGGGGATTGTGGGTTCCTCGTTCTTGTCGAGCTTGAGGGCGGTCATCGACCTCAATGGTAATTTTAGATCTGACAAATGATGGATCCCAAGGCCGGCCGAGAGCGTTGCCTGCCTGCCGGTCTGCACTTGATTTGCCTGCAATAGCGTGAGGCCACGTTCCTCGCAGGCTAAGGCCGCGATCAACAATCCTGGCACAGCTCGGATCTCACCGGTCAGGCTCAATTCGCCCATTGCACAAAGGTCGTTGAATCGCGCCGCCTCGAGTTGTTGACTGGCAATAAGGATCGATAGCGCGATCGGTAGGTCAAACCCAGCATGTTCCTTGGGCACATCACTGGGGGCCAGGTTGATCACAATGCGTCGATCGGGCAATTTAAATCCGGCATGCTCGATTGCGGAACGGACCCGCTCCCGACTTTGCTTTGCGCGGTTTTCACTCATGCCGACAATATTCAGTTGCGGCAGGCCGTTGCTGATGGTCGCTTCTATTTCGACGGTTTGAGCGGCTAAACCGATAATAGCTTGACCTAGTATGCGAGCGGACGACATGGTGCGATTCCTCCTCGATGTTTTAAATCTGTCAGGCGATTTAATCTGGCGGTTAAAACCGTGAATAGGCGTTATTCGCCGCACAACAATTGCGCATTGATAGGATATTTTGGTGCGCAATTAGGAAAAAAGCGGTGCGGGATAGCCCAAACAGCGCCTCAGCCGCGATAAATCGACCTTTTTCCTGCAATTAATTCTGGCATGGCCTGTGCTTTACCTAACCCTAGATTCTTTGCAAAAAGTTGTTGCTAACACCCTGACGTTCAGGGATGTTGTTGATCCGAGGTAAGATGACCTTGGACGCGAGGATCTAAACGGCGACGGCTGGGAAAGTTGGTAGTTTAAGGCTACTATTTCCAAGTTAAGCTCAATTAGAATGACGCTGCGTCAAGTTGGAGCAAAAAGTCAGGACGTCAAAGGGTTTTAGTACCCCGCGATGTTGAAATTAATGCAGCGCCATTCAATAATCGCACGAAGTGCCATCCCGCGTGATGGCGAAGTCAAGGAGAGACGATGAAATTAGTAACCGCCATTATCAAGCCCTTCAAATTGGATGATGTTCGAGAGGCACTGTCTGAGATTTCCGTTCAAGGGATGACCGTCACCGAAGTGAAAGGCTTTGGTCGTCAAAAAGGCCACACCGAACTGTATCGGGGGGCAGAGTATGTGGTTGATTTCCTGCCCAAGGTGAAAATCGAAGTCGCAATCGACGATAGCAGCTTGGACTCTGTGATTGAGGCAATTACCAATGCCGCAAATACCGGAAAAGTTGGCGATGGTAAAATCTTTGTCTCAGCACTTGAAGACGTGATCCGAATCCGAACGGGCGAAACAGGCGCGGATGCGGTCTAATCGCGCGGCAAGAAAACCGGCGATGACGCAATCATAGAGTGTCCGTTCGAACGATAGCAGATTATAATGAAGGTCGGCGTGAGAAGGCTTAGTCTGCATGAAGTATCGAAGTACACGAGGCGGCGTAAGCGGTCTTACTTTTAGCCAAGCCGTAATGATGGGGTTGGCAAGCGACGGCGGGTTACTCGTACCTGAGTCCATCCCTGACGTGAGCGCGCGACTTGCTGATTGGCAGGGGTTGTCGTATCCGGAACTTGCAAGTCAAGTCATGTCGCCCTTCGTCGGCGATATCGATCAGACAGTGTTCAAAAACCTTGTCTTGACCAGCTACAAAAACTTTCAACACCCGGACGTCGCACCACTTGTGAACGTGGGCGGCGTCCAAATTCTTGAATTGTTTCATGGACCAACCCTTGCGTTTAAAGACATTGCGCTGCAATTTCTAGGCGAATTGTTTAGCCATATTTTGACGGAACAAGACAAGGTGCTGAACATTCTTGGCGCAACCAGTGGCGACACGGGTAGCGCGGCCATTGCCGGGGTACGCGGCAAACCTGGTATTCGAATCTTTATCATGTTTCCCGATGGCCGAACGAGCCCCATTCAAGAACGTCAGATGACAACGGTTTTGGATGATAACGTTTTTAATCTGAGTATTGACGGCAGTTTTGATGACTGTCAAAACCTGTTGAAAACCGTCTTCAATGATTTGTCGTTCAAAGAAACCTATGCGCTCGGCGCCGTAAATTCTGTCAATTGGGCTCGAGTTTTGGCGCAGGTGGTTTACTATTTTTGGACTTGGTTTCAACTCAAGCAGCCTGCTGAGTTTGACGTGGCGGTTCCGACTGGCAATTTTGGCAATATATTTGCTGGGTTCATTGCCAAACGAATGGGGTTACCGTTACGCAAACTGGTCCTTGCCACGAATGAAAATGATATTCTGGCGCGGTTTTTTCAATCTGGCGTGTATGAACGAGGCGAGGTTCGATTTAGTAACAGCCCAGCGATGGATATCCAAGTTGCGAGCAACTTCGAGCGCTACTTGTTTTATCAGCTCGGTGAGAATGCAATCGATTGTGCGGCGTTCATGAACCGCTTCCAAACTGAGCAATGTGCTGAATTGGCTCAGCCAGAGGGGTTTTTTGATTGGTTTACCGCGGATGCGGTGACGGATGCCGAAACGTTAAAAAGCATCCAAGGGATCTGGCGTGAGTTCAATTATCTTGCCGATCCGCACACAGCAGTTGGCTTTCACTTGGCGCAAAAGCACCGAGATCCTAATGTTCCGATGGTTTGCTTGGCAACAGCGCACCCAGCAAAGTTCGATGATACCGTCGAGACAGCAATCCCAGGCGTCACCAATCATCATCCATCGCTGGATGCGCTTTTGGGTCTGCAAACGCGAAAAACCGCGATCAAGGATGACCCGGAAGTTTTGAAGGACTTTATTCGCGCTCGGTGCTGATTCGAGCATTGATCCGCTCGATTGCAGTTGGTAGCGCTGTGAGATCAACGATAGTCTCTGATGCCGGTACGGTATCTGCGGCGAGCTTTGCTTCAACGGTTGTTTTCCAAACAGTGTGGATCCCAAGCGATGAGGCGGCAGCGACATCTAAAATGGGGTCATCACCCACATAAACCATTTCCGCGGGTTGGCATTGAAAATGCGCAAGCGCGGCCAAGAATAAATCGGGTTTTGGTTTGGGCGCGCCAACGTCTTCTGCAGAAAGCGTTAATTGAAAGAACCCTCCGATGGGTAACTGCCCAACATCCGCATTGCCATTGGTGAGCGTGCATAATGCGTAGGCTTGGCTTAGGGCGCGTAGCGCCTCCTCGGCGCCAGAGTATAAGGTGACGTGGTTTCGGGCTTTTAAGAAAACCTGCATCGCGGTTTCTACGATGTCTTGAGCCTGCCTGTGGTGCTCCGGCTGGCGTTGTACAAGACGTTGCAGTATGGCGCGTCTTAAGTCCGTGAGTCTAAAACTGTAATCAGGATGCGCTGCCAACACAGCGTCCCGTAAACTTTGAATATCGTCGGGGGGGTAATGAATTCCGGGATCGAGTGCTGCGAGATGGTTTTTGAGCTGTTGTTCGGCATAGAGAATTGCTGGTTTAACAGGCCACAACGTATTGTCTAAATCGAATCCAATTACCTTGATCATGTTTTGTCCCCTGGCAGTGTTACGGCGCTCTTGGGCTTAGCGCGTCGAGCGGCCCTCGGGTGGGCTTGATCGTAAACTTGAGCCAAGTGCTGAAAATCAAGATGCGTATAAATCTGCGTCGTACTAATGTCTGCGTGACCTAGGAGTTCCTGAATGGCTCGAAGGTCTCCGCTAGACTCGAGGATATGACTGGCAAAGGAATGTCGGAGCATATGCGGGTGAACATGTAACCCATTGCCTTGTTTGCGGGTCCAAGATTTAATTCGCGCTTGGACATTGGTGTTGCTGATTCGCGTGCCGCGCTCGCTGATGAACAAGGCGTCAGGATCAATCTCCGCGCCTTTTGTCGGGACGTTATCGCGAACGTTCAACCAATCCTTGAGCGCCGTTTGAGCATAGCGACCGACCGGCAGGATGCGTTCTTTATTACCCTTGCCGTGAACCAAGAGGGTGTTTTCATCCCAAGAGACACTGCTTTTGTTGCATGCCGTGAGTTCCGATAAGCGTAGTCCTGAAGAATAAAATAGCTCCAATATCGCTTTGTCGCGGACATCATGCCAGCTGATGGTTTCCATCGTTAAGAGGTTGGAGACTTGATCCGCGTCGAGCGTTTTTGGTAGACGGCGAGGGGTTTTGGGCGCACTAACCAACAGCGCTGGATTGAGATCAACACCCGATTCACGCGCGAGGTAAGCAAAAAAAGTGCGCAGAGCAGAAAGCTTGCGTTGTTGAGACCGACCGGACAGGCCTTTGCGGTGTCCTTGGCTGATAAGGCCACGAATATCGGATGCTTTGAGATCTCGCGCCTGATCGATACCCGCCTCAGAGGCATAATTTAAGAGCGCTTTTAGGTCACGCTGGTAGGCTGCGAGGGTATGAACCGATAATCGGCGCTCATTTTTAAGATGAGATAAGAAGGCATTAACCTGCTCGGCCAATCCGGTCAACGGTTCAGGCCCCTTGCTTTGGATCGTTGGTAAAAAAACGATGCGCGATGAGTCCGGCTAAGAAGTCACCAATAAATTGAATGAAGAGCGTGTCCTGATCGCGATGAAAGCCGTTGCTGTCTTGGCTGCCAATGGCGAGTGCGCCAACCAAGTCTTCACTGATCAACGGAATAATGGCGCAGGATGAGATGTCATGATCAAGCCCTGGGAACAAACAGTTTGATTCTTCGGCCCGAACGACGCCAAGAATGGGTTTCTCCGGATTAAATAAGCCGCCAACGGCATCTTGAAAGCTTGCTTGGGACATGAAGCTGGTAGCGGTGCAGTCAGGGTCAGCCTGATCTCGGAAGATAAACAAATGGTAGTCTCGGGTGTCGAGCGTTGCTTTAAATATTTCGCTTAGTCGAGCCGTTGCGGCCTGAATCGACTGCGGTTTTTGCATCTGTTGAACCAGTTGATGACAAAGCTGGAAGAGCGTTTGGTTTTGGGTCGACACGTCTATAAATTCACGGATCTGCTGTTCCGCTAGCGCTAATTTTTCGGAGACCAGTTGCAGCTTGTGTCCTGCAAGCGAGACTGCGCCGTTTGTTTCGGGGCTCGCTTCAAGCACAAGGCGCTCTAAATCGTCGGGATGGTCTTTGAAATAGCTTTGAATTTGGGTGTAGGTAACCTGTTCACTCATGAGGGCTCCTTAAGACCGGTTACTGATTTTAATTTTACCATCGAAGACGCGCACTGCAGGGCCTGAGAGCCAAAGGTCATGTCCTGGCCCTGGCCATGTCACGGTCACTGTGCCGCCCAGCATTTCGACGGAAACCGTATCGGATAAAAGGGTCATAGCTCTGCCAACGGCGACCGCCGCGCAGGCGCCAGAACCACAAGCCAGGGTTTCGCCAGCGCCGCGCTCTGAGACGCGAAGGGTGATGGCGGTCTCTGAATTCAAGGCCATGAAGCCGACATTTACGCCGACTTCGAAGCGTGTTTGCGCGCGAAATTCATTGGCAAGACCGGCAATATCCAGATCCTGCGTGGACGCAACCAACAGCACAGCATGCGGGTTGCCAAGATTTGCAACACCAAAGGCGCGTTGCGATCCGTCTCGAAATGACGCGCTGTAGGGCGGCTGCTCGCCTGATTGGGGTTGAAAGGGGATGGCCTGTGGATCGAGTTGAGGCTTTCCCATATTCACTCGAACGGTTTCACTGGAAACGCGTTGGGTCATGAGTTGCCCTGTGCTCGTTTGTAATACCAGCTCTGACTTAGGCGATAACTGCTTATCAAAAATGAACTTCGCAACGCAGCGCGCGCCGTTTCCGCATTGGCCTGATTCTGAGCCGTCGGCGTTATAGATACGATAGAAAAAATCTGCGGTGCGATTGGTTGGGGGCTCGATTGTGAGCAATTGATCAAACCCAACGCCGGTATGCCGATGGGCGAGGTCTCGCACGCAGGCGGGGCTCAAGGCCCCGGCTTGGGTCACCAAATCGATGATGACAAAGTCATTACCCGTGCCGTGCATTTTCGAGAAGTTGACGATCATACCCAGGCCTTAGCGAGCGCTGATGGTTGCAAGTGGCGCCCGCGTCACCGTGTCGAGATTGGTCTCTGCTGCGAGGAGATCCTCGATGGTTTCGCGTCGGCGAATCAATTGAGCCGCTGCGCCGTCGACCAAAACCTCAGCAGCCCGGCCGCGGGTATTGTAATTGGAGCTCATCGACATACCGTAGGCGCCGGCCGATGCGAGCGCAACGAGCGCGCCGCTTTCTAAATTGATTAAGCAGTCCTTTGCGAGGAAATCGCCGGATTCACAGATTGGTCCGACGATTTCAAACCGCTCTGAAGGGTTGGTTTGTGCAATGACCGGCAGCACGGCCTGCACCGCGTCATAAAGCGCTGGCCGAATCAAATCATTCATTGCTGCGTCGACGACTGCGAAGGCCCGAGACTCGTTATGCTTGGTGTAGAGCACTTGGGTGAGCAGGATGCCAGCATTCGCGACGATGTACCGCCCTGGCTCTAAAATAATCTCGAGTTTGCGGTCTGCCATCTTTTGCTGCAGGGCGTCCGAGAGCGCGTCGATCGGGAAGTCAGGTTCTTGCTCATAACGAACCCCCATGCCGCCCCCGATATCAAAATGCTCAAGAATAATCCCTTGGTTGCTAAGCTGGTCAATAAGGCTAAACATTTTGTCGAGGGCATCGAGATAGGGCGCAAGCTGGGTGATTTGCGAGCCGATATGAATGTCGATACCTTTGACTGTGATCCCCGTCAAGCTTTGCGCCTTGGTGTAAAGCCGTAAAGCTTGGTTCATTGGCACCCCAAACTTGGATTCTTTTAGCCCTGTTGAAATGTAGGGATGGGTTTTGGGGTCGACGTCTGGATTGACTCGCAGCGAAATTGGCGCCTTGGTATCAAGCCGTTCTGCGATCGCCGCAATGTGGAGGAGTTCTGCCTCTGACTCAACATTAAAGCATTTTATTTTGGCCGCTAGAGCCGCTTCGATTTCGTCTGTTTGTTTCCCAACGCCAGAAAATACGATTTTGCTAGGGTCCGCACCCACTCTCAAAACGCGGATCAACTCGCCGCCTGAAACGATATCAAAGCCGGCACCCAAATCGCATAGCTGCTTTAAAACGGCCAAATTGGAATTCGCTTTAACCGCGTAACAAATCAGGGGGTTCTGGCATTCAAAGGCGGCTTTGATCGTTTGATATGCGGCCGTCATGGCGCTCGCTGAGTAAACGAAACAGGGGGTGCCATACGTTTTCGCCAAGCTGTCGAGGGGGTAATCCTCACAGTGCAGGCGATCTTCTTGATAGTTAAATCCGTTCATAGCCGCGCCTCGGCTGCCTTCGGCTCGGCCACGGTTTCTTTGGGATAAAGAGGACCCTTCTGACCGCAGCTCGTCAGGATGAGGCAAAGAAAAATGACAATTGTTCGCATAGCGCACGATAAAGGCGGAAACGTTGAGTATACTGCGTTCGGTGGTTGATAGGGAGAACCGATTTGTCTCAAGGCTCTATAGAACAGCAGTATCATCAGCAGTTGGATGCGCTGATGATGATAATTGAAGATTGTATTGATGAATTACCGCAAGACGTGGACGTTGATGGGGCCAATGGTCAGCTGACCCTAACCTTTCCCGATGGCTCTCAGATTGTGATCAGTCGCCAGCCGGTTCAACAAGAAATCTGGGTCGCTGCTAAATCGGGCGGCTTTCATCTTCGTGAGGCACAAAACCATTGGTTTTGCGCTGTGACGCAAGAACGCTTATCTGAATTGCTCAATCGTGTGGTGAGCGAACAATCTGGGACGCCAGTCGACGTCTTTACCCTAATTGATGCTTAGCTCGGGTGATGGCTGCCCGAACGGTGTCGGGCGCGGTCCCGCCAAGGTGTGATCTGGCGGCAACCGAGCCTTCCAGGGTGAGTACTGCATAAACATCTTCGGTGATTTGATCGCTTTCCGTTTTGAAATCAGCAAGCGTTAATTCTGCCAAATCGACGCCCCGCTCAACCGCAAGCCCCACCAACCGCCCAACAATGTGATGGGCATCCCGGAAGGCCAGACCCTTCGTCACTAGGTAATCAGCAAGATCCGTCGCCGTAGCAAAGCCGCGTTCTGCTGCGGCGCGCATATTCTCGGGCTGGGCTTTGATATTGGGGATCATATCGCCAAAAGCGCGCAAGCAATCTTTGAGCGTTCGAACGGTATCGATGAGCGGTTCTTTGTCTTCCTGATTGTCCTTGTTGTAGGCCAGCGGTTGACCTTTCATAAGCGTGAGCAGCGCCATCAGGCTGCCAAAGACCCGACCGGCTTTGCCTCGGACGAGTTCGGGGACATCAGGATTCTTTTTCTGTGGCATGATCGAGGACCCGGTGCAAAACCGGTCCGGGAGCTCGATGAACGCAAATTGCGGCGAGGCCCATAAAATCATCTCCTCCGACCACCGCGACAGGTGCATCATCAAAAGACTGGCCGCGCTCGTGAATTCAATCGCAAAATCTCGATCACTGACCGCATCAAGAGAATTGTCTGCAATCGCGTCAAAACCGAGCAAATTTGCGACCATTGCGCGATCAATTGGAAAGCTTGTACCGGCCAAGGCCGCAGCACCGAGGGGCAAGATATTGACCCTGCGCCGACAGTCGTGGAGGCGGTCGGCGTCGCGGCGAAGCATTTCGTACCAGGCCATGAGGTGGTGTCCGAAAACCACGGGCTGGGCAACTTGCAGATGGGTAAATCCGGGCATGATGGTCTCACAATGGTCTTCGGCGAGGCTCAGCAGACCACGTTGTAAATGTTGGATCTGCTCGAGGATCAGATCGATATTGTGCCGGAGATACATTCTGACGTCAGTTGCCACTTGATCGTTTCGGCTTCGGCCGGTATGCAGTGCTTTGCCTTGCTCGCCAATTTTGTTGGTGAGCGCGGCTTCGATGTTCATATGAACATCCTCAAGCTGAACCGACCACGTGAAGACACCGGCTTCGATGTCGGCTCTGATTTCGTTCAAGCCTGTAATAATGGCCTCGGCGGCCTCATCGTCGATAATGCCGCAGCGACCCAGCATTGTGGCATGGGCCACCGACCCCTCAATGTCGAACAGTGCTAGTTCGAAATCAAAGGTGACGGATGCGGTAAAGGCTTCAACAAAGGCATCGGTTGCCTCCGAAAAACGACCGTCCCATAGCTTTTCATTGCCTTGGCTCACTGGGGTTTCCTGATGCTCAAAGATGGGAGTATACCAGCTGGTGAATCAGAGTTGGCGTGATCTGCCGACAACAAGCGATGGGGGCGGGCGATGGGATTTAAACGGTCAAAACGCAAAGAAGTCTCAGACACGGCCGGCCGCGCGGTTTTCCGAAAATCAAGGTTTACTCGTCAACGCGTCCAAGTTAGTGTTGCGCTTTTAAATGTTGAGGGGCCTCCTTGAGAATCATTCGCCTTGCCACGCGCAAAAGCCCCTTGGCCCTTTGGCAGGCTAATGACGTCGCCGATCAGATCAGAGCAAGTTTCCCCGAGATACAGGTCGAGATCGTCGGTTTATCGACCGAAGGGGATCGCAATCGCGTTGCCGCACTGTCGGACATTGGCGGCAAAGGCGTTTTCGTTAAAGAACTCGAAGGTGCATTGCAGACGGGGGATGCTGATTTCGCGGTGCATTCAACCAAGGATGTACCGGCTGAATTGCCAAATGGTCTAGCGTTGGTTGCGCTGTGCCAGCGGGCTGACCCGCGCGATGCGTTGGTTGCCAACGATTATAGTGGCTTGGCCGAACTGCCGCCTGGCGCAAAAATCGGCTCGTCGAGCTTGCGGCGATGCTTGCAATTGGCCAAGGCCTACCCCCAGCTTGTTTTTGAAAACCTGCGAGGGAACGTTGAAACGCGTCTTAAACGCTTAGATGACGGTGATTTTCAGGGCATTATTTTGGCCTCGGCCGGCCTTGCCCGTTTGGGCTTGGGTCACCGCATCACCGAAAATATCCCAACCGATATTTGTCTTCCCAGCGCCGGACAAGGCGCTGTCGGGCTTGAAGCGCGTGCCGATCGAGATGATCTAATCGATATCATTAGGGTTTTGAACCATGCGCCAACCTTTGCCACGGTCAGTTGTGAACGCCAAATCTCACGCAGGCTTGGGGCGACTTGCAATTTACCGGTTGCTGCCTTCGCGCGGCTCTTAGGTCATGGCACTGGGTCAATGGTGCAGCTAGACACCTTTGTGAGTGACCTGCGCGGTGAGCAAGTGCTTACAATGGTTGGGCGGGACTTGATCGAAAACGCCCAGGCGATGGCGGATCGGGTTGCCGATGAGCTGATTGACAAAGGGGCTTTAGCACTGGTTTCTGAGTCGCCTTAAATGATCGAAAAAATACTGCTTACCCGTCCAGCTGGATTCAACGATGAGATCGCCGCAGCATTGCAGGCGCGCAAGGTTCAGGTGGTGCAGGCGCCTTTGATTCAGGTTCAAGGACTTAATCTTAAGGCGGCCCAGTCCCCGCTTGATCCGTCCGGGGATGCTGAGCAGCACATTATTTTCACCAGCCAGAATGCGATCAACTATGCCGGAGATTTGATCCCGCAACTGGCTCGGATGAAAAAGGCGAAGGTCTTTGCCGTTGGACCGGCAACGAAAATGCGACTCAAAACGCTGGGGATCTCGGCCATCGCGCCAGATCAGCCTGGCTCTGAACCCTTACTGAGCTTGCCGATGTTCGCCGCGCCCTTTGCTAAAAGGGTGTTGATTGTGACCGGACGATTGGGCCGGGATTACCTTGAGACAACCTTAAAAGATCGCGGGGCAACGGTTGCACGCTTTGAGTGTTACCAGCGAATACCTCAGCGAATCGAGAACTTAGAGGCGCTGATTGCCGAGGGTTATAACGCGATTTTAGTAACCAGCACCGATATTTTACAGGCTTTGTCGAGCCATTTACCGAAGGCGAGTCGGCGGCGCGTGGTGTTGTGTGTCACTGCGAGCAGGATTGCCGATGACGCACGGCGCTTAGGATATACCCAGTTAATTCAGGCCCCGGATGCCAGTGTCTCTGGCATACTTGAAGGGCTAACCCATGGTTCATCACATCAAGGAGCCGAGTTCTCGTGAAGGCGCCCGTCCCAGAGTCAAACCAGGCATCATCAGAAACGTTAAATTCCGCTGAGGCGCCTACCCCGCCCCGAACGACGGGCGCGCTCGGCCTTGCATTTGTCCTATTGCTGCTATTAGCCGGGTTCGCGCTGAGCGCTTGGCAAATGTTGTTGCTGCAGGATGAGCAAAAAACCCAAGCTCAACGACTGATCGCATTGACGGCCTTGCAGGCGGAAATGGATCAGTCGCGGCAAGTTTTGAATGATCTCGTACAAGAAAAAACGCTGCTTACGAAAGCACTGCAAGATGTGACAATACGCATCGATCGCCAGGCAGAAACCCTTGCTATGGTCCGTCAACAAACCACTGAGCAGGCGGCAGTCTGGCAGTTGGCCGAAGTGGCAACCCTTGTGCGAATGGCGGCGCTCGCGCTGAATGTCTTTGCGGATGTTCAGCAAGCGATGGGTTTCCTTCAGCAGGCAGATAAGGCCTTAATTGGTGCTGATGGGCGCGAGTCGGTTGCACTTCGCGCCGCCATCGCCGCTGATTTGGCGCAGCTGGCACAGGTGCCTTCGGTTGATCGAATTGGCCTTTATCTTACCCTTGGTCAATTGATGAGTGCCGTGGCAGATCTGCCGCTCCGGCGTGTCATGCTGGCGCCTAAGCAAAACCCGCCGCCGACACCGTCGTCTGTAGCCGGCTTTTGGGGCTGGGCCCATGAGGCCTGGGATACGCTTTGGCTGCGGTTGGTTGGACTTGTCGACTTCCGGCGGGGTGAGTCTGCACCCAAGCCCATTCCAACAGCGCAAGCAGCACAAGACCTAAGGCAGAATCTATTGCTGAGCTTGAGCACGGCGCAAAGTGCCCTGCTTCGCTTGGAACAGCCTATTTTTGATGAAGAGCTTCGTAAGGTTGATGCGTGGGTCGTCGATTATTTTGATCCGACGGCTGCTGCGCATCAGGCCTTTTTGACTGCCTTGGGGCAACTTAGGGCGGCGATCATTCAGCCGGCACTGCCATCGGTTGAAGGCTCAATCGCCGCGGTAACACTGGCTCAAGCACCACCGGTTGCGGCCCCCTGATGCGTCGTTTCTGGCTCCTCATTACGGTTGTTCTGGCGCTTGCCATTGGCACGATCACCAGTCGCTCGCCAGGGTATGTCTTGATTGCCTATGAAGACATGATGTTACAAACCAGTTTGTGGGTTGCAGTGCTCGGTTTGCTTGTGCTTCTGCTGGCGCTGCGTTGGTTGTGGGCGTTCTTGCGGACTATTTTGGGCACCAAAGACAAGCTCGCTGCTTGGTCTGAGGGGCGCCGGTTGGCGAAAGCCTTGGCGTTCTTGGGTAAAGGCGTGACCCTTCGTGAATTGGGTGAGGTCAGACGTGGAAATCGATACCTTGTGCAAGCGCTCGATCTGCCCAGTACAAAACCCGTAGCGCTTGCGCTGCTGGCAACCGACGATGCTGGCGAGGCGCAGCCCATGGCCTTAGAGGCGCTCGCCCGAGGGAGCCAACCTCAGAAGGAACTGGCGGCGCTCAACCAAGCAGCGCTTGCTCTCAAAGCGGGGTTAACCGACGTTGCAGCAGAGCACCTAGCCGCGCTGCCGGATAACCCCAAGACGCTTGCCCTGAAGCGCCGAGTATGGCTTGCCGCTAAGAACTGGGCGCTGCTTGCGAAATACAAACCGGCGGTTGCAAAATTTGATGAGACGCTAACCCTCGCCGAGCATGAACAGTTAGTCGCTGCACGCCGAACCTTAACGAGCGATGCCGAGCGGCAAGCATGGCTTGATGCCCTGCCGAGTATTTCGCTACAGGATGACGGGTTACTCGCAGCCGCGTTTGATGATTTTGATCAACCCAAGCTTGCCGAAAAGCATTGCCGTACCTTGATTGAGCAGTCCCCTACTTTGGCGTTGTATCTGGTTTATGCCGAACTCAGCCCAGAAACGCTATCGGAAAGATCGCGGCAGATTTCACGCTGGCAGCAGCCGGCACCGAACGCAAATATTTTGGCAGCGATGGGTGCACTCGCGGCGACAGCCGGTGAGCACGCGGAAGCTGTGGCGCATTATTCCGCAAGCCTTGCTTTGAAATCGTCAGGCTTAATCCGGGTTAGGTTGGCGCGATCGTTTCTTGCGCTGGGCGAGGCAGACAAGGCCTTGATTCACCTAAGGGCGCTCTAGGCCGATCGCGGGGCGTAATCGAACACGTCCGAGCGCATGTTCTTGGGATCAAAGCCCTCGGCTGTGAAGAGGTCTAACGTGCCGTAAACCATGCTCGGGCTGCCTGAAACGAAGATTAAGTGGTCATTGAGGTTTTTAATGTCTTGTTGAACCGCTTTGCCAACGAGACCCGCGCGTCCTGTCCAAGCGTTATGATCGCCGCTGACCACGGGCGTGTAGGTGACCTTGGCGTGGGCTGCCGCGGCCTTAAAATAATCGTCTAGATAAAGATCGTCTGGTGTAACAACGCCCCAATAAATATGCACCATTTGTGCGCTAGATTGTGCTGTTAACCAATCAAACATGCTTTTGATTTGGGTGATTCCGGTTGCGGCAGCGATAAGAACCACAGGTTGCGCCGGCACTTGGCTTAAAAAGCACTGCCCAAGCGGGTAGTCGATGGTGACCGAGTTTGGGTGATCATCGAGATATTGTTCAATGAGGGCGGAGTCGGCAGAGTCTTCGGTTGCTTTGATATGCAATTCAAGGTGGTCGGCACCTGGCGCATTGGCTATCGAAAAGGGGAAAGCGCGGTCGCCAACGGTTAACGAAAGGTATTGACCGGCGTAAAAGCGCGCCGCGCTGGGCAGGCTTAAAACCAATCGCCGGACGTCATGTTGCAGCGCCTCATTGATCGAAACTTGGCAAGTAAGCGTCACGCTTAATTGCGTTTCATAGAAGCGAAAAATTCCTCGTTGGTTTTGGATTTTTTCATCTTGCCCAACAGAAATTCAATGGCGGCCAAATCGTCCATCTCATGCAGAATTTTTCTGAGGATCCAAACTTTCTGGAGTTCTTCTTCAGACATCAAAAGATCTTCCCGACGCGTGCCAGAGCGACGAATATTGATTGCGGGGTACACGCGTTTTTCGGCAATCTTGCGCTCCAGATGAAGCTCCATGTTGCCGGTGCCTTTAAATTCCTCGTAGATCACCTCGTCCATTTTTGAGCCGGTATCGACCAGGCAGGTTGCGATGATCGTCAGGCTTCCGCCCTCTTCAATATTTCTGGCTGCGCCAAAGAAGCGCTTGGGACGCTCCAGCGCATGCGCGTCAACGCCGCCAGTCAGAACCTTCCCAGAAGCAGGAATGACGGTGTTGTAAGCGCGTGCTAAACGCGTAATCGAGTCCAGCAGGATTACGACGTCGGTTTTATGTTCAACCAGACGTTTGGCTTTTTCGATCACCATCTCGCTGACCTGAACATGGCGTGAGGGCGGTTCATCAAAGGTACTTGCCACGACCTCGCCGCGCACCGAGCGCTGCATTTCGGTTACTTCTTCAGGACGTTCATCGATCAGTAATACAATCAAATGACACTCAGGGTTGTTGCGCATAATCGCCTGCGCGATATTTTGAAGAATCAGGGTCTTGCCGGCTTTTGGTGGTGAGACGATGAGGCCACGCTGGCCCTTTCCGATGGGTGAGGTCAGGTCAATGATTCTAGAGGTTAAGTCTTCGGTGCTGCCATTGCCGCCTTGTAGGGAGAGCGTTTTGTCGGGAAAGAGCGGCGTTAAGTTTTCAAAGAGGATTTTATTTTTCGATTCACTGGGATCCGTGAAATTGATTTGATCGACTTTCAGCAGCGCAAAATAGCGCTCGCTGTCTTTGGGTGGTCGAATTTTGCCAGAAACGGTGTCGCCAGTTCGAAGGTTAAACCGTCTTATCTGGCTGGGGGAGACGTAAATATCGTCGGGCCCAGCAAGGTAGGAACTGTCCGGTGAGCGAAGAAAACCAAAACCATCTTGCAGGATTTCAAGGGTACCATCACCATAGATGTCTTCGCCGCTTTTTGCATGTTTACGCAGGACATTGGCGATAATTTCTTGCTTTCGCGATCGGCCGAGATTATCCATGCCCATTTCTAGGGCTATTTCAAGAAGCTCAGGAATAGGCTTCGCTTTGAGATCAGTCAGATTCATTCAAATTCACTTTCTGTTGGAGAGGGTTGAGGCTTAGGTGAAGGACCAAAGGCCCTTTTGGGTTTAAAAATTCGAGGGGGTTTTGCCAGCAAGTGCGTGTAAGGGTGCAAGCGTGCATTGCTGAAACAGGAAAATGAAGGGTTCGGCGCCCTTTGTCAACTATTATTTTTGATTTGGATTAGGCTGAGCGTGACCTCCGAGCCACGCTCAAGGCAAAAATTTAGATGTTGCTGTCTAAGAATGCGGTCAGTTGAGACTTTGACAGGGCCCCAACCTTGGTCGCTTCAACATTGCCGTTCTTAAACAGCATGAGCGTAGGAATGCCTCGAATGCCATACTTTGGGGGCGTCTCGCCATTGGCATCAATGTCTAACTTGCAGACTTTCATCTTGCCATCATACTCGGCCGCAATTTCTTCCAGTACCGGCGCAATGACCTTGCAGGGACCACACCACTCAGCCCAATAATCAACCAAGACCGGTAGGTCAGAGCCTAGGACATCTGATTCGAATGAGGCGTCGGTTACGTGTGCAATATCTGCCATGCGATGGCTCCCTAGTAGTCAAAAAATTAAAGAGTTAAAAGTGCGTTAAAAAATCAGAGTCTATCGTAAGGGCTCAGCCGTTTTTTGACAATCAATTGTCTACGCTTTTTTGGTTATTAAGTGTCAGAGCCGCGGGTGGCAATCAATCGTCAGGATTTTTTATCGCGCTCAAAATTCAAGACGCCCGGATTAGGTCATCGTTTTTGGTGCGCCGGGACTGCTTGGCCTCGAGTTGAGTCGCCCAATGCTAACCCAGCCTAAGTTGTGGCTTAAGACCCCTAACTTTTGCCGAGCGTCGCGGCTGCAGTCTTTGCAAAATAGGTCAGGATGCCATCCGCGCCAGCCCGTTTCATGCAGGTCAGCGATTCAAGAATGACCGAATCACTCAACCAACCGTTTTCAATCGCCGCCATATGCATCGCGTATTCGCCGCTGACCTGATACACCATGGTGGGAACGCCGAAGGCTTGTTTCACGCTCTGCAGGACATCAAGGTAGGGCATTCCAGGTTTCACCATGACCATGTCTGCGCCTTCACTCAGATCGAGTTCAACCTCGGTTAAGGCCTCCAAGCGATTGCTGGGGTCCATTTGATACGTATTTTTATTGCTCTTGCCAAAATTGGCAGCCGACCCGACAGCTTCTCGAAAAGGACCATAATAGTTTGATGCGTACTTTGCTGAATAGGCCATGATCTTAGTGTTGGTGTAGCCGTTGGCCTCAAGGGCTTGTCGAATCAAACCTATACGGCCATCCATCATGTCCGACGGTGCAATCACATCAACGCCGGCTTCAGCCTGAGAGAGCGCTTGCTGAACTAAAACAGAAACGGTCTCATCATTCATCACATAGCCTGAATCATCGATTAGCCCATCTTGGCCATGGCTAGTATAGGGGTCCAAGGCAACATCCGCCATAATACCGATGTCAATCTCTGCTTCTTTGAGTGCCCGAATGGCCGTCTGAACAAGGCCATCGCTGCGATAGCTTTCCTCTGCGGTAAGGGATTTGCGGGCCTCTGGGACAACGGGAAAAAGGGCGATGAGCGGGATTCCGAGCTCCGCGGCTTGCCAGGCATCCTCTAAAAATAAATCGATCGTTTTCCGCGTTACGCCGGGCATACTTTGGATGCTTTGTGTTTGATTGGTGCCCTCGATGACGAAGGTTGGATAAATTAAATCTGAAGGGCGCAGGCTTGTTTCTCTGACCAAGCGACGACTGAAATCATCGCTGCGTAAACGCCTGGGCCGGGTCATTGGAAAGTGTCTGGTCATGATGGATCTCCTTCGCCAAAAGTATAGAACAGTCTGCGCGTTGGCATGAAGGGCTTTGCTGTTTTTGTCGCGTGATCGCGTAGCTAGCTTAAACCCTCTCGCTCTGATTCAAGGCGCAACCATTCCTCCTCAAAGTCGTCAATTTGGCTCTGAAGCGATGCTCTGTCGCGCAACAGACCCTGCAGCGTTGGGCTGTCTGGGTCGCTGTAGTGCTGTGGGTCTGACAAGGCTTGCTCGGTCTCGGTCATTTTTTCAGTCAAGCGGGCCAATCGAGTCTCGATCGTTTTGATGCGGGTGGCGATTTGTCGATGTCGTTTGTGGTCTGCTTTTGGTGTGTCAGTAACCCGTGAGCCGCGATCTGCAACTGTCGAGCCGAGGCTTGCCTTAGCGGTCATCGCGGTTGGATGGGTTGTCGTCATCGGCTTTGTCTCTAATCCGAGTCGATAGTCCGACAGCGTGCCCTCAAAGGGTTGGATGGCGCCATCACGAATCAGCAAGAAGCTGTCAACGGTGCTGCTCAAAAGATATCGATCGTGGGAAATAACCAAAATGGCACCTTCAAAGGTATTCATGGCGGTGGCCAGTGCTTGTCGCATTTGCATGTCAAGGTGATTGGTTGGCTCATCCAGTAAAAGTAGGTTGGGCTGTTGAAAGGAAACAATCGCCAGTGCAAGCCGCGCTTTTTCGCCGCCTGAGAAGTTTGCGGCTTTGGTTTCGACCTGTTCACCTTGAAAATTGAAGCCCCCTAAAAAGGTTCTGAGTTTCAGTTCATTGGCCTTTGGTTCGAGTTGTTGAAGGTGTTCCAAAGGGCATCTTTTAAGATCTAAATCATCGACTTGATGTTGTGAGAAATAACCTGTTTTAAGGTGTAGTCCTTCCAACCGCTCGCCATCAATGAGTGGCAAGGTACCCTCAAGCGATTTCACGAGAGTGGATTTGCCGGCGCCGTTAACGCCTAACAGACCAAATCGATCCCCCGGGGAAAAGCTTAAGGTGATGTTGCTTAGGATCGGATCCGTATAACCAAGGTCGGCGTTACGAAGTTGCAGCAGCGGGTCTGATTGCTTGCTGGCTTGTCGAATACTAAAGCGAAAAGGCGATGCTTCGTGAACAGCCTCGACCCGGGTTAGACGCTCCAAAGCTTTGATTCGACTTTGCGCTTGGCGCGCCTTACTTTCTTTGTATCGGAATCGCCGGATAAAGTCTTCCATGTGATGAATGGTTTTTTGTTGCTTCTCAAATTGCCTGGCTTGATCGATCAGTTGCTCTGCTCGCAGGGTTTCAAAGGCTGAGTAGTTGCCGGAATACAGCGTGACTTTTTGATTTGCCATATAAGCAATATTTAAGACGCAATCATCTAGGAACTCTCGGTCGTGGGAGATCAATATGAGGGTCCCTTCATAGGCCTGAATCCAAGACGCAAGCCAGAAAATTGCGTCCAAATCTAAATGGTTCGTTGGTTCATCTAAGAGCAATAAATCAGAGGGCTTCATGAGGGTTCTGGCCAGATTCAGGCGCACGCGCCAGCCACCAGAAAAACTTTTTAGCGGCTGTTTAAAGGTCGCTTCACTAAAACCAAGACCGACCAAAAGCTGCTCGGCACGGGCTTCAGCACTAAAGCCATCGAGATCTTTAATTTCTTCAAAGAGTTGTGCAACTTTGTCGAACTGGGCGCTTTGTTCAGCCTGCGCAAGTCGTGCTTTTACAGCAACCAGGTCGGAATCACCTGAAACCACATACGCCAAGGCGGTAACATCCGCCCCTGGAATTTCCTGCGCCATGTGCGCAATGCGGATGTCTGCAGACAAATCAAGGTGACCGACATCAGGCTCGAGTTCGCCCAGAATCAACTTAAACAGGCTGGTTTTGCCAATGCCGTTGGCCCCCACCAAGCCTACTTTCTGGCCCTGATAGATGGTCAATGCGAGTTGTTCAATGAGTAGCTCGCCATTTCGACGAAGACTCATATTCTGAAAAGAGAGCATTAGCGAGCGACTCAAATTCTTAGTGTAACACCCGCGCGAATAGCCTCGCTTAAAACCCGCATATTTTCATCAGGGCGCTGTTCTTGGGGCACGATAAAGCCAAAGACTGGCGAGGATCAAAGGCACGCAAGCGACCACGACCCATGCCGGGATCGATAGTCCAAATAAGGACCAGGCGACTTCAGCACAGCTCCCATCCCCATTGAGAACAATGGCTAGGACATCGGTAAGTGGTAGAACATCGATCAAATACTCAAGGCTGGGCCCGCACGCGGGAACTTGATCTGCCGGTAAGCTTTGAAGCCACAGCTGTCTAAGGGCGAGACTGGTGCTGGCGAGAAAAGACGCAACAATAAGACTTGCGTAGACCCGCATGCCGAGCTGTTCTGGATAATGCAGCGCCGCCAACGCAGCAAGGCAGCCAGCTGAGACAATACCGACTCGTTGGAAAATGCACAACGGACAGGGCTCTAAGTACAACAAGTGCTCCATCATGAGCGCAATCAAAATCAGCAGCAAACTGCTAGCACTTAGCGCGATGAGTAAAAGTCTTTGGGTCAAGATCGGCATGTCGGGTGATTCCTTCATCCTCTGTGTGGTGCCTCGTTGGCCACTGGGCCTGTTGCGCGGTCATCATTTGTTATCCAATTGTCCACAAACCCTCGCAGGCAAGCAAAGAATTCTGGGAAGCTTGCTTGGATAAATGGTAGGGCTGCGTTGATCTCGGGGATCGTTTCTGAGTTGAAAAATCGTTCGCCGCCACGAAGCCTACGACCGATGTGAGTCAGACTGCGAGCGATAAAGTCCTCGTCTTGTGTCCGAAACAGGCTTTTAAAGTCGCGCATACGCTGGCAGGTTAAAAGGGCCTGCTCAGGAAAGAAATCGAGGTGTTTGGGTTTTAAAAGGCGCTCAAAGGCTGATTGGTCAAATTGCTGCAGACTTTGAGGATGGTAGCGTGTGAAGGATTTCGCCAAGAAGTGATCAAACGCAATATCGGTGACAATCCCTGATACGCGTCTTAAATTGTTTGGCAGCGCTAAACGACACGCGGTAACGCTTGGATGTTGATCGGTATAGGCGTCAATGGCGCGGTGCAGTCTGATTCCTTGCTCGATGGCCACGGGCCGAACGCCGATCTGTAGGCCTTTAACAAAGTCCCCCAGAAACCCGCCGAGAAGCAGTTGGTCGTTGTTGCCGGATAACAATAGATGCGCTAAATGGTTCACAAGGCTTATTCATAGGCCTTGTGATAGTTCGCCAGAAATTCGGAAAAATCTTCATCCCGATTGGCTGGTATCTGGTCAAAATCCCGTCTTGATTGCGCCGCGAGTTGATCCAGTGCTTGACTGACTGCTGGCGTAATGGGTTGGGTCATAAAGTCTTGATGGTGACGTCGACTTAATTGCAGGTGATGATCGATGAGACTGGCTGATTGGCTCATCAGGTCTTTTAAAATTTGTCCACTCGGGGTCAGATCTGGATCGTCTATTCGTCCTATGAGCGCGTCAAGACTGGCTTTATACCGCGTTGTCTGATGCAGCGGGTCGAGGATCTCGGCAAGTTCATAAAGCGTTTGAAACAGCTTTCGAGCCCAAGCTTGAAGGCGAATCGGCTGCGCCGTGTTCTCTAAGATCAGCCCAGGCTTACGTCCTGACTCGGTTACCTGGGTAAAGTTTTGTACAGCCTCATGGCAGAGGCGCTCATCGTGTTCTGGGCTTGGCGAAAGCATGCAGTGCAAAAGCAACAAATCCATAAAATTCAGCTGATCTGCGCTCACCCCTAGGGGTAAGTAGGGATTAATGTCGAGCATACGAACTTCAATATAACCCACCCCATTCTCATCGAGGTGCTTTAAAAAATTCTGACCTGGCGGTGGGTTTGATTTGGCCCGGACAGAGGAATAAAACTCCGCTTCAGACTGCAGGATGTTGGTATTAACCTGTGCAAATTGAATGGTTTTGTGTTGCTCCAGCGCCTGATAGGGCAAAAATTGGGTCGTGATGCCATGGCGCAGGGTTGCGGTGTAGTTCTCCAAACTGTTGTAGCACACGTTTAAAAGTTCGGCTTGGGTTGCGCTTTGGTAGCCCAAGCCGCCTGAACGCAAACTGGTGGCATAAGGTTTGTAAAAAGTCTGATCACCCAATGGCAACAGGTCGTGTTGCTGGTTTCTTACAAAACTTTGATCAACGGCTGGAGACGCGCCGAACAGATAGGCCGGCAGCCAAGCTAGGCTTCGAAAGTTACGCATTAATCCAAAGTACTTCTCTGAGCGATACGCCCGCTCACCGGCTGCGGGCAGCGGCTGTGAAGTCGCTATTTGATGCATTGCGTCAAAAAAAGCGGGTTTAAAAGAGAAGTTGTAATGCACGGCACAAATGGTTTGCATCGTTCGGTTGTATCGAATGCCAAGCCCGTGTCGGTAGGTCGTTTTAAGTCGACCCAGGTTAGAGTCGCCGTAATAGGCGAGTGGGATTAAGTGTTCTTCGGGCAAGCGGCAAGGCATGCTCCCGGGCCAGAGCCGCTCATCGTTTAGGTGTTGTGCCGTCCACTGATGAATCTGCGCAAGGTCTGCTAAAACCGTCTCGGTTGAAGCGTGCACGGGGGTAATTAATTCCAGCTGGGATTCCGAAAAATCGGTTGTGATTGACGGGTGCGTGAGCTTAGCACCGAGCGCGTTTGGGTGTTGGGTTAAGGCCAATGCCCCCTGTTGGGTCGTCCTGAGCAGTTCTCGCTCAATGCCTCTTTGAAACGTGAGCATTTCTTGTGCATTGCTTGCCGTTACAAGTTGTTTTAGCAAATCAGCCGCCATGACAACGATTCCTTAAGATGGCCTATCTGATGATGCATTGGGATAATTCATCGTTGTCAGGATTAGGCGCTTGAACCAGGTAGGCCTGAGTCAGCGCCGAGCATATCATCGACCTTGTGCAAAAATAAACGCGCTTGTTATTCAGGTGTTGGTCTAGGAATCTGGCCGTGAGACCAATCGGTGGATCTGGCGCCGATCTCTTTTGGTCGGGCGCTCGCCTCTTGGCATGGGACCTAGGCTGGCGCGTTTGAGTCGGGCCGTTTCTCTGTTTTGTAAGCTGGCTTCGGTCTCCTCAAACAGCAGCGCGGCCTCGGCAGCGCCCCGACGAATGTCAGACAGGCCCGTGACGATTACGGCGCGATCATCCCATCCAGCCTTGAATTCAACGAGGTCATTGATCTTGATTTCTTTCGCCGGTTTCGTACGCGCGCCGTTCACTTTGACTTTGCCGCCGTCGACGGCTTCTTTGGCTTGGGCTCGGGTTTTATAAAACCGGGCGGCCCAAAGCCATTTATCGGTTCGAATCATTTGGCGTTATTCCTTGATGAGTTCGTTCAAGTAGCGCACGTTGTCATACCCTGGTAATCGTGTCGGCGGTAGATTCGAGTTGGGCTGGCTGACTGCGATCAGCCCAGCGATCCCATAGGCCTTTGCCGCATTCAGAACCTGCGCATTATCATCGATTAAGGCGGTGCGCGCCGGCTTGATCCCGGTTTGCGCCGCGAACCGCTGCCAGAAACCCTGCGCCTCCTTCGGAAAGCCGAAACGATGACTGCTGATGATATGTGAAAAGTAAGAGGTGAAATTAGGATGTTGTACTTGGATTGCGTCAAGTTTAAAGGCTAAGACTTTGGGGTGGGCGTTGGTCGTGAGAATCATGGGCACCTTGTGGTCGGTGACATAATCGAGTAGCGCAAGGGTTCCCGGTCGACATCGAATGAGGCCTTGGCCGCGGTCCTGTAACGACGCTAAGTCGAGTCCGAAGTGGCAAGCCCAGCGATCAAAGTCGTACCAGGCGAACTGACCGGCGACGGCTTGCAGGTCGCTTTGGACTTTCGTCCTGGCCTGGTGTAACGGCAGTCCAGTGCGCGTCGCATAGGCTTTGGCAACCCAATCATTCCAGAAGAGGTCATCAAAGTAACCATCCAGCAAAGTGCCGTCCATATCCAAAAGGATGCTTTCGAAGTTAAGCAGATTCATCTGAGCCTTGCGATGGGTTGGTCAAATTGATCCGAGGCAGTGTAACCTACTAATCGTTTTGGATCAGGAGTCATCATGCGCGAAGCCCTTATAGAGATTGCCCGAAAAGCGGGAACGGAAATTCTCAGCATCTATGATACAGCCGATTTTGGCGTTGAAATAAAGCAGGATGCGTCACCTTTAACGCTGGCAGACCTGGCAGCGCATCGCCTCATTGTTGCCGAGCTCGAGCGTCAATTCCCAGATATTCCAGTTTTGTCCGAAGAAAGCATTGCGATCGATTTTAAAACGCGGTCCAGCTGGGACCGGTATTTTTTAGTCGACCCGTTAGATGGCACGAAAGAATTCATTGAGCGAAATGGCGAGTTTACGGTCAACATTGCTTTGATTTCGAGGCATGAACCCATCTTTGGGATCGTTCATGTTCCGGTCACATCAACAACCTATGTGGGTGATGTGCTGGCCGGCACGGCCTGGAAAATCGTCGGGGACAGCGAACAAGTGATCCAGACTCGGCCTGTCTCATCGGCTGCTTTAACCGTGGTTGCGAGCCGTCGACATGGCTCGGACGCGCTTAAGACGGTGCTGCAAGCATTAGAGGGTGCCTTCGAGGGGGTGTCGCTCACCAGTATGGGCAGTTCCCTGAAGCTGTGTTTGGTGGCAGAGGGTGAGGCCGATTTTTATCCGCGGCTCGCGCCAACATCAGAATGGGACACCGCAGCGGCGCACGCGGTGGTAACCGCAGCCGGGGGCGATGTTTGTAACACCGACTTTCAACCGCTGCAGTACAACACCAAAGCAGGATTGCTCAACCCCAATTTTCTGGTAATCGGTGATAAGGCGTATGATTTTGAAGCGTTGTTGGCTGAGACGCTGAGCCAAGTGTCTTAGTCATAGAGTCTAAGTCATAGATCTTAGTCATAGGTCTGAGTCATAGGTCGTAGTAATGGTGCTCGAGGATGCATCGTCAGACCTCTGAGACCGGCGCGAGGCTTTAGTAAAAAATGCGCTTGATGAGCGGGAGTAGGATTTGGTCTCAGCTAGCGCAGCCAGAAGCGTATCCATCCTGCCGAGGAGAACACATTAAAGCGTCCAGCTGACGCTAGCGAGGATGAGGAATATACGGATCAATTCTGGACATTGATAGGATTAAAAAGTGGAGGTTTCTCCTCTGGATGTGACTTGACATAGAGTTATCAATTGTAAGCGCATGATTTATATTGAAAGTATCGTGAGATCTCGTTGGGAATGTCTTTGGGGTCGAATATGGGGTTGGCCCATGTAACGTTCGATGAGACCGCCTTCGAAACAATAATGAACCTAAACGGCGATGCGGGTGTTGATACCGACCGCTTCGGGATCTGAAAAACAGCTCTAAAACAGTGGCTTGCAAGCATCCGATGATGCTCGGCGGTGCTGTTTTCAAATGCAATCAATGGTATAATCCGCGGCAGGTTAGAAGCAGGGTGTGATGAGGCCTTACGGGCGGGACACCGGGCGATTGCCTTTGTTCAAGCGCCGATCGTGCTAGGGCATCAAATCAGCCTAGTCAGCGTCCCGCTGATGCATTGGTTATTAGAAGATATATCGGTAAGAAGATATATCGGTAACGAGACACGATAGTGGAACACGTCTTTATGCGTGACGCTAATAAGAAAACGCCTGGTATTGGTTATAAAAAGCGTCGTACGTGATGTTGGGTTTTGTCGGGTAGCCGAACCGGTGCCTTTCCCGGGATGGCTTGGGTTTAAACGGCGAAAATAGATTGGTGTTGTCTGGACAATGACCCGTGCGCGGCAGGGGCGGATATAAAAAGCGTTAGCGTATCGAGCGGTGATGCAGCTAGTGGAGCTCTAAAAAAGCTGAAGATTGTGTGAACAAAGTCGGCAAGAAGTCGGCAAGAAGTCGGCAAAAAGACGCCAACGAAACGCGTAGCAGCGGCGACAGAACAACCGGCAACCGATAACCGGGCAGCAGGTTAAAAGCGCAAAGAGATCGAAAAGCGCCTAAAACTGCTCAAAAAGACAGCACCAAAAGACAGCATCAGAAAATAGCGCTAAAAAAAGAGCACTCAAAAAAGAGCACCCAAAAAAAGTTTTAATAGAAGTTGTTGCGGCACCGATCGGGCCGATAAAACCTTTTCAATCCTGGAGAACGCGTTACATGGCAAATCACACGACTGAGGGTGACTTCGATTCGATTATCGAAAGCGACGCAATTGAGAACAGTTCCGCCGATGATATGGATGCGCTGGAAGTTTTGACCAGCCGGATTGTTTTGGCCACCGAGGCGGATGACGAGGTCGAAAACCTTGAGTCTGTTCTGAAATCGTTGATTGAAAAAGGCCGAGAGCAAGGCTACTTGACTTTTGACACGCTGACGGAATCGCTGCCAGACAGAATTTTAGGCTCGGAGGAATTCGATAATATCTGCCAAGCATTTGCGGATCTAAACGTTGTTATTTGTGAAGTCGCGCCGAAGGACCTTGCCGATCTGAAGTCCGAATCAGAAGAAACGCTTTCAGAAGAGTCACTCCTGAACATTAGCGATGCTGCTGGCAAGACCATGGATCCTGTGCGCATGTACATGCGAGAAATGGGCACAGTACCCTTGCTGACGCGTGAGGGTGAAATTGTAATTGCCAAGCGAATCGAGGACGGTATTCGCGAAGCGATGCGCGTACTGGCCTCTTATCCCGGTCCGGTTGAGCACATCTTAGCGGCCTACGATAACCTTTTGGCAAATCAAGAAGATCCCAACGTCATTTTAGATGTGTCGTCGATTATTGCGGGCTTTCTTGATCCCGAAACTGAAATTCCAGATACCTCGCTCATTGCCGAAGCAAAATCAAGCGGGCAATTCGAAGAAAGTGAAACCGAAACGCACAACGGCCCGGATCCAGAGATGGTCTCCGCGCGCTTCGCAGCGCTCGCAAAAACGCATAAAGCGTTTGGGCGGTTGGCTGCCAAACACGAGCGAGGATCACCAAAGTACCAGGCCGGGTTGGCAAAACTTCAAGATGTATTTTCATTGCTGAAGTTGGTGCCTGCGATGATGGATCCGATTGTGGCGATGGTTCAATCTGACATGGCCTTGATCCGCGAACAAGAAAAAACGATTCGTCAGTTGTGCGTGACCAAGTGTGGCATGCCAACCTCGGTATTTCTCGAGCGTTACGGGGTCTGTCAGACCGACGTCGCGTTTATTGATGGGTTAGAGAAAGCGGGGGAACCTTGGTCGAATAAGATCAAAGCCAACCGCGTCTCGCTCCGTCATGCCGTCAAGACGATGCGTCGTGTTGCCGAGGAGCGCGGGTTGAGTGTCCCAGAGATTAAAGAAACGAATAAAGCACTCCAATCGGCGATTAATGTCATGCGCTTTGCAAAGAAAGATATGATCGAGGCGAACCTACGACTTGTGATCTCCATCGCCAAGAAGTACACCAACCGCGGCTTGCATTTTCTGGATCTGATTCAAGAAGGCAACATCGGATTGATGAAAGCCGTTGATAAGTTTGAATACCGCCGAGGCTTCAAGTTTTCAACCTACGCAACTTGGTGGATTCGTCAAGCCATCACCCGCAGTATTTCCGACTTGGCGCGTACCATTCGGGTGCCCGTCCACATGATGGAAACGGTGAACAAGATTAATCGGTTGAGTCGTCAACTGCTGCAGGAGTTAGGTCGCCCAGCGACGATTGAAGAGCTCAGCATTAAGATGGAATTACCCCAAGATAAAGTGATCAAAGCGTTGGATGTTGCCAAGCAGCCGATTTCTTTAGAAACGCCCGTGGGTGATGACGATGATTCAACGATTTGGAATTTGGTGAGCGATACCTCGGTTGAGTCGCCACTTGATCACGCTGCCGATGAAGGGCTTCGAGAAACGACGAATGATGTCTTAACCGCGCTCACGGAACGCGAAGCCAAGGTGCTCCGTATGCGTTTTGGCATCGATATGAATACCGACCATACGCTTGAAGAAGTCGGGCGGCAGTTCTCCGTAACGCGAGAACGCATTCGGCAAATCGAAGCAAAAGCGCTTAGGAAACTGCGCCACCCTGCTCGATCGGAACAGCTCAAAAGCTTTATCGAGCGTTAAACAGTCTTGGCCATCGGTTGACTCGGCGCGGCTGAGCTTGTTGCGCCGACCCATCGACATGATACAGTCGGGGAAACGCAACCAGACAGTAAGGCAGGCGAGCCATGGCGCTGATCAGTCGTATCACCGAAAATTTAAAACAACGCGCTTGGTGGGCAAATGCCTTACTGGCATTTTGTTTGTACATGACCATTGTTTACCTGCCGTTTGATCTCTTCTTCAAGCCCCTTGCCCAAGATCAAGAAGTTTGGTTTGGGCTCATGTTCACAGGCTGGTCTGCAAAGTTTGGTGGCGTTGCGCATTGGTTAATCTATGCTCTGGGCGCTTACGGTCTGCTCCATCAAAAAGCTTGGTTGCGGCCTTGGAGTAGTCTTTATGTGCTGCAAGTTGCGTTGAGTATGCTGCTTTGGGCGATGCTCGACAGCCGGGGTGCTGGGATCATGCAGGGGTTGATTGCGGCAACGCCCTTCATTGGATTAGCGGCGCTGCTTCACTTCAAGCCGAATCATTATCTCAATCAGGATGCAGGCGAGGCGTAAAAAGGAGTAGGGATGAAGGATTTTTCGGGAAAAATTGCGGTGGTCACAGGGGGTGGGACCGGTATGGGCCGGGCGCTCTGTGAGGCCTTGGCAGCGGCAGATTGCCACATTGCTCTGTGCGATGTCGCAGAGGACGCGATGCAAGAAACCAAAGCACTGTGTGCCGCGTTGAGTGACGTTAGGATCTCAACCCATCTGTGCGACGTGTCGATAGAGTCCGATTTACTGCGGTTTCAGCAAGAGGTCGCCAGCATCCACGGTGAGTCGATTCATTTGTTGTTTAACAATGCGGGGATAGGTGGCGGCGGGGGCTTCGTAGCCGGTGATCGCGATGAGTGGGAAAAAACCTTTGCGGTCTGTTGGTATGGCGTTTATTACGGTTGCCGCGCTTTTTTACCGATGCTGCTCAAGAGCGATGAAGGCCATATTGTGAACACGAGCAGTATTAACGGTTTTTGGGCTTCGCTTGGCCCGACGGTATCGCACACGGCTTATGCTGCAGCCAAGTTTGCGGTGAAGGGGTTTTCAGAGGCTTTGATTACCGATCTCCGTCTGAACGCACCGCATATTCAAGTCTCTGTGGTGATGCCTGGCCATATCGGCACTTCAATTGCGATCAACTCTGGCAAAATCTTGGGCCACACCCCGCCTTTGGACATGAGCGCGGATGAAGTGCGTGTGGTGCGCGAGCGTTTCATGAAGCAGCCTGGCCCGATGACTGAGATGATGATGAACTTGAGTGATGACCAATTGCGGGAGGCAATGCACCGGCGCGGGATCGAGTTTCGGGACAATGCGCCCATGTCGGCGACCGACGCAGCAGCTGTAATTTTAGCGGGGGTGCGTGCGAATCAATGGCGCATCTTGGTAGGAGAGGATGCTGTCTTGCTGGATGAGCGCGTTAGAGCCAACCCTTGGAACGTTTATGACCTAGATTTTTCTGCGCTGACGACGATTCCAACAGATTGAGTCCAAGGCGGGTCCTGTAAGGCATTAGGCGTTAAGCACGGCCCCGGTCATCGGGACAGACACCATCAGAACGTAATCGGCTAAAACGCGGCAAGCTCTTTTTCGGCCCAAGCCTTCAAGCTCGGGTTTTGGGCGCCCTCACGCACGGTTTCAAGGCGTGCTCGGCTTGCTGGTAAGTTACCTTGCTTTTTCAACGCCATCGCGTGCATCAAATGGATCATTGATGGAACTGGATGGTGCCAATGCAGCCGATAGTCATGGAGCGTTTCAAAGATCTCTGCGGCGCGCTCATAGTCTTCCGATCGATAATAAAACTGGCCGAGCTGAAACAAGATGATGACCTGGTCTGGGCCATCAATCCGTGCCTTACGAAGCAGGTTTTCAGCGCGCTCAGGTTGATCTTGTTTTTCGGCAATGAGACCAGCAGCCAGGTGATGATAATCAGCATCCAGGGCGGAAATTTGCGGCAAACGGGCTTGAGCCGCGTCCAGGTCGCCCCCTGCAAAACTTGGCGCATTGATGTAAAAAGCCGTCACAGCAAATAGTGCCAAGATATGATTTGGATCTGCTTCAAGGGCCTGCTCCCAAGCTCGGAGCGCTTTTTTGGCGGTCCCAATTTTTTTGAAGACGTTCACCTCCCGCACTTCAGTGAGGTAAATCAAACCCTTTAAGTACAGACTGTCTCCAAGCTCAAAATTAGCTTTGATCAGTTCATCGGACAGGCCATGGGCTGCTTTCAAATGGCCCAAACGCCAGTTTGCAACCGCCAGCTGAAACGTTTGGTTTAACGTTCGACGCGAGGGTTCAATGGCGCTTAGCTTACTTTCGAGCGCGGTAAAGTCTGAGTTCGGTACTGAAAATGAACTGAGCGTGCTCGCGCTAACAGGCGCTACGCTGAATAGGATGAGGAGGCTGATTAAGCGCAGAAAGGCTTTATTGTTTTGAAGGATCATCGGGTTTATCTTTTGAATGCTAGACTGTGGTGGCGTTGTCGAATCTTTTAACGAATGCTGGATGAAACATCACCTAAAAGATGGGCCGAGTAATTTTACCCAGGCCCGTTCCAGCCGCCGATAATCGAACGGTAACCTTCAGACCTTAGGGATAGCCCAGGCAGTAAGCGATGTCGAATCAAGCGAATCAAAGCAAGCTTAATCAACTCAACCAAGCGGCGCAATTGATCTACCAGGTATTGCCGCCAACGCCTGCCCTTGAGTGGTCGCGCCTGAACGAGGCTTTGGGTGCAAAGCTTTGGGTCAAACACGAGAATCACTTGCCAACGGGCGCCTTTAAAGTGCGAGGGGGTCTTGTGTATGTCGATCGCTTGCTAAAGACTCAGGCTGTGTCGGGAATCTGTGCCGCCACGCGCGGCAATCATGGGCAAAGCATCGCTTTTGCAGCGGCAAGACAAGGCTTAAGGACCGTCATTGTTGTGCCGAAAGGCAATAATCCAGATAAAAACAAAGCGATGATTGCGCTGGGTGCAAGGCTCATCGAGCACGGCGAAGACTTTGATGAAAGTGTTGCCTACGCGCGCATTTATGCCGAAGCTGAGGGGCTGCATTTAGTACCCTCCTTTCATCAGGATTTAGTGCTGGGCGTTGCAACCTATGCCTATGAGTTTTTAACCAAGGTGCCGGCCTTAACAAAACTATATGTCCCGATTGGCTTAGGCTCAGGGATCTGCGGTGTGCTGTTTGCCAAAGCGGCCTTGGGGCATTCGGTCGAAGTCATTGGCGTGGTAGCTGATGCGTTTCAGACCTACCCGAGATCGTTAGATGCCGGCGAGCCTATCTTGACCGAGCCGGGAGATACCATCGCCGATGGTCTAGCGGTTCGATTGGCAAATCCGCAGGCGTTAACAATGATTAAAGAAGGCGTTAGCAGGATCGTTGCCGTTGGCGAGACTGCCCTTCTGAGCGCCATTGCGAAAATGGCCAAACACACCGACAACCTGGTTGAAGGCGCTGGCGCGGCAAGCCTGGCTGCCGCCTTTTTAGAGTGTGATCGGCATGTTGCGGATGACCAGATTGGCATTGTTGCGTCTGGCGGCAATCTTGAGGCAAAAGTCTTGGCTCGAGCGTTGGCGTTGTGAGCTCTCCTTGGCAAGCAGAGCATATCAAACCGCTGATTCTGCCTGGGCAAGATTCAAGTATCGGAAACAGCCTTCACGGACCGGCTTTGATTCGCGTCTCGGTTGGGGGTGATGCGCCCGAGCAGATACTGGTTTCGAGCCTTGTGCTGACCTTTAATTGGCCGGACTGGCAAGCGCGCCAGTCCTGCCCACTGCGCGAGCCAGGGTTTGATTATGAAGGGGCCGATGAGCCGGTTGCACGCTCGCTCCGTAGGCGAGTCTATGGCGGGCAATGCCGAGTGCGACATCCCGTAATATACCAAGAAGCCGGGTGGCGCTCTGTGTTTTCTGCCTTAGCGGTCGCGTTCGGCATCGGGCTTGCCCAACTTTTTTTGATCACAATAACCCCCATGCCAGCGGCATGGCGGGCGCATTAAAAGGATCGGTACATTAACAAGCCTATAACAGCAAGTGAGCCGACCAAGACGCCGCCAAGAACCGCTCGAGCTTTGACCGAGGGCGAAGTGTCCGAACATCTCGTGCGGTTAACGGGGTTTATGCTGTTTGGTTTTGTGGCAGTGATGGGCGCAAATCTTATGGAGTCGCTCTACATTGGTCGCGTTGGCACCTTGGAACTCGCGGCACTCGGGTTTACGTTCCCGTTGGTTATGACGTTGCAAGGCATGACCATGGGACTGGGTATTGGCGCCTCGTCAGTGGTCGCACGAAGTATTGGTGCGGCCGATTGGGATCGCGCGCGACGGTTGATTACCCACAGTTTTGTGCTCGTGCTGCTTTTTGTAGTCCTGGTCGCTGGCTTGGTTTTCGTCTTTTTGACGCCAATTTTCGAATTGCTGGGTGCGGACAGACAAGCCCAAGCGCTGGCGCGGGGTTATATGACGATCTGGCTGATTGGGCTGCCGTTTTTTGCCATTGCGATGGTGGGCTCGTCCCTGATGCGTGCGGCGGGCGATGCGGTTAAGCCGAGTTACCTGATGACGGTTGGGGCCGTGATTCAAATCGTCATTGGTCCGCCTTTAATCTTTGGTTTTGAGGGCTTTGAAGGGTTGGGTCTGACCGGCGCGGCGCTCGCCTTTGTGATTGCCCGGGGTATCAGCTTCGTGATGTACGGCTATTATGTCGCGAAGGACCGATTGTTGGTCTGGAGCTTTGGCGGCTTCATCAGTTCTAGTCGGGCTATTTTACACGTTGGCTTGCCGGCGATTGCGGCAAATCTGATCTCACCAATTTCATTAACCGTCATCACTCGACTGCTTGCCGGTCATGGCGCGGCCGTTGTCGCGGGCTTTAGCGTGGCCTCCCGGATTGAAACGATGTTGGCCATGGTGATGTGGGCCTTGTCCATGAGTGTTGCGCCGTTCGTAGGCCAAAATTGGGGTGCGGGATTATTCGAACGCGTGCAACGCGCTTTGCGGGTCGCGAATATCTTTGCCCTAAGTTGGGGGCTCTTTGCATTTGTTTGTTTGTATTGGCTTGGTCCTCGTCTGATTGCCTTGGTGAACGATGATCCTGAGGTGATTGAAGCGGCGAGCGTTTACCTTTTGATCATTCCGTTGGGCATGGGTTTGATGGGGGTCGTGGCCAATAGCACATCGAGCTTCAATGCCCTCGGGATGCCCGGGCCGCCACTTGTGATTTCATTATTGCAAATGCTGTTTCTATCGGTGCCACTCGCACTCATTGGTAATTATTTGTTTGGTTACCGCGGGATTTTCATCGGGAGCGTTGTGGGGATTTCGGTGACCGCGCTGGTCGCGTTCGTTTGGTTGAGGATCACCCTTCGGCGCCGAATTCGGTTTGCCAGATCAAATGATGAGCCAAAGAGTTGAGTCAGCGATTGGATTTGGTATTGACTGAGATCCCCATGACAGCAGCTGCAGCAAAGAGATACAACGCAATGAAGGTGGTAAAAGCCGCGGTATAGTCACCTGTCGTGTCGTAGATCCAGCCCGCGAAGGGTACGCCAGCAAGGTGGATGATTGCCATAGGCGGTCGCATTGCGCCTAAAACGCGACCGAAGGAGGCGCGTCCAAAGGCTGCTCCGACCACCGCGCCCTGCATCGGGACCACCCCGCCCATACCGAATCCGAAAAAACAGGCGCCAATCAAAAACGGCGCATAGCCCGGCATCAACAGCATCATAAGTTGACCGAAAACTTGGCTTCCAATACCAAGCCACAAAGCATGGCGCACATCCCAGCGATCCACGAGATTGCCGAAAGTTAACTTGCCTAAAATACCAAACCCGGCCGTGCAGGAAGCAACAAAAGACGCGCTGTAAAGGGTGTAACCGCGGTCAGTGAGTTGCGGCACCATGTGAATGAGCGTGCCGGATTGGATGCAAAATAAAAGCCCAATCACCATGACCAGCATCCAAAAGTTCCGATCGGATAAAAACTCACGGGTTTTTAACGGCGGTTTAGGCGTGGGCAGACGATTGATCTCGGTTTCGCCATCCGGCAACTGCCCGATTTCTTCAGGCTTTGAAATCACAAATTTCAGTACCAGTGGGACCACTAAAATGATGGTCACCGCGCCATAGAATAAGAACCCCTCTCGCCAACCATAGTTGGTAATCAATGCGGCACTGATGTTGGGCATGATGACGCCGGACAGGGAAATGCCAGTTGCGGCGATGCCGAGCGCCATGCCGCGTTTTAATACAAACCAGTTACTGACTAATTTTGACGTGGCCAATTGGCCCATTGCGCCAGCACCAAATCCCACAAAGATGCTGAGGATCAAATAAAATTGGAGTGCCGTTGACGATACCCCCAGCAGAAGAAAACCGGTCCCCATCGACAGGGCGCCAATGGCCATAATCAACTTGAGCGGATAGCGATCAAGGGCTCGTCCAAGAATTGGGGCTAAGATGGCGCCAACACCTTGCGTTAAGGTGATTCCGACGGCAACGCCGAGTCGAGAGTCGCCAAATTCAATGGCGATAGCTTTAAAGAAGACGCCGTAGGAATAAAAAAAGAACCCAACCGCGATGAAGTCGACAAAAAAAGCGACACCGACCATTCGCCATCCGAGAAAGCCTTTGTGCTGTGCGAATTGCTCGGTCAATACTGTGATCCTCAAAAAGCGGCCAGTGTAGCGGGTCCAGACTTCGGTGTATGCTGGTTTTGAGCAGTCTGATCTGGCAGGAGGGGTATGGAGCGAACAATACAGCTACCGATGGGCGTGATCTCAGGCTGGTGCGTCCCAGAATTTGAATCCTTACTGACGGCATTCGTTAAAAATTTTACCGATCACGGAGAACTGGGCGCGGGTTTGGCGCTGGTCCAGGGCGATGAGGTTTTGGTTGACCTCATTGGGGGGTATGTTGACCGGGATCGTCAAAAGCCCTGGGCGCCCGACACCTTGTGTGTTGTGCACTCGTGTACCAAAGCGGCGACGGCTTTGTGTCTGCATCTTTTGATCGATCAGGGTCGGGTTGCGCTCACTGACCCGGTGAGTCGGTATTGGCCGGAGTATGACCAAGCTGAAAAAGGTGACACGACGGTCGCCATGTTCTTGAACCATACGAGTGGTTTGCCGTCTTTAACAGAGACGCTAAAACCGGGCGCGTTTTTGGACTGGGACTATATGACGGCGACGTTAGCACGAGCCACGCCACTTTGGACCCCGGGCCGCGAGCATGGTTATCAAATGACGACGTTTGGTTGGCTTGTGGGCGAACTCGTGCGGCGGATCTCTGGTCAGTCCTTGGGGTCATTTTTCAGGCAGTGGATTGCTGAGCCCTTGGGCGCGGACTTTTGGATTGGTCTACCCCGCTCGGAGCACCATCGGGTTGCAAAGTTGGCGCGGTTTAAGCCGCAGAGAGGCCTGGCGCCGGCGGCCTTTACCCAGCACCTGATCAAGGATCCACAATCGATCCCGGCAAAAGCGTATTTTAATACCGGTGGTTTCAAAGCGGACGCGCCCGAAAGCTATGTTGCTGAATTTGGTGCAGGCGGCGGACTGACCAATGCATTGGGTTTGGCTAGAATGTACGCGCCGCTTGCCCAACAGGGCGCCTCGGGTGATGAACAGTTCATGAGCCCGGACCAGGTTCAGGTGTTGGCTGAAACCGCGGTCAGAGGCGGCATCGATCGAACCCTAATGATGCCGACCCACTTTAGTGCGGGGTTCATGAAAACGATGAATAATCTGGATCGGCCCGGTGGCGCCTTAGAAAGTTTGATTCTTGGGCCAAGGGCTTTTGGTCATGCCGGTGCTGGCGGTAGTCTCGGGTTTGCGGAGCCAGAACTGGGCCTTTCATTGGGATATGTGATGAATCAAATGGGCGCGGGCATCTTACTCAATGAGCGCGGACAAACGCTGGTGGATGCGCTCTATCAAAGCCAAGGTTACCGTCTTTCTCGGTTAGGAGATTATCGGCGTTAGGACTTGGGGTGTTGCGGAGCAATCCTGATGCGAGGTCACCCGGTGCATGAGCCGCGCTAAGGGCGGCCTATCCGATAGGCTGTCTGATTAGCACGGCTGGCGGCCTTCGGCTTGAAAAGTACCTCGGTCGAGACTGTGCCGCTGCTGCCCTGCGACTAAGGCCGTCTTGGAGGATCTAGTTGGACACCTGACGACATCGTGATACCTTGAGTTGTTCCGCAAGTTGCGCACGACGGCGTCTCAATCGATTGCGCCCAGAATGGACCCGCAGCATTCGGATCAGGTTAAAGATCACGGTTTCACAAACAACGCGATAACGTTGAGGGGATAACACACCATGAATTTTGAATTTTCAGACGAGCAGAACATGCTCCGGGAGCAGGCGCAGTCTTTTTTAAAAGCCGAATGCCCGCCTCAGGCGGTTCGAACGGTTTTGGATGGCGATGCGGCCTTTGATCAGAGTCTTTGGCAGAAGGTCGTTGATATGGGCTGGACGGCAACAGTGATTCCAGAGCAATACGACGGTCTTGGATTGACCTACCTTGAGCTGTCGGTAATCGCCGAAGAGTTGGGTCGCTGCTTGGCACCCCTGCCCTTTTCGTCTTCGGTCTATCTTGCAACGGAAGCCATCTTGGCGGCTGGGTCCGACGCACAAAAAGCCGCTTGGCTGCCAAAGCTTGCCGCCGGTGCTGTGATGGGCTGTCTTGCCGACTCAGAGGCAAACGGCCATTTGACCGCGGCAAAGCTTTCAACGCGTTATGCCGATGGGACCATAACCGGTGTGAAATTGCCTGTGGCCGATGGGGATGTTGCTGATTTTGCGGTGGTTGTTGCGAGCAGTGCCGCGGGCCCGGTGCTTGCTTTGGTTGATTTAAATCAGCCGGGCTGTCAGCGCCAGGTGGTTTCTACTTTGGATCCAAGCCGGTCCCATGCCGCCATTACCTTTGATGGTGCAAGCGCTGAATTATTGGGCGAGGCGGGTTCGGGCTGGATCCAATTGCAGCAGCTGTACAACCGCGCAGCGGTACTGTTTGCTTGGGAGCAAGTTGGCGGCGCCGATACCGCCCTCAATATGGCGAAAGAATATGCTTTGGGCCGTTTTGCTTTTGGTCGGCCGATTGCGACCTATCAAGCCATTAAGCACAAGCTTGCGGCGGCCTACGTCAAAAACACCCTGGCGCGCGGCAACTGCTACTTTGGTGCTTGGGCACTTTCAACGAATGCAAGTGAGTTACCCGTTGCGGCAGCGTCCGCGCGAGTCGCTGCAATACAAGCCTATTACTACGCGGCCAAAGAAAATATTCAGACTCACGGCGGCATGGGATTTACTTGGGAGTTTGATTGTCAGTTCCCCTATCGCCGTTCGAAATTGTTGTCAGTGAACATCGGTTCAGAAGCCATTTGGCAAGAAAAACTCATCAGTGCAATTGAGGCGCAACGCGCAGCATAAGACCCGGAGCTAGGATATGGATTTTAATGACACCCCCCAAGAAGCAACGTTTCGAGCGGAAGTTCAAAACTGGTTGACCGCCAATGTGCCAACAGAGGCTGAGCTCACCGGACTAGATTACATTGGTCGCGCCAAGCTCTGGCAAAAGAAAAAACACGACGCCGGTTGGGCCTGTATTCGCTGGCCTAAAGCCCACGGCGGTCGCGATGCGAGCGCAATCGAGCAGGTGATCTTCAATCAGGAAGAAGCTAAGTTTGATACCCCAGCGGGGATCTTCGCCATTGGTCAAGGGATGTGCGCGCCCACGATGATGACCTGGGCGACCGAAGAACAAAATCGGCGCTTTATGCCGCCCATGGCAAGCGGTGAGGAAGTCTGGTGCCAGTTATTCAGTGAGCCAGCCGGCGGCTCAGACCTTGCTGCCCTTCGTACCAAAGGCGTGAAGGATGGTGATGATTGGATTGTCAACGGGCAGAAAATTTGGACCTCTGGCGCCCATTACTCCGACTTTGGAGTGCTGGTATTAAGAACCGACCCTGAGGCGCCGAAACACCAAGGCTTGACTTATTTCTTCTTGGATATGAAATCACCCGGCATTGAGATTAAGCCCATTCGACAAATTTCCGGAGGCGCGAACTTCAATGAAGTGTATTTTACGGATGTGCGCATTCCCGATGCGCAGCGGTTAGGCAACGTGGGTCAGGGCTGGCAGGTTGCGCTGACAACGCTTATGAATGAGCGCGCCTCGATAGGTGGTGGCGGTGGTGGTGTTAATTTTGATTCCGTGTTTGAACTTGCCCAGTCGGTTGATTTGGGTGAGCGACCCGCCATCGAGGATCCTTCGGTGCGGCGTAAGCTGGCGGATTGGTACGTGCAGGAGGCGGGCTTGAAGTTCACCGGCTATCGCTCGATGACCGCCCTGTCCAAAGGCGAAATCCCAGGTCCAGAAAACTCCATCGGAAAACTCGTTGGGGCGCCCAAACAACAAGATATGGCGAGCTTTGCCTTGGACTTGTTGGAGCAGGCCGGTGTGATTTGGGACGAAAAACTGTCTGAACGCGCGGGTTTATTCCAAGCAACCTACATGGCCTCGCCGGGCCTGCGGATTGCGGGCGGCACCGACGAAATCATGGCGAACATTATCGCCGAGCGGGTGCTGGGCATGCCGCAAGATATTCGCGTCGACAAGGGTATACCCTTTAGCGAGGTGCCAACCGCCTCTAGTTGATGAGGGGTGTATCGTCCTAATCGGCACCCCACGCCTGCGCATTAGGTCATCGTGAGCGCGGTCGTGCCGGATCAGGGTCCTGGCGCGTTTAGAAAAACGGCGCCTTAAGGCCGCGCGGCTCATGAAAGCGCGGCTCATGAAAGCGCGTGCCATGCGTTGCGCCATCATGAGGTCAGTGCAGCCAGCAAGACTTTTTGCCAAGCGATCACGAAGGAGGGACAGATGAGAGCAAACCCTGTGTTGCGGGGCTGGCGCCAAGGCAAACAAACCATCGGCGGGTGGCTGTCGATTGGCGATGCGTTCACCGCTGAAACCATGGCGCATGTAGGCTTCGACTGGCTCTGCATCGATATGCAGCACGGCTTGTTGGATTACCAAGACGTGAAAGTAATGTTGCCGGCGATTTCGACCACCCAGACGATGCCCTTCGTCAGAGTGCCTTGGAATGAGCCGGCTGCGATTATGAAAGCCCTCGATGCGGGGGCTTATGGCGTGATCGTGCCGCTTATCAATAATCGTGCGGAAGCAGAAAGAGCGGTGGCGGCCTGCCGATACCCGCCGGCGGGCATTCGCTCATTTGGTCCAGTCCGAGCTGCGATGTATGGTGGCAAAAACTATGCCGAAGACGCGAATTCTGAAATTGCCTGCATTGCCATGATTGAAACCAAAGAAGGACTGGATAATCTCGAAGACATTGCAGCGACCCAGGGCTTGGATGCGATCTATATTGGTCCTTCAGACCTAGGTTACGCCTTGGGTTTGGGGCCAATGGCCTTTGAAGACCCAAAACACGTTGCAGCCGTTGCGAAAATTCAATCGGTCTGTAAAACTGCCGGCATCGCCGCCGGTATTCACACAGGCAGCCTCGATTACTCAAAACGTTATCTTAAAATGGGGTTTAACCTCGTCACGCTCGGCACTGATAGTGGTTTTATGGCAAGGCTCGCGCGACAAGAGCTGCGATCGGCCAGAGGTGATACGGGCGTTGCGGCGGTTGAGTCGACGGGCTACAACTAGCGGTATCATGGGTGCGGAGTCGCTTGAGACCGCCTTTGACGCATCAGACGTCCGTCAGCATCCTCAAGAAAGGCGCCTGGGACCCCAAAGTGCATTAAGGGGCTGCCGGTCTGATTGTGAGGTCTAAATAGGATTGAGAGGTTTGAGGAAATCGGTTTATCACCACGGTGATCTTAAAAACGCGCTGCTGGATGCAGCCGATACCTTATTGCTGCGTGAGGGGTTGCAGGGTCTCACAATGCGGGCGTGTGCGCGTCTAGCAAATGTTTCTCATGCTGCGCCTGCGCATCATTTTGGCGACATTAATGCGTTAATAACGGCCGTCGCCGAGCGCGGTTTTGAGCGACTCGTGGCCCTGTTGCAGGAAAAATTGAAGTCGGTTGATGGTGATTTACAGGATGAAATGTACGCGACAGGTCTGGCCTATGTAGAGTTTGCAGAGACCTATCCGGAACATTTCAGGATCATGTTTCGCAAGGATCTACTGGTTTACAACGATGAGTCGCCGCCAACGGCGATGGCCGAGACATTAATCGAACTCACCAATGTGATTCTTCGCCAGCGCGGCGAACCCGAAATTTCTTTATTGTCTGAAGTCCCCGGCAAAAGCAATCCCGTCATCAAAGACATTCTGATCGGTTGGTGCTACATCCATGGCTACGCGCATCTGCGCTTGGAAGGCCAACTGAGCATGATCCCAGACGAAGCCCACCTTAAAATAATCCGAGAAAACTCCGATCGTCTTTCGAAGCTTTTGCAGCAGCGGGCAGTCTAAACGGTTCATTGCGCCACTTTAAACACCCTGCACCGATCCCTTTTCAGTTGGGATTGAATCCCGTCCAGAGTCGCTCGATCGGTTCCAATCTTGCGACACCATCGCCAATTCAATGAACCCAAGGTGTGAGATCGCGCTCTTGGTCACGGCGCGTCGCAACAGGCTTTGGACTCTAACTGGATGCCGAAAGCATAACTTGACATCGTCAAGATGGCGGTTAGAATGATTATCTAGACGGCGTCAAGATATTTGATTTTGACTTGCACAGCCTGCAGCACAAATAAATTGGAAAAAGGGAAAATCGATGTCAGAACAACTCAACACGTTAGTCGACAACAAAGCGCTTCAGGTGCAGGACAATCCCGTTTTACAGGGTAATTTTGCACCGGTTGACACTGAAAACAGCTTTGATGTTTTAGAGGTCATCGGTTCGATTCCTAAAAATCTACAAGGCACGCTGCTGCGCAACGGCCCCAACCCAGTCGCCCCCGGCCCCAATCACCATTGGTTCATGGGTGACGCCATGCTGCACGCTATACATCTGAGCAATGGCCAGGCGAAAAGCTATCGCAATCGGTGGGTTAGAACCAAGGCCCTGGCTGAAAAAACGGGTCTGCCCGCGGCATCAGGTGGCAGTCAGGTCGAGCTAATGATTCAGGGTTCTGGCAATGTGAATGTCATCGGCCACGGTGGTCGCGTTTTAGCATTACCGGAGGTTGGGCTTCCCTATGAAATGGACCGCCAGCTTGAGACAAAAGGCCTCTTCGATTACGAGGGAAAACTGGCGGGTAGTATGACCGCGCATCCAAAAGTTGATGGCCGCACTGGCGAGATGCTGTTCTTCGGTTATGAAATGTTTGCGCCCTTTCTGCGGTACCATCAAGCCTCCGCAAGCGGTGAACTCCAAAAAAGTATTGATATCGATTTGCCCGCTGCTGTCATGATGCACGATTTTGGCGTGACTGAGACACGTGTCGTCTTTATGGACCTGCCAGTCGTCTTCGATTTGGCGTTGGTGGAGAAAGGGTTTTTTCCCTTCCAATGGCTTGATGCGCATCAAGCTCGATTAGGCATCCTGAACCGCGCAAGTGATTCAGACACCGTGCAGTGGATCGATATTGAGCCTTGTTACGTTTTTCATCCCCTGAACAGTTACGACGATGGTGACAAAATCGTGATGGATGTTGTGCGCTATAAAAAGATGATGACAGCGCCCGGTGATGACGATTACGAGCAAGGATCAAGCTTGGTACGGTGGATCATTGATCCAACCGCTGGCACCGTGACCACAACGGTTCTGAGCGACATCGACCTGGAATTCCCCAGAGTGAATCCTAAGGTTGAGTGTTACCCACACCAGTATGGCTATGCCTTGAAGACGGGCGGGGTGCATGGGTTCTCGGATCTGCTCAAATTTGATCTCGAGGCGGGCACCACTCAAACCCATCGTGTTGGCGACAACTGCGCGGGCGGGGAGCCTGTATTTGTAACCGCCTCAAACGGCGAAGCAGAAGATGCCGGTTACCTATTGTCCGTTATCTACAATGGCGACACCCAATTGAGTGAACTGCACATTATTGATGCGCAGGACTTCGAGGCGAAACCGGTGGCCATCGTTAAACTTAATGCCCGCGTGCCATTTGGCTTTCATGGAAATTTTATAGCCGGTTAACCTCGTGTTGAAGGGCAATACAGGCATGTCGGACTTGAACGCAGATTCGATCTCGCATTGTCTTAAGTCTCTCAAGCTTCTGGACTCAAGAGCGCCTTGCGGCACGCACGCCAGGGTCCTCATTTGAAAGCAACCAACAGAACACGTTGTGTTGCCATCTCGATCCAAAATCTTGAATCGGTAGGGTCGTCATGTTTGGGTTTGTTCCAGTGCAGCCCATGCTGATCGTAAAAAATATTGAACCCGGCTGGTCGGGCCCGAGTGAAAGAAAGAGGCGCGTTCAACATGAGTAATGTCCCGTTTTGGTATCGATTTGTGCCTTTTCTCGGCCGACCACCTGAATTAAGTAAGCACCAGTGGAAGTTGCTTGGCTTGTTGTCAGCGGTGTCGTTTTTCGAGCAGTACGATATGTACCTGTTTTCCTTAAACTTGACCAAGATACAAGCGGAACTTCTGATTGCAGAATCGGATGTTGGGTTCTTGGGCGCCCTCGTTAGAGCAGGTTCGTTTTTAGCGGTTTTTTTGGCAATCGCCGCGGATCGATACGGTCGACGATTGATTCTATTGGTCACAGTCGTTGGGTATACCCTCTTCACCGGGGCGACGGCGGTGTCGCCTAACGCAGAGGCGTTTGTTGTATTTCAGATGTTTGCGAGATGCTTCGGAACCGCTGAAGTATTAATTGCGGCGGTCGTGATTGCTGAGGAGTTTTCGCCCAAGCATAGGGGTTGGGGTATTGGCGCGCTCGGCGCTGTGGCGGCTTGCGGTTCAGGATTTGCGGCGGTGATGTTTGGATTCGTGGACCAGGTGCCCTACGGTTGGCGGTCTTTGTATGCGATCGGGCTGGTTCCCTTACTGTTCATCGCTTATTGGCGTCACAGTCTTCCCGAAACGGCGCAATTTCAGGCGGAAGTGCAGGTCCATGAACCGGTATTGAAAAACATTGTTGATCTGTTCACCCACCTACCCAAGCGGACGATAGGCCTTTTTGGCGCGGTGTTCGCCCTGATGCTTGCCGGCAGCACCGCGGCTTTCTTTGCGCCAAAGTATTTGCTGGATGTGCACGGGTGGGAGCCCTCAAATGTTGCGATGCTGAACCTTGTGGGCGGGGCCCTGGCGATCATTGGAAATCCGCTTGCGGGGTGGCTGAGTGATCGCTTCGGTCGTCGGCCCATCACCATTTTGTTTACCGGTCTGTTCGCGCTGGCCGCGCTCTCGTTTTATGCCATGGGTGGGGTGTTTGTCCCGTTTTTGTGGGTGGGTCTTATCTTCTTCTTAATGGGCAGTGAGGTCACGACAACGAGTTATGGTACGGAATTGTTCCCGACTCGATATCGTTCCACCGCGACCGGTTTTAAGGCGATTGTTGCCACCGCCTCAGGCATCCTCGGATTAACCGCGGTATCCCTGCTCTACACGGTGTTTGAGTCAAACTGGACATCGATCGCAGTGCTTTGCGCCACCTCGCTCGTCGCACCCGTTATGGTTTGGTTGTTCTTGCCCGAAACGGCAGGCAAGCGGCTTGCGGAAATCTCGCCGGATTGAGTTCGGTGCGACTCAAAGCGCTTTTTCCAGTCCTTATGGCTTTAGCCTGTTTTCCTAAACGGCAGTAGTGCTTTGCTAATCACTATAGGCTCGCAAATGCATTTGCGTAAATGACTTTTGATTTCACATCAACCAAACAGTCTTTGGTTAACTCAAGCGCCTGAAAATATTCGGAGCTGTAATCATTCGCTAAATTTGAGACTTTAAAATTAAATCTTCCGTAGTAATTTGGGTCACCTAAAAGAAATAAAGCGTCGAGTTTCATTCCTCTGCTCTTTGTTATTGCGGCCCTCATTAATTGTGCCCCGATTCCAGAGGATTGACTTTTAGGCAGCACTGAAAGTGGCGCAACCCCACCAATCAACAAGTTCGTAACAGGCTTCATCGCCATTTTAGAAACCACCACATTGCCTAAAATTGCGTCTGGCGATTCATAAACAAGGCTAAAAAATAAATCTTTGTCCAGCATTAACTGCTTAACCAAATCGGACTCTGCTTTATTGCCAAAAGCTGAATAGATTAAATTAAAGACTTCTTCTAAATCAGATTCTTGTGATTCTCTTATCATTCCGAGTCGATCATGGTTCGTATCCAATGCGCTTTGAAAATAAACATTTGCAACATTCTGAACCCCACTTTGTCATTTTTTCGAAACGCTAACACCCAAATATTACGAGCGCTATTGTAAATGCAGGGCGTTTAGCGGACGCAATCACTGAGCGACCCTGGCCATGCTGAGCAGGTTTTAAATCAGCGCGCACAATCAGGTCACTGTTCCGGGCTTGCGGTTCAGACCGGCTGGTTTGAATCACCGATCAGGCGGCAGAGGCAAGCTCGAGGGGCGATTGTTATGAGGCTGAACGGTATCTGCCGATCGGTTTCCAGACATACCAGATGACGGCGGTTGCCGTGATCGAGATGATGCCGCCCATGACCATGGTGTTACCCGCACCGATGGCGCCGGCCCAAAATCCGACCCAAATCGTGCCGATGTTGTTCGCGGTTTGTGCCGCCAGGATCATCAGGGCATAGGCCCGGCCGCGCATCTCGTCCGGGGTCGTCAGCAAGACGGTCGTTTGACGCACGGCGACGGTGACCGCATCGGCGGCGCCCAGCAGCGCAATCATCAACATCCCGCCCAAAAGGGTCGTTGCGATACCAAAACCAAACAGAATGACGCCATAGGCAAAGGAGGCGTAGAGCACGAGCATGCCTTTTGCCCTTACGCCGGCAAGCGCCAGCGCAATAAAGGACCCAAGGATTGCCCCTGCCGAATTGGCCGCCCCGAGCATGCCGGTTGCACTGGCGCCGCCGGCGAACAAACCCAGTGCGATGACCGGTAGCACCTCTCGATAAAATGAGGCGGTCGTGATGCCAACATCTAAGAGAAAGAGACCGGGCAAAATGGGGTGCGAGGCAACGTACCGCAGTCCAGCGCGAGTCTGCTGGATTTGGGAGGGCTTATCTTCCGCCTCGCCCTGCTTGCCCGCAACATGACCATCAACGCGTAGTAGCATCGGCAAGATCGCATTGACCAGCGCGAGACAGCCTGCAGTTAGAAAGACGGTTGTCAGATCCGCTGTTAGGACGATGCCAGCAAATAGCAGTGGGCCTGCAATGGCGGCGGCATTTGCGGAGGCGGTGTCGGTTGAGGAGGCCAGCATCAGTTTGCCTTCCGGGACCACGGCGGCGAGCAGGGCGCCGCGAGCGGGACTCGCGAGCATATGGGTTCCGGCTGTGATGGCAATGCCCACGTAAACTAAGGCGGGCGTCAGCGCATTGGTGCTGCTGAGTACGCCCAGGGTTACCAGCGAGACGCCGGTTGCGCCATGCGCGAGTGACATTAGGCGTTTACGATCGACCCGGTCGGCCAAGGTGCCGGCCCACAGGGTGATGGGCAGTTGCACAATGAGCTGTACAACCCCAATCAGGCCGACCATGTAGGCCGAGCCGGTTGCTTCGAGCAGCCATTGGGCGGTTCCTAGGATCCGCATCCAGAAGGCGATTGAGCCAATGATCAGCATGACCCAAAGGATCCGATAATCCCGAAACGTAAAGGCGGCGATGAGTCTTGCTAACATGTCGTCGTATCCGAGCGCGGCCCTGTAACGTTGATTCGATCAGTCTTGAACAAAGCAGTACTCGCTGCCTAGAATCGCCGCAAACGGCGTGATCGATGCCCCTAAAGATCGCCAACCCAAGTCGCGTGGAAGCCGTAGGGCACCCGATACGGCACCATAATGGTGGCAACAGGCCCTGCTGCCAAGTCTTGGGCATCCAAAATCAAGCATTCACTTTGTTCGGCCGCTTCATCTTGCACGAAGCAAACAAGATAACCGTCATCCTCAGTTTTGGCCCCTACCCTGGGCGCAAAGACCGCCTCGCCACCGAAGCGGTTGGCGCCGTAATAAAAGGTTGTCGTGGCTTGGGTTTCATTATCAAACTTCATAACGCCATCAAAGCTGAAGGGCCGCTCGGGGTTAAAGGCAGCCGCGTAGACGTAGCGTGTTGGATGGCAAGCCTGCAAATCGTTCACCCGCGTAAAGTCACAATAAACGGTGCTGAGCGTGCGCTCTGTGACAAGGCCGGTGGTTAGGTTGATGCGCCATTCGTACAACTGGCCTTGCGTCTCTTCAAGATTTTCAGCGTTCAGGCCAGCGCCGGCAATGTCTGAGGTTTTTGAGCGGGATGCTTGCAACACAACCTCGTCGCCGTCATCCCAAGCATTGGCGGTGTGCACAACCGAGCCAGTTTTCACGTCAAACCAGCGTACATCTTGATCACTGCCAAAGCGCGGTATGACGCCAATTCGAGATCCATGCTCCGGCTCAAATCCCAGTGCGGGGCCGCCCGCAATAGCGCGTTCGATATCCAGCGTGATTGGAAAGTCTAAAAACAGCGAGTATTTTTCAGTGACCGCAAAGTCGTGCATGAATACCGGCTTTGAAATGGTGATGGGGGTTGAGTGAATCAGCGCTCCCGAGGCACTGATCACAGAGTAGGTGACAAAGGGCGCTTGAAAGGCATAGCCAAACGTCATCATCTCTCCGCTCGAATGATCGACTTTCGGATGCGCGGTGAAGGGGTGTTTCAGTTTGCCATCAAAACTTGTTGCGCCTCGCGTGGTCAGTTCAGGCAAGTCAATAATGGTCGGCTGGGATGGTTCATGCAGCGCGTAGAGCGTCTTGTTGTGATAGGCAAAGGCCGTGTTGGCAAGGTTCTTATTCTTTGGTGCACCACTAGGGAGCTCAGACGGGGTTGGATCCATCATTGAGTTCATGCCTTTGTACAACCAGCCGCCATGGGCTTGTTCGAGCTTATACCCTTCGGTTTGAACAAAGCGGTTTCGGTAATGGGCACTGCCTTCGTTAAACGTCATGGCATGGATCATGCCGTCACCGTCGAAGGTGTGATATGCCGCCTCATTAAAGATGTGTGCGGGATTGGGCCCAACTCGCAAGAAATGGCCGGCTAAATCTTTTGGGATCTCGCCCACAACGGGCATGTCTTGGGCATCGCGTTCGTCTGAAACGGGCGCAAAGTTGCCATCCAGAAAAAAATTGGTTGCCGGTGCGGTTTCTGTTTGAGCCAAGGGGTGTCTCCAGCGGTTTGAAATACGGGCTTCACTATAACAGCCCCTTTCCGTGAGACACCACCTTCATTAGGGCGCCGATGAAGGCATCCTGCTGGGTTGAAAATCAAGCGTCTTGTCAACGGTTTTACGATGATCTTTTTGCCAGAATTCGGAACACGTTATGGCCGGCATTTAAAATGCTTTGCAAATCGTATCCATCATCCAGGGTCATTGTCTTGATTGTCTGATCTAGGCGGCGCCTTTGACTGCTTGTTAAAGGCACTCGGCATGACCTATGACGCGTGCGGCGGCGGCTCATGATTCGTGTAATACTCAAGTCGAACGTTTAAAGCAGGACGCTATGAACCAATTGACTCTTGTTATCCCACTATTACTGATCGGGACATTGCTTTTGGGTTGTTCGCCCGCGTCCGAAGCGCCGGCCGCAACGGCGAATGGGATGCCGACCGAGGCGGCTTTGAGCGACGCACGAGAACAAACTGCCAGGGCCAGGCGCATTCATGACGCGGCGTTGGTTTTAGATGCCCACGCCGATATTGAAATCCCGGGCAAACCGTCTCGGTATGCCGGGGTCGATGGACTGTCGAAGGTCGCGCCCGAAAAAATGAAGATTGGCGGGGTCGATGCGGTAGTGATGGCTATTGCCGTCGGCCCGGGTCCCAGAACAACCAGCGGCTATGCCGAGGCCCGCGCGCTGGCAGATGAAAAGCTTGCGGCCGTGCTCGCGATGACCGAGGATCCGGCGAACAATCTTACCTTAGCGAAGACCGCGGAAGACTTGGTTGCGGCCCATGAGCAAGGCAAGGGCGCGCTCATTCTTGGCTTCCAGAACGCGCGTATTCTCGGCCGTGCTGTATCCGGTTTAGATGAGTTCTACGACCTGGGTGTGCGCGTCTTTGCCCTCACCCATATGGGCCACAATGACTTTGCAGATTCCTCTCGGCCAGTTTTCGATGGGGCAACGGGCCAGCATGAGGCGGTTGCCGAGCATGGCGGCTTATCCGCATTGGGTAAAAATGCGGTGACAAGAATTAATGCCCTTGGCGGCATCATCGATATCTCGCAACTTTCGAAAGCGGCAGCCCTGCAAGTGCTGGCCTTGTCCGACGCGCCTGTGATTGCGAGTCACTCTAATGTTTGGCAACTCTCGAACGTCAGCCGGAACTTATCGGACGAGGAAATCGATCAAATTGGCGAAGGCGGCGGCGTCATTCATGTTGCGCCCTTCAGAGGCTATTTGTTTGATTCATCCGATGAAGCGCTCGACCAAGCAATTCGCGCAGCGCGCCAAGTTGCCGGAATAACCGAAGACTTCTATTACCCCTTCGAGCTGTATTGGGAGATTGAAGACGAGGCGGTGCAACAACAATTTCTGAGCACGGTGAGCGACCTGCTGGGACCCGGCAGCATAGAGGATGTCATTGATCACATTGACTTCATTGTGCGCCGCATTGGGATCGATCATGTTGGCATTGGCACGGACTTTAACCACGGCAGCGGCATTACCGGCTTCAATGACGCGAGTGAAGCGTTGAATGTCACCATCGGATTACTGGCGCGGGGTTACAGCGCTGAGGACATTCATAAAATTTGGGGCGGCAACTTCCTTCGAGTTTTCCGCGCGGTTGCGGCGTCGAAGGACAAGGCAACGATAGAATAAGCTTGGGGTATCGATGCGAGCCATGAAGGCGTCGGGCTGCCAACAGGGTGCCCGCGGGCGGCAAAGACCGCGCCGAGATCACATGCCGTGTGTTCTTGGCCGATCATGATGCATTATTAGCGTTCAGAGACGACAGCGCCGTTTTTTAAAAAAGGATCTAAGATTATGAGTTCTTACAGTTTTGAAGTTACCCGAGCCGCCTTGGGCACCACGCGTGTTATTGAACTGCCGGCGCTGGCAACTCGGTCGCCTGCACCGGGCGAGGCGGTTTTAGCCGTTGATAAATTTGCGCTGACGGCAAATAACATCACCTATGGCGTCGCCGGCGATATGATTGGTTACTGGCAATTCTTTCCAGCCGAAGGTGATTGGGGCCGAATACCGGTCTGGGGTCAAGGCACGGTGGTTGCCGAAAATGATAGTGGCTTAACGCTCGGCGATACGTTCTACGGCTACTTCCCCATGGCCTCGTATCTGGTTGTTGAGCCCGCCCACGTGACCGAGCGCGGATTTACGGATGGCGCCGCGCATCGACAGGCTCTGCCAGGCGTTTATAACAATTATGCGCTGATGACTGCCGGCAATGGGTTTGATCGTCAATTCGATGATCACCAAATGATCTATCGACCGTTGTTCACAACCTCCTTTGTGATCGATGACTACCTCGAGGATAACGATCATTTTGGCGCCAGCAATATCATCCTCTCGAGCGCCTCCAGCAAAACCGCTTTTGGGCTGGCTTTTTTACTGCGTAAAAATCGTGACGTGAGGGTCACGGGCCTTACGTCTGCTGCGAACAAAGCCTTCGTCGAAAGTTTGAACCTTTATCACCAAGTGGTGGCTTATGACGCCTTGGACACGCTTGATGTGAGTGAAAACGTGGCCTTTGTGGATATGGCGGGCAACCGGCAGGTGCTTGAGGCGTTACATCATCATTTTGGTGACAAGATGGTTTGTAGCTGTGGGGTCGGGATCACCCACTGGGAAGCGCGCGATGGTCAGCCGCCGAGCAGGTTACCAGGCGCTAAACCCAAAATGTTCTTTGCGCCGGACCAGATCCAGAAGCGGAATCAAGACTGGGGGCCGCAGAAATTTCAGGCGGAACTGAGTACGGCCTGGCAAGCGTTTTTGGAAGTGGTCGATGGCTGGGTTTCGATCAACCATCGCGTTGGGCGAGAAGAACTTGAGCAAACCTTTCAAGCGGTGCTGGCGGGCGCAAAGCCCAATCACGCCTTTGTTGTGTCGCTCGATTAACACCTGATTGAGTTCGGGTGTTGGTCCAGATCTAAGGGTCCAATCAACCCAGTGGTGCCCTCAATGCAGTGCGTAAAAAAAGGCAGCCATCTAGGCTGCCTTTTTTGGCTTTTGCAGTCGATAACCGAATACTTATTGGGATTATAGGACCGACGACGCGTTGTTATCCCGCAACCCCAATCCGCTCTCGGTCATCCTAAGCCTAGTCGCCGGTTTTAATATCAGCGACTTTAAAGGTCATTGTTTTGGCAACAAAGTCGATCGCGCCTTCGGCAAAATGAAACTTACCGTCGCTCAGAGTATTAAGACCGTAGATTTTGAAAGTACGACCATCTTTATAATAAACCCCTTGGAGCGTCGCGGTTGCGACCGTCTCGCCATTTTGGGTCCAAGCGTGGCCGGTATATTCCCCTCGATCCCCTAAGTCTTGTTTGTCGGTAAATTCATACGACAAATAAACACGGCCATAAGGGCCCGCCTCACCAGAGGCCGAGACCTCGTAGTTTTGGCCATCCCGAGTATAGGTCGAGTCGATCGTGAAATTGGCATCAAAAAATGACGCAGGATCCAAAGCGAGTTCTGCCGCCGAGACAGATAAAGGGCTTAGGCAGAAGAGTAGGAATGCTTTTAATCGGTTTTTCATGATGTTGGTCCTCAATGCGTTTTATTAGAGTAACGCGCGAAGGTCATCGCGCGCTTTACGATAATACCCAATGTGATTGTGTTGGCCAGTTGTTTCGTTTTGACGAAACTACCTTTACATCGCTTCGAAGGAAGGATTCGCGTTGTACCGGATGGATGGCTTCCTGAATCTTGCGTCGGGCTTTGACTGCAAAGCGAAATACATTTGGTGATGGATGTTTCATGAATCTATCAACGTTACCAGCTGAACGTATGCACGGTTGTTTGGCGGTAGGTTTGACCCGGCCTTAAAACGACAGATGGGAAGGCGGCCTGATTCACGGCGTCGGGAAAATGCTGCGCCTCTAGGCAAATCGCGCCATGTTGGTCAAACGCCTTGCCGCCTGCGGACTGACTGCCATCCAAAAAATTGCCACTATAAAACTGGATACCAGGCTCGGTTGTCGCAACCGTCATGCGCCGGCCGCTTTTTGGCTCAAACAATTCTGCCGCAAGGCTTAATCCTGAGCCTTCTCGGTCGAGGATGTAGCAATGATCATAGCCACCCGGAACCTGCTCAATACGTTCGCCGATCGCCACTGAATGGGTGAAGTCCATGGGCGTGTCGGCCACGGCTGCGCGGTCGCCGGTTGGGATCAAGGTTTCGTCGACGGGCAGATAGGTCTTTGCGTGCAGGGTGAGTTTGTGGTCAAGAATTGAGTTGCCCGCCCCCGCTAGATTCCAAAAGGCATGGTTCGTAAGGTTCACAGGCGTTGCCCGGTCGGTTGTCGCCTGGTACGCAATGCGCAACGTATTATCGTTCGACAGCGTATAGATCACTTCAACGTGAAGGGTTCCCGGGTAGCCTTCTTCGCCGTCGGGGCTGGTTCGCCAGAGCCGCACGCTGCTCTCCCCGTCCAATTCCATCGTCTCTGCGGACCAGAGCTTTCGATCAAAGCCGACGTTGCCGCCATGCAGGTGATTGAGGTCATTGTTTGTTGCCAGTTGGTAGTCGACGCCGTCTAACGTGAATTGCCCTTTGGCGATGCGGTTACCCACCCGGCCGATCGTTGCACCAAAGTAGCAGGACTCGCCGGCATATTGATCAAGCGTCTCGCGGCTGAGGGTGATGTCAACTGCCGCACCCTGCTCGTTAGGCAAGCTCATGAGTCGAAGGGTTGCCCCAAAGGTCATAATTTGGGCTTTGAGACCGTGTTTGTTTTCGAGGTGATAGAGATCAACGGGGGCGCCTTCCTTTGTTTCGCCAAATGCTTCCTTTGTGATGGGCATGTTGTTTGCCGCTCCTCGATATTGTGTTTTGGTGGGGTGCGTCGCGCTGGGCGGGTGCTAGCACCTGATTGATAAATTAAGGGCATTCTGCGCGCGACTATTGCGCCGCTTGGGGCCCCGCCGCAAGCCGAGACCCTGGGTCAGGATAATGCGCGGCTTTGAAGCGCGTTATAAAGGGCACCAAGTTCTGAGCATCTTCGATCATCGCTTTCATAGGGCTACTAAAGTCAACGTGGTAGATGTTTGCCAGTAAGGAATAGACCGTTGCATCGGTCAGGCTAGGCAGCTCGCCAAAAAAATAAGATTGTCCGGCCAACATCTCAGACAAGGCCTTGATGTCTCGAGCGGCAATGGCTGCGATCTCCTTCTTGGAATGCAGGCCCATACCCTGTCCCTCAAGCTGTTTTTTGACGGAGCGCTTAGCAAAGGGTGCAAGCAACGCGCGTACTGGCTGCGGAATATCACCTAAAATCGAGTTCTTGAGGATGTCCCAATTTTCAGGTCGGCACCAGCGATCAAAGACCATCGCCCAATACAAGTTCTCTTCAATGAGACGCTCGATTGCGACCGCAGTCCCGCGCGCCGTGCGGCTTAAATGCTGGTCTGGATCAACGTTATAAACGGTTTTTAGACGTTCGATGATCAGCGATGAATCACCGAGGGTTTCACCATCCAAGATGACCCAAGGTGCCTTGCCTTTGGGTCCGCCAAAAGGGGTCGCGGCCGTTACGGCTTCGTGCGGAATGCCAGTCATTTGTAAGAAGGCATCGAGTTTGAGACAAAATGGGCTGACGCTGGGCAGGCCCCAGCGCCCGGGCAAGTGGTAAACAATGAGGGGTGCCATAGCCTTCATTCGGCTAGTAAAGTGCTTATCAAAAGACTCATAATCGAGACCCTGCCCTCATAGCCTAACGCTTAAAACCGGCCTTGAGACGATCATTCATGTCGGGCGCAACGCCGGGTCCGTTTTCGCGTTCTTCGATCAAGCCGTCATTTAAAAAATGGTTTTGTCCGACATTGATAAGGGCTTTATCCGCGCGCAGGGTGTGCCAAGAATTTCGGGTAAAGCTTTCTGCCATTTCGATCGCCGCGCTCAGCAGATTGTCATCTGGCACGCACAGATTGGCGATCCCAAGGGTGACGGCTTCTTGGCCGCTAATCGTTCGGCCGGAGAACATCAGTTCTTTGGCTTTGACCACGCCAATGCGTCTTGGCAGACGTTGGCTCATGCCCCAGGTTGGCGCCATGCCCCACTTGCCGTGGGTATCGGCAAGCTTGGCAGACTCACCGGTGATCATCAGGTCACAAGCCAATGCCAGCTCCAAGGACCCGGTGTAACAATGCCCCTGAACGGCCGCAATAACAGGTTGCGGCAAGCGCTCGATGGCTTCGAGCGTTTCTGCTTGAAAATGGGGCGAAGGCGGCTTTTGTCCCGCTTGAATGGCTTTCAGATCATTGCCGGCTGAAAAGGATCGGCCTTCCCCGCGGAGGATCACGCAGCCGACGGATTCTACTTCTTGGGCGATACGGTCAACCTCTGCTCGCAAGGCCACGAACAACGCCGGGCTCAGGGCGTTGAGCGCCGCTGGACGGTTGAGGCTCAGGATGGCAATACCATGGTCTCGGTCTTCTCTTAGGATATCAGTCATTGCGTTGTGCTCTTATTTTTGAGGGTTCTCGGCAGCGTCCACCGACTTGATGGAAAGACTAGCAGATCAAAGCTGCTGCGGTGAAGCTGCGCGCTTTTGTCCGCGCCTTTAAGGCTTGAACGAGCGGGCCTTACCGGCGCCAACCTGATTGGGTCATTAAGGCTGATTTGTTCGACAGCGTGCCCGCAACGCGTGGGCGGCATCTCACGACAAGTTAGTAACCGGGATCATCGAACTCTGTCGAGAATTACGCTAAGGTCAGCAGGCAGCGGTTCGGCGCAAAACGGAGCACACGACATGGTGATATTGAAACGGATTGGAATCATAGGGCTTTGGGTGTTACTGATTTTTTCCACGGCAGTGGTCACCGCCGCTTTTAAGCAGCGGTTTGAAGATGGACCGAATCGCGTATTTTCGGGTGGACCTTTGGTTTCCGGTGAATTGTATCGCGGCGCGGAGCCCGACTGGGCATTTGTTAACGAGGTGCCAACCCTTGAGCTTCAGCTGTTGAACCCCGCGCAGTCGCGTCGAATTTGGGTCGCCTCGGTTCAGGGCAAAATGTACGTCTGGTCGGGTTATATGAACAGTTTTGTAGGCCAACTTTGGAAAAGCTGGCCGGCGCAAGCCGAACTCGATGATCGAGTGGTGGTCCGCATTGATGGCATTCGGTACGAGCGGCGGTTGGTGCGAATTAAAACGGGCCCAGTTCTGGATGAACTGATGGCGGTGGTGAGTCAGAAGTATCCCTCACGAGCATCCGGTGCTGATGTTGAGTCAGGCAATGTCTGGGTTTTCGAAGTGGCACCCCGAGACGCGTCAGATGTCGCGGCAGGAGATCAAGCATGAAAAATGTGTTTGTCCGAATTGGGTTGGTCGTGGTCGCGACCGCCGTTGTGACTTGGGTTATTCCAGGCGTCGACGATGCGATCGAGTCTGTGTTCCAGATTTTGGTCCTGATTGCGTCAACGTAAGCCAAGTCTTTTCGCGTCATTAGGAGGTTGTCCCATGGCGCTCAAGCCCACGATTTTTAAATTCGATATTGCGCTGTCGAATGTCGATGAGAATCAATATCTTGATTTAAACCTTACCGTTGCCCAGCACCCGTCTGAAACCGGGGAACGAATGATGGCCCGGGTACTTGCTTATTGCCTGAATGCATCGCAAGACCTAGAGTTTGCTCGGGGTCTCAGCGCAAGCGATGAGCCAGATATTTGGCAGCGCAGCCTAGACGGCCGTATCTTGAAATGGATTGAGATCGGTGAGCCCGCCGCTGAGCGTCTGCGCAAAGCCAGTCACATTGCCGAGGACGTCAAGGTTTACTGCTTTAATACCAAATCAGAACTTTGGTGGGCGCGGTCTGAAAAAGAAGTCACCGCCGCAAAGGTGCAGGCGATTCAGTTCGACTGGGGTCAAATCGTTGAACTGGCGAGATTGCTGGCTCGAACCTTGCGATTAAGCATTACAGTCACCGACCAGTCGGCGTTTATTGCGTCAGATGCAGGATCGGTTGAGGTCAATTGGCGGTTATTAAACGCGCCATAAAAAAGCGGATTTTTTGTTTCGAAATTAACCAGCGCTTGTCGGCGTGCAGAGGGTGGTTTGCCCGGCCACAAGCGGTCTTTTTGCCTCACCCAAAACCCGACACAGCTACGCCAAACTGTCTGTTGCGACGAAGTAAGAAGGGTCTTCAAGGACACTGACCTCAACTAAATTGCCAGCTTTGCGCAGCAGCTTGCGGCATTCTGCGCTGAGATGGCGAATGTGCAGGACCTTGCCGGCTTGTGTGAACCGCTCTGCGAGCGTGTCAATGGCCTCAAGACCGGAATGGTCACAAACCCTTGAGTCCTTGAAGTCGATCACAATGTCTTGGGAGCCTTGCTCCACATCAAATTGATTCAGGAAGTGGGTGACGGATCCAAAAAACAATGGGCCATTAACGGTGTAGGCATCCCAGCCATTGGCTTCTCTTGAAAGGGTGATCTTGACGTGCTTGGCGTGTTCCCAGGCAAACACAAGGGCGGCGACGATGACGCCGACGACGACGGCAACCGCAAGATCGGTGGCAACGGTCACACCGGAGACCAAGACCAAAACAAAGGCATCAGATTTGGGAATTTTGCGAATAATCCTAAAACTGGACCATTCGAAGGTGCCGATGACGACAATAAACATGACCCCGACCAGTGCTGCGAGTGGAATTTGCTCAATCAAACTAGAGCCAACCAAGATGAACATCAAAAGGCAAAGCGCTGCGGTGATCCCAGATAATCGGCCGCGGCCACCGGCGTTGACGTTGATCATACTCTGACCAATCATGGCGCAACCGCCCATACCACCAAAAACGCCCGTCACGGTATTGGCGACGCCCTGGGCAATGCATTCTTTATTGCCACGGCCTCGGGTTTGGGTGAGTTCATCCACCAGGCTAAGGGTCAGGAGCGACTCAATTAAGCCGATGGCGGCCAAAATAAAGGCATAGGGCAATATAATCCACAAGGTTTCAAGGTTCAGCGGCACCCTGGGCAAATGAAAGCTCGGGAGTGAACCCGCGATTGACGCCACGTCGCCGACCACCTTGGTGTCGAGGTCCAGGCCAAGGACCACGAGGGTGACCGTAATAATAGCGACGAGTGACGATGGCACGGCCGTGGTGAGCTTGGGCAGATATTGGATGATGAGCATGGTCAGCCCAACCAAGCCCAGCATGGTGTAAAGCGGCATCCCGCTAATCCAGGCAACGTCCAGGATGGTATCTTGCAGCCACGTGTCTTGTAGCCAGCCCGTGTCCCCCGGCACGCCGAATTGACCGAGTTGTGCCAAGAAGATGACAATGGCCAGGCCATTGACGAACCCGAGCATCACAGGATGCGGCACCATACGAATGAACTTCCCGAGCCTGAAAGCACCTGCCGTCATTTGAAGAACGCCCATGAGCACGACCGCCGCAAACAAATATTCAACGCCATGATCCGCAACCAGCGCGACCATCACCACGGCAAGCGCGCCGGTTGCACCGGAGATCATGCCAGGTCGGCCGCCCATCGTTGCGGTGATTAGACCAACCATAAACGCAGCATAGAGCCCAACCAGGGGTTCAACCCCGGCCACAAAGGCAAAGGCAATGGCCTCTGGCACGAGGGCCAGGGCGACCGTAAGGCCGGATAAAACGTCGTCTTTAATACTGTGGCGGCGTCGATGAATGAGTTCAAACATGGGACCTCTCTTGTGAAGCGTCAAACGGCCTCCAAATGAATTGGCAGCAACCAAGATAAGGTCGATGCAGTGCTTGGGCGTTTCAATTTGAATCGGGTCATATCCAGAGGCGCATGACCCATGGGTTGGATGCGTGGTGTGATATGGGTGTGTCGGGTTTGACAATGGCCCAGCGTTGAATCAACGAGGGGGTACAGCGGCTAACCAGCGTTCGGCGGGCGATTCAAGACAACCCTTCGAAGGCCGCGCAGTTTAGGGGATGGGTTAGATCAGTTCAAGGTATTGGGGGCAATCCTTAAGATTGGCGGGTCCTAGGCCGCAGTCAGAGCACTTTAAGGGGTCTTTATGAGCCAGCGCCCGAGGCGCAGGTTGCGCGGCGATAGTCGTTTGGGCACGGCCTTGGCGGTGAATTGACCGAGCCAAAAGCGGCAAAGAACAGGCTGCGACGCCAGCCTGACGGGCTTTAATCCGAAAAATCGCTACATCCTAAAAAGGCCAATAGGCTTCCGCTCCGAAACCGGCGCGCGGGCGCGCGTTAAGGCTTTGGCAAAACGCCAAGGACTCAGAACATGACGCGGCGGTTTGGGCTTAACCAGGACAGCCGCTTGGCTTTGATGGGCAGCGCGGTATTTTGACGGTTTGATTCGTTTTAACCCTAGTGGGTCGACGTGATAAGTTAAGCGTTTAAGCGGGAGGACAGCGATGGCAACCGAAATCACGATTAAGCACAGTCAAAGCGGGCTCATAAAAACCGGCGTCTATGGCTTTAGCTGGACCTATCTTTTTTTTGGACCGCTCGTGCCACTGTTTCGGGGCGAAATCGGGATCGGTGTGCTGCATTGGATTTTAACCGTTTTGACAGCCGGTTTATGGTGGATTGCGATGGTGTTTATGTACAACAAACAGTACATGACCAGAATGCTGACCGCCGGCTGGGTCCTGGCTGGTAGCGAATCAGACAATGCCGCTGCCAGAGCCGCCCTAGGGATGACGATCTCGTAAGGCACCAATGCAGTTGGTTTGGGTTGCTTGGCACCCCCGTAGTACATTGGTCCCAGATCAAGCACGGCCAGCGGACAAGGGCGGTCTTAATTGAGCGGTTAGCGTATCGGTCCGGCTTGCAGCGCGTTGCCATAGGAATCTCATTGTCGAAAGGGTTAGCGCGCGGCGCCAACGTAAAGCTGACCCAGCGCCGCCGACCAAGGCGTTTATTCAGCGATTAGCGCGCGTAAGATCCCGCTCGGTACTTCAACATGGCGCCAGAGCCTTTCATTTGGTGCTGGCCGTCCCGCCAAGCAACTTTTCCGTTGACCAAGACCGTGTGGATGCCAGACGCAAGCTGTTGCGGTTCATCATAAGTGGCAGTGTCTTGCACGGTTGCGGGATTAAAGAGCAAAAGGTCCGCGTGAAAGCCTGCTCGAACCATACCGCGCTGGGTCATACCAAAGGTCGCTGCCGGCAGCGATGTCATGCGCCGAATCGCCTCTGGCAGCGACATGAGCGCTCGTTCGCGGACATAGTGCCCTAAAATTTTTGCAAAGGTGCCATACAGTCTTGGATGCGGTTTGCCGCGCAGATTTGGAATGCCGTCTGAGCCGACCATCATGTCTCGCCACCGAAGGTTATACTCAACATCCTGCTCATCGATGATGAATTGAATACAAATGGTATCGGCGCCGCGCGGCGCGGTTAAGATGTCTCGCACGAGATCGGTGATATCGACCGCCTGGGTCTTTGCAATGTCTTTTAACATCAGACCCTCGTATTCACGATACGCTGGACAACTGGCAATTCGGATGACCTCGGCAAGATCTCGGTTGATCCGGTCGAGATTAAAGTATTCGATCATTCGCCCACTGCCCGCCGTGTAGGGATAAACATCCAGTGATACGCGCTGGCCTGCAGCAATCGCGGCATCAATTCGAGCAAGCGACGGCACCACCTTGCCCCAGTTCGCCGCCCCCGCGGCTTTGTGGTGGGAAATATGGGTATGGACCTTGGCTTCAACCCCAATTTGTAAGGCTTCCTCCACCGCATCCAGAAGGTGATCGCCTTCGTTGCGCATATGGGTGGTGTAGAGCGCGCCTGTGCGGCCGGCAAGTTCGGCAAGCGTCACGATTTCGTCGGTTTGACTGTAGCGTCCGGGGTGGTAGATCAGGCCCGTTGAAAATCCGCAAGCACCTTGTTCAAGTGCCCGCTCAACGTGCCCGCTCATGGCCTGTAAGTCTTGCTGGCTGGGCGTTTGCTTGGGGTCATCCATCACCAGGCTGCGGATGGTGTTGTGACCCACCAGCATCATATTGTTGATCGCGGGCGCGCCGGCCAGCACGGCGTCAAAGTAGCCGCTCAAGTCGGTAAAGCCGCCGTTGAGTCCGGACAAGATGCCGCCGCTGGCTTTTCTCGGGTCTGATTCGGGATCAAACGGGATGGCGCTGAAACCACAGTTACCGCTGACGACCGTTGTGACGCCTTGGGATAACTTAAACGTCATATCGGGGTGGCGAAGAAAAGCGCCATCATCATGCGCGTGGGTATCGATCAGCCCCGGTGCCAGCACAAGACCGGTGCCGTCGATTTCCTGATGCGCTGGGCCGGCGTCACCGACGACCGTAATTTGATCGCCTTCGATCCCGACATCTGCGACAACCCCGGCATTGCCACTCCCGTCGATGACTTCAGCGCCTCGGATTACAAGGTCCAGCATGGGGGGTCTCCTGATGAGTGGGCGGGTTGTACCGAGGTTTTAGTCTATTTCAAATCGTCTGGAATAAAATCACCGCGGTCTAAAAAAATTTTGCGCAGCCAATCCTACCCAGGTGCTTCTCCAGCGCGTCGTGCTGGTCTTTTAGGTTCCCTGAGGCCCCTTGTAAGCACTTAAGCAGATCGCACAAAGACCGTGTCCGTCGGCCGTCCGCCTCAAATTAAGGCCGTGTTAATCTTGCCGACCTGGCGCTGACCATGTGACGCGAATTGCGTCAGGGCCGTCCGCGATCTTGCCAGGCGTGCCCCGGGCGGATGCGTGCTCGCGCCAAGCTCGAAGGCCGCAATCTCTGGGCGGAGCGTGCATCGCTTGTAATCGATGCGGCACAGCCCACTGCATGACCTTGTTTGCATGGCTTTCTTGCGCCCTTGAAACGCGTTACCGTGAAGACTTCGCCAATGACTGAGGACGCCGATTATGCCACGACAAGATATCACCCCGATTAATGACCAACTCGCGGATATTATTGTGCGGGCGGATGAGCCCTGGATCGAAACCCAGCCGGGGATGGCGTGGATCAAGGTGCTCTGGACCGGTTCTGAGACGGGGCGTTGGGCGGCGCTGTTTCGATGGAAGAAAGGCTACGTTGCCTCGCCCCATAAGCATTTATCCGATGCCCATACGTACGTGTTAAAAGGCAAGCTGCAGGTGCGCGATGGCATTCTCAACGCTGGCGATTATGACTACGAACCCAATGGTGTGCTGCACGACGAGACGATTGCGCTAGAAGACACGGAATATTTATTCATCTGCGACGGGCCGGTTGTCTTCTTTGACGATGAAGGGCTAACCAGCTACCTCAGCTGGGAAGAGATGGCGCGCATGCAGGCTGCCGCGAAGGCTGCTGGCTGAGCGCTTTAAGCACGTTTGCCGAAAAGAGAGGGCGCTTTACAGGGGCCGGCGCGTCTGTGAGTCCGGCCTTGATAACCCTTGAAAAGGTCGGCCCGAGACGCGCAGCGAGCGCAAAGGTGAGGGTTTAAGACGGGTTGCAAACAAGGTTTAGGGCATTATCTGAACGGCACGAAAATCGGCATAGCCGCGAACGGGCTGCCAGACGAAACCTTTCAGATTCGGCTTGAGGACCGCCGCCCCATAAGGCTCGAATAGGGGTAAAACGGTAACGCGCTCGGTAAAGAATTCATGAACCTTGTGAACCTGCTCGACTCGGTCCGCTTGATGAATTGCCGCACGGGCCTGATAGTAAAGCGCGGCCATATCCTCGCCAGCATACAGGCCTTTGAAGACGCGCCGGAAATTTGGGTCACCCATGAAAGAGATTTGATCCATGGGGTCATCAACATCAACCGGCCAGGTGATGAGGGTCATATCCGAAGACCCTGCCCGCCACTTTTCGACCATTCGCTGCGTGGACTGGGGATCGATTAAAAGCTCGATGTTCAGATGGGTGCCGAGGCGGGCCTGAAGGTATTCCGCGACCCGGCGATAGAGCGTGCTGTCGTTAATGGTCAGGGTTAAGCGCGGTTTAGCCGGTAGGTTCAGTTCGGCCCGAGCCTGTGCGAGATGTGCTTTGGCGGCGTTGATATCCGGTCGATGACGGCTCGGCGGGCGCGCGGTGAGGTAGGGTGTGTCACCGATGGTCAACCAGTCGTGGAACATCGAGTCGGCGATGCGGGTGCCTGGGCTTGCGACCACTTTATTGACGAGTTCATCCTTGTCGATTACCAGGCTAATGGCCGAGCGAAGCGATTGGTTGGCGCTGTGCATGCCGGCGACATGGCTAAATTGAATATGGAACAGGTGTCCAGTTGGAAAGGTCTTTACACGCAACTGATCCTCTAGGGCGGCTTTCAGGGTATCGCGGTCGAGGCTTGCAATGGCCAGCTCACCGGCGCGGAAAAGGTTTAGCTGTGTCCGAGGATCTGCGCCAATGTGATCAAAGGTAATGGCATTGAGTGCAATCTCGTCCTGCCGCCAGTATTGGGTGTTTCGCGTCAGGTCAATACGCTTGCCCCGTTGCCAGTGTTTGATTTTGAACGCGCCGTTGGCGAGGTGCGTCTCGGGGCGGGTACCAAAGGCATCGCCAGCGGCTTGATAAAAGGCTTGGTTGATCGGATAAAAAATTGAATTGGTCATCAGCTTCAGGCACCAAGCACAGGGGTGTGCCAGCTCGACGCTTAGAATCGACGCGCTCAGTGCGCTGACGCCGAGTGTTTTGGGATCTGCTTTGCCGGCAAGGATCGCTGAGGCTTGCTTGATGGGGGCTGCAAGATTCGCCGAGGGCGCCCCGGTACGGGGGTCAACCAGTTTCTGCCAAGCGAACACAAAATCCTGGGCGGTCACGGGCGCACCGTTTTCCCAAGTCGCATCTTCTCGGAGCCAGAAGATCAGGCGATCGGCGGCAACTTCCCAGCGTTGCGCAACGCCCCCTGTGAGCCGTCGTTTGCCGTCATAACGCAGGAGCCCTTCGTTGGTATGGGCTAACACCTGGGCGGTATAGCTCACGCTTTCTGCGGTCAGGGTATTCAGCGTGCGCGGCGCCTGCGGGATGCTTGCGATCAGGGTTTTGGATTGGGCCTCGATCTCCGCGTTCGCAAAACTGATCCCTGGTAATAAAAACCAGAGTCCGAGGGTTGCCAAAGCCGTTTTAACACTGGGTAACCGGCAGGCTTTGCGCTTTAATCGCCGCCGGGTTGCCGAGCCGGCACGGCTCTTTTTGATGAAGGATCTTGTTCGAGGTGCAATCCAGGGCAGGCGGGTTTTATCCGCGCACCGACGAGATGGATGCAGCAGGTAAGGCGCTGTTTGTTTTTCAGGGTCAGGCAGGTCTTGCCGCATTAAAAGACCTTGAAACCAAACTGTTCATAGAGCAATTTGAAGCCATAAATCAGCAGGCTGGTCAGCGCAATCGAGGCCAAGGTGGCAATGGGAAAACCAAATTTGTGAATGAGATAAGGGAAGAAGAGAAACATCGGCAAGGTTGGCAAGACGAAGTACAGGGTCAGTTGCAGATGATTGCTAATCTTCGAATCGGTTGCGCCCTCGAAGTACATCCAAAAAATAATGAGAAATGTAGACAAGGGTAAGGCAGCCAGCAGGCCGCCGTACTGATCGCTTTTTTTAGCGACTTCGCTGACAACCACAATAATGATCGCGGTAAAAAATACTTTCGCAACGAGGTACAGCAAGATGCGCTCCTTAACTTACAACCCAAAGTGGGCCGGGTGCCTTTGAATATCCTGGCTGATTTTTTCACCAATCATAATGGTGGATAAATTGGTGTTCGCGCGTGGCACATGGGGCATGATTGAGGCGTCCGCGACCACCAAACCGTCGCAGCGATGCATCTGACCCGAGGCGTTCACAACACTTTCGGTATCCTCCCGCGGCCCCATCTTGATCGTGCCACAAGGATGATACCCGCTGCCCGCAAATCGCTGAATCAAACCCTTTAAATCGCCATCGCTTGCGCCACGCTTTAAATCTGGGAAGGCAATGTCGTCAATCATGGCCCGCAATGCAGGTTGCTCGGTCAATCGCAGGGCCTCTTTTAGACCTGCGAGCAGCGGCAATAAATCCCGGGCGTCCTCACAAAACCGGTTATGGATACTCGGCCGATCCTGGCTTTTGGCCCCAGTTAGCGCGAGATGACCTCGGCCATATTGGTATTGTAAACACGCGGCGATGGCGAACATCGGAGGCCCGGTGGGCTTGCCGGCGTAACTCAATTGCTCGAGTTGCATATTGTTACGGTCGGTGGCGCCGTCCGTTGTATAGCGCAGAATGGTTTGAATGATCGGCGCATCATGATCAATGACGATGCCCGGTTTGACCTGACAGACCACGGCCAGAGCAGGATGATCGCACAGGTTTTGGCCGACAGCCGGTTCGTCCTCGACCACCTCAATCCCAAAGTGCGTCAGCATCGGCGCAGGGCCCAGTCCTGACCGCATTAAAAGTGTCGGGGACAAGAGCGCGCCGGCGGCAACAATCGTGAGCGTGCCGTGAATGGTCTGGCGTTCGCCCGTGGGAAGCTCGATTTCAGCGCCCGTACATCGATGGCCGTTAATCAGCAGTCGCTGGACTTGGGTGTCGGCCAGGATGGTTAAATTCGGTCTGAATCGAGCGGGCGCGAGGTAGCCGATGGCGCAACTGATTCGAAGGCGCCCCAGCTTGTTCATTGGTTGGGGCCCAGCGCCGACCGATTGAGGATCGTTGGCATCCGCGCAGTAAGGGTAACCCTGGCGTTCCGCGTCGTCTAAAAACGCCTGATGTTGGGGTAACAGATCATTCTTGGGGTAGCGCCGAATGGTGATCGGTCCGGCATCGCCATGATGTGAGGCATCGCCATAATCGAGGTCTCGCTCTAGGCGGTTGAATAAGGGCAAGACCGATGCCCAATCCCAACCAGCATTACCCGCGTCGTGCCAGGCATCATAATCTTCAGGTAAGCCCCGAAGTGCGATGGCGGTATTCACGGCGCTGGACCCGCCCGTAACCCGTCCGCGAGGCAGTCGAGTCGTTTGGCTTTCAGTTGGCTGATAATCTAGGCCCCAGTCATGATCCGTTAGCGCATTGCGGTGGCTGTTGACCAATTCAAAGGGTAGATTTGAGGGCAGCGCATAATCCGGGCCAGCTTCAATCAGCAGGATCGAACGGTTTGGATCCTCGCTGAGTCGGTTGGCCAGCACGCTGCCGGCACTGCCAGCGCCGATAATGATGACGTCATACATAATAAGCCTCTGCTTGCATTGTGCCCCAGGGGAGTGGGTTGCGAAAGCGCTGACGTTGAAGGGGTTTTTAAAAGGCAAAAAAAACGCCCCAATCGAGGCGTTAATAATAAGTTTCGGTGCCGAATGAGCGGCACCTTTGCTCGCTTTTGAAAGATTAGAACTGGTTCATCGTGTTGTCTTTACCGCCGGCCAAAAGGGCATTATCACCGGAGAAATACTCCTTGTGGTCATCGCCGATGTTTGACCCCGCAAGATCCTGATGCTTTACAGAGGCCATATCGCGCCGAATCTCCTGACGTTGAACGTCTCGGACATAGGCCAGCATACCCAGATCACCGAAGTAACCTTCTGACAGAATGTCCGTGCCGAGGGCTGTCTCATGATAGGTGGGCAAGGTGATGAGGTGATGAAAAATACCCGCTTCGCGCGAAGAATCTCTCTGGAATTGTTGAACCAGACGGTCTGCTTCAATGGCGAGGGCGGTTTGATCAAATTCAACGGACATTAACCCTTTGGGGGTTTCATTGGGATCAGGATAGGCGCTCACGTCCTGCCCAGCTGTTTTCCAATCAGCATAAACCTGTTCTCGGAAAGATAAGGTCCAGTTAAAGCTAGGTGAGTTGTTATAAACCAGCTTGGCATCGGGCACATGCTTTTTGATTTCATCAACCATCTCAGCAATTTGCGCGACATTTGGCTTTTCGGTTTCAATCCAGAGAAGGTCAGCGCCATGGGTCAACGAGGTGACACAGTCCAAGACAACGCGATCAAATCCGGTGCCCTCACGGAAGGCATAGAGCCCGTTATCCAATCGAACCGGCTTAACGAGATTGCCATTTTGATGAATGGCAATGTCGTTGTCTTTGAGTTCACTCAAATCATTGACGGGTGTGGTTTCCAAGAAGTCGTTATATTGACTGGCCAGATCGCCCGGTTCCTTCGACACGGGAATCTTTTGGGTGAGGCTCGCACCCAATGAATCAGTCCGCGCGACAATAATGCCGTTATCGACGCCAAGCTCTAAAAACGCGTATCGGATGGCGTTGATCTTCGATAAGAAATCTTCGTGCGGTACAGTCACCTTTCCGTCCTGATGACCGCACTGTTTTGCGTCTGATACTTGGTTTTCAACTTGGATTGCGCAGGCACCCGCTTCGATCATTTTTTTGGCGAGCAAGTAGGTGGCTTCCTCATTACCGAAACCGGCGTCGATGTCAGCAATGATTGGCACGACGTGGGTTTCAAAGTTATCGATGCGGCTGAGGATGTCATCAAGGTTTGCGCCTTGATCCCGGGCTTCGTCGAGCTCAACAAAAATATGCCGCAGTTCACGTGCATCGGCCTGCTTTAAAAAGGTGTAGATCTCATGAATCAATTCCGGCACGGTGGTTTTCTCGTGCATGCTTTGATCGGGCAATGGACCAAATTTGGACCTTAAGGCCGCGACCATCCAGCCGCTCAAGTAGATGTAGGACTTATCCATGGTTCCGCGATGCTTTTTGACCGACATGGCCAACTGCTGAGCGGTGAAGCCGTGCCAGCAACCCAGGGATTGAGTGTATCGTGCTGTGTCTGCGTCATAATCTGCCATATCGCGACGCATGATGTCGGCGGTGTACTGCGCGATATCAATGCCAGTTTTAAACCGATTTTGTAATTGCATTCGGGTTGCATACTCGGCACTGATACCCTTCCAAGTATCCGCGTTTTTTGCTTTGAGTGATTCAAGTACCGCGATTTGGTCAAGATAAGTTGACATGTTAGATCCTTTAAAAGGTTGTCGTGGGCGTCATCGGTTGACCAAGGTGCACGAGGCGGAATGGTCGCCGGTCAGGAAGCGTAAGTTAGCAAGCAGAAACGGCGGATTAAAAAGAATTAATGGACAGTAATATATTCTATTTCTTCAATTATAGATGCCTGGTTCGCTGCGAGGGTTTCCGATCAGAACGGGCTGCAGTAATCTGACGGCGTACCAGCAAAGGAGACAAGGTTGATTACTGTTGTAAGTGTTCATGTGGGCGTCCGGCAAACCCTTGCGGTGGGACCGCGCAGTGTTGCAACCGGAATCTTTAAGTCCCGAGTTAATGATCAAGTAGCGGTCGATCGCTTGGGTTTGGCGGGGGATGCGGTGTGTGATCATCGACACCATGGTGGCGTGGATCAGGCTGTGTACGTTTATACCGAAGAAGACTATGCCTTTTGGGCGCGTCAGTATCGACGACCCTTTGATGCAGGGGGCTTCGGAGAAAATGTTGTGATTCGTGGCCTGGACGCGGCTGAATTGGCCATTGGCGATCGGCTACGCTTGCCGAGGGTAACCTTGGAAGTGTCCGCGCCCAGAATTCCATGTGGGGTCCTGGCCGCCGCCGTTCCAGAGCCAGGGTTTGCAAAAGCATTTCAAAAAGCGGCGCGCCCCGGGTTTTACTGCCGAGTGATCCAGCCGGGGACGATTGCAGCAGACGATGAAGGATCTCTCGAGGCGTATTCCGGGCCGGCTAAGACGCTACTCACGGTTTACCACGCCAATTACCAAACGCCATCGCGTGATCAACTTAGGCAATTGTTGATGCTGCCGATTGATCAGCGGACTCGCAAGAAGTTCGAAACAGCACTCGCCAAGCAAGAAAAGGGCACGCTCAGCCAGCATCCTCAATAATAAATTGTGCGCCTTTTTCTGCGATCATCACCGTTGGAGCATTCGTGTTGCCTGAGGTTATGAGCGGCATGATTGAGGCATCAATCACTCTCAAACCCTTGCAACCATGCACCCTGAGCCGGTCATCGACCACGGCCGCTGGATCGGCGCCCATTTTACAGGTGCCAACGGGGTGAAAAATCGTCGTGCCGAGATCACGCGCGGCGTCCAGGAGCTCAGCATCACTTTGCCGCTCGGGCCCGGGTTTCCACTCTTCGGGTAAAAACCGGGCCAGGGCTTTGGCCTGCATGATGCGCCGCGTCATTCGCAATCCGGCAACGGCAACCGCTTCATCCTCTGGGTTGGATAAATAGTTCAGCGTAATTTTGGGCGCCGTGAGTGGATCCAGACTTTGCGCGGTGATGGCCCCGCGACTGGCCGGACGAAGATTACAAACCGAGGGCGTAATGGCGTTGAAACGGTGCAGCGGAGAGCCAAATTGATCGAGTGACAAGGGCTGGACGTGCCATTCCATGTTGGGGGTTGGTTGCGCCGCATCGCTTTTCGCAAAGGCGCCGAGCTGAGAGGGCGGCATGGTAAGCGGCCCGGTTTTGAACAACAGATATTCAAGCCCCATCATCGCCTTGCCGACGAGTGAGTTGACTCTCGGATTTAGGGTTGTGGTGTTCGAAACCTTATAAATGGTTCGTATTTGGAGGTGGTCTTGGAGGTTTTGCCCAACGCCCGGTAAAGCAACAACAGGGGCCGCACCCAAGTGCTGCATCAAAGCGGGCTCGCCGATACCGGACAGTTGCAGAATTTGAGGAGACGCCACCGCGCCCGCGGCCAGAATCACCTCTCGCGCTGCGGTGACAAGGCTTGGCGCATCGCCACCTTTTGTAATCCAAACGCCGGTTGCCCGCGGCCCGTGCTCGTTGGCCTGCAAAGCCAGTTTTTGCACATGGGTGTTGGTCATGACCGTTAAATTCGGGCGGTGTTGAATGGGCCGCAGAAAGGCTTTGCTGGCGCTCCAACGAACCCCTTTACGCTGGTTCATTTGAAAGTAGGCGCACCCAAAGTTGTCGCCCGTGTTGAACTCTTTGATTCGGGGAATGCCGGTTTCTTCCGCGGCATCTTGCCAGGCATCTAATATTTCCCAATTGACGCGCCGCTCTTCGACTCGGAGTTCGCCCTGATCGCCATGAAATTCATCGGCGCCGTGCTGGTAGTTTTCGGAGGCCTTAAAGACCGGTAGTACATCGTCCCAACCCCAACCTCGATTGCCGAGAGCGGCCCATTGATCGAAATCAGAGCGCTGGCCGCGCATATAAATCATGGCATTGATTGAGGATGAGCCGCCCAAACCCTTGCCGCGGGCATAGCCAATTTGACGATTGTTAAGACCCGGCTCGGCATCGGTCTTAAAACACCAGTCGGTCCGAGGATTGTTGATGGTGTAGAGGTAGCCGACTGGGATATCGATCCAAAAATAGTCGTCTTTGCCGCCGGACTCGATGAGCAGCACTTTGTGCGCCGGGTTGGCGCTGAGTCGGTTGGCCAGTACGCATCCGGCGGTACCAGCGCCTACAATGATGTAATCGAATTTTTCCATGCGTGCAAGCATAGACGCCTTGTCAGCCCTTGGGAATTGCATTAGCGTGCGGAAAGACCAAAAAGAGACGCACAGCGATGATTCAAAACTTCAGTGGCCTCGCCTTTAATCAGGCGCCGGACTCTCAAAACCAGATTCACAGCGATGAGATGGCTCAGCGCTATGGCTTTAAAGGGGGACTGGTTCCGGGCGTGACGCTATCGGCTTACCTAACCCAACCCGCCGTGAGCCACTGGGGTCAGGCATTTTTAGATCGGGGGTGGGCAGAAATTAAGATTCTGCACCCGGTTTACCATGGCGAACCGTTTGATGTGATGGTGAGGGCGCGAGCGGAAGAACAGTTTGAGGCGGAATTGGTTGATGCAACCGGTAAGGTTTGTGCGACAGCGCGGGTTGGCCTGGATCAGGGCGAGGCCGCAGGGAAGCCGAAATGGTTGGATCAAACGTTGATGCCTGAGGGGTATGTGCCGCCGAAGGCGACGCCTGAAACCTTTGCTAAGTTGAAACAAACGGGCGGCCTTCAAACCCATTACCGCTGGTCCCGTCAGCACCCGATGGCGGCGTATTTCGCTGATGCCGCCGCCATGCCCGCGTTGTTGCGCTTTGATGCGACAGCGGCTGGACCGTCTGGATGGGCCAACACCTCGTTTGTCTTGAGCTGTGGCAATTGGGTGTTTGCGGCGAATGCGCTTATGAACCCGTGGGTGCACCTTGAGACCCGCCACCAAAACTTTTCCGCTATCGAGGAAGGCGCGGAGGTTGCGGTTCAGATGGTGGTTGAGGATTTTTTTGAGAAGAAAGGCCATGAGTTTGCGGATGTTCGCGTCAATCTCTTCAGTGCGGTCAGCCGCGCGCCATTGGCCACGATCTGGCAGCGCGCCATCTATCACCTAAGATCTTAAGCTGCAGTCGGCAGCTTAGCGCAGCGTGTTCATAAGATCTGATACGAGCGTTAAGCGTTCGGTGATTCGGTCCGGTTTCTGGCTACCGAGATGCACAATTAAACGATCGACGCCTAAGTCCTCATAGGCCTTAACGAGATCTGGGGTGATTTGATAGGGCGGCGTAATGATCAATTCAAAGTCGTCCCAAGAACGGCCTGCCTGATTCAGAGCTATGGTTAGGGCGCCTTTCATGTCCTCGGTTTGGGCAAGATTCAGCTGAAAGCCGTACCAGCCAGCGCCATACTGGGCGGCCCTTTTAAACCCCGCAGGGGAATGGCCCCCGATAATCATCGGCACGCCGCCGGCTTGAACCGGCTTTGGGTCCATGCGGCAATCTTTGAGTTGAATGGTTTTGCCTTCAAAATTAACCACGGGGTCAGTCCAAAGCTGCTGGATGACTTCGATGAACTCATCACAGCGCGCCCCCCGGTCATAAAAGGAATAGCCGCAAGCTTCCACTTCCTCTTGGCACCAGCCAACGCCGATTCCGAAATCAATTCGGCCCCGGCTCAACCAGTCGAGGGTGGTGAACTCTTTGGCAGTGTAGATGGGGTTGCGTTGGGGTAGCAGGGTGATTCCGGTTCCCAGCCGCAGCGTTGAGGTGCAGCCTGCGATAAATCCAAAGGTTGCGACGGTATCGAGCATGCCGCCACCGTCTGGTACGGGCAACTTGCCATCCCGACTGCCGGGATAGGGGTTTGAGGTTTTGTCGAATAAGACCACATGCTCGCCCATCCAAAGCGACTCAACCCCCATAGCCTCAATCGTTTGCGCGAAGGTTTGGATCATGTCGGGGTCTGCTAGGGGTGACATAAACGTTGAAAATAGGCCGATCTTCACAGGGTTGCACCTCAAAGGTTGGAAGAATAACTCTAAGATTGAACCTTGAGGCGGCTGGCGCGTCAATAGCGACAGATGCGACCTAGCCGGTTGAAATTACACTGTGATAAGGTCGCAAGCGTTGAGCACACACTTTTATGAACGAGGACACGCTATGACGATCCAAGATATTTTTGCGCATACCACCGCGTTGAAGTCCAAGATTGAAAACCTCAGCATCGAGGCGCTTAAAGCAGAGCAGGCGTCAAATCCAGATTTGTTGCTGATCGATATCCGAGAGATTCAAGAGCTTGTTGATTTAGGGACGATCCCAACGGCTGTGCATTGCGCGCGCGGCATGCTGGAGTTTTGGGCGAGTCCTGCGAGCCCCTACTATCGCGATTACTTTCAAGCCGATCGGCGGACGGTGGTGTTCTGTGCCGGCGGTGGGCGCAGTGTGCTTGCGGTGCAATCTTTAACCAATATGGGTTTTAGCAATGTCGCGCATTTGGAGGCGGGTTTTAGCGGCTGGCACAAGCAGGGCGAGCCGATAGAAGACGTCAGTCAAAGCAGTCGCTGGATGCGACGACCCAAAGCCGAGTAGGGGCATGCAAGGCGAACTAGACGAACAATTGATTCATCTGTTTCAGGCGACGAGAACCATCGCGATTGTTGGTTTGTCACCGGATCCGTCAAAGGCGAGCTTTGGCGTTGCGCAGTATTTGAAGCAGTTCTACCGCATCATACCTGTTAACCCAAACTACACGGTGATCCTCGATGAGGTATGTTACCCGGATCTAAAGCGTGTACCGATCCGCATTGATATGATTGATCTGTTTCAACGGAGTGATCGAATGCCCAGCTTCTTGGAGGATGCCCTGAACCTCGCGCCTTTGTGTTTTTGGATGCAGTTGGGGATCGCGCATCCCGATGTGGCGGCAAGTCTTGAAGCCCAGCGCATTCAGGTCATCCAGGATCGTTGTACAAAGATTGATCACCAGAGACTGATGGCACAAGGCAAGTTGTAAAGGCTGTGATGGTCTGCTGTATCAAAGCGTGACCATGTGGTTAAGGCAATCAAGCTGATTCACCCCGTAGGAGGATCTGGTATTGGACGTCCCAAAAGCATTTTTAGAAACCGAAGTGGCCGCAGCAAAAGCCCAGGGCACGCCGCTGTTCGCAGATTTTATGGCGAGCAAAGAACCTTACGCGTCGCTTTTTCGAGATTACCCTTGGCTACGGCCGCCTAAGCTGAATGAGCCGCTGCCAAGGGGCGGGGATCATTATTGGGAAACCGCGGCGGCAGCGGATCATCCCGATTGGCAGGGGGTTGACCTGCCCCAGCCAACAAAAGACTTTCAGCAGCTCAGACACGACTTTGGACGATGGGGTTACGGCTTAATCGAGGACGGATTGTCCAAAGCGCAGTGTGATGTGTTTTTAAACCGCCTGCTGGAACAAGCAAACGCAGAAGCGGCGGCGGGTATCGCCCATCAGACGCCCTCCGGCCAGTACGTTCCATGTCTAATCAATAAGGGAGACTGTTTTCGAGGCTGCATTGAACAGGATCCAGAGCATGTCCAAGCGGGCCCGCTAATAGAAGCGATGCTGAACGAAACGCTGGGTGAAGGTTGGATTTGCCATAGCTTTTTAGCCAATGGTGCGGATCCTGGCGGGTATCCTCAGGGTCTGCATATCGATCAGGCGCCGCTGTTGCCCTGGATCACGGAGGCTGCGCCAGCATTGGTGAATACGATGTTTATTCCGCAGGATGTTGATGCAGACAATGGCGGGACCTTGGTTATCCCGGGCAGTCATCAAAATCTGATTCGCGCCGGCAGCGGCGGCGCGCTGACGGATATGGCCAGGCCCATCAATCTGAAAGCCCCTGCTGGCACGATTATGTTGTTTGATGGCAGGTTGTGGCATGGCACGGGTATTAACCGCACCGATCAGCGCCGCTTCGTCGCCACTATGAGTAATGTGAAGCCGTGGATGCGCCAACAAGAAAATTGGGTTGTCTCGACCTTGCCTGAGATCATCGATGCTGCCTCACCGAAACTGCTGCACCGGCTCGGGATGCAAGCGTTGACCTATGGCGCAACCGTTGAAGGCTTTGGTCTGGGCGCATCAGGCCGACAAGGGGATCGATGGGGCAATATCCAAGCCTTTCGGCAAGCAATGGATCGCGGCGACTACCGCCGAGTTGGGCAGTTGCCGGACCCGCGCCGTGTCAGTCAGGCGGGGTTTACCGTCAAGGACGTCCGGTCATCGGCTAAAAACCCACTATGATTTGTGATCCAAAGGGTGGAAAGGATGCGGCAAGGCCCCCTAATGTAGATCGTCGAGACCAGGATGGATTGTGGTTGCCGCCAAGCCTTTGGATAGAGTAAAAGATAGGCAGCTCGTTAAGGTCGCGCGCGGCGCGGCCGAGGAAACCATGTGAATCAACTGGCAGATCTTTTTACATCGCCGAGGGCGTTGGCAAAGGGTTCGCCGCATCCCTTATCCATGGTCACGACGGTGTCTAGTTCAGCACTGGCTCAGATGCAAACCTCCAAAACCAGTTTGCGGACCTATCGTTTGAAGTGTCATTTGATGGGCCAGTTCTTTGATTTGAATCAGGCCTGTAGCTCAGATGAAGCTGAGCTTAGTTTAGTTGTTAACGAACCGGTTGCCTTTGTTCGCCGCTATTTAAGGCAGGCGGTGTTAAAAAATCGAATTGAAATCATCGGTCAGAAAATATGGCCAAAAATTGGGCTGGTTCGCGACCATCGAGCGTGGTTTTGCAAGGCCGGGCAGTTGATCCAAGAGCGGGACTCGGTATTTGGTTTTCAAACGGCGTATCCCTCCATTGGATTTGCAGGGGATTTTTCAGCGCTTGTGTTAAGGCACGCCCCTGGGGCGACCCTCACCCAGGTGTGTATTCTGTTCGCGCTGTGGGAGGCCAAAATCGTCTTTCGGCGATCTGAACTGACTGCAAGCGAGTTGGCCTCTCGATTGGGGTTGTGCAAGAGCACCTTATCCACTGCGATTGAAGGCTTGGTGGCGTCGCAGCAGCTACATGCCCGCGGGGACCCCAACGATGACCGTATGAAACGAATATCGCTCGTACTGAATAACGAGAGTGTCCAGAGGCAGCAAGATCTCATTCGGACCTTCTTACAACCTTTATTGGTCCATCCGGGTGTGTAAGCGGTTAGTAAGAATAATTTCCCGTTGTAGGATGGTTATTTCTACTGAACGACATCTGCCCAGGGGGGGCGATCCTCCTCTCCTCCAAATTTGTCCATATCCATCATGACCTTAAAGAGTGGCTGGTTGATCGATTCGACCTGTGGAATCTGATTGATCGCAGAACGTAGTTGTTCGACGATTTCTGGGTGTTCTACGGAGCGATCAGTTTGTTCGTAAGGATCCTCAGCAAGGTTATACAGCTCGCCTTCCTCGCCGTTGACAATAAGTTTCCAAGGTCCGCGTAGGATTGCCTTACTATCCATGCTCAAAGCCACAAAGTCTGCGCCTGCTTCGCTGTCGGCACCCGTTATGATTCCCCAGCGCGGTTTACCATCAAGCACCTGCTCGGGTATCAGGTTGATATCGGTCAGTTGAGCGATTGTCGGTAACACATCCTGGATGGTGACACGGTCAGCGATAGTGGCAGGCTCGAGGACGGCTGGCCAATACAGAATCGATGGCACCAGAATCCCTCCCTGATATACCGCACCTTTACCGCGCCGGTAGGGCCCATTATCTGAGCCACCGTCCTCAGTATTATGACGCAGGAATTCAAGGAATCCGGTTGGCAGTGGTCGCCCAAAAATAGCAACGAGGTTAGAGACAAGACTCCGCATGCCATCGCTCGCAGCAGCAGGATTCAGACCACCGTTATCACTAAAGAACCAGATCAGTGTGTTCTCCAACATTTTTTCTTCTTCGAGGATTGTCAGGATTCGGCCAATGGCCCGGTCGAGTTCATCAACCATCGCGGCGTGAACAAGTCGGTTCGCATCTTCTATTCCAACGTATGCGGCGATACTCTCCTCGGGAGCTTCATTGGGTAGATGTGGTGCACTGAAGGCCGTATAGAGGAAGAGCGGTCTTTGCTTGTCTCTTTTTTTAATCATTCGCACGGCGGCATCCGCCTGCAAATGCGTCGCATAACCCTCGACTCGCAGGGCTCTCCCGTCGTAATGCCAGTCGAGGCCGCCACCATGGACGTGGTCCCAGTAGCCAACCCCACCGGTGTAGTGTCCATAGACCTCTTCAAATCCTCTGGCCATCGGTAGCATTGCTGAGGTGGCGTGACCGAGGTGCCACTTGCCAACCATCAGCGATTGATACCCAGCATCCTTGAGATATTCCGGCAAAAGTTTGAGCTGTAGTGGCAGGCTTCCCTCCGTGTTTTTACCAATCGCATGGTAAATACCGTGGCGCATAGGGGATTGTCCGGTCATCAGTGAGGCACGGGTGGGACTGCACGTTGCGTGCACGTAGAAGTCAGTTAAGGTCACACCACCTTCAGCAAGCGCATCGATTGAAGGCGTTCGGATTTCGCTGCCGTTGTAACCAACATCTTTCCAGCCCAGGTCATCTGCTACGAGCAGAATAATGTTAGGAAGCTCGGCCTGTGCGAACGATGCGAAAAATAAAAAAAGAAGCAGCAGGGCTCTCATGGGCTAGTCCACAATTTTATTTTCGAGGTGGCCCAGGAAGGTCGCTTCCGTTCGGACATCGTCCCCTGGTTGAAGATAAAAACTCTGATTCCAGATGTTCAGCGGCTTAAATAGAACGCCGGCCGCTGTGCCGGTAAGGATCAACGTGCCTTGTGAAATGGTTTCGCCGGGCATGAGTGGAATTTGGTCCTTTCCTTTTGTGTATTGAGTCCCATGTGAGTGAAGTGCCTGATCTACGATGTCTTCTATGGGCATGATGATGTCCCGCATCCTGAATGACTGTCTCAGTTCGTCGTTGACGAACAAAGTCAGCTCTACAGATAGATAAAATGTTTCAGATTGCGGAATCACAGCAAGGTAGCCAGTGGGCAGACAGCCCTCACACCCTTTGCCTGATGCAAAGCCCGTTAACCCCAACGGGGCCCCAAGGTCGATCTCCCGGATGAGCGTTAAGCGGTCTGTGAAATCGTTACAAAGAACCAATCCGAATTCAGCTGTTTGGCGTTCTGTCGTGATGTCCGACAACGGAAAAAGGCACAACTCAGCCTCGTAATCGAGTCTTGGCAGGAAGGGCACGTTCGCATTCCAGTTGCTGGCAGGCGTGATTTTTGGGAAGAGAAACGGCGGATCCTCCGAATAAACTTCATCCGCGTGTTCCTTGAAATTGGTTCCCGCTGCGATCGAGGGCGGTGAGTAACTGATTGGCATGATCAGAGAATTAAGATCAAACCGCTCTTCGGCGGCATCTAAAGCGATCAAAACATCGCGGTCGGTTAGGGCGAGAAAATTAATGAGGTCTTTAGTTTGCTCTTCACCGTACGAGGCGGAGAGATTAATCCCTCTGATGGCATCACCCAAGTGCTCTGTCACCAAAATTAAACCCAGTGGTGACCGCGCAAACGTTAGCGCGATGTCTCGATCAGCGATGATGGGCTTAAAGTCGACCCGCCGGCCTTCCTTGAGAGGTTGCGAAACGTAATAACTCAACAAGACAAACGCCAGGGCGAGAAGGAGAATCGAGCAAAAGGCGAGTCTCATAGAAAGCGCCCTAAATTAAGCCTGGATAGGAACCACCATCCAATTGGAGATTTTGGCCTGAGATGTAGCCTGCTTGAGCGCTGCAAAGAAATGCGCAGGCATCTCCAAATTCTGTGGGTGACCCCATCCGTTTTGCTGCGATTGATTCATGAATTTCCGCGAAGGCTTCTTCGCGAGAGATGCCTTTTAACTTCATGACCATTTCAGCCATAAATTTCTGACGGTCTGTATCGAAACGCTCGGGAAGCATGTTGTTGATTGTGATATTGAAAGGCGCGAGATCAACCGAGATCCCCTTGCATAGAGCGGTAAGCGCGGTTCTTGCAGAGGTCGAGAGTCCCATCGCGCTTCGAGGCGATTTCACCATGGCTGAAGTGATATTCACGATGCGCCCAAACCTGCGCTCTTTCATGCCCTCGATCACCGCTTGAATTAACAACGCAGGCGCCATGAAGTTGGCGTCGATCGCAGATTCAAAATCCTGGCGTTGCCATTTTTGGAACTGACCGGGAGGAGGGCCCTCGTTGTTGTTCACGAGGATGTCAATCTTAGGACAAGCCTGCAGTAGCTTTGTTCTGCCATCCTCGGTGTTGATATCTGCAGCGACGGCGGTCACAGATCCTTTCGCTATTGATTCGATTTCAACTTTGGTGGCTTCTAAACGCTCAACGTTTAGGCCGTTGATTACGACATGCGCGCCCTCCCGAGCGAGCGACAGTGCGCAGGCTTTACCCAGACCCCGTGATGAGGCGCAGACAATCGCTTTTCTTCCCTCGATTCCTAAATCCATGCTTAATCACCTCTTGCCAAAATTTGTCTGATCGCAGACGAAAAATCTTCCTCGTTCACGGTTTTGAATCGGGTGGCGATATGTCCATCGGGTCTAATCAGGAGGGCCCCGCTCGCGGGTAGTCCTGTTAATATTTCCCAGTCATCCCCATCCTCAAAGTCAACACCAAAGAGGAGTTGTTGAACTTTAGAGTGACCGCTTAATTCCGCGGATTTTGGCCCGCGTAGAAGCGTGAAGGTTCGAGGTGAAATGAGAGAATGGAGTGATCGGGTTTCTCCATCCTGGGTTACCCAGCGATGTGGAAAGTGAGCGCCCGCATCCCACGAGGGCTGATAATCCGACACGTCGCCCACATCCGGTATCGGCGGTGGGTCGACAATTGCCAGACTGTTGTAGCGATACCCTATTTGTAGATCAAAGCTGTCGAAGTGGGGCTTTTGAGCTTTCACAGCCTCTGCCAACTCGGGGAAGTCATCAGGACTTTTCGAGATCGCCGCGTAACGCTCGCCGGTCTTCTCAGGGTCGTCCCCATGGAGCGCAACAATCAGATCAAATAGCTTGATGGCATTGTTCAAACTCTGCTCGTTGTTGATGCGAGCAATGGGCTGGCGTTCTACTTCATAAGTATCGAGAAGGCGTTCGCCTGCTAGTCCGTTTAGCACCGCTGCTAGCTTCCAACTTAGGTTCTGGACGTCGCCGATTCCTGAGTTAAGTCCCAGCCCGCCAGCTGGCGGTATTCTGTGCGCGCTGTCGCCAGCGAGAAAGATACGCTCCTTGCGGTACGCTTTTGCTACCTGGGCGGTCATCGTCCAAGGACTGATGTTTTCTACAGTGACGCCATTGAGGCTTTGTCCTGCGGCTTTATCGATCAGAGCAGCACAGCGCGCTTGCGTATAGTCCTTGAGCTTTTCCGACCCGGGTTGCCAGGGATGCATCAGAACCCACGTTTTTGAATGATCGTAGGCGATGAACGTGCCATTGACGCCAGGTTCAAATAAAAAGTACAGAACGCCTCTTCTGTTTTCGGTCAAAGCTCGAAGGTCAGCCGAGAAATGAATCATCAGATAGTGAGCCAGCGCTTCGGGACCCTCCATTTCAATGTCGAGCGAATCCCTGATCGACGAGCCTGCCCCGTCGGCGGCAATCGCGTAATCGAAAAGCTGTAAATGGCTTCTTGATTTGTCTCTAGAATCTAAAAGCTTCGCTGCAACCTGCGCTCCTTGATTGATCAGCGAGGTGCAGGCCGTGCCAAGCCGGTAGTCAATGTTGGGGTCCTCTGTCACATGGCGAGCCAACACTTGTTCGAATAGAGGTTGAGGTATGTTGCTGAGAGGGAAGGGCGTGGATTCGAGCGCGCCCACATCCTGTCTTTCATAGGGCAGGGAGCCAAACTCTGGGCCCGTAAGCGTCCCGACAAACCGGACCATGCCGCCTTCGTTTGCGGCTGAACCAAGTTCTCGCAACTGCGATGCGCTGATCCCGATGCTGTCACAAATTTCGAGCGTGCGGGCGTTTACAGCGTGTGCTTTTGGAGCGGTGAGTCGCGTTGTCCGCTTATCAACGAGAAGACTAGGTATGCCATGTTGAGACAACAGCAGTGCTGCCATCTGGCCAACAGGACCGGCACCGACAATAAGTACGCGTGGCATGCTCTCGTTATTCACAATTGGACTTCTCTGGACTCGTTTGGTTTAAAAAAATGAGAGTATTCTCAATTTTCTTGCAGTCTGTCAAATAATTCGCTAACTTTCCGAATTCGGAAGGAGGCCAAGCTTTTATGAACTCAGCGAAGGCTCAGCTTTTTAGAGACAGAGCGATGGGCGCTAGGAAGCGCGAACGTACTCGTGGTGTCTTGTTGGACAGCGCGGTGAGCGTTTTCGCAGAGAAGGGTTTTTCTGGCGCCAAAATCAGGGACATTACCGACCGAGCCAAGCTAGCCAACGGCACCTTTTACAACTACTACCAAACAAAGGATGAGCTTCTGCGTGACGTTGCCACAGAGCTCGCCATCGAATTGACGAAGCGGATTAATGACGACATGGAGAGCATTACGCATGGGCCAACGCGTGTTGCATTGGCGACGGCGAGGTTGCTTCGGACGGTTAGACAACAGGCGGAGTGGCTTAACGTGCTGTTAGAGGGTGTCTTCATGGTCCCAGAGCTGCAGTCCTCGGCCGTTGCGTATCTGAGGAAGGACCTCGAATTGGGTACACAACAGGGGCATTTTTCAGTAACCGTAGATCTCTTGCTAATTAATCAGATACTCGCGCTCATCAACGTGGGTCGGCGGGTCGATCCCGCAATGTGCGATGTAACCATTAAGCATACTTGTGATGCTGTGCTTAGGGTGCTTGGTGTTCCCGCAAAAAAAGCACAGAAGACAGTTGCGGCGGTCTTTGACCTGCATTTAGAGGTTGATTGATGACGCCGGAAACGTTCCGAGCGAGCAAAGGATGAGGAAGCCGAGGCGATGACAGAACCGGTTGCGAAAGTACAAAAGCTCGCGTACGTGCGTGTGGGCGCGCCAGACTTCGGGGATGCGGAGCGCTTCTTAGAAAGGTTTGGTCTTCAGGTTCAGTATCGTTCAGCGGAGCGGATCTACTATCGAGGAACTGACCCAGCCCCCCCCTGCTATGTGTTAGGTGAAGGCAGGGGGGGCGTGGAAGCGATCGCTTTTGAAGCCGCGTCTTATGAGGATCTCGAGACATTATCGAGGTTAGAGGGCGCGTCTCCTGTTGAGGCGTCCGGTGATCCCGCTGGAGGTTACTTGGTTCGATTAGTCGATCCGGCAGGCATGACGGTTGAGGTTGTCTGGGGTCAAAATTCCGGGGAAGCGCTGAATCCAGCGCTACCGCATGCCTTCAATATGGATGGTCTGAGGGCGCGTGAGGGCGAGCTCCCGAGAATTGAGCAAGGGGCTTCTCGAGTGAAGCGCTTGGGCCATCTCGTCCTGGAAAGCGCTGACCCTGCAGGGCTCTTCGACTGGTACCACAAGTATTTTGGATTGATGATTTCCGATGCTGTTCGATTGCCCGATCAATCGCCTCAAATGATTTTCGCTCGGCTCGATCGCTCAGAAACGTATGTTGATCATCATGTCATTGGTTTTCAGTGGGCGCTTGATGAACGTACGAGGGTTCAGCACGTCGCTTTCGAAGTCAGTAACTTGGACGACTTGATGTCAGGGCATGATCACCTCAAAGGTGGCGCCTACAAGCATGTTTGGGGCATTGGGCGACATTTATTGGGTGGGCAGATTTTTGATTACTGGAAGAGTCCTTTTGGATTGATTCACGAGCATTGGACCGATACTGATCTGCTCAATAACAAACACCAGGCTCAAGACTGTCAATTGGCTGACATGAAGGATTATTGGGGGCCAGAACCGACGCCCGCGTTCTTGATTGCCCGTTGGAACTTCAAGGTCGTGAAAAATCTGTTTCGTCTATTGAAAGCGAGATCAATGGCGAAAAAAGCATGATCAGAACCTGTATGAGGCAGAGGTAGTGAGCGCAAAAACGGGCCAGGAAGGCTTATTGAGAGGGTGGTGTGACTAAGCCATTCAATATCCTCATGATCACGACTGATCAAGAGCATTCGTGGGTAGATTTTCCAAGTCAGCTCGAGCTCCCGGGCCACGAGCGCTTACTCGCTCGCTCGGTGGCATTCCGTAAATTCCAAGTCAACTCGACGCCCTGCGGGCCCTCGAGATCGGTCATTTATTCTGGGCAACACACCCAACACACCCGCATGTTCGTTAACCCTAATGTGCCACCTCACCCTGAGCTACCGAGAACGATGCCTACGATGGGCTCGATGTTTAGCGAGCTCGGTTACTACACGGTTTATAAGGGTAAATGGCATCTCTCTCATCTCAATGATGGAATTGATTTCGACCAACAACGATTTCCTGTGACCTCGGATGCCTTGGCGCCATGGGGTTTCAATGAGTACACCTATGACGGCGATCACCATGGTTTGGCGTGGGACGGATTCATGCATGACGGGGCGATTGCAGCTGATGCCGCGAACTGGTTGTTGGGTCGAAGTGGTCGAAAACCTGGTCTAAGTAAAGATGATCCGCCTTGGCTTCTCAGCGTCAATTTTATTAATCCCCATGACGTCATGTTCTTTGATGCGACAGGAACCATGGCGGGAGAGCGCCTGGACCCTGTCCGCGTAGCGCCCATGCTGCCCGCTCCCTTCGCTGAACCTTATCGGGGTTGGTTGGACTTACCTTTACCTCCGAACTTTGCGGCTTCGTTAGATGAAAAGCCGAGCGCTCACAGGGAAGATCAACGTTTGGCAGACATTATGTACGGAAAGCTTCCTCTTGAAGATAAAGAGGCATGGAGGATCTACAGAAACTATTACTACAACTGCATTCGAGATGTTGATATTCATATTGGCCAGGTTCTTGACGCGCTAGAGGCATCGGGTGAAG
>CALSMJ010000002.1 GCA_943787425.1 uncultured Pseudomonadales bacterium | reverse complement strand
CTACCAAAGTCCTGCAGCTTTAAGCGCCGGCTCAACCTTATCGCCGTCATCTTTGATGCAGTAGTGTCGCCAAATACTCGTCCGCACCAGCTTGTTCGCCATTCCCGGTGGCTGGTGTCACTTCGCTCATTCGATACATATTGAAATCGGTGAGCGGGTCCGCCTTGCCATAGGTTTCATTCCAGCGCTTACACAAATAGCCACCATAATAGGAGCGGTATGCTTTGTAGCGCTTTGTGCTGACTCTAGACAAATATTTTCGCCAGCGATAATTTTCGAATTTGGCATCATACAGATGCTCGGGTTTTTCAAAGCTTGGCGCACTCGCGACCAAGTCATAAACATCCACCAATTTACCGGATGCCAGCACCCCCGGTATCACCATGAAGCTATCCCCTCTTTTTGGATAAGGCGCAAACATGCTCCACTTCTGATCAAGGCGAAGGAGCCGCTTGGGGCCTTGCCACTCGTTCGGAAACTTCACTTGATAAGGTTTACCTTCGGCAGCCGCTTGGAACGGCAATCGCCAATTCGGGATGGTGCTGAGATTAAACAAAAAAAGATATGCCAGAAAAAAACCGGCCACGGTCTGCGAACGCCAGCCCGGCATCTTCAAACCGGCCTGCCAAGGCAGGAGCCTTGCAAACCAGTCACCGAAGGCCCCTCGATTATTGGCTACCGAGTCGTAAACGCGATTGCCTAATCGCTGCGGCCAGGACAGCATGGGTGCAAGAAACCGACCCCAGGCCGAGGCGGCAAACACGGCAACCATAGCCGGCCATTTTATCAAGCGCTCACCGGCTGGCGTCACCACGACCCAAGAAAATGTTCTTTCGAGTATTTCCCCGATCTCAGGATCAGTTTGAGCTGGAATGATTTTTGCGAATTTAAGACCCAAAAAAGTCTTCAATAGCCAACACATTTTGAGACAAAACGAACAGTCCTGATCGTAGTACATCGTGAGCCCAGCGCCAGAGGCTGGCCAAAATCGTCGAGCCAACGCATCCCAGGTTTCTGTCGGTGTAAACAAAATAATTGAGGTGATCGAGATGAACGGAAACAAGCCGATATACAGGTTCAAAACAAACCCAACCTCCATCGAGATGAACGCAAACATCATCAGTAATCGAACCGGAACGCGGAACAGCGGCGTAAAGATCAAGATCGGGCCAAGCAGCTCTAACCACCATACATACCGTGTGAGCGGTACCGTCAGCCAGTGTTCGTCTCGCCATAGATGCGCAAGCGGTGTTGTCATTTCATCCAGATGTAACGCGTAATAGATCGCTGTGCCCTCTTCATACCATTCCGCGCCGCTTTTCAAGAAGGCTGAAAAGAAGTACACCGCCATGGCTTGAAATAAAATTGCAACCGGTTGCGACCGAGCAATATTGATTCGCCTGCCGCGCCAGCGTCTGCTGCTGATCTGGGTGCACCCTAGCCGCATCCATCGAAAACCGCGCGCCCAGTGGCAAAAAAATCGACCAAAACACCATGAGCAATAAAAGGTTGTCGCCGCCTTGAAGCATGAGTGGCGCGCGATTGTGCAGCGAGACCAGCAAAACAAAACTGATGAGCGTTGCCAAACGAGTTTGATAGCCCAGCAACAGGGCCATCGCGGCCCCCCCAGCAATCAGGTGGAGCAGCAGCGCCCAAATCCAACTGCCACTCATGAAATACAACGACCAGCGGTTATCGCCACTCCAATCGATGATAAAGTCTCTTGGAAAGACGCCCTCATCTGACATCCAGACCGACAAATCAGCCCCTCGAATCAAGAGGTCGGCAATAAGGAGCCCGCCAAGTAAAATTCGAAACAGCGCGAGGCTTCTTAAATCGATACTCAGCACTGGCAGGGCCCGTGTTGTCCACCATTGCGCCATAAAATTCACCTTCGGTTTTAAGGCATCTATGATAGCTCGATCGCGAAGCAGGATCGAGCCAGCACCAGTAAGTTAACCCTCGGCAATCCGCTGTTTCAAAGCATCTTGAGCCTGGATCCGCGCCGCCGCGCGGGCAGCCCTAACGTGTGGATAAACTAGGTATTCGGCGTGAGTCGGACAAAGTAACGCGGCGGAAACCCAGTCAAAATACGAAACCCCAAACTCAAGGGGCGCACGGCATCGAGCTCTGCCGCCGCCGTGCCCGACACTTCGGCGGCCGTGTAGCGGCCATCAACGTCGTCGTATCGAACCCGAACTTGATCATTTTCAAGCAACCGGTCATACCATTGTCGCGGCCAATGATTCACCGCAACAAAGAGCTCACCCTCATGCTCGATTCGAACCAAAACCCGATCAGCGCCCACATCAGCCGAATCAAAGGTTGTGACAACGAGGGTTGCTTCGTTTTCTGGCTGAAAGTACCCCAGCAGAGACTCAAACAAGGCAACCGATGCGGCATACAGGCCGATTAGAATCAGCACGATTTTCAGCGTTTTAGACATAGCAGTTACTCCTTTTTTATTGGGGTTCATCCTCGGCGCGAGATCCGCATCAGCGTGTTGTTGCGCGCAGATCAAAACGCGTTATCAATTTGCCTTGATCCAAGTCGTTGGGCTAAAACCGTTGCCACCAAGCGGCGAGCAGGTCGCCCTGTACACTGGCCTTGTGACCCCGCTTGCGATTTCTAAAGTTGTGAACGCGACTTGCTCGCGCTGCAGGACCGCGCGACCTGATCAGCACGCCATTGATTGCATCGAGCGCGGCGCTGCCATAAACCCTTCAATCGGCGTCGGTGCTGACGACCAATTTGGCGGCAATCATCAGCCAAAGGAACGACACCACTTCCACCGTAATGAAGGTGGTTGCGAATTCCGCGCCATGCAGCACCGCGGCCAACACGCGATACATTGCGGCGACCAAAAACAAAAAAGCGCCGGCCATAATCCACTGCGGCCGCGCCCGGAATGCGCCATACACAATAAACAGACCGCCGCAGGCAAAAAAAGCGCCCGTATCACCCACCTGCGAACTGCGCCCTAGGCCATCGAGATAGGTCATGCCGAGCGAGGTCACCACGCCTTCTGGCGCAACCGCCAGCCCGACCGCGTTCATGAGCAACAAAAAGCCCGGCAAGGCCGCCGCAATTCGAATCATCCACGTTTTCATGCCCGCACCTATGCCCTTATTCGGTTCCTTTCCTAAACTGTAACGGTTTTCCGACAGCCTCGCACTGTAAAATGCGGCGCCCCAGTCGATCGAAAAAGGTCTTGCGCGCCCCGGCAACCAGCGCATTATCTAATTGGGATGCAATTGGTTAGGCCCTGCACGCGGCAAGCCGACAGATAACTTGATTAAGGATCAGGGCTCAGCAACAGGCACCCTCGCATTCGCGATCAGGTGACCACCCGATTATTCGACCAGGATCACCGCACGACGATTTTGAGCCTGCTCTTCGGGCGCATCTTCGCGCGGGCGATCTTCGCCAAAACCGATCAGCTCGATTTGTTCCGGGTTGACGGCGTACTGCTGCACCAACCGCCGCTTGATCGCCTCGGCGCGCTCCAAGGACAACGTATTGTTATACCTTCTCGCACCCGAGTCATCAGCATGGCCTTCAATCAAGGCTTTCGCCTCGGGGTCCTCCGAGAGCCGGATCGCAAGATTCTCCAACTCTGCATCAAAATCCATCGGGATATCGAAGGAATCGTGGGCGTAATACACCAGTACTTCTTCAGCCCCTGGCACCACGTCCGTCGGTTCATCAAACCCGAAGGGGTCTTCCACTTCCGTGCTGCCAAAACCGCCTTCTTCAAATCCGCCAAAGCCGCCGTCGCCCCCAAAGCCGCCATCGCCCCCAAAACCGCCATCGCCTTCGTATTGGGCGCCGTCTTCGGCTTCAAAATCGGCATCGGCCTTGGCATAGATCGCCTGGATATCAACATCTGCCAATATTGGGATATCCGACGGGCAAATCGATTCGTCAAATCCAGCCGAATCCGCCATCAGTTTTTCAACATACTCAGACAAAACTTCTTGATTACGGCCTTCAATCCCAACCGTTGTCAGCAGCACACCCATCACCGCAAGGGTTCGAATCTCCGCCTTGGCCAGATCAATCTCGGCATTGGTTACCGAATTCCGCGTCACAAAATATTCGTTCACGCCATCGAGCATATCCAAAAGCGAACGGTTGCCGATGGCAAACTGCGCTTTATAGGCATCTTTGGAGATTTCCTGACTGCGCAGGTTGTCTTTCAAGATTTCAACGCGACTCTTTAAAATCGCCACCTCGTTATAGGCGTTGAGCACGTCCTGGCGGACATTAATGCACGCCACCTTTTGCTGCTCCAGGGCGGAGTAATACAGGTTGTGCGCCTCGCGCGTCAAGGCTTGATCCGAGCCGCCACGATACAGATTCAGGTTGAGCGCGACTTCCACCGCTTCTTCTTCAAAACTGCCCGATACGCCTTCGCGATTCTTGTCATTTTGGTTGCGATAACGCAGTTCAATCGTCGGATAAAACGCCCCCCGATTGGCGCGGACGCCCGCTTGCCGCGCCCTGCTGGTTTGCTCGTTCAGATCGAGCACGGGGCTTTGTTGATAGGCAACCCGCAAGGCAATGTCCCGGCTGCCCGGCAACTCAAAACTTCGCGTCGGCAGCACCAAACCATCGGCTGGCGGCACGCCCACAATGCGCTGATACCCGGTTTTGCGATCGTTGAGGTTATTCAGCTCCACCAATAAATTCGATTCCGCCAAACTCAAACGGGCTTGGGCCTGCTCTAAATCCACATCGGCGTCCATCCCGCCGGTGGTTCGTACCTTGATTCGTAAGAACACCTGCCGATGCTCGATCAGGTTGTCGATCGAGTATTCAACCAAAGTCTGTTGACGATAGACATCCAAAAACGCTTCCGCGGCATCGAGCGCCACTTGCTCGGACGCATCGCGCAACTGATAAAACTGGGCGTAGCTTTCAAATCGCTTTTCTTTCGTGAGCTCCAACGAGCGGAACCCATCGAACAGCATTTGATTGATGGTTAAAGTGTTGTTGCTGGTGGAATAAGGCTGAAACTGGGTTTGCGGGGTCTGCCGCTCTTCGCGCGCGGCGTCCGCTGCGAGGTTTATATCCGGCAGCATGGCCCCCTTGGCCGCGCGTTCTGCTGCAATCGACGCTTCAAATCGATACCACTCGGTGGCCACCCGCGGGTTATCTAAAACCGCTTTGCGCAGGGCATCTGAAAACACCCGATCCGGCTCGGCAGCTATCGCCCCAGTGCTCAACGCCATGAGCGCGGCAACCCACAGCGCTTGCCATGCTCGTAGGCCCGCCTTAAGCGAGTGCAATCCTAAACCGAGGGGCGTAACCTTCTGTCTTTGAGCAGCTTGCGGGGGCACCAAAACCTCAAAAAGCGTGTAGGTGGTGGGCATCCTAAGTGAAAAAGCTGCTTTTCACAACTGATTGCCCGTTCAAGAAAGGCGAAATAAACACTAGGCAACCTACTCATTTCATTGCATTATTTACGGCCAATTCTAAAAATTTGAATTGATTCACCACCTGATATTATTCGAGGTACCATCCTTGATCTCACAGATCAAACACCACTGCCTGCGTTTTACGCTGCTCCTGACCTTAGGCGTTGTTGGCGTCACCACGGCCAATGTCTCGCTAGAAGCCGTTAAGAGCAGTGCGCTCGCCACCTACGGCGCAGAAACCGGCGCCATGATCGATCAATGGATCAAAATGATCACCAAAATCCGAGGCCTGCCGGATAAAGACAAACTGTTGTATGTGAACAACTTCTTTAATTCCCGAATTAAGTGGATTGCCGATATCGAGAACTGGAAAGAAGAAGACTATTGGGCCACCCCCCTTGAAACCATGGCCCGCCGCAGAGGCGATTGCGAGGACTTTAGTATCTCGAAGTACATCACCTTGGTCATGGCCGGCATGCCGGATGAAAAACTCCGGATTACCTACGTCAAGGCGCGCATCGACAGCGCCAGCGGCGCCAAGAACCAAGCCCACATGGTGCTGGCCTACTACCCCAAACCCAATGCCGAGCCCATGATCTTGGATAACATGGTTAAAGACATTGTGCGCGGCTCGCTGCGCCGCGACTTAAAGCCCGTGTTTGGTTTTAACACTGGCGTCATTACCGTGGGCCATGGCACCAAAGCCTCGAACGACAGCCCAACCAATCGCCTGTCGCGTTGGGGCGACGCCCTGACTAAAATGAAAACCGAAGGCGTCTGCCTGCCAGGAGAAGCCTGTTGAACGCGCTTAATATCCCGAGCATCACCAACCCAAACGACGCCCTAGTGCCCGCCCTTGGAGGAGTTACATCATGACGCTTTATAAGCAACTCTGGATCGCCATTCTGATTCTGCTGTCGATTATTTTTGTGGGCAGTGTCTTCACGTCCAGTATGTCGGCCCAACAGTACATGGAGCGATCCGTAAGCGGTCACAACCAAAACTATGCAAACTTTCTCGGACTGCTGCTGAACAGCGATTGCGCGATGGAAACCTGCGATAAGGCTCACCTCGAAACCTGGTTAAAGCCGCCCATGGATCAAGGCTATATCCGCACCATTAGGCTTGTCTCACCCGATGATGAGGTGTTGTTCGACGACCAAGCGCCAGAAAAACCCGGCTCCGCGCCCGATTGGTTCAAGGGTCTGTTCCCGATCGAGCCCACCCCCGGCACGGTGAGCATCCAAGCCGGCTGGACGCCGTTGGGCGATCTTGCGCTCACCACCCCCACCGAAAGCGTGTATACCGAGCTTTGGGAAGGCTCAATTCAGTTGTCCATTTTATTCCTGATCACCACGTTCATTGCCGGGCTGCTGGGCAACCTTGCCCTAAAGCGCATATTGAGCCCGCTTGACGCGGTGGTCATCCAGGCCAATGCCTTGGGCGAACGCCGGTTCATCACCACCCCCGAGCCTTATACCTTTGAATTTAAGCGCGTCGTGGTCGCCATGAACGCCCTCGCCGCCCGGGTCAAAGCCATGCTCGAGCAAGAAGCCGAAACCCTGAACCAATACCGTCAAGAACTTCAAGAAGACAAGGTGACCAAGCTGCTGAACCGGGATCATTTTATGACCGTGTTCAAGTCGACCCTGCAGCGTGATGACTCAACCGGCGCGGGCGCCATTGCCATCATGCGCATCACCAAGTTGGTCGAGCTCAACAACACCTTCGGTTATAAAAATGTCGACGCCATGCTGACCGACCTCGGCAGCCAAATTCGCTGGCTGGTGAACATCAACGGCGGCTGGACGGCCTCACGCTTGAACGGCTCGGACTTTATGGTGCTGGCGCCGGCGTTGAAGCAGCGCTCCAAGATTTATGTCGACGGCAAAGGCTACTTCCACATCGTGCCGGCCGATCGCAACAAAGAACCCCGAGGCGCCGATGGCGCCGCCCAAGCCCGGCCTTCGGTGCACATCCAAGTGCTCGCAGAGGGTCAAGAAGCGGCCGCGCAACCATCGAGATTACCCAACAAACGGATATGGGGGACGTGACCTATGCCGGTGATGGCCTGTTCATCTACTTAAGCGAAATCAGCGTCGAGGGTGTGACCGAGTTTAAGTACACCGTGACCCTGGATGGGGAAACCACCGAGCACGCCATTCAGGTCACCATGGCCAGCATTAACGACCCCATGAGCGTTGGCCGGGAACTGCAAACCGAGTCTTACAACATTCTGGCAAAGCACGGCATGCAGGACGCAACCGAACTTGCCATTTCCGCCATCTACTTTAACCCGCTGGACCCCGTTGGCGGCCTGATGGGCGCGCTGGACAAAGGCCTTTCAACCAGCGAGGAAGAAGGCGAGTCCAACATCCACGTGGCTTACATGGGCAATGGGGACGCCACCGATGCCATGCAGGAAATGGAAACCTGGCGCGGCATTTTCAAAGAAGCGTTCGACAATGACCTGTTCGATTTGTTTACCACGCCCGTGGCCAAGCTCGACGGCTCGCTGCTGCATTATGAGGCGAACCTGCGCCTGCGACGGCCCCATGAAATCTTAAATGGCGGGCAGTTCCTGCCGTGGATTACCCGGCTCAACATGACCGAGGCGCTAGACCGCCTGATGGTGACCTTGGCCCTAGACTACATCGAAGAACACAACGAGCCGGTGGCGGTAAAACTCTCGGCCGAAGTGATTCGGGAGCCCGCCTTCACCGTCTGGCTTGAAAAAACCCTCGCCGCCCGCGGCGCCGGCCAGCATCCGCTGTTGCACGTGCAATTACTGGAGGCCATGGGCTTCCGGTATCTGGACTCGTTCAACAAGCTGTGCGCCACGGCCAGAAAGTTTGGCGTGAAGACCGGCCTTGAGCACATGGGGCATCAGATGACCGAGATTGGCCGCCTGACCGATGTGGGCTTGGACTTCATGAAGATCGATGTGTTCTTCGTCAAAGACGTGCACAAAGACTCGGTAAACCAGAACCTTTTGAAAACCTTGGCAACCCTTGCCCACTCTATTGGCATCGACGCCATTGCTGAGGGCGTGGCGAGCGAAGACGAACTGTTGATGGTGGACAAGCTGGGCTTAGACGGCGCCAGTGGCCCGATTGTGACCCAGCAGTTCGAAGAGAAAAAAGCGTAAGCCAACAGCGCCGCAACGCGGCGCGGGTTTTAAACAGCGCTGCAAACGGAGCGCTCGGTTTAAACCGCGCCAAGCGACGCCGGTCAGAACGCGAGCTTGTGCTTGCGAGCGGTGTTTTCGCCGCGCAGCGACCTCTGCCCGACTGATAGATTGTAGAAAAGCGAAGCGCGAGCCTACGGCCCAATTTATTGGCGGTCACTGGCCGCGTTTTAGGCGCATCCAATGCCCTGCCAACACCCCGCCTTCTTAGGCTCACTTTGCCGAACCCCGCGCCGACCCTAAGCCGACTTTATGACGGCACCGTTTATCCGGGGCCTGCAGCACCAGTCGCTGCGTGGGCGTGTGATGTACAAGGCGGCCTTGTGTTACTTTGGGTTGATACCAAGACGCAATAAGGCACCCGCATGAACCCGTTTAATTTAGCCACCGAGCGCGCGATTTTTACGCCCAGCCTTGAAGCCAAAACCAAAGCGCTGTCCCCCACGTTTTATCCGGAGCTCGAAGCCGAATTCAACGGCTTTGCCGGCCATGTACTCATCTCGCAGCACCACTTTGCTGAAGACTGGCCAACCTGGGAGGTGCATCCAGCAGGGGATGAGTTTGTCACGCTCATTACGGGCGACATCACCTTGGTGCTTTGGCAGGATCAACAAGAACATGCCCTGCGCCTGAGCACCCCAAGCGATTTTGTGATTATCCCCAAGGGCGTGTGGCATACCGCGCGCGTGCATGCGCCCACCACCATGCTGTTTGTGACGCCGGGGGAAGGCACCAAGAATGCCGCCGCGCCGGAAACGGATTAAACGGAAGCGGCTGCTTTAATCCTCGCCCAATAGGTCCAGCGAATTCGTGCGATCTTTTCGAAGACGTTTGCGCAGCAGGATTTTCTGCTGGGCCGATTCCGGCAGTTCGGTGAACAAGATAATGCCTTTGGCGGTGAGCATCTCGATCAGATCCTCTAATACCCGCACCAAGTCGGTATCGGACTCACGCAGCGAATCCGCCGAGGCCCTTGCGTCTTCAAAGAAGGCCGCGAGCTGCGCGCTTTCGGCATCCAAAAATTCCTGATCATCGTCTTCACGGCTTAAGCTGACGCTAACTATCTGACCGGCTTCGTCTCGTTTTACATAGGGCATTACAGCTTACTCACTTTTTAACGCTTTGCTTTTTACAGCTTGTATTTTACAGCTTTGGTTTTGTAACGCGTCGCCCTTTAAAACGCCGCGCCTTAAGGCATATCGAATGAAGGCGCGTTAGGGCGTGCTATCACGCAACCCTACCGCGTTCACGATCTAACCACCATTACATCAGGCCGGTGTCATTGGCGCCATTGTAAAGGTTCCGAAGCAGTTCGTTCATGCTGTCGGTATCCAGGGCGTTGCCATTGGTGTCGGTGGTTAGGTCGACGCCTTCAATGGTGAGGCTTTGCTGCTGCGCCGTATCGGCGCCCAAACCATCCGGGTTAATCGAGACCACCGTGTTCAAGCCATCTGATTCAACGCGGATGTAATCGGCCAAATCGTCTTGCGCCACATCACCGAGCAAATCCGCTAGGCTAATCGCCTCGCCTTCATCAGATTGCAGCGCGAACATCGAAGCATCATCTGCCGCACCGCCCTCATCAGACAGTGCCCACGCCAAGTTCGCATCATCGTCAGTGCCTAACAGCAGGCCTGCAGAATTTGCAGCATCGCTTGGCTCGCTTTCGGTCGCTGGCGCGTCGTCCGCTGCGGCAATGGCAAAAGCGGTGTCTTCCGCTTGGGTCACCCGGCCATCGGCCCAGGTCACATCCGATTGCCCAGCAACGAGGACATCGCCACCGGCTTCGGTACTCGACTCACTGGTCTCGTTATAGGTTAGCGCAATGCTTGTGATACCCGCTTCATCAAGGGATTTCAGCTCGCCTTCATCGGTAACACCATCCGAGTTCGCGTCCTGCCAAACCTTGAACTGATCCCAATTGTCATCACTGGCATCGAGCACATCATCCTGATTGGTATCAAAGACTTCACGAAGCGCTGCCATATCACTCGTTGCGGCTTCTGCCCACTCGGTAAAGACATATTCCCGAGACGCGTCAACCGTGCCAGAGTTGTTGGCATCGAAGACCAAGAGGGCATCGCCTGCCGCAACCCAGGCTGTTCGGATGGCCTCATCCGAGCCAGTCTGCGAAGGTCACGCCCGCGTCCAGGCCTAGGTATTCAATCCCGTCGCCGTCTAGGTCGATGGTGATGGGGGCATTAGATGGGGGATCTTCCGATAGTGAAGTATCCCCATTAGAGTCAGTTATTATATAGTACGTTTTCGCATTGGTGCCCGTGCCAAACGTCACGGTTTCAAAGCCGCTGATTTGGTCTTTTATGCCAACCCAGTCGGTACTTGCGTAAGAACCCAAGATTAGTTTGTCGGTTCCAGAGCCACCTTGGATAGTGCCAGATCCAGCAATACTGCCCTTAATCTCTAGTGTGTCATCGTTGGCACCCATATCAATGCTGCCAGCAATATTGGCGATTCCTCTGTTATCGCCCGTAATCTCCAGTGTGTCATTGCCGACACCCATATCAATTGTGGAATTAGCCTCGACAAAACCTAGATTAAACACCTTATCATCACCACCAGCGGTATTAAGAGCGCTACCTTCGTTACCTTGTAGCCCTTTACCGTCTTGAAAAGTGATTTCATCATTACTATCACTTGTTTTAACCGCATTACCCCCTACCAAAATTTCGACCGTAGTAATTTGTTTGTTAGTGATATGTCCATTGATGGTGAAAGTTTGGCCTGCAGTAACTTCATTGGCGCCAGTGATCGTCACCGTCTGCGTCTGCGTCGTGTCGTCATCCGAGGTAAAGGTAATGGTGTCCGTCATCGTTACACCATCGGCCAGGGCCTGAACCGTCGCATCACTGTTATCCAGCGTGTAGGTCCAGTTCCCATCAACCACTTCCACCGTACCGTACTTGGCGGTCGATGAGCTCAAGGTGCCCTCACCCGTATCATCATCCGTCACCGCAACCGTACCCGTCGCCGTGTTGTTCACGGCATCGTCTTCCGTCACCGCCGTATCCGTGGCCGTTACCGAGATTGTGGCCGCATCGTCACCGACTCGGTAACCGTCTCGCCACTGTCGGATGTTGCCGTAACATCAAACGTTACCGTCGTGCTTTCATTGGCGCCAAGAGTCTGGAAGTCACTACCAGGGTTGTAGGTGTAAACACCGTTTTCATCAATGCCGACTGAGCCTTCACCCGTCGCAGCTAATCCGTCTACGCTGTAGGTGACGCTATCATTGGCATCAATATCCTTCGCAACAAACGTACCCGTAACCGTTGCACCATCTTCTTTCGCCTCAAGATCCGTGGCCGACGTGGTCACATTCAGACCATCATTCGTGCCCGTAACCGTAATCGTCACCGACTCGGTAACCGTCTCGCCACTGTCGGATGTTGCCGTAACATCAAACGTTACCGTCGTGCTTTCATTGGCGCCAAGAGTCTGGAAGTCACTACCAGGGTTGTAGGTGTAAACACCGTTTTCATCAATGCCGACTGAGCCTTCACCCGTCGCAGCTAATCCGTCTACGCTGTAGGTGACGCTATCATTGGCATCAATATCCTTCGCAACAAACGTACCCGTAACCGTTGCACCATCTTCTTTCGCCTCAAGATCCGTGGCCGACGTGGTCACATTCAGACCATCATTCGTGCCCGTAACCGTAATCGTCACCGACTCGGTAACCGTCTCGCCACTGTCGGATGTTGCCGTAACATCAAACGTTACCGTCGTGCTTTCATTGGCGCCAAGAGTCTGGAAGTCACTACCAGGGTTGTAGGTGTAAACACCGTTTTCATCAATGCCGACTGAGCCTTCACCCGTCGCAGCTAATCCGTCTACGCTGTAGGTGACGCTATCATTGGCATCAATATCCTTCGCAACAAACGTACCCGTAACCGTTGCACCATCTTCTTTCGCCTCAAGATCCGTGGCCGACGTGGTCACATTCAGACCATCATTCGTGCCCGTAACCGTAATCGTCACCGACTCGGTAACCGTCTCGCCACTGTCGGATGTTGCCGTAACATCAAACGTTACCGTCGTGCTTTCATTGGCGCCAAGAGTCTGGAAGTCACTACCAGGGTTGTAGGTGTAAACACCGTTTTCATCAATGCCGACTGAGCCTTCACCCGTCGCAGCTAATCCGTCTACGCTGTAGGTGACGCTATCATTGGCATCAATATCCTTCGCAACAAACGTACCCGTAACCGTTGCACCATCTTCTTTCGCCTCAAGATCCGTGGCCGACGTGGTCACATTCAGACCATCATTCGTGCCCGTAACCGTAATCGTCACCGACTCGGTAACCGTCTCGCCACTGTCGGATGTTGCCGTAACATCAAACGTTACCGTCGTGCTTTCATTGGCGCCAAGAGTCTGGAAGTCACTACCAGGGTTGTAGGTGTAAACACCGTTTTCATCAATGCCGACTGAGCCTTCACCCGTCGCAGCTAATCCGTCTACGCTGTAGGTGACGCTATCATTGGCATCAATATCCTTCGCAACAAACGTACCCGTAACCGTTGCACCATCTTCTTTCGCCTCAAGATCCGTGGCCGACGTGGTCACATTCAGACCATCATTCGTGCCCGTAACCGTAATCGTCACCGACTCGGTAACCGTCTCGCCACTGTCGGATGTTGCCGTAACATCAAACGTTACCGTCGTGCTTTCATTGGCGCCAAGAGTCTGGAAGTCACTACCAGGGTTGTAGGTGTAAACACCGTTTTCATCAATGCCGACTGAGCCTTCACCCGTCGCAGCTAATCCGTCTACGCTGTAGGTGACGCTATCATTGGCATCAATATCCTTCGCAACAAACGTACCCGTAACCGTTGCACCATCTTCTTTCGCCTCAAGATCCGTGGCCGACGTGGTCACATTCAGACCATCATTCGTGCCCGTAACCGTAATCGTCACCGACTCGGTAACCGTCTCGCCACTGTCGGATGTTGCCGTAACATCAAACGTTACCGTCGTGCTTTCATTGGCGCCAAGAGTCTGGAAGTCACTACCAGGGTTGTAGGTGTAAACACCGTTTTCATCAATGCCGACTGAGCCTTCACCCGTCGCAGCTAATCCGTCTACGCTGTAGGTGACGCTATCATTGGCATCAATATCCTTCGCAACAAACGTACCCGTAACCGTTGCACCATCTTCTTTCGCCTCAAGATCCGTGGCCGACGTGGTCACATTCAGACCATCATTCGTGCCCGTAACCGTAATCGTCACCGACTCGGTAACCGTCTCGCCACTGTCGGATGTTGCCGTAACATCAAACGTTACCGTCGTGCTTTCATTGGCGCCAAGAGTCTGGAAGTCACTACCAGGGTTGTAGGTGTAAACACCGTTTTCATCAATGCCGACTGAGCCTTCACCCGTCGCAGCTAATCCGTCTACGCTGTAGGTGACGCTATCATTGGCATCAATATCCTTCGCAACAAACGTACCCGTAACCGTTGCACCATCTTCTTTCGCCTCAAGATCCGTGGCCGACGTGGTCACATTCAGACCATCATTCGTGCCCGTAACCGTAATCGTCACCGACTCGGTAACCGTCTCGCCACTGTCGGATGTTGCCGTAACATCAAACGTTACCGTCGTGCTTTCATTGGCGCCAAGAGTCTGGAAGTCACTACCAGGGTTGTAGGTGTAAACACCGTTTTCATCAATGCCGACTGAGCCTTCACCCGTCGCAGCTAATCCGTCTACGCTGTAGGTGACGCTATCATTGGCATCAATATCCTTCGCAACAAACGTACCCGTAACCGTTGCACCATCTTCTTTCGCCTCAAGATCCGTGGCCGACGTGGTCACATTCAGACCATCATTCGTGCCCGTAACCGTAATCGTCACCGACTCGGTAACCGTCTCGCCACTGTCGGATGTTGCCGTAACATCAAACGTTACCGTCGTGCTTTCATTGGCGCCAAGAGTCTGGAAGTCACTACCAGGGTTGTAGGTGTAAACACCGTTTTCATCAATGCCGACTGAGCCTTCACCCGTCGCAGCTAATCCGTCTACGCTGTAGGTGACGCTATCATTGGCATCAATATCCTTCGCAACAAACGTACCCGTAACCGTTGCACCATCTTCTTTCGCCTCAAGATCCGTGGCCGACGTGGTCACATTCAGACCATCATTCGTGCCCGTAACCGTAATCGTCACCGACTCGGTAACCGTCTCGCCACTGTCGGATGTTGCCGTAACATCAAACGTTACCGTCGTGCTTTCATTGGCGCCAAGAGTCTGGAAGTCACTACCAGGGTTGTAGGTGTAAACACCGTTTTCATCAATGCCGACTGAGCCTTCACCCGTCGCAGCTAATCCGTCTACGCTGTAGGTGACGCTATCATTGGCATCAATATCCTTCGCAACAAACGTACCCGTAACCGTTGCACCATCTTCTTTCGCCTCAAGATCCGTGGCCGACGTGGTCACATTCAGACCATCATTCGTGCCCGTAACCGTAATCGTGAACGTCGCCGTACCCGTCGCTTCCTGATCGTCCGTGACAAGGTAATTAACATCAATTGCTCGGGTGTCCCCTTCAGACAGATCCTGATACGCAGTACCTGACGCATCAAACGACCAGCTGCCATCCGAGTTCAACGTCAGACCCGATATGGCATCCCCAACCAAACTGTATTCCGCCGTCGTCGCATTAACCTGCGCCGTCGTATCCGCATCCGTCGACGTCAACTGACCGCTGATCGCCGCCGCATCTTCAGTCGCTGACTGCGCCGTCGTGAACGTCGCAACTGGCGCATCATTAACCCAATAAAATTCACGGTCGCCGTCGCCTCAGCGGTATTGCCAGCCGCATCTTCACCAACAACAGCAAGGGAATAAACCGAATCAACCAGCGCGTCATCATTCAGCGCGTCCGCCCCTTCTTGAGTAAGCGTTACCTGCACCCGTTGCGCCATCCAAAGCGAAATAAACCATCTTCATTGCCACTTGCGATTGAGAAACTCACATCGCCGTCTAATTCATCGGCTGTAAACGTTGCTACAACCGTTTCGGTGCTGCCGGTATTTTCATTGAAGGACAGATCGCTTGCCGAAATGGTCGGCGCGGTCGCATCAAGCACTCAAGGTGTCCGTTGCCGTTGACGTGTTCCCCGCAGCATCGGTTACCACAGCCGTGATGCCGACTTCGCCATCGGCTAACGACAATTCACCACCGGTTAAAGATGCCGCCGCGACCGTCCAAACTCCGGTGACAGGATCTTTCGAGGCTGCAATTGAATCGGTTGTTGTGGCGCCATCGGTAAAGGTCACGGCAACGCTGGCTGCATCCGCATCGATACCGGTAAGCGTCACCCGCACGCCTTCTGATTCAGTCGCGTTGGTCACCTCGAAGCCTTCATCGACCGTCACCGTGAACGCGTTGACATCGATATCAGCAGACGTGTCGATCGTGATGGTCCTAGCGACCGGCTCGCTCACGTTACCGGCGTCGTCAACCACTCGCGTGGTGAAAATCACCGCATCGCCATTGGCGTACACTACGGGCACGTCAATTTCTTCGCCGGTGTCTGGATTGGTCTCAGTTGTGACCGCCTGATAGTTCCAAACACCAGTTTCAGCATCTACAACCACATCAACCCATGCGCCACCATCGACTTGAATCTGCAGGGTTTCATCCAACGCCAAAGTCGCCGATCCACTCACCGTCGGGCTCACAACATTGGTTACAAAGTCGTCCGTAGTGTCGGGGGATTCAACACCTTCGTCCTGGGAGACTGCTACAACAGGCGGCGCGACATTCACAACGGTATCAATCGTTACCGCTTGTTCGGCCGTTGCGCCAACACTGTCGCCGGGCCCAGCAATGCGCGCCTCATAGGTAAAAGATGCGTCCTGCGCCGTTGGGTCCTCAAACGACCAACGGGTGCCCTCGACCGTGGCCGTCGTCCAGGTTGCCCCGCCGTCGGTTGAAATCTCGACCCGCTCATCGCTGGCGATGGCATTTGCAAGACTGCCCGAGACGGTAAGGGTCGTATCATTGGTCTGGAAATCATCGGCAACACCGGAATCGCCTTCGATTGCGTCAATGGTAATTGAATTAGCCTCTACCACCGGGTTCACCGTAATCGTGACCGTTTGCGTACTGCTTTCACCACTGGCGGCGTCGGTTACGACATAACTGAAACTGTCGGGGCCGTAATAGTCGGTATTCGGGGTATAGGTGTAGCTGCCGTCTTCGTTAAACAACAATTCGCCATTGGCAGTGGTTGCGCCAGCCGCCAACGCGTAGGTGAGCGCGCCGCCGGAGATGGTGCTGTCGTTATCGGCAACGCTGGCCTCTAAAACGCCGTCTTCATCAACGCTGATGGCATCATCCGCGGCACTCAAATCCGCCACGGCTTCAACCGTGACATTAATGACTTGGCTTTCTACGTTGCCTAAATCATCCGTTACTAACACCGTGAAGCTGTCTGGCCCATTAAAGTTGGCATTCGGGGTATAAGCCCAGTTGCCATCGGCATCAATGGTCGCCACGCCGCCTTGGGCTTGCAGATAATCCCCCTCTGCAGGGCTTGCAATTCGGAAACCATCGGCGCTTCCCAGGCTATTGAGTCCAGGCTCTTCCGTATCTTCTAAAACACCCCCTGTGTCTGAGACCGACAAAATCCCAGTAATGGCAATGGCTTTAGGCGCTTCCGCTTCGATCGCGGGCTGATCAGCTACTGTTAGCCCGCCTGCGTCTGCCTCAACTTCGCCAACGATCGAAAGATCCCGGCCACCATCTTCGTCCATGGTGCCTGTGACAGCACCCTCAAAGCGCGCGTCATCATTTACGCCAACCACATTCAACGTAACGGTCGCCGTACTGGTGTCACCCGACGCATCGGTCAAGGTGTAGGTGAAGGTATCCTGGCCAAAAAAATCAGGTTCCGGCGTGTAGACAAAAACACCCGCCTCACTCATCACCAAAGTGCCATTGTCGGGACCATCACCCTCAGCAATCGTTACGATATTGGTGCCGCCGACATCCTCAGACAGATCATCGTTTCCAAGCACGCTGCCCGTTATTTTCTGATCTTCGTTGACGCTATAATTATCGTCTGCCGCAACCGGCACATCATTCGCCAAATCCGAGGCTAGGTTCGCTTGAAAGCCATCGGCCACAACCGTGACGATCACAACCGATGCCGCACGATCGCCATCTTCATCGGTCACGGTATAACCAAATCGCTCAATACCACTGAAATCCGCATCCGGCGTATAAACAAAGGTGCCATCGTCATTGATGGTCACTTCCCCATGCTGGGGTTCTGCCCCGAGCGTTAACGCAAACGTGTTGGGCGCGTCGCCCGATTCAACGCCATCGTTTAAATCCCCCACCATCGCCACGCCCTCACCGGTTGATAACGGTAACGTTCGCGCAATGGGTTGATCATCAACCGGGCTGACGGCCACCAAAACCCCTCCAACAGTCGAGGCGCCCCCGGCATCGGTCACGGTGTATTCAATGGTGTCCTCACCATTGAAATCCGCCGGCGGGGTATAGGTCAGCGTGTTGTCTTCATTGATTTCAACACTGCCGCCATTGATTGAAATAGCGTCAGTAACTCGCAAGGCATCGCCTTCAATATCACTGTCGTTGGTCAGCACCACGATATTGTCAACCGGTGTATCTTCTTGCGTGCTAATGCGCTCACCCGCCACAACCGGCGCATCGTTAACCGATAGGATATCGATCGTGATTGAACCTGTGACGGCCTCACCGGCTGAGCCCGTTGCCGTATACGTCAGGGTATCGCTACCGAAATAGTTTGCAGCAGGGACATAATTAACGGTGCCATCATCGTTGAGCGTAAGCGTCCCACCTGCTGAAGATTCCACCGATACCAGCGTAATTGGATCGCCATCGACATCGGTTACGTTGGCCAGCACATTCAGCTGCGCAATACTGGTGTCTTCTAAGGTCTCTAGTGTACCGGGCGTGACAACGGGCGCGTCGTTCACACCTGCCACTGTGACCGTCAGCGTTGCGCTGCTAACACCATCATTACCGTCACTAATGCTGTAGGTAATGGTGTCTTCGCCGTTGAAGTCCGCAGGCGGGAGATAGTTCAAACTGCCGTCGGCGTTAATCGTTACAACACCGCCGGCAGCTGACACCGCGCTGGTCACGGTCAAGGCATCGCCGTTGGCATCACTATCGTTGGCCAGCACGTTGATATTTTCAAGCAGGGTATCTTCAATTGCGCCCACCCCATCGTTCACCGCAACAGGCGCCACAGCGCCAAGCTCAACCGTCACACTGAGCGTTGCAGAACTCGTACCACCGGCGCCATCAGAGATGGTATAGGTTACTGTATCCAGGCCCGTGAATCCTTCTGCCGCCTGATAATTCAGAGTGCCATCGGCATTGATTGTGACGGTTGCGCCATTAGCAGACTCGGCGTCGGTCACCAGTAGCGCATCGTTATCCGCATCCGCGTCGTTGGCCAAAACCTTAATATTTTCCAAAACAGCAGCTGACTGAACGCTCACAGCATCATCGACTGCCACCGGCGCGTCGTTTACCTCGTTGACCGTGACGTTCAACGTTGCTTGAGATTCTCGACCCTGACCATCTCGAACCGTATAGGTCACCACATCTACGCCCGAATAATTTTCAGGGGCCTGATAATCAAGGGTGCCGTCCTCATTGATCACAACCGTTGCACCCTGCTCAGAGGTTGCACTCACCAACGTCAGGGTCTCGCCCTCGGCCACTCGGTCGTTTCCGAGCACATCCAGGCCCACTAACTGGGCATCCTCATCCACCGTGACACGATCGTCTAACGCAATGGGACCATCGGCAAGTGACCTGACGTTGACGGTTACCTGACCCTGCGTTAAGCCGCCCTGCCCGTCGCTGACCGTATAGGTCAACGTTTCTTCACCGATAAAGTCTGCGGCTGGCGTGTAGTTCAAAGTGCCATCTGGGTTGATCTCAACCGTGCCACCATTACTGGCGGTCACACCGTCGATCGTCAGCGGATCACCATCAGGATCTTCATCGTTGCTCAACACCGCAATGGCATCCAACGACTCGTTTTGCAGCGCATTCACTTGCTCGCCTTGGACAATCGGCGCCTCGTTGACCGCAATTGGCTGCTCATTTTCTGGCGTAACTTCTATACTCAAAGTTGCCGTGGACTCTACGCCATCGCTATTGCGTGCGGTGTAGATGACAGAATCAATTCCAGTAAAATCTTGGACCGGCGTATAGTTTAGTGTGCCATCGGCATTAATTTCGACCTGGGCACCACTCTCGGCTACTGCAGACACAACAGAGACTTCCGAACCCTCTGCTATCTTGTCATTCGCGAGCACAGCAATATTCAGGAGCGTCGTATCTTCTGGTGTAACAACATCGTCGTCGATTCCGACCAACGGCGCGTCCTGCGGATAAACCTGCATCACAACCGTTTTTGTGATGACGTTTCCTTGACCGTCGTCAATGGTGTAGGTGATCACGTCTTCCCCCGTGAACCCGGCTGGCGCCTGATACTCCATCACACCATCTGCTGAGATCGTCACCTGAGAGCCTTGCGATGACGCAACCGTCACGGTTGTACCGACAGGCAGTGTGCGTAGGAATTCGGTATCCTCTAGAAAGACCTCGATGGCCTCGTTTTCCAGGGCATTTTGCCCTTGCGGTGGCGTAATCGCGATCACCAGGCTGGCCTGAGCCGTTGCCCCGTCTGCATCTGTGATCGTATATGTCACCGTATCCGCGCCAACAAAACCAATCAGTGGGGTGTAATCGAGGGTGCCATCCGGGTTTATCGTGACGATTGCGCCAGATCCTGATTCTGCGGCGGTTACTGTCAGAACACCGCCCTCAGGGTCTTGATCGTTCCCCAAAATATTAATATTACGCAAGGGCTGGTCTTGATAACCCTCTGCATCATCGTCAACCGCAACGGGCGCTTGATTGTCAGAACCATCTTCAACCAGGGCGTTGACTGTAATCTCTACCGTTTGCGTCCGGCTTTCACCAGAGGCCGCATCCGTCACCACATAGCTGAAAGCATCTACGCCACTGAACCCGGCATTCGGCGCATACTCATAGCTGCCGTCAGCATTAAAGTTTAGCGTGCCATTTTCGACACTTGTGGCAACCGCGAAGGTCAAGCGCGCCGCCAGACAGCGTCGCATCATTATCGGCAACTGAACCCACCAGGGCGCCGCCTTCCTCGACCGTATACTGATCATTCTCAGCGGTGAGATCGATCACCGGCGTCACATCAATATTGACAACCGCGGTGCTGGTGCCGCCTGCGCCATCATCAATGGTGTAGTTAATCGTGTCGGGCCCCGTGAAATTAGCCGGGGCCTGATAGTTTAAGGTGCCATCGGCATTGATTGTAACCACGCCGCCCGCAGCAGAAACCGCATTCGTGACCGTTAAGGGGTCGCCATCGCTATCGGTGTCGTTGCCCAAAACACTAATATTTTCAAGCAGCACGTCTTCTTGCGCTGTAACCACATCATCCACGGCGACGGGCGCATCGTTCACGGCTTCAACCGTAATTGAGACCGTTGCGGTCGAGGTCTGACCATTGGCATCGGTGATCACATACTGAAAACTGTCGCTGCCTACGAAGTTCGTATTTGGCGTAAACACAAAGGTCCCGTCTTCGTTCAACGTCACCTCGCCATTGCTGGGCCCAGCCTGATCCAGCAGGGCAAACGTCACATCACCCGAGAGCGCATCATTATCGGCCAGGTTCCCTGCCGAGGGTGTATCCTCAGAAATCGCGAAGGCATCATCGACCGCGACAGAAATACTCGTATTTTCCCCGCCCGCAGCATCAGTGCCCGCCGCCGCTTGGGTATTCCCCTCGGTCAGCGTCCCAGAGGTGTCATCACCGCTCGAGCTAATCCGAGTGGCTTGCACAATATTGGAGCCACCACCATCGCCGCCCGAATCCTCCCCACCCGCCGCGGTGGCGTCTAAGTTGTCAAAATCGATGCCCGAGGCGGTGGGGTCTTCTTCTGCCGCTGCGAGCAAATCGTCTAAGCTTTCCGCTTCGGCCTCATCCGTACTTTCAATAATTTGCTCAAGGCTCTCAAGACTGCCCTCGGCTAGGAGCTCATCCAAGGTTTCCGCTTGGAGCGCGCTTTCATCTGCGCCTGGCGCAAGATCCGTAATCAGATCCGCACTGATCAAGAACACCGGCTGGCCCGCGATGACAAGGGACTGGCCGTCACTCAAGGTCAATTCAACCACACCGCCTTCAGAGGTTTCGACAGACTCCCCATCGAACAAGGCATCGCCGGCTTGTAACAGCCGACGTTCACCATCGGCATTCACTGCGTAGGCTGTGCCTTGGATGTCTTGAACTTCTGCGATTTGTACTGTGCTCATAATGTGCCTTTAGTCTGTCGGAGGCGTCGAGGCCCCGCTGATTCTACTGTTCATTCAAAACCCGGCGCTTAGCTTGTCATCCGGTTTTTCGTTTAATGTTTCTTTAACTCTTTATTTCTTTAACTCTTTGTTTTTTTGACTCTTTGTTTCTCGTTTCTCGTTTCTCGTTTCTCGTTTCTCGCTTCTCGTTTAACGCTTTATTTGTTTGGTCTTTGTTTGGTCTTTGTTTGGTCTTGCGCCTTTTCCTGCACCCTGACGATCTCCTTGCTTGACCTCGCTTTGCACCGAGCGCTTTGTAATTACTTTGAAATCAAGGCGCTCTTTGGTTTTTTGACTCTCAGATTGTAGGCAGCCCAAGGCAAATTAACATTGTACTTTTGGGCAGAATTTTGCGGTATTTTTAGGCGAAAAAACCCCGGTTTTTAAGGCCGTTTTAGCCTAACGGCAATCGATTCACCACCAAGGCCAGCTGCACGCGATCTCGAACATTGAGCTGCTGGAAAATCGACGTTAGATGCGCCTTCACCGTGCGCTCGCTCATATTCAGCCGATTCGCGATTTCCGCATTGTTCGCGCCCAATCCGATCAGATCCGCCACAGCGCGTTCGCGGCGGGTCAATTGATTTGGGTCTTGTTCGGGATTGAATTTCTGCGCGCCCAGCCGACGCGTCATTTGGGTAATGCGCTGAATCATCGCTTTCGGCATCCAAAATCCGTCGTGCTCAACGACCAGCGCAATTTCCGGCAAGCGCGCACTGGGCGCTGCCATATGGCAATAACCCATTGCGCCGGCCCGAAGGATCTTCGAGGCCTCAGCTTGCGATGGGTTGGCCGACATGACCACGACCTTGCCGCGATCACTGAGCGTATCGATCGCATCCAGCCAGTCGCTTTGCGGCACGCGGGTGAGGTCAAGCCAATACAATGGACCTTGTTTTTTTGGAATTCGCAGCGCCTGTTTGAGCGACCCCGTCACCTTGCCTGCTGGAAAAGCCGCTCTCCAGCGCGCTATGAGCGCCGCTTGTTCGGAAATGAGAACCGCTTTCATCACCGCTTAGCAACAGATGACTGGTTGAGGGGCAGGGACGACGTTTTCGAGCACGCCGGGCATGAGCACTCTGCCGTTAATCGTTTTTAAGGTTTTTTTCACGAGCCGATTGTAGGTAGCCCATGGCCAATTAACATTGTACTTTTGGGCAGCCGTTGTCGATTTATTGCGCTGTGAAGCCGAGCAATCTCGCTTATTTTAGCCAACCGGCAACCGGTTCATCACCAAGGCGAGCTGCACGCGATCCCGAACATTGAGCTGCTGAAAAATCGACGTGAGATGCGCCTTCACTGTGCGCTCGCTCATATTCAGCCGATTCGCAATTTCGGCGTTGTTCGCGCCCAATCCGATCAGATCCGCTACGGCGCGTTCACGGCTGGTTAATTGGTTTGGGTCTTGTTCGGGATTGAATTTCTGCGCGCCCAGACGACGCGTCATTTGGGTGATGCGCTGAATCATCTCTTTCGGCAACCAAAACCCTTCATGCGCCAGCACCAGGGCAATTTCCTGCAGACGGTCAACAGGCGTTCCAAGATGGCAATAACCCATCGCCCCAATCCGGATGAACTGTGAGGCTTCGGCTTGCGATGGGCTGGCCGACAACACCACGACCTTACTGCGAACACTGAGCGTATCGATCGCATCCAGCCAGTCGCCTTGCGGCACGCTGCTCAGGTCAAGCCAAAACAACGGATCCTGTTTCTTCGGAATTCGCAGCGCCTGTTTGAGTGACCCCGTCACCTTGCCTGCGGGAAAAGCCTCTCTCCAGCGCGCCGTAAGCGTCGCTTGTTCGGAAATGAGGACCGCTTTCATTACCGCTCAGACAGGGAATACTGCTTGGCGCGCAGGATTGGCTTCATCAAGTATTCTAAGATGGTCTTCTTACCGGTCAGAATATCCACCTCGACCGTCATACCGGGAATAATGGGCTTGTCTTCGCCAAAGTTGGGCTCGCCAGTTCGCACATTGATTTCGTAGTAGGGATTGCCATCTTCGTCCATGATCGTGTCGGCACCAACGCGCTCAACGGTCCCATCAAGGCCGCCATAGACCACAAAAGAATAGGCTGAGAATTTGACGAGGGCCTGCTGTCCGGGCATCAAAAAAGCAATGTCTTTCGGCTGAATTCGCACTTCCATTAACAAGGTATCGTCCAGCGGCACGACCTCGATGATCTCTCGACCCGGCATCACTACCCCGCCGATGGTATTAAAATATAATTGCTTGACCGTACCGGTAACCGATGAGCGAACTTCCGTTTGCAGCACCCGGTCCGACAGGCCCGCGTTGATTTCCGCCAACTCATTCAATCGCGACAAGGTTTCCGTCAGCTCTTCGCCCACCTGATTGGCGAACACCAGCTCCACTTCTTGCACTTTCTGCTCAGCCTCGGTAATCGCAGACGTTACCCGCCCGATTTGCGCCACGGCTTGGTTTAAGTCGCCCGACATTTTGTTGACTTCGGATTCCAGGTCGATGATTTCCCGCTCTGACACTGCGCGGGTGGCAACCATGGGTTTGGTTAAGTTCATCTTCTGATTCGCCAGATCTAGGCCGCGACGCAACTGGGCCACTCGCGCATTGAGCTCATTCAGCTCTTCGCGGCGCTGGGTCAGCTGCTGCTCTGCGATACTCGTCTTCAGCCGAACTTCCTCCCGGCTTGATCTGTACAGCGCTTCTTCTTGGGCAATGATCCTTGGCACTTTCAAGCGCAGACCCTCGGGCGCGACAAACGGCGTTTTTTCGATCACGGCGCGCAGACGCGCTTCTTTTACGGTTAGGGCTTCGAATTCAATGAGCTTTTCTCGAAAACTCGATTGGGATCGCGTGCTGTCAAGGCGCACCAACAACTGGCCAGCTTGCACTTGATCGCCTTCGGCCACCAGAATTTCCGACACCACGCCGCCATCTTGCGACTGGATGATTTGAACCTGCCGAGATGGGATCACCTTGCCCTCACCGCGAGTGACTTCATCGAGTTCGGCAAAGGCGCTCCATAGCAACAGCAACGTCACCGTAATGCCAATGGCGTACAGCAAGGTCCTGCCGGATAACTGCCGAGCCTGTTCAATCCCGATTTCGGCATCCCGCCGCCAGCTTTCGGTTTCCACCTCGGCTTCTTTCATCCAAGGCGACATCGCGCCGTCGAGCCATTTTCTCAACACGGCTTTCAGCCATTGCAGCGGTATGAGTAAGCGTTCAAACATCGATTAAGCCTTACCTATCTTGCCCTGCTGCAAGGCAGCGACCACACTGGCGCGCGGACCGTCCGCCACGATCCGGCCATTATCAATTACCAGAATCCGATCCACCATTTCTAGCAACGAGTTGCGGTGCGTCACCACGATCCAGGTGCGACCCTCAATAAATTGTGCGAGCTGCTGTTTGACCGCCATCTCGGTGGAATGATCCATCGAGCCCGTTGGTTCATCCATTAGCATGAGCCCAGGGTCATTTAAAATCGCGCGCGATAACGCGACACAGCGACGCTGACCCCCGGAGAGCGAATCCCCGCGCTCGCTGATCATCATATCGAAGCCTTGGGGATGTCGATTAATGAATTCGGTCAAGTTTGCGATCTCAGCTGCTTTTAAAATCTCAGCATCGTTCACAAACGGGTGCGACAACACGATGTTCTCCCGCAGGGTCCCGTGGAACAACGTAATGTCTTGGGGCATGTAGCCCACTTGCTTTCTAAACTCCGCCGGGTCGAGCTGGCGCAGATCAATTCCGTCGACCAAGACCGCGCCGTCGGTCGGCTGGAACAAGCCCATCGCGAGTTTCTGCAAGGTCGTTTTACCTGAACCCACGCGACCTAAAATCGCTACTTTTTCGCCCTGCTTAATTTTAAACGAGACATCGACTAATGACGGCACTTCAGAACCCGGGTAGGCAAAGCTCACCTTTTTGAATTCGATATCGCCATTGAAACGCTCGCGGGACAAAAACCGAGCACTCTCTGGACGCTCCTGCGGCGTTTCCATCACCTGCTCAACCGAGCCAAGCGAGATTTGGGCATACTGATATTGCGTAATCATGCCTGCCATTTGACCAACCGGCGCCATCACCCGACCGGACAGCATGCTGCAAGCGATCAGCCCGCCCATGCTGAGCTCACCCTCGGTGATCAAGTAAACGCCAGTCACCACAACGAACAAAGTCACCAACTGGGTGGCCCCAGCCGTCACAAACATATTCGAATTCGAGACCATGCGGAGCTGAACACCGGTGCGCGCTAAAAACGCTGTTGCTTCTTCCCAACGCCGCTGGGTTTTTGACTCAGCCCCAAGCGCTTTTATGGTATCGAGCCCGACCAGGCTTTCGATCAGGGTCGCGTTGCGTTGAATCCCGGCCCGATGGGTAGACTCCGACAACTCCTGCAACTTCGCGCGACCCAGGCTTACATACCCCAAAACCAAAACCACACCTAGAACCAGTGGCAGCAGCACCATGGGCGCGATCCAGAAAATCACAGCACAGAAAATCAACGCAAACGGCACGTCGATCAACGTCGTGATCGTTGCAGAATTGATGAAGTCTCGAACCGAGTCAAACGCCCTCAAATTGACCGCGTAGGTCCCGACCGACGCAGGTCGGTGCTCAAGTCGGCTGCCCAGCACCCGCTCCATAATCTGAGCGGAGACCCCCACATCGATGCGTTCACTGGCCAAGTCGAGGAAGTGGCTGCGCATCATGCGCAAGGTGAAATCCATGATCACAACGATCAGCAGCCCAATCGCCAACGTCCACAAGGTCTCAACCGCATGATTGGGCACCACTCGGTCGTAGACGTTCATGGTGAACAAGGGCAGCGCCAATGCAAACAGATTGATAAAGAACGCGGCAATCAATACATCCCGATAAATCGGCAAATTGCGGCGTACGGCAGACCAAAACCAATGCTCATCCTGCGCCAAGGCTTTTTTAGGCGCGCGCTCATCAAATTTAAATTTAGGCTGGCAGATAATCGCGGTGCCATTACTAAACGCCTCGAGCTCTTCACGGCTCATATCAACGCTGGTGTCCAGCAATTCAGGGAAGATGACCCGCGCTGAGGTGCGGCCATCCTGCCAACCCATGAGCAAACAGGCCTGCCCAGTCTCGCTCAAAATCACGGCGGGCAGCAGTGCGCCCACGATCGCACTCGGCTGCTGCTGCACCAGGTTACTGGTTAACCCAACCCGCTGTGAGGCACGCGTAAAAAGCCTCGGCGTCAGCAAACCTGCCTCGAGTGGCAGACCGCTGACAAGCGCCTCAACTGTGGTGGCGGTGCCATGATGGCGACTCAGGCCGATCAGGCATTGCACCAGCGGATCGTTCACTTGCGTATTCATCGACCTTAACTTTCCTTAATGGCCTGCTTTAATGGCCTGTCCACATTGGCAATCTAATTGACAACAACTGCGAAACTTTAACTCCGAAAGACTTGCAATAAAAGCGCACGATTGAACAAAAACGAGCCGATCAGTCCCATTTTGTTCGTATCCTGTATCGCAGGCCGCGTTCGTACTATCGGGAGAACAATTTAAAAATCAGCTTCTTAGAGAAGTTTAGTAAACACCGATCTAAAAACTGCACCCTACTCCTAAAACCCGCTCACCGCCATCAAAAAGTAGCGCGCTTTGCCGGCGCTTGCCGATGCCGCAAGCACCAAAGCAAACCCCTAGCGCGCGAACCGGTGCACAACTGGACGTATCACAACAGATGGCGATAGGATCATCACTCAAGGTGATCGTAGCGCGCTGAGTAGGAGCAAACATGTCAGGAAAAAACGCCGGGAAAGCACCCGTCACATCGACTAGCGGCCCCAACCACGAACTCAGTGCCCTGGCCTGCCCCCGCCACGTCCACGAGGTTGATTTGTTTAGCGGCGGCGCCCAAGAGCACTGGTATGAGGCCTACCCCTTGTTACACGAAGCAATGCCCGTCGTCCGTTTGAAAGGCGAAGGCCCAACCCCCGACACAGACGGCTTTATCTTAACCAAGCATGAAGACATCGCGCGCGTCGTCAAAGACCCTGAGCGATTTCCGCCTCGCCTCCACGAAGCCATTGCTCAGATAGAACAAGCGCAAAACAGTGGCAAAACACTGCCAGGGGTCAATGCGATGCTGGCCTCTATGGTCACGCTACGACCGACTCATGAACTGTATCGCAGCCATCGGCAGGAACTCACCGACCCCTGGGTTGGTCCGGGCGCCAGCCGTCATACCGACATGATTCAGGACTGCGCCCATCGCCTCATCGATCGTTTCATCGGTGCGCCCCACATTGATTTTGTGCAACAGTTTGCAAGACCTCTGCCGCAAATGGTCATGGCCAACATGCTCGGTTTTCCGGAAGACGATATTCCACAACTGGCGGAATGGGGCAACGCCCAGGTCGCTGCCTTCGTTTATGGAAAAGGGCATCGCAACCTGTTGAGCCAGGCGGAGTCTGAAGCGCAATTTGAGAAACTCGAGGCCTTCAAGGCGTATGTCCAAGCCCACGTGGCAGCAAAACGAGCGCAACCTCAGGACGATATGATCAGTTGGCTCACCCAAGTGCATTATGAGGCCCTGGACCGTCCGCTCACCGACCTTGAAGTCAATGGTGTCGTTTACGCCATGATTATCGGCGGGCTCGAAACCACGCAGTACGCGCTCGAAGAAGCTGCCCAACTGATTTGTGATCACCCTGGGCTGTGGCACACCCTGAAATCACAACCGACGCTGATCCGTAATTTTGTCGAGGAATCAATGCGCCTGCGGTCTCCGACGCAAGGCCTCAGCACCCGGTTAACCGCTCAGGACGAGGTCTTTCAAGGTGTCAAAGTGCCGAAAGGCTCACTGCTGCATCTCCGCTTCGGCGCCGGCAATGTTGACCCGGACGAGTGGGACTGCCCCTTTGACCTAAACCTGGCGCGCAAGGCGCTCACCCGCCATTTGGTGTTTTCAGCCGGCCCGAGAGTCTGCCCCGGCGCGGGTATCTCTCGGCTCGAGCAAAACCTGGCCTGGGCGATCTTGCTCGAGCGCTTACCGGGCATTCGATATGCGCCGAATAACACGTTCGAGCACCAGCCCGGCATAATGCTGGGGACCCTTGCCCTGCATCTCGATATCACCGGCGCTGATTGACGCGCTTATGGGACGCAAGTCCCACCGGCACACCCCGCCGCCGCAACCCCACGTGCTCGCGCCCTGCACGTTGCCTGAACGCTTCATGCCAGTACCGCGCGACAACCCGCTAATGAGGGCCTACAGGCGGCCGGGCCCGATTGAGGCGATGAAGGCTTGCGCCACAGCGTTCGTCCTAGGCGCCGCACAAAACGCCATGCAACGATCGCCAGAATCGAGACCTGATAAAGACCTATCCTGAGCAGCCTGCCGGTGAGACCCGCGCGGAAAACCTTGCCCCAAGCCCGTCCCAAGACCCGAATACGGCGCAGTGCCGGGCCAAATCTCGGCACGAATCGGTAATTTCCTGCTGGCTTTGCTATATTGAACGCAAGGTTTAACGAATCGCGCCAAACGACCGGTGCCTGATGACAAGGGAAGGACTCTGAGCATGAATAAAAGCAACCAACCTGAAGTCGATTGGCTCATTTTCGGCCTGAGCGCCACCCTGCTGGCCCTCGTGGTCCTGCCAGTGGTGCTCTTTCCCGAGCCAGTCAAAGTGCCATCAACGCCATTTTCAAAGTACTCACCACCCAATTTGGCGTTCTGTACGTCACCCTCACCACCGCCATCATCGTCTTACTGCTCTACATCGCAATTAGCCCTTGGGGCAATATTCGGCTCGGCCGGATCGAAGCACGCTATAGCCAATTTAGCTGGATCTCGATGTTATTTTGCTGCGGTATCGGCGGCTCAGTGATTTATTGGGGCGCCACCGAATGGGTTTATTACTACACCTCGCCACCTTTTGGCGCGCTCGCCAAAAGTGATGCCGCAACCCTCTGGGCCCAGACCTACGGCATGTTCCACTGGGGCCCCGGCGGCTGGGCATTGTATTGTCTGCCAACCGTTGCGATCTGTTGCACTTATTACTTAAAGAAAATTCCATCGCTGCGTCTCAGCGCTGCCTGCGAACCCATTATCGGTAAGCAATCGAATGGTCTTGGCGGCCGGATCATTGATTTGTTATTCATTGTTGGCCTCATCAGCTCGGCGGCGACCGGGCTCGGTTTTGGGACCTCGGTTGCTGCATCCGCCCTCACCCGACTGATGTCGATTCCAGATAATTTCATCACGCAACTCACCATTATCACCGTGATGACGCTGGTCATCGCTGGATCGGTCTATCGCGGACTAGACGGTGGCATTAAAACCCTCAGCAACATCAACAGCGTTCTGGCGCTGCTGCTCATCGCTTATGTGCTGGTTGCGGGCCCGACCCGCTTTATCCTTGAGATGAGCGTCGCCTCGCTGGGCCATCTTGCGCAAAACTTCGTGACCATGCTGACGTGGACCGATCCGTTTGAGAAAAGCAATTTCGTCGAATCTTGGACGGTTTTTTATTGGGCCTGGTGGCTGGCGCTCGGACCCTTTGTCGGGATGTTCGTCTGTAAAATCTCCGAGGGTCGCACCCTTCGAGAATTGATTGTCGGCATGCTGTTTTGGGGCAGCGCGGGCTGCGCTTTATTCTTCTTAATTTTGGGTAACTACGCACTCAATACGGAGCTGACCGGCCTGCATGGCGTGGTGAATGAGACCATGAATGCAAGCCCATCGGCCGCTCTGGCAAGCCTCATCGAACGGTTGCCCGCTGGGGGATTTTGGTTGGCCTTCCTGGCAATTATTGGGATTATTTTTACGGCCACAACCTATGATTCCGCGTCTTATACCCTGGCCGCTGGCGCCACCGTTAAGCTCGAACCCGGTGAGCACCCAGCTCGCTGGCACCGGGTCTTTTGGGCCATCGCCTTGGGTATTTTACCGGCTTCGCTGCTGTACCTTGGCGGGCTTAAAGCGCTGCAAACGGCATCGGTAATCGCAAGCCTGCCCCTGCTCGTCGTTTATGGCATTTTGTTTGCGGCAATCATCAGGACGTTGCGAGCGGTCTACGCCGCCAGCACGGCTCAAAGCACAAGCCGTTTTAGCGGCGAGCAGCCGGCTGAATAGCCGATTGCAAAGACGCTCGATGGCTGCGGGCGTGCGTTTAACGCGGTCACCGCTTTGAGGATCCGAGTACACTTTTATCAGCGCAGATCTTGATGACCCGGTGGTCAAAGCTGAACCGCGAAACCCGTGCGATCGAACTCGCCCTACCCCCTGGACTGCGAGCTGTAAAGTAAACCGTTTAGGGCCTGCGCCGCGAGCGGACGTCAGCCGTCGCTAAACGATTGTTTTCAGCGCCGCAAGCACCGCATTGGATTGCTCGCTCAGCATCGCGTGACCGCAATCCAGCTCAACGACCCGCGCGCCTTGAATCGAACTCGCAACGGCGCGAGACTGCTTGGGCCCGGTCATCTTGTCTTCATTGCCGAGCACCACCAGCGTCGGACACGCCACTGCTTCGGCCCGAACGGGTCCGGCCTCGAACGCATTGCAGGCGGCAAGGTCTGCGAAATAGACCCCTTCTGGCGTTCTTTGCAGCAACCGTAAACCGCCAAAATACAAGGTCATACCCGGGCTTTTGTGCCCTCCCATGAGCCCAGGGGCGCTATGACTCCACGTGTTCGCCATGACCATCGCTGCGCGGTCATCGTTTTTAGCGGCATCCAACAGGACATCGCTGACCGGCATGGGCGTTGAGGTGCCCAGCAGCGCAAGCGAGCGGGCGCGGGTCGGATAGCGCGCCGCAAAATCCAAGGCCACCAAGGACCCCATGCTGTGGCCAACAATGGCAGCTTCGCCAATACCAAGGTCTTCTAATAGCGCGTTCACCCAGTCGGACATCGCGTCTATAGACGTTAACGCGGGCCCCTCAGAGCCGCCATGACCCGGCAAGTCTAGCGCAACCACATTGTAGCCGTGACGGGCGAAATGCCGCGCTGGCATGAGCCAAACCGTATGGTCCATCCCTGAGCCATGAATAAAAACAACACTGGGCTGCTCTGGTGCGTGTTCACCATTACCGACCCCATAAAATGCCGTCGCGCCGCGCAATTGCGTCTTCATCTTAACGACCTCCTTTGGCAGCTGAGCGCAGCCCGGCCTTTAAATCCTTGATCAGATCCGCGGCATCCTCGAGCCCAATGGACAGGCGAATCATGCCCTCGGAGATGCCCGCGGCAACCAAAGCCTCAGCATCCATGCGGTGATGGGTTGTGCTGGCGGGATGAATCACAAGAGATTTGGCGTCGCCAACGTTGGCCAAATGCGAAAAGATTTTTAAGCCTTCGATGAATCGGACGCCCGCTTCTCTTCCGCCGGCAATCTCGAAGCTCATCACCGCACCGGCGCCCCTCGGCAGCAACTTCTTGGCCAATTCATAATCCGGGTGGCTCGGCAAACACGGGTGCAGGACAGACAGCACGCCCGCTTGCTCTGATAGGAACTTGGCAATCTGTTCGGCATTTTCCATATGCCGCGCCATGCGCAGTGATAAGGTTTCGACCCCTTGCAGAATATGAAAGGCCGTGGTGGGCGCCATGCACGCGCCAAAATCTCGCAGGCCTTCGCGGCGTGCGCGCGCGATAAAGGCCGCCGGGCCAAATTCTTCTGCAAAGTTGAGGTGGTGAAAACCATCAAACGGTTCCGAAAGCGTTGGGAAACGCCCGCTGGCGGCCCAATCAAAGACGCCGCCATCCACCAGCAGGCCGCCGATCACAATGCCATGACCCGACAAAAACTTTGTCGCCGAGTGCATGACCAGATCCGCTCCCAACTCAATTGGGCGACACAGATAAGGCGTTGTGAAGGTGGCATCGATCATCACCGGAATGCCTGCTGCGTGGGCAACTTCCGCGATCGCCGGAATGTCCAACACTTCCATACCCGGGTTACCCACCACCTCACCGAATACCAACTTGGTATTATCCTGAATGGCACTGGCAAAGGCTGCCGGGTCCCTAGGATCAACAAAGGTCGTTTCGATGCCAAATCTTGGCAAGGTATAGCTCAGCAAATTGTGCGTGCCACCGTACAAACTACGGGAAGCAACAATATGGTCACCCGCGCCCATCAATGTGGCAACGGCGAGGTGCATCGCGGCCTGACCACTGGCCACAGCAATCGCGCCCACGCCTTGGTCCAATACCGCGATGCGTTCTTCCAGCACCGCATTGGTCGGGTTCGAAAGCCGGGAGTAAACGTGCCCCGTACGCTCTAAGTTGAACAACCCCGCGGCCGCTTCAGCACTTTCAAACACAAAGGAAGCAGACTGATAAATGGGGGTCGCGCGCGCGCCCGTTTCGGCATCCGGCCTTTGACCAGCATGCAGGGCTAGGGTATCAAACTCGAACGGGGGCTTAGACATAATGACTCCAGTTGAAACAGCAATCCGGTTTTGAACACCGGTTTTGGTTAGACCTTCGCGGTCAATGCGTTTGAGAAAGCCCGGATATCCTCCGGACCAATACCGCAACAGCCACCGACGATGGTCGCACCGGCGTCGATTGCTTGCATCGACAGTTCAACGAAATAGTCTTGGGTTAGATCAGTTCGACGGATCGTTGGCCCTTCGTTGTCCAGCGTCCAGCCCTTGGGTACTTCTTTAATCCGGTTAACATAGCACCCTATCGGTCGATCGGTGAGTTGCTTGAGCTCGGTAATCGCCGTATTCGCAGCTTCCGGGGTGGTGCAGTTTAATAGGTAGCCGTCGATATCCAAGTCTGCAAGGCGCTCAAAGGCCGTCAGAAGGCTTTCTCCGCTCCGCAGTCCGGTGCCGGGCGTTTCGTTCAGGGTCCACGCAACATACACCGGCTTGCCGTTTCCCTCGGCCTTGGCTTGGCTTGCGGCGTGATAGGCCTCGTCGGCAGAGGACATCGTTTCGCATAAAAACAGATCGACATAGGGCTCAAGCGCGCGGGCCAACCGCGCGTAAATGGGTTTTGCGATCGCAGCCTCTGGCACCAGATCCGGGCGATAACTTTCGGATAAGGGCGGCAACGAGCCTGCCACCTGAACGGACTCGCCGCTTTGCGTCACGGCCTTGCGCGCCAATTCTCCGCCCAGGGCGGTGTAGCGTTCAAACTCCGCCTCTAAGTTACCTTTGGCCAAATAACTCGGCACGGTTGAGTAAGTATTGGTGATGATCATTCTGGCGCCTGCCTCGATATACTCTCGATGCAGCGCAACCACCAGCTCCGGCGAGTCGACCAACGCTGTGGCACTCCACAACCCTTTGGCTGCACCGGCCAGTCTCTTTTGTATTTCCCCACCCATTCCGCCGTCTAAAATGGTAATCATGGTTTGTGCTCCTAGGGTGCGTGACGCGGGTTCGCGCCGACTGATGATGATGTTGTTGTGACAAAACCTTTTGGTTCAGTCTTGCTCGGTTTTTAAATAAAAGCGTTTGTGCCTTGACGGCTGATCTGCCTGTAAAGTTCGCTCAAACAACCCGACTAATCGTTTCGTTGCGCGCCCTCACTCTGAGCCGCTGGCCAGTGTAAACGCAGGATTCTCAGCAAGCAATCTTGGATTATGGCCCTCTGAATGAACAACCGTTTGCTGGGCGGCATTGCACTGCCCCGGCATCTCGGTAATCCACGATCGAATCAGCGCAAGACCTTCGGCATGGACTAGGCTTCGGCCTAATTCCGGCATCATCGCACCCGGATCGACACTGCCTAATCGATAACTCAAGATCGATGCATCGGGATTACCCGGCACAATCCCGTATTGCGCCCCGCCGGTGCCTTGGCCCGCGGCGATCGGCGCCTTACACACCCCCCATCGGATGGGATCTTGGGTTGCGGCATTCAAAAACATTCCAGACGTATCGGCGGGGCCCGTTGGGCTATGGCAATGGCCACAATTGATGTCCAAATAAGACCGCGCCCGCTGCTTGAGCGGCTGGTTGGCGTCGCGCCAATCGACATTGGTCTCGAGACCCGTCAACCGTTGCAGGCCATCACGGCTCAGCGCGCCAGAGGCAACCCAGTCAGCCAATTGATCGCCTTGGGTCAACCCCGTCGCCAAATGCCGCGGATGGGGACCAATCGGCAACATGGCTTTGGTTGCTTGATCCAAAACATGACACCCCGCGCACTGGTTTTGGTTGGGCACTAAGTAAGCAAAGGCTTGCGGCGCCTGCGATTGATCCTCATCCTCCAGCGACGCGCGAATCAACGCGCCCGCTGGGCTGAAGGTCGCATCTTGTTGATCGGCATCCCAAACATAGGGCAATGCGGCCCAGCCGCCCGCTCGTTTGACCAAGACTCTGGTTTCGATGAGGGTTAACGCCGACAAGCTGAAGTCATTGACACCGAATTCGGCGCCCTGATTGGCTTTGATCAGCCGGAACTCAGCGCGCTGGCTCCCCGACGCCCGACGGTAATAAAAAGTTTTGGTAATAATCGTACCGACCGGGTAGACGAACCGGTCCGTGTCCGCATCAAGGGTCACCTGGGCGCCCTTCGGCAAGCTCAGCGTGCGCAGCTTACCGGCGTAATCGCTGAACAAGGGACTCGCAAGTTGATAGACCTGGGCATCACCTGCCAAGGTCAATACCTGATCATGGGCTTGGATCACGGACCATTGCGAGAGCTTTTTGGGGTTGTCGACCGCAAAATACTGACTCTCAAACGTCGGCTGGTCTGCGCAACCAGCGCCCAAAGCAATGACCACGATTAAAACGGCTGTGCGACACCACCATTGATCAGCGCGGAAGGCTTGCGCATCCGCGGTCGGTGCGCGATTGGGTAACCCAGCAATTAAGGTCCCAGGGCGGCGCAGCGCCCGCAGCAAGCGCGCAGCCAACACAATCCGCGCGCGCCCCGCACGCCTTATGTCCTCAAACTGCTGCATCAAATCCACTCAACCACAGCATCAGATCGATAATTGCACAGGCGGCAAGGGCTCGTGCCGACATTGAAATTGGCTTTGCGCAATGACTGGATTGGCATAGCCTCCTGGGCCATCCACATTCAGTAGCTGGGTGCCGGGCTCATCGGCAATGCAAAAATTGAGCGCAGGTGGCAACTTGCCATCAACGGCTTTTTCCGGATTTAAGAAGCCGTCCCAAATCACATTTGGAAAAGCCCCGGTTAATCCGAACATCGCGAGTTTTAAGGCTTTAAGCTCGAGGGTATCCGGGGAGGTGCCACCACCTTGGTAGCGATTGTCGTGGATATACAGCGTTTCAGGATACGGATCAAAAGCAGAGGCCGTTTCTCGGTTCGCGTAGTTGGTTGAAAACACCGAAGAGATAATGATGTGCGCGGTATCATTGCCGGCCAGATCATTTTCGAAGATCTCCACTTCGTCGTTAGAGTTGATCACAATACCGGAGCCCGCGGGCACGCCGGCAACCGCGCCGCCTGGTGCCGCGAAATTACCGGTGTTGTTGTTGTGGACGACGTTTCGAAAGATCCGCGTGCGCGCGCCTTCCTGGGAGAGGTTCGGCATATTAAAAACCAAAATACCCCCCGTATTATTAATCGCAATATTGTCAAAGACATCGGCATCCAACGTGTTCTCGATTTCAATCCCCGCCACGTTGTATTCCGCGCGACTGTTTCGAACGACGACATTCTTGGACTGCCCCACATAGATCCCGGCGTCCGATGCGCCAATCGCCACAACCTCGTCAATCAAGGTATTTTCAGTCTGCACAGGATAAATGCCATAAGCCCCATTGGCGGTATCCGGTCCATTTGTCCACTCGGTTCGGACCCGACGAATGACGACGTTTTTAGCCTCATTGATTTTGAGCGCGTCGCCCTTGGCATCCTCGATCGCCAAATCCTCAATTGTAAAATCATTGGCCGTCACCAACAGGCCCTCGGCCCCGGATACTTGCTCCTTGAAGCTCAGAATGGTTTTATCCATTCCTGCGCCTCGAATGGTTACCCCATCGACCGCCAACGACAACCCGCGATACAGCGCAAACGTACCCTCGGGAATTTCGATGACGTCGCCGGGTTTCGCTTGTAAGAGTTGTAGTTGTAATTGCGTTTCAAAATCAACTTCGACGACCGGCACGGCTTGCTCTGAAACCGCCGGCGCCTCTTGGTCTGCACAGCCAGCGAGGCTCAAAAGTATGACCAAGCCTAAGGCGCTGTTTCTCGAGGTACTCATTGCTTTACTCCTTCTTAGGGATACGCGTTGTTACTTTAAGGCAACCCGATGGTCAACGGTTTTCCGCCATCGCGCAGGGGTTTATCGATGTTGAGCGCGCCTTGCGTGCTGCCGTTGTGCGTTTTTTTGCGGGTCGGCAAGGGCTCTCACGCATGGCCTGGTCTCATCGAACGAAAACATCGTCTTATCGTTTATTCGTCTTATCGTCTTATCGTCTTATCGTCTTATCGTCTTATCGTCTTATCGTCTTACAACCTTAATGCCTTCCAGCCCGAGGGTACTCAAGCCTTAGAGCGCTGCGCATTGCCTTCCCTCAGGCACAGCCAACGCTGCCAACAAAAAGCGCGAGGCTCCGGGATTAAGCGAGTTTCAGTTCTTTTAAAAGACTGCCGCAGTCCATTGCCTTCAATGAACTGAGCCCGCGCTCTAATATCACTCGGCCAAGCTCAAGCCCGCGTTCATTACCGGCGTCCATCGTGCCGATGATTGCGATGGGCGTAATCATGGTAATCATTAGGTTGACCCGGAAATCCTCAAGGCATTGATCAAAGCTGTAATCCTTGACGCCTTCATCCATTAAAATCTCATGATAGCGCCGCAAAGCCGCCATTTCCGTCGCGCCCCGCATTTCCGGACCGCAACTCTGAGAACTAAAGTAGGCGATATCATGAGGACCGCGGCCCCCGGTGGTGTTTTGCCAATCCACCGCTACGATCTCAACCTTGCCATCAACCACCGGCAACAACATGTTGTCGATACGATAGTCACCGTGAATCACGGTTTGGGTACCGGTCATGGCGCGCTCAAAGATCGATACAAAATTTTCCCCAATCTGAGTCACGACTTCGGCCAGGTCACCGGTAAAGTACTCCGGAAAAGCCGCAAGGGTTGGCGCAACACCCGGACGAAACACCACGTCTTGGCGAAATTGATTTACTTCAGGTACGTTTTGATAGCGCAACCAAGGATACTGATCGGTCTTGCCCCAAAACCGGCCATGGAGTTGGGCCGCCTTTTCAAAGCCTTGTAACATCAAGGCCTCATCACACCCTTTAAGCTGATCACCCGCCGCTGCGGTGCCAAGATCCTCTAAAATCAACAGAAAATCCTGCGTCTCGGGATCGATGTCTGCAAAATAACACTTCGGGCTTCGAATCGGGCAGATCGGTGATAAGTACCGATAAAAATCAATTTCGTTGGCATAAAAGTTCAGTTGCTTCGAAATCGCAACATTTTCAGTCTGAGCGATCACCTTCACCACAACCGACGTGTTCTTACCCGAGGCCAGGGTCAAGGCGGCACGGCCAATCGAGGACATCAGGCCCACGCCTTCTCCGAGCGGCGTCACCTGTACAGCGGTGATTGCATCCCCCAGCACATCAGCTAAGAGCTGGTTTGCCAACGCAACCGTGAACTCACCTGCATGCTGTAGTGAAATAGCCATGGGTTCCCCTTCAAATGTGGTTTAATGCCTTGATAGTAACCCAACCCAACGGAGTTCGAAATGCACGATGTATTGGAGCGGTTTTCGCTCAAAAACCACGTTGCCGTGATCACTGGTGCCGGCCGCGGCATTGGCGAGGGCATCGCAATGGATTTCGCGCGGGCGGGTGCGAAGGTCGCTGTCGCGGCACGCCGAACCCATGAGATCGAAGCGGTGGCCGAACGCATTATTGCAGCCGGCGGTGAGGCCATTGCGGTCACAACCGATGTGACCGACCCCGATGCACTTGAAGCTCTGGCGGTTGCAACCAAAGCGGCTTTTGGCAAGCTCACGATTTGGGTGAATAACGCGGGTGGCTCGACCATGCGCCAACCTATGACGACCCTGCCTCGGGACGAATGGCATCGCACCATCGCCGTAAACCTTACTTCGGTCTATGACGGCTGCATGACGGCGGCGCGACACATTGATGACGGCAGCATCATCAACATCTCCTCCGGTGCCGGTACAGGTCCTGTTCCTGGCAGCGGCCACTATGGTGCGGCCAAAGCAGGCGTGAACTCCCTCACCTGGACCTTGTCGGCGGAGCTCGCGCCACGCATTCGCGTCAACGGCGTGATGCCGGGCGCCATTCCGACCGAAGTGATGCTCAAAGCGCTGAAAAAATCTGAAGATCAGTTGGACGAGCTCTTAGAAGAATGGAACATTCCGCTCGGCCGCCTGGGCACACCCCAAGATATCGGCTCGGCCTGCGTTTATTTAGCCTCAGACGCTGCCAGCTGGGTCAGCGGAGAAATCCTACGGGTTGGGGGCGGTGCAAAGCCCAAATAGCATCAAGCCCGGAGCAGCACCGCTTAGTAAGACTTTAGCGCCAGCGATCACAGCAATTGCCAAACGCTGACGCGGGTTCAGCCTCGCGCGCGGCACGCCGCAACGAGGGCGCCCCAGTGGCCATTCGCTAGTCGAGCACGACCACGCGCGTTCCGATGTTGCCGCCCGCCAGTAGATCGACAAAGGCATCTGGTGCCGCAGCGAGGCCTGAAACTTGATCGGTAAGACTGATCAAGGCGCCCGATTGCAACCAGCCGTGAATCTCACTGCGCGCCTCGGCATATTGGTCGGCAAAGTCGAACACCAAGAAGCCGCGCATCGTGATGCGCTTGTTAACCAATAGACCTGGGATGCCTTTCGGGCCAGGCTCTGGCGAACTGGTATCGTACTGGGATACCACCCCACAACAGGCAATTCGGCCACCAACGTTCATCCGAAAGAGTGCCGAGCCTAAAATGAATCCGCCCGTATTATCAAAGTAAACGTCAACGCCATCCGGCGTGGCCTCTTTTAACGCGGCACGATAATCGCCGTTTTTGTAATTCACCGCAGCATCAAACCCAAGCTTGGAAACCAGGGTATCGTTTTTCTGGTCACTGCCAGCCACACCCACCACCGTACAATCTTGAATCTTCGCCATCTGCCCGACCAAATGCCCAACCGAGCCAGCCGCGGCCGACACCATGACCGTTTGTTCTGCTCGGGCCTCGCCCACCGAGAGCAAGCCAAAGTAGGCTGTCAGACCATTGACCCCCATTGGCCCGAGGTAATGCAATGGATCGTGCCCGGCTGGAATCAGCTCGAGGTTGCTTGGCTTTTGGACAGAGTATTGTTGCCAGCCCGTGCTGGTGAGGACCTGATCGCCAACCTGCACCGCGTCTGAGTTGGTGGCGACGATGGTGCCGACGCCGGTGCCGCCCATCACGATGCCCGTGGTCGGCGCCCCAGCATAACTGGCACTGCCTTGAAGTCCGGCTCGGGTGCCAGCAGTGATCGCGAACGCGTTGGTTTTAACCAGCACCTCGCCGGCCTGAATCTCTGGCATGGGGCTGGCCACCCGCTCATAGTGATCCGCTGCGAGTTTTCCGCTTGGCAAGGTCTTAATTAATATTTGCTCATTCATCGTTCTGGCGCTCCGTTTCAATTCGCAGCACTGAGGCTACCACGACAATAACGCCATGACACCTGAATCACCCAGCAGGAGACCCTACGGGTGACCCACCCTTTGGTTCTCAGGTATGATCAATCTTCCTTTATAGTCGCCGGACCGCCCGTGAGCCAGGACCTTTTTTTGTTACCACAGTGGAAGCAGATCGCGACCCTCGCGACGTTTGTCCTGTTACTTTGGATCAGCGGCTGCAGCGCAGACACGCAGTCCGTCGACGCGCAAGCAAACCTTGAGCCACCAGCAACCCCTTGGCCCCATGGCGCGATGGTGACCGCCGCGAACCCACTGGCCGTCGACGCTGGCATCAAAATGCTCGAACTTGGCGGCAACGCCGTGGATGCCGCGATCGCAACCCACTTGGTACTGGGGTTGGTTGAGCCCCAAAGTTCAGGTCTGGGGGGCGGCGCTTTTTTACTGCACTTTGACCGCGCCCAGAATCAAACGACGTTTTTGGACGGCCGCGAGAGCGCCCCCGCAAGCGTGACGCCCGATCTCTTTATGACCGATGACGGTGTCATGGGTTACCTGGATGCTTGGCAGAGCGGCAAAGCGGTCGGCACACCCGGCACCGTTGCGCTGTACTACGCCGCCCATCAACGCGCGGGACGCCTGCCATGGCCGACGCTCTTTCAACCGGCGCTTAAACTCGCAAGCGAGGGCTTTATCGTCTCACCCCGGCTTGCAAATTATCTACCGATGATGGCGAAACGAAGTCGTCTTGCGGTGAACACGGGTTCAGCGGCGTACTTTTACCCGAACGGCGAAGCCCTCAAAGCGGGTGCGCGCTTGAAGAACCCGGAGTACGCCGCAACCTTGATGGCGATTGCAACCGACGGACCCGATGCGTTCTACACCGGCGACATCGCTGAGGCGATTGTTGCGGGTGCAGCGCGAGCGCCGAACCCGGGCAGTCTGAGCCTTGAGGATCTGAAAAACTATGAGGTCAAAGAACGGCCCGTCATCTGCGGCCCCTATCGCGATTTGCGCATCTGCACCACCGCACCACCTTCATCAGGGGCCGCGCAAATTATGGTTATGGGGCTCTACGATCAGCTGATTCCAGACAATGCCAACCTTGAATCCCGCCTCCAAAGCTTTGTGGATGCCCAGCGTTTGGCCTATGCCGACCGTGATCACTTTTTCGGCGATCCTGATGAAATCAATATCCCGCTTGATACGCTGCTGAGCCCTGGGTACCTCAAGGCTCGGGCACTTGATCGATTTGAGCCGTCTGAGAAACCGACCCACGGCGACTTGACCGCCTATGATGCCAGCATTTCGGGCGTGCAATGGGCGCCCGATACGACGGATGAGATGGCCGGCACAACGCACCTGTCCATTATCGACTTTGAAGGCAATGCGGTTGCAATGACTGCAACAGTCGAAGGCCCTTTTGGAACTCAGCGCTGGGCTAAGGGCTTTCTTTTGAACAATGAAATGACCGATTTTGCTAAGGAAGTGCCTGCCGACGGCCGGCGCTTGGCCAATGCGGTGGCGCCCAACCGACGGCCTAGGTCCTCCATGTCACCGACCATGGTCTTTGAGGCCGATGGCGAACTCCGGCTGGTTACTGGCTCGCCAGGCGGCAATTCCATTCCGGCCTATGTTGCCAAAAGCCTTCTGGGCATTCTGGATTGGGGCTTGACGCCGCAAGCGGCGGTTAATTACCCCAACATCATTGCTCGGGGTGAAACCGTTCGGGTTGAAATCGGACGCGCGCTGGGTCCGGAAGTCGCCAGTACTTTGGAAGCCTTCGGGTATCCGGTTAAGCGCCGCGAGGGTGAAAATTCAGGATTACACGTCATCGAGGTTACCCCTGCTGGCCTCATCGGCGCCGCCGATCCACGCCGCGAGGGTTCGGTTCAGGCCCTCTCAGCGCCATCACGTTTACCGCAATCAAATTAAGGAATCTCTATGCGACGCGCAGCCATTGTCTCCCCCATCCGAACCGGCGTCGGTCGCTATCTCGGCGCCTTAAGTGCCTTTGGCGCAGAGGATTTAGGGGCGCTGGTCATTCGCGACCTCATGAGCCGAACCGGTCTTGACCCTGAGCGCGTCGACGAAGTGGTCTTTGCCCAGGGTTATCCCTCGGGCGAGGCGCCCTGCATTGGACGTTGGGCGGCCCTTGCTGCTGACCTGCCGCTTTCTGTCTCCGGCACGCAAGTCGACCGGCGTTGTGGGAGTGGTGTGCAGGCCATAGCCAATGCGGCGATGATGGTCCAAACCGGCGTGGCCGATGTGGTGATCGCTGGCGGCGCTGAAAGTATGAGCAATGTTGAGTTCTACACCACCGCCATGCGGCAGGGTCAAAAAGGCGGCGCAGCAACGCTCCACGACCGATTGGAACGTGGCCGCGTGCGCTCACAACCTGAAGCCCGCTTTGGCGCAATTTCAGGCATGATCGAAACCGCTGAAAATTTAGCAACCGAGTATCAAATCTCCCGTGCCGAGGCCGACGCCTATGCCTTACGTTCGCAACAGCGCGCCGCTGCGGCTTGGGCCGCTGGGAAATTTAAAGACCATCTGGTGGGTATTGCCGTGCCCCAAGGCAAGGGCGCGGCCTTAAACTTTGCAACCGACGAAGGCGTCCGCCCCAACACAACGCTTGAATCTTTGAGCCAGCTCAAACCGATTCATGGCGGCGTCGTCACCGCAGGCAATGCCTCCCAACAAAATGATGCCGCCGCGGCTTGTCTGGTCGTTGCTGAGGATCAATTGGAAGCGCTTGGCCTCACCCCCAGCGCCTACTTGGTCGGCTGGGCTGCCGCCGGCTGCCATCCGGCAACCATGGGCATTGGCCCGGTGCCGGCCGTTGAAAAACTGTTTAACCGCACCGGCCTGGGTTTTGAGGATATGGATTTGGTTGAACTGAACGAAGCCTTTGCGTGTCAGGTCTTGGCGGTGCTCAAAGGCTGGGGTTGGCACGATGATGACCGATTGAACGTCAATGGCTCCGGCATTTCCCTCGGACATCCTATCGGCGCAACGGGCGGTCGCATTCTCGCGGACATGCTGAGCGAACTGCACCGACGCCAGGGCCGATATGCCCTTGAAACCATGTGTATTGGCGGCGGCCAGGGCATTGCCGCAATCTTTGAACGGGCGGCCTAAACCCATGAACCCGCCCACAGAGCAAACGGAACCAACGATTGCAGTTGACCAACGACCGGTCGTGAAAGCCCTTTTGCGCGCCTTACCAGAAGGCACCGTGCTCATTGGACGCGACGTCACCGAGCGCAGCGCAGGGATCTGGCGGTCTGATCTGATTCAAGCACAAGTCCTGGTTCGCCCCAAAACGACTGAGGAAGTCAGCCACGCACTCCGGATCTGCCATGAACATCATCAAAGCGTCGTGCCCCATGGCGGCTTGACCGGCCTGGTTGAAGGTGCGCTAACCCAACCGCTGGATATCGTGCTGTCAACGGAACGCCTCAACGTCATCGAAGAAATCTCAGCCAGCGAACGCACGATGGTGGTTCAAGCGGGTGTCATGCTCCAAAGCGTCCAAGAGGCCGCAGCCAGTGAGGGCTTGATGTTCCCGCTTGATTTGGGCAGCCGCGGCTCCTGCACCCTTGGCGGCAACCTGTCGACCAATGCCGGCGGCAATCGCGTCATTCGCTATGGTATGGCCCGTGACATGGTGCTCGGGCTCGAGGCCGTCATGGCAGATGGCACCATCATCAGCAGCATGAACCGGATGATCAAGAACAATGCCGGCTATGATTTAAAACAATGGTTCTTGGGCACCGAGGGCACCCTCGGGATCATTACCCGCGCCGTACTGCGCTGCCGCGAAGAAGTCACCATCGCGCCCACGGCGCTGGTCGCGATCAATTCCTTTGACGCCCTGGTTAGCTTCTTAAAACAGCTCGACCGCGGCCTTGCGGGCAACCTTTCGGCCTTTGAAGTGATGTGGCAGAACTTTTACCAACTGGTAACCCAACCGCCGGCGCCGAACCAACGCCCATTACCAGACAATGCAGCCTACTATGTTTTGGTGGAAGCCATGGGCGCCGCCCAAGAGCAACTCGAAGCCATCCTTGCGCAGGCCCTTGAAGCCGAACTCATTGTGGACGCGGTGGTGTCGCAGTCGAGCCAACAAACCGATCAGCTCTGGGGGCTCCGGGATGATGTTGCCCAGGCCTTTCAATTCTGCGCCGGTCTTTTTGTTCGATGTGAGCCTCAGACTGTCCGAGATGGCGCGTTATGTGGACGCGGTGAATGCAGGCCTCGCAGCGCGTTTTGACGCGCCTAAAAACTTTGTATTGGGCCATGTGGGTGACGGCAACCTGCACTTTGCGATCGCCGTGGGTGGCGACAGCCCTGCGCAGCGCGAAGGCGTTGAGGCAGCGGTTTACGAGCCCCTTAAGGCCATCGAAGGCTCTGTTTCGGCGGAACACGGCGTCGGCCTGGAGAAGAAACCTTATCTGCACTTCGTGCGTGACGACGCTGAGATTCAATTGATGCGCACGATCAAAATGGCCATGGATCCCAGAGGCATTCTTAACCCCGGCAAGATTTTCTAAGACTGCGATTCCTGAGGGCGGTCGCCGAGGGCGATTGCCGAGGGCGCTCAACACTTCCTATAAAGGACTGTCTGTACTGGGCTGGCGATTCCGCCGAGCGCCAAACCCCAATTCCAAAACCCGGCTTCAAACCAATACCCCGCCGGATAGGACGCGCCAAGTAATCTTTCCTGCATTCTCAGCGCAAACCGAATCACCGTCCCAAGCCGACGGGCGCATACACCGCAGTCACCGAGACCCCTTATTGAGTTAGGCCATTCGGCCGAGATGGTTTATAACTAATCAAGCAGCCTTGCAGCACGCTGTATCAGGTCTGTCACCGATCGCTCTAACCACAGAAGGGCTTTGGCAGCATAATAATAATAACGCCGGCGCGTAGCGACCAGCGTGACAACCGGGAATGTCCAGATGACCTCGACAGCGACCTCAGCTAGCGTACTCGATAAGCGCACCATTTATTTTCATGGCTGCATCGGCCTCCCCCTTGCGGTCATCGGCTACCCGCTCTCGATTTGGATTCCCGCGCACTATTCGGGCGGCTTGGGCTTATCACTGGCGGCAGTGGGAACCATCTTAATGCTGGCACGGTTTACCGATGTCATTACGGACCCGCTAATGGGCGAGTTGTCTGACCGTTGGCAAACGCGTTTTGGTCGCAGGAAGCCTTGGGTTGTGATCGGCGCGCCGCTCATGATGCTAGGGGTTTACAAGCTCTTCATCCCGCCTGAAGGGATCGGCATGCTGTATTTCTTGTTCTGGCTGACCTTGTTTTTCTTGGGCAGCACCATCATTGCGCTACCGCACAGGGCATGGGGCGCTGAGCTCTCGCCAGACTATCACCAACGAAGCCGGGTCACCGCTGCGCGGGAGTTATTCGTGCTCGCGGGTCTCATGGTCGCAGCTGCCGTCCCCATGATCATTGAAGTGATGGCGGATCGCGGCGGATCGGTCAGCCAAGTCTTTGGCGCGCTTTGGCGTGATGCAACCAGCGCCTTCACCGGTGAGATAATGAACGCCACCCCAGCGGACCGAGCGGCCCTGACGGGACCAGTACTTGCGGGTCTTGCCTTCGTCGTGATCGGCATCTTACCGATCTGTGTGTTTTTCGTTGTGACCTTCGTGCAAGAACCCGAGCGCCACGAGAAATCAACGGTACCCCTTCTTGAGGGCGCAAAGATCGTGTGGCGGAACGGCCCCATGCGCCGCGTGCTCATGATTGCGCTGCTCGTTATTTTTGGTGAGTCCTTTCGAAATGCCGTGTCGCTCTTTTTCATTCGCGACATCATCGGCATCCCAACCATTGGCGCGGCCTACTTCTTTTATTTTATTGCGGGCCTTGGCGCGATCCCGTTTTGGCTGTGGCTGGGTCGTCAAATCGGCAAGCATCGGGCATTTTTGTGCACCCTCGTAACCGTTGCCATTGTTAGCGGCATTAACTTCTTTTTAGAAAACGGCGATTACCTGCCCTTTTTCCTATTATTCATTATTAAAGGTTTCTGCTTCGGCGGCCTACAGTTCTTACCGGTGGCGATGCTTGCAGACGTTGTCGATGTCGACACCGCCCGCAGTGGCAGTAAGCGCGCCGGTACTTATTTTGCGGTTCTGGGATTAACCGAAAAGCTGGCGATTGCCTTGGGGACCGGTATCTCGCTCAACGTTGTGGGCTTATTGGGTTTCGATCCCTCTGGTGGCATTACCGGCAGCACGGACCTTGGCGTGCTCAGTCTTCGGATTGTGTACTGCGGCGGACCGATTTTATTCTATGGCCTTGCCATGAAACTGATTTGGAACTATCCCTTAACACCCCAGCGCCATCAGCGACTGCGCGAACGGATAGAGCGCCGCAATGCCCGGCTAGCCCAGCTTGATGCGCGGTAAAGTCGAGGCTGCGCGATGGTTAACCCACTTCCGAGCGCTTTTAGGAAGTCCCGAACTGGAGGATCAGCACGACCTCAGCGACACGCGCTTTGAACCCACAAGGCTCAAGGTGCGTCGCCTGAGGGCCTTAATCAGCATCGTGACCCATAGGGCCCAAGTTCAGGGACCCCAGCAAGAAAAGGTCACCGCTCATAGCGCTGGGTAGGATCCACTTCTGACGTCCTGACCGCGCGTCATTGAGAAAACCCGAAGGCATTTTGTTTTGTAAAAATGCCCTGAGCGCTAGGCAGTCAGCGCAGGATTTGCAGCGCAATCGCGCAAGATAACTTGCCCGTCAGTGACCCTTCAATCGGTTAAACGTCCATCACACTCGGATGATTCTCGCCAAACAGTAACGCGACATCATCAGCTCGAAGCCTCTGAACCAAACCCTGATTAACATAGCCTTTTTCTGTGATTTCACCGTCACCGATACTGGGCGGGGTCGTGAGTAATGAAAACCGCTTGATCGATTGGGAGGACGCTGGGTTTTGTGCATTGTGGGCCGCCAAACCAGCACGAATTTTAGCCATCACCGCATCACTGGTGAACAGGTCGGCCTCAACACCCGCGACCAACTGCGTGCAGGCAGAGAGGTTCGGCCAGATCAACGCTGCTATAAAGCCTTCATTGATCCCGCAAATGACGACATCCCGCACCCAAGGCGCGCAAGCTGCCACCAGTTGCGCGCGCAGGGTTCCCGCAGAGACCCAGGTGCCGGTCACCAATTTGAACTGTTCCGCGATTCGACCAGCAAAACGCAAACCTGCTTCGGGCCGCTTCGGGTCCGCAAAGGTCACGGCATCACCCATTTTAAAGAAGCCGTCCTCATCAAAGGCCGCTCGCGTTTTATCTGGATCATTCAGATAACCCGGCGTTACCCCATCGGACTTCACCCGGACCTCATAGCGATCACCCACCGGCAGTAATTTGAATTCTGCACCGGGCATCGGTAAGCCCACCACCGTTTGATCCTCACAGGGCCAATAGCGGGACAAACCAACCGCAACCTCGGTCGACATCAGGCTGGTTGACATCGCCCGACGAGCGCCCTGGTATTTTACAAGTAGCGCCTGCAGGCGCTCGTAGGTCGACTCAGGCATTGCGGCACTGCCGTAAGCCAGAGAGATCACATGACCGAAAAACGTTGTGGCGAGCGCATCGTCCTGTTCCAGCGCCTCGACCAGCATATTCCAGCCCAAGGGGGCGCCAGCATACGACGTCGGCTTCACAACGGCCAAATTCGCCAGTGTCTTCTCGAATTCACCCGGCACGGGCTTACCGTCATCAATGTAAATCGAGCCCCCAGCGTTCATTACGAACGCCATACGCAACACCCCTGCCCCTACGTGAGACCAGGGCATCCAGTCTAAGACTCTGGGCGGCGCAGCATCCGGTTCATCTTCGCCGAGGGCGGCGCGCGCTGCCAGCATCGTCGTGATCATGCCATGGGTATGAATGACGCCTTTGGGACTGCCCGTTGAGCCCGAGGTAAACATATAACGTGCCACAGTATCAGAGCTGAACGTCGCAGCGCGTTCATCAACCATGCGAACTGACGCTCGATTGGCCTTAGGTTGCAGAGAAATTGAGGATCCCGGAGCTTGCTCGCCTAACCAAACGAGCGACGCGTCAGCGAGCGCGGTACGCCTCAACGCTTCCCAATGCACAGCATAATTTTCAGACCAAACAAATACCGGTTTGGTTGTTTCAAAAACAGCTTTTAGCTTGCTAAAGGCTGCAGGGACCGTTGAGTAGTTACCACTAACCGGCACATAAGGAACCCCGGCGAGAATCGCCCCCCAACTGACAACAAAATGAGCCCGAGAGGCGCCGGACAAAATCATCAGCGGTGTATTTTGCCCACCCTCTAATTTGATTAATTGTGCCGCAACCGCACGCGCCGCTTCGTAAGCCTTCTGGTAACTCAATGTGGCGTAGGTACCGTCCGAATTTTTTTCAGCAATCACGGTTCTGTCAGGGAATTTTCTCGCACAGCCAGCAAAAAGATCCGCAAGGGTTTGATTGATCTCGCCCAAGGGATACTTGCTTGTCAATTTTAGCGTTCCAAACCCTGCGTCTTGAACAATAATTGAGGGCTGAATAGGTCTTGGTGCTACCGTCATTTCTTGCCTTTCATTTAGCGCATTTCGAATCTGATTGATTTAAGGACAAAAAAAAGCCTGGCATATGCCAGGCTTTTTTTATTTTCAGAACTAGTTCTGCCCAAGGCTGTAGGTAACCCCAAGCTTAACCATGCGCCCAAAAGGGCTGTGGTTATAAGGATCATAGTTCAAATCATTTGCAACCTGAGGTGGATCTTCGTCGGTTAGATTAAAAACAGATAACGAAACCGTCAAGTTGTCTACCATATTGTTAACGTAAGTCACATCATGGGTCACATGTGCGTCGATCTTCTTCAATGCTGCAGGCGTATCGCCGGCGTCATCATCATAACCACTGATCGTACGAGCAGTGTAGGTGACTCGATTGACATCATTACCCCACTTCAAGAAAAAATTTGCCTTATATTCGGGTAAAGACGTGAATGGCGTGCTTTCGTTCGATTTACCAATGAAATCACCACCCGCCTTTAAGACAAGGCCTTCCCTTGAGACGAAATCCTCAGACTCGTATTCAAGGTTGTAGGTACCTTGGACACCAATACTCAGATCTCCGCCCGCCGCTTCCATCCACGCGTACTCTGCAACGAAATCAATACCAGATGTTTTGATATCCGACCCATTTACGATAAAGCGTTGGATACGCTGCACACCAGCGACACTTGTTCCAAGAGGTGTTAGTCGCGCGCGAAGAATATCGCAAGCGGCTGTTCCCACGCCAGTGCCGCCCTCGGCGCAATCATTAGCACCATAAGCGCCTACAAGTTGATTACCATCCTCGATTTGGAAAGGGTTTTCAAAATCGAAACTCCAATAGTCAATCGATCCATAAAATGCGTCAGTTTGATATATGGCACCCAAATTAATTGCAACGGCAGTCTCCGACTCTAGGCTGGGGTTGCCCGTTGTGTCTAAAGCTTTAAAAGCCAGCGCTGGCGAAATAAATGCAAGCGCCGTACCGGTGCCACTTAAGAAGCTCGATGGCGGTCCGCGGAATGTGGTCGAGGCTGAGCCGCGCAATTTGAAGTTATCAGAAAGATTCCAACTCGCGCCGACTTTTGGATCAAAAGAGCTTCCACCATCATCCCCATAGTCCTCGTACCTTGCAGCGAGTTGAACATCGAAGGTATCCGATAACGGCAACGCAACCTCTGCAAATACACCGTAGATATTTCTATCAGTGCTCTCTTCATCGGTTGCCGCTAGGAAGGCAAGCTGCCCTGCGCCACCCGCACCACAGTCCAGCGTTGGCACAAAGCCAAGCGTCACAGACATTGGGTTATTAAACGGACACGGGTTGATGTTGCGGTTTGCGACATCAAAGACGTTAAAATCGTAATTGTCTTTTCTGTACTGGCCGCCCGCAGCCCATCCTGCCGTACCACCACCTAGTTCCCAGTTTGTGTCGCCCGAGAAGATTGCTTCAAAAACCAATGTTTCGTTATCTGACATGGAGCCGGTCTCTGCCGTCATCCAATCAATCAAAGCATTAGAGTTTGCAACCGCTGGATTGTACTGAGGGTTATCATTTCCTGAAACTGGAGAAAACGGAAGTGCGTTCGAAAACGGGTTGTAGTATTCACATCCGCCCTGACCGGGTGTTCCGGTGCTGGGATCACAGCTTGCGCCACCCAACCCTTTCAAGGAGAAGGCCATTCGCTCGATATACATATCGCTACCAGTGATAAACCGCTCTCTCAATGACCAAGAAATGCTCGTATCCATTGAAATACCGTTGGCCAATTCACCATTGATTCCCATAGAAAAGCGCTTCGTATCGGTAAATCGTCCGGCGCTTTCAGGCTCACCATCACGACCGTAGACACCCAACATTCTTGACCAGGTGACAGCACCTTGGGCAGCTGCTGGAATCAAAACATTGCCATCACCATCTAAAACGTCGGGGAAAAGACCAGGATTCTGCGCCTTTAAATCCATTAACCCAGGGTGATCTGGCAAAACCAAACGATCATTACCCAATAACGCTTGAGGGGGGTAAGACGGTGAAGTCTTCCAAGCAGGCATGTCCATCTTGTGGTACAAAGCCTCGGCGTGGAACGTCAGTCGGTCGTTTATATCAACATTGACCTCGGCAAACACCTTTGTGGACTCCTCATCCTCAATCAGATTGTCAAACCATGTGTACTGAAAACGGCACAACCCGTTGTTAAAGCCGCCTAAAACCTCACAATTGGGGTCTGGCGTGAAACTGGATAATAAGGTGCTACCGCCACCCTCAGTGGGTAGAGCACGGAAAAAAGAACCGGGGTTCCCGATCGATGACCAGCCGCCTGGGGCCGGGTTTTCTGCAAAAGGACGAAGCGCCCATTCACGATCGCGAATTCGAAGTTCCGATCGCTCAGCATATTCGGCTGAAATCACAAATTGCGCATTGTCGGTACGTCCACCATAAATCAAACCAAACTGCGAATCACCATCTGAGTCAGCGATATTCATATGCGATCCGCTGAACTCCAGACCTTCAAAGTCGCTTCGCGTAATAAAGTTAACAACACCACCGATCGCATCAGAGCCGTAGGTTGCCGCAGCGCCGTCCTTTAGAATCTCAACTCGCCCAATCGCGATGGTCGGCACCGCGCTGATATCCACCCCAATCGACTCCGTTGCAACATGTCGCTTGTTGTTAATCAAAACCAACGTTCTTGCGGCACCAAGACCACGAAGATTGACGGTGACAACACCCTCAGCCGCCTGACCGCCTCGCGTATCAAACTGATTGGTCTCGCCCAAATTACCAGAGCTGACCCCTAGATTTCGCATCATCTCCCTGATAGAGGGATCGCCGACATCTTCCATGTCTGCCCGACTGAGGACATCAACCGGTAAGGCCGCGTCTTCGGGTGTTCCTTTGATGTAGGAGCCTGTTACGACCACCTCTTCAATTTGTTCTTCTGCCCAAGTCGTTGACACAAAAGCAACTGCCGTTACCATTGATACCAACGCCAAGAACCCTCTCTTAATCGAGACTCTCGACATCCTATTCCCCTTTTTTTTGTTGTTAGTCCTAAACATAGAGTGGATCCTCATTCTTCGCAACCCCAAATAAGTCAACAAAGTGACCCGCCCGATTAGGATTAAGCCCCTCACCGCGCCTGGTTGCGTCCTGCGAACGGGGCTATCGTTACATCATTGCGACCGGGCAACCGCACAATAACGGGCGGGATCACGCTTATTGAAACTCGGAATAGGTACTGATTGTTTTTTTTCAGCCCAAAAACACCTGACGCATCCAGCACGGAAGCTAGACCAAACCGGCTTACTGGTCAGCTTTCAAGGCGGCGGTTTTCAATAACACAATGCAAAAAAAAGGCAGCCATTCGGCTGCCTTTTTATTTTCACACGATCATCGGTTTCCCGATGCCATTAAAACCCGTTTTTAAAACCCATATTTAAAACCAAGCTTAATAATTCGACCAATCGAATTGTGCGTGTAGCCATCGTACATCAGGTCGCCGTACGCAATCGGCGGCTCTTCATCGCTCAAGTTCACACCGGACAACGTGACCGATAACGCATCATCCAGCAGGTTAGCCGTGACATGAAGGTCATAGGTTGTGTGTGAATCAATCACGCCACCATTAAACGCTTGAACACCCGCACGACGATCTTCGTAGTCCGAAATGTGGTTCACATACAACAAAGCAGTCAATGAATCCGTAATATTCAAGGCGCCATTGATGCGCAGTTTGAAGTCTTGGATCGGACGAATACCGTTGTCGAAGTTGTAGTAGCCAGCGGCTTCATAACCCGATGCAACCTGCAAGCCATTCTTCACATACGCGGCAACATCATAGGCCATCGTATAGGTGCCTTCGAAACCGACCATTGCGGGCATGCCGCCCAGATCAAACGAATAGTTCGCAAACAGATCAATACCGGACGTTTCCGTTCTGGGACCGTTAACAATATTGGCTTGAATCCGCTCAATACCCGATGCTGCACAAGAGCCATCCGTCAAACCACCTTGACAGGTAATTTGCGATGCAACCGCATCTTTCGATGTGCCGCCAGCGGCATAGGCTGCAGCCAACTGACCATAGGACTCAACGATAATTGGGTTTTCAAAATTGAAGGCCCAATAATCAACGCTTGCCTGCAGATTATCACCCGAATAAACCAATCCAAGGTTATAGGTGAACGCACTCTCTGGCTCGATGTTGGGGTTACCAACCGTATCGATGGCTTTAAACGCAACCGTTTGTGAAACATAGGCCAAAGCCGTTGCTGAACCCGTTGACGTATCGTTAACCGATGGGCCTCTGAACGTCGTCTGCACGGACGCACGCCAAGATAGCGCGTCGGTTAAGTTGTATTGAATCGACAGCTTGGGGTCAAAGGTTTCTTTTTCCGAGCCATAGTTCTCATACCGAGCACCCAACTGCACCGTTGCGTTATCGCCTAAGCTAATCGCCGCTTCACCGAATGCGCTGTAAACCGTCTGATCTAAATCATAAGGCGTTGATGCGGCAAGGAAGCTATGAAGACCGGTCTTATTAGTACAGTCTAAGTATCCTGGCACGCGGCAAGGATTCTTCAGAACATTCCCCAAATCGCCTGGATCTTGCTCAGCTTGATTGTGTCGAACCTGGAATCCGTAGCCTAGATCGATATTGTCTACACTCTGCTGAAAAATAATCTCAGCCGTAATGAGGTTATTCTCACCCTTAGAGGACCACTCGTCGTCGATCCAGTCCTGTAACTCCTGAGAATTGGCATTCGTTGGATCGTAGTTTTCATTGGGGAACTGTCCCCAGTAACCTGACTGGATCGACGTTGACAGCGGGTTGTACCACATGCAACCGCCCTCGCCTGCAACCGCACCATTGGTCACGATGCTTTCATCATTCGCAAGGGTTGCACCACAGCTTGGGCCACCAAAGCCTTGAAACGCCATGATCGTATTCGCGATACTGGCATCACGACTGGTCACACTGCCTTCTGAATGTGAGTAACTGACCGACGCCCGATAGGCCACATCATCATTGACCATGCCGTCTAAACTACCCGCCAAGCGGATCGTTTCGTACTCGCGAGGTGCTGTTCTTGGCCCATTAGCTCCGGCGCCATTAACCCGACCTCGAAGAATAAAGTAGTCCGGCGCTGCCGGCAGACCCGCGATAAAATCAGGATACGCGGCAATAAAGTTTTCCCAGGCTGGGTGATCCGTCGTGAATTTTTGACTGGTATCAAAAATTGCTTGTGGCGGGTAGCTCGGTGACGTTGCCCAGTTTGGCACGTCTGTCTTGGAATACATCACTTCAGCATGCAGCGTTTGACCGCCCGCTAATTCACCGTTGATCTCAGAGAACAATTGATAATGCTCTTCATCTTCGACGAGGTTATCGAACTGGGTGTACTGAAAGTAGCAAACACCGCCGCGAACGATATTACCAACCGTCTCACAACCAGGATCCGCCAAAGCGCCAATGATCGTATCGACGCCATAGCCATCCGCATCCGGATTGGTGTCAAGAAATGGGTAAAGTGTGCCGGGATTTCCGATTGAGGAATAACCACCGTAGGGCCAAGCACTGCCGTCGGGCGAAGAAGACCAACCTCTTGAGCGCTGCGTCAACTGCGAGCGACTCGTATAACCCAATGACGTGACCCAATCGAAGTTACCGACCTCTGTACCAAAGATCGCGCTGATATTGGCATCTCCATCACTATCTTGGATCTCGCTGTAGCCACCCTGAAGTTCGAAGCCTTTGAAATTTTTACGAGTAATGAAGTTCACGACACCGCCGATTGCGTCGGAGCCGTAAGTCGCGGCTGCGCCTTCCTTCAAAATCTCGACGCGCTCAATTGCCGCCATTGGCATACTGTTCAGGTCGACAAACCGTCCTGCACCGAGCCGAATAGGTACTGCAACCTGCCGTTGGCCGTTGATGAGCACCAGTGTTCTACTCGCGCCCAAGCCGCGAAGATTGACGTTGGACAACCCTTCGGTCGCGTTCGATTGAAACTGGTTGGAATCGCC
>CALSMJ010000001.1 GCA_943787425.1 uncultured Pseudomonadales bacterium | reverse complement strand
ACATATAAACCTGATGTCTAAAAATTTTAGGAATTCCAGAAAATGTTTTTAAAGTCCTTGAAGTTAGTTGTTTTTGCCTTTTTGATCATTGGGCCTTTGGTGCCTGCTCTGGCTGTTGCTGAAGTGATGGTCCAATTCAATACAGGTTTCTTTGGGACGGTTGGTAAAAACACTCAGAAGGCGGAAGGGATAAGTCTGATGAGCAACTACGATATTGATCTAATTGAGGTAACGCAAGATCTAGGTGATGGGTCGGATGTATTTCAGATCGTGCCGAGCACTCAAATACAAGGGAACGATATACCAGTAAATTTGATTATCCATCAAGGTGCGTCGAAGACAACTCTCGAAGGAACCGTTACATGGCTGTGGCAGCCCAAGGGGGCGGTGATTATGCTTGGTTTTGTTTCAAATGCCGGTGTGAAGGCCACGATTACCGAAACAAATCCAGATTCTGGCCAGGCTCCAAAAGTTTATTTGATTAAGGGTAATTCTGATGGTTCAAATGACTTAGAAAGAGGAGAGCCCGGCGATACTAATATCGGGTTAATTTTTAGGGGGCAAACCGAGCATACGTTCGTCGATAATGAAGATATATCGGGCTCTGCAAACTTAAATGCGGTCCTAATTGCCTTAAATAATTACGCAGCTGACCCAGTCAGTCAGCCTGCAAACCCGGCATTGGGGATCACGAAGACCGGGACTCTAAACGACGATGATGGCACGACGGGCCTGAGTGCTGGCGACACGATCAGCTACGCGTTTACGGTGACCAATACGGGCAACACGACGCTTACGAACATTGAAGTAACAGATCCGAAGGCGACGGTAACGGGTACGACGATTGCGTCATTGGCGCCGGGTGCGAGTGATACGACGAGTTATACGGCGCGTTACACGCTACTTCAGGCGGACATTGATATGGGTACGTTTACCAATACGGCGACCGCAACAGGCGATGGCGCTGGCACGGATGACGTCACGGACACCGACTCGGATACTCAAACACTGGCTCCCACTGGCTCGCTGACGCTGATCAAGACGGCCTCAGACCCCGCTGATAACGACAGCAATGGCGTTGACGTGGGTGATGTCATCACCTACACGTATGTTGCGACCAACAGCGGCAATGTGACGTTAACGAATGTCAGCATTGCTGAAACCCAAGCGGACTTTACAGGGACGGGCACGCTGCCGAGTCCTGTCTATGCGAGCGGCGGCTCCGACCAAGACAGCGATAGTGCAACCGATGATTTGGCGGTTGGTGAAAGCGTGACGTGGACGGCAACCTACGCCCTGACCCAAGCGGACGTCAACGCCGGCTTTGTTGAGAATCAAGCCAAAGCAACGGGTTCGAGTCCGTCGGGCACGGGTGACGTGACGGATGTCTCGGATGATGATGGCACCAATGCGAGCGATAAGACCCGCAAAACCTTTACGGGTTCCTCAGCGTTAACGCTGATCAAGACGGCCTCAGACCCCGCTGATAACGACAGCAATGGCGTTGACGTGGGTGATGTCATCACCTACACGTATGTTGCGACCAACAGCGGCAATGTGACGTTAACGAATGTCAGCATTGCTGAAACCCAAGCTGATTTTACAGGGACGGGCACGCTGCCGAGTCCTGTCTATGCGAGCGGCGGCTCCGACCAAGACAGCGATAGTGCAACCGATGATTTGGCGGTTGGTGAAAGCGTGACGTGGACGGCAACCTACGCACTGACCCAAGCGGACGTCAACGCCGGCTTTGTTGAGAATCAAGCCAAAGCAACGGGTTCGAGTCCGTCGGGCACGGGTGACGTGACGGATGTCTCGGATGATGATGGCACCAATGCGAGCGATAAGACCCGCAAAACCTTTACGGGTTCCTCAGCGTTAACGCTGATCAAGACGGCCTCAGACCCCGCTGATAACGACAGCAATGGCGTTGACGTGGGTGATGTCATCACCTACACGTATGTTGCGACCAACAGCGGCAATGTGACGTTAACGAATGTCAGCATTGCTGAAACCCAAGCTGATTTTACAGGGACGGGCACGCTGCCGAGTCCTGTCTATGCGAGCGGCGGCTCCGACCAAGACAGCGATAGTGCAACCGATGATTTGGCGGTTGGTGAAAGCGTGACGTGGACGGCAACCTACGCCCTGACCCAAGCGGACGTCAACGCCGGCTTTGTTGAGAATCAAGCCAAAGCAACGGGTTCGAGTCCGTCGGGCACGGGTGACGTGACGGATGTCTCGGATGATGATGGCACCAATGCGAGCGATAAGACCCGCAAAACCTTTACGGGTTCCTCAGCGTTAACGCTGATCAAGACGGCCTCAGACCCCGCTGATAACGACAGCAATGGCGTTGACGTGGGTGATGTCATCACCTACACGTATGTTGCGACCAACAGCGGCAATGTGACGTTAACGAATGTCAGCATTGCTGAAACCCAAGCGGACTTTACAGGGACGGGCACGCTGCCGAGTCCTGTCTATGCGAGCGGCGGCTCCGACCAAGACAGCGATAGTGCAACCGATGATTTGGCGGTTGGTGAAAGCGTGACGTGGACGGCAACCTACGCCCTGACCCAAGCGGACGTCAACGCCGGCTTTGTTGAGAATCAAGCCAAAGCAACGGGTTCGAGTCCGTCGGGCACGGGTGACGTGACGGATGTCTCGGATGATGATGGCACCAATGCGAGCGATAAGACCCGCAAAACCTTTACGGGTTCCTCAGCGTTAACGCTGATCAAGACGGCCTCAGACCCCGCTGATAACGACAGCAATGGCGTTGACGTGGGTGATGTCATCACCTACACGTATGTTGCGACCAACAGCGGCAATGTGACGTTAACGAATGTCAGCATTGCTGAAACCCAAGCTGATTTTACAGGGACGGGCACGCTGCCGAGTCCTGTCTATGCGAGCGGCGGCTCCGACCAAGACAGCGATAGTGCAACCGATGATTTGGCGGTTGGTGAAAGCGTGACGTGGACGGCAACCTACGCACTGACCCAAGCGGACGTCAACGCCGGCTTTGTTGAGAATCAAGCCAAAGCAACGGGTTCAAATCCAGGTAATACCGGCGATGTCACGGACTTGTCCGACGACGATGGCACGAACGACAGCGACAAAACTAAGAAGTCTTATTCGCCAGTCTCAAATCAAACCTTAGCCAAGGCAGTCACGAGCAAAACGGGCACGGCGGGTGCTTATGCGGTGGGTGATGTTGTGACCTACACCGTTACGCAGACGAACACGGGTAATGTGACGCTCAATAATGTTGTGATTACGGATGCGAAGTTAACGGCGAGTACAACCGCTGGCAAGACGGGTTCGTGCGCCTCGGTGGCCCCGGGAGCGACGTGTGTTTTAGAAGGCACCTACAAGATTACCCAGACAGAAAAAGATGCTGGCACCTTTAAGAACACCGCCTCGGTTAAGTCGACAGAGATACCGACGGCGCTAGAAGCTTCTAATACGATCACCTTAGCAGCGAATGCAAAACCCACCTTGAGCAAGGCTTTGACGAGCAATGCTGATGAAGATAAGACCTCGACGATCACGGTTGGCGACACGCTGACGTACACGGTGACGTTGTTGAACGATGGTGATGTGACGCTGACGGACACGACGATCACGGATGACAAGATCAGTCCGAGCAGTAAGAGCTGTTCATCGGTTGCAGTGAATGGGACCTGTGTCTTGACGGGCACCTATAAGGTCACCCAAGCAGATGTTGATGCGGGCAAGGTGACGAATAATGCTGAGTCGACGAGCAAGAATCCAGCAGGGACGACCTTGACCCGGCAGGCCGCCAATACCGAGACAATTACCCAGAGCGCTGCCCAAACCTTAGCCAAGGCAGTCACGAGCAAGACGGGCACGGCGGGTGCTTATGCGGTGGGTGATGTTGTGACCTACACCGTTACGCAGACGAACACGGGTAATGTGACGCTCAATAATGTTGTGATTACGGATGCGAAGTTAACGGCGAGTACAACTGCTGGCAAGACGGGTAAGTGCGCCTCGGTGGTCCCGGGAGCGACGTGTGTTTTAGAAGGTACCTACACGATTACCCAGACAGAAAAAGATGCTGGCACCTTTAAGAACACCGCCTCGGTTAAGTCGACAGAGATACCGACGGCGCTAGAGGCTTCTAATACGATCACCTTGGCGGCGAATGCAAAACCGACCCTGAGCAAGGCTTTGACGAGCAATGCTGATGAAGATAAGACCTCGACGATCACGGTTGGCGACACGCTGACGTACACGGTGACGTTGTTGAACGATGGTGATGTGACGCTGACGGACACGACGATCACGGATGACAAGATCAGTCCGAGCAGTAAGAGCTGTTCATCGGTTGCAGTGAATGGGACCTGTGTCTTGACGGGCACCTATAAGGTCACCCAAGCAGATGTTGATGCGGGCAAGGTGACGAATAACGCTGAGTCGACGAGCAAGAATCCAGCAGGGACGACCTTGACCCGGCAGGTCGCCAATACCGAGACAATTACCCAGAGCGCGGCCCAAACCTTAGCCAAGGCAGTCACGAGCAAAACGGGCACGGCGGGTGCTTATGCGGTGGGTGATGTTGTGACCTACACGATCACGCAGACGAACACGGGTAATGTGACGCTCAATAATGTTGTGATTACGGATGCGAAGTTAACGGCGAGTACAACCGCTGGCAAGACGGGTTCGTGCGCCTCGGTGGCCCCGGGAGCGACGTGTGTTTTAGAAGGCACCTACAAGATTACCCAGACAGAAAAAGATGCTGGCACCTTTAAGAACACCGCCTCGGTTAAGTCGACAGAGATACCGACGGCGCTAGAAGCTTCTAATACGATCACCTTAGCAGCGAATGCAAAACCCACCTTGAGCAAGGCTTTGACGAGCAATGCTGATGAAGATAAGACCTCGACGATCACGGTTGGCGACACGCTGACGTACACGGTGACGTTGTTGAACGATGGTGATGTGACGCTGACGGACACGACGATCACGGATGACAAGATCAGTCCGAGCAGTAAGAGCTGTTCATCGGTTGCAGTGAATGGGACCTGTGTCTTGACGGGCACCTATAAGGTCACCCAAGCAGATGTTGATGCGGGCAAGGTGACGAATAACGCTGAGTCGACGAGCAAGAATCCAGCAGGGACGACCTTGACCCGGCAGGCCGCCAATACCGAGACAATTACCCAGAGCGCTGCCCAAACCTTAGCCAAGGCAGTCACGAGCAAGACGGGCACGGCGGGTGCTTATGCGGTGGGTGATGTTGTGACCTACACCGATTACGCAGACGAACACGGGTAATGTGACGCTCAATAATGTTGTGATTACGGATGCGAAGTTAACGGCGAGTACAACTGCTGGCAAGACGGGTACGTGCGCCTCGGTGGTCCCGGGAGCGACGTGTGTTTTAGAAGGTACCTACACGATTACCCAGACAGAAAAAGATGCTGGCACCTTTAAGAACACCGCCTCGGTTAAGTCGACAGAGATACCGACGGCGCTAGAGGCTTCTAATACGATCACCTTGGCGGCGAATGCAAAACCGACCCTGAGCAAGGCTTTGACGAGCAATGCTGATGAAGATAAGACCTCGACGATCACGGTTGGCGACACGCTGACGTACACGGTGACGTTGTTGAACGATGGTGATGTGACGCTGACGGACACGACGATCACGGATGACAAGATCAGTCCGAGCAGTAAGAGCTGTTCATCGGTTGCAGTGAATGGGACCTGTGTCTTGACGGGCACCTATAAGGTCACCCAAGCAGATGTTGATGCGGGCAAGGTGACGAATAACGCTGAGTCGACGAGCAAGAATCCAGCAGGGACGACCTTGACCCGGCAGGCTTCTAATGAAGAGGCCATTACCCAATCGAGTAAACTGGTCGTGGTAAAGACGGCGTCCAGCACGGGCTCGAGTGTAGGTGATGTGATCACCTACACGATTGAAATCAAGAACACGGGGAACGTGACGGTTAAGGACCTTGTTCTGACGGATACGTTTACGGATGCGCAGGGCGGGGCCTTGGCGTTGACGACGGGTCCGAGCTTTGTGAAGAACTCGGGCGCGTCTGCCGAGAAGACGTTGGTGCCGGGTGAGATGGCGACCTATACGGCGACCTACGCGATCACGCAGGCGGCGATTGATGCAGGGGGCGTTAAGAACGTGGCGCTGGTCGCGGGTACGGATCCGCTTGGCACAAAGGTTGAGGACACCTCGGACAATGGGGATGAGGCTGAAGACAGCCCAGGAGATACGGATGAAGACCCGACCAATGACCCAACCGAGACGCCGCTGGTTGCAGCGCCTAAGTTAACGGTCACGAAGACGGCGTCCAGCACGGGCTCGAGTGTAGGTGATGTGATCACCTACACGATTGAAATCAAGAACACGGGGAACGTGACGGTTAAGGACCTTGTTCTGACGGATACGTTTACGGATGCGCAGGGCGGGGAGTTGGCGTTGACGACGGGTCCGAGCTTTGTGAAGAACTCGGGCGCGTCTGCCGAGAAGACGTTGGTGCCGGGTGAGATGGCGACCTATACGGCGACCTACGCGATCACGCAGGCGGCGATTGATGCAGGGGGCGTTAAGAACGTGGCGCTGGTCGCGGGTACGGATCCGCTTGGCACAAAGGTTGAGGACACCTCGGACAATGGGGATGAGGCTGAAGACAGCCCTGGGGATACGGATGAAGACCCGACCAATGACCCAACCGAGACGCCGCTGGTTGCAGCGCCTAAGTTAACGGTCACGAAGACGGCGTCCAGCACGGGCTCGAGTGTAGGTGATGTGATCACCTACACGATTGAAATCAAGAACACGGGGAACGTGACGGTTAAGGACCTTGTTCTGACGGATACGTTTACGGATGCGCAGGGCGGGGAGTTGGCGTTGACGACGGGTCCGAGCTTTGTGAAGAACTCGGGCGCGTCTGCCGAGAAGACGTTGGTGCCGGGTGAGATGGCGACCTATACGGCGACCTACGCGATCACGCAGGCGGCGATTGATGCAGGGGGCGTTAAGAACGTGGCGCTGGTCGCGGGTACGGATCCGCTTGGCACAAAGGTTGAGGACACCTCGGACAATGGGGATGAGGCTGAAGACAGCCCAGGAGATACGGATGAAGACCCGACCAATGACCCAACCGAGACGCCGCTGGTTGCAGCGCCTAAGTTAATGGTCACGAAGACGGCGTCCAGCACGGGCTCGAGTGTAGGTGATGTGATCACCTACACGATTGAAATCAAGAACACGGGGAACGTGACGGTTAAGGACCTTGTTCTGACGGATACGTTTACGGATGCGCAGGGCGGGGAGTTGGCGTTGACGACGGGTCCGAGCTTTGTGAAGAACTCGGGCGCGTCTGCCGAGAAGACGTTGGTGCCGGGTGAGATGGCGACCTATACGGCGACCTACGCGATCACGCAGGCGGCGATTGATGCAGGGGGCGTTAAGAACGTGGCGCTGGTCGCGGGTACGGATCCGCTTGGCACAAAGGTTGAGGACACCTCGGACAATGGGGATGAGGCTGAAGACAGCCCTGGGGATACGGATGAAGACCCGACCAATGACCCAACCGAGACGCCGCTGGTTGCAGCGCCTAAGTTAACGGTCACGAAGACGGCGTCCAGCACGGGCTCGAGTGTAGGTGATGTGATCACCTACACGATTGAAATCAAGAACACGGGGAACGTGACGGTTAAGGACCTTGTTCTGACGGATACGTTTACGGATGCGCAGGGCGGGGAGTTGGCGTTGACGACGGGTCCGAGCTTTGTGAAGAACTCGGGCGCGTCTGCCGAGAAGACGTTGGTGCCGGGTGAGATGGCGACCTATACGGCGACCTACGCGATCACGCAGGCGGCGATTGATGCGGGGGGTGTCAGCAATGCTGTTATCGCCGCTGGTAAGGACCCGTCGGGCGCCGAGGTCAAAGACGACTCTGACAATGGGGACGAAACCCAAGACGAGGACGGTGACAACGATCCAACGAAGGATCCAACCAAGACCGCCCTTGACCGCCTGCCCGCTCAGACGATAAGCAAGCGTGTTGCCAACAACGCGGATGAGGATAAGAGTCAAGATATCTCTGTCGGAGACACCCTGACCTATTCTGTCCTGGTCGCTAACAGCGGCAATTCATCGCTCAGCAACATGGTGGTGACGGATACCAAACTCAACCCAACGAGTGCGACCTGTGCGACGGTGATTCCCGGAGGTACTTGTGCATTAACTGGGATTTATAAAGTCACGCAGGCCGATGTTGATGAGGGCGAAATTGTTAATAACGCGCAAGTGGTCAGCGATGAAATCGAGGGTGCGACCAAGACCACATTGAAAACAGAAGTGGCACAAAAGCCGGCAATTACGATTGAGAAGCGGTTAGCTGCGGAGAAGGATGGTGATTACGGCGTAGGCGATGCAATGGCTTTTGCAATTGTTGTGACCAATACCGGAAATCAGACGCTGACTGCCGTGACGATCAAGGATTCCAAGATTACGCCGTCTGAGCAAGTGTGTGACGCGGTTGCGCCTGGAAAAACTTGTGTATTGACTGGAAGTTACACGGTGACCCAAGGGGATAAGGATGTTGGGCAGATTACCAACGAAGCAACCGTAACATCCGATCAAACACCGCTTCCAAAAAAGGCGGTACTCACGACAGGTCTTGTGCAGAACAACAAACCCACACTGAGTAAAACGCTCTCGGCGCATCTCGATAAGGACGAGGACGGCGAGATCTCAGTGGGCGATATTCTTTCGTTTGAAGTAACGGTCTTGAACGACGGGGACATCACCTTAACGCAGGTCAATGTGAAGGATGACAAGATTTCTCCTTCTTCTCAGTCGTGCCTAAAAGTGGCCCCAGGTGCGCGCTGCACGTTGAAGGGAACGTATAAAGTTATTCAGGCCGATATCGATACGGGCGCCTTTGTGAACAAGGCTGAAGCCACAATGAAAGAGGTGCCGGAAGGCCGTCTTGTAACGTTGGCGACGCCGATTCCTCAGAAGCCTTCATTAGAATTGGTTAAAGATGCGTTAGATCGCACAGATGTCGATGGGGACGGTGCCGTTTCGGTTGGCGATTTGCTCAATTATGACGTGAAAGCAACCAACACAGGTAATGTCACCCTGCTGAATGTGGTGATCAAAGATCCTAAATTGACGCCTGAATCCAAGTCGTGTGAGACCCTGGTGCCGGGTGCAACCTGCTTGTTGACGGGCACAATAAGCTTGAGTCAGGCGGATATTGATGCAGGGGTGGTAGACAACGTCGCAACCGCGGGCGCAGACAACTTGAGCAAAGATTTATTGGTAGAAGAAACCGTGTCCTTGGATCAAAATAGTAAGCCGACCTTGTCTAAGGCGCTGACCAAGCACAACGATAAGGATGGATCCGAGACCATCACCATTGGCGATGAACTCACGTATGCCGTTACCTTGTTAAACGACGGCAATACAACGCTCACCGAAGCTGTGGTCACAGACTCGACGATCTCGCCAGCTTCAAAAACCTGCAACACGTTATTACCTGGCCAGTCGTGTGAACTGGTGGGAACCTATGTTGTGACAGCCGATGATCAGAATGCTGGAAAGATTCTCAATCAAGCTGAAGGCACGACGAAAGAAGTGCCCGGACCACGGCAAGTTGCGTTAGAGACTGACGTTGCTATTGCCCTGGCGGATCTGTCCTTGAAGAAGGAAGTCTTGCTTACGTTAGATAAGGATGAAAGTACGACCTTATCGCCGGGGGATGAGGTGACGTTTACGGTCTCTGTAACCAACGAGGTAATTGAGACCCCAACAGGACCCGCACTGGGCGTGGTGGTCAGAGACAAGCTCAGTAGTCGGTATGCCTATCTTTCTGATAATGGTGGTGGCGCCTATGATCCCGTGACTGGGGATTGGACCATCGGCCGAATTGATTTGGGTCAAACCGTAAGCCTTAATATCGCAGCAAAAGTGCTGTTCACCGGCGAATTCCGGAACACCGCAGAAGTTACCGAGAGCTTGTCTCAAGACCCTGACTCTATCCCAGGTAACGATGATGGTGATCAGGACGAGGATGATGAATTCAGCGTATTGATCCTGCCGGTTGTGGGATTGGCGGTAGAGATCGGAAAGCCAGTGCCAAAACAAAATGGCAACTACACCATGCCGATGTCCTTTGTGCTCGAAAACATTGGCATTGTTGACGTTTGTGATGTGCGCTTAGAAGACGATTTAACGGAGACCTTTGGTGAAGGCAACGTGGTATCGGTAACCTCGCCTGCAGCCACTGGCACGCTCAAACCGAACCCAAGCTACGATGGTGTGACCAATACCAATTTGCTGATTTCAGATTGCGATGACGCAACCGCGAGCCGATTGTTTTCGCAATCTGATGCAGTGGTCAAAATCGTAGTCGAGGTCACGCCGACGCCGGGTGTCGAGCGCTACACGCATTCTGCGTTTATTGCTGCAAAAAGTGCTGATCCGGACAACCCAAGCGCCCGCATTCCGATTACTGATGTGTCCACCGCTGGACCGGAACCGGACGTCAACAAGAACAACAACATTGAGGAGGATGAACCCAACGTTATTGAAATGAAGCTGCGGGCAGAGGTAGACGTTGATCTCAAAGCGTCTGTGCCAGTACCAAATGGAGACGGCACCTATGCCACCGAGCTGGTGCTTTTGGTAACGAATACCGGAAATCTATCGCTTTCTAATATTGATCTATTGGCCGATTTGGCTGAAATGTTTCCAGACGGCTATGAAATTTCGGGGGACATTTCCAGGGATAACCCGAGCGTGGTGCTCAATGATGGTTTCGACGGTGAGGGTGACACCAGCTTGCTTGATGCCGATGAAGGCGATGGGATCACCAGTAATCTGAGTGTTGGTGATGCCGTGCTCATTCGGGTCCCGGTAACCTTTACGCCTGGCAATGACACGAATTTCAACCTCGATGCTCAGGTCACTGCAGACTCACCCGCAGGCTCGGTCAGTGATGATTCTGCGGACGACGTGGCCAATGGTCAGGATAGAGCGACTGAAATCTCCATTGAGCCGGTCGGTGTGCTCGGCATCGCACAGTCGGCATCGCCGCCAAGAGAAACCGCGCCGGCGGCTAACCCAGCGGATCGTTGTGAGGCCTCACCCTGCGTGACGACGCTAACCATTAAAGTTGAAAACGCAGGCAACACAGCGCTTGAGAAGGTTGCTGTTCAACAGTTGCTGGGTGGTGTCGAGGGTTTACCAGATGGTACAGAGGTCGTGATTCGTAGCCTTTCGGCGTCGGGCGACCTATCGGGTGTCAACAATGACCTGGTCGAGAGAGTATTAATTGTTGGTATTGATGACCCGATTGATCTGTTGAATGCAACGGATGTTTTGGCGATAGGCGACAGCGGTACGATTCAGTTAGTCGTGGCATTTAAGCTTCCTGCCGGAACAATCGATGAATCCTTTGCGCTTTCCGCTGTGGGTGAAGCGACGGATGAAACCGGCGCCCAGTTGAGTGATGTGTCCGACAACGGCGGTGCGGCAGATGCGGAGGGTGATGGTCCATCCGATGACAGCGATCCAACGCCGCTCAAGATTGTCTCGCAACCCATTATTGGTGTGGTTGCAAAAGCAAATAAAACCGAAGACGGTAGTTCAGTACAATTAATCGACGCGGGTGACGTCACTCAGAACCTGGAAGATCGCAAGCTGACCTACGGCGCATCCTTTCAGGTCGAGGTCGCAAACCTCGGCAATACGGCGTTGCAATCCGTTGAGGTGGTCAATTCATTGGCCAGCACTTTCCCAACTTTGGCTGCGGATTCAGATAAACCGCTCTCGGTGGTCGCGGGGTCGATCATTGTTGAAAAATTGGGTTCCGAGGAAACCGCTCCGAGCGGAGTCTCTCAGAAACCTAAATTTGGCGCGGGCCGACGCAGTAAAAGGGTGATCGAGGGTGCAGCGAACCCGAACTTTGATGGTGTAACAGATCTCGAGTTGGTCGATGCGTCTAAGGTGGATCTCGAGCTCGGCGAAGCGATCCGGGTAAGTTATGCGCTTGAGATCAAGATTGATTACACCAACACAACAGCGATACAGGAACTGCAACGACAAACGTTCGAGACCCAAATTGTTGCAAATGGTACGGATCCAGATTCTGGTCGAACCATCAGCGACTTATCGCAAGATGTGAGTGATATTGCGCTGGAAGATTTGGGTTTTGACGAAGTCCTGTCCCAGATTGATGGGGATGGTGATTTCGATCCGAATGAACCTGGCGAAAATGTGCCCACTGCCGTCTTGTTCCCAACGGCCATTCAAGGGGTTCTTTGTCGAGATGGCGATGGGGATGGCGAATGCTCGGAAACAGATCCTCCGCTTGAGGGTTGGACGGTGAATGTCCTGACTGCGGATGACGCCTCAGGCAGTCGTGCTCAAAAAGCCGCGTCGGTTCGTCTTGGCAAAGCGCTCTTGAATGAGCAAGGCCAGCCGGTCGTTGCGACGTCTGATGAGAACGGTTACTACAGCATCCCATCGGCTGTACCGGGAAGCTTCCGATTTGAATTTGTCAGCCCGGAAGGGGTTTTAGTCGGTAAATCGGCTGGAACTGGTCGGCCGCTACAGATTTTAAATGTTGAGGCGTTTGTGCTCGACCCAAGAGGGACCCTCTACGACAGTGTGACTGGGGAGGCGATTGGTGGCATTACCATTAGCATTGCTGATGCCGCTGGCAACCTCTTGCCCGAGGTCTGCTTGGCCGTCCCCGCGCAGCAGGGGCAGGTCACTGGTTCAGATTCGGTGCCCAGCGCGCTCGGTCTGTCACCGGGTGCTTACGAGTTTAGCCTGGACCTTGGCGCGGCACCGGAATGCCCGCAATCTGCGACCACGTATCAAATTGTCATTGACGAAAATAATTTGCCCGCGGACTACAAACTTTCAACCTTGAAACGACCAGAAAGTGATGCCCTAACGCTTCAAACAAGCGGGTGTACGGCGGGCAGCGAAAATGTCGATACCGATCCCAACACAGAGCGTTGTGAGGTGAGCGGTGCAGTGGTTCCAGAGGTGGCAAACGGGCTACAACCTTATTATCTGAACTTGGTGATTTCGGAGACGTCAACGGAAGTATTAAACAATCACATTCCGTTGGATCCTCCCCTGGACGGATTGGTTTTGCTGACCAAGGCCTCGGTTAAAGACACCGTTATGATCGGTGAGCTTGCGCCCTACACGGTCCGAGTTGAAAATTTAACCCAATACGCGCTCGAGGATATCGAGGTTATTGACACCCAAGCAGCGGGATTTGCTTTGGCAGAAGGCAGCGTTCGACTCCATCGTGCGGGTGCCGATGGCCAGCTGGATACCACCGATGATCGGGTTGAGACCTTGACTTGGACCGGCAACCGACCCGTCCGCTTTGACGGCGTGGATCTAATGCCGAGAGAAGTGGTCAAGGTAAGCTACGTGCTTCGAGTTGGCTCGGGTGTCACGCGGGGTATTCATCGTAACGTCGTGCTGCCAGAACTCGATGGCCGAGTGGTGGGCAACCAAGCCATGGCAGAGATCGAAGTGGTCGCGGACCCGCTGTTTGATCTAACCGCCTTTATTGGCAAAGTGTTCGCGGATCAAAATGAAAATGGCACCCAAGACGACGATGAAATAGGTCTAGCCGGGGTTCGTATTGCGACCGTTGGCGGTGAGTGGATTACAACCGACCGGCATGGTCGATTTAGTTTGCCGGGTATCGATCCTGGAAAAAACAGCCGAGGGCGCAACGCGATCCTAAAGGTTGATCCAGCCTCGCTGCCGCCGGGTAGTCGCTTCACAACCGAGAACCCGCGCGTTTTAAGAATTACTGGTGGGTTGATGAACCAGTTTGACTTTGGCGTGAAGCTGCCGGAGGTTGAGCCTGTTCGCCCGCAGTCGTTCAAGACGCAAAAAGTGACGAAAACGACGATTGAGCGGATCTTGGATCCCGTGCGGTTTGCCTCGGGTCAGTTTCAGATCAGTGATCAGTACGTCCAGCAACTCAAAGGCGCACTTAAACAATTACAAGGCGCCGCGAATCTCCGAATTGTGCTTGAGGGTCATACCGATAACCAAGCGCTCTCGAGCGCGGGCGCTGCGCGTTATGGTGACAATCTCGGGTTGTCCGCCGCGCGGGCAACGGCAGTCGCGACCTTCCTCAGCGAGGCGCTCGGGCTCACGATCGATCAGTTTGTTACCCAAGGATACGGTGATCAAAGGCCGGCTGCGAGTAACGACTCGGCGGCAGGGATGGCCCTGAATCGACGTGTTGAAATTCGAATTGCCTATGATGTCACGAAAACATCTCAGATCATGACCGCGACCGGCAAAAGCGCCGAGATCAGAATGGGAAGTCGCTATTTCGATGGACATGCGCTTCGTCCAATTGCGTTTCCGGTGTTTGACGGCATTAAAGATGCTTTAACTGATCCGGCGATGCTGAATGTAACGCTGCTGATTCCAGCGGTCCGGAGTTCGTCAGTCGTCGGGCGTTAATAATGGCTTATTTCCATGGTCTCGAGGGTCTGAGCGAGGTTCAGTTGCAGAAGGTAACCATCGCCAGTGCTAAAGCAGAAAACCAGGCGGTTAGTGGGTTATCCAAGTGGTTCACGCGCTGGGTTTTGCTGGCGGTCAATGCGCTGGTCCCGCCGGCTTTTGCAGACTCAGAGGTGACTTGCTTGAGTCCGGACTTGTGCAGCGGTGAAGATCTTATGATCTATGTCAGTGAGGCGGACCAGAACCCAACGGCCACCCTCGGTCCCGAAGGCCTAAGCATTGGCGAAAGAGGTGCGATCTGGGTCAGCAAGGAGCCTGGCCAAGTGAGTCCTCGGTTTGTTTCAGAGCACCTGAGAATCTTCAGGTTACCGATAGCGGGTTAGTGCAACCCGCTGAGTTTTGGATGGATACAAACTTCCCCGATCAAATAACCAGTTGGACACTACAATTCTTTGAAGGCCGTGATGGCTTAAGAAAGCAACCTGTTGCCGAGTTAACCGGGGAAGGGATGCCCATTGGCACCCCTGTTATTTGGCAGGGCAACTTGCAAGAAGGCCAACTAAAGCCGGGTTCGACCTTGGCCTATTCACTGACGTTGCTTGACGTCGCGGGCGATGAAATCGCGGTTCGCGGTGGGATTATCGATCTGCAACCGCCTGCTGAAAATGGACCAGAAGCCTTTGCGTTTGACGACCTGACATGGTTTGAAGAAGTTGCGTCCGAAAATCATTTAGTGTCATCGGATCTGAATCTAACCGGAGATTTGGTAACCCTACATGCAACCAGCTTACCGGTGGGCGCTACGCTGATGTTGGGTGATGCGCGCTATCCAGTTGGAAAAACGGGGCGGTTGATGGTGAGTCGGCAGTTACCGCCAGGGGACTATTCCTTGCCAGTCTCGGTGTTAGACGCTGCCGGCGCGGTTCTGGGGCGAGGCGAATTACCGGTAACAGTTGAGGGGGATTACTTCTTTATGGTCGGGCTCGCTGATTTCACAACCGGTCAGCATGACGTGTCGGGCAACATTGAGCTGCTGAGTCAGGACGCGCATTACGATGGTGATCTCTACGTAGATGGTCGTTTGGCGTTTTATCTGAAAGGGCAGATTCAAGGAAAATATTTGCTCTCTGCGCAGTTAGATACCGGTGAAGACGACGTTGATACGATCTTTTCAGACATTGATCGCAACGATCCACGCAGGCTCTTTAAGCGGATTGATCCGGATCGGCTCTACCCAGTGTATGGTGATGATTCTAGGGTGACGCGCGACGTCGACACACAAGGCAAATTCTATGTCCGCTTGGACTGGGATCGATCAAAGGTGCTTTGGGGTAACTACAATACCGGTATGTCGGGTACGGAATTGAGCGCCTACAACCGGTCTCTCTACGGCTTCAAGTTAGATTATCGGTCAAGTGATAAAACCCAACTTAACGAAGACCAGCACACGTTTAAAACCTTTGTTTCCGAGCCCAATACTAAAGCGGCGCGAGATGAACTGATCGGAACTGGCGGTAGTTTGTATTACTTGAGCCATTCTGATTTGGTACTGGGGAGCGCAAAGCTCATGGTTGAAGTACGCGATCGAATGTCTCAACGCGTGCGTGAACAGATTGAGCTGATTGAAGGCCAGGATTACGAGATCGATCCCTTTCAGGGTCGCGTGATGCTGAGTCGTCCACTTCAGAGTACCGCGAATATGTCGGTACTATCGATTATCCGACAAGCCCCATTAGATGGCGATGAAGTGGTGTTGATTGCAGATTATGAATACATTACGACCGGCTTTTCAGGCGGTGAGGACGTAACGGCTGGGGTCCGAGGCAAAACCTGGTTGGGAGATCATATCGCCGTTGGAGGCACTTATGTTTCTGAGGCAGATGACGGCGCAGAGTTTGAGATCAAAGGCGTTGACCTCACCTACAAAGCAACTGAGCGAAGCTATCTGGTGATCGAACAAAGTGAAACCCGAGCGGGTCAGAATGTCGCATTAAACCAATCCAGTGATGGCGGATTAGGGTATCAGACGATGTCCTTACCCGGCGCGACAATGTCGGGTCAGAGCGCTCAGCGTCACGGCTCAAATTGATTTAGAAGATATTGGCGCGGTAAAACCGGGTCAGGTGGGCTTTTGGTATCGCGATCAAGATGCTGGTTTCAATTCTCTTGCGTTTAATCAAGCGGGCGGCGCGGACCTTATGACCTACGGGGTGGAAACGGCATTAACGCTCACCGATTCAGTCGCGCTGAGGGCGCGACTCGATCATGAAGAGCGAGGCGCGGATGCAAGCTATAACGATGGCGGTGTTCAACTTGATTGGCGCGCATCGGCTAGAATCCGGTTGGCGGGGGAGTACTTAAAGCAGCGAGAGGATGTTGCAGCGTCAGATTGATAACAGCAGTACGCTGGGCTGTTAGGTTGTCTTTTGATGTGAATGAACGTCTGTCGTCCTTCGTGAATGCGCAATCCGTTTTAGAGCAGTCAATTAACTCCCAGATGGAAGACCTGGTCGGTGTTGGCTTTGACTATCGTGCGACTCAGAAAACGTCCCTGACGGGTGAAGTGTTTTCTGATGGCGAACATGATGGCGCAAGGATTGGGTTTTGGTTATCGCTATCGGGACAACAGTGCGGCGTACTTAAATTATGTCACCGAGCGTGGAGACCTTGTAACGCGAGACGGCTTAACCCTGGGACATAAAACCGAAGTCACCGACCGTATGAGTGTCTATAGTGAGCATCGCTTTGATCAAGCGTGGTCGGCGGAATGTCGAGGGTAACAGCTACGGGCTTTCATATCGCTTCACCGATGCTTGGACCATCGATGGTGATGTTTTAATGGGGGAGACGCGCGGCGCGAGCGGCGGTTCTGATCAGCGATCGGCCTACAGTCTATCCTCTCGGTATCGGGACGAGCGGAGTGAACCTGGTGAATCGACTGGAGTTTCGGGTCGATGATTCTGCTGCAGGCGCCGATCGTGATCAGTGGGTTTCCACCAATAGACTTCAGTATCGTTACTCGAACGATTGGGTGGTGGTTGGTAAGGCCGATTACTCCAAAGGCCTCAGAAGAATCGACGGACGTTGATAGATGCGCGATTTGCTGAGGTCGATCTTGGGCTGGCCTATCGTCCGGTTGATCACAACAAACTCAATCTCTTAGCCATGGTGTCCTACGTCTATGACGTCGATCCAAGCAATCAAATGGGCGGGCTCTACGTCGATGAAAAAGGCCGGGTGTCTGTCGCTCGAGGGTCTCTATCAGCTCTCAAGCCCGCGACTAAAGTTGGGCGGTAAGCTGGCGGTAAAGCGTAGTGCCCTCCGGCTGGACCGTAATCAAGACGACTTCATCAACGCAACAACAACCTTATGGATTGCGCAGATTGCGATACCACATGGTTTGGAAGCTTGATGCCTTGGTTGAATATCGCCAGCTCGAAATCGATGAAATTGGCGATCGCAAGCAGGGCACTTTGTTGGGGGTGGATCTTCAATTAGGACCCAACATAGCGGTCGGCGTGGGCTACAACTTTACCGACTTCAATGATCGATTAACGACCTTGGATTATGAATCCAAAGGTTGGTTCTTGAACCTCAATGGTCGGCTTGTAATCGCCTTGGCGTCGTCATCGACAGAATCTTATTGGCGTTAGCCTTCGAGATCCCAAAAACAAGGTGACTGGGTAAGACTAAGATCGATCGAATAGGACGAGCGCTGGGGACATTGCCGAACCCAGTTAACACTTAGTGTGCTGGGTGAGGGCGCTAACGCTCTTGGTTTGAGCGCGCACCAAACTGCGCGCGTCGGCAATGCCGCGGCCGGGTGTTTTAGAACGGATGCGTATGCTAAGCGGACGCTCGCTCGACCCGTCTTCCCGTTTTAAATCGATTAAAACGCTTTGAGTTAAGGCTTCATTCAAAGCCTTTTTGATAACCATGTTAGACAGCAGAAGCGGTTTGATGTTCGGGATTAATTGCGCCTATGATGCTCGAAACGGCGCTGCGCGAATCGACCCGGAAGCAAAACCATGGTCACTGCCCTCAAACCTTCCCAAGTTTCTGATGTTGTCAGCATCGGGTCTGCAGGGGCTTGGAATTTATCTGCTATACCGCAGTTTTGATGAGGGGCTTTGGCCCAGTCAGTCGCCTATTTGGTTTTATCCCATGATCAGTCTCGTACTGCTCTTGCCGGCAGGGTTTTTGCTGACGGTTGAGCGCTCGCGCGAGCGCGCGACGCTGGTTCGGGTTGGCGCCTACGGGATGGTGATTGGGTTGCTGGGCGCCTATGTCGGTTATCAGGCGATGCCCTTTGGCGAGGTCCGGATCGACGGATTGTCGGCAACCTATGCGATTAGCCTAGGTATTGCCAGCTTCATTACGTTGATCTTTGTTCAAAGGCAGATCACCGATGATGCCACAGGTTATGAGCTGTTGTTCATTTACTCTTGGCGGAACCTGGTGGTTGGTGCCTTATCCCTCGCCTTTCTAGGTGGCGCGTTTTTAATGTACGTGCTTTGGGCGGCGTTATTTAATGAGATTGGGATTGGATTTTTTCAGGCATTGTTTCAAGAGGGTTGGTTTGTTACGTTTTTAGGGGCTCTGACCTTTGGCGGTGGCGTGATCGTTTTCCGCGGACTGACCGAGGTCGTGGACAGTATTAGCCGCCTCGTGTCCGGGATTATTAAACTGTTACTGCCGTTTTTATTCGCGATGACGGTGGTCTTCCTAGTGGCGCTGCCTTTCACAGGTCTAGAGATTCTTTGGTCAACAAACCAAGGCACCATGCTGTTGATGGTGCTTACGTTCATTTTATTACTGTGCATCAATGCGGTTTACCAAACGGGTGTCGCGTTGAGTCCGTACCCTGTGTGGCTTCACTATGCGGTGACCGGTGCGCTGTTTACGCTGCCGATTTTTTCGGCTCTGAGCTTTTATGGTCTTTATACGCGGCTTGATCAATATGCTTGGACTGTGGTGCGTTACTGGGCATTCGTTGTTTGGTTAATGTTGTGCCTATTCTCCTTGGGTTATGTGCTCGCAGTGCTGAAACGCGGTGTTGCCTGGCCGGCGATGATGGCCTCGGTCAATTCTGTTTTGGGTGTGTTGGTGATTGTGGTTTTACTGCTCAGCAATAGCCCTTTACTAGACTTTCGTAAGCTGTCGCTCGCCAGTCAAATGAATCGGCTTACCTCTGGCGCCGTATCGCCCGAGGACTTCGATGATCAATATCTTCGCGACGAATTGGCAAGGCCTGGTTATCTAGCCTTGCGGGATTTGATCGCGCAGGATCCGGTGCTCTGGAGAAGGCTTGAAGGCGAGAGAGATCACGAAAGTGAGGCAGCGCCCGCGCAACCTGAAAATCGCAAGGGCATAGACCCCGTCCCGTCAGGGTCAATGTCGCCTCAACCAGACGCCTTAGTGCTCGCGCCAGCCGATCTTGTCTTACCGGAACCTGTGCAGGTGGCAATAGACGCTTTGATGGCAAAGCAAGCGGGTACGGTCGGTTACGTTCTTGCCGTCGACTTTGACGAAGATGAACAAACAGAATATGCAGTCCTGTTATTCGAGCCAACGGGCGCGCTTCAAGATCGCAGTTTTTACTTTAAGGAAGAAAGCGGCGTCTGGGTCAGCAGGGCCTTAAGACGCTCTCGGAGCAGCGGCGCTTTAGATTTTAATCAAGTCCAACAAACACAGGCGGTGCTTGCGCCTGCTCAGCTCAAAAATTTGGTGCTCGGACCCTGGGTGTTCAAACCGGATTAGGCCTGGGTTGGGCCAACGCGGGTTGTTCAAAGGCTAATCCAAAATCAGGACGTGAAGTTAAGGGCTAGAGCCAGGGATAAGGCTGACAAGCCCACGGTCGAGGACCGCTTGAACCGCACGGCGAACGCCTTCCTCAGCCATTTTTTTCGCCCGTTCGGTCGACGGCACAAATGCACCGGCGATGATCATATGAAAATTTAAAATAAAGAGGACCGCCAGGTCGTAGCGCTCGGTAATGGTTTCTAAAGTAAGGTCCTCAATGCCGTGCTTAACCAAGGCGGCGTGGTATTCGGTAAGCAGCGACGTTTCACTGGCGCGCCGGGTCTCAATTGTCCAGCTGGAAGTCGTCATCCACGCAAGGTCCTGTAGCGGATTAGACACCATCATGTTTTGCCAATCGATCATCACGACCGGATGCTGACCGCGCTCGGGGTCACCGAACATGGCGTTGTCCATACGGGCATCGCCATGAATAAAGGTCATAGGCCCGGCACCCATGCGTTTCATCAGCGTTTTAAGACCGGCAACATAAGCGGGCATGGCCGCGCCCAGGGGGTTGTTAAAACAATCTGGGAAGTTCGTCATGGCGGCCTCCCAGGATCCTAAAAAACCGGGTAGAAAGGGGTCGATGTAGGCATCCGAGGCGATGGTGAGCATCTCAGGAAACTCGGTTGCCCAGCTCTTAAAAAACCGAGCATGCAGTGGTGCAAGGGTGGCAACCACGTGCTTGGCCTGCTCAAAACTAATGCCGGCCACCTGATCGCCAACTTGGTAGTGCCTTAAATCTTCTAGAACGACGATGTTGGCGCCGGAGCTTGGATCCATTTCTGCGAAAAAGCAGGTTGTGAGCGGGGTTTGAACCTGCCCTGCGATCTCGTTGAAAAAAATGACCTCGCGTTCATACATTTTGGTGTTGTTGGCGATGGCGCGATTTTCAGGATTGCGATGGGCAAACTTAATAATCAAAGAGGCAGGGCCTGCAGCACTTGGCGTGTAGGTTAGTTCAAAACGGGCGACCTCTCCGACCACGCCAACAATATCGCCAATAGGGGCCTGTTGAACGGCAACCACCTGCTGATCGGGCGTGAGTGTGCCGTGGTTTCGTAGGATTGCGGTTAACCAGGTTGGTTCAACCGCTTCTGGAACGTGTGGAAAGGCTGACGGCATTGCGGGCTGCTCTAATCTTTAATGTGCGGTAAGGCTCGGATGGTCATGCAATGTGGTAGGCAAACCTGCGCCCATGAGATCGATAAAATTGTCGCGATAAAACGCTCGTCGGTGAACCGCACTGACCTCAATGAGGTGCTCCTCGAAGCGTTTAACCGGATTGCGGCCGCCTTCGACATGCGGAAAGTCAGAGGAAAATAACAACATGTTGGGATCACTGTTTTTAAGGATCCAACCGGTCGGCTCGTGGCTATAAGGCGTCACCCGAAACTGCCGCTTGGCATAATCGCTCGGCCGCATGGAGAGTTTTTGCAGGCGCGCTTCGCCGCGTCGGAAGGCCTCAAAGCCGGCATCCATGTAGGCCAGCCAGCTTGGCACCCAGGACGCACCGAGTTCAATCGCGCCGAATTTCAGACGTGGAAAACGTTCCAAGACACCATCGAATATTAGGGCCGTCATCGTCTGCCAAATCGACAGCGGAATGCTCATGAAGGACAGCCCCGTAAAATTTTCGTCACCGCCATGAAAATCAAGCACGCGTTCGCCACCGTTATTGGCGTAGGCTGCTGCCATTTTTTCTTCGCCGCCAACATGAAACAAAACCGGGCGTCCAGCTTCTTCAAGCAGCGCCCAGAGCGGATCCAGACCGCTGTGGCTGGGGCTGTGCTGCGCTGGGCAAGCAGACGGTATGACAAGCCCGCGACAACCCAACTCGATGGCCTCCTTGGCAATTCCGGGCGCTGCGCTAATATCGCTCAGGGGTACGTAGCCCGTGGCCAATAGTCTTGGGTCCACCGAGCAAAAATCGCTGTTCATTCGGTTATGGGCCTGGGCGGCGGCTTGGGCAAGGGCAGGGTCTTTTTCATCCAGACCAAAATTGCCCAAGGCGGCAGTGGTGAAGACCAATTGGCTGGTGAATCCGAGCAGATCCAATGTTTTCGGCCGATCTTTGGCGTCAAACGCGCCTAACGCCAAGTGATTTTTTCGAAGCATTAACTGCGCATCGTCTTCAGCTCGAAAGCTTGGGTCCGACTGCAGGGTGATCGCCTTTTGAAGGTCCTGACTGACTGTGATGGGCTTATTGGCGTTTTTGATAAACGCCTCGACGACGCTGGGCGCTAAATACTCAAGAATCTTATCGGGCAGCTCCATCACATGAGAGTCTGCGTCGTGAACCGTTCGCCCTTCGATGTACGCCATGCTGCCCCCAAGGCCAGAGTGTCAAAGGGTGAGGATAGCGCGGCAAGACCGAAACACAAAACCAGAACGCGAACGCATGGCCGGGCGAAAAAGACGGGTTTACTCGAAACAGAAGCCTTCCGCTTTAGATCTTGGCGCCCAGCTGCCAGAGGCTCAGCGCTCAAACGCCTGCAAAGCGTTCAGCGACGAAACGTTGTAATGCGCGTTGCGTGGTGAGGCAATCGCCTGACGTGTTACCCGGTTTAATCGCTGGGTTCGCGCTCAACGCAAATCCATGCAAAGCTATCATTCGCTGCAAAAAGGGGCGCGATACGGGAGTCTTTTCGATGTCGACGTCTATTGAAGTTCAATCTGAAGTCACCTAACCGTAAGGACGCAAAAGAAGATGATGGAAACCTACACGCTGTATGGCTCTTACGCATCGTATTACACCGCGAAGGTTCGCAGTTATCTTAGAAAAAAAGCGATTCCGTTTGTTGAGCGCCTGCCGAGCGATCCTGTGTTTCGAAGCCAGGTTCGGCCCGCCTCGGGTAGTCATCGAATTCCGCAATTGCAGACACCGTCGGGCGAGGTTCTGCAGGATAGTATTGCCATTGTCGATTTCCTAGAGGCCCGATTCCCCGAGATGCCTGCGATTCCCGCGACGCCGAATCAACGGGTTTTCGTCCACCTCATGGAGCTTTTAGCCAGTGAAGGGTTAGTGTCGCTTGCCTGGCGGCATCGGTGGTTGTTCGAGGAGAATAAGCCCTTTATTACGCTAGATTTCGGGCGCTCGTTTCGGCCACAAGGCACCAACGCCGATCTGTTGAAATATGGCGCGTTGATTTCTGGGCGGATGACCAGTTACGGATTGCCACCTTCTACCGAGTCGATCCGGGCGGCGCTTGACGACGAGTATCGCGCGCTACTGGTGTTGCTGGAAGCGCATTTTATGCAATATCCGTACTTTCTGGGCGGGCAGCCAACCCAAGCAGATTATTCGATTATGGGGGCGCTTCATGCGCATTTGGGACGCGACCCGGCGGGTCTGCGGATAATGCAAAATCACGCCCCCCGAACCGTTCGGTGGGTAGAACAGATGCTTTTACCAGAGGTTCAGTCACCGGAGTTCTATTCGGTCGACATTCGACTAGCACCGAATGATCTGGTTCCAGAGACTGCACTGAATCTGTTACGACATTTAGCCGATGCTTATGCCAACAATTTCTTACTGGGCGCCCTCGCTTGGAATCAAGTTGTGGCAGAACGGGGGATCGATGCAATCGCTGAGCAGCTTTCAGCAAGGGATCAGCCGATATTCGACCCGGTTTCGATTCAGATCAATCAAGCGCAGTTTGAGCATGCCATCCAGGTTTACCCCGAGTGGCTTGCGCAGCGCAGCAGGCGCTTTTTTCAAGCGTTGCCTCAGGATGATCAAGCTGCGGTTTGTGGACAGTTGGGTCATTCGACATTGATAGATTTGTTAACGACACCGGTGACGTATCCTCTGGTGCGGCGTTCTCAGCGTTTTCAAATTGACGCGCAAACCGAGTAGGAACGCGGCGGTTGGTCTTATTGGGTGGGACGAGTCGGCAAGATAAAATACCGTCATCGTTTTTGAATGAAAACGATCTAAGTCTTTATGCAGCTTCAGCCGTTTGGCCTGGGATGGTTTGGACCGGGGTGCCGGATCAGCGCGCGTTGTTACCGGAAGCCTGAAATAATTTTTGCGGCGGCGCGTTCGCATTCTGGGCCCATTAAGTGCACGCCGTCGATCCCAGGGAGCGCCATGATTTGGGTAATCAGTTCCTGACAGATTTCGATTCCAGTTTGAGCGGGCTTTGCGCTATTTTCCAATCGCTCGACAATTGCGTCTGAAATGTTTACGCCCCACAAATTTTTACGCATCCAGTCCGCTTGCTTCGCGGATTTAAGAGGACCCAGCCCGATGAGAACCTTTAAGGTCTCTGGTTTACCATGACGGCGTAACAATTCGGAGTACTCTCGGATCACCTCAATATCGAAGCAATATTGGGTCTGGATGAAGCGCGCGCCCAAATCGATTTTTGCCATGAGCGCCTTAATGGCCTCTGGATTGGTTTGGTGCTGATAGAGGTCGTCGGCCGCACCAGGATACAAGGGCTTGGGCGTGTCGATGACACTGCCATCAGAAATCGTGCCCTGGCTGAGATGGGTCGCGAGCTCGATTAACCCAGCCCCGTTATATTCGTTAACGGCCTTCGGGCCATCGGGTGGGGGTTGATCGCCCGACAAACATAACACCTTGTTCACATCGATGGAGAGCGCGCCCAAAAGTTCTGACTCAATTGCAATCCGGTTTCGATCTCGACCGGTCAATTGTAGGATGACATCCAGGCCGTTACGCTTAACCGCTGAGGCAACCAGCAAGCTCGACAGTTTGGTCTGACAGTTTGGTGAATCCGTAATGTTAATGGCATCAGCGAGTCCGATAAGCGGCTCTATTTTGCCAGCGGATCGTGCAAGGTCGGTCGAAAGGCTTGGCGTTGTTTCGGCAGTAAACAGGAATTTTGATTCAGTGAACATGATTACGATCTCGGAATGCGTTTTTGTGGGTCGTAAAAGGGGAGCGGACAGAGCTCAGCTTGAAAATTACCGGTTTCCGTTCTCAAGCGTAGTGCGACATCAGACTCTATTGGGCGGTCTAGCCGGATGATACCGATACCACAATCCAAACTGGGAGACCAAGCGCCGGCAGTAATGGCGCCGAGCGAGTCGCCGGATTCGTTCATTAGGCAGTCACCCCTAATGGGTTTGATCTCGTTTGACCTGAGTCCCATTACCCTAGTCGCTCGCCTATCAGTTTCAAGCAAAGCCGCTCGGCCAATGAAGTCATCTTTGCTCAAATCAACAAATTGCCCGAGGCCCAATTCAAAGGGGTTTAAACTTTGATCAATATCAGTGCCGTAGTCTAGGATGCCCGCCTCCAGTCGTCGAATATGCATTGATGCAACATCCGATGCCATCAATTGAAACGGAGCACCTTCAGTGATGAGGTAGTTCCAGAGTGCTTCCCCATTAAAATCAGCACTCTTTGAATAAATTTCGAATCCTTTTTCGCCCGTCCAGCCAGACCTTGAGATATAGCAGGAAAGACCATCGATCTTTGCTTCGGTAACGGCATAATAAGAAAACTCGGCTTGGTTAATGCCGGTTACAGCCGTCAATATGTCCAAAGCTGTAGGACCTTGTATCTGTAAAACCCAAGAATCGAAGTCGTTAATCGATGCGTCTAAGTCACCAAGATTCGCGTTTGCCCAATTTAAGAAATCTCCGTTGCCTTGAACGTAAATGAATTCCTGGTCGTTCGGTCGCATCAATACGCCATCCATCAGAACGCCGCCGTGATGGTTGCATGCCAGCGCATAAACGGCTCTGCCAACTTTTAGTTTTTTCACATTGCGTGTAAAAAGTTTCTGAAGAAATACAGCCGCATCTTTGCCGATGATTCTAAGCGGTGTTTCGGGTACGTCATAAAGACAAGCGTAGGTTTTCAAATGCTGATAATGTGAGATCGGGTCATAGTTGGAACTGATCGGATACAGCCGCTGATTATAGATGCCATAGCAGGTTTCAGGTCTATCATTGCAGGCAAAAAACGGGGATTTCTTAAATCGATGATCAGAAACTGGCAGAAAGGAAGTCGCCATAAGGGCTCCAGTTTTGGTTGTTAAAGCGTGTGACCATCAGTGTCGCCGCCGGATCTTATCAACAAGCTCAAGGCAAAGTCTTGATGCTGGACGAAGAGGCTAGAACTTAGCACTTTTGGCTACGGAAGCACCAGTGGTAGTGGCATCGTAAATAAGGTGGCTGATTTGGTTTAGAGAGAATATGTGACTGCAACGAAGACCCCTCAGACTGGTCTTCTCTCTTGGTATACTACTTGGGTAAGATTAGTTGCCTGACCAAGCGTAATCAGTCAGGCGCGTGATGGTCATCTTCACAATCAGCTGCTGGGGAAGATCGCCCAAGGCCTTGCGTTCTGGTGAGTCGAAATACGCGGCCTCCAGGACGTCGATGGCAGCTTCGGTTTCAAAGCCCCTAATCCAAATAAAGGTGTTGGTGTCGAGTGCTTGCCAGGCGCCGAGGATTGGCATGCCCAAGCGTTCATGCACCGGTCGGATGTGGGCTTCAAAGACGTCGAGCCAAGCAGACATTTTGCCAGGATGAATGTCATATTGGCGCAGTTGAAAAATCATCAGTTTAGGTTCCAGAATCGATTTGGGTTTCAAACACCCTTCAGGGCACGTCACAGACCCTCGGCTCAAGGTCCAAAGCGGCGAGCAGCCGACCAAAGCCGATGAATTGACCAATCATCATGCCGAGTTCGAGGATTTGCTCATCGCTGAACTCGGTTCTCATTCGGTCAAAAAAAGCATCATCCATACTATGGTGGTCGTTCGCCAACCGTTCGGCATATTCCAGCGCTAGGCGCTCGCTGTGGCTGAAAGAGTTACTGCTGGCATCAAGCTCCGAGATTTTTGCCTCGGTCAGCTTTGGGGTTTCGCCTTCTGCAACCTGCAGAAGCCTGGCATTGAGTCAGGTAAAGCAGTCGTTAAGACGCGCAACCTTTAGGCGAACCAGTTCAATCAGGGCCTCATCAAGACTATGGCCTTGCCGAGCTGGGAGGTAGAACGAAAAATAATTTTTGAAAAAGGTCGGGGCATTGGCAAGTCCGCGTGTGAGCGCCGTATCGCGACCGGCAGCCTCGAGAGCTTTGACCTGGGCTAAGGTTTCTGGCGGCAAGGCCTCATCGTCAAGTAATTTTATTCTGGGCATGGCGTTCTCCTTGGTCTGAGTGTAATCACTCATCTGACCAGATTCTAGCAGTCAGCCTAATTTTTCAGTGCGCAACCGTTAACTCAATAAATGGTGATTGTTGCGATATCAAGGCGATCCAATTGGCCGCGCCGACAGGGGATCCAGGCCCGCATGCTTTCGGCGACACGGTACTGTGGTTTGCCTGTTAAGCGGGATAGAGTGGGATGATTCCCCGGATGCGGCCGCGCGCAGGCCTGTTGAGCGAAACCGTCGCATCTTTTTGTGCCGCTGGAATCCAAAGATCCGGCTTGACGATACGAGTTGGCTTGGGTTTAATGTGCGCCTGTTCGAGTCGGCTGTTGTAATGGTAGCCTGATAGAACGCATCACAATTGGCCAGATAGCTCAGTCGGTAGAGCAGAGGACTGAAAATCCTCGTGTCGGTGGTTCGATTCCACCTCTGGCCACCATTTCGCCGCTGCAAAAATGCCAACAAATCTTGTGACCCGACTCGGGGAACGCTGAATTTTGGTAGCCGTTGGAAGAGGCACCAGAGGCTGACGCAACCTTCATGTCGCTACATCGCCCTCCTATCACTGCGGCTGAGAAGGCGTGGAAACCGGTCTAAAGACCAATCGTCAAGGTTCAGCGGCTCCGGCTATGGGGTCCAAGAACCGTGAGATCATGCCTCCGCATCGTGCTGTCGGCGCTGTCAATACCGTTGAAGTGCTAAGGCGGCTTTGTCTGTTAGACAGGGTCCTGTAATAGATCGATCGAATTTAGGAACCGGTAGCAGGGCCCAACGTGTGTTACAGATGACGAGTTTAGATTAGCAGTGCTTGCAACCGGGCGGGTATGTCTGAAAACTATGAGGGGTTGGCGACCGTTATACGCGACGTTAATCGAAATACCGGCCTACAATGATTGTTTGTAAAGAAGACGTGCAAAGAAGATTAAAGCCATCCATCACAGTGAGCGTTCCACCGAAAATGACTGAAATAACACCAGACCAGCGCGATGCGCCCATCTTCAAAACCTTTGGCGAACTGTTTGCTGCAGGATTTTCCCTCGATACCACCACGTGGGTCTTCATTTTAACCGTTCATATCGCGGCTGTGGTTTTGGGTGGGTGGCTAATTTTTATCGCACCGAACGAATGGGCCTTGATTGCGGCTGGTTGGATCGTCGTGCACTTTATCCTCGGTTCTTTATCCACCACGGTCTACAGTCATCGCTTGATCAGTCACACGGCGGTAAAAAATGTGTCGATCCCCGTGCATCTGTTTTTTTGTTTTTTCGGACAAGTTCTAAGCGTGCAAGGCAGCGTTCGCCGTTGGTCAGCCAATCATGTGTTGCATCATGGTGTTGACCGTCACGGTAAGAAAGAACTAGATCCCTACAGTGCGACCTGGTTTCCCGACACGCTGCGAAATTTTCTTTGGTCACATCTGTTGGCCCATTTGTTTAATCACCCTGAATCGGACGCGTTTTTGCGATCCTATAACGCCAAACGTCACCCGATTATTATGTTGCAAGATCGGTTCTACGGCCTGCTAATCACGTTCTGGATATTTTTGTTCCCGATGGGGTTGGGGTATGCATTGGGCGGTTGGCTGGGCTTTGTTGCATTGCTTTCGGGCTCTGTTGTCGGCAGCGTTTTGGTGCAGCACAACACTTGGACGGTAAACAGTGTCACCCATTTGTGGGGTTGGACGAAGGGTTTGAAGAGCTCTGCGGTCAATAATTTTATTTGGCTGGGGCCGTTGGGCGAGGGCAATCATCACGGTGATCATCACGATTTCCCACGAGACTATCGCAACGGTTTTGGCTGGTCGGGTTGGGCGCTTGATCCGACGCGATACATTATCTTGTTGCTGCGCGGCTTGGGGTTGGTGAAAGGCTTAAATCACGCCAATCGTTTTGAAGAAGCGGAAATTATCGCAGCCCGGAAGCTCGCGCGTGTTGATCAACTGAAATCGTTGAATAAGGATGCCGCCGCACTCTATGCGCACTGGGAAAATCGAGTTATGGCCTTGCGACAGGACTGGCTTGAGGCGGTAAGCCGATGGGAAACCTTGCGCAAGGAATCCAAGTTATTGCAGCAAGCCAATGTTAGCCGCAAAGAACTGACGCAAGACCTTCGTCAAGCCAAAGCGCTGGTTAAGGCGCGCAAAGAAGAATTCTTTGCGGCTGTCGAACAACTCAATTACAGAGCGCACCGTTATTCCCGATAAATGCGATCGGTATCGCAATTCTGCGGATCAAAAATAACAAAGCTAAGAAGCCTTTGGCCCGGTTTGGCGGCAGTCTGCTTTTTTGATCAAGCTGCGAGCCCGGTAGACCGGGCAAGAGCGCAGACGAAGTTTGGTTTAAATTACCCTTTTGAGATCCGATCGTTACCGCACGGTTAGGAGTGCGAGGGACTTCGGCAGGGCGCGTGGCAGTTGTTTCGGAACCGAATTCGCGCGTTGAGTCAAGGCTTAAAGCGATCAACCTACGCATTTACAAATTTGTGCAAAAAGCGCAAAATTCGCTTGAGCACGGAGTCTGTCCCGATCGGGATGCTCTCAGACCCCAGTGCAGCACTGAAATAATAGAAAAATGGGAATTACTATGTCTCTTAGAAATGTAGCAAAAGCTACTCTTTTAACGCTGTTGAGCGGGTTCGCCGTCAACGGATTTGCCGAAGCGGCAGATGACGCAGCGATAGAAGAGGTTGTCGTTACGGGGTCGAGGATCGCGAACCCCAATGTTGTGAGCTCATCTCAGATCGCCGTGGTAACGGGGGCCGAGATTGAGGATCGCGGAATTACTCGGGTTGAGGATTATTTGAACGATCTGCCTCAGGTTTCGCCAGGGCAATCCATTACCAATTCAAACGGCGCCAGTGGGACGGCAACGGTTAACCTGAGGAATTTAGGTTGCTCAAGGACGCTCGTGCTGCTCAACGGTAAGCGTATGGCGCCCGGCACAACCGGTGGCGGTAACTGCGCCGATTTGAATGCTGTGCCAACCTTGTTGTTGGATCGAGTAGAAGTCTTAACGGGCGGTGCATCCTCGGTTTACGGTTCTGATGCGGTTGCAGGGGTTGTGAACTTTATTCTCGATGATGAGTTCGAAGGCTTTGAAGCCAAGATTTCGCACAGCTTTTATGACCACAAGAATGATAACGGCGGGCTGCGTAGCTTGGTTGAGTCCTACGATTATGAAACAGCGCCGGATGACGTCACAACGGGCGAAACCAACAAAATTGCGATCGCCTTTGGCGGCTCAATTATGGATGGTCGAGGTCATGTGACGGCCTATGCAGAAAAAACAGATACCGATCCCATTCTTCAGGGTGATTATGATATCTCCGCTTGTGCATTGTCAGGCGGTATCACACGATGTGGGGGCTCCTCAACGATTCCTGCGGGTCGTTGGGCAGACTTTGGCGGCTACAGCGCTTTGGGCTTCGTTAACGTTGATCCAGACGTAACGGGCGTAGATTTCAAGGTGCAGGGCAACGAGTTTGTGCCGCGTGCTGGGCAGACCTTTAATTACAATCCAACCAATTTCTTTCAGCGACCGGATGAGCGGCTGACTTCTGGGTTTTTCGGCAAGTTCGAAATCAATGAGTATATCGAGGTTTACGCGGACTTAACGTTCATGAAATCCGAGTCTAATGCTCAGATTGCCTATTCAGGAACCTTTGGCAATATTGAATCGCTGCCATGCTACAACGCCCTGTTGTCTGATCAGCAGTATCAGGCAGCTTGTGGTGACTGGATCGGGATGGGCGGTGATCATGCGCCTGATTTTGCCTCAGCCACAGACGCGTTGGCCTATATTTCGGGCCTTGATATCGCAGTTGGTAATGGCGATATTTTAGGCTACAAAGCGCCCATATACTCGCTGAAGCGAAACGTTGAAGGAAACCCACGTCAATCTTTATTCGCCACCAAGAACTTCACGCAGACCTTCGGGTTCCGAGGCGATTTGAACGATAACTGGTCCTATGATGTGTACTATCAGCAATCTGATATCAACTACGCTAACGAGTACCGCAATGACCTGTCCGTGATTGCGATCAATCGCGCAATGGATGTCGTCAGTGTCAATGGCACGCCAACGTGTGTATCTGCTTTGAATGGCACCGACCCATCCTGTGTTCCATACAACCTGTTCTCAGGCGGGTTACCAGGTGATCAGGGTATACAAGCCGTTATTGATGGTGGCCAGGAGCTGCAAAACTACATCGCGAACGCGACTTATATCTTAGGCGATGGTAAGCAAACGCTCTTGTCAGCTTACATGACGGGCACCACGCCATTGGTGATTCCAGGCGCGCCATCAGGCGTCTCAGTTGTGTTTGGCTTTGAAACCAAGGAAGTTGAAACTGATTTCCGTCCGGACCTGCCAAGCCGTACCGGTGACCGCTCTGGTTCTGGTGGCGCAACGTTACCAATCGCTGGCGGTTACGACGTTGACGAATACTTCATCGAGTTGGGTATTCCCATCATGGATAACCTGAGTGTCGACGCCGGTTACCGTAATAGTTCTTATTCAACCGGTGCTGACACGGATACCTACAAGGTCGGGGCTTTTTACCGATTAAATGACAGTATTGCTTTGCGCGGTTCGTTCCAAACTGCCGTTCGTCATGCGAATGTCAGCGAATTGTATTCAGCGCAGGGTTTTGGCCTGGTTGATCTAGATGACGACCCTTGTAGTGGTTCGCGCGGCGCGCCGTCAGCGACACAAGCGCAATGTGCAAGCACGGGTCTTGCGGCCAACCTGTACGGCACGGACTTAACATCACCTGCTGATCAGTACAACATCCTCTCTGGTGGTAATCCAAATGTGAAGCCAGAAGAAGCCGAGAGTACAACGATTGGTGTGGTATTGACGCCAAACTTCTTGGATGGCTTAACCGTAACATTGGATTTCTTTGATATTGAAGTTACAGAAGGTATTGGGGTCGTTAGTGCAAAGACAGCACTTGATAAGTGTGTTGAAACTGGCGATGCGGCCTATTGTAAACTCATTAATCGAAACCCAATCAACGGATCGCTCTGGTTAACGGGCGGGTACATTGGTGCGACGATTACCAATATCGCTCAGGAAAGCACCTCGGGCGTCGATTTGATCTTCGACTACACCATGGATACTCCGTTGGGTAACCTCAAGCTGCAAGGCGTGACAACGTACCTAAGCAGCGCTGAGATTATCGAGTTACCAGGTGAGGCGGCGATTGAATGTGCTGGTAATTGGGGGGGATCATGCGGCAAGAACCCACTGCCTGAGTGGAGTGGTAACTACAAAGCCACCCTCATGACGGACTACAAGACGGACGTCTCGGTTGGGATCCGGCATTTAGGTGAGACCAAGGATCTGAACTCGAATGCAATCGATTTTGATTCGTACACCTATGTTGACTTAACGGCCACGTATTTGCCCACGGACAACATCTCTGCAACCCTCGGCTTTTCGAATCTGTTCGATAAAGAGCCAGGCTACACGTCTGATGCCGGTACCGCGCCAGGTAACGGTAATACCTTCCCAGCTTACTTCGATGCGTTGGGACGATATGTGTATATGAATATTGGTTTCAAATACTAATACTCGTTTAGATTCACTTAAGTGAATTGAAAAAAGCCCTCCTTGCGAGGGCTTTTTTTTGTCTGACAATATTCCCGATAGAGCGTTTTGATACTGGTTTTGGACGTCTGCCAACGTTTTTTGGCTGGACTGTTTTTTTTAGCGGCCGTTTATGGGGCGTTTATCGGAATATGACAGTCCGCGTCTTGACATGGGGCTTGGCCAAGAAATGACAACAAGCGCTTTGTTAGGCATAGTTAAGATGCGAATGTGGGCTGCAAAATCTGCGCGTTTAAAGGCAACCAAATCTGCGCCTGCTGGTGCGTGTTGTCGTGCCGCGTGATCGTTGTTTTCAAAAAGCATTCCATGCCCTTCCTTCACCGTTGGAGTACGCTGATGCCGTCGCGACCCACTTCAAATCCACAGCAATTCATTCAGCAAGCACCGGTTCTGCAAGTTCACAGTGTTTTGGAATCGACGGATTTTTATCGAGATATCCTAGGCTTTAACTGCGACTACCGAACAGAAATCTACGGGGTAGTTTGGCGAGACAATGCCGCGCTGCATTTCACTCACGGCGAGGCCACCCAGAGCGATATAAAACATTTTTTCTGGTTGGTTGATGTGAATGCTTACTATGCTGAACTGATCAGCAAAAAGGTAACGATTACCCATGGCATCGGCGACCGAGATTACGGCGTTCGTGATTTTGGTATTGTCGATAACAATGGCTTTACCCTGATTTTTGGTCAGGATATTGATTGAGCCTGCTTAGGGATGCTCAAGCCAAAGTGAAGTTTAGCAAGGTCCGATGACAAGCTCCCTGTTGAGGATCAGCGATTGAGGATCAAATCACGCAAACCAGCACTTGAGAGTATTTCGATCCAGTAGCCATCCGGATCTTTGATAAAGGCAAGCCCCTTCATGCTGCCGTCATCCGGTCGTTTGACGTAGTCAATCCCGAGGGTATCAAACCGCTTGCAGGCTTCATAGACATCGGGGACCGAGATGCCGATGTGACCGAATCCACGAGGTTCTTCATTGCCATTGTGGTAGCGCGCCGTGTCGTCGATTTCAGTTCCCCAGTTGTGGGTGAGCTCGAGTAACCCTGTTTGGTCAAAAAGCCATTTTGCACGCTCAGCTGGATCGGTTGGAATTGCGCTGCTCGGATAACCCATAAAATACAAAGTGAACGACATATCAGGGAAGTCAAATTGATCCAGCAACGTCATGCCAAGCACGTTCTGGTAAAAGGCGAGAGATTGCGCGGGATCGGTGATCCGCAACATGGTTTGGTTCAGGATGAAATCGCTTGTTGGGTTCATTAAAGTAATGCTCCGAAATAGGGTTGCTAAAGGGCTATTGAGACCGCTTAAGCCGGTTTAACACCATGCCAACAACGGCTTTAAACTGGTGCGACGCGCGCAAGCTTTGGCAATCGAGGTGCTGGCAAGGCGGCATAAAGCAGCGCTTTGAGTTCTTGCTGCGTCTCGCGGTGCTTTGGATGACCCCAAAGGTTGGTTATCTGATCTGGATCCTCATTCACGTTATACAGCTCGCCCTCGCTACCATCATACAGATGGCTTGGCTCATAGCAGGTGATTAGCCAGCCATCTTTATGAAACAGGCTCTTCAGGTGCATATCAATTGTGCCATGTTCTGAATCCCATTCCGTGAGCTGGAACTGCCGGTCCTGCGCATTGGCTTCGTCGTTCGTGACCGGCATCAAGGCGCCCTCGCAATGGCTTGGTGGCGCTATGCCGGCGACGTGGCAAAAGGTTTTGGCGAGATCAACGTGTCCTACCGGTGCCTGAATGGTTTGTGGGGCGAGGTTGGCGCTTTGTGCGGGTTGCCAAATCATTGGCAAACGCATGAGGGCGTCGACATGGTATGGGCCTTTAAACATTAGACCGAAGTCGCCCTGCAATTCGCCATGGTCAGTGGTGAAGAAAATGTCGGTTTGATCGATCAAGTTGTTCGCCGTGAGCCATGCGACAACTTGGCCAACGGCGTCGTCAATCAGTTCGTTTTCAATGTGGGTGTAGGCATTGATCTCACGGATCTGATCCGGGGTCAGGCTTGCCGGGACAAAATCCCTTGGCGATTCCAGATTGCTCCAGATCGTGCCTTCATAGTAGCCCCGCCAATGCTTTGGCTTTTGGTCGAGCAGGGCCAGTCGCGCCTCGTGGGTGTCTCGGTAGAGTTTCGGCAAGGGCATGTCTCGCCAATCATGGCGATGCAGCTCGCTACTTGGAATATCCCAAGGGTGGTGCGGGTCCGGAAAGCTCATCCAACAAAAAAAAGGATTCTGGTTGAGGCTCGATAGCCAGTTGATGGTCCGATCGGCGACCCATTGGGTGTGATACAGCTCGGTCGGCACGTCCATAGGCCAGACTTGCAGGGCGCCGGTTTCACCGCGGCTCGCGATATTCTGACCTCGGTCGGTCACCATCGGGTAGAACTGATCCTTGTAGCGTGAATGAGATTGCATCCAAGCGTCGTAATGAGAATGGCCTTCAAAAAAATGATTGGCGAGTTCCATATGATCGAACCCGCGATGAGGGCCGGTGCTACCCAGCGCGGCCATGCGATTTTCAAAAAACTTGTCAGGGGCACCAAGCCAAGGCTCAAAATGCGCTTTACCCAGCAGCCCGGTTTGGTAGCCGTGTGCTTGTAAGTGATGCGCGATGGTGGGCTCGTCTTCAGGCAGGCAAACCCCATTCATCCAAACGCCATGGGATGCGACATGTTGACCGGTCATGATGGTCGCGCGGGCGGGCATGCACACCACATTTTGGTTGTGCGCGCGTTGATAGTTAATACCCTTGGCGGCCAATTGATCGATATGAGGGGTTCGTGCAACGGTGCCGCCATTGCAACCGAGCGCATCAAAGCGCATTTGGTCTGTCGTGATCAATAAAATATTGCGCGTGGCGGCAGGCATACAAATCCTTGATTTCAAACGTTTTCAATATTGAGTGACTATAACGAGGGGATTATCGCGCCAAACGAAGGCGTGATGCGCTGCCTCGGCAACACCTTGTTGCGCGTTTTCTCCCGTTGCGCGTTACGATCGGTTTGTTGCAAAAATGCGCCGGACCTTAATCCCTTTTTTTGATGAGGGGTTTGACCAAGAGGTTGATTAAGGCAAGGCCCCAAACAGGGTGAAAGCATTAAGAATCGCAGTGGCGACCCAAAGAGTCAAACCCACCGTTTTGAACGGGTTTGTCTGATCCAGCAGGCCTGCATCAATCGCATGCCGGATCGACCGCCGACGCAACCCTGTAGCGCATCGTCGCTTTATTTCAGCGCCGCTGCTGTTCTTGTAAAGCGCCGCTGCTGTTCTTGTAAAGCGCCGCTGCTGTTCTCGTAAAGCGCTGCGGCTGTTTTTTGTAAAGCGCTGCGGCAGTTCTTGTAAAGTGCTCTGGCTGTTTTTCCAGCGTTGCCGCGCTATTCATCTCCAGCCTGAATGTGGTTACATAAGGACTGAATCTGCTGACATCTAAAGGAGTTGCCGCAATGAGTAATTTGGACGGTAAAGTAGCACTTGTGACCGGTGGCACCCGCGGCATCGGCCGAGGGATCGCCGAAGCTTTCTTGGCAGCAGGGGCAAGCGTTGCGATGAATGGTCGGTCACCTGAAAAGGGCGCGCGAACGATTCAGGAATTGTCTGCAGGCGATCGCGCCTTTTACATTGGCGGGGATGTCACGCAAAAAGCAGAAGTCGAAGCGATGGTTGACGCAACGCTTGCGCATTTCGGCAGGATTGATATTTTGGTGAACAACGCTGGCGGCTCAACCGGGTTCGCCCCGATTCATGAACTCAGCGAAGCAGCCTGGCAAGAGGCCAGTGCTTGGATTTTAGATTCCTGTTTTTGGGCCACCCGTCGGGTGCTACCCGATATGTTGCAGCGGCGATGGGGGCGGATTATTAACGTGTCGTCGGTCGAGGGGCGCCAGGCGAGCAAAAAAAACGTGTCGCACTACATAACCTTCAAACACGCCATGAACGGGTTCACTAAAGCCGCAGCCTTTGAATATGGTGACCAAGGCATAACGGTCAATGCCATCAGTCCGGGCGCGGTGGAGACTGATCTTATGATGGACCAAGGTCCTGCGGCGGCGAAGTCGATGGGGCTGACGTATGAAGCTTTTAAGGACGGGTACGCCCAAGAGTCGGCCATAAAACGCCTGAATACGGTCGACGAAGTTGCAGGCCTCGCGCTATTTTTGGTCGGCGATCAGGCTGGCGGCATTACCGGCGCAATTTTGCCGGTTGATGGTGGTACAGCCCTTTAAATAAACCAATTGATTCTTTCCATCCGGCGGCGGCCAGATTGCAAGCAAAACACTTAAAGGCTTGCGATTGAGTGCAAGCGAGGGCGTCACGACTTTGGGTGCGGGTGATGGGCTCGCGTCAGAGGCCGGTTGTTAGATTTCTGGACTTAAAGCGACTTGCGCGTCTGCTCACCCTGCGCTCGCCTTGAATCAGCCCGGTGGTTCCTGTCGGATATCGGTTGATCCGCCCCGCTTGCGATACGCGCTCATTTAAAACATGCTCGGGGTAGACGGTCGGTCGAATAAAGGAGCAACCCATGATTTCAATTCCAGCCTTGCCAAGCGGGTTTTCGAATGCGTTGATCACGGAAATTTTACGCGAACACGGTTGTTTGCCCAGCACTGGCTCAGTCAGTGGTCTCACGCAATCGCTAATTGGTGATGGCACGGGAATGATGGCCGAGTTAGCAAAGCTGAACCTGACCTATGACGGTGATCAGGGTGCCGCGCCGGCAACGGTCGTCGCAAAATTCTCCTCACAAAATCCAGTGAATCGCGATATGGCGATGAACTACAACCTCTACGAGCGCGAAGCGCGTTTTTTTGCTGAGCTAAGCCCGAAAGCGGGCATTAAAACCCCCGCAATGTATTTTGTTGGGTTTTCAGGCGATCAGTTTTTGATCCTAATGGAAGACTTGTCCGACTACGCGGTCGGAAGCCAAGTGATTGGCGCAGATTTACGTCAGACCGAATTGGCGGTCGATGAATTGGTCAAGTTACACGGCGCTTTTTGGGGTCAGGTGAGTGCGTTAGATTGGGTGCCCTCGGTTGCAGGCAGCTATCATGCAGACAACATGGTGCAGTTTTCGGCAATTGGCGCGCCTGCAACGATCGAGCGTTTTTCTGACTACTTGACGCCCGACTACCGAAATCACTTAGATGTATTACTCGCGGCAATTCCGACGCTTCAAGGTCGCATGAGTCAAGGCCCCGTCACCTTTTGTCACGGCGATTTTCGAATGGAGAACCTGCTTTATGGCACCGATGCGACCCACGATCCGGTGATGGTGATCGACTTTCAAGGTCCGATCAAAGCCATTGGTATGAATGATGTCGCATTGTTTTTAGGACAAAGCACGCAAACGGTGGTTAGGCGGGCCCATGAACGGGCGTTGATTCAGCGTTATGTCGAAGGCTTGCAACGCCTGGGTATTCCGGAGATTTCCGTTGACTCAGCGTTTGAAAGCTATCGATTGAGTGTCTTGTACAATTGGATCTACGTGACGGTGGTTGCCGGCACGTTGGATGTGAGTAATCCAACCGCGTTCGCTTGGATGGCGCAAATGGTGGCGCGTCAATCAGCGGCGTCAGATGATCTTGGGTGCTACGACTTGCTCAAATCGGTTATGGCTTGACGGGTGTAACGGGGAACGCAAAACTGGGCAGGTGCCGGCCGCAGGATTTAGCCGCGTCACGGCGGCGTTGCGTCCAGGCGCCAGCGCGATCGCGGCGAGTCGTCCAAAAGAATAAAGATCAGTGAATCAATCTTGATGGCCTGAGTCCGCGTTATAATGCAGGGGCAAGAACAACGCTGGGTTTGTGATGCACGAAAGATTCGTAGCACGATGTTACAAGGCAATGAATCGGCCCAAAGACCAACGCAGCGAATCGCGAGAAATCAGGCCACCAAAATCGAATAGCCGTTTTGTAGTGAAACGCGGCAGGCAATGCTCACCACACAGTACTTACGTTAACGAAAAGGAAATCTCATGTTGCAGGTTACAAAGGCCGAGGACGTTATCGATCACGGATTGTCTCTGGGCGCCGATTTTGCGGAACTCTTTGTTGAACGCAGTCTAACCAACGCCATCAGCACGCTCAGTAACCAAGTCCAGTCCGTTGAGTCTGGCATCGATTTTGGAATTGGGGTGCGCTTGGTCTTTGGAAGCAAGGTCCTGTATGGCTATACCAATAAAACGGAAGCCGATGAGCTTAAACGGATCATGGGTGAGCTTGCGGCCATGGATCTGCGAGACCCGAGGATTGTGATCCAGGCCTTCGATTATTCGGCGCCGATCGAACATCACCCCGCCCATCGAATCTTGTCAGCCGATGCCGATGTTGATAGCAAGGTGGCGTACCTCATGGCAGCAGATGCAGCCGCTCGGGCCAGCAGCAATCTCATCTCTCAAACCCGGGGCGCCTGTCGGCAGAAAGAGCAGCGCATTGAGATCTTTAACAGCGAAGGCCTGCATACCACGGACGCCAGAAATTATGTTCGCGCAACCCTCACCGCAATCGCCTCGGACGGTCAGGAGCAGGCAACGGGCATGTGGAGTGATGGCGGCCTCTTGGGTTGGGAAATTAAAGAGCAGGTGGATCCTAAGAAAACCGGGGATGAGGCTGCGCGACAGGCGCTTGTTAATTTGAGCGCGAAAGCCTGTCCGTCGGGCCGGATGCCTGTGGTAATCGGCAATGGGTTCGGTGGGGTGATTTTTCATGAGGCGTGCGGTCACTTGCTCGAGACGACCTCGGTTGCGAAGAAAGCGTCGGTCTTTCACGACAAGATGGGAGAGATGATCGCCAATGAAGCGGTCAGCGCGGTCGATGATGGCACAATGGTCAATGAATGGGGCTCGATCAACATCGACGATGAAGGTATGCAAACGCAGAACACCCAGCTCATCAAAGATGGCCGGCTGACGAGCTTTCTCGTCGATCGGTTAGGCGCAGAACAAACCGGCTTTGAGCGTACGGGTTCAGGTCGTCGAGAATCCTATAAATACGCGCCGGCATCAAGAATGCGCAATACTTTCATCGAAGCCGGGAACGCTGAGTTTGATGACATGATCAGCTCGATCGATCGTGGGATCTACGCGGCTCAAATGGGAGGGGGTTCTGTGCAACCTGGCACGGGTGAATTCAATTTTGCTGTCACCGAAGGCTATTACATCGAAAACGGCAAAATTCAATATCCTGTTAAGGCGGCTACGCTGATCAGCACGGGGCCTGCGGTCCTGAAAGAAATTTCCATGGTTGGTAAGGATTTTTCATTAGCTTGCGGAATGTGCGGGTCGGTGTCGGGCGCGGTGCCGACCTCGGTCGGTCAAGCGACTTTAAAGGTTGATGACATCCTTGTCGGAGGCCAGGCCTGATGAGTATTGCAAGTCAAGCAGAACAAATCCTTGATCGGGTTCGCGCCGCTGGCGCTGAAGGCGATCTCATCATCGATCAAGGTGAGGCCTTGTCGTTGAAAGCCAAGGATGGGGCTTTAGAAGAGCACAAAGTCACCTCAAGTCAGGTTTTCGGCCTGCGCGTGATTAAAGATAGTCGCGTCGGCACAGCCTACAGCGAAGCCGCTGATGGCGAGTCGCTGACAGCCTTGGTTGATCAGGCACTGCTCAATGCCAGTTATGCCGCGGTTGAGGCACACGAGAAAATCCTCGTGAACGCGCTAAAGCTTGAAACCCAAGACGCGCAATTGAGTCCGAGCGATCATACGACGGTCGCTGAAAAAATAGCGCTCGCTTTGGCGATTGAGGCCAAGCTTGCGGCAAAACCGATGGTTAAGAACGTGCCCTATAATGGGGTTCAGGATTCAGTGGGTGAGCGCCGGGTTTACTCAACGACAGGCCTTGAGGCTCGGTCAAAAGCGCGAATGATGCAATGCTATGCGTATGCCCTCATCGAGTCGGGCGACAAAAATGCGATGGAGGGCCTTGGCCAGGCTGCGCGGCGTTTTGTTGAGTTGGATCCGGATCGACTGGTCGATCAAGCCTATCAAAATACCCTTGATATCTTGCAAGGCGCCGCGATTCCCAGCGGCAAATACGACGTCATTTTTGATGAAGAGGTCCTGCCGTCTTTGTTTCAAGTGTTTTCAATGATGTTCTCGGGGAAATCCGCGAAAGACGGCGTCAATCCGATGCGCGACAAGCTGGGGGAAGAGATTGCGGATTCAAAGCTCACCGTTCGGGATCTGCCGCTTGACACCGATGGGTTCGGTTACACCTTGTTCGACGGTGAAGGCACGCCCGCACAGGCCTTGTGCCTTATTAAAGAAGGGGCTTTATCCTCGCTCATTCACAACAGCATGACAGGGTCTTATTTTAAGGTTGCATCGACGGGACATGGTACCCGTGGTCCAAGGTCCACGCTCGGTGTGGGCTTGCATCAACTTGAAATTGATGCAGGCACGGCCGATGACACGGCATTGCAGGCGGGTGAGTATCTTGTTGTGACGGATTTAACGGGATTGCATTCCGGTGCGAACCCGATATCGGGCGAATTCAGTTTTGGCGCATCCGGTTATCTGTGTCGAGACGGCGCACGGGTGCAGCCGGTTCGTGGTATTACCGTTGCGGGCAATTTCTATGAACTGCTCAAGCGGATTGCTTTGATTGGCAGCGTGCAACATTGGAACTGGGCGCGCTCGGCCAAGATGCCCAGCATTCGTTTTGCGGATCTATCGGTCTCGGGTTAGTCGCTTGCCGCCTGGATTGCTGGCAGGGTTTGCTCGAACCAGACGGCAGTTTGTTCGATGATGCGCGCGCCATAGCGCTTGGTCGGATCAAACGCGTTAAAGATATGGTCGGCGCCTTGCAGAATACGATACTCAAGCCGCTTGCCGCCGGCTTGCTTTAAAATTTCGGGATCGTGTTGCGGCACCGAGTCTTCCGAGCCACGTAAAGACAAAAGCGCGCCACGGTACTGGGGCAGCCCGCGCAGCGGATCAAAGCCGATCATGCCGAGCACATGCGCTCGAGTAATCAAAAGGGTCGTCCAGTCCTGAATCGCGCCTTCTCCGGTTTCTAAGGCTTGCCGAAGAGGCTCGGCCGGCTGGTCGAGCAGCAGTTCATTTGGGTTGAGGATACTCGACCAAAGTACAAGGCTTTGATACTGCGCGGGTTCCTGGCTGATCAGTTCCATTGCCGTCGCGCCGCCGTAGCTAAAGCCAAGCAGGCCAATGGGCAGTAAAGGATGGTGCTCGATCGCCCAATCAACCCCGGCCTGAGCATCCTGAACCCGGCTGACAAACGTGCTGGTGAGACGATAGTTGGTGGCTTCGCGTTCACTTTCCCCTCGAATGTTCATTCGCAGTGAGGCAATGTTGCGCTCAGCAAGCGCTTGAGCCTGACGCTTAAACAGATCGCCGACTTCGTCTTTTTGTCCTGACCAACCATGGATCATGATGACCATGCCACGAGCGCTGGATTTGGCAAGCGGTAGGGTCAAGGTCGCGTTGGCGCCAGAGGACAACGTCAGCGCGCGCGCACTGGGCGTGGACTCAGCGCTTGCAGTTCCGGCCGACAAAATCAAAAAACAAATTGTCAGTAGGCAGCCATGGTCGAGCCGGTTGCACGTTTGGCGGATCCGGTTTTTCATGGAGAGGACCTTTGTGATGATCTGTGAATTAAAGCAGAACCAGCAAATGATGCGAATTCTTTTTAAGGCGCGGAATCTTTAGCGGTGTTTATCTGGCAAAATATAATGATATACATTATGTTTTGGGTCGGTGCCTCAAAAAATAAACACCTTAGACCACAGCGGGTTGAGCAGGATCTGTGGCCAGGTTGATTTTGAGTCAGGCTGGATAGGTGCGCCAGGATGCAGTGGCGTCAGCCTTCCGTCAGGATGCTAGGGTGTCACGGTGGCCGACAGGCGCAACGATGGGTTGTGCAGGTGTTCAAAGCCGTTGCGCCAAAAGAGATGATGCCAGTTGAGCATCTCAGATCAGATAAAGGGGAAACGCAAGTGTTTGAGGGTCAGTATGTACTTTGGGGGGGCGAACACAGTTTGTTCACCCGCAAACTGCAAGCAATGCTCAATTATTTGGCGGTTCCTTACACGTTCAAATTAAAGTCTGAGGCATCACAAGCAGCGGTCGAGGCACGTTTGGGCACCCATTTTATACCCGGACTTGAAACCCCAGAGGGCTGGTTCCTGCACGATACAACGCCAATTGGCCTGATGCTCAATCATAAATATCCAGACCGACCGCTGCTGCCCAAAACGCCAGTCCAAAAAATTGCCGCACATTTGCTCGAAGATTGGGCCGATGAGTGGTTTGGTCGCTATGCGATTAACAGTCGATGGTGTTACCCCGATAATGTTGCGGCGATCGCCGAGGGCTTCTATGCCAATCGCATCGGTCGATTTCAGGCCGAGGGACTGAGCTCGGATGAAAAGTTAGCAGCTGCTGAGTTGATTCAAACGATTCGCGATAATTTTGGTCTGCGAGCTTGCCACAATCGAGGCTGCGGGCCAGATCAGTCGGCTCAAGTACGGCGGGACTTTGATAGCCTGATGCAAGATGCAGCGGTGCATTTTAGCGAGCAGCCGTATCTGTTGGGCGGCTGCGCGAGCTTAGGGGACTTCACCTTTGCTGGACTGTTTAAAGCCCACATCGCATCTGACCCGGAACCCCGGCGCTGGATCGAGGCCAGTGCACCGAGCTTGCTGCGCCGTATGAACGAGATCTTCGAGTCAGAATCGAGCCGGGGAGAATACTGGCCGGGCGACGCGCTTCCGAAAACGCTTACGCCGTTTTTTCATCACATGCGCGACACGTATCATGAATTTTTGAAAGCGTCACGCTTGGCCTTGGCCGAGGGGGAAAAATGGTGCGCACTGGATTTAGGCGATGGCCCGGTCTCAATGCGGGCCCTAAAATACAGCGAGGTCTCTCGGCGTCATATCCGAGCTGAGATCCTTGCATTATCCAATTCAGAGCGCAAAGCGGTCGAGCGTGCGCTTGAGCCCTTAGGGGTCCTCGACGCGTATAGGCTGCCGGCTTTACCGGTAGCAACCGCGGCGTGATGAACACCGAAAAGCCAATGGAGGTACTTTAAAATGTTGACCCTACACTTTGCACCCAACTCTCGAGCCGGTCGGATCCTTTGGTTGCTTGAAGAGCTGGCATTGCCTTATGAACTCAACCGAATGGATTTTCATCCGAAAGATTTGAAATCCGATGCGCACCGAGCGCGACATCCTCTGGGTCGAGTCCCAGTGCTTGATGATGGTGACATCAGTATTTTTGAGTCTGGCGCCATCGTTGACTACATTCTTGAGCGGCACAAAAACGGTGGATTGAAACCCGAGGTTGCCTCACCCCTGTTTCCGGAATACCTACAGTGGTTTCACTACTGCGAGGGGATGGTGATGCCACCGATCAACACGATCGTGGTTCAAACCATCCTGTTGCCACCGGAGCGTCGAGACGAAAAAGTGCTGGGCCAAGCTCAGCGTTTACTGACCAAAGCATTAGAGCCGGTCAATGCAGCCTTGGCCGGGCGCGATTATTTGATCGGTGATTTCTCGGGCGCGGACATTATGTTGGGTCATGCCTGTTTCATGAGTCAGCGTTCGGGATGTGTTACTGATGAGATGACGGATCTCTTGGCGTATATCGCACGGGTCGCGGCGCGGCCGGCGTTTGATAAAGCCATTAACGCGTAATGCGCGCTTTTCATTGGCTGCGCTGAGCGTCGGCAAAGTGCGTGACCGAAGGCGCGGTCGTGCGCCAAGCTCAGCGCAGGCGAAAACCGGTTTTGAGCGTAGTTAAGGCGTGGCGCAAGGAGTCAAAAACTGATGCAATCACAACCCATGACCATCGAAGTGTTCTGGTCGTTTCGCAGTCCGTGGTCTTATTTGGCAACGCCGCGCTTGCGTGACTGGCAGACGCAGTACGATCTCACGGTGAATTTTCGGCCGGTTTATCCAATTGCTGTGCGCGCGCCTGAGTTTTTCCACCGTGTGCAACCACAGTGGTTCTCCTATTTCAGGACGGATGTTTTTCGCGTTGCAGAATTTTTAGGATTGCCGTTTGTTTGGCCGCGCCCCGATCCGGTTGTACAAATTGTTGATGAGCACGGGCGCCGACAGACGGGTGAGGTTCAGCCGTATATCCATCGGTTAACCCGCCTGGGGGCGCTAGCAGAAGAGTTAGGCGCCGGCATTGCCTTTGCGGATGAAGTTTCAGCGCTCATTTGGGGTGGCACCGAAGGTTGGGATCAGGGCGAGCACCTCGCGCAAGCGGCCCATCGCGCGGGCCTTGATCTTGAAGGCATGGATCAAAGCCTTATCAGCGAGGCCGACCGGTTGGACACGGTGATTACTGCGAATCAAGTCGCGCATGAGCAAGCGGGACACTGGGGCGTGCCAACCTGCGCTTATAAAGGCGAGCCATATTTTGGTCAGGACCGCTTGGATGTCTTGCTTTGGCGGCTGCAAAAAGATGGATTGGCGTCTCGGTAGACCCCAGGGCGACCCGGCCAAAAGGCAGATAGATTGAATGTTTTGATTCAGATGCGTGGTTTGGGTGCTGCTGTTCGATGCGCTTGAAAGATCCAACCAGGTGGCAGATGCGAAGCCTTAGACGTTGCGCCCTTCAGCGCGGATGCCGGCGAATGCATTTGCACGTCTAATTTAGGAGACGCACATGATTAAGCGATTTGTGCTCGGTACTGTTTTGGCCCTCATGGTGTTGCTGCTGGGTGGGTTTTGGCTTGCATTCTTTTCAGCGCGGCCACCGCTAATGCTTGATCCGGCAATTCTAGAAGGCGATGGCAGTGTGATTGATTACTGCGCGCTGCCGCAGCTCTCAGGTCAAGGTAAAACGGCGGCAGAGATTCCGAAAGGCAATACGCCAGGATGTGGCTATGATCATTTCCCGCTACCGATCTTGGCCGGTTGTACAGAACCTTTGCCTGAGGACGCCGATGATTTGCGGGGCTTATGGATCGGCGTCGAGGGGAAAGTGGGTCACGTCGAGCGGATTGAGCAGTGCGGGTCGCGAATCGTGGTGACCGCCGCCGGCATCATTCATGACTATGGCCCTAACAGCACGGGCGCCTTGAATACGAATGACACCGAGGGTGGTGTGTCTTTCACATTGGGCGGCAAACAATATTGTCCTCGAACCTCATCGAACATGATCTGGAACAACAAGGTGCTCGATTTCCATGTTTTCGGTTGGGGCCCGCGCGTTGTGCGGCGGTATTTACAAGATGCACAACTGATCTGGGAATATGCCGATGGGTCAACAACTCGGATGAACCGTATTTGTCAATTACCAGAAGATCACAAAACCCCGAAGCCGCGTGGGCTACGGCTGACGTTTTTCGGGGAGTAGGGCAGCCCGACCAATACGATTGCCTAAAACAGCGTGAGCGCAGGTCTTGGTGAAGGCGGACCCACTGCCGGCGCTGGAACGCCCACCGAGTGAGAAGCCTGTCGGTTGGCTACTGTTGTGTGTCTGGACGCCGCAACGGTCTCTGGCCGAAAGCATTTCTGAAGCCTATTATGGGGTTTTGCAGGACTGGTCTGGACGTCTGCCTTCGCCTTTGCAGGGTGATGTTGATGCCAGCGGCGTCTTCTCTTTAAGGAAACCTTATGCACGATATTATAATTCGCGGCGGGCTGGTTTATGACGGCTTGGACCCAAAGCCCCAGCAGCTCGATATTGCCATCACGGATGGTCTGATTCAGGCGATGGCGCCGAACCTGACCCAGGATGCAAACACCGTGATCTCCGCGAGCGGCGCAATTGTGGCCCCAGCCTGGGTCGATATTCACACACATTATGATGGACAGGTGACCTGGGACAGCGAGATGAATCCGTCGGCGAGTCATGGCGTTGGCACAATCGTTATGGGCAACTGTGGCGTGGGATTTGCGCCGGTGCCCAAGGGCGGCGAGCAAGATTTGATTGATTTGATGGAAGGCGTTGAGGATATTCCCGGCAGTGCGCTGCATGAAGGGATGCCCTGGGGCGCGTGGGAAACCTATGGCGAATATTTGGATTTGTTGGAGACTAAAACCTACGCCCTGGACATCTCATCATTGATCGCGCATGGCGCAGTTCGTAATTTTGTCATGGGCGCCCGAGGGCGCGCCAATGAAGCTGCAACACAAGATGATTTGAATGCCATGTCAGACATTGTCGAGCAGGCGCTGCGCGATGGGGCAGTTGGGTTTTCAACCTCCAGAATTTTAGGACATCGATCGATCACCGGTGATCCAGTGCCGGGAACCTTTGCCAATGAAACGGAAGTGCTGGCAATTGCCAGCGCCATGAAACGCGCGGGGTCGGGCGTTTTTCAATTGATCCCTTCCAGCACGCTGGGTGGGGGTCGAGAAGGGTTTGAAGAGCATACGGCGCTCATCGATGAGATTGATCTGATCGCCAAGCTCAGTCGTGAAAGTGGTCGGGCCGCGACCTTCACGTTGTTTCAGGTGGATGATTGGCATGACCAATGGCAGCTCGCCCTCGAGCAGGTCAAAGCCCATAACGCGGCAGGTGCCCAAATCTTTCCGCAGGTTGGCAGTCGGCCGACTGGGTTGGTGTTCAGTCTGAGTACCTATCATCCTTGGATGCTCAAACCGACGTATCTGAAGTTTAAGGACCTACCGCCCGCCGCATTGCGGGAAAAGCTCAAGACGCCTGAGATCCGAGCAGCGCTGCTGACCGAGCCCAATGATACGCGCGGCGTGGCGCCAGGTTCCATGACCTTTGGTATTGCCCATGCCGAACTCAATCATGCCCAGATTTTTGAATTAACGGGCAGTAGCAGTTACGAGCCCACCGCCGAGGAAGCCTTTGCGCATCGTGCGGCAGCGCAAGGACAAATGCCGGCGGCGTACTTGCTGGATTATTTGCTGGCAACACCGGATGCCATGGCCATTATGTTTTTTACCAATTACGCCGAGTACAACTTGGATGCGGTGCGGGCAATGCAAATGGATGAGGTGACGGTAACCGGCTTGAGTGACGCCGGCGCGCACGTCTGTTTAATTTTTGATGCGGTTAACCCGACCTATCAGCTGACGTATTGGGGGCGAGATCGTAGCCGAGGCGAGGTGCTCGATCTCGGCTATTTGATTCACCGCGCAACCTATCGCAACGCGCAGCTATTTGGCTTTACCGATCGTGGCCATCTTGCCCCTGGTAAGCGCGCCGACATCAATGTGATCGATTTTGAAGGCTTGCAGTTGGGCCCCTTGGAGGTCCGGCAAGACTTGCCCGCTGGCGGAAAGCGGCTCATGCAAGGCGCCACAGGTTATTGGGCCACAATCGTTAATGGCGTGATTACGCGGCGGTTTGACGAGGATACCGGGGCGCGCCCAGGCCGGCTGATTCGGGGTGGTCGCGTCTCAGCGCACTAGCGCTATCCGGCGAAGCGCTTTTGGGCTGCTTGGTCTATCTGTGCGATGGATGACCGGCCTGGCTCTGACGAAAAACCGCCGGAAGGCATACCGAATACGCAAGGATTCTCAGCGATAAACCGTTAAGACATTTTAGGAGAGGATGACATGAAGGCCAGAACAAATAGGTTCAACCGGTTGCTGCGCAACGTTGTTAAATGGTTGGCCAGCGGCGTTTTCATTTTGGGCGGCATTGGGAGTGTCTCGGCCCAAGCTGAGTTGGATCCTCTTGAGCTCCTCTCCGCCTTTGTCGCGGTGGATACGGTAAACCCGCCCGGCAACGAGGCGAATGCCGTTGCCTTTTATGCGCAGTACTTCGATCAGCTGGGGATTGAGTACGAGACGGGTGAATCCGCACCCGGTCGAGGCAACCTGTGGGCACGACTCAAAGGTGGCTCGGCGCCGGGTCTGATGTTGCTGCAGCATACAGACGTGGTTCCGGGCGACCCGCGTTACTGGTTGTCGGACCCCTTGCGAGCAGAAATCCGCGAGGGTTATCTCTACGGTCGCGGTGTGGTCGACATGAAGGGCACTGGTATTGCGCAGTTTTTAGCCTTCGTCGCCATTGCCCAATCTGGCGTCGCCTTGAACCGGGATCTGGTTTTTATGGCAAGCGCCGATGAAGAGGCAGGCGGGTTTTTTGGTGTCGACTGGGTGATCAAGAACCATCCGGAAGCCTTTGATGGCGTTGGCTATCTGCTGAACGAGGGCGGCAGTGGGCTGCTTCAGGAGGAGGCGAAAGTCTTTGCCATTGAGGTCACTCAAAAAGTGCCGGTTTGGCTTAAGATCTCAGCTGAAGGTGAGCCGGGTCATGGCTCTTATCCAAGACCCGAGTCCGCTGTCACGACGCTGCTCAAAGCACTCAATAACCTGCAAAGCACGCCCTTTCCGGTTCGAGTTATTCCGCCGGTTGATCGATACTTTAAAGGCCTAGCAGCCGGGCTGTCCGGCCAGCAAGCGATTGATTACCAGGACATCGCGGTCGCGGTGCAACGCCCTGACTTTGTTCGCGCGTTGCATCGGTCTCACCCGGCGCTTCATGCGCTGCTGCGCGATACCTGCTCGATCACGATGTTGACGGGGTCGAGTAAAATCAATGTGGTGCCGCCGGTCGCCGAAGCGGAGGTTGATTGTAGAATGTTGCCCGATCGGCCGGCGAGTGCCTTTGTTGAGGATTTTAAGGCGCGGGTTGCGGGCGAGGGCCTAACGGTTGATTTGACCATGGCGTTTTCACCCGCGATTTCAGATGCCTCATCAAGCTTGATCGCAAGTATTCGAAAAACGCTTAGCGCGCGTCATCCAGGCGCCCGGTTTACCTTTTCAGTGGCCTCGGGCTTTACCGACAGTCACTTCACGCGTGATCTCGGCATCCAAAGCTATGGGTTTTCACCGATGCTGTATTTAGACGGTGAGGCGCGCGGCGTGCATGGCAATAACGAGGCCCTGCATGTTGAGCGGTATCGGCGCGCCGTGTCGGATTATCAAGCGGTGGTCGAGGCGTTTGTTTTGAGCGCTGCTCAATGAGCTTGTTCGGGTCGACAGGCCTTAATCAAAATGGTTTTTGATTAAGGCCTGCTTGACTTGAAAATTTCCAGGAAGCGTTGCGCAGGGCGCTCTGCTGGTGACGCAGTCTAAAAAGTGCGTGCGCGCCGGGGCTCAATGGTTGCCGTGCGGTGATCTGACCAACCCCGCGGGTTGATGACTTCAACGTGATTACGCGTCGATCACCAGGTCGTCCTTCAGATATTTCCCAGCTATAAAATAGTGATAGGCCGCCCAAAGGTTTACGAGGCAGAGGATCAGCAAGGCATATCGTAAGGACTCATCGCCATAACTGGGCTGTAACAGATCTGACAAAATGCCAACGACCTGAGGTCCTGCGCCCAAACCAATAATGTTGAGAATGAATAACAAGACGGCCGCAGCCACAGCGCGCATGCGCAGTGGGACCAATCCTTGGGCTTGGGAAAAGGTCGTCGCTTGGTAAAAATTACCAAGCAGCACGGGCATGATGAGGAACAACAAACTGGCTGTTGCGCTATTGCTCAAGTAAACGCCAACTGTCAGCGGTACGGCGAGTACGAGGGCGACAGAAACCACCCAGAGGTACCAGCGTTTATCCCGAGCGCCGTAGCGATCTGCTAAGAAGCCGCCCAGCGCAATCCCGATGCCGCCGGGAATGCCCAGAATTAGGCCGAGATAGGTGCCGATTTCGCCAGTTTGCATACCATACGAGCGCATCAAAAATGAGGGGACCCAAGTCACAATGCCATAACCGACAAAAGCAGTGAGGCCGCCGCCGACGGCCATGTGGCGAAAGGAGCGTTTTTTCCAGAGATAGGTAAAGGTTTCCATGACGCCCGGTTGCTCGGCGCTCGCCTGCTTGCCTTCTGCCATACCGCGCTCCGGTTCGCGCAGCGTCCATCGCACGACAACCGCCAGTAAAATGCCCGGGACGCCGACCACAAAAAAGGCGATTCGCCAACCAAAGAACTCGTTGATCCAACCGCCAGCAATAAAGCCAAATAAAATACCCACCGGGATGCCGAGCGCATAAATGCCCAATGCAGTGGCTCGGTTTTCCGCCGGAAAATAGTCTGCAATCATTGAATGCGCTGGCGGTGAGCAGCCTGCCTCGCCAACGCCAACGCCGATCCTCGCAATCAGCAAGTGCCAAAAGTTTTGGGCCAGACCCGATATCGCGGTCATCACGCTCCAGATGGTGAGCGCGCCAGCGATGATGTTGCGCCGGTTGCCGCGGTCTGCCAATCGAGCAATCGGGATACCGAGGGTTGCATAAAAAAGGGCAAAGGCGAATCCAGTGAGCATCCCAAGGGCGGTGTCAGACAAGCCCAAATCCTGTTTAATGGGCTCGAGCAAGATGGATAAAATCTGTCGATCGATAAAGTTGAAGGTATACACCACCACTAAAACGCCGAGCGCGTAATTTCGAACCTGTGGGCTGAAAACGGACAAATTGGTTTGATCTGACTCGGCCATTGCTTCTTCTTATTTTGGAACGTGCATTAGCATCGCTTGCCTGTGTGTAAGAAGCAAGGTCCTAAGACTTAGGAACGAAAAAATTGGTGGCTATCGAGCCCAAACCTTCGACAGTGTCAAGGAGCGCAATGCTTTCTGTGTCGATCGGTGTGGGTTTTCAGGATCAACCATTGCCTTTCTATCGTGTCACGATAGTATGTCTGGCTGTGTTAACTGATGAGAGCAAATTGATGGCAAATCTGAATCAAGCCGTTATTTTAGTGAAGCGTCCAGACCGGGATGCGACGCCAGATTGTTTTGAAGTCCAGTCCCAGGCGCTACAAACCCTGGCTGCCGGCGAAGTGCGGGTAGCGGTGGCGTATGTCTCGGTCGATGCGGGTACGCGAACGATGCTTATGGGAGAAGGTTTCCACCGCCAGGTGCCGTTAGGAGGCGTTGTTCTGGCCGGTGCGGTTGGCCGGATTGTGGAATCCAATGCCGAAGACTGGGCGGTAGGACAGGCCGTGCGGGGCCCCCTAGGCGCTCAGACGATAGCAACCCTAAAGCCAGATCTGCTTGAAAAGGTGGATGGCGACCTTGGGCCGCTCAGCCTGCACTTGGGCTTGCTCGGTGGCTCGACCGGTGTGACGGCCTGGATTGGTATGACCCAGGTTGCGAAAGTGCAACCGGGTGAGGTGTTTGTGGTGTCAGCGGCCGCCGGGGCGGTGGGTTGTGTTGCGGGACAAATTGCAAAGAAGGCCGGGGCGAGGGTGATTGGTATAGCCGGCGGCGATCGCAAGGGCGCCTATCTCACAAGTCAATTGGGTTTTGATGCGGTCATCGATTACAAAAGCCAAGATGTTGCAAGCGAGCTCAAGCGTTTGGCGCCGGCGGGGGTCAATGTGTTTTTTGATAATGTTGGTGGTGCGATTTTGGATGCGGTCTTAGACAACCTAGCTTTGCGCGCGCGGGTTGTGATCTGCGGTGCGGTATCGCAGTACGATAATATGACGCAGGTCCAGGGCCCGTCTCTTTACCTGCGTTTGGCAGAGCGACAATCGGTTATGGAAGGGTTTGCTTACTTTCACTTTCCAGAGGCGATCCCGGAGGCGAAAGCGGCGATCAGTCAGTGGATCAAAGAAGACTCGATCACGCTGCCGGAGGAGATCTTACCAGGCATCGAAAGTTACCCGAATGCCTTGGGCTTTATGTTTTCTGGCGGTAATTTAGGCAAACTGATGGTCAAAATTTAAGGCGCTTTATCAGCGCACGTGAGCCGGCGCGAGTGCGTCGGTTCATTAAAGAAAAGCATTAAAGAAAGCAGCTTTAAAGAAAAACCATAAAGAAAAATCTGAGAGAAAAGCCTTAGCGAAAAGCCTTGTGCGGCGCGATTGCAAGCCTCAGCTAAAGGCCTGGATAAAAAATAAAGCGACAGGCTTGCTAGTATTTTTACGGTTAAGACAGATCAGAGCAATGTTGTACAGTATGGGGTGTAAAACCATCAACCCTACCAATCCATCAACCTTTACCAATAGAGATGGCCAATCATGAAGGTGAGTCAGAAGAGTAGCTGGAACGAAACAGAAATTGGCGACTATTTGAAAAAGACGGTAATCCCCATGCGGATCGCAATCACGGATGGGGCGTTCCCAACCATTTGCTCACTTTGGTTTGATTATGATCCTGTGCAAGGCGTGCTCATTTGCGCAACCCACGTGCGCAGTCAAATCGCGCGGTTGATTACCAAGAATCCGCGGTGCGCGTTTGAAATCGCCGCCAATACGCCGCCGTATTGTGGTGTTCGAGGTAAGGCGGTCATTGAGGTCGATGCATCGGCCGCGGCGCAGAGTTTGCCGAGGCTCATCAAACGGTACATGGGGGATAGTAACGCCGGGTTAGGCAAGTGGCTGATGAGCCGGGTGGACGAGGAGCTGGAGCTCAGGCTCAAACCAGTTTGGATCTCGGCCTGGGATTATGGCCAGCGCATGGAGCCTGCTGAAACCCGTCTAGTGTTTTTTCGATCGGCTGGCTTACGCCGCCGACCCGTTGGGCGAACCGGTGCTAACCGGCGGGCCGGCTCCAAAGTGCTCAGAATCGGGCCGTGAGCGCAGCGGGTGCTTGGCACCTGCCTGGTTCGCTCGCTGGAAGGGATGCCAAAAGCGCAGGAAAGCCATGGGTCAGCGGCGCGCAGGCTTCGCGTCGGTCATGGTTAAGTGCTTGCGATTAACTGGCTAATGACGGCAGCAACCTGTTCCGGCGCGCGTTCTTGTACAAAGTGCCCGCCCCCTTTGATTTCGGTATGGGGCAGACCCTGGGTCCCGGGTACACGATCCTGAAAAATCTTGTCGCCGCCCTTGGTGACCGGATCATCGTCCGCGAAGGCGCAGAGAAACGGCTTCTCAAAGGTCTCAAAGAACTGCCAGGCTGCGGCTTGCTGGGCCAGCGAGGCCGAAGCCGACGTTGTTGGCACATGGCTCGGCATGGCCCTGGGCCCCATTTTGTAGCTGGCGTCAGGAAAGGGCGCATCATAGGCCTTGGCAATCATCGGATCGGCAGGGCGAGTATTTGAACAGGCCCAATTGATTCATGAGGAAATTGACGGCCATAACGGGGGTCGCGGGACGCTCCATCATCATCTGCATCATCATGCCGACTGGGAGCTGCTCGGACTCCCAGCAGAACTTTTGCCAATAAGCGAACTTCAATGCAGGGTCGCCACTGGGCATGCCGCTGATCGCTTTTTGCATGGCCATGAGTGATGGCGTCGGGGCCTCGGTTCGAAACCGTTGAATCTCTTGCAAGGAGCTGCTCCGAAGTGTCGTCGGGTTGTAAGGTAGCCCAGTATTGGAGATGACCACGCGCGCGAATCGGTCAGGATGATTGGCAACCAGACGAAGCCCAATCAGGCCGCCCCAGTCTTGTCCAAAAACCGTAATGTTGTTGAAATCGTTTTGTTCCAACCATTGGCCCATCCATTCAACTTGTCGCTCGTAGGAGTAGTCTTCGCGCGCTGCGGGTTTGTCTGACTTACCGTAACCTGGCAGGTCCGGCGCGATCACCCTCAAGCCACTTTGGGTTAAGTACGGCACCATCTTGCGATAGAGATAACTCCAGACGGGTTGCCCATGCAGACACAACACGAGATCGCCCTCCCGAGCGCCCTCATCGAGATGGTGAATGCGGAGTGCGCTGCCATCATCGGTCGTGATTTGGGTATAGTTCGGTTCAAACGGGTAGTCTTTTAGGCCATCAAAACAGCGATCTGGGGTTCGGAGTATGTGCACAGGTTGCCTTCCTTTAAACTGCAATAATCGTTCGGATCATACCACTATTTTAATGACGAGCATTACTTTTGGCGGCGATTAAATTTTACGGGTGTCATGGTTTTTTGCGTGCCGAACGCGGCAGATCTTATTTTCAGCTCGTGATCTGCCGTCAAGAGGATTGCCCCGATCTGATAACGCCTAAGTCAGTAAGTTGACCTCAACTTAAAAACGACGGGTAATGGCAACCTGATTGAATGAGGGTTTCAAAATTAACCAAGATGGATAGGAGATTGTATGACCGGGGTACTGGGCAACTTGCAAGGCAAGACAGCGGTGATTACGGGGGGCGCATCGGGCATTGGCCTTGCAATGGCGCAGCGATTTGGCGGAGCGGGTATGAACCTCGTCATTGCAGATGTCGAGCAAGGTGCCTTGGAGATCGCCACGACACAGTTAAAGGCGGCGGGATTTTCTTGTTCGGCCATGCAGTGCGATGTCTCGGACCAAAAAGCGGTTGAGGCATTGGCGGCGTTTGCTTACGAAACGTTTGGCGCGGTCCATGTTCTCTGCAATAACGCAGGGGTTGTGCACCGTGATCTCACGTGGGAAGCCTCGATTGCATCGTGGGAGTGGGTTCTCGGGGTTGACCTCTGGGGGCCAATCTATGGCGTCAAGGCGTTTGTACCCCGCATGATTGCCTCTGGCGAGCCTGGCCATGTGGTGAATACGGCCTCAACGGCGGGTGTCGTCGCCTTTCCGGGCATTGCGTCCTACGATGTTGCAAAACAAGGAGTGGTGGCGTTGTCTGAGGTCTTGTTGGCCGATGCGATGGCCGAAAAGTTGCCAATACGGGTTTCGGTACTGTGCCCTGGGGTGGTTCGAACCAAGATTGGCGTCAGCGAGCGCAATCGACCAGGCGGCGTCAAGGGTGATGCCTTTGGTGAAGAAGGCCTCATCACCGCAACCGAAGCGATCGAACCCGAGGTCGTTGCGCAAGCTGTGCTTCGAGCGATCAACGATGGCACCTTTTGGATTATGACCCATCCTCGTTATGTCGATCTGGTCAAAGCGCGGGCCGACGGCATGCTGACCGGGGGGATACCCCCCGTTCCCCATCCGATTTAGCGGGGTAAAGAAACCCGGTAAAAGCTTGACGCTGTGGGTCTGGCCATCTAACGCGCGTCGCCTAGGATGTCTTGGATCGGGCGCGCACTGTTGAAACCTGGTTTCAACCAAAGCATAGGAATCAGGGTGGCCGCGCGATTCAGGGAGCGGATGATCGCCGGCCTGAATCTTCAAGAAACCCGCCGCCTGTTGAAAGGTTTTCGGATTGGTAACCGCATGATTGACCTCGTCAGAGGCTGTAGGCCACGGATCTTCGTAGCTGCGGCCAAAATTGCAGCTTTGAGCCGGTTCGCTAACTCGCCTTGCTCGGCAACGCCTTTGAGGATGGCCGCTCGTAGATCGTCTAATGCTCTGAGAGATCACGTAGGGGCTTCGAGCTGGCGCAGCTACGTGTCGTCAAGACCGCTGGTGACCGCTTTCCAAGCGCGCGCGGTAAGGGAATCGTTGCCCCATCATCGAGTCATTTGGTCCCAGCGATAACAAGTCGCTCGGGAACCACAAGCGCTTCAGCGCTGCGCTGTGAAACAAAAATCATAGAGTGACCGCCATTGGCATGTGAACCGAGCAAGGCGCTGGACTGCTCCGACGCCCGGTGGGAACGCCGCGACGCTTTGCTGGAATGACGAGGGCTAAAAGCGCAAGGCGCTCGGGATGCGTCTCACAAGGTGCGTGCAAATTGTCAGCAATGTGGTTTAGATTGGGTTAAAAAACCGGAGGCGTCATGGGTTTAACCGTACAGAAAAAGTTTTTTGAGCGCCGTGAACAAGTGTTTGAGGATTTGGCTCAAACTGGCCACTGGCCAACCACCTTTGTCTCGAGCGCATCGCCTGAGTTGCCGCTGCACTGGCATGATCTTGATGTGTCGGGCTATGTGATCGAAGGCACGACGTATCTTGTCGATGAGGCGGGCCAGCACCATACCCTTGAACCGGGGGACAAACTCAACATCCCGCGCGGGACCTTGCACGCGGAGGGCGCGGTGGTCGGCGAGGTTATCTACATTGTTGGGACCGAAACGCCGGGATCCTTACGGACGCAATTGGCCTTGTTAGACCCCAAGGATCCAGCGCGGGGTAATGGCCGCTAGTACAGCACGGTCATAAGCTGCGTCACGAGTGCTGGTTGTCTGAGCCGCGCAGGCAAAAGCCAACGCATTAAGCGCTAAATCGAAAACATGACAAAATTGACAGCGCTGTCAAAACCGGTGAAGCTTTGGTCTTCGATCGAAGGGAGGCAGCATGCGTCGGCAGTTCAATATTGGGGTTCCAGGTCGCGACTGCTCGCCGATCATCGGTTTACAGACGAGCCAGCCGCTCCGCGCGAAGCAAGTGCCTAGCTTGGTTTCAACCGAGGTGTTATTGACGAGTGCGGCAGGCCACAAGCTTGCCGTCATGGACCCCGTGCAGTTCTCCTCAGACAATACCCGGGCCGGGGCGGCGCAGGTTCAAATTGATCCCTTGCAATGACGCGCCAAACCGTGACAGGGATCGGGACGTCATTTACCGAATCTTCCGCATTTGTTTTAGCGCACCTGCCGGAGGCCGGCGCGGCGGTCTGTGATGGCGCAATTGTTCTCTGATCAGGGGGCTAATTTTTCCTTGGCGCGCACGCCCATTGGCGCGACCGATTTTTCGGTTGAAGGCAAGTATGACTACGCGCCGGTCGCCGAATGATCTAGATCTTCAGCATTTCTCAATCGCTGAAGACCGGTTGCAGGATTCGACCCTGCGCGGTATCCAGGGTGATCGCGCCAGACTTTGATTTGTTACCGATGATCGACGAGGCGCTGGCCATCAAGCAAGGGGCAAGCAGATTCGGCCCTGCGCATTATTGCCTCAGCGTGGACCGCACCGCCCTGGATGAAGGATATCGAGGAATATTATCGGCCGGGTACGGCGGACAACAACTACGAAGGCACAGGCGGTCAGTTAAAGCCGGGTTATGAGTCGGTTTATGCGGATTACCTTCTGCGCTATCTCGACGCCTACGCCGAGGCGGGTGTGCCGATCTGGGGGCTCACTCCCGTGAACGAACCAGAAGGCAATAGTGGGCAATGGGAGAGTATGCATTTTACGGCGGCCAGTCCAGGCGCGCTTTATTGAAGCGCACTTGGGGCCAAAATTGCAGGCGAGCGCCTATGCCGAGACCAAGTTATTGATCTTCGATCAAAATCGGGATCGTCTTGAACATTGGGCTGAAACCATTTTAAGTCAACCGGATGTCGCGCAGTACGTGTATGGCAGCGCCATCCACTGGTATGCCAGTACGACGAATGTGTATGGGGATGTTTTAGAGCGGGTCCACACGCGCTTTCCTGATTTTGACCTCATCCATACCGAGGGCACGATCGATGATCTGGGCAAGCCAGCGCCGGGCGGTATTGGCGACCCAGTTGGTTTCACCGAAACCAACTGGTTTAACAATGATGCGTTCTGGTGGCAGCGCAGGGCAACGGATTGGGCCTACACGGCGAGCTGGGCGCCAAAAGCAGAAGATCACCCGATGTATACCCCGGTCCATCGCTATGCTCGCAATATTATTGGTAGCTTGAATCATTGGGTTTCAGGTTGGATCGACTGGAACCCTGTGCTTGATGCGCGGGGTGGCCCAAATCATGTTGGCAATTTCTGCGGCGCCCCCATTATGGTGAACCTTGAAACCCAAGACGTCTACTTCACGCCGATATTTGATGTCCTGGCACAGTTTAGTCGCACCATTCGGCCGGGAGATCAGGCCGTGACAGTTTCAATTCAGGACAATGCGCTGCCCGAGGACGCGCTGCATGTTGGTGCAACCCTCAGCCCAAAGGGTTTGATCTCAATCCAAATGCTCAATACTCAAACAACGGCCCTGACCGTTAGTCTGGGTTTGCTCGGACACCACGCGGTGATCACTTTGCCGGCCAACGCCCTGCAGACGATCCGGGTGGATCTGTCAGCGGCGTTGTCAGAGACAACTTAAAGCCAGTGTTACAAGATCCTGATTGAACGGGCTGGCGGAGTGCGGCCAGCGAATGCGGTCAGTCCATCATGAAGCGTGGCGCCACGAGGGCCCCAATTGAAAACAAGAACAGCCCCGCGACTAATTTGGGCGACCGATTAATCTCTCGGGTGCTGCCACCAAGGGCCAGAAAATAAGAAGGAACAAAGGATGCTCGCAACCCCTGATGTCGTCATTATTGGGCTTTATGCCTTGTTGCTCATTGGCTTGGCCACTTGGTTCTCGCGAGAACCCGCAGGGCATGAGAAGACAACCCAAGATTATTTCTTGGCCAGTCGGTCACTGCCGTGGTGGGCTGTGGGCGCGTCTCTGGTGGCCGCCAATATCTCAGCCGAGCAAATTATTGGCATGTCGGGCTCGGGCTATGCAATTGGTTTAGCCATTGCATCGTATGAGTGGATGGCGGCGATCACTTTGATTTTAGTCGGTAAATTTTTGTTACCTGTTTTTTTAAAGCACAATATTCAGACCATGCCGCAATTTTTGGAGCAACGCTTCGATTCAAGGGTCCGTCTTGTGCTCGCGCTGTTTTGGCTTGCGGTCTATGTTTTTGTCAACCTAACCGCCATTTTGTGGTTGGGCGCGCTCACCATTCACACCGTGACTGGATTGGCTTTGAACACCGGGCTCGGATTGATTGGGGTTTTTGCACTCCTGTACTCCTTGTATGGCGGCTTGAAAGCGGTCGCCTTTACCGATCTGCTTCAGGTCGTACTTTTGATTGCTGGCGGACTGCTCATCTCGTGGATCTTGCTCGATGAGATTGCGCTGGGCGCTGGACCTTGGCAAGGGTTTGTTCAGCTGTTGGATACCGCGCCTGAAAAATTCGACATGATTTTGACGCCGGCGCATCCGCACTACATCAGCTTGCCGGGCTTATCGGTGTTGCTGGGCGGAATGTGGGTCATGAATGTGTCCTATTGGGGCTTTAATCAATACATTATTCAGCGAGCACTGGCGGCCGGTAGTCTGCAGGCCGCACAAAAAGGCATGGCGTTCGCCGCTTTTTTGAAATTATTGATGCCTTTGATTGTGGTGTTGCCCGGGATTGCGATGTTTGTGCTCGAGCCCGGGCTTGATGCCCCAGATCAAGCCTATCCTCTGGCTATGACCCTATTACCCGTTGGCTTAAAGGGCTTGGTCTTTGCAGCCTTGTTGGCGGCGATCGTGTCGTCGCTCGCCTCAATGATTAATAGCATTGCGACCATCTTCACCTTAGATCTGTATGCGCCGTTTTCAGCGCAGAAGTCAGAGCGCCATTTGGTCCGGGTGGGGCGTGGTGCGGCACTGGTTGCAATGCTGCTGGCCATGGTTTGCGCCCGGCCCCTACTGGGTAATTTCGATCAGGCTTTTCAATACATCCAGGAGTTCACTGGATTTTTTACCCCAGGGATTGTGGTGATTTTTTTGCTGGGGATGTTTTGGCCGCGCGCCACGGCGAGCGCGGCGCTGACGGCGGCGGTGGGCTCGGCAGTGCTGTCGTTTGCCTTCAAAATAACTTGGCCAGAACTGCCGTTCATTGACCGAGTTGGGCTGGTCTTTGTGCTGTGCGGGCTGCTTGCTGTCGTGGTCAGCTTGTGGCAAGGCGGCGAAAAGCAAGCAGGCGCCATCGACCTGGTTGAAATTGAATTCGGCACGACCCGGGCATTCAACCTCTCGGCATTGGTTGTGACTTTGATTCTCATCGCGCTGTATACCACTTGGTGGTAGCGGTTGCACCCTGGATGAAGGTTGCCGGCGCAAGTCTGCTAGACCTTAGCGGCAAGATCCTGTTAACGTTTTGCAAGGATTCGAAGAGGACACGCGATGGTTAAGCAACCCCCTATTGATTATATCGAGCGCACCCAAAAACAGTATGAGGCGTTGGGTTATCCCAGCTATCAGTGGGTCTATAACGACACAGCGATCGCCTTGGCACCCTTAAAAAAACCACTATCTGAAGCCAAACTGTCGTTGATTGCCTCGGGCGGGCTTTACACTCGCGGGCAGGTCGCGTTTCATTACAAAGATGACCTGAGCTATCGTGAAATCAATGTCCTAGGGCGTGCCGAGGATTTGCGGGCGACCCACTTTGCTTACGACTTGGCGCCAGTGCGGAAGGATCCGAACGTTGTGTTTCCGGTTGAGCCTTTAAAGCGACTCGTGGCTTCGGGCTTTCTTGGCGCACTTGCCGAGCGCGCCTACACCTTTATGGGCGGTATTTATTCCGCCCGCAAAGTGAAAGACATCCTGGCGCCGGCCTTGGCTGCCCGTTTGTTGTCTGATCAACCTGACGTGGTGTTACTGGTTCCGGCGTGACCGGTTTGTCATCAGTCCGTGGGACTGATTGCGCGTGAAATTGAAGCCTTAGGAATCCCGACGATGTGCCTGTCGAGCGCTTTGTCGATTACCCGTGCGGTACGGCCTCCGCGGGCAAGTTTCGTGGACTTCCCATTGGGTCATACCAGTGGCCGACCGCATGCATTGGATGAGCAGATCGCCCTGATGTCTGAGGCGCTGAAGGGGTTTGAAGAGATGACGCATTCAGGTGACATTAAAACCCTGCCCTTTGAGTGGCAGCCGGACCACGGTTGGAAGGATGCGGTGATGCGACCGGCAGCGCCAGACGGCGCTGGGGCAGACAGTGATTTTAGACTGCCCCGGCTCGACACGCCGCAGTATCAGTTTGAGTCGGACGCCGAGGCGGCAGACTCGGGCTGTCCAACCTGCGTGTTTTTGGCTTAATCAGCTGCTATAAGAATTCGAAACGAAGTCAGCTTCGACACCTGAACGGTGCGTGGCGCACTGGGTGACCCGCTGTCGTTTTAGTACGGGGACCATGGCCGAGCCCTTCGTCGTACCTAAGCGCGGCCTCGAGAACAGCTCGGGTGTGGTGCTTTGGCGTATTGTGCTAACGTCAAAACAAAAAAAGTTCGGCCCGGTCCAGCCGTTTGAGGGTGCGCCACCCCAATAGGCCGAAGTGATGATTGACTTGTGTGTAAAGGGGTGTCCCGATGCTCTCAGAGAAAGCATTAACGAAGCTGAAAACGCACCTGCTAACGAATTCCGGCATTCAAGGCCTAGAAATTCTGAAGCCAACAGAGCTTGAACGCGCTGTTGGGTTGTTTGATCGAGATGGCTTTGTCGTCATAGAAGACGTGTTATCAAGCGATGAATTGGCGTTGTTGCAATCCGGTGTTGCCGACGCAGTCGCTGAGATTACGGCGCTGGACCCAACAGGTTTGGGGAATCGCGGCCCCAAGCGCTATTCCTTTGGGGGCTCGAGTCTAACGCGTAGTCAGTTGCATCGTCCTGCCTGGCAGATGCTGTTGTCGGTCAAGCCGGTGATCGAGCTGTTGGACGCAATTTTTGGCAATCCAGACTATGCCTTGAGAAGCGCCAGCGGCGACTTTTGCCTACCGGGGGCCGTCGACTATCAGCGGCTGCATGCGGATGTTCGAGATTGGGAAGCGCCAGACAAAACGCCCTTCAGCGCGTTTCATGACCCAAGGGGCAATGCCAGTATTCGTGACCTGCCTTGTCCTTATGTTTGCGTTAATTTTTTGCCCCAAGACGTTCACGCGCTCAATGGTCCAACACGGCAAATCCCGGGTACCCAAAAGTCGCGCGAGCGGATTCCGGGATTGAAGGCAGAGCCGGAGTGGATGCGCTTGAGCACAGTTTGCCCAGTATCAGCGGGCAGTATTATGGTACGCGACGTGAGGGCCTGGCACGGTGGCACGCCAAACCTATCCGATGAGGTGCGATCTATCCCGAATCTGGAGTTTTATGCGCCGTGGTTCCGAGAACCGGTCGTGCCGGGCATTAGCTATGCGGACCATCAATTATTACCAGCCCGCGCACAACAATTAACGCGGTTCTGTGTGGCCGGTAAAGACCAAGAATTGGTCACCGGTGCAACCTTGCGCGCGCCATAAGAGGGGAAGTTAATGCAATATCGACGTCTTGGGCGCTCAGCCCTAAAGGTCAGTGAACTGGCCTTGGGTACGATGAACTTTGGCCCTAGAACGCCCGAGGCGGATGCCTTTTTGATGTTGAATCACGCCCTTGCAAGTGGGCTTAATTTTGTCGATACAGCGGATCAATATGGTGGTCACCTAGGCGTCGGCGCAACGGAATTGCTGCTTGGGCGCTGGCTGGCTGAGGATCGCAGTCGTCGCGAGGCTTTGGTGCTGGCCACCAAAGTCTATGAACCCATGTCGGACGACGTGAATCATCGTGGATTATCAGCCCGGCATATCGTCTCAGCCTGTGAGGCAAGCCTTAAGCGGTTGGGCGTTGAAACCATTGACTTGTATCAAATGCATCACATTGATCGCTCAGCGCCGTTGGATGAAATTTGGCAAGCCATGGATCGGTTAATCACGCAAGGTAAAATTATTTACGTGGGATCGAGTAATTTTCCAGGCTGGGGGATTGCCCAAACCAATGAGCGGCGCGGCTTCCAGCAACGGCTTGGTCTGGTGTCTGAACAAGGCCTGTATAATCTTTTTACCCGTCACGCTGAGCTTGAAGTCATTCCTGCTTGCCAAGGCTATGGGGTTGGTCTTTTGCCTTGGAGTCCTTTGGCAGGGGGATTGCTGGCGGGACCGAGTTCAACTGCTGGACGTCGGCAGCAGCTTCAAACAACCCGAGGGTTGCACCGAGAACAGCTTGCGGCATTTGAAGCGTTTGCTGCCGATCTCGGGTTGGACCCCAGCACCGTTGCGCTTTCCTGGTTGTTGCATCAACCAGCGGTTGCCTCTGTAATTATTGGCCCGTCCTCGGTTGCGCAACTTGAGCAAGCGCTGACGGCGCGCGATCTGGCATTGGATAGGGCGCAGCTCGCAAGGCTCGATGAGATCTTCCCGCCGATGGGTCGCGCGCCTGAAGCTTATGCGTGGTAATGCAGCCGATTAGCTGATCTTCACTGGTGGCTCATGGTCAACCATTTGCCAGATGCGCTCATCGGGTATCCCCATGATGGCCTCGTAAGCGCCTGGCGGATAATTGCTTAAATGTGGTCCCTCGGTTTCACTCAGCACCGGCTGGGCAACGGCGCCAGCCTGATCTTGATAGGGCGGGGGCGCTTTGTACTGCATCAACTCATCTGACGTAATGCCGGCCAAGGCAACCACCTCTGGGTCGATCCAGGCGTTTTGGTCTAGGGCTGTCTTTGAGTAAGACAGCTCGAGGGCCAAGTTTTCAGGTCCGGCAAAATAAATCGAGGCGCAAAAGCCATGATCAACAGGGCCCATAACCGGCACACCCTTATCCCGAAGCCGGTCCCGCATAGCAAGGAGTGTCTCATGGCAATCGACTCTGAGTGCAACGTGTTGCATGGTGCCGGGCGCGGCATTGGCGGCTGCATTACCAGCGTGGGTCTGGCCAAGGGTCGCCGGAATGGTTTTCATGTCCGGATTGCTGACAAAGGCGATCGAGCTCTCATCGTTCAATCTCAAAAAGCCGTGCCAGGTGTTTTCAACGCCGTGCATCCAATACAGCGCGACCAATTCCATGCCGAGTTTGTCGGTAAAAAATGCGATCTGAGCTTTCATATCGGCGGTGCAAATGGCGAGGTGATGGAGTCCGTCAATTTTGTTCATCGCGATGTTCCTTTGGGTTATTGGCTCGAAATACGCAATCGAGCTTGATTGATAGGGTCTTGCGAGCGCGCTTTAATCTCGGGCTGGTCGCGAAGGTTCTATGACTTTAGCGCAAAAATACGCGCCCCTCATAGTCGCAACACGTGACCTTGAACAGGCCTGCCACGGTCGAAGGCCAATGGCCTGCGCCGTACAGGCGCCTTTTTAGTATCCAAATAATAACCAGACGGGGCACTGGCTTTCATGGTCGCAGGCTCAGCAGCGAAGGTTTGCGCGCGAAGGATTTCTCATCGGTTATCCAGGACGAAAACCGAAATCGCATTGCACACCGCGCAAACCCGTTTTTTGCGGTAGGATGCAGGAAAGCAAAAACGGAGTCACAGTATGAAAGTAGGATTAGCCTTTGGAAGCAGCATTGCCATCGATGGGCCATCAACCATGGCGCTCTGTGAGCGCGCTGAAGCGGCTGGGTTTGAATCGATCTGGGGTGGCGAGCATGTCATCATGCCGGATGCGATCGGCTCGAAGTATCCGTATACCCCGGATGGTAAAATCCCTGCCGAACCCGACACGCCGATTCCAGATCCGCTGATTTGGCTGGCCTATGCCGCCGCTGCGGCACCGACGCTTCGCCTTGGCACGTGTATTTTAATTGTGCCGCAGCGCAATCCTTTGATTTTAGCGAAAGAGCTCGCAACCTTAGATCAGCTCTCTGGTGGTCGGGTTGAGTTGGGGCTTGGTGTGGGTTGGATGAAAGAAGAATTTGACGCGCTGGGCGTGCCTTGGGCGCGCCGCGGCGCCAGAAATGATGAGTACATTGCTGCCATGCGCGCGGTTTGGGCGGCGTCTCATGCCGAATTTCATGGTGAGTTTGTCGACTTTGACCCGGTAACGTGCAGCCCGAAACCCGTTAATGGCAACATCCCAATTTTGGTCGGAGGCGATACCCCCGCGGCGATTGCGCGCGCTGTGAAACTGGCGGATGGCTATTTTCCAGGCGAGGGCGATATCGACCGGCTCCGAGCGCTGATCGGCCGAGTACACGGCGCTTGTGAAACCGCTGGGCGGGACCCTGCGAGCCTCGAGATCAATGCCATGTTTGGCACCCAAATGAGCGATCCCAAAGCGGGTATTGAAGAAATGCGAGATGCTGGGGTTGGCCGGATTATGATCCCAGCATTTTTCTTTGCCGGCCCAGGTGGTCTGGACCGGATGGCCGCGTTAGCCGAAGAGATCATGCCGCTGGCGGCTGCGTAATCTTGATGTGCAATCGGATTAACTGGGCGGATTAAATGGCGCGCTATGAGACCGAGGTCCGGAATCGCGTTCGGCAGCTGGCCGAGAAGGCGCGCTACGATCATGAATCCGTCCACGGCGTGCTTGATGCCGGGTTGGTTTGCCAGGTGGCTTTCAGTCAAGGGGATCAACCGTTTATTGTGCCGATGATTTATGGTCGTCAGGGGCAGACGCTGTATTTGCACGGTGCGCGCAAGGCGCGCGTGATTCGGCTGCTCGCAGCCAATCCAAAGGTCTGCGTCCACGTGACCTTGCTCGATGGGATTGTCTTGGCGCGCTCGACCTTTAATTCCTCGATGAATTACCGCTCAGTAAGCGTGTTTGGATCAGCCGAACTCGTGGATGATCCAGCAGAAAAGGAAGCTGCGCTGCAGGTTATGAGTGAACAAGTCATGCCAGGTCGGTGGGCAGAGGTGCGTCCCTCAACGGCCCGCGAGATTGCGATGACAGGGGTGCTGCGCCTTCGAATTGAGTCTGCCAGTGCCAAAATCAGCAGCGGCCCGCCAGATGATGAAGATGAAGACTACGCCGCATCGGTATGGGCTGGGGTTTTGCCGCTGGTGTTGCAGACGGGCGCATTGCAGCCGGATCCGGTCCTTGATCCGAAGCAGTTACCCTCAGACGTTATGCGGGCTTTAGAAGCTAAAAGTTATTGAGGTCTCAGGTTGTGTTGCGGGACGATCTTCAAAGCCTCAGCAGCCAAAGGCGGCGGCAGGCTTTGTGCGCTGAATCCTGCTGAACAAGCTGTAAGCCTAGCGAAGAGAATTCGGCCCAAGGGACAAGGCCGTTAAGCCTTCGCGGTTACCGGCGCACAATCATACAGGAGTCGGCGCAGCAGCCCTTATCTAGCCAAGGAAACACGATTATGAAGACCGTGACGCAACGTTGCATGACAGCTGGATTGATCTTGGGGTTTTTAGCGGCACCCTTTTTGAGCGCCGCCAAAGACTTTGCTGAGTCCGAAGAAAAAGTGCTTGCGCTTGCTAAGGCCGCGATCAGTCTTCGGTCGGTTCGAGGGGTGGATAATCAAACCCCAGCGGTCGCAGCCTTGTTTCGGGACGCCTTGCTCGATGGCGGCTGGTCGAACGAGGACATCGACATCGTACCCCTCGACGACACGGCTTACTTTATCGCGACTTGGCCGGGATCTGATCCAAGCTTAGGACCAATCGTGATCTCTGCCCATATGGACGTGGTGGAAGCCAAGCGCGAGGATTGGGAGCGAGACCCCTTCCAGCCGGTTGTTGAAAACGGCTATCTCTACGGTCGGGGTGCCAGCGATACCAAATTTGATGCAGCCCAAGCCTTGATCGCGATGATTGAGCTTCGCGGGCAGGGTTTCAAACCAAGACGAACAATCATCGCGGCCTTCTCGGGCGATGAAGAAACAACCATGCACAGTTCCAAATTGATTGCCCATCGCCTGCGCGATGCCGCCTTGGTCCTCAATGTTGATGGCGCGTCTGGTGTTTTGGATGAAGAGACGGGGCGACCAAGCTATTGGTCCTGGCAAGGCGCCGAGAAAACCTACGCCGATTTTGAGCTGGTGATTACCAATCCCGGTGGCCACAGCTCCGCGCCGAGAGCTGATAACGCCATCGCACAAATGTCGGGTGTGCTGGCGCGCATTGCAAGGCATCGCTTCAAGCCCGAATTGAACGACATTACGCGTGATTATCTGACCCAATCAGCAGACCTTGAGCCCGATCTACAGAAAGCCGCTTTGATGCGAGCCTTTGCCCAGGACCCCGGCAATTCAGAGGCGATTGCAGCGCTAAGGGCTGATCCAGCCCTGATCGGAATAATTGGTACAACCTGTGTCCCGACGATGGTTGACGGCGGGCATGCCCGAAATGCCCTACCGCAAAGGGTTACCGCCATTGTGAACTGTCGCATTTTCCCAGGGCATGAAAAAGCCGCCATTGCGTCAGAGCTTCGACAAGTTGCAGCGGAAACGCAGCTTAAAATGGTTGAGGTTGATGCCGATTTTGTTGTGACAGCGCCTGCCTCGCCATTTGATGTGCGATTTGTTGACGCCGTGACACACGCGATCAGTCTTGCCTTTGGCGAGATGCCGATTATCGCCTCGCAAGCCGCTGGTGCGACTGATTCAATGTGGTACCGGGCGCTGGGTATTCCCAGCTACGGCGCGAGTGGCACCTTTTTGAAATTGAGCGACGATTATTCCCATGGCCTCAATGAGCGGGTGCCAACGGATAACATCGAGGCATCCTTACTGTACTACACGACGCTACTGACCGCGCTTGCCTCGGATTACTAACGTGCTGCGCGACTTGGCTTGCGTTGAAAGCGTAGCGCCGAGTTGGCTGAGCATGAACTGTGAATCTGGCGAGCAGTGCTGTTGCGACCGCTCGCGCGTTGAGGACAGCCTCAGGCTCGAGTGCTCAGCTCCGACTCGATGGTGCTGATCATCGATCGATCTAGGCGATAAAAGAAGAAAGCAATGGTGCCTAGAATTGCCAATACGCCTGGGAAAACCGTGAACATCAAACGGATGCCCATAATGGTGTCCTCGGTCTGTACTTCATTGGCGACAAAGCCGTACCACGCCAGGATGTATCCGGATAAGCCTGCGCCCACCGCCAGCCCCATTTTTTGTGCGAACTGAATGCCCGAGAAAATCAAGCCGGTGGTCCGTCGACCCGTTTTCCATTCGCCGTAGTCGGCGCTGTCAGCGTACATGGCCCAGACGATTGCAGGGGTCGGGCCGTTAATGATTGAGCCGATGCAGTTCACCAAGACCATAGTCCAGTACTGGTCCGCTGGAATAAAAAAGAAGCCGATTGAGGCCGCGACATTGCCCAGCGACAGGACAATCATCAAGGTTCGCTTTTCAAAGTGGGTCGCGAGGGTTTTAGTGAAGGTGATGCCCACCAACATGGCCAAAAGGCCCAAGGACATGAAGACACTGGTTCGATCGAAATCAAGGCCCAGCAGGTGAAACATCACGGCGCCATCATCGCCAATAAAGTACTTGAAGTAATACATGGTGCCGCCACTTCGCACGGCGATGGACATGAGGGTCAAGATGCCGGCAATGAACAAGATGAGCCGGGGCCCATTACTCATAAGCGCCTTTAGGTCTGATTTTACATTGGTACTTTGCTTGGGCGGTGGCACCACACGTTCCTTCGTGAGAGCAAAACAAAGCCAGAAAAAAATGACGGATAAGACGGCAAAGATCGCCATCGTTAATTGAAAGCCGAGGACTTCATCGCCCCCACCCAATAGGTCCTTCAAAGGTCGAACAAAGGTGACAATCAACCAGCCCGCTGTAAAAGCGAAGAAAAATCGGGTAGCTAGAAACTTTCGTACGCTCGATCGAAACGGGCGAGATAACCCCCATGAGCGCAGAATAGGGCACATTGATCGCAGTGTAGGCGAGCATCATCAGGGTGTAGGTGACATAGGCGTAAATCAGCTTTCCAGAATCCGACAGCTCAGGATTTGCGAACATGGCATAGCCACACAGCCCATAGGGAATGGCCATCCAAAGCAGATAAGGTCTAAATTTACCCCAACGGCTGTTCGTTCGATCCGCAACCATGCCCATAACGGGATCTGTGACCGCATCGATCAGTTTGGTCACGAGCAGCATCGTACCCACCGCCGCGGGGGAGAGACCAAAAATATCTGTGTAGTAGTAGAGTAAGAAAACATTAAAGGTTTGAAAGAAAAAATTGGAGGCGCCATCGCCTAACCCATATCCAACCTTTTCGCTAAAGCTAAGCTGCTGAGTGTTTGCGCTCATAAAAGGAACCTTTTTGCTTATTGTTGCGGTTTTTGTCGTTGCGCTGTAGACCCAGTCTAAAGTGAGCGTCTTGTGACGTGTCATCATAGCGACTGGTTGAAAAAAGGGTAGCACAGCCACAAGCCGGTTTTGCGTTGGATCAGACGAAGTTGGCAGAAGTTACGTCCAAATGGGGACGCAAGCCGTTTCAAAAAAAAGCAGATATCGCCCGATGCAGATATCGTCCGATAAAGGTGTGGGCGCGCGAGGGCGCAGCAGTTGAGGCAGCCTTCGGTTCAAGGCTGTGTTAGCCGCTTTGGTGGCGGCAATTCAATACCGTGTGCCCGGGCGGGTCGGCAACGTGACGTTGCGCGCCAGAGGCGAATGAATGGGCGGGTTGCCGGCGCAGCTCAAAGCTTAAAAATTTGCGTAACCCCCGTCGATTAAAAAGGTTTCGGCGGTATGGTAGCTGCTCGCCTGGCTCATAATGTAAACCGCAATGCCTGCGAAATCCTCGCCAGTCCCCCAGCGCCGCATGGGTATTCTTGGCATCACATTGTCGGTAAAACGATCCCAAGCAAACGTGGATTCAGTCATGGCGGTTTCGATCCAGCCTGGGAGCAAGGTGTGCGCGGTAACCCCATAGCGGGCATATTCAACGGCAAGGGCTTTGGCCATCGAGATCAACCCCCCTTTCGTTGCCGCATAGTGCTGGCCTTTGGCTTGACCCGAAATTGCGGCCAGGCTCGCTGTCCCCACGAGGCGACCAAAAGCATCCCCGCTTTGGGCCCGTTGTTTCATATGTTGGGCCGCGCATCGAAAAACGTAAAACACGCCGTTTAAGTTGACACCGATGATTCGATCCCACTCCGCTTGGGTCATCTCATCGAAGGCTGTTGCACGACCACCGACCCCGGCATTGGCGAAGCAACCATCGACTCGGCCGTGAATTTTCAGGCTGGCGGCAAAACAGTCCGCAACGGCGGTCGGGTCCGAAACATCGCAGACCTCGGCCGAGACTTTCGGGCCATACTGACGAAGAACGGCCAGGGCTTGATCATTCTTATCTGCATTGGTGCCCCAAATGGCAACCTCGCAGCCTTGCGAGGCCAAGCCCTCCGCCATGCCCAGTCCGATGCCGCCGTTGCCGCCGGTAATTAAGGCGACTTTACCCGTTAAATCGAAAAGGTTTTGCATCATTGCCGGCTCCTTAAGTCAGGCGACGTTTAGAATAAGCCTACTTTGAAAGGGTTTTTAGGTCCTCCAATTGAGTGGGCGCGCGGTAGCTTCATTCGATACGTTTAATCTAACACCGAATTAACGCAAATGGGGTTGTCGCAACGTGCTTGTGTCACAATTGAGAGGGTTGGGGTTAGGGCCGCAGGGGATGACGGTATGACAGCGATTAGGGTTCAGTCAGAACACAGCGTGTTGGCGGCATTGGCATGACCCCGGCAATGCCGCGCGTGATCTTGTTAATGGGCGTCATGGGTTCGGGAAAAACCACGGTTGGTGCGTTGTTGGCCGAGCAACTGTGCTGGACGTTTGAAGATGCCGACACCTATCACCCCCAAAGCAACATCGACAAGATGGCGCGGGGCATTGCGTTAACCGATGCCGACCGACGACCCTGGCTTAGGTCCTTAAGCGTTGTCATTGACGCCTGGCTAGGTGTCGCGGGCGCGGATTTTGCTGATCAACCTGCCGGCTTGGTGCTTGCCTGTTCCGCCTTGAAAGAAGAGTACCGGGCGATCTTAGTCGGCCAAAAATCCGGGGTGCAGGTCGTCTTTCTCCAAGGCTCAGAAGCCTTGCTGCGGGCGCGGTTGTCCGCGCGCGAACATGCTTTCATGCCGGAGACGCTGCTGCAAAGTCAGTTATCGACGCTGGAGGCGCCAAGGCAGGCTTTGACCCTTGATATTGCGGATCCGCCAGAGGCGTTGGTCGCGCAAATTTGTACGGCATTGCTCAAATAACACGTCAAGTTACGGCCAAGATTACTGTCAAGGTTCCAGCGGTGGCAGTCAGTCCTTGGGTCTTGTACCATCTAAGGAAGTCAAAAAAGGGGTTACACAATGGGAATCGTTGATGTTGTTTCGGTGTTGTCTGAAATGCCCACACTACTGAAACTGAAAAAAGGCATGGTGCCGCGCCCCGCATCCGTTGCCGACTGTTTTGGCGCTCGAGTTGAGGCCAACGCGCTTAAGTTTGGACAACGCTCTGCCATTGTCTTTGAAGGCCAAGAAGTCACCTGGTCCGAGTTCAATGCGTTGGCGAATCAATATGCAAATTACTTGAAAAGCCAGGGCGTTCAGCGCGGTGATACCGTCAGCGTGATCATGGAAAACCGAATCGAATTTTTGGCGCTGCTCGTGGGCGTCAATAAAATTGGGGTAACCGCGGGCCTTATCAATACCAACTTAACCGGTAAGCCATTAATCCACTGTATTACCGTGACCCATTCCAAGAAATGCATTTTTGGCAGCGAGGTATCGGGTGCGCTGAATGAAGTCAAGGATGAGCTTGGGCTGACCGAGGGCGAAGACTATTTTGAGATGCCAGATGGCGGGCTCGATGCGACCAGCAACTGGGCCAAGAATTTAGCAGAAGGGGCGGCCTCGGCAAGTTCGGAAAACCCCGAAGAAACGAGTTTGATTACGTTGGGCGAAGTGGCGTTGTATATCTTTACCTCCGGGACGACAGGCTTACCGAAGGCAGCAGTTTTGTCGAATCGCCGCTATTTAACCAGCGCCGACATGGCGGCTATGGCGGGCTTTAAATGCACGGAACAAGATCGCATGTATATTTGCTTGCCGTTATATCACGGGACTGGGCTGATGGTCGGCGCGGGCGCAGCGATGGTCTCCGGCGCCAGCATGTTTATTCGCCGGAAGTTTTCGGCGTCGAATTTTTTGCCAGAGGTCCGAGCGCACGGGTGCACCTTGCTGGTCTACATTGGCGAGTTATGTCGGTATCTTTCAAATACCGAGGCCCAAGCGGGTGATCATAAAAACCCTCTGCGCTCGATGATGGGTAACGGCCTGCGGCCGGATGTTTGGCTTGGCTTTAAAAAACGGTTTGGCATCTCAAGAGTCGCTGAGTTCTATGGCGCCTCTGAAGGCAATGTCGCGTTTGCGAACTTAATGAACCGGGATTGCACGGTTGGTATGACGTCAGCAGAAGTGGCGCTCGTTGAATACGATGTTGATAACGACGAAATCGTGCGTGACGCGGCTGGGCGCTGTGTGCCGGTGAAGGAGGGCGAGCCAGGCCTATTGCTCGGTAAGATAACCGAAGACACGGTGTTCGAAGGGTATACCGACCCGGAAGCCACCGAGAAAAAAATTGTGCGCTCGGCGCTTGAATCCGATGATGCCTGGTTTAACTCGGGTGATCTGATGCGGACGGTGGATGTTGGATTTACCCTTGGCTATCCCCATTATCAGTTTGTTGATCGGGTCGGAGATACCTTTCGTTGGAAATCTGAAAACGTCTCAACCAACGAAGTCGGTGAAATCATTAATGGTTTTGATCAGATCAAGTTTTGTAATGTTTATGGGGTAGAGATTCCAGGCACGGATGGGCGTGCGGGCATGGCGGCAGTGACCCTGCAGGATGGGGTATCGGCGTTGGATGTCGACGCGTTTTCAAGCTTCTTACGATCAGAATTACCGGCCTACGCCGTGCCGCTGTTTGTCCGAGTTCAGCCGGACATTGATGTCACGGGCACGTTCAAAATGGTGAAAGGCGACTTGCGTAAGCAAGCCTATGACATTCGATCCTTTGAAGATCCTGTTTATGCTTTGTTGCCGGGCTCTGATCGCTATGCACCTTTCGACCTGGCCATGCTCGAGAAAATTGAGGCTCGGGAAGCTGGGTTTTAGCACTGGCGTTTCAACCCAGGTTCAGTGCAAACGGGTCGCCAAACCGACGACCAACCAGGGCGCCAGGCGGGCCTGATCAGCCTCGGCGGCGTGTGTTGCTGCCCGATCGTCGTGTTGAATTTGAATTGGCTGATAGCGGTGATGGAACGCGGGCTGCTACCCGCGAGGATAACTAAGGAGCGCGCATGACAGACTGGGCATTTCTTTCTGCAACCGATCTGGCCGCACAGATCAAAGCTGGCGCAATCAGCTCGGTCGCCTTAACCGATTACTTTATCGATCGAATTGAGCGCCTCGATGGTGAGATTAACGCGGTGGTCGTCCGCACCTTTGAGGCAGCCCGGGCTGCTGCCGTTGCGGCGGATGCGGCTGCGGCCGAGGGTCGGTGGCTCGGACCCTTGCATGGTGTGCCGATGACCATCAAAGAATCCTATGTGCTTGCAGGCACTGTCACAACCTGGGGGCTTGAACGGTTCCGCCATAATCAATCAAAACACGACGGTTTGATTGTGCAGCGGTTTAAAGCCGCCGGCGCACATTTTCTAGGCAAGACCAATGTTCCGGTCGATCTGGCGGATTTTCAAAGCTATAACCCCCTCTATGGTGCAACCGGTAATCCCTGGGATGTCACCCGAACGCCGGGCGGTTCCTCCGGCGGAAGCGCCGCGGCCTTGGCCGCTGGCTTTTCCGCGTTGGAGGCAGGGTCTGATATCGGTGGCTCGATTCGGAATCCGGCGCATTTTTGCGGCGTTTATGGGCATAAGCCAACTTATGGCGTCGTGCCCATGCAAGGCCATGAATTACTATCCGGACTCCCAGAGGGGGACCTTGCGGTGTGTGGGCCCTTGGCCCGAAACGCGGATGACTTGAGTCTTGCCTTGTCTATTATGGCAGGGCCCGCAGAGCGGCAGGCCAAGGGTTGGCAGTTGGCGCTTAAGCCTGCCGCGAAACAAGCCTTGTCGGACTTTAAGGTCGTGGTTTGGGCAACGGATGCCGTCGCACCGGTCAGTTCCGCGGTCTCATCCAGGGCGCTGGCGATTGGCGCAGAACTGGAGGCCGCCGGCGCCAAGGTGTCTTACACAGCGCGTCCGGACTTTGATCCGGCAAGGGCGCATGAAAACTATCAAACGCTCTTAAACTCAGCGATGACCTCTGGCATGGATGCCGAGGGCGTGGCGCGGATGCAGCGTCGCGCCGATAATCTAACGGATGGCGATCAGAGCCGCGAGGCGCTCATTACCCGCGCCGCGGTGTTATCGCACCGCGATTGGATCCGCGCACACGGTCAGCGTGAAAAAATCAGGGCAGCTTGGGACGATTTTTTTGACACGTGGGATATTGTGGTTTGCCCCCAAATGGCGACGACAGCCTTTGTTCATGATCATCAGCCCTTTGGGCAGCGCACCTTGGCAGTCGATGGGGTTGAGCGCGGGTATTTTGAACAATTGTTTTGGGCTGGGCTCGCGGTGAATGCCTATTTACCCAGTACCGTTTTCCCAACGGGCTTGGCGGATGATGGATTGCCCATTGGGCTTCAGGCCCTGGGCGGACCATTTTGCGATTATGAAACCATCGGCTTTACAGCCCTGCTCGCTGAGCGCCTTGGGGGGTTTCAAGCGCCGAGTCATTTCCACTAAACGCGATCAAGAATGGATGCGCTCGACCTTTGACTCGATCAGATCTCGCTCGCTTAGGAAGGCAATGACGTTTTTACAGCTCGATTCAAAGTCATCGAGGCTGTTGGTCGGGTTAAAAAAAGCGTGGTGTCGTCCGGGATAGAGTGTCATAACCACCGCCGCGCCCCGGTCCCGTAGTGCAGCGGCGTACCCCTTAACCTTATCAACCGGCACCAACTGGTCTTGATCGCCATGCAAAATGAGCGTGTCGGGATGGCCCCACCGAAGATGCGCCATGGGGTCGAGCGCGCTGAGTTTTGCGAGCGCCCGCGCTGAAAATTTTTGCCGTCGGCTGTAGCCTTTGTAAGCCAGGGGATCAATTGAAAAGTTCACAGCTGGATTGAATAAAAGCAGTGCCGCTGGTTTGTAGGCCTGGGTTGCCTCAGCGGCATTTGGACGGACGCCGGCGGCGATCCAAGCGGCTAAATGACCGCCCGCCGACCCGCCGCCAACGCTGATGCGAGCGAGATCGATACCCAGACAATCGGCGGATTCGCAAACCTTATCCATAACCGCAAAGCCATCAACAACCGCCTCGTCGACCGTACTGCGATCGCGACTTTTAATTCGGTACTCCGGCAGAATCACCACCGCGCCGAGTGCGCACAGTCGTTGTGCAAACGGCGCAAATTGCCAAGCACTGCCGACCCGCCAGGCGCCGCCAAAAAACAACACGATGCAGGGCCTTTGATCGGTGTGATGCCAGCCATCAGGCTTGTAAAGGTGGGCAAGCAGGGGCCTTTGGCCTGGGCGCGCAAGCCAGGTTACCGTCTCGGACGGGGGATAAAGACTTTCGAAACGCGTTTTAAACCGATCGACGCGTAAGGCGCGCTGGAAGGCTCGATAGGCGAGCAGCGCCAGCAGCAGGGTTGCAATCAATGGGATCAGTAGGGTCATAACCGTGTAACGGACAGGGTCAATTTGTCAGTCGGTTGAGCCGTCAATACGCAGTGCTTTAAACATAAGCAATGCGCACACGCTTGCCGATTAGTGGGGATGGACCCGAACCGGTAGTTCGGTGATGCCCCGAACAAAACTGGATCTCAACCGCTTTGGCGTGCCAACAATTTCAACGAAGGCAAAGCGTTTTAGAATTTCTTCCCACACGATCCGCAACTGCATTTCAGCCAAGCGGTTGCCCATACAGCGATGAATGCCAAACCCGAAGGCAAGATGATGCCGAGCTTGCGCGCGATCGATAATGAACGCATCTGGCCGATCGATGACCTCCTCATCGCGATTGCCGGAGATATACCACATCAGCAGTTGGTCGCCTTTTTTGATCTGCTTGCCGCGAAGTTCGATATCCTGATTGGCGGTGCGTCGCATGTAGGGCAGCGGGGTTTGCCAACGAATGATTTCAGAAACCATCGTGGGAATCACCGATGGATTGGCGCGAAGTTTGTCGTATTCCGCTGGATTTTGGTTGAGTGCTAGGACGCCGCCGCTGATGGAGTTGCGGGTGGTGTCATTGCCGCCGACGATCAGCAGTATGAGATTGCCAAGAAATTCAAGCGGCGCCATGTTCTTGGTATTCTCGCCATGAGCAAGCATCGAGATGAGATCGGATCCCGGCTCAGTTTGGGCGGCGCGCTCATTCCACAGGCGGGTAAAATAAGTCAAACACTCGAGCAGCTCGTCGCGCCGCTGCTCTATGGTGTCAACAATCCCAGTGCCGGGTGGCGCGGTGGCAACATCGGACCAGCGCGTGAGTTTCCGGCGGTCCTCGAAGGGAAAGTCGAACAAGGTCGCCAGCATTTGGGTTGTAAGTTCGATTGACACCCGGTCAACCCAATCGAAGGTTTCGCCAACCGGGAGATTGTCCAGAATCTCACCTGCTCTCGTTCGAATGGTGCCCTCAAGCTTTGCTAAATTGGGGGGCGCGACGACGCCGCTGACGGTCGCTCGCTGCAGATCATGTTTGGGCGGATCCATGGCAATGAAATTCGAAAAATTCAGCTGGCTGGGGTCTTCCGGGGTATCAATTTGCGGTCCAATTGAAATGCCATGCGCGGATGAAAACAGCTGATGATTCTTATCAACAAACATAATGTCTTCAAACTTCGTGATCGACCAGTAGCGTCCGAAACCGGGCAGCTCGTTTAGATGAACCGGGTCTTCTTTGCGTAGCCGATCAAAATGAGCGAATTGAATATCTTCTTGGAACAGACGGCCGTCGATCATGTTGATTTCCTCGATCGGCACACTGTAAGGGTCACGAATAATGGGCGGCGGATTGTTGGAGAGATAGGGACTCATCAAAGGCCCCGGCGGTTCGGTTTTGATGGATTGCGACGTGTCGGTCATGGTGCGGCGCCCTGTTAACGTTTGGTTTTAAAAGTCAGGCAAAACGTTAGCAGAAAAGCAGGTCAACCCCAACGCGGAATTAAGTACCGTGATGCCCGGCCATCAGTTAGTTGGAATACACTGAAATTCATGCGAGCAGGAGGATAGACTGCCGGCTTTTCTGGCAAGGATGGGACCATGTTTCAAGACCTCGAAATCGATCTAGGCGGTCAGTGGATCCGAGGCAAGCTTTGGGGACCCGAAACGGGGCTGCCTACCATCGCCCTGCATGGCTATCTTGATAACGCCAATAGTTTTGATGCGCTGGCGCCGCGCTTACCGAACCACCGAATTTTCGCGATGGATTTTGCCGGGCACGGGGCTTCCGATCATCGCAGGCCGCATGAGCTGTATTCAGGGTTGTTGGATATTCGAGATGTCCTGGCGGTTGCGGATGACTTTGGCTGGTCCCGCTTTCATTTGATAGGACATTCAATGGGCGCGGAAATTGGCTCTCAGATCGCGGGCCTCTTTCCAGAACGCGTCGCATCGCTCGTGTGCATCGATGGGTTTTGCAGCACCAATATCGTGCCGGTGACACTCGAGCACTTGGCCGCATCGGTCTCGGCGTCGTTCAAGCAGGGCGCGCGGTTGAAAGTGTTTCCGACGCTTGCTGCGATGAGTGCCCGACTGTCGGATGCAACCGGACAAAGCGCGGCATCTGCCGAGGCGATTGTGGCCCGAGGACATGCTGAGGTAGATGGTGGTTACACCTGGCGCACGGATCCCAGAATCAAGGGCTCAGGGCCCCTGGAGCTAACCGATGCGCAATTACAGCAACTGATTCAGCAGATCACGGCAGAGACCTTAATGATTGTGGCGGATCTGTCCAATGATTGGCTGCAGCGCTCACTGGAGGTTGTCATGGCAACCTCCAGTGAGCGTTTGACGGTGGTTCATAGGCCGGGTCACCATCATCTGCATATGCAGGCGGAATCCGCATCGATTGCAGCATTGATCGAGCGCTTTGCAAACGGCGAGGCGCTTGAATCGGAGGCACTATCCCCGGATCGTTACCGGCAGCTCACGGATGCCGTGAACAAAACTGGAGGTCAAGAGTAGGGGGTCGCCGGTTACTTCGATTTTAGAGAACCGCTTATTGATTTCTTCCCACATGACATTGAGTTGCATTTCGGCCAGCCGGTTACCGACACAACGATGGATGCCATACCCAAAAGCCGTGTGGTTTCTGGGATTCGGGCGGTCAATGATGAATTCATCAGCGCGATCAATGTAGGACTCATCTCGATTACCGGAGATGTACCACATCGCAAGGCGATCGCCTTTTTTGATCTGCTTGCCGCCTAATTCAGTATCGGCCAAGGCGGTGCGGGCCATATGAGCGAGCGGCGTTTGCCAGCGGATAATCTCAGGCACCATCTTGGGGATAAGGCCTGGGTTCTGCAGCAGTTTTTCGTATTGTTCGGGGTAATTGTTTAGCGCCAAGACGCCGCCGGAAATCGAGTTGCGCGTGGTGTCGTTGCCGCCAACAATCAGCAGAATGATGTTGCCGAGCAGCTCCTGGGGCGACATATCCTTGGTGGACTCATCGTGGGCGAGCATCGAGATCAAGTCGAACTTTGGTGGCGCCTTCTTCCGCGCTTCATAAAATTCGGTGAAGTAGGCAAGGCAGGCGAATAATTCTTGGAAGCCTTGCTCAGGGGTTTCAAAGAATTCCGGATCCCCGAGGTTTTGGACCGTGTCAGACCAATGCACCAGTTTTAGGCGATCTTCTTGGGGGACATCGAACAAGGTTGCGAGCATTTGTCCGGTCAGTTCAACGGAGACGTGCTTGACCCAGTTGAATTCCTCATTAATAGGAAGGTCGTCCAGGATTTGCCCTGCCCGTTGGCGAATGAGCGGCTCGAGTTCGGCCAGGTTTCTCGGGATAAACATGGGGGTCACAACCTTGCGTTGTTTGTCATGTTTGGGTGGGTCTTCTTGAATGAACATGGGTAAAGCGAAGGGGTCATCGTCTTCTCTGGCGATGCCGCCTAAGGTGATACCCCCAAGGCGCTGCTGGGACGAAAATAATTCGTGGTGCTTATCGACCGTCATGATGTCGTCATAGCGCGTCACTGACCAATAAGGGCCAACAAGGCTGTGTTCGTGGTAGTGCACTGGGTCCTCTGCTCGAAGTCGCGCAAAATGATCCCACAAGGTGTCATGGGCAAACAGCGCTGGGTGCGATGGATCCAGTCGGTCCAGCGGGATATCGGCCGCGGGGTAGTGCGGGTCGATCGCCCAGGCTGCTTGAAGTTCTTTATTCGAAACCGTGAGATCACCGCCTCGCAACCGCTCGGATAACGCATTTCTGTTTTGATCATCTGGATTCAAATATTGATTGTTCATTGGCGGTACTCGCTTGGGTTAAGGGGTGGATTGAATCTCACAGCTGGTGGGCTAGTGATTGCTGTCATGGCGCCGTGCACGCTCATTAGAGAATGCTCAGCGCTGGCTGTCAATTCAGCGAGTCAGATACCACCGTGCGCTGCTGTTCCGTTCTGGGCTGAGGCTTTAGCGGCGTTGTTGCGGCGCGACGCGCGCTGTTGACGCATCGTACTTGTGGGGTTTTCCTTCGTCTCGGGCTGACTTTAAGGCGCTGATGCGCGCCTGCGATGGGCACAATGAAGCCTTCGGGCGAGCCAAAGTTGGGCGCTTGGCAGCTTGGATGGCGTCGGTCCATTAGGCTGGCCTGATGCGACAAAATGATATCGTTTGCAGTGTCAGCTGCAAATGGGATACTAAGAATGGGTCGGCAATTTTCGCAACCCGTTAGGACTCAAACCTAGGAGAAATCAACTGTGTCCATTGAAGCTTTTCGGGCGGAAACGCGCGCGTGGATCGAGGCGAATTGTCCCCAAGGCGCGCGCGGGCCTGGCCAGATCCCCTTCGGGAGTAGCAAGGTCGCATTAACGCAAGACGTTGCGGCTTGGCTGCAAGCGATGGTGTCCCGAGGTTGGACCGTGCCGACCTGGCCGAAGGAATATGGCGGTGCGGGACTTGAACGCGCTGAATATGAGGTGCTGATCGATGAATTAAAGCGCGCCGGGGCGCGCACGCCGCTTACGGGCCGAGGCGTGAATTATATCGGGCCGACTATTTTGGAATTTGGAACCGATGCGCAAAAAGCGAAATGGTTGCCGATCTGTGCGCGGGGTGAAGGGGCTTGGGCGATGGGTTATTCCGAGCCCGGTGCGGGGTCTGATTTGGCAAGTTTAAATACGCGGGCGGTGAAGGAAGGGGACCATTACCGGATCAACGGCTCAAAAATGTGGACCAGTGACGCGACCCTTTGTGATTACATTTTTGTCCTGGTGCGCACGTCGCCCGAAAAGCCAAAACACGAAGGCATCAGCTTGATGCTCGTGGACATGCATCAACCCGGCGTCACGGTTTCGCCCATTCAATTGATTTCCGGCGCCTCGCCATTTTGTGAAACCCATTTTTCTGATGCTGTGGTGCCGCTGGAGGATGTCATTGGCGGCATCGACCGCGGTTGGACCGTGGGCAAGCGATTATTGCAATTTGAGCGCTCAACCCATGCAGGGATTAATATCTCGGGTTCCCAGGGCGGGCGATCAGAAAAGAGTCAGATGCCTGCATTGGTTGCGCGCTATGTCTCAAGCCAAGCGGGCCAATTATCGGACCCGGCGCTGAGGCGTTGGCTAACAGAATTTGAAATGAACTCCCATGCGCAACGGATCACACAACGTCGGGCGATTGAGGAGCTTAGTTCTCGGGCGCCGGGCTTTACCTCCTCGGCCGTAAAACTCACGAACGCGTTGAACATACAAGACGGCGATGAGTTGTTGGTTGCGGCGATGGGGTCGCAAGGCTTGCGGTGGGACCCTGAAACGGCGGATGCTGACGAGCTCGCGGCGCTCCAGAAATGGCTTTATCAGAAATCCTTAACGATCGCGGGCGGCACCAAAGAAGTGCAGCTCAATATCATTGCCAAGCGGGTATTGGGCTTGCCGGATTGATTGAGGGCGCCAGCGCTGGATAGCGCCCATGACGGGCGCGCTCTGCCAAGATCCTGACGCGCGATGTGCGTCGCCTTTTGCAAGAGCGGGTTTTGGTTTGGAACGTGACGCAGGCAAAACCGAGGAGCGTTTTGAATAAAACAGCAATGACAGGATGCAAAGCGATGAACACAAAAGCGATTTTTATTACCGGCGGCGCTGGCGGGATGGGGCTTGCCACCGGTCAGCGATTTGCTGAGGCCGGTTGGCGCGTGGGCTTGTTTGATCTGGACGCCGCAGCGCTGGCCGCAGCGAAGGCGGCCATTGGGTCTGAGGCGGTGATGACGGGGGTACTTGATGTTACCGACCCTGATGCCTTTTCTGAAGCGGTCAAGCTGTTTTCGGCTTGGAGTGGCGACCGAATGGATATCTTGTTTAATAATGCGGGGATTGCGCCGGGCGGCCTACTCGAGGAAATGTCTGTGGCGACCATCCGCGCGGTGATCGACGTCAATGTTTTTGGTGTGATCCATGGGATTCGGGCAGCATTGCCGATCTTAAAGCGCACCGACAACGCGCTGTGCATCAGTACCTCGAGCTCGGTTGCAACCTTCGGTCACGCCATGCGCGCGGTATACACAGCGAGTAAGTTTGCGGTTAAGGGGCTGACCGAAGCCTTGTCGTTAGAGCTTGAGCAATACGACATTCGAACGGCGGATGTGCTGCCGGGTTGTATCGATACGCCCATGTTGCGAACTGAAACCGCGAAAGGTTCCGGACGGCCCTTTGAGTTATCGATGCTGGACCGCCTGCCCAAAACGGGTGCTTACCGTCTGATGCCCGCATCAGCGATTGCCGACGCGGTTTGGGCGGCGTATCACAACAGCGATCCGATTCATTTTTATGTCCCGGAAGAAGTCGGCGACACCGATCGCGTCAAGGCGACTGATATTCAAGCCGCCCGATCTGAGATAAAAGACTTTTTGTTTCGGGGTCGTTGATCCCTGCGTGCGCAAAACGATGGCTTACGGCAGTTGATCACGCCAAGCCAAAGGTGGTTTTGATGCCGTCGATCACAAATTCAATGGCCAAGGCGCCGAGGAGTAATCCGAAAACGCGTTGAATGGCACCGATCACCGAAGTGGGTAGCGCTTTCGCAACTTTTGAAGAGAGCCAAAGGGACGCTGCTGCCATCACCAGCACCGTAACGATCGGCGCAAACCCAACGATTTGTTGCTCGAGCGACTCATCAATTCTCTCTTGCATCAACATGGTAATCGCGATCGCGCCAGGGCCTGATATGAGCGGAATGGCAATTGGAAAGGTTGCCAAAGAACTCAGTGCTTTGTCCCGCATCGCCTTGTCCATTGTGTCTTGGCGTTGTTCTTGGCGTTGTTCAAACAGCATTTGATACGCGATCACAATCAGGAATAACCCCCCGATGATTTTAAAAGAATCAATGCTGATGCCCATGTAATACAGTATGGTGCTGCCAAAACACCAAAACGCCAGCAGAACGAAAAAAGCCGTAAAACCACTGCGCAATGTCAGTTGCCTAACCTCGGCTTTGGTTAAGCCTTTCGTAAAGGGCGCAAAGATGGGTAACAACCCCACCGGGTCGATGGCGACGAAGATCAGAATAAAATTTTCGATAAATAGATTCAGCACGGCAAGGGCTCGAAATCGCGTGGAGCGGCATTTAATCCGGAAGTGGGTAAGCGGTCAACTGTTGTAATGAATCAACCTTGAAAACTTCTGGGGATTATTCTGTCGAGCGCAATCGGCGCGCTACGAACGGCAGTCAAGGCCGGCAAGGGTGCCTTCATCCCGCCAGGCTTTCATTCGGTTAAAGAAGGGGATCGGTCCTTTTCCATAGGGGCTGTTTTGCACGCTGCGAGGGTTGGGTTGTCCCTCGTTGTTGTAGTACCCAGGCGTGCACTCGGCTTGAAATGACTCGCTGATACGAGAGAGCTTAATGATTTCTGCAACCCACTCATCCTCTGCTGCTTGGCTTGGCTCGATGGCGGCAATGCCGTCCGTTAGGCAGCGATCGACAATAAAAGCAATATGTTGAGCGGTCTCATCCATCGCGTGTGGAAAGCTGGTCGTAAAGCCGCTTTGGGCGGTGCTCATGAAAAACATGTTCGGGAATCCTCGACTGTGCAGTCCGTGCAAAGTTCGGATGCCTTGCGCCCATTTCTTGCTGAGCGTGAGCCCCTCAGTGCCGGTCGGATCACATCCAGCCCGCCGGGTATAGTCGGTGCCAACTTCAAAACCTGTGGCAAAAATAACGCAGTCAAGCTCGTAGACGCGCCCAAGTGCCACAACGCCAGCTGCCGTCATCGCCTCAACGCCCTGACCCTGGGTGTCAACGAGGGTCACGTTCGAGCGATTAAACGTTTGCAGGTAACTGTCGTGGAAGCAGGGGCGCTTGCAGAATTGTCGATAGTAGGGTTTTAAGGCTTCAGCGGTGACCGGGTCGTCAACCAAGGCATCGACTCGGGCACGGATCTGCTGCATTTTTTGAAAGTCTGCCAGTTCCATCAACCGAGGAATCTCCGCTGGGTCGATGTCTTTGCCCCGATAATTCGCCATCGAGATCAGATTTCGAATGATCTCGGTCCAGCCGTCCATGACCAGGTCTTCTTCAACAATCCGTCCAGACGTCAGGGCATTGAAATTTTCCATCCGCGCTTTTTGCCAGCCTTTGGTGAGAGTTTTTTCCCATGCTCTGTCGGTCGGTCGGTTCGCACGAACATCGATTGACGAGGGGGTTCGCTGAAAAACATAGAGCGCTTTGGCCGCTTCGCCCAAATGAGGAATGCATTGCACGGCCGAGGCGCCTGTGCCAATAATGCCAACGCGCTGATCGCCAAGCTTTTCAAGATTGCCGTTCGAGTCACCACCCGTATAGTCATAATCCCAGCGACTGGTATGAAAGGTGTGACCTTTAAACTGAGCGATACCGGGTATGCCAGGCAGTTTGGGGCGGTTCAACGGGCCGTTCGACATAATGACAAAGCGGGCGTGCATTGCATCGCCGCGATCGGTTTTGACCTGCCATTGCCGCAGGGCCGCATCCCACGTCAGCTCGGTGACCTGGGTCTGTAAGCAAGCATTTTGGTATAAATCATAGTGTCGAGCGATCTGTTGGCTGTGCGCAAAAATTTCCGGACCCCGGGCATATTTCTCGGTTGGCACAATCCCCAATTCGTCACACAAAGGCAGATAGACGTAAGACTCGGTATCGCAAGCGGCGCCGGGATAACGGTTCCAATACCAAGTACCCCCGAAGTCGCCGCCTTTTTCGATGATGCGAACACGGTTGATACCGGCTTCTTTTAAGCGAGCGCCGGAGATCAGGCCGCCAAAGCCACCGCCGATAATCACAACGTCCACGGTATCGTTCAGTGGTTCTCTGGTGTCGAGGCCATCGACGTAGGGGTCGTCGATGTAATTTGAAAAGTCGCCTTCAATCGCCAAATACTGTTGGTTGCCATCGACTCGGATCCGCTTGTCTCGCTCTAATCGATACTTTGCGCGGAGGGCATCCGGGTCAAAGTCGAGTTGGGTGGTCGTGGTTAAGGCGTCGTTCATGAGCGGTTTCAGTCGAAATTGAACCCAAAGTAAAGCATAAAACCGGGTGTTGCGCCTCTGTGGCCTGAGCGGCCCCTAACGCCCGTCACGATAGCTTGCACATCGGTCAAATCGTCATAACGAACGGCTGCTTCGCGGCACGAGAGGCACGAACCACGGGCGGATTGCTGGAATTGACGATAGAAAAAATCAATCGACGCAGTAAAAATAAACAATTTTACAAGAGGGATTCCGGGGACCAGAATCGGCTTGGTAACAGGGTTTTAGCAAACTCAATGAGCCCTTGGAAACGGAGCATTCCGGTAGGGGTTCGGGTTGAAGATAACAACAATCGTAAATCGGTCGAGTGCAGAACCATGCAGTCTGACCAAATCCTAAAGGAGAGTAAGATGAAATTGCTTGAAAATGCGGCAACATCGCGAATGCTTAAAACACTGCTGTTTGTGGCGATGCTGCCATTGAGCGCAGTATCCCAGGCAGAAACGCAGAATCCCAAGAGCAATCAATATTGGTGGCCAGATCAACTGGATCTATCGTCGCTTCGAGATCACGATGCGCGATCAAATCCGCTCGGTGCTGATTTTAACTATGTTGATGCGTTTAATGCGTTAGACCTGGATGCGGTGAAATCGGATATCGATGACGTGCTGACGACCTCGCAGCCCTGGTGGCCATCAGACTTTGGGAACTATGGTCCCTTCTTCATTCGATTGACGTGGCACAGCGCCGGGACCTATCGCACCTTGGATGGTCGAGGCGGCGGTGACGGGGGTCAAATGCGGTTTGATCCGTTGAACAGTTGGCCCGATAACGGCAATTTAGATAAGGCGCGGCGTTTGCTGTGGCCAATCAAACAAAAGTATGGCGCCAGCTTGTCTTGGGGTGATTTGATGATCTTGTCGGGCACCGTGGCCCTGGACAATATGGGTTTTGAAACCTTTGGTTTCGCCGGTGGTCGGCACGATGATTGGGAGCCGGACCTTGGTGTACTGGGGGCCTGAGCTCGAAATGCTTGCGAGTGATCGCAAGGATGAGGGCGGTGAGTTGAAGCGGCCCCTCGGCGCCACCCACATGGGTTTGATTTATGTCAATCCAGAAGGGCCGATGGGTCAGCCTGATCCAATCGGGTCGGCTAGAAATATTCGAGTCGCGTTTGGACGAATGGCCATGAGCGACGAGGAAACCGTGGCGTTGGTGGCCGGTGGCCACACTTTCGGCAAAATGCACGGCGCGCACAAACCCAGTAGCTGTGTCGGTGCGGAGCCAGGTGCGGCCAGCATTGCGGAACAAGGTCTGGGTTGGAAAAACAAATGCGGTAAAGGCCATTCCGAAGATACGGTAACCAGTGGTCTCGAGGGCGCGTGGACCCAAGCACCGACCCAGTGGACCACGCTGTACTTGCAGAACCTGCTGAACTTTGAGTGGCAGCAAACGCGCAGTCCAGCGGGCGCCTTGCAGTGGATTCCAACCGATGAATCCCTACATGCGATCGTGCCAGACGCGCACGTGCCGGGTAAATTCAATGCACCGGTCATGACCACCGCCGATCTTGCGTTAAAATATGATCCGGCTTATCGGGCGATTGCTGAGCGCTTTTTGGCGAATCCGGCCGACTACCAAGACGCTTTTGCGCGGGCTTGGTTTAAGCTCACGCATCGAGATCTCGGGCCGAGCAGCCGCTATCTGGGCAAGGATGTCCCCGATGAAGCCTTGATTTGGCAAGATCCAGTGCCGGCTGTGAGTCACAAGTTGGTAGGAAAAAAAGACATCGCCAAAATCAAGGCGATGATTTTGGATACGGGCTTAACCCCATCCGAGCTGGTCCGGACTGCCTGGGCCGCTGCGGCCAGTTTTCGACAGAGTGACATGCGCGGCGGGGCCAATGGCGCGCGTGTTGCGCTACTGCCGCAACGGGATTGGGCGGTGAATAATCCGGCTGAGCTCGACAAAGTGTTAACGCAATTGCAGCAAGTGCGACAGGCGTTTAATGATCAAGCGCGCCGCGGCGTGCAGGTGTCTCTTGCCGATATCATTGTTTTGGGCGGTGCTGCCGCGATCGAGCAGGCAGCCAAGGGCTCGGGAGTGGCCGTGGCGGTGCCGTTTGCACCGGGTCGAACCGATGCAACACAAGACCAAACCGACGTCACGTCCTTTGCCTTGTTAGAACCCAAGGCCGATGCCTTCCGCAATTATTTCGATCCAGCCGGCAGTTATCGCTCGCCGACCGAGATGTTGGTGGACAAGGCCGATCAACTAAACCTCACGATTCCTGAAATGACGGTTTTGCTGGGCGGGCTGCGCGCTTTGAATGCGAACACGGGGGGCGCGGCCCACGGCGTGTTGACCGATCGCGCGGGAACGCTAAGCCACGACTTCTTTGTCAACCTGTTGGATATGGAGACGACTTGGCGTAAGGGGGCGGCCGATGGCCTTTACGAAGGGCTCGATCGAAGCACGGGTGCCGTGCGCTATACGGCAACGTCAGTGGATCTGATCTTCGGATCAAATTCCGAGCTTCGCGCGATTGCCGAAACCTACGCCTTTGCCGGTTCGAACGAGCGGTTTGTTCAGCAGTTCGTTGCGGCTTGGGCGAAGGTGATGCAGCTGGATCGGTTTGATCTAAACTGATTCAAGTAAACTGTAGTTGAAAAAACCCAGCGTCTGCTGGGTTTTTTTTGCGCGGCGTCCAAGGCGGCGCGTCTGGCGCGGGCTGCGGTTCAGGGTGTTCGGCATTGAACGATGGCCTGCGAGAATCGATGCGTTGAATGCGAGTGGCGAGCACAGGCTTGGGGTTGAGAAGCGGTCGTCGCCAGTGGGTTTACGCCAAGTCGATGACGTTTGATGCCGCGCTGCGATGGGATTGCTTTCGGACGCTAAGGTCTGCCAAGGCGCGTGTTGCTCGACGCCCTTGGGGCGCCCAAGCGCAATTTTGGTGGTCATGGGCTGGGCTGGTGAACGGCGGGTTGAAAAAGCCAGAGGTTGCCCGCGCGGCCGAATGCGCGCGCGGGCAAGGAGGTTATAGTGCGATGATCGAATCTGGGGTACCGTCGGGGTCGCCACTAATCACACCATCGGTTGCTGGGTTGCCGCCGGTGAGCATTAAAACGGCGCAGGCATGGGGCGCCGCCATAGAGGTCCCGCTGTAGCTGACCGTGCCGCCCCCTTTTTTGGTCGACAGAACGCCAACGCCCGGTGCCGCGTAATCCACGGGTGGATTGCCGAAGTTGGAGAAGCTGGCCATGCGGTCGTTGCTATCCGATGCCGAAATGGTGAAGACATTGGGCCCATTGGCGCGAGCCGGGGAGTGCCCATTCGCGTCATTCCCGTCGTTGCCCGCTGCGAGCACGAAATAGGCCCCGGACTGAGCCGCGGCAGCAATGACGGCGTCATCAAGGATTTGGCTTACGCCGCCGCCGAGACTCATATTGGCGCAGTCGCCGGGCGCTGCATTGTTAGCGACGTGATCAATGCCAGCGATGACACCGGAGGTGCTGCCTGAGCCGCGGGCGTCGAGCACCTTCACCGGGATAACCGTCGCGCCTGCGGCCACACCGACCACGTCGCGGTTGTTATCGAGCGCTGCGATGGTACCGGCGACATGGGTACCATGCCCCTGTCCGTCGTCGACACCGGCATTTTTACCCTTGGTGAACGCGGAAAAGCCGCGGCCGCCATCAACGACAAGATCGGGATGATCAAGGTCGATGCCGGTGTCAATCACCCAGGCGGTGTAACCCGCGCCTGGCACTGGCCCGCCCACTCGCGAGATGCCCCATGGCGTTGTTTGAGGATCTGGTGTTTCACCACCGCCGTCACCGCCACCGCCGCCAGGGCCTTTTCCGGGTGGTCGCGGATTCATATGAACGATGCTGTCAGGCGTCAGGCTCTGCACCATGGCGTCATGACCAAAAGCGCGCTGCGCCTGCGCGCAGGGCATGCCAATGGTGAAGCCTTTAATGGAATGCTGGTAGACGTGTTTCAAGGCAGCATTACCGCGAGTCATGGCATTGGCCCGAGCGAGCAACCCTTTGGCGCGCCCCACCACATCGGCCTTGGGTAAGTCATCGCTGAGTCGAACGATGCAGCGGTTGTGTACATCGAGCAAAGCGGAATCGATACCAAAACTGGCGGTATCTTGCGTCGCTTCGGCAGGCTGGGTCAGACCCGAGCCGAATAGGGCAAGGGCGAGGCAGGTTGTAGTAAGCGATGTTTTGAACGCAAAGGTCTTATGATGCAAGCGCTGTCTCCGTAATAACTGAATAGTTTCATTAATATTGGAATGGTTCGAGGGCGTCTGTCAATGACTCGGGCTGGTAGTCGCCAAAACCTGAGGGTGCTCGACGCTTTGCTGAGCGACACGTTGGGTTTTCGTTCAAAAAGCGTGACGATTAATGCGTGTGTCTTGATGACCCCTGCGGGTAATGAGATCGAAGTAGCAAGCCGAGTGCCTGTTGCGATCGCATTGAAAGGATCAGGATCAGCGCGTTCTTGCAAGCCGCGGCGAAGATTGCGGGAGACGTCGCGCTCGATCGACCTGTGGGGTGAGTGGGCTGCTTGCGTTGAAACCAATCGCAAGGCTTTAAAGCAGCAACTCGCCGCGACCAATTAGTACGGCGTGCCCTGTGAGCAAGACCCGGCCAGAGGCCACTTCAACCTTTAAACGGCCGCCGCGTTCGGAGCGTTGGGCAGCGCGCAAAGCCGGCTTATTGAGATGCGCCGCCCAGTAGGGTCCCAGGCAGCAGTGGGCCGATCCCGTCACGGGGTCCTCATTAACGCCCGTGGCCGGCGCAAAAAACCGAGACACGAAATCCAGGTCTTCGGCATTGGCCTTGGCAGTCACGATAAAACCGCGGGTTTCAATGCCGGCTAAGGCCGAGAAGTTCGGGGCCAGGGCCAGCAGGTCGTCCTCGCGCGACAGATGAATCAGGTAGTCGAACGTTGAACGGCCGAAGTAGATTGGGTCGGCCACCCCGAGCTGTTCGCAAATGATCGCATCGGGGGGCATGGGGCTTGGTGGGGTAGCTGGAAAATCTAAGCGGATGCCATCTGCTGTTTGCTCACAGATTAACGCGCCGCTGGCTGAGTCAAAGGTAAGGGCGCCGCTGAGCGGTTGATCAATGGCTGTAAACAGGGCGTGGGCGCTGGCCAGGGTTGCATGACCACAAAGATCGACTTCCGTTGTGGGGGTGAACCAACGCAGGCGGGTTACATTGCCGTCCTGCAGGACGAATGCCGTTTCGGAAAGATTCATCTCACCCGCAATTTTTTGCATGAGGGCGTCGGATATCGGTCTGTCCAGCACATACACCGCCGCGGGGTTGCCCGCAAAGGCTTGGTCGGTAAAGGCGTCGATCAAAAAGTAGGGCAGCTTCATGTCATGTCATCCGGCGCCGTAAGGCGAGCGTCGGCCGAAGGGCGGCTGCGTCTTCCGCAACCAGTGCAGCCAAGACCGCGTTCCGGCACGGGTGGGCAAGGAGGCTGTTTGTGATGGTGCGCGCCTTAATCTTGTTCCATGGACCAGGTCTTGCTGGTTTGTCGTGCCCGATCCCACTCCGAGAGTTCGATGTCGGGGCGGACGTTTGGCAGACATCGTTTGATTTCAGGTTGCTCTGGGTTGGTTGGGTAACGTACCGCGACCGCGCTTTGAGATTGGGCCATGAGAAGGTTCTCCGAATGGGTTGTGATAGGTGCTTTAAACGTGCGGAGTGAAAGGTAGCAGGGTCGGTTTAATTGTTATAAGGAATAAATTAAAACTAATATATTCCAAAATGTACTGATATAAGGCGCTGGACCGGTCGCGAACCGCTTAAGGTTTGGCGCGTGACTGGGGCTATTGAACCGGGGTGACCCGGCAACCTTTTACCCGGCAAAGAACTCGGTCCTTTAAGGCGATAAGCCGTCGCAATCGTGATTGACAATTAAACGTTGACTCGCCCGGATTGCCGAGATCCAATGCAGGCATGTCTGAAGAGTCCCACGCAACGATTCCCGCCTCGATGGGCCCGCTTGCGGGCGTGCGCATTATCGATCTGTCGGCTGTGGTGTCTGGTCCTATGGCCGCTGTGATGTTGGCTGATCAGGGCGCTGAGGTCATCAAAATCGAGCCGCCCGGCTGGGGTGATGGGGTACGCGGTTTGGGCGCGAGTCGTAATGGCGTCAGCGCGATCTTTACGCTGATCAATCGCAATAAGAAATCCGTTGGCCTTAATTTAAAGCATCCCCAGGGTCGACAGCTCGCAGAGGAGTTGATTGGCACGGCTGATGTGGTATTGCAGAATTATCGGCCGGGCAAAATGAAGCGGCTGGGCCTTGATTACGAAACCTTGAAACCTCGGTTTCCGGAACTGATTTATCTGTCGATCTCTGGCATGGGAGACGTTGGACCCTACGCCGGCCAGAAAGTTTATGACTATGTGATTCAGGGCATGAGCGGTCTGCTCGAGGCACAAGGTGTGCAAGATCCCTACGCCATGGTGCGGACCATCATTTTTGACAAGGTCACAGCGCTAACGGCGGCTCAGGCTATGACGGCTGCCTTGTTCGCACGCGAGCGCGGCGCCGGGGGGCAACATATCGCCTTGTCGATGCTCGACACAGCGGTCTACTTTAATTGGGCGGATCTGATGTGGAACCAGAGCTTTGAAGGCGCGGGGGCGGCGCTCGCCGGCGATCTGGCGGATCTGTATGAAGTCAGTGCCACCCGCGACGGCGCGATTGTCTCGCACCAGTTAAACGGGGACTGCAGTGCTTATTCCACAGAAGAATTGATCGATCTTTTTGCTGCAAATGAGATCCCGGTCGGACGCGTCAATCGGCGTGATGATCTTGTCAATGATCCTCAAATTCAGGCTGCCGAAACCCTCGAGCGGTTTCAGCACCCAAGAGCAGGCGCCATGATTCAACCTCGAGCGCCGGCTCGATTCGGCGCAACCCGGCATGGTGAAAACCGACCCTCCCCCGATGTTGGTGAGCATACCGCAGCAGTTCTGATGGACTTAGGATACAGTATGGAGACGTTGATCGAATGGGCGCAAGAGGGGGCCATAGGATAACGTTAAGTCTTGCCGCCAATCGGGCCCGAGACGGATCAAGGAGGCGCGATGTCAACACCAAACCTTTCGATTGCAGGAACGCCGGCAGCCGCCCCCTTGGGGTATTTCAGTTGGACCAGTGGTCAATTGGGTCGAGACCCGTATTACATCCTGGTGGTCATTTATATTTTTTTCCCCTATTTCAGTAGTGTCGTAGTCGGCGACCCGGTCTACGGTCAAACCTTAATCGGTTATTTGAATGCGGCGGCCGGTGCCTTCTTGGCAATGACCATTCCGTTTTTGGGAGCGATCGCCGACAAGCAGGGCCGCCGGAAGCCCTGGATCGCCGGAACGGTTATTTTTATGGGGGTTGGTGCGTGTTTACTTTGGTTCATTAAGCCCAATGCGGCCGGGATGACGCTCTGGTTGGGATTTGGGTTGCTGCTGCTGATTAACATCGCGTTCGCCTACTCAGAAGTATTCCATAACGCCATGCTGCCGGCGATCACGCCCGCAAATCGAGCTGGCTTGGTGTCGGGTCTGGCCTTCTCCTTGGGTAATTTAGGCGGGTTATCCTTGATGTTGTTTGTGCTGTACGCCTTTGCTTTGCCCGGCGCGCAGACTTGGTGGTTTTTACCGGAGATCGCCTGGTGGGGGATTGATCAGGCCGCCCACGAACAAGACCGTATCGTTGGGCCCATCGCCGGCATCTGGATGCTGGTCTTTACCCTACCGCTGCTCATTTTTACACCCGATACGCCCAAGTCCGGATTGACGATTGGGCAGGCGGCAAAGTCTGGGATTCAGGATGTCCTTGCGACCGTCTCGCAACTTAAACATTACGCCAATATTGCGCGTTATCTTCTGGCGCGAATGCTCTTTAACGATGGCATGGTCGGGGTATTGGTATTCGGCGGCGTCTATGCGGCCGGAACCTTTGATTGGGATACCATCTCGCTTTTAATCTTCGGGTTGTGCACCAGTGTCTCTGCCATGATTGGTGCGTACTTAGGGGGGCGCATTGATGATCGTTTAGGATCCTTGTTGACCCTGAAGGTTTCGGTGTTCATGACCTGTCTGATTCTACTCGCATTGGTTTCGATTCAGACCGATCAGATTGGCTTTTGGTTCACGGTTTCAACGCAGCCTGTTTGGGACTTTCCTTATTTCACAACCATCGCCGAGGTGGTGTATTTCGGAACCAATCAGGTTTTCGCCTTGTTCTTTGTAACCGCATTGTCCGCGTCCAGAACGCTCATGGCAAAGATTTGTCCGCCGGAAAAAGCGACGCAGTTTTTTGGGCTTTACGGGCTGTCGGGTTCGGTGACAGCCTTTTTAGCCCCTTTGCTGGTTGCCACCACAACCCAGTGGTTTGATTCTCAGCGCGCAGGATTCGCGTCGCTCGTTGTGTTGATTGCCGTTGGCGGGATCCTGTTGTTTACGGTGACCGATGTGCGTTCAGAAACGCCGACAACCTGACCTGCCTCGACCGCCATGTCCTGAGCGGCTTGCGCATCGATACGCCAAGGCCGATCGAAAAGTCGCCGCGGTTTCTCAATTGAATCCCTGGCAGGATGCTTTTCAGAGCGAGATCGCGCAATCTTTCGGTCGCCCAAAGCCTCAGCTGTTCGCTGGATTTGTTGGATGTGGTCTAATGCGCAACGCAATCTGCAATCGATGCCGGTTGCGATTAGGAATCCTATGACCGACGCAGCGTTAGAAGACCGCCCCATCAGCAAGTCCATGCGACCGCTGCTAATGCTCGTGCCCTTTATAAAACCCTATTGGCGCACGTTGGTCCTGGCGCTCGCGGCGCTACTATTGTCCTCCGCGGCGGTTCTGCTGATGCCGATGGCGGTCCGGGACGTGATTGATCATGGCTTTTCATCGGAAGCCGCCTCGCAGATTGACCAATACTTTTTTGTGCTGATGGGATTTGCTGTATTAATTGGCGTGTTTGGCGCGGCCCGCGCCTATTTTGTCAATTGGCTCGGCGAGCGGGTGGTTGCAGACCTTCGCAATCAGGTCTTTAGTCAAGTTCTGTCTATGGATATGAAGTTCTTCGAGTCCACGAAGGTCGGGGAGGTGCTCTCTCGATTGACAACCGACACAACCCTAATCCAATCCATCTCAGGCGTCGGGTTATCGATTGTTTTAAGGTCCAGCATTCAGTTTTTGGGTGCCTTGGTGCTATTGGGATTTACCAATTTAAAACTGACGCTCATGTTGCTCGTTTTATTACCGGCGGTCATCGCGCCGGTCATGATCATTGGCCGTTGGGTTCGGCGGTTGTCTCGAGACTCACAAGACCGCATAGCCGATGCGAGCGGGCAAGCGGGTGAGATGCTCAATGCGGTGCAGACGGTTCAAATGTTTACCGCTGAGCCGGTCGAGGCTGCAAGGTTTGAAGCAGCCGTTGAGAGCAGTTTCACGACGGCTGTCGCAAGAATCAAAGCCCGGGCGTTATTGACAACGGTTGCCATGACAGGCCTTTTTGGTGCTTTTATTGTGGTGCTTTGGATGGGCGCGCGGGCGGTTTTGGCGCAAGAGATTACGGGTGGGGAGCTGGGTCAGTTTGTGATCTATGCCGTTCTGATTGGCGCGTCGGGCGGTGCACTCATCGAGTTTTGGGGCGAGCTTCAGCGGGCTGCGGGCGCGATGGAGCGTTTGGGTCAGCTCTTGCTGTTGCGTCCGGAAGTGGTCAGCCCGGCAGTGCCGGAAACGCTGGTTGAGAAAAGTCCGGGACGATTAGTGCTGGCAGCGGTGCGTTTTAGCTACCCATCAAGACCCGAGTCACCCGCGATAAAGAACTTAAGTTTGACCATTGAGCCGGGTGAGCAGATCGCGGTGGTTGGGCCATCGGGCGCGGGCAAGTCGACGCTGTTTCAGTTGTTACTGCGGATGTATGACCCTCAATCCGGTCGGATCGAAATTGATGGTATTGACCTGCAGCAGTTATCCCTCGAGCGGCTTCGGCGATTTATTGGCATAGTTCCGCAGGAGACCGTTATTTTTGGTGTTAGCGCCAAAGACAATATTCGCTTTGGCGCGCCAGACGCCACCGATGCGGCGGTTATGCAAGCGGCAAAGGTCGCGCATGCGCACGAATTTTTAGCCGCCCTACCGGACGGCTACGACACCGATCTTGGCGAAAAGGGGGCGCGGCTATCTGGCGGTCAGCGGCAACGCATTGCGATTGCCAGAGCAGTGCTGAAGAATCCAACTATTTTGCTTTTGGATGAGGCGACCAATGCCCTCGATGCTGAAAGCGAGCGACTGGTTCAAGCAGCGCTCGATCAGCTCCGTCATCAGCGTACGACCTTGGTCATTGCGCATCGCCTTGCAACCGTTATGAACGCAGACCGAATACTGGTCATGGTTGAAGGGCAGGTAATCAATATTGGCCAGCACCAATGGCTGATGGAACATGAGCCAATCTACCGTGAAATGGTTAAACTACAGTTTAACCAACCACAGCTTCCTGAAGTTCGCACCGGGCATTAGCAAGCTGACTTGAAATGGCGAAGCTTTGTGACGTTGCTTGACTCAAAAAGTAAGGTACACGGGCAGCCTGGGATTTTCCGTCGAAAATGAGACGCTTCAGTCTGGTATGAGCCCAAAGTTGCTAGGCTTTGTAAGTCAAGAATAGGGGTTATTGTCTAATTTTCGATTGATGATGAATGCGTTAAGTGTCAGGCGGGATCGAGTAGTCGTAGGGTCTTGTCCAAGCAGTCGTAAGGTCTTGTCCGAGTCGTCTGACTCGAAGCTCGGATTTTGGGTGATTTTAGCCAAGCGGTTTGCGTTAAATCATCGCACCTCATCCGGTGAGCGTGCGCAAAGTAAGGAAGGCTACCTGTGAGTGATGTATGGCGTCGAACAAAGATTGTCGCAACTTTGGGACCCGGCAGTGATAGCCCGGATACGATTGAGGCGTTAATCCAAGCCGGCGTTAATGTGTTTCGGCTGAACTTCTCTCATGGTCTCGCCGAGCATCACGTTGTGACAGCGGGTCATGTGCGCGCGATCAGCCAGCGCTTAGATTTGCCAGTTGCTGTCTTATGCGATCTGCAGGGACCGAAAATCAGAATCGGTGAGTTTGCAGGTAACCAAAAACCGCGGTTGCAGGTGGGTGACCGGTTTGCGTTATCAACGTTGATTGACCCGATGGCGGGATCGAACAAGGGGGTCTATTTACAAGCGTGGGTACTGACCGATCTTGCGCCAAAAGATCGATTGCTCATCGATGATGGTCGCCTTGAGCTTGAAGTACAAAGCCTTGATGCCAACTGTGCAGACTGTATTGTCCGTCGCGGCGGTATTATTTCAGGCCTCAAAGGCGTCAATAAGTTTGGTGGGGGCTTATCCGCACCGGCGCTCACCGAAAAAGATTTTTCGGACCTAAAAGTTGCTGCAGAACTTAAAACGGATTACCTCGCGGTGTCTTTCGTGAAATCAGCGGAAGACGTTCACTTGGCTCGCCAGCATTTAACAAGTGCCGGCAGTCAGGCGCACATCATTGCCAAGATGGAGCGTGCCGAGGCAATTGCCGCGCCTTGGCTTTCCGAAATCATTGCCGCAGCCGATGGCATCATGGTTGCGCGCGGCGATTTGGGGGTTGAAATTGGGGATGAGAATCTGATTGCCGTTCAGAAAGAGCTCATCAGTCGCGCCATTTCTGCCAACAAGGTGACCATCACCGCAACCCAAATGATGGAATCGATGATAGATGCGCCGACCCCAACCCGAGCGGAGGTGTTTGATGTTGCCAATGCGGTTTTGGATGGCACTGACGCGGTGATGCTGTCAGCGGAAACGGCGGTCGGCCGCTATCCGGTTGAAACGGTTCGAGCGATGGCGCGGGTGATCGTGGGTGCCGAGCAACATCCGACCCTCGAGCGTGCCCAGCACCAGTCAACGCCCCTTTTTGGCGAGATTGATCAGGCCGTTGCCCTGTCAGCCATGTACGCCGCAAACCAGCTGGCGGGCATAAAAGCGGTTATTTGCTTAACAGAAACCGGCAAAACCCCACGCTGGATGTCGCGTATGCAATCGTCCTTGCCGATTTTTGCGCTAGCAGAACAAGTGGGGACAAGCGCCATCACGGCGCTTTATAAGGGCGTGATTCCGGTCTATTTTCAAGCGTCGGCTATGAAGCCTTCGATGATCAATCACTTTGCGGTTGAGACCGTTCGAAAAATCGCGCATCTTGAGCCGGGTGATTTGGTGATTATGACAAAGGGCGATTTCGTGAATGTTCATGGTGGCACGAATACTCTAAAAATTATTCGTGTTGGCGATCTGATTCAATAAGGTGTTATGCGCTTTTCGGCTAGTGGGTGATGGTCGTTGAGCGAACTCGCGAGTCAATCGCGATGACCTAACAATTAAGGAGTGCGTGTGGAAAACGATCAGTGGTTAATCAACGGTAGTCCAAAAGGACGGGCCTTAGAAGCATCGGACTTTAAACGGCATACCATGTTATTGCCGGCGTTGACCGAAGGGGAGGTGCTGGTGAAAGTCGAGATGCTGAGCTTTGACCCTTCTCAGAAGGGCCAAATGGAAAACGTCGGCTATGCTGCGGAAACGGAATTTGGGCAGGTGATGAACGCAACTGGCGTAGGCGAGGTCATTGAGTCCAACGTCGATCGATTACCGATTGGCACCAAAGTGATGGGCAGCCTCGGTTGGCAGCGCTATGCGGTGATGGCGGCTGAGAAGCTGGAGGTGATAACGGGGGATGCGCCGTTGGGCGCGCACTTGGGTCCCCTCGGCGGCACGGGTCTGACGGCTTATTTTGGCTTGTTTCGAGTTGGCCGGCCGGTGCCGGGTGATACGGTTTTAGTGTCGGGTGCTGCTGGCGCCACGGGTTCGATCGTTGGCCAATTGGCGAAGCTTGCCGGCTGTCGGGTGGTAGGCATTGCGGGCGGCGCAGAAAAATGTGCTTGGCTGGTCAATGAATTGGGGTTTGATGAGGCGATTGACTACAAGAATGACCGCGTCAAAGCCGCAATTCGGGCGGCCTGTCCGGCTGGCGTGAATGTGTTTTTCGACAATGTTGGCGGCACGATTTTGAACGATGCCTTGGCCTGTATTGCGCTCAACGCGCGGGTGGTAATTTGCGGCGGTATCTCGCGTTATGAACAGGCGGTTCTGCCGGCTGGGCCGGCAAATTACTTTAACTTGGTTTTCAAGCGCTCAACCATGTCTGGCTTTTTGGTGACCGATTATGCGAGTGAGTTTCCAGCAGCTCGAGCCCGCTTAGCCGACTGGTTGCAGCAAGGCCAGCTGCTCTATAAAGAAGATGTGCAGTCTGGTTTCGAGCAGATACCGGCGACCCTGAAACGGGTGTTTGACGGCGCCAACTTCGGCAAACAGCTGCTAAAGCTGTGATGCGCTAGGTCATAGTGCAGCGAAAGTAGTCTCACGACGGCTGCCGTCGATCGGCGGTTTGGGCATCAATGAGCGGTTGGCCGTGATGCGGTGGGTTGCGCGGCTTGCGCTTTTGGCTCGCAGTAGCCGGCAGCGAATGGTGTGATTCGCTGCCGTGATCCTGGGTTGCTAGGAGGGCTCGACTAGGAGGCCTCGTCCGATGTGGTAGCAGGCTCTTTAAATCGCCCCTCACTGAGGATCAGTAAATACTGGTTTTTGGCTTTCTTAAGCATGTCATCGAGATACGCTTTTAAGCTTTCATGATCGATGCTTGAGATGGCCTCCGCCAATTGTTGGTTGCCATCGAAGTTCTGATAACCCTCATCTAAATCAGACCAATACCGCCAAGCGCGCTCGCCGAGATTTTTATCTTTCTCGAGCACCTGCGCGATCAAGCCTTGCTGATTCTGTGCATAGTCTTCAGGGCTCATATCAGCCAGTCGGGTGACTTCGCCCTCAAGAAATTCGAGGGTTTTTTGATGCAAGGCATCAGCTGGCGCTGAAGGCGATTGAATGACAAAGCCTAGGCCGCCCTGCTGCTCAAATTCTGGACTAAATGCGGACACCACGTAACCGAGTTGTTGCTCTGTGCGCAAAGAAGAGAAATATTCCGGCGCGATGATGTGCGCTAAGAGGTTGCTTTTGGCCGTCTCGAGTAGGGCATCATTATTGTTCTGAAGATACAACACGAGGGATGCATCGTTATGGTCAATGGCCATGACGTCAGTGATTGGCCCGTCAATTTGGGTTACGGTCGGGGCTGCGGCAGCGGTTGGTGTAATCACTAAGCTATTGGTCAATTGGGCTTGGATCCGCTGCGCGGCCGCCCTGTCTAGGTTGCCAACCGCCAGTGCTTCAACACCAACCTGCTCAAAATAAGCGTCTCGCCAAAGGCTCAGATCTTCAGGTGTCACCGTCGCCAATTCAGCCAATTGATCTGCCGCGGGCCAGTTCGAGGACAAAATGTTTTGTCTTAAGCGATCAAAACCTTGCTGAAAAGGTCTGTTTTTAAAGGAGTCTTGCAAACTGTTTTCGAGTTCGGTTTTTAAAACAAGAAACCGCTCTGGGTTAATTGTAAGGCTGGTTAATCGGTCTAAGACCACCTGCAGCAGTTCGCTTTGTTTATCCTGGTAGCCGCCGAGGCTGATCCGAAAGCCGCGGTCTGGTGTCGAGATCCCATAACTCACGCCAGCCAGAAGTGCGGGATAGGATAAGGCATTGAGATCATCTTCAACTAAGTTTCGGTATAAGCGTGCGCGCACACTATCAGCAACTGAGATCAGGCCATCGGGTCGTCTTAGGCTGACGTGGAGCATGGCCCGAGGCACACCGAACTCAGTGTCAGCGGCAAGGTAAAACGTCATTGGGCTCGCACTCGGCAGGGCCTCGGGTGCATTGCTAGCCGATTCAATTAAGGTTAAATCTTCGGGTAGGAAGGGGTTTGGCGCCGGCAGCGTCAGGGCGCTGGATTCGGCATCGCGGCGCTCAATACCATTGTCCAAAGAGTAGGCAACATTAAACCATTGCTCTGTTTTGTCACCCTCAACCTCAGGGCCTGCAACGGTTACCAGGACATTGTCTGGGCGCAGATAGCCCAAGTAATCGTCGATCAGGTCAGCATCAAAGTTTTCGAGTAAGTAAGGCGCGATCAAAAGATCCTTTGCGGGAAACTTCATGAGGTTGGGGGCGAGGCTTTGGACTGCGGCAATGGAAGGGATCTGCTCCCGAAACCGAAACCCCAAGGTCGCAACGGTTGCGGCCTCTCGATATAGCCATGCTTGGGCTTTCTCGGTGCGTAATAAATTAATGTAGTCGAAAACGAGATCGGTGATGGCGGGCACGGCACCCATCCCGGCTTCGGTCAGTTGTACGGTGATCTCAAAGATGGCGTTAGCTTGATCAATGTTTTGACTACCGGCGCCCAGACCGGTAATCCAACCTTTTTGAGTCAGCAACTGATGCAGGCTGCCTTGTCCCTCATGCCCGATGAGGGATCCGATATAGCCGGTCGGCTTTGTTTGGTAATAAGGGTCAATGGCTGGAATCGGAAAAGCATAAGAGACTGATCGATCTGACTTTAAGGTTTGATGTCGCAGGGTTGCTGGCAATTGCCCTGGTGCGGTTAAGGGGGTTGTTAGGTCCAGGCTGGGTAAATTTCTGTTAGGCACTTGACCGAGGAGTTCGGTGACCCAGGGCTTAAGCGTTGCGATGGACTCGTTGTGCAGAATCACCGCGCCCATCTGATTGGCGGAGTAATGGCCCTCAAAAAATGTGATCAATGCGCTGTAGGCGTCGCCGTCGAGTGTATCGAGTGTGCCGATACTGAATTTTGAGATTGGGTGCTCAGGGTTCATCGCAACCTTCTGAACCATAAAGCCGCGCCAGCCATCTTCTTTGATTTGCATCTGGTACTCTGAGTGCACCGCATTTTTTTCTCGGTCGACATAGGCTTTGTCGAGTAACGGCGAGATAAAAAACTGTGCGAAGCGGTCTAAGCCTTCGACGAAATACTCCGGCTGGATATCAAAAAAGTAATTGGTGTGGTCTGGCGCGGTATAAGCATTCGAGCCGCCACCATGTTTTTTGAACAAACGCAAAGTAGCCATCGGGTTCAGGGTATTTCTCCGTCCCAATGAATAACATGTGCTCTAAAAAGTGTGCCAGCCCAGGTCGATCCTTCGGATCGTGGAAGTTGCCTCGAAAGGCAACTAACGCTGCCGCTGATTTATCCGCATCAGGATCGGAGATGAGCAGGACGCGCATGCCGTTGTCGAGGGTGACGTGGGCGTATTCCCTTTGATCGTTGGGACTTTTGACAACCACATCGGTTGCGGTTGTGTCGGTCAAGGGTGCAGGTGCTGGGCTGGTCGCGCAGCCCGAGATGAGTGCTCAGGCTGAAGAGCGACTAAAACACCCGATCTGGGCGAGGTTTACAAGGCGGGTCATAGCATATCCTGAGAGTCAAAAGGTCATGAAATTGAAAGGGCAGTATAACGTCCAAAGTCCCTTGAGAAGAGCTTACACATCGCCTCAAACCGTCAGCTTAGCCGATGCACGCCCCGAGCTGTCAGGCAATCCGGGGCGGCGAGCGCATCAGGACGCGTTAAGGCCTTTGTAAGCCAAGGGCGTCGATCGACGCGACTTGTTCCATCGATAAAGGTCCGCCGCCATCGAGGCAGGCCCTGAGCTCTTGTTGATTTTTAACACCCAGGACAACGGTCGACACCCCCTGCATGGCAAGGGCATAACGATGTGCAACCACGGCCGGATCCATGGCCCAGGTTTGGCAAAGCGCGCGGAAGGGTGCGGCCCGGTCGTAATCCAGCATTTCTGGATGATCCATGGCAATCGGGCGATCAAATTCGGCGCACAGTGCGCCGGCTTGAACCGCGCGAATACCCATGACGCCGATGCCGTTGGCTGCAGCTTGCGCTATGAGCGCTCGCTGTCGAGCCGCTTCGGGATAGCGCTTGATGCCGCCTGGGCTGTCTAATAAATTGCTAATCAGTTGCACCACCTGTGGTGGTTTGTCGCTGGCCAAAATGTGTTCGATGGCATCGGGGTGACCGGTACCGGTAATGCCCCAGGCACCAATCAGACCGCGCTGGATCAGCGCTTCAAAGGCGGGCCTTACAGCCTCATCAAAACAGTGTTGCGTCACCGACCATTGCTGCTGGGTTTCGTTCAGCGGCGCAGGGAATTGGTAATCATCTAAAATGATCTGGGAGTGCAGAAAAGAACAGATCAATGTGCTCGGCCCTTAGGCTGTCTAAGCTGCGCAGAATGGATTTTTCTAAGCGATCTGCAATGGCCTCGGTTTGTGTCGGTTGCGAGTAAACACTTCGAGGTCACCCGGATGCCGTCGGGGAGGCTGCCGTTGAAGGCCGCGCCAACCACGCGTTCTGCTTCACCGCGACCGTACAGGGGCGCAAGGTCCAGCAGGGTTATGCCGTGATCGACGGCCGCTTGCACCGTTGCAACGGCCTCGGCGCGATCAGTTGATCCCCAAACTTGACCGATACCGCCGCCGCCAAGGGTATAGTCGCTAACAGGCCATAGTGCACCAAGCTGATTCATAGATCTCCTTATTCTGGGTCAACGCCGGTAAATCATTGCCAGCGCATTGGTTTCTAAGACTGGGCGCGCAGACGTTAAAATTACCGTCTCGTTAAAGGCCTTAGCGTCTCGCTCATTCCAAGATCGGATCGTCCTGACGCCAAACCAGCACAAGCGTCAGGACTTTTCGTTAAGGGCTGATTGGATTGGTCGCGCATCTAATGCCGCGCGGACCGCTCGGTGCTCGGGTTCGTTAAACGAAAATCGCATGAGCAGCAGCGCGCCAACAATATAACAGGCGCAGGGCATGAGCGCCAAAAGCCAGCGGATGGTGTCTTGCGTCGCCTCGGATTGCTCGACATTGGGCTCAAACCCTGAGAATTGCAGCGCAAGACCGATGACAAAAGCGGTGATTGAACTGGCGATTTTACGAACCAAATTCCAAACCGCGAGGTAAGCACCCTCTTTGCGCTCCCCGGTAAGGAATTCATCGTAGTCGACAATGTCGGCCTGAATCGAGGGCGGCAGTACCGCCCCGGCGCCGGCGCCAACCCCAGCAAAAAAGCAGCAGGTGTAAACATATAGATCGTTCCCCGCGCCAGCAAAGAATAGGCCGCCATAGGACACCGCTGAGATGAGCGTGCCGATAATCCAAAGGTTGCGTTTGCCGGTCACCTTTGAAAAACGAATCCAAAGCGGGGCGAATAGGAATTGCGGAATTTGATAAACAACCAAAATGATGACCAGGGAGTCCATTTTAACAACGTATTCGGCGGCATAGGCAGCGAGGATGCCGAGCGTTGCGCCGCCAAAGGTTTCGATCCCGTAGACGATGAGTAACAGTCTGGCGTGCGGGTTTCTCAAGATGTCCAAAAAGGTTTGAAAGGGGTTTTTAAAGGCTCGGCCCTGGTGATCCGCGCGCTCCGGCAGCAGATAGGTGGTCCAAATCACCAGTAGCGCAATGGTCGCTGCAGCAAACAGGGACAGTTGAAAGGCAAAGAGCCGTTTGTCTTCCGCCTGTTGCATAAAGTGCAATGACAATAGTCCCGCCGCCACGCCGAAGATACCGATCATATGGCTTAGGCCATATAACCGGGTGCGCTCGTGATAATCCTGGGACAGCTCAATGGAGAGGGCGCCGTGGGGCACGAAAAAGGCCGTTTGCGCTGTTTCATACAGCAACAAACAGATTGTCATCCAAATGATCAACGTGATCCCGCTGAGAAATTCAGGCGGTGACCAGATACCAACGAGCGACAAGGCCATGGGCACCGCCGCGCAAAATAACCAGAGCCGTCGCCGACCGATGCGCGAGCGGGTCCGGTCTGATAAAAACCCAATGATCGGATCGGTAATCCCATCCCATAAACGCCCGATGGCGAGGATTGTGCCAATGACCGCAGGCGCGATCAGCAAAACGTCGGTCGCGAACTTCATGAAGTACACAACGAATAAGGTCCCCATAATACCAAAGGCAATTCTCGGGACGGCATAAGCTAGGATGACGCCTCGGGGAAGCATCGTATAGTTTGGCGGCTTGGCACTTAGGAAATGCAAACTAAACTCGCTGGTCGCAGTTTGACGAACCATAGCAGCTCTACTCGGTGGCGGGAATCGCGGCCTTGGGTGGTTTCACAGAGGCGCCAGGCGTAGCAAAACGCTTGGCCTGGTTTGTCATTTTGAGGTTGGTGTGCCGGGCGCGAAAATCGGGCGCGGTTTTTAATGATGACGAGGGCATCTCACAAGGCGATTGCGCCGTATATCGCTGTAAGAAAAGCAGGGCGTCATCAAGGCGCGCGACATCGAAGGCCACAAACCGGTAAAAGAGGGTGCGCTGTGAAATTTTTTTTCAGGATGATTAACCCATTCGTCGCATGGTTGCTGCAATCCCGGCTGCACCGATTAATCAGTTTTCAACTGCTGTTACTGGAGATAACGGGCCGTCGTTCGGGACGGATCTATCGAATTCCCGTCAGCTATGCCAAGCAATCCGGTGATCTTATTTGTTTGACCCTGGGCGAAAATCTTTGGTGGCGCAACTTGCAAGACTGCTCGTCGGCCACGCTGATTTATCGAGGACAGCGGCAGGTGGCGCCGGTCCAGTTGGTGGCTAACGAGGCTGCAACCATTGAGACGCAGATGCGGATGCTCATCGCACACAATCCAATCGATGCCTTATTCGCCGGCGTTCGGTTGAATGTAAAGTTAGAGCCGAACGCGGCAGATTTAGCCGTCGCCGCAACCCGGCACGTGGTTTTACGGTTCGAGCTTGCAAAAGCGGTTGCCCAAGTCGAAGGCTAAACGCTTGCCCCACGGATGGCTCAGCGTAGGCCTGCCCAAAGATCAATCACCGCTTCATAATCGTTGTGTTTCAAGTGCGAGGTTTCATCAAAGTGCATGACGGCGCGATCAGCGCGTTGATAGCTCGGCCACTCCGGCGCTTGGCCATTGATGAAGCGGATCCAGATGTCATGCATATGACTGGCAAGCGGTTGGGGTAGCGCCCCTGGCCCAATAAACGCCGTGACGCCGGGAGCCTGCAGCATATTAAAGACAAATGGAATCTCCAGGGCGTGGGTTGCGCCGAGCCCTGGAATTCTCGAGCGCCAGTTAAATTGATAGACGTAGGTTTCAGAGCCCGTTTCTGCGCGCAGTTCAGCCAGCCTGACGGCGGGCAGTTTGAATGAAAAGTCGGTTGCCATCCGAACGGCAAGGTCTCTCGGACTAAAGCTCGGGAAGAGGCGTGCATAGTGTTTGTGCAAGTCGCTGCTGCCATAAGCCTTGCTCTGGGTTTCGGCCGTGCTGTCCTCTGGCGATCCCAGCATAAAGAGGCTGGACTCATCCTGATTGGTCCCAATTAAGACCGGAATATCACGCCCCACGCCGGTTTCGATCGCCTCGAGTAGTGTCGTTGGAATGATCTCATTGCCGCAAACCGGATAAAAAGCTTGTACCCCTGGAGAGTGACCCTCTGTGTGGTAGCGGGCCGAGGCGGTGTTTTGCGCGTTTAAGAGGGTCTCAACGGGGCAGTCGATCAGGGCTTGCACATCCGCTGATTGCGTCTCTTGCATCAGGAGTTCAGCAACGCGTAGTCCCTGAGTCTGGGTCAAGGTGTGATGGGCCGCGCCGCTCTGAGGAATCGCGCGATGGAATAAGCCCTTTGCCCGAGGGGCGCCTAACAGCGTGGTGACAGAAAAAGCGCCCGCCGATTCGCCAGCGATCGTGACGCGTTCTGGGTCACCGCCAAACGCGCTAATATTATGCTGCACCCATTCTAGTGCCTTGATTTGGTCGAGCAAGCCATTCACGCCCGATGTCTCATAGCCTTCAGCAAAGCTCGACAGGTCCGTAAAACCCAGCGCACCCAAGCGATAGTTAATGGTGACAACGACAATATTGCCAAGCGTTGCGAAACTCGCGCCGTTATACCAGGGAATTGCGCCTTGTCCTGACCGATAAGCGCCGCCATGAATCCAGACCAAGACCGCCTTCTTATCGGCGGTGATGCTCGGCGTTGCAACGTTGAGCGTCAGGCAGTCTTCATCCCAACGCACAGGCACCCGGTCGGTCATACCACCGGACGGAATCTGCGGTGCTGCCGGACCAAATTTTGTTGCATCCCGGATGCCTTCCCAGGGCTGCACGGGTTGCGCAGCTTTAAAGCGCGCCGGCCCAATGGGTGGCGCCGCATAGGGAATACCGCAAAACAGATAAACCGCATCTTTGATCCGACCCATCAAAGCGCCGTCTTTGAGTTCTACTACCGGTTGTGTTTCGCGCTTGCCGTGCATGGGGCTTCCTTATTCTGATTAAGCCGGTCGGCGGAGACGATTTAGTTTATCCCGCTGCCGGCTGCCAGTAGATCATCCCACTCGCCGCGGCGCGGGTCAAAAGCGTTAGCCTGCGCCTGAAGCCTGCTCGGGCCCAGATTACAGCGGATGCCTCGGTCGGACCGGGCGGGTTATGCTGACTTTAAATTAATAACAGCAATGATTGATTTGCGGGCATGTCTAAGTTTAGATACAGGCAGTGCTATTGCCATGTGATTGATTCATTGAATCAGTAATGTCAGAGTCCTGAGTAAGCATTGGGCTATTCACCCGTGATGGCCAACGTTAAAAAAGGGCAGGGTAATCGGTCGGCGTAGACCGACTAATGGCGTAGACCGACTAATAATGAACGAGGAAAACTATGAGATTTGAATCGCCAACAACTACAAAAGCCGCAGCAACACTGCTCGGATCAGAGTCTGGGGTCGCGCACGTACTCGCCGGCGGCACGGACCTTTTAGTCCGGATGAAGATGGGCGCGATCGAGCCCGATTTAATCGTTGATATTAAACGCATCGAGAGCCTGCGAACGCTAAAAGTCGCAGCGGCTGGTGTGCAGATCGGCGCGGCGGTTCCAGCCGTTCGATTGGGTGAGTCAGATAAATTGCGCAGTCTATGGCCCGGCGTTGTCGAGGCGGCGAATTTAATTGGTTCTGATCAGATCCAAGGGCGATGCACCGTCGTTGGTAATCTCTGTAATGCGTCACCGGCCGCAGATAGTGTGCCGGCCTTAATTGCAGCGGGTGCGAAAGCGTTGATCGTCGGGCCAAAAGGCAAACGTCGGGTCGCAGTGGAAAAAGTGGTGTTAGGGCCGGGTCGGACAAGTCTCGCGCGAGATGAGTTCATCGAAGCGGTAGTGCTGCCAGCGCGAACTGGCAAATCCGCCGATGCTTACTTGCGTTTCACGCCGAGAACGGAAATGGATATTGCGGTCGTGAGTGCGGCGGTCAATTTGACCTTGTCACGGGGTGTTGTTCAGTCGGCGAAGGTGGTTTTAGGGGCTGTTGCGCCAACGGCGGTGATTGTGCCGGCGGCAGCAAAGGCATTGATCGGAACGAAATTAGATGACGCAGCGCTCGATAAGATGGTTGCTGCGTGTCGGGCCGCATGCAATCCAATCGATGATAAGCGTGGCACCATAGAGTACCGAACGAAAGTTGCCGGTGTGATGGCAAGACGCGCTGCGCTCTCAGCCTATGAACGAGCAGGAGGATCAAAATGAACGGCGTAACAGTTTCAGCAAAAGTGAATGGCGATGCCGTTCAATATGTTTGTCCAGCAGACGAGTCCTTGTTAGACGTCTTGCGGAATCGGCTTAACTTAACGGGCGTTAAAGAGGGTTGTGGCACGGGCGACTGTGGTGCTTGCTCGATTACCCTCGATGGTCGCTTAGTGTGTGCTTGCTTGGTATTGGGTGCGGAAGCCGAAGGCCGCGAAATTGGCACAGTAGAAGGCTTAAGCGAAGGCGGTCAGCTGCATCCGTTGCAGGAGGCGTTTATCGAAAAAGCGGCATTGCAATGCGGTATCTGCACACCAGGATTTCTGGTGGCCGCAAAATCCCTGCTTGAGCGAAATCCCAACCCGAGCGAAGAAGAGATCCGTTATGCCCTAGCCGGTAATCTCTGTCGTTGTACTGGGTATGACAAGATTGTTCGGGCAGTTCAGTCGGCCGCGAAAATGATGCGTCGCGGTAAAAAGTCGGCACGATAACCTTTAGAAAAAGGATCAAGCAGGTCCGATAACACTATTTTTGAGTTGTCGGGTCTTCAGAAAAAATTAAGGCAAGGATTGGTTACGATCGAGCGAGATCGGATCGGGTAAAACCAAAAATCGCCAAAAACGCTAGAAGCAATGGAAGGAAGGAACAATATGCCTTACGAAACAGATTTTACAAATCAAGGGTTCACCAAAGTTGGCACGCGCGTTAACCGGCCTGATGGGGTTGATAAGGTCACTGGGCGCGCAAAGTACGGTGCCGACGCCAATGCCGCCGGTCAATTGGTTGGCCGGGTGTTACGGTCACCGCATGCCCACGCACTCATTACGAAAATTGACACCAGCAAAGCCGAGAAACTCCCGGGCGTTAAGGCCGTACTGACGAGCAAGGACTTCCCGGATCTAACCGGTGGTAATCGCGGACTGATGGATATCTTGGAAAATTGTATGGCACGAGGCCGTGCCCTTTATGATGGTCATGCGGTCGCAGCCGTCGCTGCGATCGATGCCGATACCGCGGATAAAGCGTTAAAACTGATCAAAGTGACCTACAAGCTATTGCCGCATGTCACGGACGTGGATGAAGCGATGAAGCCATCCGCGCCGATCATTCACGATTGGGTCCGCACAGCGGGGGTGACGCCTGCGCCAACCGCGGCGTCTAATGTTGCGCAACGCAGTGAGTTTGGACACGGGGATGTCGAGGCAGGTTTTGAACAAGCCGATGTCATTATCGAAAAATCGTTTAAAACAGAGCAAACCCATCAAGGCTATATTGAGCCCCACGCCTGTTTGGCAACGCTCGGGCCAGATGGTAGTGGGGAGTTGTGGGTTACAACCCAAGGCCACTTCACGTTCCGAAATGTTTGCGCCAGTCTGTTGGGGTTGGACGTCGCCAAATTGAAGGTGACCTCCTCTGAAATTGGCGGCGGGTTTGGCGGTAAGACGCACGTCTGGACCGAACCAGTCGCCTTGCAGCTATCGCGAAAAGCCAATCGCCCGGTGAAATTGGTGATGTCTCGTGATGAAGTGTTTCGAGCGACGGGGCCGACGTCATCAACGTCGGTCGATGTCAAGATTGGCGCCAAGCGCAACGGTAAGATTACCGCGGCGACCGCCGAACTGCGTTACCAAAGTGGTGCTTTCCCAGGCATGTGGGCCATGTTTGGCGCGATGACCTCCTTCGCCTGCTACGATCTTAAGAATGTGAAATCGGTTGGTTTCGATGTCCTGGTCAACAGACCAAAGGTCGCGGCGTATCGGGCGCCCTCTGCGCCGATGGCGGCTTTTGCCGTTGAAAGCGTGGTCGATATGTTGGCCGCTGAATTGGGCATGGATGCGGTTGATTTTCGGATTAAGAATGCTGCCAAGAAGGGCACCAAAGCCTCCTATGGTCCGGTTTATGGTCCTATCGGGATTGGCCCAACGTTGGATGCCGTCAAGAATCATCCACATATGAAGCGAAAGCTGGGTAAAAATCAGGGGCGCGGGGTTGCTTGCGGATTTTGGTTTAACTTTGGCGGTCAGACCTGCACCGATCTCAATATCGGTGTCGATGGCTCGGTCAACTTAACCGTCGGTACTGTTGACGTCGGTGGGTCTCGAGCATCTCTCGCCTTGATTGCAGCAGAAGAGCTGGGGATTGATTACGATCAGGTCCGGGTCACCATTGGCGACACCAACTCGCTTGGACACAACGACACAACAGAAGGCAGCAGAGGGACCTTCTCCTCCGGGATGGCAACAATCTTTGCGGCGCGCAATGCGGTTGAAGTGCTGCGGCAGCGAGCTGCGGCAACCTGGGATATTCCTGTCGAGCAAGTGGTTTGGGAAGCGGGCGAAGCGCGCGCTAAGGGTAAGCAAAATAATAATTTGCCGCCCTTATCCTTGAAAGAAATTGCGGCGAAGTCGCCTCGTACCGGCGGACCCATTGCGGGTCATAACGAAGTCGTTGCCGACGGTGCTGGCGTTTCCTTTGCCAGTCACATGTGTGACGTTGAGGTCGATCCTGAAACTGGGGCGACGAAAATACTCCGTTACACCGTCGTGCAGGACGCCGGTAAGGCGATTCATCCGGATTATGTCGAGGGTCAATTCCAAGGGGGTGCGGTGCAAGGTATTGGTTGGGCATTGAACGAAGAGTACATCTATGGCGATGATGGTCGGCTGCAAAATGCTGGGTTCTTAGATTATCGAATTCCGGTGTGCTCTGATTTGCCGTTTATTGACACGCAAATTCTTGAAATTCCAAACCCAAATCATCCTTATGGTGTTCGGGGTGTGGGAGAAACCTCGATTGTGCCGCCGTTGGCCGCGATTGGTAACGCGGTTTCAAATGCCGTTGGGGTTCGAATGACCCATGTGCCGATGTCGCCGCCTCGGATCTTGAAAGCGATTGAGGATGGTCAGGCCTAGTTTAAGGCTGCATCATGGAGGTTCAGCTATCGGGTATTTTGAGTCAGGCAGCTGATGGTGCGCGCTTAGTGGAGTGTACGGGCGCGACCATTGGCGAGCTGCTGCAATCGCTCGTTCTGCGGTATCCCGAGATGCAAAAGCATCTCGATGAGGGGGTCGCGGTTGCGGTCAATGGCGAGATCTACCGGGACCGCCAGGATCAACCAATCCCAACGAATGCTGACGTCTTTTTGTTGCCGCGAATTCAAGGCGGTTAGGCTCGGACGACGCGACCAAAGTTGCGGCTTAAAGAACCCCTGAATCACAATGCTTTTGTTTTCACCAGATAATTATTTTGCTGTGCGATAACGATGATCGCGATCTGGCTTGCCAAGCGTCGACGCGATTATGAATCGACACAATCGTTGCTCGGTTAGTGATCATGACCCGCTCCTTTTTGAATCTAAAACGCGCGTCCAGATTGATGAGGGACCGCGCCTTGTTGTTCGCGGCTTAGCTTCGCGGCACGCGTCGCTCAGGACCCGTCGGTTAGCAGTCTGGTGTTGGCTTGCCAGGCGTGTTCGCGCTGTCTACAGTAAGGCCAAAAGGGGAGAGAAAACTGTGACCCATCCATCAGAATTTTGGCCACCAGCACCGGACTTACAACACCGGAGGATTGGGTTTGTGTTTCGCGGGCATCACTTCGAGGGTCATCTGGTTGCACCCAGCGAGGCTTTGGGGCCGCGACCACTGGTTTTGGTTATTCACAACTATCAAGGCCTCAAGCAATTCGATCGGGATGTGGCGGAATATCTTGCTCGGCTTGGCTACGTTGGATTGGCCATTGATATGTACGGCGATCGCGTGCCGAGCGATGAGCGGGAGTTTCCAACGGATCCCAGCCGGATCGAGGCATTTCAAACAAAATGTTTTGAGGCAATGGTTTGGCTAGACCATGATCCTGAATTGTTTCGGGCTTTGCTAGACGCGTGGATCAACGCGGGCAAAGCCGAGGCGTGTGTGAACGATGCGTTATCGCCTGCGGCCATCGGGTATTGTTTTGGGGGTATGGCTGTTTTGGAAGGCGTTCGAGGCGGTCTTGATTTGAGCGCGGTGGTGTCTTTTCATGGCCTACTCCAAACGGGTGAAGATCCGAGTCCTGCGCGCTTTGGTGCGGCGCGACCGCCCTTAAAGTCAATTCCAAATGACTATAATACCAACACCATTGTCCTGATCGAGAATGGTGCCGAGGATCACTTGGTGTTGCAGACGCATAAAGACCGTTTCTTTGCAGAGATGGATGAGGCCGGTGTTGATTGGAGTTTTGTGGATCATGCAAAAACGCCCCACGGCTTTGCACTGCCGAGCCGCATTGGTCCGCCGGGTCACCTGCATGAAGCAGCAGACCGTCGGTCCACGCAGAATATGCTGAGTTTATTGAAAGAGGTTTTTCCCGGTGTTGAGCAGGCAAGCGTTGATTTTAATGCCGCGGGCACCCTGATCCCGTGACGCGCTAAACCAGGGCGTGATGTTAAAGCGGCTCTGATCGCGGCCGAGCGCAGTCACCGGTTGCGATGGCGACCACAGCGCAAGGTGAGGGTGGCCAGATATCCCAGTAGGCTTGAAACACTGTGCTTGGGCGAGCCAAGGCGCGTAAGCCTTGGCGGTCATTTGTCTCGAGAATAGCAGGGCATTTTGTACGCGCCAGAACGTTGCTTGAGCTTTGGCTGGTGACAAACAACGGTTAGGGGGTCTAATGATTTCGACGAATCCGGATTTTGATACGTTTATTCAAGCGCACCGGTGGGCGGTGCTGACGCATTTGAAGCGCGGTGGCGCGCCGGCTTCGTCGGTGGTTGCCTATGCGGTTGAGGCAGACTCGATTGTGGTGTCAACACCCGGCAAAACGTTTAAACGTCGTGCGATGGAACGGGACCCTCGCGTTAATTTGTGCGTGATCAATAATGCCGAGCCCTTCAACTTTGTGTCAATCGAGGGGGTCGTGACGGTTGAAACGGCGCATCTTGAAGACGCTACCCGCCGCGTTTTTGAGAATATTGAAGCTGTGGGTTATACGCTGCCCGAGAATTTAGGACAATGGTTGCAGGCAAGCGAGCGGGTGATTTTACGGATTGCCCCCAAACACTTTCATGGTGTGATTCGGCCGGTTTGAGCAGGTTCCCAGGCTACGATGTCTTGTCTTTCGTTGAGCGCGTCGGATGCGCATTTGAGCAAGGGGCGTTTTGTCTGGCCACGGCCATGGACGTCTATTGCAATATCCCAAGGTTCCGATAGGATTTGCGGGTCATGGCCTTGGGCCGTTAGTTTTTTTAAACCACGAGTTAGCTGCAGTTGAGAACGAGATGAACGCACCAAAAAAGGACTTAGATTGGGGAAACTTGGGGTTTTCCTACATCGAGACAGAGCTTCGATTCTCAGCGCGTTGGCGCGATGGTGTTTGGAGTGAGGGTGAATTAGTGGCCTCGGCCGAGATGCCGGTGCACGAAGGCTCAACGGTTCTGCATTATGCGCAATCCTGTTTTGAAGGCCTAAAAGCGCAAACGGCGGTCAATGGCGATATTTTGCTCTTTCGGCCGGACCTAAATTGTGCCCGAATGGGGCGGACCACGCAGCGCTTGCTCATGCCCCAGGTGCCGGAAGCGTTGTTTATGCGCGGGATACAAGAAACCGTGCGGGCGAATGCGGCGTGGGTACCACCTTATGGTTCTGGTGCGAGCCTTTATATCCGACCCTTCTTAGTCGGTGTTGGTGAAAATCTTGGTTTGCGGCCTGCGCCAGAGTTTGAGTTTAGGGTGTTTGTGTCACCCGTTGGGCCTTACTATAAGGGCGGCGGGCTGAGCCTGATTGACTTGGCAGTCGTTGATTTGGATCGTGCAGCGCCTAAGGGTTTGGGCGCGTTTAAAGCCGGCGCGAATTATGCCGGTGGATTGATGGCAACCCAAATGGCGAAGGAACTAGGGGCCCAGGAGGCGCTTTATCTTGACCCTGCCGAACATCGCTTTTTAGAAGAAGCAGGATCGGCCAATATCGTTCTGAAAATGAAAGATGGCACCATTGTCACGCCAGAATCCGAATCAATTTTGCCCAGTGTGACGCGGCGAAGCGTGATGACCTTAGCAGCAGATGTTCTTGGGATGAAAACGGTGGCGCGCCCGGTTGAGTTCCTTAAAGAAGTTGCAGACATAGAGGAATTTGCAGCCTGTGGTACGGCGGCCGTCATCTCACCAGTGGGACGCGTTCGATCTGAGGACACCTGGCATCGGTTTTATGGCAATGGTGAGGCCATCGGCCCCGTGACCCAGCAGTTATATGATCTGTTAACGGCCATTCAAAAAGGTGAGCGGGAAGATCCCTATGGGTGGACGCACGCGGTATAAGCTTGGGTGGCAGCCTGATTGATGAACGCTGGCAGTTGTCGTTGATCACAGACGCAATGTGAAGCAGCTAACGGCCGTTAGCTGTCTGACGCCGTGGGTCGCCTAAGCAAGGGATCTGCGTTAATCCGGTTTAGGACGTCATGATGGTAGGCGAGTAGGCGAGCGGTGATGACAGGCTCAACCTCGACGAGATTGAAGAGCTCCAGCGGGTCTTCTTGCAGGTTAAAGAGTTCTCGAGGAACGCCCGTGCGATCGATTAACAATTTGAACGCGCCCTCTCGAACAGCAAAATCTAATGCGTCAGGCGTTGGCAACGCCCAGTGCAATATCCTTGAAGCGGGCGGCTTGGTTTGATCTGCAGCAAAGCCCATGTCAACGCTGTCGATGGGGCGGTCACGGGGCGGCGCGACGCCTGCTAAGGACAAAAGCGTTGCAAACCAATCGGTCCCGGTCATCAGTTGGTTTGACTGGATGCCGGCAGGCAATCGCGAAGGGTAGCGAATGATTGCAGGAACTTTAATACCGCCTTCATGCAGGAAGTGTTTCCGACCTTTCAAGCCGCCTGTACTGCCGTAGGCGTTGACTTCGTACCAATTTATCCAGTCGCTAGTGACCGGTCCGTTATCGCTGGCAAAGACAATAATGGTGTCCGGGGCGCGATTTGTCTCATCCAAGAAAGCAAGGACACGCCCTAATTGCGCGTCCATATAATCGATGTTGGCGTAGTATTCACCGGGTCCTCTTGCGATGAGTTTGTCTTTTGGAATGTCGGCTGCGCCTGATGGGATGGGCACAACCGTGCCTTGGGTATAGGCGCGGTACTTAGCATTCATAGCTTCCGGGTTTTCAATGGGGGTATGCGGCTCGGCCATCGATAGCATTAAAAAGAAAGGTGTGTCATCTGATCTGTCAGAGAGCCAAGCCAAAGCTTGGTCTGCGTAAATTTGAGCCGTATAGCCAGACTGGGTGGGCAGCGCGGTCCGGTTTCTATACAAGTTTGTCGGATTACGATTGGTTGGTATTTGAAAAGCATTGTGGCCAAAGAAGTAGTCAAAGCCTTGATCGTTCGGTTGAGGCTCTTGCGGGTTGCCCAAATCGCTGTTGAGATGCCACTTGCCGATTAATGCGGTTTCGTAGCCCGCGGTTTTGAGCACTTCCGGCAGGGTGACTTCGTCTGCTTTTAAGTAGATCCCGGTGCCTTTCGGGATCCAGCTTTGGATCCCGGTTCGGTAAGGATGCCGGCCGGTCAGCAAAGCGGCGCGCGAGGGTGAGCAAAGCGCGGAAGGCGCATAGTAATTGGTCAGTTGGATACCGCTCGCGGCCAGGGCGGTAAGGTTCGGTGTTTCGATGATGGGGTGGCCGTAACTGCTGAGATCGCCATAACCCAAGTCGTCAACATAGATCAGCACGATGTTGGGTCTCGGCAAGTCAGCCTGGCTGGGCAAACCCAGCATCGCAATGACAATTAACCCAACGCAGAGGAATATTTTACGCCCAGGTCTTTTTACCGCGTGGTTTTGATCGAGGTCCATAGCAAGCAGACTGTATCGCTTTTTTTGAGGTGATACGAGCGGCAACCCCGTCAGGGTGCCCTTTGGGGCCGCAGACCGCGTCGAAACAGTAGCAAAAAGATGATCGCGACCAAGCCCAGCAGCAGCCGAGGATCCGCCGGGTTGAAGCTCGGCTCTGTTGGGACTGCGATGGTTTTGAGCATCGCGCCCAATTTGTAGTCGTGGCGTTCAGAAAATCGCGGGTCCGTGACAATGTCCATAAGGTCTCGGCGACTGCGGTAGCGCATTAAAGCGGTCTGAGTCCAGTTGCTGGCCCCAGGCAGGTTAAGAAGGTCTATCGCGCCCGCCTGAACGGGCGCTAAATAAATTGGGTGCGAGGCACGTCGGAACATCGTTGGGTACATGTGGGCCATGTAGTGATCTACCAGCGCCATAGGGTCCGCGTTCGGGCCCGTTGCCGGCAAATCTGGCGGCGTCGGATTAAGGTCGATGAGATTAACCATGACAAACTGGTTGCCGGTGTCTCGTCTCATGAAATCCTCGATGATTGGAATATTTTGGTTGGCAGCCTCGCGTTGGGTCAACTTGGCAAGATAGGCGTCAATCTCCGTATTGGTTAAGGGACCGCTCGTGTTGGTATACCAAAAGCAAAATGCCAAGTAAGCGATGATGATAAAAATCTCAGGACGTTTCAGGCGGTTCATGGCAAAGGCTACCTTAAAAATTTTTTATTAGTTGGGCCAGTAAATATACTCATCGCCAGCCTCAAAGGGCTCCTCACCCTGTTTATCAATGAGTTGAGGGGCGTTGACTAAGCTGGGCCACATGGGTTCCGCTTGCGCTGCACGATGCGCATCCAATTTCTCGTTGAGCAGTTTAACGGTCTCTGGACGCTCATTTGCCAGATTAAATTGCTCGGTTGGATCCGCCTTTAAATCAAATAACCAAACTTTCCGCGGTTCCTGTGCGCGAATCAATTTCATGCCACGATGCAGAACCGTTTCTTGGTGACCTTGTAACCAGAATAGGGTTTCGTGTGGTGGGCTCGTCTGAGTGCCTTTCAAATGTGGTAGCAAATTAACGCCATCAATAATTCGATCTTTAGGGGTTGCGACGCCTGCTGCGGCGGCAAAGGTTGAAAACAGGTCCATGTGGTGAATGGGCGCGTCGAATTGGCTTCCGGCCTCAATTTGGGCAGGCCACTTCGCAAGGAACGGCACGTGAGTGCCGCCTTCAAATAACGTGAGCTTCCAGCCACGATACGGCTGATTGATATTGGATAAGCCGATATAGGAGGCCCCCCCATTGTCGCTGGTGAAGACGACGAGGGTGTTGTCGGCAAGGCCTGTCTCATCTAACTTTTCGGTGATACGGCGCACACTTCGATCTAGGGCGCGAATCATCGCGGCATAAACGCGCAACGTGTGATCTTCAATATGGCTGAGCGCCTCATAGTCGGCGCGTGTTGCTTGCAAGGGGTTATGAATGCCCCAATGAGCGAGATATAAAAAGAAGGGTTCGTTTTGATGTTGATCAATAACCCGCAAGGCTTCATCGGTGTAGTAGTCCGTTAGGTAATTTGAGGGCTCAAATCGAGGACCGCCATTAAACGACGCGGCATATTGAGCAGCGCTCCACACCATGCGCTCGATGCTCTGGTTTTCACGTTTTGCGTTCACCACGTCTGGATGATCTTCTGGTAGATACAACATCCCTGCCATGTACAGGCTGTCGATGAAGCCCTGATTTTGCGGCAGCATTTCTGGCTTTTCGGCGCTGCCGCCAAGGTGCCATTTACCAATGTGCGCGGTGTAATAGCCGGCGTTCTTCAAGAGTTCTGCGATCGTAATCTCTGATGGCGGCAGTCCTTGGGCGTTGATGTCAGGCATATCCTCAATGCCAGCATGGTTAAAATAAACCGGTAAAGCACCGGGGTTTAAGTCTTGCGTCCATTGAAAAATTGTTGCGCCAATTTTAAAAAAAGGTGTGAACTCAAAACCGAATCGCGTGCTGTAGCGACCGGTTAATATGCTGGCTCGGGAAGGTGCGCAAACCGCATTTGCTGCATAGCCCGATCTAAACTGAACCCCATCTTGTGCAAGGGCGTCGATGGCTGTGGTTTGTAGGGAGCCATCGGCGGCGCCGCCGTTATGCAGCGAAATATCATTGAACCCCATATCGTCAGCAAGGATGAGAATAATGTTTGGGGGTCTCTGACTTGGCGGCAAGCTGGCCTGCGCTGGCCCTTGGGTCCATTGAACAGGCTGGTTTGGGCCAACCGGGTATTGCCAGTCTCGAAGGGTTGGTGCAATCGACAGCAAAATATTCAGTCGGTTGTGCCAGAGACTGCCGGCGATGAGGCTGGCTAAGACGATGCTGATGACGAGCTTTTTCATGTGACTGGACTTAGTGGTTGTCGATAAGGGTGAGCCTACAGCCTTTTATAATGACTGTCATTATAAAGTGGTTAGTCATCAAGGGCTATCGATCGTGGTTGGGTGCAACGAACGCTTGCCGAGCTGGCGGCCTCTCGGATGGTTTTGCGAGCGATCTTGCAGCCTTAGGCAACGTCGAGGCCACTCGCCATAATCGCTTTCGAACCGCTACTCGACCCGTTTGATTAGGTACTGACGAATGAGCTTTATGGCGCTTTTTCATTCTTCTTTATTCTTTGAAGTTCTTTGGGCGAGTGTTGCGGTAATTTTGTTGTGCGCAATGCCAGGCCTTTGCGCAAAATACACGGTTTAATTGTTGAGTAAGCGTTGGGCTGCGCTATGGCCCGCGTAAAGCGCCCCTTCTATCCAGCCCGACCAAACCGGTGATATGTCAGCATTCGCGATCTGAAACGTCGGGTCGATGGCCCCAATCGCCCAGGCCGCATCAACCACGGCAGCATGCCCCGGGCGAATGGTCATCCAAGCGCCCTGGGCATTGAGATCGTGAGTCCAGGCGTGGGTGCGGGCGTTCAAGAGGTGCCGATGTGCAAGGCCCAGTGCCTGTGCGGCGGTTTGCGCTGAAATTTGGTCGTCTTTGATGATGCAGCCCGAAGTCTGGGTTCGATCCATGAAGGCCAAGGTGCCTGGACTGGCCGAAATCCGTGATTCAAACGGATTGGTTGGATCAAACCAATGCTTTCCACTGCGATTCGCGTGGCCGCGTCGGCTGGCTTGCGACAGTGATGGATCCGTCAAAAAAGGCAGATCCAGTGCGTGCAACGTGTTAAAGGGCACGGTGACAATCACCGCATCGGCAGGAAAAACCTGATGATCTGCTGTACTGATTTCAAAGCCTGACGGCCGCCGGCGCACACTCACGGCGCGTTTTAGGAACGCGATGTTGGCAGCTAAAGGTGCAGCCAGCGCGGTCGCAAGCGATTGCGTGCCACCAACAATCCGATGTTCCTCAGCTTCTAAAGCGGTCTTTGCTGAGCCGAACATTCTAAAATCGCGCAGAATGCCGAGCGCACTGAATACGCTGGGGTTCGCGCCTGTCAGGGTCCCAGTCCAGGCGAGGAGCATTTCTCGGGTTGCGGCGCGCGCGTCGATCGCCTCGAGATAGTCTCGAAAGGGGCGATCGAGATGCGCATTGTCCGCTGTGATCCAGCGCTCTGGATCGATGAGCTTCAGGTCTTCGTCGATGCGCGCAAGCAACAACTGCAAGCTTGGGTCACGGGGATCGGCGGGTGCGGCCACGCCTTGCCAGTACCAAGTTGTGTCGGTGCTCGGCGGGGCCTGGATGGCGATCTTGTAGTGATGCAAAGCCGCCATCACCCTTGGATGATGGTCACAGTGCACAAATTCGGCACCTTGTTCCTCGAGATGCTGGTCAACCTTTTTTGTAAAGGTTCGTCCGCCGACGCGGTCACTGGCTTCTAAAATAGTGACGGCCCAACCTTGATCTACTAAGGCATTTGCGGCGGTCAGTCCGGCGACGCCGGCGCCGAGGATGATCGCGTGCTTTGGCATAGGGCGCTGTCTTATGCTGGTTAATACAGCACGGTTCAAGAACGGTGCTGAGTTGATTTGAACCGATTAAGGATCATGATGTCTTCGCGAAACTTACCTGGTCGCTCGCGCATTGAAAGCCCGATTGACGCTGCTCGTGATCAATGCGTTGTGCCGTTGTTATTCAGAGCGCCATCAAAGACGCCACTCAAGATGCCACTTAGGACGCCATGAGCGCCTTAGGTTGGATGCACGACAATCTCTTTTCGTCTGATGAGACTCAAGCGCCTTATCCTTTAATCAGGATCTCGGGATCCCCAATCAGCTAGCTTTTTTAATAATAACGCCTTCGTCGCCGACGCCTCAACGTCATTGGTGGTAAAGGCTGAAGCCGCATAATCACTGACGCCAGCAGCGGCCAGTGCTTCAAGGCCATCTTCAACTTTGGCTGCACTGCCAACCAGTGCTAAATCGCCTGGCGCGCTGACGCCTTCACGGACGAACATGGCTTTGTACGAGGGCAGCGTGGCATAAAACGCCAGGTTTTTACTGATTAAGTCTCGAATAGCACGCTCGTTTTCGGTCACGCAGATTGGGAGCGTAGCGAGAATTCTGGGCTCAGGCCGCCCAGCTTTTGCAGCGGCCTCAAACAGTCTTGGTTTGATGTGCGCTGCGACAGTTTTCGGACCCACCCAAGCCAGCGTCGTGCCATCACAACGATGGCCGGCGACGTTAAGGGCTTGGGGCCCGAGGGCTGCCACTAAAACGCTTGGCGGCACACTAGGCGCTTTGAAGAATCGGCCATGGCTAGAATAAAAATCTCCCTCAAAATCAACAATGCCAGTGTTGATGAGTGGCATGAGAACCGACAGATAGTCGCGGAGATGACCAATGGGCTTGTCAAAGGCAATGCCGAGCGCCGCCATCATTGAGGCATGTGATAAGCCAATGCCCAGCGTAAAGGGACTTTTGCAAGCGCCTTGAACCGTCAGCGCTTGACCTGCCAGCGTCATGGGGTGGCGCGGGAAGGTCGGAATAATAGCGGTGCCCAGTTCCATTGCTTGAACGCTTTGCCCAACCAGACTGAGTACCGTGAGGGCATCGAAACCACCCGTTGGGTGCTCTGCCAGCCAATAGCTATGAAACCCGTCCGCTTCAGCTTGTTTGGCATTGGCTTGAACTGCTGCGACGGAGGCGCTCTGAACGAGGCCGGTTCCGTTAATGCCGAGTTTCATAAACGTTCCTTTTTTGTGGTGACGCCCGTTTTTGGCTGGCGCCGGATCCTGAGTTTAGGCTCGCACAAAGGCCTTTGAAGGCATAGTACAATGCATCGGTCAGCTTGTCGTGACAGCGGTAGTTATAGGAGACGATTTCATGGCGATGGACTTCGAGTTCTTAGATTCTTTTGATCGCAAACGTATTTTGCTGGTTGATGATGATCCATTTATTTTGGGTGTGCTTGAGAAGTTACTGGGCCTACTAGGACTGGAGGCGATCGTGCAAGCAAATGACGGCGAGCAGGCTTTAGAACTTTTAACAGAGCAGGCGGCGGACTTACTGATCACCGATGTTCAGATGCCCAATATGGATGGTCTGTCGCTGTTGAAGCGAATTCGTTCGGGGCAGTCTAGCGCAGCGGCGAGTCTGCCGTGCATTGTGGTCTCGAGCTTGGATGACGAGGCAACGCTTGCCACCGCCTTGGCGTTGGACGTGAATGGGTTTGTGCAAAAGCCCTTCAAGGCGCCTATTTTGATCAAGCGGTTATTAATCGCGTTGTCCGAAAACTTTTGCGAATCCCCTGATCATCGATACAGCGATGTTGTGATTGATGTCGATCGGCTTCAGCTGGGCGGCGATTACAAGCCAAAGCCAATACCCCATCAGGCGCAGCACATCCCGCTGGAGCGACGGGAAAAGTACACTGTGGTCTCACTGTTTCAATTACGATCCGATATGCAGTTGGCAGAGGATATCAAAACCAAAAGTGGTACGGTGTTGCTGTCGGCCGGTTTTACGTTAAACCAAAATAGGGTTCACCGGATGTGGGAGCTTGAGGACAACCTGGAGAAATCCAGTTTTAAGGTGCTCGCTGGTTTTGGCGCCGGGTGAAGCGCAGCGCATGGATACGGTTCGGCGCAGGGAAAACCGGTGATCGTTTTCTGGGGATCAAAAAGATGGCTGAAAATGACTTGCTCAGCACAGGCGGCTTTAAAAAACGCTGCCCATGAAGCCCCATTCAAGAAGGAAATAATTGGATGAAGACAGACCCAGCAAGCATCACGGAGTTGTTAGGACAGTTGACGTTGGATCAAAAAGTCACGCTCGTGAGCGGGGCGAGTTTGTGGCGAACAAATCCGATCCCTGACCTTGGCATTCCAGTATTGAAAGTGAGTGATGGTCCCAATGGGGTGCGAGGTGATGGCGGCGAGCGTGCCGCCTCTTTTCCTGTTGGAATCTGTATGGGCGCAACCTGGAACCCTGACTTGATTGAAGCTTTGGGGGTTGCGATCGCGGAGGAAGCAAAAACCAAAGATGTCCAAGTGGTGCTTGGGCCGACCATTAATCTGCACCGAACGCCGCTTGGGGGCCGAAATTTTGAATGTTATGCAGAGGATCCTGTCTTATCCGGCGCGCTGGCTGCGGCCTTCACCCAAGGGGTGCAGAGCCAGGGCGTCGGGGCCTGTTTAAAACATTTCGTTTGTAACGACTCTGAATTTGAGCGGCACACCATTTCGGTTGAGCTCGATGAGCAGACGCTGCGCGAGGTCTACCTGTTACCCTTCCAAATTGCGATTGAGAAGAGCAATCCTTGGACCATTATGGCGGCCTACAATCGCATCAATGGGGTTTACGCCTGCTCTCATGACGTATTGCTGAATCAAGTTTTGAAACAAGAATGGGGCTTTCAGGGCTTGGTGATCTCGGATTGGTTCGCTGCGAAAGAAACCCTCGACAACGCGCTGGGTGGTCTTGACCTTGAAATGCCTGGGCCAAGCCGCGTTTGGGGTGACGCGTTACGCGACGCCGTGACGCAAGGCTCAGTGCCTGAGTCGGTGCTTGATGACAAGGTCCGCCGCTTATTGCGTGTGCTGCAATGGAGCGGTCGGCTTGAGTCTCCAACTGACGCGCCTGAGCGCAGTGTTGATATCGCCGGGCATCGAAGCATTGCGTATCAGACGGCTGTTGAGGGCATGGTCTTGTTGAAAAATGAGGGCGTGCTGCCATTGGCCAGAAGTAATATCCAGAAGTTAGCCGTGATCGGGCCGAACGTGCGTCATTTTCGGGTCATGGGGGGTGGGTCTTCTGCGCTTAAGCCCCATTACATCAGCACGCCTTTGGCGGCATTGCATGAGCGCTATCCGGGTATGGCGGTGTCCGCACAGTCGGGTTGCCCAACGTATAAGTATATCCCTGAGCCGGAACGCGATCTTTTAACCCCGGCTTTGGATGATGGGGCGGTCGTTGAGGATGCCCAGCGAGGTTTGCGAGTCCGGTTCTATAAGGATGTTGAGCGGACGCAGTTGATTCGGCAGCGGGTGATCAGTCAATCAACGGTCCATGCCTCGCTCCTGGCGGGCGCCGCGAATGCAATGACCCTCGATGGCGAGTATTTGTGTGAAACAACTGGAGATTACGCCTTTGGACTGCTGTCAACGGGTCGGGCAAGGATGTGGGTCGACGACGAGGCGATCATTGACAATTGGACGGCACCCGAGCCAGGCGAAGCCTTCTTTATGCAGGGTTCGAGTGAAGTTCGCGCGACTCGGTTCTTGGAAGCGGGCTGTCGCATTCGGATTTTCATTGAATACGAAGTGAGCGCCGAGACCCTGTTTAAAGGACTCCGTTATGGCATCTTGGAGCCTCAGTTCTTGGATCCCATTTCAGAAGCGGTGACCCTCGCGCGTGAGTCCGATGCGTGTATTTTGATGGTGGGCACGAATGACGATTGGGAAACTGAAGGCAACGACCGAGACACGTTGAGTCTGCCGGGAGCGCAAGATGCGCTCATCGCAAGGGTTCTGGCGGTGAACCCGAATACGGTGGTGGTTAATAATAGCGGCGCGCCCATCTCAATGCCTTGGGTGGATCAAGCGCCCGCGATTTTGCAATGTTGGTTTCCCGGCCAGGAATTTGGACGCGCGCTAATAGATCTGCTCTTTGGCGAGGCAAATCCGTCGGGCCGGTTACCGCTCACCTTTCCGAAGCAACTTGAAGATGTGCCTGCCATCAAGCATTACCCGGGCAGCAATGGGCAGGTTCGTTATGAAGAAGGTCTGAATATTGGGTATCGAGGCTTTTATGCCGCCAAGACTGAGCCCTTGTTTGCCTTTGGACACGGACTTTCTTATACCCAGTTTGATTACGCTGAGGTGCACGCCGAGTTGAATGATATCGAGGCAGTGGTGTTGGTATCGCTATCGGTTACAAACACCGGCAGAATGGCGGGTCAAGAAGTCGTGCAGGCTTACTTGAGTTTTCCAGGCAGTCAAGTCAACCGACCGGCACTGAGTTTGGCGGGCTTTACCAAGGTCACGATCGCGCCCGGCGCCTCGGCACGCGTCACGCTTGGCTTGCCGCTTGCGCGGTTTAAGTATTGGGATACGGACGCGAAGACTTTTCAGTTGGCGGCCGGCGCCTGCACAATTCAGGTTGGGTCCTCGGCTGCGGACTTGAAATTGACGACAAGTCTTTGGTTTGATTGACGACGGTAAATGGCAAGCAACGCCAAGGACCATGCTGTGACGGGCGTTCTTAGCAGTGTGGGCGATGGTGTCATCGATCAAACAAGCGCTGACGGTAATCAACCGCAGAGGATTCAAAGCGGCAGGGCAAGCCCTAGGTAAAGCGCAACAATTGAGACAGTCAATTGCGCAGTTTGCCTCCGACGCCGCGACGGGTTAAGCCCGCAGCACTGCACAGGCTGGCCGTATTGCACGCGCGGATGCGTCGCGCAAAGCATGCCCTGAAAAAGCCGCTTTCAGGCAGCCTTAGTCAGCTTCGACGTCGTCTCGTTTGCCGCGAAAGCAAAGGCCACTAAATTGACCATCAGAGCGCCATTTTTTGAGGTATTCAAAATACGCTAACGCCCCCTGTGGATAGCCGACATGGAATTTGGCACCGGGCCCAGGGTCAATGCCTTCGTTGTTATAGTAGCCAGGCGTACAGTCTTGGGAGCCAATCATACGGCCCGGTCCGGACAAGAGGATCTCGATCCAGGCGGCCTCGGCTGCCGCGGTCACTTCGACTTCCTGCTGCCCTTGATCAAGCGTATGTCGCACGGTTAGAGCAATGGTTTGACCCGCCTCGGTCAAATTATGAGGAACGTTTGAGATCAAATTTGCGCCTTGGGTCGGTTGGACAATAAAGGCATTGGGAAAACCGTGAACATGGGTCCCGTGTAAGGTTTTCATGCCATTCGCCCAGTGATCAGATAGCTTTTCGCCATTTCTGCCGGTTAAATCAAAACCTGCTCGGCGCTTGTGTTCCGTGCCCACCTCAAAGCCGGACGCGTAAATAATGCAGTCCACGTCATAGGCGACGCCGTTGACGATCAAGCCGGTTTCGGTGATGCGCTCAACGCCTGCACCATCGGTATCGATGAGATGGGTGCCGGGCTCGTTGAAACTTTTGAGATAGTCATCATGAAAGCAAGGCCTTTTACACAATTGTCGATACCAAGCTTTAAGCCCCTCGGCAGTTTTGGGGTCGGCCACAACCTCGTCAACGCGCGCTCTGATTTCATTCATTTTTTCATAGTCTGAGTCCTCCCAGGCCGCCATCATGCCTTGGGGTGTTCGCTCAGCCTCAGGGAGGTTGCGGATGCGAGCCTGAATGCGTCGCGACAGATCGGTCCAGCCATCCATGACGAGGTCTTCGCTGGCCATGCCGCCGGTTTGGTTGGCGGTAAAATTTTCTAGCCAACGTTGTTGCCAACCGGGCGTGGCGATCATCTTGAACCATTCCGCATCGGTGGGCTGATTGTTGCGCACATCCACCGAGGAGGGGGTGCGTTGGACAACGTAAAGGGTCTCACAGCTTTTTGCGAGATGGGGCACGCATTGGACGCTGGTCGCGCCGGTGCCGATGATCGCAACCCGTTTGTTGTGCAGGTTGGTCATGGCGGCGCCATTGGCGTCGCCGCCGGTATAGTGGTAATCCCAGCGACTGGTGTGAAACGCTTTACCTTTGAAATCGCCTAACCCCGGAATGCCCGGTAATTTGGGAACATGCAACGGTCCGGTTCCCATGCCAACAAATTGGCTGGTGAAGCAATCACCGCGCTGGGTTGTGATCTGCCAACATTGCGGTTGCTCAAGCCATTTTAAATCAGTGACCTCTGTGTGAAATAACGCTTGATCATAGAGCTCAAACTGCTGCCCAATCCGTTGACAGTGGGCGAGGATTTCAGGGCCATGGGCATACTTTTCGGTTGGCATATGACCAGTTTCTTCGAGCAATGGCATGTAAACAAACGAGGCCGTATCGCACTGGGCACCAGGGTATCGATTCCAGTACCAAGTACCGCCAAAGTCGCCTCCTTTCTCAACGATCCGAACATCCGTTATCCCTTGTTCCTTGAGTCGTGCGCCGGTTACCAAACCAGCAAATCCGCCGCCGATAAAAGTGAAGGTCACATGATCGGTAACGCTTGCTCGTTCGGTTATCGGCGTATGGGGGTCGGTTAAGAACTGATCGAAGTTATGCCGGATCTCGACATATTGATCATTGCCATCGGCACGCAAACGTTTGTCGCGCTCGAGCAGGTATTTTTCTCGTAGCGCCGCTTTCGTCTCCGGATCAAGTCCGGCTTGCTGGGGATTTGCCATGATGGGGACTCCATGCTTTCAACCTGGTGATCAACAAAGCATATCATGAGTCAGCGGGTCATTCGGTGTTCGCGGCATTCACCTTTGATGTCAGATAGCCTAGGCCCAGCCAAGCCATGGCAATGCCAATCAGGGGGTTCATCCAGTTGAGCAGCGCAAGCGGCGCATAATCTAAGGTGCTGACGCCAAGAATGGCGCTGTAAAAAATGGCGGTAGTGGTCCAAGGGATGAGGGCGGCGGTCAGTGTGCTGCCTTCCTCGAGGGTTCGCGACAGCATTGCCCGATCGATATTTTGCCGATCATACACGTCCTGAAAGACTTGGCCGTTTAGGATGATCGCGGCATAAGGCTCAGTTAAAGCGGCATTACTGGCCGCGGCCGCGGTGGTTGATACTGTCAGTAACTGCGCGGGCCGTTGGATGCGCTGAGCAATGGGTGTAAGCAGGGCCTTTAACAAGTTCAATTGGCTCAGCAAAGCGCCCATCGCAATGGCAAGGATCGCAAGGGTCAAGGTCCAAGCCATGGCGCCGATGCCGCCACGATTAATTAGGGTGTCCAGAATTGGCGCACCGGTTGTTTGCGACACTCCAGTATAAAGGCTGGTTAACAGCCCCGCGATCGACGCGTCTTGAAGACCCCAGGCGATGATCAGTGCGGAAAACGACGCCGCAATCAACACCGCTTCGGGGGGCACCCGCCGCCAGCCCAGGATCAACATGAGCGCAATGGGTATCAGGGTGACCCAGTCAATGGTAAAGGTCGCATCGAGCGCGGCAAGCAGAGCCGCTGCTGCTGTCTGCTCGGCGGGAACCGCGCCATAGGTGCTGCCAAGGACTGAAAAAATGACGAGCACGACCAGATAGCTGGGCCCGGTCGAAAGGCTCATCGCGTGAATATGTCGATAGAGGTCTGTGCCGGCGGACATCGCCGCTAAATTCGTGGTGTCCGATATCGGGGACATTTTGTCGCCAAAACTGGCGCCCGCGATCACCATGCCCGCGATCAGTGGCAGCGGGAAGCCTAGGGATTCACCAACACTCATTAAAACGATGCCGCAGGTTGCAACGGTACCCCAAGAGGTGCCTGTCGCGAACGACATAAAGCTGCACAGCAACAGTCCTCCGGGTAAAAACAGCTCGGGGCGGAGCAGTTGTAAGCCATAGTAAACCAAGGTTCCAACGGTTCCGGACTGAATCAACGCGGCGATGACGACCCCGATCAAGATGAAAATGATGAGCGCCGGCATGGACGCGGCTAATCCGTCAAAAACGAATTTTCGGAGCGTGTGATAGGGCACGCCCAACCACAATCCAAGGCCGGTGAGACTCATCAGTGCGGTGAGCAAAAGCCCATGTAAACCGGCGTCCAATACAAACAGACCGACCACGAGCCAAGTAAACAATGCCGTAATGCTTGTCGCGGCAAGGGTAAAACTGGGCAGGCTTTGCGGCAAGTTACGCTAGCCCGCCATCGTGATTAGAAGACCGGCCTGCAGGCGTCCTAACAGCTGCCCGTTGGGTCATGAGGTCGAGGCAGTTTTTGGGGGATTCAAAAAAGGTCCGTCTACACACAATCTTTTGCCATCAGGGGTTGCGCAGGCGCCACAGATCCCGACGCCGCATTTGGTTAAGTAGTCGATGGCGCTGAAAATCTGGTGGGGTTGCGCGTAGCGAGTTTGCACGGCAACGGCTGCGTGAACCATGGGCTCAGGCCCGCAATTGTAAAAAACCAGATCTTTAAGTGCCTCGCTGGATAAGGTCGAAAGGTATGCCTCTAGCAGTTCCGTTACCCGGCCTGAAAAGCCAGCGCTGCCGTCATCGGTCGCAACGTGAACCGAGGCAATATCGCGGCATTCGTTAAGGTAATACAAGCGTTCGGCGGTTCGGGCCCCAGTGAAAACCTCCGAGCCCGGGTTATCGCGCGCGATTTGATAAACCGCAGCCAGACCCGTGCCGCCAGCAACGGCGACGACTTTTTGGTGGGCTGAGGGCTCGACGGCCTGACCATAAGGCCCGCGAAGGTAGGTCTCTTGACCCGGTTCAAGGTCCATCAAGGCCTCAGTAAATTCACCCACATTGATGGCCACAAGTTGCAGTGGTTTGTCACACAAGACTGAAAATGGTTTTTCGCCTGCGCCTGGGACCCAAAGAAAGACAAACTCACCCGGCTGGATTTGGAAATCCTCTGCGAAGGTTAAAAGCACGATGTCATCGCAAACCTTTTGATTCTCGATGAGGGTTACCGGCTTGAACGCCATATCAAGATCATATCGAATTTTACTTTCGGCCGTGTTGGCGACCATAGGCTCAGGGCTTGCGAGCGCTTTGAAATAAGCTTTGATATCAGCGGTGGTCATGCCCGTCAGCGCCGAGCCCACACCGATGATCGACGCACCAGCATCCTGCATCGCAAGGACGTCGTGTGATGAGCTCACGCCGCCGCAGCCGATGATTGGTAGATCGCAGACTGCCCGAATGTCGCGTACACATTTTAAGGCGATGGGCAGGATGCCTTTGCCCGACATGCCGCCGGCGCCATTGCTTAAAACCGCGTGACCATAGGCGCTGGTATAGCCTGGCCCAACCGTGTTGACGGCGCAAAGCGCATCGGCGCCCGCATCACAGGCCGCGCGCACGATATCCGTAAAGCGGTCGGTGTTCGGTGTGAGTTTGGGGATGACGGGAATATCGACCGCCGCTTTGACAGCTTTAATGATCTCGAAGACGAGTTCTGGATCTTGGCCCATGGCCATCCCAAAACCTTTGGCGTGCGGGCAAGATAGGTTGAGCTCTAAGCCGTCGGAGAAGGGCGCAAGGCACTGGGCGACAGCAACATACTCTTCCAGGCTGCCGCCGAAGATCGAGGTCAGCAAAAAGCGATCTTCCGGGATCGATAAAGTTGCCAGTAATTCGGCGCTGGCACGCATGCCGGGATTGGTGAGCCCGACCGCGTTCACAAAGTTGCCGGGGGCGTACTGACTTAATATGGGTTCTCGATTGCCTTGTCTTGGATCCGGCCCGATGCTCTTGGTGGTCATAACGCCAACTTCAGGCACCTCGTCGAAAAAGTGCTGAATGATCGAAGTGGCGGTGGTTACGATTCCGGAAGGAATGGTAAAGGGCCCGGAGAGTCGTTTTCCGAAAAAATCCAAGGTAGCGTCCTGCGTTGGGGTCGATTGGGTGGCACGATTATAGGCCTGGCATGGGCTTGAAACAAATCAGTGTCCAGCCCTCAACGGATGAGGCGGGCATTGTGCGTTAGCTGGTTTGCAGCAGCTCCACCCAATTACCCTCGGGATCTTCGATCATCGCAATCTCAACGCCGGGCCGAATCTGGATGGGTCCAAGCGGGACGGTGTAGCCTGCTGCTTGGCAGGCCGCGACCATCTCAGAAAGGTTACTAATACTAATCGTGAGGTATCGGATGCCGGTTGCGCCGCGAGGCCCGCCTGGTGCTGGCCTGGCCTCAGGTGTTGTGGCATGCGTTAGGATTTTAATCACAGTGTCGCCGCAACCCAGTCGGTACATGGTCGTGCCGCCTGGCATGTCAAGCGTCGCGTCGAGGGTGAGGCCTAGGGTCTCGTTATAAAATTGCAGCATGGGTTCAATGGTCTGGGCGACGATGCCAAGATCGATGGCGGATTTTGTCAGTTGTAAGGCGGGCATGAGCAATCCTGATTGAAAAATTAGGCAGCGGTTATCCCATAAAGGGCCAGCAGGAACAAGCGTGGTGGCATGGCTTTCCGAGGTGAAAGGGTTCACCAAGCCAACGCATAAAGCCGACAGCGGTTCAATCACTGTTTTCAATTAGAAATTAGAAGCAAGATTAATGGAACCAAGCAAGTGTTTTGCCCTTGGCGGCATGCTGGCGTTAATAAGATAAAGAGTAAGTGAGTTAATCGTTAAAATTTGGTCTAGGGGTTTGAATTTGTCGCTCCCTTATATCCTCTCGATCTGAGACGCGGCGCTCTTTAATATCTTTGACGCTGTAACAGACGCGCTTGCGCATGTTGGAGCCTATTACTTTTTCCCTTTTGCAGATAACTGACGGTTTGTCGTCGTTGTTTCCGCTCGCGGATTGGGGACGCCTCTCAGCTTGTTCTGACGGAGACGAGGCATCTGCAGCCAATGATTCAATGGCAATAGCGCTTGAAAAGTGTGCCATCAGCCCGATGCAAATGACGACTTGGCATATATGAAGGATTTGATTTTTCATGATTTAAGCTCTCGTAAAACAGCGAAGGTTAGCACAAGTAACGAATTGTGAACCATAGACCTATTGACAGCTTGCGAAGCTTTAGATGAGTTATTCAAAAAAACGTAGGAGTAGTTTGTTATAATTAGATTTGGCAAGAATTGAGGCAAAAAAGCATGATAGAAAAAATAACCCACTTTAAAGTTTTTCTACTAAAAGCGGTTGTAGGTGCTTTTTTACTGCATTTTACAAGCGTTGCGGCTGCGATCGATCGCTCTGAAATTGAGTCTTATGCCAAGTTTAGCGAATTCGGGAAAACGAGAATTTCGCCTGATGGGAAGTTTATAGCGGTTGCGACCCGTCGAGACGATCGCCAAGTGGTCGTTATTTTAAAAACCAGTAGTTTAACGCCCTCGCACGTTGTCCGGTTCAAAGGGGAGAATGATCAGGTGGGCGATTTTCAATGGGTTTCCGATGACCGTTTGGTCGTTGGTGTATCCAGATTTTCAAAGAGTCAGATGGAGCGCCCAGGCGGCGGCGGGGAACTGTTTGCCGTTAATGCCGACGGCAGCAAAGGCAAACGTATATTCACTTATGATTTGGGTTCCAATCAGCGCAAAAGGAAAAATTCGGGCCTGGGTTTTGGCGGTTTTGCGTTTGTGGTCGCGCCTTTAGAAGATGAGAAGGAATACGCTTTAATTAATGCTTGCGGTTTTGGTGGTTCGTGTGAGTTGTACCGGATCAATGTTTACAACGGCTCGCTGCGAGATCGGCAAAAGCTGCCCAATGGTGTTGGCTTTGACTCGCCGGCAATCCTCGATGATAACAACCGAGCTGTATATGCCGTTGCACAAACGGATTTTGGGTTTCGGGAGGTTTACGGAAAGACCGGTTCTGAATGGGAGTTACTCGGGAAGTACCCCTACCCGGGCGGGATGTTAATGCCAATATCCGTGACCGAAGGCGGTAAGTCTGCTTATGCTTTAGATGATCGGGATGGCGGGCCTCAGAAGCTCGTAAAGACGAGTCGTTCCTTGGATCAATTGGAGGTGCTTTACCAGCACCGGCTTACGGATGTGCGCGGTTATCATCGAGACTCTGAAGGGCAACTCTACGCCGTCGAGGTCGGTTTGGGAATGCCGGAGGTCGTTGATTTGGAGCCAAATCACCCCGATCTGGCAAGGCTTAAAATGCTTCGGACGGCTTTCCCCGGTAAAATTGTTGACATTGTCGATGATGCCCAAGATGGGAAGATGCTTTTAATCGCGGCCTATAGTGACCGATCACCAGCAACCTATTATCTTTTTGACGCTAAAAAAAATCAAGCCCGATTCCTATGGTCGCAACGGCCTTGGGTGGACGAAGCCGAATCTGCGGCGATGGAAGTGGTTGAGTTTGCAAGTCGAGACGGGCTCACGATTACGGGTTATTTGACCTTGCCGAACGGCGCGTCCTATGACAATCGAGCGCCTTTGATTGTGAATCCCCACGGGGGACCACATGGTCCCTTTGATGCTTGGGGCTATAACCCCGAGACGCAATTTTTGGCGAGGCAGGGTTATGCCGTGTTGCAAGTTAATTTTCGAGGATCTGGTGGGTTTGGCGCAGGTTTTGAAATGGCAGGGTTTAGAAAGTGGGGCCGAGAAATCCAATTTGACATTATTGATGCAGCTTACTTCGTGTTAAAAAATTATCCACTTGACCCGAATCGAGTTGGGATTATGGGCGGCAGTTTCGGTGGGTACGCCAGTCTGCAGAGTTCGATTCTCGCGCCGGATTTGTTTAAAGCGGCGGTCGGCGTGGTGGGCGTCTATGACCTAACATTGATGTACACCGCGGGCGATATTAGAGGTCGCTTTAGTGGACGGCGCTACTTAGAAAAAGCCATTGGTGAGGACCCCTCCGAGTTTTATGAATATTCGCCGGTGCGTCGCGCACATGAGCTGCGGACGCCTGTGCTAATGATTCAGGGAGAAAAAGATGAACGTGCACCAACGAAGCACTCGGATGTCATGGCAGACGTGCTTCGTGCTAACGGGAAAGCATTCGAGTACGTGATTATGGAGAACGAAGGGCATGGCTTTTATAAGCTAGAAAATCGTGTTCGATACTTCGAACTCTTTATGAGCTTTTTTGATCGTTATTTAGCCAAGATCAAGCCTGAAGTGTCTTAGGACCTTTAGCGAACTTGTCTGTGTAGTGCAAAATGTTAAACGCCTAAAAATCGATGACCGGCCAAGAATCAGCAGACCAATGTCATTGGCAGAGTTAATAAATAGCTAGACAACGGATGGTAAAAAGCCGAGAATCGAGTTAAGAGCGTTCTTTTGAGCGTGGGGAAGCATGCGCTCGAAAAAAACGCAAAAAATATGGGAACCTGAGGGTAGATACAATGATAAACAAATTACATGGATTGATAGCAAGGCGTTCGCTCATTGCTATGGCGGTTTGTGCAACAGCAGTGTCGGGTCTTAGCTATGCGGAAGAAGCGGAAGATCAAGAAGAAATGCTGGAAGAGGTGGTTGTAACGGGATCGCGAATTACTCGAAGTAATGTCGATAGCACGTCTCCGATAACCATTATTGGGCGAAGCGAAATAGAAGAGCTTGCTCAGACCTCGATCGGTGATTTCTTGCAAGACCTTCCAGAAAACGTGGGTGGTCTGAACGCGCAAAATAATAATGGCGGTAATGGCTCGACGCAGATCAGTCTCCGTGGTTTGGGCTCGGGTCGGACTTTGGTCCTTTTGAACGGTCGCCGACATGTACCTTACTCAACAGGTGGCACGGTTGATATGAATGCGATTGCACCGAATGCAATTGAGCGCATTGAAGTGCTAAATGATGGTGCTTCGACCGTATATGGTGCAGACGCAGTAGCCGGGGTCATCAATATCATTACGCGGCAAGACTATGAAGGTGCTGAAATCACTTGGTATGAAGGTATTTCTCAACACGGCGGTGGTGAGCAAACCACAATTGATGCAACCTTTGGCGCGTCGAATGAGCGCGGCAACGTAACGGTTTCTGTCGGTCACTACCGTATGAAAGAAGTCATGGCTGGAGAGCGCGAATGGGCTTTTCAAGACATTGGCTATGACTACGAAACGGGAGAAGAGTTTGGGTTCGGGTCTTCTGCAACGCCAGAGGGAACCATTATTGATCGATTGGGGGAAGAGGGTAATGCTGCTTGGCAGGCTGTTAGAGAAAATGGTCAGGTCCTTTGGGGTCCAGGGGGGTTAAACCCAAGTAGTACTTGGTCCGCGTTCAGTTTCGACGGTAATTCAGACGTGGGGGAAGGTTCCTACTACAACTACCAGCCAGAGAATTATCTGTACACGCCGCAAGAGCGTACGAATGTATTTGTCACTAGCAACTACCAGTTGACGGACTCGGTTAATGGTTTTGCGGAGGTTTCCTACATCAATCGAAAGTCTGATCAGTTACTCGCGCCGACACCTTTGTTCATCATTAGCGAAGGCTTAACGATAGCTGCTGACCAGGCCTATAACCCTTTTGGAAGAGATTTCATTGACGTGCGACGTAGAATGGTTGAAGCGGGAAATCGAAACTTCTTACAAGATATTAATACTTTTCGATTTGTCGGCGGCATAGATTTCTCCTTTGGAGATTGGGATGCTGATGTTTCTTTTAACTATGGCCGAACAGATGGCACTGAAATAAATGAAGGCCGGTTTATTCGAAGTCGTGTATTAGAGGCGCTGAGTTCCGAGTGTGCGGCACCCTGTGTCCCGTTGAATCTTTTCGGTGGTCCCGGAAGCATTAGTCAGGATCAGATCGATTGGATTTCCTACACGGGCACAGCCAAAACGACTTATACTCAGAAATCAATCACCGCGAACGTGAGCAACTCCAACTTATTTGATTTACCAGCCGGCTCGGTGGGTATCGCCTTCGGTCTTGATTCACGTGAAGAGACGGGTCAGTACGTAGAGGATCCTTTAACGGAAGCAGGGGATACAACTGGAAATAAGGGAGAGAGCACACGGGGTGGGTACGAGGTAGACGAGCTTTATCTCGAGTTGCTAATTCCATTAATCGATAGCGGGAGTCTGGGAACGGCTAATTTGGAATACTCGATTCGATATTCTGATTACAGTAATTTTGGCGATACAGATAACCAGAAAGTCGGTTTTCGGTGGGACTTTAACGATATGATTGCGATTCGAGCGAGTGTATCTGAAGCCTTTAAAGCGCCAGCTGTTTCGGATCTCTTTGCAGGGCAGGCAGACTCTTTTCCAACCGCAACGGACCCCTGTTCCAACTTTGAGGTCGGTCAATACAACACCGATCCAACGGTTAAGGCCAATTGCGATGCAGATGGTTACGTGGGCGGCGTCGCAGATGATCGGTTCCAATTACGAGCGCGCGTTGGTGGTAACCCGGATTTAGGGCCTGAAACTGCAGATTCCAATGTGATCGGGATCGTTGTGAACCCAATAACAGATCTGTCAATTACCTTGGATGCTTGGACCTATGAGATTGAAAACACGATCGGTAGTATCGGTGTTGGGACGATCTTGGGGCAGTGTTACGGTTCAGCCGATCGTAACTACTGCGATAAGATCCAACGTGACGCGAATGGCCTAATCCAAAATATCTTTGCTGCCACGGCGAACATTGGCGAAGTAGAGACAGCCGGCTATGATATCCAAGCTAATTATGATTTGGATTTGGCTAGCTGGGGTAGCTTATCGTTGGGTTTAGACTACACAATCATTGACAAGTACGAAATCCGTTCGCCATCATCCGATGGGATCGGCACGAATGTCACTGACTGTGTGGGTGTATATGATTGCGGTACCCTGATCGAAAATCGTTGGATCCTAGATGCGCGCTGGAATAAAGGCGATTTCAGGGTTCGTGCGCGATTAAACTACTATGGCAACTTCGACGAATGTGAAGAGGATTTCTGTAATGGCGGTGATGAATACGCCAAGCGAGAGATCGATAATCGAGCCTATGTCTCACTCGGACTGGGCTACGACTTAGGTCAAGGTACGAATGTTGGATTCAATGTGAGTAACCTAACGGATGAAGATCCACCCAGGATTTATAATGGGTTTTATTCGGGCGCCGATGTATCCTATGATTTCATGGGGCGTTATTACACTCTCAGCGTGAACCATACTTTCTGATATCTGGAAAGTGTTAAAGGAACGACCCGAAAGGGTCGTTTTTTTTGGGCCGTCCAAGGTGCTCTTTATTATTTTGGCCCATCTAGAATTTGATGAGCGTTTCCGTATGCCTTGGGTTAATTGACTTGACAAGCGCTCGAAGAGTTGTCGGTTTAGAGTAGATTTTTGCCATGTACACAGATTTTTCGTGTGACGCTGGCGCTTTGTTTGCCTGCCGCCTGATCACTTTGGCAAAACGTTTTAAGAACCTGACTGGGTGGGGCGCATAATTTCTGCGATTCTAGCGAGGGAGCCAGCTTTTGAAACGATTGTCACGAATTGTTGACGAAGCGCTTGTAAAAAGGCTCGCTTACAGTTCTCGCTTGTTCAGCGCCTGTAGCGTCAACGGGGTTATAACGAAAGTAGCATTCATATTGGGCCTGGCATTGATCGATTCATCTCTTGCGATATCAAGTGATTCTATCAACGGTAAAACAACGGTTGAAGAAGATCGATTGCAGGTGCTGAAATCAGCTGAATTAGAATTTTCCAAGCAACTTGATCTGCTTTCGAAAACTTTGGCACCAAAAATAAAGCGCCTAGAAACGGAAGATGGGCTAAGGCAATTCGCAAGGAGTGAGGGCCATCGCCTTTGGCAGAATGCGCAAGAGACCGATAAAAGGGAGGCGGTCATCGATGACCGGCCCTTGTACTGGAAGCGACTCGTTGCTGCGCAGATGATTCGCGGTCATGCGAGAGACCTTAGACTCGAGCTAGGCGAAATAAAACGGTTGTTGGCGTCGTTCGAGTGGGCCAGTCGAGGCCAGGGCGATATTGTTTGGACCGTCTCGGGCGCCCGGCGCATCTTGATCACGGGGTTTGATCCGTTTTCGCTGGACCAACACATCGGTCAAAGCAACCCTTCCGGCGCGGCTGCTCTGACGTTAGACGGGCGGGTCTTCGAGGTCGATGACGGCCTGGTTGAAATCAATGCTGCGATATTTCCAGTGCGATATACCGACTTTGATGCGGGAATTTTTGAGCAATGGCTCGGGCCGCATCTCATTAATGGCTCTATCGATCTTTTTGTGACGATTTCTATGGGTCGCGATCAATTTGACTTGGAGCGGTTCCCCGGGCGACGGCGCAGTTCTAGTGCGCTTGGTAACTTACGAGAACACACGGGCGGTACTGCGACGACTCCCAAGCCCGGGTTGTTGGATGGAAGGCCTTTGCAGGGACCAGAGTTTGTAGAGTTTTCACTCCCAGTGGTTCAGATGCTGCGTGCAGAAGGTGACTATAAAATTCGGGATAATCATAAAGTAACCACCCTTGAAAAGGGTACTTTCGAAGCGACAAGCCTTGCCTCGCTTCGCAACCAGACCGCGGTCCAAGGGAGCGGTGGGGGTTATTTATCCAACGAAATCTCTTATCGGTCGATTAGGCTGGCTAATGAACTGGGCGTTATGTTGCCAATGGGTCACATCCACACGCCTAGTATTCAAGGGCAGGCCCCAAAAGAAGTTGCGAGCATCGTGGCCCAAGTGCGCAATATGTTGCTCCTCGCGGTATCGCCTCAGCCGTGAGATTTTCAGCAGGTACCGTGTTCTTTTTTCAAGCGACGAGGGTTGTCTGAGCACCTTGATCGTAAAAATTCCCGCAGGCTCAATTATTCTATTCAGGCGGTTTGCGTCCGGTAAAAAGCGTGGTCGTAAAAGTTAGTAGATTCTCCGAGCTAAAGGGCTCCTGGAACTTTTTCTGAAGGTCCAACATCACATGTTCGGTAAGCTGGTTTGTCCGAAGTCGGAGAGGGTGACGTTAGTCGTCATAATAGCTTGTGCATCTTGTGATACCGTTCGATATGATTCTGCGACCGAAGGCCAAAGTTAGTTTAAGAGTTCCTTAGTAGAAAAGGTGCGCAGCAGAGGCGTTCTAAATTTGGGTTAAAGTAGATACTATTAGAGAAATATTGTATAAAACAGTCAGACCGTACTGTTTTTATAAAAGGGAGGCCGCATGGCGAAAACAACCGACCACGAAATCGTTTCAATCTACCCATTCTCAGATGATCAAGTTAACCAGATGATGCACAACTCTATGGAGTGCGTTCTGATGTGGGCGACCAAAGATTCCTGGCCAGTGGGCGTCACGCATGCGTTTGTTTGGGAAGGCGATAAGATCTGGATCACCTTTAGTGAGCATCGTCATCGTACTGCGGCGATTAAACGCAACCCGAAAGTCTCGGTAAACGTCAGTAGTAAAGGTTACAACGAGGGTGCCTCCGCAGATTTGCCGGGGGGTGCGATCACCTTTAAAGGCACTGGCGAGTTTCACGATGATGAAGAAACCAAGCTTTGGTTCTATCGTTTACTCGCTAAGAAATTGAACCCCGGCAATCCAGATGGTGAAGCCTATTGGGTTGATTTCTTAGATTCACCACTTCGAACCGTATTGTCGGTTACCCCAGTCAAAAAAATCATGTACAACAGCAAACTTGCTGGCGCGCACATGGCCGGTACCGTGAGCGAAGAAGAGCTGGGCGAACGCTTAAGCTCGGATGCAATTCGGATGAATAAGTCCCGTGAAAACAAGGGCCTTGATCCGCGTTAATGAGGCTTGGGGATTGTCTTGAGTGTCCTGTTTCGACCGCCCAGGTGCCCCGTTTAAGGGTGGCGCTTGGGCTTAATTTCGATCAGGTCATCGGCGGATGCCCCGTTATTTTCGGAAATTGAATCTCAGAAGCGACAGCTTCACCTGCGGCTATGAAACCTGCGACCGCGGCTTTCGGTAGCCAGTCATTGATCGCACGTTGGTAGCTGTCACGTTGCTGAATGAGTTGGTACCAAGCCGCAAGGGCTGGGTAACGCGTCATTACAACCCCCATCGCTAAATGCTCCAAGCGCAGCACGTAGGGCGTTAAGGCATAGTCTGCGAGACTGAGCTGGTGGCCTGCGATAAATGGCGTCACCGTCAATCGTGCTTCGGCAAAGTTTAAAACCTGAAGGTACTGTGCCAGAGCCGTTTTGAAGATGGGCGCATGAACGCCGTCCTTAATGACCATCGCGCGATGCCGCCGCTTTTCCTCATCTGGGATCTGAGCAATCAGGCTGGTAAGTTCGGCCTCTGGTTTCTTGAGTAATCCAGGTCGCGCGCCAATGGCGTAGGTGATGACCCCGCAGGCCGGGTGCAGGCGGTCATCGACTTCTTTGCAGAAGGCGCGCAGTTGATATCGCTCGATTGCCGTTGTGGGCAGCAGCGAAGGCTCCGGATAACAATCTTCGAGATACTCGTTAATCAAGGTGGACTCAGTAATCACTTGGGATTGATGGACCAAGGTCGGGACAACCGCTTGCGGATTTAGTTCTAGATACCCAGACTCAAACTGCGCGCCGCCTTGCAAGTCCAGGATGACGGATTCGAAGTCGAGCTGTTTTTCGGCGAATACCAGCCGCACTTTCTGCGAGCAGGTCGACATTGGATTGTGGTATAACTTCATGGGTCGCGCTCAAAGTTTGATGAGCTTCAGTCTAAGCTGGGCTGATCAACCGCTGCAAGGCGGTTGGGTTGAGCTTTTTGTTGGGTTGGGCTTTTTGTTGGGTTGAGCTTTTTACTGGGTTAGGACTGTTTGCTGGGTTAGGACCGACAGTATCGCGAAAACGGCATAGGCTTTTGACGCAGCTTAATTTGACACACCTTAAATAGCCCTGAGCCGTGCTGCAGTTTTAGGAGAAAAAGGACGTGATTAAAGGCATTCACCATATTGCCATTGGCGTGCCTGATATGGCTGCCGGCCTTGCGTTTTACACTCGGGCCTTTGGGTTCGAGGTGCTTCAACGGCAAGCGATTGTGAATGCGCCTTTAGCGGATCAGGCCATTGGCCTGCCCGGTGTTGATGCCGACATGGCGATGTTGAAGACCGCGAATTGTTATATCGAGCTCTGGCAGTACCGCGCGCCAGCCGGCTCTGACACCACATCCAGGCCCTGTGATCTGGGGTACCCGCATTTTGCCGTTGAAGTCGAGGACATTGCTTCGGAATACAAAAGACTCCTGGCGTGCGGCATGCAATTTGTTGGTGAACCCGTGAATTTTGGGGATGCCAGCGCCGTGTATGGCCAAGACCCGTTTGGCAATACGATTGAAATCTATGAGATTCGGAATCCTGAAAAGCCGCGTTTAAAGGCGCATCAACGACTTGAGCAGAACGGCACAATCAACTAAGCCAGGTTCATTAAACGACCTGTACATAGGACTAACGAGGAATAGAACCACCCATGAATTTTGACTTCTCCAGCGAGGATCGAATGATCCAAGAACAGGTTCGCAGATTTTTGAGCGAGCAAAGCCCTCTGAGCCGACATCGATCCGTCATGGAAGGGCAATCCCTACAGGCCAGTGAGGTCTGGCGGGGATTGGCAGATCTCGGACTGCAAGGCACAGCGATTCCAGAAGCCTATGGCGGCGTTGGTGCAGGCTACTTGCCCCTTTGCCTTGTTGCGCAAGAATTGGGCGGTGTGTTGGCAGCGGTGCCCTTTTCCTCATCGGTCTATCTGGCAACCGAAGCCATTACCTGTTTCGGGTCAACAGAACAGAAAGAGCGATATCTGCCAAAACTCGCGTCCGGGGAATGGGTTGGGACTTTGGCGGTGAGTGAAGGGCCGCAAGCGCCGTCGCCAACCAATCTTACAGTCACTCGCTCGGGCAACACTGTGTCAGGTAAAAAATTGGTTGTGCCCCACGGGCTTGTCGCTGATTTTGCGATTGTCCTAGTCGCAAGTGACGCCGGCACGGATTTGGTGCTTGCTGGGCTCGAGGGTGTTGAATGCAGTGCGGTCGAGATTGTAGACCCAACGATTGCCGCGGCCACGATCGACTTTGCACAAACCCATTGTGAGTCTTTGGGCGAGCCGGGTGATGGCTGGGCAATGCTTGAAACGGTGCAACACCGAGCGGCCGTGCTCTACGCGTTTGAGCAAATTGGGGGTGCTGAGCAGGCGCTGAATATGGCGGTCGCCTATGCCAAAGAGCGCTTTGCGTTCGGCCGACCGATTGGTTCTTTTCAGTCGCTAAAGCACATGATGGCCGATATGTATGTTGCGTTAAAATTGGCAGAATCCAATGCCTACTATGCGGCGTGGGCACTGCAGAATCATGCGAGCGACCTCCACCTTGCCGCGGCTACGGCGCGGGTTTCGGCAACCCAAGCGTTTCAGCTCTGCGCCCGTGACAACATTCAAGTCCATGGCGGCATGGGTTTTACTTGGGCATTTGACTGTCATTTGTTTTACCGGCGCTCGAATTACCTTGCCTTGGCATTGGGCGGTCTAAACGAATGGGAAAATAAATTAGTGGATGCCCTGCCAAGCGCAGTGGCCTAGGAGTAAAAGATGGATTTTACGGATACACCAGCAGAGACTGAATTTCGACAAACCGCGCGCGCGTGGATTCAAGATAATGCGCCAACTTATTTGGCGGCACCGCTGTCGGGTAGTGGCTTTGGCTCGACTCGAACGGGCGATTTTGATCCGATCGCTGAGGCGAAAAAATGGCAGAAAACCAAAGCTGAAGCTGGCTGGGCCTGCATCCAATGGCCTAAAGAATACGGCGGTCGGGGTGCGACACCCATAGAGAGTGTGATCTGGAGCCAGGAAGAGGGTGTTTACAGCAAGTTGAGCGGGACCTTCATTATTGGTCAAGGCATGTGCGCGCCCACTATGATGGCCTACGCCAGCGAGGAAGCGAAGCTGCGATACCTGCCCAAGCTCGCCAGTGGCGAAGAAATATGGTGCCAGCTGTTTTCCGAACCCCACGGTGGCAGCGACCTTGCCGGACTCCGCACAAAGGCGATAAAAGACGGAGACACTTGGGTGATCAATGGTCAAAAGATTTGGACCTCCGGCGCCCAGCACAGTGATTACGGTATTTTGATTACCCGCACTGACCCGGACGTCGCCAAACACCGAGGCCTGACGATGTTTTTCTTGGACATGAAAAGCGAAGGCGTGGACATCCGACCGATTAAGCAGGCCAATGGAGACAGTGGCTTTAATGAGGTCTTTTTTGACAATGTGCGAATTCCAGACGCGCAGCGTCTCGGCGAGGTTGGGGATGGTTGGAAAGTGGCGCTCACAACCTTAATGAACGAGCGCCTAGCCATTGGCGGTAGTATCGCCACCGGTTTCCCAGAGATACAAGCACTGGTATCAGAGCTTGTTTTGGCAAGCGGACCCGCAAGTGGTGACCAAGCCGTGCGGTCAAAATTGGCAGATTGGTATGCTAAGAGTGCCGGGTTAAAAAATACCGGTGCCAGGGCAATCTCCGCTTTGTCCAAAGGCGAGATTCCAGGACCGGAGAACAGCATTGGTAAATTGGTCGCCGGGGGCATGATGCAAGATATCGCCAAATTTGCGGTCGACTTGCAGGGGCTTGGCGGACTCGTCACCGACCCAGCGATAGCGCGTAGCCAAGCTCAAATTCAAGCGATGCTCATGCGATCACCCGCGGTCAGGATCGAGGGTGGTACGGATCAAATTCTTAGGAACATCATCGCTGAGCGGGTACTCGGTCTGCCTGAGGATATGCGAGCGGACAAGGGCATTGCGTTCAGCCAAATTCCAACCAGCCAAGACGCTGGGGCAGGCTGATTCGGTCGGTGTTGGGCGCGGGCGGGTGCAGAGGCGCCATGATGAATGGTCGGCGGACAATGCTTGCTAGCCGGCCAGGTAAAAATCGCATGTTGGATCAGGAAGCAGCGCCATGAAACTGATTACTTTCACTGAATCTGGTCGGTCTAGAGTTGGCCTTTTAAACGGCGATGGGGTGATTGACCTCTCAATTGCGTGTCCGAGCTTACCATCTGAGATGCTCGCGCTGATTCAGGCCGGTGCTTCCGCGGTTGCGCTGGCAGTCATCCGCTCAGCGAGCACGCGCCGCATTTTCCACTGACCGCAGTCACCCTTGAGACCGTTATCAAACGGCCCCCAAAAATTATCGCCATTGGGTTGAACTACCGAGCCCATGCCGAAGAGTCGAATATGGCGCTACCCGAGGTGCCCTTGGTCTTTACCAAGCAATCAACTTCAGCAAATGGGCCTTACAGTCCGATCTATTGGTCTGAGGAAGGCAAAGCCCTGGATTACGAAGGCGAGCTTGCCTTGGTGATTGCGAGAAACTGCCGGCGCGTCACGCGGGATCAAGCCAAAGAGGTCATTCTCGGGTATTGCGTGGCCAATGACGTGAGCGTTCGAGATTGGCAAATGCGGGGCACCCCGCCGTCCTTTACCATGGGCAAGTCCTGGGATAGCCATTGTCCCATTAGGACCGTCGATTGTCGTTGATGAGGGCATCGACCCCCACAATCTGCGTCTGCAAACCTGGGTGAACGGCGCGCTTCGGCAGGATTCGAGAACCGATGATTTGATTTTTGATTGCTATGCGTTGATTGAATTTCTCTCAACCGCGTTTACCCTAGAAGCCGGTGACGTCATCCTGACCGGCACGCCAAGCGGCGTCGGGTTTGCGCAGCAACCGCCAGTGCGGCTTGTGCCGGGCGACCGGGTTCGAGTTGAAATCGAGGGTTTGGGCGCCATCGAAAATGAGGTCATTGTCGAGCCCGAGGCGGCCGCGCGATTCTAGATGGCCTTAGGAAGAATCGCCTTCATAAGTTAAAAGCGCGCCGCCCCCAGCAGGCGCCGGAACGGCAGCCCGCAGTACCGGTTGAGCACCTAGACGCCTAGGCGCATTGCGCCAAGATAATCCATTTTGCTCAGTTTCACGCCGTGCATGCGAAGTAGGTCATAACCCGTTGTGGCGTGGAAATAAAAATTGGGCAACGAAAAGCTGAGTAAGTAATTTGCCGCGGTGAAGGGCATTTCGCGACTGCCCATCCGAAACACGACGGGGCTGTCGGCGCGCGCATCGAGGTCAGCAAGGTCCGCGCGATTCACCGCATCCAATGCGGTTTGAACGTGGTGGGTGAGGCCAGCATAGTCAAACGCGAGCGAGAAATCCGGCGGGCCGGCATTGCCCGTTTCGGTGCTGGTTAAAGCATTCATTGAGTGATGTACCACAGACACCATTTGAAAGTGCAGGGGCTGCATGTCTGCAATGAGCTTGAGTTGCACCGCGTCGTTGACGTCCTCGCCGGCAGCCTCATAATGGGCGCGGCCTTTTTCAAGGTAACCCAATACCGCGGGTAGAATCTGTTGGTAGGTTGGAATAACAGCGGCAGACAAAGATAGACTCATTGGGATTGACTCGTTGATTGGGACCTTCAGTCTACCAAATCCAGCGCAGGTCGGTCGGCTAAATCCACAAAACCGCAGATCTGAAGAATACCCGAGTTCAATGGATGCTCTGAACGCGTGAAGGCGTTGATTTCGCGTTGCCCCAGCGTTAGCGTTTGAATAAACCCGCGAGTAACTTTGGTTTTTGGACAAACCCAATGGCCGCGGCGACGAGCAGTGCCGTATCCATAGGATAAGGCAGGGTATGAATGCCGCCATGAACTCGGATTTTGCCGAGCACGGGCTGGGCCGGGTTCAGCCAATCCTGGATCGCAAGCAGGCCGTTTAAGGTCTGCGACTGAGCTGGGGTAAACGTCCGTACGCCAAGGGCGGCCGCGCCGCCAAAGGCCGCATCAAATACGGGATGGGCGATGGATCGGGTCTGAGTGATCGGCGCCGTATTGGCTGAGACGCGGATTGGACCATCCTTGGCAATGGGGAAAGTGCCGTGTTGCAGCCAGGTTTCGGCCGTCATGAGCTTTGCCAGATATTGCGCAGCTTGATAGCTCGCACCCTGAATCCCAACCACCGAGCGGCTTGCGCCCTGATCGCCTTGCAGGGCCGCGCCACCCCCGCGTCCCAGCAATCCCAGCCGGGCAAGCGACGCCTCCCAGAACGGGCGGCTATTTTTCCGATCCGTCAGTGCCAGGAGATCCTGAGCCTCTAAAGGCGTTGCCGTGGTGGGTGACAGGAGCAGCGTCGTGCTGCGGATGAGCGGGGCCGGCAAGGCATTCACGATCGCATTCATTGCGGCGGTGAGTCGCATCTCCCGAGCTTGGCCGGGTGCATACGCATACAGGCACAGATCAACCGGCTCGCCAGCCGCAAATGCCACGATGGTGGCGAGAATCTCAGCGGGTTGGGTGAGCAAATTGACGCCGTCGGCGACAAATTGAACACCGCCGCCGCGATGCTGGGAGGCCGCAAGGGTGGTTGGGGCCGTCAGATCGAGCCAGAGAATCTCGGCGCCGGCTGCGTTGTATTGTGTGGTCGGGGCCATCTCGGCGCTGGCGCCAAAGATCACAACCTTGCGCTGCGACAGATCAACGTTTTGCGGATCATCAAGGTTCTGCGCCAGCCAATCCAAAGCGGTTTTGGCGTTGCTTGAAATGATGTTCTTTGATGAAAGGGCCTCGCCCAGACGTGTCAGATCGGCCCAGTCCTGGCCTAGAAAATGAAGATTGGGTTGCCAGCCAGGCTGACAATTACCCGGTAAGCGTTCAAGGGGTAGTGCTTGGGATGGCGTTGCCAGATGGTCTTGTAACGACTGGGTGCCCGCATCACTGTGATACACCATCTGGGCCTGAAAGGTCTCTGCCAGCAGTTGCGCGATGTCGGCTCGGTTCGGCTGGTTGATCCGCGCCGCCTCAAAGCGCGGCAGGACGGCCGCATACTGACGCTTAAAATCCCGCGCCTGTTTGGGGAACTGAATTTCTTTGAAAGCCTCTGGGTACGCCGCAACCGCCGCCGCCAAACAAGTATAGAGGATCTGGCTTGCCGAGGCGCCTTGGATCAGTTGAATGCCGGGTTCTGAGAGGGTCATGAAAGGTATTGCGCCTGAATCAGTCGAGGTAAGGGTAAGGCCTTTGGTGTTTTCATATTGGGTACCAAATTGCCTTGAAGGTTCCGGTATCTTACCGCAGACCGGTAAATCGGTTTGGTCGGCAACATTCTATCGCGCTGACCCGCCGCAAGGCAGCTTTGCGTTGCAAAACTTTTTGGATCCGGAAATCCGCATCAGTGGCCTAAATTGGTAATCGACCACTTGCGGTTCTTTTAAAGAATGGCGGCGCCTAACAAGTCCAAAACAATACGGCGCGATTGGATCGGATCCTTCTTGAAATCGAGAACCTAGCATCTGGGCCGCGAAACGGGTCAGGGCTGCTCAACGGCGGGCGGGCGCTGCTGCGCAATTTGGGCTTTTTGAAATCCTGGGCGCGCCTTAAGGCGTTCAAGGTAGGCAAGCGTCGGGGCTTTATAGGCTTGCGAAATACCCAGATTCTCACCCAGATACAGCGCGTAGCCGCACGCGATGTCGGCAATGGTAAACCGATCCGCGACTAAATATTCATGATCGGTGACCCTGGCATTGAGCATCCGTAAGCGCGCCAGATACCACTTTTTATAATCTTCACCCACCAATGCCTTAGTCTCATCGGGCTCGAGTTGGGTGTATCTCAGGTAGAGCGTTTGCGGAAATGTAAGGGTTGCATCGCTGTGATAGAGCCAGTTGAGGTAGGCGCCGTATTCGGGCGCCTCCGGCCTGACGCCGAAGTCATATTGCTGATAGCGCTCCACCAGATAGTGGCAGATCCCGGATGACTCGGTCAGTTGATGGTCGCCATCCACAAAGAAAGGCACGGTGCCCAGCGGGTTCAACTCAAGGTAGCCGGTATGCAGGAATCTCGGGGGAAACGGCATGACCTCCAGTTCGTAAGGCAGGCCCATTTCTTCCAAGGCCCAAAGCGCCCGAAGTGATCGTGCATCCTGACAATGCCAAAGTTTCATGCAATGCTCCTCGCGTTGTTGCAAGACTGGGTTTGCGCGCGTCGTGCGTCGGCGAGCAAACTTGAAAATACGCCCAGCAGGGGTTGCGTGACGCGAGCCAGTGCCGGTGCTTATCAAACTCTGTTTAAAGCCGCGGGTTAAGTCGGGTAAACCAAAGCTGACTTGATCTTAAACGCAGCGTGGTCGCGATGAAAGTGGTCTGCGTTCGGCGCCGAGTGGTGAAGGTAGCGCTTGTAGCGCGTCCTTTGATTCAGGCGCAAGGTCGTGTTGCACGCGTCCGACAGCGTTCTGTTTTAAACAACGTAACTTCCAGCTGAGCGCTGAGGATCGGATGGGTCTTCCTCCAAGCGTGCGAGTCTGTTGAGGGTGGGGGTGTGACGGTGTAAAGGTGCAATTTGCTGCCGGTTGGGCCATTCTTAACGCTTTGTAATCATCGGAGCTGCAATGACGTTCAACAAATTAACGTGGGGTGTGAAGGCGAGTTTTAGGGCGTATGTTGAGGCAGCCGGTGGGTCGATCGCCTTGAGTGAAGGCGCAACGCGCGCTGAGGATGGGGCCTTTTGTTTCGCTGCAGTACCAGGCGGCGATCTCGCTTTTGCGCCGGATGGCAGTGCTACCGGTGCAATGCGGTTCTCTGGCGCGGTCAGCTTCGAAGCCCACGGTGGCATGCTTAAATCAACGCTCACGGAGCTGGGTGTCGAGGCTGGACCCGATGGCCTCGTGCTCACCGCCTTGCAAGCGCCAATGAATCAAGCCCGGTGCGCGATTGCGCAACTGACGCTGGATGATGTTAGCGATGCCGGCATCGTGACGCTAGGCTCGGCGATCACCTTCGATGGAATGTATCAGATTGCCGACAACTATCCGCCAGGAACCGCCTTAGACCCACTGCAACTCGATTAATCAGAACAAGCAATCAGGCCCCCGCGTCAAAACACAGGCGGGGGGTGACGCTTATTCTTCGGGCACTGAAATATCAAACCGAATGGTTGCGAAGGTATTCGGCGCAACGAGCGTGTTCATCACTTCGAATTCAACCAAAAGGTCCTTGGATCCTTCCGCGATTTGAAATGCAATAATGGTCGTATCGTTGGGCGCCACCTCAATAACTGGTCCGTGCCGGCGAATACGATAGTCGGATAGGTTGCGGAGTTGGAAGGTTGCATCTGAGTCATTGACGAGTGTGATCTGCAGCGTCGTGCCCTTCAAAATAGGGTTTATTGCTTTCAAGCTTGCCTGCAATAAGGCGTTTAGCTCAGGCGGACGACCGATGAGCGTATTCTGCCACCACACCACGGTTCGACCGGAAAACAAGGCTTCTTTCGCGGCTTCATTCGATTTTTCAGCCGCAAACGCCAGTGTGACCGGTCGATGTCCGCCGGTTTCGGGCTGGTAGTCCCAGTCGATCAAATTGTGCACATCGGATGTGCCGATCAGCGTGAGGTTGTGTTTGAGGGCAAGTCTCAAAGCATTTTCGTAAAAGCGGCCACCATTGGCGATCTCGACGCCATGCAGCCGACCGGCTTGAACCTGTTCTTGGTGAAATGCGCCCAGCGCTGCCTGAGGCGTTGCGAATTTCGGGTGATTCCAAAAGATGAATGCGCCCTGACCCTTCGCCAGCTCGAGCACTTCCGCGGCGGGTTGCGTTGTTGCAAGGTCAAAAGCAACGAGCGTCAGGTAGACAGCTTTGTTGGAGAACGGCGCCCAAGCTTCGATGCCATCGATCTCAACCAGATGCGCCTCAGAAAATGCGCCCTTTGATGCGGCTTTTGCAAACGCACTGGCTTGTGCCTTGGACGCGAATTGATGCTCGGGCAGGTAAGTGGCGGCCGCGCGTTGGCGCACCAAAGCGTTTGCATCCTGCACGAAGACCGCATTCATGTGTCCTGCTTCATCATTTCGGGTGATCTCTAAGCCAGGAATAATTAAGAGATCTAATTTTTCAGCAGCCTGGGTTGCCAGGTCGAATGATCGATTTCGATCTGGATGCGGGATATCCATAAGGTGAGGCTGCCACTCAAGGTGCTCTGTGACCGCGATGCCATCGAGTCCATCGCGTTCGGCCTCAGCAACTCGAATCGTTGGCCAAACATGGCCGTCCGAAAAAACAGTGTGGGTGTGCAGATCCAAAACCAGGGTTTTGTAATGGTCGACATCGGGAAAGTGGATGTCACGATCGCTCGCCGGCACATTCGGAACAACCCCATGACCGAATGCAGGTAAGCCTGCGAGGCTCAGTAGCCCGGTCAGGAATACTTGGCGGCTTCGTTCTTGCAGAGGATTCATAAGGCATCCTTAATTGGTCGATTTTGGTTAGGCCAGCTTGCAGATTGGCAGCCTATTTGATCATTACCCTTTGAAGGAACCCGTTGCTGCCAATGAGCGGCGCGCTTTGTTTCGATCGGTCGCGGCAGCACGGCGCAGCGTTGATTCAAAGACGCGCTGTTAAAAAAGCGGCCGCAAATTTAATCTGCGTGGGCAGATCGAATTTAAGGAAACCGCTGCGGGTCCTGCTCGGGCCTTAATCGGGCTTGCGAGACCCTTCGAAGGTCGCCTGACCGAACGCGCCTAATTTAGCGGTCCCTGAAATGCTGTCGCCCGAGATCACGGCTTGGCACTCAATGGTCATTGGCATTGGCTGGGTCATGGCAATGTTAAAGGTCAACGCATCGCCGTCTACCGTGCCGTCGTCAAAGGTCTGTTCACCCTGCGGGCCTGCCATCGAGCCAGACAGCACGCCGTTGTCCTCTGTGAGAGAAAGCGTTGCATCCTGCGCGCCCATCGGGGATTTAAGCGTGACCGCCCATTGACCGGTTGCTGACATAGTGATCTCCTGTTTTTGGTCTCGTTTTTGTGAGAATACGCTAGATGATCAAGTGCCAACACCCCTAATTGACCGAGGCTAGAGGTTGATTCAGCCGCCGCGACCTTCATTGTCGCAATCCTGGGCCGCGCGAGTCATGTCGGTATAGAGCCCAAAGCCAAGCGGATTGATCTCGTGTCGCCTGCTGTCGCTCATCGAAGATAATCTAAATGGGCGCCAGCACCGTCATGCTGCAGGCGCGCTGCAATCACTCGTGATAACCTCAAATAACCGCGCCCCTTGGATGCGCGTTTGTTTTATGCAGCGGGCTGATCCTGCGCTTTTTAGCTGCGGCACGCAGGTCATTAAAGCTGAGTCAGGATTGTGGTAGCGCTATTCTTTTTCTGAGGTCTTGTGCCAAATACTTTTAAAGTCCTCTGTCGAGTTGACGCGAGGATAGGGCTCGGCGGGAAGGTCTTTGCCTAAAAAATCACACAGCGCAGGCCAGCCATTTACCGCCTCAAAAACCAGTAATTTCGAAGGCTCAACCGTCTGAATGACGGCGTCATTGTGCCGGTTGAAAACCTCGATAACATGTTGCCGGTCGTCCATACGGCCATCGAAAACCCGATTCCAAATAATCTCCATCGCCCATTGGCCGGCGGCATGATTCGCGGGGTCATCGCTGTCAAAGCGGGCCTTGGACGACGCGTAAATGGTGTTCATCACACTGTCGTACCACTTCTCAGGATCCCGCAGGGACAGGATGATTTTGGCATCCGGGTAGGTCAGGCTCAGTTCCTGCCAGAGGTTGCAACTGGGCCAATCGACCGTTGCCGTATAACCGGAAAAAAGAGCGGCCCAGTCGACGGCTTCACCACGATGCGCGGCTCGCCAGAGGCCCTGATGGTCCGGATGATGTCGCAATTCCATCATGTGGTAGCACTGTTGATAGCCGAGCATCTCAAGTGCGTATTTCAGCGAGAGGGTTCCGGTTCGGCCAAAGCCGGCGCCGATGACTTCAAGGGTCATGAAGAATCCTTGTATTGGGTTAGGAGCAACCGTTGGTTTGGGTGCACTACATCACAAAAAGTGCGAGCGCTCAATCCATCGAGATGCCAATGCAGCGTGTGTCATCGTGAATGATTGAGCATTTAGACAATGACGCTTTAGAACATGAGTGCTCGATGCCGCTCGGCCCAAGTCACATTGAATCACTAATCTTTAGTCCTCCCAAGGCTGATAATAATTTGCTGGGCCTTCCGCACGAATATCGGTCAACCAGTCACCTGCATAGGGCCACTGCTCTGGACGATCTGGATGTGGCCCTTGCCAAAATCGCTCGAAAGGGCCTGCGGCCGCGACCGTCTCCAAAGACCAGGCCTGACGACGGTAGGTCCAGCTGTTGGGTACGAGCCGGTGCGCCGCCTGAAAGTGTTTAACCGCAATGGCCTTTTGATCCCGCACAACAGCCTCACAGGCCAGCTCAAAATGCGCATGCCCCAACGCGCGCTCGGTCGATTGCGGCCCGGATCGGTTAATCACCTCACTGGCTGAAAGGGCGTAAGGGCTGTCAGCGCCGTGGGTTATCCAGTTTTTTAAGGCGGCGTGATAGGTCGCGGGGTCACTTTCGATGTGTGCGGCTTCGCCCAGGATGTCCATCATGCGGGCGGGTAAATCCGGTGGTGGACCCCCGGGTGTCGACGGATCTGCAACCGGCGGCGGTGGCGCTGAGGTCACACCTCGGACGATCATCCCTTGCTCGTCAATCCAAATAGATTGTGGAATATTGACGACGCCAAATAACCGTGCGACCTCATGGTGGGTATCAATCAGGGCTGGATGGGTTGGTGCTGCGGCTTCAATGGCTGCTCGACAGCCGCTGGCCCCGAGACTATCAAGGCCCACCGTGATCAGTTCAACCCCTAGGTGATGAACTTCGTCTCGTAATGCTCGCCACACGGACAAGTGATTTGCGCAGCCTCAGTAGGGCGCCCAGGCATAAACAATCATTTTTTGCCCTAAAAAGTCTGATAAGCGATGCAGGGTGCCATCCAGATCCGGCAGGCACAGATCGGGCGCTTTGGCGCTTGATATGGCGCGGCCGCCCAGACTGTCTGGACCGATCGCAAGGACATTCATTCTGGGTTCTTCAACCAGCGGCAGGTTCATGGCATTGGCCAGTGCGACGGCGGGGAGGTGTTCCGTGTCGGTTGCAAAGGGTAAGGGGATGCACGTTTCTGCCTTGCAGGCGCCTTCTGGTTTGATGGCCCATCCTGTTGCTGCCTCAAAAGCGTGTTTTTCAACTGTTTGGCCGTGGACAATCATAGGGGGTTCCGTTTATTTGCCTGTTCAGTACATCAGAGCAGAAAATGCTAACAAATGAAATGATGCAGGCGGGTTCCACGAACCCCTTCATAAGGATCTCAGATCCGGCGCGTTGCGCGCTGGAATAAGCCAAAATATCGCTGAGTCCTGCCGAAGGGTGTGATACTGTCGGTGAGGGTCCTTAAAGAGTCAGCGCGCCATGATGCTTCGCCAAAAACTTGCTGTGATGGTTGTTGCGGTCGTTGTGATCATCGCATCGGTGTTACTGCTGATGCGGTTTTCAGATGGTCCTTACGGCATGCTGTCCGGCGGCGCCTTTTCATCCGGGGAGATTCGCAGCGGTTTGACGGATTGGTCCTTTTTAACGGGGCGAGAGGTCATTGAGTTTCAAACCATGGCGCCTGAAACCACGCGCACCATTTGGTTGGTTGTCGTTGCGCAAAAGCTCTATTTCGTCAGTGGTTATATGAATACCGTTGTCGGCAAGATTTGGAAGCAATGGCCGGGTCATATTGCCGAGAATAATGCGATTTTGATTCGGGTGGATGGCGCGATCTATCCGCAACGACTCAAGCGCTTACTGAACGAGCCAGTTGTCCCGACCGTGATGCGAAAATTTTCAGAGAAGTATGGGCTGGGCTCAGAAGATGCAAGTGATGAGGCTATTTTGACAATGGTCGGTGCGGGCGATGTTTGGCTGTTTGAGGTGATCGCAGCGGAGTGAATCGCCTCGGCTTTAAACGAGCATTGGGCGGGCGGGGTGCGAGGTGCGCAGGCCGAGAGGGTCAAGGCGCGTTAAGGGGAACTAATCGATGAATCCAAATGAAAGTGATGCCGAAGTCGTCTCGGAGACGGGCTATAGCAAAGGGTATCTAAGATACGCCCTAGGGCTGTTTTTGCTGGTTTATATTGTCAATTTCGTTGATCGGCAGATTTTCTCAATTTTGATTGAGCCGATTAAAGAAGAGATCGAATTAAGTGATACCCAGTTAGGGTTGCTTGGTGGCATCGCTTTTGCCTTATTTTATACCTTCGCGGGGATCCCCATTGCACGCTGGGCCGATGTGGGGGTCCGGAAAAACATCGTTGCTTTAGCGATTTTGATTTGGAGCGGGATGACGATGATGACCAGCACCGCCAAATCATTTGGCGGTCTGCTACTGGCTCGGGTCGGGGTTGGCATCGGCGAGGCAGGGTGTTCGCCGCCGATCCATTCGATGATTTCTGATTATTTTCCGGAGAACAAGCGGGCAACGGCCTTGGCGATCTATGCGATGGGCATCCCCATTGGCGGCGCGGTCGGCACCTTAGCCGGCGGCTGGATCGGCGAGTATTATGGCTGGCGGATGGCTTTTTTGTTAGTGGGTTGCCCCGGCATTATCTTATCCTTGGTTGTGTACTTAACCATCCGCGAGCCCGTTCGCGGACTGCACCGGCCCGTCGCTCAGCCAAAAGTGCCGGAAGTTCAGATTTCGTTGAAAGAAACCATGAGCTTTATGTGGCGCCTGCGCTCGTTTCGGCATTTGTCCTTCGCTGGCTCGCTGCATGCGTTCGTGGGCTATGGCGTGGCATTATTTATGCCGTCGTTTTTTATGCGGATCCATGGTTACGGTTTAGCAGAAACCTCAAGCTATCTATTTTTGATTGGTTTAACCGGCGTGATTGGCACCTTTTTGGGGGGCTATTTGGGTGACCGGTTTGGTCAGAAGGATCAGCGTTGGTATATGTTATTCCCAGGGGTTGCGACCTTTTTATCGGTGCCGTTTGCTGTCTTTTTTTACACGACCCAAGACCCGGTCATGGCGCTCATTCTGGCAGTGCCAGGCGCGATTCTCGGTCCGATGTATCTGGGGCCAACCTTCGGTATGACCCAGACGCTGGTGCCGCCGCAAATGCGCGCGACCGCCTCGGCGATCCTATTGTTTGTCCTGAATTTGATTGGGTTAGGCTTGGGGCCGGTGTTTGCGGGCATGCTGAGCGATTATTTTTCAGCAGACTACGGGGTCGATTCCATTCGTTACTCCCTGCTCATCCTTGCGGTGGGCGGCAATATTTGGTCTGCGCTGCATTACTATCTGGCCTCTAGAACGCTTCGAGACGATCTGCTCTTGAAAGAGCACTACGTGCAAGCGACTTAGCCGACCGAGGCAAGGCGTCAAGGCGGGCATGCTGGGTGCCCAGGGGCCCAAGGGCTGCTTGCGTTTTTTGTGGTTGTGGGTGGGCGGTGCGCCTGGTGCCGAGATCGTGACCGCGGCCATTTTTCCAAGCAGTTACCGAGAAACGCGCGCAGGTTTTGGTTTACAGGGTGTGGTGTACAGGGTGTGGTTTATAGGAGTCAAGATGTCATGAACACCGCTGCCAGTGCCTATCGGCCATTTCAATTTGGCTTGCTCGCAAGCATCCTCTTTTTTGTGGGCTATACCGTTGTGGGTTGGAATGGTTGGGGCACGCCGGCCGCGGTCGAGCAAGCGGTTGGCGAAGTCTCGCGATGGTGCGAGCGGGTTCAGCCTGGGCTCTTTCATGAACCGGTGAATGCGCTGAGCAACCTTGGCTTTATGGTTGCGGGATTGTGGATGCTGTGGTGCCTGGGCGGTGATGTGCGTGCTGGCCGGCAGGGCCTGATGTTTGGCCACAGCCCGGTCGCGCTGCTTTACGCCGGTGCCGCGATCTGGCTGGGTCCGGGGTCTTTACTGATGCACGGCACCCACACCGGTTGGGGCGGTTGGGCCGATAACCTCAGTATGGTGATGTATATCCTAATCCCTTGGTTAATTAATGTTGGCGCAATGGGGCGTTGGACGAGCATCCGGTTGCTGAGTATTTATACCGGTCTGGTGCTTGTCTACGGGGTTGGGCGCGCTGTTTATGGTTGGGGGCTCGGGATTAATCTTGACTTCTTTGGCTTGTCGATTGCGTTTTGGGTGATCTCTGAAGTCCTGTACCGGTTCCACGCTCAGTCTTTTCGGTGGCTGTCAGGTCTGGTCGGGTTTGCTGTTGCCGGGATCTTTGGGATCACGCCAATTGAAATGTGGGAGGCGCCCGCTCGATATTGGTGGGTCATATTGTTCTGGGTGCCAGGTATTCTGGCCCCGCATGCGCCATCGGGTCGACGCAATTACTGGCCTTGGTTTTTTATGGGGATGGGCAGCTACCTGTTGGCATTTGCGATTTGGCAAACCGGCAAGCCCACGCATCCCTGGTGCAATCCGGATTCGCTGATTCAGGCGCACGGTATTTGGCATCTTTTGTCAGCGGTCGCGACCGCCTGTTTCTTTGTGTTCCTTCGAACGGAGCGAAAATTGACCTAAACCCGCGGGCTGGGCGCAAGCGCTGACGCTTGCGTCTTCGGCGGTGGTCAGCGTGAGCGGCGCCTCGGCTGAATGCATTGTAAGAGCGCGCGCGTCAGTGCGCGGGTCGGTCGCCTCGGGCTTCGGCGGCAATCGTCTCGCCATCGAGTGCGTACTGCGCGCCGCAGAACTCGCAATTCAAGGTCAGCTCGGTTTGCTCGGCCAGTAAGGTTTGCAGCTCGGCTTCTCCCAAAGCAATCAGGGCATTTGCCATTCGTTCGCGACTGCAGGTGCAAGCAAACCGGTGCGCTTTCGGAGGAAACAGCTCGACGACATCGTCAACGAATAATCGCTTTAAAAGGGCGGCTTCGGAAAGCGCGATCTGCTCGGCGGGGGTGAGGGTTCCGGCAAGAAGACTAAAGTGCTGCCACTGATCTGACCGTTTGGCGTCATCGGTTTCTAGCTGGGCGGGTAACTGCTGTAGGAGGAAACCGGTTGCCGTCTCACCATCGGAATGTAGCATGACTTGAGTGCCGAGCTGATCCGATTGTCCGAAGTAAAACTCAAGGCATTGCGCAAGATTGGGCGCGGTTAACGGCACCAAGCTTTGGTAGCGCTCGCCCTGTTCGGGCTCGATCGTCACCACCAGCGTGCCTGCGCCGAGTAACGCTTCAAAATCCGGCGCATCACGATCGGTTAAACCTTGAAATCGGGCGACGCAGCGCAGACTCCGCTCGCTGGTGGCCTCTGCTGCCAGTAGGGTGATTTTTTCGAGCCCCTTAACCTGTAGCAATAGGCGACCCTTGAACTTAATGGTTTCCGACAATAGGGCTGCGGCTGCTAAAAACTCCCCCAGTAAAATTCGGATGGGCAGGGGATAATGGCTTGCCTTCAGACTGTCGGCGTAAGCCTCGTTGAGCTGTAGCAGGTAACCCCGAATGTCGGCATTCGCCATCAAAAATCGACTGGAAGAATCAGATTGCATCGGGTTTGTTTCCTGTTGGGCGGGTTTAAAGCGGGCGCCATGGCTTTTGTCGTATCGGGTGGACGGGCTTTTGATAAACAGGCTTTTGAAGAACGCGCCAAGTCGACAAACCGCGTCTGAGCCCTGCCGCCAATTATAAGGCAATTCAAGGGCGGCGTATTTCGAATTTTTAATCGGCGCGATGGGGCCGCCTGATTGTGGCGCAGCGCGCAAGCCGTCAATTCATTGCAGCGCAGGTTACCCGGGCATCAACCGGGCCCAGGCGGCCTGCCCAGCCCCAACCGGTGGCACGCCAAACCACGGGTCGCGCAGCCAGCGCTTGCGAGCGTAAATCTTGCCAGAACGCTTTGCTTTTTCTGCTGCCGGCTCGCAGGCCTTGCCAGCGGCGCTTAAGCGTTCTGCGAATCTGCCAGCTGCCGGAGGTTGGCTTCGTGCCCCGCGCGATTAATCTTGTACAACGACAAGACGGCCAGCGCCAGAATGTAAAAGAAAAAGATCACTGGAATGTAGTAGATCGCAAGATCTGCAATGGTGCTCTCCGGCACATCGCCCGGTTTTGCCTGAGTTGGAAATTGGATGATGGCTAAAATCTGACCCGCCACGACGACCCCAAGGCCGTTCACGGCCTTCTGCGCAAAGCTGTTGGCCGCAAAGAAAATGCCCTCAGATCGGCGGCCGGTTTTAACCTCACTGTCCTCGACAATATCGGCAATCATTGCGGCAACCAAAGACGCAGCAATAATGATCAGCGTGACCTCAAGGGCATTAAAGACCACGAGCGTCCAGAACAAGGCGTCGGTGCCATTTTCTGGAAACCAGCCTAGCAGCCTGAGGATATAGGGCATGGGCGCCATACCGAAGGAAATGCCAAGGGTGAGCATGCCGCCGCGCTTTTTACCGAGTTTGGTTGAGATCCAAGGCGCAACACCCAGCGCGATGAGCGCGGACAAAAAGTAGGGTAGGTTCATGTAGCCAATTTGGCTGCTCGTGAGCTCCCAAAAATGACGCGAAAAATAGATGCTGAGGGAAGTAGAGACGCCGGATGCCACTGCCATAAATAAGGCGGAGATAAACAGCGCAAAAAAGGAGCGGTTCGAAAGCGTTTCTTGGAGTTCACCAAGTGTTTTTTGAAGACTGAATGTGGTTTTGGGCGGCGGCTGCTTTAAATTGGGGATATGCCGATGGGTGCCCGCAGCCGACGCGAAGATCGAGATAAAAATAATGATCGAGGCGGTGAGGCCGTAGTTTTGCCAGCCTTGAACGTATTCCAATCCGCCTTTTTCTTCTGGCAAAAAGACCAAGTAGTTCAACACCGCCATGGTGAGGCCACCCCACCAAGCAAAGAAGTATCGAAAACTCATGAGCTTGGTGCGTTCGTCATAGTTGTCTGTAAGCTCGGCCACCAGGGCCGTCGCGGGGATTTCATAAAAGGTAATCAGCGTTCGGATGAGCACGCTCATGCCAACGAAATACAAAAACAGTTGGGTTTCTGGCAGATCCGGTGGTGACCACAGAAAAAAGTAGGCCGCGGCAACCGGCAGGCCTGCGCCATACATAAACGGGTGTCTGCGGCCTAAGCGTGACTGAAAGTTATCCGAGATATAGCCAACCATGGGGTCTGAGACCGCGTCGAACACGAGCGCAATCAGAATGCCGAGCGAGACCAGATCGGCCCGAAGCCCGATGACTTGGCTGTAGTAAAACAAAAGCAGATAGTTAAACCCATTTGCGGTCGCGCCATTGGCAACAGCGCCAAAGCCGTAATACAGCTTGGTTGAAAAATCGACTTGATTTGGCGAGGGCTTTGACATGCTTGGCTCGAGCGAAGGGTGCTCGCATCATACGTGCTTTTACTGAGCCTGGGTATGCGGGCATTGTTTGCGTCTGGCAGCGCATCCCGTCAAAATGCGGCGAACCGGTTTGAGTGCCCACAATGATTCTTATGCTCTCAGTAAGCCATAGCTTGCGATCCAAAGTGTCTGCGAAGTACCTGTTGTTTTGTTTGTCGGCTTTGCCGCTCACCGCGCTTGGCATTGTCGATGTTCATGATGAATACTATGCGGCGCCCGAGGCTGCCACGCTGAGCGTCATCTCAGTGGATTTTAGTGGTGCCAGCGGCAATGATTCGCGGCAGTCCTTTTCAGTGGAAGGGCACCAACTGTGGCGTCGCGAAAATCAAACAATCTTGTTAATCGGTAGCTATGCCAAAGCAGACTCGGGCGGGGCAGACACTGCGGATAATCGCTTTCTGCATGCCCGATACGTCAGGGCGCTCACCGGTCGGTCTGGTGTTGAGGGTTTTGTGCAGACCCAGCAGGATCGATTTCAAAAACTCGATGCCCGGCACTTGATGGGTGTGGGCTACCGATTTGAAACTCGTAGCTCATCTCAGACAAGAGTGCTACTAGGCCTCGGCGGTTTTGCGGAGCGCGAGCGGTTTGTGGATTTGGTTCGCGCTGAGACGAATTACCGAGCCAATGTTTATGTCACGGCAGAGATCCCATTGAACTTCACGAATCAAACGACGCTGAGTCTGTCGGCCTATGCCCAGCCGAAATTTTCTGATCCAAGTGATTTGAGAAGCATTGCGATGATTAAATTCGAAACTCAGTTAACGCAGGCTTTTTCGATGGACTTAACGGTTGCCTTTGATGACGACAGCAATCCGCTATCGGGCGTTGATGCGCAAAATTTGCGGTATTCGTCTGGTATCACCTATAAATTCAAAAAATAGTCTCGATATCGGGGGGTGCAGTTATGCCAATGTTAACCAGCGCGCGACGCGACACCATCCTGCAGTCCGTCGATGCAGCCTTCGAAGCCCAATTGCAATTCACCGAAGCCTTGGTTCGCTTCCCTTCGACCCGAGGGCAAGAAGGCACCTGTCAAGATTTCCTGTTTGAAGCCTATCGCGAGCGGGGTTACTCGGTGGATCGCTGGCGGATTGAGGCGGATGATATTGCCCATCATCCCGGCTTCTCCCCGATTGCGCACAATTATGACCAGGCCATTAACGTGGTCGCGACCCACCGGCCTCGGCAGCAGATCGGACGATCCTTGATTTTAAACGGGCATGTTGATGTGGTGCCAACGGGGCCCAAAAGCTTGTGGGATGCGCCGCCCTTTGAGCCCCACCGGGAGGGCGACTGGCTCTACGGTCGCGGTGCCGGTGATATGAAGGCCGGGCTTGCAGCGAACCTGTTCGCGCTGGATGCGCTTGCCCGCGCTGGGTTCCAGCCTGCGGCGCCGGTTTATGTGCAATCGGTGACCGAAGAAGAGTGTACGGGCAATGGTGCGCTATCAGCGCTGGTGCGGGGTTATCAGGCGGATGCCGCGATTATTCCCGAGCCGGTGGGTGAGGCCTTGGTTCGGGCCAATGTGGGTGTGATCTGGTTTCGGGTGCACGTGCGGGGCTACCCGGTGCACGTGGCCTCGGCCAGCAGTGGCGCCAATGCGATTGATGCGGCGGCCTATTTGATGCAGGCGTTGAAGGCCTTCGAGGCGGAACGCAACGCCAAGAAATCAGAGTTCCCGCAATTTGCCGAGTTTGAAAAGCCGATCAACGTCAATGTCGGTAAAATTGAAGGCGGGGACTGGGCGAGCTCGGTCCCGGCTTGGTGCACTTTTGATGTGAGAACGGGCATCTATCCGGGTGAGGACGCCAAAGCGCAAGCACGGGCCGTCGAGGATTTTCTGCAGCGCGCAGCGGGCCAGCATCCCTTCCTGTCGAACAATCCGCCGGAGGTTGAATTTAATGGTTTCCTGACGGAGGGGTATGAGCTTGCGCCGGGTAGTGACGCCGAGGCGTTATTGGCGACGGTGCACGAGTCGGTGATGCAAACGGCTTTGCCTGAAATTACGTCGCTGGCCTATCTGGATGCGCGGGTGTTTGCGCTTTACGCCGACACACCCTGCCTTGTCTATGGACCGCACTCCGATAATATTCATGGTTTTAATGAGCGAGTGAGCATCGAATCGATCCGGCGAATTACTAAAACGCTGGCGTTATTTACCGCAAATTGGTGTGGCTTGGAGTCAGTAAGTTAGTACTTACTTATATTGATGGGTAGATCTGCTGGACCGAGTCCCGATTGACCCAGGTGCCTACAACGGCCCTAACGGCGTGCTTAGGCAGCACCTTGCCGCCAGGCACGAACCGTCAGGTCCAAACTTTGACGGTTGGCGCTGCAGAACCTGGCTGCTTTCAAATCGGGTTGAACCCCTTAGGCTTTGCCGAGGCTGCGAGCTTGATGACCTTGAAAGTTTTCGCCCTTAGCGCCGTAACCGGTCATTGACGTGTCCTCGCCGCGGAGGGTGGCCAGCGCCCGGTGCACTTGGTGCGCCTGCCTGCGAACCTGAATGCCGTTATGCTGATTATGGCTCAGGCAGGCATCGGTGAGCGTCATCACTTCTAGACGCAGTTGATCAAGCGCGCCAGAGGGGTCACACCACTCGAAGATTTCTCGCGTGCTTGCCTCGGGCATTTCTTTCCTCAAATGCGCCACAACTGTTTTACTCTGCTGGAGATATTTTTCTAGATCGGCCATCAGCGTTTGTTTTTCGTTCGCAAGCTTAAACAGCATTTCACTCTGACGATTATTTAAGGCTGCACGTTCATCTTGAATGCGCGCGTCGAGCGTTGCCAGCAAGGATTGTTGCGCAGCCAGCAAATTGGCCAGCGCAGTTCGAAACTGATGGGGTTCAAATTGATTCATAAGGCACTCCTGAGGTTAGGGGCGCCGATACTCGGTACTAAAGCAGTTCCTGTTCCTGCTGGATCAGTTTCTCTGCAATCTTTGCCACATCGATTTGGAAAGAACCGTTTTGGACCTGCGCCTTGATCGAAGCCACACGTGCTTCATCGGAGCCGGATAGGTTCGATAGTTTCTTTTCCATTTCGATTAAATCCTCAGCAGCATTGGTTACGGTGACCGTATCGGTCCTCGTAGCACGATCGGTTGCATCCGCTGCTGCTTCAGCCTTCAAGGGCTTCTGCATCAGAGACTGGGTGACCCCAGTTTGAGTTGGCTTAATTTCTATGGCCATTTCAAGTCATTCCTATCGTTATGCCGCCAGAAAATTTCTAGGCGTACCGTTGTTATCGACATTATTTCATAAAACTTTAGTTTTTTTTACCATTGCAAGACGGCAACACTGCCATTTGCCTGAACTTCGCCCTGAATGGTGCGTTTTGAGGCAATATTCTGCACCCGAATCTGCTCGCCAACGGCGCCATCCTGCAGCGCTTTACCGGTCATTCGAACCATAAACTGGTCATTTCCTGCCTCGATGACCGTTTGTTCGCCGCGCTTAATGATGACTGGGGCCTCCAGCATACTGTGTTGAAGCTCGGTCCCCTCGCTTAGCGGCCGCTTCAAAGCCGTACCAACCGCTTCTTCAATGTGATTAATGATTGGCATGTGGCTGGGGGCGCGTTGCACCAACAATTCCTGCAGGTCTCGCTCATTGAGGATGCTGCCTCGCGCAAGGCTTCTGTTGACTCTCACCACCGTAATATCCGAGATCACCGTCACCGGCACGTAGATCGACCAAGAGATTTGGGTTTCACATGAGACTTTCATGGTCAGTCGGCCGCCTCGAAACGAGCGATTTGCAGGTTCTGCAATTAAAGGTTCTGGACAAGCGGCTAGACGCACTCGGTTATCGAGCTGAGTGCCGGTAATCTGCGGATTTGACAGCGCACTAATTTCAGGGATCTGCATTACCCCGGCTTTGGCGGCGGCAAAAATCGCATCACGCGTTTCGAAACCGGTGCGATTGGCATGACCCGTCGCTAAGATTGTCCCGGCAGTGGCTAAAACCACGTAATTCGCCAATTTTTTGACGAAGCCTGAACGAGTCATTTTCTGTTTTGGACCTGAGTTGTTCGTCTTCATGTCATTAACCTATTGAAATAAAACATATTTATTGGTTTTGCTCGAGATCACCTCTGATAAGACTGAGCAAACTGATCAATACCAATACAATTAGCATGCCAATCTCTTGATTTCAGCGAAGGCCGTCAGCCCAATGCTGTAGTAAAACGCTTCAAGCGCCGCTGTGCTCGGCCAGGGATCGGCGTTTAGGGTCATAAAAGGGTGCGAGCGCTCAGCGCGCGACCCCGAGAACAGGCGCAACGATTGGTCTGGTTTAATTTTGGAACACTTTTGATCGATTGCTCGATGCGGTGTCGGCGTTTGATCGAGTCGCCCGGATGTTGGTGGCTAACATTCAGTCAAAACAAGGTCCCGGCCGCCGAATCCAAGCATCAAGGCCCTGGTGCAGGTTTGAAGTGCTACTCGCAACCGCGAAATCCAGCTTGGCGACGATGTCGATCAAGGTGGACAAAATTAAACATTGCGCCCGCTGCAATGAAGCCACTGTTAACCGGCGCCAACGAAAGCCCGGCGCGTGAAAGGTGAAAGGTGAAGGGTTCAGGGCGAGGGGTTCAGGGCGAAGGGTTCAGGGCGAAGGCTGAAAGGTAGCGGCGTGGTTCGATTCAGCGTAAGCCTCGCGGGTCCCTGTTTAGCGAAACGGCAACGCCTAAATCCCGGCTCTGAATCTCAAATCTCAAGTTGTTATCACCGGAACTGCCTGACGCTTAGTTCGTCGGCATCCGGTGCTGTTTGAAATGTAAAAACGGTCCTGCAAGCGTCCCTTTAGAAGGCGAACTCATGCTCTGACCCGTCGGTTCGATGCCCGTCAGACTGGTGCGCCCAGAGATCTTGTTGAGGCACTCGCCGCGTCTGATACGTAATGGTCCTTGGCGCTTGGCGATCTGACTCAGATCGCTTTCGGATCAGGGGCTGTTGTATCTGCAGAATGCCGGTTTTGAACGCAGTAAGAAGGGGGGTTGCTGCGCTGCATTGCCGCGTCAATCTGCAGGTCCTAGCGCTCGATTATTCTAACACCAAATTTTTGACGGTTCCCGGCAAATGCCCTGGAAAAACCGGCAAGAATTGCCTTAAGGCTTATTGCCGCAGCGCTGTAATATCATTAAGTGATTGTTTTAATTGAATAAAAAATTCTGGCACGGTGGTTGCGATAGAGATAGGCAACGAACACAAAGCCCGAGAGGGGTTCACAGTGAATTGGATTGACAATGTACTCAATGGCCACACGACCGCGCTGAAGATGCAATCAGGCCGCGCGGAACTGCTCGCGGGCAACGTGGCGAACTCTGATACGCCAGGGTTTAAGGCCCGGGACATCGATTTTAAAACCGAGTTCGAACGCCGCATGAGCGGCAGTACGAGCGGTCTAAACATCACTAATTCAAAGCATCTGGGCATGGATACGAGCATGAACTCGCAGATTTTATATCGAGTGCCTCAGAGCTTCAAAGAAAACGGTAATACGGTCGAGGGTGAGGCAGAGCAAGCGGCTTTCACCAAAAACGCAATTCAGTATCAAGCCAGCATTCAGTTTCTGAGTTCCAAGATTCGGGGCATGAAACTGGCGCTGAAAGGAGAGTAATCATGAGTTTAATGAATGTTTTTGGGGTCAGTCACTCGGCGCTGACAGCGCAATCGGGTCGACTCAACCTCATCGCTGAAAATTTGGCTAACGCCGAAGTCCAGTCGGGTGAGCCGGAAACTGCCTACAAGGGGCAGTACCCGCTGTTCCGCTCGGTGCTGCAGGCGGAGCAGGGCGACGGCACCGGCATGGGCGTGAAGCTCGAAGGGACCGTTGAAGATACCCGCGCTGCGAGAAGCTCCTATGAGCCTGGCAATCCGTTGGCCGACGAGGAGGGCTTTGTCTACATGTCCAATGTCAACTCGGTGCAGGAAATGGCCAATATGATGCAAGCCACGCGGTCTTACCAGACCAATGTGGAAATGATGAATACCGCAAAGCAACTGCTGATGCGGACACTGACCCTCGGTCAATAAGGAGTCAAAGCATGACGATTAGTTCGGTACATCAGTTACTGGGTATGAGCGATCCAACCCAAGAAACCTTTAAAGGTCGCGGTAAGAGCGAATTAGGTCAGGAGGATTTTTTGGCCTTGATGGTCGCGCAACTGGAAAACCAAGATCCAACCAAGCCTATGGACAACAACGAGTTTCTATCGCAGATGGCGCAGTTCAGCATGGTGAACGGGATTGAAAGCCTCAACGGCAGTTTCAGTTCGGTTTCGGAATCTATTATGGGGGCCCAAGGTTTACAAGCTGCGACGCTGCTCGATCGTCAGGCGATTGTTGAAACAGATAGTGCGGGCTTTGATGGTGTGGCGCCGATTCAGGGCCTGATCGATCAGCCTGAGCCGATGGCCCAATTAGAGCTTCAAATTCGCGACGCCAAAGGCGCTTTGGTGCGTTCGGTATCGATCGATCCTAGCAATGCTCAGGAAGTGTCTTTCGAGTGGGACGGCCGTGATCAGAATGGCAAATCGGTTGCAGCGGGGAATTATTTCTTCGCTGCAGCGGGCGCGGCCAATGGCCAAGTTCAAAGTCTGCCAGTCGCGATGGCGAATCGAATCGAGAGTGTGAGTCTTGATCAAGGCACGCAAAAGGTCACGCTGAATTTAGCCAATGGTCGCACGGCGAGCTTGGATGAGGTTCGTGAATACCGTTAATCGGTCCAGTTTTAATTTTATTTCATTTTACTTTAGGGAGTTAACACATGGCTTTTGATACTTCAGTCTCAGGGATTCTAGCAGCTTCAGCAGATCTCGGTATTATCGGAAACAACATTGCGAACAGTTCAACGGCTGGCTTTAAGGGTTCGCAGGGTGAGTTTAGTGATATCTACGCGGCCAGTCTGTTGGGGACGCCGGGGACGGCGATTGGTCAAGGGGTGTCGTTGAATTCGGTGACCCAAGACTTCTCTCAGGGCAATATCGAATTTACCAACAACTCGCTCGATCTTGCGATCAATGGCTCAGGTTTCTTTTCGCTGAGTGATGGAGGTGTTGCGACCTATTCGCGCGCTGGCGCCTTTCAGCTTGATCGCGATGGGTTTATTGTGAATGCATCAGGCTTGCAGTTACAGGGCTACCCAACAGATGACGAAGGAAACTTAATTGGGGAATTGGGTCCGCTGCAATTATCGACTGCTTTGGTTGATCCAAAGGGTACCGGAGAGGCTGCGATCACCGCGAACCTTGATTCTCGCGACCTACCCGCAGAAGCTTGGAATCCAGACGGTGCTGGCGGCACGCTCAACGCGTTTGCGACTCCACCAGTCTTACCCAAATCAGACCAATTTAACGCCTCAACTTCGCTCACGGTTTATGACGGCTTGGGCAACCCGCACGTTTTAAGCATTTATTTTGTGAAGACTGCCGCGGACAACACTTGGGAAGCTAGAACCGCGATCGACGGCGTTGAGATCGGCGGTGCAACCCAGATGCCCTTTGAGGCCAATGGTCAGCTTGATGAAGTGAATAAACCGCTGTTGATTAATATTGCAGGCTGGCAGCCTCTGAACGCAAATGGTGCAGCGAACGGGGCGGCGGCTCAGGCGTTTACGATTGATCTTTCAAGTTTTACGCAGTTTGGTGCCTCGTTCGCTGTCAGCACGGTTCAGCAAGATGGGTATACAACGGGGCAATTGCGCGGTCTTGAAATCGATGACACGGGCGTATTGTTTACGCGATACACCAACGGTCAATCTCGCCAGCAGGGCCAAATCGCGGTTGCAAATTTCACCAATCCGAATGGCTTGCAGCCCGTTGGGGACACCTCCTTTGTTGAAACCTTTTCTGCCGGCTCGCCCACCATTACAACCCCGGGGTTGAGTGGCACGGGTTTGTTGCAGTCCGGTGCGCTGGAGTCGTCAAACGTTGAGATTACCTCGCAGTTGGTGCGCATGATTATTGCTCAGCGAAACTTCCAAGCCAACGCGCAGATGATTCAAACCGAAGACGCGGTGACGCAAACCGTCATTAACCTTCGATAAGACTGATCGGTTAGGAGTCTAGAACGTGAGTAAATTACTGGAGTTGTCAGCAATCGGGGCACGGGAAACCATGCTGGCGCAGGCAATGAATTCTCACAATCTTGCCAATGCGAGTACGCCAGGGTTTCGTAAGGACCTGGCGGTGTACGCTGGCACACGCTCAACGGATGGTCTTAAAAGTGGCGTGGACTTATCGCCCGGAACAGTGCAATCCACTGGCAATAAACTCGATATTGCCATCGATGATTCGACCGCGGGGAGCGAAGGCTACCTTGTGATCGAAGCGCCCGATGGTTCGGAGGCGTATTCCCGGCGCGGTGATTTACGGCTCGATGCAAGCGGTTTTTTGGTCAACGGTTCGGGGCAGTTTGTTTTAGGTGCTGCCGGTCGGATTGCCATTCAGCCCTATAGCGAAATCGAAATTGGCGGCGATGGCACCATCTCGATTCAGCGTTTGGGTGCACTACCCAATGCGCTTCAGCGGATCGATCGGTTGCGCCTCGTCAGCCTGGACGATGATCAGACGATGGTAAAAGGCGAGGACGGTTTGCTGCGGGTGCAAGGCGGTGATGAAGCCATTCCCAACCCGCAGATTCGAGTTGTTTCTGGCTCGCTCGAGACCAGTAACGTGAACCCGATTGATTCGTTGGTTCAGATGATTGATCTGGCCCGAAAATTTGAAACCCAGGTCAAGTTGATGCAGGCGTCAGAGGAAAATCAGCAGTCACTCGATCAAATATTACGCTTCTCATAAGCGCACTTTTTTAGGAGTAGAACAGTATGAACCAATCATTATGGATCGCAAAAACCGGCTTGGATGCGCAGCAAACCAAGTTGACCACCATCTCCAATAACTTGGCGAATGCGAGTACGGCGGGATTTAAGCGATCGCGAGCGGTGTTTGAAGATCTGCTGTATCAAAACGTCCGCCAGTCGGGTGCGCAATCGTCCCAAGATACGACCTTGCCATCGGGCCTCATGTTGGGCTTAGGGGTGCGTACGGTTGCGACCGAAAAATTGTTCAGTCAAGGCAACCTGGTTGAAACCGGTAATGCCTTTGATGTGGCGATTGAGGGCAGGGGCTTTATTGAAGTCTTGATGCCGGATGGCTCGCAAGCCTATACCCGGGATGGTTCTTTCCAAATTGATAATCAGGGCCAGCTGGTGACGTCTAGTGGCTACGTTGTGCAGCCCGCGATCACCGTGCCGGAAGGCGCCCAGTCGGTCAGCATCGGCGCTGACGGCACCGTGTCAGTGGTGACACCGGGCTCGGCGATCGCAACCCAAGTGGGTAATGTTCAGCTCACCGATTTTATTAATCCCGCCGGCCTCATGCCGATGGGTAAGAACCTGTATGTTGAAACGGGCTCGAGCGGCACACCGCAGGCCGGTAATCCTGGGATCAATGGCCTGGGCACGATTATGCAGGGTTTCATTGAAAGCTCGAACGTGAATGTGGTCGAGGAGTTGGTCAATATGATTGAGACCCAGCGGGCTTATGAGATTAATAGTCGGGCCATCTCAACCAGCGACCAGATGCTGCAGTTCATCACCAATAACACGTAATTGATTGAATAAGAGAGCGCATCATGAATCGTCACGTTTCTATCTTTGCTATGGTCACAGCCCTTGTAGGTTGTGCTGGTCATCCAACCCTTGAGCATCCGCGGTATGCACCGACCATTGTGCCCGCGATGGTGAACGAGAGCCCGGCGGACCGGGGCAGCTCACTGTACTCAACGGCAACGGAGGTCATGCTGTTCGAGGATGTTAAGGCCTCGCGGGTTGGCGACATTGTCAGCGTGTTGCTCGCCGAGCGAACCAATGCCTCCAAGAGCAATGATGCCAGTGTGACCAAGTCCAATGAAGCAACCATTGGTAACCCACTTTTAGGCGGCGAGCAGCGCGACAAACTCGGCTCGTTTCGGGGTTGGGACTTTAATTTGGGCTTTGGTTTAGAAAGCGATCAAGCCTTCTCGGGGGCGGGCGCCAGCAATCAAAGCAATCAATTAACCGGCACCATCGCGGTGACCGTTGTTGAAGAGCTGCCTCGGGGCAATCTGATTATCCAAGGCGAGAAGTGGATCAGCCTGAACCAAGGCAGGGAATACATTCGAATTCGAGGCATCGTGCGAAAGAGCGATATCTCAAGCACCAATACCATTTTATCGACCCAGATCGCGGATGCGCGCATTGGTTACGGTGGTACCGGCGCCCCAGCGGATGCGAGCAAAATGGGTTGGTTGTCACGGTTTTTTAACTCAGCACTACAACCGTATTAAGCGGTCAGGAACGATTTATGAAATGCTTTTTAAACAGTCAAGTGTTGCAGGTTTTACCAAAATTGCTGCTGATTGCGGCGGTGTTTTCGACCTCAACGGTCCAAGCTGTGCGGATCAAGGATGTTGCCGATATTGCCGGGGTGCGCACCAATCATTTGATTGGCTATGGCCTCGTCGTGGGTTTGCCCGGTACGGGCGATAAAACCACCCAGGCGCCGTTTACGGTTCAGAGTTTGAAGAACATGTTGCAACAGCTGGGCGTGACCATCCCAGCAAATGTGAACCCGCAGTTGAAAAATGTCGCGGCGGTGGCGGTGCATGCCGAGCTGCCCCCGTTTGCCAAACCAGGCCAGTTGATCGATGTCACGGTGTCATCGTTGGGTAACTCTGAAAACCTGCGCGGCGGCACGCTGCTGATCACGCCCTTAAAAGGGGTGGATGGTCAAACCTACGCGATTGCGCAGGGCAACCTGGTGGTTGGCGGCTTTATGGCCAGCGGCGGCGATGGGTCATCGGTGACCGTCAATACGCCGAGCGCCGGCACGATTCCCAATGGTGGTCAGGTTGAGCGGGCGGTCGAAAGCGCGTTTGTGACGTCCGACACGCTCCAGCTGGACCTTAAAAAGCCCGATTTTACGACGGCCCAGCGCCTGTCTGATCGCATCAATGAGGCCCTGGGGCCTGATACGGCGCGCACCATCGATGGCGCCTCGGTGCGCATTATGGCGTCGCTTGATACCCGCTCGAAAGTGGCACTCATGTCGACCTTAGAAAACCTAGAATTTACGCCCGGCACGGCGCCCGCACAGGTGATTGTGAATGCGCGAACCGGCACCGTTGTGATTGGGGATCGGGTTCGAATTATGCCCGCGGCGGTCACCCACGGCAGCTTAACGGTGTCCATTAGTGAAAGTGTGAATGTCTCCCAGCCGGGCGCGTTTGCGCAAGGCGGACAAACCGCGATAACACCAGAGTCGGCGGTGCAGGCCGAGCAAGAGGTTAATCCCATGTTTTTGTTTGACCCCGGCGTAACGTTGAATCAACTGGTGCGCGCGGTGAACGAAGTCGGCGCGACCCCAAGTGACCTGATTGCGATTTTAGAGGCGCTGCAAAGATCCGGCGCGCTCGAAGGCGAACTGGTCATTATATGATTTCCAATAACCCCAATACGGCACTGGTTGCGGGCAGTGGCTCGCAGTACCACGACCTGAATGGTTTGACGGACTTAAAGCGCGCGTCCCGGCAAGATCCGGATGCCGCAATCGATGAAGTTGCGAAGCAGTTCGAGTCGATGTTCATTCAGATGATGCTAAAAAGTATGCGCGAAGCCTTGCCGAAGGACGGTTTGTTCTCGAGCAACGACATGGACACCTACACCGAGATGGCGGACCAGCAGATCGCCGTCAATATGGCGGAGAGCGGCGGCATTGGTTTGGCCGATGTCATTGCCCGGCAGCTTCGCCCGCCGGTGAGCGTGTCCGAGCTGAAGAAAAGTGATGCGCTGCAGCAGTATCAGCTCGAAGCGGGACAGCGCCCCGGCCTTGAGATCAAGCCTTTAACCAATTCCGGGCCCATAAAGCCTGCACTGAGTTGATGCCATGCCAAATGTACTGAATGTTGCAACCTCTGGCTTGTTGACCATGCAAAAAGCACTGGCAACCACCGGCCATAATATTGCCAACGTCTCAACCGAAGGCTACAGCCGACAAACCGTCACCTTCGAATCCCGTGAGGCCGGTGCTGGCTCAGGCGGCTTTGTCGGTAATGGGGTCCGCACCGCAACGGTTGTGCGCGCCTATGACGCCTTCTTAGGTAAAGAGTTACGTGACACGACATCGGCCGCCAAGCATTTTGAGGTGTTTTCTCAAATGGCCGGCAAATTGGATGATCTTTTGGCAGAACCAAGATGGCGGGGTTGCGACCCAATTCGAGCGTCTGTTCAGTTCGATTCAGGACGTGTCGAATAACCCATCCGCAACGCCGGAGCGGCAAGTGATGCTCGGCGAGGCCCGCGCGTTGGTCACGCAGTTTAATCAGCTCGACACCGCGCTTGCAGCGATGAACGATCAGATTAATGTTCGGCTTGAGAGTATGGTGCAAGAGATTAATGCCATTGCCAAAAATGTGGCGCTCATCAACGATAAAATTGACTCAGCCCGTGCTGCCGCGGGCGGTCAACCACCGAATGATTTATTGGACAAGCGCGATCTCTTGCTGCAGCAGCTTGCTGAATATATCGGCGTAACGGTGACCGAGCAGAGTAATGGCGCGGTGAATATCTTGGTGGGTACCGGCCAGCCTCTTGTGGTCGGCACCCGCTATGAAGCGCTTTCCTTGGGCCCGGGCCGGTATGACCCCGTCGCCTTTGAAGTTGAGATTGAACAAGCCGCGGGCAATTCCGTCCCCATTACCGATGCCGTCAGCGGTGGCACAATGCAGGGTTTATTGCGATTTCGGGACGAAACGCTCAGTAGCGCCCGCCATGAGCTCGGGTTGTTGGCGACGGGAGTGACGGAAACCTTTAATGCCCAGCACAAACTGGGCTTGGATTTAACCGGCACGGCGGGCGGCAACTTTTTTGCGCCGATCGCGCCCGTTGCAGCGTCCGACTATCAAAACACGGGTACCAGCGTGGCAACGGTTACCATCAGCAATATCGCAGAGGTCCAGCCGACCGATTACAAGCTGTATTACAACGGGACGGCCTGGCAGCTCACGAATCAGAAATCGGGCGAGACCAATAATATTGGGCTAGGACCGATCACGATTGATGGGCTTACGATCGATGTGACGGCTGGCGCCAATATTGGTGACAGTTACTTGATTCGGCCCGCCTACCGCGCAGCGAGTGCTTTCAGAGTTGAAATAACGGAAACCAGTAAAATTGCCGCGGCAGCGCCGTTTGTTGCGAGTGCCCCGATCACGAATCAGGGTGATGCCTCCATCAACAGTATCGAGAATGCGAATATGACCGGAATCCCGGTTGCGGCCGATGTCACGCTGACCTATAGCGCAAGTGCCCTGGGTGCGGGCCAGCCTGGGTTTACCCTAAGCGGCGGCGTGACCGGTACGATCGCCTACGATCCGGCCAATGAGTCCGGCGGCAAAACCGTCACACTGGCCAATTTAGGCGGCAGCACCTTGCAGCTGGCGGGCGTGCCCGCCGAAGGTGATACCTTGGTCATTGCCAACAATACCAGCGGCGGCGGCGACAATCGCAATGCGCTGCGGTTATCAGGTTTGCAATCCACCGGCTTGTTGCTCAATAGCGCGGCCAGCTACCAAGCTATGTATGCCAGCACCGTGAGCTCGGTCGGCATTCAAACCCGGCAGGCAACCACCAGTGCGGAAACCCAATCAACCCTGCAGGCCCAAGCCGAGCAATCGTTGAATTCGCTCGCGGGGGTCAATCTAGATGAAGAAGCCGCCAATCTGCTCAAGTTTCAGCAGGCCTATCAAGCCACCGCCCAGATGGTGGCGACGGCGAACGAAATGTTCAACACCTTGCTCAGCGCCTTCAGGTAAAACACTATGAGAATCTCAAGCATCGAGCAATTTCAGCAAGGCATTGATTCAATATTGAATCAGCAAGCCAAGCTCAACCAGACGCAGTTGCAATTAGCGACCGGTAAAAAGGTATTAAAGCCCTCGGATGACCCGGCGGTGGCAACCCAATTGCTGAATTTGTCGAGCTTAAAAGCCAACAACCTGCAATATGATCGTAATATCAATACCGCCCTCAACGAGCTGGAATTACAAGAAAGTGTGCTCGCCAGTAGCGGTAATGTACTGCAGCGCGTGCGTGAGTTGGTGATTCAAGCGAATAATGGGACTCAAAGCGAGCAAAGCCATAAAGCAATTGCGGATGAAATCTCGAACTTAACAAGTGAACTACTGCAGCTGGCTAATACCAAAAGTCCGTCTGGCGAGTACATCTTCGCGGGTTACAATAGCCGCACGCCAGCTTTTGCGAAAAGCGGTACCGGTTTTATCTACCAGGGCGATCAAGGTCAGCGGCTGCTGCAGGTCTCGGAAGACACCCAATTGGCGGTGCGTGATAACGGCGCCGATGTGTTCCAAGGCATGATGACCGGCGATGGCCGGTTTATACTGGAGACCCCGGCAAGCAATACCGGCGACGGGTTGGTGAAGATGTCTTCAACGATTGACGCCATCAGCGATGACTACACGATGGTCTTTGTGCAGGCGAACGCAGGCGATCCGATGACCTATAGCGTGACCGGTGCTGCCTCGGGCGTTGTCGCAACCGGCACCTATCAATCGGGCGTAGCAGTTACTTTTAATGGCATCTCGGTTGAAATTGAAGGTGCGCCTTCCAATGGCGATAGCTACCAGATCAACCGCTCAGTTCGGCAAGATGTCTTCCAATCTGTTCAGGCAATCGCAAATGCGTTATTAGCAGGCAGCGAAACGCCCGCTAGCTCTTCAAAGCTTGTGAATGATTTGGGGCAGTCGATTTCGACAATGGATCAAGCGCTAGAGCACTTGCAGTCCCGTCGGACGATTGTCGGTAATCGCCTTCAGGCGCTCGATACGCGAGCTAACGAAAATGCCGATGGGCTCCTGCGCATAGAGCGTCAAGCCTCTGAGTTAAACGATCTAGATTTCGCCGAAGCCGTCAGCCGGCTGAACCTTCAATCTACCGCGCTTCAAGCGGCTCAGCAGGCTTATATAAAGATCCAAGGGTTGTCGTCTCTTTAATTATTTGAGATAGCTTTTGGATGCGGTAGCCGTTGAGAATCCAAAGGGTCTGCTTTCATGGGTCCTACTTTTGTCAGTTTCGATATCCGAATGGGAACTTTTTGGCTCGGTTGAATCGAAACGGCAGTGCCAAGGATTGAACGTTAGCAAGACGTCATCCTAGGAATTGAACCCTTTAATGCTTTACGCTGCGCTTTCATTGTAAGCGCAGGTAGGCCTGTGCTGGGTCCAATAGGGTCTTTATTGAACTTCCAGCGAGAGCATCGTAAGCCTCTGTTTTTATTCGTTTATTTTCACGATTGGTGCCAAGGCTCAAGACCGTCAGCGTTTGAAACGAAATATTTGCTAAAGGTTTCATCACCGCATCCGTTAACTAAGTTGTCCAGGGCGGAAACGTCTTCACCGAACCAGCAGCTGGATCGGCTGGTTCAAAGACTTATAAACCAAAAGGTGAAAATCATGGCTTTAACAGTAAACACAAATATCGCGTCTCTTACGGCGCAACGTAATTTGACTGGATCACAGAGTTCGATCTCGCGACGTCTCTTGAACGTTTGTCATCTGGTCTTCGAATCAACAGTGCGAAGGACGATGCTGCGGGTCTTGCAATTTCTGCTCGCTTTGAAGCGCAAATCCGCGGGCTTGATCAGGGTGTTCGAAATGCCAATGACGCAATTTCATTGTCACAAACCGCTGAAGGCGCACTGGGTGAAGTGACCAACAACCTGCAAAGAATTCGTGAATTGGCCGTTCAGTCAGCCAACGCAACAAACTCAGCATCTGACCGAGCCACCCTACAAGCTGAGGTGACGCAGTTGGTTGCCGAAATTGACCGGGTTGCTACATCGTCCTCGTTTAACGGTATTAAGCTGTTAGATGGCACTTTTAGCGCACAGTCTTTTCAAGTTGGTGCGAATTCGACTGACACGGTGACTGTGAGCAATATCGTAAATTCAAAGTCCACTTCGCTCGGCGCTAATCAAATCCTTGCTGGCGCGTCTGATCGGTCGGGTGTTCTTAATACAATAGAACCGCAGTGCCACTGCAGTTGCGAATACCAACACTGCGGAAACCGACCTAACCATCACTTCAAACGGTACGACCACTAGTGCAATCTCTTATGTGGCTGATGCAAGCGCGGCGCAGATGGCGACGGCAATTAACTCAGCAACAGCTGCGGGTTCTACAGGAGTTACTGCTTCAGCAACTAATACAGCATACCTTGGCAATTTTGCGAACTCGGTGAATGGAGACACTTTTGCCATGACCTTGACTACGGGTGGTGCAGGAGCCGAGCAGAGTTTAGCTATTTCGCAGGTAATCGGAGACGTTGGTGACCTGTCATCAGTTGTATCAGCTATTAAGCGCAATCTACAACTTTAGGCGTAACCGCGTCTCAGGTAACGCTGGCGACTGGCGTCGCTATTGAAGATTGAAACTACAGATGGGCGTGACTGTAGCAATTACCGACTTTGGTTTTGGTGGCGACGGTGAGAAACTGCGGTGTTGGAATGACGAAGCGCTCACTAGTGGGGTAACCTTGACACAAGGCGGAACTGATCAGCCTCGTGTGATTGGTCAGTTAACCCTGACAGGCTCCAAAGGTGCAATTACCTTGAATAATGCAGCTGCAGCTACGGGTTTTGATAATACGACTTCAACCAAGTCAAGCCTTGCATCACTCTCTGTGAGCACGGCGGCTACCGCAACATCCGCGCTTTCTGTTATTGATGCAGCACTGGACACAATTACTGGCGCTAGGGGTGATTTGGGTGCCTATCAAAATCGCTTTGAATCTGTTGTTGCGAATCTGCAAGTCACATCTGAAAATCTGTCTTCTTCAAGATCACGGATCATGGATGCTGATTTTGCAGCAGAAACGGCGTCACTCACGAAGTCTCAGATTCTTCAACAATCAGGGATCGCAATGCTCGCGCAAGCGAATTCAATCCCACAGAATGTTTTAGCGTTACTGCAGTAAACAATGATCCGGCTTTTTAGTCGGGGAGTTGAGATAACCGGGGTTCACCCCCGGTTTTCTCATCTGTTAAGGAAAAAACATTATGGAAATTAACAGCAGCGCGTCAGTTCAGGGGGCAAATGTAGCCGCACAGCCGGCAAAGGTTGCCGCCTCAGGAGCAGGTAATGCTTCGGTAGCAGGTAAACTGCCAACCGTTGAGATAAAAGCACCGCCCAAGGCACCTGAATACAAGCCACAAGATTTAGACAAAGCGGTGCAAGAGCTGCAAGCCTTCGTTGAAGGCCTCGACCGAAGCTTGTCGTTTAGACGGGACGAGTCGATTGATCGGTCGATTATTACCGTGCGTGATGCAAATACCAATCAGTTGGTTCGGCAGATACCCGCCGAAGAAATCGTAGAAATTGCGAGACAGATTCGTCAGGACCTTGATGCCAAGCGGGCTGGAATGCTTCTTCGAGGAGAAGTGTAACGAGTTGGCATGTGATGTGCTTATTTTATTTGCCAATAGTGCGCTGAGATTAAAATATGCCGATTACGTCCACTGGAATTAGCTCTGGCTTAGATGTTGAGTCTTTGGTTACGCAGTTGGTTGCTGCCGATATCGGTGGCCCGGCTCGACGGTTAGACAGCCAAGAAGCTTCCTATCTGAGCAAAGTGACCGCGCTAGGGAGCTTGAAAGGCGCTGTTTCTGGCTTTCAGAGCGCCCTGACTGGCATTTCCTCTGGTTCGACGTATCAAGGCAAAAGCGCGTCAAGTACGGATGCAGCCGCAGTTGGAATCACCGCTAACAAGGGCGCGAGGCCAAGTAATTATAGCGTGAGCGTTTCGGCCCTTGCGACCGCGCAGTCACTGGCATTGGCGGGCACGGCGTTTTCATCTATCTCTGACCCAGTGGGTACTGGAACTGTGTCAATAACAGATGGGGCTGCCACCACAACAATAACGGTTGATTCCAATAACAATAGCCTGGCTGGACTAGCCGACGCGATCAATGCGTCGGCGGTGAAAGCAACGGCGAACATTGTGAATGATGGCTCAGGCTATCGTTTGCTATTGACGGCTGATGAGACTGGGCTGGCAAACGCATTAACCATTGCGGTGAGCAGTGATTCAGATGGTAACGATACGGACAATGCTGGTTTGTCTCGATTTGCATCGGCCAATTTGACTCAGACTGTGGCGGCGAGTGATGCCGCCTTCACTGTGAACGGTTTGGCAATGTCATCAAGCACAAATCTTGTGACGACAGCCATCGAGAATGTTTCTCTAAATCTGAAGAAGACAACCACTGCGGGCGAAACTGTAAGTCTGTCGATCGCAGACGATACCAGTTCCGTAACGGCCTCCTTTAACGGATTTTTGAAAGGTTATAATGACCTGATGAAAACACTGAACGAGCTCAGTGGCTACAACTCGGCGACGGGTCGCGGCAGTGTCCTCACGGGCGATGCAACCATCAGAACCTTGCAGTCGAATCTACGCTCGTTAGTGAATTCACAAGTCGAAAACTATTTTGGACCTCAAAAGAGTCTTGCTGACCTTGGCGTAACGACCTCAGTAAGCGATGGCAGCCTGAGCGTTAACGACGCAATTTTTAGTAGTGTGCTCAGTAATGATCCATTAGATGTCGCGAATGTGCTTGCCGCGATTGGGCGTTCAGCAAGTCCAAGTCTGGAATTTGAAGCTTCAAGCATAAAGACTCAAGAAGGGATCTATTCGGTATCTTTGACCGCCGGCACGCCCGCATCGATAACATCTGCTGTGATCGCGGTTAATGGCAATACCTTGGATTTCTCCGGTAATAACAAAGATGTCCAGTTCACAGCGACTGTTGATGGGACAACCTCAACCACAATAACACTGAATGGCGATTATTCAGTCGGCGGAAGTGATTCAGCCAATCTGGAGTTGCTCCGGACTGCATTACAATCTGGTATCAATGCGGCGCTGCCGAATAATCAGGTGACCGTGGCTGCCGATGACGCAAACCTCAAGTTAACGATCAGCTCTGCCAGTGCCGGTGCGAGTTCTAGCATTAGTTTTACGGAAGTTGTTAGATTAGGCTCTCTCGGCTTGGATGCAGGTACCAGCTCGACCTCAGGATCTGACGCGGTTGCTTTAATGAACGGTGGTGCTGCGGTCTATGATGCGACAAAAAAAACGATAACTGGAGCCGTTGGCACCAGTGTTGAAGGTCTCGCAATGAAGGTGGTTGGCAATGCCTCAGGCGATTTTGGCAACGTGGTGTTCTCTAAAGGGTTGGGCTCAAAAATTAATGACCTCCTAACCGGTATTTTGGCCGACGATGGTCTGATTGATGCACGGGTAGACGGTTTGAACACGTCAGTGAAGCAGATTGCAGATCAAAGGGCCGCGCTAGAACTTCGCTCGAGTGCTTTGGAGCGACGATACCGAACACAGTTCAACTCCTTAGAAACGCTCATTTCACAATTGAATACTACCCAAACCTTCTTGACGCAGGCTCTGGGTGGATTTGTAAAACCATTTTCAGCAGTTAAAAAATAAAAGAGAGGTATTAAGATGAATCGTTCAGTCGCGCTCAGTGAATACAAAACGATTGGTGTGAAATCTGGTGTTGAGGGTGCCGATCCACATCAGTTGATTGACATGCTTTTAAAAGGCGCCATGGGAAAGATAAGCGAAGCCAAGGCCGCAATGCTTGGCGGCCAAATTGCGCTCAAGGGCGAGGCGGTGGGCAAGGCGATTGCGATCGTTGAGTACCTTCGCGTCTCGCTAGACCCGGGTATTGATGCGGCCTTTTCGGAGCAGTTGGGCGAGCTGTATCGTTATATCGAGACTCGGCTCTTGGCGGCGAACCTCAAAAACGACACAGAGGCGTTAGATGAAGCGCAGGCGTTGCTGCGTGAAATCAGTGCCGGCTGGGCCGGCATCCCAGACGAATATCGCGCCGAATGAGCAATCCGTCTGCCATCGCGATATTCCCTGCCGTAGGCAAAGTGGCCGAGCGTCGTCTGGCGGCGCTTGATGAGATCGCCTGCATGACCGAGGCCATGATGGCCTTGGCCGAAGAAGGCGATTGGGACGCGCTGCCCGAGGCGCAAGCAGCGCGTGATGCCGCGCTGCGCGCGTGTTTTTCAGCGCCGCTCACGGACGACGATGCCCTGATTGCAGCGGATAAAATCCAGCGCCTGCTCCGGCAGAATGAGGCCCTGGTGCGCAAGGTCGCGGAAGCCAAGGACAAGCTATCGCAAGAGATGCAGCGCAGCAAGCAAGACTACAAAGCGGTGAGCGCTTACTTGGCCTAAGACGTGCGCGCTAACAGGCTGTGCCGCGTTGACTGAGACCCAAGGCTTTGAACCGCGAATAGGTTTAAAGGCGAGAGGCCGCGTTGGGTTAAATGATACAGGCGCGTGACGACGGCTCGGTTGGCCGAGCGGTGGTTCGCGCAAACTTGCCGGACCGATTGGGTTAAAAAGTCGCGGGCAAGTGCTCGGCCCAAACGCATAAAAGCCTTAAGCAGAACTTTTAGGGCGCTGACGCGCAAGGTACACTGTGACAAGCATTTGACGAGCCGCCAATGAATTTCAGTCCGGATCCCTTTTCCGAAGGCCTGTCCTTCGAAGACCACTTGCCCTGCGAGATCGAGTCGCGGCCGGAGCTTCCCAGTCTTGCCGAGCGGGTTCGATTGAACGATCGCAATTTTTCGTTGTTGAAAAGCCATGCTTTGGAAGACTATCAGCGCCGCGACATCGACTATGAGCTCGAAGGTATTGCCTCAGAAATTGAGCGCATCGATCAGAAAATGAATTTGATGACCGAGCTGCTCTGCGATTTATTGGCCGCCGAGGCGCAAATCCCGGCGCCAAGAGCGCTTGCGATCTCGATGGCGGGGCTGCAATTGCAGCCGGCGCCCGATGAAGTCTATGACGAAGGGCGATTGGGTTATCTTAAATCTGTTTTTAATCGACGGTGTGCCGCGGCCATTGAAATTGTTGGCAAGGGTTGTGCCGATGCAGGACAACGCACTGGCGGCGCCTGAAAGCGCGACTTTCCCGCTCACCTTCAGCTTTGTTGATTTAAGCGATGGCGTGTCATCCCTGCTTGGGCGGTTGGTGTTTCGGCATCACCGCCGGGAAGTGGCGCTCAAGCGGGCGCAATCCAGCGCGGCGGACGTCGCGTCTTAGTCTTTCGGCACTTCCGTGTACAATAACAGCGACTCGAAGTTAAGCCGTTATGACAGTGCAGGGGATGCGAGTCTGCACGCAAACCGTATTGTTTGAGACAAATAGGAACAACCCAATTGGTTAAGTCGGCATCAGATCAAAATCTTGGTACACAGCTGTTAGGAGATTCCAGGCCCATGCGGGCTGTTCGGGATTTGGTGGCGCAAGTCGCCCCGAGCGATGCCAGTGTTTTGGTCATTGGTGAGACGGGCACGGGTAAAGAGCTGGTGGCGCGCAGCATTCATGAGTTGTCAGCCCGGGCTGCCGGCCCTTTTGTACCGGTCAACTGCGGCGCAATCCCTGCAGAACTCTTGGAGTCCGAGTTATTTGGCCATGAAAAGGGCGCCTTCACCGGGGCGATTGCAGCCCGGCAGGGCCGGTTCGAGCTGGCGGCGGGCGGCACCCTGTTTTTAGATGAAATCGGCGACATGCCCCTTGAAATGCAGGTCAAGCTGCTGCGAGTATTGCAAGAGCGCACCTTTGAGCGCGTCGGCAGCACGGCAACCCTGACAGCCGACGTGCGGATCATCGCAGCCACCCATCAAGATTTAGAAGCCTTGGTCGACGCACAAAAATTCCGAATGGATCTGTTTTACCGGCTCGATGTATTCCCCATTAAAACGCCGCCGCTGAGAGCGCGTGCGAGCGATATCGCAGGGCTCATTACCCATGCGCTGTCGAAACTGCCCGAGGCCGAGGGTTTAAGTTTGACCGATGCCGCCATTGAAAAACTGGGTCAGTACGCTTGGCCCGGCAATGTCCGGGAGCTGTTGAATCTGGTCGAGCGGTTGACCATCTTGCACGCGGGCCAAGTGGTGGACGTGCACAGCCTGCCGGAAAAATACCGGTTCTCAAGTGACGCCCGGGCGGCCTCTGATGCCGCGCTCGGTGGCGCCGGCCTGCCAGATGAAGGGGTTGATTTAAAGGACCATATCGCGCGGATGGAAATCAAGCTCATTCAAGAGGCACTCGACCGTGAAAAGGGCGTGGTTGCCAAAGCAGCAGCCCTGCTGGGCCTGCAGCGCACCACCCTCGTCGAGAAGATGAAAAAGCTCGGGATTCAGCGGGACTGAGCCGTCAAAGCTTTGACGAATAGCGGCAAAACGAGGCCGATTTTTCTTTAAGTCATTGAAAAATAAGCATTAAAAAAGTAGGCACGTAGCTTGCTTTAGGTTAGTCACGAAACTCAATTGACGTGACGAGCCATGCAAAGCCAAACCTTTCAAGAATCGAGCAACCTCGACGCCCTCAAGTCGCCTGTCCTGCAGGCCGAGCTCTTGGATGCCTCCGACATCATCGCGCTGCAATTAGCGGAATCGGAACGCGTGGATTCCGTAGCCGCAGTGGAGGCGGCAGAAAGGATCAACCTAGACGAGCTGCTCGAGAGTGATTTTGCCAGTCTCACAACCTCGCTCAAGGTCTCTTACGCGGATCTGCAGGCTCGGGTTGCCGAGCTAACCCAAGAATTATCCTCAGCGCGGGCGGCGCGTCAGCAAGAGCTGGCCGAAAAAGAACGCCTGGCCCATCGTTTGACGGCGCTGGTCGATGCCCTGCCCGGCGGCGTTTTGGTGTTAGACCAAAATCACACGATTATCCTAGCCAACCCAGGCGCGGCGGATCTTCTGGGGGAGCCGCTGCTGAATATGAATTTTTTAAGCGTCATCGGCGAATGCGCGGCTTCTATCAGCCGCGATGGCACGCAGATGGTGTTGCGCTCGGGTCGCCGGATTTCACTGTCGACAGAATTGAACGACGGTTACGGTGATCAGGTGGTTTTGATCACCGATGTGACCGAAACCTATGCCGCCCAAGAAGAGCGCCATCGCAGTGAACGCCTAACGGCGCTGGGCGAAATGGTGGCGCGCCTTGCCCATCAAATTCGAACCCCCTTATCGTCGGCGCTTTTGTATATGGGCGCGATGGAGCGGCCGACATTGGATGATGCGGCGCGGCTTGAGGTGACCCATAAAGTCAAAGGCCGACTCAAGCACTTAGAATCCCTCGTCAATGACAGCCTGCAGTTTGTAAAGGGCGGCGAAACCCAGGACGCAGACTGCTCACTGTTTGAACTCCTGCAAGCTTTGAAAGTGTCGCTTGCGCCCTTGCTCGCGCAACATAACGGCGCCTGGCAGGAAACGGGTTTAACTCAGGACGTTTTGATCGAAGGCAACCAGGAAGCCCTGCTCTCGGCACTGGTGGCGATCGCCGAGAATGCCCTACAGGTGACGCCCAACGCGGTGTTAACCGTGACCACCGAAATCACTGACTCGGGTCTTGAAATGAGTATTCGGGACAACGGCCCGGGCATCGCAAAAGACGCCTTGAGCCGGATCTTTGACCCCTACTTTACCACCCGTACTGGCGGCACCGGTTTGGGTTTAGCACTGTGCGCCATGATCGCGCGCAATCACGATGCAACCCTCGTCGCCAGTAACCCCAAAGACGGCGGCGCGGAATTTAAGCTGACGTTGCCCCATGCCCGGTTTAAGGTCGCGCCTGCCTCGTTGCCAACAGCATCAGCCGGCGGTGCCGTGCTCAACGCCCGTCCGCAACAAACCCCACTTGAACCAGCCAATCAGGGAGCTGCCCTTCATGGATAAGAAATTAGTGACCATATTAGTCGTCGAAGACGATGATGCTTTGCGCGACGCGATCTGCGATGCCTTGGCCTTCGCCGATTTTCAAACGCTACCGACGGTCCACGGTAAAGAGGCCTTGGCCGTGTTGCACGGCCAGCATAAGATCGATTTAGTGCTGACGGATGTTGAAATGCCGGAATTGGGCGGCTTGGATCTCTTGACCGAAATCAAATCCCAATGGCCCGAGATGCCGGTCGTGCTGATGACGGCCTTTGCCCAAGTCTCCCAAGCGGTGGACGCGATTCAAAATGGGGCGGCCGATTATTTGGTTAAACCCTTTGAGGGCGATGTTCTCATTGGCCTGATGGATCGCCTGACCCGTCGGTGTCAGTCTGAAGGCGGCGTGATTGCCGAAGATGCCCGCACCCAAGCGTTGGTCGATATGGCCCATCGCGTGGCCTTGTCCGATGCCACGGTGATGATCAGCGGCGAGTCGGGCAGCGGCAAAGAAGTCTTTGCAAAATTGATTCATGACCACTCACCACGCGCTCAGGGGCCGTTTGTGGCCATTAACTGCGCGGCGATCCCGGAAAACATGCTCGAGGCCGTTTTGTTCGGGTATGAAAAGGGCGCTTATACCGGCGCTGTGAATGCCAGTGCCGGTAAGTTTGAACAGGCCAATGGCGGCACGATTTTGTTAGACGAGATTTCAGAAATGGATCTGGGCCTGCAAGCCAAACTCCTGCGCGTGTTGCAGGAGCGGGTGGTTGAGCGTCTGGGTTCAAGCCGGTCAATCAAGCTAGACGTTCGCGTGCTGGCCACCACCAACCGAAACTTAAAAGAAGAAGTTGAGGCCCACCGCTTTCGCGAAGATTTGTTCTATCGTTTGAATGTGTTTCCTTTGTACTTGCCAGCGCTGCGCGAGCGTCCTGGCGATGTCGCGCCTTTGGCGCAGCATTTCCTGCAGCAGTATTCAGCCGGGCAAGATGTCTCCTTCAGCGCCGGCGCCTTGTTAAAGCTCAGCGATTACCCATGGCCTGGGAACGTGCGCGAACTTGAAAACGTCGTGCAGCGCAGTTTAATTTTACGCAACGGACTGGTCATCGATGAAGACGTGATTGCCTTTGAGACCTCAAGCTCTGCCCCTGAAGGCACAGCAGTTGAGGCGGCCGCCGCAACCGCAGTGCCTGCGCTGGATTCCGGGTTGAAAGCGCGTGAGCAAGCGATGATTTTAGATGCCCTAAAAGCTGAGCGCGGTAGCCGTAAAGATACGGCCGAACGGCTTGGCATCAGCCCAAGAACCCTGCGCTATAAATTGGCGCGGTTCAAAGAAATGGGCATTGCGCTACCCGCTTAGCGGCGCGTCATCGGATATCGAATACGGCAATCGAATACGGCAATCGAATACGGCAATGAGAGTAGATTAGTATGAGCATGGAGATTAACGCAGTTTTAGACCAGATGCGCGCCATGCGGGTCAATACCGGCGGCGATATTGCGCCGCCTGCTACCCGAGTGGAAGGCCCGAGTGCGTTCTCGAATGTTTTAAAGGATTCTTTGAGAGCGGTTTCTGAAACGCAAAAAACCTCGGCAGATTTGTCCTTATCTTATGTGAGTGGCAACGAGTCGGTTGATTTGGGGGATGTAATGGTTGCGATGCAGAAGGCGAGCTTGTCCTTTGAAGCGACCGTGCAAGTTCGAAATAAAGTACTGTCCGCCTATCAAGAAGTGATGAATATGCAGGTTTAATGCGGATAAAAGTGGCCGCGGGCTCGCGCTCTCAGAATTGGAATTAGAATTAGAATCATAACGTTGGCAACAACAAATCGTTTAGGTAGGAAATAACATGGCTGTTTTAGAACCCACAAAGGCGTTTGCCCAATTTGACGTTGTCTCGCAGCTGCCTATGCTGCGCCAACTCGGCTTGTTGGTGGGCCTCGCCGCAAGCATTGCCTTGGGCGTGTACATTGTCATTTGGGCGCAAGAGCCGGTTTATGCGCCGCTCTATGGCGATCTGTCTGAGATGGATGCCTCGCAAGTTATCAATCAATTGGAGCAGTCCAATACGCCTTACAAGTACGACGCGGGTTCTGGCGTCATTTCGGTGGCGGCAGCGGACATTCACGAAGTGCGGATTCGCATGGCCAGCAGCGGCTTACCGAGCAGCGCCGAGCGCGGGCTGGCAATGCTGTATGACGACCAATCGATTGGCACCAGCGCCTTTATTGAAGGGGCTCGGTACAACCAAGCAGTCGCCGAAGAACTCCAGCGCTCGATTGCCTCGCTCGACATCGTTACGGCAGCCAGGGTGCATTTGGCCATTCCACAAAAATCAGCGTTTATTCGTAACCGTTCTGAGGCAAACGCCTCGGTCGTTGTCAGCCTGGCGCGTGGCCGCTCATTAAGCGAGTCGCAAATCGCAGGCATTGTCTACCTGGTCGCCTCGAGCGTGTCGGATTTAGATCCAGAAAACGTCACCTTGATCGACCAGCGCGGTCGCTTGCTGTCCGGCCAAGGCGGCTCAGAAGAGATGCAGATGAGTAACGAGCAACTGCGTTATGCGCATCAGATTGAAAACAGCTTAACCGAGCGCGTGGTACGGATGCTGGCGCCGCTGTACGGCGAAGACAACGTTCGGGTGCAGGTGACGGCCGCCATTGATCACACCGCTGAAGAGCGCACCGTTGAGCAGTACGGGCAACAAGAGCCGGTTCTGCGCAGCGAACAAATCTCAGAAGATACCTCAACCGAGGCGCAAGCCGCGGGCGTGCCCGGCGCGTTGGTGCCAACGCCGCCGGATGCCGGGCAAGAGGGCGACATAGAGGGGGCGGCACCAGCTGGGAACACCTCGCGCCGGTCAACGCGTAACTACGAAGTGGATCGCACCATAAGCCATATCAAAGCAGCGGGCGGTCAAATTCAGAGGCTATCGGTCGCGGTGGTCTTAAATTACAAAGCGCAGGAAGTGGATGCGCCGCCCGCTGTGGCCGGTGAAGAAGCGCCTGAGGCTGCTGCGGCGACGATGGAAATGCTGCCAGTCCCGCCAGAAGAAATCGCGCAGGTGGAACAGATCGTTCGTGAGGCGGTCGGGATTGATGCCGGGCGCGGCGATTCGGTCAGCATTTCATCCGCTCAATTCCAAACGTTTGTGCCGGAACTGCCTGAAGCGCCAGGATTTATGGATTCGCTGTCTGACTTTGCCGGTGCTGGGAAAATGGCACTCGGCTTCATCGCCCTGATGGCGTTGATCTTTGGGGTCCTGCGGCCGATGCTCAGGAGTCTGGTGAGCGCCAGTGCCGAGGCGGTGATTGCCAATGCGCAGCCGCGCTACGTCAATCCAGAAGGCCAACCGTATGACGCGCAAGGCCAGCCCATGGCGCTACCCGATGGGGGGCAATACCCGCCGCAAGTGGGCGGACCCAATGGGGCCGCGGGCAGTAGCATGCCCAGACAAAGTTATGATCAGCAGCTCGGCCGAGCCCGTGCGATGGTGCAAGAAGATCCTGAGCGCGTCGCAGGTGTCTTAAAGGATTGGGTGGCAGCCGATGCCTGATAACGAAGAAACATTAAGTGGCGCGATGCGGGCGGCGGTCTTCTTGCTCAGTCTGGGCGAAGATGCAGCGGCGAATGTGCTCAAGCACATGGAGCCGCGCGAAGTACAAAGTGTGGGTCGTGCCATGACCGAGTTAACGGCCGTCTCCAACGAGAATTTAACCAGCGTGGTTCGAGAGTTCATCGAAACCTTGAACTCGGGTAACGCCGTCGGGTCGAATCCCTCGCAATACGTTCGATCAACGCTGAACATTGCCTTGGGCGAAACCAAAGGCAATCGGATGGCCAATCGGATTTTGCAAGGCAAAGACTTTAAAGGCATGGAAACGCTGAAGTGGATGGACGCCGAATCGGTTGGCACCATCTTGAAGCACGAGCACCCGCAGATCTGCGCCATTGTGCTCAGTTCCTTAGATGGCGATCATGCCGCCGAGGTTTTGTCATTCCTGCCGGTTGAGGATATTCCGGACATTATGATGCGGGTTGCCAGCCTGGATCAGATCCATCCGGTCGCCTTGGCTGAACTCGATGAACTGCTACAAAAACAGGTTGTCGAAGCCTCCCCAACGCCGCCGGCAAAAGTGGAAGGCATGCGGATCGCAGCCGACATCATCGGATTCTTAGATTCAAATGTTGAGGCAGAAGTGCTCGATCGCATCACAGAAGAAGACGAAGTGATGGGCGATCAAATTCGCGATCTGATGTTCATCTTCGATAATTTATTGTCGCTCACAGATCGGCACATGCAGCGCCTGCTGCAAGATGTTGCGGTTGACAAGCTGGTGATTGCGCTCAAGGGCGCCTCCGAAGAAATGAAAACCAAGATCACGACGAATATGTCGTCTCGGGCGGCAGAAATGCTGCTTGAAGATCTTGAACTCAAAGGGCCCGTTCGCTTGAGCGAGGTTGAAGATATGCAGAAGGAAATTTTGCAGATTGCAATCAATCTCGGTGCTGACGGCACCATTGCGCTTGGCGGTAAAGGGGGCGATGAATATGTCTGATGCCACAGTCGTTGATTTTGAGTCTTGGCAAGCACCGGATTTAACGCAGCCCAAGGAAAAGGCGCTTGATGCAGCGGCGATTGCGGCAGTGCGACAAGCGGCTTACGACGAGGGGTTTGCCCAAGGCGTCAAAGATGGTGAGGCACAAGGCCTTGCGATGACCCAGGATCGGGCGGATCAATTCTTGGCGCTCCTTCAGGGGATCGATCAGCCGTTGGTTGCGATGGATGCGCATCTTGCTCGAGAGGTTGCAAATTTGGCGGCTTTGGTCGGCGCGGAGCTGGCCCGATGCGAGATGACGGCTGATTCAGAAGTGCTGTATCGGCATGTGCAGCGGATTAGCGAGGCATTGCCTGCCCTGCAGCATCCCCCAAAAATATTTCTGCATCCGCAGGATCGATTCATAGTGCTTGAACATATTGACGCGTTACCCGATGGCCATCCGGCAAAGGGCTGGTCACTGCATGATGAGCCGTCATTGGACCGGGGCGATTGTCGGCTTCAGGGTCGAGACTCCCAGCTCACGGCCGACTTAACAGCTATGGCCAAAGACATCGTACAAAAAGCGTTAAGGGCACCGGCCGAATGAGCGAAACCAATCAGACCACTTTGCAGGTTCGATCCAAAGACCTTGCCAGCAAGATCACGCATTTGGGCCGTCAGCTTGCGCCAACGGCGCCGGTTTTAGAAGGGCGCTTGGTGCGTATGGTGGGGCTGACCTTTGAGGCCGTGGGGTGTCAGGCCGCGATGGGCAGTCGCTGCCGAATCGTACCCGACTCGGGTCAGAGCGTTGATGCTGAGGTGGTCGGGTTTTCGGACGCGAAATTGTATTTGATGCCCATTGGCGACAGTCGAGGATTAACGCCCAATGCGCGCGTGATTCCCCTGCCAGATACCGATCGGGTTGGCGTTGGGCCTGCTTTATTGGGTCGGGTGATTGATGGTGCGGGCGCGCCGCTCGACAGCAAGGGGCCGATTTTCACGGAGGTCAGTCGATCGCTTGAAGGCGAGCCGATGAATCCTTTAGACCGCAAACCGATCGAGCACACGTTTGATTCGGGGATCAAAGCGGTAAACGCCTTGTTAACCATTGGCCGCGGCCAGCGTATGGGCCTGTTTGCGGGCAGTGGCGTCGGTAAAAGTACGCTCTTGGGGCTCATGACCCGTTACGCCGAGGCCGATGTCGTGGTCGTTGGATTGATTGGCGAGCGAGGCCGAGAAGTACAAGAATTTATTCGGCATACCTTGGGGGATGCCGGCTTAAAGCGCGCGGTGGTCGTGGCAACGCCAGCGGACTCGCCGCCCTTGATGCGGGTTCATGGCGCCTTACGCGCGACCGCCATTGCCGAATATTTCAGCGATCAGGGTAAGAACGTTTTATTGTTGATGGATTCGCTGACCCGGTTCGCGCAAGCCCAACGCGAAATTGCGTTATCGATTGGTGAGTTGCCAGTCTCCCGAGGCTTCCCACCCTCGGTGTTTGCTAAATTGCCGCAGCTGGTTGAACGCGCCGGAATGGGCGCATCCGGCGGCTCGATAACCGCGATCTACACCGTTTTGGTGGAAGGTGATGACAATGAAGACCCGGTGGCCGATGCCTCAAGAGCAATCTTAGATGGGCACATCATGTTGTCCCGTAAATTGGCCGAATCGGGCTTGTACCCGGCCATCGACCTTGAGTCCTCGGTCAGTCGCTTGATGACCCAGATAACGCCGCCCGAGCAACAACACCTTGCGCAGCGGTTTAGGAGCCTCAGCGCAACCTATGATCAGAACCGCGATCTCATTAGCGTTGGCGCCTATGTTGCCGGCAGTGATCCGCGAATTGATGCTGCGATTGCCGCATATCCAGCGTTGCGAGGGTTTATTCAACAGGGTTTGGATGCGCACTTTTCGCTGGATGAAAGTACCCAAGCCTTACAGGCCTTGACGCCCTATCTTGCAGAAGAAGGAACCCAGTCATAAGCGCGGCCCAGAAAAATTAAGCGCGGGAGTGTGCCGCTGAGTGTGATGCGCGGCAAAGTTAGAAATTGACAAGGAATGTGAACGGATGAATCTGAAACGCAGTCAAAGAATGCAAAAGCTGGTGGATATTGAGACTCAAAAAAACCAGCCCGTGGTCGCAAAATTTAAAGCCGATCAAGTGGCCTTGCAGCAGCAAGAGCAAGCGCTGCGGAATTTATTAACCTACCGCGAAGAATACACCGAAAAGTTTAAAGCCCGCGGCAACGCCGGGGTCTCTGCTTTCAAAATACAGGATTTTTACTGTTTCCTGCAAAAGCTCGATGATGCCATCGTGCAGCAGCGTCAGGTTTTGGAAAATTTGGCCCAACAGCTCGAGCACAGCCGTTCGGCCTGGCAGCAAGCACATCAGCGGATTGAAGCGCTGCAGCAAGTGACCGACCAATCAGATCAACAAGAAAAAACGCATGCCCGTAAGCAAAGCCAACGGCAATTGGAAGAACGCTTTGGTCTTTCTGGCCCTGAGGTCTTTTCGACCTAAATCGATCTCAAACGATGCGCTCGCGTGAGCGCGTCAATGCAAGCCGTTTGAATTCATAGCGAAGGCAGCGTGCCATCCCAGCCACCAAGTTGGCCCGGATACTGCAATAGCTAAAGCAATCTTTTATAAAAAGCGATTGCAACCGAATCTCATGGCGACGGCAACTGACATCAATATCCACGCGATCCCCGTTTATGACGGTCAAAGCGCCTCGGGGTTGAATTCTGGGCAGCAGCGTGCCGGGCGCTCGGAAAATTTTGGCCAAGCGCTTTCAGAGTCGGCATCGCAATATAATAAAAACACGAAAAAACAATTAGTTAAGAACGATCCGGTCGAGAACAGAGCCCTTGATACCGCACCTGCCGCGGTACAGGACACAAGCGCTACCGCGGCGTCGAATCAAGGCGAGGCACGCGGACAAGCCATCAATAAGCCTGCGCAAGGCGCACCGGCCTCGACAGAATCTTCAGATATCGGTGACGGCCCAGCGCGGCAAGAGTTGCCGGTTGCAGGCAATGCGCTGCCGAAACAGGCCGTGACCGGCATGACGCCTGACGACGGTGATTCGGGCCGTCAAAGTCTTCAAGCCCTGAATTCAGCGCAGTTTCAAGGCTCGGCGCTGACCCAACAGATCCATCCGCCTCAGCCGGGGCCAAGTAAGGTCGAACAAGTGCCTTCGGGCACCGCGGTTGATGCGCGCGGCCTAGAGGGCGGTTTGGTCGGGATTATAGGGCGCCAATCAGGGTTGAAAGACGCCGCCGAAGGCGATCTCTTGCGATCACCAGCGATCAACCTTGCGCAAGCCGAATCCAAGAGCAACGACAATGGCAAGCAGTTGGTGACCTCGACGCAACCGGTGAGGGCGACGGAGGGCTTGAGTCTTCGGCAAGACCTGGGTGCGCTTCGGTCGATTTTGGCCATGCCGGGCCTTGCTGAGCAGGCGGGCAAGCCTGCGCTCGCCAATACCGCGCTTGCTGCCGCGGTGGTGACCCAAGACCGCGCCGCAGATCTTGATCGACGACTGCGTTGGCAGGCGCCCCCGATGAGCGGTCGCTTGGCTTCAAATGCCCTGAGCCCAGAGGCTCGGCCTTTCGAGTACCGCGTTGAGCTGGCAGGCCCCGGAGGGATTTGCTGACCTCCTCGCAAAATCCGCCAGCGCAACCGGTCAAATCAGCCAAATATCAAGGCCGAGCTTACCAGGGCAAGGTCTAAATACGGTCCAAACCGGCGGTGCGCCGATGTTGCCGACGCTGCTAGATGGCAGCGCCACGGGCGGCGTATTCAAACTGCCGTCTGGTTTTGAGATCTCTGGCGGCGCCGCGCAAGGCCAGATGGTAACGCCGTTTTCTCAGCCTGCCTGGGCTCAAGAGCTGGCGCAACAAGCCAAGTTTATGGTCCGAGATCAATTGCAGTTTGTAGAACTTAAGTTAAAACCAGCCAATTTAGGCAGCGTTGAAATCGTGCTCAAGCAGGATGATGACCAAACAACGTTAATGTTTTTTGCGAAAAACCCAGCGGTCCGCGAAGCGCTAGAGGCGAGTCTTCAGAAGCTGCAAAAAAGTTTTGATGACGATGGCCTACAACTTGAGCAAACATTTGTGTCGGATCAGTCTTTATCTGAGCACCGTCAACAAGCGGCATCAGAGGCAGAGCAGGATCAAGCAAACGGTTTGAAGGGTACGGGCGCGAGCGGTGAGCAAAGCGAAATCGCGGATCAACACGCCAAGCTGCTTATTCCTGCCAATGATCAATTGCTCGATCTCTGGGCTTAAGCGCCGGGCCGATTACCAAGAACGACCACGATTTCCGTGCGCGTCTTACGACGCAACCTTAGCCGTGAAGCCTCAGGGCTAAAACCCAAGCGCCGGTTATCTTTGGGATGCCGGCGTCTGAGTAGATCAAACTCGAATGCCTCCTTGAGCTCGCAGCTGAGCGTGCGGAACCCTTTGTGACGGATCCGCACTGACTGCCCGAAGGGGTTGTGCTGCAGGCGATCTCGCGTCCGAGCGGATCGAGGCCTTGAATATCTGTTATTCGAATGCTGGCTGTGTTGCCGCGGCCCGACCCGCCTGGCGCCGTCAATGCTTTGACACGCCGCCTCAAAGCTTGTCATAAAAATGGCAAACTCGGCTTAAACCGGATTAAAAACAACATAACCTACTGATAAATATGCATTTATTTAATTGGCATGCCGGTTGCTTTAAACCAAGCGTAGCACAACGCAACCGCGCCTTATGCAAATGAAACCCAGCCACCGAGCTGGATTAGAAAAAGCGCGCTGACAACCCAGGATCGTCATTGAACTTGAAGTCAGCATGACGGAATGACACGCTGACTTGACTTGTCAAACGAGGAGAACGAAGTGAATAAGATGGTCTTAATTGGAGCGGTAGCAGGGGCTTTGTTGCTGGGTGGCGGCGGCGCGGCCTTTTACTTCACGTCGATTGCGCCGCCCGTCGCGGAAGAGGCTCAGGTTGATACCCGGACCAACCTTTATGTCGAAGTACCACCGGTTGTCGCCAATTTTGAATATGAGGGCAGCATGCGCTACCTGCAGGTGACGGTCAATCTGCAGACCCGCAGCGCGACCTCGGCGACCTTGATGAAAGACAATGCACCTTTGATTCAGGGCGAAATGTTGATGTTGCTGCAAGATTTGGATTTCGCGACCGTTCGAACCACCGAAGGCAAACGCGCCTTGATCGATGCGATTGATGCCGGTGTTCGGGAGTTGTTCCAAAGCGGAGCCGAGCCCTTGGAGCTCGAACAAGTGGTTTTAACTGGGTTTGTGGTGCAGTAACCATGTCAGATGACGATATTCTCAGCCAAGAAGAAAAAGATGCTCTGATTAAGGGCGTTGAAAGCGGCGATGTGGGGAACGACAAGTCCGATCAAGCAATCGGTGACGTTCGACTGTATAACTTTGCGAATCGCGATTTAAGGCTGCTCGATAGTCTGCCGCGCCTGCAAACGGTGAGCGAACTGTTTACCACGGCCTCGAGTGAAGCCATTGCTAAAATGTTTCGAAGTGAACCAACCGTTGAGGCCGAGCCGATGTCGACTCGGGGTCAACAAGATTTCATTCAGAGCTTGCCGTCGCTTTGCAACATCGCCATTTGTACGCTTGCGCCCTTGCCCGGACATTGGTTGCTCGTGCTGGACGCTAAATTGCTCTACATCTTGGTGGATCGGTATTTTGGTGGCAAAGGTCTGGCGCCAAAGACCCCTCGCGCAAAGCAATTTACCGCCATTGAAGATCGATTGGCACGCCAAGTCTCAGAGCTCTTGCTGAAGGAGCTGGGGCTCGCCTTTGAAGACGTGGCGGCGCTCACGCCCGCCATCGAAGAAATCGAACACAATCCGGAATATCTGACCCTTACCGGTGACCAATGAGCCTGTGATTCAGCTGAGCTTCCAAATTAATTTTGTCGAAGATGCCGGAACCTGCCACGTGGTGATGCCCTATGCGATGTTCGAGACCATCAAGGACAAGCTCAATGTGGCTGTTGAGGTTCAGTCACCAAGACTGAATGAACAATGGCAGCCCAAAATACGCGCGAACCTGCGTGAAACAACGGTTTTAGTCAGGGCTGAACTCGACGAACTCAGGCTCACGGTGCGCCAGATCTTGGATTTGGTGCCGGGCGATGTGTTGCCGATTAAGTCGCCGGATAACGTGACGGTCAAAGTGTCAGACCAGACGGTCTTTCTCGGTAAGTTTGGCACGTCCGACGGCCACAACGCCGTCAAGATTACCCAATCCGGTTTGGAATAACCGAATCCCTATAAGGTCCAGAGGAAAACACCATGTCAGATGACACAACCAGCCCACAAAATGTCGAGGCACCAGAGGTGCAGCCAGATCGCGCTGCCGCTGCAAATCGCGAAGCGAATTTGGATGCGATTCTCGATGTACCGGTCACATTGACCCTTGAAATTGGTCGCACCACCCTTCCGATCAAAGAGCTGCTCAGTCTCGGCCAAGGCTCGGTTATTGAGCTCGAGCGGTTGATCGGCGAGCCCCATGATGTGCTGGTCAACGGCACGCTCATCGCCCAGGGCGAAGTGGTTGTCGTGGGGGATCAATTCGGCATTCGTTTTACCGATATTGTCAGTCCAGCAGAGCGGGTTCAGAGGCTTAAGTAAATGCGCATTCAAGGCCTCACAAGAAAAGCCTTTTCGTTTGCAGCGCTTGCCCTCTGCGGCTTATTGCCGCTGGCCAGCTGGGCAGACGACGCGAGCGCCCCTTTAAATGTGGCGAAAGAGGGCATCTTTACCCCGGCTTATCTTTTGCAGTCTTTTGGCGGCTTGGTGATTGTGATCGCGCTGATTTTAGTGCTGGCGATGTTGTTTCGCCGATTCGGCGATGCTGGCCTTGGCACACCAGGCAATATGAAAGTGCTTGGCGGCATTTCGGTTGGCCAGCGAGAGCGTTTGGTGCTGGTTCAGGTGGGGTCAAAGCAGCTGCTGGTGGGGGTCGCACCGGGCAACGTGAGCCAAGTCATGGTATTTGACGAGCCCCTCGAGCATACGACGAATGAGCCCATGAACATGAATCCCCTGCTGAAGCGGTTTTTGAACTACCGAAAAACCCGGGGCGCAATCATGAAAACGTTTTGGATGATCGCGCTGGTCGCCTTGCTGCCGAGCGTTGCTGGCGCGGCAGAGCAGCCCTTGACGCTGCTGACCATGAAGCCCGGCGCAGAAGGCGCTGAGACCTACTCAACCAGCCTGCAAATTTTGATGATCATGACCTTGCTGAGCTTGTTGCCAGCAATTCTTATGACGATGACGTCCTTCACCCGAATCATTGTTGTTTTAGCCATCCTGCGCCAAGCGATGGGAACCATGCAGACGCCGTCTAACCAGATTTTGATTGGCTTGGCGCTCTTTACCTCGCTCTTCATCATGATGCCGGTTTTTGAAAAGGCCTACGAGGGCGGCTTAAAACCTTATATGGATCAAGAAGTCGATTTTGACACGGGCATGACCGATGGCATCGCACCCTTTCGAGCCTTCATGCTGAGCCAAGTGAGAGAAACGGATTTATTGATGTTCACCAGTCTTGCCGAATCCGAAGGGTTCGCAACCGAGGATGACATTCCGCTATCGGTCTTGTTGCCGGCGTTTGTAACCAGTGAACTCAAAACGGCGTTTCAGATTGGATTCTTAATTTTTATTCCGTTTCTCATAATTGATTTAGTCGTCGCCAGCGTGCTGATGTCGATGGGGATGATGATGCTGTCGCCCATGCTGATCTCGCTGCCCTTCAAGATTATGTTGTTTGTGTTAGTGGACGGCTGGACGTTGGTCATTGGGACCATTACGGCCAGTTTTTATAGTTAATGAATGCCGCAACCGAGGTGCTCGGTGTGGGCCATCGCGAACAGGTTTTGTCGCGCATACTTGGTAAGGATCAAATCGCATGATGACGCCGGAAGTTGTAATGGACTTAGGTCAAGACGCCCTGATGATGACGATGATGCTGGCTGGACCGCTGTTGATTGCGGCATTGGCTGTCGGGCTGTTTGTCGGGATCTTCCAGGCAGCAACCCAAATCCAAGAAATGACCTTGAGTTTCATTCCAAAGCTCGGCGCGCTGGTCGTGGCGCTTTTGATTGGTGGGCCGTGGATGATCAAAAGCTTGGTGGACTTCACGCTTGAACTGTTTAACAAGATTCCAGGGCTGGTGGGTTAGGTATGACGCTGACCCCGGAACAGTTGATCGGCTTCGTCAATATGGTGTTTTGGCCTTTCGTTCGAATCACGGCGCTCCTGATGGCCTCGCCCTTGTTTGGCGCGCGGACCTTCCCAGTGCGCCAGAGAATCATATTGGGCATGCTGGTGGCGATTTTAATCTCACCCTCTGCTGCCGGCGGTGCCAGCGATTCAAGCCTTCAGCGCGGAAGGAATGCTCATTACCGCGCAACAGGTGGTCATCGGCGTTGCCATGGGGTTTATTTTACAGATGGTGTTCGGCGCGCTGGTTGTTGCAGGTCAAACGATAGCCACCAGTATGGGCCTGGGGTTTGCGGCAACAATTGATCCTCAAAACGGGGTGCAGGTACCGGTCATCAGCCAGTTCTTTTTAATTCTGGCAACGCTTGTTTTCCTCGCGCTGAATGGCCACCTCGTGCTGATCGAGACGATCGTTGAAAGTTTTTACTTGTGGCCGATTGGGGCGGGTCCACTGCCTGAGAATCTGGCGATGCACACCGTGACCTGGATTGCAGAAGTGTTTCAAGGGCGCCTTACTGATCGCGTTGCCGGCAGTTGCCGCAATTCTTTTAGTAAACCTTGCCTTTGGCGTCATGACTCGGGCAGCGCCGCAAATCAATATTTTCGCCGTGGGCTTCCCGATTACGATTATCGCGGGATTTATCATGATCATGCTGAGCTTGCCGGTCTTTTTGCCGCAGTATGCCGCATTGCTCGAGGCCGGGTTCTTACAGATGCTGGTCATCTTGGAGTAGCGCATGGCTGAAGATACTTCCCAAGAAAAAACAGAAGAACCCACCGAGCGCCGGCTTGAAGACTCCCGCAAGAAAGGCCAAACCGCGCGCTCAAAGGAACTCAATATTCTGCTGAGTTTGATGGCAGCCTCGATTGGCATGGTGTTTCTGGGTCAGTACCTGATGACCGATCTTGCATCAATTGATGACCCAGGGCCTGGCCTTTGAGCCGTCACGAATTCGCAATTCGGATCAGATGTTTGAGGCGATTCGCGCTCAGGCTGCCCTTGGCATGTCGGCAATTTTGCCGTTTTTAGGATTGTTGGTGTTTTCGGCTTTTTTGGGTCCGGTTGCGTTAGGCGGTCTGGTCTTCAGTGTCGACGCCCTAGCGCCGAAACTTGAAAAAATCAGCCCAATGAAAGGCCTGGTTCGAATGTTTGGGGTGCAGAGCCTGATGGAACTGATCAAAGCCTTGTGTAAGTTCCTGTTGGTCGCAACGGTTGCAATTCTGATTATTTATTACTCGATGAACACCATTATTGGCCTTGGCTATATGAGCTTTTTTGCCGCCCTGGCCAGTACCGGTGATTTGTTGATTTGGTCTTTTATTGGGTTCAGCTCGGTGCTGATTTTTGTGGCCAGTATTGATGTGCCGTTCCAACTTTGGAATCACAACAAGCAGCTCAAGATGACGATGCAGGAAGTCAAAGACGAAATGAAGGAAAGCGAAGGGCGCCCGGAAGTAAAAAGCCAGATTCGGCGAATGCAACGTCAGCTTTCTGAGCAGCGCATGATGGATGCAGTCCCCATGGCCGATGTCATCATCACCAACCCAACGCACTATGCCGTGGCGCTTAAATATGATCAAGAAGGTGTTGGCGCGCCGCGCGTTGTTGCCAAGGGCCAAGACTTTATGGCGCTAAAAATCCGAGAAGTGGCAGAAGCCAATGATGTGCCGATTTTTGAAGCCCCGCCGTTAGCGCGCGCCCTGCATGGCATGGTTGAGATCGGTCATGAAATACCAGGCGATCTGTTTAAAGCCGTGGCGCAGGTTTTGGCTTATGTCTTCCAATTAAAGACGCTGGGTCAGCAAACCCAAGTGAAACCGATCGCACCCCGTTATTTCGACGTGCCCGATCAGTATAGAGGTGAAGTGGTATGACAATGAATGCCCCGCAAGCAACCCAAGCGGTTGATCTGTCGAATATGGTTCGAGCCGTAGGGCTCGGAACCCCGATATTAATTTTGTTGCTGCTGGCGATGATGGTCTTGCCGTTGCCGCCACTGGCCCTGGATTTGCTTTTTACCTTTAATATTGCGTTATCGCTGATCGTGCTCTTGGCTGCGGTGTATGCCTTGCGGCCCCTTGATTTTGCAGTCTTTCCGACCATTCTGCTGATTGCGACTTTGCTGCGGTTAGCCTTGAACCTAGCATCCACCCGGGTTGTGTTGCTGGAAGGGCACACCGGCACCGACGCAGCCGGGCAGGTGATCAAAGCCTTCGGCGACTTTGTTGTCGGCGGTAACTATGCCGTCGGTTTGGTCGTCTTTGCCATTTTAGTCATCATAAACTTTGTCGTGGTCACCAAAGGTGCTGGCCGGGTCTCAGAAGTGTCCGCGCGATTTACCTTGGACGCCATGCCGGGTAAGCAGATGGCCATTGACGCCGATATGAACGCAGGGGTGTTATCCCAAGAAGAGGCCCGGGTTCGCCGCGCCGATGTTGCTCGAGAAGCAGACTTTTATGGCTCCATGGATGGTGCCTCTAAATTCGTTCGGGGCGATGCCATTGCCGGCTTGTTGATTCTATTCATCAATATCATTGGCGGGCTGGTCATCGGGATGGCGCAGCATGATTTATCCCTCAGTGTTGCGGCAGAAAATTATATTCTGTTGACGATCGGCGATGGTTTGGTCGCGCAGATCCCCTCACTGCTGCTCTCTACCGCCACAGCCATAGTGGTCACTCGGGTCTCGGATTCGTCCGAGATGGGCGATCAAATTTTAAGCCAGCTGTTGGGCTCCAGTAAGTCGCTTTACATTACCGCTGCCGTGATTGGCTCTTTGGGTTTAGTGCCCGGCATGCCGAATTTTGTGTTTTTGAGCATCGCCGCCGCGTTGGCAGGGCTCGGCATGTTCCTAACGCAAACGCGCACGGAAACCACAGAGCGGGCCGAGGCAGCAGAGTTAGAAGCCCTGCCTGCGCCCAAGGCGGTGGAAGAAGAGTTGAGTTGGGACGATGTGCCGCAAACCGACATGATTTCGTTGGAAGTGGGGTATCGCCTCATTTCCCTGGTTGACAAAGCCCAAGGCGGTGAACTTCTTGGCCGAATCCGAAGTGTTCGTAAAAAGCTCTCTCAAGACCTCGGGTTTCTGCTGCAATCTGTGCACATACGGGACAACCTGGATCTGGATCCGAACCACTACCAAATCCAAGTGATGGGTGTGCCGGTTGCAAATGGCGTGATTTACCCAGGCAAAGAGATGGCGATCAACCCAGGTCAAGTGTTTGGGGAGCTCTACGGCATTGCCGCGAAGGATCCAACCTTTGGTCTTGATACCGTCTGGATTGAGCCGTCTCAGCGAGAAGAGGCGCAATCCCTAGGTTATACCGTCGTGGATGCCGGCACTGTGATCGCAACCCATTTGAGTCAAATCCTGAAAGACCATGCACATGAGTTCCTCGGACACGATGAAGTGCAGCAGCTTTTGGACAATTTGGCGAAATCTGCGCCCAAGCTGGTTGAGAGCCTTGTGCCCAATTTATTGAGCTTAGGCGCGGTCCTTAAGGTGATGCAAAACCTGTTGGCCGAACAGGTACCGATCAAGGATGTCCGTTCGATCGCCGAGGCTTTGGCGGACGGCGCCTTGAAGAGTCAAGATCCTGACGCCTTGACGACGGGGGTCCGGATTGCGCTGTCCAGAACAATATATGAACAAATCAATGGGTTAGCGCCCGAGCTCGAAGTTTTGTCGCTTGAGCCAAGGTTGGAACAGATGTTGCAAGATGCAGTAAGAGGCCAACAACAGTCGATGGGGCTTGAGCCCGGGTTGGCGGAGCAGATGTTGCAACAGATTAACGAAGGCGTGATTCAAATGGAGAACCAAGGTAAGCCTGCCGTTTTGTTGGTTGCATCAACCATTCGGCTTTGGCTGGCCAGCTTGGTCAAGAGTAATAACAAAGGCTTGCATGTGTTGGCGTATGACGAAATACCCGCAGAAAAACGCATACGAGTGGTGGGAACGGTTGGTAACGCGCAGGCAGCTTAGCGCCTAACGGTTTGGAGGAAGCAATGGAAATTAAACGATTTTTAGCCGATAACGTTCGAGAGGGGATGCTCAGTGTCCGCAGCCTCTTAGGCCCTGAGGCCGTGATCCTATCGAATCGACGGGTGGGTCAGAAGATTGAAATTCTAGCGACCAATCAGTTCGATGCGGATGCGCTAGCGGTATCGGATGTCACGAAAAAATCAAAGGTTGAGGTTTCAGACTTTGGTGATGCACGGCAGCGGGCAAGCGCTACGCCGATCGCGCCTGAGCAGCCGCGGGAACCTGTGCCAATGGCGCAAGGGCCGGCAGCGTTGTCGAGCGACGCGTCCGAGGGCTCAACGGATCAGGTCGCTTATAAAGCAGCGACGCCCGATGCGATTGCCCAGCCAGCACCGGTTGCGGTGAAAAACAGCTGGTCGGAGCAGATACCGGATCTAGGCGCGCGTTTGCCGGGTCTTGGTGCAAAAACCGTCGGACCGCGGCAAGGTGTTGCCGTGCCGAAGTTGCAAGAAATTTCTGGTCTTGGCACTGAGACGCTAAACGGTTTGCAGCAAGAACTGGGCAACCTTAAAACCCTCTTGGTGGGGGAGTTGGCCAAATTGCGAGCTGAGCAATCAGGTTCGCAAGCGGCGGTGACCCAAGCCAGGCTGCGCTTGTCTGAACTCGGATTGAATCCGTTTAGTTTGGATCAGCTGATGGGCGATTTTGATGCCCAGCGTTTTGAAGCCTGTGACTCGGTCGTAAACCAGTGGCAGCAATTGTTAGACCTCGTCGGCTCGCAATTGAACGCGGTGGATGAGGAGGTGATTGATAAAGGCGGCGTATTTGCTGTGATCGGCACCACCGGAGTGGGTAAGACAACAACCGTTGCCAAACTCGCCGCGCGCTATGCGCTCAAGCATGGCCGGGAGTCGGTCGCCTTGATTACAACCGATGCGTTTAAGATGGGCGGACAAGATCAGTTGCTGACCTTCGGAAAATTGCTCAACATCCCGGTGGAAGTGGCAGTGGATGCCGAACAGCTGACCAATGCGTTAAAGCGCGCCATGGACAAGAAGCTGGTGCTCATCGACTCAGCAGGGATGAGCGAGCGGGATATCAAGTTGAACCGCCACTTAAGCCGGATCAAAATGCATGACGCGTATCCGAAGAATATCTTGATCGTTTCTGCGACCAGTCAGTTAGGTTTGGCCGAGCAGGTGATCAGCCAGTACGATCATGCCGAGGTGCATGCGGCTATTTTGACTAAAACCGATGAGGCGATTAATTTAGGATCCGGATTATCAACTTTGTTAAAGTCGCAGTTACCCCTTGCTTACAGCTGTTATGGTCAGGGTTTGTCGGATATCCGATTGGCTAAAATCACATCACTCTTGACGGATGCGTTTGCTATGATGAAGAGGGCGCAAGTTGCTGAACCCATAACCTCTAGGGACGAACAAATTCATGCCTGATCCAGTTCGAGTCATCGCCGTTACCAGCGGTAAGGGCGGCGTCGGAAAGACCAACATCTCGGTCAATCTGGCGGCCTCGCTATCGCTTGCGGGGCAGCGGGTGATGCTGATGGACGCAGACCTTGGGCTTGCCAATGTCGATGTGCTGCTCGGCCTTGAGCCGCATTTTGATCTGCAGCATGTCATCAACGGCGAGAAGTCACTCGATGACATCATTGTTGAGGGTCCGCTTGGAATCCATGTTGTGCCGGCGAGCTCTGGGGTTGAGAAGATGGCGGAGCTCACGAGCGTCGAGCACGCGAGTTTGATCGCGGCGTTTAGCGAGCTGAAACAGCCGATTGACGTTTTGATTGTCGATACGGCCGCGGGCATCGCCGATGGCGTGGTGTCGTTTGCCAAAGCCTGCCAAGAAGTCATCGTAGTGGTGTGTGATGAGCCTACGTCTTTGACCGATGCCTACGCTTTAATAAAAGTTTTATCCATGCGGCATGGTATTAAGCAATTCCAAATTTTGGCGAATATGGTCAAGAATGAAAGCCAGGGCCTAAATCTATACGAGAAGTTACTGAACACCACCGATCGGTTCTTAGAGGTCGGCCTTAAGTATTTAGGCGCCGTGCCATTTGATGAGCAGTTAAGGCGATCGGTCCAAGCCCAAAAGCCGGTGGTTGAAGCCTATCCGCGCAGTCCAGCCTCTAAAGCGTTGGTCCGCATTGGCGAAAAAATCAATCGGTGGCCCTTGCCAGACCAGGCAACCGGGTACCTTCAATTTTTTGTCGAGCGCTTGCTCGCGGCCGCGGGTTCAACCGCAAAACCGATCACGGCAGATTAATCATGAACGCAGCCTCGGTTTACGCCAGTCAACAAAATTTGCAGCAAAATGAAAAAATTGCAGCACATTTACCGTTGGTCAAGCGAATTGCGCTGCATTTGTTAGCGAGATTACCGAGCAGTGTTGAGCTAGATGATTTACAACAGTCGGGACTTTTAGGATTGCTGAGCGCCGTTCGAAGTTTTTCACCGGACCAGGGCGCGAGTTTTGAAACCTATGCCGGGATTCGAATTAAAGGCGCCATGCTGGATGAACTGCGAAAACTGTCTTGGGCGCCAAGATCGGTCAATGAAAAAAGCCGCAGGCTTGCCGAAGCGGTTCGCGTTGTTGAAAGTCGAAACGGGGGTCAAGCGTCTGATCAAGAGATCGCGGCTGAGTTGTCGGTGTCCTTAGATGAATACCATAGCCTGCTTCACGAAACCGTGAGTTGTCAGCTGGTGTTGCTTGAAGATGCTCACGAAGAAGAAAGCCAAGCGTTAGATGCAGGACCCGAAGCGATTATGCAGGATGATCGGTTCAAGGCTGCGCTCATGGGTTGTATTGATCAATTGCCCGAGAAAGAAAAGCTTATGATGGCGTTGTACTACCAAGAAGATTTAAACCTAAAAGAAATTGGACAGATTTTGGAAGTGAGCGAGTCTCGAGTGAGTCAAATTCATTCACAGGCGTTAACCCGCATTCGTGCGAAGATGGTAGATTGGACATGAAAGCCAGCGTAGCGACTGCGAGCGAAAGGAATGTGAACTAATGGATATCATGACGATATTGGGCCTTATCATTGGGATAGGTGCCGTATTTGGTGGCTATGTTGGTGAGGGCGGCGATCCCGTTTGGGTGCTGTTGCATCCCTTTGCTTGGATTATTGTATTTGGCGGGGCCCTAGGGTGCGGCCTGATTGGTTTGCCGATGGCGCATGGCAAGCATGTCTTAAAAACAACCCCCAAGCTGTTTCTGCCACCGAAACTTAATCCGGGTGAGATGATTGATAAAATGGTGGATTGGGCGCAGATCGCGCGCCGGGAAGGCCTGCTCGGGCTTGAGGGCGTTTCTGAAACCGAAGATAACCCATTTGCGCGTAAGGGCCTGCGGATGTTGGTTGACGGACGTGAGCCTGAGGCCATTCGTAAGATTTTAGAGATTGAACTTGAAACCGTCGAAACGCTCGATGTGGCAGCCTCAAAATTTTACGGCGAGCTGGGCGGGTATGCCCCGACCATCGGCATTATCGGCGCTGTACTGGCCCTTATCGTGGTGATGGGAGACTTGAGCGATCCGAATGCGGTGGGTAAAGGGATCGCTACCGCCTTCTGCGCGACGGTCTATGCGCTGTTGTTAGCGAATCTGATTTTTCTGCCTTGGGGCAACAAGCTGAAAATCATCGCCCAAGAAGAGGCGCAATTTCGATTTATGATCGTTGAAGGCTTGGTGCTCATTGCTTCTGGTGAAAACCCCCGTAATCTCGAAGATCAGTTAAGAAGTTATGCGACGTAACTCGAGGTAGGCCAAGATGGGCAGAAAGAAAAAACCCGAAGAGCACGTCAACCACGAACGGTGGATGGTGTCTTATGCGGACTTCATCACGCTTTTGTTTGCCTTTTTTGTGATGATGTACTCCATCTCAATTGTTAATACCGGTAAGTTCAAGGTGCTGTCTGAGTCGCTCACAGCCGCGTTCACCGATCCCGCGCGATCGCTCGAACCCATCCAGATTGGTGATCTCGTTCGCGCGCCGGCTGAAATGCAGGATCGGTCCTTTGCCGAACCGCAGCCAAAGCCCATTCGTCCGGTTGAAATGCGGCAGATGGCAAAGCTGGTCGATGTGGATCCAGTGCTGCTTGATAAAGCCAGTAAGCAACTCGATGAAATTCAGGAGCGGGTCGAAACTGCGATGAGCGAGATGATCGATCAAGGCGCCATCACGGTGCAGCGCAGTGAGTATTGGATCGAGATTGAAATGAATTCCTCGGTCCTGTTCGAGAGTGGTTCCTCAATACTGTATCCAAGGGTGGTGCCGATCCTAACTCAGTTGGGCCGAGTGATGATCGATTTTCCAAACCATGTCCACGTCGAGGGTTACACCGATACGGTCCCCATTAACACTGAAATGTTTCCGTCTAATTGGGAACTCTCGGGTAGTCGGGCTGCAACGGTTGTGCGGTTGTTTGAATTTACCGGCGTCAAGCCAGACCGGTTGGCGGCGATTGGTTATGGCGAATATTATCCGGTTGCTGACAATAGCGATGCAGAAGGCCGGGCTCGAAACCGTCGAGTCGTTGCCGTGGTATTGGCTGAAATTGGCGAAAAAATTGATGCCACCATAGAAAAATTTGAAAAAGCTAAGAACTCAGGCGTGGCAGCAGGCTGATCAAAAAGCGCGCGCTCGGCGCGATCACCTAGAGAAATCAATGTCTAACAAAACCGTGCCGTGACGCGGCAATTGCCCACAAGGGCAGGGCCCCTGCGTGATTTGAGTCTGACGCTTGCAGGATACGCGCTTTAATTTTGAAGCAAAGGTGAGTCTGCTTAAGATCAGCGCGCACGAGTTGCCATGACACGCTAATCGTTCAATGAACGTCTACGCGCAGGGTTTGGAAAGCCCTTAGCGCATAGAAGCCTTTAGCGAATAGAAGCCTTTAGCGAATAGAAGCCTTTAGCGCATAGAAGCCCTTAGCGAATAGAAGCCTTTAGCGAATAGAAGCCTTCAGCGCTGAAGCTTTAGGAAGAGCCCTCAGCGCTCACAAGCTTTTAGAGAAGAGCCCTCAGCGCTCGCAAGCTTTTAGAGAAGAGCCCTCAGCGCTCACAAGCTTTTAGAGAAGAGCCCTCAGCGCTCACAAGCTTTTAGAAAATAGCCTTCAGCGCATAAAAGCCCTCACCAAAGGCTTTTCTCGCTAAGGGCTTCGCTGAAAGTCCGCAACGACCTCTCGCCAAGCGGCGCGGTGCGCGTTACCAAAGATCGTATTTTTGAATCTCGGCCCGGCCGACAACCATGTGATGCACTTCATCGGGACCGTCTGCAAAACGCAGATGCCGCATGTCGGCATACATGCCCGCCAAAGGTGACCACTGTGAAATGCCGGTTGCGCCATGCATTTGAATGGCTTGGTCAATGATCAAGCACACTTTCTCGGGCACCATCGCTTTCACTGCGCTGACGTAAACCCGGGCTTCTTTATTGCCTAAAACATCCATTGCTTTGGCGGCCTGCAGCACCATGAGTTTCATGGCGTCAATTTCGATTCGAGCCCGTGCAATCACCTCAAGGTTCTTACCCAGTTTTGCAATCGGCTTGCCAAAAGCGACTCGAGTCGCCGAACGCTTAACCATCAGCTCGAGCGCTTTTTCTGCTTTGCCGATACTGCGCATGCAGTGATGAATTCGGCCCGGTCCAAGTCGGACCTGCGAGATTTCAAATCCACGACCCTCACCGAGCAGAATGTTTTCCTTCGGCACGCGCACATTGTTAAATCGAATGTGCATGTGGCCCCGTGGCGCGTGATCGGCGCCAAATACTTGCATGCCCTCGAGGATCTCGACGCCGGGCGTGTCTTTCGGGACCAGAATCTGCGATTGCTGACGGCTTGGGGGCGCATTGGGGTCGGTTTTGACCATCACAATCATAATCTTGCAGCGCGGGTCACCGGCGCCAGAGATGTAAAACTTTTCGCCATTGATGACCCAGTCATCACCATCGAGTACGGCGCTGGTGCTGATGTTCTTAGCATCGGATGAGGGCAGATTCGGCTCGGTCATGGCATAAGCGGAGCGGATATCACCATTTAAAAGCGGCTTTAGCCACTGTTCTTTTTGTTCTGGTGTGCCAACCCGCTCCAGCACTTCCATGTTGCCGGTGTCTGGGGCGCTACAGTTTAACGTCTCGGAGGCTAGGGGAAATTTACCCAGCTCGGACGCGATATAGGCATAATCGAGATTCGTAAGACCCTCGCCAATATCAGAATCGGGTAAAAAGAAATTCCAAAGCCCGGAGTCTTTTGCTTTTTGTTTGGCGCCATCAAGCAGTTCGAGCTGTCTGGGATGCCAAGACCAACGATCGGTCTTTTCTTTTTCTAGGGCCTGAAACTCTTCCGTGATCGGCTCAACATTATCGGCAATGTGTTTGGTGACGGCATCCATAAGCGGTTGCGCCTCGGCGGACATGGCGAGGGTGTACAGATCGTTTGCAATATCAGGCACGCTATAACTCCAAAAATTTGTTAGGTTTGATCAAACCACGGCAGGTCGTAATAGTGCAAGCAAGAGCGCAATAACTGATACCTTAGTATGCACCTTAGTGATTCATGGTATGACCACTGGGCGGCAAAGGGTGCGGCGCGGCGCGACTTGGGTCGTATCAGACGGCCAGGTCGGTCTTTATTGGACGCTTCTGGCAAGCGGCGGGTGATGATAGTCAGTCTACCGCTGGCGCAGAACCATTCAGATTCGCGGTAATAGGGAAACTGACAATCAAGATCAGGAACTAAGACCAACCAACAAGTTCAACGAAACAAATCAATCTAGGAGTCAACCATGTTTAGCAATTTATTTGATATCAGCGGCAAGATCGCTCTGGTCACAGGCGGCTCCCGCGGTATCGGCGAGATGATCGCGGCCGGCTTTTTAGCCAACGGCGCGAAGGTTTACATCAGCTCTCGTAAGGCGGATGCCTGTACAGCAACGGCGCAGCGTCTCGCGGAAACCTATGGCGGTGAATGCATTGCGATCCCCGCAAACCTGTCAGATGTTGAGGGCTGTCAGCAGCTGGCCGACACACTCAGCGCGCGCGAGCCCCGCCTCGATATCCTGATCAATAATGCGGGGGTGTCTTGGGGCGCGCCGCTGGATGAGTTTCCGGAGTTGGGTTGGGATAAGGTGATGGACACCAACGTGAAAGGCGTTTTTTTCCTAACCCAGAAATTACTACCGCTGCTCAGGGCCTCGGGCACCGCCGAGAACCCAGCCAGGGTGGTTAATATCGGCTCGATCGATGGCATCAAAAATCCAGTTTTTGAAACCTTTTCCTACGGCCCGTCCAAAGCGGCCTTGCATCATCTGACCCGGGGGCTTGCGCTGCACCTAGCGCCGCAACATATCATCGTGAATGCCATTGCGCCCGGACCCTTCCCGACCTGGATGCTCAGCACCGGTGTTGGGGGTGGTGGTGACACCGATATCGACTGGAGCAGCGTTGCAAACAACAACCCTCGAGGCCGAGTGGGTACCGCTGAAGACATCGCTGGGCTTTCGATCTTCTTATGCTCGAGAGCCGGCGCCTTCACGGTCGGGGAAGTGATTACCTGTGATGGCGGCGTCGCTTACGCAACCTAACTTGGCGCGGCGCGCTCGCGGCGGTTGCGAGACCGACAAGGCCGTGCAACAGATGGCGGTAAAACTGCTCGGTAACTCAGTGCTGTGCATAAGACTGCTTTTTCACGGCGCTGGCGCGTTGGAAACCTGCCAGGGTTGAATGTCGCTGGTGGACGACTCGTTGAAGCATTAAAAGGAGAATCATCATGACCAATCGAAAACAAATGCCGGACAACTACGCCGCTCGCATTCAAGGGGCATGGCAAGGCCGCGTTGCCGGCTGTATGTTGGGCAAAGCGGTTGAGCGTTTTTCGATGCGGGCAGGCGCTGAGGCCCTGCAAGGTTATCTGCGTGCCGTTGAGGCCTTACCGCTGCGGGATTTTATTCCGTATGATCCTGAACAAGCGCCGGAGCTGCTGCTCAAAGCCTGTTGCAAGGGGCAACTCAAGGCGAGCTTACCGGATGACGATGTGAACTATTCAGTGCTGGCTTTGATGATGCTCGAAGCCAAGGGCGCAAGTCTCACAACCGAGGATGTCGCGCGGGCCTGGCTGTTGCACCTGCCACTCGGCAGCACCTATACCGCCGAGCGGGCGGCCTATCGCACCTTAATCAGTCGAGGCCGGGAGTGGTTTCCGGAAGGCGGCGCGCTCGGGTTTGATGTTCGCGAATGCGCCCAAAATGAATTTAACGACTGGATCGGGGCGCAAATTAGGGCGGATGTCTATGGCTGGGTCGCGCCCGGTAATCCTGCATTGGCAGCGGAACTGGCAACGGTCGATGCGCAGTTGTCGCATGTGGGCGAGGGGGTCTATGGTGCGGTCGTCGTTGCCGTGATCGGTGCGGTGGTTGCCGGTGGCGGCACCCTGCTGGCCGGCGTCGAAGCGGCCCTTGAGGCCATTCCAGATAATAGTGATTGCCATCAAGCCATACAGTTCGCTCGGTCCCAAACCGCCGTGGCGGACGGCGGCGCTGTAATCCGAGAACGCTACCAGCACCTGAATGTCGTGCATACGGTGAACAATTTAGCGCTTGTGATCTGGGCGTTGTTACGCCATCCCGATGATTTCAGTGCGGCCATCGGGGACGTGGTTGCACAAGGCTTGGATACCGATTGCAATGGCGCAACGGTCGGCGCCCTATGGGCGCTGCAAGGCAAACCCATCCCAAGGCATTGGCTTTCGCCTTGGGATGGCGCCATTGGCGTGTCGCTCGCAGGCCAAGCGGCTTTAAATCTCGAGGATCTTGTAACCCGCACGCTTGCGGTTGAAACAGCGCTCAGGACCGCTTAGCGCACCAAAGGACTGGGGCAAGTCTCACAAATCACATAGGCCTTTTGCGGATCATTGAAGCGCGCCAAAGTTCTAATTTCTGATTGCATAGCGTGCCAGTATTGCGTGATTGGGTCCTGTTTGGCGACGGGCGCAAGGGCTCTGATCTCGGCGGTCAGGGCCTCAAGGATCTGCTGTCGTCGAGAGGCTTTCGGCTCAACCCGCCAAACTTCATAGTCGGTAATGGCGGCTAATTCAGCGGCGGCTTGTATGGCCTCATCAAGGCCCCCAATTTGGTCAACCAGGCCAAGTTCCAGTGCTTTCGTGCCGGTCCACACTCGGCCCTGCGCAATCTCATCAACCGCTTCGGGCGTCATGTTACGACCTTTTGCGACCACGGCTAGGAATTGATCGTACCCGGACTGGATAACCTGTTGGATAAGGCTTGCATAAATCGGCTGGATCCCGCGATCGATACTAACGCCGCCCGCAATTGGCGTGGTTGCAACCCCGTCGCCAAAGATACCGTATTCATTCATGGTGTTTTCAAGGGTTGGAATGAGGGCAAAAATACCAATTGAGCCGGTGATGGTATTTTGATGCGCAAAAATGCGATCTGCCGTCGCAGAAATCCAGTAACCACCCGAGGCGGCAACCGATCCCATGCTCGCAACAACCGGCGTGCCGTCGGCTTGGGCATGGGCCAACTGCTTGCCGGATAATTTCGGATGCCGATTTACTGCCGCCACCGGAATCGACCCGCAACACGATGGCTTTCACCGCGTCATCGTCGCGCGCCTGCTGAATACGTTCCAGCAGCGTTAGGCTGCCAATGGATCCCGCGTCAGCATAGCCATCGACAATGCTGCCGACGGCGGTGATGACCGCAATTTTGTGTTCTGCGGTTTCAGCTTCGGTTGGGTTCAGGGCTAAATAATCCTCAAAGCCGATGCCTCGGTAGCGCTGCTCATCTTCCTCATCGGCGCCGATGACGCCGACCAAATATTCGGCCCGTTCCCGATCACTCATTAATTGATCAACCCAGCCTGAATTCAACGCCAACTGACCCAAATTGCCAGAAGCGGATTCAAGTACCGTTTGAATGTTATCGATCGTGTCGTTCAGAGATTCAGCAGGCAGGCCTCGCGCGGTTTCAAACCGGTCGGTGTAGGTATCCCACCAAGCATTGAGATAAGCCAATCGCGCTCGTTTGTCCTCATCGGACATGCGATCTTGAAAGTAAGGCTCGGCGGCTGATTTGTACTGGCCAACCTTAAAGAGATTCACCGTAACATTGAACCGTTGCAGCAGGCTGCTGAAATAGGTTCGGTAGGCTGAGAAGCCTTCCGGGAATGCCGCATATTCTGGGTTCATTAAAATCTCATCGGCTTCGGCTGCCAGCAACAAGCTGGACTGGCTATAACCGTTGCTCGCGGCAATCACCTTCTTGCCGGATGCCCGAAAATCCTGAATGCCGTCGGCAACGATTTCCAAATGTGGCATTAAGCCGCCGCCAAAGTTATCAAGATTCAGCACAAGGGTTGTGATCCGGGGGTCATCGCGGGCTTGCTCAAGGGCAACAACGAGATCCTGAATCAATACTTCGCTGGGCCCGCCGTCATCGGCTAAGAAATTAAGCGGATCAACCGCAGTCTTTTCTTCGACTAAAACCCCAGATGGGTTGAGCACCAGGGCGCCATCTTCGGGCATCTGACTTGCGTTGTCGGAAAACGGCGCGGCGATGAGCGCCAAAAAAAGGCCCAGCGCTATGAGTCCGAACAAGAGTGTTTGAAGGGCTGTTAAGAGCTTCCAAAAAAGTTGAAACGGCAGTTTTAGAAATCGAGTCATGGGTTCTTCCGTGGTGAATCGTCTTTGGGATCTGAGGATCTTGGCAAGGCGCGCGATATCCCGAAAAGGGGCCAACCTTTTGCAGAACACTGGTTTACGACTCGACCCCGTAAAGGAGATTACATGGTGCGGTTAGGATGTTTAAGGAGATTAGCATGAGCGTTCGATTGGCGCCGAGGTTTGTACGGTGAGTTGTTGGTCTGATGCGGCAGCTGGTGGAGATGGCATCCGCAAAGCCCGCACGGCCTGCTAAAAGCCATTGTCAGATGCCTTGCGCCATCGGTGTAAGCATGTTTCCCTTACAGGGCGTTGAGAACAAGGTTTTAAAAGGCAAAGTATGAGCAGTTCAGATAATGACTGGCGGCAGAACGGTGTAAAAGTTGTAAGCGGCCAACATCTTGATATCAATACGCCGCAAACCGAAGGCATGAACCGCGCGGCTGCGATTAATCGCGCAACTGCCGGTGCCGAGAAACTCTGGGCGGGCACCGTTGAGATTCATCCGGATGCAAAAACGGGCGTTCATCATCATGGTGATCTTGAAAGTATCATCTATATTATTCAGCGGCAAGGCTCGGATGCGATGGGGCGAGACCCTCGAGTTCGTCTGTGAAGCGGGCCCCGGCGATTTTATTTTTATTCCACCTTATGTGCCCCATCAGGAAATTAATGCCAGCACGGATGAACCGCTGCATTGTGTCTTGGTCCGGAGTAACCAAGAACCGGTTGTGGTGAATCTTGATATTCCCGTGGTTGAAGATCCTGAGGGCTTATATTGGGTCGATCCGATCCATGCCAATCCGGAGGCCTAAGCCCGAGGAGATTGGCCTGCGGATAAAGGCGCGCCGATCGGTCTCGGCGAAGCGTCAAGCGCGGGATTGAGCGGCGTGAACCGGTAACGACCGTAACGGGTTGAATGAGGGAAAAGCGTCGCGCGGCAGAGATGGTGGATCCCGTTTTAAGGGACCCCATTGGGCGTTTTGATCGATTGACGCATGGCCCAAACTCGGAACAACCCGCTTAGGCATTGGCGCAGGCGCTGACGAGCAAAACAATGAATCAAGCCGAATCGAGTCACAGGAGCAACCCATGCAGATGAGATCCTTGTTGCACATTATGATTGTCATCGCCTTTTTGGTGAGCACTGATTTATGGGCAGACGTTCGCGCCGACCCAACGGGGTTGTGGCAGACCTTTGATGAAAGCGGGGTCCTGCAATCCACGGTTTCGGTTGAAATTAAAGGCGAGAAACTGTTTGGTTATGTTCAGAGTTTGCATCAAGGCTCTGAAGAAAATCCTGTTTGCGAGGCGTGTGAAGGCGACTGGCGCGGTCAGCCAGTCATCGGGATGGAAGTGATCAATGGTCTCACGCTCAAAAAAAACGTCTGGCAAAAAGGCACCATTTTTGACCCAGAGAGCGGGAAATCGTATCGAGGGTCGGTTTGGTTAGAAGGCGAAACCCTGTTTGTTCGCGGCCATGTCGGGTTCTTGTATCAAACCCGGTCTTGGCAGCGGGCGCCTGAGCAAGGCGCGTCAGAACAAGCGGCGTCAGGCGCTCAGCGGATGCCAGAAAACAATCCGGCGGATTCATCCGCCCCTTAAAAATGACGACCCAAAAGGAAACCCAATGATCAAGCTTTATGGTGCCCCCTTAAGCAATTACTACAATATGGTCAAAGTCGCCCTGCTTGAGAAAGGACTTTCTTTTGAGGAAGTCTTAACGCCGCCATCGCAGGATGCCGGTTACTTAGCGAAAAGCCCGATGGGCAAAATTCCTTGTATTGAAACACCGGACGGCTTTTTAGCGGAATCGATAGCGATTTTAGAATATTTGGAAGCGGTGGCGCCGAGTCCGTCGCTGCTGCCCAGTAACGCTTTTGAGCAGGCCAAGGTCAGAGAGATTGCGCAGGTAATCGAGTTGAATATTGAATTGGTTGCCCGGCGCGGCTTTGGGGCCTTGCGCGGCAAGCCCGTTGCGGAATCGGTGGTAGCAGACCTGGCGCGGGATCTGCCTAAAGGCTGCGCGGCCGTTGCGCGACTGACGCAGTTTGGGCCCTTTATACAGGGTGATGAGATGACCTACGCCGATATTGTCGGCTTCTTTTCCTTCATACTGGCCAATCGCGCGGCCAAAGCGGTGATCGAGGTTGATTTGCTGGCGTTGATTCCGGGCGCCCCGGCTTGGTTCGAGATGATGCAGGCGCGGCCGTCGGTGGCGCGGGCGCTGGCGGACCAATAAACCCGGTCGGAGACCGAGCGCTCGCCGCCGTGATCGTCATGAGGGCGGCGTTAGTCCGCTGGGAGTTCCGCGCGGCGTGGGTCGTTTGGATAGACCCAATCATCGGTAATCACGGGGGGCACTCGAAGCGACGCTGGGATATTTTCGAGCCCAATGAGTTGATCGGCGCTTTGATGCCAGTAATAGATGCGCGCTTCCTGATAACTCAATGGCACCCCTTTAAAGCCATAGCTGTTAACAGACTTTTGGATCCAGGCGCCAAACTCCGTGTCTTCGCAGTAACACCTGCGCTCAGCGTCTTGCCGCTGATCCTCGGTCCAGAGATCGGGTGCGGGGCGATCGCCCCAGTCGGGCGCCAAGGTCCAGGTTTCGAGCGTGCACTGGTCGATGCCCTTGGGCCAAAACGAGCAGCGGAGGTATGGCACCATCGCGCTGAAGCGGCGAGACCCAGTTCGGGAATAGCCCATAGGATTGGGTGCAGGTACGTGCGATCTCACCAACGCTGGATTCGATTTCGGGCAGATCGCCGCGCTGTTTGCGCAAGCGTGCTGACTTCACCGAGCCTTGCGGCCGCGGCGCGACCATCCGATGATGGCCGTTGGGGTACAGCGTATTGACGTTGCGCCGGTCGTCCAGGATCGGCGCAACGGTCGAGGGATGGATGCTTTTGACGTGGTAGACCTCGGTATTGGCCTCCATCGCAATTTTCCAATTGCAGTCGAGCGTGAAGCGGATGGCGGGCCGCTAAGCCGACATCGATCGAATCGGAACTCTGCCCACTCGTCGGCAATTGGGCCCTAGCCAGTCGAGCAGAGTGGGCGCATCGTCGATCAAAGTTCACAAAGATGAGGTTGCCGAATCGCTCGCAGCGGACCTTGGTGAGCAATGACCGACAACTAAAATCAAGGTCTTTGAAATCTTCTGGATCACGAACCGATAATAATTCGCCCTCGTGGTTATAAGTCCAACCATGGTACCGGCAGGTCAAGCGTAGTTTCCTGCCACTTGGCTTCGGTTACAACCGGCGCGCCGCGATGACTACAGGTATTGTAAAAGGCATTGACTCTGACCCGTTTCACTGTGAACGATGACCACGGGTTGGTCGGCTTGCTCCCAGAGTAAAAAGCAGCCCGGTTCTGGTATTTCATCGATATGAGCTGCAAGCAACCAACTTTTTCGCCAAATATGCTCGCGCTCGAGAGCCATAAATTCGGGATCCGTATACCGGCCGCCCGGAAGATCAGGCAGAGGGGGGAAGGAAGCGGGCGGTGCGGTGCGGCAGCTTCGTACTCCATGAGCGCTTTGAGGGTTTGTATTTCTTGCGCGTCCATTGAGAGTCTCCGTTCCGATTTTGCTCAACTGAGCCTTTAATTGATCGATGCCTTGGGCTGTTCGGAGGCAGGTTGTTACTCCGCGACGGGCTGGCAACTGTATACCTAACCCTGTTTCGAGCTGAGGTCAAAATTAGTCCAGATTGCCCTTGATCCTGATTGTGAAAATGTTGATTTGCCCAGTGACTTCAGTGGCCGCATGCAATGCGTGGACACCATTTGATGTCCAATTTGATTTTAAATTCAAAGTAGACTTAATATTTTTAGAACGTCACCGAGCGATCAGCGATCGGGCACTGCAATTAGGGGTGCGTTGAAAATGCAGTTTTTCACAGAAGAATTACTCGATAATCCTTACCCGCATTATGCGCATTGGCGTGCAGAGGCACCGATTTGGCAAGACTCTGAGACTGGCGCTTGGGTCTTAACGCGACACGATGATGTTCGAGCGGTGTTAAAAGACTCTGAAGCCTTTTCCTCTAAAGCCATGGGCGGCGATGCCGGGCCCTTGCCTTTGTTGGCAGATGACCCGCCGCGCCACACCCAGCTCCGAGGGATCGTCAACAAAGCGTTCACATCAAGGATGCTCAAGGCCATAGAGGGCGATGTTTCAAGGATTGCGGGCGATTTGGTGGCGGACATTCCGGCAGGCGAATCGGTCGATATTGTTAAAGCCTTAACCACCCCTTTACCCGTTGCGGTGATCGCCCAAATGATGGGGATCCCGGTTGAACGGGGTGAGGATTTTAAACGCTGGTCGGATGCGCTAACGGGCACCCTAGCCGGCGCCTCGATGGCGGATCGGGAGGTTGAGATTGGTCAGATGTACGCCTATTTTCAGAGTTTGATTCCAGAGCGAAGGGGTCGTGATGGCACGGATTTGGTCAGCGCGGTGGTGAACGCAGAATTCGAGGGCGAGCGCTTGGCCGATGCCGAGGCCGTAGGCTTTTGTATGCTGCTCTTGATTGCGGGCAATGAAACGACCACCAATTTACTGGGCAATTTGTTGAATGTATTGGCCGATCGGCCTGACTTGTACGCGCAATTGATCGAGCAGCCGGCATTAATAGACCAAGCCATTGAAGAGATCCTTCGATTTGATGGTCCCGTGCAGTTTCTCAGAAGGCGTCTAACTCGCGCGGCCACCTTTCAGGGCCAAAGGTTAGAAGCCGGCGAGTTGGTTCATGTGATTATGGGTTCAGCCAACCGAGATGCGGCTGTCTATGCGCAACCCGATGAGTTTTTATTGACGCGCGAAAAAAACCATCACCATACCTTCGGGTACGGCATCCACTTCTGTATTGGCGCGCCCCTTGCGCGCTTAGAAGCACGCATTGCGTTGACCCATTTGTTTGCGCGCTTTCCGAAACTCACCCGAGGCGATGGCCTCAATGAACGCGTGCCGTCACACTTGCTCCGAGGCTTCCATCATTTGTCTTTGAAATTTCAGGCGAGCTGAATTGTCTGGGCGGCATTATGGGACACCAGATGTCGGGGGTGATTCAATGCGCCCGAGGTCGAAACACCGTTCCAGCAGGCGAAGGCTTGGCCTGAATTGCGGCGGGCTCTGAATCGCTCAAGGGCCTCTTTGGCTGAAGTCTCTATGGCCAAGAGCGCAAGGTTAGGGCTTTGCAGCGCTTACGCCCGCGTTTCTTTAAAAAGTTCTCGGCCAATCAACATCCGCCTGATTTCTGAGGTCCCAGCGCCGATTTCATAAAGCTTTGCGTCGCGGAGTAATCGACCCGCCGCATAATCATTGGTGTAGCCATTGCCGCCTAGAATCTGAATGGCCTGAAGCGCCATTTGCGTCGCTTTCTCGGCGGTGTACAGAATAACGGCTGCCGCATCCTTTCGGGTCGCCTCGCCGCGATCGCAGGCTTTTGCCACGGCATACAGGTAGGCGCGGCAGGCCCCTAAATCCGCATACATGTCGGCCACTTTGCCCTGAATAAATTGAAATTCGCCAATGGCTTGACCGAATTGTTGGCGCTCATGGATGTAAGGCAGCGCGAGGTCCAAGCAGGCCTGCATAATGCCAACAGGGCCGGCTGCCAGGACCGTGCGTTCAAAGTCTAAACCGCTCATGAGTACGGCGGTGCCGCCGTTGAGGTGGCCAAGAATATTGGCCTTAGGCACCAGCGCATTGTCAAAAATAAGCTCGCAAGTATTCGAGCCCCGCATGCCAAGCTTGTCGAGTTTGGTGTTGCGACTAAAGCCTTGGGTGTCGCGATCGACGATAAATGCGGTGATGCCGCCGGCCCCTGCCGCCGGATCGGTTTTGGCGTAGATGACATAGATCTGTGCGTCCGGCCCGTTGGTGATCCACATTTTATTGCCGGTGAGCCGAAAGTGATCGCCATCAGCTTCGGCTTTTAATTGCATGCTGACAACGTCCGAGCCGGCGCTGGGCTCCGACATTGCCAGCGCGCCGACGTGCTCACCGCTGCAAAGCTTGGGCAGGTAGCGCTGTTTTTGTGCTTCGGTGCCGCAGCGATAAATCTGGTTAACGCAGAGATTCGAATGCGCGCCATAGCTCAATCCAACCGAGGCCGAGGCACGGCTGATCTCCTCCACGGCAATGCTTTGGGCGAGATAGCCAAGGCCCGTGCCGCCGTAGGTCTCGGCCACGGTGATGCCCAGCAAACCCATATCCCCGAGTTTCCGCCAAAGATCCTGGGGAAAGCTATTAGTGGCATCAATCTCTTGCGCACGAGGTGCGATCTCTGCCTGAGCAAACGTCTGAACGGCCTCGCGCTGCAGATCGATGTCTGCGCCAAGATCGAAGTTCAAAGAAGGGTAGTGGGTGATCATCGGATTGGGTCCTATTGTTGAGCATCAGTCGACGGGCCCGGCTCAGGCCGTGGTGGGTTTTAGGATACCCCAATTCAAGGTGGGTGTTTTAGTCAGCCCCCGGGCCGTATTACCAGCGCTATTACGACTCGCTATTACTCCGCCCTATTACGAACATCGATGGTCTTCGCCCCTTGCACAAGCCGGGTTGAGGCGGGGGCACGGCCCGTTGATTTTGCTTTGGATTGTATTCGCGAGTGAGGACTTTAAAGCGGACGCGATCGCCAGCCTCCGCAGCCCGGCCGTCGCGCTTTGGCGTCGGCATGCGACGCAGAAGGGGTTTTACCCTAAGGTTGTTTGCGCACGCGCGGGCCGTTGGGTAGTGCGGGCACGTGGCTTGCTGCAGTCCAAGCGTTTGGCGGCTAGACCATCGATCGCCAGAGAAGACGTGCGTTAACCACGGTAGTACGCGAGCGCTACCGGCTTCCGGGTTGCGGCACCGCCCCGTTGAGCCGTTGGGCGGTCATCAAGGCGTCCGAAAAGGTCGCCACATTTGCCGCCCGTAATTCTGGGCCCCAGTGCTGCCACATGTCGGCAGGCGTTGGCTCACACCGCATGGCATCTAAATCGATGTGGTTGTAGTCGAATAACAGCGCTTGTCGAATACTCGCCTGATACCCTTTGTGGTGACCCGCCATGTGGCCCAAACGATGATGCCAAAGAATGACATCCCCTTGACCACCCCAGGCATCAATGGGGTCGGTGTCGGCTTCCACGGAGGTCACCGCATCAAGATAAGACGCAGGATGCAGGATGCCTTTGTGGCTTGGCAGGTGATCGTAAAATGGAATTCTGCTTTGGTCGTAGGGCATGGGAAACAGCGGATAAAATCGTTGATGGCTACCGGGCCAAACTTTAAACGCGCCGCTCTCCGGTGGGCAATCCTCTAGTAAGCAGACCCAACCAAAATGAAACGGGTGGCCGTCCGTGTGTAGTCTGTCCTGGGTGTCCTGAAGGCTCGGGTTCGGAAGGGTGGCATAGATGCCCCGAACGCCCTCGGTATACTGCGGGTCAACAGGCCCACCCGGCCAAGCGGGTCCTTTTGAACCCATCGGCTCGCCGCCCGGGATGGGCGCCCGGACATTTCCCTTGCCCAAAAGCTGCTCGCCCCACTGCCAAAGTTGGGGGTGGGTCATCGCATCGATTAAGGGTTGGTCGGTTCCAAGTGCTCGATACTGCCACTTATCGTCCTGGACAAAGCGTAGGCTGTCATCAGACCACTCGGATTTTGGAATGGTGCGATACGTTTTGGGGTCAAAACGGTCGAGCGCGGCGGGCGCACTTTGCCACATCAGGTCCACTAATTCGTTGCAGGTCGCAGGACTAAGAACCTTCGGTTTGATCAGGTAGCCAAACTGTTTAAAGAAGGCGAGCTCCTCGATGCTTAATGGGGTGATGGGTGTGTTCTCTGTCGGGGTCATGGTTTGCTCTGGGTTTTTTGCTTGCAGCCTATCGGGTCTAGGGCCGTTTCGTTCGGTAAACAGCGGGTTATTGCACCGTAAAAAATATGCTCCGATCGCGATTGAACAGCAGTACGCAGCGTAAGTTGTACTGCAAAAGCGGAATCGGTTCAAAGTCTTTTAAAAGGCTCGCCTGGCTGGTTAGCGTCGCGACGAAAAATTAAAGGCCGCGACGAAAAAAACTAAAAGTCGCGACGAAGAATTCAAAAGTCGCAACGAAGGCATTGCAGGCTGAAACAAGCACCTAAAACCTTGTGCCGGTTGCGTCTTGTAGACGGTGATTGATCCGTTAATGGGTACGCTGAAAATCGATGACGGTTACGGTCGGTTCGAGTCCTGAACGAATCGGTTTAACGGTAGCAGGCGACTGTGATAGGTCTTCTGCCCAAGAGCGTGGCCCATAAAAGCATTCGATTTGACAGCTGGGATCCCGTAAGTTAACAAAGACTCAATCTGCAGGCGCTATTTTTGCCGTAAGCACTGGGCTTGATCCGGACACCAAGCTGCTTGGACGTAAGTCCAGCTGTAATGATTACTGACCACTATGAAGCGAGAACACCATGACCGAAGAAAAAGTCCTACTCCGAATTCAAGACAACGTCGCCGTTGTGACGCTGAATGCGCCTGAAGTGCTCAATGCGTTATCGGCTGAGATGGTTCGACAGTTATCCGTTACGGTGTCGAAAGCGGCAAAAACCGAAGGCGTTCGCTGCTTATTGATAAACGCCGCCGGCCGAGGATTTTGCGCAGGCGCAAACCTACAAGCGCGGGGTGCGGCAACAGACCTGCCGCCCGCCGGCTCGGCGCTTGAAACGCACTACGCCCCCTTGATGAACAAGTTGCGCAATTTAGCCTTTCCGATCGTCACCGCTGTCAATGGTCCTGCTGCTGGCGTCGGCATGAGCTTAGCCTTGACCGGGGATATCGTGATGGCGTCAGATTCCGCGTATTTTTTACAAGCTTTTGCCAAAATTGGTTTGGTGCCGGACGGTGGCGCCACCTGGTACTTACCGCGCTTGATTGGCTGGGGTCGAGCGATGGAGCTGTCAATGTTGGCTGAGCGGTTGCCTGCGAGCGAGGCGCTCAGTTGGGGGCTTGTAAATCGAGTCGTTCCAGAGGCTGAGTTGGAAGCGGCCTCAATGGCCATGGCGCAGCGGCTGGCCTCTGGGCCCAAGTCGCTCGGTTTAATCCGCAAAGCTTATTGGGCCAGTTGGGAAAACGATTTCAACAAACAGATGCAGCTTGAAGCGGACCTCCAAACCGAAGCCCACGCTTCTGCCGATAACCGTGAAGGGGTTGCGGCGTTTTTAGAAAAGCGCCCACCGGTTTTCAAGGGTGAATAAGCGTCCTAATTGTTAAACTGATGACGGCGAGGTGAGAGTATATTTTAATGAGGTTCATTATGCTAGGGTACCGCAATCGACCGGGTTGTATCGATCGGATGGCTAGGCAGGAAGGGAGGTTCGTTGAGGATGTTAGGTCAGGATGTTAGGTCAGGATGTTAGGTCAGGATGTTAGGTTAGGATGTAAGTAGGCCTAATCGGTAGGCGTGTTAGGTCGGGAAGTGAGTTCGGGCCGGTTAAGCGGACATCTGTAGTTGCGGCTTAAATTGAATGGGATTCTTGTGTATTGAGGTGTTTGTATGAGTAAGCGATTTTGGTTGATCTTGATGAGTGTCTTGGTTGCAGGCCTTGCCACGTTAATGGTTGCGGTGCGCTCTGAAACCGTTGCCTTAGCACTAATCGAACGCGTCCTGCGAACACAAATGGTGTCACCCCTGCCGGCTGAAACCTTAACCGTTGTAGTGTGTGGCAGTGCCTCGCCGCTCGGTAGTGCCCCCGATCGCGCGCAAGCTTGCATCGCTGTTTTAACGGATCAACACTTTTTCATTTTTGATGCGGGCTCTGGATCTCAAGCCCGGTTAAGTCAAGCAGGGTTACCGCTGGGCCGTTTAGAGGGCGTCTTTCTAACCCATTTGCATTCAGATCATATTGCCGAAATTCCGGATGTTAACTTGAGTCGTTGGGCAGGGTCGGGCACGACCGAGCCGCTAGCCGTTTATGGACCCCGAGGGGTCGAACAAGTGGTAGCAGGCTTTAATCAAGCTTACGACACCGATCGTGACTATCGGGTTGCCCATCATGGTGCTGACTTTTTGCCAAAAACAGGTGGGCAAGCCAAGGCGCTAACGGTTGATCCCGGCGTGGTCTTCTCCGAGGCGGGTCTCACTGTGACGGCATTTACCGTCGATCATCATCCGATTAATCCAGCTTTCGGTTATCGAGTGGATTATGGCGGTCGCAGCGTGGTGATCAGTGGCGATACTGTCAATACCCCAAGCTTGTGGGCCGCTGCAGAGGGCGCTGATCTGGTGTTCCATGATGCCTTGGCGCGACCCGTTTTAGAGGTGATGCATAAGGTCGCACTCGATGTTGGCCGGGATCGCACTGCCAAAATTGTAATGGATGTTACTGATTATCATGCAAGTCTTGACGGTCTGCAGGCAAGCGCCGACGCGGCTGGCATCCAACGATTAGTGCTCTACCACCTGGTGCCGTCACCGCCGAATTGGGTGGTGTCCGGCTTTTTTGAGCGAGCTGTGGTCGCACCATCCATTGTGGCGGAAGATCTAATGCGCTTTGAATTACCAAGCGGGTCAGCCGTGATTCACGGTCCGTAATTTGATGCGCATGTGAGGAAAGCGGTGCTTTTAATCTGATCGGTGGTGTCGCAAAGGCGCGAAAGCGCTGAGGAGGCGCGAGTGGATATCGGTGTTTGTATCGCAAGTCATATCCAAGACACGGACTATGCCGTTGCTGCGGAAGCGCAAGGCTTTACCCATGCTTGGTTCGCGGACAGCCAAATGCTGTGGTCCGACTGCTACGCTTGCCTTGCGCTCGCGGCCAGTCGGACAAAAACGATCCGCCTTGGGACTGGCGTTGCGATCTCCGGCACCAGACCCGCGCCGGTCAACGCAGCGTCCATCGCAACCATAAATGCGTTGGCGCCAGGTAGAACCTTTTTTGGGCTGGGCGCTGGCAACACTGCGATGCGGGTCATGGGGCTGCCACCCCAACGATTAAAAGACTTTGAGACGTATTTGGCCGTGGTGAAGCCCTTGCTGCAGGGCGAGGAAGCGATGATGTCCTCGCCTTTCGGCGACAAGCCTATTCGCCATGTCATGCCAGCGCATGGCTTTGTTAATTTCGATTCGCCCATTCCCTTGTATGTCTCGGGTTTTGGTCCAAAATCCCTGGCGCTCGCCGGTCGGTTTGGTGATGGGGCCGTTTTGTCGTTGCCGCATTCACAGGCCGCAATGCAAGGCATCTGGGCGGCGCTGTCGGCAGATCGTGAGGCCGACTTGGATCGGGATCAGTTTTACACCACGGCGCTCACGGCGATTGCCATACTAGAACCGGGCGAGGCGGTTAATTCTGACCGAGTGATAAACCTGTGCGGTGCCATGGCGATGGCATCGGTGCATTATGCCTATGATCAAGCGCGAAACTTTGGGCATCAGCCCCCAAACCTGTTTGCAGAGATTTGGGAGGATTACTGTGCAGTACTCGCAACCTATCCCGAGGAACGGCGTCATCAAAGAATTCATTTAGGTCACAATTGTTGGGTGTTACCGGAAGAACTCAGATTTTTGACCCCGTCAATTCTTCAAGGGACCTGCCTGATTGGGACGCAAGACGAGGTGTTACAGCGCTTGTTTGAGTTAGAGCAGGCGGGGTTGAAGCAAGTTATGAATTTGCCGAATTTTGACACCCGCTATGCCTCGATGGCGAGCTTGAGTGAGAAAATTATTCCAAACCAGCGCCAAAATAGCTGACCTCAAAGCGCTTTGATTGAGTTACCACCGGGATCACGTCGATTGATTGGCTGCAGGTTGCTCTGACGCACAATTCGAGGCACCATTGAGGTCGTTCAAGATTACGTGAGGCAAACAAGGGGCGTTGAGCCGGCAGGCAATGGCGACCGTTTCGCCGTAATCAGAGCGTTGATTAGATCGCCATACCCGTTAAATGATTGACCAGTTCGAGGGGAACTCATGTCAGAAGCCTATAAACCGTTAGACCCTGAAACCATGCCAAGATCACCGGGCATTACCTATCAAGAATTACTGGATGCAGATTCTCGCCCTGTGCCGGATGTGCTGCGTTTACAGTCGCCTAAAGATATGGGGTTGCAGCGGTATTCGGTTAAGCGTTATACCAGCGCCGCCTGGCATGAACTTGAAGTGGAGCGACTTTGGAAAAAAGTTTGGCAATTTACCTGTCGTGAGGAGGATATCCCAGAGCCCGGGGATCACTATCGATACGATATTGCTGGAATGTCGTTTCTCGTTGTTCGCACTGAAACGGGTGCGCTCAAAGCCTACCCCAACGCCTGTTTGCATCGCGGCCGGATGCTGAAAGAGTTTGACGGCAATGCCGCCGAACTCAGATGCCCGTTTCATGGCTTTTGCTGGAAATTAGATGGTCAATTAAAAGATATCCCTGCGGATTGGGATTTCCCGCAAATCAACCAAAGCGAATTCTCGCTGCCCGAAATACCGCTGGCGGTTTGGGCCGGGTTTATTTTTATCAATCCTGATCAAAACTGCGATCCGTTTGATGACTTTATCAAGGATCTGGCAGAACAGTTTGAGCGCTGGAATCTTGGCGGGCTGTATAAGCAAGCCCATGCCGCCAAGGTCATGCCTTGCAATTGGAAAATCGCGCAAGAAGCGTTTTGCGAAGCCTTTCATGTCAATGCCACGCACCCTCAGATTATGCGCAGTATTGGTGATGTCAACAGCCAGGTAGATGTTTGGGAGAACTGTGCGCGGGTCATTACCGCGGGTGGAACGCACAGTCCCTTGCTCACAGAGGTGAGCGACCCGGATCTTATTCGAGCAATGATGGACCTAGATCACGACGCGGAAGTACCGGAAATCCCACAAGGGGTGAACCTAAGGACCTTCTTAGCAGATCGCAGTCGAGAAAATCTTAAGGCAATTGCCGGCGATCGCGCCGAGATCTATTGTGATGCTGAGCTCATGGATAGCCTTGATTACACCTTGTTCCCTAATTTTCATCCTTGGGGTGCGTTCAACGGCATTGTTTACCGGTTCCGGCCTAATGGCAACGACCATCGCTCTGCCATTATGGAGTGCATCATGTTGGCACCCTTTGAAGGCGAGCGGCCCCCGGCGGCGAAGGTGCATTGGTTGGAAGAAGACGAGACCTGGTCTTCGGTTCTGGGCTTTTTAGGGAAAGTGTTTGATCAAGACTCGTTCAATATGCCAAAAGTACAGCAGGGCTTAGAGTCGACCTATATGGACGGCATTGTGCTGTCGGGTTATCAAGAAAGTAAGGTCCGCTGGCTGCATCACAAACTGACAGAATGGGTGGGTGAATAAAATATGCCAAGTATTAAGCATCCGTTTGACCCCGATTCTCTGTATCAGGTTGATGATGACGGGAACATTCGCGTAACGAACGGTAATCAATGGGGCGTGTTTACGTCAGAAGGCCGGCATCTCAGCGGCGACATTCGTCATGCGGACCCGCAACTGTGTGTTTGGGTTGGGAATAACCCTGGGCAAGAAAAGCAATTACGATCGGCAGCGGTCACGGCCAAGCGATCTTTGTAAGCAATCGGCCTCACGCGCAGGCTACACGGCTGGCGGTTGACTGTTGACCGTTGACTATTGACGGCGGAGGCGGGACTTAAAGGTGTCGGCGCTTGAGCACCGCCTGCACCGTTTGCGCGACCACATCTGGCGTCGCGGGCTTTCGAATCCAGTCCGAAGCATTGTGAATCTCAAGCAGTGTTTCAAGGGCCTCGGATTCCTCTGGAATCAAAAGCACCGCCGATAGCCCAGAGAAGGCCAAAGCCGAATGCAGCGTGGTAAAGGCTTTCATTGGCGTTGCAGACTCGCGCTCGACGTCGATCAGCATCAAATCAACCGGCATGCCTGACTCGATGTGCGCTTTCGCGTCAGCTGAGTCTGCCACCGCAGTCACAACATAACCCAGCGTCGAGAGTGCCTCGGCGAGCGCGTGTCTTAAGCGCTCATCCTCAATAATCAGCAGTAGCTTTTCGGTCATGGTAATGGGGTGTTTGCCGTCTCGGTGGCGGCGTTGCGCGACGGCAGTGTTGCCAAGGGCGCGCCAAAAATTGCCACCATTGACCCGCGCAACTTCATCGACCGAGGTCTCGCCAGCATCGATCAGCTCGATGCCAGAATCATGCAAGGACTTCATGCCTGAAGCCAATGCATCGTCGGTAAGGGCCGCTTCGTCGATCACCGCGGCCCGCAACAAGCGTTTACTTTGCTCAGACAGCTCCCAAATTTGCGCAATGGGTAATCGGCCCCGAAAGCCCGTTCCGTTGCAGGCTTCACAACCTGAGGACCGAAATAATGATTTTGACTTGGGTCGAAGCGTCTTAAATAAGCGCTCGTTTTCGAGTAATTCAGGCTCTGGAACGACTGTTTTACAGCTTTGGCAAAGTTTTCTGACCAAGCGTTGGTTGATCACAAATCGGACCGCATCAGCGATTAAGGTGGGACTCACGCCCAGGTCCGTCAAGCGACTGATGCTGCTCAACGCATCGATGGTGTGGAGCGTCGACAGTACCAGGTGCCCGGTTAGTGCCGCTCGCATGGCCAACTCCGCGGTTTCCGAATCTCTGATTTCACCAACGAGAATGACGTCAGGATCCTGACGGAGCATCGATCGGAGTACGGCTGGAAAGGTCAAGCCCTGGGCTGGATTGACACTGGTTTGTGAGACCCCCGTCATCTTGATTTCAACCGGGTCCTCAACCGACAGAATGTTGGCGGCGTCGTGGTTGAGTTGATTCAGCATGCTGTACAAGGTAGTGGTTTTGCCAGAGCCCGTGGGTCCGGTGGCTAAGATCACGCCCGAGGTGTCAAGCATCGCTCGATTGATCGCGTGTTGTAGTTCGCTGGGGAAGTTGAGGTGACTGGCATCAGCTTGGTTGGCAAGAATTCGGATGACCAAGCGCTCACCGCCCTCAGCCGGTAAAATAGACAGTCGTAAGTCGCGGTCATCTTCGTCAGCAACTTTCAACGTAAGTCGGCCATCTTGGGGCGTTCGGGTGTTGGTGATGTCCAGATCCGAAAGGGCCTTAATGTGGCGGACCAATTGTTGCATCACGCTTATGGGCATGCTCTTTATTTGTTGCATGACACCATCGATACGGAAGCGAACCGCGGCACCACCGACAAAAGGTTGTATGTGCACGTCTGATACATATCGATTTAAGGCTTCTCGCAGGATCAACAGGAATAATTTTTCTGTTGGTGGCGTCTGGGTTGTTAAGCGGCTGGTAATGGATCTGCCCTGTACCGAAAGCGTTGCGTGATCGGCGGTGCCGTGGGCGTGGTTTAATTGCGTGGGACTTAGGTGTCCGTGCTGATAATGGGCCTGAATCAGATCGTCAATCGCGCCTGGTGGTGCCACTAAATAGTTAGCAACCCGACCACTGATAAATTGGATTGCTTGGAGCGCATCGGTGTCTGCCGGGTTGGCTGATGCCAAGGTGATCAAGTGATCATCACACTCAATTGGAACAACCTGGTATCGTTCTGCGACCGAGGCTGGAACAAGTTTGACGGCTTTTTGGCTTGGCGTGGCATCACCAAGCATTGGCAAATCAAAGTGCTTGGCAATTGTGCTCGCTAGATGCAGCGCATCGCAGGCGAGAAGGGCACTGGCACAGGCCCAGGCCGATGCTGCATCCGTCAATTGCGCGGCCGGGAAATCAGCCTGTTGCGTTGGCGGAAGTAATGAGGTTAGCCATTCGAAGCGCATGGTTAAATTACTCGAAATCCTAAAATTGTGTCTCCAGCATAAACGATGCTAATTTTATACCCAAGTGCAGCAAATCAATTTGAAAACAAGGTGGTGTTAGATGAGCGAACTAGATGAGTCGATCGGGCAGGTCGAATCATTGATCCCCAAACAGCAGATTCCGGGGCAAGGACAACGCCGGTCATCGAATCGAAGCGCTTTGTTGATCATTTTGTTGATCGTCGGAATATTCGTGATCGTGAATCAGTGGCGCGCACTGTTCGGACCCAATCAGACGGTGCTTGACGCCGATGCTGAGGCCTTGCTGATGGTGGTGGATGCCGCTTTACAAAGCCAGCAGGTCGAAACGGGGCAGTTGCCGCAGGGACTACCCGGCTTGGCAGCAGATCAATGGGTGACCTTTGAGTCTGTTGACGGGGGCTATCGTCTGACAACGCGCGTGAACGGCACCTTCAAACAGTTAGAGCGTCGCGGAGATCGCTCAAGCCTGGATAGCGTCGAGCAAGCGGAGCTTGATGATGCTTAGGGCGCGTGTTGCGCGAGGGTTCACGCTGCTCGAACTCATGATCGTGATGGTTTTACTCGCGGTTTTGGGCAGTATTTCGTTACCGGTCTATCAGGGCTATATCACCGATGCGGCAGCCGATACGTTTTTGGCCGAGGTCGCTGAGTTTGAGCGGTTTTATCGGATGAAAGCGGCAGAAAAAAATCTCGATTTTTGCGCAGTGACTTGGTCAGATTTAGATGCTGGGTCTGCTGACAAAGTGGGCTATCCGTCCTCGAGTTTTATGAAGGTTGAAAGAATTGATGCCAATCTCAATCGAAAGAGTTGTGGATCGGATCCGGTCGCTCGGTCGCAAGCGGGGGGTAATCCGTGTGACGGGCTGTCGATCAGGGTGAGCGCAACCTCCGAGACCGATGGCATGGAAGCGGTTAAGGTCGCTCAGACGGTCTTCGATCGCGTCGAGCGTCAAGGGATGCTGAAGGATTGGTCACTTAACACAGAATCGATCGTTGTGTTTACGGTAAATTTTAGGCATGGCTGTGAAGGAGCATCGGCTCAATCTCAGAGTAGCCCAACATCGGTGGGTGCAACCAAATCCCCTAAGGCCCAATCGGCACCAGCTAAAACGGTATGTTCCGCCCCAGCGCAACGGTTAGGGGATCAATGCGTGACGCCGGTCGCTTGTGTTGATGGTCAATTGTCGGCAGATTTGGCGAGCTGTACTTGTTCCGAGAATCAAACCTTGTACGAGGGCCGGTGTGTGCAGAATGCGCGTTGCGGCGTGGGCGGCGCGTTGGCCGCAGACCCGAGTCAATGTCGTCAATGCGGGTCGGGTATGGGCCTGGTTCAGGGTCAATGCGTGAAACCGGTCGCCTGTGATGGTGGTCGATTGTCGGCGGATTTGGCGAGCTGTACTTGTTCCGAGAATCAAACCTTGTACGAGGGCCGGTGTGTGCAGAATGCGCGTTGCGGCGTGGGCGGCGCGTTGGCCGCAGACCCGAGTCAATGTCGTCAATGCGGGTCGGGTATGGGCCTGGTTCAGGGTCAATGCGTGAAACCGGTTGCCTGTGATGGTGGTCGATTGTCGGCGGATTTGGCGAGCTGTACTTGTTCCGAGAATCAAACCTTGTACGAGGGCCGGTGTGTGCAGAATGCGCGTTGCGGCGTGGGCGGCGCGTTGGCCGCAGACCCGAGTCAATGTCGTCAATGCGGGTCGGGTATGGGCCTGGTTCAGGGTCAATGCGTGAAACCGGTTGCCTGTGATGGTGGTCGATTGTCGGCGGATTTGGCGAGCTGTACTTGTTCCGAGAATCAAACCTTGTACGAGGGCCGGTGTGTGCAGAATGCGCGTTGCGGCGTGGGCGGCGCGCTGGCCGCAGACCCGAGTCAATGTCGTCAGTGCGGGTCGGGTATGCATCTCAATAATGGGGTTTGTGCGCAAGGAAAATCGCGCGCTGATTGTGTTCGGGAAACGACTGTGAAAGGTAATGGGCGACCGCATTGGAGTGCCGTTGCCAGCTGCATGGGCAGAAACCCAAGCGAGTGGCAGGCCGTCAAAAATGGAAATTGACAATGGCGCGTTGGACCTCGAGGCATGCTTGAGGTCCAACGGCTTTCTTCAGTTAACGTCAGCTTTAATTAAAATGTTCGGCGAACACCGCGTCGTTAAACCCCACTAAAACGGTCTTGCCGACTTTCAGGGTTGGGGCTCGAAGGTTGCCGGTTGGGCCGAGCATAGCGGCCTTGGCCTCATCGCTCAGGCCCTTTTTAAGATCGAAGGATTCCACCTTTTTACCTTTCATGGCAACCAGCGTTGAGGCTGCCTCAGTGATACCGGGGCAGTCTGCTGCGCTCAACTTCTTGCTCGCGAGCACGGTTTCTTTGATGTCGATTGAACGGGCTTCCAAAAACTTGGATGCTTTGACGCACGTGGTTCAGCCCTTTCTTAGATAATACCAAGCAACGCCTTTGGCCATGATGTGCTCCCTTGTCATGAGTTGGTGAAGGTATGTTAGCAGAATACTGGTAGTATTCGAGCGCAGCTTAGGCGGAATAGATCGAGCAGCGGCTTTTTATTGCATGACAACCACAGCGTTAAAAGATGACTTGACCATGTTGATCCACTTAATCAAGAGCTTGAATTTTGGCCTAAGAAGCGTTGGTTTGTTATTGGTTGTTTGCGTTAGCCTCAGCGCTCAGAGCGCTGAGCCGAAGCTGCCGCGGGCGATGGCTTGGAGCGCGTATAACCTGGGCACCACCGGTTACAACCAAGCCGTCGGGATTGCCAAAATGCTCAAAGACGAGCATCGCGTCACATTAAGAGTGATTCCCGGTAAGAATGACGTTTCTCGGCTGTTACCGCTTATGGTCAATCGAGTGCAATTTTCGGCCAATGGTGTGTCGACCTACTTTGCCCAAGAAGGCGTTTTTCAGTTTACCAGTCCCCGTTGGGGCCCGATTCCGGTCCGGCTGGTGATGATGTCGTTGGGTCTGTCCAATCAAGGGATTGCGGTGGCCGCGAATTCCGAGATCGAGCGCATTGCGGATCTAAGATCAAAAAGCGTGCCGTACGTCTTGGGTGCGCCGGCCCTGAATGTCTCGACCGAGGCAATCTTGGCTTGCGGTGGGCTGACGTGGGCCGATGTTCAGCGCGTTGAATTTCCGGGTTATGGCGCAATGTGGAACGCCATGATTGCCGGCCAAATTGACACGGCCTATGCCACGACGGTTTCGGGTCCAACCCGTCGGCTTGAAGCCTCCCCGAAAGGGATTCGGTGGCTGACCATGCCGCATGATGACCCTGCCTGCTGGCAGCGCGCCAACCAAATTGCGCCCTACCTGCAGCCAAGTATTGCAACTCGGGGCGCGGGGATCAGCGTGACCGAGCCGCATGAGGGTGGTAATTACCCCTATCCAATCTTAACAACCCTTGCGGCCCAGGACGCGGGTCTGGTCTACGCCTTGACCCGCGCCATCGATCTTGGTTTTGATCAGTTTAAAGGGGCGGACCCGGGTTCGATGGGCTGGAAAATGGATCGGCAAAAGTTTCAGTGGCTGGTGCCCTATCATGCTGGCGCGATTGCTTATTTTGAATCGATGGGGCTTTGGACGGAGCCCATGCAGGCTCATCAAGATGCGCTGCTGCGTCGGCAAGCGGTGCTTGCTAAGGCTTGGTCCGCACTGATTGCCGCGCAGGGGGATGCGATCCTAGATCGCGCGGTTTGGGATGCGGCTTGGATGTCACAACGCGCGCAGTACCTGACAGCCGCCGGCTTTGACCCGGTTTGGTCAGCACCATGAATGTGCCCGCACCGAAAATCCGACGTTCCGAGGTGCTGACCGCCATTTTGGCCGGCCTTGCCTGCTTTTTAGTGATTGATCAGTTACGGCTATTTGGGAGCCCGTTACTAAGTGTTGTGATTCGTCTTGAGACCCAATATTACTTCGCACTGATCGCATTATTGCTGCCGGGCGTGTTTCTCATTTACCGAAGTCGTTGGCCGGCGTTGGACGCGGTCTTAGGACTGGGCGCGTTTCTGGCGCCGCTGTGGTTGTTGCGCCATGCCGAGCCGATTGCCAATGAGGGTTGGGAATTTCTGGCGCCTGATCACGCCATTGTGGCCAGCAGTGTTGTTTGGCTGTTGGTGTTAGAAGCGGTTCGCCGAGTGACCGGGTGGGTGCTCTTTGGCATTGCGCTGGTGTTTTCGATGTACCCCCTTTTTGCCGATTTAATGCCGCTGATGATCTCTGGGATGGCCATCGGCTTTCGAGAAACGGCGAGCTATCACGCGATGAGTATTGAGAGCATCGTCGGGTTGCCGTTTCGTGCCTTTGCCAACTTGGTGGTTGGGTTCTTAGTGTTTGGCGCGACCTTGCAACATACCGGGGGTGGGGCCTTCTTTATACGCTTGGCGTTTGCGCTGCTGGGCGGCGTGCGGGGTGGGGCGGCCAAAGTTGCCATTGTGTCGAGCGGCCTGATGGGCTCTATGAGCGGGAGTGTCATCACCAATGTCATGACGACCGGGCAGCTCACGATTCCGGCGATGCGTCGGCAGGGGTTTTCTGCAAAGTCGGCGGCAGCCGTTGAGGCTTGCGCCTCAACCGGTGGGGTGCTGTTGCCACCGATCATGGGGTCAACCGCCTTTATCATGGCCACTTTTTTGGAAATCCCGTATTACCAGGTCGCTTTGGCGGCGTTGATGCCCTCGCTGTTGTACTTTATTGCGTTGTACGCGCAGTTAGACGCGTATGCGGGCAAGCACGGGCTTGAGGGCTTGCCGGAATCAGAGTTACCCCGCCTGCGCGCTGTTCTAGGCGAGGGCTGGGTGTTTATTCTGTCGTTTGCCCTCCTCATTGTGTTTTTGCTGGTGCTGCAACAAGAGACCCTGGCGCCTTGGGCAGCCACCGCCTCGCTTCTCGTGATCAATCAGTTCCGGCAGGGCCGGATGGCGGTTGCGGACTGGGCTGCCTGGCTTGCTGCGGTTGGGAAGTTACTCATCGAGCTGCAGGCAATCCTGCTGGCGGTGGGCCTGATTGTCGGGGCTTTGTCGGTCACAGGATTGTCTGGCACGCTGGTTAACGAATTGTTGTTCATTGCAGGTGATAGCACGGGGGTGCTTATTTTAATGGGTGCGGCGACCAGTTTTATCCTGGGAATTGGCTTAACGGTCACGGCGGCTTATGTGTTTCTTGCCATTGTGCTGGCGCCAGCTTTAATTGACGGTGGCCTGGTCCCCATGGCCGTGCATCTGTTTATTTTATATTGGGGCATGTTGTCTTTTATTACGCCACCGGTGGCCTTGGGTGCGTTTGCCGCGGCTTCGATTTCAGGCGCCAATCCTGTGGCGACCGGATTTGAAGCAATGCGGCTTGGGGTTGCGATTTATCTGGTACCGTTTTTGTTTGTGTTGAATCCTGCGCTGATTGGTCAGGGTCCCTGGCAGGGCATTGTCCAAGCGGCCCTAGAGGCCTTGCTGGGCGTTTTGCTCATTGCCTGGTCCGCTCAACGACACTTACCGCGCCTTGGAGACCCAGGACGGATGGCGTCTTGGCTGTTGGGTCTGGGCGGCTTGTTGCTTGCGCTGCCTGATATTGCTTTACAGGGCCTTGCGCTCTCCAATGCCCTCGGCAATGCAGCCGGGGCTGGGCTGATCGTGCTTGCGCTATTGCTTGCTCGATTTCGGGCGCATCAAAGTCGGCTGACTGTTTCTTGAGTCATCCAACACGCGCGTTCGATCGGTTGCGCAAAGTGTGGCGATTGACGACCCGGCTCGTGCTGAGTGTCTTATCGCAACCTATTGACATGGATCGAATTGAATTGGTTTGGGTTGCGGCGCGCAGAATGGCTCGCGCGGTTACGAAAGGTTCGGGTCGGGAAACAGACCAGCAAATGGGGCAAGGACCGGAGCATCGGCCAGTTGACTGCCCACTTTCTGCAGCAGGTCCGCGGCGGTGATCAAATCGGCTTGCTCATATTGGGCCGCCTGGAGCGCAAACTCTAACCGGTCGACTTGTTTGACAAACTGGGCTTCGGGCGTGACTTGGGCCTCGTACTCCTCCCAGTTTTCGAGCAAGGTCTCCCCCGCAGGCAGGCCGCTTAAAATCTTGAGCACCGCTTGCTTTTCCATCGCGTACTTTTCCTGGGGGTCAACCGCATCGGTTGGAGTGAGGTCGCCCACATAAACCTCTCCGATATCGTGGATCAAGGCCATACGCAGTATTTTTTCAACGTTTAAGTTGGGGGCCTGTTGAGCAAGGAGTAAACACAGCATGGCGTTGCCAAAGGAGTGCTCGGCCACGCTCTCGCATCTGGCCGGTGGCAAACCGCGTTCGAGCCAGCCTTTTCTAAAAACCTGTTTGAGGTGTAGTATTTCAAACCAAGCGGTCACGGAAGCAGACAGGGGCCCATCAATGGCTGGGAGGGTCAGTGGGGCTTTTTCAGTTTGCATCGACAAGGGTTTCTCAAAAGAGCGGATCATGCAGGATGTCCGACAAGGCTGCAAGGTGATCGGGCTGAGCCTTAGATAGATTTTGCTGAGAAACCGGAGTCGGCATGGATCGATTCGATGCGATGGCGCCGGGTGGGTTACGGGAAGTCGTTGATTCATCCAGAACACGGGTTCTCAAGACGCGGGCGATGACGGCCGGCAATCTTGTGCGCCTTGATTATCGTAAAAAAAGTTTCTGGTTTGAGGCAGACGCGCGATGTCCGAAAAAAGCATCTCGACCCAAGACGATTTATCTCAAGGCAGCCTTCGCGGCGCGAGCAGAACCGACCTGAAGTCACGTCAAACCTGCGTGGGCTGCGGCCAGTCCCGGCGGTTGACCTTTCACCATTTGATTCCAAAGAAGCTCCATCGAAGACAGCACTTCAAGCGCCATTTCACCAAAGCGGATTTGAACCGAGGCGTGATGTTGTGCCGGCCTTGTCACGCCGGCGTACATCGCTTGTTTGATGAGATGATGCTCGCTAAGTCTTTGAATACCGCCGCGTCGCTGTTGGCCGAGCCGCGTCTACAAAAACATTTTGCGTGGGTTGCGAAACTCCGAATTAAGGCCGAAGGCGGTCGATAAGGCGTTGTAGACCAAACGGCGGCGATTAAGGCGACGGCGTTCGGTTGTGATGTCGGGGGCCGCGTAAATTTGACGTTAAGTTTTTGATTGGCGCGCAATGCAGCCCCGACGGCCCAAGCAAAAGTTTCAAGGGCCCAATGTGACGAAACGAGTACAAGGGTCACGCCGCGCGCCAAGGGCCCTAGTCCGCAGCGCCGCAACCGCTTCAAGACTGGTGTCGATCTGCCTGATGTTTGTATTCGTTACGCGTACAGGCGATGCTGCGAAGGTTCCGCATGACATTAGCGGGCGTCATAGCACGGACGGAGTCGAATCGGTGCCGGGTGATGGCGATTGATCGGCCATCGTAAGGACAAAAAGTAAGAAGTAATAGGTAAGACGTAAAAAACAAACAACCAACAGTCCGTTTCAGACGTCGAGGGACAAAACAGGAGGGGCAAGATGACACAGCATACATCGGGTTTAGGGCGCACGTTGGGTTGGTTTGGGTCTGTTATCAGCCTGCCACGTTGGGGGCTCATCTTGCTCGGGTTGGGTTCGATGATGGCATCGGCAGAGCCGTCGCCCCGCGCGGTAGATGAGACATCATCAACTTGGGATGTGAGCGATCCAACCTATTCCGGAAAGCCTACGGCTGCGGATATCGATGTGACCGAGGGCACGTGGCTCAGCGTTGATGTGTCACCAGACGGCCAGACCCTGATTTTTGATCTTTTGGGGGATCTTTATTTGCTTGATATTGAAGGGGGCGCGGCGCGAAGTTTGACCAGCGGTTTGGCTTGGGATATCCAACCGCGGTTCAGTCCAGATGGTCAACAAGTCGCGTTTATCTCTGATCGAGCCGGGGGTGATAACGTTTGGGTGATGACGCTGGCAACGGGTGCGTTGAAGCAAATCACCGATGAATCCTTTCGACTCATGAACTCGCCCGTTTGGCATCCGAATGGACAGTTCATTGCGGCCAAAAAGCACTTTACGACGTCTCGCTCGCTGGGAACGGGTGAGATTTGGTTGTACGACGCAACGCTCGCTGCGCCAAGCGCGGGGGTTGAGCTGGTTGACCGGCCGAATAAGAATTATCAAAAAGAGTTGGGAGAGCCGGCGTTCTCAGCCGATGGTAAGACGCTGTACTACACGCAAAGTGCAACCTCCGGCAATACGTTTATCTACCATGACGATAGTCATGGGCGCCTGTTTGAAATTAAGCAATTGGATCTCAGCACCGGTGACACTGAGGTGGTTGCCGGCGGTTATGGTGGCGCCGTGCGTCCGGTGCCATCGCCAGATGGTCGGCATCTTGCTTATGTCAAGCGGGTTCGGTCGGAATCAAGACTCTTTGTTATGGATCTAAACAGCCAAGCCGAGCGCATGCTGGTCGATGACCTCGACCCGGATATGCAGGAAACATGGGGCGTGTATGGGCTCTATCCGAACATGGCCTGGCTGCCTGATAGTAAGGGTCTGATCTATTGGGCTGGTGGTGGATTCTTTAAAGTCGATTTGGCAACGGGTCAGCGGACGGCAATTGCCTTTCGGGTTCAGGATCAGCGCTGGGTTTATGAACCGCCTGCGGTAGAGGTCTCGGTTTCAGAGGAAACCTTTACAACGCGCATGGTCCGCTTTGCGAGATCCTCGCCAAAAAACGATGTGGTCTTCGAATCCCTAGGCCGTCTGTTTATTAAAAAGGGGGTATCCAGCCCGAAACCGTTGTTGAAAGACATGGCCGATTACCATGTCTATGCCCCCGTTTTTGATCAAGCCGGCGCGCGTATTTATTTTTTAAGTTGGTCGGATGAGGTGCTTGGCGGTATTTGGTCGGTCTCGGCGCGCGGGGGTAAAGCCCAGGCCCTGGCCCTGCCGCCAGGGCATTATACGGAGCTTGCGATCTCCCAAGACGATCGCTACTTGGCGTATCGAAAACATGCGGGTAGTAGTCTGACCCATCCCGATTGGGGACAAGCACCTGGTATCTACCTTTATGACCGCGCGGAAAACCGAGAAATCAAAATTGCAGACCAAGGGTATGATCCGCATTTTGGTCCGGGAGAAAGGCTGTATTACACCGCCCGGAAATCAAGCGCTTCCGGTCGAGGATCCGATAGCGATGCGAAGACGGTGCTTCTGTCTCGAAACTTTGCAGGGTTCGATGAGCGGCAGTTGGCGGAGGGCAGTTTCATTCGAACCTATCGATTATCGCCGGATGGTCAGCACCTGGCGTTTGTTGAAAACTTCCAATTATATGTCGCCAAGGTACCGGCCCTCGGTGTTGTGCTTGATTTGAGTGCCGACTACAAAGGCTTGAGCATGGGTCAGGCCAGTGAAGTGGGTGCAACTTATCTGGCTTGGTCCAAGGACAGTGCGCGTATTAGTTGGTCTATCGGCTCGGAATATAAAACTCGAAGTGTTGCGCAAGGTCTGGCTTGGTCAACGCCGGCTCAGACCGTCGATTTGTCTCAGACCATTGAAACAGATCGGCCATCCGGTGTTATTGCTCTGGTTGGGGCTCGAATCATTACGATGGATGAGGCGCACGGCGTCATTGCTGAGGGAACCATCTTGATCGAGGGTGCGCGCATTGTGCAGGTTGGGGCCATCGATGAGGTTGTGATCCCGGCAGGTGCTGAACGGGTCGACCTGTCGGGTAAAACCCTGATGCCGGGCATGATTGATGCGCATGCCCATGGACCCTACGGTCGGGCCGATACCATTCCGCAAAATAATTGGTCGCTGCTGGCGCACTTAGCCTTAGGGGTCACAACGGTTCATAACCCCTCAAGTCAAGCCAGCCAAGTTTTTGCCGCCGCAGAATACCAAAAGGCCGGCCGGATCCTCGGACCCAGAATTTTTTCAACCGGTGAGGTGGTCTACGGCGCTAAGAGTCTGGGCTTTGCTCAGGTCAACTCATTAAGTGATGCCGTGACCCACGTTAAACGCCTGAAAGCGCAAGGGGCGATCAGTATTAAAAACTATAATCAACCTCGCCGGGAACAGCGCCAGCAGGTGATTGAGGCTGCCCGGCAAGCGGGGTTGTTGGTGGTGGCCGAAGGCGGGTCCTTGTTTCACCAGGATATGAATCTGATTGTTGACGGCTCGACAGGCATTGAGCACAACATCCCAACACTTAAAATTTATGACGATGTCCTTCAGCTCTGGCGACAGTCCAAATCAGGCTATACCCCAACGCTGGTCGTGACCTATGGCGGGTTAACGTCAGAGGATTACTACTATCAAACCACCGAGGTATGGAAACATCCTTTACTCAGTCATTTTGTGCCGCCTGATCAATTGCAGGCTCGTTCTGTTCGCCGGCTTATCGCGCCGGAGTCGGATTACAAAGACGATGATGCGGCGGCTGTGGCGCGACAACTGGCAGAACAGGGGGTGATCGTCAATACCGGCGCGCATGGTCAGCGTGAGGGGCTAGCAACCCATTGGGAGCTATGGAGCTTTGTTCGCGGCGGCTTTACGCCCCTTGCGGCGTTAAAGCTGGCCACGATTAACCCCGCGCGATATTTGGGGATGCAGGCGTCACTCGGGTCGCTGACCGCGGGGAAACTGGCCGATCTCCTGGTTCTGAGTGCAAACCCGTTGGCGGATATTCATAACACCCAAAGCCTGGAACGCGTCATGTTGAATGGGCGGTTGTATGATGCCCAGACCTTGCAGGAACAGATTACCGGCGATCGGCCGGCGCCGAAGCTGTGGTGGCACGATCGAGCGCATCTTCAGATTCGGTAACCAGGACACAAGGGGCGTGGCTGTCGCACGGCCCTTTGACGCCAAGTCTCCGATGGTTATGGCCCTTGGATAAGTCGCGCTGATTTTGGGCTCGAAGGGCCCTTGGCGACCCCCGCTCGAGCCTTGTCTGCAGCAGCCTGAGCGGTTTTGAAACAGCCTGAGCGGTTTTGAAACAGCCTGAGCGGTTGTAAAAAAGCCTGAGCGGTTTTTAATGACGTGAGCAGTTCTTAAAAGACAGAGCCGATAAAAATCGGCGCACAGCGGGCGCGCTTAAAGAAACAGGGTTCTGCGAGCGCGTATACTCGGGATTGGCAAAGATCACGATGAGGATACAAAGCATGAGTTATTTAGAAGATCGGGTTGTGATGATTACCGGCGCAAGCGGCGGGTTTGGCTCGCTGCTGGCAAACGGTTGCTTGGACCGGGGCGCGTTGGTTGTGGCGCTGGATCTGGATGGCCCGGCGCTTGAAAAGGTGTTGCCAACTTCTGCACGGTGCTTGTCGATTGCAGCCGATGTGACCCGTCTAGCAGACCTTAAGGCCGCGACCGAGGCGGCGATTCAGAAATTCGGCAAGATTGATATTATGGTGAACAACGCCGGGATTATGCCGCTTGCTTTTTATCGTGACCATGAGGCCGCTGGACCCGCTTGGGATCGCTGTATTGACGTCAATATCAAGGGGGTCTTGAACGGGATTATTGCGGTTCATGATGTGATGATGGATCAAGGGCGAGGGCATGTGGTGAATCTGTCTTCGATCTATGGCAATAGTGCCGTCGCGGGTAGTGCCGTTTATGGCGCGACCAAAGCCGCGGTCAATATGTTGTCAGAATCATTGCGGCTTGAATCACAGGGCAAAATCAAAGTGACCGTGGTGCGACCCACTGGGGTGCCGGGAACCGGTCTTGGTCAAGGCGTCGTGAATCCCGAGGCCATTCGCGGGATTCTTGGCGCAGAGTATGACAGCTATATGGCGACTATGGGCAGCCTTGCTGCAGGCACGGGAGATCAAGAATTGGGTTCCAGCGAAAGCATGTCTTATGCCGCGCTTGACCCGGTCTGGCTGGTTCGCGAAATCCTACACGCGATTGATCAGCCGTGGGGCGTTGTCATCAGCGACATCACTGTACGGGCCGCGAATGATCGGTACGTCATTTAAGGCCGATTTGACTCGATTTCGACAAAGCCGTCGGCCTCGTCCGCAGCCTCGCCGTTCAGAAATCGATCTCGCTGTTCGGTTAGGTAGCGGCGATGCGCCTTATCCATCATGTTGAGGTGCTTTTCATTGATGAGCATGGTTTGACGCGCTTGCCATTGCTGCCATGCCGCCTCGGAAAAGTGTTCGAAGATCTCGTTACCCTTCTCGCCAGGAAATGGCGGTGCGGCCAATCTAGGCAAGTCTTTTTGAAGGAGTTTGCAAAAAACAGTCGTGGTCATAAGAAGTCCTTTATCGGGCTAAATTATGGCACGGCACTGGGGTGAAGCGCACGAGGCAATCGCGCTTGTGCTGACGCGTCGCTTTGATTTCATCCTAGCAGCGACTGAATGATTTTTTGAGCAGGCCGACAGAGACCGAAGGCCTCGCTGTTATCTTCGGAAAGCCAAGCTTCGTGATCAATTCTAGGAATGTCCTCAATGGCGTCGATCTCAACCAACATAGGCTCGATCATCAGATGGAAGTGGGTGAAACTGTGTTTTAAGGTGTCGAGCGCCCGCGGTGCGCTCGGCAGGTGCGGGGTGAGTGCTTCAAGCGCTTGCGGGGTGAGTTCGGGAAAGCTGTAAAGACCGCCCCAGATGCCTTCCGGTGGGCGCTGCGCGACTCTGATTTCACCAGCTCGGGTTTTAACCACCAGCATGATGGTGCGGCGGGTGGGCTTGCTGACTTTCGGTTTCCGACCCGGATAGTCGGATATCGAGTCCTGCTCAAGCGCCAGGCACCCCTCATTCACCGGGCAGGCCTCGCACAGCGGGGCTTTGCCAACGCAGACCGTCGCGCCCAGGTCCATCATCGCTTGGGTATAGGCATTGATGCGTTCATGAGGGAGCACCGCTTCGGCCTGGCCCCACAATCGTTCAGCGGTGTCGCGTTGCCCTGGCCAGCCGCCGATGGCGAAGACGCGGCTGATGACGCGTTTCACATTGCCGTCTAAGATTGCAACCCGCTCGTTAAAACAGATTGCGCTAATCGCACCGGCGGTTGATCGGCCGATGCCGGGTAATTTCACAAGGTCTTGTTGCGATCTCGGGAATTCGCCTTGGTGAAATTCTGAAATGATGCGGGCTGTTTTATGCAGGTTTCTAGCGCGCGCGTAGTAACCCAGACCCGTCCACAGACTCAGCACCTCATCTAAGTCAGCTTCGGCCAAGGCGTTAACGCAGGGAAAGCGGGCCATAAAGCGGTCAAAATAGGGGATCACCGTTTGCACTTGCGTCTGTTGCAGCATGATTTCAGAAATCCAGACCGGATAAGGGGTCAGCGATTGTTGCCAAGGCAGATCATGGCGGCCAAACACGTCGAACCAGGCCAGGACCTTGTCGGCGAACGTCTGTTTCATGATCCCAAGAGGCCTTTCAAAAGATCTTTTAGGGCATCCGGCGCCTTGTCCTCGATCGTTTGCTTGATGCGCTGCTTGGCTTTATCTTTTAGGGCCTTGCGCGCAATCTCAGTGATCAGGTCTTGCGCTTTATCTCGATCGATCCGGCAATTGCCTGGCGCCAGCGTTTCGAGTGTGCCTTGACAGTTGGCGGGCCAGGCGACACCGGTTAGTGGGCCCTTCACTGGCAGCGGGCCACTGGTCGCTGCGGCTAAACGCAGCGTCACATCATAGTCAAAACTGGACTCAAACAGGTCGAAGCCGCCGCTGGCGCCAACGGTTATGTTCTCGTACTTTAAGGTCGCGAGTTGGGCGCCCGGCAGACCGGCCTGAAAGACATGGCTGCCGCTCAACGTGTCAAGCACGAGATCATCCGGCCAGGCGGCGGCGCCAGAGGATTGCTGGGTCATTTGATCCAGCCATTGCAGGCCCTGCTTGACTTTACGAATATCGACCAGGGCATCGCTGATGGAGAATTGGCTGGATCCCTTCAACGTCTTCGAAAGCGATGCGAGGCTTGTCCCCTCGAAGGAGAGTGAGGAAGCCGCGCTCAGTCGCCCCAAGGTTTGTTCTGGAACGAGTTGATTGAGATCGATTTGGGTGAGGTTGGCGACGAGCGTGGTAAACGCCTGTTGTTCATAGTCGGAGGTCATTTCAAACTGAATGTCGCCGGAGGCGAGTTGACCGGTTAAACGGGTTGTTAACTTCGATTGCGCATTGCTCAGACGCAGGTGCACATCCGATAGGTCCCCCTGTGACACTTTTAGTGATTTGATGCGTAGATCGATCTTAGCTCGCGTGGCGCTCAGTGCTTCGATCGGTAAGATCACGGTATCGGGGTCAAGCGCGGCCGAGGAGGCTGACATCGCGACCGCGTCGCCTGCGCTCGGCCCGCCCGGATCTAGATCCAGGCGACTCAGGGCGAGGGTCAGATCAAGCGTTGGGACCGCAAGGTCGATCACAGCCTCGCCATTAAAGTCGCCACCGTTGAGGCGGCCTGAAACGCTCGATAGCTCGGGTGCCACATCGGTGCCTTGCACCATTGCAGCAAAGGTGAATTCGGTAATGGGGCCAAGGGGCGAGTTTTGACTGGCAAAAGCTGAGTTAAAAACATCCGCATTGGTCAAGGCACTGTCGATTTTGAGCGCCAGCTTGATTTTTGGTTGCGTGATCGCAGACAGCTTGCCGGTGAATAAGGTTGTGAGCCCAAGATGGTCGATGCTCATTTGCTCAAAAATGAAAGTGTCGGCCTCAACCTGATAAACGCCGGAGAGTTCGCAGGCAAATGCGCTCTTGGTCTGGATGGGCGTTGATAAATTACCCTGAAGAGACAGGTCCTCGAGCATAACTTGTTGGGTTTCAAGGTTATAAATGACGGTGCCCTCGGACCGGCCCTCATAGTCAATGCCAAGGTCGGTATCGGCGTAGGCAAGTTCGTTTTTGAGGACCAGGCTGAGTCGTTGATTGGCATAAGCGCCCGTTACCTGACTCAAAGATGCCGTGATTTCCCCGGGAATGGACGCGTCGATGTACTCAATTTCGATCAATCCAACCGTGAAGGACGATAAAGCCAGGTCGCTCGTTGCGGTTGTTGCTGTGTCGGCTGTCGAGGCTGTTTTAGGCTTTTGGGTCGTGTCATTTTGGGCATAGTTCGTTTGGCCGCCTGCGTCGACGAAGAGATAAAGTTTAAGGGTGCCCAACGTCACGGCGTCGAGCGTTAATTCGCCTGAGCGCAACAAAGGCATCAGTTTCACGTCAATGGTGAGTGTGTCGATGAGGGCAAGGGGCTTGCTGCCCAATAGTGCGGAAACGGCAATGCCATCCATACGAATGGCAAGATCTGGCCACAGTTGCCACGCAAGGTTGTCAAATCGGATCGCATAGCCTGTTTGGGCGGCGATTTGTTCGGCAAGCGCCTCGCGATATTGATCTGGGTCTGCCAGCAGCATGCGAACGCCGACATAGGCTGCTGCGGCCAATAGGACAAGCGTGAGGAGGATGCTGAGGGCAAATTTCGAAAGTCGACTCACGACGCGGACTCCGTTGATCAGGAGGGGATGAGTTTAAGCGCTGTTGCGCGTCCGGCCAATGTTTACGCCTTGGTTTACTGTGCGAAGGCGCTTTATTCTGCTATCTTTTGCCTCGAATCAATAGGCAATTGGATACCGCTATGTCAGCTGTTGGAACAGAGTCGAACCCGTTACGTGTGGCCGTTATCGGATCCGGCCCGTCTGGATTTTATACGGTGAGTAATCTACTCAAGCAAACCGATTTGGTGGTTGAAGTCGACATGTTCGATCGATTGCCGACGCCTTACGGACTGGTCCGAGCGGGCGTTGCGCCGGATCACCAAAAGGATAAGTCCGTGACCCGTGCCTATGAAAAGAGCGCCGCCGCGCCTGGGTTCCGTTTTTTCGGAAACGTGGAGTACGGTACCCACCTGCACTTGGACGACTTAAAAGAACACTACCATCAAGTGATGTTTACCACAGGTAGCCCGTTTGATCGGAATTTGGGGGTAGCCGGTGAGGATCTTCTTGGCAGTCATTCTGCCACCGAGTTTGTTGCCTGGTACAACGGGCACCCTGACTTTGCCGACCGATCGTTTGATTTGTCCCAAGAGAACGTCGTTGTGGTGGGAATCGGTAATGTTGCAATGGATGTCGCACGAATCCTGTGTAAAACCGTTGATGAACTCAAAGTCACCGATATTGCCGATCACGCCCTTGCCGCGTTAAGCGAAAGTAAGGTGAAGAACGTTTATATTTTGGGAAGAAGAGGGCCAGCACAAGCCGCCTTCACACCACCTGAAATTAAAGAGATGGGCGAATTCGCGGAAGCCGATGTCAACATCTTAGCCAGCGAGGCAGTGGTCGACGCCAATTCTCAAAAGCTACTGGATGACAGTAACGATAAGAATGCGATTAAAAACGTTGAGACGATAACGGCCTATGCCGCGCGTGAGAATGCCGGCAAGCCGAGACAGCTGCATATTCGGTTTTGTGTTTCACCGACTGAGCTGGTTGAAGCCGATGGCCGAGTGGGTGCGGTCAAGCTGCTGCAAAATGATTTGGTGTTAGATGATCGTGGCCAATTAAAAGCAGTCGCAACGGAACGCGAAGAAGTGATTCCAGCAGGCCTTGTGTTTCGCTCAGTGGGATATCGCGGGCAGCCTTTGCCGGATGTGCCCTTCAACGAAAGTTGGGGCACCATTTTGAATGAAGGCGGTCGAGCGGTTGATGCTGCAGGCGATCAAGTGGTTGGCCTGTACACCGCAGGCTGGATCAAGCGGGGTCCCAGCGGGGTGATCGGCACGAATAAAACCTGCGCGCAAGAAACCGTTGGGCTGATGATGCAAGACCTTCAGGCGAACCGGATGTTTGAGCCGAGCGCACCCTCTGCCGAGGCCGTACTGAAGTTGATTCAGAGCCGGCAGCCCGACTTTGTGAGCTTTGCGGACTGGAAAAAAATAGATGAAGCTGAAGTCGCAAAGGGCCTCGCAAGCGACCGGCCGAGAGTAAAATTCACTCGCGTTGCCGATATGCTTGAAGTTGCTCGAAGCTAAACAGCGGCCGCTCTGACCGCCGGCATCACCTCATTGAGATAGCGGTCAAGGGCATCCTCCCGCCAGGGTGCGCGCAGCGCGATGTTAATCAGACTTGCTCCTTGCTGATGGTAGGCCAAAATTTTGTCAATGGCTTGGCTTGGGGTGCAAACCAAAGAGCCCGCGCGAATGCGTGCTGCTTGCGGCCCCCAGTCTGAATCAATTCGGGCCTGTTCGGCTTTGAGATCAGCCTCGGTGAGTCCCAAGTGAAAACTCAAATTAACACTGCGCTCAATCTCCGTTGGGTCTCGATCCAGACGCTCGCACCACTGGTTTAGCGTTTGATTGAGGTGCCCGAACTGCTCTGGGCTGACGTAGGCCGCATTCCAGCCTGTCGCCCGCTGGGCGACGATACGGAGCGTCTTTTTGGGCCCAAGGCCGCCGATCCAAATTGGCAGTTTAGGGTTTAATGGCCTGGGTAGATTGCTCGCATTTTGCACCGAAAAATGGGTGCCTTGAAAGGTTGTCCTGGGTTGGGTTAGGAGACTTGAGATAATCGCTGCCGCTTCGTCAAGCATATCCAGTCGGGTGCCAATTGACGGAAAATCATAACCATAAGCTGCAGCCTCTTGCGCATGCCAGCCGGCACCCAATCCGAGTTCGAAGCGACCATTGGTAATATGATCCAGGGATGAGGCCATTTTCGCGAGCAGGGCAGGGTTGCGATACCCCACATAAAAGACCAGGCACCCAATCCGCGCGTTTTGGGTATCGGCGGCGAGTGCGCCCAGCAAACTGACGGCTTCGAAGTGATCCTGAGTGCCACCAGCGGGTGGCGCCTCATAAAAATGATCCCACAATGAGATCCAATCAGCGCCCTTTTGATCGAGCCGACGCCAAAGCGTGCGCAGGTCCGCAAGGGCAATGTTTTGTTGGCCAATATGAAAGCCGAGTTGAATGGTCATAATCGAGCGCCTAGTCCGGTGCGTGTGATTTGGCCTTGGCCAACGAGGCCAATAGGCTGCTGAGTTCAGGTTTTGTTGTCCAGTCCTTGTGGGCACTGAGCTTCTGATAAACCGCTGCTGCGGCCTGATGAAAGCCGGGTTCGGCGCCAACTGCCTCGAAGGTCTCGGCAATTTCTTGCATTTCGCCTTTGAACCGCCAAGCTTTTGAGGCGGTGCCGGCGAGTGTGCGCTGCCATTGCCCGGCAGTTTGTTGGCCAATCGCTTCGTTCAATTGCTCGCGGACGCCATACTGCTCCGCGACATTTAGAATCTCTGCCGTTAAAGCGGCGCTGCCTTTGCTGAACGCGGCAAAGACCATTTTCAAGGCGCTGGCATCCCCCGGTTGCTTCGACAGGACCGCAGTTTTTAGGGGAGAGCCGGTCAATAAAGCGGCGATGGCATCTGAGCCTGCACCGGACAGATGCAGCGTGGTTTGGCCATTGGCGGCCTCACTGGGCCAAACGGGTCCGCCGATGAGACTGCCATCAATTAAGTGAATTGAGTGCCCGGACAAAAGCGCGTCAATCGCGGCCAGCTTCGACGGTGCGATCGCATTGGCGTCTAGATATTGACCTTGATAACCGGTCGCGGCAACGTCTTGGGCCACCTCGGTTGCGGCGTGGGGTGGACACACGCTGATGATGAGTTCGACGCCTTGGGTGAGCTCAGCAAGGTTTGTGCAGGGCAGCAGGCCGGCCCGGGCGGCTCTGGCTTGGGTTGCCTGGCTTCGGTTGTGGTTGACCCAATTGACGGTATGGCCGCAGGCTGTAAAACACGCGCCGACGGCTGCGCCCATTGCGCCCGGGTGGAGTAGTCCAATCCGCATGCTAGGGGCTTATCCCGTAGCATCGGGCGGCATTGAGACCCATGATTTTGGCCAAGCTCGAGGGTGATAAGGCCTCGATTAAAGCGGTCACCAGATCCAGGGTATCTTCGAAACTTGCTGTCATGAGACCCAAGGGCCAGTTTGAACTAAACAATATTCTGTCCTCCCCAAAAATCGCCAGGAGATCGGCGAGCCTTGGCTTAAAGTGCGCCTCCGGCAGGTCCCAGTCATCGAAATGGCTGGCCTCGCCTGGATGGATCAGCCCGGATAGTGTGATGGCCGTTTGGGGCTGATCTTGCAGCCACCGCAGGGCGGTTGGCCAAGGATCCTTCGCGGCGACAGCTTCATCAGGGTCCCCGTCGGGTCTGCCGGAATGATTTAAAATAACCTGCAGGGTCGGTTTTGTCTCGATCAAATTGCGCAGGGGCGCAATCGGCGTGCGGGCGAGGTCTACCGCCAGGGGTAAACCGAGATCACACAGCCTATCGAGCTGTTTCAATTGCAACGTTGAGCCGGTAAAAACCGGAAGGTGATAGCCCAGGACGCCTGGCTGCGGCGTCAAGGCCAACGCATCCTGCTCGGGCAGCCTTGGCACCATGCCCAAAATAGGGCGCGACGCGATCAGGGTATCGCGTTGCATTGATGACAGCGCGGCAAGTTCGGTCTCAAGCATTGCGATACACCCTTGGAAGCCGTGCTCCATAAGATGCGGCGCCAGATGTTGGGGGAGGTAGTCTTGGTTTAACAACGGGGTTTCCTGAAATCGCACTGGCGTGTTCGAACGGTGCCAGAACCGAACTTCGGCATCAATCCGCATGGTTTTCAATCTCCGGCATTGGGGTGACGATTGGAAAGCGGCGCTCAAACTGATCAAACAGACTGCGAAAGGTCATCAGTGTTTGCGCATCCCCAATCAGGTGTACCTCGCCCTGTGTGATCATCTCGATCGGATCCTTTAGACCGAGGATCAACGCCTTAAAGGCGGCTTCGGAGGTTTCGATTGTCAGGGGTGCGGTTTCGTCGAATTGATCAAACTGGGCATGGAGCACGCCATGCTCAATCTCAATGAGCACGGGCGGACCATCGGTGCGCTTTAAATTCATCCGCATTGGGTTTTCGGCGGCCTTTGGGCCGTTGAGCCTAACGGCCATCGCTTCAAAAATATTGGCCAGTGGCATGCCCTCAGCCATGCCTGGGCTCGGCCCGTACCGGCTGCCTTGGGGTAACCCGTGGCGTAATTCCAGCGCACCGCAAAGATAAAAGTTTCGCCATGGGCCGGATTCGGCTTGGTAGCCCATCTGCTCATAAGCATCCGCAAGCATCGCTCTGGCGGGCAGGTGATCAACCTCGACGGTGATGACGTGATTGAGCACCTCCGCGACCCAGCGGTAATCACCAGCTTCGAAATACGCTTGGCAGCGGGCCACAATGGCGTCACTACCGCCCATAAATTCGAGGGTGCGAAGGGCGCGCTGTCTTGGGGTATGTTGATTTAAATGGGCTGGGTTGCCATCAAAGAAACCAAGGTACTTTACATAAACGGCTTTGGCGTTGTGCTTAACCGTGCCGTAATAGTCTCGGCAGTGGAATTCTTGTCCCAAACTGGCCGGCAGCTCAAGGGTCTCGGCGATGTCGTCCGGACCATAGCCCATGTTTGCCAGTCTTAGCGTTTGATCATGGATGTAACGGTACAGGTCGCGCTGTTGCTTAAGGTACTGCACGGCCTCTGATTGCCCCCAGGTTGGCCAGTGATGGCTTGCGAACTCAACCTCCAAACGAGATCCAAAGCGGTCGATGGATTCTTGGATTTGATTAGACCACGCCAGCGCATCACGGACCTGAGCGCCTCTGGGGGTATAGATGTTATGTAAATGGTGGGACGTGATCTCGGACATGCACAAGGCTTTGTACTGCGGGAAATAAAACACCATCTCCGCTGGTGCCTCTGAGCCCATCGTTAATTGAAACTCGATGGTGATGCCATCAACGACTCGAGTTTCTGCGTTGGTTTCGATGATGTCAGTGGGCACAATGAAGCCGGTGGTGCCGAGCGCAAGGGCGGCGCCCAAACCGGTTGAAACAAAGCCAGTGGGCGATGGTTGTAGCAAGTTGCCATACATATAAGTCGCCCGGCGACCCATAACATTACCCGCCAGGACATTTTCATTGAGCGCCTCTTGTACGAAATCCTTCGGCGCGATAATGGGCTACCTCGCCGGCGCTGACCGCGGCTTGGGTGGTCACCCCTAAGATACCAGCAAAATGATCGACATGGCTGTGGGTGTGAATCACCGCGACCACGTCTCGATGTCCTAAGTGGTCATTGGCCAGCGCGAGCGCCGCGCGTGCGGATTCTGTGCAGGTGAGTGGGTCGATAATGATCCATCCTGTCTCGCCTCGAACCAAGGTCATGTTGGCAATATCAAATGAGCGGACCTGGTAGATCCCATCGACCACCTCGAACAAGCCGTGGTGTTGGGCATTCAATTGGGCTTGCCGCCAAAGCGATGGATTGACTGTCTCCGGGCTTTCGTCTTTCAAAAATTCAAATTGGGTGAGGTCGAAAACCATTCGATCGCCATGTTGATGGGGGATTTGCATCGGCTCGAGGGAGGCGATGAAGCCTCTGCTTGCATTGTCAAAACTCTTTGTCTCGCTAAAAGGCAATTGTGCTCTGACCTTAGCCTGATGCGTAAGGGTATGCTTGCTCGCAGGTTTTTGTTGTTGCGCAGGGGTGGCTAGGGGTTGGTAATGGTTCATGACTTCGCGCTCGCTGAAAGGGTTTTGTGTTGTTGGATCAGGGCGATAAACATAACGGGTATCGCCGTTCAGGTCGACCCTGTGGTGTGCGCCCCGTCAGGTGTAAACTGTCGCTGTGTTACCGGCATTAAGCGTGCGGCGTTTGATGGCCGGCAACGCAAGCGATGGTTATCAAAGTGGAAAAGCGATGAGTGATCGATGGCAGTATGTGGTGGGCGCAATCATTTCCTTAGTGCTGGCAATGGCGTATCTAACGTTAACCGATGCGGCGTCTTTCGGCGGTGGGCGCGAGACGGGCGGGTCTACAGGACCTGATCAAGCGCTCGAAACGGCTCTGCCAAAAGCCCCGTCCGGAGCCAAGTTCGAAGCATCACCCTCGGTTGCGCCGGGCGCTATGGCCCCGGGTCACGCGAACCGTTCGAACATGACGCCTGAGGTGGGAAGTTTATCTGCTGAACCTGAATTGATGGACGGCAACGCCGCGCCCCAGGCCTTGGCGTTGCCCTCAGCCGCCTCGAGCACAGTCGGACAGGCGGCGGCACAGGTTCAAGCTAACTCTGAATCACCCGCTCTTGACTCAGAAGCCGGCCCGTAATCCAGCAAACCAGCAAGCTTGTTGCAAAGGTTGTGATGAAGGCCGCGGGGTAGGCGAGCAGCGGTATGGTCTCGGCCCCTAGAATTTCTTTGATCATGAGGGACTGACCAAAAATTGGCACAAAGTACATCCAAAGGCTGCTGGCAACCGGTAAAAATTGCATCACGAGGGTTGGGACCACAGGGATAAACACCAAGATGCCAACATAGGACTGCGCATCTTTAAACGATTTCGCGAACAGACCAAGTAATAACTGAAGGCTGCTGGCAAACATCGGCACGGGTAAGATTGCAACCAAGAGCATCAGGACTTGACCTGCGGTTAACGTGAAGTTCAAACCCAATTCGTCGATCGGTAGCGCCAGCATCGCGCCAAGGCATAAGCCGAGCGTGATGATCATGCCAGCACCGGCCAGTGCGCTGGCGGCAAGCCATTTCCCAAAAATCAAGGCGGTTCGGGTCACTGGATTGATTAACAGCGGCTCTAAGCTGCGTCGTTCGCGCTCGCCCGCTGTGTTATCGATGGCAAGACCCAAGCCGCAGACAAAGGCTGCCATCAGCACGTAAATCGGAATGAAATTGAGCAGGTTGGCCGCGCGTTGTTCATCGCTGGCGACGTCTGAGCTTTTGGCGCGAACACCTTGCAGGATTCTGGGCGATACGCCGCGCGCAATCAGACGCAAAGCTGCGAGTTCATTATTGTAGTTGCTGATGAGATTGCGCACTTTGCGCACAATGGTGCGGGTATCGTTACGTGAGCCGTCATGAATCACCAAAACCTGAGTCGGCTCAAAATTGGCCATGGTTTCTTGATAATCTTCCGGCACTTGAACAACCAGCTCAACGGTTTTGTCGCGGACGGCGGTCTCGGGTGATCCGTCAAAGGCTTCAAGGGTGAATCCTGCCTCCTCAAATTGACGCATCAGGGCTGGGGCGTAGCCTTGGCCAATGACCGGTAGGACCAGGTCCTCAGATTCCGTGTTTTGTTTGATCACGAGCGTCATCAGACCGTAGATAAAGACCGGGGCAAGCAGTGGAAATAAAAAAGCCGAGAGTAATGCGCGGCGATCGCGCAGGCCGTCTTTGAGTTCTTTGATGAGTACTGCGCGAACCACATTCATGCGCGTGCGGCCTGTTCCGAGAGCAAGACAAAGGCGTCCTCAAGGTTATCGACGCCTGCTGCGGCGCGAATTTCTTCTGGGGAGCCGATAGCGACGACGCGACCCGCCGCGATGATCACAATGTCATCACACAGCTTTGCAACTTCATACATCAGGTGGCTTGAAAAAAGAACGCAGAGGCCAAGGGTTTTGAGTTCTGCGATGAGTTCACGGACTTTACGGGTGGTCATCACATCCAAGCCATTGGTCGGTTCATCTAAAACGACATGCCGAGGATCGTGAATCAGCGCGCGCGCTAAACACACTTTCATGCGCTCGCCTTGCGAAAACCCTTCGGTTCGGCGGTCGGCAATGCCCTGCATGTCGAGCATGCGTATAAGCTCTGCGCTGCGCGCTTCAATACGGTCATCTGCCAAGCCGTGCAGACGGCCAAAATATTGCAGATGCTCGCGCGCGGTTAACCGGGAATAGAGCCCATGCCCATCGGGCAGGACACCCAGTTTTGATTGGGCTGTAATGCGGTCCTGGCTGACATCGATGCCATCGATTTTAGCGTAGCCGGTTTCCGGTTGAATGAGTCCGTACAAAACCCGGAGCGACGTTGATTTGCCGGCGCCATTGTGCCCCAGCAGACCCGTGACGCGCGCGTCGGCTGCTTTGAAAGAGACGTCTTCGATGGCGACGACATCACCGAAGGTTTTTTTTAAGCCCGAAACTTCAATCATTGGCTTTGTTCTCCTCGGCGGTCGTAAAGGGGCCCGCATAGTTTGAAAAAAACGGCTGGCCTTGAATCGCTTGAACGCATTCAGCGTCATCGGTATTGAAACGCAACGTCTTGAGGAAACCCTCTATGAGCTTTGGTAGGCACCCGAGTTGGGAGACGCCGTGGGCGCCGCCCACCACTTCGAGGTGATGCCCGTTGGGTAAAAATGCCAACGCACGTTCGGCGTACACCGGCGGTGTGATCGGGTCTTCGGTTCCGGACATGAGGAGTGCCGGGACCGAACTGACAACCGGTAGGAAGTAATCATCAGCGACCGGGTTATGGGGCCAAATCGGGCAGACGCCCGCTAACACTTCCTGCAGCGCATTGTCGAAATAGACGCCATTTTGAGGCGCTGGGTTCATACGGCTCATATCTTCGCTGCACAGAACCGAGGCCATCATGCCAAGACTCAGGTCGTCGGGGCTGGCATCCGGTGAGAGCACATCGGCAATACCAGCAAGGACTTGCCAGCGCCCCTTCGCGGCGTCACTAATGGCGAGCGGAATAATCTGTCTCAGCGTCCTGCTGTAGAGCGCGCTGCGTAAGAGCCGATTGATCACTCGGGGGTCGAGGGTCACATTTTGCGGCTCGCCGGTGAGCGGGTTTGTAACCACTTGATTGGGGCTATCGCGCAGACGTTGTTCTGCCTGCAAGAGCAGCGCGGGTAAGTCTGGAAAAGCGCTCTGGCAGGTTGGCGTCTGGTCGCATTCGGCCGTGATGCGCGCGAAAGCAAGATCCGCATCGAAGCCAACCTGAGCAGGTATCAGCATATCAACCGGGGCCACAGCATCGAGCAAGAGGCTGCGAACGGCGTCTGGATACAGACGGTTAAAGACCAGCGCAATCCGCGTGCCATAAGAGATGCCGAAGAGATTCATCGCGGGGTAGCCGAGGCGCAGGCGAACTGCTTCTAGATCAGCGGCAGCATCGATCGTGGTATAAAAGCGTGGATCGGCATCGAGGGTTGTTAGGCAGTCTTGCAGGGCCGTGATTTGTTGGCCCAGAACAAGATCCACATCGCCGTTGAGATCGCCTTCATCGAAAATCGGCGCTAGGGCTTCTGCACACGCCAGCGAGTTTGAGTCGCCGGTGCCGCGTTGATCGATGAGTAAGAAGTCGCGGTGTTTGCGCAGGTTTTCAAACCGACCAGCCCAAGAAGGCCCAACCGAAACCACGGATTGACCAGGCCCGCCTGCTAGCAAAACTAGGGGGTCGGCTTGCTTTGCGCGGGTTGTTGCAGGCAAGACCACAACGTTCAGGGTAATTGCGCGCGCGTCCTTTTGATTGCGCTCGGGTACCTCGATCCGAGTGCAAAGCGCCTTGTCCTCGTAATCTAGAATGTTACTGTGGGTACTAACCGGACAAGGTTTGAGCAATTCCGAGTGAACAAGTTCGGATTTTGCCAGCAGTGAGGCGGCAAGGACCAAGGCGAGTATGAGGGGGCGATTTGTCATCGCGGAAGTTTAAAGTATTTGGACGTAACAAACGATTAACCCAGGTTTGATGAGACCTTTTTCGCGCAAAGCGTCGTCGAGTTGCGTTTTTTACTCGGTTCACGGCCGGGTGATGTAAGGGTCGCCTCAAAACAGGGCTTGCGCTAGCATGAGCAAAATCGAGGAGAAAATACCGATGAAACCATTTGAAAACATTACCGTACTCGAATTTTCAACGATGATTACGGCGAGTTTCGCCGCAATGATGATGGCAGATCAGGGTGCTCGGGTTATTAAGGTGGAACCGATGGATATGGGCGATCCCATGCGGTATATCGGCGCGGCAAAGGGCGGCATCAGTGCCCTGTTTGCCAACTGTAACCGGGGTAAACAATCGATTAAGGTGGATTTAAAGCAGGCCGCAGGCCAGCAGCTGATTCGCGACATGATGCCACAAGTCGATGTGGTTATTCATAATTTTCGACCCGGTGTTATGGATTCGCTTGGACTCGGCAGCGCCAGCCTGCGTGAGATTAATCCGCGCTTGGTGTATCTAGCGGTTTCCGGGTTTGGCACAACGGGACCACTGGCTAAGGCACCAGCCTATGATCCCATTATTCAGGCGCATGTCGGGATGACCGCATCCCAAGGGATGGCAGGTCACACGTTTATTCGCAACCTGATGTGCGACAAGATTACGGCCTATACCGCAATGCAAGCGGTCACCGGTGCTTTACTGGTCCGGGCCAACACGGGAGAAGGCCAGCACGTTGATGTGGCGATGATCGATGCTGGACTGTTTTTTATCTATCCCGACTCGTTTATGAACGATACCTTGATGGATTCGGATATTGCGCCGCAGCCGCTTTTATCGGACCTAATCTATGAATTAACCGAGACGCAAGATGGCGCCATTACGATGTCCGCGGCCACAGATCGGCAGCGAGCAGGCGTCCTTAAGGCGCTGGGTAAAGAGTCGATGATGGCAGACCCGCGATTTAATTCTATGGAGAGCTTGTTACAGAATATCGATGCTTACCGTGAGTCTTTGGCAGATGCCTTTAAGCAGTTGCCAACAGATGTGATCTTGGCGCGCCTGATTGAAAACGAAGTGCCCGCCGCCCGTTGCCTGTCACGGGCTGAAGTGTTGAGCCAGCCGCAGCTCAAAAGTAATGAAACCATTGTCGAACGGGATCATCCGCTGATGGGATCGATGCGTTTGGTGCGATCACCCGCGAAATTCAACGGCGAACCCTTGCCGGTTGCGGGTCATGCGCCGGCGCACGGCCAGGATACGGACCAGGTACTCGCAGATTTTGGTCTTTCGATTGACGCCCGCCAGGCCTTAAAGGCCGCTGGCGCGGTCGCTTAGTGCTTCAAACGTCGATTGGATCCGCCTCTGGCAGCAGTAAGGTGAAGGTGCTGCCCTGTCCTTGTTCGGATCGTACCGTAAGGTAGGTGGTTGTGGCTTGAATAAAACCAATCACGACGCTGAGACCCATGCCGCCGCCTTGCTCAAGTGCTTTGGTTGAGAAAAACGGGTCGAAAATTTGGGCCAGGTCAGCGTTAGCAATACCCCGACCCTGATCCGTGACGACGAGACTGGCGTAACGGCCAATCGGAACCGTTTGCTGAGCGCCCGCAATGGGGCTTGAAAGGATCGTTCGCATGAGGGTAAGCGAAATCGCGCTTTGTCCTGATGGGGTGGCGTCGCTTGCATTGTTGAGCAGTTGTACCAAGCTCGCAACCAATCTGGTTTCATTGGTGTTAACGCTTAGCGTCTCATCTTGAATATCAAGGCGAAGTTGGCAGGGCGAGGCGGCTTGAACGAAGGTCGCCTTATGTCGCATCAGACACGGTGCAAGGTCTAGGGGCTTGGTGTCGACTTTTTTCTGCTCTGAGTATCGGAGCAGTTGATCAATCGGCTTAGCGCTTTGTAGGATGGCTTGGCGCGCTTTCAGTAAAGACCCCTTGTCGGTTTGAGTAAGCGATTCTGGATCGATTAGGTCAAGATGCCCGGCGGCAATTTGAATTCGGTTATTCAAGTCATGCGCGAGGCCGCCTGCTAGGGTGCGAATGGCATCCGCTTTTTGATTGTCGGCAACCCGCCGTAATAGCGCGCCCCGTTCGCTGATGTCTCGGGCAAAAATAAGCCCCCTTTGTTGCTCATCTAGGTTGAAGGTCGTCATATGGACTTCGATGGGGACGCTTGATCCATCGGGCCGTTCTGCCTCGAGGATGAATTTTAGGAATTGGCCTAACATCTGTTGCGCAGCTTTCGCATCGCTTTCAAAGTCTTGTCGATCTTGACGCCAAAGCGCCCAGATGGGCCGAGCGCGAAGGCACGCGTTGGTGCGGCCAAAGAGCGCTTCGGCGGCGGCATTGGCAAACAATAAGTTGCCGGACTCAAGGTTGACGATTAGGCAACAATCGGGTGCGGCTCTGAGGGCGTCAACCAGACTTTGATTTTCAAATTGCAGTCTGAAAATACGCTCAACGCGTTCGTTAAAAGCGCGTGAGAGCAGCTTGATTTCAATCGCATCGGCTGGGTTGCCCTCAGGCAGCAGACTGAGCCCTGAACCTTCGCCTCGAACGCGTTGCCCCAGCGCGCGCAAGGGCCGGATTGCGACAAATTCAAAGATTAGGATCACGATTAAAATAATGAGCAGGGTTCGCAAGAGGCCAATGCGAGCAAATTGCCAATGCCGATTTACAAACCCGTCAAAAGCTTGATGGGCATCTAGCGTTGCCGATAGGCGCATCGGGATCTGATCGTCAAGGGGCGACAGCTCAGAAACCGAAAGTTCGATGAATTGTGGCGTGAGCAAGTCCAGAACCGGTCTGGCGAGGTTTTGTTGCGGTTGCTCTGCGACGTAGTAGGTGTTTGTGTCGCGCGCCAGCATCACCTTTTGGAAGCTGGAGTGTTCTAGTAATCGGGTTAAGGTCGCGTTCAAGCGCGCGGTCTGATGGTTGGCATCAAGGTCGATTAAGGTGGGTAAAAGCATTTGCAGTGTTTGCAAGTTTTGCGCGCGCACTTGCTTTGAAACGCGATCCCAATCACTTAAAAGGCTCCACGAAAATAACAAAACACCCGCGAGCATGCCAAGAATTAGGCTGATCAATGCGCTTTTTCGAATAAACGTATTCAAAACGATTTTGTCCAATCATAAGGGTTGCAGCATGCCGCGATAATGGCGGGCCGTGAGCCTCGCAACGCCTTGACCCTAAAAAACTTGACCCTAGAAAAAATAGGACCTGAGAAAAATTCGGCCCTGCTGAAACCATTAAGCGACCAGCATCTGAATGCGCGCGGCCTCTTCTCTTAGCAGTTCCGGTGACCCTAACAACTGTCGATTGGCGCCGATTCGCTTGAACCAGTAATGCAGTCCGACTAAATCAGTAAAGCCCATACCGCCGTGGACTTCCGTGCTGGTTCGGGCCACAAATTGTGCAACCTCAGATAAATGCGCTTTGGCATGACAAACGGTTAAGCGCGCGGGATCGTTGCCCTCAGATAGGGCGTGCCCGCCATACCAAATGAGCGCCCGGCAGGGTTCTAGCTGGGATGCCATTTCAGCACACATATGTTTAACGGCTTGGAACGAGGCAATCACTCGGTTGAATTGCTCTCGTTGACCCGCGTACGCCACCGCCTGATCGAGCATGCATTGGGCAGCCCCGAGGGAATCACTCGCTTGAACGATTCGGCCCGCATCAAGGCCCGCTTGCAGCACCGCGGGGTCATCGGTCAGTAAGGTTGCTTCAGCCTGGTCAAGTTTCAATTCGCAAAGGGTACGGGTTTTGTCGATGGTTGTGAGTAAGGTTCGGGTGACGCCCGGACCCTCTGAGTCCACCCAATATAGCTGTCGATTCGGGCCGTTCACGATGTAGGCATCGGCCATGGCATCGAGCGCAAACAGCGCTTTGCCGGTGAGGCGGCCATCCGATACCGCCATGCCGGCATCCAGCCGTGCGCCCACGGCTTCAGATAATGCAATCCCGACCCGATAGCGCCCGGCTGCGATATCCGCAAGTCGATCTGTTTGACCCGCGGCGATCAACAGGCTTGGCGCCATAATTGCGGTGCTCAGAAAAGGACCAGGCGTTATGTGGTAGCCCAGTGTTTCACCGACAACAACGGCGTCGAGCAGGCCTAAACCGACGCCGCCATGGGCCTCGGGAATGATGAGGCCGGCTAGGCCGAGCTCTGTTAGCCCGTGCCAAATCGGTTGATCTCGTTCAGGGTCTTCGGCCACCGCGCGGACCTCATCCAAGGGCACTTGATCCTTTAAATAGCGCGCGATGCTGTCTTGGAGGAGTATTTGTTCCTGAGAGAGTCCGAATTCCATTATGCCCCCGATGTTGCGAGTTTGGGTTCCTTAGGCATGCCAAGACCCCGTTCGCTGATGATGTTTTTTTGGATCTGGGACGTGCCGCCGCCAATGATCAAGCCTAAAAAGTACATATACTGATATTGCCAAGAGCCATTGCCTCGAAGGTAGGGGTTGTCGCCATAGCTCAGGCCAATCTCGCCCATGACATCAATACCGAGGCATTCAATCTCGTGCCTTAATTCCGTTCCAATGAGTTTGACCACCATGCCTGCCAGTTTGGTGTCTTGGTTTTGATTAATGCGCGCGGATAACAACCGCATGTCATTGTATTGCATGGCCATCACTCGACCCTGAAGTCGCATTAGCCGGTCTCTGAAAACAGGGTTATCGATGGCGCGCGCGCCGCCAATCGTTTCTTGTTGCATCAAACGAATGACGCCGTTAAGTCGGGACATGGCGGCGTCCGGTGGTGCAAGAGAACCGCGCTCGTGACCCAAGATCGCATTAGCAACCTGCCAGCCCTGGCCCCGTTGTCCGACGATCTGATCTTTTGGGACGCGAACGTCCGTGAAAAAGACTTCGTTGAAGTTGGCCGCGCCAGTCATGTCCACAAGGGGTCTGACCTCGATTCCGGGCGTGTTCATTTCAAACAACAAAAAGGAGATGCCTAAGTGTTTGGGCGCTTCTGGCTCGGTTCTAACCAGGCAAAATATCCAATCGCTGATCTGGGCGGTACTGGTCCAGATTTTTTGACCGTTGATCACCCATTCGTCGCCATCGAGCTCTGCTTTGGTTGTGAGGCTCGCAAGGTCACTGCCTGCGCCGGGCTCGGAATAACCCTGGCACCAGATGAGTTCACCGTGGATGGTTTTCCGAATGAATTGTTGTTTTTGCGCCTCCGTGCCCAGCTCTAAGAGTACGGGCGTCAGCATGCTGATGCCTTGACCACTAAACCCGGTATTCATTTGGGCGGCACTGAATTCTTCGGCAATGATCCTGGACTGGATGATGTCGGGTTCGGCGCCATAGCCGCCGTAAGCCTCAGGAATCGTTCGAGAATGATAGCCATTGCGGATCAGTTTGGCTTGCCATGCGCGCACCGCTGGACTGCGAGGCCCATCTCCAGGCTTAGGTTGTTGGTCAATATTGGCGTCGACAAAGGCTTTGACCTCTGCGCGAAAGGCGTTGTACTCGGGACCATAAGTGAGATCCATGGATGACTCCGGCGAACGGTTTAGGTTGATCAGAGGCTAGCATAATCCTAGATTTTGCGACAACGACAACGACAACGACAACGACAACGACAACGAAACCCGTCATCACCAGACGGCGGTCGGCCTTTGGCAAGCCCAAGCGTTATAGCTGCTGGATTAATTCCCAGAAGGCCTGTTGATGGCCGGGTTTGGGTCTACTTGATGCGGCGGGGTCAATGGTTTGCGCAACCACCAGACCAAGGCTTGGCGAAATAGAGAGGTGATGCCCGCCAGCGCCACGCGCGCTGATCAAGTCTCTGGGCGCATACGGAAGCAAGGGGCGGGTGTAGCGCTGGTCGGACCCCGGCCGCATGTGAGTCTCCGCCTGATTATTCCACCACAGTAGGTGCCAGGCGGGATTGGTGCTCCCGCTCGGGGTGCCAAGCGCTGCGCGATAATACGGGTCAACCAGTTGGTCTTGTAGCAATGCTTCGCCGATTTTGCGCAAAGATTGGGCTGTAATGTGCAATGCGGAGAAGGCGTGCCCTTCGGCGTCTTTTGCCCGCGTGACCCAGCTGGCGTCTGTGATGCCTAATGGCTCGCAGAGCCAAGCTTGCGTCAAGGCGTTGAGCTCAAGCCCCGTTTGCAGCGTGAGCGCGGTTTTGAGTTTCTGGTAGGCGACGTTGTTATAAAACCAGTCTTGTCCGATCTGGCCGTGCTTTTGTAGCCGATCATTCATACCGGTTGTCATATCCATTAAAATTTCAACGGTCAGACTGGCTTCGTCGGGTTTGGTCAGTTGGGTCCATTCGGGGTCCAGGATGTGATTCATCGCATCGACCCGTTCGAGGTAGTAGCGCGCCTCGGCAATACCGATCAAGATCGAGACAATGCCTTTTTGAACGGCATAGACGTCAACAGGTGTGCTCACGGGGCGCTGATCAAAAACCAAAGTGCCTGCTTTGCTAACGGAAATTTGAGCGGTGCCTTGCGCCTGGCAGAGTTGCTGTAGATCTTGGCTGAGGGTCATTGCAAGACGGGTCCTGAACCCGTTTGCTCGATTAATTTTCGAAGCGCTTGTAATGGGACTTTGGGGTTTCGATGAAAGTCCAGAAGGCCGTTGATCTCTTGTTGCACGTCGGTGAGTTGGGTCCAAACAAAGCCTCGCAACTTTGAGGTATCGTTGATGGCGTTTAATAATTCAGCGGTACGCGCAAGGAATGCCGAAGCATCCTGGGGCATATCCCCATAAAAAAAAGCGTCGGCCGCACCAATATCGGGGTTCGTCACGAGACCGATCCCACCACATTCGGTTAATAAAAGCGGCAGGTGGCGAGGATCTGCTCCAGCGAGCGCGCCCGAGCGAGGGTTCGGACCATCATGAATGGATTGCGCTGGATTCTGGGTCAGACTTGCCAGCCTACTTTGAAGCGCGGCGGACGTCGAATCGTACAGATGCAAGGTCCAGTAGTCGCCCGTTGAGTATTCCCATCCATCGTTCGTCACGACCGGTCGCGTCGGGTCCAGCGCTTTGGTGAGGTGGTAGATCGCATCAGCGAAGTGCCTTTGCTCACGGCGCTCGCTCTGATGCCATAGCCCCCAGGATTCATTAAAGGGCACCCAACCCACGATGCAGGGATGGGCTTGGTCGCGGCGAACCAGGGCGGTCCATTCTTGCGTCAGGTCGGTTACTAAGGCCTCAGAAAATATCCGCCCCGAAGGCATTTCACTCCAGACCATGAGTCCAAGGCGGTCCGCCCAATACAGGTAACGCGGATCCTCGAATTTTTGGTGCTTGCGCGCAAGGTTAAAGCCGAGCGCAAGGGTCAGCTCAACATCTTGTTTTAAGGCGCTGTCGGTTGTTGCTGTGTACCAACCCTCTGGGAAATAGCCTTGGTCTAAGACGCCGCGCAGATACACAGGTTCGCCATTGAGCAGTATCTTGTCATCAGCGACGCTAAGGCTCCGAAGACCGGTGTAACTTTCAACGCAGTCCGTTTCAGTCTCATCCTCAATCAGCCGGATCCTAACAGGGTAGAGATGGGGGTCCTCGGGATGCCAAAGACGCGGATTTGAGATGCTAAGCGACAGGCTGACCGCCGATCGACCCTTTGCCGATCCGCGAACGTAAAGCGGCTGCCCGTTGGGTTGTTGGAGCTCGATTTCAATATCGACGTCTGAGTGCTGAGAGAGTTGGGTGATAACTGTCAGGCGCTGTTCGGCAAGGTCAAAGCGATAGTGAACTTGGCTGACCCGCACGGCGGGCACAGGTTCCAGCCAAACCGTCTGCCAGATTCCGATAATTGGGTCATAATCAATTGGCCAGCGGGTATCGCCAGCCTGCTTGCCGCGAGGTTGCTGCCAGGAGGTCGTATCGCTCACGCGAATGACAATTCGGTTAGGCATTGCCCGTAAGAACGGCGCAATATTGGTCGTAATGGGTGAGTAGCCGCCGCGGTGATGGGCGACCTGGTGGCCATTGATCCAGATCGTTGTGGTGTGGTCTGCCGCGCCAATATGCAGGAGCGTTTCCGCGCTAGACCAGGGCAAATCAGCAATCGTGCGCTCATACCAAACAGCTTGGCAATCTTGCGGACACGCGGCGCAACTGGCTTGTGTGCCCGGTGCGAAAGGTACGATGATGACATCCGGCGCCGGCAGCGCGTTCGGCCAACCCTGCGCCTGACCGATTTGGTCAGGATCTGTCTGGAAGGACCAAGCGCCGTTGAGGTTGAGCCACTGCGGTCGGGTGAGGATGGGTCTTGGGTGCTCTGGTCTGGGCGTGCCGGTCAGTTGCGGCCGTTTCGATTGGGTCATGCGGTCAGTCTAACAGGATTCGGCCCATGTGGATTGAGTTGCCGACGTGATTCTGGTTTGATTGAAGGCTCGAGGAGAGGCGCGATGGCTTGGACAGAAGTAGACGGGCGACTAGCAGTAAGACTGCGATTTGCCGATTTCAAAGCGGCGTTCAAATTTATGCAGCAAGTGGCCGAGATCGCCGACGCGCAAGAACACCATCCCGAGTGGTCGAATGTGTACAATCTGGTTGAGATATCCCTGACAACCCACGACTCGGGAAATCAACTGACGGCAAAGGATTATGCTTTGGCTGATGCGATCAGCGCGCTTCCGATGTTTAAGACCGCCAAGGTGGAAGCGCTTTGAAACAAGATGCAAGAAGCCAAGGCTTTCAATGGCCTCAAACGACCCCGCCTTATCATTGCATTAGTGAGGAACAGGCCGAGCAGTGGCAGCGTGATGGCTACTTTCTGCTGAAGAACGCCATTCCGCAGTCAGCGATTACGGCGCTGCTCGCCGATGCGGATGACTTAGAAGCCGCTCGTGAGGCTCAGCTTCGAGCGCAGCATGAAGGTCATTTCTTGATCAATCGTGCCGGCGAGATCACGTTTACCATTCATATAGTGAAACAATCACGCGCGGCGAGGCGGTTCGTCTTCGAGCCTGCTTTGATTGGTCTGTGTCGGGATTTGATCGGACCAGACGCGCGCTTATATTGGGACCAGTTGGTCTATAAGAAGCCTGAGAACCCTCAAGAGTTTCCTTGGCATCAAGATAATGGCTACACGTTTGTAAAGCCTGAGAACTATCTTACCTGCTGGATTCCGCTCACGCCGGCGACCATCAATAACGGCTGTCCCTGGGTGGCCTCTGGGGTTCATCAGTCTGGGACCTTGGAGCATTGGGTAACGGACCTTGGGTATCAATGTCTCACCGACGCGGACGAAAAGCGTCTTGCGATCCAAGCTGTTGAGGCAGACGTTGGCGATGTGGTGGTGTTCTCATCGTTGACACCCCATCGAACCGGGCCGAATGTCACCAGTGAGGTTCGCAAGGCTTACATCGTGCAATATGCGCCTGATGGCGCCGTGATGTATCCGCGACAGTCTGATGAGGGGTTGTTCCAAGTTGACCCAGAACGTCACTTCTTGGTCTGCCAAGGCGGTGTTCCCCAGACCTGTCCTGATTAAGGGTTTGGCTGAGCCCTGATCGCATTTTACTTGCACTCGCGGAAGGTTCGTTAGAGACTGGGCGCTGTTCAATAAATCATGAATGGAGTTCAAAATGGCAGTATCGGTTGGTGATCAGATTCCGAATGTTACGATTAAAACAATGGGTGAAAAGGGTCCGGAGGACTTCAACACCGGTGAATTCTTTGCGGGTAAGAAAGTGGTTCTGTTTGCGGTTCCGGGTGCTTTCACACCGACTTGTAGTGCGGCGCATGTGCCGGGATTTGTGGTCAATGCGGATAAGATTTTGGCCAAAGGCGTTGATGCCATTGTGTGTTTGAGTGTCAACGATGCGTTCGTAATGAGTGCTTGGGGTCAGAGCCAGAATGCTGACGCGTTGGTCATGGCGGCGGATGGCAATGGTGAGTTCACGAAGGCAATGGGGTTGACCCTGGACGGCTCGGGTTTTGGTTTAGGACATCGCTCGTCTCGATATGCGCTCATTGCAGAAGATGGCAAAATAACGACCTTGAATGCCGAGCAAGGGGGTGCATTCGAAGTCAGCTCTGCTGAGCAGATTTTGCAGGCGCTGTAATTAAGCGATCCGATCCTTGACAGCCTGGGTTTTAAAAACTCGGGCTATCAAATTCTCAACCGTGTTTTGGGCGCCGAGGCGGCCCCATCCCGGCCCGGCCTACTTCCTAAGGGGCACGCTGCAGGCCGCCAAGATGGCATCGAATGGTTTGGGACTCAAGGATAATCCGTTCCCACAGATCGATGCATCTGGAGGAGGGTCTTAAGTGTTGGAATCGTGGATCTTCTGGACGGTGCTGGCAGCGTTCATGCAATCGGTTCGAACGGCTGGTCAGAAACAACTCAATCAATCTGTCTCGGCTGAAAGTGCAACCCTTGCGCGTTACCTCTTCGCGCTTCCGGTCATTTTAGGGTATGGCTTTTGGCTGTTTGAAGCCCAAGCGCTGCCGCTGTTCACTTTGGCTTTCGGGATTAAAGTCGTCGCTGCGGGCATCCTGCAAATCTTGGCGACGATTCTGCTGATTCGATTATTTGCCCGTCGCAATTTTGCAATTGGCAGTACCTATATTCGCCTTGAAATCGTCATCACGGGCCTGTTGGGTCTGACCTTGTTCGGCGATTTGGTGAACGCGGTCTCCCTGCTCGGCATGATGGTTTGTACCGTCGGACTCGTTTTGGTCAACACCAGCAGGGCGAGTGTGCCGGGCAGCTTTTGGGGGCGCGAGGCGGTCATGGGGCTCTCAGCGGCACTCGCCTTTTCGCTCACCTCGTTATTGGTCCGTGATGCCAGTTTGTCACTTGGGCTCGCCTCGCCCATTGCAGCGGCGGCATTGACGCTTTGCGTTATGGTGTTGGTGCAGACCGGATTGTGTTTAGGGTTGGTTGCGCCGCGCGGTCCACGCGAATTCAGGCGCCTTTTCAAGTTTTGGCGGCTTGCGTTGTTCATTGGTTGCACCAGCGCGCTCGGCTCTATTGGTTGGTTTACCGCGTTTACTTTAGAGCAGGCAGCCGTTGTGAAAACACTGGGTCAGATTGAGTTGGTTTTTGTGATGCTCATCTCGTATTGCTTTTTTAAGGAACGTCCCAGCCGGCGTGAATGGCAAGGTATTGTATTGGTGATGCTCGGGGTGAGCGTTGTGCTGGGTGCGGATTGGTGATCGCCGCGCGCGGGCATGCCGGGCTCCCGGTCGTTGCGAATTCGGGTGAAAATGCGTCGCCAATCGATTGTGATACTGGCAGAATAGCGCCATGCGGGTGTAGCTCAGTTGGTAGAGCTCCAGCTTCCCAAGCTGGTTGTCGCGAGTTCGAATCTCGTCGCCCGCTCCAGAATCGAAGGATATTAGCGTCGCGCAGCGACTGGCTTTAGGACAAAACTATGACACTTGGCGTCTGGAAACCGGCTTCGGAGCAAATGCTAAGCATGACCGGCTTGACGGGGTTACTCGAGCAGTTGCCCGATGATGCGCTGCAAAGCCTTGACGGGCTGACGGCGGATGCGTTTGAGGCGCAGCGGGGCTGGATCAAGCTGCCAGCGCAAAGCTGGGCGCTAAGTGAGACCTTATCCTCGGATCAAATTAGGCAGCTGATTCGATTTTTTACGCTGGCTGAATACACTGGGCGGGTTGGGAAGCCGGGAAACTGAGTCCGGTGATCCCTTTGGTTGTGCAACTTAAGCAGCGGGACGCGTTTGATGCGGCGTTTCGACGCTGGATAAAATCCAACACCGATAACCGGTATTTACCCAACGGCGCGATCTTGTAAGCGCCCATAACTTTGGAGTCAGTCCTATGAGGGCCGCCGAGATCCAGCGTGATACGTTGGAAACACAGATTTTTGCGAAGATCAATTTAGATGGTACGGGTGCGCGCAGCTTTTCAACTGGGCTGCCCTTCTTAGAGCATATGTTGGACCAGGTGGCGCGTCACGGCCTGATCGATTTAGATTTGGTTGCCAAAGGAGACCTCGAAATCGATGCGCATCATACGGTTGAGGACATTGGCATTGCGTTGGGACAGGCTTTTTCGAAAGCCCTTGGCGATAAAGTCGGGATCAAACGCTATGGCCATGCCTATGTGCCCTTGGATGAAGCCTTGTCTCGGGTCGTGGTGGATTTGTCGGGCCGGCCTGGTCTGAGTTTTAGAGTGCCCTTTAAACGCTCGCATGTCGGCGAGTTTGACGTTGACTTGTTCCATGAGTTTTTCCAAGGGTTCGTGAATCATGCTTTGATTACTTTGCATGTTGATAATTTATTTGGCGACAATGCGCACCATCAAATCGAAACCGTATTTAAAGCCTTTGGTCGCGCGCTTAGGATGGCGCTGGAAACCGATAGTCGAATGCAGGATCAGTTGCCATCGACCAAAGGCGCCTTGTAAATGCTTGAGGTGATTCCCGCCATTGACTTGAAAGATGGCCAGGTCGTCAACCTAAAGCAGGGTCAGTTTGATCAGTCTACGGTTTACAGTGAAGACCCTGTTGAAACAGCAGCGCGCTGGGTTGATCAGGGTGCGACGCGTCTTCATATTGTGGATCTGGACGGCGCGCTCGAAGGCAAAAGTGTCAGCCAACCGATTGTGGTTGAGATTGCTCGGCGGTTCCCTCGGCTGACATTGCAGTTGGGCGGCGGCATTCGGTCCCGGCAAACCATTGAGGATTATTTGGCGGCCGGTGTCGATTACCTGGTCCTAGGCACTAAGGCAGTTGAGATGCCGGAATTTGTCGGCGAGATGTGTCAAGCCTTTCCAGGAAAAATGATCGTTGGCCTGGATGGGCTCAACGGTAAAGTCGCGATTCAAGGCTGGAAAGTCGTAACCGATCACAACGTGACAGACCTCGCGCGCCAATTTGAGCAGGTCGGGATCGCGGCGATCATCTATACCGACATCCACCGCGATGGCATGATGGGCGGGATCAATTTGCCCGCAACCCTTGCGTTAGCTGAGCGTGTCGCGGTACCCATCATCGCCTCCGGCGGCATCAACACGTTGGCCGATATTGAAGCCTTGGTCGAACTTCCGGCCAGCCCCGTCGGCGGAATCCAGGGTGTGATCACGGGCCGCGCAATTTACGAAGGCACGATGGATCTGCGCGCTGCGATTACGCTCAGCCAGGCGTCTTAAGGCTTTTTGGCTAAAATGTGCAAGCCCTTCAGAAGCGTCAGGGCTTGATTTAACTGGTAATCATCACCGACTTCGGTTGCTTGGGCCTGCGCGCTGTTGGGAGCTTCAGGTTGGGTGTTCTGGGCATTTAAATGGCCGGGCAGGTCCCGCTCTTGCAGTCTGAATGGATTTGCTTTGAGCTTAGTGACGGTTGATCGGTCTACCCAGAGGTCCGGAACGATACCTTCCGCCTGAATAGAACGGCCATTGGGTGTGAAGTAAAGCGCCGTTGTGAGCTTGATCGCCTTATCACTCGTCAATTGCAGGATGGTTTGGACCGAGCCTTTACCGAAGGTCCGGGTCCCCAGGACCAGCGCGCGCTCATGGTCTTGGAGGGCGCCCGCCACAATCTCTGATGCCGAAGCTGAGCCCTCATTAACCAGGACAATGATCGGCACGCCATCGAGTACTACCGATTCCGTCGCGCGAAAGGTTGATGCCGCATTGTCTAATCGACCCTCGGTGTAAACAAGGATACCCGCTTTGATGAATAGATCGGACATCGCAACCGCAGCCTGTAGAACCCCGCCCGGATTATTCCGAAGATCGATCACAAGGCCATGAAGCGGTGTGGTGCTGCTAAGGGCTTCAATGGCATCTCGCACTTCCTTGCCGGTATCGGCCTGAAACTGGGCGACTCTGACATAGCCGAAATGGGGTTCGAGCAGCCTCTGGCGAACGCTTGCGATGTTGATCACTTCACGGGTGAGGGTCACCTCGATGGGATTGGGTTCGCCCTCGCGAATGAGACTCAAGGTTACCGTGCTGCCGGGTTCGCCGCGCATAATGGCGACGGCCTCGTTCACACCAATACTGCGGATGGATTGTCCGCCAATCTCGATAATCAAGTCACCGGACAGGATGCCTGCTTTGGCGGCAGGGGTTTCATCGATGGGGGACACCACTTTGATCACGCCTGCTTCGGTGCCAATCTCAATGCCGAGGCCGCCATAGTTACCGGTGGTGGACTCTTGTAAGTCCTCGAAAGCCGCCGCATCTAAAAACGCAGAATGCGGATCGAGTTGGTCTAAGAGTCCACGGATGGCGTTTTCAAGCAGTGTCTTGTCATCGACCTCTTCAACATAGGCTTTTGAGATTCGATCAAACGCTTCGGCAAATATCCGCAGTTCTTCAAGCGGGAGTCTGGCTTTGGGCGCCGCCTGATCGTCTGCGACCGCCTCCTTGCCCTGGGCGGTCAGCGCAAAGCTCAATGCGAGTCCTAAACAAAACGTTTTTAATATCATGTGATGGTCCTTGAATAGCACGGTCGCTGCTTGGCTTTAGCTTGTACGGTCTAATTCTACGTTGGTTCTACACCAGAGTAATGGATCAACCGGTGCGCCTTGGTCTCGGATTTCAAAGTAACTGCCGCTTTGTGCTTGACCACCGCTTTGGCCGACCTCAGAGATCGTTTGCCCGGCGACAACCCAGTCTCCAACCTCAGGGTAGAGAACTTGATTATGGCCATACAGGCTCATGAAGCCATCACTATGCCTTAAAATAATGAGCAATCCGAAGCCGCGTAACCAGTCCGCAAACACCACCCGGCCATAATGAATGGCTTTGACCTTGGTGCCGCTCGGGGCATCAATCATCAGGCCGTCCCAGCGCACCCGGCCATCGAGCTTACGTTCACCAAATCGGTGACGAATGTCGCCAGAAATCGGCAGATCTAAGGCGCCTCGCCGGCTTAACATGGATTCGAAATCAACGGTATTTGGGAGTTCGAGCGTGTTGCGTCTGATTTGTTCGAGCAGGGCGATGAGGTTGGATTCATTGACCTTGAGGGCAAGTCGCGCCTCCTCGGCGGTGGCATAAGCCGCCCGCAGTGCAGCTTCTGAGTTTGCCAGTTCAGCACGGCTAACTTTGAGCGCATCCGATTCCAAGACGATGGTGCTGGAGGCCGTTTGTAGGGTTTGCAGTTCTTGGGCCAGCAAGGTCTCATTGTCGTCGAGTGCGGTTAACACGGCCTCAAATTCAGCGACTTGGGCAAGCCTCGCCTCAGAGAGGTACCGATAGTATTGCGACATTCTTGATACGCTGTTGGGATCTTCTTGATTTAATAACACCCGGAGTATGCCATTTTTCCCGAGACGACTGGCCGCCAGAACGTGTTCTTTGATCAGGGCTTTTTTTTGGTCGCGTTGGTCTTCGAGGCTGGCTCTGTGCTGCTTGAGCATCTCGGTTTGCGTCTGAGCGCTCAGTGCTGCTTTTTCGGCTTGTCTGAGCCGTTTAATAATCCGAGCAATTTTTTCGTCCAGCGTACGAATCGCGCGATTCTGGGCTTGTTGATCAGCCCGAATGCTTGATTGATCCGACTCAACCTGTTGCAGATTTTTTTTAAGCGCAATGAGCTCAGCCTCGATGGCTTGTTCCTTATCGCCCGCCTTGCCCCAGCCTGGTTGGCTCAAAGCGCCGATAACAAGACCGAGCCCCCAAAGTATTCGAGTGTTTCTGAGGGTCATCAAGGCGCAAGTGCCTGACCGTGCTGCGCGACCTCAATAAGAGACTGCCCGGTCATTTCCGCCGGCGCTTTCAGATCCATCAGGTCTAAAAGGGTTGGCGCAAGATCACTCAGCACACCGCCTGAGCGAAGGCTTAAGGCCCGAGGGCCGACATAAATGAGCGGCACCTGCTCGCAAGTATGCGCCGTGTGTGCTTGGCCCGAGGCGGTGTCCACCATTTGCTCACAGTTGCCGTGATCTGCGGTGATGAGCAGTTGGCCGCCGACTGCCTGCGAGGCGGCAACGACCTCGCTAAGGCACCGATCGAGGGTCTCAACGGCCTCGATGGCCGCCGCGAGGTTGCCCGTATGGCCCACCATATCGCCGTTGGCGAAGTTGCAAACGATCAGTTTGTAATCCTTGCGGCGAATAGCATCGCACAAGCGCCGGGTAACTTCTGGCGCACTCATACTGGGCGCCAAGTCATAGGTTGCAACATCCGGCGACGGCACCAAGATACGATCTTCCAAAGGATAGGGCTGCTCACGACCGCAGGAAAAGAAGAAGGTGACATGGGCGAACTTCTCAGTTTCGGCAATACGCAACTGCTTGAACCCAAGTTCCGAGATATATTCTCCGAGGCTATTGGTCAGGGTCGCTGGCGGAAAGGCGCAGGCCACGGGGAGGCTCTCGGCGTATTGTGTCAGGGTTATAAAACGCCCAAGTTTGGGTTGGTGCGCTCGATCAAACCCTTGAAATGACTCGGATACGAAGGCATCAGTGAGCTGACGCGCGCGATCGGCTCTAAAATTCATAAATAAGATGTGATCGCCGTCAATCACAGGGTTAGGGCGCCGTGGTGAGTCGATCACCGAAGGCTGAACAAACTCATCGGTTTCGCCTCGGGCGTAGGCTGCGTCAAGCGCCGCTTGCGGTGTTTTATAGATCAATGGGCCGTGGCCTGCGCAAATCACATCATAGGCTTTTTGCAGGCGATCCCATCGGTTGTCTCGATCCATTGCGAAATAGCGCCCGGTAATGGAGGCGATTTGGCCAATCCCTAATGTGTCAAGGCGCGCCGTTAACTTTTCGAGACTGACCTGAGCAGATTTTGGGGGGACGTCGCGACCATCCAAGAAGGCATGGACTTGGATATGTTGCACGCCCTGTTGCTGCGCCGAATGGATTGCCGCATGAATTTGATCTTCGTGGCTATGAACGCCGCCGGGTGAGAGCAGGCCTAGAATGTGTAAGGTATGACCAGACTCGGCAAGGTTGGTGAAGCTCTCGTTTAAAACGGCGTTGTCGAAAAAACTTTGATCACGAATGGCTTCATTGATCCGGGTGAACTCTTGATGAACGACCCGGCCGGCGCCCAAATTCATGTGTCCGACTTCGGAATTTCCCATTTGGCCTTCGGGTAGGCCGACGTCGAGGCCAGAACCAGAAACCAGGCTGTGGGGCGTGTTTTGATAAAGGCTATCGAGAAACGGGGTGTTGGCGAGTGCAATCGCGTTGGCATCACGGCCATCTCGATGGCCAAAACCATCAAGGATAATCAAAGTGGTTGCAGCTTGCATGGGCGTGCCTTCGTTGACGGAGCAAGGTTGGGTAGCAGACAGTTTACCGGGTATTGCGTGGCCGATAAATATACTCAGAGGTTAGTGCCTCTCGGGTGCAGGGTGTATAATCACGCGGTCAAAAGAAAGGGACCCGGTTGTTTTGCAGCAAGTCATTGAATTTATTAGTCGACATCCTGTGCTCGTGGGGCTGTTTTTCACCCTGCTGGTTGCACTCATTATCACCGAGCGTAAAAAAGGGGGCGAGTCGATCACCGCTCAGACTCTTGTTCGCTTGGTGAACAAAGATAATGCGGTGGTCATCGATCTTCGAGACAAAAACGAATTTACCGTCGGGCACATCGCGGGCGCGGTAAGTCTGCCGTTCACGAGCTATGCAACCCGTGTGGACGAGTTGAGCGCGTACAAGGAGCGACCGGTGGTTTTGGTTTGTAAAATCGGCCAACATTCGAGCGCGATTGGTAGCAAGCTGATCAAAGCCGGTTTTACGAATATCAAGCGTCTTTCCGGGGGCATGACCGAATGGGTTGGTGCCGGTCTCCCGGTCGTTAAATAACGCTTGTTCTGAGCGGCGGAGATTATTGATGAATCAAGTATTACTGTATACCACGCGATTTTGCCCGTTTTGCATCCGGGCAAAAATGTTGCTCGATGCGAAGCAGGTGACTTATACAGAAGTGCCGGTCGACTCAGATCACGCCGAGCGGCGTGTTATGGCAACGCGTGCTGGTGCGAACACCGTGCCTCAGATATGGATTGGGGACCAACACATTGGGGGCTGTGATGAGCTCTATCAACTCGAGCGAGAAGGCCTGCTGGATGGCCTATTAGGAGAGCACTATGAGTGAAGCAACTGCGGCATCGGATCAGCAGCCGAAGTTCGCCATCCAACGTATTTATTTGAAGGACGTCTCCTTTGAATCCCCGAGTTCACCCGATAGCTTCCGGTCTGCACCGAAGCCCTCTGTGAATCTTGATTTGAATGCGCGTCATGTTGCGATCGAGGCGGGTCTTTGGGAAGTCATTCTCTCTTTAACGTTGACAGCAAAAGATGATTCGGACAAAACACTCTACTTAGCGGAAGTTCAGCAGGCCGGGATCTTCGTGATCGATGGTTTGGATGAGGCGGCAAAAGATCACATGTTGGCGAGTTTTTGTCCGAATATTTTGTTCCCCTATGCCCGAGAGAATATCGACTCGCTCATTATCAAAGGCAGTTTCCCCCCTTTGATGTTAGCGCCCGTTAACTTCGATGCCCTGTACGAGCAGGCGAAGTTGGCGCGGGAGCGAGAGGCCGCGTCAGTTCAATAAAAACTGTTGAAATTTTGTTGTCGAAACGCTTCAAACAAAACGATGGCTGTGGCATTAGAAAGATTGATCGAACGACTGCCCGGGCGCATAGGGATGGTAATGGCCGCTGCGAAAGCGTCAGAAAACATAAGCGTCTCGGGTAAGCCTCGGGTTTCTGGCCCAAAGGTTAGATAGTCATTATCCTCGTATTGAAACGCATCATATCGGGTTGCAGCCTTGGTGCTGACGGCGATGAAGCGCGCAGGGCCAGCGTAGTCTTTTAGTGCGTCAAACGAGGGATGAACCTCAACACTGGCAAAATCCTGGTAATCCAGAGCTGCCCGTCGCAAGAGTTTTTCTTCCAAGGTGAAGCCTAAGGGTTCGATAAGGTGCAGCCGGGCACCCGTATTGGCGCAGAGCCGCATAATATTGCCGGTGTTCGGTGGGATTTCAGGCTCATAGAGCACGACGTTCAGCATGACTTGGGCCCTTGTTGCACGGTAAGTGTATCAGTCTTCCGAGCTCGCGCTATCCATATCGAGTTCCTGCATTTTTCGGGTGAGCGTGTTTCGTCCCCAGCCCAACAATATCGCAGCATCGCGCTTTCGGCCGGCGGTATGAGCAAGGGTCGTCTCGATCATGACCCGCTCAAACACAGGCAGGGCCTCGCCAAGCAGGCCAGCCTCCCCTAAATCGTTTGCGAGCAAGCGACTTTCAGCCCATCGGCCGAGCAGATGATGCCACTGATCCGTCGTGTTCGACGCGGTCTGTGTTTCGGTATGGCGGAGTTCTGGGGGTAGGTCGCTTAAGTGAACGTCCCGGCCGGTTGCCATAACCGTAATCCAACGGCAAAAATTCTCAAGCTGGCGAACATTGCCGGGCCAGGGCAAGCTGCACAGATAACGCAGGGTGTCCGGCAACATGATTTTGGGTTCTTCATCGAGTTCCTGCGCAGCCGTCTTTAGAAAGTGCGCCAGTAACGGCGGAATGTCTTCGCGACGATCCTCTAAATTGGGCAGATGCAGCCGGATTACATTGAGGCGATGAAATAAATCCTCTCTAAACCGGTTTTCGGCGACCAGTGATTGCAGGTTTTGATGCGTCGCTGCAATGATTCGAACGTTGGCTGTTCTGGGTTCGTGTCCCCCGACGCGATAAAACTTGCCATCGGATAAGACGCGCAATAATCGAGTTTGCGTTTCTGCTGGCATGTCCCCGATCTCATCTAGAAACAAGGTGCCGCCATTAGCCTGCTCAAAACGACCGATTCGAACTTGATTGGCGCCAGTAAAGGCGCCTTTTTCATGGCCAAAGAGCTCCGATTCAATGAGGTCTTGGGGAATCGCCGCCATGTTTAAGGCGACAAAAGGAAACTCTCGTCTTGGGCTGTGCCGATGCAAAGCGTGCGCTACGAGTTCCTTGCCCGTACCGGATTGGCCGTTAATCAAAACTGTGACATGGGACCTCGACAATCGCCCGATGGCTCTGAAGACTTCCTGCATCGCCGGCGCTTTGCCAATCATCTCATTGGCTGGGTCTTCTTCCTGCTCGGTCAGGCCTTGCTGACGATCTTGGCTGTTGGCCAAAGCCCGTTTTACCACCGAAACGGCTTCGTCTACTTCGAAAGGCTTCGGGATATACTCGAACGCGCCGCCTTGAATTGAAGACACCGCGCTGTCTAAATCCGAATGCGCCGTCATAATAATGACGGGTAGGTCAGGGCAGGTTTGTTTGATTTCGGCAAGCAAAGCCAAGCCATCCATGCCGTGCATCCGAATATCACTAACGATGACGTCGGGTTTTTCGGCCTTGAAGGCTTCAAGCAGATCTTCTGCTGAGTTGAAACAGGTAACGTCCAAACCTTCTTTGCTGAGCGCTTTGTCGAGGACCCAGCGGATTGATTTTTCATCATCGGCAACCCAGACCCGGTTCGTTGCAATCATGATTGGGCAACCTCCAAAGGAATGATCAAGCTGAATTGGGTCCGGCCGCGGTCCGAGCTGAACTCAAGGACGCCTTTGTGGCGATGCACAATGGCGTGGGCGACGCTCAGGCCGAGCCCGGTGCCATCTGGTCGTCCGGTAATCATGGGCAAAAACAGGTTGTCTCGAAGTGCCGGTGGGATGCCGGGCCCGTTGTCGATGATATCGACTTTTAAAACATTACGGTGTCGAACGGATGCAATGGTGAATTGACGCTCTGTGCGGGTAACCAGCTTGATTGTGGCGTTGTTTGTTTTTTCAAGCGACTGCATCGCATTGCGAATGAGATTGAGGATCGCTTGGAAGATTAGGTCAGGGTCCATCAAGATTTCGGGAATCGAGGGGTCATAATCTCGGTTGATCGTAAGCGCCGTCGGGGCCTCGAGCTCAATGAGTTTGCGCGCTCGCTCAAGGATTTCATGGATGTTGCCCGGTATAAATTCAGAGGGTTTGTTCGGGCCCAGTAATCGATCCACGAGGGTTTTCAGACGATCGGTCTCCTCGATAATAATCGCGGTATATTCTTTGAGTTCGCTTGAGTCGAGTTCTTCGTGCAGCAGTTGGGCCGAGCCCCGAATGCCGCCGAGCGGGTTTTTAATTTCGTGCGCAAGCCCCCGAATCATCTGTTGGGTGCCCTCTTGATGCTCCCGGTTAAGGTTGTCCCGATCGATTCGAAGATATCGATCGAGCGCAATGACCTCGATCAGTAGTCCTGCTTCGCTGGGTTCGGGTAGGGGCGTTACCGTCAGATCAACGGTAATGTGCGCGCCGCCAAGCAGTTCGATCTGAGCTTGCCTTTGGGTATAGAGTTGGTTGTTTTTGAGTGCTTCTCGGAGCAATGGCTCGAACTTAAGCCAGCCAGGCACATGAAAAGACAGAGGCTTCTCAAGCGCGCGCTTCTCCGAGAGCTCAAACAGGCTTTCGGCAGACTGGTTGATCCGAACCAGATTCAAGTTTCGATCGAGCAGTAGGACGGCCGTAGTCAGGTTATCGATGGCGGTTTGGTCCATAAGCTGTCGGTATTTTTGGGGTGATTGCTGGAATGTTTGATTCATGCCAGATCAAAAGCAAGATTCGCACCAATTAAAGCGCGCGCTGGACGCCTGATTTATAATGGGCAGGCCTTTGCGGCAAGAGTTTATCGCACCAATTTGGTGCACTCAAGGTTGTTTACGCGAAATATAGCGTCGAACATCGAGATTAAGAGGGGCTGATCGAATGATCTCTCGTCCGGTTTTGACCTCTTTCACAATCAAATAAAAAGTGTGCAGCCCGCGTGGTACCGCCTGAACAATGGTTTCGCCAGGCGCTGCGGCCGCACTGATTTTTCCATCCGCAGTTTCAATGTAGAGGGCATGATGCTTTTCGAGCTTTGGTTTGACTTGCACGTCAAAAGGTAGCTGACCCGCAACGGCTTGAACTCTTGGCTCGCCCAAGTTCGACACCAGGCGCAATCGATAGTTAGGGTCGTCCGTCGCGGCTGCGGTTACCGGTGCTGTGGTCAGCACCAGGGCTGCAAATATTAGGCGGAAGATCAGGCTAGCCATAGGATGATTCGGTTCATGCTTGGCTAAACAGTATAAAAAAAAGGGGCTTAAAGCCAGCTAGGAATAATTGGATCGGTACTAGGGCGTTGGACTCACGCAGGACGTTTGGGCTTGCCATCGTTTCTGCTTGATTCACAAAATGCTCGGGCACGCCTGGCTGGCGTGCCCGAGCGATTGAATCAGCTCAGAGCTTCTTTACAAGTTTTGATGATGGCGGCGGCGACTTTGTACGGATCGGCATTAGAGGCAGTTCTTCTGTCCTCCAAGCGGCCTTTCCAGCCGTCAACCACGGTGCTGACTGGGATGCGAATGCTCGCACCGCGATCGGAAACACCATAACTGAATTGATCAATAGATTGTGTTTCATGCTTGCCGGTTAAGCGCTGGTCATTGTAGGCACCATAAACGCTCATGTGACGCTCGATGTGACGTCCGAAGTTCTCACAAATTTTCGTGAAAACAGCTTCGTCACCAAGATCTCGCATGGCCGAATTGGAGAAGTTCGCGTGCATGCCAGAACCATTCCAGTCAGTGTCGCCGAGCGGTTTGGGATGGTAATTAATGCCGTAGCCATATTTCTCACCCGTTCGCTCGAGCAGATAGCGCGCCAACCAAATTTGATCGCCCGCGTCATGCGCGCCCTTGGCAAAAATTTGGAATTCCCACTGTCCCGTTGCGACTTCAGCATTGATCCCTTCGACGTTGAGACCGGCCTCGAGGCAGAGGTCCAAGTGCTCTTCAACGCAGTCTCGACCGAATGTGTTGCTGGCGCCAACACTGCAGTAGTAGGGGCCTTGGGGTCCGGGGAACCCGCCGCGCGGGAAGCCAGGCGGCAAATCGGTGTCGGTATCCCACAAGAAATATTCTTGTTCGAAGCCGAACCAAAAATCAGCGTCATCATCATCGATCGTCGCGCGCCCGTTGGAGACATGAGGGCTGCCGTCTGGGTTGAGCACCTCGGTCATGACAAGATAGCCGTTGTTGCGATCGGGGTCTGGGATAATGGCAACGGGTTTGAGTAGGCAGTCTGAGCTGCCGCCCTCGGCCTGTTCGGTCGAGCTGCCATCGAATACCCACATTGGGCAATCTTCGAGCTTGCCCGAGAAGTCAGATCGAACCATAGTTTTGCTGCGCAGGCTTTGAGTGGGCTCATAGCCGTCGAGCCAGATATATTCTAATTTTGCCTTCATCGTAGAGGTAACTCCTTGGTTTGTAACGAAGGTCCTGCGCTCGCAACGTCGCCAGACACACCCTTCGCGGGTTGAAAACGGTAAAGCCTTAAGTCTAGGCTTTGCTCGGCTAAGAAAAAGCAAAGACTATGCCATGAGCTAAAAGGCATTAAGTAATTGATAAACATTGCATTTATTTCATGAAAAGATTGAGCTGCCGCAAGATCGCACCAAAATAAAGCAAAAAGTAACCGCGCCGCACCAAAATAAAGCATCTATCCGGCGTGGCAGATTCGGTGACCCGGCGTGCGCGTTGTTGATGATGAGATGTTCCAAAATCATTGGCCCATCATCCCAATACACGCGCTGCTGAAACCTCCGGATCTTGTTGCTTAGAATCCTCGCACCGGAGGCGGATTTCAGTATAATGCCGCTCCTTCGGCCGTTAAGCCCTTCCGGATCGCACGTTATGTCTCAGAATCTCCGCAATGTCGCCATCATAGCGCACGTTGACCATGGAAAAACAACCTTGATCGACAAGTTGCTCTCTCAGGCTGGTGCGCTGCAGCGAGGGGATGAAAGTGGCGAGCGGTTGATGGATTCGAATGACCTTGAAAAAGAGCGCGGCATTACCATCTTAGCGAAAAATACCGCTTTGGATTGGCGAGGCGTTCGCATCAATATCGTCGATACGCCAGGACACGCAGATTTTGGGGGCGAGGTCGAGCGTATTTTGAGTATGGTCGACTCGGTACTGTTATTGGTTGATGCGGTTGAAGGTCCCATGCCGCAAACCCGATTTGTAACGCGTAAAGCATTCGAAAATAAACTCAATCCCATTCTAATGGTCAATAAGATTGATCGCGACGGCGCTCGTCCAGACTGGGTGATTGATGAGGTCTTTGAGTTGTTCGATCAATTGGGCGCAACCGACGCGCAACTCGACTTTCCCGTTGTCGTGGGTTCGGCGATGCAGGGCGTCGCGGGTCCGAGTCGCGATGATTTAGGGCCAGACTTAAGTTACTTGCTGGATCTGATTGTGGATCAGGTGCCACCACCGCAAGTTGAAGCAAGTGGCCCGCTCCAAATGCAAATCAGCGCCTTGGATTACAATAGTTACGTGGGGCTCATCGGACTGGGTCGGATAACCCGAGGTTCGATTCGAAAGGGCCAGAGCGTATCGGTGGTCAATGCTGAAGGCCAGGTCAAAAAGGGCCGAATCCTGCAGGTTATGGGGTTTTCTGGTTTGAGTCGCGTGGAAATTGAATCCGCCAGTGCTGGCGATATCGTTTGCGTGTGCGGCATTGATGACTTGAAGATTTCAGATACCTTGTGTCAGGTCGATCAGCCGGAGGCGTTACCGCCGCTGGTCGTTGATGAGCCGACGATTTCCATGACGTTTCAGGTCAACACGTCGCCCTTTTCTGGGCAAGATGGGAAGTTTGTAACCAGTCGGAATTTAAAGGATCGTTTAGAGCTCGAGTTGCAATATAACGTGGCGTTGCGAGTGGCGCCGGGCGATACCGCAGATAAGTTTGTGGTGTCTGGTCGGGGCGAGCTGCACTTGGGGGTTCTGATTGAGACCATGCGCCGGGAAGGGTATGAGCTTGGGGTGTCGCGTCCGGAAGTGATCCTCAAGGAAGTCGATGGCGAGATTCACGAGCCGTTCGAAAATCTGAGTATCGACTGTGAGCAGGTACACCAAGGCGCCATCATGGAAGTGATTGGCGAGCGAAAAGGGTCGCTCACTAATATGGTCCCGGATTCAAAAGGCAGGGTCCGGCTGGACTTTGTGATCCCCACCCGCGGACTGATTGGTTTCCGATCGGAATTTATGACCTTAACCTCCGGCGGTGGGATCATCAGCAGCGTGTTCTCCCACTACGACGTGCGTTCCGGGGATGACATTAACGCAAGACGAAATGGCGTTTTGGTTTCCATGGTCAGTGGCAAGAGTTTGGGTTTTAGTCTGTTTAATTTGCAACCCAGAGGCAGGCTCTTTATCAATCCGAATGAAGCAATATATGAAGGCATGATCGTCGGGCTTCATTCCCGTGGGAACGATTTGCCCGTTAACCCGATTAAAGGCAAGCAGTTAACCAATGTTCGGGCATCGGGTACGGATGAAAATATTGTTCTGACGCCGCCGGTCAAGTTTACGCTGGAGCAGGCAATAGAATTTATCGATGATGACGAATTGGTTGAAATCACACCGAACCACATTCGGTTGCGAAAGAAGCTGCTCACTGAAAATGAGCGAAAACGGGCGTCACGCGCCAAAGTTGAATAACGCATGCAGACATTGTTTCCGGAAATAAAACCCTATGCGCGACATCGCCTGCAGGTTGATGCGCGGCACAATCTTTATATCGACGAGAGTGGTAGCGCAACCGGATTACCGGTTGTTTTTCTTCACGGCGGACCCGGCAGTGGTTGCGAGTTTGATAGTCGCAGGTTCTTTGACCCGGCAGTGTATCGCATCATTTTAGTTGACCAGCGCGGTTCGGGGCGCTCAACGCCTCAAGGTGAGACCGAAGATAATACGCTGCAAAACCTCATAGCGGACCTAGAGCAAATCCGCGAACTGCTGGCAGTGCCCGCCTGGGTGGCTTTTGGGGGAGGATGGGGTAGCACCCTTGCACTGGCCTACGCAGAGCACTATCCCGAGCGAGTCCTTGGCTTGATCTTAAGAGGCGTTTTTCTCGGGCGACCGGCCGATATTGACTGGATCTATAAGAACGGCGCGAATGCTTTTTTCCCAGAGCATTGGGCCGATTTTATGGCGCCAATACTGGGCATGGACCCAACGGCGCCGCCCGAGGGCTACCGTCAGCTAATGGCTTCCGATAATGATTTGGTTCGCATGACTGCCGCGAAGGCTTGGTCTGTTTGGGAGGCACATTGCTCGAATCTGCATCCGAATGCACGGCTGCTCAGTCATTACGCAGCGCCTCAAAGAGCCCTAACGCGATGCCGTATCAGCACGCATTATATGGTGAATGGGTGCTTCCTCGAACCAAATCAAATCTTGGCGCAAGCGGGTCAGCTTCAGGACATTCCCGGGATCATCGTGCAGGGCCGATTTGATGTGCTCACGCCGATGGCCGGCGCGCATGCCCTCCAAGAACATTGGTCAAGCAGTGAGATCATGATTGTCAGAGAGGCGGGTCATTCCGCAACCGAGCCCGCGATGATTGATGCGCTGCTGCGTGCGACGAAAGCGCTTGCTCAGCGCCTTGATCTGCCCGGTGAAGGTCGCTTGTGAAAGCGCTGATTCAGCGGGTCCGTTCTGCATCAGTCACGGTCGACGGCGAGACAGTCGGTGACATTGACCGTGGGCTGCTGGTATTTCTTGGCGTGGAAAAACCAGATACTCAAATCATCGCTCAAAAGTTACTGAACAAAATTCTGCGCTACCGCATCTTTAATGATCCGGCCGGACATATGAATAGAGACGTCGCTCAAATTGGCGGCAGTCTGTTGATTGTGTCCCAATTCACACTGGCAGCCGATACCCAAAAAGGGTTGCGACCTTCATTTTCTTCAGCGATGCCACCGACGGATGCCGAAGCGCTTTATGATTTCTTTGTGGCCGAAGCGGCTTTAGTGCGGCCTGTCGCAAGCGGCCGATTTGGCGCGGACATGCAAGTGAGCCTGATCAATGATGGTCCGGTTACGTTTTTACTGTCGGCGGATTAGCTCGGGCTTTAAATCCTTGCAGTGTTAGACCGCTCATTCGGAGTCTTTGGGCACCAAAAGGTTGCCAAAAAGGATGCCCGCTTCAAACAAGAGCCACATTGGGATCGCCAATAACACTTGAGAGACGACGTCTGGCGGCGTTAGAAGCATGCCGACAATAAAACACCCCACGATGACAAAGGCTCGCTTTTCTTTGAGCTTGTCGGTTGTCGTTGCGCCAGACCATACGAGCAGTAGGGTTGCAATTGGAATTTCAAACGCGATACCAAACGCAAAAAACAGCTTGAGAACGAAATCAAGATACTGATTGATGTCGGTCATAATCGTCACGCCTGTTGGCGCGATACTGGTGAAAAAGGCAAAGATCAGCGGAAATACAACGAAGTAAGCAAAGGCCATGCCGGCATAAAACAGAACAATGCTGGATGCGAGCAGTGGGCCAGCCAATCGTTTTTCATTGGCATAGAGTCCGGGCGCGACGAAAGCCCAGACTTGATGCAGGATGAACGGTATCGCGATGAAAATGGCGAGGACCAAGGCAAGCTTGAAGGGCGTCAGAAAGGGCGAGGCCACCTCGGTCGCAATCATGGTCGCGCCCTCTGGCAGGAAAGCGCGCAAAGGGGAGGACACGTAGCTGTAAAGATCGTTGGCGAAAAAAAACAGGGGTATAAAAATCACTAAAATAAAGCCCGCGATTTTGAGTAAGCGGCTTCGAAGCTCAATGAGATGTTCGATTAAGGGCTGGCCCTTAGTGCTGTCTGTGGGGTCACTCTGCTCTGTCATTGGGTGTCGGCTCACGCGGCGTAACAGAAGTCGTTGGGCGAAGTGCTGACGCCTGTTTGGCTGCGAAGGCGGTGGCGTCTTGAGTGGTCTGAGCAATCGCGGCTTTTGATTTTTCTATTTCCTTAAGAATGGCTTCGTTGTGGAGCTGCTGTTTGATTTCGTCAGCGCCGATACCGCGTTCAATTTCTGATCGGAGATCGCTGAAGCCTCTCTTAAAGCGGCCAATCCAAAGTGCGATGGCGCGAATGGTCTGTGGCAGTTGTTCAGGGCCGATAACGATGAGGCTCACGATGCCGATAATCAGTAATTCGGGAAAGCCGATATCAAACATGGGTTATGACTTTTCTTTATCCGCCACGTCGGAGCTGATTTCGTCTGCGTCACCGGCGTTAGACGCTTCGGTTTTTGTCTCATTCGGATCGGATTTATCCTCGTCTGAGACGGCGTTCTTGAAGCCTTTAATCGCGGATCCGAGGTCTGAGCCCATGTTTTTCAGCTTTTTCGTACCAAAAACCACGAGCAAAATAATGAGAATGATAATCAGTTCAGTTGGTCCAGGCATAGGTTACTCCGCACTCGTTAAGGGTCGAGATTTTTTTTCCTCGATGCCAGAGGTGCCTTGTCGGCGTTGTAGTTCCGCAAGCACTGCCTCTGGCGTTAGGTCATTATGCGCCAGTAAAACCAGCGTGTGAAACCAAAGATCGGCCATCTCCGAGATCAAGCGGTCATCGGCGTCATCGGGTCTCTGATTTTTTGCCGCGAGGATCAATTCAATACTCTCTTCGCCGACCTTTTCTAAGATTTTATCAAGGCCCGCTTGATGCAAGCTGGCAACGTAGGACTGCGCAGGATCCCCGAGGCGTCTTGAGGTAATGACTTTAAATAGTTCTGAAAGCGTATCAGACATCCGGGTAGATCTCCGCGGGATCTTTGATTGTAGGCTCGGTCTCTCGCCACGCCCCATCTTTATACTGCCGATAAAAGCAGTGGGCGCGCCCAGTATGGCAGGCGATACCGCCGACTTGCTCGACTTTTAATAATAGCACATCGCCATCGCAGTCTAAGTGCAGGCTCTTGATTTCTTGGAAGTGGCCTGACTGTTCGCCCTTGTGCCAAAGGGTTTGTCGAGATCGGGAGAAGTAATGGGCATGGCCTGTCTCGAGACTCCGCTCAATTGCGAGCGCATTCATCCAGGCCATCATCAAGACCGATTCGGTTTGATGGTCAACGGCAATGGCCGGTATCAGGCCGGCCTCGTTAAAACGTAGTGCGGATAAGACGGTGCTTTCAGTCATAGAGTTAGCCTTTTCCTTTGAGGATTTGTTGGAGTCCAACGCCGCCGATAATCACACTTGTGATGGACAGGGCGGAAGTGAAGTCGTTGCCCAAGTTCGCGTTGATCAGAAGGCCGATTGCAGCGAGGCTCATCAGCCAAATCCCGAACTGCTGGGTTTGGCGGTGGGCTTGTTGTGCAAGCGCGCGTTGAACGTCGGTGAGCTTTCGGCTCTGTCGTCTTTGGGAGGCTGTCAGATTGTCAAGGCGGCCCGGGGCAAGTAGCAGGTTTCTAGGCAGGTTGGGTAGTGCTTGCGCCAAATCGGGGGTGAGGTCTTTGAGTTCGGCCAAAAGGTTCGGCAAGCTTGTCTTTTTGGCGCGCCAGCGCTGCATGAAGGGCGCTGCGGTCGTCCAAAGATCTAATTTTCCATAGAGATGGCGACCAATGCCCTCTATGTTGAGCAGCGTTTTTTGCAGCAACACAAGCTGGGGCTGAATCTCCATCTCAAACGCTCTTGCTGCGCTAAATAGATCGATGAGGAGCTTGCCGAATTCGATCTCAGACATGGTTTTACCATAAAGCGGCGCACAAACGGCTTTGATGACGGCCTCGAAGGCTTCCGCATCAATGTGATCCGGGACCCAACCGCTGTCGATATGGGCTTGCGCAATATCACGATAGTCTTCATTGAAGAACGCAATCAAATTGCGGCCGAGGTAGTTTCGGTCGTCCCGAGTGAGTGCGCCAACGATCGCGCAGTCTAAAGCAATGTACGTTGGATTCTCGGGGTCTGTGACATCCACCAAAATATTGCCGGGGTGCATGTCAGCGTGGAAGAAATTGTCGATGAAAACCTGGGTAAAGAAAATCTCTACGCCCAAATTCGCGAGACGCTCCAGATTAACATTGGCTTGAATCAATTGCTCGCGCGCACTGATGACAATCCCATGAACTCGATCCATCACGATCAGATCATCACGGGTAAAGGTAGGATGGATTTTAGGTACCGACAGTTTGCCGCGAGGCAGCCAAAGCGTGCGCAACTTGATGGCATTAGCGGCCTCTTGCGCAAAGTCCAACTCGGCTAGGATGACGTGACGATAGTCTCGAACAATCTGAAACAAATGCAGACGGCCTGCATCCGGCAAGGCTTTGTGGAGTAGGGCTGCAAGGCTCTCAAGCAGCGTAAGGTCCTTGAGGATCAGGGCTTTGATGCCGGGGCGTCTAAATTTGATGACAACCTGGGTGCCATCGACGAGCGTGCCCTCATGGACCTGAGCGATTGATGCTGCGGCAAGCGGGGTCGGATTGATCGATTGAAAGTGCGACGCAAAGTAGTCGCCAAGACTGGCCTTAATAGTCTCCAGAGCAAGTGCTGAATCGATCCCTGGAACTTGGTCCTGAAGCGTTGCGAGTTGGTTACTAACCGAATCTGGAAACAAATCTCGGCGGGTCGAAAGCAGTTGGCCGAGTTTAATAAAAGCAGGCCCCAATTCAATGAGTGCTAGTTTAAAATCGGTACCGACGTCGTCGTTTGGCGGCGGTTTTAGGCGCAGCGGAAGCAGTAATACGGTAAGCCAAAATGGTAGCAGCAAGCCCAGGGTCGTTAATCGATCAAGACGATATTTGCTGGCAATGCGGGCAAGTCTGGCAAGGCCCCTTATCGAGATGTAAGGGGTTTCATTCACGGCTCGGGCTCAATGGCGGGGTTTTTTGCCGTCTTTTCATCTTGAAAAGGCGCTTCACCATAATGAATTGCAGCCGCGCCGCCCAGTAAATTATCGTACCCAACGCCAACAAAGCCTGCTGTTTGGAGCATCGTTTTTAGCGTTTCTTGGTCGGGATGCATTGCGATGGATTCCACCAAATATTGGTAGGGGCTTGCATCCCCGGTAATCCATTGTCCAACCTTGGGCCACAAACCTGAAAATTTTTGATACAGGGGCGCAAGACCAGGATGGGTCACCTTAGAAAACTCGAGGATAACGAGGCGTCCGCCCGGTTTGAGCGCCGCGCGCATCGCTCGTAACGCCTTATCTTTGTCCGTCACGTTACGAAGTCCAAAGCCAATGATGGTGGCATCTAAGCTTTGATTCGGTAGCGGCAGTTGTTCTGCATCGCCTTGGATCAGCATTAAGCTTGCATGACCCGCATCGATTAAGCGGTCTCGGCCGACGCGCAACATATCTGCATTAATATCACACAACAGGACTTGGCCGTCTGGGCCGACGCGCTTGGCAAGCAGTATCGATAGATCACCTGTACCGCCTGCAAGGTCAAGCACGGTATCACCAGATCTTGCGCGGGTCATCTCAACCGCCATCCGTTTCATCAAGCGATGACTGCCAAGGGACATCACATCATTCATGATGTCGTATTGACCCGAAACTTTTCTGAAAACATCAGCAACACGGTCGGCTTTTTCCGATTTAGGAACCTGCTGAAACCCAAAGTGTGTTTGTTCTTCTGACATGACGTTAGGACTTAAGGCGAAGTGTGTCCATTGTACACCCTAGAAAACGGCCGGGGTTAGTTGAGCGCAATAAACAAAGGTTCACGGGAGGCGTTGGCGGCGCTCAATCGGTCAAGGTAGGTCTGCCAATAGTCACGCTCATGGACGGCGAGGTCAAAAAGGTATTCCCAGCTGAAGATGCCCGAGTCATGACCATCCGAGAATTCAATGCGAATTGCGTAATGCCCTTGAGGGATGATGTCTTTAAAGGAAACCAGCTTTTTGCCCGTCTGCAGAACGGACTGCCCGGGCCCGTGCCCCTGAACTTCAGCCGAAGGCGAATGCACCCTTAAGTACTCGGCGGATAAACGATAGGTGTCAGCCGCGTAGCGAAGTTCCAACAGGGCAGATTTACGGTGAACTTTTATCTCAAGCGGCTGCAAGGGTAGTCCTTATGATTAAAGTATATACCGGCTGAGATCATCGTCTTCAGCAAGATCCGATAACTGCGCCCGAACAAACGCAGCATCAATGGAGATCTGCTGCTGGTCATTATCAAAGGCGAATTCCGGGCCATCAAACGACACGTCTTCGAGCAATTTTTCGATGACAGTATGCAGCCTTCGGGCGCCGATATTTTCAATGCGCTCGTTCACCTGCCATGCGATGGTGGCAATTTCTCGGATGCCGTCTGCTGTGAAAACAAGTTTAACGTTTTCCGTTTGTAGCAGATGTTGATATTGCTCTGTGATGGAATGATCGGGTTCCTCCAGGATCCGTTGAAAGTCGTCAACGCTTAAGGGGGAGAGTTCAACACGGATCGGTAATCGTCCTTGCATTTCTGGAATCAAATCAGACGGCTGGCTGAGGTGAAACGCGCCAGATGCGATAAAAAGGATGTGGTCGGTTTTGACGATGCCGTATTTGGTTGTAACGTTTGACCCTTCGATCAGCGGTAGTAAATCCCGCTGAACCCCTTCTCTTGAGACGTCGCCACCAGAGTGGGCCGCGCTTTTTGCGATCTTATCGATTTCATCAATAAAAACGATGCCGGTTTGTTCCACCGCGTCTAGGGTTGCTTGCCGAAGTTGATCGTCGTCAATGAGGCGGGCACCTTCTTCTTCTTGAAGTTGTTTGAAGGCGGCTTTGACCGACATCCTTTGCGGCTTCGAAGTATTGGGCGAAAGACTTGAGAACATGCTTTGCAGTTGACTGGTCATCTCCTCCATGCCGGGCGGGGCCATAATCTCGACGCCCATTTTAGGTGTCTGCAGCGTGAGTTCGATTTCTTTATCGTCTAATGCGCCTTCTCGGAGTTTCTTTCGCAGTAGTTGCCGAGTTGATGAGTCTTGAGTGCTCGCCGCTTCGGTTCTAGCTGGTGGTAACAAAATATCTAATATCCGCTCTTCTGCAGCATCTTCAGCCCGGGGTCTGGCTTCCTTAATTAAACGATCGCGCAGCATTTTAAACGCTGACTCAGTCAGATCTCGGATGATCGACTCGACATCGCGACCAACGTAGCCGACCTCTGTGAATTTGGTTGCTTCAACCTTTATGAAGGGCGCTTCGGCTAAGCGCGCGAGTCTTCGCGCAATCTCGGTTTTACCGACCCCGGTTGGGCCAATCATGAGAATATTTTTGGGTGATATCTCCTGCATTAATTCTTGGGATAATTGCTGCCGTCGCCATCGATTACGCAAGGCAATCGCGACGGCGCGCTTTGCACTGTCTTGGCCAATGATGTGCTTGCCTAATTCATGCACAATTTCCCGTGGCGTCATGCTGGTCATAGCGTTCCTTTAGGTTGATGACTCGCTGTCAATCTGTTCAATGGTTAGATTGGTGTTGGTGTAAATGCAGATCTCTGCGGCAATTTCGAGGCTGGATCGAACAATTTCTTCAGCGGTCAGCGAAGAATGTTTTACCAAACTGAGCGCGGCGGCTTTTGCATACTGCCCACCCGACCCAATTGCCATAATATGATCACTGGGCTCGATCACATCGCCGGTTCCTGTAATGGTCAATGAGTGTTGTTTATCGGCGACAATCAGTAAGGCCTCGAGTCGACGCAGGGCTCGGTCGCTACGCCAGTCTTTGGCTAATTCGACTGCAGCCCGAACAAGATGGCCTTGGTGTTTTTGAAGTTGCGCTTCAAAGCGTTCAAATAGGGTAAAGGCATCAGCCGTCCCGCCGGCAAACCCCGCAATGACCTGATTATGGTGCAGCCGTCGGACCTTGCGGGCATCCCCTTTCATAATCGTGTCGCCCTGGGTGACCTGACCATCGCCGCCGATGACCACGCTGGGTCCTTGCCGAACGCACAAGATTGTTGTGCCTTTGATTGGTTCCATGGACGCGCTCCTGAGCTTTACGGGGAGATGGTGGTGAACGGGGTCGAAATCAAGGCTTATTTGAAATGGGGATTGACTCAAAGTTATTGGCGGCCAGTAGCGATTGCGCGCGACTTAGATCGGTATCAGAATCGAAGGGGCCAATCATAACGCGGTGCCAAGTGACGCCATTGATCGGCTTGGTTTCGATAAAAGCGGTCAGGCCGAGAAGCAACAGCTCTGCGCGACGTTCATCAGCATCCCTTGGGACATTAAAAGAACCGGCTTGAAGGTGATAGCTGGGTTTTGGGTCATCTAAACGTTTAGCGCTTTGATAGCCGCCAACATTGGCAACCTCTGCCTTTGGAAACAGATCATAAAAAGACCAGTCAATACGTTCGGTTTTTGACTCAACGTTGAGAGCAGGAACCGGTTCCAGATCGGCGACGGGGCCGCCAGTTGGTGGCTGACTGGTCAGCAGTGAATACAAAAAAGCGAGGAACAGCCCCGAGGCAAGGCCGGCAAGGTAGCTGAACAAACGGCTAACCGTTGGTCTGGATGGCGATGATTTTCGATTCATGGGCAGAGTTTAAAAGATGGTTCAGGAGATTGCACAACGTTCTTGGTCAATCTTTGATGGACGCCCTAGAACAGATCAACCGGGTCGACATCGATTGACCACCGCACGGCGGGTTGTCGATGCTGGCTAAGGTGCTCGCTTAACTGCTTCAGGGCACGGTGTCGTGATTGCCGGGTTTTTGCTGTCACCAATAATTGTGATCGGTACCAGCCTGCTCTTTGTTCCATAATGGGGCTGGTGGGGCCGAGTACCTCGCAGTCTGGGTCAAGTGCCTGATATTGACTCAGCAGTTGGCGAAGGTACTGATCCGCCTGTTGCGGTCGCCGAGCATCGGCGCGCAGCAATCCCTGATAGGTAAAAGGCGGGAGCTGGTAAGTCTTACGCTGCGCCAAGAGGTTTTTGGAGAAGGCAAGATAGTCATTTTTGAGGAGCGCACGCAGTTCGGGTAGCGCTTGTAATCTGCTGCTGAGATAAACCTTCCCAGGCAGATTCTCCCTGCCGCTGCGGCCGCCGGTTTGTAAAATGAGCTGTGCTGTTCGCTCGGTGGCCCTAAAGTCAGCGCTTAAAAAGCCCTGGTCGACCTCTAAAATAATGGCAAGCGTGACGTTGGGGAAATGATGTCCCTTCGCAATCAATTGTGTGCCAAGCAGGATGCTGGGATTGCCTTGCTGAATGCTGTCGATCATCTGGGTGAGCGCGGCGCGCTGTTGGGTACTGTCACTGTCGATGCGAATGACCGGGTAATTTGGAAACCGGTTTTGAAAGGTTTCCTGGAGTCGTTGGGTGCCATCGCCAACCGGTAGGAGGCTGCTTTGCTGGCAGGCTGGACAATGGTTTGGGATAGGATGCTGCTGCCCGCAATGATGGCATTTGAGGCCTTTGGTCTGTTTATGAACGGTTAAACGCGCATCGCAAGCATTGCATTGGGCGATCCAGCGACAATTCGAACAGAATAAAACCGGGGCATAGCCTCGTCGGTTTCGCATCACCAGAACTTGCTCTCCGCGATCTAACGTTTCAGCCATTGCATCGAACAAACGGTTGTCAGGCAGGGCGTCTTTTTGATTTTCCGGTATTGGCGCGATCTCGTAGCGCTCGCGAGCCGCACCATTAGCCCGGGACTGGAGTAAAAGTTGGGTGTATTTTCCACTGGTTACGTTGTGCAAGGATTCCAGTGAAGGGGTTGCAGAGCCTAGGATGACTGGAATGTTTTCTGCAACGCCCCGAACCGAGGCAAGATCACGCGCCGAATAATGAAAACCATCTTGTTGCTTATAAGAGCTGTCGTGTTCTTCATCCACAATGATGATACCGGGTCGCGCGAGTGGGGTGAAAATCGCGGATCGAGTGCCGATTATGATGGGCGCCTGACCACTTCTGGCTTGTCGCCAATGCTCGCTGCGTTTTTGGTCTGTCAGATTCGAATGCAAGGCAACGACGGGCCTGCCGAAACGCTGTTCAAAGCGGGTCAAGGTTTGCGGGGTCAGGGCGATTTCCGGCACTAAAATGAGGGCTTGTCGCCCAGCCCTGAGCACTTGATCGATAAGCCTTAAATAAACCTCAGTTTTACCACTGCCGGTGACCCCGTACAGTAAATAAGTTTTGTGGCTGTTCAGCTCGACCGAGTCGATCGCCAACTGTTGCTCAAGGGTTGGCTGAATTGCTGAATTGGGCGGGTCATGGGGGCCCGGGTCAGGGTTCGCCTCGATGTTCTCCTGCCAGCAGGCCAAACCCTTGTCGATCAAAGCTTTGATGATGGCAGAGGACCATTGTCCCTGTTTGAGATCGCCCCGAGAGAGTGCCGTGTGCTCAAAGAGGGCGCGCAGTAAGGCCAGTTGCATCGGAGACCGCTTGACGTGGGCTTCGGCAATGGGCCTTGGCTCGGTTGATGCCAAGGCCAGTGTCCTGGTCGTTTGATATAAGCCTGCTCCTTGTTTGATTTTACTGGGCAGGGCGGCGGCGAAGACCTCGCCGAGCGGATGTAAATAATACTGGGCAGACCAACGGCACAGATCGAAAATCGCCTGCGGCAGCACCGGTTCTGAGTCGATGATCGAAAGGATTGACTTGATTTTTTGAGGCGCCGTGGACGGTTGCAGGCAGCGGCTGATAACAATGCCAACGAGTTCTCGACCCGAGAAGGGCACTTTGACCCTTAGGCCGATCGAAAGGTCGGTTGGATGGCGATATTCGAACGTGCCGTGAAGCGGAACAGGCAACGCGATATTGTAGAACTTTGGTTCTGCGCTTTTGGTCGGTGTCATGTGCATTTTAGATCGCTTGCTTCTGTGATTTTCTCTGGTATCATTTGCGCCTTTTCGCGAACACAAAGCCAGGTAAACCCGATGAAGGCCGAAACGCATCCTAATTACGAGTCGATTAAAGCAACCTGCAGTTGCGGTAACGTGATCGAGACAAAATCGACTATTTGTAACGATATTTCAATCGAAGTTTGTTCTCAGTGTCACCCATTCTACACGGGTAAGCAGAAAACGATCGATTCAGCTGGTCGAATCGATCGCTTTAATAAGCGATTCCGTCGAGGCGGCAGCAGCAGTTAAAGCGCCCGGGGCCTCCCAGCGCCAAAAAAGGACTGAGAAGATTCGACTGCTGACCGATCGACGTGCTGAGTGCAGGGTCAATCGCGCCCCTTTATAGTCCGGTTCCTTTTTAGGTCCGCTTCTTTTCAGGTTTGCCCCTTCGAAGCTGCCTTGGTGACAAGCGCTGTCGGCGACGAGGTCAGTTTTAGATAGGGTCCGCACCGAAATAAGTCTGTTTTAGAAAAAAGCATTGGTCTTAGCGCGTCGAGGCAAGGTTGCCGGCAGCGTCGGAGCTAGCGGATTCGGATCGCTGTGGCGTGCACCGATCGCACGCGTTTCCAAGCAACCGCCCCAGGGCAAAAAGCGCAGGTCGATGAGCGCGTCGCAGCCGATACCCGTCGTCGTGATCTGTTTAGAAGATGTCTTGATACGGCGTTGCTTGATCCGTCGAGCCGGGCGTGTCAATGGATTCCGGTGCAAATTCCACTCGGAAATACTCAAAAATGCCATTTGGATCCGAAGGTCCAACGCGTTTGCCAGTCTCCGGGTTAATTTTGACAGAAACAATACCGTCAGGAACCGAAACGACATTGGTCGTTGCCGGCGGCAGCGCCGCCTTGGCGAATTCAATCCAGGTTTCGATGGGCGTTGTTGACCCCCATTCGCGATTCCCAACCGGGGCGTTACTGGAAAAGCCGGCCCAGGCTGTTGCGGCAATGTCTGCGTTGTAACCCGAGAACCAAATATCGGCATCATTGGTGGTGCCGGTTTTGCCCATCAGATCTTCGCGACCCAGGGCCTTGAATGCTTTTCGGCCGGTGCCCTTTTGGATCGTGTCTTTGAGAATACTGTTCATAATAAATGCGACTCGGGGATCCATGACTTGTTCAGGGACCTCCGGAGGGCAGGTCGGTGTGCAGGGCTTGGGGTTCAGCGCCGGATGATCGTCGGTATTAATCGAACTGATGCTATCAATCAAATAGCTTGATATTTTTTTACCGCCATTTGCGAACATCGCATAGCCGGTTGCGACCTCGAGCGGCGTCAAGGCGATGGTTCCACCGCCAAAGGCCAGTTGGACATTGCGGGGGAAGCCGTCAGTGGTGAAACCAAACCGTTTAACATAGTCAATGGCGTTATCGGGACCGTAATCCAGTAAGACTCTGAGCGACACTAAGTTGATGCTCCGGTAAAGCGCCTCTCGCAAGCGAATGTTGCCCCGGAACTGGCTGCCAGAATTTTTTGGGCGATATTGTTCTTCAAGTTCGCCGCCCGGGAGTACGACGGGTGCGTCGTTATAAATAGAGGCTGCGGTTACACCGGCTTCCATTGCCCCAGCATAGAAAAAAGGTTTGAAGTTTGAGCCGGGCTGTCGCTTTGCCTGCGTGGCGTGATTGAATTGGTTTAAATTAAAATCATAGCCGCCCACCAGGGCTCTGATACCGCCATCGACCGGGTCAACTGCCACAAAAGCCCCTTGAATCATAGGCACTTGACCAAGCCGCCAGGCCGCAGCGTCGGTCAACTCGATTCGAATCAGATCACCCAGGCTGAGAAAGCTGCTTGGGGATTTGGGTTGGGGCCCGCGCTGGTTGACATTAAGATACGGTCGCGCCCAACGAAGATGTGGCCAGTCGAGGGTAATGGTCTCGCCAGACTTGGTGAGCGCAGTAATGTTTTGGTCACCGATGTCTGTCACGATGGCGGGGTGTTGATCGCCAAGGATCGGGGTATTTTTTAAGGTTTCAAGCCAGTAGGCGGGGTAGGTCGTCTTGTTATTGGCCAAAAATGTCCTGGTGCCAGCAAGGGTGGTGGCTTCAGGGCCACGGTAGCCATGGCGACGATCATATTCGTTCAGTTTCTTGATCAGCGCGTTCTCTGCCGCATTTTGCATTCGGCTGTCAAGGGTTGCGGTGACCTCCAAGCCGAGGGTGTAAGCCTTGCGACCAAAGGTCTCGATAATTTCGCTGCGAATGAGTTCGGCGGCATACAGGGCGGGAAGTTCAATCTGACGCTCGAAGACTTTAGCCGTTATCGGCTCGCTTTGTGCTTTTTGCAACTGTGTTTGGGTGATCGAACCTTGTTCGAACATACGGTCTAAAATAAGGTTGCGGCGCGCCAACGCGCGTTTGGGCCCATTAATCGGATTTCCAGCCTCCGGGGCCTTTGGAATGCCCGCGAGCATCGCCATTTGGGCGAGAGAGAGTTCTGATACGGGTTTGCCATAGTAAGTTTGGGCTGCCGCTTGAATCCCATAAGCGTGCTTTCCAAAAGGAACAATATTGAGGTAGAGCGTCAGAATTTGTTGCTTGGTCAGAGCCCGTTCGAGTTTGATTGCGAGCAGCATTTCTTTGAATTTGCGAATAAATCGTACTTCTGATGCGCCCGACACGTTCTTGACCACCTGCATCGTGATGGTCGACGCGCCTGTTTTGATATCCCCCGCGTTGGCCATAAGTTGCCAGGTCGCGTTCGCAACGGTAATGAGGTCAATGCCGCTATGCTCAAAAAATCGTTTATCTTCGGTATCTAAAAGCGCGTTGATAAAGTCTCTTGGAATCTGCTCATAGGTAATCGGGATCAAGCGCTCGCCATATTCTTGGATTAACTTGCGGTCTCGGCTCAAAATTTTAAGGGGTGCTTTCAGATTAACGTCGGTAAAGGTGGAGATATCAGGAACCTGAGGATTTAAGTAAAGATAAGCCGCAGAAAGACCCATGCCCAGCCCGCTGAGGGTTAGGGCGATACCGTAAATTAGAAAAATTAAAAGGCGTTTCATGGCGTTGCTATGATGAAAGTTTGAAATCGAAGCCCTTGTGATCGATCACTTAGCGTCTTAAAGTCACTGAAAGCGTCATAATTATGGCTGCCCAGCGCGAGTGAGTATAGTTTATTCGGGACTTTTGAGGGATACTGAGAAGTCGGTCTACGGTTTATTGGGATGGCACTGGGGTGTTTATCTGTCAGGAAAAACAATGTTGAAACTCTTTGGCGGTCGAAAGCCAGGGTTGGTGGGGCTTGATATTAGCGCCTCAGCAATCAAACTGCTTGAACTCAGCTGCGATGACGAAGGTTATGTTGTTGAGAGCTATGGCGCCGAGCCGTTACCAGAAAACACAGTCGTTGAACAAAATATCGTCGATGTGGAAGCAGTGGCCGAGGCAATTAAACGTCTGCAAGCATCAACGCAATTTAAATCAAAGTTGGCGGCGGTTGCCGTGGCCGGATCCGCCGTCATCACAAAAACCATAGAGGTGCCGGCGTCGCTAAAAGAAAATCAAATCGAGGAACAATTACTCATGGATGCGGATCAATATATTCCCTATCCACTCGATGAGGTTGCCTTAGATTTCCAAGTGCTAGATCCGACCGCTCGATCGGAAGACATGCTGGATGTTTTGATCGCGGCATGCCGGCAAGAGCACATTGAGTCTCGGCAAGCGGCGCTTGAGCTGTCTGGCCTGAGTGCTGAGGTGATTGATATCGAAGCCCACTGCGTGCAGCGGGCAATCGCCTTGGATGCAGATTTGTTTACGCGAGACCCGGCGTTAGGGGTACCCGATGTTTTGGCAATATTGGATATCGGCGCTGAAATGACCACGCTGTCGGTGGTGTCCGGTAGTCAAGTCTTGTATACCCGGGAACAGAGTTTTGGTGGCAAACAGTTAACCGATGATATTCAACGAAAGTATGATCTGACCGCAGCTGAGGCGGGAAAAGCCAAGAAGTTTGGTGGGCTACCGGATGATTATGAAGAGACGGTGCTGAATCCATTTAAAGAGGCTTTGTTGCAACAAATCATACGATCGTTGCAGTTTTTCTATTCCGGCACGACCTACAATGATGTTGACCGAATCGTCTTGGCCGGGGGAACCGCAAATTTAGCAGGACTGACCACCCTGATCGAAACGCGACTCGGCACGCCCTGTAGTGTTGCAAACCCTTTTGACAATATGAGAATCAGCGATCGTGTGGATGCGCAGCGGTTGATGAAAGATGCCCCATCAATGATGATTGCTTGTGGCTTAGCAATGCGAAGCTTTGATTAAGAATCGTTAAACCGCCGGTGGATGCCGGCTACTGGACGAATTCATGGTGAATTTGAAAATTAATTTGCTGCCTTGGCGCCAAAAGCGCCGCGATCAATTGCAGCGAGAATTCCTCAATGGCCTAGCCGCAGTTGGTCTTGTTGCAGTGTTATTGCTGGTGGGTGCGTGGCGATTCTACGAGTCCGCAATTGATACCCAGACAGCTCGGGTTGCATTTATTGAGTCAGAAATTGAGGGTCTGGATGCGCGGATTGCAGAAATCAGGGTCTTGCAGAAACAACGCAAAGAACTACTCGATCGGATGCGGGTGATCCAAGAGTTACAGGGTAATCGGCCGGTTAGCGTGCGGTTGTTTGATGAATTGGCGCGCCAGTTATCGCAGAACGTCTTTTTTGAGCGTCTAACGCTCTCTGGCACGAACATCGCGGTCACCGGCATTGCGGAGGACAATAGTCGCATCTCGGATCAGCTTCGAGCCTTCGATCAATCCTTATGGTTTACCGAAGGCAACGTAACCAGTATTAATGCGTTCCCACAGGCGGGCCCTGAGGCCAGTCGGTTTGCGCTCTCGGTTAAAGTCAGCGCGCCCAGCGCGGGTGCGGAGGGCAGCTGATGGCGCTAAAAGATACCCTCGACAAGCTGAATAATATTAACTTAAGCGAAATCGATCTCAGTGAATTAGATATAAATAGTGCTGGGCTTTGGCCCACGCCCGTTAAGGTGATTGCGGCACTATTGGTCTTTGTTCTGATCCTCGCACTCGGCTACTTCTTCCTCGTGACGGACTTGCAGCAAGATCTTGCGAAAGCAGGTGAGGAAGAAATGAGTTTGAAAACCAGTTACCGCGAAAAATATGCGCAGGCGGCGAACTTAGAAGGGTATCGTGTGCAGGCGCAGGAAATGCAAGCCAACTTCCAAAAAATATTAAGCCAACTCCCTTTAGACACCGAAATTCCCGGTTTAATAGAAGATATTTCAACGGTGGGCTCGAATAACGGATTGGTCTTCAACCGCATTGATCTTCAGCCAGAACGCGTCCTTGAGTATTACGTTGAAAAACCGATCCGGATGGAAGTGGTTGGGGGCTACCATGATTTAGGTGCTTTTGTGAGCGACGTAGCCGATTTGTCAAGAATCGTGACCCTTCATGACTTTGAAATCACCCCGCAAGGTCGCGGTGCAGAACAGGGCAAACTGTTAAGAATGGGTATTACAGCCAAGACCTATCGGTATAAAGATGGAGCCTCAAAATGAGGCCTCGAGCGGCGGGTTTCGGTCGGGGAGTCGCTTTTGGATTGATATTGGTCTTAGTCGCTGGATGTTCTGGCAGCAACGAGTTCTCCGATTTACGTGGCTTTTTTGACGAGGTAGCAGCTGAGCCGGTTAGGCCCGTGCAGCCGCTTCCCGAATTTAAGCCCTACGAGTCGTTTAAATATGGTGCTGCGAATCTTAGAAGCCCGTTTCAGGCGCCATTGGTCATCTCGAGCCGAACAGACACGCCGCCGCCGGGCGCAATTCGCCCGCCCGCAAACCATGTGAAAAGTTATTTAGAAGGGATGAATCTCGCGACCTTGCAACTGGTGGGTTCGCTTGAGCTTCGTGGACAGTATTACGGGCTCATAAAAGACGGTGACGGCGTGGTGCATCAGGTCGGTGTGGGGGCTTATTTGGGAACTCAGTGGGGCCGGATTGAAAAGATTGAAGAGACTCGATTAGAGCTTGTGGAAATTGTCAGCAATGGCGGTGGTGGTTGGTTGCTAAGACCGAGGACCATCGAACTCCTTGGGACTTCAGAAGGCTAACGCGGTAAGGATTGTTATGAACAGCAAAATGATGCCACAACGACGAATGCTCATCGCGAGCATTGTGTTGACGATGCTCCATTTTATCTCGGCCAGCGCGCTTGCAATCGAGCTTCAGGACGTTGCGTTCTCGATGGCTGGTGGAGACAGAACGGAGATCACCTTGACCTTTGATGGCGTGCCACCGGAGCCTACTGGCTATGCCATTGCGGAACCGGCGCGGATCTCTCTGGATCTGATGGGTGTTAGCAGTGGTCTTGCCAGCAAGTATCACAGCCTCGGGTCGGGCAATGCACAAAATATGACTATTTTAGAGACCCAAGATCGAACGCGAATTATTATTGCTTTATCTGAGCTGGTGGGCTACCGCACCGAAGTTCGAGGCAGAACGCTGAATGTGTCGGTCGGGCGGGATTTAGAGGCGAGCGCTCGCTCGATCAGCGGCGCAGGGCCTGTGCCGGGCAATCTGGCGCGCTCCAACGTTGAAAGCGTTGATTTTAGGCGGGGTTCGGAGGGCGAAGGGCGGGTCTTGGTCGCTTTGAGTGAGCCCAACATCGCGATTGATTTGGACCAGGTTGGCGGGCGCATTGTGTTGACGATGCCTGACACGACCGTTGCACCGGCCTTGACCCAACAACTGGATGTGACGGATTTTGCGACCCCGGTCGAGGGCATTGAGGTTTATCAGCAGGGCGATCAGGCGGTCATTGAAGTGATGCCGAGGGGTGAGTTTGATTATCTAGCGTTTCAGTCAGATCAGGGTTTTGTGCTTGAGGTCAAACCAGTGGTCGAGGCGGCGGACATGGGCGGGCCGCGAAGCAAGGATTTTTTGTATGAGGGCGATAAGCTGTCCTTAAACTTTCAGAACATCGAAATTCGGGCCATCCTGCAAATCGTTGCTGATTTTGCCAACCTCAATCTCGTCGCGAGCGATGCGGTCTCAGGCGCGATCACGCTGCGACTCAAAGACGTGCCCTGGGACCAAGCGCTGGATATTGTTTTAAAAACCAAAGGCCTGGATAAGCGGGTCCAGGGTAATGTTTTGCTGGTGGCCCCTGCGGCAGAATTGGCCGATCAGGAGCGCGCTCAACTCGAGAATCAACAAGAGATTGCCGAGCTTGCGCCGCTGCGGACCGAGCTCATCAAAGTGAAATACGCCAATGCGTCCGATATTGTTGCACTGTTCTCATCCCAAGGGGATACCAGTGACGCAAGCGAGGGCGCAGCTGGGGTTGTATCGGAACGGGGATCAATACTGGTTGATGACCGTACCAATGCCATCATTGTGACCGAAACACCCAGCCGGATTGCGCAGCTCAGAACGCTTTTGAACCAGCTGGATATTCCCGTCAGGCAGGTCATGATCGAAGCCCGCATTGTGAAGGCGAGCGACAGTTTCAAGCGAGAGGCTGGTATCCGATGGGGAACTGCTGGCAACATAACCTGGGGTGATAGCCCGAACGGCATTCAATACGGTAGTTCGATGGAGACCTTAGGTGGGGCGGCCGCTGAGAATCTGATTGTGGATCTGGGTACGGGCTCGGGCAAGACCGGTGGGATTGCCTTTGGTTTGGTTAATAATGATTTGTTGTTGGACTTGGAATTACAACTTTTTGAAAGCGAAGGGATGGGTGAGACGGTTTCAAGACCGACCATTATCACCTCTGATAAGAGTTCGGCAACGGTCAACTCCGGTAGTCAGATCCCCTATCAATCCGATACGGGCGGGGGCGCGACAGCGACAGCCTTCGTGAATGCAACCGTTGGGCTCACCGTTACGCCGCAAATTACAGCCGATGATCGGATTATTCTCGAGCTTGATGTGACCAATAATTCTCGGGGTGATCCAACGCCAGGCGGCCCGCCGGCGATCGATATCGAAAGTATTCAGACCAAAGTGATCGTTAGTGATGGGGAAACGGTTGTATTGGGCGGGTTGTATCAAACAAGAACAGATCTGATTCAGTTGAAGACGCCGGTTTTAGGCAACCTGCCGGTGGTCGGTCGATTGTTCCGCAACTCCGCGCGCACAAAAGATAAAGATGAACTTTTGATTTTCATTACGCCCAAGATCATTCGTGAATCTGGCGATCGCGTTCGATAACCAGACGACGTCCAATGAAATTGCGTCAGTACGCTAGTATCTTCTTGGTAGGACCGATGGCTTCCGGGAAGACAACGCTGGGTAAGTTGCTGGCAAAGCGCTTGGGTCTGCAATTCTTAGACACAGATCATGAGATCGAAAAAACAACCGGGGTGAGTGTTCGGCTTATTTTTGAAGTCGAAGGCGAACCGGCCTTCCGGGACCGCGAATCAAAAACCCTTGAGACCCTTTCCCATCAGCCGGGCTTGGTTTTGGCGACGGGTGGGGGTGCGGTATTGCGGCTAGAAAACCGGCAAGCCTTGGCGACCCGAGGTCTCGTGATTTATCTTAAGCCGGATATTGAAACCCAACTTAAACGAACCGCGGATGATCGCAAAAGGCCGTTGCTGCAGAATGTTGATCGCCGGGCCTTCTTCCAAGAACTGCAGCGCACTCGAGATCCACTCTATCAGGAAGTTGCGGATGTAACAGTGTCTGTTGATAATCGGCCCGGTAAAAAAATGATTGAGGCAGTGCTTGCGCGGCTCCAACGCCAAGAATGGATTACAGCAGAATGAAATCGATTACAGTTGAATTGGCGGATCGTAGCTACCCCATCTTATTTTTACCAGGCCTGGTGACGGGGGCAGACAGTGCGGCGCAAGCGCCGTTGGCCGCAGCGATGGGAGATTCGATCTTTGTTGTCAGTAACGAAACGGTTGCGGGATTGTATCTGGCGTCGTTGCAAAAACTGCTTGGTGATCGAAAAGTTGACGTCTACATCATGCCCGATGGCGAGCAGCACAAAACACTTGATCAGATCGATGCCATTGTCGGCGAACTGCTGGCAGGGGGACATACGCGAGAAACAACTCTTATAGCGCTGGGTGGCGGGGTCGTTGGCGATGTTGCCGGGTTTGCAGCGGCGGTCTACCAGCGCGGCGTGGCGGTTATCCAGATGCCAACCACGCTATTGTCGCAGGTCGACTCGTCGGTCGGCGGTAAAACCGCCGTGAACCACCCGCTTGGTAAAAACATGATCGGAGCCTTTCACCAACCGAAGATGGTTGTGATCGATGTTGAAACGTTAAAGACGCTGAGCCCGAGAGAATTCTCAGCCGGGCTTGCGGAAATTGTGAAACACGCAGCGCTTGCCGATTGGGATTATTTTCAATGGCTGCAGGCCAATCAAGACAGCATCATGGCGCGCGACAGTGCTTGTTTAATGACGATGATTGAGTGGAGTTGTCGGATAAAAGCCGTGATCGTTGCCTCTGATGAAACTGAGCAAGGCCAACGAGCACTGTTGAATTTGGGACACACCTTTGGACATGCGATTGAGACCCTGTCGGGTTATGGTGTTGTGCTGCATGGCGAGGCGGTTGCCGTGGGTTTGATGATGGCGGCAGACTACTCGGTCCGGACAAAGACGTTGTTTGACGCTGCGCCGACGCAGTTGGCTCAGTTGTTGACGGCTTTTGCGCTCCCGACAGCGCTACCAAAAGGATTGAACAAAGCAGATTTTCTGCAAGCAATGAACCGCGATAAAAAGACCACAACCGACGGCTTGCGCTTGGTGATCCTGCGGGATTTAGGTCGGGCTGACGTAACGAGCCGAATCAATGAGCGTGCGCTCGAGCAGACGTTAGACTTTTTTCTTGAAAACGCATCGGGCAGCGGCTGAAGCGGCACAGCAAAATGGGTTAAGGCAGTTCTGTTGAGCCCATCAAGTCGCGATCAATTTCCCTTGCGGCTTCTCGACCTTCATTGATCGCGCGCACCACGAGATCCTGTCCTCGCCGGCAGTCGGCTGCGGCATAGACTTTGGCAACGCTGGTTCTAAAGTTTGTCTTGTCAGCAATGAAATTGCCCCGGGCGTCGATGTCCATCGAGAGCGACTCGTTGAGGTAATGCTCTGGTTGTAGGAATCCCATCGATAACAAAACAAGGTCGGCTTCCCAGGTCCTCTCTGAATCAGGGATCGCTTGAAGCTGCTCATCGACGTCAACGGTTACGACCCCTTTAAGGGTTCCGTCTGGCCCCCGGAGGAATGATTTACTCAGTACAGAGAATTGTCGTGGGTCAGCGCCAAACCGAACCTCGCTCTCGGCATGACCGTAATCGACGCGAAAAATCTTCGGCCAAAGCGGCCATGGGTTGTCCGCCGCCCGAGTCTGAGGCGGCTGGGGTAGCAGCTCGAAGTTCACGAGGCTTTTGCAGCCGTGTCGTAGTGCGGTCCCGATGCAATCGGTGCCAGTGTCTCCGCCACCAATGACAATGACGTGTTTATCCTTTGCTGAAATATATTGACCATCAGCAAGATTTGAATCGAGCAAGCTCTTGGTATTGGCCGTCAAAAAGTCCATGGCAAGGTGTACGCCATCGCCATCGCGCCCTGGGATATCCAGATCTCGGGCAACGGTCGCACCGGTCGCAAGTAAAACAGCATCAAAATTCGCAACGAGGTCAGAGGGGCTAATCGTCTTTCCGACATCTTGATTGACCCGGAATTCGATACCTTCTTCTCTCATGATTTGGATTCGGCGCTCAATCAAACTCTTTTCGAGTTTCATATTTGGAATGCCGTACATCAATAAACCGCCCAGTCGATCGGCGCGCTCGAAAACAGTGACGAGGTGCCCGGCTTTATTCAATTGTGCCGCCGCGGAAAGGCCGCAGGGTCCGGACCCGACGATCGCAATGGTTTTGCCCGTTCGATGCTCTGGGGGCTCAGGCTTAACCCAACCCTCTTCAAAACCGCGATCGATGATCGCAGCTTCAATGTTCTTGATGGTGACGGCGGGATCATGAATACCCAGTACGCACGCACCTTCGCACGGCGCCGGGCAAACACGGCCAGTAAATTCTGGGAAATTGTTGGTCTCATGCAACCGGTCTAATGCTTCTTTCCACTGACTTTTGTAAACCAAGTCATTCCACTCTGGAATCAGGTTTGAAATGGGGCAACCGTTGTTGCTTTGACAAAATGGCACGCCGCAATCCATACAGCGAGCACCCTGAGTGCTGAGTTGTTGGTCATCGGGTTCGGTATAGATTTCCTTGAAGTCTAAAATGCGCGCGGCAGCATCGCGATAAGGCACCGTCTCGCGCTGGAATTCTTTAAAGCCGGTTGCTTTACCCATGGTGGTCTATCCTGTTTTGCTTTGCTTCAATAAGGCTTGCTGCGCTTCAAGCACCCGCTTGTAGTCGCGTGGCATGACCTTGATCAATAATTGTTTTTCGCTTTCCCAATCTTTGAGTAGACGTGCAGCGACCGTTGAGCCGGTAAGCCGCTGATGTTTTTCGATTAAAGCCCTGACATCGTCTTCATCCGTTGCGCCGAGTGGCTCAAGTTCAAAGGTTTCAAGGTTGCAGTTACGATGGAAGTCCCCTTGGGTATCTAAAACATAGGCAACGCCGCCACTCATGCCAGCGCCGAAATTACGCCCGGTTTTCCCCAGTATGACGACCGTGCCGCCCGTCATGTATTCACAGCCGTGATCACCGACCCCCTCAACCACGGCCGTTGCGCCGCTGTTTCTGACACAGAAACGCTCGGCTGCAATGCCTCTAAAATAGGCCTCGCCAGAGGTTGCGCCATAAAGCACAACATTACCCAGCAGGATGTTGTCTTCGGCGGCAAAGGTCGCCGCTTTGGGCGGGTAAATCACCAGCTTGCCGCCGGATAAACCTTTGCCGACAAAGTCGTTCGCGTCGCCCTCGATTTCGATCGTAATGCCTTTAGCGAGGAAGGCGCCGACGCTTTGTCCGGCTGAGCCGTGTAAGCGGATAGAGATGGTGTCGTCGGGTAACATGGCGCCTTGGGTTGCTTTAGCAACCTCGTGGGACAGCATGGTGCCAACGACCCGGTTGATGTTTAGGATTTCATGCTCGATTTGTACCTTGGCGCCGGTCTCGAGCGCGGGTTGCGCGAGCTTGATTAAAGTATTGTCAAGGGCTGCATCCAAGCCGTGGTCTTGCGCTTGGGTGCAATAAATTTCCGTACCTTCGTAAATAACAGGCGCTTTTTGCAAAATACCTGAAAGATCGAGTCCCTTTGACTTCCAGTGCGCGACCGCTTGCTCGCTGTCCAAGTACTGGGTTTGGCCGATCATGTCTTGAAGGCGGGTAAAGCCCAATTGGCTCATAATCTGTCGAACCTCTTCTGCGAGCATGAAAAAATAATTCACGACGCTTTCGGGTTTGCCGGCGAACTTGGCACGCAGCTCCGGGTCTTGTGTTGCAATCCCGACAGGGCAGGTATTGAGATGGCACTTTCGCATCATGATGCAGCCAAGGGTGACGAGCGGTGCTGTCGCAAATCCAAACTCCTCGGCGCCCAGCAGGGCAGCGATCACGACGTCTCGACCCGTTTTAATTTGGCCATCAGTTTGCAGGACGACCCGAGATCGAAGATTGTTCATGACCAGGGTTTGATGGGTTTCAGCCAAACCCAGTTCCCAGGGTAGTCCTGCGTGCTTAATTGATGTGAGCGGTGAGGCCCCGGTGCCGCCGTCATGGCCTGCAATGACCAGATGATCGGCTTTAGCTTTGGTGACGCCTGCTGCAATCGTGCCGACGCCAATTTCAGAGCCGAGTTTGACGCTGATGCGCGCGTCTCGATTCGCATTTTTGAGATCGTGAATGAGCTGCGCCATATCTTCGATCGAATAGATGTCGTGGTGGGGGGGTGGGCTGATTAAACCAACGCCTGGTGTGGAATGCCGGATCTTGGCGATGTAGTCATCGACCTTGTCACCGGGGAGTTCGCCGCCTTCGCCTGGTTTTGCGCCTTGAACAATTTTGATTTGGATCTCGTCAGCATTCGCCAAATACCAGATGGTGACGCCGAAACGACCTGAGGCGACCTGCTTAATGGCGGAGCGCTTTGAGTCACCATCCGCCATTGGGTTAAATCGGATAGGGTCTTCGCCGCCTTCTCCCGTATTAGACTTGCCGCCCAAGCGGTTCATTGCAATGGCCAAGGTTTCATGACTTTCCGAGGAAATGGAACCAAGGCTCATGGCGCCCGTACAAAAGCGCTTGACGATGTCGGCAGCAGACTCGACGTTCTCGATTGCGACTGCTGGTGACAGGTCTTCTTTCAAGGTCAGAAGCCCGCGCAGCGTCGCTTTTTTAGTGGCCACCTCGTTGGCATGCTTTGCGAAAGCCCAGTACGCATCTTGGCTATTGGTTTGCGCCGCGACCTGGAGATTTGTAATGCTTATGGGATCCCACATGTGGGTATCGCCGCCGCTGCGCCAATGAATATCACCCGGATTTGGTAGCTCGCTTGACGATTCTGTAGACCGCTCTGGGAAGCCCAAAAGATGTCTTTGCAAGGATTCGGCGAACAAGGTGTCGAAATTAATGCCCCCCACTCGGCTGGTGGTGCCGCGAAAACAGCGATCGATAATATCATCGGCGAGGCCAACGGCTTCAAAAATTTGTGCACCCTTGTAGGACTGCAAGGTTGAAATACCCATCTTGCCCATGACCTTGAGCATGCCTTTGCCGACCGCTTTGCGGTACTTCTCGGTTAAGACGTCAAGGTTCGGGATGTCGGTTTGGCTCAACAAGCCCTCTTGCCGGGCCTGCCACAGAGCGTCGATTGCAAGGTACGGGTTCACGCCATCAGCACCGTAACCGGTGAGCAAACAAAAATGGTGTACTTCGCGGGCTTCGGCGGTTTCAATGATCAGGCCGAGCTGGGTGCGTTGATGGGCTGAAACGAGATGGTGATGGACCGTCCCGCAAGCAACCAAAGCGCTGAGAGCGATCCGATCTTTCGCAACCGCCCGGTCGCTTAAAAGGACCAAAGCGTAACCTGCCTCGATCGCGGCGCTGGCTTCAGCGCAAATCCGATCCAGGGCGTCCTGCATGCCAGCCGCGCCATCATGACAGCTATAAGTGATATCAATGGTCTTGGTCCGCCAACCGTGTTCGTGCGCAGCCTTGAGCTTGGCCAGATCGTCGTTCGATAGAATTGGATGAGGCACAACCAAGCGTTTGGCTTGGGTCTCGGTGGTTTCGACCAGATTGCCTTCCGGCCCGATAAAACAGGCCAGGGACATCACGACTTCTTCGCGAATGGAGTCGATAGCGGGATTCGTGACTTGTGCAAAGAGTTGTTTGAAGTAGTCGTAGATAATCCGAGACTTATCGGACAAGCAGGCCAGCGCAGAATCGTTCCCCATGGAGCCTAAAGGGTCTCGTGATTCTGTAATCATAGGCTTGAGCATGAACTGCATGGTTTCGGTTGTGTAACCGAATGCGCGCATCCTTTGTTGTAAGCCAACGTCAGCGTAGGGGCTCGGCGCCGTAGCCGGCTCGAAGTGATCCATGGTTAGCTTTTGCGCTGCGAGCCAGTCGCCATAAGGTCTTTGGGCTGAAAAGGTCGATTTTAGTTCCTCATCTGGGACCAACCGGCCGGCATCAAAGTCCAGTAAAAACATTTTCCCAGGTTGCAAACGACCTTTTTGGACAACCTGTTGAGGGTCGATCGGTAGAACGCCCACCTCGGACGCCATGATGACGCGATCATCTGTCGTCACGTAATAGCGCGAGGGCCTGAGGCCGTTGCGATCAAGCACCGCGCCAATGGCGTGCCCATCGGTAAAGACAATCGAGGCTGGACCATCCCAGGGTTCCATGAGCGCGGAATGGTACTCATAAAACGCTCGTTTCTCAGCGCTCATGTTCGCGTCAGCCTGCCAGGCCTCTGGAATCATCATCATGACCGACTCTTGAAGACTGCGGCCAGAGAGCAGTAGAAATTCTAAAACATTGTCGAAGGTTCCAGAGTCCGAGCAGTCCGGTTCAACCAACGGAAAGATTTTTTCAATGCTATCTCCAAAAAGCGGCGATGAAACCGTGCCCTGTCGCGCCGTCATCCAGTTTTGATTGCCTCGCAGGGTATTAATTTCACCGTTGTGGCTCATGTAGCGATTGGGCTGAGCACGATCCCAAGATGGGAAGGTGTTCGTGCTAAATCGTGAGTGCACCATCGCCAAATGGGTTTCATAATCTGTATTCGTCAAATCCGGATAAAACGGAAACAACTGGGATGGGGTCAACATGCCTTTATAAACGATCACCCGCGGCGACAAGCTACAGGCATAGACCAATTGATCATCCGGCACTGAAGGCTGCAAGCGGCCTGAAAATTGTTTGCGCGCAACGTACAGCTTTCGTGCAAATTCAGCCTCGGAATCACCACTTGCACAAGCGATCATTAACTGCGTAATGAACGGCATGGCGGCTTGCGCTGCGGGTCCAATGTTGGCCACATCTGGTGCGATCGGGACGTCACGCCAACCTAGAAAGGTCAGGCCTTCTTCGTGCACAATCTGTTCGATCGTCTCTTGACACCGGTCGCGGAGCGACGCATCTGTCGGCAGAAAAAGGTTACCAACACAATACAAGCCCGCGTCAGGCAGCTCGAACCCTAGTTGGCGCGCAATCGCTCGAAAGAAGGTGTCCGGTATCGCGGTCAGGATGCCCGCACCATCACCGGTGTTTTCCTCGAAACCGCAACCACCTCGGTGATCCATGCGGCTATTGACATGATAGGCATCGGCGAGGATGCCATGACTGGCAACCCCTTTAATATTGGCCACGAACCCAACGCCGCAAGCATCGCGTTCCTGGGCGGGGTCGTACAAACCCACCGCGTCTGGTAGACCAATTTTACCGTCGAGTCTGTTTACCATCTTCTTTATCACCAATTTGTTTGCCGGATCATTTTCCTAAAAGCATCAATTCCACAGGCATCGCGATCTTGAGTGCTTTGTATCGAGCTGCGCTGACTTTGCGCTGCCGCTTTGGTTTCGGGTGCCGATCCCAAGGGTCGCAATGTCACATGAGGCCATAGCCGCGCGTCTCAGCATCGTATCGTTTTGCATTGGGTCTTATGAACTTATGGCAAACGAGAACCAAGATAATGGTTGCTGTTGGTCTAAATACGTCTAATTACTGAACAGTTATAGCATGACGCATTGCTAGGCGCTGTATTGTTTCTGCGCCTGACATCCTATCGTCCTGTTACCTACTTTCGTCCTAGTTTTCTACTACTTTTGTCTTATCTATTTTTTAACCTAAATTTGTCTTATCTACTTTTGGATTATCCGCTTTTTTCTTACCTGCGCTTGACCAACGACCATCGCGTGGCTGTTCCCGACGCGCTTTTGATTCAAGCTTTTACGCTCTCATTAAAACTTTTAAATGAGAACACTGTTAAATGAGAACACCTGTAAATGAGAACACTTGTAAATGGGAACACCGGTAAATGAGAAGGTATTGCTCTTTGGAAGACCCTTTTTCTTCAAAAGAACCCGTCAAAAATCGCGTCGATGATCAAACACTTTTGTTATCAATTACATCTATTACATCTATTATAAACCTTGGTTATTATCAGTCACATCGATTGTCACGCTGGTCGGTTATTCAATGCGAGTGCCATCAAACAGATACGCCGTCAAACCAGTGATAGCTCAATTCACAATCTACAATAATCTTTAAACCACAATCCACGATCCACAATCCACATTGCTGAAGGTACTGAGGCTTTATGGTCCTCAAGCCGATGTTTTAAAAGCCGTGCTTTGCAACAAAACGGTCGAACGGCGCTTGAACCGCTTGATGCTCGAAACAGTGTTTTTTGCCTGCAATGGTGTAACGCCCCGAGGGTCGCTTTTGCCGATCCAAATCGGCCGCAAACGATAGCATTGGGGCGCGTAAAGTCAACCCTGCCAGGCTTTCCTAAAACAATTTATGGTTATAACATCATGTTTTTACTCGCCTATTTTGATTTCTCTAGAACAATGGAGATATCCTGAAAGTTTACGGCGATCGTTCAAGACATTGATGCTCGTCATACCGTGGTAAGCGTGGGCAATGGGCGTTGCGAATGTTTGCAAGGTCCCAGGAAACTGGCGCAAAAACGGTGCTATACTGCCGCGCGCGCCGATGTGCGCCCAAAAATAAGTGAATTAGGAGTATATGACGCATGAAACCCGCCGTAAAAGTCGCAGTCACTGGCGCTGCCGGACAAATCAGTTATTCCCTATTGTTTCGCATTGCATCGGGTCAAATGCTGGGGCCAGATCAGCCCATTATTCTGCAATTACTCGAGATCCCGCCTGCGATGGGGGCACTCAAAGGCGTGGTCATGGAGCTTGAGGACTGTGCGTTCCCACTGGTTGAGGCCATTGTGCCAACAGATGATCCCAATATTGCCTTCGATGGGGTGTCCTACGCGTTATTAGTGGGCTCAAGACCTCGCGGCCCGGGTATGGAGCGAAAAGATCTCTTGGAAGCCAATGCGCAGATCTTCTCTGTCCAAGGCAAAGCGTTGGATGCTCACGCGGATCCTGCGGTAAAAGTGTTAGTGGTCGGTAATCCTGCGAATACGAACTGTTTGATCGCTCAGCGAAACGCGCCGAGCCTTGATCCGCGACAATTCACCGCGATGACCCGTTTGGATCACAACCGGGCTAAGACGCAATTGGCTCAGAAAGCGGCGGCGCATGTGACGGACATTGCTGGACTCGCGATTTGGGGCAACCATTCGGCAACCCAATATCCTGATCTGTTTCATGCAACGGTTGCGGGCCGCGCGGCCCCGGAATTGGTCGATGAGGCTTGGATATCAGAAACCTTCATTCCAACGGTGCAGCAACGCGGCGCCGCCATCATTGAGGCGCGCGGGTTATCGAGTGCTGCGAGCGCAGCCAATGCAGCAACCGAGCATATGCGGGATTGGGCATTGGGGTCCCAGAACGCGATTGTTTCAATGGGAATTTATTCAGATGGCAGTTACGGCATTGAGCCGGGCTTGATTTATAGTTTTCCATGCCGTTGTGACGCGGGCGATTGGGAGATTGTTCAAGGCCTTGAAATTAATGCGTTTTCTCGCACCCGAATGACGACAACCGAGCAAGAGCTTATCGAAGAACGCGATGCGGTCGCGCATCTGCTGCCTTAGAACCTCGGTCGAATGCCCTGCTCAGTCGCTCAGTAGAGGTTGAGTGTTGTTGACTTTGGAATTGGCTCAGCGCACGCACAGTGATTCAAAGACCTTGAAGTAGTCTGGGACAGTCTTAGACGTAACCATCGGGTCTTGAATCGAGACCTCGGTGCCGCCCAATGCCACCAGTGAGAAGCACATAGCCATTCTGTGGTCGCCATAGGTTTCGATGCTGGCGGGCAAGAGCTTCGTCGGTGGTTTGATGGTAATACTGTCCCGAGTGGTCGCAACTGCGGCGCCGACGCGCTGCAGTTCTGTCGCCATCGCCGTCATTCTATCGGTTTCCTTGATGCGCCAATTGTAGATATTTCGAATCGTGGTCGGCCCATCGGCAAACAAGGCAAGGATGGCAACCGTCATGGCCGCATCGGGTATGTGGTTCAAATCAACGTCAACGCCTTGAAGCCGGCCCGTGGATTGCACCCGAATGGCGTCGTCCTGAAGGTCAACCTTCGCCCCCATCGCCCGAACCACCTCAGCAAAGGCAACGTCTCCTTGCAGCGCGTGACGGCCGACGCCCTGAACCGTGACATCGCCGCGGATCGCGGCCGCTGCGAGAAAGTAGCTTGCAGAACTCGCATCGCCCTCAACGAGAAATTGGCCAGGACTTTGATATCGTTGATTTCCTGGCACGGTAAAGCGCTTATAATCGGTATGGCCGGCTTGGACGCCGAAGATCGACATCATTGCAAGCGTCATGTCGATGTAAGGTTTGGAAACCAGCTCGCCGTCAATATCGATGGTGCTGGGCCGAGTGCCCAGCGGAAGACTCAGTAGTAAGGCGGTAAGATATTGGCTTGAGAGTCGACCGTCCAGCGTGAGCGCGCCGCCCTTAAGCGTGCCGCCGCGAAGGTGTAAAGGCGGGTAGCCCTTCCTGTCAAGATAGTCAGCAGATACAGTCAATGCGTGCAAGGCGTCGGTAAGCGGCCCGATTGGGCGTTCGCGCATGTAGTTGTCGCCATCGATGATAAAGTCGCCGGGTGTCAGCGCGAGCATTGCGGTCAAAGGTCTGAGCACAGTACCCGCGTTGCCGAGTTGCAGCCTCGTGGTTTGGGGCTGTGCTGGAAACGGGCCGCCTTTTCCGAGTACTCGGCACTGCCGGCGTTCTCGATCGATATCAACCTGAACACCCAAGAGCGTTAAAGCGTCCAGCATTCTTTGCGTATCGTCGCTGAACAGAATATTCGTCACCCGCGTTTCGCCTTCGGCGACTGCTGCCAACAGTAACGCGCGGTTGGTCAGGCTTTTCGATCCGGGTAAGGTTACAGATCCGCTCACACGTTCAATGGGCGATAGCGTCAGGGCGTTAGTCATGGCGAGGCATCTCAATGGGATTCAATCGTTCGGGTTCAAGGCGAAGCCGGTTCAGAAATTGGTTCAATGAAGGCGCGACAATGGTCCGGTCAGGGGTGCCAGGTGTTTCAAGGAGCACCTCGCCCGTGCCGTTGTCAAGGCTGATAATGTTGTCACCCCCGTCTTCAACCGTTGCAAAAAATAAAGTTAAGTCCTGGCGCGCATTTTTTTGCATTAAATAATGCCCGATAAAATTACCGATCAGCCGGTCAAAATCATCTGGATTCCAAATTTGAATTAAAGAGATGGGCAAGGCGTCGAACAGACAGGGCAAGGCGCCAGACCAAAAGCTCAAGTAGAAGGCTTTCAGATCCGTATGAACGGGTTGTTCGATGGCGGTTTCGAATCCGTCAAAGCGCATTTTGGGGCATTGCAGGCTCGGGTACCAATAGCTGTATTGAGCGTCTCTCAGCGCTTCGCAGGGCGACAACCAGTCATCCAAGTCGGTCTTAAAGACTGGATTTTCCAGGTCCTTGAGCGCTGCTTGAATCAAGTTAGTGAGGATTTGTTCAATCAAGTACGGTCACACCGAGTCGGATTAAGCGGTGTATCATAACAGCCCAACGCCTTTTTTTGGCTTGCTGCCGGCAAGGGGTGTGATTGTCCTTTTAAAAGGGTTTCACAATAACAAGGATGAGAATGGGGGTCAGTAGAAACAGCGCCGCTTCGTTGTACAGTCGAAAGAATAATGCCCGCCGGATAATTTGACCTCGCTTGAGCTGCGCCGCGTAGCGGAAGGATTGCCATTGATATCCGCCGAGGCCGGCAACGAAGGCTAACTTCCAGTAAAGCCATTGACCCGAAAAGCCATAGTGCAACCAAAGAACGAGCCCAGGGATCAGTGCGAGGATCATCATGACGGTTGAAAATCGAACGAGTTTTTCGGCCATGATAACCAGCCTGCGCGTGTCCTCGCCGGCTGCACGCCCCTCGACCGCATGCACTAAAATTCTGGGTAGATAAAAAACACCGGCCATCCAAGCGATGACGAATAAGACATGTATTACTTTGATCCAGAGCATACCCGGCGCCTCTTACACGATTCCGACAGCGCCGCCATCGACGCGAATATTTTGACCATTAACAAAGCTGGCACGGGCTGATGCCAAAAATAGGACAACATCCGCCACTTCCGCACGCGTTGCAATTCGGCCTAAAGGGTTTTCAAAAAAAGCCGCCGTTATTTTCTCCTCGGCCTCATCGAAAGTCTCGCCCCAGCCGCGCTTTTGCGCCGTAGAAAGGTATGCGGCCTCGACCTCAGGGGTTCGGATCAGTCCCGGTGAAACGAGGTTGACGGTTAGGTTTTTGCTTTCAACGGCTTTGGCAAGTCCTGCCGTGAGGGTCGCCAAGGCGCCTTTAGCCGCATAGTAGTGCGGCATGGCCTTGTTGGGGCGCGTCGAGCCAATGGTTCCAAGGTTGATAATACGGCCCTGAGGGGATGCGTTGAGCATTGGTAGTAAGCCTTGGGTGACGCGACTAACAGACAGTACGTTATGTTCATAGAGGTCTCGCCAATCCTCGGCGCTCGTCGACGTCCAGGTGCCTTGGCCGGCAGTGCCATAGTTGTTCACTAAAACATCTAATGTTGGGGTTTGCCGCTGAATGTGTGCAATCACCGCTTGGCAGCCCTCATCGGTCCAGAGCTTGCCCGCGACGCCGAGCGGAAAATCTGCTTGCAGCGGTAATAGCGCCGCCTCATCAGGCCCGTGTACAATCACCCGCGCACCCTCAGCCTTGAAATGCTTGGCAATAATAAGCCCAGTCCCGCGATGGCTACCGCTCACGAAGACCGTTCGATCAGTGAGTTCTAGTTCCATATTGATTTTGAGTTGAAGTTTGAAGCCAGTGTAACGGAAAACGGATATGGATTTACCCACCTTAAGTGTCTTTCTTTTGATCGTAGCCTTCGCAGCCATGGCGCAGACCATTACCGGTTTTGCGATGGGACTCATTATTGTCGCGGCGACGGCGGCGTTGGACCTCATGTCGATCCTGGAAGTCACGGCCATCATTTCCATTATTTCGATGACGAATACCTATTTGGTGCTGCGCCAATCCCGGCGCGGAATCAATACGCGTTTGTTGCTGTTCATCTCAATGGGATTACTGCCAAGCCTTGCGGCTGGCTTTATCTTTTTGGATCAGTTTGGTCACCGGTTTGACCCGCTTTTGAAAACGGGTTTGGGACTAATGGTGATGACGGCCGGTCTTTTTATGATGTTAAAACCCGGGCAATGGCGGAGGCCGTCTTCAAACCCGGCTGCGGTTGGTGTCGGTTTTTTAGGCGGTTTCTTTGGGGGGCTCTACAGCGCGGCCGGGGCGCCTATTGCCTACTTTTTATATCGACAGCCGGAAACAATTGCCACGATCCGGTTGACGCTGCTTGCGGTCTTTTTTCTTTCGACGTTCAGTCGCGCAATAATGGGTGCATTCTCTGGTCATTTTACCCAGCCGGTCCTCCTTCAAACGGCCTTGGCGTTACCCTTGGTGATTCTGATCAGTATCGGGCTACAAGGGCAGCTTGCGCGGATTCCTGATCAGTGGGTCCGCCGTTTGGTGTTCATCATTTTGCAGGGCGTCGGGGCTTGGTTGATCATTCAGCCTTTGTTCTTTGCATAATATAAACGCTCTGCGACACGCCAAACTTTTCACCGACATCGGTGAGCTCGCCAACGGTCCGAAATCCAAGCTGCTGATGAAGTTTGACGCTTGCAGGGTTCGGCCGGGTCACGATCGCAATCGCATGCTTCACGGGGGTTGCATCCAGGGCTAAGAACAAGCGCCGGTACAAGGCGGCCCCATAGCCTTTGCCAACGGCATTCGGGGCGATGTAAATGCTGGTTTCAACGGTATTTCGGTAGCCGGCTTTCGGTCTGAATGGCTGGCTCGTGGCGAAGCCGACGAGAACTGAGTCCTGGTGTGCCACCCAAAGCTGTGACCGCCCGCCCTCGTCGAATTGATCGAACCATCGGGTTTTCTCCGATAAAGAAATGGGCTCAAGGTCGAATGTGGCGGCTGAATTTAGAATATAATCGTTATACAGGGCATTAATTGCGCCCAGATCCTTTAACATCGCAGGTCGAAAAACGGTCATGGGCTGATGCAGTCTGAAGGTGGCCTGTGAACTTAACTGAGTCTAGAACCATGATGCAAGATGCATCCTCATCAAATCTCCCCTATAGCGATCCAGAAGTGTCGGCGGTTCTGTCGCGCTTGATCGCCGATAAAACCCTGATTGAGTTGATTGGCGCTTGGACGCATCCAACCATGATGACCTTGTTGCCGCCTTTGGTTCGCGCCTTGGTTCGTCGAGGGTTACACAAGCGGTTGGCGGGAGTGGATTCAATCGCCGGTTTCCAAGGCGTTGTTCGGGACTACGTTGAGCAACTGGTTCATTCAACCCTGGACGAACTGACGATTGCGGGCTTGGAGGATTTGGATCCGAGGCAGGGTTATTTGTTTCTCAGCAATCACCGCGATATTGCGTGTGATTCGATGTTTTTGAATTTATTACGCCATCGCGCGCAGTTGAAAACGGTCTTCATTGCTGTGGGTGATAACCTCATTCAACAACCGTTTGCGACCGATTTAATGCGTTTGAATAAAAGTTTCTTCATTAACCGCACAGGTGACAACCCGCGATCGGTCTATAAGGATCTCGTGAAGAGCTCTGCCTTCATTCAAGCCCGGATCGATGACGGTGACTCGATCTGGCTCGCGCAGAGTGAGGGGCGCGCGAAGAACGCGATTGATGAGACCGATGCCTCAGTGCTTAAAATGTTGCAACTAAGTGATCGGAAAATGCCCCTGGCTGAGAAAATTCGAGCGCTCAATATTGTCCCATTGTGTCTGTCTTACGAATTCGACCCACTCGACGTTGAGAAGGCTCGGGAACTCAAGGCAGTTGATGCAACTGGGTCTTATCAAAAGGCGCCGGGTGAAGATTTGAAAAATATGGCGCTCGGTCTGAGGGGTTATAAAGGCCGGGTTCATTTGAATGTGGGCCGACCGCTTGGCGGGGATTTTGAGGATCTCAGTGCGGTTGCCGCAGAGGTTGACCGACAAATTCTAGCCGGGACCCAATTGTTCCCGATTAATCACTGGGCGGTCTCGGCCCTAAAGCCTGGTTTCTCGCATCCCGCACATGAGCCTGTCGCAGATGCCCAGCAGATCGCGCAATTCGAGCAAAGGCTGAATCGCTGTGAGGTTGAGGATCGCCCAGTTTGGTTGTCGATCTACGCCAATCCCGCGCTGCGCGTCTTCAATAGCCATAGCCCGTAAGGTTTAAAGGTTCTTCAACCAACGCGCCACATTGTTCACGGAGTTCGAGGATGTGGTTGGACCAATAGCGCTCTGTGTCAAAAAACGGAAAGGCCCGTTGAAAGGCTGGCTCCTCCCAGCGGCGTGCGATCCAGGCGGCTTGGTGCATGAGACGAAGGGTCCTGAGGGGCTCAATGAGTCGCAATTCTCTGAAATCAAAATCCCTAAAATCCTGATACCCGCTCAAGATGGCTTTAAGCTGACCCAGCTGACTTTGCCGATCGCCCGACAGCAGCATCCAAAGATCTTGAATCGCGGGTCCGCCTCGGGCGTCGTCGAAGTCAACGAAGTGCGGCGTGTCCTCCCGCCAAAGAACATTCCCCATATGACAGTCGCCGTGCAGTCTGAGTCGGTTATAGGTGCCGTCGATAAACTGATGATCTACCAGTCGCAGGGCTTCGGCGCTAACCGACTCATAGGCCGGGCGTAATCCATCCGGTAAGAAGTTTAGGTCGAGCAGGCTGGCGCGGGCACTATGACCAAACTCTTGGGTTGAGAGATTGGGTCGAAACTGGAAATCCGCTGACCCACCGACATTGTGAATCATGGCGATGTGTCGGCCGAGGGATTCTAAACAATCGAGATTATCGACGGCGGGCGCTCGACCACCGCGCTTTTTGAATAATGCGAATCGATATTCCTTAAACTCAAACAGTGATTGGCCCCCTCGATTAATCGGCGGAACGACCGATAAATCGTTGTCGGCAAGGGCGGCTGCAAACGCATGTTCTTCTCGGATCATGTCGGTCGTCCAGCGATTGGACCGATAAAACTTTGCAATCACTGGCTCAGCTGACTCAATGCCAATTTGAAACACGCGATTCTCGTAGCTGTTGAGTTCAAGAATTCGAGCATCGGTTTGATACCCCAGGTCGTCAATCGCATCGAGAATCAAATCCGGCGACAGTCGTTTAAAATCATCCATCCTGGAGTCCTGGGCTGTTCAGCGCCGTGGCTTTAATTTGAGCAAATATGGGTTGCCCTACTGTAAGTTCGAGTAATCGTTTGGATCGCGCGGTTATCCGTGCATTGAAAAATTGTCCCTCGCAGGAAAGTAAGACCAAAGCTGCGCCTTCGTGATCTTTAATATGCGCCACCCGGCAGGCTAAGGTGTTTAGAATGCTCGAGCGGGCAACCGGTTCTGCAACCAAACTGACGTCAAGCATTCTGATTAATAGACGCACATCGGCGCTCGGTTTTAGGGTGATCATCGGCACTAAAATAGTTTGACCCCCAAGCTTTAATTCAGTGAGTCGCTCATCCGGAAGGTGTCCGGAGACTTTCGTCATCAGAATGGCGCTGGCCAAGCGTTGCTCTTGGGTGATGAATTCGATATCGGTGGTCAATGCCGTCAGCGCGTCTGATCGGATGATGGTGCCGCGGTCCATCATTTGAACGTGATCAGCCAATTGAATGACCTCATCCCATTGATGACTGACATAAACCATAGGGAGCTGAAGTTCTGATTTAATGTGATTCAGGGCGCTCAGAATTTGGGTGCGAGCGGTCCAATCCAGCGCGGCGAGCGGTTCATCCATGAGTAGCAGCCGAGGTGCATTGATGAGTGCGCGCGCAAGCGACGCACGTTGAGACTCGCCGCCAGAGAGCGCTTGCGGATAGCGCATCAACAAGGGCCCAAGCCCAAAAATGGCAACGATCTCATCGAAGGTCAGCTTTGGTCCATCATGCTGGCGTTTCTGCGCGTAGCTTAGATTCTCACCAACCGTCAGATGCGGAAAGAGTTGTTGGTGCTGAAAGACCAGGCCAACGCCGCGTTTTTCTGGGGCTAAGTGGAACTGCTGCGTCTCCCAAGGACCGAATTTCGAATGGATCACGCTGCCTTTGGTTTGCTGGCTTGGAATGAGGCCTGCCAGGGCCTTCAAAAGTGTGGTCTTGCCAGCGCCTGAGGGGCCAAAGACGGCCGTCACACCCGCAGCTTCAAGCTCAAAACGAGTCTTTAGCAAGGTTTTAGCGCCTTGCTTTACCGCTAAAACGGCCGTGAGAAAGCTCATCTGAGCTTTTCCTGATGCCCGGTCGCACGGTCCTGTGTGAGCCACTGGATGAGCAACATGGCTAACAAACTAAAGCCCACGAGGCCCGCGGCCAGCAAGTGTGCTTTGTCATAATTTAGGGTTTCGACATAGTCAAAAAGGGCAATGGACAATACCCGGGTTTCCCCCGGTAGATTGCCGCCGATCATCAAAACGATCCCAAATTCACCCAGCGTATGGGTAAAGGTCAAGGTCGACGCGATCAAGAGGCCGTTTTTTGATAACGGTAGAATCACTGTGAAGAATCGATCCAGCCAGCCGGCGCCTAAGGTTTTCGCAGCGTCAAGCAAGCTGCCCGGGATCGCTTTGAAGGCAACGACCATAGGCTGAATGTAAAAAGGTAAAGAATACACCAGTGAGCCGAGCAGAAGACCTTCGAAGCTAAAGGCCAAACTGCTGCCAAACCAATCAAGCCAGGCGGCACCAAAAAAGTGCTGTGGCGAGAAAGCGAGCAATAGGTAAAACCCGATGACTGTCGGCGGTAGAACCAAGGGTAAGGCCAAAAGTGGAATGCAGATGGCGGTCAGCGGGGACTGGCTTCGAGCAAGCCACCATGCCAGGGGCGTGCCGAAAATCGCCAAGATGATCGTGGTGAAGCCAGCGAGCCGAATAGAGGTGCCGAGTGTGATTAAGTCTTCTTCCATGATCTATTCTGGCACTAACGCCGCGTGATAGCCCGCCTGTTTGATAATCTCGCCCGCCCTGGTGGTTGCAAGGAACTGATCTAGGGCTTGGGCGTAAGGGTGGTCCGACAATAAAATCCGTTTTTGAGTGATCGCGGGATAGTGGCTTTGGGGTGGCAGGTAGTATTGTTCTGGTGGCACCTTCGCTTGAATCAATTGCGCAAGCGAAATCAGGGCGCCTTGCGCATTACCCGTCTCAACGAACTGATAGGCTTGATGGACATTGTTGCCTTGAATCCGTCGAGGCGCTTGCTGAAATAACGGTAAGGCGAGCAAGGCGTTTGCTGCCGCACCGTAGGGCGCAAGGTCTGGATTGGCGATGGCCAAATCGCCGTCAAAATTGGCGAAGACTGCCGCCCAAGACCGATCTCGATGGGGTAGCCATAGCGCGAGGCGGCCCTCAGCATAGACTTTGGGGTGATAACGCGAAAAGCGCGTTTGAGTGTGTAATTGTTCAGGCCGCGCGGAATCGGCTGCTAAAAACAAATCAAAGGGCGCACCAGCGCTGATTTGCGCAAAGAGCATGCCGGTTGAGCCACTCACCAATTGATAATGTGACTGCGATGCTGGACTTGATTGCGCTAAGGCGTCAATGAGCCTTTCCAGGGTCGCTTTAAAATTCGAGGCAACGGCGACCCTTGCGGGCACCTCGGCGCAAGCTTGGGACGCGGTAATCAAAGACCAGAGAAAAACACCAGTCCGAAAAAAAGTCACGGCTATACGGTTCCGGCTCGGGCTCGCTCGATGAAGTCATTGATGAGCCACCCCGAAATAGAAATCATCGCAGGTGGGTTGGGCAGCGCATCAAAATGAAACCATTGCGCGTCGCTAAGCTCCTCCTGTTGAATGTTGATTTCGCCACTGTCGTATTCGGCATGAAATCCGAGCATTAAAGAATTTGGGAACGGCCAAGATTGGCTGCCGAAGTATTTCAGGTTTTTGACCTTCAGGCCGACCTCTTCAAAAACTTCTCGATGGACGGTGTCCTCAATGGACTCGCCAGGCTCAACAAAGCCAGCCAAGACACTATAAAAATTGGCGCGAGCATGGGCATTTTTGGCGAGCAGAATATCCTCGCCCTTGTGAACGCAAACTATGATTGAAGGCGACAGGCGGGGATAAAACATTTGACCACAGTCTAAGCATTTTCGAGATCGGTCCTGACTTTCAGAGGATGTCTCGCCGCCGCATTGGCCGCAATGACGATGGGTCTGAAACCACTCAACGATTTGTTTCGCTCGGCCGATGAGATAGAACAGATCGATCTCCACGCTGTTGAGAAACGACCAGAGCGATTCAAATTGGTAGCCAACGGGTTCATCGCTATCGGGGTCAGCCTCGACGGCAAAGATGGGTGCATCGCCTACCCAACCTAGGAAATGTTTTGATTCTGAGACAATGCCACTCCAGTGCAACTCGTCTTCATTTAAAGGTTGCCACCGATCATGGGTATCGCAACCCAAAATTTCGCCGTCTGATACGACAATGTAGTGCGCGTTCTGAACGGTGTCGGGTGCCAACAGATCGGACCGAAAGGCCGTTTTGATATCGATGTTCTGCCAGTCCATGAACGCTCCTTTTGTAAACCTTGCGCGACTCTACCACAGGCGCGGGCTGGGAATCATCAGTCGTTTAGTGTGTTTGAAGTGTTCTGAGTCCGCGGGGGTAAGGATCTTGCGAGCGCCCAAAGTGAAAGGTTGCAAAAACCGGCCTGCTGAAGCCTTTCAGCTACGTGATTTGCCGTCGTCATAGAGGTGACAACATCATCGATAATCGCGATGTGGCAGGGCGCTTTGCTGCGCCCCATATAAAAAGGATTGGTCGAGTCATTGAGTCTTTGTTGCCTTGACTGATGCTTGCGATCTTGCCGAGTTGGGTGCGTTTTTATCAAGGTTGGCGTCCAAGGGCGGTTGAGTGCGTTGGCCAGGTCTTTGGCGATAAGCGTCGCCGGGTTGTATCCTCGTTGCCGCCGCTTTCGCCAGGGACTTGGCACCGGTATCAGCAGATCTGGCATCACGCTTTGGGCCGGGTCATGGATGATGCGTTGGGCAAGACACAACGTCAGCGCATGGCCTGCTGCAAGGTTGCCTTGGTCCTTGAACGCCAGAATCAGTTGTTTGATTGGGAAGTCATAGACAAATGCCGCCTCGCACCGATTGAATTTTGGTGGCTGGATAAAGCAGTTGTAAGGGCCTTGATGATACGGCCAAGGCATTGCGCAGCGAGGGCAACCGCGGGCGAGCCAAGGCAAGTCTTTTTGACAAGGAATGCAAAGGCCACAAGCTTGGGTTTGGCGCTGGCCGCAGAGCAGGCAGGGCCGTTTGATGGCGCCCAATAAACTTCGAAGCAAGCGTTACCCCCCCCCACCAATAACGGCGTGACGTTGCATGATCGCAGGCGCAGCGTGAGTGGCGCTTGGGTCAGGCGCTGACTCAGTCGTCAGCGATCGCGCGACGGCAAGCCGGCGTTGTGCTGGCTTCTGAACAGAGGATGAATTGCTTGAGCAGTTCGGTCCAAAACACAACGGTTTCGTGCAGGTTCTGGGCCTCAGCGGGGTTAAAATGCGGCACCTGTTGTTCGATTTCTACAAAATATAAGGCATCCGCCAAAATGGCTTTGGTAAACCGTAGGTAGCCAGTCTCCAGATTCGGCTGTTTAGGACAGACCGTCAGCATGACGGTGGTTTCATAGCCTTGCTCGAGGCCGGTAAAAATGGTTTTCAGGTCTGGCGCATGGCACCGGGTTAGCTTGGTGGATTCGTAGTGTTTCAGCGTGTCAGTCAAATCAGACGGCAAGGATCCTCGATGCTGTTCCAAGCGTATGCGGGTGTTCTGAACAGATGCGTGGCTTGCGCTTGCGGTGTATTCATCGACTTTAAAGTGCTTAAAGTGAAGTTGCTGGGTTTGTTCAAACCCGTGCGGCACTGCACCGATCAATCGGACAAGTTCTGCACGCGCACCAGGGCTGGGCCAGGCGCTCAAGCATCCGCAGAGCAACACAAATCCGATGATCTGGCCTCGGGCCAGTGTCTTGTTTTGGGTGCTTGCGGGTACGGGTGCGTGCATGACGGTTTCCGCAGGATTAATTGATGAGTATCAGGCGCAATGGCGCGGTCGAAGGTTGGATAGGGTGCAGCAAGGCCCGCTTCGGTAAGCGGTTCGTTCAGTCAGAAATGGGTGCAGCAAGATCAAGTTGATACGTGTGAATCGCATCATCTCGTAAGGTTGTCAGCTCGATACGGTCGCCTGGGCTGTGCTGCTCTAAAAGTGACAGCATTGTGTCTTCATTGGTGACGGGTTCGCCATCGATGGCAATGATGACATCGCCGAGATGAATATTGCCGCGCCGGTCTTCTCGAATACCGATAAGTCCTGCTTTGGCAGCAGGCAGCCCGGGTTTAACAGAGAAAATGGCGACCCCGTTGATTTTCAAACGTTTGGTCCATGAGTCCGATAGCGACTCGATACCCAAAACGGGGCGATAGAGCTTGCCGTATTTTTTCAGCTGCGGAACCAGATTTTTGACGGTGGATACCGGGATCGCAAAGCCAATCCCGGCACTCGCGCCGGTTGGACTGAAAATAGCGGTATTGACGCCAATGAGTTCTCCGCTCGAATTCAGCAGCGGCCCCCCTGAATTGCCGGGGTTAATCGCCGCATCGGTCTGGATAACGTTAGAGATCGTGCGATTGTTCATCGATTTAATCTCCCGGCCCAATGCGCTCACCACGCCAACGGTTAGGGTGGTGTCGAGCGCAAACGGGTTTCCAATGGCGAGTACTTTGCGGCCAACGGCTAGATTATCTGAATCCCCTAAGGGGAGCGGTTGTAAGGTTTCCTCTGGTGCTTCGATCTTGAGCAGGGCGATATCTTTTTCGGGTGAGGTGCCAACCACAGTTGCCTCATACTGGCGCCCAGATTGCATGGCAATGTTGATTTTATTGGCGCCATAGATGACGTGGTAGTTGGTCAGAATCAACCCGCTCTTATCCCAAACGAAGCCCGTCCCGGAGCCTTTCGGAATCTCGAGTACGTTGAGTGAGAAGCGTTGTCTACGAAGCTGGGTATTGGTGACAAAAACCACCGAGGGGCTGGCGGCCTCAAAGACCTCGATGTTGTTGGTTTCATCAGGGGTGAGCGCTGGGCCGCGGGTTGGTGCGGGTGCCGCGGCTGTGGCCGGGTCTTTCACCGTCATGAGGCCGATGCCGCTTGCTAGGATGACGGCGGCGCATGCGATCCAGATTCGATTCATAGTTGCTTGCAGACGCCTTTTATCGAGTTGTGGGATTAACTTGGGTTACCAGACGTTCGACATCAAAAAATTGATTGAGTTCGTAGAGATCTTCAGCCGTCAAGTGGCCAATGACCTGCTTCAGGCGAAGGGTGTTCGTAATGTACCGATAGCGAGCGCTGGCGAACTGAAAATCCGATAAATAGAGTCTTTGTTGGGCAAGCAACACATCGACGATGTTGCGCGTGCCAACTTCATAGCCAGTTTCTGTGGCGGATAAGGCTGATCGGGCAGATTCAATGCCCCGAAGACTCGCTTTGACCCGCGCCACATCGGTATTGATGGCGGTAAACAGCCCTCGCACGTTTTCGCTGACTTGGCGTTCGGCAAGGTCGAGGTTTTCTCGCGCTTCAATTAACCGGTATTCCGCTTGCCGAACGCCTGATCGGGTTCCGCCACCAGAGTAGAGTGGAACAGTCAGCCGTAAACCGTAAACCTCAGTATCAGACTGACTCGTCTGAAAAGCGCTGGGGTTCTGACTGGTTTGTGACGAGTAGGTTACCTGCGCATCCAAAGTCGGAAGGTGTCTTGATTTATTGATTGCGGCTTGCTTTTGCGCGACGGCAAGCGCCGCTTTGCCGGCCAAAATGGTCGTGTTTTTCTGCAGCGCCGCGGCAACCCATGCCGCTTCATTTTGAGGCTCTGGATGCCGGACCGGGAATTCTGCCTTGAGCCCCTGCACCGAGGTAAAAGCTCGGCCGGTAAGACGCATCAGCGGCTCGAAGCTTTGCGCTTGCGCGCCTTCTGCTTCGATCACATTGACGGTCGTGCGGTCAAAGCTGGCCGTGGACTCAAGGACATCGGTAATGGCGACGAGGCCCACATCAAAGCGTTGCTGCACCTGCTCGAGCTGTCTTTTGACGGCGCTGCGCTCGGCGTTGGTTGAATCCAAGGCGTCTTGGGCTTCTAAAATTGCAAGGTAGGTTTCGGCGACGCGAACAATAAGCGATAACGCTTCGCTGGCGTAACCGGCTTGAGCCTGATCTTTGATCCTTTTGGCTTGCTGATATTGATACCAGCGGTCCATTCGGATTAAGGGTTGGACCAAACCGGCTTGCCAGGACCGATTGGTCGTGGTGGTGTCTTCAAAGAGGGTTGTACCCGTTAATGGGTCGAATTGACGCAGCGATGGACTGGTGGTGTCTGAGTAGCTGCCTGATAGGTTGAGGCTCGGCAAGAGACCCGCTCGAGCTTGCGGCACCACCTCACTCTGGGCCAGAAACGAGGCCTCCGCCGCCCCAAGTTGCGGGTCATTCTCAATGGCGAGTTGGTACACCCCGGATAAATCAATCGACTCAGCGCGGCCGCAAAGTGCCGCAAGGCTCAGGCTGAGCGCTAACATAAATCGTGCTGTCGTCATATTCGAATCTCTACGTTGGCAGTCCGGGGGGTCGGGGGAGCAAGGATACGCCCGAAATGCCAAATCTGCCAGTTTTCTGCGTCGATCTGACAGCCCCACGAGGTGAACGCCGCCATGGTTTTAAGCGGTTTCCGGACCATTTTTTATGGCTGAATCGAGAGAATTTACGCGCGGCAATGGAAAAAAGGCCAATTCAGACTGGATAAATTCCGCAAGCGCCAAGCACTGCGCCTCCCGAAACGGTGCCGCGATGAGTTGCACACCAATGGGTAAGCCGGCTTCATCCAAGCCGCAGGGAATGACGACACTGGGCCAGCCCGTTAAGTTGTAGGTCATGGTGTAGCTGTAATCCAATAAGTCCTCGGCTTGGCCATGCGCAATCGCAGTGCGGGCATTCACCGGACACATCAGGACGTCAAGCGTTGCAAAGGATTTTAGCATGGCGCTTTTAAAGCCATCCCAAATCGCAAGAATGTTACACAGTTCCGCCGCCGAAAAACCGGGCTTTGGCTGCGATAAGTTGCTGGCGATGGCCAGCGATGGCGTCTCAGTATTGGATTGCTCCAACAAGCCCAGAACCGTCTCATGATCATCTGCCGCGAGCAGTCGTGAAAAAATCAAAGGCGTCATCTCGATACCATCTGGACGGTGCTCCTGCACGTCCATACCATGATTCGCAAGCTTGTCGACAACGCGCTGCAAAGCAGCTTGAATGGCAAGCGTTGGTGCGGAAAGTCCATTGCTGAGATGAAAGCCAATTCTGAGAGACTTGGGGTCGATGTCTTTGGCTTGCAGTTTTGGTGCAATGCGGACGTTGGGATCAAATAAATCAGGGCCCTCAATAATATCGAGCAGTAGCGATAAGTCTTGGGCAAACCGGGTCATAGGACCGGGTTGGCTGAGCGGCGCCCAAAGCCCCTCGCTGGGGAGGGCGTTGCCAGAGCAAGGCACGCGTCCCGAGGTGGGTTTAAGGCCTGCGATGCCGCAAAAATGTGCTGGCAGACGAATGCTGCCACCGGTGTCGGTACCGATATCGAAAGGGATTGCTCGGCTGGCGATCAAAGCCGCGGCGCCACCAGAGCTGCCACCTGGCGTTCGGGTTAAATCATAGGGGTTATTGGTTGGCCCGAATAAGTTGTTGTCGGTCTGAAACGCGAGGGTGAACTCAGGGGTATTGGTTTTGCCCACTAAAATAGCGCCGGCCCTTCGCAGCCTTGCGACCACTGCAGCGTCACGACCCGGTCTAAAGGCAGCCCGGCCTTGGGTGCCCCAGGTTGTCACGAAATCGAAGGTATCCAAGCTGTCCTTGATCGTCATGGGCACCCCGTGGAGGGGCCCAACCGATTTGCCGTCGGCAATCTCGGCGTCGGCCTGGGCGGCATATTTCAAGGTGAGTTCAGGGTTGGTTGATACAACCGCATTGAGGTCAGCGTTGACCGCATCAATTCGAGCCAAAGTGTGCTCAGCCAGTTCGACCGCGGTAATCCGCTTCTCTCGAACGGCCTCGGCGATCGCGGTTATCGATTGATCTAGAATCTCGGTCATGTGGCATTCTCACTGCAGGTGATTGCGAATTTGTGATCGCTCGTCGTCGCTTTGCGACGCATAGATGGTCGAGCGATGATTGCTAAGATCAACGCAGGGCGGATTTAACCCTCGAATTTAGACAGAACCAGTCCAAAAGCCAAGTCATCAACCGGTAGATCAAAGCCTGGTTCAATGGCCGCCTCGACAACCGTTAGGCTCTGGCAGAGCGTTTCACGCAGGATGTAGTCCCGATGACTGGCAACCGCTGACAGAATCGCATCATCGCCCCAGATCTGAAGGGTGATTCGATCTGCCACATTCAGGCCGTCATCTTTGCGGCTTTTCTGGATTCGGCTGACAACTTCTCGCGCAAGGCCCTCTTCGATGAGTGCGGGATCCAGGTGGGTATCCAAGTCAATCGAGATGAAACGATTTGAGACGGCGTTGGTACCGTCTTTGGCTTCTCGAAAGACGAGGATGTCGTCGAGGCCAAAGGTTTCGCCATCAAGTTCCAGGCTATTGGTTTCTTGGAACTTTAAGATACTTTGGCTGTCGAGTTGATCGATCAGTTGTTTAAAGTGCTTAAACCGATTACCCAGTCGCTTACCCAGAACCGGTGAGTTAGGTCGTGCGAATAACGCGATGTAGTCGGCTTCGTTGGTATCGTATGAGATCGCTTTTACGTTCAGCTCTGCCAAAATATAGGTCTGCAAGCGCGCGATCTCATTTAATAGTGATTCATCCTGATGGAGAATTCGCAACAGTCGAGTTGGGTATTTGGTCTTGACGCGATCCTGATTGCGTTTTTGACGACCGAGGAGGATCACGTTCTGCATTCTGCCCACAGCTTCTTCTAGGGTCGGCTTAACGCGCTCAGTTTCGGGTTCAGGATAGGTACATAAATGCACAGACTCTGGCGCGCTGTCTAACTTAGGCAGCGCTTGGTAGAGGGTCTCAGACAAAAAGGGTGCAAAGGGCGCCATGCAGACGGTGAACTCATAAACGGCCGTGTGTAAGGTGTTGAAGGCATGCGCCTTGTCGGCAGTCATGGCGTCATCCCAAAATCGAGCCCGGTTGAGCCGGATATACCAGTTGGTCAATTCTTCAATAAAATCGAATAGCGCTGGAACAACGTTATACAGGCGATAAGCTTGCATCTCGTTGGCAATATTGGCCTTGAGCGTTTGAAGCCGTGACAGCAACCATTGATCCATAATATTCGGACTGGCAGCGGTCACCGCGTCCGGCGTCCAATGATCGATCTCGGTATAGGTTTTTAAAAAGCGATAGGCGTTTAACCACGGTAACAGCGCCCGTCGGGTCATCTCCTTAACCCCGGCATCTTTAAAGCGCTGCTCTTCAGCTTTAACGAGGCCCGAATTAATCAGATAGAGCCGGAGCGCATCGGCGCCGTAGTCCTCCATGAGCGTATCCGGCGGCGTGTAGTTGCGGAGCCGCTTGGACATCTTCTTACCATCCTCCGCCATCACGATGCCATTGACGATGACATTTTTAAACGGATTGGTTTCGAACAAAGCGTAGCCTAAAACAATCAAGGTGTAGAACCAGCCACGAGTTTGATCCAAACCTTCGGCAATAAATTCGGCAGGAAAGCCCTTTTCAAACAATTCCTTGTTTTCGAAGGGGTAATGCAATTGGGCGTAAGGCATGGCGCCAGACTCGAACCAGCAATCTAAAACTTCTGAAATTCTGCGATAGATACCGTCCTCGCCAGGCAGCGTAAACGTTAAATCATCGACAAACTCGCGGTGCAGATCGGCAACTTCAACGCCCGTTAATGCTTTGAGTTCTGCGATCGACCCGATGCACTTGGCTGCGCCAGACACATCATTGATCCAAATGGGAAGGGGCGTGCCCCAATAGCGGTTTCGCGAGATCGCCCAGTCCATGGCGCCTGCGAGCCAGTTGCCCATGCGACCATTTTGGATATGCTCGGGTACCCAACGAATATTCTGGTTCGCTTCAACCAATTGTTCTTTGATTTGGGCCACCTTGACGTACCAAGAATCGATGGTGCGGTAAATAATAGGGGTGTCCGAGCGTGGGCAGAATGGGTAGCTGTGTTGAATCACCTCTTGCAGGTAGAGTTGGCCTGAGGTTTTTAAGTGACGCATGATGGGTTTATCGGCGTCCTTAACATGAAGGCCGGCAAAATCGGGCACCGCCTCGGTAAAGCAGCCGGCCATATCAATTGGGCAGACTGACGCGGTAACGCCGGCGGCTTTCAAAACGCGAAAATCGTCCTCGCCAAAGGCGGGTGCTTGATGAACGATCCCGGTGCCGCTGTCTGTGGTGACATAATCATCAGCCAAAACTTGGAAGGCGCCTTCTGATGCAAGTGCTTCAAAGTATGGGAATAAGGGTTCATAGCGCAGCCCCACCAGTTCTGACCCCATAAGCGTTGATACTGCTTTGAGTTGCTTTTTGCCTTCGTAGGCAGCAAGACGCTCCGAAGCAATGATAACGGTTGCCTGCAAGGCTTCGTCATAAACCTTGGTGTATTCGATACTGTTGCCCACACACAGCGCAAGATTCGACGGCAGTGTCCAGGGCGTCGTAGTCCAGGCGGCGATGTACGCGTCTTGATCCGATAGCTTAAACAGCACCGTAACCGCGGGGTCTTGGGCTTCTTGATAATTGCTGCCCGCCTCAAAATTCGATAGAACGGTTCCGAGCGCGGTTGAAAAAGGCACAACTTTTTCGCCCCGATAGATCAACTCCTTTTCCCAGAGTTGTTTAACGACCCACCAAACCGACTCCATGTACCAGGGTTCCATGGTTTTATAATCGTTATCAAAATCTACCCAGCGGCCAATGCGCGTGATCGTTTTGCGCCATTCATCGGTATAGCGTTGAATGATGCCACGGCAGGCATCGTTATAACCTTTAATACCCATCTTCTCGACCGCTTCGGCGGATGATAGGCCGAGCGATTTATCGATTTCGTGTTCTATCGGCAGGCCATGACAATCCCACCCAAACCGCCGCTGAACATAGCGGCCTTTCATGGTGAAATAACGGGGTACTGCGTCTTTTAAAATCGAGCCAACCAAATGGCCATGGTGCGGCAAGCCAGTTGCAAAGGGTGGCCCGTCGTAAAAGATGTAAGGGTCTTGGTTACGAGTTTGAGCAAGACTCTTTTGAAAGACAGCTTGTTTCGCCCAAAAATCGAGCACGGCGTGTTCGGCAGCCACAAAGGAGAAGGTGTCCGCATCCGGATTAATTAAACGGTCACGACGCATGGGTTGCTCCCCTGGTTGGGCTCGGATCGACGTGACGTGTTCTGAACCTTGCAAACATTTGGTGGGCGGCCATCGGATTAAATTGGACGGGCAATAATAGCCTCTTCCTCTGAGAGGTCAACCGCTGGTCAGTCGCGATGGTCTTGCACCCCGGTGACGCTCCCGCGGAGGTTGATTTTTTCCAGCACGGCGGAGACGAGTTTCTCGATTTGAAACTCGAAGTACCAATCAGGTGTTTTGGTATGATGAATCGCCGTGGTCCCAACAACGCAAAAGCGCCAGCCCTCTTGAGCAGAACGCGCCTTCAGGCCCTGCAGCCGCTCCCAGGCGGGTTTAGACAAAACAGGGTGAACGCAGGCAACCGTTATGTCCCGAGCGCCCTCATCTTTGAGCGTCTCGACAGCGGCAACCACTGATCCTGCGGTATCAATAATGTCATCGACCAGTAGGACGTTCTTGCCGTCGACAACCCCAATCAGCGTCGATCGAAAGACGGTATTGGGTTTTGAGTAGTCCCGTTCTTTTGACAAGGCCGCAAGATCCGCCGACAGCTCTTCGGCATAAATACGCGCATTCTCGAGATATCCGACATCGGGTGAAACCACGACGTCACCCGTTAAGCCGTTGGTCTTCAGCCAAGGTACGAACTGTTTGGTTAGGAAAATATTCTCAAGGTGGGTTTGGCTTGGGTTGAACATGCCAGCGATGGCATCGTTATGGATCTCAACGGTTACAACTCGATCAGCGCCTGCACTTTGCAACATCCGCGCAAACAGGCTCGCGCTGATGCCTTCTCGGGTTCGACCCTTACGTTTGTCCTGGCGCGCACCAGGATAATAAGGCGTAACAGCCGTGATGTATTGCGCATCGGCTAAGGCCGCGGCCTCGACGGCATGCAACAACATGATGAATCGGTCATAGACCGTTTTATCGTCTTGATCGCCCACCATGTTTTGAAAAATATACAGATCATGACCGCGAACATTGGCTTGGATCTCGATTTTGCCCTCACCACAAGCGAACCAGATTTCTTTGCTCGGGAGTAAAGGGGTCTCAAGGTATTGTGCAACGCGTTCGGCAAAGGATCGGCCCGACTCGCAGGTCATTAAAGCGATGGGCGCTCGAGGATTTCGAATTAAAGCAGCGTTCTGATCAGTCATGGTGCGTCAGTAGTCCTTGTAAAGCGTGAACGAGTAAAGGGTGTTCAATCTTTAAGATTGCCTCTGCGAGGCTGTCCGGGGTCATATCGTGCGATATAGTAACGCGATTCTGGGCAATGATCGCGCCTTCATCGTAGCGGGCCGTAACATAATGAACCGTCGCGCCAGATTCACGTTCTTTGGCCGCAAGCACTGCCCGATGAACCTTGCGTCCATACATCCCAGCGCCGCCATAGTCGGGCAGCAAAGCAGGGTGAATGTTAATGATTCGGCTTGGAAAGGCGGCAAGGGTGATTGGCCCGATTTTTCTTAGGTAGCCGGCTGTGATCACCCAATCAATGCGATGTTCAAACAAGCAGGTTGCCAACGCCTGATCGACGGTCGAGCCTATTCCATCAGCGCTGGTGTTGCAGAACCACTGGGGTAAGTCCTTGCTCGCAGCGAACTGCCAAGCGCCGCTGTGCAGGTTGTTACTGACCACGAGACAAATCTGTGCGTTCAGAATGCCTTGTGCGCAGGCTTCATAGAGATTCTTTAGATGGCTCCCGCGACCGGAGGCAAGTACCGCAAGTCGCGCCGGAGATCGCGGCCGCCCGGTGCTCATAGGTTGTGCGCAGCATCAGAAAATTGCGCTCTGAGCTGATTCTTCTGAACTTTGCCCATTGTATTTCGGGGTAGGCTTTGCAAAAAGAAAATTTTCTTTGGGGTTTTGAAGTTAGCGAGACGCGTTTTGATCTGGTCGAAAATGAACTCAGTGGCTAGATCGACTTCCGGCAGGGGAACAATCACAGCGCAGACAGACTCCCCGAAATCGGGGTGGGGCAGGCCGATGACAGCACTTTCCAGCACGCCATCGATTGCATCCAATACCAATTCGATTTCTTTTGGGTAGACGTTGAGCCCGCCGGTAATAATGAGATCTTTACTGCGGCCAACGATGCTGATGTAGCCGTCCTCATCGATGACCGCGAGATCGCCGGTTTTGAAATACCCATCAGGTGAAAAAGATTCAGCTGTCTTCTCTGCGTTTTGCCAATAGCCTTGAAACACGTTTGGGCCGCGAACCCAAAGGTTACCGGTTTCGCCCACCGGCAACACCTCGTCTGCCTCATTGACCACCAAACATTCAACCCCTGGCAAAGGTGGGCCAACGGTGCCAGGCTTGCGCGCGCCAGTAAGTGGGTTGGCGGTGTTCATGCCGGTTTCGCTCATGCCGTATCGTTCTAGGATGACCGTGCCGGTTGAGGCGTGCCAATCCTTAAAGGTCTGCGCGAGCAAGGGCGCTGACCCTGAGATGAATAGGCGCATCCCTTCACAATCGTTTTGATCGATGCCTTGGCTCAGCAGCCGGGTGTAGTAGGTCGGTACCCCCATAAAAACCGTTGCATAGGGTATTGCCTTCCGAGCGGCTGCGGCATCGAATGCCGGCTGAAAGATAATGGCGCACCCGCTCAGCAGGGGCAAATGGAGTCCGACAAACAACCCGTGCACATGAAAGATCGGCAAGGTGTGGAGCATTACGTCCGCCTGCGTCCAGCCCCAGGCGGATGTAAGGGTTTGCGCATTGCTGATGAGGTTGCGATGACTGATCATCGCACCCTTTGGCAGGCCAGTGGTGCCTGAGGTATACACGATTACGGCGATATCATCCGGGGCTCTAGGTTCAACCGAATGCGAGCTCGGGCAGTCTTGGGCAAGGTCGGTTAAGCCGCCTGCGCCAAAGCGATCCATGGTCAGCACTAAGATAGGTTGCGCCGCGTGGTCGTCTGCGCAAGCTGGGTCGACCACAAGCAAGCTGGGTGTAGCGTCCTCAAGGAAGTGGCTCAATTCCTGGGCGCCGTAAGCGGTATTGAGCGGCAGATAGATCAGACCCGCGCGTAAGCAACCACAATATAAATACAAGGCCTCAATTGATTTCGCCGTTTGAACGGCAACCCGGTCACCGGGTTTGAGACCCAGATGCGTTAAGGCATTCGCGAATTGGGCGCTGCGCTGCTCAAGCTCTCCGTAGGTTGCAAGCATCTGGCCGGTGGCATCCAACAACAATGGGCGCGAGAGGTCAAAATGGTCAAGGAAAACTTGATAAAGATTGCTCATAATAATCCGGATGCCTTGTTTGAAGGCGCGTCTGTCTTAGCGTGTGCGCGCGTCGAGACGATTTCTGACAGCGCGCGGGGTGTTCTGGTAAATTATAGCCTGCGCTTTTGCTTTTTTCGCCTGTTTACCACGAGAGGTCGCGATCATGCCGTTTAGAACCTGGGTTGTCGGAGTCTTATTGCTCGCGGGGGTCTCGTTGGGTGTTGCCGCTGACGTTCGACTGCTTGAGGGTTGGACTCGAAGTCCGCCACCGGGCGTTAATCGGCTGGCCATCTATGGCAGGCTGGTGAACGATGGTGCTGCAACGGTCATTTTGTCGGAGTTAGAACTTGCTGGCGCGACGCACGTGATGTTGCACGAAACGGTGATGGACGCGGGATCAATGCGCATGCGGCACATTGATCCGATCGAATTGAGTCCAGCAAAGACCTTAGTGATGGCGCCTCAAGGCCGACATCTCATGGTGATGGGCTTAGAGCGCCAGCCGCAAGCCGGTGAGACGCTAAGGGTTAAGGCCACAACCCGTCGCGATGAAACCTATATTTTTTCAGTGCAGGTCCTGCCGATTACCGCGCTCGGACCGATCGCCAATTAGGCGCCAAGGCCGTTTGCCGTGACCGAATTAACGCCTCAAAAGCCGACGATCAAGGAGCGACTGGGACAAGCGTTGGCGCGGCATCGAGCGGGGCAATTCAGGGCTGCCGAGGTGCTTTACCAAGGCATTCTGGACGAGGCGCCAGAGCATCCTGATGCGCTGCATTTGTTGGGCTTGATTCGAGGCGAGCAGGGTCAAGAATCTATCGGGATTGACCTGATCGAGCGCGCCTTGCGCGCCCGGCCTTTGGCCGCAGCCTATCATCATAACCTTGCAGGACTCTATCGCAGGGTGGGTGAAATGGACCTCGCGAAGGCGCGTTTTCAAGATGCGTTTACGCTCAAGCCGAATTATGGAGAAGCCTACCAAGGTTATGCCGAGATGGTGACCTTTGCGCCGCAGGATCCATTTTTAGAGACGGTTGAGCAGCAGTTAGCGGATCCCGACCTAACGGATCAGGCTCGGTGTTACTTACATTTTGCGGCGGGAAAATATTTAGACGATACGGCCGAATATGATCGAGCCTTTAAGCACTACCAACGCGCAAATGGCCTTGCGGCAAGGTCATTTTCGGTCACCCAAAACAGACAGTTTTTTCAAGATCTCGTGTATTTTCAGCCGGACCTGCAATGGATTGAAGCCCAAGCTGAGCCTTTGGATAAAGCGCCCAGGCCAATTTTTGTGGTGGGCATGCCCAGGAGTGGCACCAGCTTGGTCGAGCAGATACTCGCCAGTCATTCCCGGGTGTTTGGCGCTGGCGAATTGAATGATTTAGCAACCGCTAGCCTGCAATTGCTTCGAACCTTAAAGGCGCAGTCTGCGCCGGCTGGCCTGCGTCGCGATGAGTCTCGCCTTCGGATTCAGGCGGCGGTTGATGCGTCCCAGGCGCGGTACCTGCAGGCGTTGCGCGATCGAGACTATGGCCTAAAAACCCAATGGATTGTTGATAAGCATCCGCTCAATTTTCGGTTTCTTGGGCTGCTGCGCGCAATGATCCCGGGTGCCAAGATTGTGCATGTGCGCCGACATCCACTGGACACGTGTTTAAGCTGTTTCTTTCAAAATTTCACCAAAGGCCAAGATTACAGTTTTAATTTAACGAACCTCGGACAGTTTTATATTGACTATCAGCGGCTTATGAATCATTGGTCTGCGATGCCTGACCTTAATATTCATACGGTGGACTATGAATCGCTGCTGGCCTCCCCACAATCTGTGATCGAGGCGTTGTTAGACTTTTGCGAGCTGCCCTTCGAGCCAGCCTGTTTAACCTTTTATGACACGATTCGACCCGTCAGCACGGCCAGTTTCAATCAAGTGCGGCAACCAATCTACCAAACCTCAAAAGCGCGCTGGCGCCATTACGCCCAGCACCTTCGCCCGCTTGCGAGGTTGCTCGATCTTGACGCTGAAAGCCCTGCGATGATCACGACATCAAGACTTTAAACCGCACCTGAAAGATCCCCGGATCAATGATAGAGTTGACGCGTCTTTTAAGGAAATCTGACCATGCACAGTTGGCGTGAACTTGAAGCTGCTGCTCCGGAAATTGCCGCATTTGGGTCTCAACGCCTAGACGGCAAGCTCGCCTATTTAGCGACGGTACGAGAGGATGCAAAGCCGAGGTTGCATCCGGTAACCCCTATAATTGGTGCCGGCCATTGCTTCTTATTCGTTGAGCCGAGCACACCAAAAGCACAAGATTTGCTGAGCAGCGGTTGGTATAGCTTGCATTGCGCGATGAACGACAGCTCTGGCAGTAGCGGTGAATTTATCCTAAATGGTCGGGTGCAAGCCGTGACCGATGGCGCCTTACGCGCCCTTGCCGAGTCTATTTCAAGCTATCGACCCGCCGCCCGAACGGTCCTGTTTGAGCTTTCGATCCATGAAGCGCACGCCATTGATTACCGGTTTGGTCGAGCACACCGAAGACGGTGGCCTGCCCGAGATGCCTCCTGACGCTTTCAGGTTAAGACCGATCGGCCGCATGCGGAAGTTTTAATGTCCAAGCGTTTGGCCTCAGGCGTTCTACGGCGCATCGATTGGCCCTGCCAGTCGAGTGAGCTGACTCAAAATTGCGCTGCGTTGCGCATTGGTCAGCGGCGCCGGGTGGGTTTGTGCAACACTGATTGATAGGGCGGTTGCGGCGCTTAAAGATCTGAGCGCCTGGCCTTGCATGACCAGCGCCCTGGGTAACGTTTCTGCGCTGACAAAGGCTTGTTGCAATCTTTTAAGCCGATAGTGGGTCAGGCCAATTGCGGCTTTGAACTGCTCAAAGGTTTGTGCCGGCTGCAAAGCTTTTTGGTATTGCGCAAGACGCAGCGTCAAAAAATCGATTCGCGCTATTTGGGAGTAGGGGGTTTGATAAAACTCGACGTGGCCCATTGCCGCCAGCATTAAGATTGCCATCGCCTTTTGGTTCTCGGCTTGGACCTCCGCAAACAAAGGCGTTCGAGGTTGTTGCATTAGAAAGTGGCTGCCTGGCAGGCCATGAATGAGCGCGATGACTTCGGCTTCTGGAAAGCTCAGGTCGGTAAATTGTGCGTCCGTAATCCGAATGCTGGCGTCATCGGGTTGATAAAAAAAAGCGGTCTTGAGATCGAGCAACGACGGTTTGACCAGCAGGGGTGGCAGGTCAGAAAATCGCAGGCCAAGTGGGTTTAGGACGCGATGGGTTTCGATGCTGGTTTCGATGAGGCCTAAAAACTGTTGTCGTGCTTCTCGGGTTGGGCCCACCGTTTGAAACAGGCCGGGGTCGGCTGCGTCGAGGGACGCCCGGAGTCGTCTGAGTGCCGCGAGTTCCTGCTCTACCCAGCGGTCCAAGGCGGGCGCTGGGGTCTCAGGCGCTGGGGATTGGGCCGACCAGCGCACGGCGTCCAGGGTTTGTTGCTGCAGACTTGTAATCTCGGTTAAAGCAACCGTTTGCTGCAGTTCTGTCAGCAGAGCCTGATAATCAATCGGGCCAAGGGGTCCGGGATGTGTCGCGGTGAAGCGCAGAATAATCTCATTGAAGAGGGCTTGCTCTAACTGGGTGCGAAGGATGCCTTGCTTGGTGCTCGCTGGGTTGGCGATCCTGGTATCGCCAAGTTGTAAGTTGTGACAGCCCATGACGGTTACGGCGACGAGTAGGGCGACGCTAACCTGTCTGACGAAACGCATATTCATGTCGGTTCGGATGGCGCGAGGGTCTTTAGGGTTTGCCGGGTTGGCTCGTGCGCTTGTATTTTAGCCTCTATCGCGGTCGTTAGCGCTGGATTTTGACAATAGGCCAGATTGATTCGAATATTGAGTAAGGCCGACGCGAAGGTTGCCTCAAGCAGAAGCACGACCATTTGGGCATCCGATGCCAGATTCGGATTGGTGTTTGGATAGACGGCGATGAGCTGTCTGGCGACCAAAGCGGTGAGCTCAAAGATCCTCATGGGCGCGTCGGCAGCGGCAAGGTAACCTGCATCCAATTCCGCTTGATTGATTGTTTGGGCTTTGGCTTGTTTAAGCGTGTGTTTGAGCTGCTGATAACCTGCAGCGTCATCTGCCCCAAGTGCCAAGAAGCGGGCTGTGTGTTGGTCTAGCGCGTCGGCAAATGTTGGGCCGAAGCATGGATCGCGGCTAAATCGAGTGACCATTGCAAATAACGCTGTGGCATTCGCCCCGATATGCGCGGCAACACTGCCGCCCCCAGGCGTGGGTTGTCGGCTTGCTACAGCGTCTAGCCATTCTTTAACAGTTTGATTCCCGGTCAAGCCTATGATCCTTGATGAAAGTTTTGAAAAAGCCTCAGGGCATTTCGCATACACATGGCAACCGTCATAGGGCCAACTCTGGGTACAAAAATCGGCGTATGCTCAATAATGCTGTCATGAAAGTTGTTGTAACTTGAAAAGTTAACACAAACCGTTCCAGGCTGAATCTCTGCCGGCATGATCTGCAGAAAGTGAGGGCTTGGGACACCGGTAATGACAATATCGGCTGCGCTTAAAGCCTGTGCTCGAGTGATATCGATCTCTTGGGGCCGGGCGTCTTCGAAGCACAGTGGACCGAATTCATCGAAGGAGAGTACCCGCGCACCGTCATTCGACATCATGATCGCCAAAGGTCGACCGATGACCTCGCTGCGATTAAAAATTGTAACGGTTTTGCCGGTAAGCGGTCGTGCTGTCGGCGCTCGGTCTTGAGAATAGATGCCAAGCTCAACCAGTAATTTTACGATCGCAAGCGGCGTGCAAGGCAGTACAGACTTTTTGAGGGCGCCGTCGAACTCGATGTTGCGTTCATTGGCGTAAAGCTTACGAGTCCAAAACTGGCTGCCCGCTTCGACATCCTTGGTGAAATCAACTAGGTTCCGGAGATAATCGTCCTGCTGGTTTCCAAAAATCGGAAAGTAAATAAAGATGCCGTGGATTGACGTATCGAGGTTCGCCGCGTCGATCGCCGCTTCTAGATCCAGGCGATTGACGCGCTTGAGTTCATAATCCATACCCGTTTCGATGAAGCGTTGTTGCGTTGCCCGGGCGTAGGCCAGTGACGGTTCATCTTGGCTCGCGATCAGCCCGAGCACTTTAGGCCGAATGGCCAAAGTCTCAACGATATCGCGCGTGGACTTGACGTAGTGCTGGGCGAGAATTTTTGGATCCAGAGAAGGCATAACAGGTCTTTGCCGTGACTTAATCGGAAGGTCGCGTGATGCTGCCTAAGTAGCCACTATGATGTCGACGGCCGTAATCTTCTTTGGTAAAGGCTTTAAGTTCCATCAGTGTCAACGCAACCGCATCACTGATTGCGAGCATGACCGCGATCGAGGCGCTGGGGGTGAGTTTAAGGGGACAAGGCTCTACCAAATTTGAGCCCATGTCTAAAATCAGCTCGCAAAAAGCGCGCATTGGCGAGTCCGGATGGGATGTGATGCCAATAATTCGAGACACCCCGAGGGTGCGTGCAATCTGCAGGGTCTGGATGACCTCAGTCGATTTGCCGCTGGTTGAAAACGCAACGATGGCGTCGTTATCGGTGACCATCCCCAAATCACCGTGACCGGCCTCTGCTGGATGAATAAAAAAAGCCGGCGTGCCGGTCGAGGCAAGGGTTGCTGCGAATTTCCTGGCGATAAACCCTGCTTTGCCGATCCCGGTTGTGATCACACGGCCGGGCGTTGCCATGAGTAACTGCACGCCATCTTCGAAGGCGGCGGTAATTGTAATGTCACGAATCGCCGCGGCCTCAGCATCCATGATGCGTTTCATGTTTTGACGGATGTCCAAGGGCGTTGTCCTCTCGCTGACGAGTGATGGGATCCAATGTTGATCGGGGTGCTAAAAGTCGAATGATACCGTAAAAGCCCCGAGACGCATCGCCTCAGTACGCAAAAAATGGACGTTCAAAGGAGATTGAGCCGCTGTCAGACGAACGCGTTGATCGCCGCTGCGGCGTGGGGGCTGCCGAGGCGATGGATCTCGGATGAGGACAAGTCAATCGAACCCGTCAAGGTGCGGCAGCAAAATGGCAGGCTGCAATGTGTTCTGGTGCGAGCGTTTTAAGGATTGGCGCATCGTGTTGGCACGACGCCTGCGCCTTGGGGCATCGGGTGTGAAACGCACAGCCCGAGGGCGGCGAAATGGGCGACGGCACGTCGCCCTTCAGCAATATCCGCGTCGCGGTGTGATGCGGGTCAGGGATCGGAATGGCGGAAATTAAGGATTGCGTATAAGGATGAAACGGGCGGTGATACATATCATCGCTGCTGGCTTGCTCCACAATTTTACCCAAATACATAATCGCAACGCGGTCTGAGATATGTTTCACGACGGCCAGATCGTGTGCGATAAAAAGGTAAGCAAGATTGAATTCTTTCTGTAGATCCATCAACAGATTCAAAATCTGACTTTGAATCGAGACATCCAGCGCTGAAACAGGCTCATCACAAATAATGAGCTCGGGCTTGAGCGCGATCGCGCGCGCAATACCAATGCGTTGGCGTTGTCCGCCTGAAAATTCAAACGGGTAGCGTGACGCAGAACGCCCGGGTAGCCCAACCGTGTCGAGCAGCTTTGACACAGCTTGACGGCGGGTTTGCGCGTTGCCAATGCCGTGAATGAGAAAGGGTTCCTCTAGAATTTCGCCGACCGTATGGCGGGCGTTCAAAGATTCCATCGGATCTTGAAAAATCATTTGAATGTTCTGTCGATACGGCAAAAGTTGCCGATGACGCATCCCCGCAAGGTTGGCGCCCTTAAATAAAATCTCACCTGCGGTGGGTTCATACAACCGGCTGATGCACCGCCCGAGGGTTGATTTTCCACAACCTGATTCGCCCACCAGTCCTAGGGTTTCTCCTGGATTGATGGTCAAGTTCACGCCATCGACGGCAAAGTTCCGGGCCTTGGCCCGGCTGAAAAATCCGGATTTCACAGGGAAATGCATTTTAAGGTCGCGTACCTCAAGCAGTGGCGCGCTCATAGTTGCCGCCATTTCAAACACCGCACGCTGTGATCATCTGTAACGGTCTCAAGGGTCAGTCCTGCGTGATCACATTCAGCGGTTCTGTGTTGGCAGCGGTTTGCAAACCGGCAGCCAGCCGGTAAGTCGTGCAGACTCGGCACCATGCCCGGGATGATGTCCAGTGGTTGCTTTGGCGTGTCGGTGAGCTTTGGGATCGATCGGAGTAACCCTTGGGTGTAGGGGTGCTGTGGGCGATCAAAAATATCAAAAACGGATCCTTGCTCAACAACCTGACCGGCGTACATCACAACCACTTGCTCGCAGGTCTCAGCGATCACCCCCAAGTCGTGGGTGATCATAATCATCGCCATACCAAAGTCTTGTTGTAAGGCAGAAATGAGGTCCAAGATTTGGGCCTGGATGGTGACGTCCAACGCAGTTGTTGGTTCATCTGCGATCAACAGACGCGGCTCGCAAATTAACGCAATCGCAATCACGACCCGCTGTCGCATGCCGCCGGATAGTTGATGCGGATACTCGGTCATTCTAAGTTCAGGCGCGGGTATCCCAACGCGCTCAAGCATGGCAACGGCGGTTCTAATTTGCTCAGCAGGGGTTTGATCAGTGTGGAGGGCCACGACTTCTGTGAGCTGTCGGCCAATGGTGTGTACTGGATTGAGCGCCGTCATTGGCTCTTGAAAGACCATGGAGATTTCATTGCCGCGGATGCGTTGCAGGCGGGCATTGTCCGCTGCAGCGAGGTCCTCACCGTGGTAATTGATCTCGCCCGATCGAATGTTGCCGTTAGGTCGGGGCAATAAGCCCATGATAGATAGGGCTGTGACGCTCTTCCCGCAGCCGGATTCGCCAACAATGCCCAGCGTGCCGCCAGGGGGTAAGTCAAAACTCACGCCATCGACAGCGCGAACCAGACCCTCGTCGGTCTGAAACTCAGTGACGAGGCCGGTAACTGAGAGCAGTGGCGCGGTCACTAAGGCGTTTTCCGATGCTGATCGAAGATTCGAAGTTGCACGGGGAAGGTTACGCCCGAGTCCTTAGCCGCCAGGGTTTCTGTCTTGATTGCTTCATCGACCCAGTGCACGAAGTATTCTTGCGATCCTGAGGCGTGTTTGTAACTGAAGTGCTCTGGATATCGAATCCATCGCCAATGACCCAGTCGAAAAAATCCAGAGTAAAACCCAGGTACAAATGAAGCGTAGTCATGGTGTAGTTCGCTCATTTGGTGGGCCAATGTCACCATTGCCGCGGCGCTCGATTCGGTTCGATATTGAATGATCCAATCATCCATCTGCTGGATCGCGAGGGTCTCTAAGTTGTTGGTCTGGGGTTTTGGCTTGCGATCCGGATTAATCTCGCCGGTGTCTAAAAAAGCTTTGTCATAGGCATTGTCGGAATGGAAGGTCTCCCAAAACCTTGGATAAAGTTCCAAGCTGTAACCAAAGGCTGAAAAATGAATGTCATGCTGTTTTTCTTGAACCTTTTTCCAGCCGGCCGTGGCATCTAATACTTCAACCCGAAATTCAAGCCCGGCTTTCGCGGCCTCTTCTTTCAAAATCGTCAGCACGTCTTTTAGCGCTTCATAACCCGATGACAGGGTAAAGGCCAGCCGGGTGCCATCTGCGCGCTGTAGAATGCCGTCGGGTCCTCGTTGATTAAAGCCTGCGGTTTCAAAATAGGCCACCGCGCGCTCTATATCAAACGCTCTGGCCTTAATATCGGGATGACTGTAGGGGCCATAACCGTCGTTCGCGGTATTTAAGCGACTGTAGTCGCCTCTGAAAAATTGGTCGATGACCAATTGCCAGTTGGTTGCATGCTGAATACCAAGCCGGATATTTTGGTCATCCAGTAGGGGCTGATGGGTGTTGATCCACAAGCCATAGGGGGGTCTCGGGCGCTCGTTAAAGAACCATTTTCGCTCAATATAACCGGCAGCAACATCCGGATCGGTCGCAGGGAGTTTCTCGTACCAGAACTCGGCGAGATTCAGCCCGAATTGATCGATATCGCCGCGTTTAAAAGCCTCAAAAACTTTTGCGGTGTCTCGAATCACCATCAAATGAATGTTGTCGATGTTGAACCGATAACGCCAATGCTTCTTATCAGCCGCCCACCAATTTGGATCTCGGGTTAACCGGACGGATCGACCTTTTTTTAAATCTTCATCTTTTAAGATGTAGGCCGCGGTCGTTGGGGCAAAACGCCATTGATAGCGCTCAAGGAAATCCTCCCCGACCTCTTTGTAAAAGTGTTGAGGCAGGGGCCTTAATTCCAAGACTTTAGAATCGGTATCCGGTTTGAGTTCTGGGATTGAAATTGAAATAAGGTGGTCGCTGTATTTCGTGATACCGGTGTACTGGCTCTCATACCAGTTGTTGTACCAGGGCGCCGTAATGTAGCGCGTCCTAAAAAACCAAAAGGTAAAGCGATAATCATCGGCTGTAATGGGCACGCCGTCGGACCAGGTCGCTTTGGGGTCGAGTTCAACAAAGACCGATTTTGAATCCGCGTCCACAGCCCACCGCAGCGCAAGACCGGGAAAGTAATCGAGGGTATCAGGATGGCGATGGGCCAGCGCCATGCTGGTGGAGTCTAAAATCCATGGCCTGAAACTACCGTTTGAGTCTGGTCCAACGGTTCTCAAAGTGCGCGGGAAATCCGCTAGTCGGACATACTCGGTACCCCCTTTTTTCGCATCAGGGCTACCGACTTCCGGCAGATGCGCACCATCTTCCCAGACTAAATCCTGCGGCAAGTCGTCGATTGACCCGGATCGAAAAAAATCGGCATGGGTCTCATAAAAAGCCAAGACCTCTGCGGTATTGTCGATGCTGGGGAGCGCCTCTGTTGCGTCTTGGTCAGATCCGCAGCCCATAAGGATTACAGTGATAAGGGTTAATGCAAAGCGGTTTATCGTCATAGTGGGTTACCGATATAAAGTAAATTGTTTCGGATCAAAAGATTCTCGAATTGCCTCACCGATAAACGTCACGAGGCTCAAAATCAGGACCAGCGTGCCGAAGGCGGCGGTGACGATCCAAGGTGCGGTTCGAAGGTTGGCGGTGCCCTGCTTCAAGAGCTCGCCTAGGCTTGGCGTTGGGACCGGCAGACCAAATCCTAAGAAATCAAGCGCCGTAATGGCAGCGATTGCGGAGACAATGGTAAATGGCATAAAGGTCACCAACGTTGACAGCACATTGGGCAGGATGTGGGTGAAGATGATGCGCTGGGTCGATGCGCCAATAATACGAGCGGCGGCGACATAGTCTCGGGACTTTTCTTTGTAGGTCTCGGTCCGCATGTAATAGGTCATGCTGGTCCAACTAAACAGAACCATGACCAGTAACAAAAGTGTGATGCGCGCTGGGATGGAGGCCTCTGCGGGAATGACAGAGAACACAATAATCACCATGTATAAAAAGGGGATATTGGACCAGATCTCAATAATCCGCTGAAACCCCAAATCAAATAGCCCGCCAAAATAACCCATGGCGCAACCAATCATGATGCCGATCAAGTAGACACTCACCATAAACGCAAAAGCAAACAGCAGCGCGGTTCGCGTTCCGTAAACCAAGCGCGCCAGAATATCTCGACTGGTTGTATCCGTTCCTAGGTAGTGCTGGCGCGCCGCATTCGGGGCTTCCGGTCGCATAATTGAATCGGTCGCATCGTTTTCATAGGCGTTGTAAGGCACGAGGGGCATGATCACCCAGTTCGAGGAAGCTGTCTTGTCAAACTGTGCGGCGAGATCTCGATAATTGGTCTCATAAGCGTAATCAAGACCAAAGTCGGTGCCGGGATGAAAGTCGGTATAGGTCGGGAAATACAGGGTGCCCTCATACTGCACAACCAGGGCTCGGCTGTTGACCAGCAGTTCCGCAATGGCTAACAGCGCCAGCATCACGCTGAGCACAATAAAGCTGTAATACCCCAGTTTAATTTTTCTGAAACGGGCCAGCTTTTTTTGAGTTTGGGGGTTAAAGTTGAACATTGCTATTGAAACCGAATCCTAGGGTCCACCAGGGCGACCAAGATGTCCGATAAGATGTTGCCAATCAGCAGCAGCAGACTGCTCAACAGCACAACACCCATAACAACAGGATAGTCTCGATCGAGGATCGAGGTTAATCCCAGCAGGCCAAAGCCATCAATATCGAAGATGGATTCAATCAGGAAAGACCCGCCCACCAACAAGGTGATATTTTGCCCAAAAGTCGTCGCAATCGGAATGAGTGAGTTTCGAAGGGCGTGCTTCAACACCGACTGCCGAAACGAGACACCTTTCGCAATGGCGGTGCGAACATAGTCGGCGGCTAAATTGTCCATTAGGTGGTTTTTTAAAAGCAGGGTGACGAGCGCAAAGCTACCGACCATATAGCAAATCAGCGGCAGGGCTGAGTGCTCGAGTAGGTCCAGTATCTGGCCAGACAAAGTTTTATCTTCAAAGGTAAAACTGACAAAACCGCCCATTGGGAGCCATTCCAAACGAACCGAAAAATACAACAGTAACAAAGAACCCAGAGCATAGCCGGGAATGGCATAACCGATAAAAATGAGGATTGATGAGAAGGTGTCCACCGCGGTTCGGTGCCGAACGGCTTTTAAAACTCCCAGCGGTATACACACCAAATAGGTCAAGACCAGCGTAATCAGCCCGTAATAGATCGAGACTGGGAATCGGGCTTTGATGACATCCCAAACCGGTTCGTTATAACGGTAGGACGCGCCTAAATCCCCGGTAAGCACTTTGCCGGTCCAAATGAGGTAGCTCTCAATCACGGGTTTATCAAAGCCGTAATAGGCTTTGAGCTGTTCGAGCTGTGCCTCGGAGATCGCCATGCCTTGGCCTGCGCTTTGTGAAAAGCCGCTACTTGAGGCATCCATCATCTGGGACTCCATAATGGCGCGCTCCAGCGGGCCGCCCGGCACCAGTCTTGTAATGGCGAAGACAATAATGGTCACGCCCAGAAGCGTTGGCGGAATCAACAAAAGGCGTTTAAAGAAATATTCTTTCATTTGGAACTGATCAGACGTTTAAGATATTAACGGGCGCTATGTTGACCGGCGACGCCCGCTTCTGCAAGGGCGTTGGCAAGATTGTACGTAACGCTACTGGTGATCTTTCAGGAGTCGCTGCAGGCAAACGGTAGCAAGCAGTGCGCCAAGCAATTGCATCACAATGAACATCCCCGCGTGATCGGGCTGTATGCCGCTAAAGGTATTGGTTAGGCTCCGTGCCAGCGTCACCGCCGGATTTGCAAAGGACGTAGAGGCGGTAAACCAGTAGGCTGCAGTAATGTAAAGCCCCACCGCAGTGGCAACAAAGTCGGGTCTGAATCGACTGGTCGCAATAATGGTCATGACGAGACCAAAGGTTGCAAGGCCTTCAGAGAACCATTGCGACGCCCCGGTTCGAGATCGTTCTGAGAACTGGAGTAAATCAAGCTCAAACATAAAATGCGCCGCCAAGACGCCGAGAATCCCGGCAAGGATTTGAACGCAGATGTAACACACCGCCTCAGGCCGGGTGATTCTTTTCAGCAGGAGCATAGAAAGGGTTACCGCGGGATTAAAATGCGCGCCGGAGATGGGTCCAAGTGCCGTGATCAGAACAATCAAAATGGCACCCGTTGCCAGCGTGTTGCCGAGCAGGGCAAGCGCATCATTCCCGCCTGCTAAGGTTTCCGCCATGACGCCCGAGCCAACAACCGTTGCCAGCAGGAAAAAAGTTCCGATTGCCTCTGCGATTAATTGATTGCGCACGAATCACTCCTCGGCTCTGAGATGGAATGTTTTATTGCAATGCGACTGCGCCGCGTCGGGCCAATGTCGCGCCCTTCTTGGTAGCGCATTATAAGCAATTGAAGAACACTTCTGCGAGATTCGGCGCTCGGGGTTGGGTGCGGTCAGGCTGCATCTGATTCATGACATAGGCAAAGGCGACTTGTGATTCCGGGTCGGCAAAGGCCGATGACCCCCCCGCGCCATTGTGCCCAAAAGCCTGTTGATTGGGTCCAAACCCCGCGCCGGGGTTCAGGATGAAGCCGCCCTGGCTGCGCTCAATGACCTGATTCAAGACCAGGTCCTGTTGTTGGGACACCGATCGAGCGCAAGCTTGCTGCCGGGTCTCCTCTGTGATGAGTGTTTTGTTCAGGGCGCCGCGGTAGAGTTTGGCGAGACCTTCTGCGGTGGCATGGCCATTCGACGCCGGAATCTCCGCCTGGCGCCAGGCGCTGGAACAGGCATCTTGATACGGCCGAATGATGGGGTTTTCTTGGGTCCTGATGGCAAGATCTGAACGGGGCATGGCAGTTGCGGGTTGTCGACCTGTTATGCGGCCAGCGCGCTCGTTGCGCGCATGATTGGGCCCGATCAGGTCTGCGCAGCGGCCATGCGCTTTAGGGTCAAGGCCCAGATGAAAATCGGCCTCGGTGGGCGTGCAGAGATGGGCTTGAATGTACTGTCCAAGTGTTTTGCCGGTGATGCTATGGCAGAGGGCGCCGGCCAAAAACCCCCAAGATATCGAATGGTAGCCGGCGTGAAGACCAGGGGTCCACGCCGGTTTGCCGCGCGCAAGCGCTGCAACCATGGCGTCCCAGTCGTACAAGTCCGCAACCACTAGATCCTGCTCAAAGGCGCATAACCCTGCTTGATGCGACAACAGTTGGTTAATCGTGATGGCCCCTTTGCCCTCGGCTGCAAACGCCGGCCAATAGTCGCTGACAGGGTCTTGGTAATTGAAGGCGCGGGTTTCTGCAAGGTGCGCGAGGGCTAAAGCGGCGATCCCTTTGCTGGTTGAGTAAACGTTCACCAGGGTGTCACGGGTCCAAGGACGGGTTTGAGCTAGATCTGCAAAGCCCCCCCACAGATGGACAACCTTTTTATCGTGCCAATAAATGCAAAGGCTCGCGCCAACCTCTGGCCCATCCCAGAGGTTGGCAAAGGCATCGCGGACGGGCGTGAATTGGGGGTCAGTGTAACCTGAGATCGGGGCAGTCAAATGTGTTCGTTTACCGTTATGATCTAGGTCAAGTTTAAGGTAATCCAATTCAAAAAGGAGGCTTTATGCCACGGCTCGCACAAGTAGGACGGGAAACCCCCGAGCAAGATATTCAGCAGGTTTTTGACGCGGTGTTTGGGGAAGGGGTTGATCCAATCACGCAACCCGGCACCGCCACCGGGACGCCCGGAAACTGGTGGACCGTGTTCGCCTTGGTGCCAGAATGTTTTCGGCATGCGGTCGCGGGCTTTCAATTTTATCGAGGTAAGGCACGTAAGATTAGCGCAAAGCTACGTGAGTTGGGTCAGGCCCGCGCAGGCTATGCCCGGGGCAGTTTGTTTGTGTTCTCTCAGCATTGTAAAGCCTTGCGCGGCGCGGGCTTTTCCGAGGACCAAATCGCGGCCATTCCGGGTTGGGCATCGAGTGACTGCTTCTCGCCCTTGGAGCGGGCTGTTTTGGCCTATACGGACGATTTGGTGCTGTCCGGGGGTCGAGTGCCCGACGCAACCTTTGCTGCCCTAAAAGCCGAATTGAGTGATGAGGCGATTCTTGAGCTGACCTACATCACCTGTACCTACGAGATGCATGCCACGATGTGTCGTGCGCTTCGACTCGAATATGATGACGTCGATGAGCGCCTGGTTGAAGTGCCCCTGCCGGATGGACCACCGCGCAATATTGACTTTATGCGGGCAGTGGATCGCGGAACGTCTGACTAGGGAGTTCGATGGCCCGGAAATCTTGCGGATGGGCCAACTTGATCTCGTACACGGCTTTTAACCGCGCTAAAAAAGTCTCTGGCAAGGGCGCAAGGGCGGCCGACTCAATTAAGTGCGCAAGGTAAGGCAGCTGGTCTGCGCCCAATCGGTGAAAGTGTCTGGGCGCTGCGGCATTGGCAAGATGCTGTGCAACCGCCGCTTCGCTGAGCGCGATCAATTTCGGCACGTCAGGCAATTGCAATTGGCCGGTGAAGACGGCGTTCAGCCATTGACTCTGGATCAGAAACAACGGGAAGGGGATCACTAAATAGGGCAGGCCTATGAAGGCAAGCGTTGGCCGTTTGGCAAGCAGGATGTGCTGATGCAGGCCGTGAATGAGATTGTCTTGGATGGTGATTAACGCGTCATCCAAAAAGGGGAACTGATATTGATACCCAGTGCAGAGCAGCACCTGATCGACGCCGGCAAGGTGTTCGCCGTCAGCGAGTTGCACGCCGCCCGTGTGGAGCCGGATCGGATCGGTATGAATCGAAACATTGCGTCGATCTCGCACCAAGGCTTCGAGATCCGGGTCATGACCGCACCAGTAAACCTGCTTGGCCGTTGTGCTAATTTCCCGAACGAGATCCATGCCCGATGCCTTACTGCCCCACACCAAAACGCGTTGGTCTCGGTAGGGTTCGGGATGGACATAATCCTTAGCGTGCAGGATTTTTAATCCGGATTCTAAAGCGCCTTCGATAATCGGCCGATTGGGCTGGGTATAGTGACCATTGCAGACGACCACCGCATCGAAACGCTGTGCGGGCCTGTCCGCCAGCTCGATCAGCCATTGGGACTCGTCGATGGGCGAAACCCGCGTCACGTCGGCCTTAAACTGTATTTTCTGGGTGAGCTGATGATGGTCTGCGTAGGCCTGAAGGTAAGCCGCGACGGCGGCGGGTCCAGGATAGTCGCCTTCCTGCTGGGGAATGAGATGGCGTTGAAATGGAAAATCCAAAAAGGCCATCAAGCCAGCCGGTAGATTACTGCGTAGGCTGGGATACAGTGCTGTGTGTTTGAAGTCGTCCTGGGTGCGCCATAGACCACCGACGACAGACTTTTGTTCGAAGAGGGTGACGGCGTGGGTGCGCTGCAAAACGGACGCCGCGGCAAGCCCCGCAGCGCCGGCACCAATGATTGCGATGTTCATAACCTTGCGCGTTTGATGTGTCATGCCATAAAGCTTAACAAGGAGATGCGTGCGCTGACATGGCATAATGGGGTTCTGGAAGAGGAAATGTTTTGGAAACAAGCCATACCGCATCACTTATCGCCGTCGAGTCGTTATCGGCCTCAACCCGTTTGTTTCGATTTGAAACGGGGGGTGCGCATCTGCCGTTTGTTGCCGGGTCAGTTTTACCGACTCACCTTTACCGATGCCACGGGTCCATTCGAGCGCAGTTACAGCTTCAGTCAGTTCGACCCAAAGTTGCCAATGAGTCAATTCGAATTGGTGATTTCAGCGGTGGCCGGTGGCCGAGCAACCGAGCTGTTGTTCAACGCTGAGTTGGGGCTCACCGTTGCGCTGAAGGGGCCCTTTGGCCGATTGATTCTGCCGGCGGAAGACAAGCGCCGCTTGGTGATGGTTGCAACGAGCGTGGGGGTTGCCCCTTTTTTACCGATGTTGCAGCGCCTTGAGGCGGGTGCGCACCAGCGATTTGATTCGGTGCAGCTTCTGTTTGGTGTTCGAGACCCATCGGAAGTGCTGTTTCAAGAAGCGCTACTCCGGCTGCGGTCGGCTGCCGCCTGGTTTGATTTGACGGTCTACTGCTCTCGCTCGCACGATTCAGCGGTGGATTGGCAGCACTTGGGTTATGTGACAAACGGCCTTGCTGAGCTGGCGCTGGAACCTCAATCGGATCATGTCTTGGTCTGTGGCAATCCGCAAATGGTTGATGATGTGTATGCGGCGCTGCGGAATCTGAAATTTGGCCCAAGGTCTGTGATTCGGGAAAAGTATGTTTTTGCGGTGCAGGAAAAAGCCGCCCAAGTGCCATTGCGATCGAGCGCGGACGAGGCGTTGCTGCAGCAAAAGATGAAAGCCTATGGCGCCGCGCCTGCGACCGACGCCAAACCGCTCAAGCCGGTTTGAAACACCAGTGCCAGGGTTCGTAAATAAAGCCCCAAGGGTTATCTCGGGGGTAGCTCAGGGAAAAACCGAATTCGTGCGCCGACTGCGATAGCCATGCAAAGCCAGCGCTGAGTTCGAAGTCCTCGGTCAATTCAGGGTGGTCTGGGGTCACAATGTCCAGGGCGTAGCCCGTATGGTGCTCGCTGTAACCTGGCAGCGCCACAACTTGGAGAATTTGGTTGGGTGGCTCACCGCGGTCAAGTTTTCGCGCGATCAGTTGGTGCTGATAATCGTAAGACCGGAAGGCTGATCGCACTTCGAGTTGAATACCGTCTTGCTGGGCAGCGCGGCGCATATCGGTCCAATGCTGGACAGTGTCCGATGTCGCCTGCAGAACGCGACCGGCTTTGGTCTCGCCAAGGACTATGAGCTGATGGGGCAGGGCCTCGTCTTGTTTCGGCGCTGGATAGCGGGCTAAGGCCTCAGGCGTGAGGAACAGGCGCTGTAACAAACCATCTTGGATCGGGGTATTGCCCATGGTGGCCCCTTATCGAACATCGCTATTGAACAAAGGCATCTAAATGAATGTCGGTATGGCCAAAGGTGGCATCGATCATCATCAGGCGCTTGAAATAGTGGGCAATGGCGAGATCCTCTGTCATCCCCATACCCCCGTGGAGTTGAACGGCATTTTGACCCACAAAGCGTGACGTTTTGCCAATCAGAAACTTCAGCGCATGGATATGCCGTTGGGCGTCGCCTGAGTTCTGATTTAAGAGCATGGTCGCTTTCATGCACAGCGACTTTGCCAAGTTGTATTCTATGAACATCTCGGTCAGGCGGTGTTTGACAACTTGAAACTCAGATAGGGGATGGTCGAACTGCACCCTTTGTTTGGTGTAATCGATGGTGCTTTGATACAAAACCGCCATGGCGCCAACGGCTTCGGCTGAAATGGCCAGGATGCCCCGGTTGATCACCGCGTTTAAAGTCTCTGAGGCCGCGCCTTCCGCGCCGACAAGGGCGGACGCCGGGACTCGGACCTTGTCGAGAAGCACCTCGGAGGCCCTGAGCCCATCAACGGTTGGGTAGTCTTTTCGGGAGAGACCGTCGCTATCGCGGGGCACCAAAAACAATGAGATGCCGCGCGCGTCGGCTTCTTGGCCTTCGGTTCTCGCCGAGATGAGCAAGACATCTGCGGAGGCCGCGTTCAGGACGACCGATTTTGTGCCATTGAGTTGATAGTAATCGTCAGTTTTTTGAGCCGTTGTCGCAACGCAGTTGAAATTGGTCGGTTCACCCGCCTCGATATAGGCCAGGCAGCCGGTTAAATCGCCAGCGCCCAACGCGGGCAAATAGTGATGTTTCTGTTCCTCGCTACCGGCCAGTTCTAAAGCGCCTGCAAACAGTACGAGGCTCGAAAGCGTTGGCTCGAGCACTAGGCCTTTGCCAAATTCTTCAAACATAATCATGGTGTCGACCAAATCACCCCCGAGCCCCCCGTAAGCCTCCGGGATGGACATTCCGAGCCAGCCCAACGCTGCAAATGTTTGCCAGTGTTGGGCGCTGTAGCCTAAATCTGAGGCCACCAAGTTTTTACGATTCGATAGATCATACTCGGTGGCAATAAAGCGTTGGATGCTCTCAGCGAGCATGTCCTGTTCTGTGGTGTAGGCAAGATCCATAAGTAATCCTTAACTCAATCCCAATACATTTTTTGCAATGACGTCTTTTTGGACTTCGCTCGCGCCGCCATAGATGGTGGTCGCGCGTCCGCCCAGATAAGATTGAGCCGCGCCATGGGCAAAATCGGGTCCAAAGGCTTCAGCCCCCCAGGGCGCTGCAAAGACCCCGGCGGCTTCCAGGTTTAACTCGGTGATGCGCTGCTGAATTTCCGTACCCTTGAGTTTCAAAATAGCGGATTCAGGTCCTGGGTCGCCGCCAGCGGCAACCCGCGCAAGGGTTCGCATCTCGGTAAACTCAAGCGCCAGTAGTTCTGCTTCTAAAACACCGACTTTATTTTTAAAGCTGGAAAGGTCGAGCAAGGTGCCTGCGCCAACGCGAATTTTTTGCGCATTTCGCTTAGCTTTTTCAAGGCCCATCACGGAGTTTTGAATGCCCGCAAGCCCGGAGCGTTCATGTGCCAACAAGCCCTTGGCATAGGTCCAGCCTTTGCCTTCTTCGCCAACTCGGTTTTCAATCGGAACTTTGACGTCGGTAAAATACACTTCGTTAACGGAGTGACTGCCGCCCAAAGTGATAATCGGCCGAACCTCAACGCCGGGATCATCCATGGGAATTAATAAGAACGTGATGCCCTCTTGTTTGGCGCCGTCACTGCTGGTTCGGGTTAGACAAAATATCCAATGCGCGATTTGAGCAAGGGTGGTCCAAATTTTCTGGCCGTTAACAACATAATGACTGCCATCGGCACTCAGTTCTGCTTTGGTCTTAAGATTTGCAAGATCAGACCCAGCGCCTGGCTCTGAGTAGCCCTGACACCAGTTGACGCTGCCGTCTCGGATGCCCGGCAAAAATCGGTCTTGCTGGGCCTTGCTGCCATAGTTCATCAGGATCGGCGCGAGCATGCCGACACCGAAAGGCAGTTGTGGCGGCGTTGGTTGCTTACCCATTTCTAAGTCGAAAATATAACGTTGGGTTGGCGTAAAATCAGGACCACCAAATTCCTTGGGCCACTTCGGGATATCCCAACCACCTTGATCCGCCAGGGCTTTAAACCAGTCGCCGCGTTGCGTCCACATCGCCATGCCTTGTGGCACATGTTGATCAATAAAGGTTCTCACTTTTTTTTGGAAGGCTAGATCTTCTGGGCTAAATGAAATGTCGATGGGACGCTCCTTGTGAACTGGGTGTCAAAGGCTTTTGTAATCGGTGCGGTTTATTGTGAAGGATCGCTTATCACCCAACAAGGCCGTCGACTGACCTTTTTGACTTGCTGGCAGAAAAATTGACCTTCATCCCGGGATTGGAATTCGCCAACGCGCAACCGAAAAACGGATGCTTGTTGGGGTTCGGAATAGTGGCTCACCGTGAACGGCAAATTAAGGGTTAAGTCTGGCAGTTCATCCTGGATGAGCGTCCAAAGGTCAATGGCGGCATCTTTGGTGTTCATGGCGCCGAGTTGAACGCGTACAACCGGGAGTTGATGCATTTTTGCAAGGGAAGAATCGGTTGTCGTAAAGGTGGTGGGGAGTTGGAAGTTCCAAACTCGACTGATGGTTTTGGCCGTATCGGTAACCCCTTTCTCAACGGGCGTTACGCTCAACGCCTCGGGCGCTTGCTGCGTAAGGTGGTCGATTGCTTTTTCATAGCCCTGTTCTGCTGCTTGATTAAACCAATACTGGGCGCGTTGTGCATCGGCTGCAACGCCCTCGCCTAAGTTGAGCATACGGGCAACCTGAAATTGCGCGGGCGGGTGGCCGGCTTGTGCGGCCGCAAGATACCAATTAAAGGCGTCGACCAAGTCAACCGGGACACCTTCTCCAAATCGAGACATCATGCCCAAGATGGCCATGGACCTTTGGTCGCCGGCATTCGCGCGTTCTAAAAAAGCCGCGCGAGCCGTCACAAAATCATTGGCTCGATAAGCCTCGGCTGCTGCGTCGAAGTCAGGCGCGGTCGCGCTGTGTGCCCAGCCTATCCAAAAGGCCCCTAGAACGAGCGCAAACGACCGGCACCCGGGTCGCAGCATGCGCTTAGAGATACTGGCGCTGCAGCGCGTCAAGGGTTCGAAAAAACTCATCTCGAGTTTCGTTAAGGATATCGGCAACCGGTTTAATGCTGTCGATTCTGCCGGCGACCTGACCCGACAGTGGGATTGCGGCCTCCATGTCGCCCCCGAAATAGAGCGCCTGCGCATCGCCGAATTCGGGCATGATGTTCTCAGCGGCATTGGCTTCAAGGCGCGACGTTCGCTCGGTTCTAAGGGCTCTAAGCGCCGGGGAGTGGAATTTGTTGAGAAAGACGGTGCCGGTTTCGGGTGCATCGACAATCGCTTGCTTCCAGTTTTGATGCACGGGCGACTCAAGCGCTGAAACCATACGGGTGCCCATTTGGATGCCTTCCGCCCCCAACGCAAACGCGGCCGCCATGGTGCCGCCATCAATCATGCCACCTGCGGCGATGATGGGCACGTCAACCTTAGACCGAACAAGCGGCAATAACACCATTGAGGCAACTTCATTAGGGCTTTTGAAACCGCCGCCCTCACCGCCTTCAACGATCAAGCCATCAACCCCAGCTGCCACCGCTTTGAGTGCGGCAGAAAGCGTCGGCACAACATGGAAAACCGTCAATCCCGCACGCTTGAGTTGATCGGTATAACGCGTTGGACTGCCCGCCGAGGTCGTCACAAAGGTAACGCCTTGATCAATCACGAACTGCGCGATATTCGGGTCTTTCACAAAGGCTTGCGCGATATTGACCCCGAAAGGTTTTTCGGTCAGTACCTTCATTTTTTTAATTTCTGCCTTGACGGCGTCGAGTTCGCCTGAACTCGTCTCGATGATGCCAAGACCGCCTGCGTTAGAGACGGCGGAAGCGAGCGCTGAGCGCGCAATCCAGCCCATGGGCGCCTGTACGATTGGGTATGCAACGCCCAGCATTTGGGTGACGCGGTTCTCAAATTTCATATTGTCTCCAAGGCCGATTGTTCATAGATTTCATAGGTGTAGTCATGATTGCTTTCAAAATGCTCGCGATGAATGAGCTTAAAAGCGGGTGTCGGAAAGTCCGGAAAAAAAACATTGCCATCAACTTCAAGGTCAATGGTCGTAAGATGGACTTGCTGTGCCTGAGCGAGCGTTGCAGCATAAAGCTCGCCACCCCCGATCACGAAAATGGGCCGCTCGGTGGCCTGTGCGTCTTGTAAGGCCGACTCAATACTGTGGAAAACGCGGCAACCGGGTTGGGCGTACTGGGCCTGCCGTGTCACGATGAGGGTTAACCGACCCGGCAGGGCGCGGCCGATCGACTCGAAGGTGCGGCGGCCCATGATCAGACACCCATCCATTGTGATTTTCTTGAAGAGCGCTTGTTCGCCCTTCACGGTCCACGGAATATCGGCATCGCGTCCAATGACCTGGTTACGACTCCGGGCGGCGACGAGTGCGTACCTGGGCGTCACATTCGCTCCACAGTGTCGATGCCGAGCAGGTCCAGTCCGGTCCTCAGAGTCCGCGCTGTGATGTCACACAGTCTTAAGCGGCTCGTTTGGCGCGTCTCGGTTTCGGTTAAAATTGGGCAGTGCTCGTAAAAACTCATAAACAGACCCGCAAGTTCGTAGAGATAATTGCACAAGATATTGGCTTGATAATCCTCAAGATAGTTTGCAATGGCTTCGTTAAACTGCAGGGTTTTTAACCCCAGCGCCAACTCTTGAGGGGCAGTGAGCACAATGGGGGTAGTCGGGTCCAAGTGTTCAATACCGGCCCGTCGAAAGAGGCTTCTAATTCGAGTGTAGGCATATTGCAGGTAGGGCGCGGTATTGCCCTCAAAAGAGAGCATCGTGGCCCAATCAAACATGTAATCGGTGGTCCTATTTTTTTGAAGCTCAGCATATTTGATCGCGCCGATGCCGATCACTTTTGCGATGGCCTCGTGTTCGTCAGGCGAGAGGTCTTGGCTTCTTTGCTGCAATAGATCCGTCGCTCGATCGATGGCCTCATTCAGAACATCGATCAATTTAACATCCGCGCCATCGCGGGTCTTAAAGGGCGTGCCGTCGGCTTTTAGAACCAGACCAAAGGCGAGGTGTTTGGTTATCAGCGTCTCGGGGATAAACTCAGCCGCCCTTGCAACCGCAATCACTTGTCGAAGATGCAACTGTTGCGAGGCGCCAACCACGTATAGCACCTCGTCGGCTTTGAGTTCGTTGTGTCGGTAGCGCAGTGCAGCCAAATCCGTTGCAAGATACGGAAAGCCGCCGTCAGACTTCTGGACCATCGCCGGTAACGGGCGATCATTCTTACCCTTAAATTCGTCCAGGAAAACGCAGAGCGCGCCTTCAGATTCCTCGAGCAGGCCGTTTTCTGTCAGATCCGAGACCAAAGGCATGAGGTCATTGTTATAACGGCTCTCCGGCATCGCATCCTGTTGGGTCAAGGTGATGTTGAGCTTGTCGTACACTTTTTGGCCATGGTCCATCGAGGTCTGAATGAAGATTTCCCAAAGCTTTTTCAGCGCAGGATCGCCAGATTGAAGTCTGACGACGTAACCCCGTGCTTTTTCTGCAAAGGCGGTGTCGTTTTTAAATTTTTTACTAGCACTTTGGTAAAATTTTTCAAGGTCAGCAAGTTCTGCAGTTTGCGCGGTTTCGTTGTTGGCAGACTCATCGAGGTAAGCCAGTAAACTGCCAAACTGAGCGCCCCAATCACCGACATGGTTTGCCCGAATGGCCGTTTGCCCGGTGTGCTCCAAGACACGAACCACGGTATCGCCAATTACGGTCGATCGGAGGTGGCCGATGTGCATCTCTTTCGCGAGATTGGGTGAGCTGTAATCGACCACCACCCGCCTTGGGGCCGTGTTATCGGGTTTTTCTGCCGGATCACCGTTTGAAATGAGTTGGGAGACGAAGGCGGGGGTGAGGGTGATGTTGATGAACCCGGGACCCGCAATCTCTAGGGTGTAGTGGTCCTGCGCTGGCAGGTGTTTGACGATAAGATCCGCAAGCGCCCGAGGGTTGGTTTGCATTCGTTTAGCAGCCCCCATGACCCCATTGGCTTGATAGTGGCCAAACTCTGGGCGCTGAGACTGCCGGATTACGGGGTTTGGGTCGTCAATACCCGCGGCCAACATTGCCTGATGAAACGTCTGGGTAAGGAGGTGCTTAATATCCATGGTGCGCCTGAATTGAGGATCGCACTATTATAGCATCAGCGCTAAAAAACCGTTGGATAGGTCTTTGTTGGGGCTGAGCCCGCGGCTTTGGGGTTGCGTTCAGCCTCCGGCGTTAATCGGGTTGAGGTTGCAATCGCTTGTTGAATCGCGACTTTCACCTGCGCAAGCGAAAAAGGCTTGGTTAAGGTTACCCAGGGCTTGTCAGAGAGGAAGCGCTGATGAGGCTCTGTTTCAACAAACGCGGACAGGATTAAAACGGCCTGACGCGGATTGGTTTGGTAGAGCTGCTGGAGAAACCGGTGCCCCGACAGTACCGGCAAAACGAGTTCTGAGAGGATCAGGTCAAGGTACACGGACTGCTTCAGGTAAAGGTCGAGTCCTGCCTGGCCGTCGGCTGCTGAGAAGACCTTGAAGTTTAGCGAGGTGAGGGTCAGGGTTAAGAACTCTCGGATGTGTGCTTCGGCGTCGACCACCAGCGCAGTGCGCTGTCTAACGGGTAGGCTGCCGCGTGCGGTTGATAACCGCGTCTGGAAATCGATTTTCTCGGCCTTGGGCAACCAAAGCCTTGCACGCGTGCCCCCGGCCGGTCCGGGTCCAAGTTGAAAATTGCCGCCCTGCTGCGTGATCATTTGGCGGATGCTGCTGAGCCCAATTCCGTGACCGCCTCGATGACCTTTGGTGGTAAATCCTGGTGTAAAGAGATGGGCTTGCAGGGCGCTGGGTATGCCAGCGCCGTTGTCCGTTAACTCGATAAGGTGACCGACTTCAGCGGCATCGGTTGCCGGGTTTACCCAGGGGCGATCCGGCAGAATGCGTAACGTCAGTTGACCCTCTGTCGGCATTGCATCGCGGGCATTGATGACCAAATTGAGCACGATATTTTTCAACGTTGTTCGATTGATCAAGACGTTTAGGGGCGTTCGGGCGGTGTCGACTTCCAGTACGAAGGTCATTTCCGGGCCCAGCACAACCTCAATGGACGGCAGGAGTTCTTGGATTAAAGTGATAAGTTCGCTTTGTTCTTGGTGCGCGCCGCCTGAGAAATCGGATTGGAGTAGCGTTTTAGTGAGCGCACCGGCATCGTCGACGGCCGTTTGTAGCTGTTGATAGGCAGCCGGCAGCGGGCGCGCTGAGGTTTTGATGATTTGATCTGACGCAAGCTGAATCAGGGTTAATAGGTTCCCTAGGTCATGGGCAATGCCCCGCGTCATTTCACCAATCAATGCCGGTGTGCGGAGCGTTTCGAGTTGCTGATGGGTTTCATGGATCACGCGTTGGTGGGCCTGAACCGCGCTTTGGTCTTCAAAGAGATAAACCTTTTTAGGGCTGACCTCACCGGCAACCTGGATTGCTGAAACCTGGATGGGTGTTTTTTCGCCCTCAATTGACAAAAACCAGGCCGTGACGCTGTTCAGTGGCTGAGCGGCTTGCTGATCTTGATAAAAAGTTCTGAGTTGATTGTCGCTGAGGGTGCTGGGGACGAAGGTGGCAAGGTGGGCGCCCAAGCAATTTGTTTCTAACGAACCCGTTAAGTGCAGAAAAGTGGGGTTGTGCCAGGTAATAATACCGCGAGCGTCGGTGATGCAGGCCGCCTCCTTTGACAGCGTTTGAAGTGCTTCGCTGAGTTCGGGCGATGGTCTTGACGCTGAGGTTTCTGCGCGCGCGCTGGCTTGGATTAAAGCGGCCTGAACGCGCGTGTCCGATCCGCGGCTAAGGAAGAGCAGTTTTTCACGGCCAAGGGATTTGTCTAACGGCGTTAGCTGCACGAAGGTCTGGTCTTGAGCGCCTGCTCGGACCGTTTGCAGCGCGATTTCACAATCGGCCTGGCTTGTGTCCGTCAAGCGTGCCATGAGTTGATCAAAATAGGTGACCCCTAACGTTGATTTAATTGACTCAGGCGTCTTGGCATGCAAGTGATTGTCAGCATCAATTTCGAATTGAACCGAGGCAACTAAGCTCAGCAAGTGCTCGAGACTCATTTGGGTTTGCGCGAGTGCGGCGCCAAGTGTGCGCTGGGTCTGGGCTGCAGCGGCGACTCTCCTGCGGAGCAAGGATTCAGCGCGGCGCTGATGCTGCAAGGCAACGCGCAGGGCGGTTAAGGGCCTTGCCCACAGGCGCTTAAGCCAACGATTCAAGCTTGCCCGCACAGGGGTTTCAACCCGGCAGTTGAGCTCGAAGCCCTGAGCTAAAAGCCGGCTGTCAATGCGGAACCCGCTCAGTGCGACGCCCTGAGCGAAGCCTGTGAGTTCAGCGATGAGTAATTCAGAAAATGCGGTATTGGGCACGAATTCTGAGTCAGCCTCAACCCGGACAATCAAAGTGCACCGGCTCCGATGCTGCGTGGTGACTTGTATCGGCATGTCTTGGAACAGATGCCCAGCGTCGCCGATGAGATCGATCAAAAGATCAAATGGGGTCGCCATAGAGCGGCCCAGCACAAGCCAATGGTTATTTTCCGGTCGCCGCCAGTATTGCGCTGCGGCGTCGTGAAATTCGGGTTCAGGCAGGATCTGCAGACAATTAACAACCACGCGCTGAAAGTCGGCCCAAGGCAAGGTTGCGAGTGGTTCGATTAATGCCTCGTCACGGGTCAGGCCGCGAGTCAGTAGCTTGGGCGCAATGCGCTTTGCTTGGCAGTAGTCTAGTAGGTAGCGAAGGCGATGAACGGGTGGTCCATCCAGATAAAATTCGGTCATGCGGGGCTTGTTTGGTTTTTATTATTTATCGGCCTTCTCAAAATAATACCGAAGATTTACTCAACGGCAAGGGATGCGTTTTTAACGATCAAGCGGCATTGGCTAAGAACCTCTGGAAAGGCGGCCGCGACTTCGTCTAGCGCGTGGGGGCTGAGCGTGTAGTAGCCCCGTTTGACGCGTTCAAACCAACCATAATGATTGTCTCTTAAGATTGAGCTTGCTCGGGTAGCGCAGCCCAACTTCACGAGCACCTTTGGTGCGACAATCTCAAGGTCTTCCATAAAAGCGACGATGAGCAAGGCATCTTCCCGATAAACGGTTAGGATTTTGTTTGAAGCGGTCCCGCCTAAATTATCGGTTTTACCGCGGCCGGAAAATTCTTGAGTGAGTGCGAGCGCCTTGCGGCGTGATCGGCGGCGCGGGATTTTGCTGGGTGGCAGTGCTTGAATAATACGATGACCAATGCTTGAGGTCTGAACGAGCAATAATCCGATGCCCAAGTTTTGTAACAGCTTTTGGAACGCTTTTAAGGCCTTTCCTTTTTTGGTTGGCGCAGGCAGCCCGATATAAACTTCGTCCGTGAGCTGCAAACGATCCGTTGCCTGATAGAGCAACTTTAAAGACGGCTTGAGTTTGAGCTCGACCACCACCAGGTCATCGCCTTTCTGAGCAACCAGATCACAATGCAGGACCTCCCCTCGAACCTCGAATCCCTGAGCCTCGAACCAGGCTTTCAACGGGCCGTAGAGGTCGGTTTCAAGCATGATCAATTTGTTCGAGCAGGGCGGTTTTCAAAACATCGATACCGCCATTGCTCATGATCACAACATGTGCGGTGCTGCTCGCTCGCCTCAGTTGCTGCCCAACCGCCTGGGCGAGCGCAAGGGGGTCGTCAAACACGGTGTGCCCCTGCGCGCTGACGGCTGTGTCGAGATCGAACCCCAAGCGGTCTGGTTTCAACCAAAAGACCTGGTCAGCGTCGGCGCAAGCTGGTGCCAATTGATCCTGATGGGTGCCGAGGCGCATGGTGTGGGAGCGGGGCTCAAGTATGGCGTAAAGTGGTGCTTGCCCAATTTTTTGTCGGAGCCCCGCTAAGGTGCTACTGATCGCGGTCGGATGATGGGCAAAATCATCGTAAAGAACGGCTTTCGCAGCGGCGTGCACAACCTCCATACGCCGTTTTACGCCCGTGAAGTCGGCAAGATAGTCAATACTGTATTGCGGTGGAACGCCGACATGCCGAGCCGCTGCGATTGCCGCCAGGGCATTCGACAAGTTGTGAACGCCAGTAAGCCGCAGCGTCAGCGTGCCCACTGGCGCACCCTTTAACGCAATGTTTTGTGAGGGCAGTTGCATTGAAAGGCCTTTGAGCGATTGCGGGGTTTGCTCGCGGATCACGTCAAACCGCAACTGCTCAGACCAGACGCCCCGGTTGAGCAGGGCATGGATATTGTGATCTTGACCATTGCTAATAATGAGTCCGCTCGCCGGAACCCGCCGAATCAGTTGGTGAAACTGATCTTCAATGGCTGCAAGGTCAGCGAAGATGTCGGCGTGATCAAATTCAAGATTGTTGAGGATGAGTGTTTTTGGATGGTAGTGCAAAAATTTTGACTGACGATCAAAGAAAGACGTGTCGTATTCATCGGCCTCAATCACAAAAAAGGGGCTTTCGGTGAGGCGTGCGGATCGCTCGAAATTGGTCGGGATACCTCCGATTAGATAGCCCGGATTGAGTCCAGCAGATTCCAAGATCCAGGTAATCATGCTGGCAGTGGTGGTTTTACCATGGGTCCCAGACACTGCGATGACCCACTTGTCTTTGAGAATAAAACGGCCCAAAAACTCAGCGCCCGAGCAAAACGGCGCGCCGGTTGATAGCAGCGCCTCGACGGCGGGATTGCCTCGGCCTAGGCCGGCATTGCCTAACACGACTAAATCAGCTGTCTGTGGAATGCTGTCGCGACGGTAAGGGGATTGCAAAGCAATTCCCTCGAGACGTAATTGATCGCTCATCGGCGGATAAACCCCGTCGTCGCTGCCGGTGATGGTGTGGCCCTGGGCTTTCGCCAGGAGGGCGATACTGCCCATTAACGTGCCGCAAATGCCGAGGATATGAATGTGCATGCTCAGGCGCCTGGAAATAAAGAATAGCTTGATAGAACCCCAAGCAGTTCGATCATGAAGGCAATCAGGGCGCCTTGCAGGATGCTGATTTGAGCTGACTTGGATAAGACATAACCGCAGACGGTGAGCCACCAACCGAGCCAAACCCAAGTTAAGCTATCAGCTAGGGTCCTCAGAACGCCTGGTTCAGCCGAGAGTAGCGTGAGATTAATGGGTAACAAAATACAGGTGAGCAGCGTGCTGGCGCCCAAGAGGTTTCCAATCACGCTCGGTAGTCGTGCGGCGACCCCTTTGAACCACATCAACATGAAAATGAAAACCACCTGGATCGCGAGCCCAACCATGATCATCGCAAAGGTAGTAAGCAGCCCCCGATTTGGGTAACTCAGCAAGCCAGCTATGGTGATGATGGCGAGATAGACGCCGGTGACCACCAGAAGGACCGAGTGCTGATTCGGGAGTTCAGAGGGATGGCGTTTCAGCAGGCAAAGTTGCCAAAAATAAGTGAAGATCGGCTGCAAGGTGGCTCAATCCATGGTGAAGCTTTGAAGGTCGAGTGTGCCAGTAAATCTAAAAAAATGGTAATCAGTGCGTCTTCAGTCTCACGACTCGAGTCGACGATAGCCTGTGTCGATCGCCCAAACAGCTTTCAGTTTAAGGGCTACAATAAGCGTTGTCAGCGCAAGAATACAGCCGCTGGTTACCAGTCCTGCTTGAACACCATAATGCTCTGCGATGTAGCCGATCGGAAGGATGCCGATTGGCATTAACCCGTGTGACATCAGATCAATACTCATCACCCGACCGCGCATTGGCTGAGCGACTTGAAGCTGAACCAGGCTGCGGTTCATCGACATATTGATCGCAGAAACGAATCCCATACAGCAAATGATCAGGAATGCGGTGGTGAAGGTGCTTGAGGCCCCAAAGCAGGCGACCGAGACGCCCCAAAGTACGTTCGTGAGGATGAGCCAATAGCCCTTGTGGCGAAGCCCGCTGAGCTTGGCCAGTAGCAAGGAGCCCATAATTGCGCCAATACCCATGCCGGTCATGAGCAAACCTAGCGAGTCTGGGCCTGCCAATAAAACGTCCGTATTGAAAGCAGGTAGCAGGGTGTTGATACTGAGGCCAAATAGGAAAGGTAGAATCGACAGTAGGATTAAGCCGCCGACAATCGGTGAACCTACGACATAGCGGAGTCCCTCAAGGGTGTCTTGAAAGGGGCTTTTACGCACAGCATCGGTTGGGTTGCCGGCATGCTTTATCAGTAAAACCGAAGCGCCAGAAAAAAAATACAAAATCGAAATTACGACATAGACCCAGCCAACGCCGTAGGTCGAGGTGGTATCGCCATCGGCCAGTTGAGCAATCATAAATCCAGCCAGCGCCGGCCCCAAAATTCTCGAAAGATTCCAGGCCGCGGTATTAAACGCCATGGCGTTGAAGATGCGCTGCTCGCCGACAATTTCAGGAATTAAAGCCGTGCGGGCTGGGATAGAGAGCGCCATGATTGTGCCGTTGAGAAAACCGATTGCGACAAAATGCCAAAAAGTGACCTCACCGGAGAAAATAATGATGGTTAAGTACAGCGTCGCAACTCCGTTGATCATCGGGGACCAACCAATCAGCGGTTTTTTTCGAACGCGGTCTGCCAGCACGCCACCAACGAGCGCGAAGATGACCTGTGGCAACATAAAGGCCAGCGTGACCCAGGTTAATTGGATGGCAGAGGCGGTCATCTCGTAGACCAGCCAGCCTTGGGCCACCTGCTGCATATTCATCGCAAAGGCTGAGCCCAGCATTCCGAGCCAAAGATAGAGGTAGTCGCGCACGCCAAGGGCGGCAAATAGACGTTTGTCAGGCTCGGTCTGCGGCAGGGTGGTTACGTCGTTCAAGGCTTGGTGTTCCGGTCATTCATCGCGGTCGCGTCTCGGGGTATTTCGGGCCCGGGCGGGCGATAAAGCGGCGCAACCCGAGTGCCTGCTCGGACATAATCTGCGCGGCTAGCCAGACGGATCAGGCCGCTTAGTCGGGTAATCCAAGCACGCGTTTACCGATGATGTTCATTTGAACCTCATTGGTCCCGCCGTAAATGGTGACGGCGCGTGAGTTAAGCCAGCCCCGCGTCGTCTCGATTTCCTTGGCTTCAAAGCCTTCGCCTTCCCAGCCCAGTCCTTGCGCCCCCATCAGTTCAGATTTTAAGGCGGCGCCATCGCGTGCGAGGGTTGATCCAACCAGTTTAAAAATCGAGGTGGTGGCGCCCGGGGTTTGACCACTCTGATTCTCTTGAACGACCCGTGAAGTGGTCAGTTGGAAGGCCCGTTCGGTCATGCTGTGTTTGAGCACTTTTTCCCGGTATTCAGAATCGCTAATTTTGCCGTCATGATCCCCAACATAACGTTTCGCAATGTCGACAAGCGGATTGGTTTTAACCGCTTTTTTCTTGTTCGCTGCCCCTGATAAGCCACCGATTCCGGAGCGCTCAAACTGCAGCAGCCGTTTACCAATGGTCCAGCCCTTGTTGAGTTCGCCGACGAGATCCGCACGATGTGCCGTAGCATTATCCAAAAAGGTTTCACAAAACGGTGATGAGCCGGAGATTAATCCAATTGGCTTCACCGTCACCCCGGCCTGGTGCATATCGAGCAGGACGAAGCTGATGCCCTCGTGTTTAGCCGCGCTCGGATCTGTGCGAACCAGCGCAAACATCCAGTCTGCATGCTGCGCGCCTGAGGTCCAAACTTTTTGGCCATTGATTATAAAGTGATCGCCTTCGATCTCAGCTCGCGTCTGCAGCGCCGCCAAGTCTGAGCCGGCGCCGGGCTCGCTGTAACCCTGACACCATCGAATGCTGCCATCGGTGATGCTCGGAAGATGTCTAAGCTTTTGATCTTCGGTGCCAAACTCTAACAGGGTCGGGCCGATCATGGTGAGGCCCATGCCGCTGGATGCAGCGGTTGCTTTGATGCGCCCCATTTCTTGAGACAAGACGATGGCTTCTTCTCTGCTGAGTCCGCCGCCACCATAGGCGCTCGGCCACATCGGGGCAATCCAGCCCTTGTCCGCCATCCGCTTGCGCCAGACTTCAGCTGCCTCGGTGCTGTAGATTAGGTGCGCGTCTTCCCAGTGGAAGGACAAATTCCGCATTTCCTGGGGACAATTTTCTTCCAGCCATGCTCTGGTTTCGGTTCGAAAAGTAGTTAGGTCCGTCATGGTTGGGTTCCTGTATTGGAGGCCGTGATGTCGAAGGCTCAATTCTCCCCCGTCGCGGTAAATTGTCCAGTCATTCTGGGCATTATAGACCAGTGCTATAATCTTACATTCGTTGGGGCGCTTTATTGCGTTCAAAAGACACGTTTCGTGGACGTTTTACGTAAGAGGGATTAATTCTCGCGGTGATGACAGTATTAGCGAGATGTGCCCCAAAACCGTCGGGGATCGCGGGTCAGCAAGGTAGTGAAGCGCTAGGAGAACGAGATGTCGGTGCTCAAAGGACTTAATAGTGTACAAATCTGGTTGTTGCTGGTTTGTGTCAGTATCATTTTAATGGTCGGTGTCGGCGGCGCGACCCGCCTGACGCACAGCGGTTTGTCGATGGTCGATTGGAAGCCGATTACTGGGATCCTGCCGCCACTGAATGCGCAGGCTTGGGAGGCGGAATTTGCGCAGTATAAGCAGTACCCGGAATACCAAAAATTAAACAAAGGCATGAGTCTTGATGCGTTCAAGGCCATTTTTTATTGGGAATATGGTCATCGCGTTTTAGGGCGTGCCATTGGCCTTATTTTTGTGGTGCCGTTCTTGTATTTTTGGTTTGTTGGGCGGATTCAGCGGCGGCAAAGGTCGCGATTTTTAATTGCGCTGGCACTCGGCGGCTCGCAAGGGCTGCTCGGCTGGTTCATGGTAAAGAGTGGCCTGGTGGATCGGCCAAGCGTTAGCCATTTTCGGCTGGCAGCGCACCTGTGTTTGGCGCTGTTCATCTTGGCTTATGTTTTTGATTTGGTCTTGTCAATGTCGACCCAGGAGAGGGCCGCGGTGCCGACTGGATTGCGGCGCATCGTGCAGATTTTTACCTTACTTTTGGTGGCCCAACTCATTTATGGGGGATTCACCGCCGGTCTCAAAGCTGGCTTGGGGTTTAACACCTACCCCAAAATGGGGGATGTGTGGATAGCTGATGCGGCGCTGACGCTCGTACCTTTTTGGCTGAATGGGTTCGAAAACGGCGCCATGATTCAGTTCATACACCGCTGGTTGGGCTTTGCCGTGTTGGTGGCGGCTGCCGTGACGCTGGGAGCGGCCCTGAGCCAAGACGCGGGGGCGCGGGTGCGCCTCGCCGCAGGCTTGTGCGTGGGACTCGTTTTCGTTCAATTTCTCCTTGGCATCATTACTTTGATTACGGTGGTGCCGTTATCTTGGGCTCTAACGCATCAGGTTTTTGCTTGTTTTGTGGTGTTAGGATTGACCTACCTGAACTTTCTTGTGCGCCGGCCCCGAGCCGCTTTTTAAAGCAGGGCGCTCAAATCAAGGAGTCAAAAATCGGATGCGCGTTTGCCTTGCTCAAATCAACACGACGCCGGGTGATTTTGCCGGCAATTTTGACCGGATCGAGGCCGGGATTCGAGCGGCTCAATCCGGGGGCTGTGATGTTGTCGTGTTTCCTGAACTCGCAATTCCAGGGTATCTCAGTCAGGATTTGATGTATCACGAGCAGTACGTTCAAGAGAATCGACGGGTCTTGGCGGATGTGATGCGACTGTCTGGTCAGCCAGCGTTTCAAGATTTGTGTATCGTCGTGGGTTATATCGAACGCAATGAGGGCCCAGGCAAGCCCTTTTATAATGCGGCGGCAGTGATTCAGGCTGGGCGCCAAACCGTCACCCACCGTAAGATTTTGTTACCGTTTTACGATGTTTTTGACGAACAACGCTACTTCGAAGCGGGAACTGCTTTAACAATATTGTCGTTAAAAGGCCGGACCGTTGGCATTGCGATCTGCGAAGATCTCTGGAATGACAAGGGGGAATCAGGCTATCCGTTGCGGAATAATCCGTTAGCACAATATCGAGCAGCGGGCGTTGAGGTTTTGTTGTCCCTGAATAGTTCGCCTTTCGTCCATGATAAGCTGGCCCAAAGGCACGTCGCCATTGCTGAAAACCTAGGCGATATGACGCTTGTATACGTGAACCAATGGGGCGGACAAGATGAGTTGGTTTTTGACGGCCAGAGCTTCGTCGTTCAGGGTCAATCGGTTCTCTATCAGTCTCAGGAAGTTCATAGCGATGAGTTTGCTATCGTAGATTGCGCGGCGTCGTCGACGGCAACTAAGGTATCGCCGGCTCAGTCGGCCGCCAAGCGGCAACCGGTTCAAGTTGATCTGTACGATTTACTGGTTTTAAGTGTTCGAGACTATGTGCAAAAGTCCGGTTTTGAACACTTGGTGCTGGCCAGCAGTGGTGGCATTGATAGCGCTTTGGTTGCACAAATTGCTTGCGACGCGGTAGGGCCCAAACAAGTTCATGCCGTGCGGATGCCGTCGGTTTGGAGCTCCTCTGGGGCAGGTCGGGATGCGATCGCCTTGCATGCCACATTGGGTTGCTGGGATTACGAGGTGCCGATTGCGCACCTTGAGTTGGTGTCCAGTCTCAATCAGCAATTTAGTTCGCAAACGGACCCAGAAAACTTGGTGACCCAAGTGTTCGCCGGACATCGCTACAGCACCGTTGCGGATCAGAATATCCAGGCCAGACTGCGTGATCTGTATGTCATGCACTTTTCCAACGCGTTTGGTGCAATGCCGCTGTCAACGGGCAACAAAACAGAATCAGCCTGCGGCTATTACACCCACTTCGATATGAATTTCAGTTTCGCGCCCCTTAAGGATCTCTATAAGTGGCAGGTCTTTGCGTTGGCGACCGAAGGCGGACGGATTCCGGCTGAGATTATTGTGAAGCCGCCCAGTGCAGAACTTGCGCCAGATCAAACTGATGAGGCGAGCTTGCTGCCCTATGCGATGTTGGATCCGTTGGTTCAGGCGTATATCGAGGACTATGTTAATGAGTTCGACGCTTTTAAAACCTGGGTTGCGCGTGCTGCGGAGGAGGATCGTCAGATCTCTATGGATCCGGACCGATTGCGTGGCTGGCTCGGCGAGCCGGGCGCATCGACGCGGTATCAGTCGTTGATAAAACTGATCGCCAGCATGGAGTATAAGCGCCGTCAAACCTGCCCAGGCCCGAAGGTATCCAAGGTTGCCTTTGGTATGGGGCGACGGATACCGATCGTTAAGAAGTTCAATTAGTTTGGGCGAAGGCGCTGGGGGCATTCGAGTCCCAGCGGTCCGCCTGGTGCAAGATGCGGCGTGCAAAGCACTTTAAAACAGCGGGTTTTCAAGCCGCGAAGGCACCGAATAAACGTGCCCCGCGGGGAACTTGATTTTTAAGCTGCGTTGGTCTGCATCGCGCTGCATTAATGTTCAACCGCAATGCGGCGGGGTAGATGGTCGGTCAGCCTTGGGATCTCAATCGTGACCAGGCCAAATTTAATCGAGGCCCGGATCGCATCAGGGTCGGCATCCTCGGTGAGCTCGAAGATCTTTTCAAAGTGCCCTTCGCCGAGGCCTTGATGAAGCAGTTGGCTGCTGTCATTGGACGCATCCGTTTCGGCTCGACCCGAAATCGTGAGGCGTCGCCGTTCGATGGTGACCTCCAGGTTCTCGGGCGAAACGCCTGGCATGGCCAATTTGATTTCAATTTGGCTGGGTGTTTGCCGTAGATCATAGCTTGGCGCGCGTTGATTGCTGGACAGGTTGCCATCAAGTTCTGGCGATCGGTTGGTGCGGGCTTGATGGCCTGCGATGTTGAGCCATTCGACAAGGTTAGGGTTGGTCTGGCGCGTGTTCAGCGCTCTCAGTTGATAGGTCATGGATTGCTCCTGGTTATTGTCTGAAAAGGTGATTAACGCTTAGATAAGACGCTGGCCGTCAAATTCAAGGTTTTGGCGATAAAAAACTAAAATTTAATGGACGGCCTTTTCGGTATAATCAAAATAAAGTCGGTCAAGGAGCGTGATGTGGCCAAAGCGAACATCTTTTACGCGCAATCAGGTGGGGTTACCGCCGTCATCAATGCGTCCGCCTGCGGGGTCATTGAAGCGGCGCGGCGATCCCGGGCGGTGGGTCGCGTGCTGGTGGGTCGAAACGGTATCCTGGGTGCGTTGAATGAAGAGTTGATTGATACCGCCTTAGAATCCAAGCGCGACATCGCGATGCTGCGTCACACCCCAAGCGGCGCCTTTGGTTCTTGCCGGTACAAGCTGAAATCGGTTGATGCCAATCGATTGGAATATGAGCGTCTTCTAGCGGTGTTTAAAGCGCACGATATCGGATATTTTTTCTACAATGGCGGCGGTGATTCGCAAGATACGGCAAACAAAGTGGCGCGCTTTAGCCGTGAGGTTGGTTATCCAGTGCAATGCATTGGCATCCCAAAAACCGTCGATAACGACTTACCTTTCACCGACACCTGTCCAGGGTTTGGCTCGGTAGCCAAGTATGTGGCGGTGGCAACCGAAGAAGCGGGTTTGGATGTGGCGTCAATGGCGGCGTCTTCAACCAAAGTGTTTGTTTTAGAGGTGATGGGCCGACACGCGGGCTGGATCGCGGCGGCGGCCGCGCTGGCGGCAAAAGCGAAAGGCGATCCGCCGCACCTGATTATTCTGCCGGAGGTTGCATTTGACCCTGCGGGCTTTCTCCAAAAAGTGGCGCAAACGGTTACTAAGAAGGGGTATTGCGTGATTGTCGCCTCCGAAGGGGCGCAATTCGAAGGCGGACGATTTTTGGCAGCGTCCGGCGGGGTGGATGCCTTTGGGCACGCTCAGCTGGGGGGCGTTGCGCCCACTTTGGTGGATATGATCAAGGCGAAACTGGGATATAAGTGCCATTGGGCGGTTTCAGATTATCTGCAGCGCGCCGCCCGTCATATTGCATCAGCCGTTGATGTGGCCCAAGCCTACGCTGTCGGAGAAGCAGCGGTAAATCTTGCGGTTGCCGGTGAGAGCGGCGTGATGGTAACCATCGAGCGCGAGGCGAGCACCTCCTACCGCTGGCGCGTTGGAAAGGTTGCGCTGACGCGGGTTGCAAACGTTGAACGCAAGCTGCCGAAGTCGTTTATCACGCGCGATGGCTTTGGGATTACCGCCGCCGGGCTCAATTATTTGAGGCCGTTGATCCAAGGCGAAGACTACCCGCCTTATAAAGATGGCCTCCCCCAGTACGTCCGTCTCAAGAATCAATTGGTACCGAAAAAATTACCCAACTTTACGATGACCTAGGTTCGGGGCGGAAGGGCTTGGTTTCGCCCTTGGGCAATGGTATTTCCAATGCGTTAAGGGTCATGGCAACGGTTGTATAGTAGCCGCACAAGCTGATCAGTTCGATGACGCCGCGCCGACCAAAACCGGCCACGGCACGTTGGTAGAGCTCGGTGCTCAGTCGTTGCTGCGACTGAAGGGCGCTGGCCACCTCCCAAGTGATTTGATCGAGCGGGTCACTCTGGCGCAACGGCTGGCGGTGTTTGATTGCGGTGATTACTGAATCAGTTAGGCCCGCGTCCCGGGCCATGGGCTCATGGGCCCACCATTCAAACTCTGCTTGCCAATGCGCTGCTGTCACCAAGATAGCCAGTTCGATTTGACGCCGGCCTAGGCTGCTCTGAAACCGATGGAAAAAGCCGAGGTTCGATAGGATCTCACCCAACACCGGCGACTCAATCCAAGGGTCAAAGGGTCCACCCAGACGTTGCGCTGGGTCAAGTTTTCGAGAGGTGGCAATTTGACGGTGAAGCTGTTGTTGTTCCGGTGTGAGATGTTCGAAATCTAATGGCGTGTAGCGGTTCTCCATGGTGCAGATCCTTACAGGTTTCTTTTTAAGACGCCTAAAATTTAGGCAAAAAAAAAGCGGGCCAAAGCCCGCTCTTTAACCTTGGTTCTCCCTTACAACAAGGGGGCAATCACCAAGCTAACAATGGCCATAACGTTGATCAAGATATTCATGGCAGGCCCAGAGGTATCCTTGAAGGGATCGCCAACTGTGTCGCCAACAACCGCTGCTGCATGGACTTCGGAGCCTTTGCCGCCGAGGTTGCCCTTCTCAATGTATTTTTTAGCGTTGTCCCAAGCGCCACCAGCATTGGCCATCATGAGTGCCATCAAAACGCACCCGAGTAATGCACCCGCGAGCATGCCACCAAGCGGCTCGGCGCCCAGCCCGAAACCAACAACCGGTGGCGCAGCCACGGCAATGATGCCGGGTAGGATCATTTTCTTAAGCGCTGCTTTGGTTGCTATTTGAATGCACTTTTCGTGATCGGCTTCGGCTTCGCCTTCCATCAGACCTTTGATTTCCCGGAACTGACGACGAATTTCTTCGATCATTTCCATAGCCGCATCCCCGACCGCCGTCATCGTGATAGAGGCGATCAAAAAGGGCAGCGTGCCACCGATGAAGATACCGACCAATACTTTTGGATTGGATAAGAGCAGGGCAAACTCTGGTTGATGGACTTTCATGGTCTCAACAAAAGCCGCAATGATCGCAAGGGCTGCTAGCGCTGCTGCGCCGATCGCAAAGCCTTTGCCAATGGCCGCTGTGGTATTGCCTACTTCGTCTAAGCCGTCGGTGATTTCTCGGACGTCATCACCCAGGCCGCCCATCTCAGCAATGCCGCCGGCGTTGTCTGCAACGGGGCCATAAGCGTCAAGCGCCATCGTCATGCCGACGGTTGCGAGCATGCCAACCGCTGCAATACCCACGCCGTAGAGTCCAGCGACTTCGGTAGAGACATAAATGATGGCCGCAATGGACAGAATGGGCACCACAACGGACTCCATACCGACGGCTAATCCCGTAATCATGACGGTTGCGGTACCGGTCTTGCCGGATTCCGCGATCCGAATAACAGGACCTTGTGCGGTGTAGTATTCCGTGACAAGTCCAATGACCATACCGCCGACGGTGCCGGCAATCATGGCATACCAAACATTGGTGCTGATCCCAAGGGCCTCAGCTAGGAAATAGGTGCCCGCAATCAGAATGACGGCGGACGCTTGGTGACCCATCCGGAGCGCCTTTTCAGGGGCGGAGTTTGAGCGTGCTCGAACGATCAAAATGCCGATAATAGAGCAAATCAATCCAAATGAACTCAGCGCCAAGGGGAAAGACATTAGGGCTGCACGCGCATCAACCTCTGACAAACCTTGGGTTAAGAGTCGCGCTTCTGGGCTGCTCATAATCAAAGTTGATGCGATGGCGATGGTTGCAATCATGGAACCGCAATAGGACTCAAAAATATCCGAGCCCATGCCAGCGACGTCGCCGACGTTGTCGCCCACATTATCTGCGATGACGCCAGGGTTTCTGGGGTCGTCTTCTGGGATGCCGGCTTCGAGCTTGCCGACTAAATCCGCGCCGACGTCGGCGCTCTTGGTAAAGATACCGCCACCGACTCGGCTAAAAAGGGCAACAACGGAGCCGCCCATGCCGAAACCGTGAATCGCGTGGGCTGTTGCTGGATCGCCGCCAAAGAGCCAGTACAGCGAACCAAGGCCCAACAATCCGAGAGAGGCGACACACAAACCCATGATTGAGCCACCATAGAAGGCAACCGTCAGCGCGCCGGCTTGGCCTTGGGACTGAGCGGCCGCGGTGGTTCGAACGTTCGCTTTGGTAGCAGAAAACATGCCGAGGTAGCCGGCGAGGGCCGAGGAGGCAGCGCCCGCGGCGAACGACAGTGCCGTGTTGCCGCCTAGGAAGTACCAAAGGGCTAAGCCAACGGGTGCCGCGAATAAAAATAAGAGCCGATACTCCGTATGCATAAAAACCATTGCACCCTTGTGAATGGCGTCGGCAATCTTTTTAATTTTTTCTCCACCTTCATCTTGTCTGGTCATAATAACGTAGATGATGAAGGCAACAACGAGGCCTAAAGCGCCAAAGAGTGGCGGCAATTGATGGTCAAAAGTCATAAGCGATCTCAACAGGTTGTGATGGGTAGCCTGTCCCCTAAAGTCAGGCGCGCTTATGGTACAAAATTGTGGCCCGCGAGGGAACCGCTGACGCATGCTTTAACGTAAGGAATATTGGGTAGCGCGGCTTGGCGTATCGGTTCCGTCGGCGCCTTAAGGAGCAACTCGGGTTTTGTCAGCGGCTATTCGGCGCCTTAGCCTTGTTCTAACAACTGTCGCAAGTCGTTCATGGCCGCGTTCGCGCGGGAGATATGAGAGGCCATCACCAAAGAGTGATTCGCCAGAACGCCAAGGCCGCTGCCATTGAGAATCATTGGACTCCACAAGGGATCTTGGGTCGGTTCGAGCTCTCGGATAATTTGTCGGAGGCTCACCCGCGCATTTTTCTTTTCGAGTACGAGGCCAAAGTCTTGCTCGATGGCGCGAAGAATGACCAGGATTGCCCAGGTTGATCCGCGTGCCTCGTAAAAGATGTCGTCAAGTTCGAGCCAAGGTGTTTTGAGTTCTTGCTCGCTGGCCGTGGTCGTGGATTGCTGTGCGGCGCTGTCGCCGGCCAAGGCCGTATCGAGTTGACGCTTGCCGACGCTTGCACTTAAGCGTTGGGAAAGGCTGCCCAGCCGGGTCTCGACCTCACCCAGCCAGAGGCTCAGGTTGTCGGCTCGGGCATAAAATTGGGCTTGTTGCTCGCCTGGATCTTTGAGTCTGAGCAGATAACGCGCTAATGCCACGAGACCTTTTTGATATTCATCCTCTGTTGCGGGTAAGAACCATGAGTCGTTGTCGAAATAAAACTGATTTTCAGCAATGACCAGGTCTGGGTCCTCCCGGGACTGGGACTGACTCCGGCTCAAGGTGTTGCGAAGTGCACGGGCAAGATCCCTGACCTGTACCAAAACCCCAAACTCCCAGTTGGGTACGTTGTCTAAGAGGACGCCGGGGGGGAACAAATCGTTTGATAGATAACCACCAGGTTTGTCTAGCAAAATCTCGCCGAGCTGTTGCAGGGCCTGAACGGTTGCCGTGCCAGTGGGCTCGGATTGATTCGGGCTCACGGGTGTCGTGACGCGCATTTCCGGCTCTTGGCTCCAGTAAAAGCCGAGTCCAAGAGACGTCAAGGCGATCACTGCGGTGCTTGCCAGAAGACCTTTTAGCCCGCTCAGGAGCCAGGCATTGGCCGCGCCGGTTTCCAGCTGCTCAAGGCTTTCATCAATCGTCTTTTTAAACGGGTTCTTCATGAGGGTGCAACCAAACCGGATGGGGGCTTTCTGACCGGTATTGTACTGGGCTTGGTCTGGAAATGCATTTCGATTCGGCTGGGTGCATCGATTTTCAGGGTGCCCCGCAATCGATCGGTGGTGTTGGCATTAAGCTGCTGATAGAGCCACCTGCCTTCCGCATCATTGTGGCTATAAATGGTCACTTTGGCGCCGAGCGTTTCTATTCGGCGCGCTAAGGCACGAAGGTAGGCGCTTGTCTGCGCTGTTTTTTCAGGCGATTGTACTGCTGCGTTCCGATCTGTAAGCAGCCAATCGGGTAAAATTTCGGTGTGGAGACCCTCTTCTCGTTTCCGGCGCAGTCGATCAGCCACTGCAGCAATTTCTGAGGACTTAGGGTTCACTCGTGCCGCGCGCTCTAAATACTGGTTGGCCTTGGCGTAATGCGCAGCTTCGATCGCGCGCAGCGCCCATTCTAAGTATTGATCGATGATGGACTTGAGGCCGGCCCTTGCGGCTTGGTGGTCGGGATCGGTGTTCAGGATCAAATTAAAGTAAGTGAGTGCGCTCGTGGCCTCTGGCTGGGTTAAGTGTTGCCGCTTTAAGGCGTGATCGGCGAGATCGAGTAGGCCTTGATGGGGGTCTAGGTGGTCGGTGCTTGGGTTGCTGCCCTGGTTCGGTTTCAAATTGAGCGATGTTTGAATCGCGTTCAGGCGATGCAGTCAAAGAGGGCGTCAGGCTATTGCACCCGGTTAAAATAAGCATCAAGCTGCTGCAACAGGTGGTTTTTAAAAAGCGCAAAACAGGACGGGTCCTGTCCGGGATGTGAGCGCTGCAAGACGGTAGAATCATGTTTGTAGTCTACGATGGGATTGAGAAAAAAGAAAGAGATGGCCATGCACCGATATTCTCCATTCAAAATTGGGCTCCTGGTCTTGTGTTTAAGCCAAACGCCGATCGCAGCGGCGGAGAGCGCCTTTGATTTTTTTCAATCCAGCGGGATGCAAAATGACTTGGCCAATAGCATTCTACCGGTTGATACGGCATTTGAATTTCTTGGGTTTGTTCAAGGGGAACGGTTGCAGTTGTTCTGGCGTGTTGAGCCGGGTCACTATTTATATCGCAGTCGTTTGAAAATTGCAGGGCCCAGCGGCGAGCTGCTTGCCGTCCAGTTGCCCCAGGCCGAGCCCTATCACGACGAGTATTTTGGAGAAGTGTTAATCTACCGAGAAGACTTAGCGCTTGATATTCCGATCGGGTCCGACCGGACCAAAGCCGAGGCAGAGTCCAAACCGTTTCTCGTTGAATATCAAGGTTGTGCCGAAGCTGGCTATTGCTACCCGCCGCAAAAACGATGGGTTGAGCTGGATTAAACTTAAGCGCCCCGGCGTGTTTTATTGCCCCATGGCCTGCCTGCCGCGGTCGCTTTTGCGGCGAAACAAGGCGCTAGGGTGAGCGAGCAGTTTGGCGGCGCAAACAATCTTTGAGCAAACTCGATGGGACGACATGACCCGGCAGGTCGCCCATGTTAATTATCGTCAGTTCAATTTAAGATTGCGGTAAGCGCCTGAAGCGAGCAACAGATGAAGCAACAGATTTTGGTGATGAATGGTCCGAACTTGAATTTGTTGGGGACCCGCGAACCCGAGGTGTATGGCTCTGAGAGCTTGCAGGACATTGAAAATACCCTCCTGGGTCAGTGCGATGCCAATCAGGTTGAGCTGAGCTTTTTTCAATCCAACGCAGAGCATGCGCTGATTGATCGGTTGCACGCAGCAAAAGATGGCGTTGATTGGATCATTATCAATCCCGGGGCCTTGACGCACACGAGTATTGCGCTGCGTGATGCGTTTCTCGCCGTGAACCTTCCTTTCGTTGAAGTCCACTTGTCGAATGTTTTTAGCCGCGAACCGTTTCGGCACCACTCTTATTTATCGGACATCGCGCGGGGCGTGATCACGGGTTTGGGGTCGAAAGGGTACGGTTTTGCCTTGTCTTATGTGCTTGCGCAGGGCGCTTGATCGGCCCGTCCAGTCAGCGCCTTAATTTGCTGATCGACAGCTGGGTCGCGTGGCTGCGCACCAGACGAGGACTCAGTCGCAGGAAACGGGTTGTTCGCAAGGATTGGGTCCGCGCTTGAGCCCGTTATTGATTTGAGCCTCAGTCCGGCGCACATAACGGTTGAAAGCGCCGGCAGGCGGCTGTTGACGGGGTGGCTGGGCGTGATGTTTGCCCAGGTTGGGTTCACCTAAACGATAAAGCAGTAAAGACTGGGCTGGGCCTTCCAGCCTGCCTCGAGGAGCGTTTGTGTACTGGCATAAAGTAACCATTTCGGCCGCAGAGTCTGCTGTGGACCAGATCGAAGAACATCTCTGGGAATCTGGTGCCTTGTCTGTAACCCTAACGGATCCACTGGATGCGCCGATTTATGAACCTGGCCCGGGGGAAACGCCGCTTTGGGCAGCGGTTGATATTTGCGGCCTGTATGAACAAGACCAAGACATCACCGCCATCGTCGCCGGATTTGAGGCAGAAGGCCTTAATGTCAGCCAGGTTGAGACCATGGCAGAACGGGTTTGGGAGCGGGAATGGTTAACCCAGTTCGAACCGATGCCGTTTGGGCCGAGATTGTGGATTGTTCCGACAGAATACGAGGTGCCAAGCTCCGCCGAGGTCGCGCTGCGGCTGGATCCGGGCCTCGCCTTTGGCACGGGCACCCATGCCACCACAGCGTTAATTCTGGAGTGGCTGGATCGACAAACCTGGCAGCAACAATCGGTTTTGGATTATGGCGCAGGATCGGGTGTTTTGGGTATTGCAGCCGTGTTGCTCGGCGCGGATTCGTGCCGAGCGGTGGACACCGATCCTCAAGCGATTACCGCAACGCTTGAAAATGCCGCGCTGAACAAGGTGATGAGCACATTGTCGCCACGCTGCCGGAAGCCTTTGAACCCGCGAAGTATGACGTGGTTTTAGCCAATATTTTGGCGGCGCCGTTAGTGACGTTGGCGCAAAATTTAATCGATTGCTTGGCCTGTGATGGCATCCTGGTTTTGTCGGGGATTATGAGCAGCCAACAGGTCCTGGTTGAACAGGCCTACGAGGGGCGGGTACGGTTTGTGGACCAATTTGAGCGCGATGGCTGGGTTTGTCTGGTGGCGAAGTTATGTTAGTTGCCCAATGTCCAAATTGTGGAACGGCGTTTAAAGTCTCACTGCAGGAGCTTGGCGTTGCAAGTGGCCAGGTTCAATGTGGCCAGTGCCAAGCCGTGTTTCATGCAGAGGATCCGATCAAGACCCCTGAGGAAGTCAAGGCGTTCAGGCCCCAGAGCCTCGAGCCAGACACTTTTGCTGAAGCGAGTGCGACCGAAGAAACCTCGCCACAGATCAGCGATAAAGACCCGAAAGGTCCGAATATAGACCTTGATGCGATTGCAAGCGATGAGGTGACATTAAGCCAAGCCGCGACCGAGCGCCCCGCTGTGAGCGCGGCCGGTGATGCGGCTTCCGCGTCGGCGGGGGCGAGCAAGGCTCGAGTGTCCGAGCAAACCGGGTCGGATAACGGCGAGGCCGAAAAGCCTGAATCGGTGCCTTTTGAGCGATTATCGCTGATTGGCGGTCGGTTAAAAGCGTGGGCTTTGCCGGCTGTGCTAGGTGGCTTTCTGGTTTTGCAACTGATCTGGATTGGGACGGATCGCGCGCTCAGCCATTCTGGCCTGTATGGCCTCATGGCGGGGGGCTGTGAAATCTTTGGCTGTCATTTGCCACCCTTTCAAGATGTCACCCGCTTGACACTTGATGAGGTCAGTATGACCGCCTGGTCAAATGGACGCGCGCAGGTATCGGCGAGGTTGATCAATACCGCCAGTCGCGCGCAGGGCCTCCCCGTGCTTAAGTTTGTTCTGCAAGACAACTCGGGCCGAGACTTGGGGCAAAAATTACTGACCCCGGGTGTTGATTATCAATTGCAAGAAGCGGCCTTGATTCACCTTGAACCGGATGCCCCGCAAGCGCTGGTTTTTGACGTGCTGGCCCAAAAACCCTACACCAATGCAACGTCTTATCGTCTTGAGTTGGTGAACCCGCTTTAATCTGTTGTTATGATGAGGCCCTTTTGCCGGAGAAGCCCAGCATGCTTGAAATTGGTGGCATTCAACATACCAGTCGGGTGATTGTTGCGCCAATGGCAGGCGTGACAGATCGGCCTTTTCGTGACCTGTGTCGTGAATTTGGCGCATTTTGGCTGGTCAGCGAGATGCTAACCAGTGATCAAGGGCTTTGGAAAAGTCGGAAATCCCAAACCCGTCGCGTCAGTCTGGATGAGACGGGCCCCAGATGGGTCCAAATTGCCGGATCCGACCCCGAAGTGATGGCTGCGGCGGCAAGTGCAAATGAAATCGCGGGCGCGGATATTTTGGATATCAATATGGGTTGTCCGGCTAAGAAGGTGTGCAACAAAGCGGCCGGGTCCGCGCTGCTTCGGGATGAAGCATTGGTTGCGGCGATTTTAAAGGCGGTGTGCGCAGCGGTTTCGATTCCGGTGACCTTGAAAATTCGGCTGGGTTGGTCGCCGCAGGAACAAAATGCGGAAACCATCGCGCAAATTGCGGAATCAGCTGGTATTCAAGCTTTAACGGTCCATGGTAGAACACGGGCATGTCGATTTCAGGGTGCAGTCGACTACGAGGCCATTGCACGGGTGAAAGCAAAAGTCAGCATTCCGGTAATTGGTAATGGTGATATCACCAACGCCCAGCAGGCATCCTCTGTGCTGCAGAACACGGGTGTGGACGCGGTGATGTTGGGGCGCGCGGTTCAAGGTAGACCATGGCTGCCTGCTGATATTGATCGATTTTTGGCGACGGGGTCACCGCCGATTGCGCGAGGCTTTGAAACCAAGTGCCGAGCGATAGCGCGACATGTTGCGGCCTTGCATCATCACTACGGTCCGGAGCAGGGTCTTCGGATCGCACGAAAGCATGTGGGTTGGTTTTTGCAGGCCAACACCTCAGATAGCGAACCGTTCCGCCAAGCCTTCAACCTGATTCAGTGCGATGTCCAACAGCTTGTTTTCCTGGACCAGCTATACGATCTCCCTGCGATCGGTGCGGCGGCATGAGCCAAGGGGTGTCCGACAGCCTTCAAGGGCCGTTAGGCCAGGTGAGTATCAAAGCCGCAGTCGAAGACACCATCAAAGATTATTTGCGATTGCTTGAGGATCAGCCCATTGATGATTTATATGCTCAAGTCTTGGCTCAGGTTGAACCGTCGTTGCTGCGACAAGTCATGATGCACGTTGGGGACAATCAATCCAAAGCAGCAAGGTTGTTAGGTTTGAGTCGCGGGACCTTGCGGACCAAGTTAGGCAAATATGGTCTTTTGTGATTTGGGCGGCACTCGCCGTGCCATCGCGCTGCGCCGGGCCTCAGCTTAAGCCATCGTGTTTTAAACTCAGGTAAAAGACAGATAAAACACAGTCGAATAAAAGGTGTGATATGGACAGAGTTTCCTTAAAGCGCGCGCTCATCAGTGTTTCCGATAAGACGGGTCTGGAAGATCTGCTTGCGGCACTGGCTGCTCGGGGTGTTGCCCTGATATCGACCGGGGGGACCTATGCCTTTATCCGGGCGGCCGGGTATGAGGTGACTGAAATTTCAGATTACACGGGTTCGCCGGAAATGATGCAAGGTCGGGTCAAGACCCTGCATCCGAAAGTGCATGGGGGGCTGCTTGGTCGTGCGGGAATCGATAATACGGTCATGGCGGAGCAGGCAATTGCGGAGATTGATTTGCTTGTTGTTAACTTATATCCGTTTGAAGCGGTGACACAGGCGCCAGATTGTACGTTGGAAACCGCGATCGAAAATATCGATATCGGCGGGCCCGCAATGATTCGATCCGGTGCTAAGAATTTCGACCGGGTAACTGTTTTGACCGGTCCGGGAGACTATGAAGGCCTGATTCAAACCCTAGATGACAATGCGGGCGCTGTGCCGCGGCAGGTTCGCTTTGATTTTGCGCGTAAGGCCTTTGCGCGCATCGCACAGTATGATGCGGTGATTTCGAATTATCTCGCCGCCAGAGAGGCGGAGTCCGAACACGATCATCCGAGTCTGTTTCCGTCAGTCTTGTCTCAGCAGTGGGTCAAAGTTCAAGACATGCGGTATGGCGAAAACCCCCACCAGCAGGCGGCGTATTATCGAGAGGATCCTGTGCAGGTTGGGAGCCTGTCGAGTGCGGTCCAAATCCAGGGAAAGGATCTGTCGTTCAATAATTTAGCGGATGCAGATGCTGCCTTGGAATGTGTTCGGTCTTTTTCATCACCGACGTGTGTGATCGTGAAACACGCTAATCCTTGCGGGGTGGCCTCTGGGCAGGATTTTCTTGAAGCCTACGACAAGGCCTTTGCGACCGATCCGACCTCGGCGTTTGGCGGCATTATCGCGGTCAATGGCTGTGTTGATGAGCGCTTGGCGGAAAATATTATTGATCGGCAGTTTGTTGAAGTGTTGGTGGCGGAGGCGGTAACGCCTGCCGCCGCTGCGATTTTGGCGACTAAAAAGAATGTCCGGGTGTTAACGGTTGGCGGTGAAAATGCGGGCCAAGTTGGGTTTGATTTAAAGCGGGTCTCCGGTGGGCTCTTAGTTCAGACTCGGGATGCCCTGCTGTATGAGCCTGAGCATCTGCAATGCGTCTCGACACGACAACCCACGGCGCAAGAACGGACTGATCTGTTGTTTGCTTGGAAGGTCGCAAAAAATGTGAAATCTAACGCCATCGTCTATGCAAAGCATGAGCAAACCATTGGGGTTGGCGCAGGTCAAATGAGTCGTGTCTACAGCGCTAAAATCGCGGGTATCAAAGCGGCTGATGAAAATCTGGTGGTGCCGGGTTCTGTTATGGCGTCCGATGCGTTCTTCCCGTTTCGAGACGGGATTGATGCGGCCGCGGCCGCTGGGATTACCGCGGTCATTCAGCCGGGCGGCTCGGTTCGGGATGAAGAAGTAATTCAGGCGGCAGATGATGCGGGGATGGCCATGCTATTTACGGGTATTCGGCATTTTAAGCACTAAAATAGCGCTGATCGTAGGGCTGATGGGGATCGAGAGGGTCAAAACAACGTGAAAATTTTAGTGGTGGGTTCAGGCGGCCGAGAGCATGCGCTGGCTTGGAAGTTTGCGCAGTCTGAAGCCGTCAGTGTGGTCTACGTTGCGCCCGGCAATGGTGGTACCGCGACGGCCGCAAAGCTTGAAAATGTTGCGATTGATCCGATGGATTTTGACGCCCTGTGCGCTTTCGCCAAAACGCAGCAGATTGAACTGACCGTTGTGGGGCCGGAAGGACCTTTGGTAGCTGGGATTCAGGCAGTGTTTGCACGCGATGGGCTGGCTTGTCTTGCGCCTTCGGCGGATGCGGCGCAGCTGGAAGGCTCCAAAACCTTTTCAAAAGCGTTTTTGACGCGGCATAACATTCCAACAGCAGCTTACCAGAGCTTTACCGACCCGAGCGCTGCAAAGACCTTTGCACAAGCCTTAGGGTTGCCCGTGGTCATCAAGGCGGATGGTCTTGCAGCAGGGAAAGGGGTGGTGGTGGCCCAAAGTTTCGAGGTTGCGGCAGCTGCGATCGATGACATGTTGTTGGGCAATGCCTTTGGTGACGCCGGCGCGCGGGTCGTGGTTGAAGCGTTCCTGGTGGGGGAAGAAGCAAGTTTTATTGTGCTGGCCGATGGCGCCGATTTCCATGCGTTTGCAACCTCGCAAGACCACAAAGCCATTTTTAATGGCGATCAAGGTCCCAATACCGGCGGCATGGGCGCCTATTCTCCAGCGCCCGTGGTGACCGATGCCGTGAGCGAGCGCATTTGTGAACAAATTATCGCGCCCACTTTGCGGGGCCTTTTGAGTGAGGGCATACACTACACTGGGTTTTTGTATGCAGGCTTGATGATCGATGCCTCGGGGGCGCCCAGCGTGATTGAATTTAATTGTCGCTTCGGCGATCCAGAGACCCAGCCCATCATGATGCGTCTCGAAAGTGATTTGGCTGAGCTTTGTTTGGCAGCGGTTGAGCATCGCTTGGCTGCTCAGACGCTCAGCTTCTCACCCAAAGCCGCGCTTGCGGTAGTGCTCGCAAGTGCGGGCTACCCGGGTGATTATGACGTTGGGTTCCCCATTGTTGGACTCAGCGACGTGCAAGACGCAGTTGTTTTTCATGCGGGAACCGCGCTGCAAGATGGGGTTTTAACCACCAGTGGCGGCCGTGTTCTAACGGTTGCAGCGACTGGAGACTCTGTGCAGCAGGCGCAGCAATTGGCTTATCAGGCCGTGCAGGCGATTCAATTTGAGGGCCGATATCATCGGGAGGATATCGGCTATCGCGCGATCGAACGGGAAGTCTCTTAGGTTGTCAAAAGACCGCCATCGACCGGTATGACTTGCCCGGTCATGTAGCGGTTCTGGATGAGGAAGGTCACGATCGTGTCGAGGCATTCAGTGCCCCCAAGGCGGTGCAGGGGCGCGCGGTTGATGAGATCAGTGAGCAGATTGGCCTCCTCATAACCTGATGGTTCGAGCAGGGCGCCGGGGGCGATTGCGTTGACCCGAATCTGGGGCGCCAGCTCAAGGGCCAAGCTTTTCGTCAGCATGATCAGCCCGGCTTTACTCGCGCTATAGGCGCTATGACCTGCAAGCGGCTGCGCGCCGAAGACGTCACAAATGTTAATTATGCTCGAATAGGGCGCCATGATGGGTGCAAGGCCTTGGCAGATCATGAACGGTGCTTTGAGATTGACGCTAAAGATTTCGTCCCATTGCTCAGGCGACGTGCTGCCAAGGGGCGTGCTTGGAAAAACGGCAGCGTTGTTTACGATTAGGTCCAACTGGTCATATTCCGCCGTAACGTCTGCAACGAGCTGTGCAACCTCCGAATGCTGGGCAAGGTCTGCTTGAAAGAGCCGGACTGACTTCGGACGCGTCTCGTTCAGGTTGCGGGCAAGGGTGTCGGCGGCTGTTTTTGATTGGCTAAACCCGAGTGCAAGCTGCCAGCCGGATCGGTGTAGGTGCTCAGCAATACCGCGGCCAAGTCGTTTCGCGGCGCCGGTGATCAGCGCAACTTTAGCGCCAGTCACACGTTGCCTCAATGCGACGTAACTGTTCTGCTCGGATCATCGCTTTGATGTCCTGGCCGGACAGGCCACTGGCAGTCTCCGGTAGGGTCACTTTGGCGGTCTCTTGAACCAGGCGTTGCCAACGCTCGACAATCTGTGCCTGATCTGCCTTCTCCATGATCAGCGACTGACAACTGACCTGGACTGATTGTGCAAACCGCATCGGCTTTCGACGGGCGTCGCCGCGCTCAAGGGCATTGAGAATCGCATCGGCGCTCAGCGTCGTGACTTGGCAGAAGGTCGGAGCCCAAGTCCGCGTCAGATCGGCGAGTTCCAGCCAGTGTTTCGGGATTGCCAATCGTTTGTTGAGATCCTGCAAGTCTAAGGCAGGGTTTTCAAGGACCAGTCGGCTAAAGCGTAATTCCGCTGACGTATCCCGAGCCGGCCCATCGAGATTTTTGGTTGTTGCCAATTGAACGCCTTGGAAAATCCGTGCCAGGGCGTTGACGGATGCGAGCACCGCAAAAAATTCAGAGGGATGCGACGCGCCAAGTGCTTTTTCAAGCTCTTTGAAGACGCGCTCTCGTGAGAGGGTGCCAAGGTCGCCTCGGTCTACCATCTCGCGACAAAGCTGCGTTGTCTGATCATGAACCGTGAATCCAAGTCCTTTTAATCGTGCCTGAAATTGGGCCAGGCGCAAAATTCGCAGAGGGTCTTCAGCGAAGGCATCAGAGACGTGCCGCAACAGCTGGTTGGTAAGATCTTTTTGACCGCCGTAGGGATCAATCAAGGTGCCATCAGGGGCTTGCGCAATGGCGTTAATGGTCAGGTCGCGACGACCGAGATCTTCCTCAAGCGTAATGTCAGGATCGGTATCAAATCGAAACCCTTGGTGACCAGGCGCTTGCTTGTATTCCCGGCGCGCCAGCGCATATTCCTCTTGGGTTTCGGGATGCAGGAATACCGGGAAATCCTTGCCCACTTGGCGAAAGCCGCGCGCCAGCATCGAATCAGGTGTTTCGCCAACGACGACCCAATCGCGCTCGAAAATGGGCAGGCCAAGTAACCGGTCTCGGACGGCCCCACCGACTAAAAAGGTGTTCATCGCTGTCTCAGATCCCATTGCGTACCCTTCATGCTGACGTTGCAGGCTGCGTAAAGTAGGCGCCGTCCTCAAATCTAAACGCCGTTAAGTGTCGACCCCAAACGGCCCCCGTGTCGAGCCCGATCAGTCTTTGCTGGCGCACGCCGCCGAGTGCGGCCCAATGTCCAAAGATTACAGTGTAGTCGGCAAGGCTCGCATGGCGCGTGTTAAACCAGGGGGTGAAGCCCTCTGGCGCAGTTTCTGCTTTATGGGACAGCTCCAGCTCACCGGTTGATTTGTAGAAGCGCAGGCGCGTAAAAAAATTGGTTGCAAGGCGCAATCGGTCGGGGTCAGTCAGGGTATCCGACCAGCGCGCTGGGATATCGCCGTACATATTATCTAAGAAAGCATCGACTGAGGCGCCGCGGAGCTGTTGTTCAATCTCATGCGCGAGGCGTTTGACTTGACTCAAAGACCAAATATCAGGAAGCCCGGCGTGGACCATCACGCGCTTATGAACCTCATCGCAGATGAGCAGGGGTTGCTGTTGTAGCCACGCAACAAACTGCGCTCGATCAGGATGGTTTAGCAAATCCCCAATCGTGTCGCCGCGGGTCGGCGTTCTGATACCTTTGGCGAGCGCCAAAAAGTGTAAATCGTGATTGCCTAAGGCTACCTTGAGATTGGGTAAGGTCATCAAATACTGCAGGGTCTCGACATTCTTAGGTCCCCGGTTAATCAGGTCCCCTGCGCACCACAGGGTGTCGGTCTCGGGCCTAAAATGCACTTGAGTTAGAAGCGCCATCAAGGTGTCAAAACAGCCTTGTATATCGCCTACGGCATAGGTGCTCACGATGCGTTCTGGCTCAAAAGGTTGGCGCATCGAACGTAATCAGCAACCGTCAAGGACTCGGCTCTCTCACTGGGGTCAATGGCCAGCGCTTTTAATTGATCGGTTGTTAGCAGGCTCGATAAAGAATTCCGCAGCGTTTTTCGGCGTTGGCCAAACGCGGCAACCAGAATGTCAGACAAGGTTTTTAAGTTGGTGGCTGGGTGGGGTGGCGGCGCGTGTGGCCGCAATTGAACCACCGCCGAGGTCACTTTCGGCGCCGGTTTAAACGCGGTTGGCGGCACATCAAATAATTTTTCAATCTCGCAGTGATATTGCGCCATGACAGAAAGCCGGCCATAGGCCTTGGTATTGGGGGCCGCGCCCATTCGATCGACGACTTCCTTTTGAAGCATAAAGGTCATGGTTGCGATCCGGTTGCCAAGTCCAAAGAGACGAAACAGCAGGGGCGTTGAGATGTTATAGGGCAGGTTGCCAACAATCATTAACGGCGCGTCGAAGGCAAAAAAGTCCACGGTTAGAACATCTGCTTCGATGATGTTGACCGTGCTAGGCAGAAGGCGTCGAAGATTTGGCATCAAGTCTCGATCGAGCTCAATCACGGTCATGTTTGGCGTTTCTTGAACCAATCTTTCGGTTAAAACCCCCTGTCCCGGCCCGATCTCGATCAGCGATTGTCCGGCCATGGGTCGAATGCTGGCACAAATCTGATCAATGATCAGGTCATCTTGTAAGAAATTTTGACCAAAGCGTTTTTTGGCGCGCATCATCATTTCAGGATCTAACCATGCGATCTGCGAGGTGAATTGCCGCTAACAGGCTGCCCGGGTCCGCGCGACCAGTACCGGCAAGATCGAGGGCCGTCCCATGGTCGACGGAGGTTCGAACAATCGGCAATCCGAGCGTGACATTAACGGCATGTCCGAAACCGCTGTGTTTGAGCACAGGCAAGCCTTGATCGTGATACATGGCGATGACTGCATCGACGCCCTGCAGCGCCTGTTTAGTGAACGCCGTGTCTGCAGGCAGCGGGCCTTGAACCAAATGGCCAAGGCTTTGAAACCGGGCAATAACCGGCGTAATGATGTCAATTTCCTCTCGACCAAGGTACCCATTTTCGCCAGCATGGGGGTTGAGTCCACAGACGCTGACGCGTGGCTTGGCAATGCCAAAGTCTTCACTGAGCGAGCTTAAGGTTTGAGCAATGGTTGCACTGATAGCCTCAGGGGTGATGGCGTGAGGCACGTCGGATAACGGCAAATGGGTCGTCACCAGCGCAACTCTGAGATCGCCATCGGCCAACATCATGACCACCTTCTCGGTATGCGTGCGTTCGGCAAGCCATTCGGTATGACCCGTGAAAGCAATGCCGCTTTGATTGACCACTGATTTTTGGATCGGGCCCGTCACCAGCGCGGTTTTGGGGTTGGCTTCCCAGAGTGAAATTGCTTTTTCTAAGCACTGCACAACATAGGGACCAGAGCGAGTGTCGATCTTGCCGGCTTGGACGGCGTAACCAAGATCACACGGTAGTATGTTGAGATGACCGGGGGCATAGTCAAGTGCATCGGATAACACCCGGACAGATCGCGTTAATCCGAGTAAGTCAGCACGTGCTGCGAGCGCCACAGGGTCGGTGATATAAATTCGTTTGAGTGTGTCAGGCAACAGCGCATCGCTTGCCAAGCAAACATCCATACCAATACCAGCCGGCTCTCCCGGCGTAATGACAATGGTGTGGTCAGATTCTGATTTCGACAAACGCATCTTCCCTGATTTCACGCACCCAATTGTCAACTTCCTCATCGAAGGATTGCGCCCTGAGATAATTGGCGACTTGGTTGCGTTTGAACGTCTGACTGAAATCCTCGACTCGGCGACCGGTCACTTCCAGAAAATGGAAACCAAATTCGCTTCTAAAAACGGGGCTGACTTCGTTAATTTTAGTTTCAGAAATGGCCTTCTCAAAGGGCCCGACAAATTCATCACCGCTACTCCAACCAAGGTCGCCGCCATTCAAAGCTGAGCCTGGATCTTCAGAGTAAAGTCGTGCGACTTCATCGAAGGCGCGGCCACCGATGACCTCCTCTCTGAGGCTCTCCGCCAAGGCCTCGGCCTCTTCGAGCGATCGGATCTCGTTGGGATTGATTAATACATGACGAACCCGAGTTTGATCGATCATCCCTTGCGCCGCCGCGCCGCGTTTTTGTAGTAACTTGATAATATGAAAGCCGGAACCACTTTGTATCGGTCCTTTTACTTCGTTGATGGCAAGCTCAGTCACCAGATCTGAAAACAGCGTAGGGAGTGCGCCGGGTTTCCGCCAACCTAGATCGCCGCCTTCAAGGGCATTCTTGCCGGCTGACTTGGCCATCGCGAGCGTTTGAAAGTCAGCACCGGCATTTAACTCAGAGACTAGGGTATCTGCTTGTTCTCGGATCGCTTGAATCGCAGATTGTGACATCTCGGAATGGGTCGCCAACAATATATGACCGACCCGATACTCATCCGCGGTGAGTTCTCTGCCCGCATCTGAATTGAGAAAATCGTCGATCGCTTGCTCGCTGATTTCAATGCGGCTGTTCATGACGCCTTGTTGAACCCGACCAATCATGATTTCTCGTTCGATTTGCTGTCGCATTCCTCGATACGAGATGCCATCAGCGGTGAGGGCTTGTCTAAATTGCTCAAGGCTCAGCTGATTTTGGCTGGCAATTCGAGCCATGGCGTTATTGAGCTCAGCATCGCTAACCCGCACGCCGGCTCGACGAGCCATCTGGAGTTGGAGACTCTCAACAATCAGACGCTCAATAATTTGTTCGGTGAGAATCTCATCACTGGGTAGGCTGCTCGGATTAGCAGCTTGGGCTCGGATCGCTTTGGCCCGCTCATCGACTTCTGAGCGGGTGATGATGTCGTCGTCAACAATCGCGGCGATCTGATCGAGCACAATCGGCAGGCTTGACGCGGGCAGCGCGATGAGACTCAAGCAAAGGACGATAATTGGGTGTTTAAACATGTTGGTAACCTTGATTCCATTGGTTTTAGGCTGTTTGCTTGGCGTCATCGGGTGGTATTGATAAAACCCGGAACACTTCGCTCAAAAATCCGGGTCATGTCACTGCCAACTCGCATCAACCCTTTGAGCTCAAATGAGAAAAAGATGCCGGTCCGCGTTTGCGCATCCAGTTGGTATTGGCCATCCACCCATGTGAGCTTGGGGTCAAAAGACTTTCTATAAGCTGCGTCAACCGACCAGCAACAGCCATTGTATGACACACCGAGGAGGGACTCTATATCTTTACTGGCTCGATTGTTGCGCCCCCATAACCCTCTGATCTTAAAACCCTGGCCGATAGGGGCTTGCAAGGCAATCTGCGAGACGCTTGACGCGGCGGCTAGGTCGGCTTGACCAAACAAATACTCGGCCGCACGGTATCGATGCTGGACGCTGATCAAAGTTGACTCGCTTGGCCGATAAGAAAGACTCAGGAATCCAGAGGCGATCGCCTTCAGCTGGTGTCGGTATGAGAGATCAATTCGGCCGGTGATCGCGTCGGTTGTCGTCAGCTCCGCTTGCAAGTTGGTTTGACGCCCGCGACGACGATCGCGGTCGGTGAGCGCCGCTGGCGCTTGATAGGATTGACCGACACTGACGCGGCCGAGTTGATGACCGCTGGATCGTTTTAGCCAGCGGTGATCAAAACCAATGGCGATGGTGTGGTCTGTTATGCCCCAATCGGCGCCGACGGCTGCATAGGGGTTGAACAGGGATGAATAGTTGGGTTCGAGCCAGGCAGTATCGATACCAAATTGGGGCTGATCGCGCGCGTTGCGACCCAGCGTGACCGAAATCTTAGGCTCAAGAATACGTTCGGTCGAGCTGGTGTCGTCTCGGTGCGTGAGTCGTGTCCCGGCTAAAAAGTGCAGGAAAGGATTGTTGAAACCGGAGGTGGTTTCAGCATCGTGACTTGCTCGATACCGTCGAAGCTTTGCACCAACCGTGCTTTCGAGGTAGCCCAGGGCGTTTTCGTATGGCCAAGTCAATTGGGTGTCTAGTACCTGACGTTGACCTTGGAACATACCGGGATTCGCATCCTGCAGCCGTGATTCGGTGAGACCTAGGCGGGTCGTGCTCTGTAAACGTCCCCAAGATCGGTTGTATTGAATATCGAGTTCTGGACGCTTTTCAACTTGTTGATTCAGCTGCGGCACGAGCATCTGAAAACCTTGGAAGGATAAATCAGCCTTTAAATGCGCGCGTTCATATTGTACCGAGATCCGCTGGTTCAAAGCCGGTAAAATCCTGCCGTATTGTGGGTTGACGGGACGAAGCGCTCCCAGGTGACCGCTGTAGGGGGCAAGGTCACTGTCGAAATCCCTAAGGAAATTTAGGTCAGAGGCTTTGCTGAAATTAATTTGGGTTGTTAAGCCGGCGAGTTTGACATCATAAAACAGGCTCATGATATTGCGATCAGACGGGTCTTGATTTTGACTTGGTGCGATCGGACTTAAATCATTGATGCGATCCTCTGGCAGAAAAGCGCCGTTGAATTGCCCTTGGTGCTTTGCGCCAAGGCTTCTGACTTCACCCTCGAAAAGTTGGCCGCGCCGACTCAGATGCCGCAAACCAAGGGTCGCATCCAGATCAGAGCGGAAGTTGAAGTAATATTTTAAATCCGTCTCAAAACCGTTGCGGCTATTCTGAGACAACCCGATGGGCAAAAAGCCGCTCTGGCGCTCGGTCGTGACGGGTATTTTTAAATAAGGGAGATACAAAATCGGAACGTCTTTGACTCGAAGCACCATGTTCTTGACGGTCAGAGCGCTTTCGGCCTGATCTGCGACAAGGGCTTGACTCGAAATCTGCCAAAAATCAGCGTCGCCGGGGCACCGGGTGACCACGCCTTCAGACAGTTCAAAACGCTGGCGCCCGTTGAGTGAGATTTCGGCGGCACTGCCTCGAAGATTCGATTGGGGCTGTATAAATTGCGCTTGTTCGACCGAGCCTTGGCCGACTAAAAAGTTACCCGAGGCCCGGGTGCCTTTGATGCAGAGGTTGGTATCGATGATCGAGATGTTATGGTTCAAGGTGATCTGATTGTCGACAAAGCTCAATTGCGCGCTGTCAGCCTGCAGGCGCACATCGTTGTTATAAATTAGGACGTCACCAAAGATTTCAGCAAAAGTATCCGGTCGGACGTTGGCGCGGCGCGCCGAAATGTGTGTGCTGCCCTCAGCGTTAACAAGGGCTGTAAAATCGGGGTTACGGCACTGTTCTGTATTCAGGCCGATGGACCCAGCTGCAAGCAAGGGCGCACCCGCGCAGAGCCCGAGCAGGACAAGCCGTGGTCTTATTCCGAATCGGAGCAACCGATGAGGCATAGTAAACATCTAGGTTTTCGCCGAGGTCCAAGAATAAGCCATAATGGGTGAGATCAACAGAGAACCCGGAGCCGATTGATGGATACCCGATTGAGACAGCTCAGTCATTGGGCCGGTAACGAATTTGTCCCGTTGGGCCAAACCAAACTTTCGGCTGCTGACTTTGTCTCGGTCTCAGAGGATGCCAGCTTTCGACGCTATTTTCGCTGCCCGAAACTGAGTCAGCCAATCGTATTTATGGATGCGCCACCCGATAAAGAACCGCTTCACGACTTTCTTGCAATTGGCAATGCGCTGTCAGCGTCGGGGGTGCCGGCGCCCGTGTTTTATGCGGTCGACATCGAGGCGGGATTTTTAGCCTTGTCCGATTTTGGGGATCAACAGCTACTTGGCCTGGTTCAAGAAAAAAAGCCTGAAGCTGTTTTGTCGATCCTTTCCAAGGTAATGGGTTTGCTCCAAAACGTGGCGAAGGTTGATTGCAGTGTGCCTGACTATAGTGAGTCGATGTTGCGAGCCGAGATGGACTTGTTCCCGACCTGGTATTTAACGCGTTTGCTCGGCTTAACGCTGACCGATGATTTTTGGTCCGTATGGCAGACGGTTTGTGATCGTTTGGTTGCATCTGCACTGGCCGAGCCCCAGGTCTTTGTTCATCGTGATTTTCACAGCCGCAACATTATGGTGCCGTCAGAGGGCACATTTGGGTTGCTGGATTTTCAGGATGCGGTTCGGGGCCCGTTGAGCTATGACCTCGTGTCGTTGCTAAAAGATTGCTACGTTGAATATGAGCCCGCGATGCAAACAGCGCTCGTTGAAAGCTATCGACAAGCCTGGCTGGCTGATCCCCGCGTTCAGGCCATGACGCCGACCGCGTTTTATCAGGCCTTTGAGCGCATGGGATTGCAACGGCATTTAAAGTGCGCAGGAATCTTCTCAAGACTTTACCTGCGGGATGGTAAATCACGATACTTAAACGACATTCCAATGGTGCTGAACTACGTCGCCGCCGTTTGCCAAAGTCAGCCGGAGTTAAGTGACTTTTATGGGTGGCTTCAACAGTTTGTTTTGTCGGATCCAATTGGCGGGTCAGCATGAAAGCGCTGTTGCTGGCGGCAGGCCGGGGTGAGCGGATGGGTGCCTTGACCGATCATTGTCCGAAACCCCTCTTGTCGATTGGCAAGGAGCGACTCATAGAACGGCATTTAAAGCGGTTGAAGGCTGCTGGCGTCGAGGAGATCGTGGTGAACTTGCATTATTTGGGTGGCCAGATCAAAGCGCAGTTGGGCGATGGCGGGTCCTATGGGGTCCGAATTGCCTATTCTGAGGAAGCATCCTTGTTGGATACAGGTGGCGGTGCCCTGCAAGCCTTGTCGCTGCTCGGTAACGATGCGCCCTTTTTGATGATCAGCAGTGATGTGGCGACAGATTTCGACTTCAGGGCGCTGACGCAACTTACGCCGGAACTTGGACACTTGGTTTTGGTACAGAACCCCGAGCACCATCCCTGCGGCGATTTTGCGCTGAAGTCGAACCAGGCGGTGTTGCTTGGCTCAGAATTGACCTATTCGGGGATTGGCGTCATCGCGCCTGCGCTGATCCGATCATCAAAAAAAGTCCGCTTTGCGATGCGTGAGGTCTTGTTTCCGGCGGCTGAGCAAGGTCTTTTGACGGGTTGTGTCCATGATGGCTACTGGTCAGATGTCGGAACGCCTGATCGGTTGCGGGACACTCAAACAGATTTTGAGGCGGGTCTGTGTTGTTGACCAGTGGGATCCTGTAAACTGCGTGCCCTAGGACGGATGCAGTGCAACCGTTGTGCCGTGATGGCTTGTTGAATCGACGCTCACACCGAGCAAGAGGGGTCTATGAAAAAGGATAACTGGATCGCGCCGTCTATTTTAGCGGCCGATTTTGCCCGGCTAGGTGCCGAAGTCGATGCGGTACTCGAAGCCGGGGCCGACATCATCCATTTTGATGTTATGGATAACCATTACGTCCCGAACTTAACCATTGGCCCAATGGTCTGTCAGGCCCTGAGGCAGTATGGTGTTGCCGCACCCATTGATGTGCATTTGATGGTTGAGCCGGTTGACCGGATGATTGGCGATTTTATTGAAGCCGGCGCCAGCTATATTACCTTCCATCCGGAAGCGTCGCGACATGTTGACCGCTCACTTGAATTGATCAAATCGGCCAACGTCAAAGCTGGGTTGGTTCTAAATCCTGCCACACCAATCTCGTGCCTTGATTTCGTGCTGGATAAAGTTGACATGATCTTGGTGATGTCGATTAACCCAGGATTTGGCGGTCAGACCTTCATTGAGACAACCCACCGTAAAATCCAAGCAATTCGCGCGTTGATCGATACCAGTGGTCGAGACATCCGGCTTGAGGTCGATGGCGGCGTTAAAGTGGATAACATTGCCGAAATTCATGCGTCCGGGGCCGACACATTCGTTGCAGGTTCGGCTATTTTTGGACGTCCAGATTATGCGGCAACGATTCAAGCGATGCGTGCGGCGCTTGCGGCTGTTTAGATTGAGATGACGGACCTGGCCCACAACACGCCCGCATACCTTGCTACCCTCTCAGCCAAGGGGTATCGCCACTTACCGATTTGTCGGGAACTGGTTGCGGATTTTGAAACGCCTCTGTCGTGCTATGCCAAAGTGGCGCGAGGACCCTACAGCTACTTGCTAGAGTCGGCGAACCAAGGCGGTGAGAAATGGTCTCGGTTTTCGATTATTGGCCTGCCGGCGAGACGTATCGTAAGAATGTGTGGGGATCGATTGACGCTAACGGACAATGGGGCGCTCATCAGAGATGAAGTGATTCAAGACCCGCTCGCCGAGATTGCCCAGCTTCAGCAAGCTTATAGTTATCCGAGCAGCCCGGGGATGCCGAACTATACCGGCGGGCTCGTCGGCTATTTTGGTTATGACACGGTTCGCTATGTCGAGCCTAAAATTAAAGATTCAGCACCAAAGGATGAGCTGGGTTCGGCTGATATTGTTTTAATGGTGTCCGACGATGTGATCGTGTTCGACAATGTTAAGGGTCGAATGCACCTTGTAACCCACGTAAGCGATCTGGGCCCGGATCAGATGAATCAAGCCGCGCTGCGGTTGGATGCGATGCAAGGTTGCTTAAAAGGGGCACTTCCGGATGAGTTCGTGACGCCAAAGGTCTCGCCGAGGCTGGAAGAGCCAGACTTTGTATCCAGCTATGGCGAGGATCAGTTTAAGACCGATGTCGCCCACCTGAAACAATACATTGTGGCCGGCGACGTGATGCAGGTGATTTTGTCCCAGCGCTTGTCGTGCAGTTTTGAAGCCGAGCCTCTGAATCTGTATCGGGCGCTTCGCGCCTTGAATCCGTCTCCTTACATGTATTTTATGGACTTAGAAACCGTACAGATTGTGTCGTCATCGCCTGAAATTTTAGCGCGGTTGGAGGATGGTGAGGTGACCGTTCGTCCGCTGGCGGGTACCCGGCGGCGGGGCAGATCGCCGGAGGAGGATCTTGAGATGGAGGCTGAGCTCCGGGCGGATCCTAAAGAGCAAGCCGAGCACCTGATGCTCATCGATCTCGGTCGTAATGATATTGGCCGTGTCTGCGAAACGGGAACGGTTGAGGTATCAGAGATGATGACTATTGAGCGATATGCGCATGTCATGCACTTAGCGTCAAATGTCTGCGGTCGTTTGAAACCGAACCTCACGGCCATCGATGTGCTGAAAGCGACCTTGCCGGTGGGCACTTTGAGCGGTGCGCCAAAGGTCCGCGCTATGGAATTAATTGACGCCTTCGAGCCTGTGAAACGAGGCATCTTTGGGGGTGCGGTAGGGTATCTGTCCTGGCAAGGTCAAATGGATACCGCCATTGCAATTAGAACCGCGGTCATTCAGAACGGCCGGTTGTTTGTTCAGGCGGGTGCTGGCATCGTGGCAGATTCTGAGCCCCACCTTGAATGGATGGAGACCCTCAACAAAGCGCGCTCGGTGATGCAGGCCGCAATGATTGCTGAAGATGGCCTGAGGTTTCGCGATTCGAGTGAGGACAATCGATGAAAGCCATTGGCTGCCTTAAGACAAGCAGGGTTACAGGTCGTGCGCCGCGAGGTTTCAGATGTTATTGATGATCGATAACTATGACTCCTTCACCTACAACGTGGTGCAATATCTCGCGGAGTTGGGTGCCGAGGTCGTGGTGGTGCGCAATGATGAGATTTCGGTAGCGGATGTTGAGGCGCTAAACCCGACGCATATTGTCATCTCCCCTGGACCGTGCACGCCGAATGAGGCTGGTATTTCGATGGCTGTGATCGATCGGTTTCGTGGCGTGATGCCGATATTAGGCGTTTGTTTAGGGCATCAAAGTATCGGTCAGGTGTATGGCGGCGCGGTCGTGCGCGCCCCCCGGGTGATGCATGGTAAAACCTCCCAGATTTTTCATACAGGGGTTGGCGTTTTTAGCGGGTTGCCCAGTCCGTTCGTTGCAACGCGCTATCACTCTTTGGTGCTGGCGCCTGAGTCGCTACCGGATGCGCTGGAGGTCACCGCTTGGACTGCGTTTGAAGATGGCTCGATGGAGGCCATTATGGGCGTGCGACAAATTGCTGACGGGGTCGAAGGGGTGCAATTTCATCCCGAGTCGATTTTGACCGAGCACGGCCACGCCTTGCTGAATAACTTTTTAAACCAAGGCCTTGGCATATGAGTGTACCGACGCTGTTAGCAAATTTAGTGGCGCAAGAGGACCTTTCTGACGAGCAGATGACAGTCTTGATGCAAGCCATTATGACGGGCGAGGCAACGCCCGCTCAAATCGGCGCGGCCCTCACGGCGCTGCGGATTAAGGGAGAAACCGTGACCGAGATTGCAGCGGCAGCGGGCGTGATGAGAGCGCTCTCGGCGCGCGTCACGGTGGCGGCCCGGGGTCTTGTTGACACCTGTGGTACCGGCGGCAGCGGCTCAAACAAGTTTAATGTCTCAACTGCGAGCGCTTTCGTTGCAGCGGGCGCGGGTATAAAAGTCGCGAAACACGGCAACCGAGCGGCATCTGGCAAGAGCGGTAGTGCAGATGTTTTGGAAAGCGCCGGCGTTTACCTGAATTTAACGCCCGCTCAAGTCGCGCAGTGTATTGATGTGGTGGGGCTGGGGTTTTTGTTTGCACTGAATCATCACGGCGCGATGCGGCATGCAATCGGTCCAAGAAAAGAATTGCAGTTCCGGACCATGTTCAATTTGTTGGGTCCGCTCACCAATCCGGCGGGGGCTGAAAATCAGGTGTTGGGCGTGTTTGATCGTGCCTGGGTGCGGCCGATGGCTGAGGTTTTAAAAAAATTGGGCAGCCAACGCGTGCTGGTTGTGCATTCTGAGGATGGGCTCGATGAAATTAGTATTGCTGCGCCAACACGGGTTGCCGAGTTGATTGAGGGCGAAATTTCGGAATATGACATTTGCCCAGAAGATTTTGGCGTCAAGACACAAAGCTGGGCTGGGCTCACGGTTCAGGATAGCAACGAAAGCCTTGCTTTGGTGAAAGGGGCTTTGTCTGGCGAGCATGACCTTGCCAGTCAGTTTGTTACTCTGAATGCTGGCGCCGCAATTTATGTCGGGGGTGGAAGTCAAACTTTGAAGGGCGGCGTTGCCTTGGCCGAAGATGTCATCGCCAGCGGTGCAGCGACCGAAAAGCTCCGGTTTTTGGTCGAGTTCAGTCAGCAACTTGGAGCGCTTTCGTCATGACAACGCCCACAGTCCTTGAGAAAATTATTGCAGAGAAACAACGCCACATCGCCACCCAGCAAGTCCACCGTCAGATAGACCCGAAGGCATTGCAACGGACATCCAGCGTCAGAGGCTTTTCGGATGCCTTGAAAGCCAAGCGGGCCCTCGGCTTGCCTGCGGTCATAGCTGAAATCAAAAAGGGCTCGCCGTCTAAGGGCATTATCCGCCCTGATTTCGACGTCGCCGCAATCGCCGAATCTTATGAGCGTCACGGCGCTGCTTGCTTGTCCTGCCTAACGGACGCGCCGTTCTTTTTTGGATGTGATGCGGATCTGGTGTCGGCGCGCTCGAGTGCGAGCCTGCCGGTATTGCGAAAAGATTTCATTGTTGATGCGTTTCAAATTTATGAATCGTTTGAATTGGGTGCAGATTGTATTTTGCTGATCGTTTCGGCCTTGTCGGATGCGGCGCTGGAGGCGTTTTACGCCTTGGCGACCGGACTCGGTCTGGATGTGCTGGTTGAAGTACATGATGCGGCAGAGTGTCAGCGGGCGCTTCGCTTGGCGCCAAAATTGCTGGGCATTAACAACCGGAATTTGCATGACTTTTCCGTCAGCCTTGATACCACCCTGGGTCTGCTGGCGCAGATTCCGTCCGAGACGTTGATCATTACTGAAAGTGGTATTCATACTGAGTCAGACGTACAGTCAATGTGGGCGTCCGGTGTGGGCGCCTTCTTGGTGGGTGAGGCTTTTATGCGGCACTCCGACCCCGGGGAAAGGCTGAACGCGTTATTTGGGTCGATCCAGAATAGGAAAACCCATCAAAGCGATTAAGAACCTAACGCCCACCGGCGCTGATGGGTTTGGTGCAACCGGCAGGTCGCGCGGCTTGTGTTTCGAGTTAGGGCCGCCTGGTTTGTTTATTGAATAAGGCCTGGGTGTTAAAACCTTGGGATGAGAAGAAGGCAGAAGGCAAAATGAAAGCGATGGTGCAGTGGCAGGCAGACGTGTGTTTTCTTGCGACGTCTGAGACGGGTCATCAGGTTCTGCTGGATGGCCCCGAAGAAGCGGGCGGCCAAAATAAAGGGCCGCGTCCTATGGAGCTTGTCCTCATCGGTTTGGGTGGTTGCGCGAGCTATGATGTTGTCACAATTCTCAAGAAGTCTCGGCAAAAGGTATCGGACTGCAAGCTGCAGTTGTCTGCCGAACGCGCGGAGGCAACACCTGCTGTTTTTACTAAAATCCAGCTTCATTTTGTCGTTCAAGGCGAGGGTCTCAGCGAGCAGCATGTTGCGCGGGCGGTTCAGCTTTCGGCGGAAAAGTATTGCTCTGCGTCGAAAATGCTCGAGGCAGGGGGCGTTGAAATTACACACAGCTTTGAGATTGAGGCGGCGTTGATATGAAGCGACCAGGCAAAACCCAAGGCCTTCGACATGTGGCGTTGTTTGTACCGGACCTTGTTGCGGCGGAACATTTTTTCGTGGAACTGATGGGCATGATGGTTGAATGGCGGCCCGATGCGGACAACGTCTATTTGACTTCGGGTAATGATAATTTAGCGCTCCACCAGGTTGAGACATTGGACGGGCAAGGTTCATTGGATCACATTGGGTTCTTTATTAATGACCCGAATGCGGTCCAGACTTGGTTTGAATTCTTACAAGCCTGCGGCGTGGAGATGCTAACCGAACCCAGAACACATCGAGATGGGGCAATTAGTTTTTATTGTGTGGGACCGGCTGATATCCGGGTGCAAGTGATCTATCACCCGCCCATTGCCGGCAAAGAAGGTCTTGGCAGCCATTGAAGCGGTCCTGTAACGGTTAGATCCAACGGGTCGAGCTTGTCATGAGCTTGGACTGAAAGGCCATGAGTTGCTTAACGGCAGCTGGGTATGAGGCGCCACCTTCATCAAGCGCGGCCTGTTCATGGCCAGCCTCGTCGGCTTGCATTTGAGCGATGATTTCACGCGTCCGATGGTCGCGCTCTGGCAGTTCCGCCAAGTGTCGATCGAGATGCTTGCATACCTCCTCTTCGGTTGCGGCAATAAAACCAAGGCTCACCTTGTCTCCCATTAAGCCGGTTGCGGCGCCCATGAGGAATGAAGCGCCATACCAAAGGGGATTTAAGTAACTGGTTTGTCCGCTGAGTTCTCGCAAGCGCTGTTGGCACCAAACGAGATGCTGTTGTTCCTCCTCTGCGGCGTGCGCTAAATGAGCCTTGGTCGCAGCACGACGGGCACTTAGCATTTGTCCGTGATATAGGCCTTGAGCGCAGACTTCACCACAGTGATTGACGCGCATGAGTTGTCGAGATTTCGCTTGTTCCTCTGGCGTTAATTCATCGGCACGACTCTCATAATCAAAATCGTTGTTGGCCGGTAAGGTGCCGGTCATGGTTTTGAGGCTGCGATCGACGTGGGCTAGGAGCCGATCCGTCCAATGCAAAGTTCTCATGTCGGGTCGGCTGCTAAAATGTAAGCCGTATGCCCGGCTTCATTAAGGAGATAAGCGCCCAGGTGGTTGATCTTTGGCGACCCTGGACCTCGCACGGCGTAGATGGTGTCCTTTGAGAGTTCATGGAGGTGATTCCGCAACGCCATAAAAGGGATCGCAAGCTCATCGTCAGCCGTCTCCGGCTGCACCTCATCCGGCTGATAGAGGTTGAGAATTTGGATTGGCGTGCCATGAACGCGGACAGATTCTTCGATTTCTGCTGGGGTGATGACTTCAATCACGGGGCTTAATAGCAGGTCCTCGAAGTCGGGTTCGGTGAGCATTGCCAGCTCGCAGGGCGCCGTTGCCATGACAGTTGCATTTCTTGGCAGGTCACTGACCAAGGCATCTTGGCCAAAACTTTGACCGGCGGAGAGTTTTGCGACTTGATTAACCTTGCCGTTAATTTCAACGTGGACGGAAACCGAGCCCGATTTGATCATATAGAAATAGTCGCCGGGTTCGCCTTGCTTGATAATGATCTCACCGCTGGCGACTTGGCGCGTTTTAAATCGCTTGAATAGCGCCTGAATGTTGGTTGGTGGGATAAATTCGAAAAGGGGTGTTGACAGCAATCGCTCCATCCAGTTGCCGGTAAAAAGTGAATCCTCTGCCGTGCTTGCAGCGGCCTCAAGTAGCGCTTCGATTTCGCTTTGGACCGCTTTGGGTAAAGTGAAAATCGCACAAGGTTCTTCGCAAACAGCGGACACCGTATGCGGCTGAAAATCGTCGACAGCGCCATAAGTTTGGCTATCAGACTCTGTGAACGCTCTGTTTTCAAAGGCGTCGTTGACGAGATTGAGCCGACCTGTGAGCAGCCAGTGGGAGTCAGCATCATTGCTGAAGCGCTTAAAAATGAGTGCGCCGGCGGGCTGATGTTTGATCGCGCCGCGCGCTGCGATCTTGGCAAAGTCTGTGTCTGAAAGCGCGGAAAAAGGGCTTAATCCCTTCAGGATTCTGAGTTGGCTGTCGTCCATAATGCGTTGTTCATGACCAAAGGGGGGAATCAGTATAGTCGCTCTGTCGCGATCATCAAGGCGCAAACTCGATCTCTTGCACTGCATCAGGCTCGGTCCGGGGTGCGAAATCCACTCGAGCGGATTATGGTGAGGCTGTTTTGACGAGTGTCGCTGAGACGCGCTCGGCTCTTGCCATTGCAGAGGGTTTGTGGACGGTGACTGCGACCCGCGTCAATGGATAGTGGGTGAGCAAATGGTCAGCCGCAACCAGCGTCAGAGTTTCCAGCAGTTTAAAGCGTTTGGCTTGAATGAGTTTTGCGAGATCTTGGGTGAGGGCATCATAGTCGATGGCCAAAGCGAGCTCGTCTGAGTTGGCAGGCGACGCAAAATCATATTCCAAACCAAGATCTAAATAGATGGTTTGTAAGACCTCGCGTTCTCGTGGGTAAGCCCCAACGATGGTCTCTATTTCAAGCTGGGTGACGTCAATGCGTCCTTGCTGGGTCATGTAACCAGCCCTTGAAGTTCAGTCATGGGCCATCTTGGACGTGCAATGATCTCATGATTGTCGCGCCGCCATTGGCTTTGACGGAGTAGGCCTGCAATCGCGATCATCGCGCCGTTATCGGTACAGAATTTAAGGTCTGGATAGCTCACCTCAACCTGTAAGGTTTGGCTCAGGGTTTGAAGGCTTGCTCGAAGCTGGCTGTTGGCGCTGACCCCGCCGGCTAAAACGAGCGTCGGATATCCCGTTTGCGCAAGCGCGCGGGTGCATTTGATTTTAATGGTCTCAACAACGGCGTCCTCAAAGGCCCGCGCGATATCAGCTCGATCCTGATCGCTTGGGTCTTTTAGGGCTCGTAAGGTATTCATGGTGTGCGTCTTTAGACCACTGAAGCTGAAATTCAATCCTGGTTTTTGGGTCATTGGCCTAGGGAAGTGAAATCGGCCTTTGGTCCCTTGGGTGGCTAATGCCGCGACCTGTGGTCCTCCGGGATAACCCAATCCCAGCATCTTGGCGACCTTGTCAAAGGCTTCGCCGGCGGCATCGTCCATGGACTCGCCCAGGATTTCATATTCTCCAGGCTGGCTGCAGGCCATGAGCTGAGTATGCCCGCCAGAAACTAAGAGCGCGACAAAGGGATATTGTGTTGGCGTTTCGGTTAACTGAGTGGCCTGCAGGTGGCCTTCCATGTGATGAATGCCAATGGCGGGAATGTTCCAAGCCAGCGCAAGCGATTTGGCGATGCTTGCGCCAACGAGTAGGGCGCCAATGAGGCCGGGACCTTCGGTGTATGCAATCGCGTCGATCTCATGAGGCTCGGTTTTGGTTTCCGCCAAGATCTGATCAATCATGGGCAGGCATTTCCGGATATGATCTCGGGAGGCCAGCTCTGGCACGACGCCGCCATAGGCTTTATGGACATCAATTTGGCTGTACAGAAGATCAGCCATTAATCCGAGCGAATCGTCATACAGGGCAATTCCGGTTTCATCACAAGATGTTTCGATTCCCAAAACGCGCACGTTTGGCTCCAGAGGGGGTTCATTCAAGCGACAATTATAGACCTAGGGTTGCGCCACGTCTGCAACCGTTACCGCGTGTGAGCTAACTTAACGGGCATCTCGGCGAGAACGTCTGGGCTCGCTCGGGCTTTTGCAATTGCTTGGGATTGTGTTTAGAATCCGCTCTCCAAATGGTTGGTGTAAAAGAAACAATGCCCTACGTAAAAGTAAAAGAAAATGAACCGTTCGACATCGCACTCCGACGGTTTAAACGGTCTTGCGAAAAAGCGGGTGTCTTGGCGGATGTTCGTAAGCGCGAGTTCTACGAAAAGCCAACATCAATCCGAAAGCGTAAAGCAGCAGCGGCTGTAAAGCGGTACGCGAAGAAAGTACAAAGAGAATCAAGAAAGATGGAGCGGCTCTACTAAGCAGAGCCCTCCGGGCGGGTTGTGACGCAATCATGGCCCGAGAAAACCGTAGTCAACACAGCCCCCGAACGTCGTCGCGCGTCTTGATATCCCCTTAACCCTCCTGCTCCGAAAATCATCGAGGCGTGTTATGTCAGAATCCCTAAAAGATCGACTGCAAAACGATGTAAAAGACGCCATGCGAGCCCGCGCAAAGCAAACCTTGGGTACCCTCAGGCTTATCATGGCCGAGTTGAAGCGACGAGAAGTCGATGAGCGGATTGAATTGTCTGACCAAGATGTGCTGCTCGTCCTAGAGAAGATGGTAAAGCAAAGAAGAGATTCGTTGAGCCAGTATTTGGCTGCCGGTCGTCAGGATCTGGCGGATCAAGAGCAGTTCGAGCTTGACTTGATTGCACAGTACTTGCCCGAACCCTTGTCTGATGAAGCGGTTTTAGCGCTGATTGAAGAAGCGATCGATGCCGCCGGTGCGCGTGAAATGTCCAAAATGGGTCAGGTAATGGGTTGGGTTAAAGACCGAGCCCAGGGCCGAGCCGATATGGCGAAGGTGGGTCAGCTGGTTAAGGCACAATTAAGTCAGGGTTAGCTTGCGAATCCACAAGCCCCCTGCCACACTTCTTGGTCTTTAAAGTGCATTGGTAGCGCGGTGATTCCTCCCACTTTTATTGATGAGCTTCTTGCCCGAACCGATATCGTTGAGATTATCGAAGCCCGTGTCGCGCTGAAGAAGACAGGCCAAAATTACTCAGGGCTGTGCCCGTTTCATCAAGAAAAATCCCCCAGTTTCTCTGTAAGCCAAGAAAAGCAGTTCTATTATTGTTTCGGTTGTCAGGCCTCCGGGTCGGCATTGAAATTCTTAATGGAATACGACCGCATGGATTTTCTATCGGCGGTTGAGTCGCTTGCGAATCGTTTGGGTTTGGCGGTACCGAACGATGCCTCAAGCCGGGATCGAGAGGCGCTCGAGCAGCGCAAATTGATTTTTGAAACCCTTACCAACGCAAAAGATTTTTATAAACAACAGCTTCGATCAAATCCTCAGCGGGGACGCGCAGTGGATTATTTGAAACGAAGAGGCCTGACGGGCGAGGTCGCGAATCGCTTTGAAATTGGGTTCGCGCCGCCGGGCTGGCAGAACCTGTTGGCGCTTGAGCCCGAATCGTCAAGCTATCTGAGTCGCCTCGTCAACGCAGGGCTCGTGGTCACCCAGGATGATGAGGATAAACGCTACGATCGTTTTCGGGATCGGGTGATGTTTCCGATTCGGGATCTTAGGGGGCGAACCATCGCTTTCGGCGGTCGTGTGATTGGCGATGATAAGCCGAAATATTTGAATTCGCCCGAAACGGCAGTGTTCCATAAAGGGCGCGAGCTTTATGGCTTGTTCGAGGCGCGTCGCAGCCAGAAAAAGTTGTCGAGGTTATTGGTCGTCGAGGGCTACATGGATGTTGTGGCGTTGGCGCAAAACCAAATTGAGTTTGCGGTGGCAACCTTGGGTACGGCGACATCGGATGAACATATCCAAAGAATGTTTCGGCAGGTGTCTGAGATTATCTTTTGTTTTGATGGCGACGCCGCTGGCCGGCGGGCTGCTTGGAAAGCGTTGCTAACGGTCCTGCCACATTTGAGCGACGGGCGAAGCGCGCGATTCATGTTTCTGCCCGATGGCGACGACCCCGACTCGTTGGTGAGGCGAATCGGGCAAGCGGCATTTCTTGAACAGCTTGCGGCGTCACACTCGGTCGCTGATTGGCTCTTTGAAAAGCTTGCGCAAGATTTAAAAGAAAACGGTCTTGATCCGACTGGAATTGCCGGTAAAGCTGCCCTCAGTAAAGAAGCGATGCCATTGATTAACTTAATGCCGGAAGGTGTGTTTCGGCAGCTTATGATTGACGCATTGTCGCAGAACACGGGTTTGTCGACCCAAAGACTTCGAGATGTGACGGTAAAATACGATAGCTCGCTTGAAAGCGTGGCGGACGATGTTCAGCCTGGATATGACGACGCGCCTTCTGGGGCTGAAAATGCTCGAGCGCCGGAACCCATGCGTCCGGGGAGGCTGGATTCAGCATTATCGCTGCTGATTCTCCAGCCTGAGCTTGCCTTAGAATTTGAGGTCGAGGCCTTTGAGTGCTTAACACGTGGCGATCAAGACCAGATGCTTCGCACCATTGCTTTAGGCGTGCATGCGGGCACTTTGAGCGCGCCGGGTGAAATTCTTGCGAAATTCAGCGGCAAACCAGAACAAGATTTTTTAAAAAAAGCGTTTGAATACAAGCCATTACTTGGAAGAGAGCATCTTAAAGACGAATTTATAGGGCTCATGAAAAGTAAGTTTAATCGCTATAATCAGCAGGAGGGTCGAGCCCAGATCGATGCCTTGTTGCAAAAACCGCCGTCGCAACTGTCCGAAGCAGAGCGTGGGCTCATCCGGCAGTATTTTTCAAAGTCTCAGGCAGACAATGACCCATCATTAATCCCATGAATTTTCCACCATTCTAGACAGGCTTGCAGAGGTCTGGACTGGCTAAACGCCAAAGACGACCCTATACTGATCGGCTCCTTTGGGGGGATGAAGTGAAAGAGGGGTGTTATGGCCAGCGGTCTTGCTCAAAAACAATCAAGATTAAAGAAACTCATAGCTCTAGGCAGGGAGCAAGGTTACCTCACCTATTCTGAGGTAAACGACCACCTTCCAGATGATATTTCGGATCCGGAACAGATCGAAGATATCATTGGCATGATCAATGACATGGGGATCTTGGTCCATGAGTCGGCGCCAGAAGCCGATGATCTCATGGTCGAGGCAGATGTTACGGATGACCTTGCCGCAGATGAGGCGGCTGCGGTACTCGTGGCCGTTGAAAATGAAACAGGACGAACAACCGATCCGGTCCGCATGTACATGCGAGAGATGGGGACGGTTGATTTGCTGACCCGTGAAGGTGAAATCGAAATCGCCAAACGGATCGAAGAAGGCATTCGAGACGTGCTTGATGCTGCGTCGGGATTCCCTGGGGTTGTTGAACGGATCCTTGATCGCTATCAAGAAACACAACAAGAAGACGGCAAGCTGATTGATTTGATCATCGGCTTTTTAGATCCTGCTGAGCACGTCGCGCCCGCGGCGCAAGTCGTACCGGGAGAAGCCAAAGACGAAGATGCGGCGGAAGTGGATAACGGCCCTGACGCAGAGCTCGCAGCTGAGCGCTTCGCAATCTTGGATAAACAGCTGGCTAAGACCATGCGTTCAATCAAACGCAATGGCCGGCAATCCGACGCGGCCCAGAAAGAAATTTCGGCCCTGGCAGTTGCCTTCCAGTATTTCAAGTTTGTTCCGAAAGAATACGAACAAATCATCAATGTGGTCAAAGCTCCGCACCTGGAAATTCGCCGTTCAGAACGCCAAATCATTGCACTCTGCGTTCGCGACGCCGGCATGAGTCGAAAAGCGTTTATGGATGCATTTCCTGGCAATGAATGCGACTTGAAATGGGTTGCCAAACAAATCAAAGCCGGCGTGAGTAAATTAAAGGGTGTACAGGACGAAGTGGTCCGGGCCCAGAAACGGATTATCAGTATTTCAGAAGAGGCGGGCCTGACCGTCGCTGATTTAAAAGACCTGAATCGCCGCCTGTTTATTGGCGAAGCCAAAGCGCGTCGTGCGAAGAAAGATATGGTTGAGGCCAATCTTCGTCTCGTGATTTCAATCGCGAAGAAATATACGAACCGGGGTTTGCAGTTTTTAGACCTGATTCAAGAAGGCAATATTGGCTTGATGAAAGCGGTTGATAAGTTTGAATATCGACGAGGCTATAAATTCTCGACCTATGCGACTTGGTGGATTCGGCAAGCAATCACTCGATCAATCGCAGACCAAGCAAGAACCATTCGAATCCCGGTTCATATGATCGAAACGATCAATAAATTGTCTCGTATTTCTCGCCAAATGCTGCAAGAGATGGGGCGGGATCCAACGCCTGAAGAATTGGGCGTCCGCATGGAAATGCCAGAAGAAAAGGTGCGCCGGGTTCTCAAGATTGCGAAGGAGCCGATCTCCATGGAAACGCCGATTGGCGATGACGATGACTCCTCTTTAGGGGACTTTCTGGGCGAGAATGCTAATGGTGACGTGGCCGCGGTGGGGGCGCCGTTGGACGTCGCGACCGAGGAAGGCTTGCGGGATGCGACACGCAATATTTTGGCAGGCTTAACAGCCAGAGAAGCCAAAGTGCTTCGAATGCGGTTTGGCATCGACATGAATACCGATCACACCTTGGAGGAGGTCGGTAAGCAATTTGATGTGACCCGCGAGCGCATCCGGCAAATCGAAGCGAAAGCGCTGCGAAAATTGCGACATCCCAGTCGATCAGACCATCTGAAGAGTTTCCTCGATCAGTAGACCCAAGAAGCAGTCCTAGACCGCGAACAACTGCTCTGGGGACGCTGGGAAAGGCTGTGAATGAAAAAGAGGGCACCAACAGCTGCCGGACGAGACGCCATGGGTCAGCGCCAAATCTGAGCCAAATTGTGGCGTCGGATCGACGCGGTCCAACGCGGTTTAAAAGCGATAATTAGATTAGTACTGCGCCGTGCCACCATCGACACTCAGCAGCGCGCCGGTGATGCCGCCACCCACGTCGCTGGCAAGCAGCACGGCAACGGCGGCGACTTCTTCAACGGTATTGGGTCGTTTAATCGCCGCTTCTTGAGAAAAGGTGGTGACCATTTCATCGAAGGTCATGCCCATTGCCTCAGCGGTCTTGGGGCCATTGTCTCGAACAATATCCGTAATAATCAGACCAGGGCAGATGGCGTTCACGGTAATGCCCTCGGTACCAACTTCTCGAGCAATTGATTTTGTCATACCGTTCACGGCATGTTTCGCGGTGCTGTAGGCCGTTAGAACGGGCTTACCGTGCTTGCCTTCCATTGAGGAGATATTAATAACGCGTCCCCATTTTTGGGGCAGCATGAGTTGCAAGGCGCGGCGGGTGCCCCAAAAGGTGGAGTACACGTTCCATTTCATGCATTCGTCAAAGGATTCATCGCTCAGGTTTGCCGCGGGTTGTAAATCCCCTGCGCCGCCCGCGTTGTTGACCAAGATGTCTAATCGACCAAATTGCTCGGCAGTACCAGTAACAAAATGCTCTATTGAAGCTTGCGCCATAGCATCGCCCTGGATGAAAACCAAATCATCCCCGGCGTTGAGTTCGGCGAGCATCGCCTCGGCCTTTGCTGGGTTTCTGGCCATGATCGCAACTTTCGCGCCTTCGGCGAGAAAAGCCTCAGCAATTGCGCGACCGATCCCGGCCGAGCCGCCCGTGATGGCAGCAACTTTTCCGTCTAGTTTCATCTGTTGGTCCTTAATGTAATAAATCAAAAGCATTTAGCGCATCGATTGAACGCAGCGAATTGCCCAAAAGTGTTTCGCCCAGCGCCCGGCCCCGTTCATTGGCCAAATCCAGAGCGCTACAAATTACCACGGCATAGCAAAGAAAATACAGTGCGCATTGGGTGAATCGCCGCCGACAATCCTCGAGCGGATAGTCAACGCCGAACCTTGTGAGTTCCGCGTGATAGAGCGCGACCCAATCTTGGGCCTCCCGGACGGCATCGCTAGGGCTTTGCGTTAGAAAGTAGGCAAGATCGTGTTCTGGTGCAGATTTTGATACCGCCTGGAAATCAACGAGCGCTATGTGATCGGCACCAAAAAAAATGTTGTCTAGGCGCATGTCGCCATGGCTGATGCAAATAGGATCTGCGGTAATGGCATCAAGCAGAGCAGGTAATCGATCCGGGAGCTTTGGGGCGAGGCGCTCGGCTTGCTCTGAAATAAGCTCTGGAAATAAAGTTTTAACAACCGGCCAGCCCGCTGAAAACCCAGCCTGCATACCCGTTACTTGGGCTTCGCTGTTGTGGTGCTCGATCGATGCAAACGCCGTCGTTCTGAAGGTCTCGGCATGAAATTTTGCTAGGGCTTTAACCACTTGCTCGCACTGCGCAATGCTGCAGCCGGCAACCTGATCACCAATCTCGTATTGGTCTAGATCCTCGAGCAGGAGCACGAAGGCGCGTGAGGCTGGGTCGTAGCCCGCATGAAAACAACGGGGTGCGCGAATCGATAAGGTGGGCGCAATCTCGGTGTAAAAGGTGATTTCTCGCTCGTACATTTGATAAAGCCCTGCAACCGCGCGATTGTCGGCGACGGGTGATTGGAACTTTGCGATCAAGGTTTTGGGACAACCCTCGCCGTCAAGGGTCACGCGGGTCACGAGGCCCAATATACCGACCCCTTCACCTAATGGCTTGACAGAGAAAGCATGGATTTTGCAATCCAGTACGGCGCTTAACCAGTGGGTTGTCAGTGCCTCCGGTGATATAGGAAAGAGGGTTGTCATATGGCTTTCTCCGAGGTTGTTGACGAAGGGGTTAGTTACGCCAAGATTGGGTTCGCTCGATGGCTTGTCTGAAGTATTTTAGGCTTAGGCCAAGGCAGATAATGGCAACCGAGTAGTTAATTAGAGCCAATAATGAAATGGACTGACCCAACGCCAGCTCGCTTTCGAAGACAAAGTCGCTGATCACCGCGGGTAATGACGGCGCAAAGCTATAGGATAAGAAGTTAACCGCGATCAGGTAAAAGGCAACCATCTGGCCGCGAAGCTCATTCGGGGACACCGTTTGCAAGGTGGCAATAATCAGACCCGGCGGCATCGCCATACAAAATGTGACGGGAACAAGCAGGGCCAAGGCAACATAGGGATCGGGTGCCACGGTTAAGAAGGCGGCTAAGGGCAGTAAGGCAACGGTTGAATAAAGCACCACCCGTAACGTTGCGTCCACTTGGCCGCGTTTTATCATGGCGCTCGCAAATAGCCCGCCGGCAACGCTGCCCCCTATCCCGACAACCAGCGCGATGCTGCCGTATGACAAGCCGATTTCTGTTCGACTCCATTCGTGGTTTCGAACAAAGTATTCCACCAGCCAGCTGAATAACGACCAGCCTTGGGTCGCAAGGCATAAGTAACCAAGGAAGACGAAAAAGAAAAAATGTTTTCGGCTTTTTATGAAGACCCAGACGTCTTTCATCGGCACCGAGGTATCATCCGCCAGCTGCTTATTTTTGCGCGCCGGTTCAACCAAAAACCACATCGCCAGCGCAACGAGCAGGCCTGGCGCGCCAACCAATATCAAAACCATCTGCCAAGAATAAATCTCTCCTAAAACCGGCACGACAAAATTGGGTGTACTTTCAAGATAGTCAATTAAGGGCCCACCAGCGATATTGGCCAGGCCTTGGCCGATAAAGGGGGCAGAAGCCACGATACCAATGGCAATTGGAAGACGCTCGGGCGGGAAATAGTCGGCCAGGGCCGAGTTTGCCGCCGGCCCGAGCGTTGCCTCACCCACGCCAACGCCCATCCGGGCAAGAAAGAGCTGCCAGTATTGAGACGCGGCACCGCACATCATGGTCATAAAGCTCCAACCGGCAATGCCTGCTGTCATCAATTTGATTCGGTTGTAACGATCGGCAATTCGACCTGCAGGATAGGTCATGAGGGTATAAAACAGGGCGAAGGCAAATCCCATGATCAGCGAGACTTGGGTGTCGGAAATACCGCCCAAGTCGCGCTTGATGGGGCCAATCATGACGTTGAGGATTTGCCGATCGATGATTGAAACAGTCGAGGCTAAGGTGAAGATAAACACGACGAGGATCAGATAGCGATTCGAAAAGGTTTGTGTCACAGAAAGTACCTTAGGATTGTCAATCGGGCATCAAGATATCACACAAAGCGCTTGGGTGGTTCGACTTCCCGAGCCTGCCCGCGGTGCAGTCCTGTTCGTTATAGGAACAAGATCTGGGGGCGCGCAGCACTGCAGGCGCGTATTTTCAGGCTAGACTTTGATCCAAGAAAGAACGCTTTTGGCGAAGCGACGGATCTAGCTGCGTTTAAAAACAATGATTCGCGAAGTGGACAACGCTCAGAAAAACGCTTCAATCATCAGATTTTAAGTTGCGATCAAACAGATCATGCAATCGCTCCCAATGCCGCTCCGCACTCGGTTTGTGATAGATCGCGCCGCGGCCAGGAAAGGCAAAGCCATGTTCGGCCCCCGGGTACCACTCTAATCGGTAGTTAATCTGGCTCTCTTTAAGATGGGCCTCAAGTGCATCGATCGTGTCCTTGGGTGCAAAGTGATCGATCTCAGCGCAGGCGAAATACATCTCACCGGTGATGTTCTGAGCGGTCAGGTGAGGTGAGTCATCGCGTTTGGTGAGTAAGTTCGCGCCGTAGATCGAGGCCGCGCAGGCGATTCGTTCGGGGTAGCAGCCAGCGGCTTTGAACACGAAGGGCCCGCTCATGCAGTAGCCGACGGCGCCAACTCGGTCGCTGTTGGCAGCATCGAATGCCATCCACAAAATCGAGCAGAGCGGCGGTGTCTTGCATAATCAATTCAAGGGATAAGTGTTTGGTCATCTCGAACATGGCCTTCATGCCCGCATCCGTTCGCGCCCAAACAAATTCTTTTGTTTTTCGGTAGTAAAGATTCGGCAAAACGACGACGTAGCCAGTCGTTGCAATCCTTCGCGCCATGTCGTGCAGTTCTTCGCGCTTGCCCGGGGCATCCATATAAAACAACACCACGGGGAAGGGGCCGTTTTCTTCAGGATGGGTCACGAAAGTGTTCATCAGGCCGTCTTGGGTTTGGATATCGAGGTGGTGTTCGATCATGACGGCTATTCCTTGGAATTGTTTTAGTGAAAGGGTAAATAAGTAAATGGGCACTAAAGAGTTGTCTCTGTGTCTTTGAATATAGCCTGACTGGCAGCCCGATGAATAGTGCGGACCTTTTGTTTGGGCAGGACAAACGGTGGCTGATGCGCCCGCCTCTGTAATTGACGGCGTAAAGCCTGATTTGATGTTTCGGAACAGTGTTGCGGCGAGGTTGTCAGAAGCGGTCGTCAATCGGCTCTGAGAGCGCCCTTGGAATATTGATGAATCGATTGCGGCGACAAGGTTGAGAGAACAAAAGTGAATGTGGGTATTGAATGAAAAATCCGATGCGACACCTATTGGATAAAGCGCTCAAGCGCTGCAATGGATGTTGGATTTAGGCTCGCATCGGATCATTTTGAGATTTCTATTGGATCTTAGTAATCCAGCTTTGACGGACAAATTCTCCAGCTCGATTGATTTGTGCGTCAGTCCAATATTGTTGCCATTCTGCGCTATTGTTACGGGCCTGGGTTTTCTTGGCGATATCTTGGAAATTCTCTCCAAAACTAAAAATGTAAAAGATTCCGGATGGCCCATTAAGATAGACCTGCGTGGTGAGGCCGTACTTTTCGGAAATAGCGGTTGATTGTTGGATGCTGGCCATAAAGTTTCATATTGTTCGAGTTTTCAGGTGCTTGCCAAGCAGACATATAGCTAACGTTTAGGCCATCAGTGATGTCTGTTCCTGCACCGGGATTAAACAAGTTGCTCATCGCGTAACTTGTAACGAGATAGGGTTGGGATTTTGGCCATTCCTTAGCAATCCAATTGCCCCAAGCCTCGCTGGCCAATTGTGTGTCCTTGAATTTTGCCCAATCGTCCATGTCCTTGAACCGAATGACATAGGAAACGACATTTTCACCGTTGACGTCATGTAGCCAGTACTCAACGTGTGCGCCCATTCCCTCGTGAATTTTGCGAGCAGATTCCATCATGACAATATTGTTTTGAACATCACCGTCAATGGCCCTGAAGTCCCAGGCTTCAAAAAGATCTGCGGAAACAAAGGGCGATATTAGAATTAAAAACAGGCTCGTTAGGGTTTTACTCATTGCGGGTTCTCCTTGCTTTTTGGCTTGAGGATCAAGCTTAGGTCGCAAAGAAGACCGCGGAAATAATAGTTCGATTTTGGTTTTTCGCTTGAACGAGCCGTGTTTTGGAGCTGTAACGGCGGATAAGGCGGGGATGATTTAGGCGGCAAGAACTGAACTTATGAAGTGGACTTTTAAGGTGGATCGGTATTCACCTGACTGCAAAGCACGGATTTTGAAATTTGATTGTGTCCGATCTGATTATGTCCTAAAAGAAACCAGCCGTGCTGGGTCGATGCCCCGGCATTGGCAACCCACTTCAGGTGAGCGGTAAAGCTTCTGAGATTAGACGAGACAGTGGACAGCTTGCTGGGTCTCAAAATGATTTGGGATTGACGAAACCCGATAAAGGATCTTTGGAACCCAATAAAGATAGATAACGCAATGTAAAAAACGGTGTTAACAGTTGAAGATGGTGGGCCCAGAAGGACTCGAACCTTCGACCAATGGATTATGAGTCCACTGCTCTAACCAACTGAGCTATAGGCCCGCTTGTATACAAAGCATTTTATCAGTATTTTACTACAACGGGTGTGTCGAAAAATTTTACACACTTTGACACACTCAGCAAAATATCTTCAAAAACTGATTCTATTCTACTACAAGAGTTTGATATGAAAGAACAGAAGATAAACAAGAATCTAAAAATTTATAGAAGAGCAGATAAGAACACTGCTTACTACTACGCTGCTATCAAAAGTTCCACACAGAAAACAAGTACTACAGACTCAGCACAAACGAAACGAATGCACGTAAAGCGACTGCTGTAGCTAAGCGAATGGAATTAGACATCCATCGTAAAGAGACAGTAGGAGCAATCGTCAACGAAAAGACGTTTAGCTTCATAGCAAAGCAATATGCGATACACGTGCAACATAGGATTGAAAAGGGATTTGCGAAAAAGATAGAAGCAGAATACGTGCGCTGTGTTGAAGACAAGTTTGTTCCCTTTTTTGGTAATTACTTGTTCACAGCACTCAATCAGCATCACGTTGAAGAATACGCTTCTCAGCGAAAAAAAGCAGATTAGTAGAACGAGACAACAAACTGAGCAAGCTGCGTGGAATGCATTGCAAAAGTTTGCTGTGAACAACAACTACTCAAACAAACAGATAGATTTCATCAAAGTTGCTGTTAGCGAAGCTAAGCAGCGATTGGATTTCACACGTCAGCAGCAGCAAACGATTCGTAGAGCACTTGAAAAGAAGAAAAGCACTATAAGCAAACGTGCTAAGACAAATGAATTGAGTGAGCTGTTGCGCGACTACTATTACCTCTTACTGCACAGTGCGATTCGTGTTGGATACGAATTTATGCGTGTGCGCTACACAAGCTTTGAATACAAATCTGTGAGTGAGCTTGATAAGAGTCAGCAGCAGTTCTTTGTCTGAAGTAGGGATGTCAGAATATTTGGTTTGTCACTTAAGAAGTGGGGAAACAAAAACGAGCAAAAGCAGAACAGTAATCATACGCACGAACAGTCAAGCGTTTGAGAATGCGCTGCTAAGCATTGCAAGCAGAACGCAGCACAGTGCTGACATATACGAAAAGCACCTCAGCAAAAATAAGCTGAAAACGTATCCTCAGAAAGTAGCTTGTTTGAAGGAGCTGTTTGCTACGTGCGACGAATACGTTTTGCGCTTGCGAAGCGATGAGAACGTGAATGACTTAAGCGATGCAGAGCAGCAAAAGCGAATGACTCGTTTGAGCGAAAACACATCAAAAGCATTCAATCAGCTATTGAAGGAAAACGACTTGTATGAGGATGCTGTAGGAAACAAGCGCAGCTTGTACAGCATTAGACACACGTATGCGACTGAGCTGTTAGAGCAAACATCCAATCTAGTGCTAGTTGCAGAGCAGATAGGTAACAGCACATTAGTGTTGGATAAGTTTTACAACAAAGCACGTGCAACAACTAAAGCTGACGCATTCGTTGGAGTTGCTGAGCAAATTGCATACGACGCTAAAAGCACTAAGTCAGAAACGAAGAGTGCAATTGAAAGGATGAGAGCTTTACTCAAAGAATGGAAGGAGACTTGTAGAGATATTTAAAAATTTAAGTTTTCCTTCATATCAGTGCTGCAATCACAAATACCCAAAACAGCAGTGCAAAGATTAAGTTGAATAATCCTTTAAAGAAGATGCGAAACACAGCGTTGATTTCGTCATCCAACTCTCCACTCATCCAAACGATTGCAGCAAGCAAAAACCACCACATCACAGCAACTCAACTGCGCTGCTCAACTTGTCGCTGCTAACTTCTAAGTATTTTTGAGTTGTAGCTAAATTTGAGTGCCCTGCGATTTCTCTAATGACGTGTACTCCTACTCCTTTGTTAGCGAGTGTTGTTAAGCACGTTCGTCTACCACTATGTGAACTTGCATTTGAAATCCCACTCTCTGCAAACAAGTGCTTCATTGCTTGTCTAACAGTTGCTGATGTAAACCCCCCTCCTAATTGTGTGCGAAGCAGTTGAACTTCTCGTTTGTCAGCTAATCCTTCGCAAGCTATGTAATCTTTGATGCACTTGCGTACTTTCTTGTTCAAGTAGATGACACGCGACTTGTTTCCTTTTGTCTGCGTTGCATCCAAATACACTTGCTCGTTGATTTCACCATTCTCATCCAAAACGTTGTGCACTCTCAGATTTGCAATCTCAACAGCTCGCAATCCCCCATAAAAACCAAGCATCAGCATTAGCGTGTTCCTTTTTGGGTATCTGCTGCGCTTAGCTACGTTGAAGACAATCTGCTGCTCCTTTTCGCTTAAAACTTTTGCTTGCTTCACTTCCTTCTCCTAAACATATAACAAAACTATCAATATGATTATGTTTTCGTATATGTCAGAAGTCATCCTTTTTCTGAGCTGCGCTACACCCACTGAAATCTAAGCACTTATTACATTTCTTAACTTGTGTAATACATCTCTGCATTTCCAAAAGAAAGTTACAGATGTAACTGATTAGATAAATAGATGTGTGAACGCAGAAAAAGCATACGAACTGAGCGCAGCATATGGTGAGTGGTTAAGTCAGCAAGACTATGACTTAACACTGTGCTTGCGTCTGAAAAAAAGAAAAAAAAGGAAAAAACCCTCCTCATCGAAAAGTGTTTGAACTGAAGCTGAGAAGTGAGTTGAGCAAGAAAGTGAGGGAGCTGTTTGCTAGAGCAGAAAACTTTGCTTTTGGGAAAACTAAGAATGGTGCTTACAGACGCAAGCTATTCAAGTGGAATCCAAATTTCGCATACATCGTGCTGTAAGCATTGAGTTGGATAAGGATGAGATGGGATTTCACGCTCACATACTTGTGAAAAAACTTGATGGATGGAGTTACGAGCAAATGATTGAACTGCTTTACGAGCTATGGAAGGAACTCAACAACACAGCGACGCTAACAAAAGCTGAGTTTTGGGCTGAACCAATAGGAAGCAAGTTTAGAAGTAGCGTTTACATCACTAAAGACGCACACAAGCAAGAAGCTTTGCTTGTAGATGGAATTGACTTGTGGAGCAGTTTTATCAGCAAACCTTAGTTGTGTGGAGCAACTAGCGTATAGCGATAAGACTTTTCAATTCCAAATGCTGATATGCACTTAACTGTGTATGCGTTGCTACAACTAAAAATTACTAACAATCACTATTTATCAGCACTTGAACATTGGAGTTAGAGACTATGGTTATAGACAAAGTATTTGAACAACTGAAACAACAAGACAGAACACTGACTAAGAAGAAGTTTAGTAGTGACTACTTAGGAAAGAGTGAAAGCTATCTGCAAGTCATTAAACACAGAGGAACACAGATAAGCACTGATGCATTACTCACGTGTTACGTGAAGTTGAAGAACACGAAAACGCTTAGTGATGATGCATATCACAACAAGGTGCTTGCACAGATGTTGTTGGAGGAAATCGAACATGCGATTGAGCGACATTGAAAGGGGAAATCCAAAAGCAGAGAGACACGCTAAGCGTATTGCAAAGCATCAAGCAGAATTGAGCGTGAAGAGACTGATGGAGACATTCCATCAGATGTCTACAGTGAGGTTGAGCGATTAGAACGCGATGGAGACTTTGACAATGCTAATGCAGTGTTGGATTTGCATTGGAGGAAGTCACAGCAAAAAGCACACAAAGGTAAATCAACAAAATTTGCTCGCTCAAAAAGAGCAAGCAAGAAAAGTCAGAAACGAGTCAATCAGCTAGCGAGCGATTACATGAAAGATTAAGGAGATGCAGATGCATGCAACTGCAATGGAAGAGCTATACGAACACATGAACGATTTGAGGGGGAACACTAGCAAACGCGAGTTCAGCACCAACTATTTGGGTGCAAGTGCTAACTACATGACATCAATGAAAAATATGGAAGGGATGCAAGTGCTAAAGCAATTGCACATCTCATCACTGTGTTGGAAACAGAGATTGCTGCTTGCGAAATGATTCACGCTCAGTACTCAAATTCGCGCACACAGCTTAGATTGGAGAAGACACAGCAGTTGCATGCGCTTGCACAGCAAAAGCTGCGACAGATGTTCTAACAGCGTCTAACAACACGAAGCACACCAACCAATACCAATTAATCCCAAAATTCCTTACATTTCTTGTGAAATTGGGGAAATTATTTTTGCATTTTGCAAATTCATATGGGATTTCCCCAATTTTTGGGAAAACTCAAAAATTAAAGAAATTCGCATAACTTCTTATGAACACATGCTTCTGTGAGTAGGGAAAAAGTGAAAAAATAGCAAAAATCGCATAACTTCTTATGACAGCACATTCCTCCTTTTTTGGGAGTAAGCTGCAACTAACACTGCTGAGGATATGTCTATGTCACGCAAGCAAACACTCCCAAATCAACTTAAGTCACTAAAGCAAAAGAGCAAGCAAGTAGAAGAACGCTTTCAAAGTGCTCGTAGAGAGTTGTGGGATTTTTTAGCTCATGCATATGGTTTTTATGTAGAAGCGAGCAAAACCAAAGGATGGTTAGAAAAGCAGTATACGAAGCAAGGTATCACTGCTCAGCAACGCGATACGAATCATCAAAAATTTTATCCATTCCTAAAGCTGTTCAATGAGGAATACAAAGCTGAGCACTTAGCAGCAAAGTTAGGTGGGTATGCTTGGGCACTTGCTGCACTTGAAGAGAAAGAGAAGCAAGCTCCATTCATTTTTGTATCAGACAGAGTGGGAGCAGCAGCAGATTTTTTGCGTGAGTTAGGAGGTGTAAATCCTGCGAAAGTTTGGTTGTCGCAAGAGTTGAGCGAAACAGGGGGTGATGTTGTTGCTGACGATTGGGTAATGCCTCCTTCCCCAATAAGACAATTGAAAGCAAGTGCTAAACAGAAAGCACAAGCAGACATCAACAGAATTGCTACTGCGAAGCTGCGAAACATACATGAACGAAAATCGCTTGCAAACATAGACATTGGTGATTTTCCAACACACGACAACACAGCTTTGCTCATTGCAACTAAAAGAGCAGATGGAACCTTTGACATTGTAGCTACTGCTTTTGATGAGGATTTAGTCAAAGCAGCAGTAGACGAAGCTGTAACAGTTCCACTCGTAAATGACACTCCAATTTTCTCAACACTTACTAACATGCTGCGCTTGCACTCAGTTCCTCGTGCAATACAGATGAGAGGAGCGCGAAACAAATTTTTTAGAGACAGTGGCAAAAAAACTGCTGATGACAAAAAGCTATATGAAACTGTTCGTGCTGTAGCACTCAAAGATGGATCCCTATTAGCTTCAAAAGTTCGTGCTCGCAGCAACTCATCGCTTGTCACAATCGCTAAACCAAAAAGCAGCAAGCAATTGGATAAGGATTATTTTTTAAGGGGAAGCGATAGATACTTTTTGGAGACTCAATTGCTGTTAGAAAGTGATGTAGTCAACTTCAAAGTTGTTGGAAGAGAGTTGAGCAATACAAGCGAAGATGTCGTAGCTGAGAAGCAAATAACGATTGAGCAGCGCACAAGTAAAAACAGACGAAATTTGTACTTCTATCCAATCGCAGCAGTTGAAGATGAAGGAATTGAAACGCAACCATTTCAGCTTGCGAGCAAGCAGCAGTGGGATTGGACTCTTACGCTGACTCCCAACTTTATGAATGCTGTTTTTCGTCAACACTTGCTGAAGTGGATGGATAGCATCAACAAGCGAATCAACACTCGCAAAAACGACAGCATGCAAATAGTTGTAACTGATAAAGGATTGTTGCTGAGAAGTGAGTACGACAAAGTGAACGATGCTTACACACGCTTTCAAGCTGCTGATGTATTAGTTGAGTTCAGTGATAGAGATAGAGTTACTTTCACAAACGATTACAAGTTCAAAGTTAGGAATGCTGAATACGCGAAAATCAAAGTACCCAATCCATCTAACCCCAAAGAAAAAATCGAAATAGAACCAAACACTATCAAAGTGTCACCTTCTGATATCTACATGCTTTTTGAAGCGCTGAGCACAGCAAGTAGCAGCATAAAGATTATGGGTAATGGGGATGTGATGTTCGTTGAGCACAAAGACGATAACGCAAGCTACAAAACTTACATTCCATCAACTGATGGGAAGGGAGTCAGAAAAGGAAGTTTGTTTACAACTCTGAATGACTACTATGTGGAACAAGCGTAGATGAGCAAGCAATACACCTTTGATTACGACGCAGCAAATTTTGCTGTCTATCTACCCTCGCTACAAAAGGGATACTCACAATACGCTACTCGTAAAGACAGCACTGTAAGAGATGGTGAATTACCTAATGGATTTAGCATTAGTGACTTGAACTTTTTTGACAAAAATAGCTCGCTTTGGAGTAGTAGGTACTCGCTTTATAGCTGTGGGCAATTTGAGAAAAGCGTCATTGAGAAAGATGACATTTGTGCTTACAGAAAAGGTGATGGGATTGTTGTTGGCGATAGTGGTGGTTTCCAATTGGGAACTGGAGCTATAAGCAGCAAGTCTGAAAAACAACATTTAGAACGCTTCAAAAACAAACCAAACGAGCAATACGCTCGTTGGATGGATAGTGGGTTTGCTGAGCGAACATTGCGATGGTTAGAAAAATACACTGACTATGCAATGACTTTAGATATGGTGCTTTGGGGTTCAAGCGTTTGGAACAATGGGGAAGGATACAAACATACGCAGAACAGTCAGATACGCAACCTATCTGTTCAGCAGTTGATAGATTTGAGTGTCAACAATCTCAAGTACTTTGATGACAACAGGGGAAAGTACAAAGACACAACAAAGTTCCTAAATGTGCTGCAAGACTGTGGAAAAGGAACAGGCGAAAAGTGGTATCAAGCAGTAAAGGATTTTCCCTTTGAAGGTTGGGCACTTGGAAGTGACACAAAAAAGCTAATGATTGATGCTTGCAAATGGTTGTCGCAGATTGCTTGATGAAGGAAAGTTAGAAGGGAGAGAGTGGATTCATGTGTTGGGTATTTCTCCCCCTGTTCCACAAGTAATTTACACAGCAATTCAAAGGGGATTGCGAAAAGCACTCAATAGCAAAATAACAGTTAGCTTGGATTCAAGTTCACCTATACAGATAGCAAGCGTAGCTGCTCAATTAGTAAATTTGAACGAGCAGACAACTAACATCAAAGATTGGGTAATTTCAGCAACCCCAATACCAGAAAATCTTGCTACAGCTCGCAAAGAAGTTGATGTGTCACTTCCTAGTTATCTTCCTCACTCAAAGATGCTTGATTGGAGCGATGTGATATACGACACAGATGTTTATGCTGATACACGAAGAGATGGATTGAGTTACCCACTGTTAGAGAACATGAACATGTACATGTTCCATTTGAATGGGATGAACGCATGCAACGCTGTATTCAATGGAAAAGGTAAAGTACCTCAAATCCTCGCAGATGCTGTTGGAATGATTGAAGAGTACTTTAGCGCTGAAAACGCTAAAGATTTTGAAATTTCGAAACTTGAAAAAACGCTTGCTGCGCTAAAACAGAAAAAAACAGGAATAGAAGACGAATTCGCTGCACGAAAGTAAGCGAAAACTTAAATTTTTTAGATTCCACCAAAAAGTGGATGACTTCTGAAAAATACGACATTACGCTGCACGAAAATTATCGTGTAGGAGGAAAAATGTCGTTTTTACAGACACTTACGCTTGTTAAGCAATCAAACAATCCACAGCTCAGCTCACTTGAACGAAAGAAGCGCAAGCTAGTTCAGCGCATAAGCGAGCAGATAGAACTAGCTAAAAATCCCTCATTTGCTCCAACTATCAAAAAGCGTGTCAAACGCGATGATGGAACCACTGCTGTAGTTGATGTGCAGAAGCGTATGAAGCGTTGGTGGAAAACCACTGCAAATGGAGCAGTTGAGCTCACTTTGCGTGATGGAAACAGAGTGTTGGAATTAGCGAAAGGAAAGGATGCAATTGCGCTTGCAAGTAAGGATGAAGTGCAATCAACGCTTGAAGCGATTTCGCAAGCTGTAAGCGAAGGAGAATTTGATACTTTGTTGAGTGAACGTTTGGTTCCAATTGGTAAGAAGAGCAAATCCTAGTTTGCTCCAATGTTGCAAAATATTTGACACACCTAATTTTATTATTCTTAAAATACTATTATATAAGCGTAAAAAGTTCTAGCAGTAACTTATGAGTCCACTGCTCTAACCAACTGAGCTATAGGCCCGCGACAAGGGATTCTACAGCCTTTCGAATTTGTTGGCGACGGGTTTGACGGCGTTTCAATAAATCTCTACAGTCCGCGTTGAAACCCAATCTTAAAAGATGGGTATTCAATGAGTGTGCAGGCGCGAGCGGCGCCTGGCGAACCGATGAACGAACGTTAAGGACTTGATCCCAATTGGACAGGTACCTGTTTGGCTTGAAAGAGCCCCTGCCTGTCGATTGGCGCATTCTACCTTTGATTGGAGAATAGCTATGCAATCGATCACTCGCTTTCAAGCAATGAAAGCGGCTCAACAGAAAATATCGATGGTCACTTGTTATGATTTTTGGTCAGCCCAGCTGGTCGCAGAATCTGCCGTTGACAGCATTTTAGTGGGTGACTCTTTAGCCGTTGTGATGCATGGATTCCCTTCGACGGTGCACGCAACGCTTGATCTGATGCTGCCCCATGTTGCAGCGGTTGCTCGAGGTGCCGGCGATAAGATCATTATTGCGGATATGCCGTTTATGACGGCCAGCAGTGATTTGGCTTCTGGCGTTGCCGCCGCGACAGCGCTGATTCAAGCGGGCGCCCATGCGGTCAAAATAGAAGGTGCGAAACACCAACGAACATTGATTGCCCATCTGGTTGAAGCGGGGTTGCCGGTTGTGGGTCATTTGGGGTTGACCCCCCAGGCCGTTTTGCAGTTGGGCGGGCACCGGGTACAAGCAAAAACGGAAGCCACCGCGAAGGTCTTATGCCAGGAAGCCGAGCAGCTTGAACGGGCTGGTATTGCTGCTTTGGTTTTGGAATGTGTGCCGGCGAAGGTTGGAAGGCTCATTGCCCAGTCCCTCGACTGCCCAGTGATTGGCATCGGCGCCGGGGTTCAGGTCGATGGACAAGTATTGGTCCTCCAAGACTTATTAGGCGCCAATCGGGGATTTCGGCCTAAGTTCTTGCGGCAGTACGCAGATCTGGCAGGGGACGTGGTTGGGGCGCTAAACCGTTATCATGAAGATGTAACCCAGGGTGCTTTCCCGGCGCGATGTGAAAGCTACGCGTGAAGATTATCCGCACAACCGAGGACTTGCGAGCTTACCGAACATCGCTTGATGGCGCTGTTGGCTTTGTCCCGACAATGGGCGCGCTGCACGCTGGTCATCGCGCGTTAATTGAGGCCGCAAAAGCCCGGCACCAACACGTGGTGGTTTCTATTTTTGTCAACCCAATGCAGTTTAATGAGGCGAAAGACCTTGAAGGCTACCCGCGCACGGAGACAGAAGATCAGCAATTGCTGCAAACCCTCGGGGTCTCGGCGCTCTTTCTCCCGCCGGTCATGGCTTTGTATCCCAAGGGCGATCATTACGTTGTCGATGAATTGTTATTGAGCCAGGATCGTTGCGGTGCCGCCCGCCCAGGCCACTTTCGAGGCGTGCTAACGGTTGTGCTCAAGCTGCTCAATCTGGTGCAGGCTGATGTGGCTTACTTTGGGGAAAAAGACTATCAACAGTTCGAGTTGATTCAGGGTATGGCGACGGCATTGTTTTTGAATACTCGGATCGAATCGGTGCCGACGGTACGAGAGGCCGATGGGCTTGCAATGAGTTCGCGCAATCGACGATTGAGCAAATCCCAGCGCAGGTTGGCGGCAAAACTGTATCCGTGTTTGCTGGATTCAGAATCCGATGACGCCGCGCGCACGGCGCTAAGCCATGCGGGATTCGCAGTGGATTATGTAACGAGCGCGAAGGGTCGGCGGTTTGGCGCGGTTCGAGTCGGCGCCGCACCCGATGAAATTCGATTAATTGATAATGTGAGGATCAACGCATGATCTTATGTCTCGATGTGGGTAACACGCAGGTCTATGGCGGTGTTTTTGATGAGGGTAAGCTCATTACCCAATTTAGAAGGACGTCCCAACTGCAAAGCAGTTCGGACGAGCTGGGCGTGTTTTTCCGAAGTGTGTTGCGAGAAAATGGTGTGGACCCATCAAGTATTCGTGAAATCGTCATTTGTTGTGTGGTCCCGGATCTGTTGTATTCCCTTCGCGCCTGCGCGCAAAAATATTTTGAAATTGAACCGCTTGTGCTGCGGCCGGGGGTCAAAACCGGCTTGAAGATCGCGTATCGGGACCCCAAAGAAGTGGGTGCTGATCGGATTGCAGATGCGATTGGCGCCCTAAAATTGTTTCCGGATCGACATCTGATTGTTGCAGACTTTGGTACGGCAACAACCGTTTGTGCCATTCGGTCGGATCGGACCTTTCTTGGCGGGAACATCCTGCCGGGGGTGCGGTTGTCGATGGAAGCGCTTGAGATGAGGACGGCTCAGTTGCCGTCTGTTGAAATTAAGCCTGTTCAGAACGCCATCGGCACAACAACCATTGAGAGTATTCAGACGGGATTGTTTTGGTCCAATGTGGGCATGATCAAGGAACTGGTGAGTCGAATCACGGCGCAAGAGTTTCCGGATGAGGCGCCGCTGGTGGTCGGCACCGGTGGTTTTGTGCACCTGTTCGACAGCGAGCAGATATTTGATGAGGTCGTGACCGATCTGATTCTTACTGGGTTGCTAGAAATCCTTCGGCTCAATCGCTGACCCGGTCTTTGGTTTGATCATCGGTGAAACCAGGTCTGCAGTGGTTTAGGCCGTAAGCACCCACTGTGTGTCTGCTATGATATGGTGAAACAAAAACAGGTCCCGGGCGAATGTTATTACGAAATGTCACACTATGGGATGGTTGTGGGTCAGACTATTCGAGCGACTTTGATGCTGTACGGATCTTGCCCGATGGCACCTTGCAGTGCACAACCTCAGACGATCGCATCCATAACGAGCCGTCAAAGGATCTCGCCGGGACTTATGTGATCCCCGGCCTGATTGATGCCCATATCCACCTGTGTCTGGATCCTGAGGAACCCGATCCGTTTGCGCACGGCAAAGTTCCCGAAGCGATTCAACTCAAAGCGATGGCCCTGCGCGCAAAAAAAATGGTGGAAGCGGGTATTACCGCCGCGAGAGACCTAGGCGGTGGTCAATGGCTCGAGCTGAAGATTCGGGATGCGATCCTCGCGGGCGAGATACCTGGTCCACGATTGATCTGCGCGGGTCAACCCATAACGTCCCCGGGCGGGCATTGCCATTTTTGGGGTGGGGAGGCTGAGGATACATCGGCGGCAATGGCGGTGATTGCGCGGCAAGCCGAAGCGGGTGTTGATTTAATTAAAGTTATGGCAACCGGCGGCAACATTACGCCCGGTAGCAAACCGATGGACGCGCAATTTGATGGTGCTGTGATGCAATCCATCGTGAACGAGGCCAATCGATTGGGGTACTCGGTTGCTGCCCATTGTCATGGAACCGATGGCATCCGGCATGCCGCACATGCGGGCGTCACGACCATCGAGCATTGTTCTTGGGTTGGGCCCAAGGGTTGGGGTAAGCACTTTGACCTCGATTTGGCCAAGGACATTGCTAGGGCGGGTATTTGGATCTCTCCGACGGTGAACGCGGGTTGGGGCCGTCATCTGACCAATGAGAATTATATGGCGGCAATGAATACGCGATACCAGACGATGAAGTCGAGTGGCTGTCAGTTTATCGCGTCTACCGATGCGGGCATCCCAAACGTTTTTCATGAGGATTTGCCTAAAGCGTTGGCGGTCTATCAAGCGGTGGCGGCATTTTCGAACGTTGAGACCTTACGCAGCGCAACCAGCGATTGCGCGTTGGCCTTGGGCCTTGAAAACGTGACCGGTCGGTTGAAGGATGGTCTGTCCGCTGACGTAATGGTTTTATCGGAATCGCCCTTGAGCGATCTTCGGGCTCTGCAAAACCCATTGGAGATTTATGCCCGCGGGGCTCTGATCCGCTCCTCTTAAAGAATACGCCCCATGTTGGCTGTGAATTCAATTAAACCTTAAGTCCAATTGATATGGTGGACCTAACCAAGCGGCACATTCTGAAAGTTTTATTGGGCGGCGGCGCGGTTGCTGCGGGGTTATACGGTCTGGTGGCTTTGCAACAACGCACCCGGCTGGGCCAGCTTGGTGGCAGCGCGCCAAGGGTGCAGGATGGGGGCAATGCGAAGGACGGGCTAAATCGCAGCGCGCAAGCGCCCCTTTTTCCAGATCAGGCGGAATTCTTAAGATCCTTCGGGTTTTCTCAGCAGCAAGTCGATCGGATGCTGCTCAATGCCCGGAAAATGCAGTCTCCAGATCGCGTTTCGGCTGATGATGTTTATCTCAGTCCGGACCAGCGCGCAGTCATGCCGGCTACCCTTGCCAGGCTGAATCGGGTTCAGCGTCATTTCGGGCATGGCTATTTCAATATTTTAGGGTTTAATCAGTTGCTTAAATCTGCGGCCGCAACGACTGGGATTGAACGGTTTACCGTTGAAGAAATGGGGCTCTTGCAATGGTTGTTTTATCAGGATGCTGCGAGCTATGGGTTCATGGGCGAGCGGGTTGTGAAAGACTTGTTGGCAGACTTGCGCCCCAGTTTATTGCACTACGAGGCGCAGTCGGGTCAGTATTTGTACAAGCGCCGGGCGAAGCCGTTATTTGATCGGATGCGCGCTGATATTGGGACGGATCTAATCTTAACCTCTGGCGTGCGGGGGGTCCCAAAGCAGAGTGCGCTGTTTCTGACCAAGCTGATTGCGTGTGATGGTAATGTTTCGATGGCTTCAAGAAGTTTGGCGCCGCCAGGCTACTCCTTTCATTTCTCGGGTGATTTTGACGTTGGATCCCGCCAATTGGCGGGCGAGAATTTCTCCCGAGCCTTCGCGCGCTCAGAGGTCTATCGCAAGATGCAGAGACTGCCCTATGTTACCTTGCGCTATCCAGATCAAAACCAAGCTGGGGTTCGGTTTGAACCGTGGCATGTTAAAGTGCCCGGGTAGGGGCGATAACCTTGCCGCGTGGAATGGAACTCGCAAAAAGAGGGGCGCTGAGACGGCTAACCGGGTTTGTGAGACCATGTAAGAACGCCGTTTTAACAAGGCCGCTTTGAGACGATGGTTTAAGTCAGCAGCTTTAGTCGGAAACGGTTAGGACGCCAGTTATAGGGAAAGGGATCTATTGATGAAGACGAGTACAAAAGTCATTTTAGTGTTTGTGATTTGCCAGATTTTAATTTTGGTCGGCAGCCCGTTTGGCTATCGATCCGGTCTGTTCGATTTGATGACCGCCTTAGGCGGCTTTGCCATTGCTTTTGCTGGGGGCGCTTTGTGTTTACTCGCCATTATTGGCTTGGTGATTGCGGGCTTGGTCCGAAAACAGCCGCTCGATAGCGGCGCGCTGCTGGTGGCGACGGTGCTGGCCTTGGTGCCGGTCGGCTTTGTTCTACCACAGTTGCAAAAAGCCAATAGCGTGCCGCCCATCCACGATATCACAACGAATCCGATGGACCCGCCCGTGTTTTTTGAAATCAAAAAACGCCGGGTTCATGCCCTTAATGACCTGGTCTATGGCGACACAGAGCGGTCCGCTGAAGATATGGAAGCACTGCAGGACGAATTTTATCCGGATCTTGAAACCCTTCTGACCCCATTAACGATTGCAGAAAGTTTGGCACAATCGGAAGCCGTGCTTCGGCAGATGGGTTTGGAGATTATTAATGTGGACCCGGCTCTCGGCGTGGTTGAAGCGACTGATACGACGCAATGGTTCCAGTTTAAAGATGACCTGATTGTTCGGATTCGGTCTGAAGGCGGCCAAACGCTGATTGATGTGCGGTCGGTATCTAGGGTGGGGCAAAGTGACTTGGGCGTGAATGCAGAGCGCATTCGACGGTTTCTTCAAGGCTTTCAAAGTCCGTCGTCATAGTCCGTCGTCATAGCCCGTGTGGTCGTCATAGCCCGTTGAGATAGTGCATCGAGATAGCACATCAACTTGATCCAAGCCGCTGCGACGAATCGCCCAATTGCGTCGGTGTGCTTGGTCTTAAGCGTGCGCGATGAGGCGAGCCTGCTAAGGCTCTGATAGCTTTTTTCGGATCAGGTCGTTGACCTGTTTTGGATTGGCTTTGCCCTGTGTTGCTTGCATCACTTTGCCCACGAAAAACCCCATGAGTTTATCTTTACCGGCGCGAAGGTCCGCAGCTTGCTTTGGATTCTCCGCAATCAAAGCATCGATTAAGGGTTCGATAGCACTCGCATCCGACACTTGCTCAAGCTGATTTTTCTGAACGTAATCGCTGGCCGATTCGGTTTGCTGCGACCACAACGCAGCAAAGACCTCTTTTGCAATTTTGCCTGAAATGACGCCTTGATCGATGAGTTGAATCATCTCGCCGAGATTTTTGGGACTAATAGGGCAAGCCGTAATACTGAGGTCATGCTCGTTGAGCTTTGATAACAGATCGCCCCGAACCCAATTCGCTGCTGATTTGGCGTTGCTGCTGCTGGTTAAGACTTGGTCAAAGTAATCGCCCAGCCTTCGATCTTGCGACAATAATGCGGCATCTGACGCGCTGAGTTCATGGGCAGTTTGATAGCGCTGGGCTCTCTCACCGGGTAGTTCAGGCAACTGAGCTTGGATGTTCTCGATGAATTCAGCGGTTAACATCACCGGTAGCAAGTCGGGTTCTGGGAAGTAGCGATAGTCTGTTGCGGTTTCCTTGCTGCGCATCGATCGGGTTTCATGCCGGTCGGGATCGAATAACCGCGTATCTTGAACGAGGGTGCCGCCTGCTTCGAGAACGCTGATTTGGCGTTCGGTTTCGAAATGAATGGCTTGTTCTAAAAACCGGAAGGAGTTGAGGTTTTTAATCTCAGAACGGGTTCCGAGGGTTTCGGCGTCTTGGCGGCGAACTGAGATGTTCGCATCGAAGCGGAGTGAACCTTCGGCCATATTACCATCGCAAACTTCAAGGTATGTCAGCAGTTGGTGGATGGCTTTGGCGTAAGCGACCGCCTCCGCCGCATTTTTGATGTCAGGCTCGGAGACAATTTCGAGCAAAGGCGTGCCGGCACGGTTCAGATCAATGCCGGTGTAGCCTGGTTTGAAATCATGAATCGATTTGCCGGCATCCTCTTCAAGGTGGGCGCGGGTGACCCGAATCATTTTCTCTGTGCCATCCAATGTTTCGATAGTGATTTTACCGCCTAAAACAATCGGGTGGTCCATCTGGGTGATCTGATAGCCTTTGGGTAAATCCGGATAAAAATAATTTTTTCGATCAAATCGTGACTCTTGATTAATCAAAGCGCCAATACTGAGCCCGAATTGAACGGCTTTAACGAAGACCTCGGCATTGACGCTTGGTAGAACGCCGGGCATACCAAGATCGATTGCGCAGGCTTGGCTATTGGCTGATTGGCCAAATCGCGTGCTCGCGCCTGAGAAAATTTTTGATTGGGTGTTGAGTTGGGCATGAATCTCAAGGCCAATATCGATTTGCCAACCTGCCGGAATACTCACAAAGCCTCCGGAGGCGTTAACGAATGCCAGTGCGTGGCTTGTTGAAACTGATGCGCCGCTTGCAAAAGCGGTCCTTCCTGCAAGTAATTGCCGATGAGTTGCAAGCCAACCGGCAGCCCATTGGCGAGTCCTGCCGGGATACTCATCGCGGGGACGCCCGCTAAGCTTGCCGAAATGGTATAAATGTCTTGAAGATACATCTCAACGGGATTGCTGGCTTTTTCTCCGAGTGGAAAAGCCGGGGTCGGTGCTGTTGGGCCGGCAATCACATCGACGTGTTCAAACGCGTTAACAAAGTCTTCTTTGATGCGTCGGCGGATCTTTTGAGCGCGAGCATAAAAGGCGTCAAAGTAGCCCGCGCTGAGGGCAAAAGTGCCCACTAGGATGCGTTTTTTAACTTCCTCGCCAAAACCTTCGCCCCGTGAGCGCTGATACAGATCTTGAAGATTCTCAGGGTCAGAGCAGCGATAGCCGTAACGAATCCCATCAAATCGGGCAAGATTCGCCGAGCACTCAGCGGGCGCAATTACGTAGTAAGCACTAACGCTGTACGGGGTGTGCGGTAGTGAGATATCGACCAAGGTTGCGCCGAGGGATTCATAGACTGCAAGGGCCTCACGGATGCTGCGTTCAACTGCAGGATCCAAGCCCTCTGTGAAAAATTCCCGGCAGACCCCGATCCTTAACCCCCTGATGCTGTTGTCAAGACCTTCTGAGAACCTTGGTACCGGCTCATTGAGCGAGGTCGAATCCCGAGGATCATGACCCGCCATGTGTTCTAGCAGAATCGCGGCGTCCTGGGCGGTGCGGGCCATCGGGCCGGCTTGATCAAGGCTCGAGGCAAAAGCAATCATGCCCCACCGCGAGATCCGGCCGTAGGTTGGCTTCAGGCCCGTGAGACCGCACATGGCCGCTGGCTGACGAATCGAGCCGCCTGTATCGGTGCCTGTACTCGCGGCGCAAAGCCCGGCTGCAACGGCTGCCGCTGATCCGCCCGACGATCCGCCAGGAATCAATTGAGGGTCCCAAGGGTTGTGGACGGCGCCAAAATAGCTATTTTCGTTAGACGAGCCCATCGCGAACTCGTCCATATTGGTTTTGCCGAGCGTGATCGCGCCGGCATGGGCCAGTTTTTCAGAGCAGGTCGCCGTATAGGGCGCGATAAATTGACTGAGCATTTTTGAGCCGGCGGTGGTTTTTTGGCCCTGTAAACAAAAAATGTCTTTCTGGGCGATCGGGATGCCCGTCAGGGGTCGCGTGTCGCCCTGGGCAAAGCGCTCATCGGCGCGACCTGCAGCCGCTAGAGCGGCCTCTGCCTGAACTGAGATAAAACTGTTGAGCGTGGGGTCCAGGGCGTCAATCCGAGTGAGATAATGTTGCGTGAGCTCGGTCGCTGAAACGGCCCGATTGCGAAGGGCCTTTTGCAGATCCGTAAGGGTTGCGAAGTCTAAGTTCACTCGATCACCTTGGGCACAAAATAAAGGCCTGCCTCATAATGCGGCGCGTTTTGACTTAAGGCATCCGGATCGACGGTTTCCGTCACGGCGTCGGCTCTTAAAGATTGGTGGCGTTCAAGCGGGTGGGCAAGTGGCCGAACATTTGACACATCAAGCGATTGCATTTGTCCAACCAGCGCTAGGACCTCATTGAGCGCGTCCAGGGTTGCCTTTGATTTTTCGGGTTCAAAAGGCAATGCCGCAAGGGTCGATAGTTCGACAAGCGTTTTTTCATTCACGAGGTTGTTCACAATATGCTTTCGATAAGAAGAGGCGCAAATGCTAAAGGGTTACCAGGCAGAGTGCAATTCGTGTTACGCGTCGTGCTCGAATACCGACCTTGAATAATGGAAGAAAGATGTAAAAAATTGTTGAAGAACAGTGTGTTAGTTATATTTGATCTTGTTTCTTTGGCTTCTGCGGTGGTAAAGTGACGGGTCTTCTGATGCGTTGTAATATTGTAAAAAAGCGGTCGTTTTCTGCCTCGTCAAAGCGCTTTTTTAAAGTCGAAGCGACTTTTTTAAAGTTGGAGCGGTTTTTCAAAGTCGATATGCTTTTTATAAAAGCCGAAGCGTTGTTTTAGCCGAAGCGCTGTAAATGTAGAGTGGGTTTGGTAAGGGTATTCGTTTTACCCTGTCGTGCGTGAATAAGTGTTTGGTGCGTGATGATGCGTTGACCTTCGGATCGATCAGCGTCTGAGGGCAATTAATGCAAGTGATATATCTGCTTGTTCTGGCGATTAATTTTGAAGTAGACGGTGGGCGGCTAAACGATGTTCAAGAAAATTCGAGGTCTGTTTTCTAACGATCTGTCCATCGACCTGGGGACGGCTAACACGCTCATCTACGTTCGTGAGCGCGGTATTGTTTTAAACGAGCCGTCCGTGGTCGCGATTCGCCAACACAATAACCAAAAGTCCGTTGCAGCCGTTGGGATTGATGCCAAGCGTATGTTGGGCCGAACCCCAGGTAATATCACTGCAATCCGACCGTTGAAAGACGGCGTTATTGCGGACTTTCAGGTGACCGAAAAAATGCTTCAGCATTTTATTAAAAAGGTCCATGAAAATAGTTTCATTCGGCCAAGCCCTCGGGTGTTGGTGTGCGTGCCTTGTCAGGCGACGGAAGTTGAACGACGCGCGATTCGAGAGTCGGTCATTAGTGCCGGGGCTCGGGATGTCCGATTAATTGAAGAGCCCATGGCCGCAGCCATTGGCGCTGGACTACCCGTGCACGAGGCTGTGGGCACAATGGTTGTGGACATTGGTGGTGGCACTACTGAGATTGCCGTCATCTCGCTCAATGGTGTTGTGTATTCTCAGTCTGTACGGGTAGGTGGAGACCGCTTTGACGATGCGATTACGGCGTACGTTCGACGGACTCAGGGCAGCTTGATTGGTGATGCAACGGCCGAGCGGATCAAAGAGGAAATTGGCACTGCATTTCCAAGTGACATTGTTCGAGAAATCGATGTCCGGGGTCGCAATCTGGCAGAAGGTATCCCAAGAAGTTTCACGCTCAATAGCAATGAAATTCTTGAGGCGCTGCAGGAGCCACTGCACATTATTGTGCAAGCGGTCAAAGCGGCACTCGAGCAGACGCCCCCAGAACTGGCGTCTGATATTGCGGAATCCGGATTAGTCTTAACAGGGGGTGGGTCGCTACTTCGAGGGCTTGATCAGTTATTGGCCAATGAAACGGGTTTGCCTGTTATCGTTGCGGAGGACCCGCTGACCTGCGTGGCGCGAGGCGGCGGCAAAGCGCTTGAGATCATGGATAATCTTGGGGTTAGTGATCTCCTATCAATCTAGGATGACAAGCTCTAGGCTTTGATCGCAGGCGTTCAAAGCATCCGCTGAGGTTTTATGAAACAGCTGTTTTTGGAACGCTCGAATCCCCGCAATCAAGCATTCGTTTTGTGTTTGGTCAGTCTCATCCTCTTTGTGATTGATGGTAAAAGCACTGCCTTAAAACCTGTTCGGCAAGCAGCCGGCTCCCTAATCGAGCCGATCATCTGGCTGGCTGTTCTGCCTAGGCGGATCGCAGAGCAAGGATTGTCCTTTTTTGAGCTTCGAGATCAACAGCGCCTTGAGCTTTTCGAGCAAAGACGGTTAAGCGAAACGTTGCAAGCGCGACAGCTAAAATTCGAAGCTTTGTTGTCGGAGAATAACCGGCTGCGGGCTTTGCTGGGGTCATCCGCCAAGGTGAGCGATTTGGTCTTGATTGCGGAAGTGGTGGGCATTAGCCCTGATCCCGATCAGCATTATGTCATGGTTGATAAGGGGCTCAATGATGGGGTTTTTATTGGCCAGCCGGTCATTGATGCAACCGGGCTTGTGGGTCAGGTGGCAGAGAGTACAACGAATCTGAGTAAGGTTCTGCTGGTGACGGATCAAAGCCATGCGGTGCCGGTTCTGAGCACCAGAACGGCATCGCAGCTGATTGCTGAGGGCACGGGTAACCGCAATCTACTTTCGATGCGGCATGTATCGGAATCATTGGATTTGAAGGTTGGGGATCTGCTCGTGACGTCCGGACTCGGCCAGCGCTTCCCAAGTGGCTATCCAGTCGCAGAGATCGCGCGCTACCAACTCGCGCCAGGCGCCGCGTTTGCTGAGGTGTTGGCTAAACCGTCATCCCAGCTACAAACTCTGGATCATGTCTTGTTGGTGTTTGATTCCGCGGCCGACCTGACCCAAGCGGGCTCCTTGGAATCATTGGTGCCTGTCGATGGCTGAGCCGTTTGTGAGAGGTCGCTGGATTATCTTTGCGAGTCTGTTAGTGGCGATGACACTTGTGTTGGTGCCGTTGCCCGCATCAGCGCCGTTTGAGCTGAATTATTTAAGGCCGGATTGGATTGCGCTTGTTTTAATCTATTGGACACTCGCCTTGCCAGAAAAGGTTGGGGTGCCATCAGCCTTTTGCCTGAGTTTGGTAACAGACTTGGTTGTGGGGACGCCGTTTGGTTTTCATGGTTTAAGTTTTGTGGTTCTTGCGGCTTTGGCGAAAGGCAGCTATCAGCAGGTGCGCATGCTGGAGATTTGGCAACAATCGATATTGATTGCGATTGCGCTGATGATGGTGAGTGGCATTCAGCTATTGATGATGACGCTTATGCTTGATCGATCTTCCAATCTGTTACAGTTTTTGAAGCCGATCACCAGCGCGCTTATTTGGCCGTGGGTATTCCTGTTTTTGCGGTTTTGTCGCCGCCGTTACTTATAAACTCGATGGGCTGGATCGCGTCGAGGGGGTAAAAGGCGCCGCCTTTGAGGCAGCAGATGAGGTAGCGGAGGAAATGGTTTCATGCAACAGTGTATTTTAGCGTCTGCCTCGCCAAGGCGAGTGGAACTCTTGCAGCAGATTGGACTCCAATTTTCAGTGAGGCCCTCGGATATTGACGAGCGCCAGTTTGATGACGAAGCGCCAGGAGACTATGTCCGGCGGTTGGCTATTGAAAAAGCCAAGGCGCAAGATGCGAATGATCAGCTTGTCATTGCAGCCGATACCATTGTTGTGCTTGATCAATCTATTTTAGGAAAACCCTCAGACAAGGCCCAGGGCTTAGCGATGTTGATGCAATTGTCGGGTCGGTCTCACCAGGTGATGACGGGCGTTGCGCTTGCTGGCCCCGGTGGGCTGATCACGCAAACCGTCTTGTCCTCGGTGCGTTTTAAAGCGTTTGACCGGGCCTTTGCTGAACGTTATTGGGCCTCTGGTGAGCCTAAGGATAAGGCCGGTGGTTACGGCATTCAGGGTTTGGGTGCGGTCTTTATCGAACATCTTGAGGGCAGCTACAGCAACGTCATGGGACTGCCTTTGTTTGAAACCGCTCAAATGTTAGAAACCATGGGTGTACAAATCATTTGAATAAAAGAACCCGCGGCACCAATTTTGAAAGCTTTGCGCCAGTCGCCTGCGGGGATCGATTGTGGGCTTGCTGTGATTACTGATATTCGAGTATCAAGAGCCCGAGGCCGGTGTTGGGGAACGGCGTTCGCGGGCCCAAAATTGCTCGAGCTTCAGGTTGAATCGGATCAAGCGCCCTATCAAGTAGGCGATATTTTGATGGGTAAAATCGAACGTGTGTTGCCTGGCTTGAATTGCGCATTTGTGTCACTAGAGTTCGGGCTGGCCGGGTTTTTGCCCCTCGAAGAGGGGCGGTATCCACAATTGTTTAAGCCTGATTCGTCTCGGAGTGGCCACGGTCGACACGTGGGTTCCGCGCTGCAAGTAGGACGCCCGATTTTGGTCCAAGTGGTTCGCGCGGAGGAGGGTGATAAGGGGCCGAGGCTCACTCAAAGGGTTGCACTTACTTCGCCCTTAATTGTCTATGTCCCTTCGGGGCGCGGGGTAACGGTTTCTCAAAAAATTAAAGATCCGGCGCATCGAGCCCGATTGCGCAAGATGGGTTTTGCCTTGCTGAAAGGCCATCCAGGGGCTTTGGTTTTTCGAACGCGTGCCGGAGTTGCGACCGATGCTGAATTGATTCAAGCGGTCCAGGACCTGTTCGACCAAGGGGCATCGCTTCTGGTGCGATCAAAGCGATCATCGGCAATTCGCTGTGTTGAAGCAACCGCGCGCGCGCCACTGCGCTGGCTCTCAGCGTGGCAGAACCCTACTTTGACGTCTGTGACGGTGGATAATGATGCTGATTACAATCTCCTTCTCGATCATTTCCAATCGGCGCGTGATGAAATGCCAACACTAAGCCGAGTCCAGGCTGATGTCGCGCTGACGCACCAGCGCGAGCTTCAGGCGCAGGTTGAGAGACTGCTTGATCGCCGGGTTGCACTCCCTTCAGGGGGTTATTTGCTCATTGATGAAACCGAGGCGTTGGTCGCAATCGATATCAATACAGGGTCCTTTGTCGGCAGCGGAACAGGCGAGCAGACTTATTTTCAAACCAATCTTGAAGCGGCGCGGGTGATCCCTGATGAGCTGCGTTTAAGACAGCTTGCTGGCGTCGTCGTAATCGATTTTGTGGATCTGGCTAGATGCGAAGACCAACAGTCGGTGCGCGAACAATTGGTGCAAGCCTTGAACGATCATGGCATCCGCTGTGAGGTGTCGGCCTTTTCTCGGTTGGGTTTGATTGAACTTTCGATCGCGAAATTTGGCCCAAGTTTAAAGCGCGCCATTGATCCAAAGGGTTCCCTGGGTGAAAGCGCGAAGGCATCCGTTCAGCGATTGTTTGGACTGAGCCCGGCGAGCCAGGTCCTAGACTGGCTCACCGGGCGCCAACAAGAAGGGCTTGCAAGTCATGGCCTTGTGATCGAGGTTTCAGCGAACGCGGCAACGGCACGACAGTTGCTGGATAACCCGATTTTTTTTGAGGTTAGCGAGCAGCCAGGCGTTTGCTTGACTGTTCAAGTGCAGGCAGGCGACTTCACCGAATGTGAGATCAAGGTCAATGGCGAACCGGTAGCGTTGTCTGATGGAGGCAATGATGTTGCGTAGCATACGGTGGTTTTTGTGGATGCGCGTTGCTGTCATTGGCGGCGTTATTGCCGCCGCGGTTACGCTAACCCTGCTCCGGATTTTGGTCGGTGCGCTTGAGTTTTACCACCAAGAGATTGAGCTGCGCTTATCGGCTGAACTCGGCACTGAGGTTCGGTTTGAATCGTTGGGTGCTGATCTGATCTACTTTGATCCAATTTTGAGGATGCAAGGCTTAAGTCTCGGGCCCGAAGCTACCGATCAACTGATGGTTGATCGGTTTTCGATTCGGCTGAATGGTTTTAAGAGCGTCATCGCTAAAGCTCCGATCCTTCGTGAATTAGAGGTGATTGGCTTGCAAGCGGAAGTCGCGCCAGATCAGCTTGGTCGCTGGCGCTTTTCAGGATTGCCGGTCAGTGCGCGCTCGCCGGCAGTGGATTATCTGAAACTACTCGAGCAATCCGGTCGGTTGGTGGTTGAATCCTCCAAAATCCTGGTGCAAGGGCCTTACCCCTTCGCCATTGAAATTGCCTCGGAAGATCAGGGGCTGCGCTTGGCGACGACAGAATCAGATCGCGTGTTATCGGGTGGCTTTAGGATCGTATCAGACGCTGCGAGCGCTGCGGGATTCCAAGAAATCGTTACGATCGTTGCGCGGTTTGAAGGGATCTCCGGATCGTTGGTTCGAGCGGATTTCGAGGCATTTTTAACCTTGGAGCCGGCCGAGGCTGAAGCAGACGTTACTAAAAAGCCATTGGGGCATCACGAACTCAGTGCCGCACTTTGGGTTACGACGCGCGACGGTCGAGGAAAAATTGTAGGCTCGACTGATTGGGCTTCTTATTTGACCCAAGGCGTCCGCCAAGTTCAGCCTGACGTGGCGCTTTGGTCGGGAATTGAGGGTGATTTTTCCCAAACCGAAGGATCATTCAGTGTGTTGCTGCCAGAGCCACAACTCAAGGTTGGGGATCAGTCCATCGAAATTGGATCCATAGGACTCGCCGGGGAGCAAGGCGCTGATCCAGATGGGTATAGCCTCGCGGGCGACCTTGATTACTTTGAGGTGAACGCCGCTGCCGTTAAGGCGCTCGCCACGAGCGCCGAGGTCTTTGGCTTGGTGTCGGGTCAGCGGTTATTGCTTGAGCAGGTTGCTCCCCGATTGCGGCTAAATGATGTGCAATGGCAGTTCAAACCAATGCGGGCTCGGGAGACTCTCACGGTGCAAGCTGATGTCGCGAATTTGGCGCTTTCGGTCGCGGGTGCCGTTCCGGGACTTTCGGGTCTGAGTGGTTTTGTCCAGTTTGGGCTCGGTGCAGGTTACTTCGACTTCAATGCGATGCAGGCACAAGTGCAGTTCGGAAGCCTGTACGATGCGCCTTGGTCTTTAGAGTCGATTCAAGGCCGGCTGGCTTACCGTCAAGCTGAGGATGGTTTCGCCCTGACCTCTGGGAAGCTGGTGGTGGATGCCGATGGACTCTCAGCTGAAGGCAAGCTCCATATGAATCTCACTCGGGATCGAAGGTTGCGAACCTGGGGGTTAGTCCTGGGCGCGAAGGACTTCGATTTAAAGGCATCTTTGCCGTTTATGCCCAACACCGTTCCTGAAAGGGCGAGAGAATGGCTGAACGAGAACCTGCTGGCTGGGCATTCATCGACCACCGGGCTTTTTGTTCATGGCTCCCTTGATCGAATCAGTCCAAAAGCGGAAAAGCAGTATGGTGTGCAGATTGCACTCGAGAAGGGCGTCATTCAATACGATCCGGATTGGCCAGTTGCCGCAGAAACGGTGGGGCGGATTGATGTCTCGAATAAAGGAATCTTCGGCGAGCAATTGGTAACCCAGCTTTATGCAATGGCGGCAAGTGATGTCAGCTTGAGCATGCCCTTTGCGGAAGCGGGACTGCCGACTGAGGTTCTGGTGCAGGGGCAAGTACAGGGCCCCGTTTCTGATTTGATTCGTTTCTTTCAAGAAACGCCTTTGCAGCGTCAAGTCAAAGGGGTTGCCGATTCTTGGACTGGGAAAGGGCGCGCATTAGGAAATGCTAAAGTGGCGGTGCCACTGGACGGGACAAATACAGCGCCCGATGTGAGCGCAGGTCTTTGGATTGACCAAGCAGAGATTCAGCTCAACGATATTGGATTGAACCTCACCGATCTTCGTGGCCAATTTGATTATGAGACCAAAACGGGGCTGTCAGCCAAGCAAATTCAGTTCGATGTCTTGGGTGGTTCTAGCAACGCGAGCATTCGCTCAGAACTTTTTGGCGACGGTGGCGTAACGGTGATTGCCCTTGAGGGCGATGTGGATATGGCGCCGGTTACAGATTGGTTGGACGTGACTTTGCTTGGTTTGGCTGAAGGCTCGACGACTTATCAGGGAAATCTGTCGCTGCCTTACGGCGGCCGAGAAGACCAACCCGTTTTTGAGTTTTCGAGCGAGCTTCGAGGCATGACCATTGATATGCCGCCACCGATTGGGAAGATCGTCGCGGATGCGAGCCGACCCTTGCAGGTTACCCAAAGCTTTGAGGCGAATGGCTCGGAACTGGCTTTCGAGCTTGACCAGAGTGCCGGCGGTATTCTGAGACTTGTCGGCGATGAGGTTCAAGGCGGTATCATTGAGATTGGGCGTTATGAACCGAAAGCAGCCGCCTTTGATGCGATTCGAATTACTGGCGCGTTACCCTATGCCAGCCTAGAAGAATGGGATGGGTTTTTACTTCGCCTTGACGCGCTTTCAAAAGGCGATGTGTCGGAAGTATTTCGTGCGCGGCTTGAGTCTGTTGAGGTTCAGGCCGCTGAGTTCGACCTCTTTGGATATGCGTTAGAAGAAGTCGCCTTAGGTCTGTATCCCGATACAGACGGGTGGCGCATGACACTCTTGAATTCGGAAGTTGATGGAATGGTGCGCCTCAATGATGATCCGGATGCGCCATTAGAAATAGTCTTAGATAACCTTAATTTGACATCCGATGGAGAGATAACGGATCCGTTGGCAGGCTTAACGAGCGAGGATTTATTACCCGCTGAGGTTTTGATTCGCTCGGTCGTCTGGGAGGGCGAAGATTTCGGTAGCTGGCAGTTTAGGGTTCAGCCGGACGACGAGGGGGTGCGGTTTTCCAATCTTGTGGCACAAAGTAAGGGGATGCTGATCGATGTAAAAGACGGTCTGCATTGGTACCCCGCAAGCGAGGCGCCCTATACTAAATTTGAAGGACTCGTAAGGGTTGAAGATATGCGCGCTTGTCTTGCGGCTTGGGGTTATGCCTCCGGCCTTGAGGGTGCGGATTTTGGCTTCCAAACATCGATACAATGGTCGGGGTCGCCGCTGCATATTGATCTGGACCGGATTCAAGGATCCGTCGAGCTCTCAGGCGGGCAGGGTCGAATCGTGCAAGCAGAGGCCAATTCTGGTGCCCTAAAATTACTCGGTATATTTGATTTTGCCGAAATTGCTCAACGATTCAGTTTCGACTTGTCGAGGGTGCTCAGTGAAGGGCATGCCTTTAATAGTATGACGGGGTCTTTTGTCTTAGAAAATGGTTTGGTTTCGATCGATTCGCCGATTGTGATCGCTGGCGCAGGCAGTCAGTTGACTCTGGCTGGTGAGGTCAATCTGCTCACTGAGACCTTAGATAACGATTTGATTGTGACGCTGCCGCTCAATAAAAATTTACCCTGGTACGCCGCTTATAGTGCGGTTGCGACTGGGCCACTCGTCGGGGCTGGGGTGTTTCTGGCGCAGAAAGTGTTTAAAAAGCAAATTGATGAACTGACCAGTTTGAAGTACGAAGTATCCGGTACGTTCAGTGAACCCAACGTTCAGTTTCTGTCTATGTTTGATTCCTCTTTGAGGGAATCGGCTGATCCAGCGGCAGTCACCGAGTCCCCAGATTCTGATGTAGATGCCGCCCGTGAATGAAACCGTCACCATTGCGGTGGTGCAACTCTGCAGCAGCCAAGATGTTTCGCTGAGCCTGGCGCAGTTGTCATCGGTTTTAGCGGAACTTGAGCCGGGTGCAGTAGACGCAATCTTCTTACCGGAAAATTTCGCCGCGCTGGCTTCTCCTTCAGTCTATCAGATTGGCCTTGGTGAGACAGAAGACGGCGGGTTGATTAGAGGTTTCATTGCACAAAAGGCAATTGAAATCGGAGCTTACATCTTTGCGGGTACGGTGCCTTTGGCCAGGCGGGCAAACGGAGAAATGGTGCCCGGGCAAAAAGTCCGCGCGGCCTCTTTGGTTTTTGATCCCTTCGGCATTGAAGTCGCGCGATATGATAAACGGCATCTCTTTGATGTTGATGTTCAGGATCGGATCGGGCGCTATCGAGAATCAGACACATTTGAGTCTGGAGATGAGCCAAAGGTTGTGCCGACCGCTTTCGGCGCGGTGGGCTTATCGGTTTGCTACGACCTGCGATTCCCTGAATTTTTTATGCGTTTAACGGCCCTTGGTGCCGAAATCGTTGCTGTGCCCTCAGCCTTTACCGCCGTGACCGGCGCGGCACACTTTGAGGTATTGGTTCGAGCAAGAGCCATCGAAAATGCGTGCTTCTTAGTCGCTGCTTGTCAATCCGGTGGTCATGATAGTGGCCGTGAAACCTTTGGCCACAGTATGGTTGTCAGCCCTTGGGGTGAGGTCTTGGCTTGCCGAGAAGCAGGGCCTGGGGTTTTTGTTACAACGCTGGATCTTCCAGATCTCCGTCGTGTGCGCTCGGCGCTCCCATCGTGGCGTCGGCCAACAACTGTTGATCGTGCAAGCGTTTAAGGTGTTGAAAAAGCTTGCGATAGGCTTTTGTTGAAGTGCCGCCCGCGGCTGCTTGTTCCGCTTGCGCATCGCGAACGATGCTTCGAAGCGCTTGCCGGTCAAGGGCTGGATAACGCTCGCCCAGTTCAGTGATCACGAGAGGGTCTGACGCCAGTAATCTGAGGCGCCAAGATTCGAACTGATTAACCAATAATCGGTGGGCATCGCTACTGCTATCGTAACGATCAATGAGGTCCTCGATCGCGGCGAGATCCACTTGGCGGAGTAATTTCCCGATGTACAACATTTGGCGCTTTCTGGCATTGCCTTTGGTGATGCGTTTGTATTCTTTGATTGCAGCTTCTATCTCAGGATAAGGCAGGGCGCTAAGCTGGGTTTCGGAGAGTTTCGCCAGTTGGTTCCCGAGATCTGTAATGTCTTTTGCATTCTGCTTTTGTTGGGACTTGCTAAATGGTTCGAGTTCGGTCATGAAACGGCTCCTTCAAGCATAGAAGTAGGTTGCCATACCCAGAAAAGTGATAAACCCGACCACGTCGGTGATGGTCGTAAGGACCACGGTGCCTGCAATTGCTGGGTCTATGTTAAGTGCCTTGAGGATTTTTGGCAGCATGGCACCAGAAACTGCTGCGACTGCCATGTTGATGACGAGTGCGATTGCGATGATCATGCCAAGGGTCGTATCGTTAAACAGTATCGCGGTGCCAACAGCTATCAGGCTCGCCCAGACAATACCATTGAGCACCGACACAGCCAGCTCTCGTCGAATCAGCCAGCCCATATTGGTGTCAAGCAAGGTGCCCTGCGCCATGCTCCTAATGACCAAAGTCAAAGATTGGCTGCCGGTGACGCCGCCCATACTGGCAACAATGGGCATCAAAATCGCTAATGCCACCACTTTTTCGATGGTATCTTCGAATAGGTTGATGACGAATGAGGCAATGAGTGCGGTCATCAAATTGGCCCCAAGCCAAAGCGCGCGACTTCGCGAGGTCTTTAAAATGGGCGCCAGGGTGTCATCAATTTGATTAAGGCCTGCCATGCCTAAAATTGAGTGATCAGCTTCATCAATAATTACGTCAACAATATCGTCAATGGTGATTCGGCCGAGCAATTGGCCAGTATGATCGAGCACCGGCATGGAAATCAGGTCATAGCGTTCAAAAAGTTGGGCAACTTCGTGCGTGGGAAGCTCTGCGAGAACACCTTCAGTGTTCTGATCAAGGCATTCCGAAACAAGCGTGCTGGGGTCTGTAACGAGAATTGTGGCCAATGGCAAACTGCCGGTGTAGCGGCCTTGTTTGTCAACGACGAAAATTTGATCGGTGGCATCGGGCAGTTTCTGATGTCTTCTGAGATAGCGTAACACTACGTCGATGCTGATCTCTGACCGCACGGAAATAATGTCTGTATCCATTAAGCCGCCGGCAGTATCTCGCGGGTAGCGCAGAAGGGTTTTAACCCGCTCTTGATCTTGGCTGTCGAGGACGACGAGAATTTCTTCGCTTAACTCGTCCGGCATTAACTGGATGATGTCAGCAAGATCGTCGTTGTCAGCGACCTTCTCGATGACTTGGACGATCTCTTCGGCCGACCGCTCGGAAAATAAATCTGCCACCAGTTCAGGGTCGACATAAGCGACGACCTCGCCTTGGCGGTCCTCATCGAATAGGTCCCACAGCTGCTGACGTTCTTTGGCGGGTGTACTGGTTAATAGGTTACCAATATCAACCGGCGCGAGCTCGTTCAGTAAGCTTTGGATTTGCACAAGGTTTTCTGGCGTTAACGGCTGGTTGATCAGTTCTGCAATATGGTTCTGATCAATGTTCATGCGGAAGGGGCGTTGGTTTCACCGAAATTGTTTTCGATGAGTTCGACCATCTCGGTTAAGGCTTGGACTTCGTCCACACCATTGGTACAAACGATGATATGGGTACCTTTGGCCGCCTCAAGCAGTAATAATGCCATGATGTTTTTGGCATCGGCGACTTTGGCGCCATTCTTTAACTCGATACTACTTTGAAAAAGCGTTGCCAGTTTGACGATGGTCGCCGCAGATCTAGCGTGCAGTCCCTGCGGGTTGTTGACTTGCGTGGTTGCCATCTTCATGGCTGAAGATCAGTTTTTGGCTTCAAGGTTTGACGTAATTCCTTGTGACGCGTTTGAACAGTATGGTTTTGTGTTTTGAACCGCGTTGCGAGACGCTCGACCAAGTAGACTGAGCGATGTTGTCCGCCGGTACAGCCGACACAAACGGTGATGTAGGCCCGATTGCTCTTTATTATTTTTGGCAACCAGGTTTCAAGAAAGGTGGTGAGGTCTTGCTCGAATCCATTGACCTCTTTTTCTTGTGATAAAAAGGCGGCAACCTCGCCGTCTAACCCGGTGAGTGGTCTAAGGTGCGGCACCCAGTGAGGATTCGGTAGAAAGCGCGCGTCGAAAACGAAATCAGCATCGACTGGAACGCCGTGTTTGAAGGCAAAGGATTGGAACATAATGGTGGTGGATTGCGTCGTGTTTGCAACCCGATCTCGGACTTCGTCGCGCAACTGGTGCAAGGTCATATGCGTGGTATCGATTTTTAAAGAAGCCATCATTGCCAAGCCGTCCAGCAGTTGGCTTTCGACATCTAAGGCTTCTTTCAATCCCATATCTTGATTGCTCAGCGGATGTTTTCGGCGCGTTTCACTGAACCGCTTTATCAGGGTTGGGCTGGCGGCATCTAAGAAGACGACGCGAACATCAATGTCTTGAATTTTCGTGATCGCAAGCGGGAAGTCTTCGAGATCGACAGCAGAGTTACGAGCATCAATGCTGACAGCAATTTTAGTTGAAAGTTTCTGCTGTTTTGAGCGTTCAACGAGATTTGGAATGAGTGAGGCTGGTAGGTTGTCGATGCAGTAATACCCCAAATCCTCTAAAACATGCAGCGCAGTACTTTTCCCCGACCCCGAACGACCGCTGATGACCACTAACTGGGCTGTTGTTTGCGTCATAAGACCCACCTCTATCGCGCTATGGTAGCAAGAAAAAAAGTTCGTACCTTGGTTTCAGTTCGAATCGGTTACTGCAGCAAGGTACAGTTCATTGGCGTCACGGGCTGCCAGGAGTTTCTCTCTAAACTCAGATTGCTGGAACTTCTCAACGAGCATCGCTAAAACTTCCAGATGGGCATCCATTTCCTTTTCAGGGACGATTAGAATAAACAGGGTCGAGACCGGTTGATCATCCATTGATTCAAACTCAACCGGTTGCTCAAGCGTGATGAGGGTCCCCATGATGCCGGTGCAATTCGCCATGCGGCAATGGGGAATCGCAATGCCCTCGCCGAGTCCGGTCGGGCTGACCTTCTCTCTTGCGATTAAGGATCGATACAATTCTTGTTCGTTGATTCGATCATTGGTCTCTGCAATAAATGCAGCGGCCAATTCGATGGCGCGTTTTTTACTGCTTGCTTGAAGCCGACACTGTGTACGCTGAGGCGATAAAACAGAGGCAATTTTCATGGCGATAAGCGCAGGCAATGGGTCGAGCCGCAAGTATAGCAATCACTGCCGATTGTTTCAGTATTTGTGCGTCTTATTCCTCGAGCACGGTTGTTGTCTGATGCCGTTTTGAGAGCAGTTTTCGTTTCGTTTCGATCATTTTTCGATCGAGTTTTTTGATCATTTTATCAATTGAGGTATACAGATTGTTGGATTCGGCCTCTGCAAAAACTTCTGCGCCAGAAATGTGGATGCGAGTCTCAGCCTTTTGGACATTCTTATCAACCGTTAGGATCACCTGACTGTTGATAATGGGTTGGTAGTGTTTTTCTAATCGAGCCAATTTCTTTCGGATGTAATGCTCAATGGCTTCGGTAATTTGTACGTGGTGTCCGCTAACGCTAATTTGCATTCGTATACTCCTTCAAAGCCCAGTTATTTGTACGTTTTGAAATACCGCTTAAGTAAGACCCTAACAGAGTCCATTGGTTCGGTTAAGTTGAGGTTTCGTGAACAAACAGTGGAGACGTTAGCTGAGCTGTTTACGCTCGTTGGAGGGTGGGATCATTAAGGCCTCTCGATATTTCGCAACGGTTCGTCGCGCAACGTTGATGTTGTCTTCCGCCAGTAGATGCGCGAGTTTGCTATCTGAAAGCGGTTTGCGGGTATTTTCTTGGCTAATCAAAAGTTTGATTTTCGCTCGGATCGCGGTTGAGGAGACCTCCCCGCCGGAATGGCTGCTGACGTGCGATGAGAAAAAGTATTTCAGCTCGTAAACGCCGCGCGGTGTGTCGATATATTTTTGAGTTGTGACTCTTGATATGGTGGATTCATGCAAGCCGACGTCTTCTGCGATGTCATGCAGCACAAGGGGTTTCATCGCGCTGTCCCCGTGATCCAAAAATCCTGCCTGGACCTCCATTATTTTTGTTGAAACGCGTAACAGGGTGTCATTTCTTTGCTGCAGGCTTTTGATGAACCAGCGCGCTTCTTGCATTTGATCTCTAAGATAAGCCTGGTCTGGGCTGCTGTCATTGCGTTTGATGAGTGCGGAATATTCTGGGTTGACCCGAATTTTTGCGTTGATGGCCGGGTTTAATTCAACCGTCCACCGGTTGTTCTTTTTGGTCACGACAACGTCCGGAACGACATATTGAGGCGCCACCTCATTGAGGCCAGCACCTGGTTTGGGATTAAGCGTTTGAATCAGTTCGATGGCGCTCTGAAGTTGTGCTTCGGATACATGCAGGTGTTTGATGAGAAAAGCGAAATCGCGATTACCAAGGCTTGCAAGATGATCAGTTATGAGGGTTATAGCCAGCAGCTTGGCGTCGACGGTGTTTGGCAGAGACTGCAGTTGAATCAAGAGGCACTCACCCAGATCTCTGGCGGCGATGCCAAGTGGGTCAAGGTGTTGTATTAGGTGTAGGACCGCTTCGATTTCTTCAATTTGGACATCCCAATCAACTGGCATGGCCTCCTGGATCTCTTGAAGTTCTAATCGGAGCATACCTTCTTGATCCAGCCCGTCGATGATATGCAGCGCAATAACTTCGTCGGATTCAGTGAAGTTCAGAAGGTTTATTTGTTCGAGTAGGTGGCTCTGTACAGTTCCCTGAGGGCTGTTTCGAGCATCAAAGGATTCACTGTCTTCATCAAATCCGGCGCCGGCGCCTAAACCCGTCGGTAAGCTGTCGTAGACGTCCTCCCAGATGCTGTCGACGGGTAAATCATCATTGAGCGCGTCGGTCTGGAGTAATTCTGAGGCATCGCTGATTCGGTCACCGTCGAGTTCCTGATCATGTGGCTCTGCTACAAGGGTTTCGAATTCATTGGCAGAAGGGCCCTCGAAGTCCGCATTCGGGGTCTGTTCAAGGTCGGCGTCGTCAAGATGGTGCGCCTCGGATGGGTCATCAAGGCGGGTTGTTTCATCAAGGGTGTCGGCATCTGAGGCGGCCGCGGTTTCTGCCGAATCGTCGAATTCTTCAAGCATGAGGTTGGAGTCCAACGCCGCTTGAATCTCTTGTTGCAAGTCAAGCGTCGATAGCTGCAACAGTTTAATCGCCTGCTGTAGTTGCGGCGTCATCCGCAGTTGCTGGCCAATCTTAAGTGTTAGTGAGGGTCGCATGCTCATGGAGCAATGATACTGCTGATAGTTGTGGAATAAAACTTGCTTGTGAGGGTGAAGTGGGCTGTTTTAGCAAGGGTTAAGCTGGTTTGGAATACCATCGAGACCTTTCAAGGCACACGGTCGGCGCAGAGATCAAGGCCGGGGTCAAAATCAAATCTTGGTACGAGCGTGCGGTGCACGACGTCAGGGCACCAAGCAAGGCGCCCGCGCTTAAACGTCCGGTGCTGCCCGTTTGCTAAACGAAGATCTCAAGCAATAACCGCCCCTGGCAACAACCGCCGTCAGGAATTGCGTTGCAAAGGCTCGTCGGGGTTTTTGTCGCGACGCGGCTCGAAAGGTTGCCAGAGGTGAAAAAAGCAGTTCGGTAGCGGTGGTTACAGTCGAAAGTTCTCGCCTAGATACACTGATTTGACCAATTCGTTGTCCAAAATCTCCGCGCTGCTGCCCTCGGCGATGAGCTGACCCTCGTTAACGATATAGGCCCTTTGGCAAATATCGAGGGTTTCTCGCACGTTATGATCGGTAATGAGGATGCCGATGCCGCGTTGCGCTAAGTAGTTAATAATGGCCTTGATGTCGCCGACTGAAATGGGGTCTACGCCGGCAAAGGGCTCGTCCAAGAGCAAAAATTTAGGGCTGGTGGCTAAGGCGCGCGCAATTTCTGCTCGGCGTCTTTCGCCGCCGCTCAGCGCAAGGCCCAGGCTGTCGCGAACATGGTTTAAATTGAATTCCGTTAGTAGCGCATCGGTTCGTTCAAGTCGTTCAGCGCGCGTAAGATCGGTGACGGATTCAAAGATAGCCAGTAGATTGTCGGCGACCGACAGTTTTCGAAAAATGCTCGCCTCTTGTGGTAAGTACCCCAAGCCCAGACCGCGCGTTGATGCATAGGCAGGGCCGTGATGTTTTTTCCTGCAAGATTGATCTCACCGAGATCCGGCTGTACAAGGCCTGCGATCATATAAAAGCAGGTAGTCTTGCCAGCACCATTGGGCCCGAGCAGGCCGACGACCTCCCCGGCGTTCACGTAAAAAGACACGTCCGCGACAACGGCCCGGTTACCGAATTGTTTTCTGAGATGTTGAACGCAAAGTTGAGATGCCAATTTAGATTACTGCTTGGGTCTAGGATTGATGATGAGGTTGATTCGATTGTTCTCGGTGCCGTCGCTCTCAACTTTGAAGAGACCTTCTGCCAGATTGTAACTGAGGGTCTCACCCTGATACGTATCTGCGCCCTGGCTTAATTCCGCAGAACCGGTAAGCAGTAGCGTTTCTGTCAAAATCTGATACGTAATATTGGTTGCAGTGGCAACAATTTTGGGCCGCGTTCCGGTCGCCGCCTGCTCAAAGCGAGCCTTTGAATCAGGGTCGGCGTTAGAGGTTGCTTCAATGACTGAAAGGGCCTTATCACGGCTGGTTAAATTGACTTGGTCTGCTGTGATTCGGAGCAGGCCCTGCGCAATAACCACGTTACCCTGATACTCGGATCGCCCCAGGGATTCGCTAACGGTTGCGCGATCAGCTTGGATGGTAATGGGCAGCAAAAGGCTCTCTTGTGCCGTAACGGGGTGAGCAAGCAAGGCAAGTAAAGCGATAAGGCTAAGACGTAGTGGCATAATCCGTCGCATGGAAATTAAAGCGCAAGCAAAGTGTAGCACGTGACCTTTAGTCAGCGGCAATGCCGAATCGCTTCAAGGCGTAAAGCGTATGGTCGTAATAACCCGTTGCGATTCATTTGAGTTAAATAAAAACGTGTCTTGATCGAAATTTGCGCGCAGTCTTGCAGCGCGGGTTTGGGTGTTGCCAATAAAAATCGTGACGGGGGTCTCGCTCTCGGCGAGATTCTCGCTTGGATAGACGTTCAGTGTGTCTGTGACAAAGGTTGTGGTACTGCCGTCTGGGTTGCTTTTTTCAGCCCGAACGGCGGACCAAAGCTCAACAGATTGTTTTCGATAAACGGAAACGCCCAACAGTCTGCCTTTGTCTGATGAAATGGTCCAAGGGCCAGTCAAGTTGGGGGTATAGAGCGCGACGCGGGGTAATTCTAAGGTTGTGACATCGGTCAGGGGATAATGAGTAAACCGATCCGCACTGATTTTAGAGGTTAAGCTGCCTTCTTCGTTGATTTGGCTGATCGACGCATGGGTCATAAAAAGGTCCGGCTCGTTGAGCAGTGCTGGGGGAGCCTCGATTTGACGGTCGAGATCGACCGTGCGATTGAGCAAAACCGATGCAATGAAAATCGCCAGCAGCCCGAGCAATGCACGTGACTGCAGGGTTCTGTTTTGTCGTAACGAGTCCATCATTTTAAGATCGGTTGGAGTCCACGAGAAGGGGTTGGTTTAGGGTAATCGATTTAAGGTCGTTGATCGATGGTGTGTTTCGTGGCTTCTGGCATTTTATTATAAGTTTCTGGCATTTTATTATAAAAAGCCCGCGCCTGTAGCAGCCCGTCTTTGTCGGCTTGCATCAAATTTAGCATCGGATACGACTGGCTTGATTCGCGTGATATGATGCCCCTTTTTTTAAGGCGATGTTATGGATCTCGCACAGTTAGAGGCAGACATGCGCAGCGTACTTGACGCCGAGACCGTTGAACTGCAACAGGACGGGAATCGTTTAGCGGTGCGCGTCGTTGCCGCCTGCTTTGTTGGACTAAACCGCGTTAAACGACAGCAGAAGGTCTATGCATTTTTGAACGATTTTATTGCTGATGGCAGGCTCCATGCTGTTTCGATTAAGGCTTTAGCGCCCGAAGAAAGCCTCTAGGCGTGGCGCTTCTTCGAATCCAAGGCGGATCAATTCTAAACGGTGAGATCTCCGCCTCCAGCGCCAAAAATTCAGTGATTAATTTGATCGCCGCCGCGCTATTGGCCGATGAGCCGGTGACGCTTTTAAATGTTCCGCACCTGCGGGATGTTTCTACAATGATCGAGCTTTTGGGTCACATGGGGGTTGTGGTGGTTATCAATGAGCGCATGCAGGTTGATATTCACGCGAACTCGATCAGTTCTTTAAAGGCGCCCTACGAACTCGTGAAGACCATGCGGGCCTCCTTTAATGTGCTGGGACCGCTGATCGCTCGTTACGGGGAAGCCGAAGTGTCCTTGCCGGGTGGCTGCGCGATTGGGACGCGACCTGTTGATCAACACCTTAAAGGCTTGCGGGCCCTGGGTGCTGACATTGAGATGAAAGAAGGCTACGTGCGGGGCACAGTTTCGGGCCGATTAAAGGGTGCGCAGATTGATTTCGATTTTTCAACCGTTGGCGGGACTGAGCATCTGATGACTGCGGCCGTTTTGGCTGATGGTGTCACGATTATGGAAAATTGTGCCAAAGAGCCTGAAATCGAGAACCTTGCGGAATTTTTAAATGTTTTGGGTGCCGATGTCCGAGGTGCTGGGACCAGTCGAATTGAAATTCATGGCGTTGAACGGCTACATGGCGGGCGTTTCGAGGCCATTTCGGATCGAATCGAAGTGGGGACTTACTTAATCGCCGCGGCAGCCAGCGGCGGGTGTGTTGGAATCTCCAATGCGCTGCCTCAGCATAATGCTGCGTTGTTGTCCAAGCTCCGGGAAGCAGGCGCAGATATCAAGGTTGAAGACGGACGGATCGCGCTCGACATGAAAGGACGCCGTCCGAAGTCAGTGAATGTCGTGACAGGACCTTATCCGGCGTTCCCGACCGATTTGCAGGCCCAGATCATGACTTTGAATTGTTTGTCGCAAGGGTCTTCTTCGATTCAAGAGACTATTTTCGAAAATCGTTTTATGCATGTTCCGGAGCTGGCGAGGATGGGGGCAGACATTCAATTGCAGAATAATAATTCCGTTGCCTTGGTTCAGGGCGTCGCCGAATTGGTTGGTGCGCCGGTGATGGCAACCGACCTTCGGGCCTCGGCAAGCCTCGTGATTGCCGGCATTGCGGCGCGGGGTGAGACAACTGTTGATCGGGTATACCACATTGATCGGGGTTATCAGCAGATCGAAGAACGACTGCAACGCTTAGGCGTTGATATCCGGCGGGAGGCAAGTTAGATGTCTTTGAGCGCGCCGCGGTCTTTAGTCATTGCGCTGAGCAAAGGCCGGCCTTTATCAGAGCTCCTAGCGCTGCTTGCGCAATTGGGGATTGAGCCGACGGATGATATGACAGCGTCGAGGAAGTTGGTCTTTGAGACCAACCAAGATGACGTTCGGTTGATGGTTTTGCGCGGTCATGACGTGGCCACCTACGTCGAGCATGGCATCGCAGACCTCGGGATCGCGGGTAAAGATGTGTTGCTAGAGTTTCAAGGCGATGGCTTTTACGAGCCGCTTGATTTAAAGATGTCGCAGTGCCAGATGATGGTGGCGGGATTGGTCAACGAGGCTCATCTACCGCGGCGGCTCAGGATCGCCACCAAGTTCGTTGAAACCGCAAAACGGCATTATGCCGACAAAGGGATACAGATCGATATTATTAAGCTGACGGGTGCTTTGGAATTGGCACCGGTAATGCAATTAGCGCATCGGATCGTCGACATTGTTGAGACTGGCAATACGCTGGTGGCCAATGGTTTAGAGCCGAAAGAGTTGATCTGCAATATTTCCTCCAGGTTGATTGTCAATAAAGTGGCCTACAAGACAAAGCGGGCCTCAATCCAGCCGCTGATCGAGCGCTTAGCGGAGATCACGACGTGATGCGACGGCTGAGTACCGGCTCGCCGCGGTTCTGGGTGGAACTGAGCGCGGGCATCGATCACGCCGGGCTGATTGCGCCTGAGGTGCATCAAACCGTTTCCGACATCATTCACGCAGTGCGGGAAAGCGGGGACGAGGCGTTGTTGCATTACGCTGAAAAATTTGATGACTTCAGGCCCACGTCGATTGAATCCTTACGGGTGGGTCCATCTGAAATGGCGTCGGCCTGTCGCGTGATTAGTCGGCCAGTTGATGAAGCGCTGCGGATGGCCGCAGAGCGGATCGGTGATTACCATCAAAGGCAGCTTGAGGCGCTCGGGCAAAGTTGGGACTTTGAGGATGCGCTTGGCAACGTGCTGGGTCAACGCGTGCAACCCATGGCGCGCGTTGGGGTTTACGCGCCGGGTGGGAAAGCCTGCTACCCCTCAACGGTGCTCATGACCGCCATTCCAGCGAAGGTGGCAGGGGTTGCGTCCGTTGTCCTAGCAGCGCCGGCTAAAGGTGGTGCGATGAGCCCGGTCCTCCTCGCCGCGGCCCATTATGCCGGGGTTGATGAGGTTTGGGTCATGGGCGGCGCGCAAGCCATTGCAGCGATGGCCTACGGCACCCAATCCGTTCGAGCGGTGGATAAAATTTGTGGCCCAGGCAATGTTTTTGTCACGGCCGCTAAAAAACAGGTTTATGGAGATGTTGGGATCGACATGCTCGCCGGCCCCTCTGAAGTGCTGGTCGTCGCCGATGACAGTGCTCGGGTTGATTGGGTCATTGCCGATCTGCTCGCTCAGGCTGAGCACGACGAGCAAGCGCAATCAATCGTGGTGTCTCAAAGTGCGGCCTTCTTGGATGCGATTGAGGCGGGTCTAGAGGCGATGGTTACAACCCAACCCAGGCGCGCGATCATCGAGGATTCCTTGCGTCATCGTGGTCTTTTGATTCAGGCAGAAACCGCTGAAGATCTCATCACGGTGATTAACCGAGTTGCCCCGGAGCACCTTGAACTCGCAATCAGTAACCCTGAAAGCCTTTTGCCGGATATTCGATCTGCAGGAGCGATATTTGTGGGTCAATACAGCCCCGAAGTCCTTGGGGATTATACGGCTGGACCGAGCCATGTTCTGCCCACCAGCGGTACGGCCCGTTTTGCCTCTGCCCTTGGGGTCTACGATTTTCAGCTCAAACAGTCGTTGATTCATTGCTCCGCCGGCGGTGGGCGCGAGATAGCAAAAACCGCCGCAGTTCTAGCCGAAGAAGAAGGCCTTCATGCCCATGCCTTGTCAGCTGCCAAGCGTTTTGAAACAGGCGAATGACGACGAATATTATACAAGCCTATGAGGCTGTGCTCCGAGCAAAGCAATATGAGTCAGACCCAGCGCAGCGGCAGGCGATTGTAGCGCTGTCGGATTTAGCAGCGGCGCTCAAGGTTGCGCGGCCGGTGAAGTCCAATCCAATGTTGTTTTGGCGCCCGAAACAGCAGCCTTTGGTTCGAGGTCTGTATCTTTGGGGTGGCGTCGGTCGTGGCAAGACGTTTTTGATGGACTTGTTTTTCGAAGCGCTTGATGAGCCCAGACAAAAAGCGAGTGCACTTCTATCGGTTTATGAGGCAAGTGCACGCATCGCTAGGGCGTTTGCAAGGCCAGGCTAATCCATTGGAAGGGGTCGCCAGTGAGATCGCGGGTGAGGCGAGAGTACTTTGCTTTGACGAATTTTTTGTTTCTGATATTACGGATGCGATGATCTTAGCTGGCATCCTCGAAGGCCTGTTTCGTCTCGGCGTCACCTTGGTCGCAACGTCCAATGTTCCGCCATCCGGGCTTTACAAGAACGGCTTGCAACGAAGCAAGTTTTTGCCGGCAATTGCAGCACTTGAGGCCAATACGTGGGTGCTGAACGTCGACAGCGGGTTAGACTATCGCATGCGCTCGCTGACCCAAGCGCCTTTATATTATGAGGGCCTGACTGATGCGAGTCATCAGGCGTTGCTCGCGATGTTTAGGAGGTTGACCCTGAGTGATGGTTCCCAGCGGCCCATGCAAACCGCAATAGAAGTTTCAGGACGCGAAATTCCCGCCCGCGCGCTTCACGGCGATGTAATTTGGTTCGATTTTGAGGCCATTTGCGATGGGCCCAGAAGTCAAAATGATTATATTGAAGTTGCAGAACAATTTAGCTCGGTTTTGATTAGCGGCGTACCGTGTTTTAGCCCTAGTGAGGAGGACCAGGCCCGGCGCTTTATCAGTCTCGTGGATGAGTTCTACGATCGCAAAGTTAAACTGATTTTGTCAGCGAATGCGTCCATTCAAAGCCTTTACCAAGGACAGCGGTTGCAATTTGAGTTTGAGCGCACTCAAAGCCGGCTACTAGAAATGCAAAGCGATGAGTATTTAGGCTTACAGCACTTGTTTTGAGAGCAGGGCAGCGTTTTAGGGCGCGCAATGAGGCGTCGGGTCAGCACAGTAAGGTGTTGCTTTGAGATCTCGGCTTGGGTAAGATTCGGCCTCTTAAATTTTAAGTCCACAACCAACACGTCGTAGTGGGGGTTTAGGGTTCAAGAAACAGCAATCCCCCAGTGAATTAGGGCGCCAGAATGAAGACGGTCAGTGCAAAAAAAGAAGAGGTAACCCGAAAGTGGTATGTGGTTGATGCTGCAGATAAAACTTTGGGGCGGTTGAGTACGGAAGTGGCAAATCGATTGCGTGGTAAGCACAAGGTTTGTTTTACGCCCCACGTTGATACCGGTGACTACATTATCATTGTGAACGCTGAAAAAATCCGTGTAACAGGACGTAAAGAAACCGATAAGACCTATTATCACCATACCGGGTTCCCCGGTGGAATTAAGTCCATCACCTTTGATAAATTGATCGATAAGGCGCCCGAGCGAATCATTCAGTCAGCGGTGAAGGGGATGATGCCAAAGAACAAGTTAAGCCGAGCGATGCTGAGTAAGCTAAAAGTATATGCCGGTAGTGCCCACCCGCATGAGGCGCAACAGCCTGAAGTGCTTGACATCTAAGATGCTATATAAGAAAGGTCTGATATGAATCAATATTACGGAACAGGTCGCCGCAAGACCGCTAAAGCACGCGTATTTATGAGCCTTGGTGATGGCAGCATCCAGGTCAACGACCAGCCATTGGATGAGTATTTCGGTCGTGAGACGGCGCGGATGGTCGTTCGACAGCCATTGGAGTTGGTTGAACTTGCGGAACGGTTTTCAGTCCGCGTGACCGTGAAAGGCGGCGGGGGATTTGGTCAGGCTGGCGCAATTCGGCACGGGATTACGCGGGCTTTGATGGAATATGACGAAACTCTGCGACCGACGCTCCGACAAGCAGGATATGTGACGCGAGATGCGCGAAGCGTAGAACGTAAGAAAGTCGGGCTTCGAAAGGCTCGTAAGAAGCCGCAGTTCTCCAAGCGGTAAACGTGATTAGGGTTGGAAAAACGGAGCTTCGGCTCCGTTTTTTTTTAAGTAGAAAAAATACGACGTTGAATCAGCCCAAATACCACCGAGTATGTTAGAATCCCGGCGCCGGTTCGGGAGTGAAAATCGGGTTGAAAACGATCAGTCTTGGTCATCCTTCAAAAGGGTCTGAGACGCGAATAGTGGAGACAGGTAGTGAGTGAAAGTAGCGTCAATTCTGAGCGGCGGAATTTTCTCCTTGGTGCGACGGCAGTGGTCGGTGCTGGCGGCGTTGCAGGCTTGGCCGTTCCCTTCTTGGGGTCTTGGAACCCAAGTGCCAAAGCCTTGGCGGCCGGTGCACCGATAAAAGTCGACATCAGCAGGCTCGAGCCTGGTGAGATTCTGGGCCCGATTCCCGCATGGCGAGACAAGCCGATTTTCGTTATTCGTCGAAGCGAGGCGATGCTGGCGCGCTTAAACGAAAAGCGTGAGCGATTGGCCGATCCACAGTCTGAACGAGAGCAACAGCCCAGCTATGCTAAAAATGAGACCCGCTCGATTCGGCCTGACATCGCTGTTTTAGTCGGATTGTGCACGCACTTGAGTTGCTCGCCGAAGTTTCGGCCGGCGATTACGCCGCAATCATTTGATCCCGAATGGGTGGGCGGGTTTTATTGTCCGTGTCACGGTTCGAAATTCGATCTAGCTGGCCGAGTTTATCAAGGTGTGCCAGCACCATCGAATCTAGAAGTGCCCCCTCATTATTATGAGACAGACAATGTGGTGGTGATTGGGGAAGATGAGGGAGTAGCCTAATGTCGGCAATTGAGCAGTCTTTTAAAAATGTGATGGCGTGGATTGATGACCGATTGCCGGTTACCGAGGCTTATGAAAAGCATTTGTCCAAGTACTATGCGCCGAAAAATCTCAACATTTGGTATTACTTCGGTATTTTTTCTTTCGTTGTTCTAGCGAACCAATTACTCACCGGTATTTGGTTGACCATGAGTTACGTACCCACCGGGGACGATGCGTTTGCCTCAGTTGAATATATTATGCGGGATGTAGAATACGGCTGGTTGCTACGATATATGCATTCAACCGGTGCCTCTGCGTTTTTCGTTGTTGTGTATCTGCATATGTTTCGGGGATTGCTCTATGGTTCGTATCAAAAACCGCGGGAGCTGATCTGGATCCTCGGGATGTTGGTGTATGTGGCCCTAATGGCGGAAGGGTTTTTTGGCTATTTGTTGCCTTGGGGCAATATGTCTTTTTGGGGCGCGCAGGTGATTGTTTCTTTAGCCAGTGCCATACCGGTTATCGGGGATGATTTGGCAATCTGGGTTCGGGGTGATTTTAATATGTCAGGGGTAACCCTGAACCGATTCTTCGCGCTGCATGTCGTGTTGGTGCCGCTGTTTTTGCTGGTGCTCGTTGTCCTGCACGTGCTGGCGTTGCACGAGGTTGGCTCAAATAACCCTGACGGCGTGGATATTAAGAAAACGACAGATGATATGGGCAAGCCGTTGGATGGTATTCCGTTTCATCCCTATTTCACGCTTGGGAAACTGCCGGCGATTATAGTCTTTTTGTTCTTGTTCTGCGCCGTTCTGTTTTTCTATCCCGATGGCGGCGGGTACCTCATTGAGCACCCAAATTACGAGCCGGCGGATCCGCTTAAGACGCCTGAGCTGATTGCGCCAGTGTGGTACTACACGCCTTTTTATTCGATGCTTCGCGCGGCAACCTTTCCGCTGTTTGGGTTGGACGCAAAATTATGGGGGCTGATCGTGATGGCGGGCGCGATTGTGATACCTTTTGTTCTGCCATGGCTTGATAAATCGCCGGTCAAGTCAATGCGTTACAAGGGCTTAGGCAGTAAAGTCATGCTGATCTTGTTTGTTATCTCGTTTTTTATTCTTGGCTACCTTGGTACGGTGCACCCAACTCCGGGTCGAACGGTGGTGGCGCAGGTTTGTACCGGGATCTATTTTGCCTATTTTCTGCTGATGCCTTGGTATACGGCGGTTGAGAAAACAAAATCGGTTCCAGAAAGGGTGACAATGTGATGCGTCTCGTTAGACTGATCGGCTTTTTGCTTTTATGGCCCTTGGCTACAAACGCCGCCTCCGAGGCAGGATTTCCGCTGTACGATATGACGCCGAATCTCGCAGATCAGGGGTCTTTGCAGCGGGGTGCGCAAACCTACATGAACTATTGTTTGGGTTGTCATTCGCTCAAGTACCAACGATACAAGCGAACCGCGGAAGACATTGGTGTGCCAGAGGCATTGATGCTGCAACATTTGGTCTTTGACCCCAACACTAAAATAGGGAGCTTGATCGAAAACTCAATTTCGCGAGACAACGCAAAAACTTGGTTTGGGGCCGTCCCGCCTGATTTAACGTTGTACACCCAGTTGAAGGGTGGGCCAGAATATCTCTATACCTACCTCTTAACGTTTTATGAAGATCCGAGCAGGCCACTGGGTGCCAATAATTTAGTCTATGAAAATGTCGGAATGCCGCACGCGCTTGTTGAGCTTCAGGGTGTTCAGCAGAAAGTTTGTAAGCAGATTCCAAAACTTGCGGCTAATGGTGGTGAGATGATGGACGCGTTGTCTCAGAATTATATTACGGAAGAGGTTTGCGGTATGGACTTGGTCGCAAGAGGGTACAGTCCCCTTGCTTTGGTTGAATCAACAGGGCGGTTGTCGGCAGAAGAGTACGAGCAGGTTGTCTATGACCTGACGAACTTTTTGTACTATGTTGGCGATCCGACGCGCATGGAGCGGGAACGAACCGGTGTTTATGTCTTAATTTTTCTGGCCTTTTTCTTTGTGCCGGCCTATTTGCTCGCAAGAGAGTACAAAAAAGAGTTTCACTAATCGCTCAGGCGTAAGAGGGGAAAGGGAATGAGCGTAATTTCGAAACATTCTTCAATGGTTTTTTATTCGGATGGTGCTGACCACTATAGTCAGAGGGTTCGAATGGTTTTAGCGGAAAAGGGCGTCGCCGTGGATATCATTAATGTTGAGAAGGGGAGCCTGCCCGAAGATTTAGCCGACCTTAATCCATACAATTCCCTACCGACGTTAGTCGATCGCGAATTAGTGCTCTATGAATCAATGGTCATGATGGAATACTTGGACGAGCGTTTTCCACATCCGCCGTTACTGCCGGTTTATCCGGTCGCGCGAGCTCAAAGTCGCTTGTTCGTATATCGGATTCAACGGGATTGGTGTGGTTTGGTGGACACGATAGTGGCCGGGCGTTCAAAAGATACCGTGATCGATCGTGCTCGCAAAGAGCTTCGGGAAGGCTTGATTACGATTGCGCCAATATTCTCTGAGAAAGAGTTTTTCATGAGCGACGAATTTACCTTGGTTGATTGTTGCTTTGTGCCAATTTTGTGGCGCTTGCCATTGCTGGGTATTCAATTGCCGCCTAAAACGGGCAAGCCTTTAAGCGATTACATGACCCGAATGTTCCGGCGCGAATCTTTTCAAGCGAGCCTATCTGAAGCTGAAATGGATATGCGGGATTGATTCGGTCGCGACACATCCCTTATGGCGCTTGTCTTGCCACGTTCTAAAATCCCATTTTTGGTCAAAGGCCTTTTGGATTGGATGGTCGAGGAAGATTTCACGCCTTATTTGGTCGTAAATGCTCGTCTGGAGGGGGTGCAAGTGCCGAGTGCCTTTGTCCAGCGCGACGGGACCATCACGTTAAACCTGAGCGGGCATGCGATTCGTCAGTTCGTGATTGAAGCCGATGGGCTTGGTTTCAACAGTCGCTTCCAAGGTCAACCGCATTCGATTTGGGTGCCGATGGGCGCCATACTCGGGCTCGTAAGTCGGGAAACATCAGATGGGCTTTGGTTCCCTGAGAATCAACCGAGCGTTGCAGGCCAGGGAGAAGTCGTGTCCAGGGACGACCAAAGCAAGATCAGCCCCGTTCCAAGTCCGCCAAAAGACGAGCCTGAAGCGGCCAATAAGACAGGAAAGCCGCGCGGTCGGCCAAATTTAACGATCGTTGAATAGTCTGAATCGGCTTAGTTGAGGTATTCAAAGGCTTGAACAATTTTTTGGACGCCAAAAACCTCACGGGTTAACTCAACCGCCGCTTTGGCTTCATCTCGAGTGAGTAGTCCCATCAGGTAAACTACACCATTTTCAACAATCACTTTGGTCCGGCTTGCAGCAACCTCACTGCTGGTGCTCATTTTTAGTTTGAGTTTCGTCTTTAGTAAAGCGTCATTCGTCCTAACTAGGCTTGCTGTCGGGCCGGCCACTTCAAGCTCATTGTGCACCTTTGCGATATGTCTGATTTGTTCGGCGATTCTACCGGCGTGGGCCTTTGCCGCTTCAGTGTTGGCTTGTCCCGTCAGTAAGGCAACGCCATTAAAGACGGTCACGGCGACATTCATGGTCTTCACGTCAGGAATCGCAGCTTTCATGTTCCGCATAATGAGCTTTGCAGATCGCCGGTCATCAAGTTTGGTGCCAAAGGTCCTTTTACCGAGGTTGTCGTCTTTAGGAGAAAAGGCGCTGCAAGCGCCTAGCAGTAACGTGACAACGACTAGGCAGCCAATTTGAGAGACCTGGGGCATGATGTTTTCCTTATATTAGGTCGCTATCTTGCCAGTACCTATTCAGGAATCAAGTCTTCTGCAAAAAATGCACCTTTGATCCAGCGGTTTTCAAGACCAAAGCCGATTAGGTCAAATCGGATTTGATAGGACGCAAAGCTCGGGTTATGGCATAAAAAATGTTGGGCTGTTTTTATGATTTTGCTTTGTTTCCGGCGGTCGACTTGAGCCGCTGGCGTGCCGAACCGGTCTGAGCGCCTTTGTTTAACCTCACAAAACACCAGCAGCTGCGCCTTGGTTGCGATTAGGTCGATCTCACCAAGGCGGCAGTGGTAATTGTTTGTAATAATGCGATAGCCACGTCGTTGTAACCAACGACTGGCTCGATCTTCTGATGCTTTGCCTTGCGGATTTGGCTTCAAATAGACTCTGTCACGACAGGTAGTGTTGTCACTTCGCCGCTGTCAAACAGGCCCCACATAAGGCGGCGCGTCACGATTTGTCCGTCCATTGTGAGCGCACCGGTCAAGCCATAAAAAGGGGTTCCAGGTATTTCTCGGAGGACTCGGAGTCTTGGCATAATGTTAAAGGCGTCGAGTCCTAGCGCAAACAATCCACCGAGTGGGCCTTTGGCTTCAGGCCAGGCTGTTTGAATCTTGTTTTCGAGGGCGTCGTCCGGGATTAATTTCCAGGGCATGTCACAAAATCGAATCCCGTTGAGATCAAGATTGTTGATTTTTGTTTGGTTGCTCTGATTGACCAGCGAGGTTGCAAAAACCGGCAGGTCGTCCGCGTAATAAAAAGCCAAGGCTGGATTAATTTGTTTTGAATTCTCTGCACTGGCAAGCAGCGCAATCATGTCGATATCTTGGCGGCGACGCGCATTGAATTCAAACGATAAGCCTGTGATCCGTTTTAAATCATCTGCCCTAGATTGACTCTCATCGACCTCAAGAATTCTGCGGACAAACGCCGCATAACTTTCATCTTCGGAAAATCGTTTTTCGGTAACTTTGATGTTCGCATCGGTGCCAACCGCTTTGCGAAAGGCGGCGGTGGTTCGGTCTCCCCATTCGTCGATTGGGGCAATGAGTAAAATGTTTTTGTAGCCAAGCTCTTTGCCGTGTTCTGCGAGTTGCTTGGCTTCATCTTCTGGAGCGAGTGAAAAGAAAAATAGATTGCCGTTTTGGTTGGTGCCTGAGCGTAATGTGGCAACCCGATTAAGCGCTAGAACCGGAACCTTTAGGCGCGCTTGCGTCAGTTCGGTGACGCGATTTTTATCGAGCGGGCCGATAACAAATTCGGCGCCAGCTCGAGCAGCGCGTTCGACAAGATCGAGCGCTGAGCCCGATTGATGGGTGTCGTAGATCATAAGCTCCGATTCTCGACCCTGGTCGAAGTGCGCCGATAAAATGCCCTTCAGAATGGCTTGGCCAGCATTGGCCAGCGGGCCGGTTTGAGGTAGCAAAATAGCAACTTTTTTGGGCTGACCGGCGACGACGCTGTCAAGAAAGGCGAGACGTTTCGGAAGCTGTTGCGCAGCTGGATGCCCGGCCCAAAGTCTTTTCCAGTTGGTGAGCGCTCTTAGCTGTTGGCTTGGGCGGTTCTGAAGTTGTTTGGTCATGGCGGCTAAAGACAACCAGCCTCTGAGATCATTTGTTGCAGCGTCTGTGGCGTAACGCTTTAGCAGCGCTGTCGGTAAGGTCATGAGGCCATTAAAAAGTTGCTCATGATTGTCTGTTGCCGCTGCATCCGAAAGGATGGGTGTGATCAAGGTTCGGGTTCGAGCTGCTGCGAGCATTCGGCCAGTTTGCTCATAGGCATTGGCTTTTGTTATACCAAGCGCAATCTGATCTTGGCGGCTTAGGCCATACTCGGTAAGGTTGTTTTGGTTCAGCAACGAAAGCGCTTGGCTTGCATCGCCATCAATGAGCGCTAGCTGTGCTTTTGTGAGGACGTAATCAACGGTTGCGCTTGGTGCGATATTTGACGCTTGAATCAATGCGAGAATACGGTTGGCGTCCTCAAACTGTCCTTGAGCTAAGGCCATTTTCGCGGCTTTTGCTCGAAAGGTACTGGCGAGTGGTTCTTGACTGAGACTGGCTAAACGTAGACCCTCGGTGACCGAGCTGATCGTAATGGCGCTGGGATCGATTGGGTTTTGAGCCGTTGCGCGAGGCTGCCCGGTGCTGCGATTCGAGTCGCTTGCGCAGCCGCTGAGGATAACCGTGATCACAGCGAGCCAAGCGCCGCGTTTGAATCGATGCGATAGACTTAAGTTAAAGTGATTCATGATTTGGAGGCATGTTTTGGGTGCAGGTTGGCATTTTAAGCGTTGCAGTATGCCATATTGGTTTTAAGGATGATCTGGCGTTCACGGTTTTGTTTAAAGTCGCGATCACTTGGGTTACTCAGGATTTGCCGGCTGCTTTCAGGTCGCTCTGAGCATTATCTTCGGCCTTCAGCGATGCTGAGTCTCCTTTGGATGGTTGCCTGCTCTGTAATCCATTAACCTACGAAGACTGGCCAAAGAGTGACGCAAGCTGTGAGCAAATTGTATATAGTGGCAACCCCGATCGGCAACCTCAAAGACATTTCGATCCGAGCACTCGAAATCCTAGCATCGGTTGACCTGATCGCTGCAGAAGATACTCGACATACGCATCGTCTACTGGATCATTTCGAAATCAAGCAGAAGCTCATTGCGTTTCATGATCACAATGAGCGTCGGCAGGCTGATTTATTAGTCGACCGGGTCAAAGCCGGGGAATCGATTGCACTTGTTTCAGATGCGGGGACACCGTTGATTTCAGATCCCGGGTTTCGCTTGGTGCGCGCTGCGCGCGCTGCGGGACTTGTTGTCGAAGCGGTTCCCGGGGCGTCCGCGCTCACCGCGGCGCTTTCGGTTTCCGGTCTACCAACCGATCAGTTTCAGTTCTTGGGATTTTTGCCGGCCAAAGGGCGCGCTGCACGGCTTGCTGAGGTAAGTCACTACCCCGGCACGCTCATCTTATATGAAGCGCCACATCGGATGGCTGCCTTGCTTGAATCGATCTTAGAAGTTTTGGGGGCTGATCGAGAGTTGGTGATTTGCCGGGAGCTGACCAAGCTCTATGAGCAAGTCGCTCAGGGGTTGGTCGGTGATATCCTTGACCGGATGGCGCGGGGTGAGATTCCAGCTAGAGGCGAGTTCGTAGTCATGATCAGTGGTGCAACAATTGCCCAATCGGTCGCTCAGATTGAGTTGGATAACTGCTTGCGGTTGCTCATTGCGGAGTTGCCGATTTCTAAGGCTGCAGAATTGGCGGGTCAAATGCTTGGATTAAAACGAAATCTTGTTTACAAGCGCGCGCTGGCACTTAAAGCTGAGGGTCGCCAGTTGTGATCATCGGGTGATGGCGGTAAGCTCCGCTTGGGAGTTAGCTAGGTAATCGCTGCTTTGGCAGAGGAAAGTCCGGGCTCCATAGGGCAGAGTGCCAGGTAACGCCTGGGGGGCGCGAGCCTACGGCAAGTGCAACAGAAAGAAAACCGCCAAGTTTTCTTGGTAAGGGTGAAATGGTGCGGTAAGAGCGCACCGCGCAACTGGTAACAGTTGTGGCAAGGTAAACCCCACTCGGAGCAAGACCAAATAGGAACTCGATGACTGCGGCCCGCAGGTGAGTTCGGGTAGGTTGCTATAGGTGCTTGGCGACAGGCATCACAGATGAATGATTATCCTCGACAGAACCCGGCTTATTGCTAACTCCCACTTATTTTATCTCCTATATTCTAAAAAGATATAAAAAGCCTTTAACTTAACAATCTACATTAAGTTAAGCCTTCATCTATCTGTTCAAGATAACGAACTATCTGGAAACCCATTTTCAGATCTTGAATCTTTCCTAAACCCTTGTGAAACCTAGAGAAATATCGATTTTACCTGCTTGACATCATAGCTGGGTCTTTTTATTGTTCGAAGTGCACAAATGTGGGTATTTGTGGAGTTTAGTGGGCATTTAAATCGAAGGGATTAAGGCCGTGTTTAGAGGGGTTAACCAGGTCAACATGGATGCGAAGGGTCGTCTGACCGTCCCGACGCGCTATCGCGATGAGATTATGGAATCTTGTCGGGGTGCCGTGGTGGTCACCATCGACACTGAAGAGCGCTGCTTGCTGATTTATCCACAGCCTGCCTGGGAAGATATCCAAAGAAAGGTCGAGTCGTTGCCAAGTTTCAATACGGCCGCTCGACGGGTGCAGCGTCTGTTGATTGGTCACGCCACCGACATTCCCATGGATAAAAATGGTCGTATTTTGATTACACCGCCGCTCAGAGAATACGCCGGCTTGAACAAGCACACGGTTTTATTAGGTCAAGGCAATAAATTGGAATTGTGGGATGAGCTCACTTGGGGTGCGCGACGAGATCAATGGCTTGAAGTGCAGTCAGAGGGCGGTATGCCGGATGAATTGCAATCACTTTCACTCTAGATCGAGGCGTCATGACGCACATTCCGGTCATGCTCGAACAGGCGGTCGATGTCTTGGTGCATCGATTGGATGGTTTCTACATCGATTGCACTTTTGGCCGAGGCGGGCATTCGGCAGCAATCTTGGACAAGCTCTCAGACCAAGGGCGGTTAATGGTAATAGACAAAGATCCAGAGGCGATTGCGGTGGCCCAAACTAGCATGGGACATGATGCTCGCGTGTCGATAGTCCACGGCTCTTTTGCGCAGATTAAAGACGCATGTTGCGGCCTCAGCGGTTGAGAAAGTCGATGGCATCTTGTTGGATCTTGGTGTGTCATCCAACCAATTGGATGTTGCAGAACGCGGGTTTAGTTTTGGCAAGCCCGGCCCGTTAGATATGCGAATGGATAATACGTCTGGTGAGACTGCGGCTGAATGGCTCAACCGAGCCTCGGAGTCGGAAATCGCTACCGTGTTGAAAGACTATGGCGAGGAACGGCACGCCCGACGGATTGCGCGAGCCATTGTTGCTGAAAGAGCGGGCAAGCCGCTGCAAACGACTCAGGATTTGGCCCAGTTGGTTGCCAAAGTGTCTCCAAGCCATGATCCGAATAAGCATCCGGCGACTCGAGTGTTTCAGGCGGTTCGTATTCAAGTGAATCAAGAGCTCAAAGACATTGATGGCTGTTTGGCAGCAACGCCGGACCTGCTCGAGATTGGTGGTCGATTGGTGGTCATTAGCTTTCATTCTTTGGAAGACCGTCTTGCCAAACGGTTCATCAAGCGGCAAGAAAAAAACGACCCCTACCCGTCTAAATTTCCAATTTTCGATCATCAAATTCAACGGCCAGTGCGCTCGCTTGGGAAGTGGCGTGCTGAGAGCCTTGAATTGGCTATGAATCCTCGAGCGCGAAGCGCAGTCATGCGGGCGATGGAGAAAATTGCGTGAGCGGTCAACCCTTGGTGTTGCAATGTTTGAGCTGGCTGGGTGGCGGATGGCCAAGACGAGTCATGTTGCTCCTGGTCTTTATTTTGGCTGTCGAGTGTGGGGGTCATTTTGGTGTCCCATGAAACTCGAGCGCTTTACAGCCGAATCCAGGTTGAAGAGCATGTCAGCGATAATCTCGATAGTGAGTACGAGCGATTATTGCTTGAGCAAAGCGCCTGGGCTGGTTACAACCGAGTCGACCAACTGGCCCGGGAGGAATTGCATATGCAGACGCCCGGTCAAGCAAATTTGGTGTTGATGCGTCGATCGCCCAGGCTTTTGCAAACCGCTAGCGTTGATGGGGATCAGGAGTGACCCCTGCCTTCAGAATCCATTTCGCAGCATTCTTGTTTTTGTTGTTGATGACTGGCGGCGCAGGAAGACTGATTTATATCGAAATGTCTGAAAAAGATTTTCTTCAAGATCAGGGTGATGCCCGAACGATTCGAATGGAGCGGATCAATGCCCACCGCGGCATGATTTTGGACCGCCGAGATAATCCGCTAGCGGTGAGCTCGCCAGTTGTCTCGCTTTGGGCTAATCCATCGGAACTCCCGAATGATCAGCAGAGCCTTACTGAGCTATCGACGGGGCTCGGGGTCTCTGTTGAGGAGTTCACGCTCAAGATGCGTCGAGCTGAAAGTCGCAATTTTGTCTATCTTCGACGCCACGCCAAGCCTTCGGAAGCCGATACCATCCTGAGTCTTGGATTGCCCGGCGTTTATGGCGAAAAAGAGTATCACCGATTCTATCCCGGGGGTGAGATTGCGGCGCATGTTGTGGGCTTTACCAATATCGATGATGTTGGCCAAGAAGGCATTGAGCTGTCCTTCGATGATTGGTTGAGTGGCAAGCCCGGCAAAAAGAAGGTGCTTAAGAACCTCTATGGAGAAATCGTACGGGATATTATGCCCGTGGCTGAGGCAGTCCCGGGCCGGAATCTGCGGCTCTCGATCGATCAGCGCTTGCAGTTCTTGGCCTATCGGGAGCTTAAATCGGCAATTTCTCAATATGAGGCAATATCGGGATCGTTCGTGCTCTTGGACGTTCAAACTGGTGAAGTGCTGGCGATGGCGAATCAGCCATCTTATAACCCCAATAATCGAATTCAGTTAGATCTCTCGATCCGTGCGAAATCGAGCGGTTACCGATGTCTTTGAACCGGGCTCGACGGTGAAGCCTTTCACGGTTGCGGTTGCGTTAGAGTCGGGGCTGGATATGGGTTACGTCATTGATACCAGTCCTGGATTTTTGAGAATTGATGATGCTGTTATCAAGGACCCCCGTAACCGAGGCGTCTTAGATTTGGGTGGTATCTTGGCGCATTCCAGTCAGGTTGGGATTAGCCGACTCGCACTCAGTCTCAATGAATACGATATTTGGAAACAGTTCCAAACGCTTGGTTTTGGTGAGGTCACGGGCGTTGGCTTCCCCGGAGAAAGCAGTGGGTTTTTACCAAATCGTCGCCGATGGAAAGACATTGAACGCGTGACCTTTGCCTATGGTTATGGGTTGACCGTGACCCCGCTTCAGCTTGCATCGGCCTATAGCACCATTGCGTCTGGTGGGATCAAGCGCGAGGTCACGTTGATTGCAGATCAGGTCTCCGAAGGTGAGCGGGTGATGAATGCGCGGATTGCGCTGCAGCTGCAAAGCATGCTCGGGCGCGTAATCACGGAAGGCACTGGCCGAAAAGCTGCGATTGAATCCTATGATGTCGGTGGTAAAACCGGGACGGCGCGAAAAATTGGTGAAAACGGTTACGACGATACGCGACATATTGCATTTTTCGCAGGGTTCGCACCGCAATATTCACCCAGGTTTGTGGGTGTGGTCCTGATCAATGAGCCGAAAACCGAGCAGGTTGGCGGCGGCAGCATTGCAGCCCCCATTTTTTCCAGAGTGATGTCGAATGTGCTGCGATTGCTGAGTGTGCCCCCCACGGATACTCGGGAGGCTGTGTAATGACGGCTTCTCTGCGCGCCTTGTTGCCAGGAGTTGACCTGCCAGATATCGCGGTGAGCGGTTTGGTGTTAGATAGCCGGCGCGTCGAGCCCGGACAGGTCTTCGTTGCATTGCAGGGTACTGCCTATGACGGTCGCTGTTTTATCAAAAATGCAGTTGCTGCTGGGGCTTGCGCGGTACTGTGCGATGCCCGGGCGGCCCAGGACAACCTAGGGGTCCCTGTGATTGAGGTGCCAAACTTGGCGAATGAAATTGGCAAAATAGCGAGCCGTTTTTATGGTGAGCCGTCGAAACACTTAACAACGGTTGCTGTGACTGGGACGAATGGTAAAACCTCCGTGACCTATCTGGCTGCAAGCGCTTTAAATTATCTAAAGCGCTCGGCAGGCATTATTGGAACGCTTGGACAAGGGTTTTTGACCGATCTCGTGGACTCTGGGTTGACAACGCCGGATGCAGTGGTCATCCAATCATCTCTCAAATCCCTGTTGGATTCGGGTGCCGAAATGGCACTCATCGAAGCATCATCGCATGGTCTGGTGCAAGGTCGTTTGATGGGCACGACGATTCAGGCCGCCGTATTGACCAATGTTACGCGCGATCATCTTGACTATCACGGTGATATGGCAAGTTATCGTCAAGCCAAGGCCAAATTACTCCAGTGGGAAGGGTTGCAGTGCGCGCTCTTGAATTTAGATGACCCTTGGCTTGCGACGTTAATGCAAGCATCACAAGTGCCGGAAGTGCTGGGTTTTAGTCAAATGGGCGCGCCGGCTGCCCTGATTCGTGCGGAGGCACTGACATTTCACGCCTCAGGGGTTCAGTTTCAATTGTATACCCCAACCGGCAAGACAATCGTTCAGAGCGCGTTGCTTGGACAGCACAACGTCAGCAATCTGTTGGCGGTGGCGGGCCTGCTTTATTGGTATGGCGTTGAACTCGATGATATCGGTGCCGCATTGTCCAACTGTCAGCCGCCGCCGGGCCGATTGCAGGTTGTGCCCGGCTCGGATCAGTCAGTACTCATTGATTTTGCGCACACACCCGATGCTGTGACCCAGGTGTTGCTGTCGCTTCGTCCCCATTGTCAGGGGCGACTGATTTGTGTGTTGGGTTGTGGTGGTGATCGTGATCCAGGTAAGCGACCTTTAATGGGACTCGCGGCAGCCCAGCACAGCGATCTCTGTATCTTTACCAGTGACAATCCGCGATCAGAGCGCCCCGCCGCGATTATCGATGATATGTGTCGAGATCTTGCCTTGCCCATGGATCCGGCCGATTGCCTCACCGATCGCAAGGCGGCCATCCAGCGGGCTTTAACGTTGCAAGAACCGGGGGATGTGGTTGTCATATTGGGCAAAGGGCACGAGCAATATCAGGAGATTCAAGGTGTACGTTATCCGTTCAATGATCAGGCGATCGTTGCGGCCGAATTGATGCAGCGGGGCGTGGCGTCATGAGCATGCACTTAGTGCCAGTTGTAATTGGTCTCGGACAAACCGGGTTGTCGGTTGCCAGGTTCTTAATAGGCCAAGGGATTGATTTTATCGCGGGTGACGACCGGGTCTCAGATCAGGCAAGGCAGATGCTACTTGAAATGGGGTACGCCAAGGCCGTGCAACCGATTGCGCAGGTTACAGCGCAATTCGGCGCGCACTGGTATATCAGCCCTGGGGTGCCTTTGGCCTTACCGGCCCTAGCTGAGGCGCAACGACAAGGTGTGATCTTAACCAATGATATCAACCTGTTCTCGCAGCGGGCCAAAGCGCCAATCATTGGTGTCACGGGCTCCAATGGTAAGACGACCGTCACGACCCTTGTCGGCTTTCTGGCAAGCCAGCAAATGAGATCTGTCCAGGTTGGCGGCAATATTGGTGCGCCAAGTTTAGATTTGCTGGAAGACGAGGCGACTTGTTATGTCCTGGAACTGTCGAGTTACCAGCTCGAATTGTCAACACAGCTGCCGTTAAAGGTCGCAGCACTGCTCAACCTGAGCCCAGATCATTTAGATCGCTATGAGACGGTTGATGATTACTATGCTGCTAAATCGCATATTTTTTCATCTGCTGAGTATGCCGTTGTCCATCGCGATATCGCGCACTACGCCGCCTCAAAAGGGGTTCGAAATCGGAAAATTTTCTCGGCTGGGAATCCGCAAGATAACGCGGAATTTGGATTGATTGAACGCGGAGGACAACGCTATCTCGCGCGCGGGCAGGATGTGTTGCTCGCAGTTCACAGTCTGAAATCGAACGGGACAAGTCACTGCTTGAATGCCTTGGCTGCGCTTGCAATCGGGGAATGCCTGGGTCTCGATATGAATCAGATGCTCAGCGATATCGGTCAATTTTCAGGCCTTAGACATCGTTGTCAACGCATCGAGCGGCACGATGGTAGAACTTGGATCAATGATTCAAAAGCGACGAACGTTGGTGCGACCCAATCGGCCTTAAAAGACTTCGAAACCTTGGGGCCGATGATTTTGTTACTTGGCGGGCAGGCCAAGGCAGCAGATTTTTCTGAGCTTGTTCGTCAGGTGACAGCGCTTCACAGTCTTAAACGGATTTTGGTTTATGGCGATGCAGGCGCGATATTGGCTGAGAGTCTGGCGCCCTTTTTAGTCCCTGAGGTTTTTTTCGATTTCGACTGTATGGTTCGGCGAGCGATCCAGCTGGCTGAGGAGGGCGATGTCATCTTATTGTCACCTGCTTGCGCCAGTCTTGATCAGTTTTCGAGTTACGAAGCCCGGGGTGATCGATTTGAGCAATTGCTTATGGAGCGTGCCGCATGAGCGCGATCCGTCTCAATACCGCGATCGCCAGTGAGGGCAGGCCAGTGGATCTAACCGTTGTAGTATCTGCCGGGTTTTTGTTGATGCTTGGCTTGATCATGGTGACGTCAGCGTCGTCGGAAGTCGCGGCAAGAAACTATGGCCATCCGCTTTATCTCGCCGGCAAACAGGTCGTATTCTTAGGGCTTGGTCTGGCTGGCTTACTCAGCGCGCTGATTGTTCCGATTCGCGTTTGGCAAAGGCTCGGCTGGGTGCTTTACGCGCTGTCCGTCATCTTATTGGTTCTTGTGATGATTCCTGGCATTGGTCGTGAGGTGAATGGCGCAACGCGCTGGATACCGCTTGGATTTTTTACGCTGCAGGGCTCTGAGTTCGTCAAATTATTTGCAGTGATCTTCCTCGCGTCTTATCTTGCAAGCCCCACAGCGCGATACCAAGAGCGCCTGTCCGCTTATTTGCTTCCGCTCGGATTGACGGGCCTATTGGTTGGAATGTTGCTGCTGCAACCAGACTTCGGGGCGTGTGTTGTGATGATGTCAGCGGTGTTGGCAATGCTGTTTTTCGCTGGCGTTCCGATGCGTTATTTCATGCCAACGTTGTTTGCCGGTGGGCTGTTGGTGGTCGTTTTGATCGTGCTGCAGCCTTATCGCCTGGCCAGATTAATTTCTTTTACCGACCCGTGGGCCCATCAGTTTGAAGGTGGCTATCAATTGACCCAAGCACTGATTGCGATTGGTCGAGGGGAATGGTTTGGGCTTGGCTTAGGCAATAGCGTTCAAAAGCTCTTTTTCTTACCTGAGGCGCATACCGACTTTTTGTTTTCGATTGTGGTCGAGGAGCTCGGTATTGCCGGCGCACTCTTGGTATTGATCGGCTTTAGTGTTTTGGTAATCCAAGGGTTGTTGATTGGAAAACGCTGTTATCAATCCGGGTTTGCATTCCACGGTAATCTTGCAACCGGCATCTCAATGCTGATCGGCGTTCAGGCGCTGATTAATTTAGGGGTGAACTTAGGGCTGCTACCAACGAAAGGGTTAACGCTGCCATTTATGAGTTTTGGCGGAAACAGTTTGTTGGTGTCATTGATCATGCTCGGGTTGTTACTGCGCCTGGATTGGGAGTGTCGTCTTGCCCCTGCCGTGCCAAAGAAAACCAAGGTGGCGCGCCATGCAAAGTAATGTTTTGAATCCTGATTCCGGGCGTGCGATGCGTCGCATCAAACACGTGCATTTTGTCGGGATTGGTGGCGCCGGTATGTGCGGCATTGCTGAAGTACTGTTGAATCAAGGCTACGTTGTCTCAGGCTCTGACCTTCAGACGTCTGACGTCACCGAGCGACTTCAGAGGCAGGGCGCGCGGCTCTTCAAGGGTCATACGGCTCAGCAGGTTCAAGGCGCCGATGTGGTGGTGGTTTCAAGTGCCATCGACCCAGATAATCCAGAACTGAACGAGGCTAGGCAGTTGCGGATCCCCATTATACGGCGTGCTGAGATGTTGGCCGAACTAATGCGCTATCGCCATGGCATTGCGGTTGCAGGAACCCATGGTAAAACGACCACGACGAGTCTGATTGCCTCGATTTTTGCCGAAGCAGGACTGGATCCAACTTTTATTATAGGTGGGCTGCTGAATCGTACAGCCAGTAATGCACAGTTGGGCTCAAGCCATTACATGATTGCCGAAGCCGATGAAAGCGATGCCTCCTTTCTCCATCTTCAACCTATGGTGGTCGTTTTAACCAATGTTGATCGGGATCATTTGGCGAACTACGACGGCAGTTTTGCCAAGCTGAAAGAGGCGTTCCTCGCGTTCATTCATAACTTGCCTTTTTATGGCTTGGTCGTGGCCTGCGAAGACGACGCAATGGTTGCCTCGATGTTACCCAGCATAATGCGTCCTGTTGCAACTTACGGTTTTTCCGATGACGTTGATTATCAGGTAGTGAACTGGGTTCAAAGAGAACAGTACAGCCGATTTGACGTGCTTCGGCCCGGGCCGCATCCGACCTTATCGATCGAGTTTGGGATGCCGGGCAGGCATAACGTTTTGAATGCGCTGGCGGCGGTTGTGGTTGCAACGGATGAAGGCATAGCCGATGAGGCAATTTGCCAGGGTCTCAAACAGTTTTCCGGTGTTGGACGCCGGTTCGAGGTGCACGGCCAGTGCGCAATGGCCCAACGACAATTTTTGTTGATCGATGATTATGGCCATCATCCCAATGAGGTGCGCGCAACCATCGAGGCAGTCCGCAAAGGTTGGCCCGGACGCCGACTGGTCATGGTGTATCAGCCCCACCGGTACTCTCGCACCGCTGAACTGTTCGATCAGTTTATTGAGGCGCTGGCGCTGGTCGATGTGCTGCTGATTTCTGAAGTTTATGCGGCCGGCGAGGCCATTATTCCGGGCGCAACGGGCGCTGATCTTCATCGAAAGCTCAAGGCTCGAGGGCTTTTAGAATTGCACTGGTTGGCCGAGCTGTCGATGGCGACTGAGGTGTTAAATCGGTACGTCCAAGAAGGGGATGTCGTGCTGACGCAGGGAGCGGGTGAGACTGCGAAGCTGGCGTTTGATTTGGCCGGACTTTATCGCTGTGAGGTTGCGGCATGATTTGTTTCAGAAGGCGACCTGGGATTTCCTACCAATTCCTGCAGGCTCTGTTGTTACTGTTACTGGTACTGACGCTTTCAGTGCAGGCCGCAACAGATCGCAAAGAGGCAGATGATCTTCGGTACATGGTGATTGCCGGTGACGTTGGTGAGGGCGAGCGCGATCAAATTAGACGGGTCGTGTTGGCGATGGAGCATACGCTGAGTGATATTGATGCAGTGAGAACCCGAGTTGAGGCATTGTCTTGGGTGGCTGCCGCCGAAGTGCAATTCAATTGGCCGGATGAGTTAACCATCAACGTCCACCCTGAGCGCGCGATTGCTTACTGGAATGAAACCGCTTTTATTAACAAGGAGGGCGTTGCCTTCAAGTCGACCTTTCATGCTGGGATCGATTTGCCACATCTTTATGGGTCTGAGGATCAAGTGGATGAGGTGATGCGGCGCTATCTGGAAATACGCCGAGCGTTACCTGATTTTTTAATCGAAATGGTTGAGGTGAGAGCACGAGGCGCGGTGGCGTTTGAACTTCGCGCGGGTTGGCAAGTCTTGCTGGGCAGCAATGATGTTAGCGAGCGGTTGCAACGATCGGTTGTTGTAATCGAGCGGCTAAAGCGAATGGGCGTCGACCCGACCAACACGCGAATTGATGCACGGTATACCGATGGCGTGGCGATCAATGGCTCGGTTCCAACGACAGAACTTCTCTTAACGACGCACCAAAATTCAATAGAAGGTAACAAACTATGAGTAATGCTAACAAAAATCGCATTATTGTGGGCCTCGACATAGGAACATCGAAAGTGGTTGCCATTGTCGGAGAGATCAATCCAGAGGGTCGGTTGGAGATTATTGGTCTGGGCAGCCACGGCTCCAAAGGTTTAAAAAAAGGGGTGGTGGTTAATATTGAATCGACCGTGCAGTCAATCCAGCGTGCGATCGAAGAGGCAGAATTAATGGCAGGCTGTCAGATTCAGTCTGTCTATGCAGGCATTGCTGGCAGTCATATCCGCAGCATGGGGTCGCATGGCATCGTTGCGATCCGAGATCGAGAAGTTTTCCAGCCTGATATCGACCGGGTGATTGATGCAGCGCAAGCGGTTGCAATTCCCGCTGATCAGAAAATACTCCATATTTTGCCTCAAGAATTCATCATTGATACCCAAGAAGGTGTTAAGGAGCCGCTGGGGATGTCGGGCGTTCGGTTGGAGGCAAAGGTGCATTTGGTGACCTGCGCCGTGAATGCCGCGCAGAATATCGAAAAATGTATTAAGCAGTGTGGTCTTGGGGTTGATGACATTATTTTGGAGCAGTTGGCATCAAGCTATTCGGTATTAACGGAAGATGAAAAGGATCTTGGCGTCTGTATGGTGGATATTGGTGGCGGCACTTCAGACATCGCGATTTATACCGAAGGCGCCATAAAGCACACCGCCGTAATCCCAATAGCCGGGGACCAAGTCACCAACGATATTGCGATGGCCTTACGGACCCCGACTCAAAATGCGGAAGAAATTAAAATTAAGTACGCCTGTGCTTTGGGCTCGCTTGCGGGTGAAAACGAAACAATCAAAGTGCCCAGTGTTGGCGAGCGAGAAGACCGTAGTCTGTCACGACAAGCACTTGCTGAGGTTGTTGAGCCAAGGTACGAGGAATTGTTCACGTTAATTCAGGCGGAGCTACGTCGGAGTGGATTTGAAGAGCTCATTCCTGCTGGGATCGTGTTGACGGGTGGCGCCGCAAAAATGGAGGGCGTGGTAGAGCTGGCGGAAGAGATTTTTCACATGCCGGTGAGCATCGGTAAGCCAAAAAATGTTTCTGGACTGGCCGATATCGTCAGAAACCCAATTTATGCGACCGCCGTTGGCCTGCTTCAGTACGGGGCGGCCCAAGGTGATCGTGCAGGGAGACCGGCTGCGGCGGAAGCCTCGGGTGATTCGATGTGGTCAAAAGTTAAACAATGGCTATTAGGTAATGAGTCCTAATTGCTGCAAATATTCATAAATCTGGAGATGATTTTATGTTCGAACTAGTTGATAACCAACCCCAACATGCGGTTATAAAGGTCATTGGCGTCGGTGGTGGTGGCGGCAACGCAGTGCAGCATATGGTCGATCACCATATTGAGGGTGTCGAATTTGTCTGCGCCAACACAGATGCACAAGCGTTGCAGCGGTTAACCGCGCGAACGCTGCTGCAGTTGGGCTCGGACATTACCAAAGGTCTTGGCGCTGGGGCAAATCCGAGTATGGGTAAGAGCGCGGCCTTAGAGGATAAGGAGCGGATCCAGGATGTACTCGAGGGCGCCGACATGATCTTTATTACTGCCGGCATGGGCGGTGGTACCGGTACGGGTGCTGCGCCGATTGTTGCGCAGATTGCGCGAGAGCTTGGCATCTTGACCGTCGCCGTGGTCACCAAGCCCTTTCCGTTTGAAGGGCGTAAGCGCATGCAGATTGCTGAAGCCGGGATTGCTGAGCTGTCAGAATATGTTGACTCGCTCATTACGGTCCCCAATGAAAAGCTGCTCTCGATCATGGGGCAAGACACGCCGCTCTTGGAGGCCTTTGGTGCGGTAGATGATGTGCTATTGGGTGCGGTGCAAGGCATTGCCGACCTAATCATCCGACCCGGTATGATCAACGTTGATTTCGCCGATGTTCGAACCGTGATGTCAGAGATGGGCATGGCGATGATGGGTAGTGGTGCCGCGGTGGGTGGTAATCGAGCCTTGGAAGCGGCCGAAGCCGCGGTTCGGAGTCCGCTCTTGGATGATATCGACTTCTCTGGCGCTCGAGGCATATTGGTCAATATTGCAGCCGGTGTCGATATCACGTTGACCGAGTTTTCGCAGGTCGGTGCAACGATCGAAAACTTTGCATCGGACAACGCAACCGTTGTGATTGGTACGGTGATTGATCCAGAAATGGGAGAGGAGATGCGGGTTACTGTGGTCGCAACGGGCTTAGGTCTTGATAAGCTCAATAAGAACCCCGAGTTACCAGCGGCGTTGCGCAGACGGCTTGCGGGCGATGGCGTGCCGGATTACCAGCAATTGGATAGACCGACGGTGATTCGAAATAAGGCGATCCAGGAGGGCAGCCCGGTATCGACAGGTCAGCAACAAGACCTAGAGTATTTGGATATTCCCGCGTTCTTGAGGCGGCAGGCGGATTAACAGTCAAAAGAATCTGCTCAAGGCAAGCCAATAGCGCAGTAAATCGCACAAGGCTGCAACCGATCGCCTGAACTGCTGAAGATAATAAGTGACTAACAGTAGCGCCAGACCGATTGATCGGTCTGGCGCGATTTGTGCTTTCGCTTTCACCTCGAAAATGATCTTCTTAAATAGATCAATTAGATATTTAAAAACAATATTTTGAATAAAATGCAACTTTTCTCCATTATTAGGGTCAATATTGGAGTAATTCCGTAGTTATCGTATTTCTGTTTTGTTAAGATCTGCGCCGCGGTGGGATTAGGCTAAGAGCTCGCAAGTAAAAAGCTCTGATAAAGGCAATCGCTACGATTGGGGATGCTGGACATGGTAAAGCAGAAAACATTAAAAAATGTGATCCGAGCGACAGGCATCGGGTTGCATACCGGTGAAAAGGTTTATTTGACGCTGAGGCCGGCGCCTGTGGATACGGGTGTGGTCTTCATTCGCTCGGATCTTGATCCGATGGTTGAGATTAAAGCGCTCAACAGTTCTGTTGTTGATACCAAACTTGCAACGACCATCGGCGAGGGCGCCGTCAGAATCTCGACCGTCGAACATGTGCTAGCAGCCTTCTCTGGTTTGGGCATTGATAATGTCTATGTTGAGGTCAGCGGTCCGGAAATGCCGATTATGGATGGCAGCGCCGCAACCTTCGTCTTCTTGGTACAGTCTGCTGGCATTGAGGCGCAATCTGCGGCTAAGAAGTTCATTCGAATTAAAAAGCCGATTAGAGTCAGTGGCGCTTCAGGGTTAAACGATTATGGCCAGCGGGTTGAGCTGTTACCCCATTCTGGCTTTAAGGTCAGCCACACAATTGTCTATGATAATGCGGTGATCAAAGAACAGCACGCCAGTATTGATTTTGCCAATACCGACTTTGTGAAAGCGGTCAGCCGAGCGAGAACCTTTGGGTTGATGCAGGAGTTTGAGCAGCTCAGAGAAATGAACCTGGCACAGGGCGGTAGTCTTGATAACGCCATCGTCGTAGATGAGTTCAGGATCCTGAACGCCGACGGGTTGCGTCATGACGACGAGTTTGTAAGACATAAGATTCTCGACGCGATCGGTGATTTATACTTGCTGGGCCACAGTATTCTTGGGGAGTTCGTAGGGTATAAATCAGGGCATACAGAGAACCACGCATTGCGAAACGCTTTATTGGCACAGCCTGATGCTTGGGATGTAGTTACCTTTAGCGACCGACAAAAGGCGCCGGGCGCTTACGCCAACTTGGGTGGGCTTGATTACGCTTCCTGAGCTTTGGTTTGGCGATGCCGCCGGCTCGCATCCCAGTCTGCCAGACAACTAACGCTGACTTAACTTTAACAATGCCGATTTGAGGGCTGGAAAGTCCGTTGCTGCAGCGTGAGCTTTCAGGAGGGACTGATTGTCTGACGATATTTTGGCGGGTTGCCTTGCAACTCGGCCGGATTCAGTCGTATCAGGTCGGACCTGGACCTTGAGCGCGCGTACATTGGGTATGAGCCCTTCATGCTGTAGTTTCGATAAGAAAGGGTATTGCCGGTATTGCAGCTGGGTTGCTTGGGCAGCGGTGGGCACTTGCAGGTACAGAATGTCGTTGCGGATGCTTGAAACCCTGACCTGGATACCCAACACCTGCTCGATCGCCGATTCAAGGCGTTTGAACTGCTGTGCTTGACGCACGATTGACGCAGTTGCACCGGCCATATTGTCTAAGATGTCTTCTAATAACTTCATTAGGTCTTCAGTCAGTTGAATTACAATCTGTTAGTATTATGACCGAGTTCGAGGCGATAAACAGTTATGAAACTGATTGTATTTAACGAAAAGTCTGGCAGTCACCGGGTGTTGCCGTTGCGGGGTCTGCCAATCGTGGCAATGCTGCTCGTGCTCGGCTTTGCCGTTGGTGGACTCGGTTTAGGGATCGATCAGGTGATCAATAGCGACGCTCGAGCAGCGCAACAGTTGCTGAACCGCTTGAGTGGTTCCCTTGCTGCGCAGCATCAGACAATCCAAACCTTGGATCGCGAGCTTACCCTAAATTTAGAAGTGAGTGCCGCAAGAATTGCCCGGTTGGAGTCCAGGCTGCTCAGGCTGGATGCGCTTGGGCAGCGCCTCAGCGAGTATGCCGCCCTTGATGATGAAGCGTTCGATTTTACCCAGCCGACGGGATTGGGTGGGCCGAGTTCTGCCGGGGTTGAGGCGGCAGCTGGCTTTGAGCAAATGATTGAGCCAACCGAAGCGGAGTTAAAGACCCGCTTAGCGCTTATGGGCGCTGACCTTGAGCGGCGCTCAGATCAGTTGGCTGTGATTGAGCGCGTCTTATTGCGACAGCAACGAATTGACGACGCGTCGTTATTTGGGAAACCGGTTGCCAAGGGTTGGGTTTCGTCAAACTACGGTATGCGAACAGATCCTTTTTCAGGCAAGCGGACCTGGCATAACGGTGTTGATATTGCGGGTAAGGCGGGTGTTGATGTGGTGGCCATTGCTTCAGGTATTGTGACGTTCGCGGGTACAAAAAGCGGCTATGGGAAAATGGTCGAAATCAATCACGGCGGCGGCGTGATCACGCGCTATGGTCATCACGAATCCCTAGCGGTATCGGCTGGAGATCTGGTTAAGAAGGGTCAGAAAATTGGGGGCATGGGTAGCAGCGGCCGGTCGACGGGTCCGCACGTGCACTACGAAATATATAAGAACAAACGATCCGTTGACCCGTCTATTTACCTACACCGGTTGCCACGGTCTCGATCAGGTTGAAGGCCGTGGGCTTTGTAATCCTCAGACTGCGTTGATGGGACCATAACGGAAAAAATACAATGGTAATGAAGATTTTAGGGCGATTGTTCGGCACAAAAAATAGCCGTGAAATTAATCGACTGAAAAAAGTTAGCGATCAGGTGAATGGGTTTGAAGCGAAGTTTGAGGCGTACTCTGACCTTGAGCTTAAGGCCGTACGGGCCGAGTTTGTGAACCGTTTGAACTCCGGCGAGACACTCAAGTCGCTGCTGCCTGAGGCCTTCGCGGTCGTCCGCGAAGCCGGTAAGCGCGCGCTTGGCATGCGGATCTTTGATGTCCAGATGGTCGGGGCGGTTGCCCTGCACGAAGGCAGAATCTCGGAGATGAGAACAGGGGAAGGTAAAACGCTGGTGGCAACCCTTGCCTTGTACCTCAATGCGCTCGACGGTCGCGGCGTGCATCTGGTAACGGTCAATGACTATCTCGCGAAATGGGGTGCTGAGTGGATGGGTCCACTGTTTGGCATGTTGGACATGACCGTTGGTGTGGTCTATGCCGGGCAAAGTCTTGAAGAAAAAAAGGCAGCCTATGCGGCGGATATTACCTATGGTACCAACAATGAATTCGGGTTTGATTACCTCCGGGATAATATGGCGTTCAGCGCCGAGGACCGCGTTCAGCGCGGTTTAAATTACGCCATTGTCGACGAAGTCGACTCGATTCTGATTGATGAGGCGCGCACGCCATTGATCATCTCCGGAGGCGTTGAGAATAGTTCTGATCTGTACCGCAATATCAAGCGCCTGATCCCAAAGCTCACTCAGCAAATCAAAACTCAGGAAGATATTGATGAAGAGCGCACGCCTGAGGGCGACTACTATGTGGATGAAAAGCAGCGGGATATTGAACTCACGGAAGCGGGTCACCTCAAAATTGAGGGGCTGTTAACGCAAAACGGTTTACTGGCAGAGGGCGAGAGTCTCTACGGGGCCAATAATTTAAGCATGCTGCATCATGTCCATTCGGCGATTAAGGCCGAGGCGCTGTTTCAAAAGGATGTTGATTACATCGTTCAGAATGACGAAATCGTGATTGTGGACGAACACACGGGCAGAACCATGCCTGGCAGACGCTGGTCTGGTGGCATCCATCAAGCGATTGAAGCCAAGGAAGGTGTGACGATCACCAACGAGAGTCAGACGTTGGCCTCGACAACCTTTCAAAACTACTTTCGGTTGTATGTGAAATTGGCTGGCATGACGGGCACCGCCGACACCGAGGCGTTTGAGTTTCGGCAGATTTATGGGTTGGATGTGGTGGTGATTCCAACCAATTTACCGATGATCCGGCGGGATCTCAATGATCTCATTTATATGAGTCAACAAGAAAAATACGAAGCGATTGTTGAGCATATTTTGGAAATTCAGGAGGCTGGCGCACCGGTCTTGGTGGGTACCGCCTCCATTGAGTCGTCTGAAGTGTTATCGGCGCTATTAAAGAAGCAAAAAATAGCTCACGAGGTCTTGAACGCGAAGTTTCACGAGAGAGAGGCCGAGATTATTGCGCAGGCTGGGCGTCCTGGTCGCGTGACGATTGCAACCAATATGGCAGGTCGTGGCACCGATATTATTCTTGGGGGTAACTGGGAGGCAGAAGCCGCGGCCTTAGATTCACCGAGTGACGCGGAGGTTGCGGCATTGAAAACGGCCTGGCAAGCCCGTCATGAGCAGGTTTTGCAAGCTGGGGGACTACACGTTATTGGAACCGAGCGACATGAAAGTCGTCGGATTGACAATCAGCTTCGCGGTCGGGCGGGTCGGCAAGGTGATCCAGGATACTCTCGGTTTTATCTGTCCTTGGAAGATAATTTAATGCGCATTTTCGCCTCGGACAGGATGCGTGGTTTGATGCAAGGCGTGAGTGAACCCGGGGTGCCGATCGAAGCGCGAATCGTGACCAATTCAATCGAACGCGCTCAGAAAAAGGTTGAAGCACGAAACTTTGATATTCGAAAACAGCTGTTGGAATACGACGATGTTGCGAACGATCAGCGGCAAATGATCTACCGGCAGCGCAATGAGCTAATGGAAACCTCAGATGTCTCAGAGACAATCAATGCGCTGTGGGAGGACGTTTTAAACGACACAATTAGCGGCTATATACCGCCGCAAAGCCTGATTGAGCAGTGGGATGTGCCGGGCTTGACGCAGGCTCTGTCGACCGATTTTGGTCTTGATGTGCCGGTGCAGACGATGCTCGATGCAGATGAGTCGTTAATCGAAGAGGATCTTCGCCGCATCATTGTCGAGCAAGCCCAAGCGCGTTATGCCGAAAAAGAAGCGTTGCTTGGACAAGAGCTCCGACTGTTTGAAAAGCGCATTATGCTCGATATTTTGGACAACCTTTGGAAGGAGCACTTGGCTGGGATGGATTATCTTCGGCAAGGGATCCATCTTCGGGCCTATGCGCAAAAACAACCAAAGCAGGAATACAAGCGAGAGGCCTTCGAATTGTTCGAAGGGTTGCTGTACAACGTGAAAGTAGAAGTTATCCGGTTTTTGTCGCGCGTGCAGTTCCAAGCAGATGAAAATGCCCAGGCATTAGAAGACAGGCGGCGGGCCGAAGCCGCGAACAGTAAAATGATTTTTCAGAAATCCCAGTCTCCGGATGCAGCGGAACCCGAAACGCCAGAAGCAGGTCAAGCTGCTCCGTTCGTGCGGCCTGAGAGAAAAGTCGGGCGCAATGAGGTCTGTCCTTGTGGGTCCGGTAAAAAATATAAAGCGTGTCATGGACGACTTGGCTGATGGCCGTTGGCGACAATCGTCTTGATTGGTTTCCCATCGATGGCATTGAACTCAATACCCTTGCCGCGGGCATTCGGTATCAAAACCGAGACGATTTGTTGCTTTTTCGGTGCGCACCCGAGACTTTGATTGCGGGCTTGTGGACGCGAAACCATTTCCCAGCTGCCCCCGTTATTTTGGCGAGAGCGCATCAGGCGAAAGGCGGTGCCCGGTATCTTTTGATTAATAGTGGTAACGCCAACGCAGCAACCGGTGATGCTGGGCTCCAGGATGCCCTGAGCTGTTGTCAGGCCGTCGCGGATGTAGAGCAGGTAGATGTCTCGATGGTGCTGCCTTTTTCGACCGGGGTCATTGGTGAGCGCTTACCAGTTGGGCGCTTTCAATTAGCTGCCGAAGACTTGATTGCAGGGCTGGGGACTAAAACCTGGTTGGATGCCGCGAGCGCAATCATGACCACGGATACCCGTCAAAAAGTTGCGTGCCGAGAGGTCTCATTGGGCGCCCGCAGGATCAGACTGACGGGGATTGCGAAGGGGGCCGGCATGATCCAACCGAATATGGCAACGATGCTGTGTTTTATCGGTTGCGATGCGAAGGTGCAACAAGAAACCCTGCAAGACATGCTGCGCGCGGCGACGGACTTGTCATTGAATCGAATCACAGTCGACAGCGATACCTCAACCAATGATGCCGTCGTGCTGATGGCCACTGGTCGATCAGAGGTCGATCTTGATCAAGATCTAAAAGCCCAAGCCGAGTTTCAGGATGCGCTCACAGACTTGATGTTGGAACTGGCGCATGGTTTGGTGCGCGACGGTGAAGGTGCAACCAAGTTTGTAACGGTTGAAGTGGCGGGTGCAGCAACCGATGCGCAGGCCTTGGAGATTGCTTATTCGGTGGCCAACTCTCCGCTTATGAAAACGGCGCTTTTTGCCAGTGATGCCAACTGGGGGCGTCTGGCCATGGCAATGGGTAAAGTGGCAACGCCCTTTGATGCAGCAAAGGTGGATCTTTTTATTGGCGACGTGTGTTTAATGCGTGGCGGGATCAAAAATCCGGCGTATCAGGAAGACGATGGCGCCCGGGTTATGGCCGCCGAGGAGATCCTGTTGCACATCAATCTAAATGCCGGCGATTGCTCCGAGACCGTTTGGACCAGTGATTTGTCGCATGACTATATTAAAATCAATGCGGAATACCGCACCTAGTGCGCCTAGTCTTGATCTAGCTCGTTGGCGGTCACGTCATCATGATCTGCATCGGATGGGATGCTGCGGTTACCGCTGGCCCATTCTCCTAAGTCAATGAGTTGGCAGCGTTCGGAGCAAAAGGGTTTGTAGCGGTTGGCTGCGATCCAAGCCACGGCTTTGCGGCAGATCGGGCATTGCACGATGGCGTCAGTCATGTCGAGTCAAGTCCAGGTAAAATTGATGCAGCGCGGCGACTTTGCCGTCCAATGCTTGCTCTGAACCATTATTCTCAATGATATCGTCTGCGAGCGCCAGTCTCTCGCGCCTTGCGGGTTGGGCCTTGATGATTTGGTTGATGGTTTCAAGGTTACTGCCGTCGCGCTTGAGAACGCGGGCTTGTTGCAGTTCGACCGGCGCGTCAACGACCAACATTCGGTTGATAAGCGGGTTTTGGCCAGTGCCGGCGGATAACACGAGCATGGCATAGGGGCTGGTCGCGGCGACGAGTTCTAAGTGGAGCTGGTCCATAATTGGGCCATGGGTTGCGCGCTCTAAAAATCGACGAGCATCAATATCTGCGAAAACGATGCCCCGAAGTTTTGGTCGATTTAAGGCGCCGGTGTCGGTCAGGATGTCTTGGCCGAAGTGCGCAGCAATGTCGCCGAGCAGTTTAGACCCGGGTTGCACGACGGCGCGGGCGGCAAGGTCCGCGTCGGCGATGGTGATACCAAGGGCCGCAAAGCGGTTGGATACGGCGGTCTTTCCTGACCCGATACCCCCGGTTATGCCAATAATAAGTCGACTCATGCCAAATTTATGAGCTGAAAGTATTGTTGTGTGATGTCATCGCCCCAGATTAAAGCCAACCAGCCGGCGATCGCTAAGTAGGGACCAAAAGGAATGGGGTGGTCTTTGTCTCGGCCTAGCGCGATTAAGGTGAGGCCGATCAGCGCGCCAGTAAAGGAGGACAACAAAATAACGATTGGCAGGAGCTGCCAGCCTAGCCAAGCCCCCAGCATGGCGAGTAGTTTGAAATCGCCGAAGCCCATCCCTTCTTTGCCGGTTGCGAGTTTAAAGCTCCAGTAAACGAGCCAAAGCGACAGGTAGCCCGCCATGGCGCCAATGACGGCACTTGTTAGGTCGGTAAACCCATCGTTTAAATTCGCAAGGATGCCAAGCCACAGAAAACTCAAGGTGATCGAGTCAGGCAGCAGAGTGGTTCTAAAATCGATCATGGCCAGGGTGATGAGGGCGTAGGTGAAAAGACAGGCAAGACCCGCATTGGCGGTAAAACCAAAGTGCTGAATTAAAAAGACGGTGGCCGCGCCGGCCGCGAGTTCAACTAGGGGGTACTCAGGCGAGATGCGTTCCGCACAATGGTTGCAGCGGCCGCGCAACAATAAATAACTGAGAACCGGGATGTTGTGATGGGCGCTAATCTGGGTCAGACAATTCGGGCACCGAGACCTGGGGCGAGCAAGGCCTAAGGGCGCGGTCTCGACGGGCTCGAGCTCAAGCACAAAGCGGGCCTCTTGCTGCCATTGTTGTTCAAGCATGAGCGGTAGTCGTGTAATGACAACGTTCAGAAAGCTGCCGATCAATAATCCGAAAATAAGATCAACGCTCGCTGCGAGGAGGGGGTAGAGCGCATGCAGAAGGTATAGCTGGTCTAGCATTAGCTCATTGCGCCGCCCATTTGGAAGATGGGCAGGTACATAGCAATCATCATGCCGCCGACCACAATGCCTAGGAAGGCCATGATGATGGGCTCGATCATGCTCGTCAGACCGTCGACGGCATTATCGACCATTTCTTCGTAATAGGTCGCGGATTTATCGAGCATGGCGTCCAGTGCGCCGGATTCTTCGCCGATTGAGACCATTTGAATGACCATGCTCGGAAAAACATTGGCCTGCCGCATAGCGTAATTGAGTTGGGTCCCACCCGAGACTTCGCTTTTGATTTTCAGGATCGCATCTTTATAGACCACGTTGCCCGCGGCGCCGGATGCCGAGTCCAATGCATCAACCAGCGGCACGCCCGCCGCAAAAGTGGTCGACAAGGTCCGGGCAAAACGCGCGACACAGGATTTATCGATGATCTCACCGATAACCGGCATCTTGAGCGTCAAACGTTCTTGGCCGTCTCGAAACGCTTGCGATGTTTTGTGAATCTGCTTGTAGCCAGCGTAGGTGATGCCGATGCCAATCATAATCACAACCCACCAAGCCTGCATAAACTCTGAGGCTTGAACCACCATTTGGGTAAAGGCCGGCAGTTCTCCCCCGAAACTGCTGAACATGCTTTCAAATTGCGGGATGACTTTAATTAACAGAATGACCGTGACAATTCCTGCGATGACCAGCACCGAGATCGGATAATTCATGGCGCTTTTGATTTTTGCTTTCAGGGCCTCAGATTTTTCTTTATAGGTTGCCAGGCGATCCAGCATGGTTTCGAGTGCGCCGGATTGCTCGCCCGCCGCGATCAGATTGCAAAATAGGTCATCAAAATATTCCTTAGGCTGCGCGCTCACGGCGGCAGAAAAGCTGTTCCCACCGGAGACTTCGTTGGCGATATTTTTAATTAGGGTTTTCATAGCGGGGTTTTCAACGCCGCCGGCAACAATATCAAAAGACTGCACGAGCGGCACCCCAGCTTTCATCATGGTGGCCAGCTGGCGGGTAAATAAAGCGATGTCGGCCGGCCCTATTTTCTTGCCGCCGAAGGAAAACAGGGGCTTTGATCGTTTTTTAACGCTGCTGGCATTAATGCCCTGCTTCCGCAGTTGGGCTTTAACTAGGGTGACATTAGCGCCCTTGGTTTCACCGGAGACCTTCTTACCAGCTCGATCGGTGCCCTTCCAGTCAAAAATCAGATTTTCAGCCATGGGGATTGTTCCTAGTGACCACTGGTGACGCGATCGACTTCGCTCAGACTCGTGAGGCCCTGCTTAACTTTGATCAAGGCCGATTGATAGATGTTCCGAAAGCCTTGCTCTTGGCAAATCCGTGAAATTTCGAGTGAATTGCCATCTTCCATGATGACTTTGGATATTTCGGGCGTGATCTTCACGACTTCATACACCCCGACTCTACCTTTGTAGCCGCCGTTACATTTATCACAGCCCTTGGGCCCGTAGATCTCAAGCCCCGCATCTAAGTCTTCTTGAGTGAAGCCTTTTTCGAGCAAAGCGTTTGCCGGCACATCAATTTTTTCTTTACAGCTGCAAAGTCTCCGTGCCAAGCGTTGGGCGACAATGAGGTTAATCGAGGTTGCGAGATTAAAGGCCGGGACCCCCATGTTTCGCAAACGGGTAATGGTCTCGGGCGCTGAATTGGTGTGCAACGTGGATAAGACCATGTGTCCGGTTTGAGCCGCTTTAATCGCGATTTCGGCGGTTTCGATATCTCGGATCTCGCCAACCATGACAATATCAGGATCTTGACGCAAGAATGATCGCAGCGCGGCCGAAAAATCCAGTCCAACTTTGGCATTCACCGGGCATTGATTAATGCCCTCGAGATTAATTTCAACAGGATCTTCAGCGGTTGAGATGTTCAGTTCAGGCGTGTTCAAAATATTAAGGCCGGTATAAAGTGATACGGTCTTGCCGGAGCCGGTGGGTCCCGTGACTAAAAACATGCCTTGGGGTTTATGCAAGGCCTCAAGATAGAGTGCTTTTTGATCGTCGTCATAACCCAAAGCGTCAATACCCATTTGGGCTGCGCTGGCATCCAATATCCGCAGAACAATTTTTTCACCAAATAAAACGGGGAGGGTGTTTACCCGAAAGTCGATGGATTTGGTTTTTGAGACCTTCAGTTTGATACGGCCATCTTGGGGCACCCGGCGCTCGGAAATATCCATTTGGCTCATAACCTTCAAGCGCGCCGCGATTCGAGGCGATAGCGTAACCGGGGGGCTTGCGACTTCGTGCAGGATACCGTCGGTGCGGAAACGCACTTTGTAGGCTTTTTCAAAAGGTTCAAAATGTAAATCAGACGAACCAAGCCGGATGGCATTCAGCAGCATTTGGTTAATAAACCGGACCACCGGGGTGTCATCCGTCGGGGCGCTGGTATCTTCTTCTTCCTGATCGGGGTCGATGGTCTCAAGGTCGAGATCAACGTCATCGCCGAAGTCTGTCAAACCCTCTTCTTCAGGCTCACCGAGGTGATGCTCGATGTAGGCGGTGAGCTGATCCTCTCGCACCAAAACTTCTTCGGTGGTGATCCCCGTTTGAAACTGGATATCAGTCAAGGCCGCTCGGTTGGTGGGGTCCGACACGGCGACAAAGAGGCGCTTTCCGCGTTGAAAAAGTGGAAAAGCATGATGGTCGCGAATGAGTTTTTCGCTGACCAGGCCTTCAGGCACCATGCTCGGGTCGAGCGCATCCAAGTCGATGATGGCGGTGCCGAATTCACTGGCGGCGGCGGCCGCAATCGCGTCAGCAGAGATAATATTCTCTTTAACCAAGTAGGACACGAGTGGGCGCCGGGCTTTGGCCGCCTCCAAGCTATACTTTTCAGCAGCCTCTAATTCGATCAGTCCGTCTTGAATGAGGCGCCGAGTGAGGCCGCTGATGGGTTTTGGCTTTGCTGACATGGTGAATGGTTCAAAGTTTTAAAAGAACAGTGTAAACCCTCAAGCCCGGGATGCAACATCTGAGAACAGCGCCGTGCGAGGGGTTAGCGTGTCGGTGGCGGCGAACGGGATGCCACTTTACAGCGCCAATGGTTCTAGATCGATCTAAAAGCGTAGATTAGGTGTTGGAAAATCGGCATTTCAGTGTCATAGTTTGCGCATTGCGGCTGTAATCCTTGCGCCGCGCAATTTAAAACGAAGGAAAAATTATGAAATCAGTGCAAAAAGGTTTTACCTTAATTGAATTAATGATCGTGGTGGCGATCATTGGGATTTTGGCCGCGGTCGCAATTCCGGCTTATCAAGGGTACATCGAGAACGCAAATGCTAAGCGTTGTAAACGATGCCTATGAGCGTGCGATAACGCAGATTCCTACGTGGTAGCCAAGGGAGCCGTTGATGCAGGCTATTGACGGGACCAATAGCTAGCTCCATCTGGGCTGCTGCTTGGATTACCGAACTAAACGAAACGGGGCAAAATGCCAGGGTCGACCACTCCAATGTTTTCAGAAAGCACTGCTGGGACGATTACAGTTTGCGATTACAGGAGACCTTTGACTTGCAGGCCCGTCATCATTTAGGTTAACTGTAGCCTCTGCAGCAGTATCGGTACATTGAGTAGAAGTTTTTTCGGTGCGATTCGAAAAATTCAGTTTTTAGCATAGGGTCAGCGCGTTAACTGAAGGGAAGGATGTTTAGCTAGTAAGGCTCCTAATAGAATAAGGCTGAGTCCGTTATGCTGCGGCAATATAAACCTAAGTTAAAAACGTAGAGAAACCTTGGTGCCTTAGTAAGGCATCGAGGTTTTTCAGTTGGTTCGTACGATGAAAAAGCCGCTTAACCAAGGCTGCACGGCTCTTGAAATTTTGGACAGCCGAAGTTAATTGTGTTCTGCGATTAAGCTTTGCTATGCAAGTCTATATAGCGCACTGTAGAGCGGTTTGGGCTGCTATAGGCCTAGAGCAGGAGTCAGTCATGGCCAAAGGTAAAGATAAGCAAAAAAGCAGCGACAAAGAAGAAACCTTTAAAAACGCTATTAGAAAAGCGAAAGGATAAGAAAGACAAGAAAGATGGGAGCGGCAGATCACTTGTAGGCCGGCCAACGGAACCGTGTGAAATTGTATAACGCTTGAAATCTGTCCTGAGTTCCTCGGAAAGGGAGCTCATGAGCGCTAAGGTTGTCTGCTGGCGAGGTTTTTATGCCCCGTTCCCGTTCCCGTTCTTTGAATGAAGAATAGTGTTTACTCGGCGAATTGTTGAAGCCAACAAAGGGCGTGTTCTTTAGGAACTTGAGTTAGATGCTCGGCGCAATGGCCCAGCATTGTAAAGCGAGCCAGGCAAAGAGCGGTTGGTTCTAAGTTGGGTCGTGTTGATCAAAATTTCGCTGGGATATTTGGGCAAAATCACTAAACTTAGGATGTGAGATCTGCCGGAATAGCTCAGTTGGTAGAGCAGTTGCTTCGTAAGCAATTGGTCGGAGGTTCAAGTCCTCTTTCCGGCACCATTTCTGATGCTTGTTATTACTAAGAACATTCTTGAATGTAAATCGTCATTCGGTTTGGCTGTCTCAAAACGCTTTTGTCTGCTTGGATTGAACGCAAGGAGGTAAAAGCGGTTCGTTACGGGCGCCATAAAAGTCAAAGCAAAACCGAATGGGTCAGTCTAAGGCGCGGCATCGGTTTTTCCCTTCCGGATCTAAAGGTGGCCCTAGCAGCGCCACGCCCACGACCTGCCCATCTCAGCTCTGGTAATCTAGCCGCTCGGTTAAGTCAAAATTACATCCATTGCTTTCGGGCCGCCGAGGCCGCCGACTGCCGTTTGCGATGGATCGGCGAGTCGAATGGACTCAAATTGATCCGCCAGGCATTGCACGGCAATTTTGCCTTCTAAGCGCGCTAGGTGCGCGCCCAAGCAGAAGTGGATCCCGAAACCCAACGCGAGATGCGGATTGGGGTTACGGTCGATCTGAAAGGTCGCTGCCTCCTCGAAAACGCGCTCGTCGCGGTTGGCCGAAGCAATCAACGGTATCAAAAGCTCGCCCTTGGGGATCTCGACGCCGCCGAGGGTAACGGCCCGAGTTGTGCGCCGGACGGTTGCTGAGAAGGGCGAGTAGTACCGCAGCGCCTCTTCAATGAAGGTTGGAATGAGTTCTGGGTTGTGACGGATGGCGGACAAGGTTTCTGGGAATTCGTGAAAAATGCGGGCGGCCGCGGTAATCAGCCCAGTGGTTGTTTCATTGCCGGCGATCAGCAGTAATCGGCAGAAACTTAAAAGTTCCTCGTTATTCAAGTGCCCCTCATCGGTTTTTGTGGCGACGAGTCGACCTAAAAGGTGCGGTTGTGGGCTACGGCGAATGGCCTCGATCTGCTCGAGGAAATAGCCGTTCATTTCAAGCGCGGCCTGCTCGGCCTCCGCGCTGGGTGTGCCAAACAGAATCTCGCCGATATTGCTGAAAATGGCATCAGACCAATTTTTAAAGGTGATCAGGTTGCCGTCTTCAACGCCTAGCATTTCCGCGATCACCATGACGGGTAGGGGCGCAGCCAAGGTGGTGACCAAGTCGACGGCTTCGCCCCGGGGTAGGTCCTGGATTAACAATTCCGCGCGCGCAGTAATGCGATCCGCCTGACGCTCAATGTGCGAAGGTTTGAAGGCGCTGCTCACGAGCTTTCGCAGGCGATGGTGCAGCGGCGGGTCACTGAACAGCATGGTCGGCTGGCCGCGTTCTTCTGGCGGGCGGAGGGAGACTTCCGATGAAAAGGTTTCGTTATCCTTTAACACCTGATGCACATCAGCATGACGGCTAATCTGCCATGGCCCGCCCGCGTCGAGTTGGCAAACCGGCGCGTCGTCTCTGAGCGCTCGATAGCCTTGATAGGGATCAACCGGTGGGCTGGCGTCATTCATGCGTTTGTGTCCGAGTGAGGAATCGATTGTAAGCGGTTTCGTGATCTTCCGTTCAGTGGTGCGCGAAATCAACGTAAACAGGCAAAGGTTGTCGAGTTTATATCAAAAGCGAGCTTTCTAAACTGGGATTGCAATTTGAATTCCGATTCGGGTCCGTTATCAGCCAAAAGCCGTGCGCCACGGTATGACCCGCTAGTGATTGCAATTGCGCGAACGTATCGCATCAATCCTCGGCATCGAGACGAAGCGATAAATCCACAGCCCGACAGTGTTTGGTGAGGGCACCGACGGAAATATAGTCAACGCCGGTTTCGGCGATCCTGATCAGATCTTCGGCTGTCTCAATACCGCCTGAGGCCTCGAGTTTGATGGTGTCGGGCGTTAATTCAACCGCCTCGATCAGTTCCGCCAAGGAAAAATTGTCGAGCATAATCCAATCGGGTTTGCCTGGGATTGCCTCTGCCAATTCCGCGAGAGACTCGACCTCGATTTCAAGACGGGTTGCCGGGGCGATCTCCCGTGCTCGAGTGATCGCGGCGCCGATCCCGCCCGCTGCGAGGATATGGTTTTCCTTGATTAAAAAGGCGTCATACAAACCAAAGCGGTGGTTGTGTCCACCGCCTTGAAGTACCGCGTATTTTTGCGCAAGCCTCAAACCCGGCAGCGTTTTTCGAGTATCCAGCAGCTGAGCTTTGGTATGGGCAATCTTATCGACCAGTGCTCGGGTGGCGGTTGCGGTTGCCGATAAGGTTTGCAAAAAATTTAGGGCCGTGCGCTCGGCCGTCAGAATCGATCGCGCGTTGCCTGAACAGGTCATAACTGTGGCACCCGCTTTGGTCCAAGCGCCATCCTCAATTCGCCACGTGAGGCAAAGGCTCGGGTCAATTGTTTTGAACACCTGTTCTGCCCAAGGGATCCCGGCAATGACCGCCGCGTCTCGACAGATTAGGGTGGCCGTTGCCTGGACTTGTTCAGGAATGAGTTGGGCCGTAAGGTCGCCGCTGCCAAGGTCTTCCGCGATCGCGGCATCTACCACGGACTTGAGACTGGTTTGGGTTACGTAATCCATTATTGTTTTCTCTTTAGGACTAAGGTGTTGCCAGTTTGTGTTAATTCGAGGTTTTTCAAAACGCTCATCCCAAGCAGGGCTGCGTTGCCCCGCATGCCAGGATTGATCACACCCGAGACGTTGTCGAAGTGCAGGTCGGCGATTGACAATTTTGCAAGATTGGTCTGGTAAACGGTTACGGGGCCGTTGGCGGTGCTTGCGCGCTTGGCGCGTCCTCGCGCCAGGTTGAGGCGTTCTGCCAATCCTGCGGGAATCACAACTTCGGTTGCGCCCGTATCAATCAAGAAATCGATGGGCGCATTGTTGATCAGGCCGCTGACGGTATAGTGGCCTTGGCGATCCTGTTTGAGTGTAACTGCGATCACGCCATTCTCGGTAAGGCTAGTCGGCGTTCGATTGGGGTAGGAGCGGTCCTCTTCAATCTCTCCAAACCAAAGGCTCATCAAGCCGATGAATAAGAGACAGCCCAATGTCATCATGGCCTTGCCTAGTTGTGTAATCCCAGCCATGCTTTCTTATCTCTCCTGTTATCGCTGAGGATCAGCCGACGTGAGCGCCAGATATCAGATTATAAACCACCGTATCGAGGCTGCGCGTCAGTATTCTTCGCCGCATACCAGCCCAAGGCCGGACGGCGAAATTAGTCTTATCGTCGTGCATTGTATCAGCTTGCCAGCCGGCCATTTTGGCGGCCGGTATGTTGAAGCGCTCTTTATGGGTACCCTATCAGGGCAAGCGCACCAGGACTTCTCGGATTTAACGGCGGCACGCGTCTCGGCGCACCTGCTGATTCGTCGGTGCGGCGCGCTGATGCAGTTTGTTGCGTTTGATCAGTGTGCTTGGCACGCGGGCGCATCCACCTATCAAGGTCGGCAAGGATGTAATGATTTCAGTATCGGGATCGAGCTTGAAGGCACGGATACGGCGCCTTATCGCGAGGTTCAATACGAGGTTTTGGGGTCGGTTGTTTCAGCCTTGCAAGACCATTATCAGATACCTGCGCGTGCTGTGGTTGGACATTCGGACATTGCGCCAGGGCGAAAGACAGACCCGGGGCCGTCTTTTGATTGGGAAAAATTCTGGCATTGCTGCTAATTTACATCAGATCCTATGAGGGTTCTGGTGTAAATTAGGGGGTTTCAACGATCGATAAAGGATGATTCGATGGCTTTCATCGTGGTCTTACTCTTTTTACTGGCTGTACGGTACTGGTGGGGGGCGCTTCCAAGGATAGCCGGCAGCTACCCGGCAAACTGGTTCAGCTGGATTAATGGTGTGCTGTCCGGCGCAGCAGCTTACCTTGCGGGTGTTGTCTTGCCCGCCTTAGTGCTTGCCTGGGTTTCGAATGGTTTTGAGACGATTTTGTTTGGGTTGCCGGCATTGTTGCTGCATCTGGGTGTCATGCTTTTTGTTTTGCATGCACCCTCGCCGGAAATGACCTTTGATGCCTTGCAGGTTGAAGCCCGTCAGTCGACCTCCGAGCATGTTTTGCTTGCTGACGCGCAGGGTCAAACGCTGCGCAGTTTATTATCAAACCTGCATCAAGGTTTCTTTGTTTATGTTTTTTGGTATCTGCTGCTGGGACCCGGTGGCGCCTTGTTTTGTTTTCTTCAGCGTCATTATGAGCGGCAAGGCAATAGCGGTGAAGCAAATCCCAACGCGTTGGGGGCGACCGTTGTTGAGGACGCTCAAGCGATCTCGCGCTGGTTGATCGGATTGAGCATTCGAGTTTCATTATTACTGTTGGCGTTGGTTGGGCGTTTTCGAGAGGGCTGGCCGTTTTTTATTGCCAGTCTGAAGGATTGGTCAATCGATGAAGGGGATCTTTTGCATGCCGGGGTTTGTCTTGGGCTTGCGCCCGAGTTTGAGCCCGAAACCGAGCTCGATTCCGCTGGGTATTTGGATTGGCTTCAGGATTTTGAGGGACTGATCAGTCGCTTGTTTTTCGGCTGGATCGGACTGGCGGCGCTGCTGACGCTGCTGTCATAAGTGGCGAACCGAGCCGTTTTTTTGGCGCAGTCCTCAAGGTCAAAGCAATCTTGGTCGCTTCGCGATTGTTGTTCTTCTCGCACTTTGGTCTGTTCAGGCCGCATCGGACGAGCGGCTGATTTCGTTGGCGCCGCACTTGACCGAGATGATTTATGATCTTGGGTTGGGCCAGCAGTTGGTTGGCGTGTCGCGTTACTCTGATTTTCCGGCTGACGCGTCGGACCTCCCGCGAGTGGGAGATGCCTTTCAGCTGAATGTTGAACGGATTATAAATCTCGCGCCCGATCGTATTTTAGCGTGGCAGGGCGGTGCCCCAAGGACGCTGAGCAAGCTAGAAGCACTCGGCTTCTTGGTGCAGCGCCAGGAAATCAAAGGCCTGAAGAGCATTGGTCAAGCCTATCGGACGTTGGGTGATGCGCTCGGTCAGGGTGCACGGGGGGCTTTGATCGAAGCAGAATTTACGGCATCGCTGAATCAATTACGGGCGCGCTATGCGCCTCGGCCGAGCCCGCGGGTTTTTCTTCAGATCGCCGAGAATCAATTGTTTACTGTCAGCGACCATCATTATATGGGGGAGGCGGTTTCGGTCTGCGGCGGGGACAATTTATTCTCGGACGCGGTCTCCGAGGTGCCCGTTGTGACATTGGAGAGCGTTTTGTCCGGGCAACCTGACGTCATTGTTTTCGTGACCAATCAAACAGGGGTGCTACCCTGGCAAGCCAAGTGGCAGACTTTTCTGCCGGAGGCAACGATTCAACGTGTCGAATCGGATCTGCTCAGTCGTCCCGCTCGTCGCATTCTGTCGGGTATTACGGCGCTCTGCAGGGCCATTCATTTGGAGGCCGAATCTGGGTAAGTTATACTCGCGGTGAATGACGGGTAATGGTTTTCGTCAATTGAGTTTATCGGTCAGTCCTTATGAATGAAATTGAATCAATGGATTCAGATCCTGAAGAAACGCAGGAATGGCTCGACGCGCTGTCGTCGGTCTTGAAGACGCAAGGCGCTGAGCGTGTTCAATATTTGCTGCAAAAATTGTCGGTCAAATTGACCGAACAAGGCTCACAATTACCCTACGCGATTACCACCCCCTATCGAAATACCATCCCAGTACACAAAGAAGCCCGAATGCCCGGCGATCTTTTTGTCGAACGAAATATCCGCAGTTTGATCCGCTGGAATGCCATGGCGATGGTGATGCGCGCCAATATCAAAGACGCCACCTTGGGTGGTCACATCTCGACGTTTCAGTCGTCGGCGACTTTGTACGATGTTGGCTTTAATTACTTTTTCCGAGCCAATCAGCCTGGGTTGCCAGGGGATTTGCTCTATATCCAAGGCCACAGTGCACCCGGGATTTACGCCCGGTCTTTCTTAGAAGGTCATTTGTCAGCGGATCAGCTCGATCGGTTTAGGCAGGAAGTCGATGGTGATGGTTTGTCCTCCTATCCGCATCCTTGGTTGATGCCGGAATACTGGCAGTTTCCGACCGTCTCGATGGGGCTTGGACCTTTGCAGGCGATCTATCAAGCGCACATCATGAAGTATCTTGTGAATCGAGGTCTTGCGCCCGAGAGTGATCGCAAAGTGTGGTGCTTCATCGGCGATGGCGAAATGGATGAGCCCGAATCACTCGGCGCCATCTCTCTGGCCGGTCGCGAAGGTCTTGATAATCTGATCTTTGTGGTGAATTGCAACTTGCAGCGGTTGGATGGCCCGGTTCGAGGTAACGGTAAAATTATTCAAGAGCTTGAAGGCGCTTTTCGAGGCGCTGGCTGGAATGTTATTAAAGTGGTGTGGGGACGACAGTGGGATGCTTTATTCGAGAAGGATACCCAAGGTCTGCTGCAGCAGCGGATGGACGACGCGGTCGACGGCGATTACCAGAACTACAAAAGCCACGATGGCGGTTATGTCCGCGAGCATTTTTTCGGCGCGCATCCAGAGCTTTCTGAAATGGTCTCTGATCTTACGGATGAACAAATTTCGAGGCTCAATCGGGGTGGTCACGATCCGTATAAAGTCTACGCCGCCTATGCTGCAGCGGTCGCCCACAAGGGTCAGCCAACCGTTATTCTTGCGAAAACCGTGAAAGGCTATGGGCTCGGTTTGGCAGGAGAGGCCCAAAATTTTACGCATTCTGTCAAGAAGCTCGATACCAAAGCATTGCGCGAGTTTAGAGATCGGTTTGACATCCCCATTAACGATGAGGACCTAGAAGCCATTCCTTATTATCGGCCGCCCGAAGATTCAATTGAGCTGCGTTATTTAAAAACCTGCCGGGAAAAGTTGGGTGGCGCGATCCCCTCGAGGCTGAACCATTTTGACGCCTTAACCATTCCGGATTTAGAGGCCTTTGCACCCGTTACCCAAGGCTCGGGCGATCGTGAAATCTCGACCACGATGGCATTTGTCCGCTTGCTTTCTATTTTGGTGAAAGACCCCCATCTCGGTGAACGGATTGTCCCCATTGTGCCAGACGAAGCGCGAACCTTCGGAATGGAAGGCATGTTCCGGCAGCTGGGTATCTACTCGAGCGTGGGGCAGCTCTACGAGCCCGTCGATACGGGTCAGATCATGTCTTACCGTGAAGACCAACATGGTCAGGTTATGGAAGAGGGGATCAACGAAGGCGGCGCATTTGCGGCTTGGCTCGCGGCTGCAACCTCCTACTCCAATCATGCGCAAACGCTGGTGCCGTTTTATATTTATTATTCTATGTTTGGTTTTCAACGGATCGGGGATCTGTGTTGGGCGGCAGGCGATCTCAGTGCTCGCGGATTTTTATTGGGCGGCACCTCGGGTCGAACGACGCTCAACGGAGAGGGTTTGCAGCATCAAGACGGACACAGTCATATTTTGTCTGGCACAGTGCCGAACTGCGTGTCGTATGACCCAACGTATGCGTACGAGCTTGCTGTGATTATTCAGCATGGCCTGCAAGTGATGTTTGTTGAAAAGCAGCCTAAGTATTTTTATATCACCATTACCAACGAAAATTATCAGCAGCCGGCAATGCCCGAGGGTTGTGAAGCGGGTATCAAGCGTGGTCTGTATTTACTCAAAGCCGCTTCAAGTAAAGCAAAGCGTTCTAAGAAGCGGGTTCAACTTTTAGGCTCGGGAGCGATTTTACGAGAAGTGTTGGCGGCATCGGACATTTTGGAATCCGAGTTCGAGGTCTTCTCTGACATTTTTAGCGTGACGAGCTTCAACGAACTCAAACGAGATGGTGATTCGGTTGCGCGCTGGAACCGATTAAACCCGGATCAGCCGGCTCGGCAGAGTCATGTTGAGGATTGCCTTGGCGACAGCGGCTACCCTGTGATTGCCGCGACGGACTATATCAAGCTCTATGCGGATCAAATTCGGGCTCAAATTCAGGGTGACTATCATGTGCTCGGAACCGATGGCTTTGGTCGAAGTGATACCCGTGAGAAGTTGCGTCGTCACTTCGAAGTCGATCGGTTCTCGATTGCCTACACTGCGCTGCAGGCGTTGGCGGCGTCCAACATCATTGCCCTTGAGGTTGTTTTGCAAGCCCGAGCGCGTTGGGACATCGATCCGACCAGTCCAGAGCCAGTGACCCTGTAATGGCACTTAAACAGATTAGCGTCCCAGACGTGGGCGAAGCCGAAGGGATCGAATTGGTCGAGGTCCTGGTCGCGGCTGGCGATGCGGTAAAGCAGAATCAGTCCTTGGTGGTACTGGAGTCCGATAAGGCGAGCGTTGAATTGCCAGCAGCATTTGATGGCGTTGTTGTATCGGTTCTCATGACACCTGGCATGACAGTCAAGGAAGGCGATGTGCTGCTCACCATTGAAACCAATGCGAGCGCTGCGCTGGGTCCGGAGGCGTCAGAGCCAGAAGGCGCCACTGATGATCGCAAGGTCAAGGTCGAGACCGACCTGATCGACTCGGTGCGTTCTGACGCGGATGCGGGCAACGGATCGGCGCAGGCTCTAGATCAAGCCTCCGACGCGTCGAAGATCTCGGATGATGCGCCTGCAGCTGTTTTGGAAGTGGGCACAGCTCAGACGGTCGCGATTTTTATTCCAGACTTGGGTCAAATTGAGGATGCCGAAGTTATCGAAGTCCACTGCCAGGTTGGGGAGGAAGTTGTCGTAAACCAAGTTTTGATGCTCCTTGAGTCGGATAAAGCCAGCATGGAGATTGTGGCGGCGTCGGCAGGGCAGGTGGTCTCGATCGATCTAAATGTCGGTGATCAAGTGAGGGGCGGAGAAGTCGCAGTTCAGTTGACGGTTACAAGCGAGGCGGCTGTGGCGCCCGCTGACGCAATCCCTGCGCTGCCAACAACACCGCTTGAATCGCCCAACGGGTTATCAGATCAGGCGGCGCAGCCGTTTGCAGAAGAAGGTATACGCCTTGGCGAGATGCCGGATGCGCACTCTCAGGATAGAGCTTCAAGTGCGCGGGAGAGGGCCCGAGAATCAGACCAAGCAGTGCATGCAGGTCCGGCGGTGCGAAAATTGGCTCGTGAGTTTGGGGTTGCGTTATCCATGGTTCAGGGGACCGGGCCCAGTCAACGGATCTTAAAAGAAGACGTCCAGCAGTTTGTCAAAGCACGGTTACATCAATCCGAGCAAGCGGCGGGCAACGGTCCCAAGCAAAAACCTTTACCGGATTTTAGTCAGTTTGGTGAAGTGGTTTTTGAGCCGCTCAGTCGAATCCGTCGGGTTTCAGCCAAAAACTTGGAGTACAGTTGGCAATCGATCCCTCAGGTGACGCACTTTGATGAGGCGGACATTACCGATCTCGAAACGTTTCGCGCCGGTCTGAATGAGGCGCTCGCGCCTGGCGATATCAAAATCTCGCCCCTTGCCTTCGTGATCAAGGCTGTCATCCAGGCGCTTAAGAAATACCCCAGGTTTAATGCATCGATTGACCCGGCATTTGAGCATTGGGTGGTGAAACGGTTTTTTAATATTGGCATTGCGGTTGAGACACCCAACGGATTGGTCGTGCCGAACGTTAAAAGTGCGGAGTTGCAGTCAATCGCGGCACTGGCGCGCAGCGCGGCCGAACTTGCGGAACTGGCCAGAAGCAAAAAGCTGTTGCCGGGTCAAATGCAAGGCACGACCTTTACCATTTCGAGCCTAGGCGGGATTGGTGGCACCGGGTTTACACCCATTGTCAACAGTCCCGAGGTCGCAATCTTAGGGGTTGCGCGAACGCAGGTGCTGCCGCGGTACGTTGCGGGCGCGCTTGAGCCCAGAAAGATCTTACCGCTGGCTTTGAGCTACGATCACCGCGCAATCGACGGCGCGGAAGCGGCTCGATTCATGGTCGAGCTCTGTCGACAACTCAGCGATGTTCGATTGCTCGCGATTTAATTATTGGGCGCTGGGACTCAAATGGTCCTTCTGCCAAAGGACTTCCGGTGTCTGAGTGGCAACGGCGATCGAGCGGCACAAAACGAAGAGAAAATCTGAGAAACGGTTCAAGAACTTGAGGCCTTCGGCATTGATGGTTTCCGTCTCGGCGAGGGTGATCACGGCTCGCTCGGCTCGGCGACAGGTACATCGAGCAACATGGCACTGGGCAATGAGGAGTGAGCCGCCCGGCAGAATAAAATTTTCCAAGGGCGCTAAAGGCTCATTCAATTTATCCAGCTCGGTCTCAATGAGTGCAACATGGTCGCTGTGGATGAGTTCAAAGCCAGGAATAGAAATTTCACCTCCCAAATCAAATATTCGATGCTGGCAGTATCGGAGAAAGGGGACCCAATCAGTGCATTCTGTGATGGATGACTGGTTCAACTGCTCGATCAAGAGACCTAAATGGGCATTGAGTTCATCGATATCACCCATGGCAACCACCCTGGGTTGATTCTTAAGAATTCTGCTGCCATCGCCCAGGCCGGTTTCGCCCTGATCGCCGGTGCGGGTGTAGATTTTTGACAGTCGCTTGCCCATAACCAATCTCTAAGTTTAGATGGGTCAGTGTACGTGAATCGTTGCTAATAGTCTCAGTTCGAAGCTGGGTTTGATTCATTAAAATGCTGCGATTCTGATATGCTACAGCGGTTTAATAATAGGAGCGCTGCCCATGCCTTCATTCGACGTGGTGTCGGAAGTCGACCTACAAGAGGTGCACAATGCAGTCGATCAGGCGAATCGAGAATTATCGACGCGATATGATTTTAGAGGCATTACGGCGTCTTTTGAGCGACTAGGGAGCGATATTAAGCTCACGGCTCAAGCCGATATCCAGCTCGATCAGATGATGGATATTCTTCGAGAAAAATTAATCAAGCGCTCGGTTGATCCCATGGTGATGGATCCCGGGGCAATTGTGCCAAGTGGTAAATTGTTGCACCAGACGGTTGCGATGAAGCAAGGCATTGAGACACTGCTTGCCAAAAAAATTGTCAAACTCATCAAGGATAAGAAGTTAAAGGTGCAGGCCGCGATTCAGGGCGATCAGGTGCGGGTGACGGGTAAGAAGCGTGATGACCTTCAGACTGTGATGGCTGAGATCAAAGCAGCTGGCTATGAGGTCCCACTGCAGTACCAGAACTTCAGAGATTGATGCCACCTCAGCTTACCGGAGGGCGGCCAACTTGGCTGGAAGCCTTCTTGGTTTACCGCAAACCTGTGGTGGTCTCTTTGGCCTTTCTTGGGTTTTCCGCAGGGCTGCCTTATCTGTTGGTATTTTCGACCCTCACAGCTTGGCTTCGAGATGAAGGTGTGAGCCGCTCAGCGATCGGGTTTTTTGCTTGGGTTGGGATGATGTATTCCATTAAGGTGGTCTGGGCGCCCTTTGTGGATCGTCTCAGGGTGCCTTGGTTGAACCGGGTATTAGGCCGGCGCCGAAGTTGGATGCTGCTCGCACAGCTTGGTATTGTGCTCGCGCTTGTCGGGATGAGCTGGGTTGGTCCGGCTCAATTAACGTTTCTCGCGCTGTTGGCACTGGTTGTGGCCTTTTCATCGGCAACTCAAGATATTGCCATTGATGCCTATCGCATCGAAGCCGCGCCGGCGCATGATCAAGCGGCGTTGTCCGCCGCCTACATCCTTGGGTACCGATCGGCGCTCTTAGTTTCCGGGGCCGGCGCGCTCTACGCTGCAGAATATTTGGGTTGGGCCCAGGCCTATCAAGTGATGGCACTCTGCGGTGGCGTTGGAATTGTTACCACCTTGCTGATTCCGAGGCCCGCATTGGCGAACGATGAATATGCGCCGGGATCTGAAGCGGCGCCCTCGAAGTGGCCGGGGCTGCAGAGTTTGTTTCTCGCACCCATTACAGACTTTTTCGTTCGAAATGGCCGTTTTGCGTTGTTCTTGCTCAGTTTTATCGCGCTGTATCGACTCAGCGATATTACGATGGGCATTATGGCCAACCCGTTTTATTTGGATTTAGGCTATACCAAACTCCAGATCGCCAATATTGCGAAAGGGTTAGGATTTGCCTTGTCGATCCTAGGATCATTTCTGGGCGGCATTTTGGTGATTCGCTGGGGTGTTTTGATGACCTTGCTGATCGGTGGGGTTGCGGTCGCTTTGACCAATCTGTTGTTTGCGCTTTTGGCTTTGACCGAGCCGAATTTAATTTGGCTCGCCTTGATCATCGGAGCAGATAACTTAAGTGGCGGGATCGCGGCGACCAGCTTTATCGCTTATCTGTCGAGCTTAACCCACACAGCCTACACCGCGACACAATATGCCTTGTTTAGCTCATTAATGACCCTGCCGGGCAAATTCACGAGTGGTTTTTCGGGCATTGTCGTTGACGGCTTCGGCTACCCGTTGTTTTTCGTGGGCACCGGGGTGTTGGGGATTCCTGCTATCGTGATGGTGCTATATCTGATTCAACGAACGCGCGAGGCGCCTTTAGATCATCGATGATGCCCTGGTTTTGGTTATAGGTTTTAGGCTCAACGCGGCCGCCTCTGCCGCCTTGGGGTAATGTCTGCGACCGACACCCAATCAGTGCGCTTTGTTCCAGCCTAGCCAATCAAGCGGTAACAGCGCTAAGGCTGCCATTGATACTGTTTGAGAACCAGTCGAGCGTTATGGATGTTGATGCCCTCAAGGGCAAGACGTCGAGCTTGCGTCAACCCATGCGGGTTGGTGATCTGACCGCTGGCATTCACCACCCGGTGCCAGGGTAGGGTTGTCGCCTCTGGCAGTTCCGACAACAACCGGCCGACCCAACGTGCCCGGCCAGGTTGGCCTGCCAGACTCGCAACCTGGCCGTAGGTTGCAACGCGGCCTGCTGGAATTGAGGCCACAACCTGCCAGATGGCTTGTTTTAAGTCTAATGGAAGGGTCATTGCCTCAGTAACCTTGCAATTGAATGAGGGTGTCTGGCGTCCGGCGCTCAGATCAAATTCAATTGATTTAAAGCCCGACCCTTGACTCTGGAAAAAGTGACCCTATTATTAGCACTCCTTAGGGGAGAGTGCCAGAAAGCCTGTCGAAAAGAAGGTTGAACTGGTTCAATTCAGATAAAAACGAACTGACCAGCGGGTCAGTTTAACGTTAATTTGGGAGATCAGAATGAATATTCGTCCATTACAAGATCGAGTGGTCGTACGACGTCTGGAAGAGGAAACCAAGTCAGCTGGTGGGATTGTCATCCCCGGTTCGGCGGCGGAAAAGCCCTCACAAGGCGAAGTTTTGGCCGTAGGTACTGGCAAAAAGCTTGAAAACGGGTCCGTTCAGTCGGTTGATTTGAAAGTGGGTGACAAAGTGCTTTTTGGCCAATACGCCGGCAGCACCGTTAAAGTCGACGGTGAAGAATTGCTTGTTATGAGTGAAAGCGAAGTTTTTGGCGTTATTGAGTAAGCGCTTTCTTATCGGTTTGACACCCATTATACAGAACGACACAAGGAATATTTAATATGACAGCTAAAGATGTACGGTTTGGCGATTCAGCCAGACAAAGAATGCTTAAAGGCGTAAACGTCCTGGCAGATGCCGTTAAAGTAACGCTTGGCCCTAAAGGCCGTAACGTGATTTTGGACAAGTCTTTCGGGGCCCCAACGGTCACGAAGGATGGCGTCTCGGTTGCCAAGGAAATCGAACTCAAAGATAAGTTCGAAAATATGGGCGCCCAAATGGTGAAGGAAGTTGCCTCACAAACGTCAGACGTGGCCGGCGATGGCACGACGACGGCGACGGTATTGGCTCAGGCGATTTTGAACGAGGGGCTTAAAGCGGTAGCGGCGGGCATGAATCCAATGGATCTCAAGCGCGGTATTGATAAAGCGGTGACCGCAGCGGTTGAAGTCGTGAAAGGCTTGGCTGTACCGTGTGATGACCCTAAATCCATCGCGCAGGTCGGTAGTGTGTCGGCAAACAGTGACACAGCGATTGGCGATATCCTGGCTGAAGCCATGGAGAAGGTCGGTAAAGAAGGCGTGATTACCGTAGAAGAAGGTCAAGGCATTGAAAACGAGTTGGATGTGGTTGAAGGCATGCAATTTGACCGCGGGTACCTGTCACCTTATTTCATTAACAATCAGGAAAACATGAGCGCAGAGCTCGAAGATCCTTATGTCTTATTGTTTGATAAGAAAATTTCAAACATCCGTGACCTCCTCCCGGTTCTCGAAGCCGTAGCCAAGTCTGGCCGGCCTCTGATGATTATTTCCGAAGATGTTGAAGGCGAAGCCTTAGCAACCCTCGTTGTGAATAACATGCGCGGGATCGTTAAGGTCGCGGCCGCCAAGGCGCCTGGCTTTGGTGATCGACGTAAGGAAATGTTGCAGGATATTGCGATTCTGACGGGCGGCACGGTCATTTCGGAAGAAGTGGGTTTGTCATTGGAAGGCGCATCTTTGGAAGACTTAGGTCAGGCCAAGCGCATTACCCTAACGAAAGAAAACACAACCATTGTTGATGGTTCTGGTGCGTCAGACGATATCGAAGCACGCGTTAAGCAGATCCGAACTCAGATTGAAGAAACCTCCTCTGATTATGATCGTGAAAAGCTGCAAGAGCGGGTTGCAAAGCTTGCTGGTGGCGTTGCGGTCATTAAAGTGGGCGCTGGCTCTGAGCTAGAAATGAAAGAAAAGAAAGCACGCGTTGAAGACGCTCTGCATTCAACTCGTGCAGCGGTTGAAGAAGGGATCGTTGCTGGCGGTGGTGTTGCGTTAATTCGAGCACTGACAGCCCTTGATGACCTGGTTGGCGATAATGAAGATCAAAATGTTGGGATCAACATTTGTCGTCGTGCAATGGAAGCGCCAATTCGACAAATCGCTGAGAATGCGGGTGCCGAAGGCTCTGTTGTAGTGGATAAGGTCAAGCAACTCTCCGGAAACGAAGGTTTTAATGCTGCAACCGGTGAGTACGGCAATATGATCGACTTCGGTATCCCAGATCCTGCCAAAGTGACGCGCACAGCGCTTCAGGCGGCAGCATCCGTTGCGGGTCTTATGATCACAACGGAGTGCATGGTGACCGATGTGGTCGAAGAAAATGCCCCTGCAGGCGGCGGTATGCCTGATATGGGTGGTATGGGTGGTATGGGTGGTATGGGCGGCATGATGTAGCCCAACCCCTGATGAAAAAACCCCGCCAAACGCGGGGTTTTTTTTGTCAGTCAGTTAGGTTGTGTTAGCAACTGAAACGTTTTAATTTCCTTGCTCTATGAAGAACCAGTTTTCCCTTAGAATTTCAGCGCTAGAAATGCAGCGCTATTATTCTGGTCAGGCTAGACACGTTGTTGTGATCGCCGAAAATGGCCAGCGTTTACAATTCTCGGCAGAATTACTGCGGCGTTTTGTAACCCAAGATGGTGTCCAAGGCTGGTTCGAGATTGAATACGATGATGCGGGCAAGCTGCAGAGTTTGGTGTGTTTAAAGCAGTTCTGAGTTCAGCCTGTAAAAGCTTATGTTTTGGGAAAAGTTTGTTATAGTATTTTAGTTGAGTGCGTTTCAAAAACGCATTCAAAAAAGGATTGGGTTCGTTAAACAACATTAAAGGAATCATATGGACACCTTATTTTCGCAAATGGGATTGGATTATCTCTTTCGATGGGGACATTTCTTATTTGGTATCGTTTGGATCGGCTTGTTGTACTATTTTAATTTCGTTCAAACTGAGTATTTTAAAGAAGCCGAAGCAGACCACCGTTCTGGCGCAATCCAGAAGCTCGTACCTCGAGCGCTTTGGTGGTTTCGATGGGGCGCGGCCTTTACCTTTTTAACGGGATTGTATCTGCTGTATCGCCTTCACATCGGGATGTCCTACGATATTTTGGTGGGCGCAACGCTTGGTACACTAATGGCAATCAATGTGTGGTTCATTATTTGGCCTAATCAAAAAATTGTGATTGCTTCTGCGACACAGGTTGCGGGCGGTGGTGAAGCGCTGCCGGAAGCCGCAGCTGCCGCGCCAAAAGCGGGCCTAGCATCTCGGACGAACACTTTGTTTTCCATTCCCATGTTGTTTTTTATGGGTTCCTCCGCTCATTTACCCTCAGTAAAAACAGCCACGGTGATGGCGAATGATTTAATATCGCCAGCGAGCTTGATTGCAGTTTTCCTTATTATTTTGGCGTTAGAAGTGAATGCTATTCGCGGCAAGCAGGGCCCTATGACCTCAGTCGTGGGCGTGATTCACTGTGGATTGGGTCTTACGGCTGTTCTGTATGGCTGCATGCACTTACTGTAGCGGAAGCCGTAAAATAGCTTAAAATGCGGGGCCTTTAAGGTCCCGTTTTTTTTGGAAAGCGCCTTTATGAACGATGATATAAAAAATTTGGATGATCTGCCGTCGATTACGCCAGACGCCGCGGATGTTTCCTCTTATCGCCGCGGGGGGCGCTCTGAAGCACCTAAGCAGAGTAACTTCAACGGGATCCTGATGTTCATTATTGTTTTGATGCTCTTGGTGATGGGGTTCGGCGGATATGTGCTGTTTCAAGTTCAAAACAAACTTGATGAAGCCAATGGGCTTTTAGAGAAGAGTCAGACCAGCATTGAAGAGCTTGAGAGCAGGCTCGCCGCCACCGGTTCGGATGTCTCTAAAACGTTCGAGACAATGCAGGCGCAATCGAATACAAACATGAGTGAAATCGACAAGCTTTGGGCCGTCGCTTATCGGCAGAATAGACCTAAAATTGAAAAAGTTGCAGAAGACTTAGAGACCGCGATTACCGGCTTCAAAGCTGAGCTGGATCCGATTGCAGGCGCCGTCTCGGGCGTAGGTGCAAAAATTGACGCCTTAAATAAAGACCTGATCAGCTTGACGCAGCAACGCTCGATGGATAGTGAAGATCTCGCCACAGAGCTTGCGTTGATCCGACAACAGAATCAGGACCAAGCGGATGCGCTTGAAACCTTACGGCGAGCGGGTACCGTGATGGCGAAGCAGATTAGCGAAGCGCAAGAAGATATTGGTTCAAATCTAAAGTATCGACAGCAGCACAACACCGAAGTGATCGAGATGAAAAAACAGATTCAGCGGTTGGATGATGCCCTTGTTGCGCCAATGATGCAGTGAGGTCGGAGCAAGGTCCAAGGTGCAAGGGTGGAGGTGCAAGTTGAGAAGCGCGTTTAGTCGTCAGCCCACTGACTTAAAACGCTAATAGGGACGTCATGATTTTGGTAGGCGACCACAACGCCCTCCTCAGTAATATTCTTAAGTAACAGCCCCGAGCCGAATCGGTTCCCCTCTCGGAGGGATTGACCATTGATGACCACCATTCGAAGGCTCGCGTCGTTCGCAAAAATGTGGCTCGAAAAACGAATGGCTGAAATCTCTTGTTTGATTTGCCGGCTTAAGCTGCCTTGGAAGGGCTCAGCTTGCAGGGTGGGTCGTTCGCGAACTGGTCTTGACGGGGTCGTCCCGATTAACGCAGGCTCAGATCGGACAGTCCGCGTCTGAGGATTGAATGTGGTGTTATTATTCGGCTGGGCCTGGCGAGGGATGGCCTGCGGTTTGGGCACCAGGTCAACTTTCACATCAGTTTGCTTTGGGCTGTCAGCTAAAAATACAAACCAAAATATCAAGCCAAGAAGATTTAGAATTACGACACTGCCGGCGACGATGACCCAGAGGCGCTTAACCTGTGAGCGATTGGCGGGCTTTTGATGAATCGTATTCAGGCCAGGCGTACGGTGCTGTTTTTTTTCTTCTTCAGACTTATTGAGCGCATCAAGAATGTAAGACATTACAAACTTTCCCCGTCTAAACGTGGCGTGTCGATATCGTCCGCATCATTAATTTTAATCCAAGTTTTAACGCCTGCTATACCGTCCGGCGTTAAACCGGTTGTCAGTTGGAATTGCTTGACCTGCACCTCTAATTCACCATCGAACACGTAACCCGGCGTTGTCGGGCCCGTTCGACCATTGATGACTTGCAACCGGTTGACCAGCCAGTCGACGGCTGGGCCACGGTCTCCTATCGAGATCGGGGCTTTATATCCCGGTGGGGCTCGCCACAGAAGGGTGAAATTACCACTCCAAGCATCAAGCAGTTCGGCGACCCGCACTTGATGCGTCATGCTACCAACCTTAAGCAACGCGCGATCACGATCGAGTTCGGTGAGTGTAAACCACTGATTATTAAGATTGATGACGACGGGTCGGTCAAAATCATTCATTTCATTGAGGCCAGCGATACTCGAAAAGCAAAACAAACCAATGGTTTCTGCAAGCTCACAAGAGGCGGAGTCTGGATCGGTGAAGTCGACGCCCCACAACTGCAGCAGGTCATTTAAAGCTGCCCCTGCAATATCATGGCCGCGAATCAAACTTAACGACGTGAGGCTTGTGCGAGCCACGTTCGCGTAAGGCGTCGAGATCGTGCTGGTCGGCGCGGGCAGCGTTTCTTGAAACGGTGGCACGGGCACGGGTTCTGCTGTTTCAAGGCGCGGCTGGGGCTCTGGCGCCACGTAAGCCGTCGACACTTCGGCTTGCGCTTCAGGCGTACTCACCGGGGCTGTCGCGCCAGTGTCTTGCTGCAGCGTCGGTTGCACTTGGGCGATCGACGGCTGTGATTCGCCCGTGAGCAGCAGGATTAAGAGACTTGTCAGCACAACCAGGCTACCAATGCTCGCGATTGCGATCAGACGCCAATTAGGCGCTGCTTGGGTCTCGGGCCCAAGGATTTCCGAGGCCGCTTTTGCAACGATTTTTGGCGTGACTTGAAGCTCACCCTCAGAATAGGTGCCCAGCAAAGAGCGGTCACAAACCAAATTGATGATACGCGGAATACCTTGGCTAATTTTGTAGATTCGATCGATTGCGGGTTTTGTAAAAAAAGTACCCTTTGCGCCTGCTACAACTAAGCGATGTTTGATATAGGCTGAGATTTCATCACGATTCAAGGCGTTCAGGTGAAAGCGCGCCGTAATCCTTTGCGATAACTGTCTGAGCTCGGGTTTTGCGAGCAGCACTAACAGTTCGGGTTGACCAAGCAAAATAATCTGGAGCAGTTTACGTTGGTTGGTTTCAAGATTGGTCAGTAGGCGCAGTTGTTCTAAGACTTCGATGGATAAGTTTTGGGCTTCGTCGATGATGAGTACGGTACGACGGTCATTTGCATGGGCCTCAAGGAGATACGCGTTAATGCAATCGGTAAGGACCTTAATGGTCGCGCCGGGCGGATAAGTGATCTTCAAGTCGTCGCAGGCTGCCGCAAGTAATTCGGCGGCGGTTAACTTCGGATTAAGAATAAAAGCGGTATCAACTTGGGTTGGGATTTGTTCTAGCAGGCATCGACAGATCGTGGTTTTGCCGGTTCCAACTTCGCCAGACAATAAGATGAAGGCGCCATCGCCTTGGATGCCATACATCAGGTGGGCGAGCGCTTCGCGATGCCGGTCACTCATATAAAGATATTGAGGATTCGGTGCAATCGAGAAGGGGGATTCTTTCAGCCCAAAATAGTCATTGTAGATTGAAGTCAAAGCGGCTCCTCCAATCGATAAGCATAGCAGGTGAGTTAGTTAGGCTCTAGCAGTTGCTGCAAAACGGCATCTTTTCTGTCCCAGCGATCGAGTAAGATTTGCTTCATCTGTTTGCCCATTGATGTGGCGGCACCTGATTCCGGCAGGTCAGTTCGTTGAGGGATTGCCAGGCGATCAATTTGGATTTTAATGGGCGTTGGGTGACCGCAGACAAAAGACCAAAACGATGGGGTTTCCTGTTGGTAGGCTAGGGTCACATCCAAGATCGCGCTGAGATCATCCTGCATAGAATCGACGACCATGGTGACACCGCCGCCTTTGGGCTTGAGTAAGTGTTGGTATGGGCTTTTTGATTGCTGTTGTTTCGCCAGTGAGAAGCGAGTGCCCTCCACAAAATTTAGGACTGAAACTGGGGTGATTTTAAATCGCTCACAGGATTTTAAAGTGGTCTCGAGATCCCGACCCTTCAGATGCGGTTTCTTGGCAAGGGTGCGCTTGTCGTAGCGTTTCATGATGGGAAAATCGAGCGCTAAGAAGCAAACCCCAAGAATCGGAACATACAGTAGCGTCTGTTTTATAAAAAACTTCAGCATCGGGATTCTCTTGTTCAGGATGCGCTGCAGAATCACAATGTCAGTCCAGCTTTGATGGTTGCAGATGACCAGGTACCACTCGTCAGGGCTTAAGTCGGGGTACTGCGAAACGTTGATGTCGAGGGTCTGAAAGGCATCGATAATCCGGTTATTGTTGGCAATCCAACCCTCAGCACAACGCATTGAAATCTGCGTACACAGCGCTTGGTATCGATGGGGGACAAGCCCACGCAGTAGCGCGGCGATGCACAGTGGTATCGCAAGGATCAAAGTGTTGATGAACATGAGCAGTAACGTGACACTGCCCCGAATGAATCGCATGGTTTGCCCTAAATGATCGACTTGTCTGGGTTAAGAATAGTCTCGTGACATCGCCCCGTCACCCCCCTCCAACGTTTTGATTTTTGCTCCCCGTGCATGACCTCAATCGTCAGATCAGCCAAACGCTCAGGGCGCTTATCAAAAACGCGCCGATAACATTGAGTGCCAAGCCCTCTCTTACCATGGTCCGAATTGGAAAAGCGCCTGTACTAAACATAATGGTATTGGGTGCTGTGGCGACGGGCAGCATAAACGCGCAGCTGGCACTCATGGCGGCGGGCACCATCAACCGTTCCGGTGGGATCTCAAAGGCGACCGCGGCGGCGGCAAGGATCGGTAACATCAAAGTGGTTGTGGCCGTATTACTGGTAATTTCCGTCATAAAGGTAATCACGAGGCAAATGACCAAGACCAAAAAGAACAGATCCAAGCCTGCCAGCTGGGTGAGCAGGCTGCCAAGCTCTTGGGATAGTCCGGACGTAACAAAGGCTTTGGCAATGGCGATACCGCCGCCAAACAGGATGAGCATGCCCCACGGAATTTTTTCTGCAGCATCCCAGGTCAGTAAACGCTCACCTTTACCGTTGGGCACTAAAAACATGACTACGACGGCAAGCATTGCGATGCTTGCATCATTAATGCCGGGCACGTTTAGAAATTGGCTCCAACCGCCAAAGGGTTGGCTACGGGTCACCCAGGCCAGGGCGGTTAAAGAAAAAACGATGAGCACCCGGCGTTCTGCGGTTTGCCAGGCGCCGACAGGCGGTAGATCGAAGGTGCCCTGATAATTCAGGTTCCGAGTGAGCCACAAGGCGGTTATGGGTACAAAGAGGAGCACAACTGGTACCCCCCACGTCATCCAGGTCAGAAAACCAATCTCTTGGCCTGTCGTCGTTGCGTAAACTTCTCGGAAAACCAGATTCGGTGGGGTGCCAATGGGGGTGCCGATACCGCCGATACTCGAGGCATAGGCGATGCCCAATAAAAGTGGCACGGCTAATCGCTTGTCAGGGGCTTTTTCGAGCACCGCGAGGGCGACGGGTAGGAGCATCAAGGTTGTTGCAGTATTAGAGATCCACATGGACAGGAGCGCTGATGCGGCCATGAAGCCAAACACCAAGCGTCGACTGCTGCTGCCCCCAAAAAGATTGACCATGGTGAGTGCAACGCGCCGATGGGCGCCACTGCGTTCCATTGCTGTGGATAAAATGAAGCCGCCCATCAGTAGTAAAACCAGTGGGCTACCGTAGGCCGCGCCAACTTGTGTCGGCGTTAAAATGCTGAAGGCCGGGAACAGAGCTAGCGGCAACAAGGAGGTTGCAGGAATGGGAATGGGTTCAAAAACCCACCAAAGACCGGTCCAAAGGGTGATTGCCGCGGTAATGGCGATGGCTGCGGGTTGATCCTGCGCGGTCAGGATCCAAAAGAGCGAGAAGCCAGCGATCGGGCCTAAAGCGGTAAACAACATTTTCGAATGACCCATCGTGCTTCTCAAGACCAGATCACTGGATTATAGGGTACAGTAGGGCAGGATTCGAAGATGCAATCGTATGCAAAGCACCTTTTTTTGGTATGACCTTGAGACCACGGGTACGGATCCGATTTTGGATCGAATCGTTCAATTTGCGGGCCAGCGGACCGATTCCGATTTGCGGCCTATCGGCCCGCCGGTCAATTTTTATATTAAACCCAGCGTCGACACGCTGTTTCATCCGGATGCGACACTGATCACGGGAATTGACCCGGATCAACTTGATGCTGAAGGCCTAAGTGAATTAGAAGGGCTCAGAAAAATCTTAGCGTGCTTTACCGAGCCAGGCACCTGTGTGGTTGGGTATAACAATTTAAATTTTGACGATGAGTTTGTTCGACAATCTTTATATCGCAATTTTTTTGATCCTTACGCGCGCGAATGGCAGAACGGTAATTCTCGCTGGGACCTGATTAATTTGCTTCGGATGACGTATGCGCTTCGTCCGATGGGCATCAACTGGCCTCAACGAGGGGATGGTAAGCCGTCTTTTACGCTCGTTTCGATGGCCGAGGCGAATGGCCTTAGTCATGAAAATGCTCACGATGCGTTGTCAGATATTGAGGCCACAATTTCGTTGGCCAAACTGGTTAAGACAGTGCAACCAAAACTATTCGAATATCATTTTCGGATGCGCAAGAAACAGCCAGTTTTGGATCTGCTCTACCCGTTGGGTAAAGCGCCGGTTTTGTTGGTTCAGCCGTTTTTTGAAGCAAGTGATCGATATCTTGCGCCGGTCCTGCCACTGCTTGCGCACCCCTCAAATCAAAATTCGGTCATTTGCCTGGATCTTCGCCAAGATCCAGAAGGGTATTGTTCGCTGAAGGGGGATGCGTTAACGGACTTTTTGTTCCCAAAACGGGTCGAAGGGGCACGCTCAAAGCCGTCTGCTGTGCAGCGAATCCAAATCAATCGTTGCCCGCCAATCGCGCCGGTTAATACGTTACCCTCGGCGCTCGCGGCAGATTTCAGCTGGTCGCCTGATCGGCTTTCGGGATTTATAAAGCAGATTCAAAGTCATCCCAGCATTCAAGGCGTGCTCCTAGACGCGCTGCAGCGCGTGTCTGAGCCTCTCGAGATGGATGCAGAGTTTCAGCTTTACGGGGGCGGGTTTGTCTCAGAAGTTGATCGCAGTCGCTTTGCCTGGGTTCATGAAACCGCGAGTGCGCCTGGACAAACCGAAGTGTTCGAGGCGGCGCGTCTCAACGAGTTGCTGTTCACGTTTAAAGCAAGGCACTACCCTGAAAGCTTAGATACAGCGCAAGTCCAGCGATGGCGCGCTTTTTTGTTGGCACGGTGGCAGCAGGATGCACGTCTAAGCACGCTCTATCAGACAACGAAAGCTCGGCTTGCCGCTCAGCCCGATTCTGTCTTGTTGCCGAAGCTCTTGCGTCGCTTACAAGCGCAAGCCGGTCTCATATCGCTCAGTCTTGATTAGTGCTCAGCGGTAATTTGCACGCCTTGTGACTGACTGAAAAAAGCGGTTAAGGCCCGCAGCAGGTATTCAGGATCTCTCGCTCCGGCGAGTTCCCGAATAGAGTGCATACCAAAAGTCGGCAGGCCAACATCGAGGGTTTTTACCCCGAGCTTGCTGGCCGTGATCGGCCCGATGGTACTGCCGCACCCCATGTCTGATCGGGTGACGAAAACCTGATGCGGGATGTCCTGCGCCTCACACAGCGCCCGAAAATAACCGTGGGTATCCGAATTGGTCGCGTAACGCTGATTGGCATTGACCTTGATCACAGGGCCTTTGTTCAACTTTGGGCTGTGCCGCGGGTCGTGTTTGTCACAAAAATTAGGATGCACGCCATGGGCATTGTCCGTCGAAATCAACAAGGATTGGGCCAGTATGCGCGTCTTTTCCTCAGAATTGGTTGTTAAACGGTTTAGTACGTCGACCAAAAAGGAGCCGTCAGCGCCGGCAATCGAGCTGCTGCCGACCTCCTCGTGATCATTGAGCACAATCAGGCTGTTTGTTGCGGTGTTGCTTTGAATTAGGGCTTCTAAGGCGATGAAGCATGACAGTAGATTGTCTAAACGGGCGCTTGCGATGAAGGCTTCGTTGAGGCCGATCAAAGCGGGCGGGTTGACGTCGTAAAAACACAGATCCCACGCAAGAATCCTGTCTATCTGGCTCTCTGGGTAAGTTCTGAGGACTTCATTTTTTAACAAGTCATCGAATGGTTCAGTCGTTTGAGAAATAATCGGGGGCAAATCAGTTTGCGCGTTGATGCTGCGCTTTGAGTTGGCTTCTCGATCAAGATGGATGGCAAGGCTCGGAATGACGGCAATGGCCCGTTTGAAGTCGATCAAGCCATTTCGAAGTTGTCCATTTTGGAGACGATAGGTGACTTTGCCAGCCAGGCTGAGATCTCGATCAAACCAAGGATTCATCAAAACGCCGCCGTACACCTCAACACCGAGCTGCTGATAGTCATGCTCAACCGTGACCGGATTGGGCTTCACTTTGAGGCAGGGGCTATCGGTATGAGCGCCGACCATTTTGAGCCCAGACTCAGTTAAGGTGTTTGGATCCCAGTGAAAGGCAATGATCGATGAATCATTACGAGCAACATAATACCGACCGGCTTCAAGGGCCCAAGCATCCGTTTCATACAGGGCAACAAATCCCGCGGCGTCAAGTCTTTTTATGACCTGCTGCGTCGCATGGTACGGTGTTGGGGCGTCTTGGATAAATTTAAGTAAACGCGGATTTAAAGAATCGGTCATGAGCGCCACGTGCGGTTGAGGAGCGGGTATTGTAGCAGGCCCCATTCCTGTTCCTAAAGTCTCGGTGAGCAGGTAGCGCAACATTGAATAGTCGCGAAGCGCGTAATAAAATTATTCCGCGCCGATTTGTAACCAACTTGCGGGCGCGTAACAAGTACCGCTAAGGGGCCGGGCCCGCGCACCTTTGCGGGTTTTTTATTTCTGGGGAGCCATGATGGGATTCACCACACAGCTTTTGCATTCGGATCGCCGATATGGTGTCGAGCACGGTAATCTTTTGAAGCCGATTCATCCAGGTGTAACCTACGGCTACGAAGACGCGCATGACTTAGCGCGCGTGTTTCAGGGTAAACAAAAGGGTTATACCTACGGTCGACAGATTAATCCGACGGTCGAAGCGCTTGAGCAGAAGATCACCCAAATGGAAAATGGCCGAGCGACGGTTGCTTTTAGCACGGGTATGGCGGCGATTGGCACGACCCTATTTGCCCTTTTGCGATCGGGCGATCATGTCATCGCTTCTAAATACTTGTTTGGCAATACCGCGAGTCTGTTCGAATCGTTTGGCGTGCAGGGTATTGCGCTAACGTTTGTTGATGCAACGGATGCTGATGCGGTTGCGGCAGCGGTTCAGCCGAATACGAAGTTAGTCTTTGTTGAAACCATCGCGAACCCAAGAACCCAAGTTTCAGACCTCGTCGGGATTGGCGCTGTTTGTAAAACCCTGGGTTTAATCTATGTCGTTGATAACACACTCACGACCCCCTATCTCTTTCAGCCGAAGTCGGTGGGGGCCAGCTTGGTCATTAATTCGCTCACGAAATACATCGGTGGGCATGGCAATGCGCTCGGTGGCAGTGTGACGGAAATGGGTCAATTCGATTGGACCACGTTTGCCAATATTTATGATGGCTATCGAGTGGGTGAGCCGTCGTTATGGGGCATTAACCAAATCAAGAAAAAAGGATTGCGGGACTTCGGTGCAAGCTTGGCTGCGGACTCGGCTCATCGGTTATCGACTGGGGCCGATACGCTTGCGCTGCGGATGGCGCGGGCCTGCGATAATGCGTCAGCGCTTGCAGAGTTCTTTCAAAGTCATGATTTAATTGATGCGGTCTATTACCCAGGGTTAAAAGATCATCCGCAGCATCAACGAACTCGCGAGCTGTTTGGTCGTCCAGGGGCTATTTTGAGTATTGAGTTGCAGCCAGAATTAGATTGTTTTCGGTTTTTGAATCAGCTGCAGACAGTCATAAAGGCCACGCATTTGGGCGATGTTAGAACCCTTTCAATACCGGTTGCCCATTCAATATTTTATGAGATTGGGCCTGAGCGTCGTGCAGACATGGGAATAAAGGACAATCTGATACGATTTTCTGTGGGTATTGAAGAAATTGATGACTTGCTCGAAGACTTCGAGCAAGCACTGTCTTCAGTGCGGTAACCCAATCCGATTAACTTAAGCGAAAAGGTGAAATTGTGCAGGCACTACTAGAAACCAACCTCCCCCTCCCGAATAAAAGAACGGGTAAGGTTCGAGACCTTTACGATGTGACGTTGCCAAATGGTGACGCAGGTCTCTTGATCATCGCGTCGGATCGTGTGAGCGTTTTTGACGTGGTCCTTGAAAACGGTATTCCCGGAAAGGGTGCAATGTTGACGAAGATTTCAAAATTTTGGTTTGACTACTTCTCCGGTCGGTATCGTCACCATTTGGTGAGCACCAACATTCGAGATATCAGCGGATTGTCTGAACAGGATTATGCGGCCTTGGACGGCAGGATTATGATCTGTCGCAAAAGTCAGGTCGTGCCGGTTGAATGTATTGTGCGGGGGTATTTAACGGGCAGTGGCTACAAAGATTACCTTAGATCTGGAAAGGTTTGTGGTATCGAGCTACCGGCAGGGATGGTCAACAGCGATCGGATCGAGTCGCCGGTGTTTACGCCGAGCACCAAGGCCGAATCGGGGCATGACGAAAATATTAGCTTTGAAGAAAGCTGCGATATCGCCGGAAGGGATCTGATGATGTCGATTCGAGACACCTCGATCGCAATTTATAATGAAGGTCGGGCCTATGCCGGTGAGCGCGGGATACTCATTGCCGATACTAAATTTGAGTTTGGACTTGAGCCTGGGTCGAGTGAGCCTGTGCTAATCGATGAAGTATTGACCCCGGACAGTTCACGATTTTGGCCGGCCGATGCATGGCGTCCAGGAGAAGAGCAAAATAGTTACGATAAGCAATTCGTCAGAAATTATACCGAAGGGTTGGTTGCTCAAGGGTTATGGGATAAGGAAGCCCCGGGACCGGCCCTGCCAAATGAGGTCATCGAGCAGACGCTTGCGCGCTACGATCAAGCCTACCAAAAACTCCTATCCTAACGAGGCCTGACCGTTCTGGTTAAAAGCTTTTGTTCAAAACAGAAGCTTTTAACTAGAGGTTTTGCGTAGAGAACACGAGCAGGCGTCTTTAAATAAAAGCGCTTAAATTGAAGCTTTTAAATAGAAGCCTTTAAATAAAAGCGTTTAAATAGAAGCGTTTAATGAGAGGCTCTGAAATAGAAGCTTTAAAAAAGCGTCTGTACCTCGCGCACCGCCTATCTCAATAACACACCCCAGTACCGCCAATGCCGCAATAGCCGTTTGGCACCTTAGCGAGATATTGCTGATGGTAGTGCTCGGCATAATAAAAGTGGTGGCCGAAAGCAAGTTCCGTTGTGATCGCTGGGTAGTTCGCCGCGCTCAGCTTGGACTGGAACGCGGTTGCGGTTTGCTGCGCCTGATCAAGATCCGCCTGGCTTTGCAGATAAAGGCAAGATCGGTATTGGGTGCCAAGATCGTTGCCTTGCCGCATGCCTTGCGTTGGGTCATGACTTTCCCAGAAAGTTGCCAGCAGCATTTCTAAAGACAATTGACTCGGATCCCAAACGACTAAAACCACCTCTGTATGGCCGGTGCCGCCTGAGCAGACCTCCTCATAGGTTGGATTCGGCGTGTGACCACCGGCGTAACCTACGGCCGTGGTATAAACACCCGCCAGTTGCCAGAACTTTCGCTCAGCGCCCCAAAAGCAGCCCATGCCTAACAGAATTTGGTTGTAGCCGTCAGGGAAGGGACCGATCAGGGGATTGCCATTGACAAAGTGCTGGCTTGGTACGGGCATGGGATCGCTGCGTCCCGGTAAGGCCTCCGCAGCACTCGGAAGTGACATAGCTTTTGAGAATAATCCCATTTTGTTGTGCTCCTGATAACATTTTTTGGTGCTTAAGCCTTGAGTATAAGCGGTTTCGAAAGATCTCAACAGCCTAGCGAGACCCGTTTAACCCTCGATTTGTTGTAGACTTTGAGCTCTGGGATGTTGCGAAAAAGAGGTCCAAAATTGTGAGCCCCGATTTTGATACGGTGATTAATCGCGAAGGGACTTGGAGTTCCAAATGGGAAAAATATCGAGATCAAGACGTGCTTCCGATGTGGGTTGCCGATATGGATTTTGCGGCCCCTGATGCGGTGACCCAAGCACTTCGGGCGCGTCTCGAGCATCCAATCTATGGCTATACCGTTGTGCCTGACGCCTTAACGACGGTTATCCAAAACCGTTTACGTAAGCGCTATGGCTGGTCGGTTTTACCCAGCGATCTTGAGCTGGTGCCTGGTGTTGTCCCCGCCATAAATCAGGTGATCCGAGGGGTTGTGCGTCCAGGTGGCGCGGTTGTCACGGCGGTGCCTGTATATCAACCTTTTTTGCAGGCACCTGAGTACATGGCGCGGCAATTGTTTACCCTTGAGATGACTGAGGCGACACATTGGGACTTCCCGCTTGCCGAATTCCGAGCCCTGGCCGAAGCTCGGCCCGAGATTGAATTGTTGTTGTTGTGTCATCCCATGAATCCTGTTGGCCGAGTAATCCCTTTGGCGGTTTTGACGGAAATTTTAGAGATTTGCTTGGCGCACAATATTGTGATTTGCTCGGATGAGATTCACTGCGAGCTCTTGCTGGATGGACGGGTGCATACCCCCATGGCCTCTATTAGTGCGCTTGCGAGGGATCAAACGATTACCCTGCAAGCTGCATCGAAAACATTTAACTTAGCGGGTCTCGGCTGTGCCGTCGTGATTGCCCAAAATCCAGCGCTGATGGCGCAATTTAAGGCAGGCGGCGCCGGAATTATGGCGCACGTTAACACCTTGGGTTATGTCGCAACGCAGGCAGCGTGGTCCGAATGCGATGCTTGGCACGAAGCCTTGCTGCGCTATTTAGCGGCCAATCGCGATCTATTGACTCGGCATGTCGCTGAAATGCCGGGCGTAAGCGTTGGGGTGATTGAGGCCACCTATCTGGCTTGGCTGAATGTAACAGAGCTTGGTTTGACCGATCCACAAGGCTTTTTCGAATCAGCTGGGGTAGGCTTGTCGGATGGTGCGCAATTTAGCGGCGATGGCTACCTTCGGTTGAACTTCGGTTGCCCGCGGCTGATGCTGGAAACCGGACTGGATCGAATGCGAAAGGCTTGCGATGCTTGGATGCAAGCGTGATCGGAATCATGCGGCCCTGATTTGAAACGAGTTAATGCGGGCGACTTCCGTTGACGTGGTTAAAACTGTTTTATTGAAACTGGAATAATTAGGAGGCGGAGTATGGGCGCTTTTTGTCGGGTTGAAAAAGAAGGGCCATTAACCATCGTGACGATTGAGCGTCCCGAGGTGATGAATGCGCTGCATCCGCCAGGCAATTTTGAGCTCGCGGAGGCCTTCGATGAGTTTGCCGCAGATCCAGAGCAATGGGTTGCGATTATTACGGGTGCGGGTGATCGCGCCTTCAGTGCCGGCAATGATTTAAAGTATCAGGCCTCGGGCGGTAAAATGGGCGGTCCGAAATCTGGATTTGCTGGTTTGACCGCGCGGTTTGATAATCCCAAACCGGTCATTGCTGCTGTCAACGGGTTAGCGATGGGGGGCGGATTTGAAATCGCATTGGCCTGTGATTTGATCATTGCGTCCGAAAACGCGATCTTCGCGCTACCAGAGCCTAGGGTCGGTTTGGCCGCATTAGCCGGCGGAATCCATCGATTGCCCCGGGAGATCGGTATGAAACAAGCAATGGGCATGCTCTTAACCGGTCGCCGGGTACCTGCCGCGGAAGGTCAACAATTGGGTTTTGTGAATGAAGTCGTGCCGCAAGGCCAAGCGCTGGCGGCTGCCAAGCAATGGGCGGCGCAAATATTGGAGTGCGCGCCGATTTCGGTTCGCGCCAGTAAGGAAGCTGCAATGCAAGGCATGGCGGCGGATTCTCTCGAGGCTGCGATCAAAGGTCGGTATGAGCAGATCGCTGCGCTTTACGGCAGCGAGGATTTTATCGAAGGGCCTCGGGCCTTTTCAGAAAAACGCGCGCCCAATTGGAAAGGTCGGTAGCAGTCGCTTTGATAACAGCCGCGATATCAATCCTGAAAAAACGGATGGCCTTTGGACCTGGATTGTTTTTGGTGTCTCAGATCAAGGATTTACCTGTCAGCGCCGCAAGCAGCGACGGTCAGGTCCTAGTGAGAGGGATTTAAGAGGAGTAGCAGAATGAGCGAGGCGTTAAACATCGCCCTGGTGACGGTGTCGGATACCCGTACACAAGAAAATGATACCTCGGGCGATTATCTGGCTGACGCGCTGAGAGATGCCGGCCATGAGTTGGTTGATCGCGCGATTGTAATTGATGATTGTTACCGGTTGCGCGCGGAGGTTTCGAGTCATATCGCAGACCCAATGGTTCAGGTTGTGCTTATGACAGGCGGGACCGGCTTTACGGGTCGAGATTCAACGCCAGAAGCCATCGGCCCGCTGCTCGATACCCGTATTGATGGTTTTGGTGAGCTATTTCGGCAGTTGTCGTTTGCCGAGATTGGCACCTCAACAGTGCAGTCTAGGGCCTTAGGCGGGCTGGCGAACAATACTTTGATCTTCTGCGTGCCAGGTTCAACCGGTGCGTGTAAGACCGCTTGGAACGGGATTTTGGTCTCCCAGTTAGACAGCACGCATCGACCTTGTAATTTTGCAGAGTTGATCCTCAGAGGCCACCACTGACACAGAGGCAAGTTGGCATGACGTTAATGTCAGTAGAAAACGCTCGCGAGCGCTTGTTGTCGCAGGCAGAGCCTGCCGCGGGTTTTGAAACCATTGCGCTGGATCAAGCGCTCGGCAGAATCCTAGGAGACGATATTATTGCACCGCGGGCGGTGCCGCCGGCGGACAACAGTGCAATGGATGGATTTGCGGTTCGCTCGAATGATGTCGTGGTTGGACAGCCTTTATCCATTGAACAGATTATCCCGGCTGGCCGCCCTGGTCAGCCCCTCAGCCCCGGTCGAGCGGCCCGGATCTTTACGGGTGGGGAAATGCCTGTCGGGGCGGACGCCGTCCTTATCCAAGAGGATGCTGAATTCGATGAAGTACGCCTTCTGCCGAAGGCGCTGGTTGCCAGGGGTGAGAATGTTCGCCCAAAAGGGCAGGATATCGAGGAAGGGGCGCTAGTGCTCGCGTGCGGGCATCAACTAGGGCCAGCTGATTTAAGTCTCTTGGCGAGTATCGGAGCGAATACCGCACAGGTCTATCGAAGACTCACGGTCGCTATTATGGCTACCGGTGATGAACTGGTTCAGCCGCCGGAGGCTCTGAAACCGGGTCAGATCTACAACTCTAACCGCTACGCGCTGGCTGCATTGTTGACGCAGATGGGCATTGCGGTTTTGGATATGGGTATTGTTCCCGATGACCTTGAGGCGACGCTTGCAGCGCTGACTCGCGCCGCGGAGCAAGCAGATGTCATCATCTGCTCGGGTGGTGTCTCGGTCGGGGATCGAGATTTTGTAAAAGAAGCAGTGACTCAGTTGGGATCTTTAGATGTCTGGAAACTGGCGATTAAACCCGGTAAACCGATGGCGTTTGGTCAGGTTCAGAACAAACCTTTTTTCGGTCTGCCCGGTAATCCAGTTTCAACCTTTGTAACCTTCGAAGTGCTCGCGCGGCCTTATCTTGCCCATTTGCAAGGACGGCTTGAAACAGCCTCGGTTACTTGGCCCGGCCAAGCAACTTTTGAGTTTAAGGCCGGTGGGCGACAGGAGTACCTGCGAGTGCGCGCAGTGCCGAATGCGTCATCGGTGCAGCTCATCGCGTTTGAAGCACAAGGCTCAGGGGTGATGTCGAGCCTTTCTTGGGCCAATGCTTTGGCCGTTGTGGCGCCAAACCAAATGGTCCAAGTCGGAGACACCTTGCCTTACCTTTTGATGAATGGGTTATAACCGGAGTCGTGTCATGGGATTATTAATCATCAGCATTGTGTTTGGCGGTCTGCTGGGGTGTTTGATTTGGTTGGGGGTTGGTGACCAGCTTCCGATCCGAAGGCCAGAAAAGTGGTCTACTTTGATGAACCTGCTGGTTTACGCTGGGGCTGCGATGTTGGTTATTTATATGGGTATTTTCTTTTGGGTCTGATGGCATGAGGCTTTCAGTCGATCTTGATGCGATCAAGGGGTTTATGGATCCCGATGAGGGGCTTGCCCTGTATGAATCGGCGCGCTCGGTTGCCGAGCTGGGGCCGTGTCTGGAAATCGGCAGTTATTGCGGTAAATCGACTATCTATTTGGGCGCCGCGTGTCAGGAGAGTCAAAACAGTCTGTTCGCTGTCGATCATCATCGCGGCTCTGAAGAGCATCAAGTGGGTGAGGCGTATCACGACGCCGAACTTTATGACGCGACAACGGGGTTGTTCGATTCTTTTCCGGTGTTTCGCTCGAATATATTGGCGGCTCAGCTCGAGGACACGGTCGTTCCCATCGTCGCGTCCTCAAAGGTTGCGGGCCGGTCTTGGCAGACGCCGTTGGGTTTGGTTTTCATCGATGGCGGTCACAGCAGCCAAGCGGCGACCATCGACTATGAAGTCTGGTCACCTTGGGTTGTCCCGGGTGGTCTTTTGTTAATTCATGATATTTTTCCGGACCCCAAAGACGGCGGTAGACCGCCATTTGAAATCTACCAAGCGGCTTTAGCATCCGGAAAGTTTGAATTGTTAAAAATGGTTAAGACGCTGGGAATCCTCAGGCGACAGCGCAATGAGTAGCGCGCCAAATGGGTGTCGCAGGGTTTTTAAGTCGCCAAGAATACTCGGTGTGAGCCGATCATGCCCGTCACATCTATTTCGGCGCGGTTGTTAATGAGGCCCTTGCTGGCTTGAGTGCGGCCGGCAGACTCGTAACGCGTTCAACTTTGGCTTCAAGGTGCCGGGATTGTTTTAAGGCCTTAAGCGTTGACCGGCTGTAAAAACAGACGATGGCCAGCAGTGCGTTTTGACAAAACATCCGCTGCGAGCAATACCGCCCCTGCCGTCCAAGTGGTTCGCTCCTCGGGCCAAATGGCTTGGTCTGGGAAGACATATCCCGTCCAGTAGGCGCCAACGTCATCTCTGAACTGATGTATCCAGCTGAACACGGTGTTGGCTCGAGCGGTATCGCCAGCAACCGCCAGCGCCATAACCAGCTCGCAAGTCTCAGCCACGGTTACCCAAGGCTGATCGTTAACACAACGACAACCGAGTTGATCAACGACAAATTCTTCCCAGCGCTGATCAATGTGAGCAAGCGCCGCCGAGCCGGACACAACGCCGGTTAGTACGGGGTAAAACCAATCCATGGAATACCGTGCTTTGCTGTCCCAGGTTCGGTCAAACGCTTCAGGATGATGGGTCAGCGCCTTTCGTAGTTTTTGTCGCGCTTGTTTGAGCATGGCGCTGGGTGCTTGAAGGGTATCGGCCATTGCAATGGCGCATCCAAGACTATGAAAGATGGAGCTGCACCCGGTCACAAGGGCATCTTCTTGAACGCCGGTTTCTGAATCTATGGCCCAATAGATTTCGCCATAGGTACCTTGCAGGCTAATCACCAGTTGCATTGCCCTTGAGACCATAGGCCAGTAGGTCGTCAGGACATTTTTGTCATTGGTCACCAGATAAAGGTGCCAGACGCCGGTTGCAATGTAGGCGACGAAGTTCGATTCAACGCGACTGGTGTCCTTCGCTTTGCCCTGCTCATAGCTAACATACCAGCCGCCATTGGCCAGCTGCTGTTTGGCTAGGAAGTCATAGGCATTTTTTGCTGCATCAATATGGCCGCTGGTGGCCAAACCCATTGCCGCTTCGATGTGATCCCATGGGTCTGCGCTGCCATCGATAAACCAGGCAATGCTGCCATCAAGGCTTTGAACTGAGGCGATGTAGGCTGCGGTTTCATCGAGCATTTTTGAAGGCGTTAGATCCTTTTGTAAAGATGCTTGGCTCATTTTGAAATCTCGGTCTGGGGGGTTTGTGGCGCTGTTGCAACGTAATACATGACAATGGATTTGCCCAAAATAGGGTTTAAGATGCGCTCGAGGGTGCGCGAGAACCAAGGCTTATTCATTAGATCCCAGACTAAAAAACGGTGATAGGTTGCAACCAAAGGATGTTGCGGGTCGGCGCGCCAAAACAGGCACTTAAGCCACCAATAAGGGACATGTAAGGCGTGCGCTCGATGGGATCGATAGCGTTTGAAACCGAATTTTTCGATGTTTCGATGTAAGGTATTTGCTGAAAAAATTCGAATGTGCCCACCTTCCATTGCGTGGTAAGCATCGCTCAGCTTCCAGCAAACCCATTCAGGAAAGGCTGCCGGCACGCTCACGGCAAACACGCCGCCAGGTTGGATCACTCTCTTAATTTCTTGCAAAAACGCTTGATAGTCATGAATGTGTTCAAGCACTTCAGAGCAGATGACTTTATTAAATTGCTGGTCTTTGAACGGCAGTTGATTGCCAGAGCCTTGTGTGAAGCACACTCTGGGTGATTCAGCGGCACTCAGATCTTGAAAGTCCGATAGCCTTTCCGTCGCGGTTTTTAGGTCTTTATGCGATAAATCAAGTCCAATGGCGGTGATCTGTTGACTCAGGCCAAATGAAATAGTGTGACGACCCTCGCCGCTGCCCAAGTCCAGCAAAAGGTCTCCGGCGTTGAGATCCAGTAAGGCGGCATTGATGGTTTCAAGAGACATGGGATGATCCGTTGACGGTTTGATACAGGGTCAGAAATTCGGCTGCAGCGCGTGACCACTGAAACTGCTGTTTAATGCGCTCGCGGCCGATACTTGCGAGTCGTTCAAGTTCCTCTGGGCGGTTTAAAAGATCAAGGATTGCCGTCGCGAGGCCCTGACTGTCTTTGGGTTCAATTAAAACCCCGCAATCGCCAACAACTTCAGGGAGCGCGCCACCTCGGGTTGAAATAACGGGTACGCCGCAGGCCATGGCCTCGCCCGCGGGGAAACCGAATCCCTCATAAACTGATGGCACGATGGCAATCGTTGCGCGGGCATAGAGTGCAACCATTGCCTCATCGGAAATGTCGGCGTGGAATTCGATCCGATCTCGAAGATTCAAGGCGTCGATGAGGGCCTCGGTTTCACCACCTGGTTTTAGTTTCCCGAGCAAACAAAGGGTTATTTCGGGGACAACCTTTGCAACTTCAGCGAGCGCCTTGAGCAGGTACTGTACGCCTTTGAGGGGTGCATCGGCACTGGCTGTTGTCATCAGTCGGTGTGAGGCCCGGCGAATCTCTGGCATGGGTTTGAATCGGTTTAGATCGATGCCGTTGTGCACAACCTGAATGCGTTGCACATCCACATCAAAAGCAGCGGCAATATCTTGTCTGGCGGCATCCGATACCGTAACCAGATGTGTCAGCTTGCGAATCACTTTGGTTTGCATTGAAAGAAATGAATGCCAGCGTTTAATGAGTAATCGCATGCCCCAATCGGTGGTCTCAGAGAGTGCTATCTCTAAGTCGCGCGTAATCGGGTGATGAACGGTTGTAATCACCGGATAGCCTTTTTCTTGCAGTGCGAGCACGCCATAACTCAAACTCTGATTGTCGTGGACAATATCGTATTGGGGCTGATGTTGATCAAAATAATGAACGAGTCTGCGGCCGAAGGTATAAGGTTCAGGGAAGCCGCCAAACACAGTATCAACATACTCGATTAAATCGGTTATCGACCGCAAGTAACCCCATTTAAAAGCGCGAACATGATCAGGCGTGGCATACAGGTCGAGACTTGGGAGTTTGATCAGCTTAATGCGAGGGTCCAGGTCAGGGTAGGGTGGGCCCGAAATGACGTCAACGTCGTGACCTGCGTCGACGAGCGCGAGCCCCAGGTGCCGAAGATAGATGCCTTGGCCACCGCTATAAGGATTGCTGCGATAACCCAGCAGACAAATTTTCATGTTTCGCGCGATCCCGCTTGGACGCACTGCTTGCCGTTTTTCGAGTTGACCTTAGACCTTCAGGCGCCCTCACAGCTCACACAGCGTAAAGAATTTCCGCGCAATAGTATAAATTTTAAACCGAAAATGCGACCAGCCGACGGGATGGGATGACTTATTTTGAAAATGCACGCAGGTGATTGAATTTTTTTCTCGATTCAGTAGGATTTAGGTGAACTTTAATCATTTGGTAGTCATGCTTGAACTGAGACATTTAAAAACGTTAACGGCGCTTCGGGAGACGGGGAGTCTGGTTGACGCAGCGGAGGTGCTGCACTTAACGCAATCAGCTTTATCACACCAAATTAAAGACCTTGAGGATCGGTTAAACTGCTCGCTGTTTGTGCGCAAGACCAAGCCACCTCGATTCACCAGTGCCGGACGGCGTTTGCTCGCGCTCGCAGATCTCGTCGCGCCCGAATTCAAAGCGGCCGAGCGAGACATTGCAAGACTTACGCTGGGCGAGACCGGTCGCCTGCACATTTGTATTGAGTGTCATTCTTGTTTTCAGTGGCTGGTGCCCTGTATCGAAGCCTATCGCCTGAATTGGCCTGAGGTGGAATTGGATTTGATCGGAGGATTCAGTTTTACGCCGCTGCCGGCCCTGGCGCGGGGTGATCTTGACCTTGTCATTACCTCCGACCCGATTGACTTGCCCGATATTCATTATGAGCCTTTGTTCGAATACGAAGCGATGCTGGCGGTGTCAAATCGCCATCCATTGAATCAAAAGACCTTTATCGACCCATTGGATTTGGCAGATCAAACCTTGATCACCTATCCGGTTGATCGAGACCGATTGGATATTTTTACCCAGTTTCTTGATCCGGCCGGGGTCGACCCAAGTGCTATTCGCAATGCTGAACTCACACCGATGATGGTGCAGTTGGTCGCAAGCGGTCGAGGCGTCGCTTGTCTGCCGAATTGGGCTTTAACGGAGTACTTGGCAAATGAGTTACTCACCGCCAAACGACTTTCACAACAAGGCCTGTGGGGGCGACTTTATGCCGCGATCCGGCGCGAGCAACTCGAGGATCCGTTTATGCAAGAGTTCTTGAGCACTGCGATATCAACTTGCTTTAAACATCTGACGGGCATTAAAAGAATTGAAAGCCGCTAGGGCGGTGCATGCTGCCCCAAGCCAAAGCAGGCGTCCGCGGCCTGTCGGGATGCCATAAATCGTAACGCAGTGCGGCCAGGCGCATTGCGCGGGTCTTGTCGGCCTATCACCGCAACAGCCTTGAGCATGAGAGATCCGGGCATTAAAAAGCCCCAAAATGCCAAGGCACTTTGGGGCTCTGTCTTAACGTATTGGAGCGGACTCCGAGTTAATTTAACTCGGAGGCGCCCCTCATAGACTGACTATTGATGGGATCACCTCCTTTGCGGTCAGGGGATTAAAAGGCGCGCTGGAGGTTCCCCCTGGTTAGAACGTCTGCGCGTCACAGTTCGAGTAAAAATGTAAGTCCAATCAAGCGCGGAGTCAAAGGTTTTTGTCAATTTTGCGTCTTATGGGACAAGCACGTGCGCGGTCCAGCCGCCGTCGGATCGCTCGAACACAGTACGCTCGTGGGGTAAGTCGTTTTGAGACAGATCTAAGCGCTCAATTTGGTCAAGCTGAACGGATAGTCCAATGGCGGCGGCGCTGGGTTTTAAGTCTGCTGACGCGACGCGTTGTGACACAACTTGAAATTGCTCGAGCAGAGCGGCTCGGGAGGCCATGCGCTTGCTTTGCGGGGCTGCATGATCATAGACATAATCTAAAATCTTCGCGCGCAGGGGGCGCTTATGCCAGTTATCTTGGATCGCGTCGCTCGCCAAGGCGGCTGCAGTGCCGCTCAAGCGATATTGGATTTGGAGACTGGGATACCACAATAGCGCCTGGCAGCGTGGTTGCTGTAATAGCTGTTGCCATTTCGGGCTGCTGGTATTAATGAATAGGGTGATGGTTGTCTCGCCAATATGACGCAAAACGAGCGTTCGAACCTGGGGTGATCCCGCGGCGTCCACCGTCGTGAAAAAACAGACGTTGGCGTTTGGATCCTGGTGACCATAGGCGGCTGTTTGGTCGGCCTGAAGCTGCTCGATAATCTGCATCAGGTCTCTAATCCCAAATCAAAGTCGCCGATTGCGACTTCTATGTCGCTCATCATTAAAGTCAGTCGAACCGATTGGTCATTGCGCTCAATGGACCCGCTAATTTTTTCATGCCATTCATAGTCTGTTTGCACGACGCTCTGCAGTTTGAGTCGGGTTAAGCTTTGCCCTTCATCTCGAACCAGACCATTGACCAGGAGCTGGGCATGACCATCCGCTCGATAAATGAGGGCAAGTTTTGCGCCGCGATGTTCGCTCTGCAGGGTTGGTGTTGCCAAGCGCTTTTCTCCAGCGAATTGCGTTTTGTCTTGATGATTGCGCTGCGTAAATCCGTTATCATGCGCGCCAAGAGCATGAATATACAGGGTGAGCAGGATGAGTCAAATTGGGCAGGCGAAAGCAAATGCTTCTGAAATCTTAGCCGGTTTGCGGAAGTTGGGACCCAATCGAGTGGTTGCTTTGTCGACCCATAAAAGCAAAGAACTGCTGGCCGAGCTCGAGGCGAAAGCCGAGGCGCTGGTCGAGCAGTTGGCGTCAGAGGGCTAGCCGCTGGCGCTCAGAAACAGCTGCGCGATTGAACCGGGCACGCAATCGACTAACCTGGGTTGACAAATGATCGCGATGTCAAACCTGAAAAGGAATCGGTCATTATGGAATGTAAACGGGTGTCGGGCGCCCTAGGCGGGCTGATTACAGGCGTCGATCTCACGGCGCCATTATCAGCTGCGGTGCTCAGTGACCTCAATCAAGCGCTTTTAGAGCACCAAGTCTTATTTTTTCGAAACCAACCATTGTCTCCTGAGCAGCATATGGCGCTCGCTACTGCGTTTGGCGAGCCGCAGTACCATGAGGCTTATCCGCATGCCGCGGGCTTTCCTGCGATCACCATCTTAGAGAATGATCGAGACAATCCCTCAAAAATTGAAGTGTGGCATACCGATATGACCTTTCGGGCTTGCCCGCCGCTGGGGTCCATCCTGCATGGCCTGTCAATCCCCGAGCGGGGCGGCGATACCCTGTTCGCAAGTCTATCGGCCGCTTACGAGAGTTTGTCCGAGGTCATGAAAGATTTGATCGAAGATTTGGTTGCGGTTCATGATTTCAGCTTTGGATTTAAAGAGTCTCTGGCAGAGCCTGGCGGGCGGGAACGATTAGCGCAGATGGTGAGCGATAACCCGCCGGTTGAGCACCCTGTTGTGATTACCCACCCTGAAAGTGGCGCGCGCGGCTTATACGTTAATCCGCTTTTTACTGCCCGAATCAAGGGGCTGCACCAAACAGAAAGCGATGCGTTACTTAAATTTCTGTTTGCGCATATGATTTTGCCAGAGCATACCTGTCGATTTACTTGGGAAAAAGACTCGATCGCCTTTTGGGACAATCGAATTACCCAGCACAAACCCGTCAACGACTATTGGCCACAATCACGAAAAATGCAGCGGATTACCGTTGATCAGGGCCTTCGGCCGAGTCAGCGGTAAGCGCTAACAGGGTTTTGATGGTCGGCAGAGGCTGGTCAATCATCAGGTGATGCCCGGCGTCGTCGATGATCTTGATTTGATCGCGCGCAAAGTGTTTTTTTGCGGTCGATAGATTCTGCTCGCCAACGGCGGTCCTGGCGTCAAAAAAAACGCTCTTGCGGCCAACCACTAAACTGGTTTTGGTTTGAAGACCAGCCATCATCTCAGGTCCCGCGGGTAAGTCTGGTGCCGGTGTCATCTTGCTAAAGACCGCGCGGTCAAATTTGAATACAAAGCCTGCCTCAGACTCGCGAAAAGAATGGTGGGCGATGTGTGAGAGAATATGGGGGTGGGTCAGAGGCTGCCGAGGCGTTAATCGAAAGCGTTTCATTGCAATCAGTCGCGTTGCATAAACCCGTGATGGCCGTATGGTCTGCCGCGCTGGCCGTGGCAGCGCCTTGACCGCTTTTGAGTTGTCCAATTGAGGTCCGGGGCTCGCTGGGATCACCGAATCCATTAAAATCAGTCGCTTTGCCCAGTGTGGATTTAAAAAACAGGCGACCCGAGCAAGCGTGCCGCCAAAACTGTGTGCGATGATGATTGGCGACGCATAACCTGCATGGTTTGTGACCGCCATCATTTCTTCGGAAAATAAGCGGGATGAGTAGCTTGCTCTGTGCGCGCTATCGCCAGCGCCAGACAGGTCAATTGCCGAGACATCGAATCGTTGGTGCAATGCTGGGCCAATATGGTCCCACCAGCGGGCGTGTGCCGCGTGACCATGAACCAGTAGAACTCCGGGCGCATTAGGCTTTGGCCAACGTCGATAGTGAATGTGAGCGTCTTTGACGATCACTGAAAAGGATTTTGGCGGATGGCTCAGCGCTTGTGTAAATTGTTCTGGGGTCATAGATGGCAGCATCATCGCGTTGCGTTAGTATAAAGCATACCAGTGGCCGAAAAGGGGCAAGGCGATTAAGAATCCTTGGACAAATCAAAGCGCGATGATCGCCATTGTTACGGCTTTCCTGTTGGGTCTGATCGGCGCGCTGAGTCTTCGCTCGACAGCGCCGGTTCAGAACAACATCAGCGCGGCCGAGGCCGCTCAAATTAAATGGCGAACGCCGGTGGCGTTTGGCACACATCTGCCGGCTTTGGGCGACAATATCCTGTATGTCTCAGAACAACTGAATCGTGCCTCAGGCGGTCGGGTCCTGCTAGATGTCTATGAGCCTGGAATGCTGGTTCCAGCTTTTAGTATTACCGAGAGTGTCAAGGCGGGTAAGCTTGAAGCGGGTTACACCTGGCTTGGCTATGATCAGGGCAGAATTCCAGCAACGCCACTTATATCGGCGGTCCCTTTTGGCCTTGAGCCTTGGGAATATACCGCTTGGTATTATGAGGCAGGGGGTAAAGCCTTGGCTGAAGCGCTCTATGCACCGCATAATATTCATCCGATTCTGTGTGGCATCATTGGCCCAGAAACCGCTGGTTGGTTTCGATTTCCCATCACGGATCTGACCCAGTTTGAAGGTTTGAAAATACGATTCGCGGGACTCGGGGGGCGCGTGTTGCAAGCGTTGGGTGCGTCCGTGACCTTAATACCTGGCGGGGAAATCTATCAAGCGCTTGAAAAAGGCGCAATTGATGCGACGGAATATTCTTTGCCCGTTGTGGATGCGATGCTTGGGTTTGATCAAGTTGCAAAGTTCAACTACTTTCCCGGCTGGCACCAAACGTTTACCGCGGCGCATCTTGTGGTCAATCAAACCCGCTGGGATGCGCTCAGTGCTGGTGATCAGAGCCTCATCGAGATGGCTTGCACGGCCGGCGTGATTCGAAACTTGGCGAAAGGCGAGGCCTTACAAGGTGCTGTGATCGAAGGGTTCGAGGCAAAGGGCGTGACGCCCATTCGGTTTGATCAGGCGGTTTTGAAGTCGCTTCAGGCCGTTACCGAATCGGTACTTCAGATCGAAGCGGAGAAAGATCCGCAATTTGCTGAGATTTTGGCGTCCCAAAGAAAATTCATGCGCAGTTATAAGAAGTGGAAAGCCTTAGCATACCTGCCCCGAGATTTTGATGAGGTGACCGAGGAATGAGCGATCAGCGGTTGCCGGTGACGGGCCTTTCTCGATTAATCGATGGTGTGGTGGTCAAACTCGGCTCAGTGTTAGGTCTGATTTGGTTAATGCTGATCGGTGTCATTGTTGTCAATGTGATCTCTCGCTACCTCTTCTCAGAAGGTTTTATTGAACTCGAAGAGCTGCAATGGCACTTGTATGCCACTGGCTTTCTTTTAGGACTTTCTTACGCTTTAGTACTGGACGCCCATGTTCGGGTGGATGTCTTTCGCGCCAGATGGTCCAATCAGACCCGGGCTTGGGTCGAAGTTTACGGACTGCTGTTGCTGCTTTTGCCTTTCGTCATGTTAGTCCTGATCGCCGCTGGACCGTTTGTACTGTATGCCTATGAAACCGCCGAAGTTTCTCAAGCGCCTGGTGGATTGCCTTTTCGGTGGGTGATTAAAGCGATGCTTCCGATCGGGTTTGTTTTGCTGTTGCTCGCGACCCTGTCTCGTCTGTCTCGCGTGTTATGCCTATTGTTCGGCTGGCCAAAGCCTGGAGCGGCGCCATGACCGATGGCGATTGGCTGAGTCTGTGGATGTTCGCAAGTTTTATCCTCTTAATTTTCTCAGGGTTTCCCGTAGCCTGGGTCCTAGGCGGGCTTGCCGTAATCTTTACCGCGATGGGTATCATTGCCGGCGTTGATTTTGGTTGGGAGATCGCAATCAGCTGGGATTACTCAGGGCTCGTAGTGGATCGCATTTGGGATGTAATGAACAACTGGGTCTTGGTGGCATTACCGATGTTTATTTTTATGGGGGTGATGCTCGAAAAGTCTGGGTTGGCGGAGCGATTGTTACGAAACTTATCCCGGTTATTCAATGCTGTGCCCGGTGGGATGGCATTGTCGGTTGTTGGAATTGGGGTTTTGTTGTCGGCATCGACCGGTATCATCGGCGCCTCTGTCGTATTGCTAGGTCTTTTGGCGATGCCGCCGATGCTTGCGCGGGGTTATCAGCCTGAATTAGCGGCTGGCACCGTTGCGGCGGTCGGGTCTTTAGGGATATTGGTGCCGCCCTCAATTATGCTGGTAATGATGGCCGATCGCTTGGCCTTGCCGGTAGGACCGTTGTTTTTGGGTGCGCTGATCCCGGGGTTGCTGCTCGCTGGTTTATACGCGGTTTATATTGTGATCTTCGCGATGTTAAAACCAAGCCTTGCCCCAAGGGCAACGGATGCCGAGCCCTTGACCTTTGGTGTGTTAACGGACGTTCTTCAGGCCATGTTGCCGCCCCTAATGCTGATTTTTGCGGTGCTTGGGTCCATCTTTGCGGGCATCGCAACGCCAACCGAAGCAGCCGGTGTGGGCGCCGCTGGCGCTTTGATGTTAACGGCGTGGTATGCCAATTTGACGCCTCAGGTTTTGAAAGAGGCGTGTCTGGAAACCACCAAGACAACCAGTTATATCTTCGCAATATTTTTGGGGGCCACGGCCTTTTCGTTGGTACTTCGCGGGCTTGGCGGCGATCATTTGATCGAGAAAGGCCTTTTGGGTTTGCCCTTTGGACCGGATGGGATATTGATCACCATTTTGTTGGTGGTTTTTTTATTGGGTTTTGTTCTGGATTGGATTGAGATCACGTTGATTGTGCTGCCGCTTGTGGCACCGGTTGTTACGGGACTTGGGTTTGACTTGATTTGGTTTACGGTTCTGTTTGCCGTGTGCTTGCAAACCGCTTTTCTAACACCGCCCGTTGGTTTTGCGATATTTTATCTCAAAGGTGTGGTGTCGGATGCGGTGACGGTACCTGTCATTTATCGTGGTGTCGTCCCGTTTATTGCGCTACAACTCTTCGGGTTGGTGCTCATTTATTATTTTTCCGATTTGGTGCTATACCTTCCGAGTCGTCTGCAATAGATTGCTCGAAGGCCCTCAGAATTGTCTTTAACGCCTCAAGAAAACAGGCTCACACGAATCGCTGCCACAGACGCGGTTTGAGCAGATTTAGCGTCAGGCGCTGCCCTAAAAGCTGCAACAGATCTGGGTAATGCCTCAAGGAAAAAGGCTTGTGCAATTCAAAATGCGCGCCTGCCAACGCCGTCACGCTGCCTTGCCCCAATACCTCGCCCCAATTGAGGGCAACCGCCCCAGCTTCGTGCATTAATTTTATGAAATTAAACACCGATGCGACCCGCGTCGAACGCTAACCCTATGTAATGCCCGCTGAAGCGAGTTTCTGCGGGGGGTTTGATCTTGGCATCATCTTTGCTCTAACCCAGTCAGGACAAAACAGTCCAGGGAATGAGCCGACCAAGCTTTCAGAAGTTAAGTCTGCACATAGTCAGGAGCGACACGCGTTACGACGTTATCCGAGGAGGAAAATTGTGGAAGAGTCATTAATACAACTTAGTTATTCGGTAGATACGCTCTACTTCTTAGTGATGGGGGCATTGGTCATGTTTATGGCGCCCGGATTCGCGATGCTCGAAGCCGGAATGGTCCGAGCAAAAAATACCAGTGAAATTTTAACCAAGAATGTAGCGCTGTTTGCAATCGCATCGCTTATGTACCTGATTGTGGGCTACAGCATCATGTACAGCGACGGGTCTGGATGGATCCCCGGCATCGGCACCTACCTTGGTGGTGGCGATAATTCTGTGAGTGAGGTGTTAGCGTCTGAAGGCGATATCTACTACTCCGGGGCCTCAGACTTCTTTTTTCAGGTTGTGTTCGTTGCGACTGCGATGTCGATTATCTCTGGCGCTGTTGCAGAGCGGATGAAACTGTTCGCGTTCTTAGCCTTCGCGGTCGTGATGACTGGGTTTATTTACCCGGTGCAGGGTTTCTGGAAATGGGGTGGGGGTGCGTTAGACGAAGCCGGTTTTCTAGATTTCGCGGGGTCCGGCGTGGTGCACATGTGTGGCGCTGCCGCAGCATTAGCCGGGGTTTTGCTGCTCGGTGCGAGAAATGGCAAATATGGCCCAAATGGACAGGTGAACCCGCTACCCGGTGCAAACATGCCCCTAGCAACGCTTGGCATGTTCATACTCTGGTTTGGTTGGTTTGGGTTCAATGGCGGCTCAGAATTAGTGGTCAGCAATATTGAAGAAGCCAACGCAGTCGCGCTGATATTCGTCAACACCAATACTGCCGCGGCCGCAGGTTTGATTGGTGCGCTTTTAACGGCAAAGGTGGTATTTGGTAAAGCCGATCTCACCATGGCTTTAAATGGTGCTTTGGCTGGTCTGGTTTCGATTACAGCTGAACCCTTGACGCCGATGCCTGGCGAGGCGGCTCTCATAGGTTTGGCGGGCGGGATCTTAGTTGTTGGCTCGATCGTGTTGCTCGATAAGCTTCGAATTGATGATCCGGTCGGTGCGATTTCGGTTCACGGCACCTGCGGAATATGGGGCTTGCTGGCAGTGTGTTTCACAAACTCGGACGCGACCCTTTCGGCTCAGTTGATGGGCATCAGCGCAATCTTCCTTTGGACCTTCGTCGTCGGCGGCATCGCCTGGATGATCATCAAGGTGGTGATGGGGCTTAGGATCTCTGAAGAAGAAGAGATTGCAGGCTCTGACATCGCGGAGATTGGGATCGAAGCCTACCCAGAGTTCACGCGCTAACTGGTTTGGTGGGGGGTGCCAAGGACGGCGCCTTCTGCCTTTATTTCCCCCCTTGAGTCTCACAAAAGACTCTTTAGGCGCTCACTGTGTGAGCGCCTTTTTTTATAGCGAATAGGCCCCCGGAAAGGGCTCTAATGGCTCAGCCGGAACCTTGGCATTGAAGTTTTCTTCTTTAAAAAGCGTAAAGCCGTGTTTTAGATAGTTTGGCAGCGCATTGGGATGGTCGAGTGAACAGGTGTGCAGCCAAATTCGGCGCTGGCTTGGCTTAAAGGCTTGATGAATGGCATCTTGTAGTAGCGCGCTGCCGAGGCCTTTTCCAACCCAATTGGGCATCAGTCCGAACAAACAAATCTCAGAGGCGCCGTCAGTGCCGTGTTTGATCTCGAAATAACCGATCGGATTGCCTGAAATATAAGCGACCCAAAACTGGACGTTAGGCTGTTTAACGTGTTCCTGCCACTCGGACAAGGACCAGCCGATTTTTTCATACCAGAGCCAAGGCGCACCCACTGTTGCATAAAGGTACCGACAGAAACCCGGATCGGGCGCAACAAGGTTCACAAGCTCATACGAGCGAGACGGCGGCGGATCCGACAGGGGTACCAATCGCTCTAGGTGCCAAACGGTGATCTCCTTTAGTTCCCAGTGCATCGTGCTTAGGCGTTAGTTGCCCACCCTCCCGAGAATGGAAAAATTTGACCAACAAAGAAATCACTGTTGTCCGAGGCCAGAAAGAGCGCGAATTCTGCTTGTTCCTTGGACTGCGCAACACGCCGAATCGGTACGTTGCGCGCGAGGTGCTTCTGAAACCGCTCACTTTGAACCAGGTCATCCGGATAGTAGACGGGGTTGCTGACATAGTTTTGGGCAATGGCGTTGATCTGCACATTCTTAGCAGCAAACTCGAGGCCAGCGGCTTTAATAAACGCATTTTGGGCGCCTCGTGCTGCGCAATACGCGGCGGATCCTGGCAAACCTCTTAAGGGTGCGGCACTCGTGATCGCGATAATTTTGCCGTGACCTCGATCGGCCATTCTGGGGGCAAAGTGTCTTACCAAGGCCATCAGCGGATGCACCATCGTGTCAAACAGCTTCTCCCAGTTATCATCCGCTAAGGCTTCTATCGGGCCGTTGCAGGGATCATGGGCGAGGTTGGCAATGACAACATCGAAGTCTGGTAAATCCTGGACATAGCTTGCGAAGTCTGGACCAAACGGAACCCAGCCCGGGCGCGCCGTGACTTGTGCGGCTTCTGCGGCAAACAAGTCCGCAATCGCTGGCCCCATGTAATCATCAGACTGAGTGATTAAAATCTTTTTGTGTTCGAGTCGGGTCATAGATTTTGATTCCCAGCGCATTGCTTAAGGTCTGAGTCGCGTCGTGTCAATACCGACTCAATTAATGGTGACCGCGTGTGCTAAAAGATAGTCTAAAGGGACTATTTTCAGCGCTTCTTGGTGCGAGCTGTTGAGGATGACTTTGGGCGCGATGCCGGCCTCGTAGGCCTCTAACCAGCGTCCCGCACACAAGCACCAGCTGTCACCAGGTTTGAGTCCCGGAAAGCCAAATTCAGGATGGGGCGTCATCAGGTCGTTGCCCCGCGCCTTAGAAAACAATAAAAATGCTTCGCTAATTTCGACACAAACCGTGTGTGAGCCCGCGTCTTCCGCACAGGTATTACACAGGCCATCACGAAGGAAGCCAGTCAATGGCTTATTGCTGCAAGGCGAGAGTTCGGTGCCGAGTACATTAATTGAAGGTGCAAGGACAAGGGGGTTATTCATTGGGGTTTTACTCAGCGTCAGGATCGGGGTCTGCTTGGTCGGATGACGGATTGGCGTTGTTGAGATGGCGGCGCTGGACGGCTGTTCGCTCACCGTGGACTCGAAACTGCCGGAGATCCAAGTCCGGATAATCACAGATATCAATGGCGCATCGAGTGCCGCCCATAAGGTAGACCAGATCTTCTGGGTTCGGGTTGTATAAGCTGTGAGCTTCAGAGTGCGTATTAAATCCCATGAAATCTCCGGACGCGACGTCATGTTGGTGCTCACCAATCCGGGCGAGGCCGCAACCAGACAAAATGTAGATGAATTCTTCATCTTCATGATGACGATGATATTCCGTTGAGAATCGGCCCTGAGTTAAGGTCACGAGGTGCACGCCTAGGCTCTTGAGCCCGGTAAGGCTTGATAAAGAGCGAGTAAGGCGAATGGCATTGGCGTTGTGCTGGTGTACGTGCCGGACCGGTTCTAAGGCGTCGATATCCGATCGACGGATTAGCGGTTCAATTGGTTGTGTTGTTGGTTGGGCCATAGCTAGCCTCTTCTTCGGGGTGGTTTCCGGGTATCTTTATCTTTCGGAATCAGATCGTTATTCACGCGTCGGGCACGAACGGGCGATCCGAGTGAAATCAAGAGTTCATCCGGCGGATAGGTGAAGTTTAATGACTCACCAAGCAGCGCTTCGATGCTTGGCATCATGAAGGCATCACTTTCGCAAACCAAGCTAATCGAGATGCCCTTGGCACCGGCGCGGCCCGTTCGACCAATCCGATGCACGTAATCCTCTGGGTCCTCCGGCAAATTATAATTAACCACGTGACTGATGTTATCGACGTGAATCCCGCGGCCGGCAACATCGGTGGCCACCATAACTTGAATATCGCCATCCTTGAATTCGTCTAGTGTTTTGATGCGCTTGCGTTGTGCGACCTCACCCGTGAGCAACCCGGTTTTAAAGCCTTGACGATAGAGCTTCTCCTCAAGCCGCCGAGTCTCATCCCGACGATTCACAAACACGATTACTTTACTTTCGGTTTGCTGGGCAATGAGGTTACACAGGACGGTGAATTTTTCTGACTCCGACGTGAAATAAATCAGTTGTTCGACACTGCTCACGGCTACCTGCTCGGGCGCAATTTCAATTCGAACTGGGTTTAGGGTCCAGGTCTTTGCAAGGCGCTTGATGTCCTCGCTGAACGTTGCGCTGTAGAGTTGGGTTTGTCGCTTATCTTTCTTAGGCGTACGCTGAACGATGGCTTTCACATCTGGGATGAAGCCCATGTTCAACATTCTGTCGGCTTCATCAATCACGAGTGTTTCGACTTGGCCTAGATTGATGACCCCAGAGCGGCAGAAATCGAGCAATCTGCCCGGAGTCGCGACAATAACCTCAACCGGCCTCTCAAGTTCTCGTTTTTGTTTTTCGTAATCAATGCCGCCGACCACAGCCATCACGTGCAGATCCGTAAACTCGGTCAGCAGTTCTGCATCCGACGCGATTTGCATAACCAGCTCACGGGTCGGCGCAATGATGAGGGCGAATGGCGTGCCGGGCTTGCGGGTTTGGCGCTCAGGATTCTCTAAATGGTAGGTGATAATGGAAATTAAAAAGGCGGCCGTTTTGCCGGTACCGGTTTGCGCCTGTGCGATCACATCCTCACCATCTAAGCTGTGGGGCAACACTTCTTTTTGGATCGGTGTGCAGTGCGAGAAATTGAGTTTTCGTATCGCAAGGTTCAGCGGCTCGGGCAGATCTAGGTCGACGAAATCCTGGCCGAGCAGGGGCAGGTCCGTAGGTGGGCGCTTTGCTTGGGACTTGCGGCCTTGATCGGAAGGCTGCTTGCTCGTTAGCTGTGTGGCTGTCGGTTTGGAAGCTGGACGCGGTTTTGCAGGAGATTTCTTCGGAGCGGTTTTTGGAGCCGACACTAATTTCTTAGCAGGTTTGGCGGGCGACTTTTTGGTTTTGAACAGTTTTGAAAAAATACTCATACTCTGCAAGCTGTATTCAAGGCGACGCCAGGTTGGGGTTGCTGTAATTTCATAAGGTTTTATCTTATTGCTGAAGGAATTTGCGTGCTTAGTGATTAATTTCACTGGCTTTAACGATGCAACAAACCAGAACATCAAGCGCTTGGTCAAGCGCTATCATATCAGGAAAGCTGGGGGCGATTCGGATATTCTTATCCTCTGGGTCTCGCCCATAGGGGAAGGTGGCACCCGCGGGCGTAAGCTTTACCCCTGCAGCATCGGCTAATGCAATAACGCGTGTTGCGCTGGCGATTTTCAAATCCAACGAAACAAAGTAACCACCGCCTGGTTGACTCCAAGTCGCTAAGCCGGCGTCAGCCAGTGGTCTTAGTTTTTCTTGGACCCGTCTGAATTTTGGTTCAAGGATCGTTCTGTGCGCTGCCATATGCTTTGCAATGTCGTCTTTACCGCTCAAAAGCCGGGCATGTCTTAATTGATTCACCTTGTCAAAACCAATCATTTGCGGCGTGAGGAAGGTCTCGAATCCTTTTAACATTGGCTCACTTAAGCCGCAAAATGCGAGGCCAGCGCCGGCAAAGGTGATTTTGGACGTCGAGGCAAACAGGGCGATATGATCCGCCGTCTGGACTGCCTGAGCGTAGGCCATGATGTTGCTAAGAGGTCTCGCCTGTGGATCCAAATCGTGCGCTGCATAGGCGTTATCCCACATCAGGATAAAGTCTTTGCTTGCAAGGCTCGGCAAGTTCGCCAGTCGTGCGACGGTCTCGTCGCTATAGGTGTGTCCAGTCGGGTTGCTGTGTTTCGGCACGCACCAAATGCCTTTGATGGTTTGGTCCTGGCGTACGAGGGCCTCAATGTCAGTCAGGTTGGGACCGTTACTGTCAAAGCCCACCGAGACCATTTCAATGCCCAAGTGCTCACAGATCGTAAAGTGACGATCATAGCCAGGCACCACGCAAATAAATTTGAAGGTCTGAGCCGGATCATCTGCTTGCCAGGCCTTGAGCCGCCAAACCAGAAATTGATACATGAGGGTGAGGCTGCTGTTGCCGCCGGCCATGATGTACTTAGGATCCACGTCAAGCAATGCGCCGCCCAGCGCGCGGGCTTCGGGTATCCCCAAAAGACCGCCATAATTGCGAACATCGATGCCATCGGCTGTCTTAAAATTACCGCCGATCATATCTTCAAGTGTGTCGCTGAGGTCGAGCTGGTCGGAGCAGGGCTTGCCTCGGGTCAAGTCCAGCGTCAGGCCAGCGTTTAAATATTGTTGGTATTGCGCGTCAATCGACGTGGTCATGGGTTGATCCTTGGGGCGTATCCTGCGCTGACAAGCCAGTTTGCTCGTCGATACCCAGCATGAGGTTTAAGTTTTGAACAGCGGCGCCGGCAGCGCCTTTACCAAGATTATCTAAGCGGGCCACGAGCAAGCTTTGTTGCGCATCACCAAAGGCAAAAAGGTCGACTCGGTTGGTGCCATTGCAGGCCTGGGGTTCTAGGAAACGCCCGTCTAGTCCCGGGATATGATTGGGGTCTTGCACCTGAATATTGGGCTCATTGCGGTAATGATGCTGCCAATATTCGGTAATACTTTCGGCGCTGATGGGCTTTGTGAAATGATTTGCCGTCAAGCCGATTTCGACCAGCATCCCTTGGTAAAAATCACCGACATGAGGCAGGAAGACCGGGTCATTCTGAAGACTTGCAAACTGCGTCATCTCGGCCAAGTGTTTGTGCTTGAGCGTGAGGGCATAAGGCCTGCAAGCGGTCTGGGATTGTTCTTGATAATCTTTGATCATGGCCTTGCCGCCACCAGAATACCCACTCAATGCACTGACGAATATTGCCTGGTCAGGTTTTAATAAGCCCTGCGCAACGAGCGGCCGCACGAGCAAGATGAACCCAGTAGGATAGCAGCCCGGATTGCTGACCAGCCGAGCAGTTTGAATTTTTTGACGTTGCTCAGGGCACAATTCTGGCAGGCCATAGGTCCAGTCTGGGTGGGTACGATGGGCGGTACTGGCATCAATCAACCGAGTATTGGGCGCTAGCGGCACCGTTTGACGTGCCGCGTCATCCGGCAAACACAAGATCGCAACATCTGCAGCACTGAGCGCTGAGCGCTTAGCTGCATCCGTTTTACGCTCAGCATCGGAGAGCTCGATCAGTTCGATATCGCTGCGCTCGGCCAAGCGGTCTTTTATTTGCAGGCCTGTCGTGCCGTTTTGACCATCAATAAAAATTTTAAACATAAGGCTGTCCTGTCTGAGCGCAATGATATCACGACCGATGCCCGGCAATAGCTGCCCGAGCAAGAGAAATGCGTTGAAATGAGGGGTTTACGCGAGCTCCCGGATCCGTTCGAGCCGGGTGCGGCTCATGTCCAGTGCATGGGGCTTTTGAAACCAAGGCGCCTGCAGAACGCCAGCGAGGGTGACATCGGGCAGATCAAGATCACGTAGATGGTGGAGAAACTTGAGTTGTTGAAAGCCATCAAACCAATTGAGCAAGGCGCGTTGATAGTGGTTTTTGTGTCCAACGTTGGCTTCGAGTTTTCGAAAAGTGGATAAGCAGTTACTGCTGGTAAAATAACTTTGAATTTTCGGGTTCGAAATGGCCTCGAGGGCATCGGTCGTCTCGGCTTTGGCTAAGGCTGCGAGAAGCGATTGCAGATGAGAAAACGTCTTTGGATTGTAAAACAGGGCGGTTTTTCTGAAATTTTGATTAATCAGTGCGCGAACCCCCGTTCCGGTGCCGATGGGCACGCGTCTCAGAAAGTCGGGGCGATAACACAACCCGGGCACCTTGGAGCCGGATAATCGGGCCGACTTTAGCCAATTTGTTGAGTAGATAAAAATCCTCGCCGGTTGCGCGTTTCGGAAAACCCCTTACTTGGGCATAGGCGGCGGCGTTGATCGCAATGATTGAGCCGAGGCTTGCATGATCAAAGCGTGAACCTGCCCACCTCAGCCCGCCTGTGAAGTGACTCAATTTTAATTCGTACAAGCGCATTGCCGTTTTGAGATGATCAGGCGCAGGTAACCGATGTCGGTAAGCGTAAACCCAGCCAGCGGCATCACTGGGCTGGGTTTGACTAAAGTAATTTTTAGGCAAACGCGCATCGGCATCGGTTGAGTGAATAATCGGGCTTTGAATAACGCCTTCATTGATGAGTTTCAAAGCGATATCAGCGCCGATCTTGCGCGCTAAGCCGACCCCCTGGCGTTCCGGAATATACCCACCGGGTTGGCACCGGTTAATTACGAGTAAACCCGCTTTGGCTTTTTCAAGACAGGTTTGCCAGCGTGCGCTGGGGCCTGGGTGCACGCAACGGGCGTCAAAATGGGCCTGCAGCTTACGCGTTCTTAGATCATAAGCTGGCGCGTTAATCACAAGAATCAGCAAGCTATCGCTAGGCATTTCAGCCCACAGTCGGGTAAGGGTTGCAGGCCGTTCCGAATAGGCTGGAATCACCAGCACCTGCGCATATTGACGGTTCAGCGTGATCTCAGCCCCGTCGGGTTCTGAATACTGCGCGAGGTATTGGTCAATGGTTGTTTGTTGTCGCTGACTGAACACGCAGGACTAATGCAAGCGCGGTCTGATCGGGAGTGCAGCCAGCACAGCCGCTTCTTCGGCCAACCAGAATTCCAATCGCGGCTCAACCTCGCTGGGGTCAAAGTAAGTCAGTGCAAGGTTGACAAACAATTCATGGTGCTGAGCTTCACTGCGCGCAAGGGTTTGGTAAAAGGTTGCCAGTTTTGCGTCATTGAGTGCGTCGCCAATCATTTGGAACCGCTCCGCGCCCCTGGCTTCTATGACCGCAGCACAGAGCAGTCGATCGAGAAGGTAGTCCAGGCTGGGCTTGCGTAGGTGTTGCCGAAGGGCATTGACGTAGTGATCTTTAACGTCGGCCGACAACTTGAATCCTTGCTCCTCGATGAGGCGATAGACTTGTCTGAAGTGGTTTAACTCTTCCAGCGCCAAGTCGATCATTGCACGGGTCAATTGCGTGCGGTCGGGATAATGAGTCACCATCGACATGGCCATTGAAGAGGCTTTACGCTCATTGGCGGCGTGATCTTGGAGAAATGTTTCAAAATCTGCGAGCACGCAGTGTAACCAAGCTTTGGAAGATGGGACTTTTAGTTTCACAGTATCCGCCGAATAAAGGCCGCGATGTCTTCAATTTCCTCAAGGCATACTTGGTGAGCCATGGGGTAATCCTGCCACGTGACGTCGTAGCCCAACCGGATCAGATTCTCTCTGGCGGTGGCGGCTCTCATGATGGGTATCATCGGGTCGCCTTGGCCATGTCCCATAAAAATCGGCAGCGCTAGATTTTCGTCGTGACGTTCTGTCTCGAGGCTTTTCGGGTCGTGTAGGTAAGTCGAGATCGCAATCACGCCAGCAAGACGGTCGTGCAATCGGAGCGCTGTGTGTAAAGCAATGACGCCGCCTTGCGAAAATCCCGCCAGGATAAGCCGATGGCTCTGAATCCCAGTTTCAAGTTGTTGATCGATAATAAGTCGAATTTGTTCGGCGGATGCCTGGATATCCTCTGAGCTGCCGCGCTCTGAATGAAATTGAAAGTCATACCAAGCCCGCATTTCGTCGCCGTTGTTGATCGAAACCGGACGAATCGGTGCGTGTGGGAAAATATAGCGAATGGCAATATCCGATAGGCCAAGCTCAGGCACAATGGGTTCAAAGTCGTGTCCGTCGGCGCCCAAGCCATGCAACCAGATTAAGCACGCATCAGCCGTTGTTGCCGGTTCAATGGTAATGTGCTCAAGCATGATCGGTTCCTCGGCGCTCAAATTGGCAGAGCATAACTCGGATCCGGCCTATCCTCCATATTCGAACCCGGTACACACCACCAGATTTGCTCACGGCGGGTGATTGTGCCTAAATATCGGCAGACACAGAAGGAGAGGCACATGGGACCCTTAACAGGAATTAAAATTATTGAATTGGCCGGCATCGGCCCCGGTCCTTTCTGCGGAATGATGTTGTCAGACATGGGCGCCGAGGTGATTCGTGTGGATCGCTTGGGGAGCCGGACGAGAGGGCAGGATGTCCTAGCGCGCGGACGTAAGTCGATCGCGGTTGATTTGAAGTCGGATGCAGGCCGTGAAGTGGTGCTGAAGCTGTGCGAGTCCGCAGACGCAATTTTTGAGGGGTTTCGACCCGGAGTGACCGAACGGTTAGGGCTCGGGCCGGATGATTGTCGCGCCCGTAATAAACGCCTGGTTTATGGACGAATGACGGGCTGGGGCCAGGATGGGCCCATGGCACAAGCCGCAGGCCACGATATCAATTACATTGCGTTGACTGGGGCGCTCCATGCGATTGGGCCGAAAGAGGGTAAGCCGGTTCCGCCTTTGAATTTGGTTGGAGATTTTGGCGGTGGCGGAATGTTGTTGGCCTATGGCTTAGTTTGCGCGTTGTTAGAAGCGGCCCGATCCGGTGAGGGCCAAGTCGTTGATGCGGCGATGGTGGATGGTGCGGCAGCCCTCATGGCGATGTTTTTTACCATGAAAGCAGGCGGCATGTTTCAGGAAAAAAGAGCGAGCAATATGTTAGATGGTGGCGCTCACTTTTATGGCACCTATGAAACCAAAGATGCAAAGCACATTGCTTTGGGTTCAATTGAGCCTCAGTTCTATGCGCTGTTGGTGGAAAAGGCCGGTTTAGATGCTGAAGATTTCAGCGCTCAAATGGATCAAAGTCGTTGGCCTGAATACCAAGAAAAATTAACCCGTGTGTTTAAAACCAAAACCCGAGACGAATGGACCGCGATCATGGAAGGCTCGGATGTCTGTTTCGCCCCAGTGCTTGCGCTCAGTGAAGTGGCTGAGCATCCTCATAATAAAGCCCGCGGCACCTTTCAGGCGTTGGACGGCGTCATCCAACCCGCACCAGCACCGCGCTTTAGTCGAACTGAGGTGCGTCTAAGTCATGCCTCACGGGCTCCGGGTCAGGATAGTCAACAGATCTTGCTCGATGCGGGTTACGATGCTGAGGCGGTCGCTGAAATGATTCAAGCGGGTGCTGTGAGTATTCCGGAGTAAACCTTGGCTGATTTAGTGCGATATGCCGCGGCCTTTGAGTCGGCGGTGAGTAACCCTGAGGCTTTTTGGACAGCAGCGGCCGAGCGAGTGGCTTGGATTAAACCACCCGTCACGACTCGGCAGATCCGAGGAGATGGCTTGGCTGATTGGTATGAGGGCGGCACGTTGAATACCTGTCACCTCGCGCTTGATTTGCACGTCGAGCAGGGCCGAGGCGACCAAGTTGCTTTGATTTATGACTCCCCTGCCTCAGGTGAGATTCTGCAATGGACTTTTTCTGAGTTGCTTGCTGAGGTTGCTCGGCTTGCAGGATTGTTGACGAGCAACGGTGTCTCGTTGGGTGACCGGGTGATTATTTATTTGCCAATGGTGCCAGAGGCCGTGTTTGCCATGTTGGCCTGCGCCAGAATCGGGGCAATCCATTCAGTCGTGTTCGGCGGGTTTGCGGCAAAAGAGTTGGCAACCCGAATTGATGATGCGACGCCAAAGGTGCTGCTCACGGCCAGCTGCGGTCTTGAATTTGATCAAGTGATTCCCTACCTGCCGTTGGTTGATGAGGCCTGTCAGTTGGCCCGTCACAAGGTTGCCACCCGAATTATCTTGCAGCGCAAACAGCTGCGCGCGACCTTGCGACACGGTGACCTTGATTGGCAGACCGTCATTGCCCTGGCTGAACCGGTCGGGTTTGTCGAAGTTCCCGCGAGTCATCCGCTTTATATCCTCTACACCTCTGGTACAACGGGAAAACCCAAAGGGGTGGTGCGAGACCACGGTGGTCATGCGGTGGCATTACTTCAAAGTATGGCGGAAACCTACGGCGCGGCCGCTGGCGACGTGTTTTGGGCGGCATCGGATGTCGGGTGGGTAGTAGGCCACTCCTATATTGTCTACGCACCGCTTTTGACAGGCTGTACGACCATCTTATTTGAAGGCAAGCCGGTTAGAACGCCGGACGCAGGCACTTTTTGGCGGGTCATTGAGGCGCATCGAGTGAACGTTTTTTTCACAGCACCGACGGCATTTCGAGCCATTCGCAAAGAGGATCCAATGGGAGACCGGCTCAAAGATTATGATTTGAGCAGCTTACGTCAGGTTTTCGTGGCTGGCGAGCGAACGGACCCGTCAACCTTTCAATGGTTGAGCAGTTTGTTGAAGCGTCCGATTATTGATCATTGGTGGCAGACCGAAACCGGTTGGCCGGTGGCGGGCGTGCCCCAGGGCTATGCAGACGACCTGGCCATCCTCGAGGGCTCGGCCGGAGTTGTCTTGCCGGGGTTTGAGGTTGTCATTGTCGATGAGCAGAATCGGCCCTGTGCTGCAAATGAAACCGGTGCCGTGGTGCTAAAATTGCCCTTGCCGCCCGGCTGTTTGCCGACAGTTTGGAACGATCATTCGCGATTGGTTGCAGCATATCTACAGGCGTATCCTGGGTATTACCACACCGGTGATGGTGGTTATGTTGATGAGGCAGGTTATCTGTTCATCATGGGCCGAACCGATGATGTGATCAACGTTGCGGGTCATCGTCTTTCAACCGGGGAGATGGAAGCCATTGTTGCCGCGCATCCTGCAGTTGCCGAATGCGCGGTGGTTGGTGTTCAAGACCGGGATAAAGGACAGGTTCCGGTTGGCCTCGTGATGCTTAAAGACAACAGCGCCGCCGCATTTTCAGAAATCCAAAAAGAACTGATCTACCAGGTCAGGAAAGAGATCGGTGCCTTTGCAAACTTTAAATTGGTGATTGAGGTCGCACGATTACCGAAGACGCGCTCGGGTAAGATTCTGCGTAAGACGCTGCGTCAAATTGCAGATGGGTTAACCGTTGAAGCGCCGCCCACGATTGATGACCCCAAAATTCTGGAAGAAATTGCAAGCGGGTTCATCCAGTCCGGTATAGGGGAGATCGCAAGGCAATCTCATGGGTAGTGTCGTTATTACAGGCGCAAGCTCAGGCTTTGGTCGCGCAGCGGCTAAATGCTTTTCGGATGCGGGCTTTGATTTGGTGCTGGTGGCGCGTCGAGCAGACCGGCTTGCCGAGATGAAAACTGCGCTGTCAAGCGCGGTCGAAGTTGTAACAATTGCACTCGATGTGCGCCATAAGGCGGATGTTTTGTCATCCCTGACCACGCTGCCGGAACGCGTGGCTAAGGTCTCGGTTTTAGTGAATAGTGCCGGCTTGGCATTGGGCCTGGGCGGTGCTGATGACGCGGACCTGGACGATTGGGACGCCATGGTAGATACCAATATCAAAGGCCTGATGTATTGCACGCGCGCGATCTTGCCAGCAATGGTCGCGCGAGGTGCCGGCCAGATCATTAATTTAGGCTCGGTCGCGGGCAGCTGGCCGTACCCTGGCGGTAATGTTTATGGGGGTACCAAAGCCTTTGTGCAGCAATTTAGTCGCAACCTTCGAGCAGACCTTTTGGGCAAAGGCATTCGAGTGACCAATATCGAGCCAGGAATGTGCGAGACCGAATTCTCCAAAGTGCGGTTTGGCGGTGATGAGGTGCAAGCCGCCGCCGTTTATCAGGGTATGCAGCCGTTGTCTGCCGAAGATGTCGCCGAAGTCATTTTATGGGTTGCAATGCGCCCGCCCCACGTCAATGTCAATCAGCTTGAGCTGATGCCAGTTTCTCAGGCCTGGTCTGGCTTTTCGGTGCACCGTGAAGCGGGCGCGGACAGATGATTATAGTGCATGGCGTTTTACATGTCGTAAAAGCTAAGCGGCCCCGTGCGTTAGACCTGATGCAAGAAATGGCGACGGCCAGCCGGCTTGAAGCCGGTTGCGTGAGTTACGAGTTTTATGCGTCGTTGACGAACCCTTGTCAATTTTTATTGTTTCAAGAGTGGACGTCGGTAGACGCGCTTCAAGATCACTTTCAGACCGCGCACATGGAAATTTTTCTTGAGCAGTTGCCGTCTATATTGGACGGCGAGATTGTGACCCGGCGGTATGAAGTGCGGCAACAGCAAGGTCGCTCAACCGCAAAGGATGACGTTGATTCCGAGACGGATCGGCCCCCGAGTGCGCCTACGTTGTCTGTTCCGAAAATTATTCACTGAATCTCAGTCAATGGGCATCAGTGGTGCGAAGAGGCTAGGCGTTATTTTTACCGCTAAGGACCGCTTGATGTAGTTTGGTCGGTACATTCTTTGCGTCTTGGCGGTTTGACGTTCACGCTGTCGCCCTTGGATTAGGGCCTCGAAGGCTGTTTATAAATGTTTTGGCGTATTTTGGCATTGTTGCGGTTGCTCTGAATCTAAGGATGTCAGGTTCTGACGAGAATAGGGGGGGTGTCGTGACAGCCAAGCGCTTTTTGCCCCGCACTGAATGGGGCGTTCTCGTAAGTCCTGGCGCGATTACGGGCTGGGCGTCAGAAGCTGCACGACGTTTTCTATGGGACGACCAATGCAGGCTGCCCCCTGATGCACAACGATCGGACGCTCAATGAGGATTGGGTAGGTCACGCAAAGACGAATCAAGGCATCATCGTTGAGGTCACAAAGGCTTAAATCCATTGTGGTTAAAATGGGCTCGTTTTCCCGAATGAGGTCGATCGGCGAGCGTTTGAGTAAGCCAAGAAGCTGCGAAATTTCGTCATAATTCAGTGTATCGTGAAGATATTCGCGGACCGAGAAAGGGATATTTGATGCCTGAAGCAGCGCAAGTGTGGCCCGGGATTTTGAGCAATTTGGATTGTGGTACAGTACGGTTTGGGTCATAGGTATCGAGTTAATCTTGGATGAAACAGGCAATAATTGTGCCCAAAAGGGCGCAGTATTAACAGCGCGCGTCCGAATCGTGGTTGATAAAGTGCGCCGTTTTGCGCTGAATTACCAGGCAGATCGGTGTCAGATGGTTGCGGGTGCACTCACCTTTCAGACCTTGTTTGCCTTGGTGCCTGGACTGACGATCGCGTATCTCTCCCTTTCGACGTTTGATACCTTCCTGGCGTTAAGTCGTTCTATGGAGGACGTTATTTTCTCCTATGTGGTACCGGAGAGTGTGGCTACAGCGCAGGGATATCTAAGACAGTTCTCGGATCAAGCCCAAACTTTGAGCATTCCGAGCGCGGTTTTGCTGGGAATAACCGCTATTTTAATGCTGAATACGATTGAGAAGACGTTCAATGAGATTTGGCGAATTAAAGTGCCGCGAACCGGTGTGCGGAGGTTGGCGGTCTACATTGCGCTGTTATCCATAGGCCCGCTGCTCCTAGTCTTGGGTATGTCGATTAGTATCTATGTATTTTCGTTGCCGTATTTGTCCAACTTCGCCGGTTCCCAATGGGGGCTTTGGATATTACCGTTTATGACGAGTGCAACAATGTACACCTTGGCTTACTGGGTCATTCCCAATATTTCGGTGAATTGGCGGCAAGCCCTGTTAGGGGGTATTGGCGTTGCAGTGATCTTTGAGCTCGCTCGGTTTGGCTTCGCTTTGATGATGACCTATTCCGATATAGCAGTGGTTTACGGTGCCTTCGCTGTACTGCCTGGATTATTGCTCTGGATCTATATCTCTTGGTTGATTATTTTAGCGGGCGCAGAGTGGGTCGCTGAAATTGGCGGCCGTGAATTATGATGGTTAAGGGAATGGTTTGGTTTAACACCTGATTGATGGCTGAGCGGCCTTGCTTCATTGAGTTTTCAGTCTTGAATGATTTTGGAAGCAGGCTGTAAGACCCTTTTGCACGGGCAGACGATTTTGTTGTCAGATCTAGCGACTGGGCGAGGTGGCGTAAGATAAAGCGGATTAAACGCCGAGGGATTCGGTGTCATGCCTGCGCATTTTTTGTTGACAAACAGTCGCTGGGCGACGGCTCAGCGGAAGGAAAAATTTCAGTATGAACAGAACGGGAATCGTGTCCATGAAACGATGTTTTTTGATTTTGGCCTGCATTGTATTGGTCGGTTGCGAGCGCCCGGTCTTTGAGGTGGTTGGCGGCAGTGGGGTCACGGCGTCGGATCTAAAAGATCGATGGTTGGTGATTAATTATTGGGCGACTTGGTGCGGGCCCTGTATCACTGAGATCCCAGAATTTAATGAGATTCACCATGACGCTCGGTCAGATTTGATTGTGCTCGGCGTTAATTTTGATGCGCCCAGCGATCCTTCGATGCAGCTGGCTGACCTTGAGAAGATGAAGATTGAGTTTCCGGTTGTGATTCAGGACCCGGCTGGCCAATTTGGCTATGAGGTGCCGTCAGTGCTACCGACAACGGTCATTGTAAGGCCAGATGGCGGCATCGCCGCGAAGCTGGTTGGACCGCAAACCAAGGCCAGCGTCATGCAGGTTCTTGAAGCATCCTAGGCACTAAAAAGGCGCTGGATTGACGACTCTCAGCGTGTTACGACGGGGTTCTCAGATGGGCAACAAGGCGTTGTACAACGGCCTCTATGGGCCAGGCCTCGGTTGAGCCCGTTGCCCGATCCGTGTATTCAACTGCGCCGTCGGCTAAGGCGCGGTCGCCGATTACGATCCGGTGTGGGAAGCCCAAAAGTTCGGCATCGGCAAATTTTGCACCGGGTCGTATTTGATCTCGATCGTCCAACAGAACTTCAATGCCTGTCGCGCACAATTGGTTGTAGAGCGAGTCCGTGGCGGCTTGGACGGCTTCAGATTTATGCGCATTTATGGGAATGAGAATGACTTCAAAAGGCGCAATGCTCGCCGGCCAGATAATACCCTTGTCGTCATGATTTTGTTCAATTGCGGCGCCAACAAGGCGTGAAACGCCAATGCCGTAGCAGCCCATTAGCATGGTGAGGGACTTGCCAGCAGCATCGAGAACTGTGGCCTTTAGAGGCGCGCTGTATTTGTTCCCAAGTTGGAAAATGTGGCCAACCTCGATGCCTCGGCGAATCTCGATTGTGCCATCGTCATTGGGCGCGGGGTCGCCAATTTCGATATTACGCAGATCTGCAACGGTGCCAAGGGCGGCGTCGCGAACCCAATTTGCGTTAGCAAAATGTAGGTGGTCCTGATTTGCGCCACACGTAAAGTTCTTAATAACGCTGGCTGCGCGGTCGACGATGATTGGGCACTTGAGGTCAATAGGACCGATAGAGCCAGGTTTGCAGCCAAGTTCCGAGGCAATATCTGCCTCCGTCGCAAGCGTCATTGGCTCTGCAATGAGTCCTGTTTTTGCCGCCTTTAATGGATTGAGTGTGTGATCGCCGCGAAGAACGAGCGCGACCAGCGGCGTGTCTTTCCCTCTTACGACGAGGGTTTTTAGGGTTTTGGTGATATCAATATTGAGAAAAGCGACGACGTCTGCAATGGTTTTTTGATTCGGAGTTGGAACGTCTCGCATTGGCTGTAAGGGTTCTTCTTGCTCTTCGGGCGTGAGGGCCTCGGCGAGCTCAATATTTGCCGCATAGCGCCCTTTGGAGCCAAATGCGATGCGGTCTTCGCCACTGTCTGCCAAAACATGAAATTCCGTTGAGGCTGATCCACCGATACTACCGCTGTCGGCATCGACCGCGCGGAAATCCAGGGTCCATTCGGTTCAGAATGCGCTCATAGGTGGCATGCATGACATCGAAGGTCTCTTGGAGGCAAGCACTGGATGCATGGAACGAGTAAGCATCTTTCATTATGAATTCCCGGGCCCGAAGAACGCCAAACCTGGGCCTCGTCTCATCTCTGAACTTGGTTTGAATTTGGTAGTAATTAACCGGAAGTTGCTTGTGACTGCGCAATTCAGCACGGGCAATATCCGTAATCACTTCTTCATGGGTTGGACCGAGGCAAAACTCGCGATCGTGCCGGTCTTTGAATTTGAGTAACAAGCCCTCATCGTAAAGTTGCCAACGTCCTGATTCTTGCCAAAGTTCCGCGGGTTGCGTGACCGGCATTAATAATTCCTGAGCGCCTGATCGATCCATTTCTTGACGCACAATGGTTTCCACTTTTCGAAGCACCCGAAGACCGAGTGGCATCCAGGAGTAGATGCCTGACGCCAGTTTTCGAATGAAGCCGCCCTTTATTAAGAGCTGGTGGGAAATAATTTCTGCGTCGGAGGGCGTTTCTTTGAGCGTCGTAAGCGTAAATTGCGTGGCTTTCATGGCCTTAGGATTCCTTGCTGGTTAGAGACCGACGCGCGTTGATTCATTTGAAATACCCCAGATCCTGATCTGGTGGTCTAATCGTCGCGATTGAGCTGTTATTTTATGCCAGATCCAAACAAGTGTGGAGGCGTTTCTTTGATTGGAGAGGCTCAAAACGAGCTGATGTTGGCTGGTTTTTCCGGCTATGCGAAGCCACTTGCAGATCGGCTCGTTTAAGTTGAACCATTCGTACCAAGTTAATCTCAGCGTTTAAGCGTTAAGGTGTTGAAATGGTGAGGCGCCTCAAGACCTAAAAGTTAGAATGAATGCCGCCAAGGTCAATCGGTTCGATGAGTATCATTTTGCCGATCGGCTGTTTTCTCAGTTCTTGAGGTTCTCGCTCAGCCAGTATCAGGCAAAAAAAAGGCCGCTTGAGCGGCCTTTTTCGAAAGCACTTCGATTAAACGAAATCTTTCATCCCTTTCAGTGGGAGTATCTTAACGGCTGTGCTTGCAGGCTTTGCTGCAACATCCATTGTTTCGCCTGGCTTGAAAGGATTGGGAACACCTTTTTTAGCTTTTCTGGCTGGTTTCTTAACCGTTTTGATTTTCATCAGGCCTGGCAGCGTGAACTCTCCTGCGCCGCCTTTCTTGATGTGTCTCTCAATGAGGCTTGTTAGCTCGTCTAATACGGCGTTGACTTGCTTCTTGCTAAGATCAGTGCTTCCGGCAACGGAATCAATGATGGCGCTTTTGGTGTACTTCGTTTTGATTGCAGTCGCTTTTTTTGCTGCCATGGAAACCATCCTTTTGTTTGAAAGTTAATTGTTTGGGCCAAGCGTTCACGCGTGAACCGATATGACGAATCAAAAAGTCAAGATCTGACCCCCTGATTGACCATGGGAGCTTTTATAACGGATGAAACCCTTCTGGGCAAGTGTTTTAGGTCAGTGCGCGATTGTTTTATCCTATATTTATAGTTTAAGCGCTCGGTAGTGTTGTGTCGGGTCTGGTTTGGGTATAATTCGCCGCCCAGGAAGTCACCTGGGTCATGTTGGGAGTGCCTTGAATGCCAATCTACGAATACCTTTGTGGCAATTGCCAATTTCGTCTGGAAAAGATCCAGAAGTTTTCGGATAGCCCGCTTATGGATTGTCCCGCCTGTGATAATCCAACGTTAAAAAAACTGATTTCTGCAGCCGCTTTTCGGTTGAAAGGCGGTGGATGGTACGAAACCGATTTCAAAACTGGGACGAAGAAAAATGTTAGCGCCTCAGGCGACTCGTCGAGTGGTTCAGGCAGCGCCAATACGTCGTCTGGCTCGGCATCTAGTTCGCCATCAAGTTCGGCGGATTAGCAGTTGGATTGCTACAATAAATGAGACCTTGGCGCGATCGTGCGCTTGATGAGTTTAGATAAGAACGTACTAGGAAGAGATTATGAGAAGTCACTATTGCGGCGAGGTACGTTCTGATCACATCGATGAAAGCGTTAGCTTATGCGGTTGGGTTCACCGACGGCGGGATCACGGCGGCGTGATTTTTCTCGATGTTCGGGATCATGCGGGCCTTGTCCAAGTGGTGTTCGACCCCGATACCGTTGAGAGTTTTGCCTTGGCGGATCAAGTTCGGAACGAATTTGTCGTGGCGATAGAAGGCCGAGTTCGTGCGAGAGAAGCGGCGGCCGTCAACCCTAAAATGAACACAGGTGAGATTGAGGTTCTGGGTCAGACTTTAACGATTCTCAATCGGAGTAAAACACCGCCGTTTCAATTAGACGAATACTCAGAAGCCGGTGAAGATGTTCGGTTGCGGTACCGATACATTGATCTCAGGCGGCCCGACATGCAGTACCGCATGCGGTTGCGGTCAGCGGCGACGCATTTTGTCCGAAATTATTTGAACGACCAACGCTTCGTTGATCTCGAAACACCCATTTTAACCAAAGCGACGCCGGAAGGCGCTCGGGATTACCTTGTGCCATCGCGGGTTCACCCGGGCAACTTTTATGCGCTGCCGCAGTCGCCCCAAATCTTTAAACAGTTGCTGATGATGTCAGGGTTTGATCGCTATTATCAGATTGCACGATGCTTTCGGGATGAGGATTTGAGAGCTGATCGACAACCAGAGTTTACGCAAATCGATATCGAGGCCGCGTTTGTTTCAGAACAAGACATCATGGATCTTGCCGAGAAAATGGTAGCCGGATTGTTTAAAGAATTAATTGACGTCACGTTACCAGCGTTCCCGGTATTGTCCTACAAAGAGTCGATTCGTCGGTTTGGGAGTGATCGACCGGATCTTCGTTTTGGTTTAGAAATTGTCGATATTGAAGATTTAATGGCCGATGTTGAATTTAAGGTGTTTAGTGGTCCAGCCAATGATCCAGACAGTCGAGTCGCCGCGCTAAAATTACCTCAAGGCGATCGCCTTAGCCGAAAGAATATCGATGATCTGACCAAGTTCGTGGCGATTTATGGTGCGAAAGGACTGGCTTATATTAAAGTCAACGATCGATCCGGCGGTATGGCGGGGCTGCAATCGCCAATCCTGAAGTTTCTACCCGAGGCTGTGGTGCATCAGGTATTGGATCGACTCGATGCCGAAGACAACGATCTGATATTTTTCGGTGCAGATAAAGCGTCCGTGGTAAATGATGCTTTGGGTGCCTTGCGGTGCCGATTGGCGGAAGATCTCAATCTTTATGAAAAAGCCTGGGCCGCCTGTTGGGTGATCGATTTTCCGATGTTCGAGCAAACGGACGCTCGGGCTTGGACCGCGGTTCATCACCCCTTTACCCACCCAACAGGTTCAGTTGAGGAAATGCTGGCAGATCCCGGTGCTGTTGGGTCGCGAGCCTATGACATGGTGATCAATGGCTACGAGGTCGGTGGTGGTTCGATCCGGGTTCATGACCCTGATCGCCAGCGCGCGATTTTTAATGTGCTCGCCCTGTCAGATGAAGCGGCACAGTCGAAATTCGGCTTTTTGCTTGAAGCGCTTGAATTGGGGGCCCCACCCCATGGCGGCATTGCCTTTGGGCTCGATCGTCTGGTGATGTTGTTGTCTGGCACGAAGGCGATTAGAGACGTCATTGCGTTTCCCAAAACCCAAACTGCGACGTGTTTGTTGACTGCGGCACCCGGTGAGGTGGATGGCAAGCAGTTACGCGAACTGAGTATCAAAACAAACCTTTGACGCTGGTGAGGACGACATGGCAGGTCACAGCAAGTGGAGCAATATAAAGCACCGGAAAGCAGGTCAGGATGCGAAGAAGGCCAAGGTGTTTACCAAGCTCATCCGAGAATTGACGGTTGCTGCGCGCGATGGCGGTGGTAGCGTTGAGGATAACCCGAGCCTGCGTAATTTGGTGGACAAGGCCAAAGCGGTGCAGATGCCAAAAGACACGATGGAGCGTGCGATCGTCCGAGGCGCTGGCGGTCAAGATGGTGCAGAACTGGTGTCGCTGGTTTATGAAGGCTATGGCCCCGGCGGTGTTGCGGTGATGGTTGAAACCATGACGGATAATAAAAATCGCACGGTCGCTGAAGTCCGTCATGCCTTTAGTAAAGCCGGAGGCAATCTTGGAACGGATGGGTCGGTGGCTTATTTGTTCGAGAAGAAAGGACAGATTGTTTTTGCGGCAGCTGGTTGTGAAGACGCCGTTTTAGAAGCCGCAATTGATGCGGGTGCCGAAGATGTCGATGTTGCAGCCGATGGCACCGTTGAAGTCACAACGTCGCCAGAGGACTTTGCGCACGTCAAGGATGCGCTCGCGGCAGCAGAGTTTGAGGCGGAAACGGCTGAGGTGGCCATGATCCCGCAAACCTATACGGATTTGGATGATGAGCAAGCGGAAAAGGTATTACGGTTGCTTGACCTGCTAGAAGACCTCGATGATGTGACTAACCTGTATACCAACGCCAATTTCCCAAACGAGGAAGACGCGACCTGATTGTCGACTATGGCATTTAACCGCCGTAACTTCGGCTCAATTGACGGGCTCATTGGGCAAGCAGTCGCCTGTGCTAGACTTTAAGTTGGAAAACAGGATGTCGCTATGGCAGTGGTTTTAGGAATAGACCCTGGCTCTCGTGTGACGGGTTTTGGGGTGATCGATCATGCCGCGGCAACGACGGCTTATGTTACCAGTGGTTGTATTCGCGCCACCTTGTCGGAAACAGCTGAGCACCGGTTAAATGAAATCTACTCTGGATTAACAGAGCTCATTGGTCAGTATCAACCAGATCACATTGCAATAGAGCGTATCTTCATGGCGCGGAGCGCAGAATCGGCGCTAAAGCTTGGACAAGCTAGAGGGGTCGCTTTGCTGGCAGCAGCCCGGCACAGCATTCCTTTGTTCGAGTACGAGGCAAAGAAAGTAAAGCAAGCGGTGGTAGGAAGTGGCGCTGCAACAAAAGCGCAAGTTCAGCATATGGTTCAAGTTTTACTATCGCTTGCAGGGATGCCGCAAGAAGATGCGGCTGATGCGCTAGCCATTGCGCTTTGTCATACGCAGACGATGGGCAATTTGCATCGTTTGGGCGCGACCAAGGGCCGCTTCCGTAAGGGTCGATTGGTGGAGCCGGACGTATGATTTCTCAAATAAAAGGTTGGTTACTCGAAATCCAAGACCAGCAATTGATCTTGGACGTGGGTGGAATCGGATATGAAGTCGAGGTGCCGTTGGCCACGGCTTTAACACTGCACAATCGCAAAGATCTCGTTCAGCTTTATACACACTTTGTTGTTCGGGAAGAGTCCCATACGCTTTTTGGCTTTCTCAATAGATCCGATCGAGACTTGTTTCGAGCATTGATTAAAGTCAATAAAGTTGGACCTAGGTTGGCGCTGTCTATTTTATCGACGCTGGACGCAAAAGGTTTTTCACGACTGGTCCAATTAAATGATGTTAAGACGCTGAATGGTATTCCTGGGGTTGGCCGGGTCATGGCAGAACGCTTGATTATGGAAATGCGCGATAAAGTGGAAGAATGGCAGGATGCGGGTGCGACTCAGTCGCTGGCCGCAGGTGCGCGCTCGCAAACCGATGACGCCGAAGCGGCGTTGATTGGGCTTGGCTACAAGCCGCAGGAAGTCACAAGAGTGCTGGCTCAAATTCAAGATCCGGCCGATAATATCGAGGGCCTGATTCGGCAAGCGTTGAAACTACTGGGATGAAGACCGAACTATGATCGAAACCGATCGATTAATTGCGCCCCAGGCCGTGGCTCGAGAGCCTCAGCAGGATTGGGCCATTCGACCCAAAACGTTGAGAGAGTATGTGGGCCAGCCCGCAGTCAGTGAGCAAATGGGATTGTTTATTGAGGCTGCCAAACAGCGCAAAGAACCGTTAGATCATACCTTGATTTTCGGCCCGCCAGGTCTTGGAAAAACAACCTTAGCCAACATCATAGCCAGTGAAATGGGCGTTGCAATTAAGTCAACAGCGGGTCCAGTGATCGAGAAAAAAGGCGATTTGGTTGCCGCGCTTACGAATCTTGAAGCAGGCGATGTGCTTTTTATTGATGAAATTCATCGCCTGAGTCCAGCGGTTGAGGAGGTGCTCTACCCGGCAATGGAAGATTATCAGGTCGATCTTACAATTGGCGAGGGCCCTTCTGCGCGATCGATTAAGTTAGATTTGCCGAGATTTACCCTAGTGGGCGCAACCACTCGGACGGGCCTTTTAACCTCTCCGCTAAGAGACCGATTTGGCATTGTGCAACGGCTTGAGTTTTACCAAGTCGACGACCTGACACAAATTTTAATGCGTTCAGCCCGCCTGTTAGAGGTTCCTTGTGATGAAGCCGGTGCCCGAGAAATTGCCGTTCGCTCAAGAGGTACGCCGAGAATTGCCAATCGGTTGTTGCGCCGGGTACGAGATTTTGCCGAGGTGCGCGGAGACGGCGTGATACGCAAAGATAGTGCTGATGAGGCGCTGAATCTGCTCAAGGTTGATGCCTCTGGGTTTGACGCAATGGACCGACGGTTGATGATGGCCATGATTGAGAAGTTTGAAGGTGGACCCGTCGGAATCGACAGCATGGCGGCGGCGATTGGTGAAGAGCGCGATACGATTGAAGATGTATATGAGCCGTACTTGATTCAACAAGGCTTCATCATGCGGACGCCGAGAGGTCGGGTCGCAACCAATCGAGCCTATTTGCATTTTGGTCTGCAGCCAAAAGCTGCAGCGGATCTGGGCGCTGATCAGACGATGGCAGATTAGGATATGCCCTGGGGCCCAAAACGGGCAGAATTTGAAGGCGCGGAGTCGATCAAGGTGTCTCGGCTGGATGAGATCAATAAGTGCGAACGTTAAGGCCTGCCGAATGTTTGAGGACTTTCTAAGGTTTTGGACTTTCCCAAGTTAAGGACTTCGAATGAATGAACCCATATCGATTTTAGAATTGGTTTTAAATGCATCGATTGTCGTGCAGTTGGTGATGGCGATCTTGGTGATGGCGTCACTGGTTTCGTGGGTGTTGATTTTTCAGCGGGCGTTTTTGCTGTCCTCTGTTAAGCGTCTTGCGACAAACTTCGAAAATGAGTTTTGGTCTGGTCAAGATCTAAGGGCGATTTTTCTCGAAATTGAAAACGCTGAGACCGAAATCATCGGTATAGAGCATCTGTTCCAAGCGGGTTTCAAAGAGTTCACACGATCCAAACAGCAATACGGCAATCAAGCTGAACGCATTATGCAAAACGTCCAGCGGGCCATGCGGGTTGCGCTCGCAAGAGAAGAGGAGCGCTTAGAGGGCGCGCTGGCCTTTTTGGCAACGGTCGGCTCGACCAGTCCGTATATTGGTCTTTTTGGTACGGTCTGGGGCATTATGAACTCGTTCCGCGGGCTGGCCATGTCCAACCAGGCAAGCCTGTCTGTCGTGGCGCCTGGCATTTCCGAAGCGCTCATTGCGACGGCGATTGGGCTGTTTGCTGCGATTCCAGCAGTCATCGCCTACAACCGATATTCTGCGCAGGTGGAGGTGATGATGAATCGATTTGAAACCTTTTCCGATGAGTTTAGTGCGATCCTCAATCGCTCTATTGCGGATTCCTAACCATGGCGAAAACCCCGCGCCGTCGACCGATGTCCGATATCAATGTAGTGCCCTACATTGATGTGATGCTGGTTTTGTTGGTTATCTTTATGGTGACTGCTCCGCTTATGACTCAGGGGATACGAGTCGTCTTGCCACAGGCCGATAGTGAAGCCATAGCGATTGAGGATCCGAATCAAATGCTTGTCATTAGCATCAATGATCAAGGCGAGTATTTTATGGATATGGGTGGCGATGACGAAGCGGTTGTTGAGCTCGAATTGGTCGCAGAGCGGGTTTCTAAGATTACGAGTGCAAATCCAGGCCTTAAAGTCTTGGTTGAGGGCGATGCAACGATTGCCTATGGCCGTGTTATCGACTTGATGGATCGACTACAGAAGGTGGGCGTGCAAGACGTTGGATTGATCACGCAACCACCAAGCGGTTGATTTTAGATCCATGCTTAAGCAATTCTTAGTCCCGATATTGCTCGCTGTCGGTTTTCATGGCGCAATCATTGGTTTGTTCTTCGTCGAGTGGCCACAGGATGAGGTTGTCCGGGTAGCTGAGGCGCCTTTGTATCTCTCGGCGGCGCTGGTCACGCCGGATGCGCCCGAAAAAAAGGTCAGCCAACAAAAGAACCCAAAACCAGTCAAACCGAAAGCGGTTGTTGGCCCGCCAAAATTAAAGCCTAAGCCTAAGCCGAATCCAAAAAAGAAGCCGGTCGTGGTGCCGCCGGTTGTGGTTGCGCCGACGCCGCAACCTGCGCCAATTGAGTCGGTTAAGCGCGAACCCGTGGGGCAAGATCAGGCGATGGCTGCGCTGATGGCCGCCGTGACTGACGAGATTGGGCGGCAAGCGGTGACCAACGACGAGCAAATTTTGGCGTATATTGGCCAAGTTCAACGGGATATTGTCAGTCGCTGGTCTCGGCCGCCGAGTGCGCGCAATGGCATGCAGGCGGTTTTGCGAGTCCGATTGGTCCCAACCGGTGAGGTGGTTGATGTCGGCGTAGAACAAAGTAGTGGTAATGAGGCGTTTGATCGGTCTGCGCTGCTGGCGGTTGAGCGTTCAGCTCGGTTTCAAGTGCCCTCCGACCCGTCTCTCTTTGAAAAAAACTTCAGGTCGTTTACCGTCCTGTTTCGTCCCGAGGATTTATTGTTGTGAAATTACTGAGTGTCGTGGGTTGGGTTATGGGTTTCATGCTGGCGCTGCCAGCAGAAGCTGAATTGCAGATTGAGGTCACGCAAGGGGCAGACGATGCAGTGAATATTGCGGTGGTGCCCTTTGGTTGGCTCGGTCGAGGCGAGCTGCCAGAAGAGTTACATCAAGTGATTGCTTCAGATTTACAGTTGAGCGGTCGGTTTCAGGCGCTTCCGGTTAATCAAATGTTGTCATTGCCCAGTGTGTCCAGCGATGTTTATGTTCGCGACTGGGAACTGTTGGATACCGAATATTTGGTTTTGGGTCAGATCGAAGAAGCGGGCGCTGATCTCGCGTTGAGTTTTGAACTTTACGATGTTTTTAAGGGGGCGGTGGTTTTCCAGCAAACCATTATTGGTCGGGATCGAGACCTAAGAGATATGGGACATCACGTCAGCGATACCGTGTATGAGGCGCTGACGGGTGTCCCAGGCGCTTTTTCAACCGAAATCTTGTACATCACGGTTGAAGAATCTGTTAATGGTCGGGTTTTTAGACTGAATGTCGCTGACGCGGATGGACATCGGGTGCGCACAGTATTGCAGTCTCGTGAGCCAATTCTCTCCGGATCTTGGGCGCCGGATGGGGATCAAATTGCTTATGTCTCGTTCGAGCGCGATTCTCGGCCTGCAATTTATATTCATAACATTCGGACTCGAAAGCGTCAGCAAGTAACCAATTTCAAAGGGTTAAACAGTGCGCCTGCTTTTTCTCCGGATGGGACGAAACTTGCGATGGTCTTGTCAAAAGACGGCAATCCAGAAATTTATGTCTTAGACTTAGAATCACAGCCGAGGAAGTTACGCCGGCTAACCCGACATTATGGGATTGACACCGAGCCATCTTGGAGCGCAGACGGTGAGTCCATTATTTTCACCTCCAACCGGGGTGGTCAACCGCAGATCTATTCGATGCGCCTTCAGGACTTGGAGGTTGAGCGTTTAACCTTTGAAGGCGATTACAACGCGCGGGCCGTCTTGGCAAATCGGGGTGATGGTCTGATTATGGTGCACCGCAAGCAGGGCATTTTTCATATTGCGTACCTTGATTTAAACCGCGGATTCTTGCGCGTTTTAACCGAGACGGCATTGGATGAATCGCCTACCATCGCGCCGAACGATAGCCTTTTGATTTACGCGACGCAGGTCGCTGGTCGGGGCATATTGGCGGGCGTTTCGATCGACGGCGGTGTGCGGTTTAATTTGCCGGCGACAGAAGGCGATGTTAGGGAGCCAGCGTGGTCGCCTCGCAAAAAGAAAATATTTAATCCGATTGTAAAAACCGACTTAAAATCTGCGGACGAAATGGAGTAAACTGCGCCCACGGGTTGAAAAACCAGGCGTGATAGAATGAGGCGGTCTGTAAGGCGGGTGGTCTGTAAGGCGGGTGGTCTGTAAGGCGGGTGGTTCTCAGTCTTACCCAAGGGCGGATAAACCCGCGGATTGCGATAGAAAACAGCGAATGGGTTATGGGCTAGCACCCCCTAACCGGCAGCAAGCGGTTACAGATGGCAGCCGATTGTGAAACAGGTTGGAGTAAACAGGGTTGAGGCGCTGCCTTCGTGAAAGCGAAATGTGGCACAACCTCTTAAGAGCAAGACCACACGGTCAGCTATTAAAGTTCGGTAGGGTCGATCGTCAAAAACAGGAGTGGAATATGTCAATGATAAATAAAGGCTTGAGTTTGGTAGCGATGCCCTTACTGCTTGTCTTGGGAGGGTGCGCGAGCACGAGTCAGCAGGCGCCTGAAGCTGTTGTTGAAGCGCCGGTAGAAACCCAAGCGGTTGCGGAAGTTGTAGAAGTTGAACCCATCCCACCCATGGTTCAGGATGGAAAAATTGTCCTGCCGAATGATCCCATGGATGCGTCAGCTGGCTCTAATGCGTTGCAAGGTGTTTTTTACTTTGACTTTGACCAGGCGATCGTGCGTCGGGACGGACATGCAGAACTCGATCAACATGCTGGGGTATTGGCCAGCAATCCACGTCTGATGGTTCGGCTTGAAGGGCATGCCGATGAGCGGGGCACAAGAGAGTATAATTTGGCACTCGGCGAGCGGCGAGCCAATGCTGTGCAATCATATTTACTGTCACAAGGCGCGTCCAGAAGTCAAATCGAAGTGGTCAGCTATGGTGAAGAAAAGCCCGCGATGAGTGGGCATGATCAAATGGCTTGGGAAAAGAATCGTCGGGTTGAGATCGTTTACCGATAGTGATTTTGCGGTAGCCGTCAAGACGTTGGGAATCAGTTCTTCTTAGGCAGCCTCTGAGCATTCGGTGATGGCAGGTGAAAACAAAATGATCAGCGCGGCGCTTATTTGTGACGAGGGGTTGTACTTAACCAAGCGGTTCTACCGGGCCGATCGTCATTGTGTTTGCAATGCTAGGATTGCTCAGTGCGTCCAATCTGAGCTGTGTCGGCACCGATTGTTGTTGAATCTCGCTCCACAGTGTTAAAAGACCGGTTTCGAGATACGATTAAAGAAGACCAATCTGGGACCGAGTTGCCTGTGAATGCGTTGCCGATTGAAATGGCGCCAATGGCAATTGAGGAGGATGCGGCGTCTGTGTCGCGGATTGATTTAACCTACCAAATGCAAGTGCTTCAGCAAGAAGTGATGAGCCTTCGGGGTTTGGTTGAACAATTAAGGTATGACATTCAAAAATCCAAGAGTATTCAGGACGACCGCTATCTGGAGCTCGATCGTAGGTTGCAGAACCAGCCGACATCGCGTCAAGCAGTCTCCTGGCCCCGATACAAAAACAGTCGCTGCTGATCCGGCCGCCTCCGAGGAGGCACTTGCGTCAAACGCTGGTGATGAGATCAAGGCAGAGCAGTCCTATTATGATGAAGGATTAACCTCGATCCGAGCGCGCAATTATGAGCAAGCCATTGCCTCGTTGAGATCGGTGATTGAGCATTATCCACTTGGGGTGTATGCGGCAAACGCCTACTACTGGATTGGAGAAGTCCATGCCGCTAAGCCAGAGCCTGATTATGAAGCCGCCCGGCAAGCGTTGGTTCAGGTCATTAAGAGTTATCCGTCGAGCAATAAAGTGCCGGATGCTGCCTTCAAGCTTGGTAAGGTCTATCACCTCATGGGAGATTGCCAGCGTGCGAAATCGGCCCTCACCGATGTCGCAAAAACCTATTCGACGAAGTCTGCTGGCAAGCTTGCAGAACGGTATTTGCTCGATCAAATTGACTGTTAGTTGTAATCAGGCGAGATGATCCATGGCCGAACGATTGCGCGTAACGGAAATCTTTTATTCTCTACAAGGCGAAGCTAGGACCGCTGGTAGACCGACCATATTCATTCGATTAACCGGTTGTCCTTTGCGCTGTGTTTACTGTGATACCGCGTATGCCTTTCAGGGTGGTGAATTGTTAACGCTACCGGAGATCTTGACGCAGGTTGAAGCCTTTCCAACGCGGTACGTCACCGTGACCGGAGGCGAGCCGTTAGCTCAGCCCCGATGCCTGGCGTTGTTAGAAGCGCTGGTTGCAAAGGGGTATCTTGTGTCGCTTGAGACCAGTGGCGCTTTATCCATAGATGACGTTGATCCATCGGTTTCAATCGTGCTCGATCTGAAAACGCCAGGCTCCGGTGAGGTGCATCGTAACCTTGAGGAGAATATCCCCAAATTGAAGTTCGAAGATCAGGTCAAATTTGTAATCTCAGACCGGGCCGACTACGAATGGTCGAGGTTTAAAATCGATACACTGCAATTGAACGACCGGGTTGGTGAGGTCCTCTTCTCACCCGTTTACGAGTCGCTTGAACCTATGGTCCTTGCAGACTGGGTCTTGGCCGACGGCCTAAATGTTCGGATGCAGATTCAATTGCACAAAGTGCTGTGGGGAGACAAGCCAGGTGTCTGATCAAAAAAAGGCCGTCATTTTGTTGTCCGGCGGACTTGATTCAGCGACGGTGCTTGCAGGCGCTATCTCGGAGGGTTTCCAATGCTATTGCATGAGCTTTGATTATGGGCAGCGACACCAGACGGAATTAACTTTTGCCAAGCGGATCGCCACTCGTTTAGGGGCCGTCGAGCATCGTGTGACGACCATCGACTTGGCGGCTTTTGGCGGCTCTGCCCTGACGGATGAGGGTCTTTCTGTGCCCGCGTTCGATGAAAGCGATTTGGCGATTCCGATTACCTATGTCCCCGCTAGAAATACGATTTTCCTATCCTTTGCTTTGGCTTGGGCAGAAGTGCTGGGCGCGTTAGACGTGTTTGTCGGCGTAAACGCTGTGGATTATTCGGGCTATCCCGATTGTCGGCCGGAATATATTGCGGCCTTCGAGGCGATGGCAAACCTAGCAACCCGGCGTGGGGTTGAAGGGGCGTTTCTAAGGATTCATGCGCCGTTAATCGCGTTGTCGAAAGGTGACATTATTTTAAAAGGCCTCGCCCTAGGCGTTGACTATAGCCAAACGGTTTCCTGTTATCAGCTTGATGAGCAGGGCGCGGCCTGCGGTGTCTGTGACAGTTGTGGCTTGAGACGGATCGGCTTTATTGAGGCTGGGCAGCCGGATCCGACACGGTATCGGGCAGCTTCGACGAGATGATGGGTTATACCCAAGAATTTGCAGCTTGGGCGTCTAAAAACCCTGATTTTGCGCTGGTTGGGTTAGCACTGCTTGGGTTTGCGGAAGCCTGTCCAGGAATCGGCTTGTTGGTGAGTGGCGCGGTGCTCTTGTCGTTGGCAAGTGTGATCTATGTTCAAGGCTTATTAACCTTACCGGAAATTGTTTTAGCCGCCATGGTGGGCGCATTTCTGGCGGACCAATTCGGATTTCATCTGGGCCGCTCGTTGGGTGACCGCGTGCTACAGTCGCGTTGGGCGCAAACAAAGGCCTCGGCGGTCGCGCGGGCTCAGAATTTCCTAATTCGTTTTGGCGCCTATGCGGTGCTTTTGGGAAGACTTCTTACCATGATCCGAAGTTTAGTGCCCATGCTGTTGGGCGTGAGCGGGTTTTCCCCGTGGACCTTTCTGTGGTTGGATCTATTGGCGTGCAGCATTTGGGGCGCGGGCTTGGCTGGCTTAGTACTCGGCGCAGATGCTTTGTTTGGTTAGTCGTAGTCATGGCGAAGCGAGCGTCTGATGGCTGTTGCTTGAGCGGTTCGAGGAAGACGTCTTTTTTAACTTGGTGTTCGCGCATTAATCTAACGAACCCGGATGAAGGCCGCGGTTTGGCAGCGCGGCGTTTATCCGCTTTTCCTAAACGAAAATGGTGGCACTAGGCTTGAACGGGGCTGCGCTGTCGAATGAGCGGTTTAGGATACAGATCTATCCCATTCTGAAGACCCCTTGGGGCATGTTGACGACCATCCGACGAGGAGTCGTAAGCGGGCCTAACAGTGAGCAGCGCGCTTGTCTGCGGGCGAGGGTCTTGGGCTGCGTCGGGGGGCTGGCTGGAACAGTTTCGGAAAAAATAAAGGGTTAAGCAGCGATAAACTGCTTAACCCTTTCATGCTTGGTGGGCCGTCCGCGACTCGAACGCGGGACCAATTGGTTAAAAGCCAACTGCTCTACCAACTGAGCTAACGGCCCGTGCAAAGGCGCCCATGATACTGATTCGTACTGAAAACTCAAGATCTATGTCTGAAGGATTGCCTTGATGACGGCGCCCGCCTGATTCCCCTTGCCGAGTGACATCAGGGTGCCGAGTCCGCCGGGGTTGATGACGTTGATCTCGATGACATACGGATAGACCAGATCAATGCCAATGAATTCGGCACCGAGTTTTGAGCAGTAGGCGCCGAGCTTTTGAACGAGTGCCTGCTCCGGTTTGGATAGGGTGGTTGCCTCTGCTTTGCCGCCCTGCATCAAGTTAGTCCGGTGATCTAGGTCTTGGCGCCGAAGGTAGGCGCCGATAAAGTGGCCAGCTGCCATTAAGACGCGCTTTTCACCGCGGGTTATGTCCGGAATATGCGCTTGAAGAATCAAATATTGATCCGCATTCTGGCCCAACAGGTAGCGAATCAGGTTTGGATAACCGTGAGTGTCTTGATTGACTAAAAATATGCCCTGCCCGAGACTACCGGCAGCCGGTTTTAGAATCCACTCTCCGCCACGCGCAATGATTTCAATGAAGGTCTCAGCTTGGTTGCTGGCAAATGTTTTGGGATGTTGAAACAGATCACCGAGTTGCGTCAGACCGTATTTGCTTCTGAGGTAGAGAAGCGCTTCGGTGCTGTTAATAACCCGCGTCTGGGCTTCCAGTATTTTGAGGAGCTGAATCTTATCTAAAAAGCTGTTGCGTTTGCCAAGCGACAGTAACCAAACCAGATCAAAGTCGCGGCAGGCTAATGCTTGATCAATAGTGGGATCGGGCTGAAAAGACTGGTGTGACATCAGGCGCTGGCCACGCGTGAGCACTTCGCCGGCAACGAGGCTCAATTGATCGATGTGACCCCAGGCAACGTCAACACCCGCCGTGATCGCAGCGTGCGTTAGCAAGGCTAAATTGCCGTCTTCTTTGACATCAAGCGGTTGGGTGAGAAACAATAGCTTCATGGGGTCATTGTCGGATACCCCTTGCGTAATTACTACCAAGTAAGCGTCAGGGACTTAATTTTTAGGGACCGTTTCGTTGATGAAACATAAGGCATTGGACATCGATATGAATATCACTATTCCGCAGCATCCCGCGCCAAGTGGGCTCAGTCGCGCAGAAAAAGCGGCCTTGGTGACGCGAATTAAAGCCCTGCTCGAGCAGCAAAATGCGACGCTGGTTGCGCATTACTATACTGATCCAGACTTGCAGGCCCTAGCCGATGAGACAGGCGGTTGCGTTGCCGATTCCCTAGAAATGGCGCGCTTTGGTGCGATGAGTCCGGCGCAGCGAATTGTTGTTGCGGGGGTCCGTTTTATGGGGGAAACGGCGAAGATTCTGAGTCCGGATAAAACGGTTCTAATGCCAACCTTGCAAGCGACTTGTTCTTTGGATCTGGGATGTCCGATTGATGCCTTCGAGGCTTTTTGCGACGAACACAGCGATCGAACGGTTGTGGTGTATGCCAATACGTCGGCTGCGGTCAAGGCGCGCGCAGATTGGGTGGTGACCTCCAGCATAGCGTTGGATGTTGTTGAGCATTTGAGCGGTCAGGGCGAGAAAATATTATGGGCGCCCGATCGATATTTAGGAGCCTACGTTCAGCAACAGACGGGTGCTGATATGTTGCTTTGGCAGGGTGCGTGTGTGGTTCACGAGGAATTTAAAGCCCGTGGGATTGCAGATTTACTGAAGGTTTATCCAGATGCTGTGGTCTTAGTCCATCCCGAGTCTCCGGAAAGTGTTGTTGCGATGGCGGACGTTGTGGGCTCAACATCGCAACTGATTAAGGCAGCCGTTGAGACAGATGCCGACACCTTCATCGTGGCAACGGATCGGGGCATTTTTTATAAAATGCAGCAACAAGCACCGGCAAAGCGATTTTTAGAAGCGCCCACAGCGGGCAGTGGCGCGACGTGTAAAAGTTGTGCCCACTGCCCTTGGATGGCGATGAACAGTCTTGAGCAGGTTGAGCGCGCTTTACTGCGGCAAGATCAGGAAATTCTTGTCCCAGTTGCTTTGGCTGAAAAGGCTCTGGTGCCATTGCAACGCATGCTAAATTTTAAGCTCTGACAGACGGTAATGGATGCTGTCAACCGGGTGTAAAAGTTACTGAGATTGGTCTTGTAACGCCCAAATCTCATCAATACGCTGTTTTATTTTCGCGCTCAGTTGAAAGTTCTGCCGGACGAGCGGGAGTGCGTAACCTAATTGTTTCGCAGCGCCTTCCAAGTCGCCGTTGAGCAGAAAGTATTCTGCTCGGGCCTGGTGAACGCCAGGAATGTCGTTGGCCAACCCCAAGCTCTCTGCCAGCTGATACCAAACTTGATCATCTTGGGTGCGGGTAAGAACCAGTTCATTCAGCACGTCGCTCGCAAGATCTGGGCGCTCTGATTGGTCGAGCAGTCTTGCGTAGATCATCGAGATGGGATAATTGTTCGGATTAATCGCGCGCACGCGGCGCGCAGCGGCGAGGGCCTCGGACAACTGCCCGTTGGCTGCCAAACGCTCTATTTCAGCAAGCTCCAGGGCGATATGGTTCGGATACTGCCTCAGCAGGTCATCGAGTAAGACCTTAGCCTCGTTAAATCGCTTTGCCTTGGTATAGGCTAGCGCCAAACCATATTGGGTTGCACTCAAGGCTACGCCCTGTCGGACCTGTGCGTGGTTTTCAAAGCGTTTGATGACGTTTTGGATGACATCGGCATCCGAGACCATGACCCGAGCGCGGATGAGTTGGTAATCAAAATCCGGTTCCCATTTTTTCTTGGCCAGGCTTTCAGTTTGGTTGTAGGCGTCGCTGATTCGACTTCGGGTTACGGGGTGGGTTCGAAGAAACTCAGGAATTTGTTCGCCGCTACCTCGGTTCAGTCGATCCAGCCGTTCAAACATGTACGCCATTGCTCTGGGGTCAAGGTTGGCCCGGGTCATTGTGCTGATCCCAATTCGATCTGCTTCAGATTCTCGCGTTCTGCTATAGCTCAGTTGCTGCGTACTCGCGATGCCGCGACTGGTCGTGAGCGCCGCCATGCCAGCCTCTGACCCTGCTGTGGCAGCAAGTATCACGCCGGCGAGTAGGCCTGCTATTGAAATAACACCGGCCTTTTTACTGGCCTCGACACCTCTTGCAAAATGACGTTGGCTAAGGTGCGCAAGCTCATGCGCCAGAATGGCAGAGAATTCATGCTGGGTCTCCGCGTGGAGAAATAAACCATGATTGATTCCCAGCACGCCGCCGGGCGCAGCAAACGCATTGATCGATGCGTTCTCAATCAGCGTGATATACAGGCGGCGATCTTCAAGGTCACTATGTTCCGATAATGCGAATATGAGGTGTTCTAAATAGTCGATGACCAGGGGGTCCTGATAGCTCGGCGTTTGCGCTCGAACGGCTCTTAAAAAGCGTTGGCCAAGATCATGTTCAAAGGCAAGCGAGGTGGTTGCCGGACTGCTCCCGCCGAGTTCAGGTAGATTTAAGTCGTTGTTCGCTGATTGAGTCGTAATCGCCAACAGCACAAGCCCGGCGCAGCCGGTACGCAAGACGAAGTTCATGAAGTGGCGCGATGTCATAACGCTATGTTCGCAGGGGTGAGCCCTTGAGTTCAACCTGTATCATTGGCTTTGGCCTGATATACTTTTTGAATAAGGACCCAAAGGATGCCGTTGTGGATATACAGTGCAATGACCCCGTGCAGTTAGATACAAAAGGATTAAATTGCCCGATGCCGCTATTAAAAGCGAAACAGATGCTCAATAAGCTGGTTGCAGGCCAAGTGCTTTTGGTTGAGTCAACTGACGCGGGTTCTGTTCGGGATTTTCAAGTGTTTGCAACCCAAAGTGGCCATGTGTTGATAAACCAAACCGACGAAGCCGGTGTTTACAAACATTGGTTGAAAAAAAGTGATCGCGCGGCGTGAAAGCAATTCTTAAAAAATGGGTGGGTCGGTACTTCTCAGACGAAGAAGCGCTGATCCTGCTTGCAATCATGCTGAGTGTGATCCTGCTGTTCGTAATGCTGGGCTCTGTTTTGGTGCCAATTCTGACGGGGATTGTCTTGGCCTACGTCATGCAAGGGGTGATCAATCAGTTGCAACGTTTAAGGGTCCCCCGTTCGTTCTCGGTAACCATCACGTATTTGTTGTTTCTCGGGGGCTTTGTTGGCTTCTTATTGTTTTTGTTACCTCGGTTTTGGCGTCAGCTTGGAAGCCTCTACCGAGACTTACCAGAGCTCAGTGATCGGTTGTCAGCAACGCTGGTCTCGCTGCAAACACATTTCCCTTTGGTGATTTCCGAACGCCAGATCAGCGTTTGGGTGAATTTGCTAAGCGATGAAGCAACGGCGCTCGGACAATGGCTGTTGACCGTTTCGATCTCCCAGTTGCCAGTGCTCATTACGGTTTTGGGCTATACCTTGCTCGTTCCGATTTTGGTTTTCTTTTTACTTAAGGATAAAGATCAACTGCTGTCGTATTTTTTAGATTTTTTACCCGAGGAGCGGCCTTTGATGAATCAAATCGGGAGTGAGTTGAGTGGACAAATGGAGAACTATGTTCGCGGGAAGTTTCTGGAGCTGATTATTGCGGGATTGGTGACCTACGGCTTGTTCGCAGTTTTCGACCTTAACTATGCTGCATTGCTGGGGTTTTTAGTCGGGTTGTCCGTCATTATTCCCTATCTTGGCATTGCCGCAGTGACCGTACCGGTGACCATTGTCGCCTTAATGCAATTTGGGCTCTCGAGCGATTTTTTCTATCTAATGGTCGGTTATCTTGTTATCCAGGCCTTAGATGGGTTGGTCTTGGTGCCGATACTGTTTTCAGAGGCCAACAATTTGCACCCGCTTGCGATTATTTTGGCGGTTTTGATTTTTGGCGCTTGGTTTGGATTGGCCGGGGTGTTTTTTGCGATCCCCTTAGCGATTTTGATCAAAGCGCTTTTGAGTGCTTGGCCTAGGCGACAAGTTTAGTTTTGACCCCTCGGCAGTTGTACCTGCATACCAGCATGGCTATTATGACCCCCTTTTTTTCATGGAATCATGCTTTATGATCCGAGGCAGCATTGTCGCCCTGGTTACGCCGATGCAATCCGATGAATCTGTCGATTGGGATCGGCTCGAAGCATTGGTGAATTGGCACATTCAAAGTGGTACGCAGGCCATCGTCCCGGTTGGTACCACGGGTGAATCGCCAACTGTGACGCCGCATGAGCACTGCGAAATCATTCGCGCGGTGGTCACTGCTGCCAATGGGCGCGTACCCGTCGTGGCCGGAACCGGAGCCAATTCGACCCGCGAAGCAATTGACTTCACAGCCTTCGCGAAAGATGCCGGTGCAGATGCCTGCCTACTGGTAACACCGTATTACAATAAGCCGACCCAAGAGGGATTGTTTTTGCATCACAAAGCCATCGCTGCCGCGGTCGATTTGCCGCAGATCCTGTATAACGTACCGGGCAGAACCGCTTGTGACTTATTGCCTGAAACCGTCAAACGACTTGCGGACATTCCGCAGGTGCTTGGTATTAAAGAGGCGACGGGGTTGATTGACCGTGCAGCATCCATTCGCGCTTTGTGCGGTGATGATTTCCTGATTTTTTCGGGTGATGATGAGACGGCTTGTGAATTGATGCTGCAGGGCGGCCAGGGCACCATTAGTGTGACTGCAAACCTTGTGCCCGCGCAAATGGCTGCGATGGCCGCCGCTGCGACTGCGGGTGATCGAGCCCATGCCGAGGCCTTAAATGAGCCCTTAATGGCGCTGCATCAGAGTCTTTTTGTCGAATCGAACCCGATCCCTGTGAAGTGGGCGCTCGCAGAAATGGGGCGCATTTCAAAAGGGATTCGACTACCATTAACGCCACTTTCAAAGCACCATCACGAGCAGGTTAAACAGGCGATGATGACAGCGGGGATCAATCCATCATGAGAAACTGGTTTTTAGGCGCATTGATTTTTGGGGCGACTGGCTGCGGCTGGTTTGGCAACGAAGAGATGATCGGGCGACTGGAAACGGGCAGCTCCAAACTGACGCAGATGCCTGAAGGACTTGAGACGCCGGCGTATGTGGAAATGATGCCCATTCCAGAAATCGAGGATCCGCGTGGATTGGTTGGCACCCGTTACGAGCTCAGGCGGCCGGAACCGCTCAGCACCCGCTATGGTGTTGACCAAATTGTCATTAAGAAGCTTGATGACGCGCAATGGGTTTTCTTAGATATCCCCCCGTCGGTGGTTTGGCCGAAAGTCGTACAGTTCTGGGAAGCCAATAACTTAGAAGTCTCGGCCGCCGATCCAGCATCGGGTATATTGACCAGTAAATGGCTGACAGCAAGGCAGGGCGAAGCAGAGGCGGTCTTTGAAAGTATTCGGCAAGGCAATGTCTTTCGAAACACTCGGGATATCAACCTGTATCAGTTTAAGTTAAGGCTCGAGCCAGGCGTTCGAAGTGGTAGTACCGAACTGTATATTGAGCAGCGTGAAGTGCCTGCGGATGCGCCTTACCGATTGGATAATATGGTTTGGGAAGGACGCAGTGCTGACTTGGCATTGGAACGCGAAGTCTTAAAAGCCATGGCCTATTATCTGGGTGAAAATATCAGTCAGGGTACGATGAGTATGATGGCGTCCGGTTTGACGGAAGGTCGCACGCGTCTAATCCCCGATCGAATTAAACCGGAGCTGCGTTATAAACTTGATTTCAATCGGGCATGGGCGACGGTTGGCGATGCGTTAGAAAATGCGAATATTCCGGTAAATGATATTAATCGTAGTACTAAGACCTATTTCGTCTATTACACGCCAAGCCATCTCTCGAAGCCGTCCTTTTTTCGAAAGCTATTCAGCGGTGGTGATAAGGCTCAAGCGGCAACAGACGTCTATGAGGTCCGTTTGGAAGATGTCGAAGGCGAAGTACTGGTCACAGTTTATCAAGGCGACGGCTTTGCAGATGGATTGGCTGCTGAGCGATTACTAAAGGTTATCAAAGAGTACTCGACTTAATTCATGCGGGTTGCATCTTTAGGCAGTGGCAGCAAGGGCAATAGCACCGTTATTGAGGGGCGCGAGGGCAGGCTGTTACTAGACCTTGGGTTTGGCTTAAAAGAAACCCTTCGCCGTTTAGCCCGGCTCGATTTATCGCCTTTGGATATTGACGCTGTGTTGGTGACTCATGAGCATGCCGATCACATCAATGGGGTCGCGGCCTTCTCACGAAAATTTCACATTCCGGCTTACATGACCCCGAGTACCTATGATGCCAAGCGAACTGGTCCGCTCCCAGCATTAAAACCAATTCATTATGAACAATCGTTTTCAATTGGCTCGATCCAGGTTGAGCCTGTCGTCGTGCCCCACGATGCTCGAGAGCCTTGTCAGTTTATTTTCAATGAAGGCAGCTGCCGGGTGGGTGTCTTAACGGATTTGGGGCACATCTCGGAACACGTTCGAGACCGTTATCACGATTGTGACTTGCTGATGCTGGAATGCAATTATGATAAAGAGATGTTGGCGTCTGGGCCCTACCCGGCCGCTTTAAAGCGCAGGGTGGGCGGTAATTTTGGCCACTTATCCAATGACCAAGCCGCAGAACTTGTTGGGTCGCTGAATCTGTCTCGGTTACAGAACTTAGTGATCTCGCATGTTAGTGAAAAAAACAATCAGCCAGCGCTGGCGAAAGCCGCACTGACCCGAATGCTCTGTGGTTGGGAAGGGTTGTTGACCTTGGCAAGTCAAGCTGAGGGGTTTGGTTGGATTGATTTAACCCCTTAGGCACGTTGTAACCTAAGTTGTGCGCGCGGGGCACAGGCGGGTTGTCGGGCTTCGTCACATTCAGCGTTCACATTAAGGTTATTAAAGGCGCGATCAAAGCGCCGCACCGCAAGGGGTTCGTGGATTCGGCGCAGAGGTCGCCGGTTCACCAAACCTGCTGCGCAACTGCAAGCGAAAACCGGTCCATTGAGCATCGAGATACCCAGTCGACCAAATGCTTGGACGCAGTGGCAAACGCTTCATTCAGAGATAGACCCGCCATTTTCAGGTTGATCGACTTCACGGCGGCCTTTTTGCAACAGGCAAAGCCAATGGGTTCGCGGGTCTTAATGCACTCAACACCGCAAGGGTCATCAAGCGCGGTTCGTTCTGCTGTTCACCGGATTGGATCAGCTCTTGAATCCCAGCCTTAAGCGTTCGCCTCATCGGATCGCGTTGATCCCATAGGTCTCATTGGATCTTTTGGTTCCGATAAACTGACCTTCCCTCGGTTCTTCTCGGCCTGTTTTTGAGGGCCTTTTTAGGGTTCGCTCGCCGATAACTGTTTTTTTATACATACTGTATACATAACCAGTATATTTTGGTTAAATGGGTGTCCGCTGACAAAAACGTTAATCGGGTAATCGGCTCAGACAGTTTGTAATCATGGCAACCATGCTCAATGGCGCGCGACAAGCCCGCTGAAAAGACGATAAGCCGTAAGACACAAATTGGAGTGCGGGTGAAACAAAGTGCGAAGCAACGCGGGGCGCGGCTTGAAAGCGGGTTAACCCCCGACCATTACGGTGAAAACTAGGCGGGGCGGGTAACAAAAAAATTGAAAAGGCGGCAGGAGCCGCAAGGATGCCAAAAAGAGCAAGCGCAACAGAAAACAAGTGCAGCAGCAAAACAAGTGCAGTAAACAAAACAAGCGCAGCAATAACAGCCAGAAAAGTCACAACAAAATTAATAACAAACCGAGCGAATTACGTCGTAAGCGAATCACTTCATAAGCGAAGCACTTCATAAGCGAATCAATTCATAAGCAATCAATTCATAAAGGAAGATTGCCATGAGAATTAAGCACATCAAGTCGTCAGATACCTGGTTAATTAGTAAAGGTCGAAAAATCCTGTACCGGGGTCGTACGAACCCGCTCAGTTCTAGTCGTATCTTGGCCGTTGCTTTAAGGCGAGATGGTCTTAGGCTTTTGGGTTAGTGCTGAAGTTCTGGTGATCCATGTCTGCAGTTGGCTTTGGGTAGATCAGCCGAGTCTCAACCTGAGAAGCCAATTGAACTTCTATTTCCCAAGGTTGCACAGCGCTGGGCGAGGATGAACCCGGATCTGGCAGGGTTTTAATGTTGCCTCGAGCGACGCGCTTTGAAGCGCTCTTCTTGAAACCCCGAATGATTTGCGTCTGCTGTTTCCTTAAAGCAGGCGCGGCGTTTGCATCTTGCTTCGTCTTTGCTAGCGCCAAAATCCGACTCGTCTTATAATCTGCTCGTCGCAAACCAAATAGGAAGCTGCCCGCACATTGATGGTTGCAGAAGGGATGTTTGCGAAGTGATGTTTGCGGAAGGGATGTTTGCAGAAATGAGGTTTGTAGAAATGAGGTTTGCAGAAATGAGGTTTGCACAAAAGAATGCGCACAGTATGGTTCGGCCCTGTAACGCGACGCGCTAGCCCCGATTTAAGGAAAATATCATGCCCGCCAACGAGATGAGCCCAGGCGACTTCGTAACTGAGATTACGGCCCAGAATTTCCAAGCCGATGTTGTTGAAAAGTCGCAACAAGTTCCGGTGATTATGGAGTTTTATGCCGAGGGCGCAGCGCCATCGGATGAACTCTCAAAGCTCTTGGGCGCGTTAATTCCCAGCTATCAAGGCAAATTGTTTTGGGCGCGCGTGAACGTACAAGCCAATCAACAGTTGGTGCAGCAGTTGGGCGTTCGAGGCCTGCCAACCCTTAAAGTCGTGAAAGGCGGGCAGTTGCTGGATAACCTGGAAGGTCCACAGACGCAAGCAGCCCTGAGCGCGTTGTTCGATCAGCTGACGATGAGTGAAGGGGATCAGATCAGGGCGCAAATTGCGCAGTATTTGAGCGTTGGTGATCGCGAGAGCGCGATGGCGATGCTGCGAGACATGATGGTCCAAGAGCCGCTAAACGTCTCGCTGAAGACTGAACTGTGTGACTTGATGATTCAAACGAATCAAATACAAGAGGCGGAGGCGATGCTTGCGAGCTTACCAGCCGATGCTGAGGGTATCGAAAAAGCTAAAAGTCGTCTGCATTTTGTTCAAGAGGTCAGTGAGCTTGGCCCCATCGAAGCGCTTGAAGCTTTGGCTAGATCGCATCCCGACGACCAATCCCATTTGTATCACTTCGCCTGTGCGCTGGTAGTTGCTGATCAAATCGAAGCAGGTTTGCAGGTGCTGTTAGATATGTTGCAGCGCGACAAATCTTGGTCTGAAGATAAGGCTCGGCAGACGATGATTCGGGTTTTTGAGTTGCTCGGGAAGGGCGATCCGATGGCTTCTACCTATCGCCGTAAAATGTTTACGCTGATGCATTAACCGGGTGCTCGGTGCAGGGTCGGGGATTCTGGCTGTTACAGCTGGCTTGGTATAGGCTATCAAAGGGTAATGACCGAGACGGTAAAAACTTGAGCCTGCTCGGCATTACTCTGGGGTTTTGCCCTGAATCCGCCGGGGAGTCGAGATGGCATTAAGCGAAATACTCTTAAGTTTGGTGATCGGCTGTCTAATGATTGGCCAGATACTTTGGATTCGTCGGGGAGACCGTCGCGACGCGGCGAGCAAGGCTGAGATCGCGGATCTTCAGGCTGCCCTTTCGGCCAGCACCAGTCGGGATCAAGTAGCCCGAAACGAAATAACCCAACTTGAAACCAGTTTAGTCGCTAAGGGCGAACTTGAGGTGGAATTGCGTCAGAGACTGCAGGCTGCCGATCTCGCCGTGACGGTACTCAATCAAGAAAAAATTGAACTCCGTGAGCAGCTGGCGCAGGTTTCTACTGCGATGGCGCAACAAACCGCGCACCATCAGGATAAATTGGTTTTGCTGGATCAAACCAAAGAGAAATTATCGGAAACGTTCAAATCGCTCGCCAGCGAAATTTTCGAGTCAAAGCAGCAGAGCTTTAAGCATCAAAGCGAAGAGCAGCTCACCCATTTGTTAAAACCACTCGGCGAGCGGTTGAAAGATTTTCAAACCCGAGTTGAAACAGCTTACAGCGAAGAAAGCAAAGAGCGGTTTTCGTTGCGCCATGAGTTAAAGCATTTACGGGATCTCAATTCCCGTCTTAGCTTAGAAGCGGTGAACCTGACTAATGCCCTGAAAGGCGAAAGTAAAACCCAAGGCACTTGGGGCGAAATTATTTTAGAGCGGGTGCTCGAAAAATCTGGGCTGGTAAAAGGCCGTGAGTACGACGTTCAGTTAACTTTGAAGAGCGAGGAAGGTCGACGCTATCAACCCGATGTGGTGGTTCATTTGCCGGAAGGCAAGGATATCATTATTGACTCAAAAGTATCCCTGACAGCGTATGAGCGGTTTTGTTCGGCGGTCGACGCCGAGCAACAAGCGCATCTAGATGCACATGTGCAATCGTTGCGTAACCACGTGAAGCAGTTGGGTGCAAAGGATTATCAAAATTTGGCGGGAATCCAAACGTTGGATTTCGTGTTGATGTTCGTCCCCATTGAAGCGGCTTTCTCGGTTGCGATGCAGCAGGACGACGCACTGTTTGGCGATGCGTTTGATCGTAACATTGTCATTGTGACGCCATCGACGTTGCTGGCGACACTGCGGACCATTCAAAATATTTGGCGTTATGAACATCAAAGTAGTAACGCTCAGGAAATTGCCGACAAGGCTGGCGGGCTTTTCGACAAACTGGTGAGCTTTGTTACCGACCTTGAGCTTGTCGGGACGCGGTTGGCATCAACCCAGAATGCGTTTGATGATGCGCATAAAAAGCTTTCAAGTGGTCGGGGTAATTTGATTAAGCGGGCCGAAGCAATGCGCAGCTTAGGCGCCAAGGCCAGCAAAGCGATGCCTAAGCATCTTGTCGAAGATCGGCCTCTCAGCTCGATTGGGTTGCTTGAATCCGATGATGATGACGACGAGGTCATTATTAACTGATGTACCCGAAAGCTGATCGGTCATCCTAACCTCCTGCTCGGCGTAAGGTGTGAGCGAAAAGCTGGCGCCGCTGTGATGGTAATCAATTAACGGCACCCGCGCCGAGCCATTGGACGCACGGATTGGCGATCGTTATGCAGCAAGCCTTGGACGATAAACCGCATCATTGGATGATTCGTGATCTGGCGATGCCGGTTTGCATCGCAGCCGAATCATTGGCGGAATCCGGCGTTGCTGAGGCGATGAGGCGCCTTTGACGCGACGGCGCGAGGCGCATCACAAAAATTGGCGCAATTCGCTGGTTTGAGTAACAATCAAGGGGTGTGGAGCTTGTCTAAGATCAGCTTGAAGTGAATGGCGTAAACCGAACGCGAGCAAGATAAGGTGTTACGTCGCGCTCAGAATCAGGAAATTTATCAACAACGTTTTAATGAAGCAGGTGCCCTGTTGCGGCAAAGTCGATCGAGCAATAACCAAAGAGAAGACGAATGAGCCAAGAAGATCATCAAGCAAGCATCCAAGGCAGCGGCGAGCCGGCAAAAAACGGGTCGCCGAGCGCCTCGGATGAAATCGGACATAGAGCCTATTGGCGAGCAAATGTGCGCACGTTATTAAGCCTTCTGTCGGTTTGGTTTTTCGTCTCGTTTGGGTGCGGCATTCTTTGGGTTGATGCCCTCAATGCCTACAGTTTCTTCGGCTGGAAACTGGGATTTTGGTTCTCGCAGCAGGGTTCGATTTACGCGTTTGTGGTGCTCATTTTCGTTTATGTCGCTCAGATGAATGCGCTCGATCGGCGGTTTAATGTGGATGAGGATCGGTAATGTCAGCCCAAGTTCTAACGTATATTTTTGTTGGGCTCACTTTTGGTCTGTATATCGCGATCGCCATTTGGAGTCGATCTGGTTCAACGAAGGACTTTTATGTAGCAGGTGGTCATGTCCATCCGCTTGCTAATGGCGCCGCAACCGCGGCGGATTGGATGTCGGCGGCATCGTATTTATCGATGGCTGGAATTATTGCCTTTGAAGGGGCTGATGGCGCCCGTTATCTGATGGGTTGGACGGGCGGATACGTATTGCTAGCATTATGTTTGGCACCCTATCTCCGAAAATTCGCAAAATTTACGGTCCCCGATTTCGTTGGCGATCGCTATTATTCTCAAACTGCCCGTCTGGTCGCGGTGCTCTGTGTGGTGTTTATCTCGTTTACCTATATCGCGGGTCAGATGCGCGGTGTTGGAATCGTGTTTTCGCGGTTCCTTGAGGTTGATATCGACCTGGGCGTCGGGATTGGGATGGCAATTGTGTTTTTCTATGCGGTACTGGGCGGCATGAAAGGCATCACCTATACCCAGGTTGCGCAATACTGCGTGTTAATTTTTGCCTACTTGGTGCCGGCGATCTACATCTCGCTGATGTTAACGAACGTCCCGCTGCCCATGCTGGGTTTCGGATCGACCTTGAATGATGGCTCTGGGGTCTTCCTGCTCGAAAAACTCGATGGTTTAACGCAAGAGTTGGGAATGGCAGCATTTACGGAAGGCAAAAAGTCGACGGTGGATATGTTTTTTATAACGGCTGCACTCATGGCCGGCACGGCTGGCTTGCCTCATGTTATTGTGCGGTTTTTCACCGTGCCCAGTGTTCGAGATGCCCGAATTTCCGCAGGTTATGCGCTGATCTTTATCGCCTTACTGTACACAACCGCCCCAGCTGTCGCCGCTTTTGCTCGGCTCAACATCATCGATGCATTGAACGAAACAGAGTACCAAGCGCTGCCAGAGTGGTTTAGCAAGTGGGAGGATTCTGGTCTTTTAGCTTGGGTGGATAAAAATGAGGACGGGAAATTGCAATATCGCGGCGGCGCGGCGCTTGAGCCTGTGAAACCGATTTTCTCCGGCGAGCGCGGCGCATCGGGTGAGCGACTTGTTTCGAACGAAGTCGGCGCTAGCGCCAATGAGCTTTACATCGATAGAGACATTATCGTACTGGCGCATCCTGAAATTGCGCAGTTACCAAATTGGGTTGTAGCATTGGTTGCGGCCGGGGGATTGGCGGCTGCGCTGTCAACCGCAGCGGGCCTTTTGCTCGTCATTTCCTCTGCGATCTCGCATGATTTGCTTAAAAACACCTTGGCGAGGAATTTGAGCGAAGCCCAAGAGTTGCGATGGGCTAGGGTTTCGGCTGCGGTGGCCATTTTAATCGCCGGTTTGTTTGGAATCTATCCGCCTGGGTTTGTGGCTGAGGTGGTTGCGTTCGCGTTTGGTCTAGCGGCGGCGAGCTTCTTTCCGGTGATTTTGTTGGGCATCTTCTCGACGCGCATGAATAAAGAGGCGGCAATCTCTGGGATGCTGAGCGGGCTGGTCTTCACCACGGCCTACATTGTCTATTTTAAGTTTATGGCGCCTGAATTAAATCATGCGGAACATTGGTGGTTCGGGATCTCACCAGAGGGCATTGGTACCTTAGGGATGCTGCTCAATTTTGCCGTCGCGCTCGTTGTGATGCGAGTGACGCCGCCGCCACCCGAGAGCGTTGTTACTATGGTTCGTGCCATTCGAATTCCAAAAAAGGCCGCTTAATATGAGTCAAGGCACAATGCTGGTAGACACGTACCGCGCTGAAGGGATCCGCCGGGTTAAACTCGTTTTCACCGATATCGACGGCGTTATGCGGGGCAAATACATGAGTTTGGATAAGTTTTCAGGCGTTGCCGAGGGGGTCTCTGGCTTCTGTGATTGCGTGCTGGGCTGGGATGTTAATGACCAGCTCTATGACAATGCGGCGTTCACGGGTTGGCATACCGCTTTTCCGGATGCGCTGTATCGGATCGATTTAAATACCGAGCGTCGACTCAAGGAGGAAGGCGGCATTCCGTTGTTTCTTGCGGAATTCGTCTCGGATGATGATCAACTGCATCCCATCTGTCCGCGCAGTCGCCTGCAAAACGTGATTGCAAAGGCCGATGCCTTGGGCTTTCAGTCGAAAATGGCGTTCGAGTACGAATTTTTTGTTTTTAAAGAAACGGCCCAATCTGCTGCGGATAAGGGCTATCGAAACTTGATGCCTCTGACGCCTGGTAATTTTGGGTATTCGGCGCTCAGAACCTTTGCGCTCTCAGACCTATTTAATGAGTTCATGGATTATTGTGAAGATCACGAAATACCGTTAGAAGGCGTCCATTGCGAAACTGGCCCGGGTGTTTGGGAGGCTGCTATTGCTGTTGATGATTGCCTCAAGGCTGCGGATAAAGCCGCGCTGTTTAAGACTTTGGTAAAGGCCTTCTTCCAAAAACGCGGCATGATTGCGACCTTCATGGCGAAATGGTCGATGGATTATCCTGGTCAAAGTGGGCACCTGCATCAGTCCCTGGTGACAAAAGAGACCGGGGCTGGTGCTTTTTATGATGCGACTGATCCCCTAATGATGAGTGCGGTTATGAAGCACTATGTTGCTGGCGTGCAACGCGCCTTGCCAGAATTGCTTGCGGTTGTTGCACCGACCATCAATAGTTATAGCCGTTTAGTAAAGGGTGCCTGGGCGCCGACCGCCTCAACGTGGGGGGTGGAAAACAGAACCTGCGCGTTGCGAGTCATTGGAGGATCAGCCAAGTCGCAGCGAATGGAATTTCGGGTAGGGTCTGCTGATGCAAATCCGTATTTGACCGCCGCTGCGACGCTGGGGGCTGGACTGCTTGGTATCGAGTCAGCGCTGGTGCTCGATGATCCCGTGTCGGGTAACGCCTATGAAGCGCAAGATGCGCTGCCAGAATCTCAACAGTTTTCGAGCAATTTATTGGATGCGACTCGAAAATTCGCATCGTCATCTGCCGCTGCAAAAATCTTTGGCGCCGCCTTCCAAGCCCATTTTGCAGCGAGTCGAGATTGGGAAGTCAGGGAGTATGAGCGACACGTCAATGACTGGCAGCTGGCTCGATATTTCGAAATTATTTAAGCGTGCATGAAAACATGATCAGGAGGCCGGTGTGACGGTTGTTGGGATTTTAAAGGCCGATAGTGTGCTCGATGACTTGCAGCGCACGCATGGCGATTACTCCGATATGTTTACCCGTATTCTTAGCACGGACGCGCATCCTTGTGAGGTTAAGGTTTACGATGTTGAGCACCTCGAGTATCCGCCGGAAATTGATGTTTGTGATGGTTATCTGATTACGGGCAGCAAGCGCAGTGTTTATGAAGATGAGCCTTGGATTCAGCAGTTGGGGGCCTTTGTTCAAACCCTGCATCAAGCCAGGAAGAAGCTCGTCGGAATTTGTTTTGGACACCAGCTTGTTGCACAGGTCCTTGGGGGCAAAACCGAAAAAAGCGATCGTGGCTGGGGAGTTGGTCGACACGACACCCGATTGTTGTTGGATTTAAATGCAGATGCACCGGCCGGGACGCAATTTTCGCTACTCTCAAGCCATCAAGACCAAGTGTCGAAATTGCCCGGGTCTGCGAGGGTCTTGGCGCAAAGCGAATTTTGTCCGATTGCAGGGATGTTAATCGATCAGCATATTTTGACCTTTCAAGGCCATCCGGAATTCGACACGGCCTATGCGCGCGCCCTGCTGCAGATTCGTCGTGAACTTGTGGGCGAGGCGAAATATGAAGTTGCGATTTCGTCGATGGCACAGGTACCAGACCAAGCCCGGGTCGCCGAATGGATTTTGAGATTTATTGAAGACAATGATGCAGGAACAAGCGCGTAAGGCCGACATACTGAAAGTTGGTATTTTCAGGTAAGATTCTCAACTTGACCCTGCTTAAGGTGACAGCGGTGCGACCAAAGGTAATTCAAGGCCAGGGGCTCGAAAAACTCGATCCTGCCATTTTTAGAGCCTGCGATATCCGGGGCCGGGTGCCGGAACAGATTGATGTCGAAGTGGCCTTCGCGGTCGGACGTCTATTAGGTCGCTGGTATTCTCACGCAAAAGTGGGCGTTGGCCGAGATACCCGGAACGCCAGTGGCGCGTTAGCCAAGGCGCTGATGGACGGGTTTTTGACCTCGGGTTGTGAAACCTTTGACCTCGGGATTTGCCCAACGGAAATTGTGGCCTTCAGCGTTGGGATCGAACGAATTCATTTAGGCGTTATGGTGACTGCAAGCCATAACCCAGAACCTGACAATGGCTTCAAAGTCTTTAAAGCCCCAGGTGACCAAGAACCCATCGCCCAATTACTCGTTCGACTCAGAGCAGCCTTATCGGAAAGCTTCACAGCGGCTGCCCCCGCGGGTTTGAAAACACCTAAAGCGCTGTCATTGATTGATGAGTTCGTGACTCAGATTGTGTCGCCTTTAGACGCAATTTGGACCCAAGGCCCGATTGCGCTCAATGGTTTAAATGGCGCTGCGAGTTGGGTCGCAAAGCCACTTGCCGAGCAATTAGCATTAGACGTGCGCTGGGTCAGCGATGATGCGACCGGACTGCCTCTGGCTGGACCCGATCCGCTTAATCCCGCACACGCCGCCGAAATGTCAGCGTTTGTCAGATCAAGCCGAGCAGATGTCGGGGCTGCTTGGGATGGTGATGCGGATCGATGTGTGTTTTTTGATGAGACGGGGGCGCTTGTGCCCAATGCCTATGTCATGGCAATGATGGCAGACCATTTTTTGGAGAACGCCGGTGCTGCTGGCGTGGTTTACGACCCAAAGCTGGTGCTGAGCATTCAAAAATCAGTAACCCGGCACCGAAGTCGCGGGGTTCGCGTTGCGACAGGCTCATCGCACATGCGGGCAGCAATGCATCAAACGGGCGCGGTCTATGGCGGAGAGTCTTCGGCGCATCATTATTTCGGCAGTTTAGGTGGTATCGACTCGGGCATGCTGGCTTGGATTACCATGCTCCAAATTATTGAGAATTCGGGTCAAGCACTATCTCAACTCGCCAAAACCTACCGCCAGGAAGTGGCGGTATTGCCTGAGGTGAGTTTGCAGGTCGATCACCCCGAGGCGATGATTGCCGACTTGGACCAAGCGCTCTTGAAAGGTAAGGGTTGTCTTGAAGTCGAAGGTGGCAAAGACACCTTTGGCGCGGAAACCCATCGCGCGTATCGACTGGCGTCGGGTGTTCGTTTCAGCCTCAATCCGTCTACAACCGAACCGGTCATGCGGTTTAATTTCGAGTCCGACGGTGAGCCACAACATCTGCTCGAGCAATCAGGGGAAATCCTGCAATTGCTCCTGCGGCATACCGACTCGGATCAAACCTCGGTGCCGATCTTAGCGCTGGCCTGACAAACCAACGTCTCTCAGGAGCCCTTGAATCCTGCCGGCCAAAGCCGCGCGGCACCTCGAACGCCGCTGGCGTCACCATGCTGGGCGCAGGCAATGCGGGTTGCGACCTGATCTGAAAAAACATAGTGCGCCCACTGGTTTTCGATCGCCTGACATAGCCCCGGTGTTTTCGATAGACCGCCGCCCAGAACAATAATGTCCGGGTCGATCAAGTTGATGACGGTAGACAAGGCGAGCGCACACAGCTGGCTGTATTGATCGAAGGTCTTTTGAGTCGCCTCGGACCGATTCGGATTGTCAAAGATTTCTGCCGCCGACCGTCGCTCACCGGTTAAGGCCTCATAGCTCTTCGTCACGCCGTCCCCGGACAACCAAGTTTCAATGCAGTCGATCTGGCCGCAATAACACGATCGTCCTCGAGGCCAGGGAAAATCATAATCGGATCGCAAGCGATCCAAGGCAAGTGCATTGTGTCCCCATTCGCCCGCAATCGCGTTAGGCCCGGCTAAGAGGGTTTGATTGATTGCGATGCCACCGCCCACACCCGTGCCTAAAATGACCCCAAATACGCAGTTATGACCTCGACCCGCGCCGTCCAAAGCTTCAGACAAGGTGAAACAGTCTGCATCGTTGGCGATTTTAACGTCTCTAGACGTAAGTTGGCTTAAATCAGCGGCCAGATTTTGATGATTGAGTTCTGTGGTATTGCAGTTTTTCATGAGGCCTGTCTTGTTTGAGACAGCGCCAGGGGTTCCAATTCCGATCGGTTTCATGAGGCGAGGATCCGGTTCCGGGTCCGCTAATTGGATGGCGTGATCCAGCGCCTGAAGCAGGTCAGGATAACTCGCCCGAGGGGTCGAAAATCGCTTTTGGTAAGAAAGCTGACCGCTGGGTTCTAGGCAAATGATTTCGATTTTGGTGCCGCCGAGATCGATGCCGATGCGCGCCTGGGCGTCTTGCGCGCCGACTCGGTTAGGGCGTCGGTCAGGTGCCACAGAAGGTTCTTTTGACAATTTCATCTCTTGCCGGTGCTTGCGCGAATCGCGAATCGGCGTGTCCTGGATCGAAAGGATTGGTCACAGCCTGCAGCAGGGCATCAAACTGGTCGAAGTGCGCCTCGCGGTAGGCTTGCTGTATCGCGTGTTCGACGAGGTGATTGCGTGGGATGACATAGGGATTTGCTCGTTCCATACGGTGTCGCGCAGCCGCCTTGTCTTGGTTTTCGTGCAAGGCAGCTTGCCAATTCGCCATCCATTGCAGCCAATCATCCGTTGCCAGTAAAGGGGTGTTGCTATTGAGCCGACCTGCAAGTCCAGAAAAGCTATTGGTAAAGTCGAGTTCGTGGGTTTCAAGCAAGGCCAGGAACTCTGAAAAAAGCGCGCGCGAAACTTTTGAGGGCGTTAAACCCAGTTTGACCGCACTCTCGGCATGGTAGTGCTCATCAAATCGGTCTGGAAAGGTTTGCAGCGCTGCTTTGGCCTGTTCAATCGCGATGTCCTCGTTGTCATGCAGTAAAGGCAGTAAGGCTTGCGCCAGAGTCATTAAATTCCAGTGTGCGATGGCGGGCTGATTTTGATAAGCGTAACGCCCTTGCTGGTCAATGGCGCTGTAAACCGTCGCTTGTTTAAAGGTATCCATAAACGCACAAGGGCCGTAGTCGATGGTCTCACCCGTGATGAGCATATTGTCGGTATTCATCACCCCGTGTATGAATCCAAGACACTGCCATTTCGCGATGAGCTGGGCGACCTGTTCAATGACTTGACTTAATAGGCCTTGATAAGGCTGCTCGGAGGCACCGAGTTCTGGATAGTGACGATCGATCGTGTAGTCCGCTAAGCGTCTTAAACTCGGCAGGTCCTGTTGGCCTGAAAAGTATTGAAAGGAGCCAAAGCGGATATGGCTGCTTGCGATGCGAGTGAGCACGCCGCCCGGTTCAGGTTGCTCACGGTAGACTGGCTCGCCGGTCGAGACCGCCGCGAGCGCCCGGGTTGTGGGCACGCCCAGGGCATGCATTGCCTCAGAAACCAAGTACTCGCGAAGTACTGGACCTAACGGTGAGCGGCCATCACCGCCTCGAGAGTACTGCGTGGGGCCTGATCCTTTCAGTTGCAAATCAAAGCGCTGCCCGGTGGTGGTCAAAATCTCACCCAGCAAAAGTGCCCGACCGTCGCCCAATTGAGGGTTCCAAGTGCCAAATTGAAAGCCGGCATAAACCGTCGCGAGCGGGTCTGCGCCGGGCAGTAGTGCATTACCCGCGAAAACTTGAGTTGCCTCCTTGGACTGCAGCCAAGCGAGATCGATCCCCAACTGGTCTGCCAAATCAAGATTGGCTTTAAGCAGGGTTGGCTGGTTAACCGGTTGCAGGCCCTGACGAGTATAAAAGCTGTCAGGTAAATCGGCATAGGAATTGTCGAAAGTTATGGGTGCACTCATGGGTAAACTTTAGCACAATGACACAGTAAGCGATTCAAGAGAGGCACAGTGCCAGGATGATGTTTGATGATGGTAACTCCTTTGAAAATTGGGCAGAAACCCTGCCTAGGCAGGACATCCACGAGCGTCACGGTTGCGCCTGTTGTTCCACTTTGCCCAGTTTATTGGCGGATCAGCTTGACGACATTGAGCAACTAACACAACCCGAGTACTGGGCTACTCGGGGATCGGCACCTTCGAGAACAGTTGACGGTCTTTGGGTGAACGCAAAGATCTATACAATGGATCAATCCCAACGGATTGTGGATGCGCTGGCGATCCGCAACGGGAGAGTATTGGCTTGTGGCCATGCCGCTGATTTGATTGAAGCGTATGGTGACGCGCTACAGGTGATCGATGCCGAAGGCCGGACGATCTTGCCGGGGTTTATCGAGCCACACATGCATTTTTTGCCGATTGCAACGATTGGTCGGTTAGAAGATGTTGGACCTTACCGATTTCCAAAAACTGAAGATGCGCTCGCCCATTTGAAAACCTTAGCTGCAACCCTTGCCCCTGGCGAATGGTTGATGGGGCGTCAATTTGACCCGTCTTTGCAGGAGGGTCCAAATCAATTGACCTTACATGAGCTGGATGCCGTCTCGGCCGTTAATCCAGTGTTTATCTATAACGCGTCGCTGCATTTTGCGTACTGTAACTCAGCGGCGCTGGCGGCGGCAGGTATTACTAAGGCAACGCCAGACGATCCTGCATCGCCTTACGGACGCGATGCGTTTGGTGCGCCGAATGGTGTGCTGAAGGGCAACCGCGCCATTGGGAGTGTTGCCAGGCATAACCTTGCGCAACGGGAATATGATTTGGCGGAAGCCGCACTCGAGGTCTGTGCGCGCGCCAATCGCAAAGGCATTACCACCTTTTGTGACCAAGCGACCGGCATGGTGCGCGGCGTCAGCGAAATTGATATTTACGAGGCCTTGGCGAAATCCGGACGGATGACGGCGAGGCTTCGTTATTCCCTGAGTTATGGTCTTGCGGAAAAATGGGATGCCTCAGACATTCGTTACGGACATGGCGACGCGCAGGTGCGTGCGGTGGGTTGGAAAATTGTATCCGATGGGTCTAATCAAGGATTTTCAGGGCTCCAGCGTGAGCCGTACTTGTATAAAGAGGATTCGGGCTTGGCCTATGTTACGCCCGAAGTGTTAAATGAGATGGTGCGCAGTCGAACCGAACGCGGTTGGCCTTTGGTGATTCACGCCAATGGTGATCTGGCAATAGACCGTGCGCTCGATGCTTTTGAAGCCGTTGTTGATTCTGGTCTTGCGCTCAACGCACCTTGCCGGATCGAGCACTGCAGTATCCTGCATGATGCGCAAATTCAAAGGATCAAAGCGCTGGGGCTGTCGCCGAGTTTCTTGATAGGTCATGTTTATTATTGGGGTCATGCAATGCGCGATCAGGTGTTTGGCGAGGCCAAGGCCGTTCTGTTGGATCGCACGAAAGCGTGTGAGGACGCGGGCATCCGCTGGACGTTACACTCTGATGAACCGGTCACTGAAATGGGGCCCTTGCGCTGTATCGAAAATGCGGTGACGCGTCGTCTTTGGAAAGAGCCGGGTCAACAATTAGCGCCTTGGGAGGCTGTGAGTGTGATGGCCGGACTCCGTGCCATGACGATTGATGCGGCTTGGCAATGTCATTCGGATCATGAGATTGGATCGCTTGAACCCGGGAAATGGGCCGATTTTGTCATCCTAGCGCAAGACCCAATGTCTTGTCCGATCGACTCGATTGGCGATATTGCTGTTCTTGAAACCTGGCTTTCGGGTCGTTTGGTTTATGATCGGGGCGCGGACTCAGCAGGCGATACTTCGGATGGCCTGGCTGACGTCGAGGCCTAACAAGCGCGATGGCTGTTAGCCGAAGGAACGAGTCTGAATGACATCTGGCAGTAAAACAGAACAACACGTGAATAATCATAGGAGTGATCAAAGATGAATGGCGCAGAAAGTATGTTGGAAACCTTGATCAATGGCGGTGTTGAAGTTTGTTTTTCAAATCCAGGCACCTCCGAGATGCATATGGTGGCCGCCATTGGGAAAAGTGACAAGATGCGCTCGATTTTGAGTCTGTTCGAGGGCGTTTGTTCTGGTGCAGCCGATGGTTATGCTCGGATGGCTGGGAAACCGGCGCTAACCCTGCTCCATCTTGGGCCTGGCTTGTCCAATGCGTCAGCGAATCTTCACAACGCTAAAAAAGCTCGCTCACCGGTGATCAATCTCATTGGGGACCACGCGACTTACCACAAGAAGTATGATGCGCCGCTGAATTCGGATGTGATCGGGCTTTCGGGACCGGTCTCGCATTGGGTTCGAAATGTTGCCAGCGCGGAATCCCTACCGCTGGATGCCGCTGAAGCGGTTCAGGCGGCAATGGTTCAGCCGGGTCAGATTGCGACCCTGATCATTCCTGCAGACTGCGCTTGGGATGAATCGGTTGCGCCGGTTGCGGCCCTGCCGCGGCAAGGGAATGCGCTGGCTGAAGACGCGGCGATCGATCAGGCGGCGGCCTTATTAGGCAATGGCCGAAAAACAGTTTTGATGTTGTCTCACGGCGCGCTCACCGAGGCTGGGCTTGAGCTGGTTGATCAAGTGGCCCAAGCAACCGGTGCAAAACTGATCTGTGACACATTTACGCCTAAGCTCGCGAGGGGTGAGGGTCGATGTGAGGTTGAACGGTTGGGCTATTTCGCGGAGCAAGCGTTGGTGCAACTTGAAGACGCCGAACAAATGATCATGGTTGCAACCAAAGCACCGGTGGGCTTCTTTGCGTATCCCGGTAAGCCGAGTGAATTTTACCCGGCAGGGTGCATGCTGCATACCTTGGCGGCGGTTGATCAGGATCCGTTGGATGCACTCACCCGGCTGGTGCAAAAACTCGGGGCGGCGGATCTAAGCCCGCGCCGAATAAAATTACAAAAACCGGATTTGGCCTCCGGCACTTTATCGCTAGAAAGCATGGCCCGCGCAGTGGGGCATTATCTGCCAACTGATGCGATTATTGTCGATGAAAGCGCTACATCGGGTGCTTATATGCCGGCAATGACGCGCGCGGCGGAGCCCCATGATTGGTTATCGCTTACTGGCGGCTCGATTGGGTATGGTTTGCCGGTTTCAATCGGTGCGGCGGTTGCCTGTCCGGATCGAAAGGTGCTGTGTCTGCATGGTGATGGCGGGGCGATGTATACCATCCAAGCGCTCTGGACCATGGCGCGAGAAAATCTCGATGTGTGTGTTGTGATTTTTGCGAATCGAAAATATCAGATCTTACAAGTTGAGCTTGCTCGGGTTGGCGCGCAGTCGATGAACAAGCGGACGCTGGATATGTTGGATTTGAGTAATCCCGACTTAGATTTTGTCAAACTTGCCGAAGGGATGGGCGTCGCCGCCAGCCAAGCAACCACCGCCGAGGCGTTTAACGACCAAATTAAGGCCGCAATGCAGCATAAAGGGCCTTGCCTGATTGAAGCCGTGTTCGATTAATGCAACCGATTGAGGATGCCCTCGGCATATTGATCGAGTCTGCGCAGCACCTCAGATGGCTCACTAGAAGCAAGCGGTAGCAAGACGCGATCAATGCCGGCGTCTTGATAGTCTTTGAGGGTTTCAAGATCGGCTGGCGCGCCGAATACCGACGTTGAGATCTCATCGATGGGTCGGCCAACGGAAGTACAGATGCGATGGAGCCGGGCCAAATTGTCGCGTGGGTCAAAGCCATGCCTGGCTCTTGGCAGCCAGCCATCGGCGAAGCGCGCGATTCGGCGCAAGGTATGGTCGGTTTCACCGCCTATTAAAATCGGTGGGCCAAGGGGTTGCGCGGGTTTGGGTGATGAATAGGCTGCTTCAAATTGAATATGCGCCCCGTGGTATTCAAAAACCTCTTGGGTCCATAAGCCCTTTACAGCCTGAACTTGCTCTTCAAGTTTTTGAAATCGCGTGTTGAACTGCGCGCCATGATTGACCAGCTCTTCTTCATTCCAGCCCGCGCCAACGCCAAAAATAAGGCGGCCATCGGACAATCGATCAAGGCTGGCGGCGAGTTTGGCCGTCACCAGCGTATCTCGTTGGGGCAGCAAGCAAATGCCAGTGCCAAGTTTCAGTTGGCTCGATGCGGCTGCCGCGATCGATAACCAGACGAAGGGATCAAAGGTGTTGTAGTACTCCTGGGGTAAGGTTGGGCCGCCTGGCCAGGGCGATTTTCTGGAGGTTGGAATGTGGGTATGCTCGGGCACGAACAAGCTCTCAAAACCACGAGCCTCGAGCGCTTGAGCCAATTGCAGTGGACCGATCGTGGTATGGGTTGGAAAAATCATGACGCCTACGGCTAATGTACTCATCGTCCGATATACCCCCGATTCCAAGTAGGACTGATTGTGATCTCGTTTAAGCAGACATGGGCCGGTGTTCTGCAGACATGCAAAATCAAGTCGCCCAGATCCTCAGCTTGCACCATACGCGATCGATCCTCAGTTGAGACCGGTACGGGTCGCGCATCCAAAATTTCAGTTGCAACCTCGCCCGGGCAGATCGCGCAGGCCCGAATGCCGTCGGCGCAATACTCTTGATTGATGCTCTCGGTCATGGCATTTAAAGCATGTTTCGCGGCCGAATAGGCGCCCCCCGAGACCCGGCTGACATAGCGGCCGGCCCAGGAAGAAATATTGATAATCAGGCCATCCTGCTGCTTTTGCATCATCGGCAAGACACTATGGCAGCAATAAAAAGCGCCATTGAGATCAACATTGATCACTTTCTGCCAGTCCGCGGTTGATAGCTTCGGCCAAGCTCGATCGGTGACGTTGAGTCCGGCGCTATGAACAAGAATGTCGATCCGTCCATATTGCGTCATGATCTGGTCGACAACTTGCGTGACAGCCTCAGCGATGCTGACATCAAGCGGGGCGACCGAAGTCTCATGCTTGAGATTGTCCGCAATCGCGTGGAGTTTTTCTTCGCGCCGGCCGGAAAGAATGACTTTGGCGCCGGCTTGGCTGAGCGCGATGGCGGCGGCAGCGCCGATGCCGCTGGATGCGCCGGTAACCCAGACGACTTTGTCGACAATGTCCGTTAGCATAAAGTGCTCCTGAAAGTGTCATCATTCCTTAGTTGATCATTTCAGGTCAATAGACATCGACGCAATCCATCGACCAGGCCCACGTCAACGCAATGAATCGGATCGATTTTGTAGAATTGTTAAACCACAGTCAGTCAGCAAGGCACACTGAATCGGCGGTATACGGCGCTGAGTCACCGAGTCAATTCGGGCAGATCTGGCGGCCGGCGGGCGCCGGGCCCTATCCTGCGATGATGTTCCTGCATGGGGGCTGCTGGTCCTCGGCGTTTGATCTTGTGCATGCGCGGGGATTTTGTCAGGCCCTAGCCGATTCTGGGTTTTTGGTTTGGTTACCTGAATATCGTCGGCTCGGCGAGGTGGGCGGCGGTTGGCCGGGCACTTTTTTTGATGTGCGCGCAGCGGCCCATTGGTTTTGGACAACGTGGGGCGCGCTAATCGATCCGGATCGCGGTTTCCTGGCAGGACATTCGGCCGGCGCGCACCTAGCACTTTGGCTGAATGGCAGTCAATCGGGGCTGGCGACGAGGGTCCAAGACTCGGCGAAATGCTGGCGGCAGGTACTCGCACTCGCACCGATCACGGATCTTGAGGATTACGCACGGGGCCAAGCCGCCTGTCAATTAATGGGGTCAGAGCTACTTGCGTCTGCGAAAGGCATTACGCCGGCTTCGCTCTCGCCGCAACCAACCCAAATGGTCGCTGAGGTGACGATGTTTTACAGTCCATTAGATGCCATTGTGCCGCCGGAACAGAGCTTGGTCTTTGGCGCGGCGGCAGACTGTGAGCTGATTGAACTGTCCCAAGCAGGGCATTTTGACTTTGTTCATCCGGAAACCGCTGCGGGCAGACGGGTAATGCGTTTCTTTAAGGGGTTGTGTCATGGACCATGATGTTTTGAGCGCGTTCGATGGGACCGCTGGTGAGCTTGATCGGGCAGATCCGCTTGCGCCGCTGCGACAGGCGTTTGAGCTGCCGAAGGGCGTGGTTTACCTGGACGGTAATTCGTTGGGCCCCTTGCCGAAGGCGGTGCCCAAGGCTTTGGCGCAGGTGATTGAAAGGCAGTGGGGCGCAAGCTTAATCAAAAGCTGGAATGATCATGATTGGATCAATTTACCCAGCCGGGTTGGCGAAAAAATAGCGCGCCTGATCGGCGCTGGTCCTGGACAAGTCATTTGCACTGACTCTGTGTCTGTGAATTTATTCAAGGTCTTGGCGGCCGCGCTGGGCCTGAGTGCGCGTCCGGCGAAGATATTGAGTGAGGCTGATAATTTTCCGAGCGATCTTTACTTGGTTGAGGGGATGAATACCCTGCTTGGGGCAGCGGCCCCCGCGATTGAGGTGGTTCAGACCGATGCTTTGCTTGAGCACTTGGATGCGTCTGTCTCGATACTGCTGCTCACCCAAGTAAACTTCAAAACCGGTGCAATGCATGACCTCGCCGAGCTGACTGCTCGCGCTCAAGCTGTCGGGGCGCTGGTTGTCTGGGATCTATCGCATTCAGCCGGGGTGCTAGAACTTGAACTGGATGCGGCGAACGTCGACTTTGCGGTGGGCTGTGGTTACAAATTCCTAAATGGCGGACCCGGTGCGCCTGGCTATGTGTACGTGGCCAGTCGACATCAAGGATCGGTCACGCAGCCGCTGTCCGGGTGGATGGGACATGCCGAGCCGTTTGCATTTTCGGAGCACTATGAGCCCGCGCCGGGAATCAAACGATTTTTGTCCGGAACGCCTGCGATCCTGTCAATGACCGCTTTGGATGCGGCTTTATCGGTCTTCGACGGACTTGAACTCGCACAAGTGCGTGCCAAATCCGAAAAACTCGGCGCCTACTTGATTCACTTAACCGACGCGATCGATGATGCGTTGGAACTGATTTCGCCGCGCGACGCGAATCAGCGGGGCAGTCAAATCAGTTTTCGGCATCCGCTGGCCTATCCCATTGTCCAAGCTCTGATTGAGGCGGGTGTGATTGGCGATTTTCGAGCGCCTGACATCGTTCGTTTGGGCTTCAACCCCTTGTTTAATTCCTTCGCGGATATCGAGCAGGCGGCTGCCGTGCTGAAAACGGTTTTGATGACCAAGGCGCACTTTGAGCCGAGATTAAACGCGCGTAAGTTGGTGACCTGAATCTGGCCAAACATCATGGTATGTTAGGAAGATGATATCCAAGGCGAAAGATTAAAAGGTAATCCTTTGAAAATTGATTTTGAACAGGTAACGGTACCGATGCCAACCCCCGAGACGGAACATTTTTGGTCGGGCTGCGTTGCTGGTGAGCTGAGATTACAGCGATGCGATGATTGCAGCGGGGTCTACTTCCCGCCGCGTCCCTTCTGTCCGGCCTGCGGCCACCAGTCGGTGTCCATCCTGCTCGCAAGCGGCAAAGCCCGGCTGCTGAGTTACGTCATTAACCATCGCCCGCATCCCGCTTTTGACGGGCCCTACGCCATTGCAGTGGTCGAACTTGAAGAAGGGGTTACGATGATGGCGAATATTTTAAACGTGCCACAAACGCCAGAGGCGCTGATCTTAGATATGCCCCTGAAGGTTACTTTTAGGCCCATTCGACGAGGGATTGTTTTGCCCTACTTTGAGCCTGATGGAGCGGTCTCATGAGCGCAGCAAAGGTTGCGATTGTGGGCGCAGCAGAAACAACCGCACTGGGTCGAATCCCACAGATGAGTCAAATACAGCTCCATGCCGACGCGGCGCTCAACGCGTTGACGGACGCGGGGCTGACCCTGAAGGATATTGACGGCGTGGCAACGGCGGGTGAGTCGCCAACCGCGGTCGCGCATTATCTTGGCATTGCGCCCAACTGGGTCGACGGAACTGCCGTGGGCGGCTGCAGTTTTATGCTACATGTTCGTCACGCCGTCGCAGCGATAGAGTCCGGGTTGTGTCAATGCGTGCTCATTACCCACGGTGAAAGTGGCCGATCGAATGTCGGGCGTGCTGGTTGGGCAAGCTCGCCGGGCTCTCTGGCTGGCCAGTTCGAATCGCCCTTTGGGGGTATGGGGCCGACGACGATGTTCACGCTGCCGGTTTTAAGGTTTTTAAAAGACACCGGCACGACGCTTGAGCAATTGGCATCGGTTGCGGTGATGCAGCGACAATGGGCGGCGCTGAACCCTCGGGCGACGTTACAAGAACCCACCTCAGTTGAGGCGGTGCTGGCCGATCGAATGATTGCTTATCCGTTTACCAAGAGCCAATGTTGCTTGGTGACGGATGGCGGGGGCGCGCTGATTCTCGTTGCGGCCGAGCGGGCCAAAGATTTTCCACAAGCACCGGTTTATATTCTGGGTTCCGGTGAAAGCACTGAAACCCCGATGATCAGTCAAATGCAGGATCTCACTCGATCGCGGGCTTTCCAGATGGCAGGGGCACGTGCATTCGAAACCGCTGGCATACAACACCGTGATGTCGATCACTTGATGATTTATGACGCCTTTGCCCATTTGCCGCTGTACGGGCTAGAGGATCTTGGGTTTTGTGAACGCGGTGAGGCGGGCGCGTTTATTGCATCGGGCCAAACAGCGCCCGGCGGTATTCTGCCGCTGAATACGAATGGGGGCGGCTTAAGCTATATGCATTCTGGTATGTATGGCATGTACGCACTGCAAGAAAGTGTTCGGCAGGTTCGTGGAACGGCCGCTGCGAAGGTTGCCGGGGTTGAAATCTCGGTTTGCCATGGCGTTGGGGGCATGTTCGGTGCAAGCGGCACGGTTGTCATGAGCGCATCGATAGCGCGATAGATCAGGATCATGGATGATCAGTCGGCGTCGGCTGCTCGTTGAGGTTATCATCGGATTTTTGAAACCAAATCGCGATGATTCACGAATAACAAAACGCAAGCACGGTGCGCTTGCCTGGCTTCATCTCACCAAGGACAGAAAATTATGAGTACGCGTCGACACTTTTTGAAACAAGGCGCAGCCCTAGCGCTGATTCCCTTAGTACCCGCGGTCAGTCTGACGACCCAGGCGGCGGCCAAGGTGCCTTTAGATGATCCTGCGGCAAAAGCCCTGCGTTACGTGGAAGATGCAACCCTTGCCAGTCGTGCGGATAAGATGGGGGTTGCAGCGGCGGATCAGGTTTGTCAGAACTGCCGGTTTTACGTGACGGACGATGCCAGCGCAGCCTGGGCACCCTGTCAGTTATTCCAAAATCGATTGGTGGCAGGCCCGGGGTGGTGTGCCGGCTGGGTGCCAAAGTCTTAATCAGGCGTAGGGACGGCACCGCTCCGGAATCGCGGAATGCCACCCGTTAGGGCCGTCTTTAGGAGGTGGCTTTGACTGGCGCCAAATCTGATCCGAAAGTGGTGTTGCCGCAAGGCACGTTGATCGGACGCCAGCGCGAGGGTGTGCAAGCCTTCTGTGGCGTGCCTTATGCGTTGGCCCCTGTGCAGGTGCGGCGATGGCAGCCGCCGGTCCCGGTAGCGGCCAGCGATGAAACCCTTGATGCCCGGTTCTTCGGGCCGATGGCCCCTCAGGTATCGGAAACAGGACGTCCCATTGCGGAGGCGTCCGAAGACTGCTTGAACTTGAACATCTGGAAGCCGGATCAGGCGCGTGCAGCACCGGTGATGGTTTGGATCCATGGCGGCGGGTTTTGTAGTGGCTCGAATCGAGTTCGAGGCTCGGTGTTCGCAAAGGCAGGTGTGGTGCTGGTTGCGCCGAACTATCGACTCGGCATGTTGGGGTTTGCGGCCCATCCGCTGATTGAAAGCCAGCAGGCAAATTTTGGATTACTGGATTTGATCCTGGCCTTGCAATGGGTCCGCGACCATATCGATGCGTTTGGCGGTGATCCTGAGAATGTCACCATTTTCGGTGTCTCAGCCGGTGGGCAGGCGGTGAATTTGCTCATGACCATGCCCCAGGGGGCAGGGTTGTTTCACAAGGCCATTGCGCAAAGTGGCTATGGCACTTGGCCATTGTTGCGGCTCAAAACTCAGGATCAGGACCCCCGCGATATTTTGGGCGAGGCGCCTGAGATCGCTGAGGACAATGCCGGCGCAATTTTGCGTCGAATCGATGCTAGGGGATTTTCAAGCGCGTCGCTCTTACACCTTTCTGCTAACACCATCGTCCAAGGACAGCGCGGTTTTCAACGCCCAATTGTGGATGGGCTCAGTGTCTTGGAGGAGCCAGGCCGCTGCTTTGCGCTGGGGTTAGGATGCTCAATCCCTTATTTAACCGGTGCCAATAGTTTTGACGGTTCGGTGATGCCAAGCTATCAACTGAATCCAAAAGACTATGCCGCAGCTTGGGATAAGTGGGATCCAAGTTGGCGGATGCTATACGATGCAGATCTCGGTATTGCCCCAGAAACAGGTATCCAACGTCTCTTTGGTGATGAGCGGTACCTGCTGTCGGCATGGGTTTTGTCCGAGGCAGTGGCGCGTCTTGGCGCGCCGGCTTATCGATATTATCTGGATGTGCCCGGTCCTGAAGGCTCACTGTTGAGCGGCAGCCCGCATGGTTTTGACGGTTTTTTATTATTTGAATCAAAGATTTTCAGTCCGGGTTCGGATTGGGCGGCCTGGGGCGATCAATTGCGTCGTGCCTGGATTGAGTTTGCGCGGACTGGCGTGCCTTGCGCCTTGGATGCGCGTGTTGGGCCTTGGCAACCCGTAGGCGAAAGCAATCAATGGCATCGACTCGGGTCCGCATCGACCATCAGTGATCAGGCGCTTAGCGACCGGTTGTCGCGGCTGTTAAGCCGGTACCATCATCGATGCCTTGAGGATGCGGGCCCGCGCAGAACCGCTTAGTCCAGAGCTCGCTGAGGTCGTGATCTGGTGATCGTCCAGCAGTCATTCCGCGTCAAGCGAGCCCGTGAAGGCTTGCGGGGCCTGATCGGCTGCGATGGTGATGCGCTCTGCATATCGGTGATAGCCGCTGTAGTCAAAAATAGCTTGATGCTGAACGCTGTAGTTGTCCCAAAGGGTGATCATGTTGGGTGTCCATTTTATCCGGCACTGGTGTCTTGCGTTGGTTCTGATGCGTTGGAAAAGCCCCTGCAGAATCAGGTCGCTCTCGAAGGACGGCACGTTTGAAAGGTGAGCGGTGAAGCCCTCATTGACGTACAGCACTGGTTTCTGAGTTTTGGGGTGCCGAATCACCACGGGATGGGTGTTTGCCGGATAGGATTGCCCAGGCTTGAGGCGTATGCCATAGCGCAATAAGTCCAGCTCACCATCATGAAACGCAGATTGTTGCATCAGATAGTGTTGCAGATCGGGCGAGAGTTCTTCAAACGCCGCCTGTAGATTGGCAAAAAGCGTATCGCCGCCGAGGTTATCTGGAACGCGCGTCAGATAGAGCATCGAGGCATAGGGGGGGCGCGCCTCGCAGGTAATGTCCGCATGCCAAGTTTCCCCATTGCTTTGTTTTGATTCTGGCTTGATATCGATGAAAAAAATCTCCGGGTCCTCGTCCCGCTTTAGGTTTTGCTTCGACGGGTGCACATGAATATCGCCAAAGTAACGCGCAAAGGCTTTATGGGCGTCTCGGCTGAGTACCTGGTCTCGAAACACCAGAACGTGGTGGGTCTCAAATGCTGTTTGAAGCCCGCTGACCTGTTCGCCGGATAGCGGTTGCGCAAGATCTAGGCCCTCAACTTCAGCGCCCAGGCTGGGGGTAATTGGTATTAGGTTCATTCGGTGTTCCCCCAAGGATGATCAACAGTATGCCTGATCGCCGTGATTGTGATGCGAGGCGCTTCAGTGCCTTTTGAGTGGTCAGAGCAACCCTCGTTTTGATGTTGCATTGTTTGATGTTGCATTGTTGGATGTTGCATTGAAGGCACGAGCTGCGGCTTTGTTATTTTAAAGCGCGATCCTGGGTCGATCGGTCTTTCAGTTTTGGGGACCTGACCTCAGGCCTCAGACGGAGGATCTCGTTGAGCGATCTGAACGCGCATCAACAATTGCCCAGTTGCGTGTCATCAATCTAGCATCGAAATCTTGAAGCCTCAATATAGGCCTTCTTGCAGGTTGCGAGGCTTACAGGAGGCTCTCACTGAGTGCTTCGATGACGCCGCAACGGGTGCTTCGGTATCCGGGGAGGCTCGCAACGCTTGCTTGAAAGGCCGAACTACGGATTTGATTTAAAAATTGCTGGCAGGCTGCTTGCCGGAGCGTTCTTCTGTGACAAATCATCAAATAATGTTCTTGCGCAATTGGGATAAAGTCCAACTTGAATTGTCGGGCAGCAGCTTCAACGCCAAAGCCAATGTCTGCCATGCCAGCGGCAACGAAAGCCGCCACCGCGGTGTGGGTAAATTCTTCCTCTAAATAGCCATCAATGGTCGTGTGATCGACCAATGCATCGGTGAGCAGGCGATCGAGCAGCGCGCGGGTGCCGGAATCTGGTTGACGGTTAATAAATTTCAATGCTTTGCGAGCAAGATCCTGGATACCGCGCACTTGATGGGGATTGCCCGGTGCGACCATCAACCCTTGTTGGCGGGTGATGAACCGAATCACCCGATAATCTTTTGTATTGAGGTATTCAGCATAACGCGCGATGAGCGGTTCAATTCGAAGCTCGGCCGGAACGTGGATGCCTGCTAAGTCGCATGCGCCGCGGTTGAGTGCCGCTAAAGCGTCGATCGGGGATTTGTACTGCAGGTCGAGCTGAAATCCAAGCGCATAATCAGGGAGCAGTGCCACCGCATAACCGTGACTTGCGTGTAAGCGGAGTATTGGGCTGAGTTCGGCAATCTCTTTATGGATTTCGATGTTGAGTTCGGAGGCGAGGTTTTCCATTTGCGGCGTGAGGCGTGCTGCAACGCGCTGTTCAGCCCACAGCAATTTCTCGCCCAACGGCGTTAAGGTTGCGCCTCGACCCTTTTCAAGGTGAACGACTGGGCTGCCGAAAAATTGGTGGGCCTGGTCCAGTAGATTCCAGCCGTGGCGATAGGAAATTTTCGCCAAGGCTGCCGCTTTGGTGAGTTTTCCAGTTTCTTGAATGCGGCTGAGCAACGTGAAGAGTTGCGGGTTTAACGCGGCCCCATGATCATCATGAAAGGCCCAGCTTGGGCTGATGTAGATTCGCTTACTCATGGCGATACCCTGACGTTGGTTTGCGTTCGATGACACTTTAACGGGTTTTAAATAAGAAAGAGTTTGCATATTCTTTGGACTTCGATCAACTGGTAGTATCCCCGAAAAAGCGCTGTAACCAATTGATAAATTGCAAAATTTAGGCTGCTAAATAGGCAATCAATTACCTATTTAAAATGACGCAGGTTCGCAGTTTTAAAAACTGCTTTTGAGTTGATTTATGAAACAACGTGACCGCACCGATTTACCCAATATGGCGGATATCCCGGCGCTGATCACCGAGATGGCTCAGCGCCCCGGCGCCTTGCTGCCAATATTGCATGCGCTGCAGGATCGATTCGGCTATATCCCGGAAACCAGTATCGTGATGATTGCCCAAGGCTTGAACTTGTCCCGGGCCGAAGTGCACGGGGTGGTGAGCTTCTATCATTTCTTTCGGACGTCGCCGCCAGGACGCCATGTGATTCAAATCTGCGCCTCGGAATCTTGCCAAGCCACGGGAGGGCGTGCGCTCGAGGCACACGCTAAGCGCCGGCTTGGTATTGAATTCCATGAAACCACACCGGATGGCGAGGTTACCTTAGAGCCTGTTTACTGTCTCGGGAACTGTGCTTGCTCGCCAGCGCTTCGGGTGAATCAAGCGGTGCACGGGCCAATGGATCCACAAGCATTTGATCAGGTGCTATCGACCTTGCCCAGTCTCGATCCGCACCCAAAACGGTGGGAGTTTGACCAGCTCGCAGCAACCAATGCAGGCGCTGTGGTCAAACTCTACATTCCAAGGGACACGACGACGATCGCGCTGGGGGCTGACGAGGTTGCAGCAGAACTTCAGAGCAGTATTGATGCTCAAGGGCTACCTTTAACCATTGTGCGCAATGGCTCAAGGGGGCTTTACTGGTTGGAGCCGATGTTGGAACTTGAAACCGATGCGGGCCGAGTTGCCTTCGGACCGATCCAGGTGGCCGATGTTGACGCTTTTTTAGAGAGCAAACCTTGGCTTGATCCGTCAAACCATCGCGATTATCTGGGACTGACGGAGGATATCCCGTTTTTAAAGCAACAGCAGCGATTGACCTTTCGTCGGGTTGGGCGCATTGACCCGCTGTCGCTGTCAGCTTACGAGTCTGAGGCAGGCTTTGTGGGCTTGCGGCGCGCGCTATTGATGTCGCCTGCGGCGATTGTTCGTGAGGTGACCGAGTCGGGTCTGCGAGGGCGAGGGGGTGCGGCCTTTCCAACTGGGATCAAGTGGCAAACGGTGTTGGATACGCCGTCGGCAACAAAATATATCGTCTGTAATGCCGATGAAGGCGACTCGGGTACCTATGCGGATCGCATGATGATGGAGGGCGACCCGTTCGCCTTGATCGAGGGCATGACCATTGCGGGTTTGGCAGTGGGTGCAGGTTGCGGCTATATCTACTTGCGAGAAGAGTATCGTTATGCGGAATGGGTGCTAAACGAGGCGCTCAAACGTGCTGAAGCCGCGCATTTTTTGGGTCAAAACATTCTGGGCAGCGATCAATCCTTTAGCATTGAAGTCCGTCTTGGCGCCGGCGCTTATATCTGCGGGGAAGAAACTGCGCTGCTTGAAAGTTTAGAAGGCAAGCGCGGCATGGTTCGGCCGAAACCGCCGCTGCCCGCGATCCACGGGTTATGGCAGCAACCGACGGTCATCAACAATGTGCTGACGCTGGCGACGGTCCCGATCGTGTTAGCAAGCGGATCTGCTTTTTACGCCGATTTCGGTGTTGGACGTTCACGGGGCACCTTGCCCATTCAATTGGCAGGCAATCTCAAACAAGCCGGGCTGGTTGAAATTGGCTTTGGGCAAACGCTTCGGACGCTGTTGACCGAGTTTGGTGGCGGTTCACGATCGGGCCTTGCGATTCGGGCGGTTCAAGTTGGCGGGCCGCTAGGTGCCTTTCTCCCGGATGCCGCCTGGGATACACCGCTCGACTATGAGGCCTTTGCAAAGATTGATGCGATGTTGGGTCATGGCGGTGTTGTGGTGTTTGATGAGACCGTTGATCTGAGTGAACAAGCCCGTTTTGCGATGACCTTCTGTGCGGTGGAGTCTTGCGGTAAATGCACGCCCTGTCGGATTGGTGCGGTTCGAGGCGTTGAGGTCATCGATAAAATTATCTCGCCGGTTCAAACGCAAGCCGCTCGGCAGGACGCGATTGTGTTACTGAAAGATCTCTGCGACACCATGATTGCAGGGTCGCTCTGCGCCATGGGGGGCATGACACCCTATCCGGTGCTCTCGGCGCTGGAACATTTCCCAGAAGATTTCGGCGGTGGCGAGGTGATTGCAACGGATGCAATGAACCCGTCGTGACAAAGGGCTCATTGTGAGCCGCAAACAAAAAAGGTCTAAAAATGTTGCAATATTTTGATCCGAAACAACGCCGTAACCCCGAGGTCGACTACGGCACGCCGGCGGCGCAGGGCAGCTTGGTCAGGCTTACAATCGACGGTAGGACCATCGAGGTGCCCGAGGGGACCTCCATCATGCGGGCGGCCATGCTGGCTTCGATCAAAATTCCAAAGCTCTGTGCAACCGACTCGTTAGAAGCATTTGGTTCTTGTCGGCTGTGTCTGGTGGAGATTGAAGGTCGGCGGGGCTTGCCCTCTTCTTGCACCACACCCGTTGAACAAGGCTTGGTGGTTCATACCTATAATCCGCGGCTCGCTTTGGTTCGGCGCAATGTGATGGAGCTTTATATTTCTGATCACCCGTTAGATTGTTTGACGTGTCCTGCCAATGGTAATTGTGAGTTACAGGATGTCGCCGGTGAAGTGGGTCTTCGAGCGGTCCGCTACGGATTTGAAGGCGAAAACCATTTGGCGGCTGAGCCTGATACGAGTCACCCTTATTTTTCTTTTGATGCCAGCAAATGTATTGTGTGCTCCCGTTGTGTGCGGGCGTGCGAAGAGGTGCAGGGCACCTTCGCACTGACAATCGACGGCCGAGGTTTTGATTCCAAGGTTGCGGCGGGTCAAGATGAATCTTTCTTGGACTCAGATTGCGTATCGTGCGGCGCCTGCGTACAAGCTTGTCCGACGGCAACCTTGATGGAAAAGACCGTCATAGAACAAGGGCAGCCTGAGCACAGCGTGATTACAACCTGCGCTTATTGTGGTGTCGGATGTGCGTTTAAAGCCGAGCTCAAAGGTGACCAAGTGGTTCGGATGGTGCCTTACAAGGGTGGCGCGGCAAATCAAGGACACTCTTGTGTGAAAGGTCGATTTGCCTTTGGGTACGCCACGCATAAAGAGCGCGTGACGACGCCAATGATCCGCGACAGCATTGATGCGCCCTGGCAAACCGTGTCGTGGGATGAGGCGATGACGTTTGCCGCGAACCGAATTCGGCAAATTCAGCAGGTGTATGGCAGCGACAGTGTTGGCGGTATCACGAGCTCTCGGTGTACCAACGAAGAAACTTACCTAGTCCAAAAACTCGTTCGGGCGGCGTTCGGCAACAACAATGTCGACACTTGCGCTCGGGTTTGCCACTCTCCGACGGGTTATGGTTTGAAAGCAACCCTTGGCGAATCGGCGGGGACCCAAGCTTTTGAGTCGGTTGAACAGGCCGATGTTATTATGGTGATCGGCGCCAACCCCACTGATGCGCACCCGGTTTTTGCATCCAGGTTGAAGCGGCGGTTGCGCGCCGGCGCCGAATTAATTGTGGCGGATCCAAGACGCATTGATTTGGTGAGTGGTCCGCACGTCCAGGCGCGTCATCATTTGAAGTTATTGCCAGGGACCAACGTGGCGTTGATCAATGCCTTGGCGCACACCATCATCGACGAAGGCCTGCAGGATCAGGCCTTTATCGAGGCGCGCTGCGATCTTGAGGCCTTCGCCCGTTGGCGAGCCTTTATCATGGAGCCTAGAAATGCGCCTGAAGCGCTGAGCGCGGCCCTCGGTGTGTCGGCTGAAAGCCTGCGGTCAGCGGCGAGACTGTATGCCAAGGCTGGCAATGCGGCGATTTATTACGGCCTTGGCGTGACAGAGCACAGTCAAGGCTCAACCATGGTTATGGGGATTGCAAACCTTGCGATGCTTACAGGCAATCTGGGGCGAGAGGGGGTTGGCGTTAACCCGCTTCGAGGTCAAAATAATGTTCAAGGGGCTTGCGACATGGGCTCCTTCCCCCATGAGTTGCCAGGTTATCGTCATGTATCAGACCAGCGTGTTCGTCAGGCTTTTGAGGCGAGTTGGGGGGTTCAGATCGGGTCGGAGCCCGGCTTGCGGATTCCCAACATGCTTGATGGCGCCATTTCCGGCACCTACAAAGGGCTCTACTGTCAGGGCGAAGATATTGCGCAGTCTGATCCGAATACACATCATGTGGAAGCCGCGCTGCGCAATCTGGATTGCTTGATCGTCCAAGATATTTTCCTGAACGAGACCGCAAAATTTGCCCATGTGTTTTTCCCAGGGGCGACCTTTTTAGAAAAAGACGGCACCTTTACCAATGCAGAGCGCCGTATTTCGCCGGTTCGACGGGTCATGCAGCCGCTGAGCGGCAAGGCCGATTGGGAAGCGACGATGGCGTTTTCGAATGCGCTCGGCTATCCAATGAATTATCAACACCCATCAGAGATCATGGCTGAAATTGCGTCGCTCACGCCAACCTTTAGTGGGGTCAGCTACCAAAGACTCGATGAGGAAGGTTCGCTGCAGTGGCCCTGTAACGATGCTGCACCGAGCGGTACGCCCACCATGCATGTCGATCAGTTTGTTCGAGGCAAAGGCTATTTTGAGCGAACGGAGTTTATCGCGACTGCGGAAAAAGTGACGCGTCGGTTCCCATTTCTGCTAACCACCGGCCGGATTTTGTCGCAATACAATGTGGGTGCTCAGACGCGGCGCACAGCCAATATTGGCTGGCACGAGCAAGACCTGCTCGAAATTCATCCACAAGATGCGGAGGATTTGGGGATCAATGAATTGGATGCGGTCCAGGTGGCAAGTCGGGCTGGCGAGACGGTGCTCGCCGCACGGATTACGGATCGCGTGCAACCGGGCGTGGTCTATACCACCTTTCATCATCCTGAAAGTGGGGCCAATGTGGTGACCACAGACAACTCGGATTGGGCGACAAATTGTCCCGAATATAAGGTTACGGCTGTGCACCTTAAAAAAGTTGAACGGCCCTCGGATTGGCAGACTGAGCATCTTGCCTTTACTGAAACGCAAGTCAGGTTGATGACCCAGCCGACCAAACGGGCCCTTGATGAAACCGCTTGAGCAAGGCGCCGCCCATCGCCCGATTATTGAGTGGCCGCGACGCAGTGGGTCCGATCAGATCGATGCCATCGCCGAAGAACTACCGGTTGCACTGATTTATAACGGTCTGTCGCAGGCTGTGATGATGGCCAGTCCGGTTAATCTTGAGGCCTTTGGGCTGGGGTTTTCGTTAACTGAAGGCATCATTGATGATCCTGAGCAGTTGTATGGCATCGAGGTAACGCTTGGCGAGTCGAGTGCTGAGATCGCCCTGGAGATTGCGACCCGGCAATTTCAGCGGCTGAAACAGATGCGGCGGACCTTAATGGGGCGATCAGGTTGTGGCCTGTGTGGCAAGGAATCATTAGATCAGATACGTCGAGTAATGCCGCTCGTCTCGGGGCCGTTTACGGTCACGCACCGCGCGATCCAGCGTGCGACAACCAGTCTTGCGCACCATCAGCCGCTTCAGGGCCTCACGGGCGCGGTGCATGGCGCTGCCTGGTGTCGGTTGGATGGCAGTATCTTGCGGGTCTGCGAGGATGTTGGCCGACATAATGCCTTGGATAAATTGATCGGTAGTCTTTGGGTTGAGAATTGTTTGCAGGGCCCGGGCTTTTTGCTGATGTCGAGCCGTGCCAGTTATGAAATTGTCCAGAAAGCGGCTAAGGCCGGGATCGCTGTGATTGCGACCCTCTCAGCACCAACCTCGATGGCGATTGATTTGGCGGCCTCAGCGGGAATGACGTTGATTGGGTTTGCACGAGAAAGTCGCCATCTTGCTTACAGCCACGCCCACCGATTAACAAACTGAGTGTTCTGACTGAGGTACTGATGGATCAAGAATTGACGCACCTTATTAAGATGGCCAATCAAATTGCTGCGCATTGCGCGCCCGGTGAGCCTTCAAATGTTGCCGCCGACCGCGCGGCAAATCACATCACACGATTTTGGGCGCCTTCGATGAGACTTCAGATTAAAGCCTATCTGCTTGCAGATGGGGTGCTTTTGGACGATACCGCCCAGGACGCTGTCAGCCGATTAGGGTAAAGGTTCTCCCAATCAAATAAGCTAATGCGAAATAAGGCGGTTGCTCGAAAAATAGCCCTAGAGCGGTTGCTCGAAAAATAGCCCTAGAGCGGTCGTTCGAAAAATAGCCTTAGAGCGGTTGCTGGGAAAAAGCCTTAGAGCGGTTGCTGAGTAAATAGCCTTTGTGCTTTTGATCTGTATTGCCCTGGGGTCTTCAGGGCAAGCGCGATGGCCTCGAGAAAACAGGCGTAGCGCGCCGCCATCAGGTCTTAAGAAGACGGATCAAAAGAGCCCTTCGACTTCGCCAATGTCATTGAGGCGGATAGTGTTCGCGGCAGGCAGTCTGGGTAAGCCTGGCATGGTCATAATGTCGCCGCAAATCACCACGATGAAACCGGCGCCGTTAGCCAACCGAACCGCTCGAATTGGCACGGAGTGGTGGCTAGGTGCCCCTCGTAAATTGGGATCGGTTGAAAAGCTGTATTGGGTTTTCGCCATGCAAATTGGGAAATGACCATACCGTGCTTGTAGCGCTTTTATTTGGTTACGTACTTTTTGATCGGCGATGATTTCGTCCGCGCCATAAAGGGTTTGGGCAATGCGCTCGATCTTGTCCCAGAGCGGTAGGTCGTCTTCGTACAGAGTTCGAAATTGGGAATGGCCGCTGTCACTTAAAGCAACCACGGCGTGGGCGAGCGCTTCCGCGCCCGCACTGCCCTGAGACCAGTGCGTGCAATCGATCGCCTCGACATTCAGGGCCTCGCAATGTCGTCGGATTTCGTCGATTTCTGATTGTTCGTCATCGTTGAATCGATTAATTGCGACCACGACCGGTAACCCAAAGTGGCCCATGTTGCGGATATGGCGGGCAAGGTTTGCACAACCTTTAGCCACTGCCTGGACGTTTTCGCCTTTGAGATTGTTCTTTTTAACGCCGCCATGCATTTTCAATGCGCGTACGGTCGCAACGATCACCGCCGCGGATGGCTCTAGACCGGCCTTGCGGCATTTAATGTTGAAGAACTTTTCAGCGCCCAGTTCTGCGCCGAATCCAGCCTCGGTGACGACGAAGTCGCCTAAGCTTAAGGCGGCTTTCGTTGCGATCACGGAATTACAACCGTGGGCAATATTGGCAAAGGGGCCGCCATGAATCAGGGCAGGGTTGTTCTCAAGCGTTTGTACAAGGTTCGGCTTGAAGGCATCTTTGAGCAACACCGACATGGCGCCATTGGCTTCAAGGTCGCTTGCGTGAACCGGTTCGCCGGCAAAATTTTGGCCAATGACGATTTGACCGAGATTCTCCTGTAATGCCTCTAACGTGTTCGAAAGACAAAAGATCGCCATGATTTCTGAGGCGACGGTAATGTCAAAGCCGGATTCCCGAGGCACGCCATTGCTTGCGCCGCCAAGGCCGATATTAATATTGCGCAGCGCGCGCTCGTTCATGTCCATAACCCGTCGCCACTCTATTCGGCGCGGATCGATGCCTAGGGCATTACCCCAATGAATATGATTATCGATTAAGGCCGAAAGAAGATTGTGGGCGGCGCCGATGGCGTGGAAGTCGCCCGTAAAATGCAGGTTGATATCTTCCATCGGCACAACCTGGGCGTAACCGCCGCCAGCGGCGCCGCCCTTCATCCCAAAGCAAGGGCCAAGGCTTGGCTCGCGTAGGCAGATGACCGTTTTTTTGCCAATTCGATTGAGTGCATCCCCTAGCCCAATGGTCGTTGTGGTTTTACCTTCGCCTGCAGGGGTCGGCGATACGGCTGTTACCAAGATTAATTTTCCCGGCGTTTTATCTTGTTGCGACGCGATAAAGGCGTGATCAATTTTTGCCTTGTCGTGACCATAGGGCAGCAGGGCTGTCTCTGGGATACCCAAGCGCTGCCCGATGGTTGTGATTGGGTCTAAGCGCGCTTCCCGGGCGATTTGAATGTCAGTTCCTTGCATGGTTAGGTCCTATTGATTGTCCGAGGCTCAAGCGTCAAAGCGAAATATCTAGGGCAGATGATACGAGGAAAGGCCTTGTGGGGATACGTCTGGCTGAGTGAATTCCTAGGGGGCGAGGACGCCAGAAAAAAGCGCTTTTTAAGCCGGCCGCTGAGAACTTCAGGCTGGGAAAATGATGGTGCGATTCTGCTTTGGTGCGCTAGAAAACCTCGCGAGCGATCACGATAAGGCGCTTCGAACGATCCAATTTCCGAGCGCTGCGGGTTGATGTAGGACGTGTTTTTGGTGCACGAAGGCGCCGTGTTGTGCGGCCTGCTTTCGCCTTGAATCAGGCCGCGCGTTGAGTGGTCTCTGGCTGCAGCGATGCGATCATCTGATCTCGATCCGGGCCGGGTACAACGCGGGCTTTTTTATTCTCTGCACCATAACGGATGAGCGTCCAAAAAATCAGTGCTTGGGTGCTAATGTCTTTTAAAAATGCGCCCGGTAACTCCATGAGGTTAAACGTTCGAAACGCGCCGCGAAACACGCGTAAATGGATCTGGGTGGATCTTGTGAGCGCATCACTGTAGGCGATTGCGAATCGTTTTTTTAAGGTGAGCGTGCGTGAAGCTTTGGATGCGTTGAGGATCGTCTCAGCGCGCTTAATCCCTGTTCGATCCTCATCAAGACTGGCTTGCCAAATTGGCCTTAACTGTTTTCGAGTTTGTTCGGCAAACTGTTTGGCCGCGGTTACCGGGTCTTGGTCTTGGGACAAAACATCCGTCAGAATCTTGCTATGAATGGCGCCAGTACTGCAGCCACGACCATAGAGCGGATTGGTTCGCACAGACGCATCACCCACAGCATAATAATTTAATAACAGCGGCTGTTCACCATCGCTGAAATCATGCCAAACCGCTTTGATATTGCCCATTCCGAACGAAGCCGTTGTTGCAACGGCTTGATTCGTCCCAAGCCAAGGTTGCAAACCGGGAATCGCCGAACAAATTCGATCAAATGTGGCATCGTCCTTAACGGCATCATGCAAAATCGTATCCATACACGGCACGCACAGGATTACGGCAAAGTGCCCGCCAGAACCTGGGAAGACGCCGTACTTCAAATAACCCAGGTCACCAGCAGAGCGGGTCTTGCCATCTCGTTTAGGCTCATCAAATCCGGGCTTAAATTGATAATGCCGAGTGTAATAGACAATGCCGGCATCGTGGGACTCGGTTTTAATGGCAAGGCCTGCCTGTTGAAACCAGCGTTTGAAGGGGCTGCCTCGGCCGGCCGCGTCGATCACGATATCGGCTTTGATGTTGAAAGGTTGCGCGTTTCTGGCCCTATCCTGAATCGTTAAACCGGTAATCTGCGGTCGCCCACCGAGGCACTCGGTCAGCATAGCGTTGACGCGGATCCCAGAGGCGATCGTCAGGTTGGGTTGCTGCAATGCATAGCGCCTGAGAACCATTTCCATGGTGGCGCGTCGACACATCATTAGCCAAAGGGCGTCATCTTCCGGCGCGGGCGTATAGGTCAAACTGAGCGCCGGTGGTAGCATTTCTTGAAAGCTGACTTTGCGAGCGCCGGCCTGCCAAAAGTTTTCGATGAGGTCTGGAAACTGTTCGGTCAGCAGATTGCTCATGACCGCCAAAAAGGCGTGGGGGTGCCTAAATTGAGACGCACCGCGCCTCAGCCATTCGAAAAAAATCTCGTCCGGGCCGCCATCGGGTAAGGGATCATCGCGCTCGTAAACGGTCACCTTGTGACCCTGTTTTGCAAGCCCTAACGCCGTACAAAGACCACAGATGCCAGCGCCGACAATGGCGATTTGTTTTGATGGGGACGATGCGGGCATGGCTTTTAAACCTCAATAGCGGGTTGTGAACGGCAGCTCAGGCCGATAATCGATCGAAATTGGACAGCACCGGCAGTTTAACAAAAATATTCGTTGAGGTGGATGCGGCGGTGACTCAGGTGCCGCCGCGCGACGCAGCTGGGCGCGCCTGGTCCGGATTTGGTTTTGATCAAACATCACAAGGCGCTCGCTTGGCATCTACCAGAGCGAGAACAGGTGCTGATGCCTGAACGCGAGGATCCAATCCCGGGCTCAGCTTTAAACAATTTGTCCTGTTCGCGCCTGGGTGTACCCCACCGATTTATCGAAGGCGACAGCGCCCCCGATTAAAACGTGGGAGACGCCAATTGCATCGCGTGTGTAGCGGTAACCATCACCGGGCACATCTTGCACAAAATACTCGGCGCCGCGATCGATTGTCTCAGGATCAAAGATTGTGATGTCGGCAATATAACCCGGTACCAGTTGCCCTCGATCTTGGATGCCCCAGATTTCAGCAGGTTCAGCGGTAATTTTTTTGATGGCTGTTTCAATACTGAGGCTTTTACTGTCTCGGACAAACTTTGAAAACAGGTAGCCCGTATCGCCATAGGTTGAGAAGGATAGGATGTGGGCGCCACCGTCACTCGCACCGATCATTACCCTTGGATGTTTGAGTAATTCCCCGACAGCCGGGACGTCATTATGGCCCATGCTCGCCGCAAGAAAATGTGCGTCTAAATCTTCCTCTAAAGACAGATCGATCATCACATCTAAGGGCGTGTTGCCGCGCATATGGGCGATCTCAGCGAGGGATTTTCCGATTAATTCGGCATTGGCATCGCTTTGGACACGCCGGACGATCAAGGCTGACCACAAGGGCATCATCGGGGTCGCCTCTTGAGTGAGCGCAGCCCGCTGGGCTGGATCGGTCAGCGCTGCAAGGACGTCGGCCTTGGTGCCAAAGCGGATTAGGCCATACCAGGTTGGCAGACGCATGAATAATAGGCTCGGCACCTCTAATGAAAAACTGATGTCGATTGGGCGGGTTTGGACCTGTGGCCAGACCCTTGCGCCGCGCGCCATCTGTTCGTCCACTCGAGCCATGATGGCGGCAACACCGTCTGCATTGTCGGCATTCAAGAACAGCGGCGACAGGGTCGTTGTAATGTCATGCTTGAGGCTGAGTTCGGCGAGTTGATCGACGCGCGCGAGGGTCAAATCGATGTCATAAAATTCGTGAACGACCTGGAGTAATTTCTTGGTTTCGCCGAGCACGGCGCACAGCGCATTGAGTTCCTCGGTGCTGGCCCAGCGGCTCGGTACAGGTTGTAAACGCTCGTCCATGTCGACGAAACTGGTGGACAGACCCACAGCGCCAGCGCGGATACAATCTTTTAATAACGCGCACATTTTATCGACTTCGTCTGGATTTGCGGTTCTGGTCATCGCCGCGTCTCCCATCACCCAAAGCCTAAGGAGGCTGTGGCCGGCCAAGGGGGCAACGTTGATGCTCAGATCTTTTTTGATGCGAGTAATATATTCCTCAAAGCTTTCCCAGTCCCAGGTAACCCCTTCGGAAAAGGCTTTATGCGGCATCTCCTCAATTTGATTAAACATGCCGACGAGCTTCATTCGGTGTTCCGCTTTGAGCGGGGCCAGCGACAAGGAGCAGTTACCTGGCACGATGGTGGTGACGCCATGTTCGATGGCCGGCTTTGCGGCCCCATCCCAAAGAAGCTGAGCATCAAAATGTGTATGGGGATCGATAAAGCCTGGGCTGACAATTTTGCCTGTGGCATCAATCTCAGTTTTTGCCGACGCTGTGAGGGTTCCGATCGCGCTAATGCGATTGCCCGTTATGCCAATATCGGCAGCAAACAGGGGATTGCCAGAGCCATCAGCAATCGTGCCATTTCGTATGATTAAGTCCATTTTGATGCTCCTGGCATACTATTTTAATAAGAGTTGAGGTCGGCTAGGGACCGTTAAATGCATCGGTCAAGGCATCTCGAATATGGGTCCAATCGCGGCCGACCAGCTCCTCGATGGAGACAGCAGCACAGCGCGTCATTAATCGATCCGAGGTTTTTGGATCCAAGGGGATCAGGGACTCACCACCATTGTCAAACGACAGCGTGACGAGGAGCTCGGCGTGACCCTCGTGCGCGGCGCCGAGCCGTACCATCGAGATGGTCGCTGTCAACCCAAGGTATCCTGCGGTTGCGAGAGCGGCGGTTCTAAAAAAAGAATATCGCTCGGTAAAATGGGATTGCTCGTTTGAAGGCTTGAATCGGTGCTGTCTTGAGTGATGACCCGGCGGGCGAAAATATGGAGATTCCAGCTTTGAAGTTGGGCGACAGCGTTATTTCGGTCGAGCTCTGGCAGATGTGCCTCAGCAACCGCTTCCCAGGTCGCATTGAGCGCCGGCGTGATCGATTTTCTTAAGGTTTTCAACGCAGTTTTTTCCTGGATTTGGCCGCAACGGGTGTTATTTGTAGCGAAATTAAGGCCCGGATGCAACTGCGCCCGCAGCGCGAGATCTTGATATGATACGCCGATTCAGAACGCAGTTAAGGTTGCCGCAATGAGCACAGGTTGTTGTGAAGAGTTGATCGATGTGGCGCGCCTCGCCGTTCGCCAGCGTCGGGTTTTACTTTGGGTGATGTGCATCAACCTGGCAACGTTTTTGATGATGGTTGCTGGATCCGTATTGAGCGGATCTTCCGCGTTGCTGTCGGGAACGCTCGATAATTTCGGAGATGCCTTGGCCTATATGGTGAGCTTGGCGGTTGTTGGCGCAAGTGTTCAGGTAAAAGCCAAGGCAGCTTTGTTTAAAAGTGTGCTCATTGGATTCGCTGCAGTCGCGGTTTTGGTACAAATCATCGTAAAGGGTTTGAATCCAGACGTCCCAATCGTTGAGACAATGGGGATCGCGGCCGTTTTAAACCTGATGGCAAATAGCCTTTGTTTGATGTTGCTGACACCCCATCGTTCGGATGATGTCAATATGGCGTCGGTGTGGGAGTGCTCTCGGAATGATGTGTTTGAAGGGGTTGGCGTGGTGGTGACTGCCGTTTTGGTTTATTTGACCGGTTCGGCCTACCCAGATCTCATCGTTGCGGTACTTCTGCTGACGCTCTTTACGCGTTCGGCTGTCTCCATGGGGCGAACAGCTTGGCGGGCCATGCAGCTGGCCTAAATCACTTAGGGTTGGCTAGAGCCTGAGGGGTTGTCTTCCGATCCAAAGGGTCGTCGCATAAGCCAAAAGCGTTTGCTGGTCATCGAACAAGGCAGAGCCCGCGAGGTGCTTTTTACCCGCAATCTCAATGGTCCAAGCGGTGACTTGCAGGTGGCTGCCAGCTTTTGGTGCAGAGAGTACCCTCGCCGTCATGCGGCCCAATAGGCCGGTGCGAATACCTTCTGCCAAAAAGGCATACTGCCCAGGGCAATCGAGCGCGGTCCAGACAAAAGCATGCGGAAGATTTCCGGTGTCATCACCCCATTCTGTTTTGGTTTCCCAGATGCCTGAGACCTGACGATCCACCGGCGCGACGAAAATCTGCAGTCCTTCGGGGTGCTCGGGACCACAACAAAAACAGATGGGATGAAAGCCTTGCTGGCCGGGTAAAAGCGGGTTGATGTTGGGCATTAATGCCGCGGATCGAGATTCGGCGGCAAGGGTTTGAGCCCAATCGGGCGGATTCGGAATGTTTAAGGACAGCTGTACGGCCCGCACTTCGGCAATCAAGGTATCGTTGCTTTCAATCCGGCAGTTGCGCGGGTTGTCGCTGTCGAACAAAACCGACATCGGTTGATCCAAGGGAATGGGGGACCGCAAGGTCACTTCAGCACTTTCGTCCGTTGCGAGATTGGCAAAGGCTGCGAATCGACCGCTGACATAACCGCCATGCCCCGAGGTCGGCGGGCCGCGAAATCGCTCTAAAATGGCGATGCGGGTATTATTCGTGGTGCTCTGGCTCATGGTGGACTATCTTATCAGTTGGTGAATTGGCTCATGGGAGGCTTACCGTGCGGATTGACAGTTTGTGGATATACCCGATTAAGGGTTGTCGAGGCCAGGCACTGGACGCGGTGGATATTACCACAGAGGGTTTTGAGGGCGATCGACAATTTGTTTTAACCGACAGCGGGGTGCCGCAAAGCCAAAAAAGTCTCCCGGCGCTCAAACATCTGACGGCAACCTGGCAAGCAGGACAGCTGACCCTCTCGTTCAAAGGTGGGGCGGCTTTTCGAGTCCCGTTTGAGGCCGCTCGTCAAAAACAGCCGATGCCGTTGGTTGGTAGAACCGTCGAGGTTATTGATCTTGGAGAACCGGTTGCGCTTTGGCTCACTGAGCGGTTTGGTAAACCATTACGCTTAGTCAAAGCCGCGGCGGGCGAGGCCCTAACGATTCCTTTGCCGGTATTTGCGCGCCTAGAAGGCACGGTGCAGTCGAAAACAGTGGATGTCGCGCCGCTCTTGTTGGCAAATCAAGCATCGCTTGATGATTTAAATCAGCGCCTGGACACGCCAGTTCCCATGGACCGATTTCGAGCCAATATCGTTGTCTCCGGGCTTAAACCCTATGCAGAAGATGCGCTTCAAGCGCTGCGTCTCGGTGAGGGGTCTTTTGATGCGGTGACCGCTTGTGAGCGTTGTGCTGTGACGACTTTTGATCAATCGCCTGATAGCCCAAGTGGTGTGCCCAGTAAGGAGCCGCTGCGGACCTTGAGCGGCTATCGCCGGCGCGAGAACGGCTATGCGGGCGGGGTCATGTTTGGCACTTATATCATGCCGCGCAAAGACGGTCGGATTCACGTCGGCGATCACGATGAGTGACGCGCAATGCCCGTTACGGCTAGAACGATCGCGGCATCTTCAGGACATGCTCGCCGATGAAACTCAAAATTAAATTGGTTGAAATTGGCGCGATTTGGTAGAGGCGAGTTTCCCGAAACTTGCGTTCGATATGGTATTCCTTTGCAAAGGCAAAGCCGCCGTGGGTTTGCATGCACACATCCCCGGCTCGCCAAGATGCTTCCGATGCCAGCATCTTCGCCATATTCGCTTCGGCGCCGCAAGCCTCACCTGCGTCAAACAGGCGTGCTGCCTTCTCGACCATCAACCACGCCGCTTCGACCTCGGTATAACATCGCGCAATGGGAAATTGCACGCCTTGGTTTTGTCCGATAGGGCGATCGAAGACAACCCGGTCGGTCGCATAGCGGCTTGCTTTATCGATAAAGTAACGGCCGTCGCCGACACACTCTGCGGCAATTAAAATGCGTTCTGCGTTCATGCCATCGAGAATGACTTTGAAGCCTTCGCCCTCAACACCGAGCAGGTTTTCGCGCGGAATTTTGAGATCATCAAAAAACAATTCGCAGGAATGGTGATTGATCATGGAATCAATCGGCTGGATCTCAAGGCCGTTGCCGACGGCTTGGCCGACATCAACGATGAAGGCGGACAAGCCTTCGGTCTTTTTGTTGGTTTGTTCTTTAGGGGTCGTGCGCGCCAGGAGTACCATTAAATCCGAATGCTCAATTCGGCTGATCCAGACTTTCTGACCGTTAACGACGTAATGGTCGCCATCAAGTCGAGCGGTCGTTTTCAGGCTCGTGGTATCGGTGCCGGTCGTCGGCTCGGTAACGCCAAAGCTTTGAAGCCGCACTTCGCCAGCGGCAATTTTGGGCAAATAATATTGTTTTTGTGCTTCACTGCCATGCCGTAATACCGAACCCATAACGTACATCTGCGCATGGCACGCGCCGGCATGCGCCCCTGAGCGGCAGACCTCTTCCATGATAATAGAGGCTTCATACACCCCAAGACCCGATCCGCCATAGGCTTCCGGGATCAAAACGGTGAGGAAGCCGCTGTCTGTCAGTGCTTGAACGAATTCCGTAGGGTAGCCCCGGTCTCGATCTAGGTCGAGCCAATAGGATTCGCCGAATTTGGCACACAGTTGTCTGACGGCGTGTCGGATATCAGTAATGTCGCTGGCTTCAGGCATAGGGCCTCGCTCGATGATTTTTAGGTGCGGTAACCCTACCGAAGTCCGCTGTCAGGCTCAATAAAGGATTGCGTCAGAGAATTTGGGCGCGCTGTAACGTCTCGATGCGTTGCTCAAGCGGTGGGTGACTGAGAAAGAGTTGACTGATGCCAGTGCGAGACCCTGAGATCCCAAAGGCCGCAAATTCGCCGGGTAAATCTTGAGGCGACTGAACCTGCTGTAGTTTTTTCAACGCATTGATCATCTTTTGTTTACCCGCTAATCGGGCGCCACCCTCATCGGCCCTGAATTCACGTCGTCGCGAAAACCAAAGCGCAATCACGGTGGCGATGCACGACAGAAAGATCTGCGCAATGATCGAGGTGATAAAATAGCCGATGCCCAAACCGCGCTGATTCTTGAGAATAACCTTGTCCACAAAAAAACCGGCCAGACGAGACAGGAAAATGACGAAGGTGTTGAGCAGGCCTTGTAACAGCGCCATGGTGATCATATCGCCATTGGCAACATGTGCGACTTCATGCCCTAAAACAGCTTCGACCTCATCTTGGGTCATTGTGGTCAGAAGGCCCGTTGACACAGCCACTAAAGATCGGTTTCGGGTCATGCCCGTTGCAAAAGCATTGGGTTGCGCTTGTTGAAAGATGCCGACTTCGGGTGCAGCGATCCCGACTTTTTTGGCCTGGCGGTGAACCGTATCCCGCAACCAGCGCTCCTGAGCGTTTTGGGGGGTGGTAATCATTTGAACGCCCATGCCGCGTTTCGCCATGAATTTCGACAAGGCGAGCGAGATGAAGGCGCCTCCGAAACCGAAGCAGGCCGCAAAGGCTAAAACGCCCGCGGTATTAAACCCAGTGCCGCTTTGGACGAGCCAGATGTCGAGTCCAATGAGCTGAAAGACAACGCCCATGACCAGCAGGATGCCCAGATTTGCGGCGGCGAAGATAATAACTCGGAACATGTTAGTGACTCCTCTTTGAAGAAACTATTGGGTTGACGGCTGCAGATTTCAAGGCTTTTAAAAGCCTTTCAAGTCAAGTTCGGGTTGCATTGAATGATCATTAGACATCAGAGCGCGCAGGTTTACCCTTTCTTTAAAGGGATGGTTCCTTGTACGATGTTTAGACGCGAAGGGTTGTTGGGTGCGGGCCACGAATTCGAATATCGGATGGTGATGACCGATCTTCGAGGTAAAAAGGATCCTCCTGTTGGGTGCACTAAGACGGTAGGGCTTTGGGGGTATTGCGGCTTTGAAACCAGCGGATTGGCCAGCAACACGCCATCGCAACATGCCATCAATGAGTAAGGATTAGGCTTATCAAACAAGAAACGTTTAAAACGCCTTTAGGGTTTTTAATGGCTGCGGTCGGCTTTGCGGTTGGCCTCGGTAATATCTGGCGCTTCCCCTATATTACAGGGGAAAACGGCGGTGCGGCGTTTGTACTGGTGTACCTTGCGTGTGTGCTCATAATCGGGCTGCCGATTGTCATGTCCGAGATTGCGCTCGGTCGACGGGGCCAAGGGGACCCGCTTCAAACCTTCGGCCGACTTGCCAAGGCTTCTGGCGCGGCACCGCTCTGGCGCTGGGTGGGTGGTTTAAACCTATTGACCGCCTTTTTAATTATGGCGACCTATGCAACGGTTGCGGGCTGGGTGCTTTATTACCTTTGGTCGGCATCAAGCGGGGCTTTCTCAGCGATCGATCAGAACGCGTCCAATGTGTATTTCGAGACCCTGCTGGCCAGTCCGCTGGTCATGTTTGGATGGATGGCACTCGCGATGACCTTGACCGGCATTATTATTTCGGGGGGCGTTCAAAAAGGCATTGAACGCGCCGTCCGGGTGCTGATGCCATTGTTGTTTTTGTTGATGGTCGGGCTGGTTGTGTACAACGCGTTTCATCCAAGTTTTTGGGCGGGTTGGGACTATCTGTTTCAAGCAGATTTTTCGAAGATCACCCCGCAGGTGTTTTTAGCTGCAATCGGTCAAGCCTTTTTTTCAATCGGCGTTGCCATGGCCGGGCTCATGATCTTTGGGGCCTACTTACCGCCCGGGCAGTCCATCGTGCGTTACGGGTTCTTGATTATTGTTGCCGATACCGCCATTGCACTCTTGGCGGGTTTGATGATTTTCCCATTGGTCTTTCGGTACGGGTTGGATCCGGCTGGCGGCGTTGGACTGATCTTTAAAGTGTTGCCCATTGCTTTTGGTCAGCTGCCCTATGGCGTGCTGGTCGGTGGCCTGTTCTTTTTGTTGTTGTCGGTTGCTGCGATGACGTCAATGGTTGGGTTTGTGGAGCCGTTAGTTGCGACCCTTGCACGGTTGTCGGGTTGGAGTCGTTTGAAGAGCACTTGGTTGATGATATTGGCCTTAATCGTATCGTGTCACTCGTGAGTATTTTGACTTACAGCGCCTGGTCCAGCCTCCAAATATTCAGCCGTGATTTAAACGGGTTGATCGACTTCATTTCCAATCAAGTGCTGTTGCCCGTGGGGGGATTACTCATTGCTGTCTTCGCAGGCTGGATTCTCAAACGCGATCAGCTCGCCGCGGAGGTGGTCTTTCCTCGGGCTTGGCAGTTTCGGTTTTGGTACGCGCTGCTCAAGTACCCTTTGCCCGGCATCATTTTGGTCATTTTGATCTCGGGCCTTGCGACCTGATCGTAAAAGGTTGTTTCGCGATACCGACGGAGGTCGGACCACGGTCGTCCAAGGACTGTAGCTGAGCATGGCGCCCTAGTTTGGTAAGTGCGGTTCTTTCTCGCTCAGGGCGGGCGCAGGACCAAACAGACGGGGGATCACAACCGGTGATTTCGCCAATGAGGCATCATGACCGTTGTGCTGGCATCGGATTTGGCAGAGACTGAGCAGTCTTCGCGCAATGTGGAAGCCCATGACGGTCCATCGATTGAAATTCCCGGCTATGTTCAGCTTCGGTTTCGGGCAACTGGCAGAGGCCATTAAGAACTCAGGGTTCAATGTCTTTTTATTGTTTTATTACAATCAAGTGCTGGGTGTTTCGGCAACGCTGACATCCGTGGCACTGGCGATTGCGCTGATGTTTGACGCCGTTTCAGATCCATTGGTTGGTTCTTTTTCGGATAAGTTACGGACTCGGTATGGGCGCCGGCACCCTTTGATATTATTGGCGGCGCTCCCCTTGGGGTTGAGTTTTTATTGTTTGTTTAACCCGCCGAGTATGACATCGGATTGGGCGCATTTTATTTGGCTGCTGAGTTTCGCAATTTTAGTTAGGGCGTCGTTGACACTCTACCACGTGCCCCATTTGGCCCTGGGCGCGGAGATGGCAGAGGACTACCATCAGCGCTCAACTTTGTATGCCATGAGCACCTTTTTTGGATTTTTGGGAGGGGCGCTGTTTGTCCCGGTCTCCTACACCTTGTTTTTCCCAACAACGGACGTCTTTAATCCCGCCTTGCTCAATAAAGCCGCCTATCAGCCTTGGTCTTTAATGGCCGCTGGCCTGATGATCTTTGCCATTGTAGTTTGCGTTGTTGGGACGCGCCGGGAGATTCCGCGCTTGGTCCAACGGGTCGATCAAGATGCCCGCCAACTGATGCGGTTATCGGAGTTAATTCAAGAATTCCGAGAAGCCTTTAATAACCGATCTTTTCGAGCCATCTTTTTTGGCATGATGCTCAGCACGCTGGTTTTGTCTGTCGAGGGCGTTTTTAATCCCTTTATGGGTTTCCATTTTTGGGGATTAACCACCGAGCAATTGCGCTGGATCCCGTTGGCGCAGCTTGCTGGTCTGTTTCTGTCGTTAGCGCTGATGCCGATCATGACCCGATGGTTGGATAAAAAGCGAACGCTGATCGTGTCTGCTTTGTTGGTTATTTTAAATATCAATATCCCGATTGTGCTGTCGCTTTCCGGGGTCTCATGGTTTCCTGCGCAAGGCAGTCAAAGTTTGCTGATCGTGTTGATTTTGAGCGGTTTGGTGACGGCCGTATTGGCGCCGATTATCTTTGCTACGCTGAATTCAATGTTTGCCGATATTGCCGATGAGCATGAATTGGATACGGGCTTTCGCCGGGAAGGGGTGATTTTCTCGGCGCGATCGTTTGCGGTTAAAGCCACCAGCTCCATGGGGCTCGTGTTTGGTGGCACGCTGCTCGATTTAATCGCCTTTCCTCGAGGTGCTTTGATGGGCTCGGTCCCGGAGGACACGGTTTGGTTATTGGGTTTTATTGCGGGGCCCGCGACCTCTGTGTTTACGGTGTTGGGGGTCTTGATGTATTTGGGTTACCGCATTGATGAGCAGCGGCATCAAGACATCAAACGCCAATTAAAAGAACGACTCACCAGCGTGCCATCACCTTGATGCCGAGTCTGGACACCAAGCAGGTTATTTTAGCTGGCTTTGTATTGGTCGCCGTCGTGTTGGGGGTTTATTTCTGGCCACGGTCTGCGCCGCCAGAAGTTGTGCCAGACTTTGCCGCCTACACCCCAGTTGAAGCGAAAAAGCAGGCTTTTTTTGATTTCGTCAGACCGAGCCTGCAAATTGAAAACAGCTTGATTCTGGCGGAGCGAGAAGTGCTTTTGGGCATTAAGGCAAGCGCCGCCCTTGAGGTCGCCTATGCAGAAGCTGAGATTCAACAAATCAGGCAGTTGGCTGAAAAGTATCGGGTCCCCGATCGCGATACACTGGCGATTGATGCCGTTGTAAACGATCTATTGTCACGGGTCGATGTGGTGCCCGAAAGCTTAGCCTTGGCGCAAGCTGCGAACGAATCAGCCTGGGGCACCTCGCGATTCGCGCGAGACCATCGAAATTTCTTTGGTCTTTGGTGTTTTACCAAAGGCTGTGGCGTGAAGCCGCGACAAGCCAGTGCCGAATCAACACATCAAGTTGCGGCCTTTGAAACGGTGCGTGCTGGGGTTGCGTATTATTTGCTGACCTTGAATTCGCACCCGGCCTACGCGTTGCTGCGAGCGCGTCGGCAAGCGCTACGAGTCGCGGGTCAAGCCGTAACGGGCGATGCGATGGCGGAAGGGTTGCTGCGATACTCCGAACGGGGACAGGACTATGTCGATGAAATTAGGCAAATGATTCGCAGCAACGGTCTTGAGTCGCGCGTTGAATGAGGCGGCGTTAAATACCGCGACAGCAAAGCGCTTGGGTTGAGCGATCATTCGGCTTTTTTAAAAGCGCGTCACAATTCGAGCCACCGAAGCCATTGTGTGCTGGATGTCATGACCGCAGTAGCGCGCGTATTGGTGACAGGGCGATGTGGATGCGCAGGGTTTATGGCTGTGAAGCGCGGCTTGTTGGTGCAGGCTTGTTGGTGCAGGCTTTGGGGTGCGCTCGCATGACAAGCCGCTGGGACGCCAAGCGATAGGGATTGATCCGCATTTCAAGACTCGTCATCATCCCTTGAAACCGTTGATTGACCAATTCCGATAGGAGCAATGCCTGTGAAGATTACACCCTTGAGCGCGGTCGGTGCTGAAGTCACCGAGGTAGATGTGAGGGCGCTAACCGATACGCAGGATGCGCAACTCAAAGCCGCCTTTGCACAACATGGACTCTTAATCTTCAGAGGCCAAGATTTGACGGAGACCGACCATGTGGCCCTCGCTGAGCGTTGGGGTCAGATTAATACCAATCGTTTTTTTAAGGCCCATGCCGATTACCCACAAATCGCATTGGTTGAAAAAATGCCGGATCAAATTCAGAACATCGGTGGTGACTGGCATACCGACCACTCTTATGATCAGATTCCAGCGCTTGGGTCGATCTTGGTCGCACGAACGTTGCCGGAAACTGGCGGGGATACCTGGTTTGCAAGCATGTACCGCGCTTTTGATCAGTTATCGAATGGATTGAAAACGCTGCTCCAGACCCTGAACGCCGTGCATTCTGCCAAACATGTTTTTGGCAACCAGTCGGAGTATATGCAAACCAATATGAGCCAGAAAAGAATGCGTCGGCCGGATTTGGCGGATGCCTTACCGGACCCGGTTCATCCCGTTGTGGTCAGACACCCTTTGAGCGGGCGCCCAGTTTTGTATGTCAACCCGGGCTTTACAATCCGGTTTGACGGTTGGACACAGGAAGAGTCGGCGCCCTTATTAAACTACCTGTATCAATCAGCGGTGGTTGACGACCAGGTCCAGGTGGTGGATTGGCGTCCTGGGACCATTGCGTTTTGGGACAACCGAGCCACTTGGCATTTTGCTCAGAACGACTATCCGGGTCAGACTCGGAGCATGCATCGAATCACCATTGAGGGTGAGGCGCTGCAGGCGCATCAATCCCTGCAAACGCGCCCAAAGGATGCCGCTCCCGGAAGATGACTTTGATCTGAATGCGGGCCTCAGTCGAGCCGATCAGGTTCGCTCACGCCTGCCTTGCGACCAAAGAGGATGGGTGGCGCCGCGTGAGAACGCGGACTTTTCTTGCCATCACGCCAGGTCAGCGTCGAACAAAGTCGATGAAGTAATTTATTTTAAGGCGTTTTTCCCTTAGAGTTAGGCCTCTTTTTTTTCAAGGGGCGCGACGTGGCCAACTATTTCAATACTCTGTCTTTGCGAGCGCAATTGGCGCAATTGGGTCAATGCGAATTTATGAGTGCGTCCGAGTTCGAAGATGGCGTTGATTATCTGCGTGGCAAAAAGATCGTGGTAGTCGGTTGTGGCTCTCAAGGCTTAAATCAGGGCTTAAACCTGCGCGACAGCGGCCTGGATGTGTCCTATACCCTGCGGCAATCCGCGATTGACGAAAAGCGCCAGTCATTTTTGAATGCAGAAAGTAATGGCTTTCGTGTTGGCAATTATCAGGAAATGATCCCAACGGCTGATTTGGTGTTGAATTTGACGCCGGATAAACAGCACAGTTCGGTGGTGGCGGATATCGAGCCTTTGATGAAAACCAACGCCTGTTTGGCCTATTCCCATGGCTTTAATATTGTTGAGGAAGGTCAAAAGATACGACCTGATCTAACGGTGATTATGGTGGCGCCGAAGTGCCCCGGGACCGAGGTCCGAGAAGAATATAAGCGCGGTTTTGGCGTGCCCACGCTCATCGCGGTGCATGCCGACAATGATCCCCATGGGGAAGGCCTGGCCATTGCCAAGGCGTATGCTGCGGGTACTGGCGGCCATCGCGCCGGAGTTTTGATGAGCTCCTTCGTTGCAGAAGTCAAATCGGATCTCATGGGTGAGCAGACGATTCTCTGCGGCATGTTGCAAACCGGTTCGCTGCTTTGCTTCGATAAAATGGTCGACAAAGGCATCGAGCCCGCTTACGCGTCGAAATTGGTTCAGTACGGCTGGGAGACCATTACCGAGGCGCTTAAGCATGGTGGCATTACCAACATGATGGACCGGCTTTCAAACCCCGCCAAGCTGCGAGCCTTCGAGCTTGCTGAAGAGATGAAGCAGATTATGCGTCCTTTGTATGAAAAACACATGGATGACATTATGACCGGGAACTTTAGCAGCGGCATGATGACAGATTGGCAGAATGACGACGCAAAACTGTTGGGCTGGCGGCACGAAACCAGCCAGAGTGCCTTCGAAAAAACCGCCGTTACCGACGCCGACATTCTTGAGCAAACCTACTTTGACCACGGTATTTTAATGGTTGCCATGGTCAAAGCCGGGGTTGAGCTCGCTTTCGAAACTATGACCGCCGCAGGGATTAAAGCTGAATCGGCTTATTACGAAAGTCTGCATGAGGTCCCTTTGATCGCCAATACGATTGCGCGAAAAAAACTTTTTGAGATGAACAGCACCATCTCAGACACAGCCGAATATGGCTGTTATTTGTACAACCACGCCTGTTTGCCATTGCTGGCTGATTTTATGACCGGCCTTGAGGCCGACGTCATCGGTCGGGGCTTGGGCCTAAATGACTTAGGGGTCGATAACCAGGTACTGATTGCGGTGAACCAAGAGATCCGAAGCCATCCCGTTGAAGCCATTGGTCAAACGCTTCGGGGTTATATGACGGCGATGAAAGCCATCGTTTAAAGGGTCTATTGTGTCGGATTCATTCAGCTGGACGAGGCTTGCGTGACCCGGCTTGTGACGCTTGATCAAGCGATCTTTACCCTTTCCGAAACGGGCACCTTCGGGCCCATCAGTTGGCAACTTGAAAGTGGTCAGAAGTGGTTTATAGCGGGCCGTAATGGCGCTGGAAAGTCGACCTTATTGGGACTCATTGAAAAAGGCGGCCGGACGCGATCAGGTGAGATCCTCGGGATCCCGCAAGCGGTGGTTGTGGTATCCAACGCCGCGCAGGTTGAACTCGTAGACCGTGAGCTGCGGCAATATGATGGTGGGGATGACACATTGCAAGGCACGTCCGTTGCCGATTTGCTCAAAGAGCTCAATCCGGTCGAGCGTGTTTTAACCGAACTCATCCAGCGCTTTCAACTCCAGGGTCTTTTAGACCAGCCATTTCGCCAGCTCTCAACGGGTGAAACCAAAAAAGTACTCTTTGTCCGAGCTTTGGCCTCGGAGTGTCCGGTGCTTATTTTAGATGAGCCCTTGGCGGGCCTAGATGCTGCCAGTCAAGCGGTGGCGTTGGCGAGCTTGAGCGATTTCATCGGCAATAAAACAGTGCTCCTGGTACTAAACGATTGGACGGCATTACCCGACTGGGTGGATCATGTCGCTTATTTGTCGGATTCTAGCCTTTCGTATCAGGGTGCTATGGATTCGGCGGCAGCCAGGGCTTGGCTTCAGCAGATGGTTGTTTTAACCAATGCGACGCAGCGCCTGCCAGTCCCCTTGCCCAGTTCGGTGCCAGCGCTTTCCGCTGAGCAAGCACTGGTTGAGATGCGAAATGTTCGCGTCCGCTTTGAGGATCGGCAACTTTTTGATGGCCTCAACTGGCGGATTGATCCAGGCGTGCACTGGCAAGTCTCCGGCGCCAATGGTTCTGGTAAGACGACTTTGCTTAGCCTGATCACGGGCGACAGTCCCCATTGCTATACCAATGATTTGACCGTATTCGGTTTCAAACGGGGTAGTGGTGAGAGCATTTGGCAGATTAAGCAGTACATTGGTTATGTGTCGTCGGCTTTGCATTTAGCCTATCGCGTGAGCGGCACGGTTGAGAGCGTCATTATCTCCGGTTTTTTTGATAGTGTTGGCGTTTATCAACGGGCAACGGCGCCGCAAAAGTCGGCTGCGTCGGCGTGGCTTGCGCTAATCGGATTAACGCATGCGCGGCAGCAACCGTTTGCCCAGCAAAGTTATGGCAATCAGCGGTTGGTGTTGATTGCGCGCGCGTTGGTCAAGCAACCAGCCTTGTTGATTCTTGATGAACCTTGTTTAGGGCTGGATGTCTTTAACCGAGGACTCGTGCTGGCCTTGATTGAAAAACTCATTCAAGGCCGTCAAACAACAGTCTTGTATGTCAGCCATGATCATCGAGACCAGCTACCCAGTATTCAGCACACCCTGCGCCTGTAACCTGTATAAAGTGCTCCGAAAACCCCTGGGGCATTCCCTGCGTTGACCGATCACAATCTGAGGGCTAAACAATGGCTTAGCCAGGGCCGTTACCGCGTCTGCGCCACCAGCCCGCCTGGGCCGTGCTCATATCGAGTATCTGCGCTTCAGCTTCTAAAAATGAGTCAAAGTCAGCTTCCGCGCCTTGGTTTACGCCGGCATTGCTGTATAGGGCGGCCATGCTGAATCGGCCATTCCCGGCCTGGAAAATCTTTCCGGTTGGCGCGTCGTCTCGGCACATATATAACACGGCTGGCGTGACCAGGTGGGGTGCTCTTTCTGGATCAGGCTGATCTAGATTCTCGTCTCGGCCGGGTATGGTGTTGGTGAGCCGCGTCGCGGCTGCGGGGGCCAGTGTATTGATTCGAATGTTGTGAGATGCGCCCTCTAGCGCCAGGACGTTCATCAGTCCCACCATGCCCATTTTCGCTGCACCATAGTTACTTTGACCGAAGTTGCCAAAAATACCCGAGGTTGAACTGGTGAGGACGATCCGGCCGTAGTTTTTCTCATACAGGATCGGCCAAGCCGCATGGGTTACGTAAGCGGTGCCGTTTAAATGAACATTTACAACGATATCCCAGTCGTCGAGGGTCATATTCTTGAAAGACTTGTCGCGTAGAATCCCGGCGTTGTTGATTAAAATATCGAGCGTGCCGTATTCGGCGACCGCATCATCGATGATGCTCTGGGCCCCAGCGCGATCGGCAACCGAGGCTTTGTTGGCGATCGCGACGCCGCCGAAGGCTTTAATTTCTGCCACGACTTGGTCGGCCATATCGCTCTGTCCAGTGCCGTCGGCGGTGCCGCCGAGATCATTGATAACGAGGCGCGCACCGCGTCGGGCAAATTCAAGGGCGTGGGCGCGACCCAATCCGCCGCCGGCGCCCGTCACGACAACTACCTTATCTTTAAAGTCATCCATCTTTGGTCTCCTGGTTTTGTTGAAACATTAAGGTTGGTTGAACGCCCTGGCGTGCGGGAATGAGGTTTAAGCCGCGGTCAGCACTTTCTGGAGGACGTAATCGTCGACAAAAAAACCATCGCCGATCGGCGCAAGGATCGATTGATGATGGCTGTAGCCCGCGCGGCGATAGGCGGCAATAGCGCGGACATTGTGTTTGTTAACATTTAATAAGAGCCGGCTTGCCCCGCCTTCGGTTGCCGCGCGTTCTGTTTCCTGCAGCAAACGCTGCCCGTAGCCTTTGCGATGGTGTTGGGTCTCAAGGTAGAGCTTGTCGAGTTTAACAACCGATGGATTCAGGGTGTGGAAGGCCGCAAAGCCGATGGCCTGCCTGTTTTCTTTGAGGATCAGGAAGTTTGTACCGTTTGCTCGGTCCTTTTCTAATTGATCAAGGCTATAATCTGCCGCCAGCATGAATTCGATTTGTGGCCTTGAGATAATCCCAAGGTAGTAATCCCGCCAGATCGAATGGGCGAGGTCACTGATCTGAGATAACTGCGGCGGGCCGGCAAGTTCAACGGTCGTGGTCATCGCTTTAGAATAGCCAAGGAATAGGTTAAGTACCATGCAGGATTCACCCAGCGTTGAAACCCTCGCCGAGGCACCGTTTGATGTCGTGATCATTGGCGGCGGCATCACCGGTGCGGGCATTTTTCGACAAGCAGGTCTGCAAGGGTTAAAAGCGTTATTGGTGGAAGCCAAGGATTTCGCCAGCGGCACATCGAGTCGATCGACGAAGCTCATTCATGGCGGGATCCGATATCTTCAAAATGGAGAATGGGCTTTGGTTCGAGAAGGCGCTCGTGAGCGGCAGCGGGTGCTTAAGCTCGCGCCCCATCTTGCTGAGCCGATCGACTTGCTGCTGGTCGCACCGAATTGGTACACCTTTTTGAAATACTGGATCGGGGTGCGTCTCTACGAATTTCTGGGACAGGTGCGGCGTGACGACCGACACCGCCTAGTTTGGGGTAAAGCGCTTGAAGCGGTGGAGCCGTCCCTGGACCGCAATCGATATCCTTATGGGATCCTGTATCGAGAATATTTAACCGATGATGCCCGGCTGGTCCTGGCAAATGTTCGGGCAGGGTGCGCGTTGGGCGGCGTTGCTGTGAACTATAGTCCGGTCGAGGGTTTGCTCGAAGACGCCGGTCGCGTCGCCGGCGTTATGATCCGACATCGCGGCTCAAAGCACCCAATTGCGGTGAAAGCCGCCTGTGTCGTGAATGCGGCGGGCCCCTGGGTGCCGGATGTTTTAGCGATGGACGGGCCTGCGCTGAAATCGTTGATCCTCAGCAAGGGCGTCCATATTGTCCTGGCTCGATCAGATCTCATGATCAATCAGAGCTGCCTTTTGGTTGCGGATGATGGCAGGCCTGTGTTCGCGATTCCGGCTGATGAGGTCGTTTATGTTGGGACCACTGATACGATCTATGACGGGTCGGACTTGACCTGGCCCCCGGTTTTGGATCACGAAGTGCAGTACTTACTCGGGGTGGTGAATGCCCATTTTGGGTTAGGCCTTCAGTCGTCCGAAGTCCTCAGTAGTTGGGCGGGCCTTCGTCCGTTAATTGCGCAGCCAGGTAAGAAAACAACAGAGATTTCTCGTAAAGATGAAGTATGGGTGAGCCGAAAAGGGTTGATTACGATTGCTGGGGGTAAATTAACCGGTTATCTGAAGATGGCTGAGATGGTGGTTGAGCAGGTGGTCCAGCAGCACACTGCGTTTCGCAATCGAATGCCTGCTCGCTTGAACTGGTTCCCTGGCGCGAGTCAGCCTCAGGCATCTGAGACCTTATTAAGGTCGCGACTTGATTCTGAAAATGTCGATCCAAAAATTCTGGCGCGGTTGGTTCGTCGTTACGGCGACGAAGCGCAAGCAGTACTTGCAAGTGGTCGGGAATTGATCGCCCCGGGCGCCACAATGATCTTAGGTCAGGTCCGTTGGGCGGTCTCGCAGGAATATGCGCATACCTTGGAGGACGTTGTGTACCGCCGGTTGCGGACGCCGCTTTACGAGCCGAGTTTGAGCGCGCGTGGGCTTGCGCGAATGAGCGAAATCATGGCCGAGATGCTGGGTTGGGATGAGACCGAACGGCTGCGCCAAGTTGACCAAACGCGCAGTCGGTTGGCGGCGGATCTGCAGTTTTTGAACAATGCTTGACGCAAGTAAGCCGCGAACGCCAACACGGATCACGCGGTTATCCTGAGCAGTTTAGATCGAAAGCGTCCAGGAAACAGAATCTGCTGATTGCTGCTCGATCTGTTTGCGTAACTGATAGTTGAGCTGGGGCGTCGCCTGCCGCGTTCTTTCGAAATCATCTTGACGGATAACCAGAAGCTTGACTGAAGTTTCTGCGACCGCTGTGCCTAGGATGGCTTCCTGAAAAGGCTGCCAGCCCAGCGTGTTGCTGGATGCAATCAAGGGGTGATCCCCATGCAACTTGCCGTCAATTTTGAAATAAAGATGATCGTTATCAAAGATGATGCTATCTCCCGATGAATATTCAACGAGTTCAGAAATCGCACTGATTTGCTCGTTGACAGTTGAGCTTAAGGTTTTGAAGCATGCAAGGTTCTTGATAACGGGGCGCAGCTGCCATCGTTTCGTTAATTGCGCTCGCAGCGTTGGGTCATTCGATAACGCGGTAAAGGCATCTTCGGAGAATTGGCAGACCGTAACGGGCGTTAACGCGACAATCGAGGCATTGCGTGCACCGAGATCGGTGAGGGCGGCCATTTCGCCCAATAAATCGCCTGCCTGAAGGGTGGCAACCGTCTTGAGATCCCGGCCGTCGTGATGAACCACAGAGCAATAACCGGTCAGAATTAAATACACATACCCCTTAGACGCATGGCCCTGAACCAGAACAACATCATCTTGGTTGTAATTTTTGATGGCGGCGTTTGTGACCAAGCTGCGCAGCCAACGATTCTGACCCGCCGCCCCAATCCAAAGTTTCAAGTAGTGATGAATCAGGGCCGCGTATAGTGATAGATCGCCGTCGATTAATGTGTAACGTTTTCCTGCACTTGCGACCGAAAAGGTGGCTGCGAATTCCGTTGGTAGTTCATCAATATGGACAAAAACAATGCGCTCGGCGGGTGACGTTGTGAATTCGGCTGGATCACCATGAAGGGGGCCGGCTCCCCCATCGGCAATCAGTAGGTTGAACTGGGTGTGATACAGCGCCTGCAACGGCTCGAGCGTTTCCGACCGGACAATGCCCGCCTCGTGTAAAGATTGAACTTTTTGCAGCGCATGATTATCACCCACAACGCAAATTTGGTGTGTCTGCTGACCGTTGCGAACGGTGAAGGTTGCGCCAATGGTCGGAATACTGTGCACGGTGTGGTGGGCTTTGATGATCAAGCCGAAATGATTGATGGCGTGGTCGGGATCAATCGGAATATGGCGAAAGTGTTCTCGGATAACGGCCTCTTGCCAGCCCAGGCCGAGGGCAAGCTTTTCGATCGCCATTTCAAAAATTTCAGTCGATGTGATGATGTCTATGACGCGTGCGGCTTGCATCAGAGGGAACAGGGCGCAGTGATCGTCATGGATGTGGGTCAAAAAGCAGGCTGAAATCTGATTTTTCGAGATCCCGCGCGCGCGTAAATGCTCATCCAGAAAAGGAATGGCGTCGATCAAGAGGTATTCACCGTTGTGGCAAAGGGCAAGTCCGGTGCACGGCTCGTTTGGAGAAAATCCCGAGGCACCGCCCAAGACTTCGAGCGAAAATTTTGCCAGGCCGGCAGAATGATAATCTTTTTGCGTCGGATAGCTCGGCCGAATTAAGGTGTCCTCGCCGAGATCAAGATCTTGGCTGTCGCAACCATCGGAAAAGCGATATTGATCAAACCCAGTGTGCTCGATCAACAGGTCGCCAATTTGGACTTGGTCGTCAGTAAAGGTATGGGTCGTGAAAAAATCATCGACCGACAACATGGTTTGATCAGGGCGCCGTAACGCCGCATCTTCAGAGATGCCAAGCCACTCCTTTGCCAGCCGCGGATCACTACCCCAGAGTTTGAATTGATCTGGATCAGGGCCAAGCAAGGTGATCTTCATCAGTCGTTTGGCTTGTTTGATCGCTTGGGCATCGCCAATAAGCAGCAGTTTCTCACCACTGGTGTAAGCGCCCAGGTTGAACAGGAAATGGTAGAGCAAAAATTCGACGTGATTCATGAGCGAGCCATCGCGCTCTCGGGTATCGATCAGCACCACACCATCAAAATGCTCGCACCCGGAAAGTTTTAAACCTTTTAGTACTTCCGGCGGCTGTCCGACTAAAAGTGCGTGCCCTGCTGCCTGAACCAGTCGACTGCCGCTGGCCGGTTTGGTGATATCAATTTGGGGCATAGTCGGTCTCTTTGTTGGGTGTGCCGATAATGACGGCAGACGGATGACACGCGCTTCGTGGCATTTTGCGCGCCCAGATCGAGATAGACAACCGGTAAAATCGAGGGCATTTTTGAGTCATAAAACGATGATTTTGAGGGATTCGACGCTGCCGGTTCGAGCAGCTTATAATACGCGCCAATGAATTGATCGAGCAACTTTATGAATCAGCCTTTTAGTTTAGATCCACAAGAAAAGCGCTTGTTCGTTGATAATCTTCAGCGCTTCTTAAAGGATGAGGTTGCCCCGCACTACGAAGCGTGGGAAAAAGCAGGGATTTGGCCGAGGTCACTTTGGCGCCGCTTCGGCGAGCAGGGTTTTTTGTGTGTTGATGTGCCTGAGGCCTATGGGGGTTATGGGGTATCGTTTGAGCTGAGTTGCTTGGTGGTTGATGAGGTTTCAAAGTTTGGATTTGGTGCGCTTGCGAGTGGCCTATCGGTTCATTCAGATATCGTTGCCCCCTATATTTTGAATCTTGGTAGCGAGGCTCAGAAAGAAAAATATTTGCCGGGCATGGTCACAGGTGAAATTGTTGGCGCCATCGGCATGACCGAGCCCAGCGCCGGCAGTGATCTCCAGCGCATCAAAACGCATGCTGCTCGCGACGGTGATCAGTTCAAGATTAACGGTCAGAAAACGTTTATTACCAACGGCCAACATTGTGATCTCATTGTATTGGCAACGAAAACAGATCCAAACCAAGGCGCGAAAGGGATGACGTTGTTTACGGTCGACTGCGCGTCCGCTGGCTTCAACAGGGGTCGAAACCTAGACAAAATGGGGCTCCACAGCGGGGATACCTCAGAGCTGTTTTTTGATGATTTGATTGTAACCACGGCGGATATTCTCGGTGGCGAAGGTCAGGGTTTTGTCAATATGATGAAAGAGCTGCCTCGGGAGCGGTTGATTCTTGGGGTTGGCTGCGTCGGTGCAGCTCAAGGGGCGTTTGATTTGACCGTCGCCTATATCACCGAGCGTCAGGCCTTCGGGCAAGCTGTCTCGGATTTCCAGAATTCGCGATACAAGTTGGCTGAAATGAAGACGGATATTGAGCTGTGTCGGGCCATGGCTGAAAAGTACACGGCACAATTCATTGCCGGTGACCTCACCAGCGCTGAAGCCTCAATGCTGAAATTAGCGGCGAGTGAAATGCAGGGACGGGTTGCAGACCAGTGCGTTCAAATGTTTGGCGGGTACGGTTACATGACGGAATACCCGATATCGCGGGCCTATTTGGATGCCAGAATTCAACGGATTTATGGTGGCACCAGCGAGATTATGAAAGAGTTAATATCAAGAAGCATTGTAAACTGACCTGAAGATGAGCGGCAAAACGCTGGGCTAGGAAGGTTAAGAGCAGACACCCGCCGAGCGGAATCAAAAAGACTAGGAGCGCCTTGCATGAATGTGAATATCGGATCCTTCCTCACCCGCCGTGCGGACATTAGCCCGGATCGAGAGGCCTACGTCGATGCGGCGAGCGGCGCCCGATTCACTTTTTCGGAACTCAATGTACGATCCAACCGGCTCAGTCATCAGCTGCTCGGCTTGGGGGTGGGGCAGGGCGATCGCGTTGCACTGTGTTTAATGAATAGTATTGAGTTTATTGAAGCGTTTATCGCTGTTGCAAAGATTGGCGGGGTTGTGGTGCCGCTGAATTGGCGCCTTGTAGCGGATGAGCTTGAGTTTATTATCAAGGATAGTGGTGCCGAAACCTTGATATATGGACAAGAATTTCAAACCATCATCGGGGACTTGCATGGACGCGGCGAAAAGACCGATGTTCAGCATTGGTTGGAAGTGGTTGGTACTGGGGTGTGTTTGGACTTTGCAACCGATTATGCAGCGCTCTGCGCTCAGGGCGCGGTGTCGGAGCCTGAGGTCACCGCCAGTGGCGATGATCTTTTGTATATCATGTATACCTCTGGCACGACCGGACTGCCGAAAGGGGTGGTGCATTCGCACACAACGTCGTTTTGGGCACTATTGACCTTCGAAGCCAGCTGCGATCTGCGGGATGGCGATCGGTATCTGGTGGCGCTGCCGTTGTTTCATGTTGGCGCGCTGACGCCGGTCGCTTTGAATATTTATCGTGGGGTGACCAGTGTTGTGATGCGTGAGTTCGACCCATTGTCTGCCTGGAAGTTGATTCAAGATGAGGCGATTGGCGTGTCATTGTTGGTGCCTGCGATGCTCAACTTTATGATCCAGGTCCCGCGCGAACAGATCAGATTTGATTATCTGCGGTGGATCCAAAGTGGTGCGTCGCCGCTACCCGTCAGCTTGATTGAACAATATTCAAAATTGGGCATCGAAATCCATCAGATTTACGGTCTTACAGAAACCTGCGGGCCTGCTTGCGTGATCAGCGCCGAGAATGCGCTGCAAAAAATCGGATCAACTGGAAAAGCTTTTTTTCACACGGAAGTACGGGTGGTGGATGATACAGGCTCTGACTGTGACCCAGGTGTGCAGGGAGAAGTTTGGGTCAAGGGTGGGCACATTATGCTCGAGTATTGGCATCGGCCCGAGGCCACAGCCGACACCATTACCCAAGATGGTTGGTTGCGGACTGGTGATGTGGCGGCCATTGATGAACAGGGCTTTGTCTATATTCAGGATCGGATCAAAGACATGATCATCTCTGGTGGCGAAAACGTTTATCCTGCCGAAATTGAAAACGTCATTTTAAGTCATCCCGATGTGGTCGAAGTGGCGGTCATTGGCCAGCCCAGTCAAAAGTGGGGCGAGAGTCCCTTTGCGATTGTTGTACCGACTGGCCCGGATGTCTCAGCCGAGGCGATCTTAGATTATTGTGATGGAAAACTCGCGCGCTTTAAATTGCCGAAAGGGGTCGCGTTTACAGACGTGATCCCAAGAAATGCCAATGGCAAAGTGCTCAAGCGCGTGCTGCGCGAATCCCATCCAGGCCCGGCGCCGCAGTAACGCGCGATCTTGCCTGAACCAGCGCGTGTGGTCTTAGCGTTATTGCTTGCCCACTGACGATCTGGGTGACCCAGTTCAAGATCGCTGAACGGCCTGCTCTTTTGAGCCAATCAAATATTTGATTAAAGGTAACCGGGCGTACTATCTTTAGGCAGCCAGGTTAATATCGCCGCTGGCTGCAACGAAACCAGAGGTGAGTATGACTCGAGCTGTATTTGTCCTAGCGTTACTGGTTGTGATGCCGAGTCATGCGCTGCGGGTTTCCGTGAGTCCGACCGAAACGCTGCCGATTGCAGAGCGCCAAGAGGTCGTCAAAATTGATGGCAAGTTGAACGAGCCTGTTTGGGCAAGCCTCGATCAGTATGATGAATTTGTGGTGATTGAGCCGGATACGCTGGTTAAGCCAGCCCACGCAACGTGGGTGAGCTTGTTCTATAACCAACGCGGATTGTATGTGGGGGTTCAGGTCGAACAACCTCCCGAGACTCGAATTGCCCGGCTGTCCAGCCGGGATAATCGTCAAATCAAGCGCGACAGCGTCGGCATGGTATTGGATACCTCCGGCGAGGGGCGTTACGGATATTGGTTTGGCATCAATTTGGGTGATTCGCAAATGGATGGCACCTTGTTGCCGGAAAAACAGTTTACGAGCGACTGGGACGGGGCTTGGGAAGGCGCAACGAGTGAAACGCAAACCGGATGGACGGCTGAGATGTTCATTCCTTGGGGCGTGGTGTCTATGCCGAAGCAGGTCGGTGCACGGCGCATCGGGTTGTACATGGAGCGTTTCGTTGCCTATAAAGATGAGCGCTGGAGCTGGCCGGCGTTACCAGACACGGTGCCGCGGTTTATCTCCGCCTTACAATCGGTCTCGGTGAATGATGTCCAGCCCAAGCAGCAATACAGTATCTTTCCGTCAGCATCTGTTACCCAGGATCAAATTGATGGCAAGACGAACTATCGAGCCGGCGCCGATTTTTTTTGGCGGCCGTCCACTAATTTGCAATTAACCGCGACGATTAATCCCGATTTTGGGGTTGCGGAATCCGATGACGTGGTCATCAATTTATCCGCAACCGAGACGTTTTTTCCAGAGAAGCGCCTGTTTTTTCTTGAGGGACAAGATGTGTTTACAGCCTCCCCTCGCGCCGACACCCGGGGCGCCGGTGTTGGTAATAAGGGCGCGCCGTACACCTTGGTGAATACGCGACGGATAGGCGGCAAGCCGGTTTTGCCAGTATTGGGTGCCGGCGAATCGGCCCGCACGAAGGATCAGATTCAGCCGAATGATTTGCTCGGCGCGGTGAAGGTGACGGGCCAAAGTGGCCAGATCCGATACGGTGTATTGGCGGCGTTCGAGGACGACCCTGAATTTCTGGTTCAAGGTGCGCAAGGCTCGCGCCGGGTTGTGGGCGCTGGCAGTGATTATGGTGTCGCGCGGGTTCTTTTCGAAGATCAGCCTGGCGGCGCCTACAAATCCTTCGGACTGTTGTCGACGATGGTCTTGAACAAAGCTGGTGATGCGCTGGTTCAGAGTCTCGATGGACACTATCTTGGTGAAAATGGAAAGTTCAAAGCGGACGCTCAGGTGTTCACATCGGATAAGGATGGCGTCGATCGTGGCTTTGGTGGTTTCGTAGACTTCGAATATGCCTTTCGGCAGGGCGTGACCCAACGCTTGGGAATCGAATACTTTGATGATGCGGTGGATGTGAGTGACCTTGGCTTCTTGCAGCGCAATGATAATTTTCGGATTCGTCAGGCGCACACACGCACGCGCTCGGATCTGAGTTGGGCTCGATCCAACCAACTCGATGTTCGAGGCTTTGTCCAAAAAAATGCTGAAGATCTTTTTACCCAGGGCGGTTTGTTTATCTCAAATCAGAGTGTGCTCAACAATTTGTCGCAGGTCGTGCTGCGCTTAGATCTGCTCGCAGCAAGCTATGATGATCTCAATAGCTTTGGCAACGGTACTTATCGGGTCGAGGCGCGCCAAATGGCGAGCGTCGGCTGGGCATCGAATCGCTCAAAGCCGCTGAGCCTTGGGGGTAAGTTGGGCTATCAAGGCGAGGAGCTGGGTGGTGATAGTTACGTATACAGTCTGTATGCGACGTGGCGACCAGATGACCGTTTGGTCCTTGATGTCATGTTGAATTACTTAGATCGAAGCGCTTGGCTGCTTCATAGCCGTGACCGAACGATGAGTACGTTCGATGCCGAGCAATGGGCGCCGGGCATTGGATTGGAGTATTTTATCAGCGCGAAACAGCAACTGAAGTTCGTGGTGCAGTGGGTTGGGGTTAAAGCGCGCGCGCGCGGCGCGTACGGCATTTTAGATGCGCCTGGACACCTGCAGCGTCGCCCTGATCTGGATGCAAGCGTGCCCGATTTCGCCGTGTCTCAGGTCAGTCTGCAGGGGCGCTACCGGTGGGAGATCGCGCCCTTGAGTGATCTGTTCGTGGTGTATACCCGTCAATCGAACCAGTCCGGCTTATTGCTCCAACGGGATTTTCAAACGATCTTTTCAGATAGTTATCAGCAGCCAGTGACCGATGCCTTTGTGGTCAAACTCAGGTATCGATTTGGCTCCTAGGGCTGAGGCGCGTCGCGGCTAGCAAGACGTTCGGCTTGAATTTTTTCGATCAGGTAGTCTGCGACTTCCAGCATGCGGCTTGGGCCAACGTCGACCGTACTGCTGATTCGATAACGGCCTTGAACAACCAATTGTGGCACGGAGGTGATACGTGCTTGCCGAGACAGTCGATCCGCTAAGCCGACTTTGGCTTTAACCGCGTCTGACTCGATCTGAATCAGGTAGCGATCGAGCTCAATATCAGAATTACTGGCGACAAAATCCGCAAGGTCCTCAGGATTATTGAGTTTTCGGCCCAAGTCGTGAATCGCTCTAAAGGTGCCTTGATGGAGCGCGATCGGGGCATCAAGGTCTTGTAGCGCATAATAATGAGCGCCCAATAATCGCCATTGATCAGATCCGATGAGTGGGGTCTGGGTCAGCCGAACTTGATCGCCTTTGTCAGAAGCCCAATCTTGTAGGTCAGCGTCAAATCGATAGCAGAAGATACAGCCGTAGGAAAAGAACTCCATTACCTCGATGGCATCGCCTCGAATGCGCCGGGGTTTATCCAGTTCGACGTAGTGGATGCCCGCAATGAAATCACCCTGAGCGCCCTCATCGGTAACCGTCTCAAGGGTTAGGTAGGCGATAAGCGCCAAGATCGTGACAACAAAGCCAGCGACCATGAGTTTTTGTTGATGCACGAACGATTTTCTACGGACCATTTATTTGTACCTCCATCGGAATTACGATTATAGTCAATTGGCCTAGGCTTAGCCTACCTTAATTGGGATCCGAACAATGTCTGTCGAACAAGAATTGATTGAGCGTGCGCTCGAATGTGCGGCAGAGGACGATCCACAGCTCAATGCGCGCATTTATCAGAACTTTTATGACGCGATGCCGGACGCCGAAGCGCTTATGTCCCATGTTGACGACGGCGTTCGCGGCAAAATGATGTCGGAAATTTATCGGCTTTTGCTAACCGAGGGCGTCGCGGCAAGCGATGGCGACTACTTGGCGTTTGAAACAAAGACGCACGCCAACTCGTATTTTGTTCAGCCTGAAATGTACTGGGGCTTCAGCGCAGCATTTTTAAAAACACTGCGGTTAAGCGCGGCTCGAGTTTGGAGTCCCGTCGTTGAACAAGCGGTATCACAGCGCTTGGATGCGATGACGGCGGCCATTCATCGCGCCATAACCCAAAACGGTGGTGCAACAGCACTCGAAATCAGAATGGATCAAAATTAGGAGGATCGTATGTCCCGTTTGCCAGCGTTAAGCCTAGCGGCCGTTCCCGGTCGCCGGCAAGCGACCTTGGATCTAGCCCAAGAAATCGAAAAGCGGGGTTATCCCGGTATTTATGCCCCGAGTCTTGGTGACTCGCTCGCGCTCTGTCAGTCGCTTGCGCATGTGACGAATGAGATTGAGATTGGGACCAGTATTATGCCGATTTATTTTCGGCAGGTTGTCGATTTTGCAAGCACTGCTGGGTATCTCCATGAAGTTTCAGAAGGTCGATTTCGCTTTGGTATCGGCGTGAGCCATGCACCGGCCTTAAAGTCACGGGGTCTAAGTAGTGGAAAACCGCTGTCCGATACGCGGTCGTTCGTTGAAGCGCTGAAAGCGGTCCCAAGGGTTGGGCCCATGCCGCCGGTTGTTTTGGCAACGCTTCGACATAAGATGATTGAGCTGGCGGAAGAAATTGGTGATGGCATGGTGTTTGCCAATGGCGCTCGCTCGCATATGGGCACCTCCTTGGGCTACCTGACGGACGAAACGCGCGCACGAGATGATTTCTTTATCGGAAACATGATTCCAACCTGTATCTCAGAGGACCTTGAGGCGGCGAAAGCCGTCAATCGTCGGACCTTAACGTCGTATGCGATGCTCCCGAATTATCGCGCCTACTGGAAGGCCGCAGGTTATGAAGAAGAAATGCAGGGCATTGAAGCGGCGCTTGCCGCGGGGGATCGGGAGCGTGTGCCGCACTTTTTGACCGATCGTTGGCTCGCGGATACGACATTATTTGGAACGGCTTCGATGGTCAGAGATGGGGTGGAGGCTTGGTTTGATGCAGGGATCAAAACGCCGATTATTGTGCCCTCATCCGCGAGCGGCGGCCAAATGGTGGCCTTTCAAGAATTCCTTTCGATTTATTAACTCGGTTGTTTTAGGTCTGCAAAATGGTTTGGGCACCTTTGGCAAAGGTGTCAAGGGCCTCGCCCGTGAGGATTTTTTTCGGTGCCGGGGCAGGCACGTTGATGCCAGCTCTGCAGGCGGGTCGGGACTTCATTTGCGTGAGCCAACGGTCCAGATTCGGTAGATCGTCTCGGGAAACGCCGCTCCAGCGATACGTTCGAACCCAGCACCAGTTTGCAATATCCGCAATGGAGAAGTCACCTGCCAACCATTCGGCATCCTTCAGGGCGGTATCGAGCACTTCAAACAACCGTCGGCTCTCGTTCTGATAGCGGTCAATGGCGGGCTGAATTTTTTCAGGGAAGTATCGGTAGAACACATTGGCTTGGCCCATCATGGGGCCAATGCCGCCCATTTGGAACATAAGCCACTGCAGCACCTCGTAACGCCGGGTCCCTGAGGTCGGTAACAGCTGGCCCGTTTTTTCAGCCAGATAGATCATGATGGCGCCCGACTCGAAAACGACCGCCTCGGTATCAAGGTCCTGGATCACAGGAATCCTACCGTTTGGGTTTAGGGTCAAAAAGGCGGGCGTCTTTTGATCATTTGCCGTCAAGTTAATGGCATGACAGTGATAGGGCAAGCCAAGCTCCTCTAAGGTAACTGACGCTTTATGGCCATTGGGTGTCGGTGCGGTATACAGATTGATCATGTCATGACGCCTAGATGCTGAGGGGTAATAGTAGCTCTAAGCGCCTTCAATGCAATATTGGTTAATCGGCAAATTCTAGGTCAGGTCATGAATTTTTATTCAGCGGACACGATGGCGTGTGGCATTGGGGTTGTTTTTGAATCAACTCATAGTTCGGTAATAGGCTGATTTTAGTCGGTTTATCAGTACTTGATTCGGGTCAGACCTTGATTAAAAGCGCAAAAGAGCGCCGTTTTCGACGAAATTGGCGAGTGCTTTCTTAACAAAATAGCCAAGTTATGCACATCTGACCCTTAGATTTCGACTTAGACTCACAAGCCAACGTCACGCTTATAAATGCTCCATAACTATATGTTTTAATTAGATTTAAATGAAATTGTCTAAAAATTGAACAATCCTTAAATCATCGAAAACACTGGCTTCGGGGGTTGTCGGTGACAGTTATCACCAGACTTATCCACAGTTTTTGTGGACAAAACAGGCGGGGCTTGGTGAAAGCGGGTTTCACGGACTCTTCCTGAACGCTAAGCCGTGTCGGGTGCTTCGGTGACGGGACTGCGATATTGCCAGATATCGCTTCTCTTATAGCCGTAGTAAAAAATCATAATCGAGGCCAGCATGCCCGGAATCAGCGCATTGAGTTCGCCAAATTGACCAATCACGATACCCAGCACCAAAGACCCCATCGGGGTTGCGCTCATAAGGCCCAGCGTGAACACCGACATAAGGCGTGCTCTATAAGCGGGTTCTGCTATTTCCTGAATCATGACGCGGGACATGGTGTTGGTTACGCCCATATTGAATCCCCAAAATGCGGCGGCGATCCATAACCAAGTCATGCTGGGCTCATACCAAATAAGGTAGAGCACCAGGACCCGGCTCAACTGTAGGATCAAATAAACCTGGCCAGGGCGAGATAAAGGCATGAACTTGAGCAAACCAAAATTGGCGATGAGCGAGCCAAAGTAGAATACAACGGTGATATTTGCCAATAGTAAGGCATCGCCTGCATAAACACGGCTGATGATAAAAGGGATTGCAACCATCCAGGCCCCAGCATTAAAAAAGCTGGAAAAGAAATTAAGTCCTACAAGGTCTCTGGCTAATTTAAACCGCCAGGTATAAACCAGTCCCGCTCGGATAGTCGAGTAGGTGCTCGGCTGCGTCACGGCGGGGCTGCTGGCTTCGGTCTTAGGCGAGGTGATTTTGGTCGAAGGGTCGCTGGCGCGCAATCCGATTAAAAAAATTCCGCCGACACCAAAACACGCGCTTTGAAGTAGTAACACTTCAACGAGCCCAATTTTGTCGATACCGCCGGCAACCCAGGTGCCAACCATGGTGGCGATGGCGCCAATGCCGGTAGATAGACTGATTGCCCATTGCAGGCGTCCGCCCGCAACGAGATTTAAGATGGTGTTGCGCGCAGGATTAGAGGCGCTATTCAATAGATTTGCAATGAGCGCCGTCAGGATCAAGATCCAAACGCCCAATTGGTCAAGGTAGACCGCAAGCGCAAGCACCAAAGGCGGGATGATACTGAGCAGATGGGATTGGATTAAAAGTTGTCGCCCGTCAACTCGGTCCCCGATGACGCCGCCCCAGAGCATGAAAATGAGCGCAGGAACGCCAATCAAGAGCTGAGCAAGTCCGACGGTTTCTGGGGATTGCGCCAAAATACCGACCAAAATCCAGGTCACCAGCAGTTGCTGTATGCTAAAGCCTGCCATCCAGAGTGCGTGGCTGGTGTTGTACCAGGTCATTTGGAGATCGGTATTGGCAGGGAATTTAAGCATTTGAGCCACTCATCGTTCGATCATAGCGAATTCCTAGCAACGTCGGTAAATTATTCTCGCGGGCGAAACCGGTTTATCATGCACGCGGCTGCGGCCTGCTGCCAAAACGCTTTATTGAGGGATTCTGCTATGCCGAGCTTTGTGATTCGATGTCGAAAAGCCCCCGTTCGCGCGGACCGCTTCCTTGCCGCGGTCGGTATCGGGGGGCACGTCGAATTTATTGCTGGGATGATTACCAACGCGCTGTTTATCTCTAAAGGACACCGCGCCAACGTGACCCTGCACTTGGTCTTCGAGGACAGCGCAGACTTTTCTCGAGTATTGACCTTTGATGGCGCCCAGATGGGCGACTTGGGAGGACTGACGGAGCAAGCGCTCATAGCAAGCTGTGCGCTCGCGCTCAAAGGCGCCGAACGTTTGGGTAAGGCCGAGCGCATAACAGCGCCCAACGGTATTGTGGTTGAAACGTTGAGTTTCGAGGGCCTGATCAAGCGTCAGTGCCTGACGTCTGCGTGCTATCTGATGAGTCCCAAGGGGCAATCGTTAACGCAAGCGAGCCCTGATGAGGCGGCAACCTTTATACTAACGGACCAAGTGCCGCTGTCTAAAAATGCCTTGAGTGGTTTAAAGCGGCAGGGCGTGGGCCTTTTGTCACTCGGTCGAAACATGCTGTTCGCCTCACAGTGCCTCACGTTGATCCATGGTTATTTTGATTCGGCGCTTGATTGAGCGGCTTACCGGGCCTTTTCTTGAAACGCGCCGCAAGCGTTTGCCTCGCGCTGGGTTCGCCGATGACGTCAAATCGAACCCCAAGGCAAGGGTTGGGTTGCGAGTACAGGCGCGATCTCTGACGGATGCTATGAACCAGACATAACGGACTAGGCGTGTCGACCGCCAACTTCGAGTATTGAGTGATCCTGTCCTGGGTAAGTCTTTCGGCCTGATCTTGTACCTTCGGGGTTTATTGAACAAAACCGGAGACAACGCCACTGATGCACCGTATGGTCGAGCGTCAGTTCTGGATTATTGAGGAGATGACGATAAGACGCGATGCGCTGGTAGACGCAAATGAGACAACGGTCAATAACCCAAGCTCGTCACGATCTTTTTGGCAGGTGCTGACTCAGGTTGGATTTTCGGTGTGAGGCGCGATTGCTTAAAAAAAAGCGGCCTTGGCCATTTTTGTCTCGTTGTAATGGGCCAAGTTCGGTTGGTTGCGTACAGGAACCAAGACGCCCGATCTTTATGGCAGTACCTGTGATGAAACTCGTGTGTTCCGATTAGGCAGACAGCTAGATTTTTTTCCGAACCTGCGCTAACGGGTGTACTGCCGATCAAACTGCTTCATAATAGGAGCCCGCTCGGTACAGGGTCGTCACGCGGCGCGACGCACGAGGTCTATTAGTGAGGTTGGAGGCGTGGGTGAAAAGTGGGCGAAGGATCGGTCAGGGTAACTTGCTCGGAATGTGTTTCGCCGGCGACGGTCGAGCATTTAAGTCAGTAATTGAATCGTTTGAAAAAAAGGAAAGATCATGAGTGACAGTATTAAGACCATTGCAATTTTAGGCGGAACCGGTGATTTGGGTGGAGGGCTTGCAAGACAATGGTCGAGAGCAGGCTATACCATCGTGATCGGAAGCCGCACCCTTGAGAAGGGCCAAGAAGCTGCAGCGGCGCTCTTGGCTGAATTCCCTGACCTTAATGTCACAGGGTTAGACAATCCTGCTGCGGCCGAACAAGCCGATTTGGTTGTGCTGACAGTGCCATTTGCGCACCAACTTAGCACGCTCGATTCGGTCAAGCATGCGCTCATCGGAAAAGTGCTGATCGATGTGACCGTGCCTTTGGTGCCGCCCAAGGTGGGCACCGTCCAGATGCCTGCTTCTGGCTCGGCTGGTCAGCAAGCCCAAGATCATCTTGGTGAAGACGTTTTCGTTGTGTCGGCTTTCCAAAATGTTGGCGCAATGCACTTACAAGAGGATCACTCGATTGCGTGCGATGTGCTCGTGACGGGTAATAAGCGCGCGGCGCGGGATACGGTGATCACGCTGATTGAGGCGCTCGGTTTGAAGGGTTGGCATGCCGGGCCCATTCAGAACGCGGCTGCGGCCGAAGCCTTGACATCGGTTTTGATTACGATCAACCGACACCACAAAATCAATGGTGCTGGCCTTGTGATCACGGGTGAGCCTGCTGCTGAATGAAGCTGACACTGACCCGTATTGATAATATTCCGATGGTGGCGCCAGGGGATGATCTGGTTGAGATCATTCTTGCTGGGCTCGCCAGCATGGGTGAGACGCTTCAGTCGGGAGACGTGTTAGTCCTGGCTCAGAAGATTGTCTCAAAAGCTGAAAACCGGTACGTGAATCTCAACGATATTATCCCGTCTGAGGCCGCCGTACTGCTGGGTCAGGAGGTGGATAAGGACCCAAGAAAGGTTCAGGTGATCTTAAACGAGTCCAATGAAGTGGTCCGTAAACGCCCGGGCGTTTTGATCGTTGAGCACCGTCTGGGTTTCGTTGCGGCCAATGCGGGGATTGATCAATCAAATATCTATCAAGCCGGTGTTGACGGGGATGATCTGTGCTTACTCTTACCGGTTGACCCCGATGCATCGGCGCAAGCGCTGCGGCAGGGCATTGCCGATCGGTCAGGCATTGATGTCGGTGTGATTATTAACGACTCGATTGGACGCGCCTGGCGCATTGGAACGGTCGGGCTCGCAATTGGGGTCGCTGGTCTTACCGCGTTAGAAGACTATGTCGGCGGCACGGACATCTTTGGCCGCGAATTACTGGTGACGCAGGTCGCGGCGGCCGACGAATTGGCGGCAGGCGCTTCCTTGGTGATGGGGCAAACAACCGAAAAAGCCCCCGTCGTTTTGGTTCGCGGCTATCAGCCGCAGGCGCCGAATGCGCCTGAGTTGACTGGGGTTAAACCTTTGCTTCGGCCCAAAGCCATGGATATGTTTCGATAACCGGTGTTGCAGGTTGCGTTTCAATGGCAGTCAAAAAGGCTTTTGTGGTAGCGTCCCACTGCCGTATTAAATAAGAGTGAGAGGATTATGGTGCGTTCGCCACCAAAAGTTCTGGCGTTATCAGGCGGGGTTGGCGGTGCGAAGCTGGCGCTGGGTCTCGCTCAGGTCGTGCCGGCTGATGCGCTCACCGTTGTCGTGAATACGGGCGATGATTTTGAGCATCTGGGCCTTCGGGTGTGTCCGGACCTCGACACGTTGATGTACACCTTATCGGGTCTTGCGAATCAATCTCTTGGCTGGGGTCAAGAAGATGAGACTTGGCAGTTTCTAGATGCGCTCAAGCGTCTGGGTGGGGATACCTGGTTTGGCCTCGGCGATCGTGATTTGGCAACGCATGTTCATCGCACTGCATTGCTTGCGCAAGGCGACTCGCTGAGTCGCGTGACGGCGGGGTTGATGCGCGCGCTGGGGGTGACAACGCAAGTCGTGCCCATGACCGATGATCCGGTCTCAACCTTAATCCATTGTCAGAACGGCGAAACACTGTCCTTTCAGCATTATTTTGTCCGCGATCGCTGCGAGCCTTTGATCAAGGGCGTATCATTTCAAGGGATCGAGTCGGCCCAGCGCGCGCCTGAATTCGAGCGGGTAATCGCTTTCGATGAACTGTCTCAGATCATCATTTGCCCGTCGAACCCCTTTGTCAGTGTTGCACCCATTCTAGATTTGGCGGAAACGTGGAAGGCGCTGAAAGCAGCTGATTGCCCTGTTGTGCTGGTTTCGCCGATCGTGGCTGGAATGGCCTTAAAAGGGCCGGCCGCAAAAATGATGTTGGAACTCAAGATGCCGAGCACGGCGCTGGCGGTGGCGCAATATTATGCAGAAACCTATCCCGGACTAGTCGATGGATTTGTTTTGGATAATGCTGATGCTTTGAGCGCCGAGGCGGTTAGGGCCTTAGGACTGATGCCAATGGTCACGCAAACTGTGATGAAGAATCTGGATGACAAGCAAGCGCTTGCAGAAGCGGTATTGCGATTTTCTAACGAGTTGGCGGGCTGATGACAACGCGTGCGATTATTCCCGTGAAGGGGTTTGAGAATGCCAAGCAGCGCCTGTCGAGCTTATTGTCGAGCCAGGAGCGTCGCAGGCTCTGCCAAGCAATGGTGGAAGATGTTTTGATTGCGGTCGAAGCCTGCCCACTGGTGGATGAGATTATGGTGATTACCAATGATCCTGCTGCGATTGAGATGGCCGAAGGCTATGGCGCCATGATTTTGTCAGAACCGGCCGAGGCAGGGCTCATTCCAGCGGTGGTGTTTGCGAGTCAAACCGCCGTCGAGGCAGGCATTGATCGAATGCTTTTCTTGCCCGGTGACGTGCCCTTGGTCACGCCCGACGAACTGGAAACGATTCTAGACGGTTTCGCACCCTTGGGTCCGGCCTTAGTGCTGGTGCCGGCAGATGATCTGGGTGGCACGAACTGCCTGTTGGCTGCCCCGCCTGACGTTGTGGCGTTTCAGTTTGGGATTGATAGTTTTCGGAAACATGTCAAAGCCGCCCAAGGGGTTGGCGTTGAACCAACCGTCTTAAAACTGCCGGGCCTGGGCTTGGATATTGACACGCCAGACGATCTGAGGCGGTTTATGGACCGGCTGGCATTTCTTGGGACGGAGTCCCATACTTATCGTTATTGTGTGGCAATCGATGTGAGCGCCAGACTAATGTCGGTCACAGGAGGTGGGTTGCAATGAGTTCCATAACAGAGATTCTTCAAAAGGCAGCTGTCGGCCAAGGCCTTGCCGATCATGAAGCGTTGGTGCTTGCCGACTATACTGACACCGATGCATTATTACGGCATGCCAGCGTCGTGCGTGATCTGAGCCATCCGAACGCCATATCTTATTCCAGAAAAGTGTTTATTCCGCTCACCCATCTCTGCCGAGATGTGTGTCATTACTGCACGTTTGCTCAGGTTCCTCGAAAGTTAAAAGCCCCCTACTTAACACCGGAGGAGGTGCTCAAGATAGCGTCCGACGGGGCTAAAGCCGGTTGTAAGGAAGCGCTGTTCACCTTGGGTGATAAGCCCGAGGAACGATACAAAGCTGCTCGCGACGGCCTCAAAGCCTTGGGGCAAGATTCAACTTTGAGCTACCTGCACGATATGGCGGAATTGGTGCTCAAAGAAACGGGCTTGATGCCCCATCTGAATCCGGGGTTGATGACGGCGTCGGAATTTAAGGCGCTGAAAAAAGTATCGATCTCAATGGGGATTATGCTTGAGTCGGCATCTGATCGGCTGACCGAAAAAGGCATGCCGCATTACGGTTCCCCCGACAAAGCGCCTGCCAAGCGACTCGAAACGATTCGTTTAGCTGGCGAAGCGGGCGTGCCGTTTACCTCCGGCATTTTAATTGGAATTGGCGAGACCCGTCGCGAGCGCATTGAGTCTTTGCTGGCTTTGCGGACAGCCAATGAGCCGTTCGGTCACATTCAAGAATTGATCATTCAGAATTTCCGTGCAAAACCCGATACATTGATGGTCAATGCGCCTGAACCCGATTTGAATGAATTGCTTTGGACCATCGCGCAGGCTCGGCTTATTTTTGGCAGCGAGATGAATCTGCAGGCACCGCCGAACTTAAGTCCGGGTGTGTTTCATCGAATTATCGATTCAGGTATTAACGATTGGGGCGGGGTTTCCCCGGTGACCCCCGATTTTGTCAATCCTGAAGCGCCTTGGCCGCACCTCAAAAATTTAGCCGAAGAAACGGCCCGCGAAGGTAAAATCCTGGTGGAACGTCTGGCCGTGTATCCGTCGCATTTGAAACAAATGGATCGATGGATTGATGTTGAACTCAGGCCCATGGTGCTCGGCGCCATTGACGGCGAGGGCTATGTCCGCGGGGAAGATTGGGCGGCCGGTGAAACACCAAACCCGCCGGCGGGCGATTTGGCTCGGGTAACGCACATTCCCAAGCTTCAGGCTTCTGCAACCTTAGCGACCATTCTTGACAAAGCGGTTGCAGGGAAGGTGTTGGCAGAGCGCGAAATTGTTAGGTTGTTTAAGGCGCGTGGCGATGAGATCACGCATATTGCCAAAGCGGCTGATACGGTCCGAAAGCAGTTGGTCGGCGATGAGGTGACCTATTGTGTTAATCGAAATATCAATTACACCAACGTGTGTTATTTCAAATGTCAGTTCTGTGCCTTTTCGAAAGGCAAGATGAGCGAAAATCTTCGGGGCCGACCGTACGATCTGTCTCACGAAGAAATTATGCGACGAACGCGCGAGGCCTATGACCGCGGCGCCTCCGAAGTGTGTCTGCAGGGCGGGATCCATCCGGAATATACGGGCCAAACGTATTTGGACATTTGTCACACCATTAAGCAGGTTGTGCCGGATATGCATATTCACGCCTTTTCGCCGCTAGAAGTTTGGCAGGGTGCAAAAACTTTGGGGCAGTCCCTGCCGGAATATCTTACAGCGTTGAAAGAAGCCGGGCTTGGGACCTTGCCCGGCACGGCCGCAGAAATTCTTGATGATGAGGTCCGGGCGACCTTATGCCCGGATAAAATCAACACCGCACAATGGTTGGAAGTGATGGAGGCCGCCCATGGGGTGGGCTTTAACACCACAGCCACTATTATGTATGGCCACATCGAGCAGTATGAGCATGTTGCCAGGCATTTATTGCGGGTGCGGGCGCTGCAAGAAAAAACCGGCGGTTTCACCGAATTCGTGATCTTGCCGTTTATCCATATGGAAGCGCCGATTTATCTAAAAGGCAATGCGCGGAAGGGGCCGACATTTCGAGAGGCGGTTCTGATTCATGCCATTGCCCGCCTAACGTTGAATCCGGTATTTAAAAATATTCAAGCGTCTTGGACCAAGCTGGGTCATGAGGGCGTTAAAGCTTGTTTAAATGCGGGTGTAAATGACATCGGTGGCACCTTGATGAACGAGACCATTACCCGCGCGGCGGGCGCAGCCCACGGCCAGGAAACCTCTCCAGAAGAGATGGAAGCGTTGATTCGGTCTGCGGGCCGCAACCCAAGGCAACGCGCGACAAATTACGGGGTGGTATCAGAAGTGCAGCGGCAGAAGTCATTTGGCGCATCGGTTTTAATCGAGCCGAGCTACACCGCTGCCAAACGCTACGACCGTGATAAGACCAAAAAGGCACCTTTGGTGCGACCCGGCCTCATTTCCGAAGAAACCTTGTCGAGTGCGGACATTATCTGAGGACTGACGCGCATGCCAGACACTGATGGTGGGGTATCACCGACTCAGCAAGCTGCGCCTCGCGGGCGATCGTTATGGCAAACTATTGAGATTGATAGGAATGCGCGCTGGCAACGGCGTCGACTTGCATCAAAAACCATCAGGTATAAAAAGCACTAGGTATAAAAAGCGTCAGATATAAAAAGCGTCAGATATAAAAAGTATCAGGTATAAAAAGCACTAGGTATAAAAAGCACTAGGTATAAAAAGCATCAGTCCTAAAAAAGCGTGAGTCCTAAAAGTTAAACAGTAGGCGTGTGTGGCAATATCAACCACCGGTTCAAGGTGGTAGCAAGGAGAGTTTTGATGGCAGTACCCCAAAGAACGGCATTAACGTTACCCGACCCCAGAGGGGTTGCGGGCACCATTGAGATGGCAAAATGGGCGGAAGCCGAAGGCTATGATGATTTGTGGTTTGCGGACAGTTCTGGGGTGGATGCGTTGACGACGGCGGCCGCGGTTGCGCTCAATACCAACCGCTGTCGAATCGGCACAGCGATTATTCCGGTGTTCTCGAGAACGCCCGCTGTCTTAGCGTCAACCGCCCATGTGCTGCACCAGTTGTCACAGGGACGTTTTATTTTGGGACTGGGCTCTTCAAGCCAAACCATGATGGAGAACTGGCATGGCTTGAACTTTGAAAAGCCGTTAACCCGGGTTAAAGAAACGGTCGAACTGATCCAGAGCATGCTGCGCGGTGAGAAATCTGACTATTCGGGTGAGACGGTGTTTAGTCGGGGTTATCGGCAGTTGCCCCTTGACGCCGGTGCCCAGCCGGTCTACATGGCGGCGCTGAGGAGCAAGATGCTTGAGGCTGCCGCCGAGTGTAGTGATGGTGTGATCTTAAATTTATTTCCAAAAGATGCACTGCCTCGCATGATGACCCACATTCGTGCAGGCGCCGAGCGTGCGGGCAAAGCTGTCGAAGACGTCGAAATCGTTTGTCGGCATCAGGTCATCGTCACCGATGATAAGGAAGCCGCCCGGAACATGATTCGGGCGGCCTTTGCGCCTTACTATGCCACCCCGGTTTACAATGCGTTTTTGGCTTGGGCAGGGTACGAGGACGTCGCCGCCGTAATACGCGAGGGCTGGGCCGCAAAAGATCGAGCTAAGACCACCTCGGCGCTGGATGATCAACTGGTCGACGACATTGCCATTATTGGTACTCAAGAAGAGTGTCAGGATCGGATCAGAGCTTACGGCGAAGCGGGTATCACCACCCACATTATTTCGTGTGTTTCAGGGAAACATGCGCAAGCAACTTATAATGCCTTTACGGGCAACCAATTTAGCGTTTAGGAGCCGATGATGAAGATTGATGGTGGGATGATGGGAGATTTGGCGCAGTCAGGACAGCAGGCGGCCAAATTAGAAGCATTAGGATACAACGGCGTGGTCACAGCGGAGACGGCGCATGACCCGTTTTTTCCGTTGTTGTTGGCCGCGCAAGAAACCAAATCGATTGAGTTGACCACGTCGATCGCAGTGGCGTTTTCAAGAACGCCGATGAATTTGGCCAACATTGGTCATGACCTCAATAGCTTCTCGAAAGGCCGGTTTGTTCTTGGGCTGGGGTCGCAAATTAGACCGCACATCACCAAGCGGTTTAGTATGCCTTGGTCCAAACCTGCCGCTCGGATGCGAGAGTTCATCTCAGCGATGCGGGCTATTTGGGCTTGCTGGCATGAAGGGACGTCCTTACAGTTTGAGGGTGATTTTTACACCCATTCGTTGATGACCCCGATGTTTACGCCTTTAGACACGCAGTATGGTGCGCCCAAGGTGTTTCTGGCGGCTGTGGGGCCTTTAATGACAGAAGTGGCTGGCGAAGTGGCGGATGGGGTCATCATCCACGCCTTCACAACGGAGAAGTACCTAAGAGAGGTAACGCTCCCAGCCATTGATCGAGGCCTTGCAAAAGCAGGTCGCTCGCGCGCTGATTTTGAAATTAGCTACCCCGGATTTGTAGTGACCGGTCATACCGAAGAGGCGTTCAACGCCAATATGGCAGCCACCCGGAAGCAGATTGCTTTTTATGGTTCAACGCCCGCTTATGCGCCGGTATTAGGGGTGCATGGTTGGGGCGACCTCCAACCGGAGCTCAATAAATTATCGAAGCAGGGCTTGTGGGACGACATGGCTAATTTAATTACGGACGATATTCTCAATGAATTTGCCGTTGTGGGTGAGCCGGAAGCGGCGGTTGATGTGTTCAAAGGTCGTTTTAGTGATGTGGTTGATCGAACGATGGGCAATTTTGCGGGTAAGGACGAGGATCACAGTCGAGCGTTGCTTGCGCGGTTAAACGCCTAGCGCCGAATCGGTAAGCTGGCACAAGCGCGTAAACCGCAAGGCGTTTTCGGGTCGACAGGGATGCAGCAAAATCAAGAAGTGGATCGGGACGGTAACGGGCCTTAGTCTCTGGCAGGATGCAGCGCAAGCGATGGTCGTGAAGACAAAAGTTTGAATTAAAAAGGAAAGAAGGTATGAAACTAGGAATACTCGCTGGCTATGGCGGCAAAGTACTGAACATTGATATTCAACGGATCAAAATGGCGGAGAGTTTGGGCTACGACTCGCTTTGGACTGCTGAAGCCTACGGTTCTGATGCAGTGACACCGGCTGCCTGGATCCTAGCCCAAACCGATAAAATCAAGGTGGGTACTGCGATCATGCAAATGCCCGCACGCTCGCCAGCGTGTTCCGCGATGACGGCAATGACGTTGAATCAATTGTCGAATGGCCGGTTCATGGTTGGGCTGGGGGCCTCAGGACCTCAAGTGGTTGAGGGTTGGCATGGTGTGGCGTATGGCCGCCCAGTCACGCGTGTAAAAGAATATGTCAGCATCATGAAAAAGATCTTTGCTCGAGAGGCGCCGGTTGAGCACGAAGGCTTTCACTACAGCCTGCCCTACAATGGCGAGGATGGCACGGGTCTTGGGAAGTCGTTAAAGAGTATTTTACAAGCCGATACGTCGATTCCAATTTATACCGCCTCGATTACGCCCAATGGACTTGTTGGCAGCGCAGAAGTTGCCGATGGCGTCTTTCCCATTTGGATGAACCCATCCAAGCCAGAAGCGCTCCGTGGCCATATCGAAAAAGGCTTAACCAAGTCTGGTCGCACCATGCTCGATTATGATGTGGCACCGTTTGTGACCTGCATTATGGGTGATGACCTTGAGGCTTGCAGGATGCCGATCAAGGGCAATATGGCGCTGTATATCGGTGGTATGGGCGCACGGGACAAGAACTTTTACAATGATTACACCAAAGCCTTGGGCTACGAAGACGCAGCAGCGACGATTCAGGACCTCTACCTGTCAGGGCGTAAGGATGAGGCTATGGCGGCGGTGCCGGATGAGTTGGTCGATGCGTGTCACTTGGTTGGGCCTGCCGAGCACATTAAAGAGCAGTTAAAGGCTTGGAAGGCCGCTGGGCTCAATGGCGATGTGGGCTCGATGCTCATCGGCGCCGGTCAGCCCGAAGCGCTGGAGCTGATTGCCTCGGAAATGCTGTAATACAAGCGCATTTTAGATGGTCTTGAGTGTTCGAGCCGTTGAGAGTCTCCGCGAGATTGGCGAGGCAACTTGGCAACGATTTGCCAACCTTGAAGGGTCCCCTCGGGACCCTTTTCTGTCCTATGCCTTTCTCAACGCGTTAGAGCAAAGCGGCTCGGTGTCGGCGGAGGTGGGTTGGCTGCCCTACCACCTTGTCTTAGAAGATGAGGCAAAGCAGCCGCTGGGCGTTATGCCGCTGTATCTCAAAGGACATTCTCAAGGCGAATACATTTTTGACTACAGTTGGGCGGATGCGTTCGAGCGCGCCGGCGGTCGTTATTATCCCAAGATGTTGTCGGCAATTCCGTTTACGCCCGCCACCGGGCGGCGACTGTTGGTTGCGTCCAGCGAACACGAGTCGGCCTTGGTTTCAGGCGCGGCACAATTTGCCAGCGAGATGAATATCTCATCAGTTCACCTGAATTTTCTAGATCAAGCCGCCTGGCAGCGTCGGGGGGATGAGGGCTGGCTGCTGCGAACGCATAAGCAGTATCACTGGCAAAACCAAGGCTACAAAACCTTTGATGATTTCCTGGATTGCTTGTCGAGTAAAAAACGCAAAAATATTAAACGCGAGCGCCGAGATGCTTTAGCGAATGATTTGGAGATACAGCGATTAACCGGCGCTGAGATCACCGAAGCGCATTGGGACGCGTTTTATCAGTTCTACATCGATACCGGCGCCCGAAAATGGGGATCGCCGTATTTAACACGATCATTTTTTAGTTTAATGAGTGCCACCATGGCCGAGGATGTCTTGCTCGTGATGGTTCGCCGCGACGGGCGCTATATTGCGGGCGCGATCAATTTCATTGGCGGCGACTGTTTGTTTGGCCGAAATTGGGGCTGTATCGAACATCACCCCTTTCTTCATTTCGAGGTTTGTTATTATCAAGCCATTGAATTCGCCATAGAGCATGGGTTATCAAGGGTTGAAGCCGGGGCTCAAGGCGAGCATAAGCTGGCCCGCGGATATATGCCCAGTCACACCTATAGTGCGCATTGGATTGTGCATGATGGCTTCAGAGAGGCCGTGGGGCGTTATTTGGAAGAAGAGCGGACCCACGTGGCAGAAGAGATTGATTATCTGGAGCAGTTCTCGCCCTTCAGAGCGAGCTGAGACTCAATGGGCGCCATCACAGGATGGGTGTCCGCACGTTAAAAGGAGATCACATTGTCCACCATTACCGCAACCGTCGCCGATCATATTTGTTTGGTCACGATGAACCGCCCCGAGGCCTTGAACGCCTTCAGTACCGAGATGATGGACGATCTGTGTGAGGCCTTTATGGCCGCGGCCGCGGATCCCGAAACCAAGGTTCTGGTGCTAACGGGCGCGGGCCGAGCCTTCAGTTCAGGGGCTGACTTAAAGTCAATGGGCGCCCAAGGCGCGCCGCCGAAGCATGGATTGAAGGGCTTGTTAGAGACGATTATCGACTTCCCAAAACCCTTTTTAATCGCAGCAAATGGTTTGGGTGTGGGGATTGGGTGCACCATCTTAGGTCTCGCGGATGTTGCATTTGCGGGGTCGTCGGCCAAGTTTAAATGTCCGTTCTCAGCATTGGGTTTGACCGCGGAAGCCGCGAGCACGATCACCTTCCCGAATTTGATGGGCCATCAGCAGGCCAGTTGGATCTTATTATCGTCTGAATGGTTGAGCGCGCAGCGCGCACAAGCTGTGGGGCTCGTGTTGACCGTTTTTCCGGATGAAGACCTTATGAGCGGTGCGATGGCGCACGCCAAGACGCTGGCTGCGCTGCCTTTGGCCTCCCTGATTCAGACCAAAGCGCTGCTGATGCGGACTCGAAAAGACGGACTTAAAGCAGCGGTTGCGGAAGAAAATGCAGCCTTGGATCGGCTCGTCGGTGGCGCGGCAAATCGAGAAGCCGTTACAGCCTTTCAAGAAAAACGATTGCCAGATTTTAAAGGACTCTAGGCCGTGCTGAGCCAAGGCCGCATACTGCAGTCTTGAGCTTTGGCTTTGTTTTTGGATGGAATGGATGATCGTAGAGACGGCATTAACGCCTTGGCGAATCATCGCAACCGTTGATGCCGCAGGCCAGCGCGCATTGTGGCTTGCGTGCTCATGAAGGCCGAACTGGGTTGTGAAGGCTGCGGGTTAAGATTGAAAATTTTGAAGGGAGTCGGTCAGTGACCTTTACATTTAACGAGACAACGGCGCTGGTTACCGGGGCCTCATCGGGCATTGGCTACGCGCTTGCTGCGGGTTTGGCGGCCCGGGGTGTGAACCTGATTATTACAGCCCGGCGTAAGGATCGTCTGGATGCATTGGCTGCGGAGTTGAGCGCGCAGGTGACGGTGGTGCCGATTGCCGCAGATTTGTCTTGTCAGAGTGGTGTCGATGATTTGCTGACAGCCGTGCAAGATTTGTCGGTGACGGTTGAGGTGCTGGTGAATTGCGCCGGTCACGCGCCCCATGGCAGATTCCTTGAGGCCTCAGACCTTGATCAGCAAGCTTTAGTGCAATTGAACGTGCTGACGCCAACCCGGTTGATTCGACATTTTTTACCCAACATGCAGCGCCGGGGATTCGGTCGCATTTTAAACGTCTGTTCAATCGCCGGGTTTCATGCGGTGCCTGGCATGGCGCAATATGGGGCAAGCAAAGCCTACTTATTGTCGTTGACCGAAGCGCTGAGTGAGGAAATTAAAGGCTCTGGCGTATCCGTTTCAGCGTTGTGTCCGGGTGTGACTCGGACCGACAGCGTGATTCAAGCAGCCGTTGAGGCGTTGCCCGATGCCCTGGTGCTCGACCCCGATGTGGTGGCTGAGGCCGGCCTTGAAGCGCTTGCAAACGGTGAGGTGGTCTGCGTCCCCGGTCGTCTCAATCAGGCCGCGGTGACGGCCGCGCAGTTTCAGCCGAGATGGTTGATTCGATCTTTTGGTGGCTTGCTCGCCAAATTGGGCTCGTGACGAAGCAATAAATGGATCCAACCGTTGGATTCGACTTGGGTTAAAAAAGGAGCGCGCGATGGATATTCGATCAAATCCAGACCAGATCGACCCGGTTTGGATGACCAAGGTGCTGCAGACGCGTTGCCCGGGTTGTGAAGTAACGGGCCTAATGGGTGAATCAATTGGTACTGGCCAGGTTGGCGAAAATGTCCGATTTACCTTAACCGGCCCTGGGGTGCCCACCTCTGTGGTGGGTAAGTTCCCGTCTTTGGATCCCGTGAGCAAGCAAACTGGAATTCTGCAGCGTAATTATGTTCGGGAAGTGTTTTTCTACCAAAGCTTACAAGAGGCAGTCAATATTCAGACGCCTTTAATCTATCATGCTGAAATTGATCCAGCCTCCCATGAATTTGTACTGCTGATGGAAGACTTAGCGCCCGGCGTTCAAGGCGATCAATTGCTGGGTTGCAGCGTGGATCAAGCGGCGCTGGCGCTCGAACAGCTGGCGCATTTGCAAGGCCCAAAGTGGGGCGATGAGGCCTTGGCCAAGCATGACTTGTTGCTCGGCTCGACCGATCGGCAAGATAGCACCATGATTACTGAGCTGTACAAAGGTCTGATGCCGGGCTATCTCGATCGGTACGGCGCCCAATTGACTGATGGCGAGGTTGCCGCAACCGAGCAACTGCTCGAGTTGATCCCAACCTATCAGGCGTTGTACGGCGATAAGCCGCCGGTTCTGATTCATGTTGATTATCGGCTAGACAACATGATGTTCGGCGGGCCCTATCCGCTGACGGTCGTTGATTGGCAATCGTTAACAATGGGCTGTCCGCTGAATGATGTGAGCTATTTTATGGGAACGTCGCTTTTGGCTCCCGACCGAGATCGAGAAGAAGCTGCTTTGATCCGGCATTACTTGGACGTCCTAAAAAGTTATGGTGTTGACCTTAAATTTGATGATGCGTTTGCCTATTATCGTAACTATGCGCCGGCGGGCATGATTATGGCGCTGATTGCTTCGATGATTGTCGGCGAAACGGAGCGCGGCAATGACATGTTTATGGTCATGGCAAAACGCAGTATCGAAATGAGCCGATCCTTGGGGGTTTTAAACTAAGCCCGGTTTGGGGCAAGGGCTGGATTTGCCGGCAGGTGGGTAAACCGCTCTGGATCCCTTTGCGCGGCATAAGCCTGCACGATGGGTTCAAGTTCTTGGGGGGACGCGCCGTGCAGAATGACGCCGTCGCAGCCCAGGTCAAACTGGTGGTTGATCGCAGCGACGCACGCCGAGGGCGACCCGTAGGCCGCTGGGGCCAGCCAGGTGTCTGGAATCAGGGTTGCCACAATTTCAAGCGCTTCGGTTGTGGCATTTTGATCGAGGGCGCCTTGGAAATTCCGGACCAATTCATGGTCTCGAAAACGCGCCAGCACGGCGGGGTCCCATTGGTTGGTTGAGACCATGAGGTCGCCATAGGCCTGCAGATAAGTCGCCATTCGGCCGACGCGTTTTTTTAATTGCAGCGGTGCCGGCAGATGATCCCCAATGGTTGCCAGGCAAGACCAAACGCGAACGTCGTCCGGATTTCGGCCGGCTGTGACCGCAGCTTGCTTAACGGTCTCTACCGCCCTTTTGGTGGTTTCATCCGTGAAAAAGGTGTGCAGTACGACGGCGTCAAAGGCTCGGCCACCGAGGGCGAGGGAATTCGGGCCAAAGGCGGTCAGCGTGAGCGGAATATGTTCGTCAAAATTGGGATCAAGGCGGAGAGCGGGCCATGCGCCCGCCGGACCGGCGTGATTCACAATGGTTTCGCCTTGGTGGAGGCGGCGCATAATGCCCGCGAAATCTTCCATCGCCCGAGTGGTGATGGGCGGCAATCCAAAGGCTTTAAAGACAGGCTCAATGCCGCGCCCGAGACCCAGTGAAAACCGCCCGCCGGTTAAAAAATGCATGGTGCTGGCAAACGATGCGGTCACCATTGGGTGGCGGGTGTTTTGATTGGTTGCGGCGGTTGCGATCCCGATTTTGTTTGAGATGGCGCCAACGGCGCCCGAGAGGGCCGCGATCTCCTTAATATTAAACCGCTCTGATATAAAACAGGCCCCCAGGCCAAGGGTTTCCGCCATTTGAACTTCTGCAATTAAATCCCGTGGGGATTCCGGTGCGCCGGCTAGCGTATAAAAGCCCAATTCGTTCATGGAAGCGGTTGTCATCGCGGGATTCCTAATGGGGTATTGGGGCGAGTTCTGATGAGCCCTCAGGGTGCCAGTTCTGTATATTTTTGTCTAGAAATGGGTTTTACTACTTTTCGTTGAATCCGCCAGAGCGCGCAGCGCGTTGAAGTGAAACCCCGATGTCCCTATTTTTGAAATCGTTGAAGGAGCTGCCGCCTTTTGGTCAGGCCCTGGGTATGGTCTTGGAGGAAGCCGATACGGGTCCTGGCGTTGCCGTTTTGCTACCCGGTGCTGAACACCTGAGCGGCGACGCAGAAGACGCGGTCTTTCATACCAGCGTGATCCTGGCAACCATCGACAATACGGCGGGCTGGTGCATCCGAGATCACCCAGATTATGCAGAGGGCACGTCGATGGCGACCCTTGATCTTCGCGTTGATTTTGTCACGCCCGCGCGGCTCAGTGAGACGCTCCGCGTGCGGGCGGTTTGCGAAGGGTTTGATGGGGACATCGCGTTTGTTCGCGCGACAGCGCAAACCCTGAAGACAAAAGTTCTGATCGCAACAGGTCAAGCGACTTTTATGCTGGGTACGCCGGATATGCCAAACCTTGCAACACCAGCAAACGCGCTAGGAGGCCCGGTTGATTAAGCTGGCTCAGGCAGGTCGCTCAGCGCCAAGCGTTGCGTTGGCCCAGGAACAATTGAACAAAATGCCCTATGCCGCGTTTCTGGGCGTGTCGCTTAGGGTGGGGCCGGATGGACTAGAAACCCTGACCCCAGATCGCGCTGATTTGATTGGTAATACCAATTTGCCCGCATTACATGGCGGGGTTGTTGGCAGTTTGCTGGATATCACTGGGATGCTGACCCTGGTGTTTCTAAAAGCCCTGGATCGATCGCCGCGACTGGTTGATATGGACATCGATTATTTACGTTCCGGACAAGCGCTGCCAACCCATGGCCGGGCCGAAATTGTCCGAGCTGGCCGTCGAATGGCCAACGTTCGAGCGCGACTCTGGCAGGATGATCCTGAGCGACCCATTGCGATCGGCCGCTTACAGTTTTTGTTCCCAAAAAGTTAGGCGCTTGCGGCGCGCTTGAACCTAGTCGGTGACCGCACCCGTTGATGCGGAACTCACAAGTTTTGCGTATTTTGCGAGCACGCCGCGCGCGGTATAGGGTTTTGGCGCCTGCCATCGGGTCCGGCGCTCAGCCAATTCCGCATCACTGACGAGCACGTTCATTTCATTGGCGTCGGCATCGATTTCAATGCGATCGCCGTCTTGTAAAAGCGCGATGGGCCCGCCGTCGAACGCTTCGGGTGTGACGTGACCGATCACAAAGCCATGGGAGCCGCCGCTAAAGCGGCCATCGGTAATCAGGGCAACCTCTGATGACAAGCCGCGACCGTTGATGGCGCTCGTTGGTGATAGCATCTCGCGCATACCGGGGCCGCCTTTTGGGCCCTCATAACGAACCACCACCACATCGCCCGGTTCGACCGTGCCATCTAAAATAGCCGCAAGGGCGGCTTCCTCGCCATGAAAGCAGCGGGCGCTTCCCGAGAATTTTAAGCCCTCATGGCCGGTGATTTTTGCCACCGCGCCGCCGGGTGCAAGGTTCCCTTTTAAAACGACCAAATGACTGTCTTTCTTAATCGGATTGGAAAGCGGGCGGATGATATTTTGGTCCGCCGGGTAAGGCGCAACCGAGGCCAGGTTTTCAGCCAAGGTTTTACCCGTGACCGTTAAGCAGTCACCGTGCAATAAGCCGGCCTCAAGCAGCGTTTTCATGAGCGGTTGAATCCCGCCAATGGCAATCAGTTCGCTCATTGAATACAGTCCAGCTGGGCGCATATCGGCCAGAACGGGCACTCGTTTTCCGATCGTTGTGAAGTCGTCGATTGACAGGGGCACGTTCGCTGCATGCGCGATGGCCAGCAAATGCAGTACCGCGTTGGTTGAACCTTCAAGGGCAATGGTGACCGTGATGGCGTTTTCAAAGGCTTCGCGGCACAGAATGTCGCTGGGTTTGATGTCGGCTTGAATGAGGTTTACAACGGCCTCGCCTGCTGCAAGACAGTCCTGGCGTTTTTGCGGAGAAATGGCCTCTTGAGCTGATGAATTTGGCAAAGACAAACCCAGCGCTTCGATGGCCGAGGCCATCGTGTTAGCGGTATACATGCCGCCGCAAGAGCCTGGACCCGGGATGGCGGTGGCTTCAATATCTTTCAATGCCAGCTCCGATAGATTGCCGCTGGCGTATTGGCCAACGGCCTCGAAAACCGAAACCACATCGCGTCGATCTTTACCGGGTTGGATGGTGCCGCCGTAGACGAACACGCTCGGTCTGTTAAGTCGGGCCATCGCAATGGCGCAGCCGGGCATGTTTTTATCGCAGCCGCCAATGGCGACAAAACCGTCAAAGCCTTGACCTGCGACCACGGTCTCGATCGAGTCTGCAATCACTTCTCGTGAGACCAAGGAATAGCGCATCCCGGGAGAGCCCATGGAGATGCCATCGCTGACCGTTATGGTATTAAACGTAATCGCTTTAGCGTTGGCATCCTCGGCGCCGATCGCGGCGGCTTCAGCGAGTTCGTTAATGTGGACGTTGCACGGCGTCAGATTGCTCCAGGTCGAGGCAATGCCCACCTGCGGCTTCGAAAAATCCGCTTCTGAAAAGCCCACAGCATGGAGCATGGCCCGGGCCGCGGCTTTCTCGAGTCCGTCAACAACTTGAGAGGAATAGGGTCTTTTGGTTGGGCCGCTCATGGCATTTTTCCTGTGCAAAGGGGACAGGCAAAATAGCATAATTGCGCGCGGGTATCGACCAATCAAAGCTGGCAAGGCGGTTGCCAAATCGGCCGGGTCAGTGCTGTCGCCGGCTTGGCTCGCAGTTGGGAAAGCTTGAAATCATTTCATGGAACGTCCGCAATCGTGGGATACTGCGACCAAGATTGGGAGTCGCAACATGAATAAAATGAGTTGGCCATACTCTGCCGGGTCTTTTCCGACGATTTGTCGGACCGAGGGTTTGTATCTGTATGATGCGGCCGACAGACCCATCTTGGATGCGGCAGGCGGCGCCGTCGTGACCAATATTGGGCATGGACGGCAGCGGGTGGCGAAGAGCCTTGGGTCGCGCCGCCGAAGCAACGAGTTATGTGGTGCCACCGTTTATTACCCCCAGTCGCCAAGCCCTTGTGGACACCCTTGCCGCTGATTGGTTGTCGCCGACCCTAACCCGGGCGCACTTTACGTCGGGGGGTACGGAAGCGAATGAGGCGGCGATGAAGCTCGCGCTGCAATATCAGCAAGGGATCGGCGAGGTTCAACGAACCAAACTCATTGGGCGCTCGATTTCCTACCACGGCACGACCTTAGCAACCGCTGCAATCAGTGGCCACCCAACACGTAAACGCGGTTTGGAGGATGCCCTGCCGACCTATCTGAGCGTGCCATCACCTTATCCGCTGCGGGCGCCGAGTGGTCTGAATACCGCATCGCTCGGTCAGTATTATGTGGATCAAATGCGGGACCTCATCTTGGCGGAAGACCCTCGGACCATTGCGGGCTTTATTGCTGAGCCCATTACGGGTTCTTCCGGCGGCGCAATCGTGCCGCCAGAGGATTACTGGCCCAAAGTACGGGCTTTATGCGATGAATTTGGTTTGATCTTAATCCTGGATGAGGTTATGACGGGTTTTGGTCGAACCGGGACCGCCTTTGGTTATCAGCACTGGGCGATAGAGCCCGATATTTTAGTCAGTGGTAAAGGGCTGGCTGGGGGGTACGCCCCTTTGGGCGGGGTGTTTACGAATGAGCGGGTCGGCGCGGTCATTCAGGAAAGCGGCTTTCAAGTGATGTTTAACACCTTTGGCGCGCATCCCGCTGCGTGCGCGGCGGCTGTGGAGGTTTTGAATATTATGAAAGAAGAAGGGCTCGTGGCCGAAGCGGCCCAAAAAGGCGCGTATTTGCACGCGCAATTGCATGCTGCGTTTGATCAGCATCCACATGTTGCTGAAGTGCGAGGACGGGGCCTTCTGGCAGCCATTGAAGTGGTTGCGGATCGATCTGATTTGACCCAATTTGACTCAGACCTCGGAATGACCGGCGCGATTGTCAATCAAGGGCTTGAGCGCGGTGTGTTTTACTATGCTGGCGGCACGGGCGTGGTGCGGGATGTGGTTTGCCTAGGGCCGGCTTTTACTGTGACAAGGGCGCAAATTGATGAGATGGTCTCAACCCTGGTCGCGTCCGTGGATGCGGCGGTTGCAAAGCTGTCTTGACATCCGTCGCAAGGATTTTACGGGGCGGATACGATCGATTTCAGGCATTGTTAATTGAGATTAGTTTAAGAGGGTGTGATTGGAGCAAAGCCTGGGTGGCTCAGCCATCCTAATTCAATCAGCTGGAGGCGGTGGATGAGCACGGGGTTTGCTAAAACATTACTCAATAGAGAGGTCTTGGCGCTGTCCTGTGGCGCCATGATCGGTTGGAGTTGGGTGTTACTGACCGGTGAGTGGCTGGCGCGGGCTGGGACGCTGGGTACCCTGATCGCGTTTGTGATTGGTTCAGGCATCGTGCTGCTGATCAGTTTGACCTATGCCGAACTGGCCGCGGCGATGCCGTTAACCGGTGGTGAGCATCACTACACCAAGCGGGCGCTTGGCTATACAGCATCCTTTGTTGCGAGCTGGGCCGTGGTGGTGGCCTATGTCACGGTCTGCGTCTTCGAGTCCGCCGCGCTGCCGACGGCGCTTGAATATTTATTTCCAAATCTCGCTGTCGGTTTGCTTTGGGAAGTGGCGGATTCGCCGGTTTATCTGTCCATGGTGTTGATTGGCGCGCTGGCCACCGCGCTGATGACCTATATCAACTACCTGGGGATTCGATTTGCAGCCTTCGTTCAAACGCTGATCACGGTGCTGTTTATCGCTGTCGGGATCCTGTTTTTTTTCGGAGTGAGCCTGCACCCATCACCCGAGCCGGCAGTGCCGCAGTGGACAAACGGCCTACCGGGTGTATTGAGTGTTCTGGTTATGGTGCCGGCCTTGATGGTTGGGTTTGATGTGATTCCGCAGAGTGCCGAAGAGATCAATTTGCCGCCGAATCGAATCGGGCGACTTCTGGTGTTGTCGGTTGGACTTGCCGGCGCTTGGTATATTGCCATCTCCCTTGCGGTTGGCAATGCGTTGACCGTCGATGGGCTTGGCGCCTCGACAATGCCCACAGCCGATGCAATGACGGCGGTCTGGGGCAGCTCGCTGATGGGGCAGATTATGCTGCTGGCCGGCGTGGGCGGCATTTTAACCAGTTGGAACGCGTTTATTATTGGCGGCAGTCGTATTCTTTATGCACTCTCTGCCTCGGGCATGATTCCACGGGTGTTTTCACGGTTGCATCCTAAATACCAAACGCCTTACGTGAGCATTCTCACCATTGGCGCGCTGAGCTTGTTGTCGCCGTTATTTGGGCGGGCGGTTCTGGTTTGGTTGGTGGATGCGGGTAGCTTTGCGATTGTTGTGGCCTATTTGTTGGTCGTTGCGTCTTTTTTGAAGCTGCGACGGACTGAGCCTTTGATGTCGCGGCCGTTTCGGGTGCCGCTGGGCGGCCTTGTCGGCTCGCTGGCGCTGATCCTAACGTTTGGCTTGTTGCTGTTGTATTTGCCGGGCAGTCCGGCGGCGCTGCTTTGGCCCGAGGAGTGGTTGATGTTGCTGGTCTCAGCGGCGGTCGGCGCCGTGTTTTATTGGCGTGGACCGGCGAGGCGGCAAGCGGCGCAGGCCGCAAAATGACAGGGCGTGGGTTGCAGGTGCCCTGAAGGCCACTTAAAGTAGAGCGCTGACATCGCTTGATGGGCCAGCGCATTAAGTGGATTTTGAATCGAGTAGAATTTAACGCAATGTAATGTAAGGAAGAGAACATGGGTGAGGTATATATCGTTGAAGCGTGCAGGAGTGCAATTGGTAAGCGCGGCAAAGGACTTGCGGGCTTAAAACCAGCAGATCTTCTAGGCAAAGTCCAAAAAGCGGCGCTCGATCGGTCCGGCATCAACCCAGCAGAAATCGATCAGGTGGTTGGGGGCTGTGTCTCACAAGTGGGCGAGCAGTCTTTCAACATTGCTCGGATTGCCTGGCTGTCGCAAGGCTTGCCGTTAGAAGTTGCCTCAACCACGGTTGACTCGCAATGCGGTTCGAGCCAGCAAGCGACGTCCATGGCGGCATCGATGATTGGTGCGGGGATTGAAGACGTTGTGATGAGTTGCGGCGTTGAAATGATGAGCCGGGTGCCGCTCGGATCCAATATGAAAGACGGCTCGCCAATGGGCGAGTCCTACAGCCAGCATTATCAGCCCACCAGCCAGTTTATGGGTGCCGCGATGATCGCTGAGGAATATCAGATTACGCGTGCCGATACAGATCAATTCGGATTAGAGAGTCAGCAAAAGGCCATTCAAGCCTGGGCTGAAGGCCGGTTTGACCGAGAAGTGGCGGCCATTGAAGCGCCTGTCTTGAACGAAAAGTTCGAGCCGACCGGTGAGACGCGGATTGTTGATCGAGACGAGGGTTTGCGCGAAACAACGCTTGAGTCGCTTGCAGGTTTGAATCCGGTGCCGGGTCAAGCGATCCACACGGCGGGCTCTAGCTCTCAAGTCTCCGATGGCGCAGCAGCGGTCATCATGGCCAGTGGACCAGCCTGTGAACGATTAGGATTGAAGCCGCGCGCAAAGATCAAAGCCACGACCTTGGTGGGCGTTGATCCGGTTACGATGTTGAAAGGCCCAATTCCCGCGACGCGTAAAGTGCTTGAGCGCGCGGGCCTGACCTTGGAGGACATCGATGTCTTTGAGGTGAATGAGGCGTTTGCATCTGTGGTCCTTGCTTGGGAGAAAGACCTTGGGGTCGATCATCAAAAAGTGAATGTTAATGGTGGCGCGATTGCTTTGGGGCATCCAACGGGGAGCACTGGGGCGCGCTTGATCACAACCGCCCTGCACGAACTCGAGCGTACCGGCGGTCGATATGCCTTGATCGCGATGTGTTGCGGAGGGGGTATTGGCACCGGCACCATTATTGAGCGGCTAGATTAGGAGGCGACTGGCCCAGTGCCAAACGGCGCTGGGCTGATTTCAACCTGTGTTCAGCGGTCGCGGTGTTGCTGCGTGCAGCGGGTCAACAAAGCGCGTGGAAGCGTGCGCGTGGAAGAGCGCGCGTGTAAGAAAGCGCGTGTAAGAAAGCGCGCATAAGAAAGCGCGCATAAGAAAGCGCGTGCCTCAGGCGCTGTGTTCAGCTGATGCCAGCAAACGTTGCTTTAAGCTTGCCAATTGCTCCCAAAGCGCGTCAGGCACTTTCTCACCGAAGCTTTCGTAGTAGGCCTCAATGAGCGGAATCTCCGCTAACCAGCCGCCAACATCAACCTTCAGTAACGTTGAGATAGCGTCATCGGTCAGATCAAGGTTTGCAAAGTTGATGCCGGTTAAGGTGGGTAGGCGCCCAATCGGGGTATCGATGGCCTCAGCACGGCCTAGGCAGCGCTCAAAAACCCATTCTAGCACTCGGGCGTTTTCACCGAAGCCTGGCCAAACAAAGCCACCGGAATCGTCCTTACGGAACCAATTGACGTAAAAAATCTTGGGTAATTTTGCCCCAGGCGTCTGGCCAATGTTAATCCAGTGCTGCCAATAGTCGGCCATGTTGTAGCCGCAGAATGGGAGCATGGCCATGGGGTCGCGCCGTAACTCGCCGATTTTTCCAGCCGCTGCAGCGGTTTTTTCAGAGGCTACAATCGAGCCAAAGAAAGTGCCTTGAGCCCAGTCCTTTGCCTCGTTGACCAATGGCACAACGGATGCTCGACGGCCTCCGAACAAAATTGCGCTAATCGGAACGCCTTTTAAGTCTTCCCATTCATCGGCAATAGCAGGGCATTGCGCCGCCGACACGGTGAAGCGCGCATTGGGGTGCGCCGCAGGCGTTCCGCTGTCGGGTGTCCAAGGGTTGCCAAGCCAATCGGTTAGACGGGCTGGTGGCTCCGGCGTCATCCCTTCCCACCAAATATCACCGTCTTCGGTTTCAGCAACGTTGGTAAAGATGCAATTGCCATGAAGGGCTGCCATCGCGTTGGGGTTGGTGTCCATACCGGTTCCTGGCGCGACGCCAAAAAAGCCGGCTTCGGGATTGATGGCGTAAAGCTGACCATCTTCCCCAAATTTCATCCAGCAGATATCGTCACCCACAGTTTCAACGGTCCAACCTGGAATGCTGGGGACCAGCATTGCGAGATTGGTTTTACCGCACGCGCTTGGAAAGGCGCCAGCAACATAACGATATTCACCTGCAGCATTGGTAAGCTTCAAAATGAGCATGTGCTCGGCTAACCAGCCTTCTTGTCTGGCCATCGCAGAGGCGATTCTAAGGGCGAAACATTTTTTACCGAGCAAGGCATTGCCGCCATAACCAGAGCCAAAACTCCAAATTTCTCGTGTTTCGGGAAAATGCGCGACGTACAGATTCTCAGGGTTGCAAGGCCAAGGGGCGCTTGTTGCGCCGTCTGGTATGGGTTGCCCAACCGAGTGCAAGCACGGTACGAAGGCGCCGTCGGTGCCCAATTCTGCGAGCACCGCCCGTCCAACCCGCGTCATGATGTGCATGCTGGCAACAACATAGGGCGAGTCCGAAATCTCAACACCGATATGGGCGATGGGCGATCCAACGGGGCCCATACTGAAGGGAATGACGTACATGGTTCTGCCGCGCATGCAGCCTTTGAATAGGTCGGTTAGGGTGCTGCGCATTTGATCCGGGTCTGCCCAATGGTTGGTCGGCCCCGCATCAGCTTCTTGCGCGCTGCAGATAAAAGTTCTGCTCTCCACCCGGGCAACATCAGCTGGATCAGATCGAACAAGATAACTGTTGGGGCGTAATCCGGGATTCAATGGCTTTGCCACGCCCGCGTCAGTGAGCGCGGTCATCATTCGGTTATATTCTTCTGGGCTACCATCGCAAAGAACCAACGCGTCTGGTTCGCATAGGGTTTTGATCTCTTCAATCCATCGGTTTAGGCGGGGGTTTTGCGTCATAATGTCGGGTCCATAGTCAGTATTTTGCTTTGGCTTTTGGCCTTCGCAGTTCGGCTTCAGAAGTTCTCCATAGCCGTTTACCTGCCTGTTATTAAAACAGGATCATCTTGCCTTGGCGACCTTCGATAAAAGGTTTAAGCGGGTCCTTCGGTGAGGCGGGAGATGATGTGTCGGAGGACCATATCAAGGGTAAAAGCAATAAAAAAAAGAATAAAAGTAGAATAATATATTCTAAATGCTCAACGATCGTGCCGACACGACATCAGCAGGTTAAGGCCAAAAAACCATCCCGCTGTTGATCCATTCGGTGGTGTTAGATGGAACGTTGAGGAACCGCGTAAAACCTCTACAATAGGCGCTGTTGTTCCAGCCCTTTGCACGAGAGCCATCCATGTCAGCAAATTCCCATCAAGGCTTGTTCGACTACCAACCCTATTGGGCTGAATGCTTCGGAACGGCGCCCTTTTTACCGACTTCAAGAGCCGAAATGGATGCCCTTGGTTGGGATCAATGTGATGTGATCATCGTGACTGGGGATGCCTATGTTGATCACCCGAGTTTTGGTATGGCGGTGATCGGTCGCGTACTGGAAGCACAGGGCTTCAGAGTCGGGATAATTGCCCAGCCGGATTGGCAATCGGCTGAGCCCTTTCGGGTATTGGGGGCGCCCAGCCTGTATTTCGGCGTTGCCGCCGGCAATATGGACTCCTTGATTAATCATTACACGGCCGACCGAAAACGAAGGAACGATGACGCCTACTCCCCCGGGGGTGCGCCTGGTCTGCGCCCGGATCGGGCTGTGATTGTTTATGCCCAACGTTGCCGTGAAGCCTATGGTCACGTGCCATTGGTGATCGGGTCGATCGAGGCCAGTTTGAGACGCATCGCGCATTACGATTATTGGAGCGACAAAGTGCGACGCTCCATCCTACTCGACTCGGGCGCAGATCTTCTGTTGTACGGCAATGCAGAGCGAGCGCTGGTTGAGATGACGCACCGGCTTGCCGCTGGGGACGCGATTCAGGATCTTAAGGATATTCGGGGAACCGCCTTTGTGACCTCAACCCTGCCAGACGCCTATGCGGTGATTGATGAAAGCCAACTGCCTGAGGCCAAAGGTGCAGGGGGCGCGTCAGTGCACTTAATCGCTCGGTCTGGTCCGGCGGAACAACCCTTGTCGGTTAAACCCAAAGCCGTTAACCGTCATGTGAGCGTCAAGTCGCAAGCTGTAGATGAGATATTGCAGCCGTTACCCACAAAAGCGCTAAGTTATATTCTATTGCCAAGCTTTGAAGCAGCTGTGGCGGATGACTTACTGTACGCACATGCCTCTCGCATTCTGCATCGCGAGACGAACCCCTTAAATGCAAAGCCATTGGTGCAACAGCACGGTAACCGGTGGGTTTGGCTGAACCCGCCACCCATTCCGCTTTCAACACCCGAGATTGACCGGGTGTTTGAGTTGCCGTATCAAAGGGTGCCACATCCCCGTTACGGCGATGCCAAAATCCCGGCGTACGAGATGATTCGGTTTTCTGTGAATATCATGCGGGGCTGTTTCGGGGGCTGCAGTTTCTGTTCGATCACAGAACATGAAGGCCGGATTATTCAAAGCCGAAGCGAAGCGTCTATTCTCAATGAGATTGAACAGATCCGCGACAAAACCCCTGGTTTTACTGGGGTTATCTCGGATCTGGGTGGGCCAACAGCGAACATGTGGCGGCTGGCCTGCAAAGATCGAGCGATCGAGGCGAGTTGCAAACGACCCTCCTGCGTCTATCCTGGGATTTGTAAGAATTTGAACACCGATCAAACCCCTTTGATCGGTCTTTATCGAAAGGCGCGGGCAATTCCTGGGGTGAAAAAGGTCTTGATTGCCTCAGGGTTGCGCTACGATTTGGCCGTCGAAACGCCAGAGTATGTGGAAGAATTGGTGAAGCACCACGTCGGCGGTTATTTAAAAATTGCACCTGAGCATACCGAATCTGGACCTTTATCAAAGATGATGAAGCCGGGTATTGGCACTTATGATGCCTTTAAGGCGCTGTTTGATCGGTTTTCCGCCGAGGCTGAAAAAGAGCAATACCTCATTCCGTATTTCATCGCCGGTCATCCGGGCACCACCGATGAGGACATGATGAATCTTGCCTTGTGGTTAAAGTCCAATGGCTTTCGGGCAGATCAGGTGCAATCGTTTTATCCGTCGCCAATGGCAACAGCGACTGCGATGTACCATAGCGGCTCTGACCCCTTGCATCGGGTGGGGCGTCGTGCTGTGCCCGTGGAAAGTGTTAAGAAGCCGGAGCAACGCCGATTGCACAAAGCCTTCTTGAGATATCACGACGCCAATAATTGGCCGATGTTAAGGCAAGCCCTTCGACGTATGGGACGGGCAGATCTGATAGGAAATACGCGCTCGCATCTTGTGCCGCGAACCCAGTTTGGTGGTCCGGTCGCCATGGGACAACCCTTTAAAACCCAGCATTTGGGTTTGCCGAAAGTACCCAAGCATCGCCGTAAATCCAAGCCGAAGCCATCTGGGCGCGGTTAGCTCAAACGGGGTTTAAACTGCGTCGCCGAGTGCAAGGTGATCTCGCAGTTCCCGTTTCAGGAATTTACCGCTGGCATTACGGGGCAATGGGGTTTCCAAAATCCAGAGATAGCGGGGGATCTTGTGCTTTGCCATGAGCGTGGCGCAAAAGGCTCGAATTTCATCAGGGGTAATTGTCTGGTTTGGCTTTAAATAGATCGCCGCGCCGACTTCTTCACCCAGTCGATCATCCGGCACGCCAAATACGCTGCATTCCGCTAATGCGTCAATTTGAAACAAGACGCTTTCGACCTCAGAGCAGTAGATGTTTTCACCACCGCGCAAGACCATGTCCTTAACCCGGTCGACGATGAAAATAAATCCGGTGTCATCAATCGTTGCGACATCGCCCGTATGCAGCCACCCTTCTGTAATCGATTCGGCGGTTGCGTCCGCTCGGTTTAAATACCCTTTAATGACCGGTGCGCCTCGAACCAGCAACTCGCCGGGCGTGCCGTGTGTTGGGTTACCCTGGCTGTCGACTGTTTTAACTTCGAAGGAAGGCATTGCCGGGCCGCAGCTGTTCGGCTTGTCGACGAAGAAATCGCCGCCGACAGAAGTAATGATGCCGCAGGTTTCGGTCATACCATAACCCGTGCTAGGTCGGGCATTTGTGACGGATTGATCGATTTTACCCACGAGGTCAGGTTGCAATTGCGCGCCGCCACCGCCGACCGAAATCAGACTCGAGGTGTCATATTTATCGAAATCGGGGTGGGTGATCAGTTCTCGACTCATGACCGGTACGCCGGTCAGGTTTGTGACCTTTTCGCGTTCGATCAACGCCAAGGCGGCACCCGCGTCCCACTTGTACATGTGCACTAACTTCCCGCCCCCGAGCGTCATCGCGTGGGCCAAGCAGTTGTTGGCCGTAACGTGAAACAAAGGCGTTGTAACCAGAGCAGACCCGGGTGGTGCTGTGGTCGGATCGGGTAAGGGCGTGCCTTTAACCAGGTGCATTGTTTGAGCAAGGCAACCACCCCAAAATCCCATATTAAGAATGTTGTGAACGCAGCCGCGATGGGTTTGTTGTGCACCCTTAGGTCGTCCTGTGGTGCCAGACGTATAAAAGATGCAAGCATCACTATCGGGATCGATGACCCGATCAGGCAGTTGAGGTTCGCTCTGCATCAACGATTCGAAGGGCGTTACCCAATCACGCGCTTCACACCGAATCCCGACAACGGGTAAGTCTGGGTAGTTCGCCCGAAGGCCTTCAAAGCGCGCCAATCGTTCCTCATCGGCAAACAACAGTTTGGGACTCGCATCGTTTAAGGCATAGTCCATTTCGTCTTCAACCCACCAGGCATTCATCCCAACAACGGTAAGCCCAGATGAGACCACGGCCCAATAGCATTGCATCCACTCGGGGAAATTACGCATGGCAATCGCGACCCGGTCCCCGGGCTTTAAACCCAATGCCCGCATCCAGTTGGCCATGCGATTGACGCGGTCATGGGTCTCTCCGTAGGTTAACGTTTCGTCGTCGAACACCAAGTAGGGTCGCTCTGAAAAGGCGCGCGAGCTTAGCCAGACCTCCCGAAGCGATGGTGGCGCTGCCTTATAGGTGCGCATTGGGAAGCCGCGAACGGTGATTTCTTCAATTTCAAAGGCGCCGCCTGGTCCGGTCATTTCGGTCCAAACTTTTTTTAACACGTCGTACATAACAATTACCGTCTCGCAGAAATAAATGGAACTGGGCTAAGATAGGGGTTTACCTGAAACGATGCAAACTGAAATGGAAAGCCTCTTTAAGGATCTTGTTGTTATTGATGCCGCCTCCTTCGTTGCAGGCCCAGGGGCTGCAACGATTTTTGCTGACTTTGGTGCTCGGGTAATTAAGGTCGAGGCGCCCGCGGGGGATGCCTACCGACTGCTGCATGGCCGGCATCGATTCGATTTCAATTGGGCTCTGACCTCAAGACATAAAGAGGCGATCTCCTTGGATCTCAATACCGATGCGGGTCGCGATATCCTGCATCAATTGATCCAAACCGCCGACGTCTTCGTGCATAATTTCAGATCTGATCAGATCGATCGCTATGACGTCGCCTATGACCGCCTCCGAGCGTTCAATCCCCGATTAATTTATGCCCAACTAACCGGCTTTGGAACCAAGGGCCCGGATGCCGATAAACGCGGTTACGACACGACGGCATGGTGGTCGAGCGCGGGCATTTTAGACTTGATGAAAAAAGGGCACGCCGCGCCAAATTTTCCGGTCGGAGGGGTTGGCGACCATGCCTCTGCGATGACGCTGTATGCGGGCATTATGATGGCGCTGTATCAGCGCGAGAAGACAGGGCTCGGTGACGCCGTTGAAACCTCGCTGGTGGCGAACGGGGCTTGGTCGAATGGCATGCATTTGCAGGGCGCAATCGCGGGCTTTGATCTGAGCGAGATTTTGGAAGAAAAAGGGTATCGCTCGCCCTTTGCGATGATTTATGAAACGGCGGATCATCGATTCTTGATTTTGGTGTCGCCAAACCCAGATAAAGAATGGCCCGCGATTGCCCGCGCGCTGGGGCACCCTGAATGGTTAGAAGATCCACGGTTTGTAACCTTGCGCGCCATCATGAAACGACGAGATGAGGTGCGACAGTTATTTCAAGATGCCATCGGCGCGCTCACAATGGTTGAGGCTTGCCAGGCCCTGGATGCTGAGTCTTTAAGTTACAGCGTGATTGAAAAAATCTCTGAGGTGGTGCAAAGCGCGCAACTGATTGAAAATGAGGTGATCATTGAAACGCAGTCGGAGGATCCCGATTTTCAATGGACAGTCGCCAATCCCATTAAATTGTCTTCTTTGACCCATCGCCCGGTTGCAGACCCGCCAAAGTTGGGAGAACACACTCACGCGATCTTGAAAGACTTGGGGTTATCCGAGGCGCGGATCGCCGAACTGATTGCCTCGAAGGTGGTGCGCGTGCGTCAGGCGATCGATTCATCCTCATAACCGTTCATGGTCAGAACTGCTTTGCCGATGACGGCGCGAGACTGTAGCGATGTCATCGCGGCAATGCCGTCTTCAAGCGGGTAGGTTTTATGGATGTAGGGATCGATATGACCCTGACACAATAGTTCGAATACCGCATCCCGGCAGGCTTGACCGAGCGCAGGATCGCGACGACCAATCTCACCGGCGCGAACGCCAATCACCGAGATCTGCTTAATCAGAATGTGATTGACGGCGGCTTTGGGCCAGACGCCACTCGTAAAGCCAATCGTTAACAGACGCCCGCCCCAATTGATACACCGCATGGATTCATCAAACACGCTACCGCCTACTGGGTCAAAAATCACATCAGCACCGTTGCCATTGGTTAACGCCTTCACGTCTTCTCGAAAACCACCGAGGCTGCCGTCGGTTTTGGTATAGTTGATCAAGCCGTGCACACCGCGCGCTTTGAGCACGTGCAATTTTTCATCCGTGCCTGCCGTTGCGATGACGCGGGCGCCAAAATACTGACCTAAATCGGCCGCAGCCATGCCAACACCACCGGCTGCGCCGTGAACCAAAAGCGTCTCTGATGCGGCCAGTTGTCCTCTGACCTTAAGCGCAACATAAGCGGTCAAATAGGCCGTTGCGTAGCTTGCCGCTTTGGCAAAGCCCACATGCGCTGGTAGCACGCGAACCTGCTCAACGGGCACGTTGGCATGCTCGCTAAAGCCGCCAAACCGAGTGCCGGCAACGACGCGGTCACCGACCTTAAGGTCCATGACGCCCGGACCGACCTTGGATACCACGCCTGCGAATTCGCCGCCCGGTGCAAAAGGCGTGGGCGGTTTAAATTGATAACGGCCCTGTATCATCAGGATATCTGGAAAGTTGACGGCGCACGCTTTGATTTCAATTTGCACCTCGCCGGCCACGGGATCTGCCAAGGTTGCATCAACGAGGGTTAACCCATCAATAGAATCGGCTGTTTCATGACACAAAAAGGATCGGGTTTTCATCGGGGCTCGCTGCGGATTAAGGGCCAGCAAAAGATATCATAAAACAGCATTACCCTGAGGCCTGGCCGCAAATCTCTGGCGTCGCAGAACAGTGCGTGCTGGGATGAGACCCGCGAGAAACGGGCTTTTAAATGCGACCTCAACAAGGCATGACAAGGGTCAGGCATAACGCTGTAGGATTTCACCGCTTAAAGAGGGTATGGTTTAAGCTGGGAAAGATGAAATCAGGAGGTGGAATGATCGAGGGTATTGATGAGGCCGCGGTTACGGCATGGATTAGATCCAAGATTCCGGATTTGGCAGATCCCGTTGAGTATGACTTGATTACCGGTGGGCACTCAAATTTAACCTATCGCTGTCGTGATGGACGGGGTCAATGCTATGTCCTGCGCCGGCCGCCATTGGGGCATGTCCTGGAAAGCGCGCACGATATGAGTCGCGAGCATAAGATCATCAATGCCTTGCAAGACAATACGATACCGGTACCCAAGACCTATGGGTTGTGCCAGGACGCAAGCGTCAACGGGGCTGATTTTTACATCATGGGTTTTGTCGACGGCTTGGTGCTGAATGACAGCGTCGTGGGTGAAAAGGTACAGTCCAGTCACCGGGCGGCCCTCAGCCATCACGTCATGAATATTCTGTGCGATTTGCACGCGGTCGATGTCGATGCGATTGGCCTAGGGGATTTGGGCCGCAAAGAGGCTTATCTGTCTCGGCAGTTGAATCGTTGGACTAAACAATGGGTGGCCTCAAAAACGCATCCCATTCCAGAAATGGAAGCCAGCCAACAATTACTCGCCGAGCGGATGCCCGAGCAGATTGGGTCAAGCATCGTGCACGGGGATTTTAGATTGGGCAATATGATTGTTGCCGAGGATCGGGTTGAAGCGATTTTAGATTGGGAGCTGTGCACATTAGGTGACCCCCTTGCCGATGTTGGTTATTTGCTCAACAACTGGGTCAGTCCCGGCGAGATCGAAGCCCCCGGTGAGGGCGATCAATCGCCGACGGCGGTTGGCGGCTATCTGTCGCGGGACGCGCTATGCGATATTTACCAAAACCGCACGGGGCGCGATTTATCGCAAATCAATTATTATCGCGCCTTCCAGCATTGGCGTTTGGCCGCGATTGGGCAGGGCGTTTACAAGCGCTATCTGATGGGTGCCATGGGCGAGTCGAAAGACGTGGACTTAGAGAAACAAAAGCTGGGTGTCGCGCGACGCGCCGAAGCGGCGCTCTCGTTACTTGAAATATAGGCCGGCCTGTTTTGGCGCGCCTTGGCGCCAAGGTTGGTTAACACGCTTAGTGAAGATTACGTCGCGACTGCCCCATAGCCATTAAACGTTGTGCTGCGAGCTTGCCAATATCGGAGTCTTTTGTCGTTTGGATGAGGCCCGTGTAAAGGGTTTTTGCAGCCTCTAAATCGCCCCGCAATTCTCGTATATTGGCCAATTGTAGTTTCAGTGCGGCCTGGTTGGGTCGAAGCAGGCGCTGCTGCTCGAGGCACAGTTCCGCCGCCTGCCAAGCGCGGGCGCGCCAAAATCCTTGCTTAAGATTTTCAATCAAACGCATCAGAAGATCGCGCCGGTTGGCAGGCTCAAGGTGGGCCGTTTGGAGGGTCGCACCGGGGCCGAGGTTCTGGCGAAGCAGGGTCTGGCAGTCTGAGTGGCTCAGCGCACGGCCTGCGAAAGGGTCAATTAAAATATTGTCTTGCTCGGGGAAGCGAATGAGGAAATGTCCCGGGAAATTTATGCCAGTTGCGGGAATACCAACCCGCTCTGCAACGGACAAATAAATTAGCGCCAGGGAGATGGGAATCCCCCGCCGAACGGCTAGCACGCGATTCAGATAACTGTTTTCGGCAAGACCGTAGTCTTGGGTATTGCCAATAAATTGTTCTGTGTTGGCAAGAAATGAGACTAATTGTTCTGCCCCGGCGGGCTGGACCATTGTGAGGAACTTCTTTGCAAGGGTGTCCAATTGGCGCAGACAACCATCAAGATCGATGTCGCGGGCTTGATGTTCTGCTGCGAACAAGAGCGCCAATCGGTCCAGCGGCAAATCCTCATCATTCAAAAGACAAAGCGCTTCGATTTTGGTGCGAGTGGTTGACATCCGCTCACTTTACAAGAGATCTTGGGCTATGCAAGTTGACTGTGGCTGTCAACGCGCAGTGGTTTTTTCAAGGAGTAATCCCCCCATGGCTTTGACTTTGTATCATGCCCCAGGATCGCGGTCCTTCCGGGTGATTTGGCTGTGTCTCGAGCTGGATCTGCCTTTGACCATTGAAACCATCGATTTTTCGCCAAAGTTTCGGAATTCTGAGCGCTGGCGAGCGCTCAATCCAACCGGGAAAGTGCCGGTTCTGCGCGATGGTGATTTTACAATGTTCGAATCCGGTGCAATGTTGCAGTATCTACTGGATGCTTATGGCGGGGGGCGGCTGCAACCCACGGCCGGCACCCAAGCGGCTGCCATGTTTCAGCAATGGAGTTGGTTTGCGGAGGCGACCTTGGCAAGGCCCTTAGGCGATATTGCGCAGCATACCGTTGTGCGTCCTGAATCTCAGCGAATACCAGCTGTGGTCGACGATGCCCGACATCGGGCAAGCGTTTGTTTGCAGGCGCTTGAGGTGGGTATGGGCTCTGGGCCTTATTTGTTGGGTGATGCCTTTACGGCGGCAGACGTTAATATGGGCTACTCGTTGGTGCTCGCTGACCGATTTGGATTGATCGAGCCAGGTTTGGTTCGGGTCGCATCGTATTTTGATGGCCTCAAAGCCCGTCGGCACTTTGGGCAAGCGTTAAGGTTATAGCGCGGGCGGTGTCTCAGAAGTTGGCTAAAAGCGCAGTTTATCGTGCCGCGATCCGGGTGTTTATGCCGATGGACGGCGCCGCTTACCCGGCTGCGCTGATTGAGATTGCTTCAGCGCGACTTTAAGCGCTTTGCGTTTTTCCTGATCCTTGCGGGCGGCATCGCCAATATGGGCATCGCCTCGAGCCTTGGCCAACCGAACTTGTTTTTCGCGTTCGGCAAACCGAGTTTGTTGATCACTCGTTAATTGGTCGATGCAGTGCCGACAGGACAAACCTGGCGCATACGACGCTAACATCAAGTCCGCCTCCGTTAAGGGTCGGCGACAGGCATGACACTGGATGTAGCCAGCAGGTTGCAAACGATGGTCAACCGCCACGCGCTCGTCGAAGACGAAACAGGCACCTTCCCACAGCGATTCTGATTCTGGCACCGTTTCCAGATACTTTAGTATCCCACCTTCAAGGTGATAGACCTCAGAGTAGCCTTGCGACTTGAGGTAGGCGGTTGATTTTTCGCACCGAATTCCGCCCGTGCAAAACATCGCAATTTTCTGATCCTTGTTGGCTGGTAGGGTGCGTGCGGCATAATCAGGAAAGTCGCGAAAGGACTGGGTTTTTGGGTTCAGAGCGCCTTGAAACGTACCCACTTCGACTTCGTAATCATTGCGCGTATCGATCAACATCACAGAAGGGTCTTGAATCAACGCGTTCCAGTCCTCTGCCGCGATGTACGTGCCAGTATCCTGCGCCGGATCCAGGTCGGGTTGACCCATGGTGACGATTTCTTTTTTCAACTTCACCTTCGCGCGCAGAAACGGTGCCTCAGCGCAGTAGGACTCTTTGGTTTGCAGTTTGCACAGGCGGGGATCTTCTCGAATGGCGTCAAACAGCTGATCTGTCTCGCGCCGGGCGCCTGCGACGGTGCCATTAATGCCCTCCGGAGCGACCAGTATCGTGCCCAGAATATTAAAGCGGCCCACTAACCTTAGAAGGGTTTTTCGCAGCGTCTCGGGCGATTCAATCCTGGCAAAGAGATAAAAGGCCGAGATGACAAAGGGTTCGGAGGTGTCGGTGTCATGAGGCATCGAGCGGCGCTCCTGAAAAATGATTTACAGCGGTGAAAGCAGTCACCGGATGGCGTTTTAGCTTGGTGAGCTGCCGAGTTGGTTCACCAATGCCGACGAGGGCCGCGATAGCATGGTCGGTTGGAATGCCCAAAAGTCGTTTTGCCTCGGGCTCTTTATGGCTGAGAAACGTTGTCAGGACACCGCCTAAACCTTCGTTGCGTGCTGCGAGCAAAATGTTCCAGACAAAGGGATAGATTGAGGCGCCGGCGATGACGCCGACGCGGTCGAGATCCTTGTCGAACGCAGTCACCAGGTTCAGATCAACCGTGACCACCAGCACAACCGGCGCTTGCGAGAGTTGTCCTGTGAAGGGCATGTCAGGGGACATCGCATCGATGCTGGCCTGTGTTACAGAAGAAGGTGAAATGCTGTTAAAAGGTGTTTCGCCGGCGACTGCCATCGCTTTGTAAGCTTGAATTGTGGGTGCCATAAGGGTTTGTAAATCGGTCCTGATCGAGGGCTCGGTAATCACTAAGACTTTCCAGCCCTGGCGATTACCGCCACTCGGGGCGAATCTGGCATGGTCTAATATCCGGTACAGGGTCTCATTCGAAACGATTTGATCGGTAAAAGATCGTGCAGCAAAGGTGGTTTTCATGACCTCGTAAGTTTCCATCAGGTTGCTTCCAGATTGGCGATTAAGGCGCCGTTATTATCGCCCAATCTATTCGAGATTGGCATCTTTGCATTGGTTTGCTTCGTCCCCCCAACCGGCTATGACCTCGGGGTCGACAGTGTTAGCATCAAGTCAGCGGTTGCGTCTTGCTGAGGTGAGACGCACGGTCGCGGTAGACGGTCAGGCTAATTAATGGCACACGAATCAGCGCTGCTCGGTTAGGTACTGTTGAATAAGCGTGATGGGCTATTAGGGCCCAAAATTGAGGTAGAGCAATGTTAAATCCAGGGGATACAGCGCCGGCATTTTCGCTACCAGATCAATCGGGTACTGTGCTGAGTTTGGCAGACTTTCTCAGTAGCCGGGCTTTGGTTTTGTACTTTTATCCCGCTGATTTTACGCCGGGATGAACTAAGCAGGCTTGTGGCATACGTGATATGCACGAAGAGTTCGAAGCCCTGTCGTTACCCGTGGTGGCGATCAGCCCGCAGAGCGAAGACAGTCATGCGCGTTTTGCGAGGCAGCACCAATTACCGTTTCCGCTGTTGGTGGATACGGACAAATCGGTCATCAAGGCTTATAAAGTGAATGGTCCTTTGGGCCTCGGGGTGCGCCGAGTGACGTATTTGATTAGTCCCGAGGGCATTATTATGGACGCGCTTCAGGCCGATTTTCGAGTGAACGAACACTTGCGTTTTTTGAAGCGCTTCATTGAATCGCAGGCGCAGTCGAGCAGTTAACAACACACGGTGCAACATGATGACAACGGTTAAACCCTTGAGACCTCGGCTTCAAAATAGGGCAAAAAACCCTTTCTCGCGACAAGCGCGGCACACGATCGCGGCGCTGATGGCGGTTGGCAGTCTGCTTTGGTTGCCTGCTGCGCTGGGTTGGTCCGCAACCGGGCATCAACTGACCTGTGAGGTTGCTGAAAGCCAATTGAGTGCCGAGGTCAGGGCCCGAATACAAGGATTAATGCAAGCCTTGCCCGATGATCAGCGGACAGATTTGTTCGACGGCAAGGCACTGACGTTTGCAGACTTATGTACTTGGGCGGATCAGGTTCGACCCTTAAAACAATATAGGTCGGTTGCGTCTTGGCACTATGTCAATGTCGCGCGCGACGCATCCGCCGTCCATTACGACAAGTGCGTAACGGGTTGTCTCTTAACGGCAATTGAAACGCACATTGGCTTGCTGCAACAGGCGGCGCTCTCACCTTGGCCACGATTGCAATCGTTGATGTTTTTGAGCCATTGGATTGGAGATCTGCATCAGCCGCTCCACGTCAGCTTTTTTGAGGACCTAGGTGGCAATCGCACGCAGGTGACCGGTTATGAGGATTGCACCAATCTTCATGGGGTTTGGGATTTTTGCTTGGTGGCCTCAACTGGAAAGTCACGTTCTGATCTTTTGATCGAATTACTGGCGCTGCCTGGCGCCGACGACTTTGATCAGGGAACGACCTTGATTTGGGCACAAGAGTCTCTGGATTTGGTGACCCATCCGAGGGTTCAGTACTGTCGTAAATCGGAGTCGGGCTGCGAACCTTGGTCGAGTCAGCGTTACGCCCTGAGTCCTGATTATCAAGCAATCAACTGGCCTGTTGCCAAATTGCGTCTTGCCCAGGCGGGATACCGGTTGGCAGGGTTAATGAACACCTTAATGGCGGCGCCATGAGAGCAAGCGCAGCGCCAGAGCATTTGAAAAAGGATTGCATGACAGCAGTTATTGAGCCGCATCGGCCATGCGGGCGATGCGGGCAAACGGACTGTGCATGTAAAGACTGTGCGTGTAAAAGGGGTATTGTTTCAGCGAGACGGACACAGCTCAATGGCTTAGCAGGCGGCGAGTAAAAACGATTATTGAATAAGCTGTGATTGAATAAGCTGTGATTGAATAAGCCGCTATGGATTGGATGGTTTGAAAGCAGCGCGGCGGCGTTAGTGCTAAGCGCGGCGGCATTAGTGGTAAGAGCAGTATCGGTTAAGAATCTTACGGGAGGTAAGCATGTCAAAAAACGCGATTTGGGTGATAGGGACTGTGGTTGCGATCTTGTTGGGCTTAGCAATGAGTTATATGGGGTCAGACAAGGGCGTGATGGTCCAGGGCATGCCGCTTTTTGCAGGATGTGTCGCTTTGAGTTTTCTGGTTCAGTGGTGCGCGTTTGTCCCCGCATATGGTTTCAGTACGGAAAAATTTTATGATTTGGCCGGCAGTTTGACCTATATCACGCTGGTTTTGATTGCCTGGATTTTTGTGCCTGTTTCAAACCCGCGCGACTATTTGATCGGGGCGCTGGTACTGATCTGGGCGACACGGCTCGGCCAATTTTTGTTTCGGCGTGTATTGTCAGCGGGCGAAGATCGTCGTTTCCGTGAAATGAAAACCGACTTTCTGCAGTTTTTTATGACCTGGACGTTGCAAGGCTTGTGGGTTGCAATCACGTTGTCGGCGGCCTTGGCGGCGATGACCGCCTCAGAGAAGTTACCGCTCGATTATTGGGCGCTGATTGGTGCTTTGATTTGGGTTTTTGGATTCGGCATCGAAGTGGTTGCAGACGCGCAAAAGACGCAATTTCGCAAGGATCCGGCGAATCGCGAGCGGTTCATCCAGTCAGGTCTTTGGGCTTGGTCCCGGCATCCTAACTATTTTGGCGAGATTTTATTGTGGTTTGGCATCGCGGTAATGGCCTACCCCGTGCTTCAAGGACTCCAGCATTTTGCGTTGATTTCACCCCTTTTTGTATTCGTACTGATGAACTACGTCAGCGGCGTGCGCATGCTCGAGGCCCGTGCGGATCGTAAATGGGGTCAAGAACAAGCTTACCAAGCTTATAAAGCCCGCACGCCTGCTTTGCTCATGAAAAAGCCGGCTTGATACCAAAGGGTTGAAGCGTTGGGTTTGACTTGAGATTTAGGCTTGACGAGTCCGTAACGCGCGCCTTAATCTGGTTAAAAAGAGGCGAATTGTTTAATTTTTGCGCGAATGTCTGTGGTGATGAGGCATTAAGCTGGTAAGTTGAAGTGGCTGACAGTGAGCAACGACCCGCTAGTACGGCGCTTTTTGATGACCAAGGGTCCATCGCCGCTTGGATTTAATTGGGGTTCAATCAGGGCTAAAAGTGCCTAAAAAAGTGCCTAAAAAAAGTGCTTAAAAAAGTGCCTGAAAAAAGAGTCTAAAAAAGTGCCGTAAAAAGGACGCATAGATTGAAACAAGCACGATCCAAGAGTCGGCGCGGCGACAAGTCAGATCAATTTGTCTGGTTTTATGGTCCGGCTGTTATCTCGATTTATCAGTTCGGTCGGGATCGTGGCTTCTTAAAACCAGCGATTTATGAAAAAATTTTGTCAGGTGGTGGCTCAAGTCTCGACCCAAACTTCTCTTTGAGTTTTGAGCAAGTTAATCGTGATATGGAAACAATTTTAGGCAAAGATCCCGGTGCCTTTGATGTTTTCTGGCGAGAAAAAAAGCTGCGGGGACCGATGGTTGCGCGAATCAGTTATGCAGTGACTCAAGCCACGATCAAGGCTGCAATTCAGTGCGTTGCAGACACTCGATTGATGGACACCAATGTGGTGCATAACACAACCATTGAGACGCCAGAGACCTTTTCGATTCGAATCCTGCCGCGTATTCCCATTCATGATTGGCAGCATCATTTTTTTGTCGCCCAGTTCGTTTCGGGTATTGCCCAGCTGTCGAAGTCTGGCGTGCTACCGGTTCAGGCACTGATTTATCGTGGTCGGCCGATGGCGGTCACCGACTATCTGTCGCGTCAAGTTGAGCTCGGGGTCACCAGCGATCAAGTGACCGAGGTTATCTGGGCTCGAGATCAGGTTGAGCAGCCATCTATTTTAGCGAATGAGGGGGTTGCCTTGCACTTTAAGTCGTTGATTCAGCCAACCTTGGCGGCGAGAGCTGAGTCGGATGGACTGGGCGGCCGGGTGCTCGAATACATAGATCGAGCGTGTCGATCTTTTGAGAAAGTCTCAATGCCGCTGGCGGCCGAGGCATTTGGGATAGAGGCCTCAACCTTGCGTCGTCGGCTTGCAATGGAGGGCACGAAATTCAGTGAAATTCTTCAGGACTACCGCCGCAAGGAGTCCATGCGTTTATTAAGTCGTGGTCATCCCGTCAAAGTTGTGAGCAAGATGCTTGGCTACTCTGAACCAAGCTCTTTTCAGCACGCGTTTAGGATCTGGTACGCGGCTTCGCCAAAACGCTTTTTGCGGAATACGCCTGTTGTTAGCCAGGTCACGCCTGAGCAGACGGCGCCAGCTCAGGCGCCCGATTAATCGCGGATTTGATCAAAGGCTGCGCGCAGTTCCTGCACAAATAAGTCGGGTTGTTCAAAGGCTGCGAAATGGCCGCCCTTCGATAATGGGTTGAAGTAGCGCAAGTCCTGATAGCGCTGCCGGGCCCAGCGCTCAGACGTTTTGAAAATCTCTTTCGGGAAGATGCTGATCGCCGATGGTACGGTGACGGGTAACGATGACACGGTGTTGCTGCCAAAACTTTCCCAGTAAATCCGAGCCGAAGAAGCGCCGGCATTGGGTAACCAGTAGAGCATGACGTTATCTAAAAGTTCATCGAGACTGACGATGTTCTGGGGCAGACCATCGCAATCCATCCACTGATAGAATTTTTCTAAAATCCACGCAGCCTGTCCGATAGGTGAGTCGGCAAGACCATAGCCTAGGGTTTGGGGGCGCGTGCTTTGCTGCTTGGAGTATCCTGAATCATGGTTTTGATAGAACTGCATGGCAGCAAGGCTGTCGCGTTCTGCATCGGTTAAGTCGTTCATGGTCTCAGGATCGGGTGTCACGATTGGCATCGTGACGTGGATCCCACGGCAGTGCCCAAGGTTCTGAACGCCGATGGCTGTTGTAACAATGGCGCCCCAGTCGCCGCCCTGGGCGAGATATTGGTTATAGCCAAGCCGCAGCATAAGCTCATCCCAGGCCTCGGCGATCTTTTCAATGCCCCACCCCGGCTGAGTGGGTTGACCCGAAAAGCCGAAGCCGGGTAGCGTCGGGCATACTAGGTGAAATGCCTGCTCGGCAGTGCCGCCATGGGCGCAAGGATCCGTTAAGGCTGCGATGACCTTTTGAAATTCCACAATGGACCCGGGCCAGCCATGAGTCATTAAAAGTGGTCGAGCCTCATCATGCTGAGACCGAATGTGCAAAAAGTGGATGTCGACGTCGGCTAGGGTTGTTTTAAATCCGGGCCAACGATTCAGGCGCGCTTGCCGATCTGGCCAGTCATAAGATTTCTCCCAATAGTCTTTCACCTCAATCATATAAGCGAGCGGCACACCCTGAGACCAGTCGTTTGGGGTCTCCGGATCGGGCATTCGGGTCATGGCCAAACGTAATTTTAGATCGGTGAGCTGCTCGACCGGGATATCAATTTCGAAAGGGGTGATGTCGGACATGGGTTACTCCTGGGTAATGACAATTTTGCCAATCGCTTGGCGGTCTAACATGGCGGTCATCGCTAAACCCGCATCTGCTAAAGCGAAGCATTGCCCCGCCTCGGGATTGAGTTGCCGCGCTTGGATGCGACTCAGTAAGTGATCTATGACAGGTTGCGATGCCTCTGGATGGATCATGATGTGCCCCCCCCAATTGACGCCAACGATGCTGATCTGTTTTAACAGGGTCAAATTCGCTGCGAATTTTGGAATGGTGCCACTGGCAAATCCGATCACCAGATAACGCCCTCCCGGACTGAGGGATCGTAGGGCTGGGTCAGCGAAATCGCCGCCAACAGGGTCATAAACCACGGTCAAAGCGCGTCCGGCAAGCAGCGTTTTGAGTTGATCCCGCCAGTCGGCGGCTGAATACAAAAGGCCTTCATCCGCGCCAGCTGCGATCGCGGCCTGCACCTTTTCTGGGGTTGATGCCGCAGCAATCACGTGCGCGCCATGGCTTTTTGCGACATCAATCGCGGCAACACCAACGCCGCCGCTTGCGCCAAGGATCAAGACCGTATCCGAGGCTGTCAAAGCCCCGCAGGTAACGAGGCCATGGTGGGCCGTGCAATAATTGACTAAAAACGAGGCGGCCGCAGGAAAACTCAGGTGATCTGGAATGACCAGGCAACGGCTGGCTGAGAGGCTGATGTGTTCCGCAAGCCCGCCGTTTGAAGGCATGGCAAGAACCCGGTCGCCAACCTTGAGGGTTTGAACGTCCGCGCCAATCTGGATCACGGTGCCGGCGATTTCGTTACCCGGAATGAAGGGTAAGGGCGGCTTGATCTGATACAGGCCCGACACGGTCAGAGCATCAACATAGCCCAAGCCGGTTGCAGCAATATCGATTAAGACTTCATGATCGGCAAGGTCTGGCGCCTCGGTTTCTGACAAGGTGAGGTTGCTGGGATGATCAAAGCTTTGGCAAATAATGGCTTTCAAGTTGGGTTCCTGACGATAACGATCTGAACAGAATACTCTAAAATCAAACCTCGATGCGACTCTGAACCGCTCCGATTCTGAGTTACCATGGGGTGCGCCCGCTTAATAGCCTGATGTTCTCAGAGGGGTTGTTGATCTGTTTGGCTGGTGCTGATGCCGTGGGTCATGCGAGCTGAATCGAGGGTCTTAACTGAATGTTGGAGGTTCCCTAATGTTGTTGGATGCACTCAATCGCGGGCAGTGTTTTTCGTTGCCCGGCGTCTTTGATCCGTTCTCTGCAAGGATCGCGGCGCACTATGTCAAAGGGCCGCTCTACATGACGGGTTATGGCGTATCCGCGACCTTACTGGGTAAGCCCGATGCGGGACTTGTTTCCTACTCGCAAATGGTCGAGCGCCTCGCGCAGATCACGGCGGTTATTGACGTGCCGGTTGTTGCCGATGGCGACACGGGGTTTGGGGGCTTGGCGAACGTTGCGCAAACGGTTGCAGGCTATGAACGCGCTGGCGCAGCCGCGATCCAGCTCGAAGATCAGGAATTTCCGAAACGGTGCGGTCATACCCGCGATCGACGCGTCATTGATGCCGCCGAGATGCAAAAGAAAATTAAGATCGCCGCATCAACTCGAGATCAACCAGGGTTTATGATCATTGCCCGAACCGATGCACGGACCCAACTGGGCTTAGATGAAGCGCTGCGGCGGGCCGAGGCGTATCTTGCGGCGGGCGCGGATGCCTTGTTTGTTGAGTCCCCAGAGACCGAGGACGAACTGCGCCAGATTGCGGCGGCTTTCAAGGGGGTGCCTCTGGTTGCGAACATGGTCGCGGGCGGGCGAACGCCGATGTTGCCGGATCAAACCTTGTTTGAGCTGGGCTTTCAAATCGTGATTCACCCAACCTATTTACTCGGCGCGCTCACCTCAGGTCTTGAGCAGGGGCTCGCCGAGTTGGTGGCAACGGGTCAAGAAAATAAAGCGATCGCGCAATTTGATCGGTTAAATCACTGGGTGGACTTTGATGCCATCTGGGCATTGGATGAGGAGGTCTAAATGACCATTGGCATTGGCATGGGCCTTGGACGGTTCTCCCTTGATAAAGGGCCCGATTATTTTAAATGGATCGAGCAATGCGAGCAGGGTTCGGTAGACTCAATTTGGCAAACAGACCGTTTGATTTCGAAAGAACCAAACCTTGAAACCCTCTCAACGATGGCGGCAATTGCCGGCGCGACCGACTCGATGCGCTTTGGTATGAATGTCGCGAGTATCGCGCTACGGGATCCGTTATTAACGGCAAAACAGTGCGCCACAATAGACTTCTTGAGTGGCGGACGCTTGTTGCCAGCGTTTGGAATTGGCAGCGCGCTCAGTCGAGATTACACCGCAACCGGCACCCCGACCCAAGGCCGGGGAAAGAAAGCCGATGAAGCGTTGACCCTGCTGCGTCGGCTCTGGACGGAAGAGGAGGTGACCTTTGAAGGCACCTTCTTTAACTATGACCGGGCAAGCATTTCACCCAAGCCTGCCAATGCCAAGATGCCGCTTTGGATTGGCGGGTCGTCCGCCAAGGCCATTGAGCGAACGGCTCGCATTGGCACGGGTTGGCTCGCTGGGATTGATACCCCAAGTCAAACCCAGAAGGTGATTTCGGGTATTCGAGCGGCCCTGCCGCAGTACCAAAGATCGATCGATGAGGACCATTACGGCGCCACGTTTTCGTTTCGGTTTGGGTCAGCCGATGAGCCCGTTGCACAGCAGGCCATAAAAGGCATCAGCGCGCGCCTCAGCCAAGACCCAACCGACTACTTGGCAATTGGATCCGCCGATGTGATTGCCAATCGTGTCCAGGCCTTTATCGAGGCGGGTTGCTCGAAGTTCGTGCTCATACCGATTGCAGAAGGCACAAAAGACTTGATGGCGCAAACGCAGCGATTGGTTGAAGAGGTCATTCCGCGCTTCTGATCAACACTCGCTGGCAAGAAAGGCCCGGGTTCGGGCAGCGTCTTCTGCATTGTCTGCCGCGATCGCCGCGGTAAAGTCCGTGACCCCGATAGCGCGCAAGTCATCCAGGCGGGCGCGGACTTCGGTTTCATCGCCAACAATCGCTAAATCCCCAGGCCCCTTTAAGCCCTCTTTGTCGAGCATGGCGCGATAGGATGGCAGGGTGCCGTAGATGGCCAAGCTTTGATCAATGCGGGCGCGTGTTTCAGCGACCTGATCGGTTAAAAGAATCGGGAAACCCGCCACGACTCTCGGGGTCTTTCGGCCCGCTTTCTCGGCGCTGTCGTTGATTTTTGGAATGATGTGAGTCTCAAGGGTTTTCGCGCCGGTCATCCAAGTAATCGTGCCATCGGCCATAGCGCCAGCGAGATTCAGCATAACGGGTCCAAGGGCTGCTATCAGCGTTGGCACAACGGGCTGCCCAGCCATTGTGAGTCGGACGCCATTGACGTTGTAATGGTCCCCTTTAAACTGCACGGTCTCACCTGCGAGCAGTGGCATCAGGACCGAAAGGTACTCGCGCATATGCTGGGCTGGTTTGTCGTAGGAAAATCCAAACATATTTTCGATAACGACTTTATGAGAAAGTCCGATGCCAAGGTTAAATCGGTTGCCAGACGCGACGGCCGCTGTTAACGCTTGCTGCGCTAAGGCCGTCGGATGTCTGGGGTAGGTTGGCGTGACAGCCGTACCCAATTCAATGGTCTTTGTGGCGCGACCAATAATCGATAGGGTTGAGATGGCGTCTAGCCCAAAAATATTGGCCATCCAAATCGCTGAAAACCCTTCCGCTTCGGCACGCTGCGCATCGATAACGATGTCGTCGAAGCAAGCCTCTGGTGAATCTGTTACCGCCGTCATTAAACCGATTTTCATTGAATGTCCTCAAGCGTTGGCCAATTAAAACAAGGATGAACGCATAGCCTACTTTCAATTGCAAGTTTGATGCTTGGACATCGCGTGCTGGCAGGGTGTTAAACTGATGCCTTGGCAGGCAGGAGTGGCGAGCAATGCGAACGGGGGTCTTTTGGGATCAATCGCGGGAGCACGTCTTGGTCTATTGGCGGGATCAAGTGGTTGCGCAATATCCTTCGATGGCGGCGTTTGTGGCCGCCCATCTTGAGCTGGTTAATGCGCTGGACGAACATCAACAGCAACTACTGCTAGCAGAATATCAGCCCTGATCTGACGCGGGCGTAACCCGCATCAGGCCCTCTTGAATAACCGAGGCAACGAGTCGGCCCGCTCGGTCAAAAAAACGACCTCGATTCAGACCACGATTACTGTGGCTGACGGGGGTGTCTTTCTCGTACAGCAGCCAATCGTTGAGATCTAAAGCGTCATGGAACCAAAGACTGTGATCAAGGCTTGCCATTTGCAGGCGATCTCGCGGCATATTCGGTCGGTGCGGCAGCGCGGCGGTGCTCACCAAGCCCATGTCTGAGGCATAGGCCAGGAGTTGTTGTTGGGTCGTGCGCTCAAGGATTGGCGCCAAAAATCGGATCCAAACGGCTTGACTGGTTTTGGCCGTCGGCGCTTGATCAATGGGTACGACCGAGCGAATTTGAAAGGGCCGTTCCCGCGTCATCCATGCGCCATGAGGACCCAGGTCGGCCATTCTCATAGCAACTAACCGATCGTCCTCGAGGGCCTCTGGTGGGGCGACCGGCTGAGCATCTATCTGGTGGTGCAGTCCCGCTTCCTTGACCTGAAACGACGCATCCATACTAAAAATCGCTTGGCCATTTTGAATGCCGATAATGCGCCGGGTGCTAAAACTCTTGCCATCTCGAATGCGTTCGACTTGGAAGATGACTGGGATATCAACTTTGCCGGGTCTCAGGAAATAGCCGTGCAACGAGTGGCAGGGTCGTTCATCGATGGTTTCTTGGGCAGCAGCTAAGGCTTGCGCCAGAACCTGTCCACCAAATAGTCGGTCGCCAAGGGTTGCTTCGTTTTGGGCTCTAAAAAGATCCAGGTCGAGTTGCTCAAGATTTAATTTATCGCGGAGCGCGATCGCTGCAGCTTCACTCATTTCGGTATAAGGCAAAGCTTGATGAGATCATCTTCGACTTTGACGGGGTAAACTCGAAGATCTTCCCAGGCGGGCGAGGCCATAACCTTACCCGAACGCAGGCAAAACTCGGCGCCGTGGTAAGGGCACGTGATGCAATCATTTTCGATCGTGCCGCCCTCTAAGCCGAGGGCGTCGTGGCTGCAGTAGTAGTCTATGGCAAAGTACTCGCCTGAGACGTTGCAGATCAGCAGTTCTTGGTCCGGTAATTCCAGCCGCAATTGACCGCCTTCGGGCACTTCACTGATGTGCGCTGCAATGATGAACTCTGATGTCATAACCTGCTCGCATAAGGCCTTAAAGACCAAAATCTTGATGCTGATCCAGTTTAGGCGCGTCGCCGCGCGATGCCGCCGCCAACGCGCCCACGACAGCGGTCAACGCCGCACTGGCTTTGGGCCTCGGGCTAGTCCTTTGTCGGGCTTTGGCTCATGATTTTAAGAGGCGCTTCTTAAGTCTGGTAGTAAGTAGTCTTCCGACGCGAGTTGGCTGCGAATGACTTTCTTGTCGATTTTACCCGTTGAAGTCAGTGGGATTTCATGCACGAAAATCACATCGTCTGGCAACTGCCATTTTGCAAAAATCTCAGCGCAATGATCCAAGATTAAATCCTTCGTCACATTGGCGCCTTCCAGCAGAATCACCAACGCCACGGGTCGCTCATCCCATTTTGGATGGGGTTGGGCAACAACCGCCGCCTGCCTAACACCGGGTAATGCCACGATATGATTTTCGAGATCAACGGATGAAATCCATTCCCCGCCCGATTTGATCAGGTCTTTTGAGCGATCTGCAATGATCAGATACTCTTCGCGATCAATTTTTGCGACGTCACCTGTGACCAGCCAGCCATCGTGGAATTTTTCGGGTTGGGGGTCATTGTAATACTCGGAACAAATCCAAGGTCCTCGAATCAATAGCTCTCCGACGGCTTCACCGTCGTGGGGGAGGGTTTCCCAATGCTCATCAAAAATTTCAATCTCAAGACCCGGGCTTGCGAGCCCGGCTTTGGCGATGTTGTCGAATTGTTGGTCCTCACTGAGGGTCAAATGTGAGCGTTTAGCGACCTTGCGAGACAAGGTGCCTAAGGGGTTGGTTTCGGTCATGCCCCAGCCTTGGATCATCTCTATACCGTGTTCTTGCCAGTACCAACGCATCATCGAGACCGGTGGCGCCGAGCCGCCACAGGTGAGCCTAGACAGCAATTGGGTATCGTATTTGCCTGGGTTATTTTCTAGGACCGTTTTAACCCCTTGCCAGATTGTGGGCACGCCTGCCGACAGCGTCACTTCTTCATCGCACATCAATTGCAGAAGGCGTTCAGGGTCCATAAAACGGTGCGGCATGACTTGTTTGCAGCCGAGCATGGACGCCGTGAAGGGTACACCCCAGCCCATGGCGTGGAACATCGGCACGATGCCACAGACCGCGTCGAGGGCAGAGAGATTCATTGCATCGGTCATGGCCTGGTTGATCGTATGTAGGTAGGTCGAGCGATGGGTGTACATCACGCCCTTGGGCTTACCCGTTGTACCACTGGTGTAACACAAGCCCATCGGGGCATGTTCATCAATATCCGGCCAGGCATATTGCGTCGGCTGATCTTGGATGAACGCCTCGTAATCTTCTGCGTCGCTAAAAGTGGTCTCGCCGCCCTCACCATGACGGCAGATGATGATCTTCTCAACCGTCGGTATTTTATCAAGCAGGGGCTCAAGGAGCGGCAGCAGGTCTTCATCGGCAAAAATCACTCGATCACCGGCATGGTTGATAATGTACTCAAGATCGGCCGCGCCCAAACGAATGTTGAGGGTGTGCAGGACTGCGCCCATTGACGGTACAGCTTGGTAAAGCTCGAGATGACGGTAGTTGTTCCACATAAAGCTTGCAACGCGGTCGCCCTGCTGAATTCCCATCGCGCTCAGTGCGCCCGCAACTTGGTTGGCGCGGTGCCAGGTCGCTTTCAGCGTTTGGCGATGGGTGCCATTTGGCATCAAGGTCACGACCTCTTCATTGGGGTCAAGCTGTGCACCTCGGCCGAGGATTCGGGACATCAATAATTGGGTTCGCGACATCGTCATGTTTGGGCGCTCCTGTTGCTACCTTTTGTGTTCGGTTTTTGCCGCATGCGGTCGTTAAGATCGTTGGCGTTCGGTTGATCCGTCTTGAACCAGATGGTCGCCTGAATGCTCGCAGGCTGGTTTAAGTGCAGGACGCCGCGACCTACGCAAGTGCGGGAGGCAAGGATAGCCAATTGTCGTCCAAATTTATAGAGCAGCGCCGCCTTGAAAGCCGGTCTCAATCCTGCCAGAGTTGTGGGCAGTCGGAAGAGGTACGCTTGATCCAAAAAGAGATACACAAGGCTGGGGCAACCCCGTTGCACTGGTTACAAATCGTTGCCTACTCGGCGCCGACTGTTGGTGTTGGCTACATGTACTTGCTCATTGGGCTGTACATTATGAAGTTCTCAACGGATGTGTTGCTGATTTCGCCCGCGATCATGGGCACGATTTTCGGGATATCGCGCGTTTGGGACGCGATTTCGGACCCATTGGTGGGCTATGTCAGCGATCGCACGCAATCTGGTTTGGGGCGTCGTCGCAGTTGGTTGCTCTGGAGTATCGTGCCGGTCGCGGGCATGTTTATCATGGTGTTCTCACCACCGGCAGGTCTGCAAGGCACGGCTTTGGTGATTTGGATGGCGATTGGCGTCATTGGGTTTTACTCTGCGATGACCCTGTTTATGGTGCCGCACTTGTCACTGGGCCCCGAGCTTACGAACGACTACCACGAGCGCAGCCGGCTCTACGGCTTTCGACATGCCGCTTACACCGTGGGGTCGATTATTGCCTTGATCAGCATGCAGCTTTTGATTGATGCCGAACAGGTTTCATCGGAAAAGGTGCGCGAAACAGCCTTTGAGCTGAGCACGCTGGCGGGCCTGATCACGGCGGCCTTGATTACGTTTGCGGTTATTAAACTGCGTGAGCGTCACGATCTTAAAGGGCGCGTCGGTCAAACGCCTTTTGGGGCTTTTAAAGATGTTTGGTCCAACCCGCATGCCCGGTTGGTGTTGGTGGTCACGTTCATCGAGAACATCGGCAGTGCCGTTATCGCCTTGCTAACCCTGTACATCTGTCAGTACGTGGTGGGCAAGCCGAGTCTCGCACCATTGATTATTTTGGCCTACATGGTGCCATCGAGTTTGTCCGTGCCGCTTTGGATACCGCTTTCAAAGCGCTTTGGTAAGATTCGGCTCTGGATGTTTTCGATGATGCTCACCGGTTTGTCCTTTGGCGGGATGTTCGCGCTGCCCTTTATGGAGAGCGTAACGGATCGAACCTGGCTTATTTTTATTCTGGCCTTCTTTGCCGGTCTGTCTGCCGGTTGCGACGGCACGATTGCCCCGTCGGTACAAAGCGATATCATCGATTTTGATGAATTTAAAACCGGCGAGCGTAAAGAGGGCTCTTATTTTGCTGCCTTCAACTTTGTCCAAAAGAGCGCCATCGGAGTGATGATTTTGGTCACCGGTTGGGTGCTCGAATTCAGCGGCTTTGTGCCAAATGAAGTCCAGACGTTCGGGGTGCAGCTGGCCATGGTGACCCTTTATGGCTTGTCGCCACTGCTTTGTTACACCGTGGGGACGTGGTTGTTCTCAAGGTTTTCATTAGACGCAGCGGAGCATCAACGCATTCGCGGATTGATCGATGCGCGTAACGCAAGCGCTTAGCCGCGGCTAGAGTGCGCATTGGGTGCGTCGCCGCAAGGCGCGTCTTCGCGAAGGGTTCGATGTCGCCTTTTTGTTAGGCCACAGGCTGATTTGTCCCCGCCGCGGGTTGTTGATATCGCCGCGGGCTGTCTAGATCGCCGCGGACTGTTTAGATCGCCGCAGGCTGTTTATATCGCCGCGGACAGTTGATATCGCCGCGGGCTGTTTATATCGCCGCGGCTGTTAATCGCCGCAGGCTGTTTATATCGCCGCGGACTGTTTATATCGCCGCGGGCGCTTCAGGCTCAAACGGCACCATTGCTGCCATTTGTCGGGAGACGGCAAGCAGCGTGCCGCAGCTGGAAAACATCCGACCATTTTCAATCAAGTAGCCGTCTTGGGCGAGTTCGGTTGAGAACTCAAACAAGATATAGGCGTCATCAGGCAGTGCTGAAAAATCGGTCTGCAAAAAATGCACCGTGTGATCGATGGTGGGCACATGTACGTCAAAATCGAGATGCCTTGAGATAATGCTGGGATACCAGGCATCGCTCATGGCGAGCAAACCAATATCATCCAGCGGCCTGCAATCGATGAAGCGCATCCAGCCGCCAATCCGTCCGGAGCCATCGCGCGCACCCGGCTCGGGTCCAATGGCGATGCGTTGATCAAAATGCTGCCGAAACGGCACGGCGAATTTAGAATCGGTTTGCCGCCAGTCCGTGGGCGTGATCTCGTGCGCCGGCGAAACATTCGGCATCGTCTCATCACAAAACGCAGCGTCTAAGCGCCTGGCCGCAAAATGCGTATTGGCAATGGCAATGGTTCGATCATTCTGAATGAGTTCTGCCGTATACAGGCTGATCGTTCGGCCTGCTTTAACGCAACGAAGGGCGATGGCGGCAGCGCCCGGCACCGACGGGCTGATGAAACTTAGTGCCACCGAACGCACCGTTTGATCACGCTGGATGGCTAATGTTTTGATGCAGCCCAGCAAGAGCGCGCCGAGATAGCCGCCGTTCGGCCCAACGATGACTTGCCAGCGATCTGAAATCGTAACGGGTTGTGTCCAGGTTTGATCGGTTGTTTGAACGCGCTGTGTTGGGTCAAAGCGAATATCGTTATCGAGTCGGAAGGCTTGAGTCATAACAGATCCTGCGGTTAATCGGCGGGATACGACCGCTAGGCGGCCTCGTCGGCGGCCCGCCCGTGATCCCTGTAGTGTTTGCGATGATACCCGAGGGACTCGGTTGTAAAAATGACAATCGAGACCCAGACACAGAAAAAAGTGACAAATTGAACCCGACTAAAGGGTTCCTCGAAATAGCAAACGGCCAAGAGCAGGGTCAGGCTGGGCGCAAGATACTGAAAGATCCCAACAGTCGTCAGGCTCAACCGCGTCACGGCGCCGGCAAAAAATAAAAGCGGTAGGGAGGTGACGACGCCGCCAAGGACTAACAACAGATCGGTCTCGAGCGAGAGGTTGCTGAAGCTCAACGCGCCTTGGGTTTGCTGCCAGGTAAGATAGGCTAGCGCGAAGGGTAAAATAATGAGCGTTTCAAGGGCAAGGCCCGATACGGCGGGTAAGTTGAGGTTTTTGCGGATAAGGCCATAAAACCCAAAGCTAAACGCAAGCGCCAGCGAGATCAGCGGTAGGCGCCCGAGGACAGCAAGCTGAATCATGATGCCTAAAAAAGCGATCGACAGCGCCAGCCATTGTAGGGGTCGCAAGCGCTCACCAAGGAAAAAAATGCCGAGGAAAACACTGACCAGTGGGTTGATGAAATAACCCAGTGATGTGTCGATAATTTGATCGTTTAGGACGGCAAAGACAAAGATCAGCCAGTTGCAAGCCAGCAGGATCGCGCTGAGCAGTAGCCAACCGAGGCTTTTGATGGGTAATCGGAGTTCGCCGAGCTTGCCAGACAGCGCGAGCACCACCATCAGTAAAATCGCGGACCAGGTGACGCGGTGGGCAATGATCTCAAGGGGGTGTACGTGACCCACGAGTTTGAAATAGATCGGTGCAACGCCCCAGATGCAATAAGCGGCCAAGGCAAAATAACCGCCTTGCAACGTTTTACGATCAAACATGGCACCTTGACCCCGCACGAGCATCGGTTATTGGGTCCGCTTGGTTAATTAGGAACAAAACCGTTTGGGTGTCAGCGAACAATGAGTAGGGCGCCGGTTGCTTTGGTGGGTCTTGAAATGCCGGTCTCAATCCGCTCAACCGATTCGAACGCCGCGGCGCTGCGCGCTGCCAAGGTTTCAAAGGGCGATCGACAGGGGTCGGCGAGGATTGTTTGCGAGACCCCTGCAGCCTGGGCGCGGCGAATTAGGTTAAATAATTGCTGGCTGAGTTCATCCCAAAAACAAATATCGGCGCCAATAATGACGTCAAAATTCGTTAAATACGTTTTTGTGAGTTGATTGAAGGATTTTTTTTCGAAGGTCATCGGTTGCTGGTTAAGGCTCGCGTGCAGGTCTAAGTAGGGTCCCACATTGGCATCGGCATCAATGCCGGTGACGACGGCATCAAATGCTTTGGCGCAATATAAGCCCAGCAGTCCCCAGCCGCAGCCGACCTCTAAAACCCGGGTGCCTTTGGGTAATGGATTCCGTTTTAAGTAGTCCATCACCAGGAAACTGGAGTTCCAAAATTTATTGCCGTGGATTTCGGCTTGAAAGCCTTGTGCTTTTAGTTTCCGAACTGACGGGTGGCCCGCATTCAGAATCTTTAGGCCAAAAGCCTGGCGTTGTGTGGGGGTGGGCATGATGACTCGCTTTGACGTTCTGCCGGCAAGCGCGCGGGCAATTCTCCGCGCAGCATACCCAAGGCGCGCACATTTTCCAACGACCAGACCACATCGATTGTATGTGCGGGCGCACGATCTATACTGTGTCGTGACAACTTGACCGTTCTAGCGTGCAATAACGCGTAACCGGAGGCCGCATGACAGGATTAGACACAGTATTCAGGCGTTGGGTGATCAACTTTAGGGCGGCTCTGGTCTGGCTGGTTGTGCTGTCCGCGCCGGGGCAGCACCTTGAGGCCAGAGAGCGGGTCGTCCTGGCAAACCCTGAGCTGACCCTTTATGCGCGCCAAGGCTTGGTGAGCGGTGTGCTGCCGAAGACCTCGGTTCAGGCGGGCGGCATTGTTGAGGTGCCGATTGCGGAAACGACCACGCTTGCTGGGGTCTATGTGATGCCGAACGCAGGTAATCGAGTGCGGCAGCTGGAGATCACCCCATGGCTTGGAGCGCCTCAGCAGACCCTGCAGGCTTACTTGGGACAACGCGTTGAGTTTCTGAGCCCGGTCGGCGATACCGGTGCAATGCGGTATGCGTCTGGCCTTCTAAAGGCGCTGCAGCCGATTTTAGTTTCGACGTCGCAGGGCCTGCAAACGGTTGCTTTCGATCAACTTCGTTTTCCGGACATTGGCCTTGCAGTGAACCCGTCGCTTGCCGTAACAATTGAAGATGCCGGGTCTTTCTCCGGTCATCTCGTCTACGTTGCACCCGGGCTCAGCTGGTCGGCCCATTATGAAATGGTCTATGACCCCAAGGTGCGCGAGGTCCGAATTTATTCGTCCGCGGTCTTATCAAATGCCACGCAGTTAGCCATTGAGAAGGCCGGTGTTACTGTGGTCGCAGGGCAGTTAAGTACCGCTGCGAGTCCTAATTTTCAGCCTGAGATGGATATGCCAATGCTGCGAAGCGCCGCCATGGATCGGGGCCCTGCGGCAGCTGCCGCGCCTGCTGGGCTGCAATACCAGTGGCGGCTGCCAGAGCGCGTGACGCTGGGCGCGGGCCGCAGCCTGCAGGTCGCGCTCGAAGACCCCTGGGTGGTGCCAGCAAAGCGGGTGTTTAGAAGTCGGTCATTGGTTCAGCGCTATCCATCGGGTGCCGTGCAGCCGCAGTCGGTTCCAGCGTTCTTGTCGGTCACACCGCAAGAGACCGGGCCGTCCAGCAATCATCCGATCGCAGCGGGCCTGGTCCGCGTGTTTGAACGCAGCCCAACGGGTCAACCCATCTTGATGGGTGAGGATCAATTGACCCAATCCCCGTCGGGCGCACCGTTTGAGGTGTATCTGGGTCGCGCCTTCGATGTGCGACTCACGAGAACGACCACGGACTTTCGCAGGATTAACGACCGGCTGTATGAAGTCACCTTGGATCTGCTGTTGGAAAATACGGGTAAGACAGAGGCCGCAGTGCGTCTGCAGGAAGACTTCAATGGGGAGTTGACCTTACTCGCCAGTACGCCGGAGATGGTGAATCAAGTCGGACAATCATTATCGATCGAGCTCGATCTTGCGCCGCAGTCCAAACAACGCATTGCGTACACCGCGCGGGTGCGCTACTAGGGATGAGCACAAGCTGCCCGCTGTAAAAAAGCCTTTTTGACAACGATGGGTGCACTGGTCGGGCTATTGGGATGACGGCGGCAGCCTTTTTTTCAGGCGATGAATGCAGGGCGGAACCAAGCGTTGGGGCGCCGTAAGCCGGGGCAGATCAGGGCAAACCCCGGCCTAGGAGGATGATGATCTGTGAACGAGACGGCGTGGATCTTTTCGGCCAGAATGGGGTGCATGAAAGCGATTGAACTTCGAAGGCGAGTGCTTTACCGTTTTGCCGGGGAATTGGGTAAAGCCGTTTTAAAAATGAAAATAGGAGAGATTACTTATGAGTCAATTCGATAACATGCTGGCCGACAAAGAGCCTCAAGCGTACGCTTTAGTTAGAATCGTTACAGGATTCTTGTTTATATTTCATGGCAGTCAGAAACTGCTTAATTTTCCGAAAGAGTTTACCTATGACTTGAGTCCGCTAATGATTGCAGCCGGTGGGATTGAGTTGATCGGCGGCATCTTGGTCATGATCGGACTGTTTACGCGGCCGGCAGCCTTCATTTGTAGCGGGACTATGGCGGTGGCGTACTGGATGGCCCACGGCATGCGCGATGTGTTCCCTATGTTAAACGGTGGTGAGTTGGCTGCGCTGTATTGCTTCGTCTTTTTGTTCATCGCGGCCAAAGGCCCTGGGATCTGGAGTTTTGACAAGTCCTAGAGCGATCGGTCAACCCTCGGGTATCGTGCGTTCTCGAATTGAACTGGCCGGTTGCAAAAGCAGCCCGCCGGTTCAACTGGGTTTCAAATCAAGGCGCCTGAGGGGTGGGTCGGATTTCGGGCGCGACCGCCTTGGGGTGTGGGTCGATATCCGGTTTTATCCTTGCCCGGCCAGCTAAATCGCGCTTGTCTTCAACCCGGGCTTTAAACCGATAAAATGACCCTGTAAGCTTCCGCAAGATTTTTCCAACCAAAGACCCATCATGACCGAGTTATCGCCCCACAGCTGGCAAGCAAAGCTGGACCGCCTGCGCAGTCATCGCGCCTTTGAAGCCTTCATTATCATCATTATTATTGCGTCGGCCTTGTTGGTCGGCGTGAAGACCTATGCGATTCCTGAATGGATGATCTTGGTGATCGATGGGCTTGATCTGCTGATCACGCTCATTTTTGTTGTGGAAATCTCGGTGCGGTTCTTGGGGGAGTCGCGCAAGCGAGATTTCTTTAAAAATGGCTGGAACATTTTTGACACCTTGATCGTCGCGGTGAGCTTGATTCCGATTGATGACACCGATATGGCGTTGGTGGCACGACTGATCCGTGTTTTTCGGGTGCTGCGCATGATCAGCATCATTCCGGAACTCCGAATTTTACTCAACTCTCTGCTTCAGGCGTTACCCAGGTTAGGCTATGTTGCCGCGCTGATTTTTATTATTTTTTATATCTATGCCGCAACCGGCAGTTTGTTCTTTGAAAAGATCAATCCAACGCTTTGGGGCAATATTGCAGTGTCGATGCTGACCCTGTTTCGGGTGATGACGTTCGAAGATTGGACCGACGTCATGTACGAAACCATGGCGTTCTATCCGCTTAGTTGGATCTTTTATCTCAGTTTTATTTTCCTAACCACCTTTGCGTTTTTAAACATGGTGATCGGGATTGTGGTGAATGTGCTTGAGGAAGAGCAGGCCAAGGCCGATACCGATAACCCGGAGCGTTCTTCCTTGCGCAACCTGCACGATGAAATTCAAGACGTGCGAGCGATCTTGGAGCGGCTTGAGGCGAGGCTGGATGCGCCATCCGTGCAATTGCGCGATGTGCCTGCGGGGTCTAAGCCGAAATCGCCGCCGGTTGCGCCGGGTGAGCGCGGTTGATTGCGCGCGTGGTCAACGAAACCGGTTTAAGGCCACAAAGGTGCCGTCATTGGCTGCACACAAGGTGCGCATTAGAATGGCGAATTTGATGCCAGTCTCCTGATACTGTGGCGGATTTGCGAACTGTACAGGGAAGCCCACCCCATGAATCCGGACCAGCCGGTTGCCTTGCTCGTCCCGGCGATTAATTCGGTCGACCGTGTCGACGACCTGCTGAATCGAGCGCCCGGTAAATTCATCGCCAAATACATAGAGTGAGATTTTTCGGCCTGGTCGATAGAAGGTCGCAATGGCCTTGGTGATACCTTCAACTGGGCTTGAGTTGCTGAAAACATTCCAGTCCCGCAGCCGATTAATAATCGCCTGCCGCCGAGCTGGGGTGTCCGGGATCCATTGGCCTGCGTACTGGGCGAACATGTACTGGCCCATATCATTCATCACTTGGATGCCTTTCAAATTGGGATAGACCTCCAAGGTCTCCGCCAGCTTCTGTACCACCATGGGCCAGGCGTAACTGAACATGCTGCCCGAGGTGTCGATGATGAATATGACGTATTCGCTGTCCACTGGGATCCCGCCGATCACGGTATCATCGATTGATTTTTGATAGCCCTTGAGTAGCGCCTGCATCTCTTCGGTGAGGGACTGTTTGGCGTCGGCCAATTTTGCTTGAATGGCCGCTTGGGCCTCGGCCTCCAATTGCGTCTGGCGGTTGGTGCTTTCAAGGCTTGCGAGCTCACTTTGAATGCGCGTCAGTTGAGCCACTTGATCCGTTTTGAGGTCTTCGCGACGCAGCAGGTTTCGATTGAGCACTCGGGTCTCACCTTTCAGCGTCGCCAGGGTTTCCTCGAGCTCCTTGAGATAACCGTCGAGATCGGTTATCGATGGATCAAAGACCACTGGGTCATAAACTTTGGTGAGCACCAACAATAGTATTAAGGCGCCAAAGCCGCAGCTGATGACATCTAAAAAAGAGAGGCTCATGCCTTCAACTTCGCGGAGCTTGCGTCTCATGGCCAGTCCCTTGCGGGTGACAAGAATGCGCCGCCCGTCATTTGTGCCAGCCGCCAAAAAGAGGGACTGGCAATGGGGTCACCTTCCATGGGGAATAAAATGACGTTGATGGGCGTTGAAAGGTTGACCACGCTCATGGCGTTTTGAAAAAGGTTTAAGCGGTCTTTGGCGGAGACAAGACCTGCTTTTACTGGCATTGCGCCTTGAGTGGGTAGGCCGTCCGTGATCAAGAAAATATTGTCCGGTTGTGGGTCAAGGGCGGCAGCGGCGGTAAACGCCGCATGCAGGTTGCTGCCGCCGCCGGGGGTGAGCGCTTGTAGCGCCGCCAGACTGGCGTCCAAGGTTTCGGTGTCGCTGGTTTGAAGCCACTCACCATTGGTCTCGGGCAGGGCGCTCCGCGCGGTGCTCGAAAATGCAATAATCTGAAATTGAACATCCCTAGGCAGATTGGCAGTGATCCAATCCACGGTGCGCAAGCCGCGTTGCCATTTTTTCGACGCGCGTTGCTCGGCTTCAGGCAGATTTCGCCTTCGAATGATATTAACAAGGGTTTCATCGAGCATGCTGCCCGACACATCAAATAACAGCAAAATATGCTGGCCGCCCAAGTTCAAGCCGGTTAGATACTGGCGATCGCCTTCGCCGACCATCGCTCGCAGATCATTGCCTTCGGCCTCGGCGACACTGAGGGTCAGGGTGTCGCGCTCGGCCTGGAGTTTGACCAACGCTGTTTTAAGCGCTTCAATCCCGTCGGTATCCAGGCTCTGCGCGCTTTGAGCTTCGAGCAACTGCTGGGTTAGGGCCTCTATGGCTTTGAGTTTGTCTCGGATGCTTTGTTCCGTTGTTAGAACCGCATCGTCTACAAGCGCAAGGCTGTTGCGCAGGATGACTTGGTTTTCCTGCTCTGCAAGAATTTCGATTTCGATCTTTTTGACCTCGGCGAATCGTTCGGGATCGGTCTGGATACCGCTTGAGAGGGTGCCATGATTGATGGTGATGTAAACTAGGATCACCGCGCCAAAACCGCACGACATGATATCTAAAAAAGACAGGCTGAAAATATTCGTTTCGCGTCGTTTGGCCACGCGGCTTATCGCACCTGGATGAATAGAAAGGTTTGGTTACCCGCTAAAATGGCATCGCCCGCTTTCAGCAAACACGGTTCCGTCACGGATTGCCCATTGAGGGCAATGCTCAGGTTGCCTGGCGTCAGCTGCCATTGACCGGTTACCGTGTCAAGGATCAGGCCAAAGTCGTCTGCGGTGGTTTCCGAAAAGGCTTTGATCTCGACGGCGATGCCCTGCTGCACAATATGCGTAATCGAGTGGCCGGTGCTTAATTGCTCAGCGGCGGTCGCGGTTGCTTGCGCCGGGTTGGCCAAACTGTAGATGAGTTGATTGTGCGTGCTGTTGGCCGTCAGTTCTGGCGCCAAAGCGGTAAAAGCCTCGAGCAGGCTGGCGCTCGTGAGCCGCTGGGTCACAAGGCCTGGGATCAGGGATAGGGAGTCGATGAGTCCTGGGAGCCGCTGGGCGCGATGGCTCAACAAAACCTCAGCGGGGCCGTTTGAGGCGGCCTGAATCGCTTTCACAACATCGGGTACAAGCTCCGCGGCGGCTGCGCGCAGATCGGTCTCAGGCAGCTGCACGTCATATTGGACGCCCTCATGATGCAAGCTAATCAGGCCTTGGCCCAAACTGGCAAGGGGATGATTCGGTTGCAAGAGCTGCTGAAAGAGTTGTTGCTCGGTGCTGGCATGTTGCAGTGGATCAAACCGAGATTTTCGAACCAGCGCACTGGCGGCATAATTGGCCAGGCGGTCAATGAGGTTCAGATAGCCCGCGTTATGGGCGATGCGGCAGCTGCTGCGCTGCGACTGTGCGCCTTGTTGAATTACCGTTATCGTCACGGCATGCAGACCAACATCCAGATAGAGCAGGTTAGGCGTCGTGCTAGGGGTCCTGCTGGCAAGGAGTACCCCAGGGTCAATCAGCGCTTTGACGGTGATGCTTGCAGCATCCATCAGCCCCAGCAGTAAGCTCAGATCAGCTCGATCAAAATGTCCGGGCACGCTGACAACAAACTCGCTGCTCGGTGCGAGATGTTTAAAGGCGGTCAGTTGTAAATAGGCCAAGTCCGCATGATGTCGAGCGATCGGGGTCGCGCCGGGCATAGGATCCGTACTGAGGGTGTGCCAAAACTGACAATTGGCCAATCGAGGTTGCAGTCTGGCCTGATCCAATGCCTGTTGGCCAACCTTCGGCGGCTCCGTCAGCAAGGCCCAACCGGGTTCTGAGACAACCGCGTGATCGGCTTGCCAGAGCCGTAACTCAAGATCATTGAGTTCAAGAAATGCAAGGGTCACGGTCTAAACCTGCAGGTAACGTAAAAGGCGATTATCACAATATTGCTCAGCATCTTGGGTGGTGCGCTCTTGCGCCAATTGCAATTGATGCATCAAGAACATGATGAGAATACTGATTAACAGGGCGACGAAGGTCGAATTAAAGGCCACGCCCAAGCTTTGGGTGACGCCAGCAATGTCGCCTTGTGCGGCTTGATGCGCTTGACCAAGGGCTTGTCCAATGCCGCGAACGGTGCCTAAAAAGCCAATCGAAGGAATTGCCCAGGCGATGTAGCGAATCATTGATAGTTCCGAATCCAAGTGCTCGCTTTCGCTCTCGCAGGTGGCACGAATGGTGTGCGCAACATCCTGAATATTGCCCGTGGCGCGAAAGCGGTGCAGCGCGGCCAGTAACGCGCGCGGCAACAGGCGCTGTTGCGCGTCCGCGCTTAAGGCTTCTATTGGGCGAGCATAGTCCCGCGTATCTTCAGGCAAAATACTGTTGGATTGATTGCGGGGTAAAAGGTCTATTTCAAACAGGGCCCGTTCTCGATGATTGTCGCGTGCCTTGATGCCCATAAGTGCCATGGCCCATAGCATTAAGATAAAGCAGGCCTCCTGCTCGAGGTCTTTTACAATGATATAAGCGCTGCGCTCCGGCACGTAACTGGGGTCAGCATTGATAAGCTCGGCTTGAATTTCTAAAAGGCTATTGGCGTTTGGCCGAATGACGGCAACGTAAATTGCGTGAACCAATAAAATCGCCACGATGAGAGACATCAATTGATAGATAAAATCTGAGCTAAATTGTTTCATGAATAGGTTAAGGCCTTAGATATTGGTTGGAAAGGGCACGGCGTTGTCAGCACTGATTGCCTCACTGGGCTGAAAGGCCTCAAAAGCGCGGCCCAAGCCAGGCGCGGTTAGCGTCGCGTCGTCAGGCACCGGCTGTTGCGCGGCGTCCAGCGCGCTGGACTGGCTGGGCGCAGCGGTTGTGTTTAAGGCTTGCGGAGTGGGGTCAGCAGCCGGCGCTGGGTTGGGCGCTGCACTGGCAGGGCTTGATGTCGCTGGACTCGCGGCGACAACTTGGGCCGGCAGAAGAACGCAAACAGCAAACAGCATTGTAAGGTTGGCACGCATGCAAGAGGCTCGACATTGAATCGATTTAAGCTTATCAGACCGCATCGCCATCGCCATCATTCGACGGCGCCTGGGGCGGCATTTTTTGCCAGCCGGAAGCCGACGTCTTGCCGGCCTTCAAGGCCTGAATCCCGATAAGCCCAGCGCAAGGTGCTAAAGCTGCCGGACAGATAACTCGAGCCGCGAATAACCCGAACAGCGCCCTCGTTAGGCCCCGTCCAATCGGTCGCGGCGCTGGGCGTGCGGTTGGTGCTAAATCGGTCATGCACCCACTCAGAAACATTGCCGGTTAGATCAAACAGGCCCAAGGCATTGGCCTTGAAATGTCCTGCTGGTGCTGGCCCTCGAAAGCGATCTCGAAAGTTCGGGATGATATTGGGCGCGAAGCCCGTTGCGGTTTCATCGGCTAAATTGGCGAAATCGCTTGGCGGTGGCAGATCATCACCCCAGGCAAAGCGGGAACGGCTGGTGATGTCGCCTTGCGCACCGGCCGCAATATCGGCATACCGTCCGGCTCGAGACCACTCAGCTTCTGTCGGCAAACGATACCCTAAGGTTCTGGGTGTGATCAGCTCATAATGCCCGTTAACCGAGGTATAGGCCCGCGGCAAACCTTCTTGGTCGCTCAACCAGTTGCAGAAGGCCACTGCCTGATCCCAGCTGACGCCAACGACCGGTCGCTCCTGCGCTGTGAGCAGGGTTCGTCCTAAAACCCCGGGATTATGGCCGGCATCAAAGGCCTGATATTGGGCATTGGTGACTTCGGTGGTGCCCAGGTAATAAGGCTGAGTGAGGGTGATCAAGCGCTGTATTTCATTGCTGCGTCCGCCGCGGTCTCGCCGCGCCGCGCCGAGTTCGATGGTCGCCGGTAGAATGCGCTGCAAGCGATAGCCGCCCTTGACCTCGATCGTCTCTGGGAATTGAGCCAGTTCCGCTTCTGCCAGGGTCAGCAGATTGATCTTCAGGGTTTTGGGGAAATCAGCATCCGGGGTGATGGTTTGTGTGATCGTTGCGAAGCCGTCCTGACTGATTTCAATGGTTTGGGGCGTTGTGGGCAGCCGCATCGTGGTATTTTTGGCGCTTTGCAGTACCCCGTTGATGCGAATCGATGCCTGCTTCGGAGCAATATCAAAGGTTACGGTTCCCAATCGGGGCGCAAGGGTTAGGTTCAGCGTGACCGTTTCAGTGGGGGCAAGCTGCAATGACCGGGTCACCGGTTCAAAGCCAGACTTGCTGACTAGAAAATCATAGGTGCGATTTGGGGACAACGAATGCTGAAGCGGGGTGACCCCTAGATACACCCCATTTGCTGTGACCAAAGCGCCGGCGGGTGCGCTGTTCAGGGTCACCGCGCCGTTCGCAGGTGCCAGGGTGACTTCGGGCACCGTGATGGACGTACCACGTTTGATCGCTAAATCGAGGCGCTGAGATTGATACCCCGCTTTTGAGATCAAAAGCGTTCGCGTACCCTCTAATAATCTTACCGTTGTCGGCAGCGGCCCGAGATCTTCCCCATCGGCAATAAGGCGCGCCTCGGTGGGTTGGCTGGATAGGCTCACAGTGCCCCAAGCTGGTGTCAAGGCCAACGCCAAATCCTGAGACTGGTCCAAGCCAAGGATCTCCACGGTGGTTTGGATCGGAACATACCAGTCGGCAGTGATCGACACGCGGTGCTCGCCGGCGCTCAGATCTGAAACCGTGAGCGGGGTGGTGCCAACGGACTCGCCATCGATCTCGACCTCAGCGGGTATATCGCCGGTGGTGAGGCGAAGGTGCCCGGGCAGTTTTTCGAAAGCCAGTGCAAAACGCTGATCAGGATCGAACGATACGGTTAAACGCGCGTCGATCGGGTAGTAGCCTTTGGCGTCGGCCTCAACTGTGAGATCACCGGGCCGGACCAGATAGCGTTCGCCCAGCGGTAGGGTTAACCAACCTGAGACGGATTCGGATTCAGCTGGCGGCGTGAAGACGATTAAGACGGCCTTGGCGGTAAACAGGTGCCAAGCGGTCATCGCAATGAAAGCGGCAAGCAAAAGGGTCACCACGCGCCTCGGGCTGAGTCGTCGGGCTTTGATATCAACTGCCTGTTTTGGCGCCTCAAAAGGCGTGGGCTCGAGGGTGTCTTGCAAGGGGTCAATGGGTGGCATTAGATTGGCTCATCGCAAACGACGTTTAGGGCATGATTGAGGGTCTCGCCCGTAAGGGTCAGCTCATGGCGCACATCTTTATAGCCGGTCCTGGATCCGGTGACGACATAACGACCCGGAAACAAGGTCAGCTTGGTTTGCGTTATTTGGCCCAAACGACCCTCTTTGCCTAACCGCAGGACCGTGACGGTGGTTAGCGCATCCGAGGTCAGCGTCAGCGTCAGCTCGCGACGCGCATGAGACAGCATACGCGTGAGAATGGGCAGGCGTGCTTGCAGATCGCCAACGGGTGGGGGTAATTGACTGATCGTAATGGCAAGATCTCTGGCGTTCTTGAATTCGGCATCGGCGAGGAGTCTTGCTGGGTCCGCAAGGATCTGGGTCAATGCTTCAGCGAGCTCGATCCGGGTGTCCATGGCCTCGATGCGAACCGTAAGATCGCTTAAGTTGGGCGCCAGCGTGCGGGCAGTCTCATAGGCAGTTTGCGCGTTGCGCCAGTTACCGGCGGCTTCGGCCTGTTGGGCCTCATCAAAAAAGCCTTTGATTTGTTGTCTGAGCTGCGCTTGGCGAACTTGCTCGAGACCGTCTCGGGCGGCGCTCGCCGTTGGGTCGATGCGGGCGGCTCGCTCAAATGCGCTGATTGCCGATTCATAGGATTCCTCTGCAAGGGCCGCAAACCCGAGCGTCATGCTGGTCTGAAACTGTTTTTGCTGCACGGCCTGTTGCATTCTCTCATAGGCAACCCGTGCGGGCGTCCAGTTCGGGAACAGCGCAGTCGCCTCGCGCAAGATGTCCTCGGCAGCTTCGATTTTGCCAGCACGTTCTGCCAGGTCGGCTTCGCTCATGAGGGCTTCAATGGCGGGAATTTTTTGAACGGCTTGCCAAGTTGTCTGGATGTCGGTCTTCTGCGGATTCAATCGGGCCGCAATTGCCCAGAACTTGAGCGCATCGACGCTGTTGTTGTCTGACAAGGCGTTTTGAGCTTGGGTCAGATTCTCGGCGCGACGATCTGGCAGGCCTGCATCAAGTGCGGTAACGCTGGCCAGTAGCTGAGTATAGCGCGCAAGCGCGGCTTGCGCGTCGCCCGCACGAAAGGCGTCATCAGCTGCCATGGCTGCTTGATTGATTTGAGCGAGGGCGGTTGGATCCCAAAGCGCAAGGCCCAAATCTTCTAGTGTGATGAGTTTCCGCAGAAACGTTTCGGCCACCTCGGCAGCCTGTTCTGCCAGGATTTTGGCTTTGGCGTCGGCGATGGGCGCCTGCTTCGTGACGCCAGCAGGCTCGGATGCGGTGGCCGGGGTTGGGTTCAGTTGGGGTTGAGCCTGGTTCTGAGTGCGGACTAAATCTGGCAGCACCCAAAAGACAAAGCCGGCAAGAATAACGAGTCCAAAACCGGTTAACAGGGTTTTGGGCTCCCAGCCGGATTTGGCAAGCACTGCGCCGGGTGTGCGATCAGACAGCGTGGCCGATGATTCTGATGACACGACGGCGGCAGCGGGCGCGGATGCTGCCGGGCTTGCGATCTCAAAGTTTGCAGCCTGCAAAGGGCCGGTCCCGACCAAACCGGATGCCGCGTCTGCCTCGCCGGTGTCCATCAAAGTCAAAAGCTCGCCAAAGGAGCGGGTCGTGCCTTGTCGCACCGCCGTAATGAGGGGCGTTAAGCCTGCCGGCAACGGTGGTTGCGCCTGCAACTGGTCAAGGCCCTGCCAGGGTGCGTTGGTACAAAATTGATAGGCCCAATCGCCAAAGTTCACAAGCCCAGTTGCCTCGGGATGATTGTGTGGCGCTGAGGTCAGTGCCCAGCGTGGCCAGCCCAGGTGTTGAATCATAAAGCCCTGCTGATCCGTTGGCGTGAGCCAGGCCAGATCAAACCCCGATTGATGAAAGCCCAGCGCCTCGGCATAGCCCAGCGCGGCGACCAAGCGCCTGAGTTGGGCAGCTTTGAGTGGTTTGCTCAGCGGGTCGCTCGCCGGCGTTACGGGCGGCGCGTCAACAAGGTAGCCTGCATGAGCATCTTCCCAAAAACCGATATGCGCCTGAATATCGGGGTGGCTGAGCTTTTTCAGTCGATCGCTGATGGCCGCAAGGCTTGCTAGATCACCGGCCGAGCGGGGCACGACGGTGATCATGACGTCACTGGCAGTTGATAAATTCGTCGCCCGAAATCGTGGGTGCTGAGCCGGCGGTGTTGGCACGGCCGCAATAACCCTAAAGCGATCAGCGAGCAGCGTGCCGGGTTGGATCGTTGTCATGATCGTTTAATCATCGGGTCTGAGGCGTTATGGGCGCTTGGCCTAGACCTCGTTCTGCTTCATACAGTGCTTGTAACATCGAACGCCATTGGGCGTACTGTTGTTCTGCGCTGCCTGTTAGCTCAACGGTTGCGCCTTCGATATCCAGGACGTTCGGCGTGATCTCGCGGCCTAAAGATTGGGTAAGCTCTTGGAGCGCTTGCTCATGGATCTCGGTTTGCTTGCGTCGATCTAGACCGCCTTTGACGGCCGCGATACCACCGACGACGGCGCCTGCTGCAGCCGCGTCAGCGGCCCAGGTGTTGCTTTGAGAGCCGGCGTAAATGCCGCCGGCAATGAGCGCGGCGCCCGTTAAAAGCCGGTTGCGAGCTTGTTTGTTCAGTTGCCGCAGCCTCACCGCCTCGTCATAGGTCGCGTACCGCCATTCATCGTAGGAAGGCTTAACATCCCGGTAAAATTTAAAGTAGTAATCATCTAAGGTGTCGACGAGCAGGTCATCCTGCGCCCGAATTCGCGCAACGCGTTGCAGAATAGTATCGCCGGCGGCGGGTACTTGGACCACCGAGGTTGTGCCGTCCCGATTTTCTGTGAGATAGCCAGAAAAGGCATCAGGCGCCAGATCCGCAGCAAACGCAAGTTCGGCGATTTGCCGGATATTGCGGATGTCATCGACCGCGCGCGCTTGATATTGCAGAACCAAATCATTGGCAATGTTGTTGTAGAGGTCTTGAAAGGGGTCTTCTTTGATCGATTGATAGGCGTACTTACTCGCATTGTCTTCATAGGTCCGCGTCAGCCACACGCGCCCGCTGGCATCGGTTGCGGTAACCAAAACAGCCAGACGCTCGCCATCGGACGCTAAAATCTTGCCAGAAACCAGTAATGGGTGATGTCGTGCTGCGCTGGGTACCACCCGAACGATGCCCCAGTTCCCGGTTCGCTCCAGCGTATCTTTCAGATGAAAAGCAAGATAACGGGACTCGGCTCGGCGCACCTCGGCCGACACCGGGATGTCATCATCATCTGACTCAGGCAATGATGCCAAGTTAGGCGCAAACGGCAGTATCATGACATCCACGCGCGCTGCATCTGAAATCACTGACTGCAGTTGTACCGGTGGTTTCGAATTGGCCGTTATGACCTGCGTTGTCGCGCAGCCCGCAAGGGTTGCGAAGGTCATGATAAGCCAGAGCTGGACGAGGGTTGTTAGAGCGCGTCGAGTGCGGGGTTCAGTCACAGGTCAGAGTCCTTGCTTATACCGTTTATATTCTTCCCAGAGTTTTGCTCGCAGCGCTGGGTCTTGTTCGGCTGCAGCGGCCTCCCGTAATTGTTTTGCAACAATGTCATCGCCTTGGGGGCTGGGAATATCCTCTGGAATCGGTGCGGGGCCAGCAGTTTGCTGTTCGGTCTTGCCGGGCGCGCGGCCTTGAGGCGCTCCTACCTCGGCGGATGGCGCCTCTGACGCCTCATCTGGTCCTTCGGTCACGCTGACCGGGGCAGACTGCGCTAAGCCTTCAGCCAAATCCACCATTGAGGGGCCGCCCGCGGCGTCAGTTGCGCTGCCCGCCAATTCGGCGGCGACCGCGTTGCGTGCATCCTGAATGTCGGTTTCAAAAACAACAATTGAGCGCTCAAGTTCGGCATCGAGCTCGGCGATGCGCGGATCTTCGGCTGTTTGCGATGAACGTCCAGAGATTGTCGGCAACGGCGCGCTGCCGTCGGTCGCAAGGGTCGCCTCAGACAGGGCCTCATTGGCTAAAATGACCAGTCTCGCCGCCTCGCTGACCCGGTCACCGGCGACCCCGTCCGACCCCATTTGATTGAGCTGTTGCTCAAGAATTAAAACCGCAATACTCGCGTCGCTGAGGGCTGAATTGACGTCGTCACTGCTTGCGCCATCGGACCCGCTTTGGCTCAGTAATTCGCCGGCTTTGGTGAGACTAATTCCAGCGCGAGCCAGCGCGTCAGCGAGCGCTTGGCGGTCCGGATCGTTGTCACCGGCGGCAATCGGTGTCGACCCTGGCTCTGAACCATCCTTACCAGATGGCGCGGTCTCGGACGATTGTCCGCCTTCGGCGCGCCCGGTGCTTGATGTGGTTTGCGCGCCATCGATCGACGCGGCTTGGCCTGCAGACGCTGCGGCGTCGCCGCCATTTTGAGCAGCGCTGCCCGACTGGCTGTCGCTGCTTTCAAAGGACTCAGCTGAATCTGCGGCAAGCGACTCGTCAAATCGTTCTCCGTCGGAACTGGCATTATCGAGCGGTTCGGGTAACAACGGATCCCAAGGTTCAGCTGCAGCCCCCGAACCTGTCTGGGCGTCGTTGTTATCACTTTCGCCGCGCTCTGCGGTATCTGAATCACCGCTGGCACGGGTTAAGGTCTTCCCGACCTGCGTTAGTTTTTCACCGGCGGCGCCCGTTTGATCTTGAGTTGGATCCGCTGGTGCACCGGTTGCGCCAGCCGGCCCAGATTCGCCATCAGCCTTGGCTTTTGCCAGCATCACTGGGTGGATGGCGGGCTCGGCATGCTGGGCGAGCTGGATGATGACGGGCTTGGCATGCTGGGCGAGCTGGATGATGACGGGCTTGGCATGCTGGGCGAACTGGATGATGACGGGCTCGGCATGCTGGGCGAGCTGGATGATGACGGGCTTGGCATGCTGGGCGAACTGGGTGATGACGGGCTTGGCATGCTGGGCGAACTGGATGATGACGGGCTTGGCATGCTGGGCGAACTGGGTGATGACGGGCTCGGCATGCTGGGCGAGCTGGAGGATGACGGGCTTGGCATGCTGGGCGAGCTGGATGATGACGGGCTTGGCATGCTGGGCGAACTGGGTGATGGCGGGCTCGGCATGCTGGGCGAACTGGGTGACGACGGGCTCGGCATGCTGGGCGGCGTTGCAGGCGGCGTACTGGGTGATTGGCAGCCGCTGATCAAAATAAGGCCAATGAGTGTCAGTAACGCAAGGCGCATGCCGGGCTCCAAGATGAAATGCCAATGTTGCTGAATTAAAGCTGAATTTAAGCTGAATTACGATGATTGTCGTAGTTTCGGATGAGTCGGCTGATGGTTTTGACAATCGCAAGCGCAGTCCTGGCGGTTGGCACGCGTCGACAAAAGCATTGGGCGAGTGTGGTTTGCTTTTACGAGTAAGGCTCACTAAATTGTTGCTGTAACAAAGCGTTGGTGCGCGTGGGGGGCGGCAGCGCGTAAAATTCGCCAGACGGCAGGCTCAGGTAATCCTGCCTCTGCCACGGAATGAAGACTAGAAAGTAGATCAGAATGCAGAGTATGGAAATCGATCGATTCGAAAGGCGGTGCCTCCGATGGGCTTCAAGGGTCGCCAGTTTGAGTGTGCTGTGCGTCGTATTGGGAAGCTGCACGCATTCCCTGACGGTATCGGGTCGGATCCCAACGCCCCTCATCGAGCCCTTTCCGGTCTCAATCGGCTTCATCCGACCACCTGAATTTAGCACCCAGATTCATCGAGAAAAGCTCCCGAGAGGGGGCGGTGATTGGACGATTGAATTAGGGGCCCTTCAGAATGCATTTTTTGAGACCTTGATTGATTCGCTGTTCGAAAAAGTTTGGCCGCTGGCGGCACCAGCGTGTGGGCCGAGCACTGCGGGGCTTGCCACAGGTGAGCGTTGCCCGGACGGGTTTGTAAGGCTAACGCTACTTGAATACGCATTTCTGCCACCAGAATTGTCAGGATTGAAATTTTTCTCCGCATCGACCAAGTACCAGCTTGAGCTGATGGGCTCGGACGGGACGGTTCTGGATACCTGGGTGGTGGTCGGCTACGGCAAAAACGAGGGCGGCGGGTTTCAGCCAACCGACGCGCTCAACGCCGCGTCGGTTGAAGCGATTCGGGATGCCGGCGCGCGGGTTGCGCTGGAGTGGCCGAAGCAGCGCAATGTCCAGACTTGGTTAGAATTCAATTGGAGTCAAGAATGACCCAAAACCGATTATGTAACAGGCGGTTTCACTGGAAACCGTTTGGAAAGGTGGAGGCCGTGGGTGAGCCCGCATCGAAAGGATCGTGTTTCGGCGTCGCGTGGACGACTTGTTTTAAGATTGCTGCGTGGCGCGGTTTGGGTACGTACCGTATTGTTGTCGCCGCTCTATTACTGCAGCTCGGCGCCTGTGCGACAACCCGAGTTGAACAGTCCCGTCAAACCGATGCCGTGTTGGGTGACGGTGAAGCAATGGTGATTCTTGGTCGCGCGACGTATAACGATCGTGAAACCGAAGAAAGTTTTACCGATTGTTTGGCGGATATATTAAGGCAAGGCAGCAATCCGATCCGGCTGGTGTCGGAAGATCAGTTTAAGGATGATTTGTATCCGTGGTTTGAAGCGCGCACGGCGCCGACCAATGCCAGCGACCTTTCTCGTTTGTTTGCTGAAGCCGGGGTGCAGGCGCAAATCGATCAATCGAGTATTCGCTATTTGGCCTGGATCGAGGGCGATACGGTGACGGTCGACAAAGGCGGGTCGATGAGTTGTGCGGTGAGCACCTTTGGCGGCGGCTGCTTTGGTATGAGCTATTGGGAACAAGATGCCTCTTATGAAGCCTCGATTTGGGACTTGAAGAATCTGAGCGCTTCCGGGCAAATCAGCGCAGACGCGAATGGCACGAGTTATTTGGCGGGCCTTGTGTTGCCCATTCCGATCTTGGCTCGACCGGGTAATGCCGCGTGCAAAGGGCTCGCGGCGCAACTGCGGGTGTTTATAACCGGTGTGGGCGAGTAGAGATGGGTCCCAGGGCGAAGCGCCTGGTCGCGCGCGGGTGGAGGGGTTACACACTCAGAGAGGGGTTGTCGAAAGCGTCCGGGACGGGTGCGGGCGATGCGTCGGCGGCAGTTGGTGCCGGCGCGGACCGAGGAATGAAGGGCTGGCGGAGCGAGTAACGCAACTTCCTCGGGCACACCGTTGCGCAAGGCGGGCCGGTAGCGACTGTTAAGGATCAAGGTTCGGGTCCAGCGGACCTCGCGATGGGGCACGTTCTTCGCTGAGCACTTTGATTCGCTTTGGGCGACCCTCGGTCGAGATTCTAAACTGCAAGTGCACGGCATACTGGGTATCCGATGGCGCCTCGGAATCGACCACGGCAGCTAAAGTAAATGGGTTTATAGGCGTCGGGCCAGAGCAGAACGGGGTCGATGACGACGATCACCCGGCTCTGGATCGCTCGTCTGGGTCTGAGCCGTCGGCTGCTGGGTCGGCCTCGGCGACGAGGGCTGCGTCCGGGTCGATGGCTGGCGCGGGATTGGCCGCAAGCCATGCGGCGCGGTAGGCCGTCTTCGCTTTTTTATTGCCCGTCAAGATATAACCATCGGCTAGGGCGAACCACGCGTTTGACAGTGCTTCGGGAGTCGACCACGGGCTGATTCTGCAGAATGGTTAGGATTTGCTCCAGAGGCTTGCTCTTGCGAGCGATCGACTGCGACCGCTTGCCAGCTGTAAACCTGAGATTTCGTTTCCAGCGCGCCGATCAACTTGGCGGAATAGGGCCCCTCGGCTGCGGTGATCTCCAGAATCGCTTGATCGAGTAGTTCGATCGAATCATTGAATAACGTTTGTCTGAGCAGACGATCCAGGTCTTCGGCAAACGGGTGAGATGGTGCTTGCGCTCGCTGGCCGAGGTACCCGCGCAATGACTAATTTTAATGTTGCTAAGCGCTAGACTGCCGGCTGGCAGGACGTGTTCAGCAATGCGCAGTAAGTATCGCTGCGCGGTGTCCGCCGCGTCGGTCTGGCCGGTACTGAGGTAGGTGCGCGTCAGCCAATTGAGGTTGGTCGATTGCTCGGCCGCAAACAAGCCAAGGCTTCTGTGTTGAATGTTCTGGCTCCATCGAAAGTGATCCTCTGCAGTGTCATAGTCCTTGCGCAGAAAGCCGTTGATGCCGATGGCTGAGAGCAGTGGGGGTAATCGGGGGTCGAACAAACCGCCGTTTTGATTGAACTGCGACAGTGCCGCCCGCAAAGATTGATCGCCAGCGATTAGATCGCCTGCATAAGTTTGGAGCACGCCAACATTCGCAAGTCGCTTGGCGAGATAAATTGGGTCTTCGGGATTATCGCGGACAAGGCTTGCATTTAGATCGGCGGCAAGGCTTCTGGCTTGATCTTGAGAGAGTGCGGTTGTCGAGTTTGAGGCTGCTTCTTGGGGGTTATTTTGCAAGAAAGTCAGATCATCCGTGTTGTAAAGTAGGTTGAGGATCGAGACCGGTTCCGCATTGGTCGAGTTTGCGCTGAAGATGAGAAGCGTTAAGAAAATCCAAGGCATGTTTAAACGTCCGCTTTGTTTTGGCTATCACTGGCTTTAAAGCGCTGCACGAAAGGAAAGTCCAACGACTCGATCGGTAAACCGTCCTGCATTGCGGGCTGAAACCGAGCCACTTTGAGGACTTGTTTCATCAATTCTCGAAGCCTTCGTGGGTAACGATCTTCAAAGCGGACGTTGATTGCTTTGCCCTCTGCTGTGACATCCACTGTCATCTGAATTTCTAGGGTCTCTAAGCGCGTTAAGGCTCGATATCGGGTTGGCAGCGCCTGTTTGAGCTGCTCAAGGTTAAAACGGAAAGGCGTGCCGATTACGGGCTCAAACGATCGGCATAGCCGCCGAATTCCGATGGCACTGCGTCCGCAATCGGAAGGAAGTCCTCTTCGAGTGTAACGGTGAAGGATTTAGGGGCTTGCGACCAAAGGGCGTCATCCGGATAACCGCCGGCTAAAATTCTGCGTCGGCGTAATTCTTGCCTGAGCTTCATATCGCCCAGGTTATTTGGCCCGAGCTCAGTATATCGTCTCAAACCCGAAATCAGCTGGGGCGTGCGGCGCGTTGTAGCCTGTTGCTGAGCATAGTACGCGGCTGCAAGGTCTGCTTTGCCATCGAGGATGAGTAAATCCGCGACCCTTTGCTCAAATAGTAAGATGAGGTCAGCAGACACGCCGTGGGCTTTAGCTCGGCCCAAAAGCGCGATGGCATCATCGCTATGACAGCATTGCGATGAAAACAGTTCCACGTCCAAGCGCAGTAACGCCCGTTCTGGCACAAAGGGTTCGCGCGCTAACTCGGTTTTAAGCGATGCGCTCAATAACCGCCTGGCCGCGTCAAACTGGCCTGAATAAAGATACCAGCGTGCTAAGGCAATCTCGGCCTGGATTTGCGCGTCAATCGATGGGCTACGTTGTCCCAAGAAATAATTGAACTCCTTGAATCGGTTTGCCTGTCGATAGTCTTTTTGTTCAATGTGGGTGCGTGCTAACTGATCCAAAATTGGTGCTTGTCGTTCGGTGACGACGCCGTGCTGACGGTGCAACGCATGCTGCGCTTGGAGCAGTAAGTCTTCAGCGACAGCCCAGCGTTGATCGGCCATGGCCTCGATCGCTTTGTTCTGCAGGTCTTGAACCGCTGCAACAGGTATCTGTGCCGCGTCAACAAGGCTTGCGGGCGGCGCTTGTGCGAAGGCGGCAGCTGTTACGAGGACCGTGCTCAAGACAACGCTTAGGGCCCCACGAAACCAAACGCCAACGATCGCTTGAAGACTCTGCAGCCATTGAACTTGCGTCATAAGACGAGGAACCTTTTGGTAATCATTGCTTTAGTCTAGGTTTAAACGGGGTTGCGGCGCAATTCGTTCAGTTGATTTTCAGGTTAGGTGCTGAATAATGCAGGGCAAGGTCTGAGCGGGAGCCAGTGTGTCAAAACAAATGATTAGTTTATTGTTGGGCTTGCTCTTTGCTGACGCGGGCTTAAGCGCTTATCAGCTGCGGTCGGGCGCAATTGGACAAGCTACAGCCCATCCAATGAGCCGCCTAATGTCTGAAAGCGAGGCTGCAGAGACAATTGATGAGTCCGAGGCGAATTCGGCGGCAAGCGCTGTGGGCCAGGGCGATCAACGCCTGGATCCCAACCGGGCCGCAGTTGCGGGTGCGGAGCCGGATGCGGCTGAGGGTATCGAGGACGCAGCAGCGGGTAACGTATCGAAAAGCGAGGCTCGCAAACAGCAAGAGTGCCAGATGGCAAATGCAGCGATGACCGCGGTTGGCGTGACCCAAAATGCCGCATTGCAAGCCTATGTCCGGCGCGTCGGTCAGCGCCTCGTGGCCGTTGCCGAGCCAGAGGGGCAAACCTTTTCCTTTGATGTGCTTGAAACGCCCCAAATTCAAGCCGCGACCAATGCTTGCGGTAACATCTTTATTAGCACCGGTCTTATGATGCACCTCAATTCCGAAGCTGAATTGGCTGCGGTGCTAGGCCATGAAATCATGCATGTATTAAAAGGGCACGATAAACGCCGGAAGCGCCGCGAGCTTTTAAAAGGGGCGCTCGGGTCTGCGACAGCTATGGTTTTGGGCGGTAGTCGTTATTCGCGCAATGAAATCAACCGGTCGATGAGAACGGCGACCGATCTTGCGTTTACCCAGTACGATCAGAATCAGGAGTTTGAGGCGGATAACTTTGGCGCGGAAATTATGGCCAAAGCCGGCTATTCGCCAGAAAGCGTGGTGCAGGTCATGGCAATGTTTAAAGCCTTGGAGTCGGTTGAGTTCAAGCAAGCTCGGGCTGAGGGGCGCTCGAATGCGTTGTTTCGCAGTTTTGTGACCTCGCACCCGCCGACCCCAGAACGCTATGACCGGGCCGTTGACAAGGCGCGGGCATTGAATGCTGAAAACAATGAATACCGTGCAAGCGATGAATTTCTCGAGCAGCTTGATGGCGTGCCCTACGGGCTGACACGTGCAACAGGCGTATTGCGAGGGAACCGGTTTTATCACGCTCGACTTGGCATAACTTTGGCGCTGCCCGAGGGTTGGCGGCAAAAACAGGTGCCGAGCGGCGTGCTGTTTGAGTCCGCAAGCGGCGATGCGGCATTCGAACTCAGTACGGCGCGTTTAAAAAAGGGCCTTACCCCTGAGGCGCTGGTGAACGAGGGACTCGGGTTTCAGATTGTCGAGGGGCGTGATCTCACCATTGGCGGGATGCCGGCCTACATTGCAACGGCAAGTCGTGCGCAAACCGTGTTCGGGGAGCGGCCGATACGGTTGATCGTCGTCTTTGATCAACGCCGGGGACTTGCCTTTGTCGGACAAGGCTCCGGAAAGTTTGATCTTAAAAAATTGGCGAATGATGGGGCTTTTATCAAAATCGGCTTTAGCCTCGCGCGGATGCAAAAAGCCGACTTTGAGGCGGCGAAGCCGCTGCAAGTCAAAGTCGTTCGAGCAAGCCCGGGCACCACGATGGCGAGCCTTGCCGCCCAGTCCGATCTGCCGAATTATCCCGAAGACGAACTTCGGGTCATCAATGGCTTGTACCCCCAGGGCGAGCCTGAACCAGGGCAACTGATCAAGATCATTGATTAGCGATAAAGGGTGATCAGCTGCGCGTGGGAGGCGAGCTGTTGCGCCTCGGTAATGCCTTTGATCCGGCCTCGGGCGATCAAATAGTTAACCCCTAAGTCCTCTGAATAGCGCGCCAGCGTCTCTTCAACAAAGGTTGCAGGGCCAACAATGAAGGCGGGCTGATCGGGCTGATCTTGGGAGGCCGCGCGACGGCTTTCTTGCCTTAATTGTTCGCTCACTGCCGTCGCCAATGCGGTGTCTTCGGTAATAAAGATCGTTCGCATAACGGGCACGACTGCGGGCTGCACTTGATCTGCGGCTTCAAGAGCGGCTCGATACTGTGCAAGGTTTTGGGTCAGCTCAGCAAAGGTTTCCATGGGCGAGGCGAGGTAAGGGCAGCCAAATGCCGCGGCTTGCTTCAGCGCCAGGGGCCCGAAGGCTGCGATCCAAAGCCTGGGATGCGGACTTTGATAAGGCCTTGGGGAAAGGTATAGCGCGCGATCATCCTTGTGATGAATCGCCTCCCCAGACCAAATTGACAGCATTTGGCTTAAGGACTGTTTAAACAAGGCGCGTTTTTGGCGAGGATCCACCCCGAAGACCTCGAACAAATCTTCGCTGAACCCGCGTCCGAGGCCCAGAATCAGTCGGCCTTGGGCGATTTGGTCCAGCATCGCGACTTCTTCAGCGACACTCACCGGATGCCGGATCGGCAAAACAAGCGACGTGGTGCCAAGGTCAATGGTATGGGTCCGAGCCGCCGCGGCCGCCAATAAAATCAGCGGCGCGCTCAGCGCAGCGGGGCCTGCAAAATGATTTTCGGGCAACCAAAAGCCTTCAAAGCCCATGGCTTCGGCTTTTGCCGCTTGGTCGGGAATCCGTTGTAGGGCCTCAACATTGCTGAGATCCCAGGCGGTAACAGCAAGTTTCACAGAACGCTCATGCCAAGGGTTGAGCGTTACTCTAACGCGAGGGTGTCATGAAAACCACCGCAGGCTGTGGCAGAATGTCGGCTTGTTGATAATGAGTGTGCTGTATGAATCCCCTTACTCCTGTTTTGGTTGGTGTGAGTCAGATCTTAGAACGCGGTTTTGACCCTGATGCCATTAGAGAACCCATTGATTTGATGCTCACGGCGGCGAAAGCGGCCGCGGTTGACAGTCAGTCCGCCGATGTTTTGTCCGCCATCGATAGCGTTCGAGTGGTTCGCGGCATTTGGCGTTATAAGCAGCCGGCGGGGTATCTTGCCAAGGCCCTAGGCCTTGATAAGCCGGAACTGGTTGGCACACCCTTTGGCGGTAACTCGGTGCAGGCATTGGTCAGTCAAACCGCGTTGGATATTTTAGCCGGCGATATCAAGGTGGCGCTGATCGTCGGGGCTGAGGTTGGCAACACCCAAGCCAAGCTTGCAAAGCTGGGTCGGACGATGACCTACCGCGAAACAGAAGGCCCTTACGACAAAATGCTCGGTGAAGAAGTGCCGATGTCTTGTGAAGCAGAGAAGGCGCGCGGTGTGGCGCAGCCCATACAGATGTACCCGATGTTTGAAAATGCCATCCGGTACGCGCGGGGGGAGTCCATTGCCGATCATCGTGATCGAATTGCCGCGCTTTGGAGCGGTTTCAGTGCGGTTGCGGCACAGAACCCCACCGCTTGGATCCAAAAACAGGTTTCCCCGGAGGAGATTAAAACCGCGTCCGCCAGCAATCGTATGGTGAGCTTCCCGTACCCAAAACTGATGAACTCGAACAGCGCAGTGGATATGGGCGCAGCGTTGCTGATGACCAGCGTTGAAAAAGCGCAGGCGTTGGGTATTCCCCAAAGCCAGTGGGTCTATCCCTGGTCGGGTGCAAATGCCCATGACACCTATGCGGTTTCGAATCGATTGAACCTACATTCGTCTCCAGCCATCCGGCACGCGGGCAACAAAGCCCTGGCGCTGGCAGGCGTGACGGTTGCGCAACTGGACCGGGTTGATGTGTACAGCTGCTTTCCATCCGCCGTACAGGTGGCTGTTGCCGAGTTGGGGCTCGATGACACCAAACCGCTGACCATTACCGGTGGTTTGACCTTCGGTGGCGGGCCTTTAAATAACTATGTCATGCACAGTATTGCGAAGATGGTCGAGCTCAGTCGGTTGCATCCGAGCGAAATCGGCTTGATAACGGCCAACGGCGGTTACCTCACCAAGCATGCCTTTGGGGTCTACAGCGCAACGGCCCCAGCTCGAGACTTTCAGTTTGAAGACGTGCAGGACGCGGTAGATGCCGAGCCGACCCGCAGGGTCCTGGATACCTACGACGGGCCCGCAACGGTTGAGTCCTATACCGTGATGTATGGCGCAGAGGGGCCCAAAATGGGACATCTCGTGTGCTTAACACCAGCAGGTGAACGGGTTTGGGCCAATGTCGAAGATCCAGCAGCATGGGACGCGATGACCGAATCCGAAGCTTGTGGTCGGGCCGTGATGGTGGATGGCTCGGGCGCGGCGAGGTTTGTCTAAGATGAACCCGTTTCTTGCGCGCATGGGCTATGGCCCGGAAGACCGCGTGTTAATTCTGCATATCGATGATATGGGATTTTGTCACGCCGCCAATGCGGCAAGTCTTGCGTGCCTAACCAAAGGGTCCGCCACCTGCGCGTCGATTTTGGTGAACGGGCCTTGGTTTCAGGAAGCCGTTCAGATGGCGAAAGCCAATCCACAGCTGGATTTGGGCGTGCATCTAACGCTTACAGCGGAGTATCCAACTTATCGCTGGCCTGCGCTCAGCAGTCGTGATCCAGAAACGGGCTTGCTCGATGCTGAGGGCTATTTGTGGGCGACCCGAGAGGATGCAGTGCGTCACGTAACCGTTGCCGCCGCAGAAGGTGAGATGCGGGCCCAAATTGAGGGCGCGCTGGCGGCAGGAATCGACGTCACACATATCGATACCCATATGGGGTCTGTGGTGCATCCAAAGTTTTTAGGCAGTTATCTGCGCCTGGCGCACGAATACGGTGTGCCCGCCTTTTTGCCCAGAATAACCCGCGATCGACTGCAGACTTTGGGCGAAGGGGATATGGCCGATGCGTATCTGGACGTTTTGGCGATGGTTGATGCCGATCAAGTGCCGACCCTTGATGACATCATCATCGAAACACTGGTGCCAAAGACCTCAAAGCATGATTTTTATCGCGATCTGATTGCCGGCATTCGACCGGGACTCACGCACTTATTGTTCCATCCAGCGGTAGCAGGCCCGGAACTCGAAGCGATAGCCCATACCCATGCCTCTCGCCATGCTGACTACGAGGCCTTCTCCGACCGATCCTTGCGTGATTTTGCCGAGGGTCTGGGGATCCATTTGGTGGGTTACCGGGCGCTCAAAGCGCACCTGAAAATTTGATGATCCGAAACAGCGGGCCTGCCGATGGGTGAAATCGATGAAGCGAGCGAGGCCTTCGCGCAACGATTGAGCTGGTCAGAAGCCCCACTAACTGGCGCCGCGATGGTGCAGGCCCTGAGCAAGGGGCAAGCGGACGACGAGCTCGTGAATCCGCATTTCGAACCGGCCGTTTCGAGTGACCTCAAAGCCCGGTCCGGGCGTTCATCGGTTGCGATTGTCATAGTGAATCGAGCAGAACCCGCCATTTTGCTGACGAAGCGCAGTGCAAAAATCCGCTTTGGCGGACAATTTTGTTTTCCGGGCGGGCGAGAAGCCCCTGAAGATGCGGGCTTGCAACAAACCGCGCTTCGAGAAACCTTTGAAGAGATCAATGTGCTGCCCAGCGCGCTAACCTTCGTTGGATGTCTTGGCAGGTATTTCACGCACGCTGGCTATCTGATCGAGCCCCATGTGTTCACGGCAGACGCTGACTTATCTTTTAGGGCGGATCCTGCCGAGGTTGCGGAGATCGTTATGGTGCCTGTGACCGAGTTGCAGAACAAAACGAATTATCACTTGGTGCATCGTGGTGGTGGGCGCGCCAATTTCAATTTTAGGTGGGCGCATATTCAGGTTGGTGGCCCAACCGTGTCACTGATGATCCATTTGATGCACAGCCTTAGTGGTGGGCTGAATCCTCATGATCGCAATTCATGGCGCGACAAATTTTAAAGTTACGTAAGTGCGCTGCGGCCAAAATAAGCCCGGCAGCAATGGTGATGACGCGCTCGGCGGCGGGCGATAAAACGGCATGCCCAACCAGACCGGCAAACAATAAAAGGCTGAGTCCGATGCCGCCCAGCAGCAGGATCAGAAGGTCTTTGTGCTGACGACAACCAATGCCAAGCGCAATGAGGCTCACCGGTAGAATGAACCACAGTAAGACCAGGTGAAAGGTTTGCTCATCTAAGAGCCCGGTTTGGGTAATGGGTGCAATGGTGAGCAGCACGGGCAGTGCCAGGCAATGCAACAGGCAGGTTGCCGAGAGAAAGACGCCAAGTCGGTCAAGGTGGGGCATTGCAGTGCTGAAGGATCGGTGTTTCATAAGCGCGCTGTTATACCATAAAAAGACAGAACCGCCACCTTCTCGCTGAAAATTATTGCCTTTGAAGTCGTAGTCATTGATCGAAGTCACGGCGATTTTCTATTGTGGCGGAATTGACCCTAGCGGGTGATTCTGCACCTGCTGGCAGCGGCGACGGTTGTCATGGCCTTGAGCGCCAATCGATCGATCTTGATGTCCCACACTGTGGTGGCGGCAGTGTTGGGCCCTAGACCAGCAAGCCGCCATCTAGTGCGTACTCCCTTGTGCAACGCCCGCGGCGAGTGGTTGCGCAGCCTGTAAGTCGACCGCGATACCCGTCATAAAAGACTGATTGCTAAAGGGTTCAAAACTGTCCGGCCCAGAAGGTAGGAGAACGTTGGCGTTGGTTCCGGCATGTTTTGCGGCCGTTTTCATCCGGTGACCCTGATTGCCCCAGCCATGGGTCATGGCAACAACGCCCGGCCTAAGGGTTTCATCAAACGCTATGCGGGTGGTGAGGGCGCCAAATTCGTTGAACAATCTAACGGTGCTGCCATCCTCGAGTTGCCGAGACTCTGCGTCGCTGGGATGAATGTATAACGGGTTGTCCAAATGCTTAGGCCGTTTCAATCGCTCGACGTTATGAAACCAACTGTTGAGCATGTAGTTCGTCCGACGGCTAATAAGCTTTAGTTGACCGCTGGATTCAGTGCTTAAGCTTTTGAAAATTGCGTCGCATCGATCCCGCGCCGCCGCCATCGTGTCAGGGCAACAATCCACGAGGCCCGTATCGGTTTGAATCACGGATTCAAAGAGGCTCTCTGGCGCCGCAGTCTCAAGCACTTTTACCGGGATTAAAGCAGCTGATAGCGCACTGATGCTGGTGTCCGAGGCACCCAGCATATGGTCTATCCGGGCAAACGGATTCGGTAATGCGGTATCCGTTTCTGGCTCGTTCAGATAAGCCTGCTCTAGGCGCGCCATGATTTCCCACTCCGGCTTGCGCTCAAAGCCCGGCGCAACGAGTGCCTCGGTAAACTGTACAAAAGGTTTGTGCTGTAGACCGAGCCCGGCAAGATTGATATCCGCCCGTTCAAACATATCGGTCGCTGGCAGGGTGATGTCGGCAAAGTCGCTGGTCGCGCTGGGGTAGATATCAATAACGACGAGGAACTCGAGTTGCTCGAGCGCTGCTTGCATGCGCGCACTATTGCCAATGGATAGCAGCGGATTACCCGAAATGACGATCAGGCCTCGGATGGGATCGGGATCGTCCAAAATCATGTCAGCCATCAGATTCCCGGGTAAGGATCCTCGCACCGTTCGGAGCTTGCCAAAGTGAGAGTCTTGGTAACGCGGCGGTTGCCCGCGGGTCGCGCCGGCTTTGGCTGCGGGGTAAAACCCATTGGCATAGCGATTGCCCCCAACGCGACCGAGATTGCCTGTGACCAAGCTCAACATATACATCAGCCAATAGGCGACGGCGCCTTGCCGGCCCATGTTGACCCCCGTCGACATATAAACGGCCGCTTTATCGGCCGCCGCAAAATCGGATGCCAGAGTTCGAATCTCTTCCGCGGTCAGGCCCACCACCGCTGCCACGCGTTCGGCGGGGTAGCGTGCAACGAAGGCCTCGAGCGCGCCGATGTTTTCGCCGTGGGCTCGGGTCACGGCCTGATCAATTAAGCCCTCCTGAAAACAGTGGGCGAGCATCGCGCTGAGCAAATAGACATCCGAGTCGGGTTTGACCTGAAGGAGTTCGCCTAAGCCAGTGACCGATTCATTTTGCCTGGGATCTACGAAAATAAGTCGCGCCCCGCGTTTTTTTGCTGCCCTGAGTTCGGCGATCGGATCTGCGATGGAGACAAAACTCATGTGCGAGACGCGTGGGTTGGCGCCCAATATGAGCATTAAGTCGGTCTCTTGAATATCCGGAACAGGATGGATGGTGCTGGAGCCAAACACCGCTTCCGAGGCGGCAAACTTATTGGCGCAATCCTGGGTACCGGAGCTGAAGTTTCGTCGGCTGCCGATCGCGCTGACAAAGGAGCTGATCGCAGGGCCCGCCGTTGAGTTAAAGGCCAATGGATTGCCTGAGTAGACCCCAAGCGCGTTGTTGCCATAGCGCGCCTGCAGGCCGCGTAGCCGCTCACCGACCGTTGTTGCCGCTGTCTCCCAGGAAATCCGTTCGAAGGCAGCCCCATTTTTCCGTAATGGCCAGCGCAGACGGTCGGGGTCTTGATGAATGTCCAGAACCGCCAAACCCTTGTGGCAGGCAAAACCCTTGGTGACGGGATGTTCCTTGTCTGGGCTGATTGATTTTATTGCCCCGTTTTCAAGGGTTGCGATGAGTCCGCAGCTGGGTTCGCAAACTCGGCAAAAGGTTCTTTTTGTTTCGGGCTGATCCATTGTTGCGCTCGTCTCTTAGGTTGGCATCCTTCAGTAAAGCCTTTAGCATCGAGCAATTCAAGGCTTAAGGAACTCTCAATGTTTGAAGATCAAGTGGTGGTGGTAACCGGTGGCGCGGGTGTGTTGGGGCAGGCTGTGGTGCAACATTTCTTAGCGCGTGGGGCGGTTGTGGTCTCGGTGGATTACAATCGGGCCTTACTGGATGCGGCGTTTCCAAATCCTGGGCCGCACTGCCATCTGGCGGTTTGTGATTTAACAAGCCGCAAGGATTGTGGCGCTTTGTCCGAGCGGTTGCTGCAAACCCATGGCGCGGTAGACGTCTTGTGTAATATTGCGGGCGGCTTCCAAATGGGTGAGACCGTGTTTGAGACGCTCGATGAGACTTGGGATTTCTTGTTTAACCTCAATACAAAGTCGATTATTTATATGACGCAAAAGATTGTGCCGGCAATGGTTGCTGCAGGCGCCGGCAAGGTGGTTAATGTTGGCGCGGTTGCCGCGACGCAAGGCCAGGCGCATATGGGGGCGTACCTGGCATCGAAGTCGGCCACGATTCGGCTCACTGAAAGTCTTGCTGAAGAAGTCAAACAAGCCGGCGTCAATGTCAATTGTGTGCTGCCAGCGGTCATCGACACACCAAGAAACAGATCGGATATGCCAGACGCAGATTTTGCTCAATGGGTCGCACCCGAACATTTGGCCTCGGTCATTGGGTTTTTGGCCAGCGCTGAGGCGATCGCCTTGCATGGTGCGGCAATCCCGGTTCGAGGGCTTGGCGGATGAGTGCACTGATTACACCCTGGACTCGGGTGGCGACCAAAGTGCTGCTTGATTTGCGAATCATGAAGGTTCAGGAAGTCACTGCGATTTCGCCCAAAACCGGAAACGAGCATGGGTTTTTCGTGCTGGATACGGTGGATTGGGTGAACGTGCTGCCGATTACGCCTGATCAAGAAGTGGTTTTTGTCCGACAGTATCGGCACGGGAGCGACGATTTATCGCTTGAGATACCAGGTGGCATGGTTGACCCTGGCGAAGCGCCGATCGTTTCGGCGGCCCGTGAATGTCTTGAAGAATCCGGCTTTCGGGCCAGTGATTTAAAATCTTTGGGCGTGCTCAATCCGAATCCAGCCGTGTTCAACAATCAATTACACACGTTTGTTGCTGAGGATGTCGTCATTGAGGCGGACATTCAGAATACGGCGACGGAGCAAACCGAGGTGGTGCTGGTGCCGGTTGCGGACCTTACAAGCTATCTCTTGGATGGCCGGATTGATCATGCGCTGGTCGCAGCAACGCTTTGGCGTTACCTGTACCTGCACCGGCGCTAAGGAAAGCGCCGGGTTGCAATCGGGAAGGCCCGATCAATTAAGGATTGTCGCTGACGAAAGTAATTTGCGGCAGCGGGGTCCGGTTGTCGTGAAGCCTCCCACACGGCGAAATTTTTGTACCACGTAATCAGCAGTGCGGTCTCATGATCGGCTGGCGTCGATTGCCGGAATAAGGCTTTGACCTCGGTGTCAAAATCATCCTCGAAGGTTTCCCAAGCACGTTGGGACAATGCTATGAGTGAATCAACCTGCTTGCCTGGCAGGGTCCAAAAGCGGAAAACATAAATGCCCGGCTGGTCAAAAGTTTGAGTTTCGGTCGGTCGAACGGTCGCCAGCAAGTGATATGTGCGAACAACCTCAAAGCCTTGCGGTATTGGTTCAGGCGCAAAGGGTGCCTGCTGCGTTAAAAGTAAGCATTCATTGCTGGCCAGTCCGAACAGGCCTGTGAAGATGCCGATTAGGGCGGTGTCAGGCGTCATAGCATTCAATTGGGTTTTTAAGGCCTGCAGGTCGGCATCAAGGGGGCCTGCGCCAAGATGCTTAAGGTGACTGACCTGATAGGGGTTCATGCGCAAGCCGAGTGGGTTGGGTATATGAGGTAACTGGGATTACTGACTCGCCAGCTCAAAGGCGCGTTGTTCAAGGTCGTTGGCAATAATCATGGCTTGTATATCTTTAACATAGTCGACGCCTCGACTCGAGTAGGCCTGCAAGCCCTCGGCCAGCAAAACGCCCCGCAAGGGCGCGCCCAGTTCTCGCGTCGTTTGCCGTAAGTCTCTTAAGCGTTGGTAGGCACGGTTGGTGTTGAGATTGTGTAAATAGGCGACAACACTGTCCTGAGTGTGTTCGAAGCGTTTTACCTCATGAGAAAGGCCTGCGTCGCGCTGACGGGGCTTGAGCCCACAACCGGCTTGATAGCACCACATACCAAAATAATTATTCGCCTGGCGAGCAAACCGAGACGTGCCCCAGCCGCTCTCATTCGCCGCTTGCGCCAAAACAAGGGAGGCTGGCACCACATCAACGCGCTGTAGGACTTGCGCAATGAGCTTGTCGGTCGGACGGTTATGCTGCGCAGTGGGCAGTCGATACCGTTTGGCCAGGCGCAGAAGATCAGCCTGTTGCGCACTGGATAAGGCTCGCCCCGTGGCATTGATCGCCTCCATCTGTAAAAGGCGTGCGCGTTCGGCCTCAATGGCGGCATTTGCGTCAAGAACAAAGGGCATCAAATAATCGAAAAAAGCGGATTTTTTTGTTTGCACATCTCGAATGGCCGCGAAGTCCGGACGGGCCGTGTCCAACTCCGAATGCTTGGCCAAGGTTGCGCCGGCGAGCGTTGTTGCAGGCAGTAATATTAACCAGACGAGCAGAATCATTTGCATGTTTGAATGCCGATTTCTTAATTGATCGACCGATCTTATCCATTATTTCTTCATTATCAAGTCATTTTTTTTCATTATTTGGTTGATTTTTGAGGCATTCTGACTCGGGTTCAGGTTGGTAGCATTTACAAATTCGTGTCGAGTCGGTTGAATGTGCCGGTTCAACCATAAGGGCGGAGCCAATTAAGACCTTTCATTGCCGTATTCAGCAGTTTATGCGGTCAAATCCAAAGAGTTGATCTTTGTTAAACCCTAACCTTGCCGCTCCCAATTTAAAGCCTAAGCTTGCCAAACGGCAGACTTATGCTTTAACTGGCAGAATGGGGTGAGGTCTAGGCAGGGGTTCACGATGGCGGCGAGACAGAAAGTTCTGGTGTTGTACTTGGCGACGTCGGCGTTGGATACGCCAGTTGTCGGTTGGGCGCAGTACGATGGCCTTGGTGGCAGCAAGCCAATGACCGGGGATGAGGATGTGCCGCCCTACAAGACTGGGGTCGATGCCCTCCGGGATGGTTGGCGGTTGATTCAAGCGAGTCCCTTGGTGAGCCACGTCTCGGGTGAGGAATTTCGGACAGATTATTTAAAGTACGAATTTTTTTTCGAGCAGTGGCACTCGATTGAGCCCAAGCTGTGATGATCGGTTATCAATGCCTGCAGGGCGATGAATTGGATACCGTGCAGTGCGCGTGTCGTGAGCCACCGATAACGGGTCTGTTAGCGGGGCCTAGCACGGCCTGCCGAATGAGCTGGCCTTTAAAGGGATGTCGCGCGTCGACTGCGCGGTGGGGGTGTCAATGGGTCATGAGTTAGGTTTGACAACGCTGCAAATGGCGGAATTCGTGGCGCGAGGCGTATTGGCCTTCGAAGGCGTGGTGCCCGAGGCGTTGAATGCGCGGTTTCTAGAGCAGCTGCGCGCACCGGCCGGCGATGCAGAAAAAACGCTCAGTCAGGCGTACAGTCGGTTAATTCACAACCCCAGCATTCCGAAAATCTCCCCCGGCACCAGCCTGCCAGATTGTTTTCAATCGGGGGAATGCCTGCATGATATTTTGAACCTACCGGTGGTTAAAGGCATGATCCGAAGCTTAGTGGGGGATGCCCCGATTTTTGATCATCACTTTCTGCATTTAACGTTAGGGGCAGGGACTGAGATGCAGCGAACGTCCAAGGCTGTCTCGCAACACAATCATCAAGATTCAACCATTGATCCAAGACAAGCATTCGACATCCAGCTATTTTACTTTCCCCAGGCGGTCACGCGTGCAATGGGGGGGACACGCTACATTCCGGGTTCTCATTTGCGGCGGGTCAGCGAGGCTGCCATCGCGCGCTATCAAAACATCGTGGGTCAAGAGCACGTCGTTTGCCCAGCAGGTAGTCTGTATGTGTTTCACATGGGGCTTTGGCACGGCGCTGGGCGCAATCAATCAACGCAGGACCGCTACTTATACAAGATTCGGCTGGGACCTAATGCGCCTCAGGTGCGGCTTTGGAATGACTCGGATCTTGTGACCCAACCAGATTCGCCGAGGCCTATTTTTTGGACAGATCCAAATCATAAAGATCCCGTTGCCAACCAACTGATGGCGCTTGAACCCTGGTTCGAGGCGGACACCGGCCGGTTAGAGCTCATTAACCGTTTGAAACTGTGGCGTTATATCACCGGTGATCCCAAGGCGGATGTCGATTACTGGTTAACGCGGGTTGAAAATGAATGGGGCTTGCCTTGATTAATGGGGCAAGGTTCTGAGGCGAACCCAGCCGGTTTCAATATGATCAACGGCCGCGTCATACCCCTGCTCACCCGGGAGTAATAAGGCACGGGTTTCGGGGTCGACGAGCACCTGATGGTAGTCTTGGATTTGATCCATCGCGGCCAGGACGGCGTCTGCGGTATCAAATGCCTGCAAGTTTTGAATCATCCTGAGGGTTGGGGTCATGATCGCCATGCTGCCCGCATCGAATCGACTTAAAATCTCTGTTGGGGTCAGCCATTCTGAATCGATGAGTTCACCTTGGTCATGAGACGCGTCTTGGTTGGTTGGGTGCTTTGCGAGAAAGAACCGAGCATCAAACCGCTTGGGTGAGCCGAGCGGTGTGATCCAGCGCGCAACCGGTTTGATCAGCGCCGCGTTGGGGATCAGTTGGTAGTCAGATAACAGCGTATTAAAGGAGAGCGTACCGGCATTGAGTTGGTCTCTGAGGTCTGCTTGCTGGGCTTGAGTGAGCGGTGCCGATGCTGGACCGCTTGGATCGGGAAGGGTCAGCAAAATACCCGCCTCTTCGAAGCATTCCCGAATCGCGGCAACATAATATGACCGATGATCCTCGGGGGTCTGCGCTGTGATGGGGCCTGGATAGTCGAGCTCGACTTCGCCTGAAACGGCCACCGTCACATCGGCCGGGTCCACAGCGCCACCCGGGAACACCCACATGCCACCGGCAAATAAGGTTTTAGCATGACGGCGCATCATCAAAATCTTTAATTCAGGCCGATCGGCGATCAGCAGAACGGTGGCAGCGGCACGGATCGGCACCATCGTCGGGTCGAAGTCAGTCATGGGTCGTCTTATCCTTTGCGTGATCAACGTGGGGTGACGCGCGGGTCAAGCGCGCAGTTGCACGAGGCCGGGCCGCGCAAATCAACCCCGGCGCCATCATTTGGACTTCTGCTTTGCGTTCGAGGTCTTCACGCGGGTTGATTTTTGCTTTGGGAAGAACGGCGCAAGGTATCGGCCGGTATCACTGTCGGGGCATTGGGCGACTGCCGCGGGGGTGCCTTGGGTCAGCACGTTACCACCCGTTGGGCCGCCGGCGGGTCCCAGATCAATGATCCAGTCCGAAGTTCGGATCACATCTAGGTTGTGTTCAATCACCACCACAGAGTTGCCGGCATCGATTAAACGGTTTAGAACCCCCAATAATTTTCGAACATCGTCAAAGTGCAAGCCCGTCGTTGGCTCGTCCAGCAGATAAAATGTTTTGCCGGTGGCAATTTTGGACAGCTCCCGGGCTAATTTGATGCGTTGCGCCTCGCCGCCGGATAAGGTGGAGGACGGTTGGCCGAGGGCAAGGTAATCAAGCCCAACGTCCACCAAAAGTTGCAATTGATTCACAATCTTTGGATGTTCTGAGAAATGCAGGACCGCCTCGGCAACGGTCAATCTTAGTACGTCAGCGATGGATTTTCCTTTGTATTGCACCTCGAGCGTTGCCACATTAAAGCGGCTGCCATCGCAGGCCTCGCACTTGACGTAAACATCGGATAAGAAGTGCATTTCAATTTTACGCACGCCGTCACCCTGACAGGATTCGCAGCGGCCGCCTTTGACGTTGAATGAAAATCGGCCCGGGGTATAGCCGCGGACGCGTGATTCGGGCAGTAGGGCGAAAAACTTTCGAATCTCATCAAATACCTTGATATAAGTCACCGGATTGCTGCGCGGTGTGCGGCCGATGGGTTTTTGGTCGATGGCGACGACCTTGTCGAGCTGATCTAAGCCGATGACGGCCGTGTGTTTGCCAATTTTCTGTTGGCTGCCATGAAAGTGGCGCGCCATCGCAGGATATAAAATATCGTTCACCAGCGTTGATTTGCCCGCCCCTGAAACACCCGTTACCGCAACCAGCATGCCAAGGGGAAAGGCTACCGATAAATCTTTCAAATTATTTTCTTTGGCACCCGTCACACGGACCTCGCCTGAGGGCGTTCGGGGTTCTGCTCGCACAGGAATGCTAGCGCGGCCCGAGAGATAGTCGCCCGTTAACGAGGCGCGGTTTTTGAGTAAGGTTTTTGGGGTGCCAGCGTGGATGACACTGCCGCCTTGGGTGCCCGCGCCGGGACCAAAATCGATAACATAGTCAGCCGCGCGAATGGTGTCTTCGTCATGTTCAACCACAATGACAGTGTTACCAATATCACGCATCTTAATAAGGGTGTTTAACAGCCGTTCATTGTCACGCTGATGTAGGCCAATGCTCGGCTCATCGAGAATGTAGATTACCCCGGACAGCTCCGATCCAACTTGGCTGGCCAATCGAATTCTTTGGGATTCGCCGCCAGAAAGAGAGGGACCGAGCCGGTTCAGTGACAGATAAGACAGGCCAACCGCATTCAAAAAGCCCAGACGGCCTCGAATCTCCTTCAGTAATTCAACAGCGATCTCGGCGTCAGCGCCCTGCAGCGCGATGCGGTCGAAAAAGTTCAGAGACGCCTCGATGGTCATGGCGGAGATGTCGATGAGGGTTCGATTTGCAACTTTGACGGCGGCCGACTCCTTACGGAGCCGGTCGCCCTCGCAGACGTCGCAGGGCGTGTTGGCCAAAAACTGCGCGTACCAGCGTTTCATGCCTTCAGACTTGGTATTCCGAAACCGTCGCATGAGCCGATTGAGCAGTCCTTCGTAGCGGGAGTTGGTTGTGCCGTGACTGCCCCAGTTAATTTGATAACGCTTCTCGCCAGTGCCGTACAGAATGGTTTTACGTTGGTTTGGGGTGAGCGCTCGCCATGCTTTACGAGTGGGGATCTTCAGATGTTCGAACATCTGCCTGTGAAAAATCGCGGTCATCGATCGGCTGTCTTGATCGATTCGGCCAACCGGCTTCAGCGCGCCCTCACTGAGCGACAAGGTCTCATCGGGGATCACAAGATCTGGGTCAAACGCAACTTGGGTGCCCAGGCCGTTACAGGCCAGGCACATCCCTTGGGGGCTGTTGAACGAAAAAGATTGGGGCGACAGCGCTGGAAAGGAGATGCCACAATCGGCGCAGGCGAGATGCTCTGAAAAAATTCGGTCGGTATTATCGATCTCAACCAACATCGACCCCTTGCCCATCCGCAGGGTTTGTTCAACGCTGTCGGTTAATCGGTCTTTGATGTCATCGCGGATAACCAAGCGATCGGTAATGAGTTCGACGGTGTGTTTTTTGCGCTTGTCTAAAACGGTTAAGTCCTCGACGCGTTTGATCTCGCCATCGACCCGAAGTCTGACAAAGCCTTGGGCTCGCGCGCTGTCGATGACATCACGATGCTCGCCTTTACGGTTCACCAATAACGAGTGCATAAGATTAACCCGGGTTCCCTTTGGGTACTTCAAAAGCTCTAAGACGATTTTTTCTGCGGTCTGGCCAGCAACAGGTTGATGGCACTGGTGGCAGTGCTGCTGTCCGACGCGGGCAAATAAAACCCTGAGGTAGTCCGAAATTTCGGTAATGGTGCCAACCGTTGAGCGGGGGTTGCGGCTGGTTGTTTTTTGTTCGATTGAGATGGTCGGCGAGAGACCACGAATCGTGTCGTATTTGGGTTTTTCCATTTGGCCGAGAAATTGCCGAGCATAGGCAGAAAGCGATTCGACATAGCGCCTTTGACCCTCGGCGTAGAGCGTATCGAACGCCAGGGATGATTTTCCGGAGCCCGAAACCCCAGTCAGCACAACCAGTTTACGTTTTGGAATCTTGACTTCGATATTCTTGAGGTTGTGCTCGCGCGCGCCCTTAATCAGGATGTGGTCGAGTTCTTCTGCCGCTGATTTCATAAACCGTTCCTAACGCTTGATGCCCTGCTGTGGTACGGACAGCAGAGAATTTGTGGTCATTTTATCCTAGCGGTTACCACGACCCCCCCTAATTAGGACGAGTAGGACGAGCTTTCGCGCGCGTCACCTTAAACCGCTTCGAGGACGGGTGCCCGAACGAGGTTCCAATCCATTGATCGGCCTTGGGTGCCCAAGATCGAAGGATGCAGGCCGCCGCTTCCATTCAGCATCTGTCGGAATTAAGGCCTTAGTTTGTTAAAAAGCGCGCGACAGGATCTAGAGCCCCAGTCTATCGCCTTGACGGTTTCTCGTCACGCTATGTGATCTTGGGGCCAAAGGCGTTGATCAGGCGTAACCCGTCCCGGAAAACGTCATCGCGAAACAAGCGCTTGCTGTACAGTGCGTTGCCCGCGTGCTTGCTCAGGCACATCCTTTGATCATCGGCTCAGGTATCCGGCTTGGGCAGGTGGGCGCGTAAGCGCTGTCGCGCCGCTGGGGTTGACTGCCGCGCTTCGCGCTGAATTCGTGTTTAAATATAGCAAGTGGTCGTTGTTTTGAGCGGCGTCCGGCTTCAATTCACAACAAGGTCTTTTTATATGGATTCAGATCGAGATTCCGCCACGGCATGTTTGATTATTATTGGCAATGAGATTCTCTCGGGTCGAACGCAAGACACAAATCTTGCGCACTTGAGCGGGGTGTTAAACGAGTTGGGGATTCGGATGATGGAAGCGCGCGTGATTCCCGATGTCGATGAAACCATTGTCGATACTGTGAACCACTGCAGGCAGCGCTTTGATTACGTTTTTACCACCGGCGGCATTGGACCGACTCATGATGACATTACAGTAGATAGCATCGCCAAGGCCTTTGGCGTCGCAGTTGAGGAGCATCCTGAAGTTGCAGCCTTAATTCGAACACGTGCGGCGCCGCCAGCGGTGATGGCAGCAAGGCTGCGGATGGCGCGGATCCCTGTGGGTGCGACCTTGATTGATAATCCCACTGGGGGGCCGCCAGGATTCCAACTTGGGAATGTGTTTGTGATGGCTGGTGTGCCCATGGTGATGCAAGCCATGGCCAGTACCTTTGATGCATTGAGGTTGCCGGGCGGCCGGCCTGTCCGATCTAGAACGGTAGGCGCCTTTCTTGGTGAAAGTCAGGTAGCAGCACAACTTGGCCTGATTCAGGATCAGTACCCGGACATCGACCTTGGTTCCTATCCGTTTTATCGCCCAAACGGTTATGGCACCAATTTGGTCATGCGTGGCACGGATGAAGCGGCATTGGATGAGATGGTCGAACGCATTACTCAAATGATTCAAGATTACGGTGCTGAAGCCTTTCCGGGCGGCGCGCCAGTTGCTGCAGCAACCGAGGATGACGGTGAGACAGACCAGACGTAAAAACGGTCTCTGATCAGCGAGCCGCTTTTTAAAGCGCGACCTGGGTGGCGCAAGGCGCCGGGCTTAGGCAGGGGCGTCGCCATCGGCAGATTCTTTTTAAGACACCTACAAGCCCGGTGACAACCAATTTGTGAGGGGATGTTTAAGGCGAAAGGAGTGCGTGATATGAACGTAACGGTTGTGACAGAAGGGTTGCAGTTTCCAGAGGGCCCGGTCGCGTTGAGTGATGGATCGGTGCTGGTGGTTGAAATCCAGCGAGGCACGCTGACTCGGGTTGCTGAAGATGGCACGCAATCGATCGTCGCAGAACTTGGCGGTGGTCCCAATGGCGCAGCATTGGGGCCAGATGGGCAGTGTTATATCTGTAACAATGGCGGCTTTGAATGGCATAAAGCTCGCGATGGGCGGGTCTTCCCAGGCGCGCAGCCAGCAGACTATACCGGTGGGCGGATCGAACGCGTCAATCTGGAGACGGGTGCGGTTGAAACCCTCTATGAGGCCTGCGAGGGTGAACGATTAAAAGGACCTAACGATCTCGTTTTCGATCAAGCGGGTGGGTTTTGGTTCACCGATCATGGCAAAACGAGGCCGCGAACCCGGGATCAAACGGGCGTCTTTTATGCCGCAGCGGATGGCAGCCGAATTGAGGAAGTCATCTTCCCAATGCAAGCCCCGAATGGGATTGGTTTGTCGCCGGATGAAAAAACGTTGTATGTGGCCGAAACGCCCACGGGCCGTCTTTGGGCCTATGCCATTGCGTCACCCGGCGCGCTGGATGTCAGCGTGCCGCGTCGGATGCTGGCTCAAAGACCCGATTTTCATATGTTTGACTCGCTTGCAGTCGATGCCTTGGGGCATGTTTGTGTGGCGACCCTGATAACAGGTGGCATTACATCTCATTCGCCGGATGGCAGTGGCCTTGAATTCTTTGCCATGCCGGATGTTTTAACAACGAATATTGCCTTTGGTGGCGAAGGTCTTCAGACCGCCTACATCACGTTGTCCTCGACCGGTAAATTGGTCAAAGCCACGTGGCCAACCCCGGGTTTGCGGCTGAATTTCCAAACTTAACAGCCGAAGGATTTGGGGGGCCGGATCTGCCTAGATAAAAACGTTGCGTTGCCCTCTTTTAAGCTCTAGGATGCGCCGATTTTTCGGAGGCCGTCATGATTGTCGGTTGGAAAGAATACATTCTGTTACCCGATATTCAACCCGGTGCAATTCGTGCCAAGCTGGACACCGGCGCGCTGACATCGAGCCTTGACGCGCGCGACATTAAAACGTTTTGGGCGGACGGCACTGAGCAGGTTGAGTTCCGGTTAGCGCCGCCTCGCTCATCAAACGTCGCAGGGCAATTGTGCCGGGTCCCGGTTTTCGATCGGCGCGTTGTCCGTAATTCCGGTGGGCAAGAAGAAAGCCGCATTATCATTGTGTCCACAATGGTGCTGGCCGAGCAAACAATCCAAACAGAGTTTAGTTTAACCCGAAGGGATCCAATGAATTTTCGAGTATTAATCGGCCGCCGAAGTTTGGCCGCTTTAAATGTTTCGGTTAGCTCTGCCGAGCATTCTATGCTGCGTCATATCCCATTGAATGCCAAACCCTAATCCGCCCCAAAGAGAGAACGCCATTGAAAATCGCCTTGCTTTCCAGAAATCGGAATCTGTATTCAACCCGACGTCTCATTGAGGCAGCCGAGGCGCGGGGTCACGACGTTAAAGTGCTTGATGTGCTTCGTTGTTACATGAACATCACCTCTCATCGACCGTCGATTCACTACAAGGGTGAAGAGCTCACTGGATTTGATGCGGTCATACCCCGAATCGGTGCATCGGTGACGTTTTACGGTACCGCAGTGTCGAGACAGTTTGAAATGATGGGGGTGTTCCCCTTGAACGAATCGGTCGCGATCAGTCGTTCCCGCGACAAACTGCGCTCGATGCAGCTGTTATCGCGTCGGGGTATTGGTTTGCCGGTGACCGGTTTTGCCAACAAGCCAGATGATATCGCCGATTTGATTAAGATGGTGGGCGGTGCCCCGCTCGTCATTAAGCTGTTGCAAGGCACTCAAGGCATTGGTGTAGTGCTTGCGGAAACCCCTAAGGCGGCTGAAAGTGTGATCCAATCTTTCTTTGGGTTGAATGTATCGGTCCTGGTTCAGGAATATATCGGGGAGGCTGGTGGCGCCGATATCCGCTGTTTCGTTATTGGCGATAAGGTGGTTGCGGCCATGAAACGTCAGGCAAAGGAGGGTGAGTTTCGCTCGAACATCCATCGAGGGGGCACCGCCAGTTTGATCCGCATCACGCCCGAGGAGCGCTCTACAGCCGTTCGAGCGGCAAAAACCATGGGGCTTAACGTGTGCGGTGTCGATATTCTTCGATCAAATCATGGACCGGTAGTGATGGAGGTTAATTCCTCCCCTGGCCTTGAGTCTATTGAATTGGCGACTAACAAAGATGTGGCCCATATGATCATTACTTTTTTGGAGCAGAAAGCAAGAAAAGGCGACACCAAAACGCGAGGACGAGGATAAAAGCCGATGGCAGCGAAGCCATGATGCCAGGCGATCGGTTCTAGGGCAAAACCGCGGATTCCGAGGCCGTGGGCGCATCGAGTATCTCATCGGTGCTGAGGAGAATGACTTCTTGGGTGGTAACGGGAACGTCCTGATAGGGTGTGAAATGGGGTTGGGTCGCTGGAATCGCTTGTGATCGGATAAAGGTCCAGACGGAGAAGGGCGCAAGGATTAGGGTCGTGATGAAATAAAGGCCAAGGTTCGAAACGGCAAGGGTTGCCGAAATCAGCACAGGTCCAATCACCGCGCCGATGCTATAGGTCATCAATATCACGCTACCGGTCTCGACCGGCGACAGGGTAGAGTTGTCATTGGCGTGGGCCAAGCTGATTGAATACAACGGAAAGGTGGCGCCGCCAAACAGAAACATCACGATGTAGAAAGCGGACGGGCTTTCAAACCCTAGGACAATGGTTGACAGGGTAACGAGACTTGCGGCGCCGCTCAACGCGGAGATTACCAGTCGACGATCTATGAGGTCTGAAAACCGGCCGATTGGGAGCTGGAAGATCGCGCCGCCCATAAGGGTAACGGCCATAAAGACGCTGATTTGACTGGCCTCAAAATGAAGGGCCTTGGCAATGACTGGGCCAAGTGCCCAAAAACCGGAGGTGACCAGGCCGCAAACCAAGGCGCCGTAGATTGCAATTCGAGAGTCGGCAAAGACCTTGCCGAACTTGAAGGTTACAAGGTGTAGGGGCTGGGGTGAGGCGGAATTGGTTAAGCCAACCGGCAAGGTACTGAGTAAGAACAAGATTGCAGCGACCATGACCAAGCTCGTCAGCGGCAATTCAAGGGTTATGAACATTTGGCCGGCGCTGATTGCGAGCAGGGTGATAACGGAGTAAATCGATAAGACCAGGCCCCGGTTCTGCGGGGTTGCCGATTCGCTCAACCAGGATTCTATGATCATATAAAGACCGGAAAAACTAACGCCTGAGAGCGCTCTTGCCAGGATCCAAAACAGCAAGCTCTCACTGATGCCAAGCAAGAGCAAAGCAACCGTTGCCAAAGAGATTAGAACGAGAAAAACACGGATGTGACCGACCTTTTGAATCAGTCGTGGAATCACGAGGCAGCCGGCAATGAATCCAGCGTAGTAGGCTGAACCTGTGTAGCCAATTTCCAACTCGGAAAAGGCCAGTTCTAGTCCTAACAAGGGACCCAGGATCATCTGTAGTCCGTGACCTGTCAGCAAAATAGAGGTGCTCAGCAACAGCGCAAAAATGGACGACAGGATACGGGTCATAGCAGGCCAAATAGCGTGAGTAAGGGCTAGAAAATCGCGCGAATCTTAGGGCTAAATAAAGAGAAATACTATGGCTTATAAAATTATTTTAGGGTCGATTTTAGGAGATCGCTTATGAGCGAAAGCGTCGTGTTTGCGCTGACTTTGTCAGATGGGGCAAAGCGCACGAATCTAAGCGATTTGCCGGTCTCAGAGGCCGCGTGGATACACTTTGATGCGCTTCAATTCGGCGTTGAGGCGGACCTGCTGGCCCTAGGCCTTACGGCGCCTGTGATCGAGCGATTATTGGCAAGCGAAACGCGCCCACGGTTGATTCAAATGCACGATGGTCTGCTGCTTATTTTGCGGGGGATCAATTTGAACTTGGATCAAGATCCTGTGGATATGATCTCGCTCAGAATATGGGTGCAGGACCAATTGATTATCACAGTAAGGCGACAGCCCCTGGCCTCTGTTCAGGAAGTTCGCCAGCAAGTTGAATCGGGCGATGGCCCTAAAACAGTTCAGGGGGTTTTGATTCATATCCTTGCGGCATTGGCCGATCGCGTTTCGCGTTATATTGATGGGCTGACCGAGCGGGTTGATGCGGCAGAGGACGCGCTTGAAACATCGTTTGACCTGACCGCCCTTGCAATATCCGATTTACGACGACAAATTGCCTCGTTAAGGCGGTTCATTGCACCCCAGCGCGATGCGCTGTTTGAGTTGGCGAGGGGCAATACACAACGGCTGAGCGAGACTGAAACCGACCAAGTTCGGGACCAAGCAGACCGCTTTATGCGGTATGTCGAAGATTTAGAGTTGATTCGGGAGCGCGCAAGTTTTGTGCAAGAGGGTTTGAATCATCGCTTACATGACGCGCAAAATAAGCGCGGTTACCTGCTTTCATTGGTGGCAGGCCTGTTTCTGCCGGCGACCCTTATCACGGGCGTATTTGGCATGAATGTGGGTGGTTTGCCTGGCGTTGACAGTCCGTTAGGGTTTTTTTGGGTCGTCGGCTCAATGGCTGGGCTCAGTCTGGCAATCTTACTTTGGTTTCAAATGCGCCGATGGTGGTAGTGATGGTGGTAGTGATGATGGTAGTAAGGAGGCCCTAAAATGCCCAGTCTGGATCAAGTGTTGTTTCAATTTTCGGGTCAGGATGTCAGCCTGAATCAAATTCTAATGTTACCCATCGCGTTATTGTTGGGTTATTTTCTGTTGAATTTTTTGGCGCTTTTGGTTTTAAGAAGTATGACCAAACGCGGCACGAATCCGGATCTGGTTCAGGTCACCCGGCGTTTGCTTCACATCGCCGTGCTTTTGGTGATTACGCTGATCGCGTTGCAAATTTTAAAAGTGCCGTTAACGGCTTTTGCCTTTATCTCGGGCGCGGTTGCGATCGGCGTGGGGTTTGGTGCACAAAATATTATTAATAACTTTATCAGTGGTTGGATTGTGATTTGGGAGCGCCCCATCCGAATTAATGATTTCATTGAGGTGTCGGGCGTACAAGGGTCTGTTCAGGAAATCAATACGCGCTCGACCCGACTGAAACGTCCGGACGGCGTCCATCTGCTCATTCCCAATGCCAAGCTTTTAGAGGAAATTGTCGTAAATTGGACCCTTGTGGATCGTTTGTTGCGATGCATTGTTCGCGTTGGCGTCGCCTATGGCTCAGATGTTGCTGAGGTGAAGTCCTTACTGGAGAGGCTCATGCGGGCGCAGTCCGATATTCTCGTCGAGCCTGCGCCCGAGGTGGTGTTTGAGGATTTCGGGGACAGTGCACTGATTTTTGATGCCTATTTTTGGATTCAACTATCGGATGTCGTGAGTGCAAGATCTGTCAGGAGCGATCTAAGATTGGCAATAGATGCGGCATTTCGTGATGCGGGGATTAGTATTGCCTACCCTCAGCGAGATGTGCATCTAGCGGGTACTTTGACCGTTACACCCGGGGCGGCGGCGCCTTTGGCATAAGGCCAACCGGTTTGTTGACGGACGAGCGTTGCCAGCAGGTCATTGAAAATACTGCGTCGCCTAAGACTCTCAGCGCATCCGGCACCCTTGGATGAGGGGGCTTTGTGTGCCGGCGCTAGTGCGACGCGCTCGGCAACCCCAGTCGCTTAGCTTGCTCGACTGGCGCATCAAGGTCGCGCAAGGCGTCTTCAAGCAGCGCAATCATTCGCTGCTCGAGTTTGGATCCGATGAGGTTGTGTTCCTCATGGGGATCCTCCTGAAGATCAAACAAATAGTGATCATTAAGGCTTGCGTCCATAGACCAAAAGGGCAGCATGTCGCCAGGCTCGAAAGGTTGCCGTAAGACTGGAATCGAAGATCCCGGCATGAAATCAATATAGGCGCGGGCATCGGGATTGGGTAATCGTAATCCTGGATAATACGGAACGGGCATCGTCGACCAACGGTTGGACCACATGGACAGTGGTGCGTTGTCGTTTGTCGGGCCTCTGGCATATTTGTAGCGGCCGTCCTGGATTTGGACCCAGTTGCCAAATATGCCGCCAACGGCCCACTCCCGCTCGGGGGTTTTTAACCCAAGGATATCAGGCAAAAGCGATCGACCATGGGTTATGTGATCAACGCGAAGGTCGAACAGGTCGGTCAGCGTCGCATGCAGATCGACATTGGTGCTCAAGGTTGAAATCACCTTGGGCGCTGCATCGGGATGATAGATGAGCAAAGGTGTGTGGCCAATCGGCTCGTATTGCATGACCCTGGGCTTACCAAAAATATCTTTTTCGCCGAGATAGTGGCCATGGTCTGTGCATAAGATCACCAAGGTGTCGTCCCAGAATCCACCGTTATCCAGCGCGTCTAACACTTTTCCCAGCCAGTGATCGATCATTGACAGTTTGGCGCCGTAGTTCTGGCGGATGTGATGGGCCTCACGCTCGGTGATGATGCCGTTTTTCAGCGTGTCGGTTGCATAGGGTGGCCAGATGATGCGTTCGCCCTCCCAATCACGATCGTACAGACTGGCCCAAGGTTCCGGGGTATCGAACGGTTCATGGGGATCAAATTCGTCGACAAACAAAAAGAACGATTCATGTTGTTGGCCATGATCTTGTAGCCAGTCGGCGGTCGCTTGTAGCGTCTTTGGGCCTGGATAGTCTGCTTCAGCTTTAAAGTAGGTTCTTGAAAAATCATAGGCGGACGCTTTGTCTGGATATTTCGTCCCGGCAGGCATTGCGGGTGCGCCTTGCCAGGAGGGATCTGGCCGCGTTTTCCAAGGATCACTCTCGTGACCTCGAAGATAATCCCAGGCGAAAAAATCGGTATGGTAGTTCTCACCGCCCGTTTCAAACAGGTGGGGGTGATCGGTAATGAGTTTCGTGATCACCCCTTGTCGTTTCAATTCGTACGTGAGCGGGCGTTCCCAGAGCTCGACGGAGCCCCAGGGCTTCCATAGAAAATCCAGCGCACCGCACAGAATGTCGTGTCGCGCTGGCATGCAGGGCAGGGACCCGGTGTAATGCTTGGTGAAACGTTGGGAGCGCGCGGCAAGACGATCAATATTAGGGGTGGTAAATTCTGTCCCGCCGTAGCAGCCGAGCATGTGACGATTCAGACTGTCGAGCAATAAAACGATGGCGCGTTTGGGTTTTGACATAGGGCTTGCGTCTGTTCGAAGAGTCAGAACTTTAGCGTGATCAAATAACCAACTCAACACGCAGTGGCTCTGAGGCGCGCGAAGGGATCTGAGGCGACCTCGGCGACAGGCAAGGCCCGTCAAAGCGTGCCCTAGGCGGTTGTCGACAAGGCCAGAAGCGTTTGCACGCGTTTTCCGAATTCGCTCTTTGAAAAAGGTTTGGCTAAGAAATCGGTTTTCGGATGTGCGAGGTCTTCATTGGATAGGGCCCCGTGTTTGTAGCCTGAGATGAATAAGCACGCGATGTCCGGCTGTTTTGATCGAATATTGCGAACCAAGTCAGGTCCGGTTTTACCGCTCGCGAGCATGACATCCGACACGATGATGTCGAAGTCATAGTTCGGAAGCTTTAAGACTTCTTGCTCGGCGCTGCAACTCGTGACATCCATACCCAAGCTACCAAGAAACAACTCAACCAAATCTCGAACGCCGGGATCGTCTTCGATAAGCAGGGCTTGTTTGATCGCCCGCTCGACCACAACATCGGGTGCATGGCGATCGGTTGGTCGCATCTCGCCAGGCAGTGAAAGCATCAGCGACAGCCTGCTGCCATCGATTTCCAAGGAGGGCGTTGCTCGATATTCAGCACCGAGGGCAGCCAGCGCCTCAAATTGGCGCAACAGGTGCGCTTCAAGGTCTTGTCGGCTGTTCGCGTCGTTTTGAGGGCCTTGTAAGGGGCCTGCGTCAAGGTATTCGAGTTTGAGAATGATCGTTAGAAAGTTGTAAGCACTGCTGAAATTGATTTGAATTGGCCCGGAGGCGGCAGTGAGCTGAGTTGCCGTTCGGATCGTCGCCAATAGGGCATGGTCAAATTTCGCAGGGCGACCAAAACATTCAAAGTCGGCAAGATCCGCTTGCCGATGCAAGGTTAATCGATCGCCGGCGATCAATCCTAGGAGCGGGTCGAGGGTGTTGACGTGGTCCATCGGGTTGAAGTGGGTTTCTCGGCCATCATCGAGGTAACCCAATAATGCCAGGGCTTCGAGCAGATCGATCGCTTTTTGAGAATATCTCGACAATTGATTGATTGAATTGCTTTGGGTTGGATTGGGATTCGAGCGCATTAACTCGGTATGACCTGAGATAACGCCGAAAACATTCCTGAACTCGTGTGCGATGTCTCGAACCGAGGTGAAAACCTCCATTGGCAACGCATCGGACTCGAGCTGCAGTGTGGTCACAGCAGAGAACGTGAGAACTAGGACGCGTTGCTGCGTCTTGGCCAGCTTTTGGTACTGGCTCACTAAATGAAAGGGCTTTAAGCCCTGTGGAATTGTGATGGTGACATTGCCCTGCCAGCCCGCCTCGGATGACAAGCGGCTCGGGCTGAGGGCTGCGCGCTCGGCCGCGTTTTCCACCAGCAAAAATCGATGGCAAATTTCTGCCAGTGAAGCGCCTTGAAGGTCTTGCTGCTCGGTCGTAAAAACCGTCGTGAAGCCCGCACTCGATCCGAGGTAAATAAGAGATTGGTCAAAGACGAGAACCTGACTTTGGGCGCTGATCAGCGCTGCAAGATCAGACGCCAACTCAGAGTTGGTTTCGTTGTCCTGCGGGAGCGCCTCTGTATTAACTTGCCGCATCACATCAAATCGGCGGTGGCCTGAAACGTCTGGGGTCGTCTCGGTGAGCCTTGCCCAGACCCAGCCCTCAATCGCATGTTGGAGGCGAATCAAAATCGCTCGGGCGTTTGTCTCGGCGGCTGGGGCGGAGAGTAAGTCCGCGAGCGCGGTTAAATCTCCTGGGTGAACGAGTTCCTCAAGTAGGTGGCCAATCAGGTCCGCTTTGGGCCAGGCCATGATGGCTTCGATTGAGGGATGCAAGTCAATGACTTGATGGTGACGGTTAACAACAAGACTCGCTGATTCGGCGTCATTTAGATCGCCGATGCCTACCATTGAGTGTGTGTCTTGAGTCATAAAATGGACCTTGGTCTTTGGATCCTTCGAACGAGACTGTGTTGACGGATGGGTTTAACGCCAAGTTTATGGCCGGGCTAACTGGTCATTTTCTTCCGTAAGTAGCCCATGCTCAGCATTAGAATAATATAGACAGTCGCGGCAAAGGCATAGGGCAAAACCGGGTTGATTTGATACAGCAAGCCGCCAAAAATGGGGCCCACCGTGAAACCAAGTGGGCCGCAACTCGATGCAATACCGGCGACCGACCCCTGTTCCTCTGACGACACCGCAAGGGATGCCCCGGCCATGAAAGCCGGACCCGCCATGCCCATGGCAAAACCCTGCAGCCCCATGGCGAGGGTGAGCATCAATTGGGTCTGAAACAGAGCCATGATCGTGAACGAGATGATGAGTAAGGGAATGGCGAGGCGCAGCAGATCAAAGGGTGCAAGTTTAAAGCGTTGCACCACGACGCCTTGGGCAAATAATGAGGCGCCGGCAGAAAGCATCATGGCAAGGCCAAGAACCCGCGCGGTTTCTGGCGCCGAAAGGCCAAGGGCGTCTTGAAACCGGAAGCCCATGGTTTGTTGCACCAAGGCGAAACCCATGAACATCAAAACGCCGACGATAATAAACGGAAGAATCCTGGGGTCGGTATATTTCAATACGGGTCCTTTAACCGTGCGTTTGGTTTTGGGTTTTGGCGATTGCGGCAGAAATCGCCAGACAAAGAGGCCGTTTAAAAATGCCAGGACAGCAATCAGCCATAACGGCAAGAGCAGCGAAAAGACGGCGAGCCCGCTCAGTGCAGGACCCAAAATCGAGCCCAGATTGTTTGCGGCGCCAGAGGCACCCATCCCTTTGGTTCGGTTTTCAACCGTTGTGATATCGGCCATATAAGCGGTAGCCGCGGGCATGGCAGCCGACATCACTGAGGCGTGACACAATCGGGCCACAATGAGCGCGGCGAACAGCGCGGTACCGGTTAAGGCGCCGGTTAAGCCCAAATTAAGAACGGAATTAAATAAAATGGTGCCGGCGCTGAAGCCGAACAAACCAATCAGCATCACGGGCTTTCGGCCAAAAGAGTCACTGAAGCGTCCCCAAATGGGGGATGCCAAAAAGACGGCCAGGGACGACGCGCCGATAATGCTGGTGATCTGGAATTCACTCAGCCCCATTTCTCGACCAATCGGCGCAAGCAGCGGAAATAAGACCGAAAACCCCATACCAACAATAACAAGACTTGTTAACAAGACGCGGCGCGCGTAGGTTAACGCTTGGTCATCCATCGTGTTGTTTGCTTCTTGATGGTCAGTGTTATGATTCATGTGCCGTTGGGGCTGCCGAGATTTAAACGCCGGAAGTATAGTGTAACCAATCGGAAAATGTGGATCTGTTCCATCGAGCAATCTAAATATCACCCAAAGCTTGGCGCGCGCCGATTGCGCAGCGTTGCGGTTTTAGATCGTTTTACGTCCGGTTGCGGACAAGGTGAGTGAGGTAACAATGAGTAGAAATGAAAAATCCCGCCGGGGATTTGACCCGCTAGTGTATCGATTTCAGGATGAAGCACCAGAGCCGGGTAAGGTAACCCAGGTCGCCGATGGGGTATTTTGGGCGCGACTGCCGCTTTGGGGACGGTTGAATCACATTAATGTCTGGCTGCTAAAGGATTACGATGGCTGGACGGTCGTAGATACTGGCATCCATACCGATGCGGTGAAGGCAGTCTGGGAGGCCTTGTTTGTTGAAGTGTTAGGCGGGCAACCGATCACACGGGTGATCGCCACGCATTTACACACGGACCATACGGGTAATGCGGGGTGGCTGGCTCAAAAGTTTGATTGTCCTTTATGGATGAGTCGGAGCGACTTTTACATGTGCAAGGTGATGGCGTTTGATCAACCTAAAGACGTCCCGGAGGATGCGATCCGATTTTATCAGCGCGCTGGCTTTGATGAGCGCCGTCTCAATCGTTATCGGGAACGGTTTGGCCAATTTGGGGCCAGTATTTCGGCCTTGCCAGCCGGCTACCAGCGAATACAGGATGGTCAGTATATCGATATCAATGGCCGGGAATGGCGCGCGCTGATTGGCAAGGGGCATGCGCCTGAGCATGTTTGCTTGTATTGTCCTGAGTTAAAACTGTTGATTGCGGGCGATCAAATCCTACCGAGAATCACGCCGAATGTAAGCGTGCAGCCTTCAGAGCCGGATGCCAATCCCCTTCGGGAATGGATCCAATCCTGCATTCATTTTAGAGAAGTTCTGCCCCCGAATCTGATGGTTTTACCCGCACACCAGGAGCTTTTTGAGGGGGTTCATGAGCGTTTAACGGCGTTGGTCGATTGGCATGAAGTAGCGCTCGAGAATCTCTATGACTTGTGCCAGACGCCGAAACGGGCTGTGGACGTGTTCCCCGCTATTTTTAAAAGTACCATTACCGACATGAGCTTTTTTCCGGCAACGGGTGAGGCCATCGCGCACTTGCACTGTGCTCGAGAGCGTCGCATGTTGGTTTCAGAGCCGGATGATGCAGGTGTGCTTTGGTGGCGTCAGGCTTAATGGCTGAGAACGGATGCGTCAGGTCAGGCGGTTTGCTCAGGGCAGGCCCATCTAGGGCGCTTAGGTGAGTCGGCCCCGGTGGTGGGTCATTGGGCGCGTGGTTGTCTTTGCGCTGATCTTGCACGGGGTATTTCTAGGCTACCCGTTTGTCCGCTTGGGTCAGTGGCTTGGGCTTGAAGACCCGATTTGGCTGCTGCTTGCGGCGCTCATCTTGTGTAGTCAATTGATCTGTCGATGGCCGTTGCGACAGGTCACGCACCCGGCCGCACGGTTGTTAAAACAGACCCTTGAGCTCTTTCTGGCCCTGAGCCCGCTCGTTTTAGGGTTAGTGCTTCCAGCGGAGATCGTGCTGTATTTTGAATTGGCCATGCCCTATGACTTGGCCCTTTGCATCCTTTTGATCCTGCTGGTTGCCTTGTTCTATGGTCTGTACCGAGGCTCGCGGCCGACCGTGCAGCCGCTAAAACTTGTGGATGATCGGCTGAGGAACGATCTGCACCTTGTCCAAATCACCGATGTCCATATCGGATCGCGGAGCCCTAATTTCTTGAAGCAGGTTGTGCGAACCGTTGCGCAACTCCGGCCCGATGCGTTGTGCATTACTGGCGATTTTATCGATCAAACCGGGGTTACCCCGGATGCGCTTGCGCCTTTGGCTGAGCTTGAAATGCCGATCTTTTTTGTCACAGGCAACCATGAGCGATATGAGGATCTAGAAGACATTATCGTCCGCCTTCAAGGGGTTGGCGTCATGGTGTTGCGCAATCAAAGTGCTCGATTACGCAGCGACGTTATGATTCATGGCGTTGAGGATGCCGACAGCGACAAACAATTGGCGCAGGTGCTTCCGACGCTTACGGTTAAGGATACAGATTTGAATCTGCTGCTCTACCATCGACCCGCTGGTTTGGCGGCGGCTGCCGATGCGGGGATGCAGCTCACGTTAAGCGGACACACCCATAATGGTCAGATCATGCCTTTTAATTTATTGGTTCGTCGGGTGTTTCCAAAAATTAAAGGTCTCTATCAAACTGGGGCCTGCTGGCACTATGTGTCGCAGGGCACCGGCACTTGGGGGCCGGTGTTTCGCTTGGGCTCGGTGGGCGAGGTGACGTCCATCTTAATGACGCCAAAGCATCCTCGCTAAACTGACTGACGGTCAGCGCAAGCCAATGGTCCGGACGTTGGCTTCTTATTACTTTGGTGAATGGTCGGTGCTAGATGGTTGCGATTGCCGCCCGGAAGCCGTTGAAAGCTCACGTTGACTGAATGATACTAAGGCAGACTCGGCCAAGGGTGAGTCGTCCTCCAAGCTGGGATGCGCCGCCAAAGGTTGCGATGAGCGCGCAAATGCGCCGTTGAAGCTATCAAGATGAAGAGATCAAGATGAAGAGATCAAGATGAAGTTCTAGGATGATATCAAGACGAATACAAAAAATCGTGATCGCAAGTGCGTTTAAATCAAGATGGTTACCGAGCCAGACAATTAGAAGACGATATGGTGAAAAACGAGATGTTAAAAAACGAGATTGTTAAAAAACGAGATTGTTAAAAAACAAGGCAGAAGATAAAAAACCTTAATTCGAATGAAGCAGAAAGTGTAGGAGTGGCAATGAGCTTAGAGACGTTTAGAGCAGAAACAAGAAGTTGGTTGGAAGCGAACTGTCCAGCGAGCATGAGAACCCCAATGGCGGCCGATGAATATCCTGGCGGCGGTCGACGGGCGCAATATAAAAACCCTGAAACCAAAGATTGGATGGCCGCGTGTGCGAGCAGGGGGTTTACCGCCCCAACCTGGCCAACCGAATACGGCGGCGGGGGCTTAAATGTTGATGAAGCGCAAATACTGCGTCAAGAGATGGCGCGGATTAAAGCAAGACCACCGCTGGTTGGTATGGGCCTTTCCATGATCGGGCCTGCTTTAGTTGAATTTGGTACCGATGAGCAGAAGCGCGAGCATTTGCCTAAGATCGCATCGGGCGAAATCTGGTGGTGCCAGGGCTATAGTGAGCCTGGTTCGGGTTCAGACCTCGCCAGCCTGCAGACTCGCGCTGTGTCTGATGGTGATGAATATGTGATTAATGGTCAGAAAATTTGGACTTCCGGGGCGGACAAAGCGGATTGGATTTTTTGTTTGGTTCGAACAGATCCCAATGCGCCAAAGCACAATGGGATTACCTTTATTTTGTTTGATATGGCGCAAGCTGGCGTGACCGTCAAACCCATAAAGTTGATTAGTGGATTGTCCCCTTTTTGTGAAACCTTTTTTGAGGATGCAAGAGCTCTGAAAAAGAATGTTGTGGGGCGGGTTAATGAGGGTTGGACCGTTGCAAAACGCTTACTGCAATACGAGCGGACCATGATCGGGGGTGGGGATGGCGCAAGCACTCGGCCCAAGATCGCAGACATTGCGAAGTCTTATCTGGGAGAGTCCAAGGGCAAGCTCGCTGATATCACGTTGCGTCAAGAGATTACTCAGCATGCGATGAATGATCGAGCCTTTGGTTTGACCGTGCGGCGAACCTTGGAAGAGTCAAAGTCAACCAAGGCGCCGAGTTTTGTGTCCTCTATGTTCAAGCTTTATGGCACCGAGCAAAATATGAAGCGCTCCGAGTTGTTGCTCAAGGCGATGGGGTCGCAAATGCTGGGATGGGAAGGCCCAGGCTTTGATGCCGAGGAGCTTGATAGCACCCGGGCTTGGCTCAGAACCAAGGCGAATTCGATAGAAGGCGGCACCTCGGAAGTGCAGCTCAATATCATCGCAAAGCGCGTGCTCAGCCTGCCAGACTGACTGCGCCAACAACAAGCTTGATCTCAGTGGCCTCCGGATTCACGGGCTGCGCCGTGGTATTTTTTTAATCGGTTTTGAATTGCCCGGGTTTTGGCGAAAGGATGTTTACATGTCTAGTTTGAGAGCGTCCCCGACATCGCACTCCTATTTCTCGCAGGGTTTGCGGCTCCATTATTTGGACTGGGGGAACCCTGAGGCGCCGCCCTTACTGCTGGTTCACGGCAATCGGGATCACTGTCACAACTGGGATTGGGTCGCCCAAGAGCTACGAGATGAGTACCATATTTTGGCGCCCGATTTTCGGGGTCATGGCGACTCAGAACACATAAAAGGCGGTAACTATAGCCATACCGGCTATTTGTATGACCTGGCTCAACTCATCCATCAGCAGAATTTAGCGCCGCTGAAGATTGTCGCGCACAGCTTGGGCGGTAGTGTGGCGCTTCGGTATGCCGGGACCTATCCTGAAAATGTTGAAAAAATGGTGGTGATCGAAGGCACCGGTGGGCCAAGTTGGTTGTATCAGGAAGTGCCAGTGCACGAGCGCATTCAGTCCTTCGTTGACAGTACGCGGGGCAGCGCGGGTCGAACGCCGCGGCGGTATGCCACCTTAGAAGAAGCCTTCGAGCGGATGCGCACGGAAAACAAGCACCTGAGCGAAGCGCAAGCGCGCCACCTGACGGTGCATGGCAGTAACCAAAATGAAGATGGCACCTATTCTTGGAAGTTTGATAACCAAACCCATGTCATGGCGCCATTTGATTTGACGCTTGCGCAGACGCAGCAACTCTGGTCGAGAATCAATGCGCCTTTGTTGCTCATCAGCGGCAGTGAAAGTGAGTTTGGTCGACATCAACCGGGTGATCCGGCGGAACACTTTAACAATGCTCGCTCCGTCTGCTTTGATCATGCCGGTCATTGGGTACAGCATGATCAACTCGACCGCTTTGTGGGTGAGGTTCGCGAATTCTTTAAAGGCGAATAGATCCGGGCAGGGCGTTATTTGAGGCCGTTGGCTTTGATCTGCTGGATCAAAATATCGCGGACTAAAATGCCCGTATCAACCGCGGTGATGGTATCGCCAAAGGCCAGGGTCGCGTGGGCCGCGATAAACGAATTGGTCGCCAGCTGATAACGTCGTTCTGGATCGATTGCATCGACCGCGTGATGCAGGGAGGGCTCCTGGCTGAGTAAAATCAACAAGTCAGCGCCAGTGAGCGTGAGCTTGACCAGGGTATTACCAAAGGGCTCGAGGTTCCAAATCATCCTAGCCGTGACCTCACCCGCTGAGAGAACATCGCGAATCCCGGTCCGATTGTAGTAGCCTAGATCGGCTCCGATCGCCTCGGCCAGGATGTTTTCAAGAATCGGCTGGAGCTCTGTTTTGCTGTAGTTTTTGCGAAGGAATGCGATCTTGATATCGACTTGATCTTCAACCTTGGCCTCATAGGATGAGACCAGTGCTTGGGTCGCGGGATCGCCATCGGGGAGTTCATTCGCGGCAATCAAGTCGCCTTGGATAACCAGAGGCGCCCGCTGCCCTGTGTCGGGTAACGTGATCTTTATCAGCCCGAGATGACTGCCGTAATGGTTGGCTTGGGCGACAAGGGTTTTTCCAACGCGTGCCGGATGTTGCACCAAAGTATGCGAATGCCCACCAATAATGAGGTCAAGATCCTGAAATTCCTCGGCCAGCAGGCGTTCCGCGTCGTGGCCAATGTGCGACAGTAAAATTAAAACATCGGTTTTGGGCCTCAGCATCGGTACCAGTTCGGAAAGTTGATCAGCCGGATTTAAAAAGGTTAATCCTTCGTTGCCAGTCGGTGAAAACAAGGTGGGGGCAGTCTCGGTAATCAATCCGATGATGCCTACTCGGATCCCGTTGAGGTTCAGTAGTAAATAGGGGGCGTCTCCTAATAGTTCGCCGTCTGGACCAAAAGCGTTGGCGGTTAACAAAGGGTGATTGGCGATGGCGCGAAAGCGCTCAATCTTTTTATAACCATGATCAAATTCGTGGTTGCCAATCAGGCCGACGTCGTAGTCCATCGAATTCATCACATCGAATATCGGCTCGCCTTCGAACATGCTGGAGACGGGGGTGCCAGAGATGGCGTCGCCAGCGTCCAAGAACAAGACTGCAGGATGCTGGGCTTTGATTTCTTTCACAAAGGCCGCAATTTTTGCCGCGCCAGCGTACTTGCCTTCTTGCTGAATGTGGCCGTGGAAATCGTTCGTGTGGAGTACAACCAGTTCTTTGCCGAGCAGCCAAGGGCTGATAATGAGCAGCAAGACGCAGAGTATGAGTCGATTCGCCATAGGTTATTGCTCCAGTGCGCATGCCGCTGAAAACCAGGGCAATAATTGCTTTAATGCTGTTCGGGCAAATGTGTGGCCCAAACCTTCAATCTCATTATAAATGAGATTCGGATTGCGAGCGCCCAGTACTTCCGCCGTCATTTGACCAATCGCCACTGGGAACATCCAATCGTCGCTGCCGTGTACCAGGTAGATGGGCTTGTCTTGGTGCAAAAGTCCAAGCGCAGGATTCACGAGGGCAGGGTCGAGGGTGCCTGAGAAAGGTGCTAAGTGCGTAAAGGGGGTGCCAGGCTGTAAGCCCAACTGTAACGTCAGTGTCGCGCCGTCAGATAAGCCGGAGAGCAGGATTTTCGTCGGATCAATTTGGATCTGATCTTTCACAAACTGCAACAGCGCCAACAGCGCCGGTAGTTCCTGCTCGGGTTGGTTGAGCTGCCAGGTATCCTGGCTTGAAGTCGGTGCAATCAGGACAAAGCCTCGACTACGCGCTTCGCGTAACCAGCTCCACAGCATGTCCCGGCCATGGCCGGCCCCACCATGAAGCGCGATGACGACCGGCGTTAAAGCATTTGGGTCTACCCAGTGCGGAATATAGACCGACGCGCCGCCCCGTTGATCATAAGCGTTTTCGATGTGGATGATCGGGCAATGGCTCGCTTCAGACAAAAAGTGCTCGGGTACGCTGGCGCTGGTGCGCAGCGGCGTCTCTAGAAAAAACTGGTGAATTGGATTCAAAAGGGTTGCTAGCGGAAAGAGTTGATCCAGCGCTTTGCTGAAGGTTCTGCTTGCCCGCAGGAAGGCCATCGAGTCATCGGCCGCGGCGTTAAGGTTTTCACAGGTTCGGGTGGCATACAGAAAGCTCGTCTTGAGGTGATTGCCAAACTTCGCAACCGGCTCAGGAAACGTCAGCGGTGCCAGCAAAGCGTGCGCTTGATTGAGCGATTCGGTAAACGGTGCAATGAAATTGATTGTTGCCGCTGGTCGGGCTGGATGATAACCCTGTTGCGCGGCGTCCATCCCCTCAAGGGCGGTAAGGAGCGCGGGAACAGCAGCAGTAATGACCTCGCCGAGGTGCTCGATATCCTGAGACATAAGACCGATTCTCTTTTCGCTTACCGGGTATGATACCCAAGCTCAAGGTGAGAAACGATCGCGATGGGGTGATATGAAGGATTGGATCATTTTTCAAGATGAGCACTTGCTGGTCTTGAATAAGCCGGCAGGGCTGCTCACAACGCCCGGACGTTTCGATAAGCGTAGTTTGCTCAGTGCGGCGCGCGCGATCCGATCTGAAGCCGAGGCGGTCCATCGATTAGACCTCGACACTTCAGGCTTGGTGGTGTTCGGCTGTTCTAAACAGGCAATTTCTGGGCTCAACCAAGTGTTTCGTGAGCGTCAAATCGAAAAGCGATATGTTGCGCAGGTTGCGGGTGCGCCCTCGGCGGAAATCGGCGAAATCAATTTTCCGCTTGGGCCTGACCGGTTGCGCCGCCCCCGGCAGCGGGTTGATTGGCGGAAGGGAAAGCGGGCATTGACGCGGTATCGGGTTCTAACGACAACCGTATCGCAGACGAGACTTGCTTTGATGCCTGTAACAGGCGTTCGTCATCAGCTTCGATTGCACCTTGCCTTGATCGGGCTGCCCATCGTGGGATGTGATTTGTATGCACCGGCGTCGGTGCGTGCGTCGGGGTCGCGGTTAATGCTGCATGCTCAGAGCCTGACGTTTTCACATCCCGCAACAAACCTAGACCTTATTCTCGAGGCGGCGCCAGACTTTTAAACCGATCGATAAGCGTTGTGATACGCGGGTCGGCTTTGCGCGTTGTCAGTCATTGAGCGCTTTGCAGCGATTTTGGTAGCGCGTTTTCAGTTGACGAATATTGTCATAGTTGCGATTCATTTGATCCGTCATGACACCTAGGGTATCCGACCAATCGCTCAAATAATCAGCCTCGGTATTGCCCAATGCCGCACCAAGTGCCTTTGTGCGTGTGATCATCAGATTCATTTGATCCAGGGCTGGCGCGGCCAAGATGCCATTGCCTTGGCGCTTAAAACTGCCGGCCACCATTCGGTGATAGACGGCGCAGGTCAGGTATTGGCTGTACTGCGTTGCAAGCGCGTGAGGGTCCTGCGCAGCAAAGGTATTTGACGAGACTGCGCTGACTAAAATGCTGAAGATTACGGCGGTTAGTTGAACCGATTGCGTTGCACCCACTTTACGGTGGGGTTTCAGCAGGCGTTGCGCATTGACCTGGTTCATTATCAGCTCCCTGTGTTGCGGCCTGCAGGCCAGGCTTTGCAGGCCAGCATAGCGGATTCGAACGGCTTGCGGTGATGTCATTCGGCGTCGCATTACGTCAAATTTGTGATCGCATCCCCCTCGTCGCAAGGCGAATTGGCGCCAAATGCTAATTGTGTGTGTTTGCTCTATAATCAGGGGCCCCAGATCAGGGGAGAACTCGATTTGAGTGTTCAAAAGACACCACAACACAACAAAAAGCGATGATTAAATGACAGATATCCCAAAGATTATTTATACCGAAACCGACGAAGCACCAAGATTAGCAACCTATTCTTTGCTCCCCATTATCAAAGCCTTTACCGATACCGCCGGCGTCGAGGTCGAAATGCTCGACATCTCGTTGGCAGGTCGTATTATTTCGGCTTTCCCCGAATATCTAACCGATGCGCAACGAATCCCAGATCATTTGGCCGCCCTGGGCGAATTGACCCAAAGACGCGATGCCAACATCATTAAATTACCCAACATTTCTGCCTCCAATCCACAGATGCAAGCTGCCATTGCCGAGTTAAGGGCTAAAGGCTACGGTCTGCCAGACTATGTTGAGGAACCGAAAACAGACGAGGAGCGCGAAAATAAGTTGCGCTACGATCGGGTAAAAGGCAGCGCGGTAAACCCTGTGCTGCGAGAAGGCAACTCCGATCGCCGCGCAGCCAAAGCGGTTAAAGATTATGCCCAGAAACATCCACACCGCATGGGGGTTTGGGCAGCGGATTCGAAGACATCGGTTGCTCACATGCAATCAGGGGATTTCTACGGTTCGGAGCGTTCAGTCGAAATGACGCAGGCGGATCAGCTCGCGGTGCACTTCAAATCGAATTCGGGCGATGTGGTGTCCTTAGCAGAAGGTGTTGCCGTCAGTGAGGGTGAAGTGGTCGATGCGGCTGTGATGGGCAAGGCAGCGCTTGTTAAGTTTCTGGAAGCAACCATTAAGGCGGCCAAGGATCAAGGCGTGCTTTGGTCGTTACACCTTAAAGCGACAATGATGAAAGTTTCAGACCCGATTATGTTTGGTCACGCAGTGAAAGCCTACTATCGCGAGGTCTTCGAGCAGTATGGGTCTGTTTTCGAGGCCTTAAGCGTTGACCCGAATAACGGCATCGGTGATGCCTACGAAAAGATCGAGCAATTACCAATAGATCAGCGCGATGAGATTAAGGCGGCCCTTGATGCCTATTTAACCGAAGGTACGGCGCAGGCCATGGTGGATTCAGATCGAGGCATTACCAATCTGCATGTCCCGAGCGATATTATTATTGATGCGTCCATGCCGGCAGCCATACGAGAGTCTGGCAAGATGTGGGCGCCAGACGGTGAACTACACGACATGATGGCGGTCATTCCAGATCGCTGTTATGCCGGGGTTTATGCTGAAACAATCAAAGACTGCCAGGCGAACGGCGCGTTTGATCCCACCAAGATGGGTTCTGTCCCCAACGTTGGCTTGATGGCTCAAAAAGCCGAGGAATATGGCTCGCATGACACAACCTTTGAGGCGCCCGGAGCCGGTGAGATTCAGGTTGTAGACGCGGCAGGCCAAGTCCTGCTCAGTCACGCTGTTGAGACGGGTGACATTTGGCGGATGTGCCGGGTCAAAAATACTGCGATCCAGGACTGGGTGAAGCTAGCGGTCGCTCGCGCTCGTGCAACGAACTGGCCCATCGTGTTTTGGTTGGATGAGAACCGAGCGCATGATGCGGTATTGATCGCGAAGGTTCATCAGGAGCTCGCGCAGTACGATGTGACGACGATTGATTGGCAGATTATGGCACCTGCCGCCGCGACTCGGCATGCCCTGGCACGCATTCGTGCGGGTGAAAACACGATCTCGGTGACCGGTAATGTGCTTCGAGACTACTTAACCGATTTGTTCCCGATTCTAGAACTGGGAACCAGCGCCAAGATGCTTTCAATTGTGCCTTTAATTAATGAAGGCGGACTGTTTGAAACGGGCGCCGGTGGCTCTGCGCCGAAGCATGTCCAGCAGTTCGAAAAAGAAGGGCATTTGCGCTGGGATTCTTTAGGCGAGTTTCTAGCCCTTGGCGCGTCGCTTGAGCACCTTGCTTTAACGTTTGACAATCATCGGGCGCGCGTCTTGGCGGAAACGCTCAACGATGCTGTGGCAATGTTTCTTGAAGAGAACAAATCACCCTCCCGCAAGGTTCATGAAATAGATAACCGGGGCAGTCACTTTTACCTGGCGCTGTATTGGGCTGAGGCAGCGGCGCGTCAGGAGAAAGATGAGCACCTAAGAGAAACTTTCACCAAAGTGGCAACAACCCTCAGAGACAACGAATCCGTGATCGTGGATGAATTGCTATCAGCGCAAGGTTTACCGCAAGATGTTGGCGGTTATTATCAGCCCGTTGCTGAACTGGCGGACAAAGCGATGCGGCCCAGTGGTACTTTAAATGCGATTCTCAACGCGATAGGGGCTTAACAATTCGGGCGGGATCCATCGATCGTTGTTCCGTCGGTCGGGTCCTGCGTGATCTGAGCTCGCACATCGTCGGGGATTTTTGATCGGTTAGATCGCACTGCGCGCTGCAAGCTCAACTCAAAAAGATTGGAGCTGGGCCCCAGATAAACGTTGGGCGACTCGACCTAAAAGGTATATGCCATGATGACCTTGATATTGCTCAGCGTATTGATCGGTTTGTGTTTTGGACTGTATCGGCTCGGTCAACGCGGCTTGTCGCTGTCGATGCGAGTGCTTTATGGGCTGTTGGGCGGGGCAATCTTTGGTTTGCTGTTGAACTTCAACTCAGCGGTCTTGGGTGAATCGCTCGAGGCGTTCTTAAACTGGACGCGCTTGGTCGGTGTTGGTTATGTCAGTCTGCTGAAAATGATCATCATGCCGCTGATTCTGGTTTCGATGATTGCGGCGGTGATTAAACTGGACGCGATCTCAGCTTTGGGACGCATCGGCGGATTGGTTCTGCTGGTCTTGCTGGGGACCACGGCCATTGCTGCGTTGATCGGGGCCTTTATTGCGGTGAGTTTTGGGTTAACCGCAGAAGGGCTGATTGAAGGCGAGCGCGAACTCGCTCGGGCTGACATTTTACTCAGTCGCCAGATTGAAATGCGGGACTGGGCGTTGCCCGACCTGTTGCTGAGTTTTCTGCCGACCAATATTTTTTTAGATTTAACAGGCGCCAGACCAACTTCGATCATAGCGGTTGCTTTGTTTGGGATTTTATTGGGCGTGGCAGGGCTCCAGCTGCGTGCACAGCATGCAGCGCTTGGCGCGCAGGTCCTGAGCGCCATTACGGTCATTCAGGAATGGGTTATGGCGCTGGTACGCTTGGTGATCCAATTAACGCCCTACGGCGTCTTAGCCTTAATGATCAAAGTGTCGGCTTCAGCGGATGGTGACGACATACTGAACTTGTTTAACTTCATTCTTGCGTCTTACACCGCCATCTTCTTGATGTTCGTCGTCCATGGCCTCATTCTTCTGGGCGTTGGTTTGAGTCCGAAAGTGTTTTACAGCAAGGTCTGGCCTGCGCTGACCTTTGCATTCTCATCTCGATCGTCGGCGGCAACAATTCCTTTGAATGTTGAGGTTCAAACCAAAGCCTTAGGAAACGATCCATCGATCGCAAATCTGTCTGCAACGTTTGGTGCCAGCATTGGTCAAAATGGCTGTGCAGGGATTTATCCCGCAATGTTGGCGGTGATGATTGCGCCAACCGTTGGGATCGACCCCATGAGCTTGTCGTTTTTAGTGCCCTTGATTTTGATCACAACCGTGAGTTCCTTTGGGATCGCCGGGGTTGGCGGGGGTGCAACTTTTGCTGCTTTGGTTGTGTTACCCGCGATGGGGCTACCCATTACCTTGGTCGCGCTGTTGATTTCAATTGAGCCTTTGATTGATATGGCGAGAACGGCACTCAACGTCAATGGGTCGATGGTTGCTGGCACGGTGACCCAACGCTTGCTTGGACTGCGGCAGGCATCAGATGATTCTGAGCAAGCGCCTGTTTAGCATGGGAGAGGCAGACGGCGTGTGACGGTTTGGATCGGCCCATCACAAGCTGTTCCGATTCCGTTGATTGCGATTTTCGATCGTAACCTAAAAGCCGTGCGACCAAGACGGCTTAGATGCGTCTGTCTCGCAGGCCGCGTTTGCGTGAGATTGCGTGGCGGCAAATCTGTTTTGAATCAGTGGTCAGAGCCTGATTTCAACGAGCGGTAAACGCCTGTGATATTCCGATTCAATTTGACTTAGAACGGAGTCAGGACCAATCTGTGATGGAGGGTGTGCTCCGATGGCTCGGGATCTGATGCGCGCGATGCGGTGTCGGGCTTTAAGACGGATGATGTCACCTAACTGCGTTGATCACCAAGGAAGACTCAAGCAATGTCGAATCAATGGAAAGCACTTAAAATTTTGATTGTTGATGACGATTCGTTTCAGCGGACGATTGTAACGAAGGTGCTCAATCTCCTTGGGGTGACGCAGGTCGCGTCAGCGGCAGACGGCCATGCGGCCGAATTACAACTTGCTGAAGGGTGGGATCTGCTCATTCTTGACCTGAATATGCCAGGCATGGATGGCATCGAGTTTCTGAATGTTCTTGCCGATCATGCGTTGAATCCTGCATTGATTTTTTTCAGTGGTGAGGACCTTCGATTGTTGGAGGTTGCTGAAGACCTTGCGAGAGATCTTGGAATACGCGTAATCGGGTCGATTTCCAAGCCAATCGATCGATCAAAAATCGAAGCTTTGTTAGATCGCGTTGAGTTGAAGACGGCGCCCGAAGCAAAATCGTTTGCGCCATCTGAATTATCCGAAGGCGAAATTCGCGATGGTCTCGTTGCAGGCGCCATTCGGTTGGTTTATCAGCCCAAAGTGGATGCTGTGTCTCTCGATATGGTGGGCGTTGAGGCGCTGTTGCGTTGGGAAACACCCGACGGAACACTGCTCGGGCCCGGTGCTGTGGTGCCGGTTGCGGAGCGCTCTGGCCTGATGTTTGAGCTCACGCAGGCTATTTTTACAAGGGCTATGGAGCAACTTAGCCAGTGGTGTCAACAGGGTTATCGCTGGAAGCTGTCGTGCAACTTTTCCGTAAGTGATTTGACCGAGTCCAGCATCGTAAAGGTGCTTGATGATGCGCTGACAGCCTCGGGAGCACCCCCAGAGCTGGTGATCTTGGAAGTCACAGAAAGTAAGTTGCCAGAGGATGTCTCTCGCGTTATGTCGTCGCTTACGCGCATGCGGTTAAAGGGCTGTGGTATCTCGATTGATGACTTTGGCACAGGGTTTTCGTCGATGGAGCAGCTCAGGCGGTTTCCCTTTACAGAACTCAAAATTGATCGGGCGTTTGTGAATGGCGCGCATGCGAAGCCCTCCGCAAAAGCGATCTTTGAATCGAGTGTTGATTTGGCTCGGCGGCTCGGGATTGGTTCTGTCGCAGAAGGCGTTGAGGATGAGGCAGATTTAACGCTCTGTCGGTCTCTCGGCGTTGATCTCATCCAAGGTTATTACATTGCCAGACCGATGTTCCCCGAAGCTGTGGTTGAATGGGCGATCAAAAGGGGCCACTAGGGGGTTAGGCGTCGATCACCCCGAGCTCCAGCAAGCGCTCGTGCAGATAATCCCCAGCTTTATAGCGGTCAGACAGTTGTACGTCGGGACGAGGGTGTAAAAATAACGGCATCGACATCCGACTATCAGCGGCAAGGTTGGAATCTTCTGAGGCCACACGATGCGTTGTGGATGGGAAGTAGCCTCTCGACGCCTCCGCCAGCATATCGCCTGTGTTGACCAGAACTTGATCATCGCGATCTTCGATTCGAAGCCACTCTCCATTCTTCGCAAGAATCTCAAGGCCAGGCCCGTTCGATGCAGGCAAAATCGTCAATAAATTGATGTCCTCGTGAGCGCTTGCACGGGGCTGATCAACGCCGGCGCGGACAGCAGGATAATGCAGAATCCGCAGCAGGCTAGATTGACTGGCATCGATCATGCTCGACAAGGGTTCGAGGTAGCCGTTGCAAACGTCTGTTGGGGAATGGCGTTCAACCCAGGTCAGTAAGGTCTTCGCGAAGTCTTCGGTTTCGTAATAGTGGGTCAGTAAATCGGCGCGTAAGCCACTTGGGCATCGGCCAGAGGGGTAAAAATGAAAATACTCCTTAAAGTCTTGTACGTCACTGCCTTTAGCGGATTCCGCATCGGCTAAACCGAAGTAGCCGTCTTGCGTGTCTTTGTTAAATTGAAATTGGAATTTATCGTGGCTGTTAAAAAACGCTTGCCAGTCAGAATAGATTTGGTGGACCCGGGTCATATCTAAAGGGTGATCGGTCAGTGCGGCGAATCCATAGTCGTGAAGAGAACGAACAAAGGCTTGATCGCTATCTTCTGAGAGCATCGATATCGTGGGTAGGGTGCGTTTTGGCATAACAATCGAGACTTACTGAAATGAAAGGAAGAAACCTGCGAGTGCGGCACTCATTAAGTTCGCCAAGGTGGCAGTGAGCAAGGCTCGAAGACCTAGGCGAGAAATATCATCGCGTCGGGTTGGCGCGAGCGCGCCGAGACCGCCGAGTAATATGGCAATGGATGAGAAATTGGCAAAGCCGCAAAGCGCGAATACCACGATGGCTTGGGTGATCGGCGACAAAGCACCGGCAATATCTAGGTAGGCGATGTAGGCGACAAACTCATTCAGAACGAGCTTCTGTCCAATCAAGCCGCCTGCAATATTGGCCTCAGCCCAAGGCACGCCCAGCAAGAATGCGATGGGTTGGAACAGGTAGCCTAAAATTAATTCAATGGTCACGGCTTCAAATCCGATTGCTGCGGCCGTCCATCCCAGCAAGCCGTTGAGGGCGGCAATCAGAGCGATGAAGGCCAGCAGCATGGCGCCAACCGCCATGGCCATTTGCAGTCCCGTCATGGCGCCGTTTGCAGCTGCGTCAAAGATGTTTACGTAGTGATGCATCTCGTCATCGAGCTCATCGCTGGGGTCCGCCGGTGTATCGGTTTCGGGCACCATGATCTTCGCCATCATAAGGCCACCCGGTGCGGCCATAAAACTTGCAGCTAAAAGGTACTTCATCTCAATACCGAGGGCTGCGTATCCTGCCATGACCGAGCCTGCGATTGAGGCAAGCCCGCCAACCATGACGGCAAATAACTCTGATTTTGTCATCGAGGCGATATACGGACGAACCACGAGTGGCGCCTCGGTTTGGCCGATGAAAATATTAGCCGCTGAGGCCATAGACTCGGTGTGGCTGGTTTTAAGCAATCGGCGTAGGGCCCCGCCAATCAGCTTGATCATCCATTGCATGATGTTGAGGTAGTACAAAACAGCAATCAGGGACGAGAAGAATATGATCACGGGCAAAACGTTGATGGCAAAAACGAATCCTGCGCCCTCAGCGGCTAGATTGCCAAACAAGAAATCAATGCCAGCTTTTGAATAACCAAGTAAGGCCACAACTTTGTCGGCGAGTGCGGCCAGTAAATCTTTACCAAACGGGACATAGAGAATGAGGCCGCCAAGGCCTGCTTGTAGCGCAAAAGCCCCGAGTACGGTTCTGACAGAAATGGCTTGTCGATTCGTTGACAGCAGATACGCAATAAGCGGAAACAGTGCGATACCCAGCAGGCTGATCATAAGCGAGTTCTCGCAGTGGCAAAGCCTGAATCATATCAATCAAAGTCGGTGGTTGCTAAGGCTTTTGACCTGCTGGTCTTTTCAATGCACTCTGTTGGCACAAGCATCCAAGGAGCACACCATGTTGACCAAGGGCGATGATTATCCGCTGCACCAAACCCCAGAGCCGATCGCTTACGTCGGGGGCAATCGCAACTTTTACGACCGCTATTTTTTCAATGGTTATAACGCCGACGGCTCGGTTTTCTTTGCTTTTGCGCTCGGGGTGTATCCTTATGTCGATGTGATGGATGGGGCTTTCTCGATCGTGATTGATGGTGAACAGCACAATGTGATTGCGTCGAAGACCATGTCACTTGAGCGGTTGAGCACCCAAATTGGACCCTTGGCGCTCGAAATTGAAAAGCCGTTAGAGCAACTGCGTATTCGTTGCGATGATGCTGAATCGGGCATCGTTTGTGATCTGGTGTTTACCGCCTTTATCCCACCCCATGAGGAACCCAGATTCGTTCGTCGAACGGGGGCGCAGCTCGGAATGGATTTGACCAGAATGATGCAAAACGGAACTTGGTCGGGGTCGATACAAGTTGCGGGTCAGGTTGTCGATATTTCATCCTCGTCATTTCAAGGCACTCGGGATCGCTCTTGGGGCATCCGGAATATCGGCGCACCGGACGCCCAACCCAATCCTGCCGCGACGGGTTTCCAGTTTTATTGGATTTGGGCGCCACTGAATTTTAAAGATTTCAGCATTCATTATTTCGTTAACCAAGATGCTGCGGGGGACGCTTGGAATGAAAACGCGGTGTTGATTCCGAAGGCGCCGGGTGAGCCTGAAGTTAAAATGAAACACTTTGGTTATGAGCAGGACTATCAGCCCGGTACTCGGTTTGCTAAAAGCGCGCGGATTCATATGACGTCGAGGGCTGGCGAGACTTACCAGATTGAACTGCGGCCGAAATGGCATTTTTATATGAAGGGCTTGGGCTATGGTCATCCAACGCATCGTCATGGTGGGTATCACGGAGACCTATCGGTGATTCGCGAGCGCTATGACTTGCTGGCTGTGAGTCCTGACAATATTCATGTGCAGGCAATTTGTGATGCGGTGCTGACGACCTCGAAAGGCGTGTTGCAGGGCCAAGGTGTTTTGGAGCAATTGGTGATTGGACCCCATGCCCCGTCTGGCTTCACCGAATTGATGGATTTCGCTTAGCGCCTTAACCGTTAGTGGGGTCGGCGGGCCGAGACGATGGCTCGCAAGGGCGCAGGGTAACCCTCTATTGTTCGACTTGGGTCGCTTGGGTCGAGAAAATCCGCCAGAGATTGAAATGCCATCCACGGGGTTTGGCGTTGCTCGATCACGCTTGTTTGCGTGACATCTAAAACGTTGACGCGGTCAAAGCCAGCCTGCTCGAGTTGCGATACTAACCGATTAAGGCTCGGCACCTCCCAGACATTGCGCATTTTGGCATAGCGCGGCTGTGGCTTGAGTGCGGGCTCAGCGCCGCTTTTGATAATCAGTGTTTCCAGCACCAATTCACCATCCTTGGCAAGGGCTTGCTTGCAGCGCTTCAAATGCGCGATGGGGTCTCGGCGATGATAGAGCACGCCCATAGAGAAGACCGTATCGAAAAAAGGGTTGGCGGGTAAGTCTTCATCAATGAGCGGCAGCATCGCGGCGTTGTTAGGGCCTTGCAGCTGTTGTAGCGCTTGAAATTGGTAACAAAATAGCCGGGTCGGATCAATTCCGAGCGCCAGGCGTGCGCCATCTCCCAGCATGCGATACAGGTAATAACCATTGCCACAGCCGATATCTAAAACGGCCTTGCCGGCAAGCGGTTGAATTTTGTTTTGCAGTCGAGCCCACTTCCAATCTGAGCGCCATTCCGTATCAAGATCGAGTCCAAACAGGTTGAATGGACCTTTGCGCCAGGGTTTTAAAGCTTGGAGAAGCGGTTCGAGTAGCAGGCGGTCGACTGTATTGTGGCTGCTCAATCGAACGCTGGGTCGAGCGAGTTCGGCGTGGACAGCTTCGGCTTGGGGAAGTGCTTTCAGAATCTCGTCCCAATCATCGCTTCGGCCGTGGGGACGGAGCGCGAGTCGCTCTTGCACCCGAGCTCTAAGAAAGTCATGGTCATCGCGAAGCAATTCGTGCTGGGTGAGGTCGAAAAAACGTTCAAAGGTGGCCAGCGTCATCCCGCACTCACCGACGGTCGCGTTCCGGCCGATGCGCGCTGCGCTTCGAGTTTGATCGGGGTTTTTGGCCCATAAAGGCGATGAAGTTGAGCGCGCGCGTCAGAGTTTGGGGGATTTCAAAGCCGCATTGCGCTAAGCGCTGATGGTGGGCGAGTTCCGTCTCTGGTACTAAAACCGCTTCAAGCGCCGATCGCTTCTGCGCGATTTCAAGTTCGCTATAACCCTGTCGCCGTTTGAAATCCAGATGAAGCTCATTGATGGCTTGCTGCTGATCCATTTCCGGGTTGGTGATCTTTTCAGCAACGAAAACGATGCCGCCGGGCAACAAGGATTGATAGATTCGAGCCATCAGTTGATCTCTTATTGCCAGCGGCAGAAACTGCAGCGTGTAATTAAGCACGACGATCGAGGCGCCAGCGAGGTCGGTATCGCTGATATCCTGGCAGCTGAGTGCGACGCGGTCGTGTTCAATGAGGTCGTGCAGGGTCACTTGGCAGCGGTCGATCATAGGTTGTGAGTTGTCGATGCCAATGATCTTACAGGTCGTTGGCGCGGCATCGGCGAGCACTTTGGTTGAAGCGCCGGATGAACAGCCCAGATCAAATAAAAGGCTGCCCGCTTGGGCATAACGTTGGGTAATTAACGCAAGGACCTCATGGCAGAGCGTATAGCCGGGCACCGAACGAGAAATCATGTCATCGAAAACCTGCGCGACCTGATGATTGAAAACAAAAGGCGATATGGTCTCTTTTGGCTCTGCATAAACGCGATCAATCTCGGGTTGCTTTGATTGTGGATTGTCGGGCAAGGAGGGCGTCATCGATCCGGTCTCTTAAACGTGAGGCGATTGGCTTGCGCTAGTTTAAGGGAGATTCAGGCTTGGTTAAATCGATAAAACACCTGGTGACTGACGCGTTAGATCGGCGAACTAGACTCGCACTCGGTGTTGAAATTATCGACCCGGCGTCTAAGATCAAACGACGTGCGATGTCTTCGCGATGGGGTCGGTTCTGGCGCGCTTCTCCGTTGGTCAGATATCTGCCGTGTTATCAACCGTTTCTACGGGCACGCTGGATTGACGTCGTCGCGGCGAAGCGGGCGATAAAGGGTTTTGATGAACGGGAGTCAAGCATGGTTGTGACCTATGAAATGGATCAGCAGACAGCAATCATTCGGATCAACCGACCGAATCAGCTGAATGCCCTGGATGAAAACGTGATCCAAGGTTTAAGAGCGGCCTGGATTCGATACCGTGAGGATGACCAAGCGCGATGCGCGATTTTGTGTGCGGCCGGCGAGCGCGCTTTCTCGGTTGGGGCCGATATCAAGCAGGCGCCGAAGGAAATGTGGCAGGGCGTTCCCTCGGTTGGCGTGCAATTGGACAAGCCGATCATCGCAGCGGTTCAGGGATTTTGTGTTGGCGGCGCCTACATCTTGGTTCAGATGTGTGATTTGGTCGTTGCCGCGAGTGATACCCGGTTTCGTTATCCTGAGGCCCAGGTTGGTTTTACCGGTGGTTTAATCGCCAGTTGCGCGTCGAGAGTGCCGCATAAAATTGCGATGGAATTTATGTTGCTGGGCCAGGATCTCGATGCGCAGCGTGCCTTCGATGTGGGTATGGTCAACCGGGTGGTCCCGGTTGGGCAGCAGCTTGCCGCTGCATTGGAATATGCGAGAATCCTCGAGCGAAGCGCGCCGCTGGTGGTCCAGACGATCAAAAATTTTGTCGATCAAACGCTACCTAAAGGGCCAGCGGAACTGGCTGCGCTCGCGCGGGATCGCTTGCTGCAAGTCCGTGATTCGGAAGACGGCGCAGAGGGCCGTGCGGCCTTCAAGGCCAAGCGCCCACCGGTATTCCACGGCCGATGAGTCGGCTTGTCGGTTTGTTTCAGTGCGGACAGCCCTGAGCGGGTTAACAGCCCTGAGCTTGTAAACAGCCCTGAGCTTACAGATAAGCCCGTGCTCGGTTTATTCAACCATCTCGGCGCTCAGAACCGTGACTCAATCACTGGCATGAATGGCGCCAGCAGCGAGCAGTTCTGCGACCTCGTCATGGGTCATGCCTGCAGCCAGCAAGATTTCACGGGTGTGCTCGCCATGCTTCGGTGCGGGTAGTCGGGTTTCGAGCGGGGTCTTGGAAAATCGTGCTGCCGGTCGGGCTTGACGAATAGCACCGGCCACTGGATGTTGGCTGATAAATAACAGGTCGTTGGCCAGGACCTGAGGGTGATCAACCATTTGGTTTCGAGTCAGGACAGGCGCGCAGGGTACCCCAGCCGCCTCCAGTCGTTCCAGCCAGTCCTCAGCGCTGCGGCCCAATAGCGCGGCCTGGGTCATTTCTAATCGCGCATCCGCATTTTGATCTCGTAAAGCGGGTGTTTTAAACCGCTCGTCATCCTGCCACTCCGGGTGCCCCAGGGCGGTGCACAACGCCAACCACTGTTTGTTGGCCATGGCGGAGACAGATATGTAGCTGGTTTTGGTTTCGTAGATAAGATCGATAAAGGTCGCTGCCCGTTGTTGGCTGACGGTTTGCCCCACGAAGGTCTGACTGCCCATGTCGGACGACCAGAGAAAGTTTACAACCGCATCGAGCATCGACACGCGAACATGCTGACCCTCACCGGTTTTGAGTTTGTGAAACAACGCGCTCGTTACCGCTTGGGCCGTGACAACACCGGTGAGTTTGTCGGGCAAGATCGTCCGAACGAGTCGTGGCCTAAGTTCGTCCGAGCCGGCTTGAATGGTGGCCAGGCCGCTGACGGCTTGGATGATAGGGTCGTAAACCGGTTTGTGGGCCAGTGGTCCTGTTTCGCCGAATCCGGAAATTGAGACGTAAATAATCTCCGGGTTGACCTCGCGCAGATCTGCCTCTGCGACACCGAGTCGCTCAACGACACCAGGCCTGAAATTTTGAATGACAACGTCTGCATCTTGGCAGACCGTGAGCAGCGCAGCTTTGCCTTTGGGATGTTTGAGGTCTAGGGCGAGGGCTTTTTTGTTGCGGTTGTTGTTTAAAAAAACGGACGTAAAGTGATCGGAACCAAAACCTGCGCCTCTGGCGTGATCCGGCGCTGAAATCGACTCGACTTTAATAAGGTCAGCGCCCTGATCAGCCAGCAGCATGGTGGCGGAAGGACCCGAGATGACGGTGGTTAGATCGACGATTTTGATGCCGCTGAGTGGCCCGGACATGTTCGACTCCGAATTAGACGTAGCCCATAATGTAGCAGGTTTGGAATCGTTGAAGGGCCTGTTTTTGTTGTTTCGGTTTAGCTGTACACAGCGGCGCGTCGAAACTGAATCATCGCCCAGGATAACGCCAGGTGCGGACGCTGATGGGCGTATCTGCAGTTTTAATTGAGCCAATTTAGGCAGATCAGGTTGGTAAGAGTGCAGTTATGAAGAGCGAATTGAACGTCTTACTACGATTGTCTGCACCGATGATCGCAACCCAGTTTTTCATAATGGGTATGGGATTCGTCGACACGGCGATGTCGGGACAATACAGCTCGCTCGATTTGGCCGGGGTTGCGATTGGCGGCGTCATTCTATGGCCACTCTTTATGTTGTTTGCCGGGGTGCAAACGGCGCTCACACCGATGGTGTCCCAGCACGTTGGTGGCGGGCGGCGGCTTGCGGTAGGGGCCCTTATTCAACAGGGCATCTGGATCGCGATGCTTTTTGGCGTCATCTTGTTTTTATTGGTTCGAATATCCGAGCCGTTACTGATCCTCTTTGATGTCGCGCCCGAGGCGGTCGCGATTGCGATGGACTATTTGAAAGCTGCATCTTGGGGTTGCCCGGCAGTGATGTTGTACGTCACGCTTCGCTACGCCTGTGAGGGTTTAGGTCAGACCTTGCTGCCCATGTTGATCGCGGGCACAACCTTGCCAATTAATGCTGGCCTGAACTATGTGTTGATTTATGGCCTGTTCGGTGCACCCGAGCTGGGCGGAGAAGGCTGTGGTTGGGCCACCGCGATCACCATGTGGTTTGAACTCGGCGTCATGTTGCTGGTCATTCGCAGGCCCTGGCTGCGAAACACCGGGTTATTTGAACGGGTTTTAAGACCAAAACTGGCAACCATAAAAAGCATTTTGCAGGTTGGGCTACCCATAGGGATCACGATGTTTCTTGAAATGACGGTTTTCTCCTTGGTGAGTTTGCTGGTGGGCTCAATTGGCATTGCGGCCATAGGGGCTAATACTATTGGCGGCAACCTCAATTGGTTTGTCTTCGTGATTCCTATGGCGCTCGGATCCGCGGCGAGTATTCGGGTGGGGTATCACGTTGGTGCAAAGGACTACGCCCGTGCGGCAAAAGTCGCTCGATTAAGCGTTTTGATTTCAGCGACCTATGCCTTTTTGGCCAGTTTGGTTTTGGTCTTGGGTCGCGAGGTCTTGCCAAGAATCTATACCTCTGACCCCGCTGTTTTGGCGCTAACGGCCGAAGTTTTACTCATTGTTGCGGCTTATCAGTTCTTCGACTGCACCCAAGCGACCATGATTGGGGCCCTGCGAGGTTATAAAGACACCCGGTACCCGATGATGATATCGATCATCGGATATTGGCTCATCGCCTTGCCGGTCGGCACTATTTTGGGCTGGGGTCTTTTGGGTTGGAACCTGGGGGTGCTCGGATTTTGGATTGGCCTAGGGTGTGGCGTTGGATTTGTTGCGCTACTTGCCATTGTCCGGTTGTATCGCACCAGCCGTAATGTCGACGCAATAGTGCAATTTTCTAGGATATGATCAGGCCAATGAATTCGTTGATGGAGTGAGTTTTGGAGCGATTCTCGAAGTCCACCGCCCTTTCAAGGTTAATCGATGCGCTGTCTAAAGATGGTGCCTTGATCGTTGAAGGCATGCTTGATCCCATTCGACTCGAGGCATTGCGAGCCGGTATTTGTGCCGAGGCGGCGCAACGTGCGGCGGGCCCTCAGGGTGGGCCGCGCTATTGGCAAAAGTTCCATGGCGCGAATACGAAGCGCTTCACCGGGATTGGGCTGCTGTCTGAGGTCTTCTTTGATTTATTGGAAGATGAGGTCTTATCGGGTATTGCCGACACGCTGCTCAAAGACAGTGGTCCGCAGTATTGGATGAACACCTGCCAAGCGATGATTATCGGCCCTGGCGAGCCGGCTCAAACGTTGCACAGAGATGGAGATAACTGGTCGAACGTGATGCAGCACGGTTGGCCCGATTGTCCTGAACTCACGGTCAGTATGATCCTCGCGCTGGAAGACGTGGATGCGGCAGTTGGTGCGACTCGGGTGATTCCTGGCAGTCACCAGTGGCTTGATTACGACCGCATTGGACAGCCTGATGAAACGATGCCCGCTGAACTCGCGGCGGGGGATGCCTTAATTTACAGTGGCAAAGTGATTCACGGCGGCGGTGAGAACGGTACCGAAGATCGTTGGCGTTGGGCACTGCATTTGAGTTTTGTTGTGGGCTGGTTGACGCCAGAGGAGGCCAGCACTCAAATCTACTCGGCTCGGGCGCTTCAAAATCGATCAGATCGGGTAAAACGTCTGCTTGGGTTTAGCGCGTTTAATCCGTATCCTGGGCGCGGCGGTCGGTTGTGGCTCAAGAATTTTGAGCCTTGGTAAGACGCATCAGGGCCTGGGTTCTGGATCGGCGGCGGCCGCAAGCGACCGGATTAAGACCGGATCACCGCTGAGTCTAAAGAGGCGATAACACAATAAGATGGACGCGCAGCCGACCCCAGCCGCCAAGCCAATCCAGAATCCGTATACCTCAAGCGGTGGCGCAAACCAGCCAAAGCCGAGGGTGCAACCCAGGGGCAGGCCAATCACCCAATAGCTTATCAGCGCGATTTTCATGGGAACTTGCGTGTCCTTATAGCCTCTCAAGGTGCCGATTGCGGTCGATTGGGTCGCGTCAAAGATCAGAAAGAACACCACGAACATCAGCAGTTGCCTGGCCAGTTGCACCACATTGTTTTCTTCGGTGTACAGCTGGATCATCGGATCTCGAAACAGATAAATGAGCAATGCGCCAGAGACCGCAAGCAATAAACTGCTGAAGATGGCAATTGCCGCGGTTGATCGAGCCTCCACAGCCTGACCCTCGCCAATCCGATATCCAATACGAATGGTCGCTGCCATACCCAAGGCCATCGGCGGCATAAACAGCACCGCATTAATGTTCATGGAGATATTGTGCGCGGCAACCACCTCTGGCCCGTAACGTCCGAGTAAAAGTGTGGTGAACGCAAACAAGCCCATTTCTGCAAAAATCGTGGCGCCAATGGGTAGGCCAACTCTCAACAGGTTTTTAATCCTGAGCCAGTCGGGCCAAGTAATGCGCCGAAGCCATTGGGTTTTATTGAATCGGCGCCGGGTTACCACAAAGATGACCAACACGAGTTGGAGCCACATGATGATGGCTTGCGCGACACCGCAGCCAACGCCGCCCATCTCCGGCAAGCCAAAGGCGCCGTAGATTAAGGCGTAATTGAGTGGAATTTTTAATAGCAGGGCCGCAACAGCTATTATCAGCGCGGGACGGGTATAGCCCATGCCGTCAGCGAGAAACCGTAACGCGAAAAAGCACATCAGCGCGGGAATGCCCATCGAACACATTTTGAGATAGGCAATGGAAATTTTGGCTGAGGACGCCTCGACGTCGAGTAGTTCGTAGATCGGCCCGATCAGATTCAACATTAAAGCGGCAGCAAGACCGCCGAATAAGGCCATCCAGAGACCCTGACGAATGACTTCGCCAATTTCAAGGTAGCGCTTGGCGCCGTTGAGTTGCGAAACCGTCGGTGTCACGGCTTGGATGCAACCCATGAACAACAACATGACCGGCCATAGGACACTGCTGCCGAGTGCAACGCCAGCAAGATCGATCGCGCTGTACTGACCGGCCATGATGGTGTCCGTGACCCCCATGCCCATTTGTGCCAGTTGTGCGCCCATGAGCGGCAGCGCCAACCTGAAAAGCTTTCTGGACTCTATTGCCACCGTTTGAAAAGTCTTCACGGCGAAGACCGGCTGCTTTCGGCGCGGGTCAGCGCTGGTAGTTTAGGGCAGGTCATTTTTGATGAGGCCTGTATCGTGTGGCCAACTCCGCGGCCGGTCGGTAACTCGATTGTATCATTAGGGGTTGTGCGGGTTTCAGGTCGGACGCTTGGGTTAATCTGATTTGACAGCACAGCGGTCATAGGGGCTATGTTCTTGTTTGAGGAAAAAGGCCGGAAAGGGTTAAAAATCGTCACTGCTGTAGCTCGTAAAATCCATTGAGGTACCTGCAAATATTTGGGGGGTGCCCAGAGGCAGCGGATTGATCCTGCGCGATTAAGCTTGTGTTTGCGATCCCTTGTTCTGTGTAATCGATGCCGTTGGCGTCGAGGTTCGGTATTTGCACCTGAGCGTGCCTCGGCCTCTGATTATGTTCAGGGGCAAGCTTAAAACAATGCCTCGAAGATCTTTAGCAGTCGATCTCACGACGATGCGGGGTCGGTCCCATCGGGTTCATTCGGAATCTTTGCCCAGCACTCTAATTCAAGCCGCGCATCTAATGCTAGACCATCGGCGCCAAAGGCTGAGCGGGCGGGTTTTGGGCCATCAAAGTAGCTCAGATAAACCTGATTGAACGCGCCCCATTGGCTGATGTCATCCATCATAACCGTGCACTTTACAATATGGGATAGGTCTAAGTTTCGGGCTTTAAGGATAGCGCGCATATTCGCGAAAATTTGATGGGTTTCAGCAACGAGGCCACCTTTGACGAGTTGGTCTGATGCATCGGTTCCGACTTGACCAGATAAAATCATCAGATCGCCGATGACCACGGCATCCGAAAAAGGTTGCGTCATTGATCTCATCGGGTCCAACTGAATGAACTCAGGGTCTGCTTGGGAGAGCGGTGCGGCGAGGGCTAAAACAAGCAAAACTGCTGGCATGATGATTCCTGGTTTTGGTTGAGAATTAAAAGTCACTTTGGCGAGGTCGGTCATAATGTTGTTGGAAAAGTGATCAGAGCGGGACCTTAAGCGTAACCGACTGTCGTTCAATAAGCGACGCCAAGTGCATCCACTGTTTTGACGCGTGTGCTCGCTTCGATCGCCCGTGTCACCGGCATTTCGAGGCTTGTTTATTGCCAGCGTTGCTCGTTATGCTCAAACAGTTCGCAAAAAGGGAGCCATTGTGCGTCTGACAACCCATCTCACCAGGTATCCTTGGATGCTGCTGTGCTTGCTTGCGTCAACCTTGGCTGTGGCGAGCGTCGAGTCTGATAATTCGGAGAGGATCCGGGTCGAACCAATCGGTGATGACGTCGGGCCCGTGCGGCCAAAGCGCTTTCAGAGTGTGACGCGCCTGGATGCCTCGATTCGTTCTGATATGCGTTATGCAAGTGATCAGAATTTCGTGGGTCGACCGATTGCGGGCTATTTGGCACCGGTCTGCTATTTGGCGGATCCAGCGGCGATCGCTTTAGTGGCGGTTCATAAGGCTTTGCTTGCCCAGGGGTATGGCCTCGTCCTGTTCGATTGTTATCGACCGGAGCGCGCGACGAAAGATTTCGTGCAATGGGCGCTGACGCCAGAAGCTGCTCAGAAAAGTCATTATTTCCCGCGCATAGAGAAGTCCGAACTTTTTGCCAAAGGGTATATCGCCCGACACTCTGGGCATAGCCGGGGGGCGACGGTGGATGTTGGTCTTTATCAATTGCAGGACGATCCAGCGGCGGCCGTTTCTGGCAAAACGAATGGTGGCGTCTGTCGACGACGGTTCGCGGAAGATCGTGCAGCCGGACTGCTCGATTTTGGCTCAGACTATGATTGTTTCGACCGGCTGAGTCGTACCGCGCACCCCGATCTCAGCGAGGTGGCAAAGCAGAATCGCCAGCGCCTGGTCAATGCCATGGCGGCCCAGGGCTTTGTGAACGATGACCAAGAATGGTGGCACTTTACCTTTCAGCCAGAGCCTTACCCGACGGTTTATTTTGATTTCCCAATCACCGAGGATTGATGGATTCAATCGCTTTACCTGCCTGAAACAGCTCGATAGGGCCGAAGGCCTAACCTTGCGGTGGATGGACAGCCTTCGCCGCAGCCGATGCGTTCCATAAAGATCGTCGAGTCGCATATTTGCCGTTGACGGAAAGGCGCAAATGACGGCTCGTGTGCGGGCTGGGTGCGTTGTTTGCTTTGGCTGTCTTGGGCTCCTTTGACAGCATGAGTCGATCGAAAATGCTGGGGTCAAATTGGTATATCAGGCCTATCTTCGGTTAAACTTCGGGCGCTTAGAAAGAGAAGGTAAAAAAACGGGATGGCTGATTACGATGAGGTTTTGATCGGGTTGAGAAAGATCACGCGCGCCATCGACTTACACTCTAAAAAGCTTTTGAAAGCGTCAGGGTTAACCACCTCGCAATTGCTGGTGATGCAAGCGATCGTGAATCTGGATATGCCGTCGCCGAGTGCCATCGCACGGGAAGTCATGCTGTCTCAGGCAACCATTTCATCATTACTCGATCGTTTAGAGCGCAATCGGTTGATCCGCCGGGTTAAAGGAAGCCGGGATCGCCGACAGACCCTTGTTGAGCTTACAGCGCTTGGCTGCGAAAAACTCGAGAGCTCGCCATCGCCTTTGCAAGCCGATTTTATTGATAACTACCGCGCTTTGCCGGAGTGGCAGCGGCATATGTTGATTGCATCGGTACAGATGGTGGCCAGTATGATGAATGCTGAGACGCTAGATGCAGCGCCGATCTTAACCAGCGGTGAGGTCAATATCGGATCAGTGTAATGGTCGCTGTTTCACAATCGTGAATGGCAAATAAGCCATCACCAAGACACCATCAAAGCTCCCCAGTAAACACTCGTCAGCAGCAAGCGGCATCCAATCTTGAATCATAGCAGCAGGCTGCCGAGGGTTGCGCCGTTGCTCGTTCGGAATCGACTCAACGCTGAGCTTTACACGCCGCTGCAGGTTCAAGGAGAACCCTCCCCAATAATAATATTGCAGCTGACCCGAGCGCATCAAAACGCCAATGGTGCCGGTGTCACCCTGACTCAGCGTAACGAGGCGTTGGTTGATTCTGATCTTAATACTGTACATTTATACAGTATAAACCATTTAGGGAGTGCTGGCATGGATGCACCAGATTGCCTATACTGCGCCTCTTGTTTTTGCATTCGCAAGCAAGCGTCCGCTCGTAGCTCAGCTGGATAGAGCACCAGGCTTCGAACCTGGGTGTCGGGAGTTCGAATCTCTCCGGGCGGGCCATCTCTTTTCTAAATTGCTTTTAATGAATCCGGCCCAGTGCCCAACGGCTCAAAAACTGTCCCGGTGCCGCAAGGCGTGTGCGTGGTGCTTGTTTGGCACAATTTAGAACGACTGGTGCCGGCGCCCAGAGCGGAAACGCAAGCGAGTCGATCAAGTTATGAGGGTCACGGCGTGCGCGGGGTATTCAAGCATCAGGTCTTTGGCGGGCTAGAAGGCCGTGGCGGGTCGCGCCGGAGGCATTTTTCGCATCAATTATAAGGGTTCAGGCAGGCTCGCCAAGCAACTGGGTGCAATTCAGAAACCTTTGGAGCAGCTCGCGCTAGCGCGGGTCGCGGATCGGTTGCAACCTGCCGTTTCCCCGCCTCAAGATCGAATTACTTGAGCTGGAAGTCGATCTGCAGTGATGTCAGCGCGCGCAGCAGGCAATGTGGTTGATAGCTGAAGTCGTTGGCGCCCGGCGTAAATTGCGCGCTCTCGACCCGATCGATGAAAGTCTTAAAGCCCCACCAGAGCTCTCGCCTTGCGAGCGGCGCCCCCAAGCAGTGATGGATTCCGGAGCCAAAGGCGAGGTGCGCGCCAGGTTTGTCCCGGTCTAGGCGCAGGTCTGCCGGGCAGCTAAATTGGTCTTCGCAACGATTGGCTGCGCCATAGCGCACGCCAATCAAAGCACCCTCTGGGATAGCGACCCCATTGAGTTCGGTCGCTGCGGTGGCGCGACGCAACAGCATTTGTACAGGTGACTCCAATCGCAGCACTTCCTCGATAAACGCGCGCAGGTGGGTTTCGGTATTGTGTTTGAGTTGGTCCCAAACCGCTGGGTTCTCGATCAATAGCTTGATGCCAGCAGACAGGGCGTTCGTTGTGGTTTCACTGCCGCCAACAAAGGTATCCGCCATCATCTCCGCGTGCAGTTCCTCATCGGTTAATGTCCGGCCCCATTCTGGTATTTCCTTGTTCACGAGATCCGATAAGAGGGTGTCGTCGGGTGTGGCGCGCAGGCGTTCAAAAATTGGTTGAAAATAGTGTTGCGCTTCGATTTCCATCAACACGCATTCAATTTCTTCTTCCTCGCTCAGCATCATGCTGATGCGTTTGAAGAAGGCATCCGTCCAGGCTTTGATCCGCCAAAGATCGGCCTCATCCGCGCCCATTTGTTTCACGATAATGGTCAAGGGCAGGGGGATCGACATCGCTTGAACCCAGTCGCATTGACCGTCTTCTGCAATTTGGTCAAACAGGGTCTCTGCGGTCTGTTGTACAAAACCATCCATCGCTTGAATTTTTGCAGGCCTAAATGCGTCGTTAAAAAGTGCCCGCATTTGTTTGTGGTTGGGGTCATCTCGGCCAATCAAAGTGGCGGAAGGAAGCCAACCCTTGGTTTTAAACAATTCATTCACACGCGCCTGGCGCTCGGTTTGCCGATCTTGAGCGCTTCGGGTCTTGCCGCTGAAAAGCGTCGGGTTTTGCAGCACATAGCGCACATCTTCGAATCGAGAGACGTGAAAAATCCGAGTACTGGGATCCTGATAGACGGGGGCGTCGTGTCGCAAACGTTGATAGGCTTCAAAGGGTTGATCTTGGAGCGCTTTTGAGAAGAAATTAACAGAAGTTGTCACGAGATCTCTTTTAAGTGAAAGGCTGGGCATCAAAATAGCGTTTCCCGCGCGCGGTCGCAACCGGTAGCCGATCAAGCCGGGAAGGCCTGAAAGCGCTACAGTCGAGGCGGCGCGTCAGGTAACGACACGTTTGATTCGAATAACAGTATTTACAGGCTTTCGTCTGCTTGCAGCAGGATCATGAGTTCGCCGGCGCTGCGCTCTGTCGGATAGGTTTTTATGGGTTGCTGCGTTGGGCCGCTCAAGCACTGGCCCGTTGTAACGTCGAATCGCGCCCCATGGAGGGGGCAGATAATATGGCGACCTCGAAGTTTACCCTTCGACAATAAGACCCGCCCGTGGCTGCAGAGGTTGTCGGTTACGAAGTATTGACCCGCAACCCGGCTGATCAAGAGGTGAAGGCCCTCATGCTCTATGGCGCGGAGTTCACCGTCCTGAAGGTCTTCGCTGAACACGATGCATTGATGGCTCATGCGTATCGAAGTGGCGCGTCACCTTGCCAGCCCTCTGCGGCCGCAGCGATCTCGCTGAATCGCCGCTCAATTAACGGTGTTTTCGTGACGATCTCGAGCATACAGCCGAGCAAGGGGCGTGCGTCCAAGTAGGCAAAGTCGGTACTGCGGGTACGCCCGGTATTGATCGTTTCAAAGCCTAGGTCGTTGAATTCCGCTAGAGCTTGGTCAAAGTTTTCTGTCCAGATCCCGATATGGTGAAAGCCTTGACCGCTGCCTGCAGGCACGCTCATGCGAAAAGCGCTTTGCTCGGTAATCGGTTGAATGAGTTCTATTTGAATGGGTCCAGCCTGAGCGATGCCAATCCGCATTGCGAGCTCGCTTGGCGCGCCGCGATAGGTCACGGAAGCAAATGCACCAGGGGCATACTCGGTAATAAAAAAAGGCCCTACCCCGAGCTGCTGAACCCAGGCGGTACAGGCTGTTTCGAGATCGTCGACGACCCAAGCATTCTGGAATGCGGCGCTTTGCAGAGGGAGTTTTTTCAAAGATTTCAGGCCGACGCATAATGTGTCACTGAGTTTATCAGCAATTGCTTGCTGCTTGCTGAAGTTGCTGTTGTGCTTTGGGCGGATGCCGTATTTTGGGCCCTGCCCAAATTCGAACTATCCTTTACAGAACAATGTGGCCGGTCAACACTGGTACTTCGTAGTGGGTACCGAGTGTTCCGTTACGATCTTTGAGGACCCCCGAGGGCAATAGTGCGCCCCTCCCTCTTGCACGCCCTTGGGGGGACCTCACCTCTTTTGCTGAACCTGGAAAGCATTCGAACGACGGATACGCAAATTGCCAAAGGGTCGTTTTGCCCGACATTTGAGTCAACCGGCTTGATTATTTTGTGATGACGCGGCCTTGGCAGGATCCGACAGATCAGCGCCCATCACGTTGGTGAATCAAAGGTTGTTTTGCAAGTCGTTCGGCGTTAAAACGAGGTAATGCGGGTTACCAAGCTGGGCCTCAGTGCCGGCGTAAAGTCGCAAGTAAGCCATTCAAGAGATCGTCAATTGTGCCAAAGTTTAGTGACGTTAATGAATCTGATAATTTAAAAATTGATCTGAAGGATACCGATCGGCCCCTTGCTGAAACATTGAATCCTAATTTCAGGTATGCGCTTTTTTCCCCCATCGCGAAGGGTGGAAAATCACTGATTCAATCTTGTTCAGATTTATATCTGTCCCGTCGAATTTGCTACAAGAGTCTTCGCCGCGAGTTTGCCGAGGATCCTGTCGAGCAGAAACGGTTACTTCGAGAAGCTCGGGTAACCGCGATCCTACAGCATCCGAATATCGTGCCCACCTATGATCTTGGTCGAGACACCCGCGGCCATTACTACTTCACCATGAAACTCGTCCATGGCTACACCCTGCGTGAGGTGCTCGACTACCGTGAGCGTTATGATCTCACCCAGTTGGTTGACGTGATCGAGCAGGTGGCCCAGGCGTTGTCTTATGCACACACCAAAGGGGTCATCCACCGTGATGTTAAACCTGAAAATATCCTTGTCGGGCCTTTTGGCGAGGTCGTGCTCTTAGACTGGGGGCTTGCAAAAGTTTGGGACACGCCAGAGCCAAACGCTTCACAAGAGACCTCTGCGCCGGAATCCGAAATTCTACCGCTGACCATGACTCGGCACGGCAAGGTGCAAGGCACAATCAGCTATATGTCCCCAGAGCAACTGACGAATGAAACCGAGATTGACAGCCGTGCGGATATCTACAGCCTAGGCGCTGTGCTGTATGAGGTCTTAACCGGTCAAAATGCAGCCGTTGGCGAAACGATGGATGAACTTGCTCGGAGTGTTCGGTATGACACGCCAAGTTTACCCTCCCAAGTTGCGCGCCTAAAAATCCCTAAGTTATTGGAAGATTTGACGATGCGTTGTTTGAAAAAAGAGCCTTCCGAACGCTTGGCCAATATGGAAGAAATGATCCGGTTGTTATCCCAGAATTGGCAGCTGAGTTAATGCGGCGCAATTCGCGCGAGGACAACCGTTACATTGTCGGCGCCGCCCGCTTTTAAAGCGCTATCGATGAGTGCCTCGGCCGCGCGATCAAGATCCCTTGAATGCGCGTTTAAAATGGCTTCGATTGCCGTATCTTTCACAAATCCAGTCAAACCGTCAGAGCTCAGTAGAATGATGTGGGCCGGACTGAGTTGCACTGAACCACAGACAGGCTCAAAAACCTGATTGCCGCCAAGGCTCTTGGTGAGGATATGGTGGTCGCCCTGCGCGGGGGGTAAGTCCGCGTCGAGTTTACGCTCTCGCAACGTGTGGTCTCGGGACAACTGCACGAGGCCGTCCTCTGAATCAAAAACATAGAGCCTAGAATCGCCAGCCCATCCGTAAAGCAATTGATGATCATGGGTTATTTGTCCACAGACGAGTGTCGTGCGCATGCCACTGACCTCAGGATTATCTTTTTGATGTTGGATCAAGGCGTGATTACATTGTTTAATCGCCTGAGAAAGGTCCTGTAGGCTCGAAGGCTTGCGAACTTGCACGACGGCATCGAAAAAATCGACGGTGAGTTCAGCACACAATTTGCCAGCTTGGTGGCCGCCCAAGCCATCTGCAACCGCAATGAAGCCCGTAGTTGGATTGGTGTAATGGGCGTCTTGGTTTTCTGAGCGGGTCAAACCTTGATGGGTACGCACTGAAACGTTTAAAGCGATTTTAAGGGGTGCTGTCATGATAGAACCATCACCGTTGGGGCAACAATGAAGGCCTCATGGCGCCGATAACCCCGAACGATTCGCGCATCTGGAGGCATTCTTTGAGTTAGGCTGCTGCAGATTTCCCGCGAATTAATTTCCCAGGTAAGGCGCCGGTTGCGATTCCTGACCGATAGGTCACGTCACCTGCAACCATGGTCAACTCAAGGCCCTCTGCTCGCTGTAAGAAGCGTTTCCCACCGGCCGGCAGGTCCTGCACGATGTGAGGCGTTAATAGCTTTAACTGATCCAAGTCGATCACGTTGAGGTCGGCTTTCATGCCGACTTCAATGCGGCCTCTATCGGTTAGAGAATACAACTCGGCGGGTTGCTCAGTCAGCATTCGAATGCCTTGGCTGAGCTCTATTTGAGCCTGCTGTTTCACCCATTTTGTGATGAGGTATAGGTTGGCGCTGGCATCGCAGATTGATCCAACGTGGGCGCCACCGTCGCCTAATGCTGCAACGGTATGGGGGTGTTTGAGTAATTCTGGAATACCGCCCGCATAATTTGCGGCCGGGATATAAATTAAGTTGGTGCCCGCATTGCCTAACAGATAGTCGTACAACCAAGATTGGGGGTCTTCGCCAGCCGCATCGGCTTGCGCTTGCACTGAATCGCTGGGCTCTGGTAGGTATTCGATCGGGTCCACCATCGGGTACATCTTGTCGTATTTGGTGTTGAAAATTTTGACAAATATATGCGGGTTTTCATTGTCCTCTTTAAGAATTCTTGCCTTGATTACCGGGTCTTTCAGGCGTGCAATTTTTTCCTCAACAGGAAGGTGGTCTAAGGCAGCGTAGCTGGGCCTTCTGTAAAACGGGTTCATAGAGGACGGCATTCCCATCATCATGCCAACTGGGCGCGATAAAACCTGGCCTCGGATGTCCAAACCTCGGGTTTGAGCCGCCTCGACCATCGCCAATTGTTCACGCCAAAGTTCGGGCTGGTTGTCCAGCTGTAACAAGGTGAAAGTGCCTTTGGCGCCTGTCGCTTGGCAGGTATCTTCTAAAATGCTGAACTCATCTTGGGGGTCATCCCAATCCGAGATGAGCTGAAAAACATGGCCTGCGTCGCCTTCGAGCATTTGGCCCAGGGCTTTGAGCTCGCGCGTTGCGGCTTTAAAGGTGGGGATCAATGATCCATCGCTGCTGCGATGAACCAAGGTTCGACTGGTTGAGAAGCCCATAGCGCCGGCTTTCATCCCTTCTGATAAAAGGGCTTGCATCGCTTGAATGTCTTCATCTGTTGCGGGTTCTCGATTAACGGCCCGTTCTCCCATAACAAAGACACGCAATGGACCATGAGGATACAAAGCCGCAATGTCGATATCGCGCGGTCTTTTATCCAAGCTATCGAGATACTCAGGAAAACTCTCCCAATCCCAGGGTAGGCCTTCATTCATAGCCGTTTCTGGAATTTCTTCAACCCCTTCCATCAGATGGATCAACACCTCATGGTCTGCTTTCTTGCAAGGCGCAAAGCCAACGCCACAGTTGCCCATAACGACGGTGGTCGTGCCCAGGTTGGCCGAAGGCGCCATGTGCTGGTCCCACGTTGCTTGGCCATCATAGTGGGTGTGCACGTCAATAAAGCCCGGCGTGACGATTTTTCCATGGGCGTCGACAACTTCGGTGGCGGTGGCATCGGTTAGCGCGCCGACGGCTGCAATCAGCCCATCTTTAATACCGATGTCAACAAACTGGGGCTCGGCCCCGGTGCCATCAAAAACTTGGCCGTTTTTAATCAGCGTGTCAAAGGTGGTCATGGGCATCTCTTTTAAATGTGGGACGCATAGAATGTAGCGGTTAATGACCCGAAAATCTAGCGGTGCCGGGCGCATTGGTGGGGCTGCACAAACAGGTATAGGCCTAACCTTCAATGAGGTCCGCAGAATCTGTTGGATGTCTAAAAGGGCTCGGAAGTATTGCTTGCCAGCGATGAACCGTGCATTGACGGACGCGCATAAAAATAAAGTTCGGTTATGACTATTTTGCTAAATGTGGCTCAAGTGTTGATTTGATGCCAATAAACTGGCCAAAGAATGTCGGCAGTTTGAAGGAAGCATGCCGCGCTTGCAGCCCTAGTTCAGTCGGACGGATAAAAGTTTGGGTATTGATTAAGGATGTCGTCGCCAATGGCCGCCTTCAAGGGCTCAAGCCAAGGTTCGAAATTCATCCAAGCATCTAATCCAGACTGATAGATGGGCTGCCTGACTTGTTCAGAGCTCGGTGTGCGAACACTCCGTTCGGTTTGGTGAAAGTTAAGACAAGCTGGATCAAAATCCAGCTCGCAATACTTCAGAATTTGCCTGACTTGTTGTTCAAGGTTGAACACAACGGCTTCATGATGAACGGTCAGGATTTTTCCTGGCAGCACCTCGTGCCAGTGATTCATCAGGCGCATATAGTCTTGGTAGTAACGGCCAATATCCGTGAGGCTGTAACTGAATTCTTGGCCGCTGGCAAAGAGCTGCTTGAAGCCACTAAAGCAACACGCGATGGGGTGTCGGCGGGCATCGATGATCTTGGCGTTCGGTAAAATAAGCTGAATGAGCCCAATATGGCGGAAATTATTTGGCATTTTATCGATGAAAAAAGGCGCATGCCCGCGATGGATTTGGGTGTCCTCTAAGTATTTTTGGCCCATCGCAACGAGTTCACTATCCGGAATCGTGGTTAGGCAAGCAGGGTATTGAGGCGCGTCTTGCATGCGTCGACGGCCATCGAGCTCAAAGGCAAAGGCTGCAATATTGGGTAGCTCTTGCGTGCCATCAACCTGTGGGTGAGAGGCAAGGATTTGCTCGAGTAAGGTCGAGCCAGCACGCGGTAGACCTAGAATAAAAATGGGATCGGGTGCAGGGCAACCGCTGCCAGTACGTTGCTTGAACAACCTTTCGGTGCAAACACTGGTTTGCAGTTCGAGTCGCTTGCTGAGCAGTTCGCTATCGAAGCCGATTTGACCCTGCTTAAGCGTATTACCCTGCTGGTAAAAGCCAAACGCTTGTTCAAAGTCTTTGGCGTCCTCAAAATGTTTCCCAAGTGCAAAATTGAGGTGGACGTGATCAACAGGCGATAAGTTCGGTTCGGCAACCGAGGCGAGCATGGTTTCGACCTCGAGGTCGGTGAATCGATAGGTTTTAAGATTTGCAAGGCTCCAAAAGGCATCCCCGAATCCCGGTTTATTTTCATAGGCAGCGCGGTAGGCTTTGATAGCTTGTTCAGATTGATCGATGGTTTTTAGCGCGTGCGCCTTAAGCAGATGAACCAGGGCGGGATCCGGGACCTTGGGGATTACCTGATCGTAGATCGCGATGGCCTCATCAAATCGGCCAATGGCAACACATTGATTGGCATAAGCGGTTTGATGACGCACATTGTCGGGCGCTTTTTCGATCAGCTTTTCGGCTTGCGCAAACGAGGCCGCGTATTTCTGCCGCTTATACAGCACGCCCATGTAATCAAAACGAGCGAGATCATTGTCGGGCTCAAATCGAACCGCATTTTCTAATAACACTTCCGCATCGTCTAAGACCTCGGTTTGCACGCCGATGTAGGCCAAAAGACGCATGCCTTCCACCTGCTTGGGGTGCCGCATTAGGAATTGCCGGCAGAGTTGTTCCGCTTGCGCAAGCCGGCCCTCGTTAATCCAATCTCGAACTTGCAATAGGGCTTTGGGTAAGCCTTCAAGGTTCCGCGTCTGCGTTACGGCTTCGTCATAGATGACGGGACGATCAGTGGCACTGGTCAGTTCGATTAGGGCCCGCCAGCTGCCAACAAGGGCATCGTTTAACGTAACCGCGGTGCGAAAGGAGGCCAAGGCCTTGGCTTGATCGTTCAAAGCCTTAAAGGTGTACCCTATTTCTTGATAGCCGCGGGCAAATCGCGGAAACCGGCTGAGCAGCGTTTCGAGCTCGCTAAGCGCCTCTGATAGTCGACCTAAATAACGAAGGCAGACGCAATAGTAGTAGTGAGTTTCACGATCTTGGGGTGTGAGTTGGTGTTGCTTGAAGAGAAGTCGCTCAGCGCCGGAGATGTCTCCGGCGGCGAGCTGTTTCTTGGCTGTTTGAGTAGCCTCAGGAATTGCATCGGTTTGGCGCATGGTTAGAGTTTCAGAATCAGCAGGGGTGCTGAGATTCTACCATGCGCCCGACCGGTCAAGCTTAGTTGACGTCGTAAGAGACTCGCAGACCGATTGTTCTAGGCCGGTTCGTGGTCACGCGTTCGATGAAGTCCTGACGATTGATGTGCAGTTGTGCGCGTTCATCCGTTAAATTGCTGACGAAGAGCTCAACACCCCAGCCATCGCTGTAGTTCTGAACACCAATTGAAGCATCAACAATGCCATAACTGTCTTGCATTGTGTTGGGCTCATCGGCTGTGTCGACAATCGAGTTCAACGCTTCACCAGCATGCTTGTAACCAAGCTGCCAGTGCGCACCAAGGTCGTTACCCGCGTCCCACTCGTAGCGTGCCCGCATGCTCAGTTGGGTTTCCGGTGTGAGCGGTAACATTGAGCCAGCATCGGCAACAACAATATCAAAGGCCGGGTCAACGAAGACGAGTTCGGTGTCGTTGAAGGAGGCCGCCGCGTAAAGCGTTAACTGATCGCTTACCGACCAGATGAGGTCGCCTTCAACCCCCATGATCTCAGCATCGCCACCGTTATCCACAATCGTCAGGATTGAGATGTTCTGTGAATCAAACTGCGAGACCTGAATATCTTTCCAATCGATTTTGTAGATAGAGCCGTTGAATCGAAGTGCGCCATCTGCGAGCGTTGTTTTCCAACCCAGTTCCATGTTCTCTAATGAGTCAGAATCAAAGACATAGGGCAGACAGTAGCCAGGGAAGCCGCTGTCGTTGCTTGGAATCGCAACCTGGTTGCCGCAATTGGTGCCATCATCGCGAATGTTTTGATTAGCGGCGTTGTATTTGCCGCCCTTTTGAGCTGCAGCGCGGTTGAAACCAGGCGGACGATAGCCTTCAGACCAAGTTGCAAAGATGAGAGTGTCAGAGTTCTCCGGCTGCCAGGATGCGGTAAAACGCATGATGGTATCGGTGACATTCAGTGGCTGAAGCTCAGCAAAGTTGGTCTGATAGTCTCGGCCACCGGTACGTGCAGGTCGAATATCGTTCGTGGGGTCGTTGTCATCAACAAAGAGGGGCCGATTACCATAGCGCCAGGCACCATAGCCCGTAAAGCCATAGTCAAGGTCGTAGTATCGAGCGCCAACGGCCACCGAGAGCGAGTCGGTAACATCTAAGGTGATTTCACCAAAGATGGCCGTTTGTTCCTCGGTCCTCGTGTTGTCATTCCGAAATTGAGTGGAATCCGTCAGCAGTCCGCGCGCATTCGCTTCAGAGTTATCGAAGGTGCCGCTCGTGCGAATGTCGATCGGCGAGAAGCCCGCATCGATTGGGGCTTGGTAGTTGAAATCACCGACGTGCAAGATTTCAAAATCTTCAAAGAAGACGCCGCCCTGCATGTTCAGGCGACCATCCCAGTTGGTTGCAATCCGAAGCTCGTGCGTCCAGCGGGTATTTTCGTTTTCAATCCGTGCTGCGTTGGCGGGTGTACCGCATTCGATTACGCCGGCATCGCCGCCAATGGTCGGATCAAAGGTGTAGAAGGTGCTGGGGTCGTAGTCGGTGTTGTAACCGGTGCCGAGGCCGTTGTAGTAGCCGCCGACCAGGTATTCACACTGATAGCCGGAGATAAATGCACCGATATTGGTGTACCCGGTATAATCGATGTTAGCGGTCACATCACGATCTAAGAATGCGCCGGTATAAACCAAGTCTAAGTTGCCAACACTGCCCTCTAAGGTCCAAGCGGTTTGGCTGAATTGATCATCTAAGAAGTCATCGCTGAACCGAGACACTTCAAGGTCACCGACCGCTGGGTCGTAGTCAAAAACCCCTTCAGTTGAGAGGCTTTGGGCGGTGTGCTGAACCATCAAGCTCCAATCATCGTTGATCAGGTACTTGATGCCGAGACGAACGCCTGCGTAGTGCGCGTCGTTAAAGTCGTCCTCAACGAGCCCAGCGTTGTTGGCAATCGTTTTGTGGACGGGGACAGTGAGGCCATCGGCGCCGACGACGTCGCCATTGGCAAAGACCGTACCAGCTGCGTAAGTCACGCTATCGCCAGGGAAGGTCGGGTTAATGGCGTTGTCCGCTTGGAAAGTACCCGCCACATTATCGATATAGCCGCCTTGGCGATCGTTGTAGAGTGCAACCCGTGCGGCGAGTTTGCCGGCAATAATTGGGAAGTTCAGCATCAGTTCCGCTGAGTTGCTGTCCTCGCCTTCGGCGGTTGATGACCAACTGCCATTAAAACTGGCATCAAACTCATCAAGAACCGGCTTGTTGGTAATCAGACGAACCGTCCCTGCCATGGAGCTTGCACCATAGAGCGTGCCTTGTGGTCCCGGAAGAACCTCAATGCGTTCCATATCGCTGATATAAACGTCGAGGTTCCGACCCCCTGCGGTGACCGGCTGCTCATCTAAGTACAGCGCAACGTTTGGCGCAGAACCCTGGGATTCGGCAACGGTGATATTGATGGCGTCAACCGCTGCGCCGCGGATGTAGATCTCGTTTTGGCCTGGCCCACGTCCGCCCGCATTGACATTAGGAAGGTACTTAACGTAGTCCGAGAATTCTTGAATGTTCTGGTTTTCGAGCTCTCGGGAACCAATCGCTTGAATCGCGACGGGTGCATCCTGGAGGGGAACGGCTCTTTTAGTGGCGGTCACCACAATTTCTTCGATTTCCGAGCTGGCCTGCTGGCTGGTGGCAGCAAGGGCAGCAAGAATGGCAATGTTCAGCTTTTTCTTTTGAAACATACTGAGATCTCTTATTGGGGAAGCTGAAAGTATAGTTCAAATTAGAGCGCAATGCACTTTAAGTGCCTGCCGCAAGGTTTGTAATCTTAAGTTATTGTTTTTATTTTATTTATTAAATTTAAATATCATTCGTGTACGAATGAGTTTACGTAGTAACGGTCAGTTTTGGGGCAAGCCCCGGGCATCGCTTACCAGCTTCTCATTGAATTTTGATCGCGGGCGATTCGGCTGGCATCGCGAACCAGGGCCGGGGTCGACTACCGTTGCCGCCGACCGGCGCGCGTTCATGAACCGCTCACCTGGGCAGCTGTTCGTCTTGGTGCTTTTAAAATGGTTCCGGATAGGCAGGGTTCGGATTGGGCGCCCATCGGACGACCTGGGCGATTCGAAAACCCGGGCGATTCAAAAACTCAGACCATTCAAAAAAACGGCGTAAGATTTTGGCCGTCATTGAATGGCGCTGAATTGAATGGCCTGAATTGAATGGTCTGAATTGAATGGCGCTAAAACGAATCAATGTAGTCTGCAATGGTGGTGGAGGCCCTGACATCGTGCGCGTGATTCAAACGATACCGGATCAGCGTGCTGCCGCGCCGGATCAGTTTGAGCCAGCCTCACGCTCTACGGCTCGAATCAGTCGAAGTTCGCGCGTCAATCCGAGGAGTAAGCTTACAACCATCAATACAATGATGATTGTGAAGGGAAAAGCGCTGGCCAGCGATAACGCTTGCACGGATGACAGGCCCCCGCCGAGTAGCAGGGCGATGCCGATCATACCCAAGGCGACGCACCAGAAGACTCTTTGAGATAACGGGGTCTTGATTTTCCCGCCAGCTGCCATGGTGTCGACGACGAGTGATCCCGAGTCCATCGAGGTGACAAAGAAAATAATCACTAAAAAAAGCCCTAGTATTGACGTCGCAAGGGCGTAGGGGAATTGTTCGAGGAAGATGAATAAGGTCAGCTCAGGTTGAAAATTGCGAACGCTTTCCGCTACCGCCGACACATTTTCATCGAAATACTGAACAATCGCGGTGTGCCCAAATATGGTCATCCAAAGCATAAAGATCAGTGACGGTGCCAACAGGGCGCCGAACACGAATTCTCGGACGGTTCTGCCAGAGGAGATCCGAGCGATAAACATACCGACAAAGGGCGAAAAAGCGATCCACCAGGACCAATAAAAAGTTGTCCAATCGTGCAAGTAGTAAAAATCGTCTCGGCCCGACCAGCTGCTGAGCGCCGGCAGGTATTCGATATAACTTACTGAGTAACGAACGAAGAAGCCAAGCGTCTCAAGAATGGGGGTCATGCTCAGGACGAAACCGCCGAGCAGTACCGCCAAGATCATGTTGAGTTCGCTCAATCGTTTGATACCGCCATCGAGGCCGCGCACGACCGAAATCAGTGCCAGGGCGGTGATCATTCCAACGATGACAATATTGGTGTAGTTACCGGTTGGGAGCTCAAACAAGTAGTTCAGGCCACCGGCGGCTTGTTCGGCCCCATAACCCAAGGAGGTTGCAAGGCCAAATAGGGTCGCAAAGATCGCCAGAATATCGACGATATGGCCGGGCCAGCCCCAAATGCGCTCGCCAAATAGTGGATACAAAGCTGAACGGATGAGAAGCGGTAACCCCTTATTATAACAAAAAAAGGATAAAGACAGTCCAACAACGACATAGACGGCCCAAGGGTGGAAGGCCCAATGATAGATGGTCGCAGCCATCGCGAGATCTCGAGTGGCCTGCGCATCCAAATCGGTCAAACCCAGTGGCGGGGTGATGGCGTGATTCATAGGCTCTAAGACGCCATAAAACATGATGCCAATACCGATCCCTGCGGCGAACAGCATCGACACCCAACTGAGCAGGTGATATTCCGCTACAGCGGCTTGACCACCGATCCGGATTCGGCCCAGAGGCGATAGCGCAAGCGCGACGCAAAATATTAAGAAGCCGTTCATGCTGTACATAAAGAACCAATCAAGTTCTTTGGTTAGATAAAGACGGAGCGCGCTGAAATGTTCTGCCGCTTGTTCTGGCATTAACAGTGTGATTAAAACAAATAACGCGATGGTGACACTGCTGATGAGGAAAACCGGATTGTGTATATCCAGCCCAAGGCCCTGTAAGTTGTCTTGACCAACCTCGTAATCGGAGGTGTATAAGTCATCGGGTGTTGCGTCGTCGGCCGGTTCGATATGATTTGAAGACAAAGGATCTTTCTCTTGTGCAGTCACGCAACGGTAGCATGAGTGATCTTGGGTGTCACGGCGGCCCAGGGTTTCGGCCTAGTTAAGCCTGATTCTTGACCATCCAATAAAAAACGTAATGGCACGCTGCGCAAGTCGCCGCGGTTGATCGAGGTTGCGATCTTACTTTGAACTCAAAGCAAAATGGTCGGGTTAGACCGTACGCTGATTCGCGGTTCACGGCGCGCAATCCCTCGCAAACCAATGGCGCCAAGGGGTTGAGAGCCCTTTCGGGCTGCGGTTTGCCCACCCGGGGTGGAGATCAAGCGATGAGATGCGTTATAGCCCGTTAAGTGTGTGCCCTGATGTAAGCTTCGAATGCTTCGAGTTTGTCTTTGCCGAAAAATAGCTCGGGGCCAGCAAAAAAACTGGGCGACCCGAAATTACCCCGAGCCACCGAGGCTTCCGTATTCGCTATGAGGCGCGCCTTGACTTCAGGTTGTTGGATGCCCGCAAAGATTTCGTCTGCGGGCAGGTCTGAGTCGACCATCGCGGCGTGAAAGACATCAGGGTCGTCTAGTTTTTTGGGAGCGCTCCACATGTGGTGATAAATCTCGTTCACATACAGCTCAAAGTAATCAGTGGTTTCAGCAAACACAGCACCGCGCATGAGCATCAGCGTGTTCACTGGGAAGTGAGGATTGTGTTGAAAACTGGTGATGCTGTGTGCTTCTAAGAAGCGTTGCGTTTCGCGCTGTGCGTAGTCGGGCTTATTCTTGATGCCCCGCATCGATTCCGCGGGTGACACGTTGTTGGTCGCCTTGAAAACGCCGCCGAGCAGGACCGGCTTGTAGACTATTTTCTGCCCAAGGCGAATCTCAATTTCCGGGATCACGAGGTGGCTGAGGTAGGCGTTTGGGCTGCCAAAATCAAAATGAAATTCTAGGTCCATATCCGTGTCCAATTAGTGCGGCGTCTAGCAGAAGCGATTTAACGTCTCGCTGGGTTAACGCGAGTATGCTAGGGTTTTAAAGTCCCTGCAATCCGTTGGTCCTGCTCAAAAGATGCAATTGGCCTATGTGGGATAAGAAATTATTGGAGAGAGGTTATGGAACCATCCATGACGCAAGATACGCAGGCTTTGATCAAAAACGGGACAAACATCGCAACCGGAACAGCCGAGTTGCTCTGTGTCCTCGTCTCGGGTGTCGCGGTGGTCACGCTCAACAAACCCGAAAAGAAAAATGCGCTAGGCGATGTGCTAACACCAGCGCTGCGGGCGCTGTTACTGGTTTTGGAAGCAGATGACCGGGTTCGCTGCATACTCCTGACGGGGGCTGGCAATGCGTTCTGCGCTGGCGGCGACGTTTCTGAAATGGGCGGCACGGCCAAGGCGGTCGAAAGTGACCGAGTTGCGGCCTTAACTGAAAAACAAATGACCCTCACCCATCGCCTGTATCATTTGAAAAAAATTACGATCGCGGCGTTACCCGGTGCGGCGGCAGGCGCTGGACTGTCCATTGCACTGGCCTGCGATTTGCGGGTCGCCGCCAGTGGCGCGTTCATCACCACGGCTTTTCGGAATATCGGGTTGTCCGGCGACTATGGTGCGAGTTGGTTTCTGACCCGATTGGTTGGGCTCGGCCAAGCGAAAGCACTATTTTATAATTCGGATCGAATGGATGCGGCGAGCTGTCAAAGGCTGGGCATTTTTAATGAAGTGTTCCCAAACGAAACCTTTCGTGCCGAGAGTCTCGCATTTGCTCAGCGCATCGCGGCAGGTCCGGTGCAGGCTTTAACGTTGATGAAAGTGAATTTGCAGGCTGGACTCGAGCAGGGGTTGGCGTCGAGTTTGGCGTTGGAAGCCGAGCACCTGATTGCCTGTTCCGCGACCGATGAATCCCGAGAGGCAATCCAAGCCTTTATGCAGAAGCGGCCACCGGTTTTTCAGGCAGCGACAGAGGACAACGGGTAACATCAGTCTGGGTTAGCGCACCGTTGAGCTTGAAGCCGCTAACAATTATGGGGCAGCGCGCTGAGCGCGGTTCTTGCGGTTCATCACGAATTTAACGAAGACGATTGGAGATAAAATGAACGATAACGTAGCGATCGTAAACGCTTTTATTCAAGCCTGGAAACGCCTGGACCCGGTTGAACTGGCATCTTATTTTCATGAAACCGGTTGCTATCACAATATCCCGGCTAAACCCGTGACTGGCCGAGCGGCGGTGCAACAATTCATCACGGGGTTTATCAAGCCGTGGACGCAAACCGATTGGGAGATTTTGACGCTCATCGGAGAGGGCGATGTTGTGGTTTGCGAGCGAATTGATCGCACTCAGACCCAAAACGGGGACGTTGACCTGCCGTGCTGCGGGGTTTTTCTGATGGAAGATGGCAAAATTAAGCTTTGGCGAGACTATTTCGATATGGGAACCTATGTCTCGGCAATGTCGGGCTAAGAGTACACGTCGCAAAACATCTAAGGGCTCCAATTTAGGCGCATGCGTTTGTTAAGTCGTCATCGCCTTTAACCAAGACTCACAGCCTGCTGAGTCCACGAGAGTCTAAATTTCAAATTATTTGCTGCATTTAAACGCGCCGCGAACCCCGCAATCGGCTAGGTGCTTCCCAATTTTGACAATCTGGCACACGCTTTGGGGCGAGTGCCAGATTAACATCGAGAGATTAAAAAATGAGTCTTTGCGTTTGAAACAAGAACTCAAGAACCGTCACAACGCCTGCCATACTCATTTTGAATCGCGAGCACCCGCCCTTTGGCTTCGGCGACTTGCCGCTCTGAATCTCCAGTCATAGCACCGAGGCCTGGAATGATCAAAATGTTTAACGCTATATCCCAATTTCTAGCGCTACGCTGATCCTTGCTGACAGACTCTAAATTAACGCCTTCGTTATTCGCTGCCATTAAAAGACCCTCACAAGTCATTTTTTCATAAGCAGAGGTATCTACCATTGCTGGAGAAATGTCGGATGGAGAAGAAGCACACCCACTGAGAACCAGCAGGGAAGCTGTTAACAGAACATTTTTACGAATCATAATTTTTATCCTTTTTATAATTATAAAGTTGTCACAAAACCAGACGCGTCAACCTCCTCGGGCCATCTAGAACAGGGGCTTTTTGCCAAAATAAATATCATCCAGAGCCTCGCCAGCGCCACGATGAAACCTTAGCACAATCTCAATCCGAAAAACTATATGGGCTCTAACCCCTAAGAAATAAAATCATTGTATCTGGAAAATGATATTGTTTGGTTTGCTCCAATGTTTCGCTACGTTTTAATTAGGGTTTCTTATCCTAAAAGTATCATAACAATATTTTTTTGGTAAAACAAAACCAGATGATAGATAACCATTGCCTTATAGACGGTCGGGTTATTAACTTAAATCGTGACCCTTCGACACGACACCCTTATCTTAAGCTATAAATCCCTAACTAAATCGAACCGATAGCGAATTATCAGCGATGTCCTGCCCATCTGTTAATCCACATTTACCCTTCAACACTTTCGCCATGATTGAAATCCAGAGATTTGGCGCGCCGGGTGGCTCGTAATCAGTTTCAAGGCACCCGTGCCGACTTTCACTGCGAACTTAGATTGGGTAAAGCTCATAAAAGTAAAGATTTTAAGCCGGAATGGCTCCATAACACGCTATCAGCGCTTTGATCGTTCAGCAGATCGAGCCAAACGGTGTCATCGGCTAGGAGGTTTTGGCAGAATCAATTTAAAACGCTGACATTCGACCTAGACATGGGTTCGGTGACGTATTGAGTGCATAATGGGTGGCCTGTCAGGATCCAATTCCGTTCTGGCCGCAACCCATCAATGGAAATCAGCGCAATGAAGACAGTGTTTCGTATCCTGCGTTGGCCACTCGGTCACATCGTGATCTTGCTTGATTGGGTCACGAGGCCTTCAAAACCGACGCACTCCGCACTGCGTCAGGCCGAACTTGATCAAATAACAGCTTCTTTGAAGTTGTATCAATTTCCGCAATGCCCTTTCTGTGTCAAAACCCGGCGCACAATCTGGCGGTTGGGTTTGAATATCGAGTTGCGCGATGCGCGAGGGGATGCGCAATGGCAGAAGGAACTAATTCAGCTGGGCGGGCGTCATCAAGTGCCGTGTTTGCGATTGCTTGAGCCGGATGGATCAAGTCAATGGCTTTATGAGTCAAAGGCTATTATTCGTTACCTCGATCAGCATTACGCTTAATACTGGCGGCAAAGCGGGCTCTCACGAGGCAAAAACATGATAGCGCAGCATTATCGAGTGGTCATCGCTTATAAGGGCCGTGACTACTTTGGCTGGCAGTATCAAGGCGATGCCGGTGAAAAGCCCACGGTTCAATTTGAGGTGTTAAAGGCACTTCGAAAAATCAGTCGACACATGCCGTGTCAGGTTGCTGGTGCGAGTCGAACGGATGCGGGTGTGCATGCCTTGGGCCAAGTGGCGAAATTGACAATGCCCGTGCAGATTGCGCCAGACAGACTTCAAAGGGGTTTGAACTCGCTATTACCAAGCGATGTTCGAATTATAGAATGCGTCCACTGCGCGCCTGAATTCAACCCGAACCGCGAAGCGCTGAGTAAAACCTATCGTTACTATTTTACGATTGACGTGCTGTGTGCGCCCTTGCTCAGCGACCTGGTCGCGCACGTGCCGTTACCCGTCAGCACTGCAATGGGTGATGCTGGGGAATGCGGTCTTCAAAGCATGAAAGCGGCTTGTGATTTATTCTTAGGCGAGCACAACTTTTCGAGCTTTTCGGTTCGAGATGTCAGTGGTAAGTCGCAAGTCCGCACCGTGATGGCGCTTGATTTATTTCAGGCAGCAGAGGTTGGATTTGGCAGTGCGGTCTATTGCTTTGAAATTAAAGGCAATGGGTTTTTAAAGTATATGGTGCGTTACATCGTTGGCAGTTTGTTTGAAGTGGGTCGGCAGAATCTTGATGGGCCCGCAATCCAAGCAGCGCTGGTCGTGCCGCAACCGAAAAAACTGAGTGCCAAAGCGCAAGCCAGGGGCCTGCATTTGATTAAAATTGATTACGCAACGCCATCCTCATAGCGTGAGCGCCCGCAGGGTTGTGAAGGCTCCGTTTTTGAAGGGCCGTTTTCCCTCCATTGTAGGCAAATTAGTGACCGATAAAATTGGCCGGGCGTTTTTCTAAAAACGCGTGCAAACCCTCTTGGCCATCTCGGGTCATTGAGCAATCGGCGATGGCACGGGTTTCAAGCTCCATTTGGGTCTCTAAGCCATGATTAAAGCTATCGTTCAATAAGGCTTTGACTGCACCATAGGCCAATGTCGGGCCCTGCTTAAAGGTTTTCAAAAGCTGTTGGACCGTTTGGTCTAGGGTCTCGGCAGGCACGGCTTGGTTGATGACGCCCCAGTCCGCCGCTTCTTGGGCAGTTAGAATGCGATTTGTCAGCATGAGTTCCCGAGCCCGTCGATCCCCAATCCGCCTTGGTAAAAAATAAGTAGAGCTACCATCCGGCGACAGTCCGCCATTGGTATAGGCCATGGTGAACTTGGCCGTGTCCGCCGCGATGCTAATATCTGCGGCAATGGCGAGGCTAAACCCGGCGCCTGCCGCAGTGCCTTGAATGGCTGCGATGACCGGGGCTTTCAGTCGCGTGAGCCGGCTGATCGCCAGATGTAAATCACCCGCCATTTCCCGAATCAATGCGCCAACTTGTTTGCCCGCTGCGGCAAACTCGCTGATGTCACCGCCAGCGCAAAACAGTTTGCCTTCGGCATTAATTAAGACGGCGCGCAGACCTTGATGTTCTTCGCATTCAATGGCGGCAAGGTTGAGCTCTCGTGCCATGACCGGGTTCATGGCATTGGCGGCGTCCGGCCGTGACAAGCTGATGGTTGCGACGTCTTCAATGATCGCAAATTTGATGGTGGTGTAGCTTTGGGTCATCACAGTTTCGCTTTGGATTACTTTTCTCAACGATACAACAGATTCTGAAACTTCTCGAGTCGTGTCGCCGAGCGCTGATGTTGATTTTGAGTCAGAAAGTGTAGACTTCTTGGCAAGACCAAAAGGAAAAAAGCGATGAGCGAAGCCGTGAAAATGCCGGTAAGACCCGATCCTGATACAGCAGCTTTGAATGAATTAGATCTGATGCTGCCGGATCTGTTCCACGATGATTATCATGTCAAAGTGTTTGAGCGGTTGCGCGCAGAAGAGCCTATTTACCGTCAGGAAGTCGAAGAGATTGGCACTGTTTGGAATGTCACAAAATATCAAGACATTATGGCAGTTGATACGGATCACGAGCGCTTCTCATCGGAAGGCTCGATCGTTGTCACCGATCAAGAAGAAGACTTCCCCCTGCCGATGTTTATTGCCATGGATCCGCCAAGGCATGATCAGCAGCGTCGAGAGGTTAACGGCGCGGTGGCACCGAGAAATCTTGCGGTCATGGAAGGCACGATCAGAGCTCGCGTTCAGAAGATTCTAGACGACTTGCCTGTGGGAGAGACGTTCAATTGGGTCGATTTGGTGTCGATCGAATTAACAACACAAATGCTTGCGACGCTTTTTGATTTTCCGTTTGAAGACCGGCGCAAGTTAACCCGGTGGAGTGATGTTGCAACCGCAGATGAGGCCTCTGGCATTATTGACAGTGAAGAGCAACGTCGTGAGGAATTAGGCGAATGTTTGGGCTATTTCACCGAGCTTTGGAATCAGCGGGTGAATCAGCCGCCGGCTGGGGATTTGGTTTCAATGCTAGCGCACGGCGAGTCCACAAAAAACATGGGGCCAATGGAATATCTTGGGAACTTAATTTTGTTGATTGTGGGTGGCAATGACACGACGCGAAACTCGATCTCCGGGGGCGTCCGTTTCTTGAACCAGTTTCCGGACGAATACCAAAAACTCATGGCGAACCCGGGGCTGATTTCGAATATGGTGCCCGAAATCATTCGTTACCAAACACCACTTGCTTATATGCGGCGCACCACGACCCGGGACGTCCAGTTGGGTGACAAATTGATTCCAGAAGGAGATCGTGTGTTGATGTGGTATGTCTCTGGAAACCGAGATAGCAGCATGATTGATCAAGCCGATCGTTTTTGGATCGATCGGCCGAAAGCGCGCCAACAGCTGAGCTTTGGCTTTGGTATTCATCGTTGTATGGGCAATCGTCTGGCTGAGATGCAGCTTCGAGTGCTCTGGGAAGAAATATTGAATCGTTTTGAGCGGGTGGAAGTCGTGGGTGAGCCCACCTATGTGAATTCCAACTTCGTCAAGGGTTACTCCGATTTGCCGGTTATTGTGCACAGGCGATAAGCCGCACGCCTTCTTGGGTAACCAAGATATCCGGAAGTTGCGAGTCTGGCGTCACAAAGCGATGAAGGCGGCAAAGGGCTATGACACACAACGGTAGTTATTGGTTCGATAGTCTCGAGGCGCCCTATGCGCCGGCCGCGGCGACGCCGCTGCCGGCCGCGGTCGATGTTGCCATTATTGGCGGCGGCTATACCGGTCTATGGACAGCGCATTATTTAAATGCGTTGGACCCGTCATTGAAGATTGCAGTGCTTGAGGCAGAAACCTTTGGTTTTGGCGCCAGCGGCCGCAATGGTGGCTGGTGTATGGGCACCGCGCATGGGGTTGAGGCGCTCCTTGCGCGGCCCGAAAGCCGAGCCACAGGGTTAAGGCTTGCGCGCGCCATGCAGGCAACAGTAGATGAAATTGGTGAGGTGACCGAAACCCTCGGTATTGATTGCCATTTCAAAAAAGGCGGTAACTTAACCGTCGCGACGCAAGCGTTTCAGGTGTCGCAGTTACAAACCGAGCTGCAGCACCTGCGGGAAATTGGTTTTTCAGAAGATGATTATGCTTGGTTGTCGGCAGCTGAGGCTCAGCGGCGGGTCCAGATGCAGCATAATTATGGCGCGCTGTTTACGCCGCACTGCGCGGCAATTCACCCCGCCCGACTGGTTCGGGGCCTTGCGACATCCCTTGCAGCGCGGGGTGTTGATTGCGTCGCCATGACTCGGGTCAGCGAATACCAGCCGGGCCTTGTAAGAACCGATCGCGGGGATCTTCGCGCGAAAACCATTCTGCGGGCGACCGAAGGCTACACAGAGTCCATAAAAGGTCAGCAGCGCCGTGTGCTACCAATTTACTCGATGATGGTCGCGACCGAGCCGCTACCCGGCGGGGTTTGGCAGCAGATTGGACTTGCCAATCGAGAGACCTTTGGAGACCCTCGCCGTGTGGTGATTTATGGGCAGCGAACGCAAGATGATCGTTTGGCGTTTGGCGGTCGTGCCGGTTATTTCTATGGTTCGAAAATCAAACAGACAATCGCGCTGAAGGATCCTGGTCCGCGGGCGGTGGCAGCGACGCTGCGTCAACTGTTCCCGATGCTCAACGACTATCAAATAACCCATGGCTGGGGCGGGCCGTTGGGTGTCAATCGGCACTGGCGACCTTGCGTGTCCTTTGATGCTAAAACGGGTATCGGTGCGGCCGGGGGGTATGTGGGTGAGGGTGTTGCGGCCTCTAATTTGGCCGCTCGAATGCTGTCTGATTTGGTCCTTAATCGAGATACCGAGATCACGCAATTGCCCTGGGTGAATGATCACGCCCGAGGTTGGGAGATTGAGCCTTTTCGGTATATTGGGGCAAGGACAATGCAATTTTGTGCGGAACGAGCCGATGCGGAAGAAGCGCGCCTTGGCAAGCCTGCCGGGCTATGGGCAAGCCTGTTTGATGCCGTTGTGGATTAGCGCGACGGCAAGGGCGATTGATAGCATCATCGATTAGGATTGTTTTAGGACAAATAAGACACTTAAAAGGCTCAGAAACAGGAGGGTAGCATGTTAGATCTGCATTATTGGCCAACGCCAAACGGCAAGAAGGTCACCATTCAGCTCGAAGAGTGCGGGCTCGACTACCAAGTCATTCCCTGCAATATCGGTCAAGGCGATCAATTCACCGATGATTTTTTGGCGATTAATCCCAATAACCGCATGCCTGCACTGGTTGATCATGCACCTGAGGATGGTTTAGGGCCGCTGAGCGTTTTTGAGTCTGGGGCAATGATGCTCTATCTTGCCGAAAAAACGGGGCAATTCATGCCGAAGGACCCCCGAGGCAAGTTTGCTGTGATCCAATGGGTGATGTGGCAAATGGCCAATCAGGGTCCTAAAACGGGCGAGTGTGGACATTTCAGACGCTTAGGTGAAAGCGAGGGCGATCAAAGTTATGCCATCACGCGGTTTACGGATGAGGTGAACCGGTTCTACGGTGTTTTGAATAACCAATTGTATCGCCAGCCCTATCTTTGCGGCGATGACTACACGATCGCGGATATGATTTGTTATCCCTGGTGCGTCAATTGGGCGGGCCAAGGTCAAGACATAAACGACTTTAAATATTTTAAACGCTGGTTCGAGGCGCTCTCAGAGCGCCCAGCAGTGCAGCGTGGTATGGCGGTTGGTGAGACGCTTCGCTTTGACCCGGCCGCACTGTCAAATGACGAGCGCGCGGCGCTCAAGGCGATGCTTTATAACCAGCGCGCACGCCCTGCTCCGGAAACGGGCGGTTTGTTGTAGGGCCGGCCTACTCGAAGGTCTGCTCGGTCCACCAGGGAAAGTACTCGGGCATGTCGCTTGAGACTTTTCCTGGAAACACCGGCGGTCGTTTTTCAAGGAAAGATTCCACGCCTTCGATGGCATCGGCGGATTTACCACGATGATAGATGCCGCGCGAATCAATTTTATGCGCTTGCATGGGATGATCCGCGCCCAACATCTTCCACATCATGTGTCGGATCAAAGCAACAGAGACCGGTGACGTTGACTCCGCGAATTCGTGCGCGAGATCAACGGCTGCGGGCAGCAAGTCTGCAGGCTTGTGGACGCTCCTGACCAAGCCGCCGTGCAAGGCTTCCTCAGCATTGAAGACCCGACCGGAAAAGGTCCATTCCAGCGCTTGCTGGATCCCGACGATCTTAGGCAGGAACCAGCTGGAGCAGGCTTCCGGCACGACGGCGCGCTTCGAAAACACGAAACCGTAACGGGCGTTTTCAGAGGCAAGCCTGACATCCATAGCACATTGCATGGTGGCGCCAACGCCGACAGCGGGGCCGTTACAGGCTGAAATAATGGGTTTTAGGGATTCAAAAATGCGTAAGGTGAGCACGCCGCCGCCATCTCGTTTTAAGCCGCCATCCCGACCTGGCGCGTCATTATTAAACGTATTACCACCGCCGGAAAGGTCGGCCCCGGCACAGAAGCCGCGTCCAGCGCCAGTAAAGATAATCGCCCTGACCTCATCGTCGGCATCCGCCGCATCGAGGGCTTTGATGATCTCAGCTTGCATTAAGGCGGTGTAGGCGTTGAGTTTATCTGGACGATTAAGTGTAATCGTCAAAACGGGACCGTTTTTTTCATAGAGAATTTGTTCAAAATCCATGGTGTTTCCTAGCTGTAGTGGTGAATGAAGTCGGTAAATAGCGCGCGCTGGGCATGCGAACCGCCAATTTGGTGTAGTTCCGGTACAAGGCTCGTAAGCTGATCCACGCCGCGTCGCGCGGATCCCTGGGCAAGATCGACAAGCGCGTTGGCCGTGTCTAAACCCACGGCGCGACAAATCCGCCCCTGCTCCTGCGGCTGCTGCGCCCAGCGGCTGAGATTGTCTAGGGCCGACTCGATGATTTCCTGATCGCCGTTCTTAACAGCGACCATAACATAGTGCAGCGCAACGAAAACCAGCTCCTGATCCCGGGCGCGGTGATAATAGGGTCTGAGCATCTCCCATCGCTCACCGAGATCTAGGCCCTTCATTTCCAATCGCCAGAGCAGGCTTGCGGCGTTGCAGACGTCGAGATAAAAGTCGTCCTTTAAGCAGTCAACAAGGGCTTCGTCAAACAGCGTCAAGGCTTGCTCGGCCTGACCAAAATCGATCAACATCAGTGCTTTGTGCCAAATCAAATGATTCGAAAAGTTGTTGGTCTGAGCCCAACTTGGAAGGCAATCGTCGATCCAATCAATGCCAGCCTCAAAGTCCCCTTGCATTTGATGGACATGCGCGACCGCATGGGCTGCCCACATATCAAGGGGCTCGGCTGCAACCGCCGCGTGCCCGCAACCAAGCGCTTGGTCATAGTCACCGCACTCCTCAAAACCAAAGGCCTGCATGCCTATAATAAAACTTCGCCAAGGATGGTCTTGCGGCCAGTGGGGTAGGCTATCTTGAATGGCGCCGAGCATGGCCGGCGCGTCGCCACGATAAAAGTGTAGGTGGTTGGCGGCCTTGAGCGCGATGAGGTCCGTTGGGTCTGTCGCTAAGATCTCGCCCAATAGGGTGCTGGTCTTGTCGGTGTCATTGCGCTGCCATGCTTTTAAGGCGGCGACGTGCGCGCGCTCTCGAGCATTGCCCGCAGTTTGCTCAGCCGCGATGACGCTTTGTTCGATGGGTTCGAAAAAGCGCGGATCGCTGGCCATTTTCAATTGGTATCCGCGAAACAAATGACCCAAAGCAAAATCTGGGTCCTGGTCTTGAATGCCTTCCAGGGTCGACATGGTTTGTGTGCTGTATCGAAGATATTGATCGATGACCCCATCAAAGGCAGTGAGCGTTGCAGCGTCATGGCTGGTCCAAGACATGAGTTGGTTAATGATGGCCATGTGATTGTCCGTAACGTTGAGGTTGCTGTGCTAAGTAGTGGCTTTCTTCAAGCGTCGTGACGCGATTAAGGATGTCATTGCGATGCGGGAAGCGCCCGAAACGTTCGATGATTAAAGCGTGCTCTTGAAAGGACTTCAAGAACCCCTGAAATAGGGGCAACCAACCCGGCGCAACTTGCCCGGTCAGGGTTGTAAGCTTTGAAATGCCCAGTTGTTGCGCAACTTGGTTTTCCGAATGATGGTAGGGATGTAGCAAAAATAGTTGTTCCACCGGTTGCAGATCAAAGGCGGCCTCTGAACGATACAACTGGTGGCTATAAGCTAAAGCCAGGTGATCGAATGCGAAAGCCTTTGGCGTGCCGCGATAGAGGTGTCTTGAAAACTGATCAAACAATATGATTCGAGCCAGGATCTCACGATGAGTGAGTTCTTCACTCATGACTGAAGCCGCGGCCGAGGCGTGCTGCGTTTTAAAGTGTGTCGCAATGTATCGATCAAGGGTTGCGCCACCGCGATACCAGCGCTGCTTGGCTCGGGGGATTGATTCAGGTTCATAAACGGCGTCGTCGAACCAAAACGCAAGGATGGCCTCGCTATCAATCGATTTCGTAGCCAACCTCACCGTCCTTCAGACCAAGATAGGGTCTTAAGTAATGCACGCAAATGTAGAGGGGAATGGTATCGAGCAGGGCGACCGTGAGTTTGAATAAATAGTTCCCTGCCATCAGGCTAAATAAGGTAGTGAGCGTCATTGCCCCAGCAAGGAACTGAGCGCCAAAGGTAACGGCGACAACCATGAACGAATCGACACCCTGACTAATCACCGTGCTGCCATTGTTCCGTAACCATAGATGCTTGCCTTTCGTTAAATTCTTCCAAAAATGGAAGAGGAATACATCGCAGTACTGCGCCGCAAAATAAGCCAGCATCGAGGCGAGCACTGCGCCTGAAGTGGTGGCATAGAGCAAACTAAAAAGCTCGATCTGGCCGGTAACACTATCACCATTGGGCAGTCCAACCGGTTCCGCGAGCATGAGCGTTTGCCAGGGTGCTTGGATGGCGGCCGCTGGGAGCGCATTGCCTAACCACATGAAGCCCAATATAAAAATATTGAGGCAGAGTCCAAAGGTCACTAAAAAATTCGCGCGACGCTTGCCGTAAAGCTCGCTGACCAAGTCGGTGCATAAAAAAGTGATGGGGTAGGGCAGGACGCCAACCGCCAGCGTCCAGGGTCCAAGTTCTATAAACCGGGTGATGCCCAGCAAGTTGAGCATGGTCATGGCACATAAGAATATGCCAGACAAAATCAGAAAAACCCGTTCTCGCCGAATGAGTAAAGTGGTCTTCGATGGCTGCATGCTGACAACCTCCTTGAAGGCGCGGTTGATTAGGATTCTATTTGACCCAAATTGCCGTGAAGCACCGCGCCGTTAATAATTGGATTCTCAGCTGAGAAAAATAATAAATCTGCAATCTCTGCCGGTTCAATCAGTCGACCGAACGCGCTGCCGCCAGCGATACTTTGTAAAACATCAGGATCCTGGCCAACGTGGGCTCGAAGCATTTCGGTATCCGTGAAACCAGGGCAAATGCAGGCAGTGTGAATGTTAAAGCCCGCGAGATCTTGGCAGGTCGCGCGCATCATGCCAAGCATGGCATGCTTGCTAGTGACGTAGGTGAATGAATTCGCGACCGCCTTTTCAGATAAGGTCGAGCCAACATATAAAATGGCGCTACCGGCAGACATCAGGGGCAGAAACATTTGATTGAGTCGTTGCGGCGCGGTGACATTGAGCGCCAAAATATTGGCCAGCGCCTCGCCGCTGGTTTCTTGCAGGGATCCAGAGGCTAGCTTTGCGGCATTGTGGATTAGAATTAATTTTTCATCAGACGCTATTCTGGGAAGCACCATGTCAGTGATGACGGACTCAAAATCGGCGCTGGCGAGATCAACCGCAACGTCTGTAATACCTGGGGTTGCGGCCGCTGACCGCGATAGATTAAACACCTGATAGCCGGCCGCTAGGAATTTGAGCGCGGTTGCGCGGCCGATGCCTTTGCTTGCGCCAGTAATTACAACAGTATTCATTTAGCCCTCCATTGCGCGCACCCATCCTGTCCTGGGCTGGATGACACTTTAACGGTGATCTCGGTTACACCGTGCACCATAATTTCTGGCAGTTGAAGAATCTTCTCAAGGAAATAATGGGAGAACTCTTCAACCGTTGTGTTGGCAACGGGGAGCACCAGAACATCTCTTGGTAAAAAAGGAATGCGCTCGTCATTGAACACCGCGACCGTGTAACCGCCGTCTTCGGTAATTGTGAGAAACGGCGAATGTGCCGGCAGCAGCATCTTTTCATCAATTTCATCACACAGGGCGCGCATCGTCTTTTTAATGATGGCGTAATCGAACATTAGCCCTGTGTCGTCAACCGGCGCGGTTACTGAACAGGCAAGTTGAAAATTGTGTCCGTGGAGGTCTTCCCGCTCGGTCGCGCTAAAAATTGTAAAATGCGCCGCGGAAAAGTTCATTGCTTGCTTTGCCACATCAATCCGCGCGAGTCTTGCTGGTCTGGCCATGTCGGTGCCTCTTATTTGAGCAAAGAGTGTATCGCAGTCGCCTCGAGGGCGCGACCGCTCTGGTCAATACACAGGCTTTCTGAGACACTCAAGGCAGTTCAAAAATATTGGAGAAATCATGGCGCGACTTAGCCAGCTCAGCCGTTCAATCGAAGGAAAAGTGGCCATTGTTACCGGTGCCGGAAGCGGTATGGGGCGTGCGACAGCGCACCTGTTTGCGGATGAAGGCGCGCAGGTTGCGCTCATCGATGTCAATGAGGCGAGTTTGCTCGCCGTGCAGGATGAACTGAGCCAGGCCGGGTATGTAAGTCGAGCCTGGGTGCTTGATCTGTTGGATCGAGATGCGATTGAAACGACGGTTTCGGACATTGCGGCCCACTTTGGCGGAATTGATATTCTGATTAATAATGCAGGCATCTCGATTCCTGCGCCCTTGGATTCTGATCATTACCTTCAGGCGTGGGATCAGGTGGTTGGCGTCTTGCTCACGGCACAGACGTTAATGGTTCGAGCTGCGCTGCCGCATCTTAGAGCCTCGGATGGCGGCCGGGTCGTAAACATCGCATCGACCGAAGGGCTCGGCGCAACCAAATACGGCAGTCCTTACACCGCCGCAAAAACGGGGGTTATAGGGTTGACCCGGTCCATGGCGATTGAATTTGGCCGCGAGGGCATCACCGTAAATTGTGTTTGTCCGGGGCCGATCAATACAGGGATGACCAATGGGATTAATGCCGAGCATAAAGTCATTTTTGCGAAACGGCGAACGGCCATCGGGCGCTATGGTGAGCCCGAAGAAGTCGCCCATGCAACCTTAAGTCTTGTGTTGCCCGCGATGCGCTATGTCACCGGTGTTGCGCTGCCTGCCGATGGCGGTCTGACCATCAAGAATGCCTGATCGCCGTGAAGGGCAACAGCGATGGCGTGGTCACGCGTCTGCAGTGGGCGCAGCGCGCGTTGACCGGTGAGCAGCCTGTCGTGCCGAGCTCACGCCAGAAGCTGCTCGGGCACTTCAATATGTTTCATCCGTAGGTACTCCCCAAAGGATTTTGCTTGGCCGTCAATTCGGTTATTCGATGACACCCCATCTTTTAAAATGCCTTTAATGTAAAAATTCAGGGCTCTAAGGTTTGGCAGCTCATAGCGTTCAATATCGTATTGCGCAACATCGGGACACATCCGTTTCAATTGCTCAACGGTCAAATATTCGTGCAGAAATGCGAAGCTTTCGTCGGTTTTGGCCCAGACCCCACAGTTTGCACAGCCGCCTTTATCACCGGAACGAGTGCCGAACAGGCGGCCAAAGGCTGTGGTTGTTTTCGGTCCATCTGGTACGGGTGATCGCTGAGTCGGCGTTTGCTGGTAGGATTGTTCTGGCAAGCCAAGGCGCTGGGTCGGCAGCACTTCAATGGTCTGACCGTCGATGTGCAGAAATTCCGTGACCTTCTGGCTATCGATGAGCGCAGGCCAATAAACAATGGTCGCAGCGCCACCGCCCATGCTGTTGCCACGCCCGGTGTTCCCCGGGACAGTCGCTAAGGCGAGCTCAGTGATCTTTGCTTGAAAGAGCCGGCCGACTTTTTTCGGATCCGACGACAGGCAGGTAATGCGCAAAGCCGCGTGGCCCTCTTCGTTGCTGCTTGGATTTTCTTTGTCGGATCGAATGAGCTGAACCTCAACGTCTTCAAATTGATCTCGACCGCCTAGGTTGTGAAAAATTTGGTCGAGATAGAGTTCGGCTTTTTTCTCAATGTCCAGACCGGTCAATAAAATTTCAACGCCATTTCTGAATAGCCCTTTGGTGTTGATGCAAACCTTATGGGTTGGTGGTGGGCTGCTGCCGCGGCAACCCGATACCCGAACGCGGTGTGGGCCGATGTCTTCTATTTTTAACGTATCAAAGTGTGCAATCACATCTGGGTTGTAATACGCAGGCGTTGCGATTTCATACAGGAGCTGGGCCGTGACCGTGCCCGATGAGATGAGGCCGCCAGTATTGTCATGTTTGGTAACGACAAAACTGCCATCCGCTGAGATTTCGGCAATGGGATAACCGACGTTGCGAAAACTCGGTACTTCCTCGATAAACGAATAATTGCCGCCGCAACATTGGGCGCCGCATTCGATGATATGCCCGGCTGTGAGCGCGCCCGCCAGGGCATCGTAGTCACTGCGTTGCCAGTTGAACTTCCAAGCAGCCGGCCCAATGACGACCGCGGCGTCGGTCACCCGCGGGCAAATGACAATGTCGGCGCCAAGGTCTAAGGCTTCTTTAATCGACCAGGCGCCGAAATACGTGTTGGCGGTCACCACTTCATTACCACACTCACTGAGCGGTTTACCCTGATCGATATTAACGAAGGCTTCACCCGCTGCTTGCAGTGCAGCTAGATTTGGCATCAGGTCATCGCCATCAATATAAGCGACCTTTGCCTGCAGGCCTTGGGCTTTGAGCACTTTTTCAACTTCTTCGGTCAGTCCGGCGGGGTTTAGGCCGCCTGCATTGGTCACAATTTTAATACCGCGGTCTAGACATGCCGCAACCACCTCTTCAAGCTGCTTCAAAAAGGTGCCGACGTAACCCAAGTGGGCGCCGCGCTGCTCGCGTTGATCGTACAAGATTTTCATCGTGAGCTCGGCTAAGTAGTCTCCGGTTAAAACGTCAATTGGACCGCCTTCAACCATCTCAAGTGCAGCCTTTAAGCGGTCGCCGTAAAAGCCACTGCAATTACCAATTCTGATGATATCGCTCATAAGATACTCCGATGTTGTACTGTGATCTGGGTGGCGGGCTGCGGTTAAGGTTGGTCGACCCAGTTGGGGCTGCGTTTTTCTCGAAAGGCGGCCATGCCCTCGGCGCCCTCTTCAGATTGAAACATGCTGACGCTCCAGCGTTGCGTTTCTGCAAAGGCCTCATCTCGATCCCAGGCGCTAACGGCGCGAACCAAACGCTTACATTCTTTGACCGCTATAGGACCACCCAAGTTAATCATGCCAACCTCTTCCTCGACGGCTTTAACCAGATCTTCTTTGGGCACGGCGCGATGTGCTAGCCCCATTGAAACGGCATCGCGTCCGCTAAAGCGTTCGCCTGTCAGAAAGAGTTTCATGCCGTGATGGGGGCCTAATTTCGGTAGACAAACCACGCTGATCACAGCGGGAATCACCCCGATTCGAACCTCGGAAAAACTGCATTGAACGTCATCGACCACAACAACAATGTCAGCAGCCCCGATCAGTCCAAGGCCGCCTGCAAAGGCGGCGCCGTTGACGGCCGCGATCACCGGCTTTGGACTCTCTTGAATCGCAATGAGAACGTCCGCATAGGGCACGGACGCAGCGCCAGAAATCGTGGCCCCAGGAGGGCTTTTTAGGTCGGCGCCGGCGCAAAATGCCGTGCCCGATCCCGTGATCACGACGCACCGCACCGCGTCATCCTCGTTTGCTGCTTGCAGGTGCTGATATAACTCGTTAACCAACGTGGCGGACAGTGCATTTCGGTTCTCGGGTCGATTCAGAGTAATCCAAGCCGCGCCTTGCTTTATCTCGAAGCGAGTTGCGGTTTGCGAAGTCACGATGCGTCTCCTGCAGTCTCCGGATCTTTCATTTCAATCAGCAGTTCCCCATTGTTGACTTGGTCACCTTCGATCACTTTAACACTGGCAATCTCGCCATCGCGCGGTGCAAGGATTTGATGTTCCATTTTCATCGCTTCCAAAATGATGAGCGTATCGCCTTTTAAAACCTTTGCATTGTTGGCCGTCTTGACGGCCAGAATTTTGCCCGGCATGGGCGCTGTCAGGCCGCCATTGAGGCCGTCGACATCTTTCCTTGGAAAGCGGGGCTTTCGCAGCAGGGTCATGTCGCCATTAGGCCCATGAACCAGCAACTCGTCATCGTACGCGTTGACCTCAAAGCGCAATCGCTGGGCGCCGATTCGGCAATCTACGACCCCCTCGCCAGCTTCATAAACCTGGCAGTGGCAGGGCTCACCATTCACACTGAAGCGCAAAGATTGGTCCCGCTCGGTCCGGTATTCAAGGTTGAGTTCAACGGCTTGGTATTTGAAGGAAACCCGTTGCGGTGGCAAGTGCGAATTGCGCCAGCCTCTGGGAATGTTCTTCAGAACCTGCGCCTGCCTCTGACGCTGAGCGCGTAATTCGATTGCTGCGGCGATCGCAGCCTGATGTAAATGTTGGTCGTCGACGATGGCTTCCCGTGCTGGGTTGACACGCTCGATGAAGTCCGTTGTGGTATCGCCTTCTAAAAAAGCTTGGGTTCGAAGGGTTGCGACCAAAAAATCTCGATTGGTGGTTAGCCCTTGAATGCGCGTTGTTTCGAGCACTCGGGCCAGGCGGGATATGGCCTCGGCTCGTGTTTTAGCATGCACAATGACCTTCGCGATCATAGGGTCAAATTGCGTTCCAATAATGCTGCCAGTTTCAATGCCTGAATCAAATCGAGCCTTGGCAACGGTCGAGGGTTGCCAGGCTTTGATCGTGCCGGGTGCAGGGAGAAAGTCGCGCGCTGGATTCTCAGCGTAAATTCTGGCTTCGATCGCATGGCCTGAGATCCTGAGATCCTTCTGCTCGAATTCAAGGGCATGGCCCTCTGCGACGCGGATTTGTTCCCGAACGAGATCCAGGCCAGTGATTTCTTCCGTGATGGGATGCTCTACCTGCAGTCTCGTATTCACCTCGAGAAAGAAAAACTCATCACCCGAAAGCAAGAATTCAACCGTGCCAGCAGAGTAGTAACCAATCGCTTTTGCGGCGGCAACTGCGGCATCGCCCATAGCAGCGCGAATGGCGTCGGTTACTGCTGGGGAGGGTGCTTCTTCAATTATTTTTTGGTGACGTCTTTGGATGGAACATTCTCGCTCAAAGCAATGCACGACGTGCCCTAATTGGTCGCCAAGGACCTGGATTTCAACATGCCGAGAACTGCTCAGCCATCGTTCTAAGAAAACGGTATCATCTCCGAACGCAGCGCCGGCTTCTCGCTGTGCGGATGCGACTGCCGCTTCAAGTGCCTGCGGGGTTTCAACCACGCGCATACCGCGACCACCCCCGCCAGCAGAGGCTTTAACCAAAACAGGATAACCAATACTTTCGCCCGCTGCGGCCAAGTCTTCAGAGCCCGTCAGGGCTATCGCGGGCAGGGTCGGCACACCGGCGGCCTGCATCAGTGCTTTTGCCGAGAGCTTGTCGCCCATCTGATCGATCGCAGTGGTTGATGGCCCAATAAAAATCATGCCAGAGGCCTGAACCGCTTGGGCGAAACTCGTATTTTCGGAAAGAAAGCCATAGCCGGGGTGCAAGGCATCAGCGCCGCTCACACGGCAAGCCTCAAGGACCTGCTCGGTGTCAAGGTAGGTTTCAGCTGGTGTGGTACCACTTAAGGCGATGGCTGTGTCGGCCTCCAGTACAAATGGGGCAAAGGCATCCGTGTCAGAATAGATTGCAACCGTTGCAATGCCCATATCCTTCGCCGTTCGAATAATGCGGCGAGCAATTTCGCCGCGATTCGCAATCAGAATTTTTCGTATTGGGGTTACATTCGCCATGTGCCGAACTCCTTAGTGCCTTGGATCGTATTGTTATGGCAGGTCGATAGGGTGATGCCGATCACATCTCGGGTGTCGCGTGGATCAATCATGCCGTCGTCTGTCACCCGGGAAGTGGCGTAGAGCCCTTTTGAACGCTCCTCCGCCCAGTATTCAGCGACTTCGGCGCGGGCGGCGTCAGCTTCTTCATCGAACGCAATCCCACGTCGCTCTGAAGAGGCGCGACCAATGATGCTCATAACACCGGCCATTTGCTTGGGCCCCATTACGGCGATCTTGGCGCTGGGCCAAATAAAGGTGAAACGCGTGCCAAAGGCGCGACCACTCATGCCGTAGTTCCCGGCGCCATAGGACGCACCGACAATAATGCTAATGTGCGGCACCGTTGAATTTGAGACGGCGTTGATCATTTTCGAACCGTTCTTGGTAATGCCCCCTTGTTCGAATTCTGTGCCGACAATATAGCCAGTAATGTTGTGGAGAAAGACAAGGGGTGTATGGATCTGATTACAGAGTTGGATGAACTGTGCGGCTTTTTCAGCGGATTCCGAAAACAACGCACCATTGTTGCCTAGGATGCCCACGGGGTAGCCGTGAATTCTGCTCCAGCCGCAAACAAGCGTGGGGCCATAGAGCGGTTTGAACTCCTCGAATTCTGAGCCATCGGTGATCCGGTTGATGACTTCTCGGATATCGAAGGGTGTTTTGAGGTCCTTTGAAACCAGACCAAGTAAATCTTCTGGATCCTGGACAGGCGGTGGTGCATCCGGCGCGGGGTTCGGACCTAACTTCTGCCAGTTGAGGTGCGCCACAACCTCTCGGCAGATTCGAATGCCGTCGTGTTCATCATCGGCTAAATAGTCGCCGAGGCCTGAGATGGTTGTGTGCATGTCGGCGCCGCCCAGACTTTCTTCATCGGCATCTTCCCCTGTCGCCATTTTGACGAGGGGTGGCCCGCCGAGAAAAACCTTTGATTGTTTTTTAATGAGGATATTGTAGTCACTCATACCGGGTTGGTAGGCACCGCCTGCGGTGGATGCGCCGAAGACAACTGAAATGGTGGGTATTCGGAGTTTGGATAATTCACTGATTTCGTAAAACAATCGGCCCGATTCTGCAAAATGATCGATACCGCGCCGAATGGCCGCCTCAGGGTCCTCGCCCGAGTCGCCTCTAAGATCCGCCCCGGCAGATTCAACCAGCTGGATGTAGGGCAAACGATTTTCCCGTGCGATTTCAAGTCCCCGCATCAATTTTTTCTGATTGAATTCGTTAAACGCGCCAGCACGAACCGACGGGTCATGACCTAGGATCAGACACTCGATACCAGAGACCACGCCGATGCCCACGATGAAACCAGATCCGACCGAGACGTTGGAACGCCAACCGGCGAGCGGACTGATTTCCAAGAAGGGAGCATCCTCGTCAAGAACCAAGGCAATTCGTTCGCGAACGGGTTGCTTGTTACGGGAACTCAAGCGATTCATCGCCTCAACGCCCCCGCCAGCCTCGACCTCCGCATGAAGGTCTTCTAGTTGGGCGAGCATCGCCATCATGTCTTGGCTGTTTTTTTGAAACTGCTCCGATCGGCGGTCAACCTTTGTCTCTAAAGCGGCCATTGTTTCTCCTTTCACTTTTTTAAGGTCTGCGGTTCGCTTCAGATTCACGGCGATCGAATGCCGGCTGATGTCTGAAGGCCCGCAGATTTTGTTTCATCAGACAGTATCAAACTTCGCGCGCGAGGACATTGATTTTGGTCAACATTTGAAGGCCCGGTATGCCCGTTGGCATGCGTGCAGGACCCGGGGCTCTGTTCAGCTTGAGCCTCGACTGCCGTTAAAACGGTTCGCAACAGCCCTGAGCGTATTTTATGGACAGCCCTGAGCGTATATTGTAAACAGCCCTGAGCGTATATTGTAAACAGCCCTGAGCGGGTTTTGTAAACAGCCCTGAGCGGGTTTTGTAAACAGCCCTGAGCGTGTTTTATGAACAGCCCTGAGCTCTTATAGACAGCCCTGAGCGGATTTTGTAAACAGTCCTGAGCTTTTGTAGACAGCCCTGAGCGGATTTTGTAAACAGCCCTGAGCTTTTGTAGACAGCCCTGAGCGTAGAATTTGTACGGCAAGAGAATGTGACCGGTGTGTTATGGCCTTGAGATCCGGACTGGATCCCAATCGATGCCTGTATCAATATAGTCGGAAGGCAACGCTTGTTGTCGGTCGCGATAGAAAAAAGGAGCGCGAAGGCATGCCGCATTGGCAAAATTGGTCCGGTAAACAGCGTAGCAAGGTTGATGCGATTCACTTTGCGCGCAGTATTGACGATATTTCAGCCGTCGTGAAGCGACTTTCAGAAACGCCGGGCAAACGGTTGCGCGTTGCAGGGGCCGGCCACAGTCATGCGCCGCTCGTGGTCGGCGCGGATCATGTGCTCGATATCTCGGGTTTGTCGGGCGTTATTGCAGCCGATGTTGCCCTTCAGCGCGCCAAGATATGGGGTGCTACCCCCATCTACATGCTTGGGAGAACACTTCATGATCAGGGTCTTGCGCTTCTCAATCAGGGTGATATTGATCGACAATTTTTGGCTGGTGCCTGCGCAACCGGAACCCATGGATCCGGTAGCCAGTTACAAAACCTGTCGGCATCGATTGAATCCATGACCCTTGTTGATGGCGTCGGACAGCCTCGGGTCTGTTCGAAGGCAACACTTGGCGATGATTTTGAGGCCTTAAAGGTTGGATTGGGCGCCTTCGGTGTGGTGACCGAGATAGAGCTCAATTTACGGCCCGCATTTAAGCTTCGTGAGCAGAGCAACACTTTAAGTGGTGCGGCGGTGCTCGAAAATCTAGAAGCCTTGAGCGCCAGTGGCGCGCGATTCGAGTTCTTTTGGCAGCCGCGACAAGATGCCGCGCTCGTTAAAACCTTACACGAAACCCAAGACCCACCTGAGTATCCGATTGGCGAGGAGGGCGAGCGCTGTGGTTGGAACTTTGAAGTATTGCCGAACCACAGACCGCATTTGCATACCGAGATGGAATACTCGGTCGCGGCAAAGGATGGCCCAGCGTGTTTTGCGGACATCCGTGATCTGCTCTTGCATCGATTTACAGACGTACAGTGGCCCGTGGAATACCGCACTTTGGCCCGCGATGACAGTTGGCTATCCAATGCTTTTGAGCGAGACACGGTTACAATTTCTGTTCATGAGGATGTGCGCAATGATGAGCGCGCTTATTACCAAGCCTGTGAAGCGGTCTTCAAAAAATACCAAGGTCGACCGCATTGGGGCAAAGTGCACTATGGGCAGGGCGCTGATTTCATGGCGCAGTATCCCAGGTGGCTTGATTGGTGGCGCCTTCGAGACGCGTTCGATCCGGCCGGATGCTTCCTTAATGATTTTTTGACGAGTGTTAGACCCAAAGCGCTCTAGTCGTGTCGTTAATCGCAGTGCTAAGGCTGTCTGTTACCCGAGTCACATCCATCAATCGGTCGTGAAACAGCCTGCAAAGGTTTACTCAGCGGATCTGTCGCCAATCGGGTTACAACAATCGCCCGCCTGAAGCTAACCCATGTTATGGTCTTTGCACTGAGAAGATTAAGGAGTCAGGGAGGTGAGTCTACCTGTTTTATATGGGACCGCTGGGTCACGCGCATTTCGCTCTATTTGGGCCGCTGAGGAGATCAACCTAGCCTATGAGCATGTCCCAACGTCGTTTCGGGGCGACAACCAAGCCGAGGCGTATCTTCGAATCAATCCGAATGGCCGAATTCCCGCCTTGGTCGATGGTGACCTCACCTTGTTTGAATCGATGGCGATCAACCTGTACCTGGCGAAACATTACGGTCAACACTTCATTCCTGAAGCCGATGGCGGGGAAGCGCGAACCGTGCAATGGTCAATTTGGGGGATTAGCGAGATCGAGCCGCTGCAAATGCAAATCGTGATTCAACAATTTTTCACCCCTGAAGGGCAGCGCGATGCAGGCATTATAGAGCGTGCTACGAAGGGTTTAAGCCGGCCGCTCAACGTGCTCAATGCAACGTTATCCGATCAAGACTATTTGCTGGGGGATGATTTCACTCTGGCTGACTTGAATGTATCTGGGGTGATGGATTTACTGAAGATGCTTGAGTTCGATTTTAGTGATTGGCCGGCGGTTAAGGATTGGTTGTCAGCCTGTTATGGTCGAGAGAGTTACGCGCGCGCGAAAAATGTGGGAGCTTAACGCCGCCGAGTCAGCTGGGTGCGGCAGCGGTGTTTAGGATGAGCGTGTAATCGGTGGCTGGGGGCTCGCCTCGGGTCTAACCCGGATCAGGCGGAAAGATTCGGTGGGATTACCCGTCGCGAGAAGTGAAAAAAAGGAGAACCCTATGAATGCAATTCCGGGTGATAATCGAATTCCAACCTGTCATCGCGGCCTTGAAAACCTCGATGAAGAGCATGATTACTGGATTGATGAGATCGATGGCGATCTGCCTTCGGACCTGCAGGGCACCTTTTTTAGAAACGGTCCGGGTCGTCAAAGAATTGGCGAGACGGCCTATGGTCACTGGTTTGATGGCGATGGCATGATCTGCGCGTTTACGTTTGATTCCGGGCGGGTGCACTTCAAAAATCGCTATGTTCGAACACCTAAGTATTTGGCAGAAACAGCTCAGCAGGCAATCTGTTACCGCGGGTTTGGGACGCAAATCCCGGGCGGTCTGCGCAAGAACTTGTTTAAAATGCCCGCTAATCCCGCCAACACCAGCTTGATTCATCACGGCGGTCATCTGCTTGCGCTAAATGAAGGTGGTCGGCCTTGGGCAGTTGATCCGGCATCCCTCAACACGCTGGGCGAATTTTCCTATGATGGTGGCCTGGCGCCGGGTCAAGTGTTTAGTGCGCATGGCAAGATTCATAACCGTTCGGGTGATTACATAAATTTTGGTGCCGGGATGTCTGGGTTTGGATTGAAAGGCCCAAAGCCGTGTTTGAATTTATATCGGATTAATTCAAGCGGCGGGCTGTTCCAAAAGTCGCAATTGCCTTTGGATTCTTTTCCGTTTTGCCACGACTTCGCCATGAGTGACCGATATGCCATATTTTTCCTAGGCTCGATTGTGTTTGGCAACATGCTGCCCGTGGTGTTGGGAACGAGAACGATCTCTGATCAAGTGAACTTTGATCCTTCAATTGCCATGCGCATTTTGGTTTTGGACCTTGAGACTTTTGAGCTGGTCCGATCATTCGAAACAGATCCTGGGGCCATGATCCATTTTGGCAATGCCTTTGAAGCGGGTGATGAAGTCATTGTGGATGGCATGTTCCAGGACAACTTTGCCGCCAATGACACCTTAAGCGATGTCTTCAATCCTGATGGCCGGTTTAGCGGCGGGCGTTATTATCGATATTTTCTGAATTTGAAGACTGGCGCGTCTCGAGCAGAAATGGTGGTCGAGACCGAGTCGGAATTCCCGACATTGAACCCAAGCGTTGCAGGGGTGCGGCATCGTTATACCTACACCGCGTGCTCAATCGACAATGGTGCGGACAGTTTCTTTAATGGTATTGCAAAGGTCGATTTTGACGGCAATGCCGACACGCTAGCACTGCCACAGGGTTATTACGGCTCCGAACCGGTGTTTGCGCCCAGCACGCAGGTTGGGGCTGAAGATCGTGGCTATTTGTTAGAGGTGGTCTACAACGGCTTCGATCATGTGAGTGAGTTGCAGATCCATCGGGCCGAAAACATTAACGACTGCATCTGCCGATTACGGTTGCGGCATCATGTTCCGCATCAGTTCCACGGTTTGTTTTCAAACACCGTGTTTGATCACGGGGCCCGTTCGGCGCCGATCTAAATCTCGGATTGAAATGCAGCGCTTGGCAAGGGCAATGCTGCAGACAGACACTTGGCCTGGTTGCCCTCAGCGCGGCTGGCCTAACAAGACAAGCCTAAATCGAACCCCGGCGGTTGATGACGATAGCCGGTTTGATTACCGATCGGTTTGGGATGCAATGGGTTGTTCCCCTCGCAGGGTTGCGCGATAGCCAAGACGTCTTTCGGGATGATAGTCGAAGGCAGCATGGTGCTGGACCGAGCGATTGTCCCAGAAGACAACTGTATTGGGCCGCCACTGAACGCGACAATGCGTTTTAACCGTGTACGCAATATGGTCATACAGCAGTTTCAGCAGGCTTTGACTCTCACGCGGCGTTAGCCCGTTGATACGGGTTACAAAGCCGTCATTGACATAAAGCGATTTTTTACCGGTGGTGGGATGGATTCGTACGACCGGGTGATCGGAAATCGGTAGTGCATCGAAGGCTTTTGCACCGCTTAAATATAGATAGTGACCGCGGGGTTCGTGACGCGCGGTGAGGGGCTCAAGAAAGGCCTTCAGGGGATCTGATAATAATTCGAAGGCTTGGGACATATCGGCAAACAAGGTATCACCGCCGCTTTCGGGTACCGTCGCCATTTTCAGAATGGATAAGCTGGGGGGGCGAGGCTCGCTTGAAACGTCCGAATGCCAGCCTTCGCCTGCAGCCTCACGGGTCTTGGGTCCTGAGGCAATGGTAATCAGCTCTTCAGGAATGCCGTTTGAATTTAGCGGAAAGGTCAGCGGCTCCCCAAGCCGGTGTGCGAGCGCTGCCTGTTCTGAAGGCGTGAGCGTTTGGTCTCGAAAGACCAAGACGCCTCGATTTGCGCTCAGCGTTAGAAGCTCTGAAATTTCAAGTTCTGAGCAGTCTGCCAATTGAAAGTCTGATGCTATCTCGGAACCAAATCGTGGCGTTATAGGCTTGGTGCTTAACATAGCAGACTCGGCATTCTAACGGACTGGGCAGTCTGCCACAGCGCTGCCACGACACCAAGTCTGCTTGTCATGGGCTCTCTTTGGATCAAGGGACGGGTATCGGCTCAAGCGTCTTGTTTACGTCCGCCGGCTAATTCAAAAATGCCTCAATCGCTGTAACGTAGGCCTCGAATTGCTCACGACGAAGATTGTGCCCGGCACCGGTTATTTGCTTGCATTGAAAACGCGGGTTGAGAGACAGGATTTGATCCACAACTTTTTGTTGAACAATGCCGTCGCTGGTTTCATCGGCGTATAGCAGTAAGCTCGGACAGTTTATGCGCTGAACAAGGCGCTGCCATGGTGTTCGGTTTAATCCCTTTAGGGCAAGCACATCGACCTCGCGTTTGGATTGCACCCAGCTTGGAAAATCCTCTAAAGACCAACTGGGATGCTGCGCGCGGCCCATAGCCAGCAATTGTTCGTCGCTCAATTTTGGAATCATCTCCAGATATTTTGCAAAGCCTGCAGCCCTTTTGCGCAGGCTTTTTGTCTTTTCGGTATCGTCCTCATCAGACCATGCGGGGTCTTCCAGCATCAATCTTGGCAGACGAGCTGCGGGGAATCCGCGGCGAGAGCTGGCAACTGTGCCCGCGCCCATTGAGTGACCCACGGCGATAACCGGCTCGAGCTCTCAGGGCTGTGATGACCGCCGCTACGTCTTGGGTCATATCCTGCGCTGACGCAATGCCCCGGCTGGACTGCCCGTGATTGCGAGCATCTAACAGGTAAATATCGAATTGATCTGTGAACCGCTCAGCAACCCTGTACCAACACAGGCCGTTGTCGCTGAAGCCATGACAAAAAACCAGGGGGGTTCTGCCAGAATTGCCGTTTCGATAGTAGTGAATCACGTCATCGTTGATGTGCAGGTTATGGCCTTGCCAGTCCATTGTTAACGTCCAGTGGCTGTAAGAGCCCTAGCATACCGCTTGATGGCTTATTGGCTCAAAAAAATATCGCCTCCGGTGGCGTCTTCGGGGGCAGAATTGGCGCGGTGGGCAGGCGTTAAATTTCAAGATCGAAAAGACAGGCTCAACGTCAAGGTTGTTAGAAAAAACCTGAAAGCGGCCGGCAAAGCACGAGGCTGCAGGCGTTTGCTCTGAGTGAGCCGTTTTAGAAAAAGCGAGCCTGGTTGCGGCGCCTCGCTTGACCGGCGGAATGGGCAAAGGTCAGTTAGTTTCAGGCGCTAGCTCGGCCCATAGGGCCTCAACCCACCCACGAATGATGAGGGCTTCTTCCCAACGATCAGAAAGTTCCTGCTGATGCTGGTCGGTTATGGCATAAGGAGGTGGGCCGAGTTCAACGAGAAAGCGCAGGGTTGCGTCCTCGGTCTGCCGGGCTGACCACGCGCTGATACCCGCTTGCCACCAGGACTTAAATTGCGTCACCCAGGCCTGATGTTGGGGAAATTGGACCGAAACTTGAATTTGCTCGTTATTCGAAATCCTGCCTTGAAACGAATCGGAGCGTTGTAAAACGTGTTCAAAATAGGTTTCTTGAATGGGGTTGAGCGGCAGACTGATTTCCCGGTCAACGACAAAGTGGGACAAATCAGCGCAAAGACGCAGCTTAGGGACGGCTTGCAGAACCTCGAGCGTCGCAAACAGGTCGTTTAACGTGGCATTGCGATGGGTTTCAAATAAAACCTGAAAATCGTAAGCGGACGCAACATTGATCCAATGCTCTATGACGGGGATGGTCTCCAAGACCGTCATAGGCATCACACCACCAATAATGTTGACTTGTTGTGCGCCTAATTCTGACGCCATATCCAGCAGCGGCGTTAACTCATCTGCTGCGTTGGGGAACGCGTTGACCATGCAGCTGAGGTGATGATCTTTGAAGAGCGGCGCGAGCGCCAAGGCATCGTTGATTTCTTCGACATTCGGATCGATACAAATGCCCTGATAGCCGGCCGCTTTGATACGCTCAAAATGTACAGCGGCTGGCGCTTCTGGGACCCCGGGTTTGCGCTGTTCCATTGCCCAGAGCGATTGATAAATTTCCAGGGTCTGGGGCATCTGGCTTAGAACGACGTTAGGAACGAGGCCGCATTCCCGCCGGTTAGGCGTGCTTCTTGTGCGGCCTTTAAGAAGGCTTTGCCTGTTACCGATTCAATGCCGGGGGCGTCGTGAAAAATACGATAGGTTCGATAACGATGGTACATTTTAAGCTGCGGCCACAGTCGAATGACCGTTTTGGGATCATCGCCAAAGCGTTGCTTGTGCAAGCTGGGCAATTCATACCAGGGCGCGGTGGGCTTTGCGTGATGGGCATTGTGGAAGCCGAAATTTAAAATCAGCCAATTCACCCATGGATAGCGCCAGGACAGAATGGGGCTAAACGTGTGTTCTTGCTCCCAAACTAAATCGCCTTTGTGTTCGGAAACGTCATCGGTAAAAAGATTGAGGTGGTAGGGGTAGTCGTGCTCAAGGCCGTCAACAAATCGAAGCACAATGATCATCATCATATAGGCAAGGCAATAGCCCAAAAGCGCCGTCGGCGCCATCCAGCCGATGGCAATGAGCAATCCGCCCCGGATAAGTATAACAAGCGTATTTCGCCGCATTTGATCCCGCCGATTTGGAATAACAAAAGCGGTGAGCACCATGATCGAATGCATCAAGATGTCGTGCGCAGGAATATAAAACCATTCTAGGAAAATGGTTGCCCGATAGACTGCGGGATGTTTTTTAAAAAAGGCTTCGTAATCAAACCAAACGACATCGTCGTTATCAACATGATGTCTGAAATGTTTGTATCGAATATCTTCAAACTTGCCATAGCAGGACCCGCAGATCCAGCCGAGCGCTTTGCCAAGTTGGGCATTGTGGTGGTTCTTCTTGAACACGGTGTTGTGCGCGCAGTCATGAATAAGGTATGCCGCAATGATCATGCCGTGAGCCAGCAGCAGCGCGCTCGGGAGCAGCCCCCACCAACTTGTGGTTAGAAGCCCCCACCAGCCAGCACAGTAGGCGCCGAGTGCGTAAAGAATTGCGGCGCTGTGCCAGCGCAGCCCCGTATTTGATTTGAAAGTCCAGGTTGTCATGAAAGGCCTATTGGCTCGTGATGAGTAAAAGCGGCGCAGTCAACCAATCCAGGCGCCGGAGGACCTTAGTATACCGCGTCTTTGACGGATAAGAAGTCACCTGCGGCGTCGCCGATCGCCAATGAGTCAAGAATGCGATCGCATAAACCCTAGGCGCAGTCGTTTGAGTTAAGCGTTATTTTTTGAGTTCAAGACGACGATTTGGCGCCCTTATTTTCGCGCGCTGGTGCGGGGCGTTGCAGAGGGGTTGAGCGTGGCGGCAGCGGCGCATTATAGGGCGTTTATGGTTACGACGCCGCTTTGGCGACGGAGAACTGAGTCCGAACAAAACCGTTTGGCCTAGATAATTTTTCTGATAAGTTGATGGTTGAGGTAACGCTGTTCTTTTATAAAAAAAATAAAAAAAGGAAATTGCAATGAACTCAAACCAAATCTTAACCAGCCTGTCCTTGATCGCCGCTTTGGCCGCAACGGTGGTTCCCGACGTTATGCCATACTGGCCCTTAGCCCTGATCGCGCTGGGACTCGTTAATGGTTTTATGAATCCGATGGCCGATGCAACCATGCGCATGGCGTATACCGTCGCCGCGCTTGCGATTCCAACGATTGCGAATGGGCTTGATGCGATACCGGTGGTCGGCATGCCGCTCAATACGATGATCGATAATCTAATGGTATCGGTTGGGGGCATGGTCATTGCCAATTTTGTCTTAGTGGTGATCAATCAAGTTAAGGGTTCTGATTAGGCGCCGCTGGCCCAAAAACGGTGCGACCGGCCTTTGGTGGCGTTGGGGCTCTTTCGGCCTTCGATGCCACTAAAGGGCGGTCTTTTATTTTGTACCCCGGGCGATTTAGTTTGAGCGACTTGGTTGCCGATCAGGTCGCTGCAAGAAACCCGCCTTGGCTTTAATTTTGCCAACTCCATAATCCGGTTTAGCCATCTCAGCGACGCCGTCCTAAGCCTAAAAAGGCGTAAGATTTGGGGCGGTGGCGACTGTGCGACGTCGAGCGCAGGGTCAAATTGAATCCGACTTTGAGGCCTGCCAGGCGTTGAGCGCATTGCGGGCTGCGGATTCGTTAACCGGAGATTGTGTCGTTTTAGCGGTCAATTCAATCACGTAGCCGTTCGGGTCCCTGAAATAGATTGACTCTATGAAACCATGGTCGGTAATGCCTCGGGTTTCAATACCACAGCGCCGACCTGTTTCAAACTTATCGAGCAGCACGTCTCTTGAGACTTCGAGGGCAATGTGAAGGTCAAAATCATGCTGATTTTTAAAGTTGAAGGGTTGTTTCGGAGCCTCGAAAAAAGCCAACGAGCTGCCATCGTCAAGCTCATAAAAGGTGTGGAGCACCTCAGCTTGATGGCCTGTCGCGGTGGTTGTTATTTCAAAGGCATGGGTTAAGGGCAGGCCTAAAAAATCTTCATAGAACTGGCGGGTTTCCTCGCTATCGCGACACCGATAGGCGGCATGATGCAGCTTTTGAATCACGACCCAGGACCGGTCAGTCGAGCGCGTTTGAAGTCGGGCGTGCGTTTTTGGATAAAAGCATCGATCGCTTCTTGATGCTCTGGGCTGTCGTAACAAATATGAAGGGCACGAAGCTCCCTGGCTTGAACCTCGCTTAAATCGTCCGCCGCGACATTTTGGGTGATCAGGGTTTTAACCATGCGCAAAGCTTGCTGCGGATTGTTGCCCATCGCCTGAGCAAGTTCCTCGGCGCGGGGCAATAACAGGCTTGCGTCCTCAACCATTTCGTCGACGAGGCCAATGTTTAAAGCGCGCTCTGCCGAAATGGTTTCGCCGGTCAGCATAAGTCGGTTGGCTTGGCCGAAACCGGTTCGCGCGGCAATGTAGAAGGAACTGGCGAGTTCTGGTACCAAACCCATTTTAATAAAGCGCGCGCTGAACTTTGCTTCTGGCGCCGCAATAATGTAGTCAAAGGGTAGTATTTGGGTTAGCCCGACCCCGACAGCGGCGCCATTGACCGCGGCGATCATTGGTTTTGATGCGCGCACTAAGTCGACCCAATTACCGGGTTGGTCGTTGCTGCCTGAGGTACTCGAGTCGCCCTCTGCCTGAGCCTGAAATAGATCAATGATATCCGCACCCGCACAGAATCCGCGCCCTGCGCCGGTCATGACCATCGCGATGACGTCATCTTGGTCGTTGCCTGCGGTGATCGCATGATGCAGTTCTCGGCCCATTTGATAGGTCCAAGCATTCAGGCGCGCTGCTCTATTTAAGGTGATGATCAGAACCCCTTCGTGATTGCTGACGGTGATGGTTTCATAGTGCATAACGTCGGTCTCCAAAAACGCAGGTTAGATAAGTGTAGCCAGCGCTGCTGTCTGAGAAAAGGCCTTTACTGCCCCATCAGCATCGTCTGAAATTGTGCGGTGGTTGAGGGGGCTAAGTTGCGGTGCGTCAGATAGTCAACGTGTGCCCAAGGCTTGCTGGGATCAAATTGGATACTCCAGAGCGGCGCGATTTCGTTTATGTTCATTGAATAGCGGATATCGATGATCGTGTTGGGCTTATGGAGACTAAGCGCCAGATAGTCGTTAGAAAACCAGCGGAAGCGTTCAAAGTCTTGGCGGGTTTGGCTATTGGTCGGCAGGTTTGCCTCGGCCCACTGGCTATCCAGTTTTGGGATGTGGGTTCCTGGGTAGACTTTGGTTTGAATGCCAGCGCGGACGCCATCGACGAAAAATTGTCCCTCGTATTCATAAACGATCTTCCACAAAAGAAGCTGCGCAAAACCCGGTTTGGCCTCGAGTCTGGTCGGGGCATGGCCTCGTGCCTCGGCGACTTCATAGCCAACGGTCTCAGCGCGCTGACGCTGAATTTCCCCGATGCCAAGGTAGGCGAATAGCCAAATCAAACCGACTCTAGGCCAAGCATTGACGCGCTTTGCACGGACCCCAAGCGCGACCGCTGCGAGTAAGGGTAGGGTAAAGAGCGGATCGACAATTGAAATCACATTCCAGGCGACGCGATCATCGCTGAAAGGCCACAACAGTTGGGTGCCGTAGGTGGTACAGGCGTCGAGCAGGCCATGGCTTAGATAGCCCAAAAAACAGGCCGTCAAGAGTTCTTTCGGCTGCAGACTTCGTTTTAAAAAGGGCCACAAACACAGCGCGACGATGAGTGCGCCGATCGGCACAAAAATAAGCGAATGGGTAAATTGCCGATGGTATTCTAAAAACAAAAGCGGATCAGTGCTCGATGAGATCAAGACATCTAAGTCCGCCGCCATGCCAGCCAGCGCGCCTGCGATGAGGGTTGGCTTTAACGTGTGCTTTGGCGAGAGGCTTGCTGCCCATAGGGCGCCAACAACGCCTTGAGATATAGGATCCATTGGGCAATAGTACAGGAGTTCAGAGGGATCGTCCTTTGACGAATGAACACGATGAGGTGTCCGTGCTGTCAGTCTGTATCGATTTTAAGAGCCCCTATGCGTTCGTCGCGCACGAGTTGATCTGGCAATTAGAAGCACAGTCCGATGTTACGGTGAATTGGCTGCCGCTCACCTTAAATATTGGCAGCTTTTTGGGGCGTGCAGAAAAACGCGACAACGGTGAAGTCGTCGACAGTAATCGAACGCCGAAGCAATGGTCGGTGGTGAAAGCGGCTTATCGTGAAGCGCGGTGTTATGCAGAAAACCAAGGTCGTGTGCTCCGCGGCCCCTTAAAGATATGGGACTCATCGAAAGCGGGCATTGCGCTGATTTGGGCGCAAAATCATGCGGATACGCGCGCCCAGCTAAAAGACTTTATGACCGATGTGTTTGACCGGTTTTGGCAACGCGACTGCGATATTGAAGACCTCGATGTCTTGCATGTAGCGCTTAAGAATGTCGGGATTCAAAACGAAGGCTTTATCGATTACGCCCAGGGCGCTGGCCGAGCAAGTCATGATCGATTGCAGGAGCAGTTGTTGACCCAAGGGGTTTTTGGCGTGCCCTCATTTATCTATGAGGACGAAATTTTCTTTGGCCGAGAACACTTAGATACGGTGATCTGGCGGCTTAATGGCAGCCAAGGCCCGATGCCGTTTGTTCGCTATCCTTGGCAGGCGATGTAACCGATGGCGGATTATGGCTTTGACGCTTTGAGTGTCCATGTGTTGGTTAACCTGCACGATCCAGAGTCGGTTGTCGGGATTAAGGCTGTTGCGGAATGGGCCGCAGACCAAGATCAAATTGTCCGGGTCTGGCCATTTTTGCGAGAACCAATCAATACCGCGGCTGAAGTACCCAAGGGAACGCCAGACTTTGAAGCCTACAAAGCGCGTCGTGGCCTGGCGCGGCGGCGTTACAAGGACCAAGAACGACAGCGCAATTTACAGCGACTGTCTTTGAATCATCTCTGGTCGTTCACGGCGGCAGGCGCAGTGCTTGCGCATTGGGGGTTATTGCGGCTCGCAGAACATGGGGTGTCGGCCACGATCGTTAGCCCGTTTATTCTGGGTATGGTGGCATCGAATAAGGTGCTGGACTCGGTTTGTGTTCAGGCCGCACTGACAGCGGTCATGCCAGCGCTTGCAAGCGAGATACGAGGATTTGATCAAAGCGTTGCCAAAGCCGAACTCGCCGAGCGATCTCTTTGGCTGTCGGATCAGGGGGTCTTGAGTGCACCCTCAATGCTGTATCAAGGGGAGGTTTTCTCGGGGATGGCGCACCTACCCAGATTGACCGCGCTCTGCCGGCCATAGGCGCCAACACGATTTTGGCGACTAAACGACCTGCTTGATAAAACCGGTGGTAAGACAGGCCGGTTAGATCGAGGGACAGCACCGCCGCTTCACAGGCATGATCAGGAGCCTATATGAACGATCAGCAGCAACAACAATGGGCGCAGGCCATCGAAAACGCGCGGACGCAAGGGCAGCCCAAGCCCAGTTGTCCACAAGACTGGGGCGCGACCCTAAAGGATGCCTACATTGTGCAAGGATTGGGTTTGCCGCAGCGGCCTGATGATGCCGTTATCGGTTTTAAGGGCGCTTTAACGAACCAACGGGTCCAGGAGACCTTTGGCGCGACCGAGCCTGCGCTTGGATTACTCTTTGCCTCGGGTGCTCGGCCTGCGCGCGTTATTCAATCTGCAGATTTCACGAAAGGCATGATCGAAACAGAGCTCGGGTTTGTGCTGTCACGCCGAATCACGACGCCAATAGAATCGGTCAAGGCGCTTCAGGCTTGCTTTGATGGCGTTTGTTTGATGGTCGAGTTGGTCGATTTGAATTTCAGTGAGTTCCCGCCCAGCCTGCCGGATTTGATTATGCACAATGCGGCAGCGGCACAATTTTTACAGGGCGCGGTGAGTCCGGTCATGGATCCGGACAGCCTGACTTTGACCCTTATGTCGGACGGTGAGACGCTTCACCATGGCGCCGCGCTAGACGTTTTGGGCGGGCAATGGAAGGCCTTGCAATGGATGGTGAATCAGGCGCTTGCCCTCGGGCATACCTTGCTGCCGGGTCAGGTGCTGATGACCGGTTCGGTGGGCAAGGTGCAGCCTTTAAAACCAGGTGATTATGAGCTCAAAGGCTGTGATCTGGCGCCTTTAATCTTTCGCATCGTGTGATGTTTTCTCGGTCAATGGGTGTGTTAGGGTGTTTGGGTCGCATAACAGGGGGTACCAAAGGCGCTGTTCTGGCGCCACCTGGGGGGATGGAAAAAGGCTAAGCGATTGAAACGTATTGGATAGACGCCCCGTTTAAAGATACTTGTTTTGTCATGCTCAGGACTAAGACAGTCAATAGAACAACGAATTTAACAAGCAAGCAGGAGTAGGTTATGGATTTCGATATCCCAAAGGATCTTCAGGATTATTTATCGGTGTTGGATGCCTTCATTGAGGCTGAGATTAAACCGCTTGAAAACGAGAACGACAATATTCGGTTCTTTGATCATCGACGTGAAGATGCTCGAACCGATTGGGATCGCGGCGGCTTGCCGAGCGAAGAATGGGAAGCCTTGCTTGGCGAAGCGCGACGGCGCGCGGATGCAGCCGGTCACTATCGCTATCCCATTCCAGCAGCCTATGGCGGGCAGGATGGTTCAAACCTCGGGATGGCAGTGATCCGCGAGCACTTCGCCGCCAAGGGATTGGGTCTGCACAATGATCTGCAAAACGAGCACTCAATTGTTGCCAACAATGTGGGATTACTCCTGATGCTGGCTTACGGCACTGAATCTCAGAAGGCGGAGTGGATTCCCTTATTGCTTGAAGGCAAGCGAGGGTTCGCTTTTGGCATTACCGAGCCCGATCATGGTTCTGATGCGACCCATATGGAGACCTCTGCGGTACGCGATGGTGATGGCTGGCGGATAAACGGTGCTAAAACTTGGAACACTGGCATCCACAAGGCGCAATACGACATGATCCTTGCTCGAACGAGCGGTAAACCTGGCGATGGTGACGGTATCACGGCGTTCTTGACGCCGACCAATGCCCAAGGTTTTAAGGTCGAGGAAATGCTTTGGACCTTTAATATGCCAACGGATCACGGCCGAATTTCGCTGGATAATGTTTATGTCGATGACTCGGCGATTTTCGGGGGTGAAGGTCGGGGCCTTGGGGTGGTACAACATTTTTTCAATGAAAACCGAATCCGACAAGCCGCGTCGAGTTTGGGTGCGGCCCAATTTTGTATTAACGAGTCGGTTCGGTATGCAATGGAGCGTAAACCCTTTGGTAAAGCCCTATCGACCAATCAGGCAATCCAATTCCCCTTGGCGGAACTGCAAACTCGATGCGAGATGTTGCGAGCGCTGATTCATAAAACTGCTTGGATGATGGACACCTATGGCAATTTCACGGTCTCGGATAAGGTGTCGATGTGTAACTATCAAGCGAACCGGTTGTGCTGCGAAGCCGCCGATCAAGCGATGCAGGTTCACGGTGGGCTAGGATATTCCCGGCACAAGCCGTTTGAGCATATTTATCGACATCACCGTCGGTATCGCATCACAGAAGGCGCAGAGGAAATTCAAATTCGGCGGATCGCCGGCTATATGTTTGGTTATATGAAGCAGCAAGCGCCGAAGGGCGTTCGGATCGATTAGTCAGCGCTGCTGGGAGCTGTTGATAGACTCAATCGATTCGTTGGGAAGGGGTTATGCCGACTTTTGAAACGCGACTCGCAAGCGTCGTTGTAAAAAACATTACTGGCTGCACCGAGTTGCTCGAAGTCGAGCGCTTGTCGGGAGGTGCCAGCCAAGAAACCTATCGGTTAAAGGTTGTGCTCAATGGCATGGCAACGCCGCTTGCGATGCGGCGAACGCCGGGTGGTGAATACGTGGAAGCCTTGCCATCCCACCCTGGCCTCGATGTTGAAGCCCTGTTGATGCAGTCGGCTAAGGCCGTCGGTGTGCCTGAGCCTGAGGTGTACCACGTCTTGACCCGTGAAGATGATCTCGGTGACGGCTTTATAATGGAGTGGATCGAAGGCGAAGCGCTTGGCGCTCGGATAACACGAGACCCGCAATTCGCATCGGTTCGACCGACGCTTGCCAAGGCCTGTGGAAAAATTTTGGCGCGAATTCATAGTATCGATCTGGATCAAAGTGGTTTGCGAAAACGGTTAGCTGAGTTACCGCCAAAACAATTCTTGGATCAAATGCTGGCGCGATATCAGGCTTATAATGTGCCGCAACCGATGATTGACTACACCGGTCGGTGGCTTCTAGAAAATTTACCGAAAACGGATCGGCTGACGCTGGTCCACAATGATTTCAGGGCTGGTAACTTTATGCTGACGCCCGATGGTATCTCAGCCGTGCTCGATTGGGAGGTTGCCCACATCGGAGACCCGATGCGAGATCTGGGCTGGATCTGTACGAATTCTTGGCGGTTTGGTAGTCAATTGCCGGTCGGCGGATTTGGGACCTATGAGGACCTGTTTGCCGGCTACGAAGCTGAAAGTGGGGTCAAGATAGATCCCGCCCATGTTAAGTATTGGGAGGTTTTTGGCTCATTTTGGTGGGCGATTGGATGCATGGGCATGGCCGAGCACTATCGCTCTGGCCCGGATCAATCGGTGGAACGTCCAGCGATCGGGCGCAGAACCTCAGAATGCCAAGTCGATTGCGTCAATCTCTTAATTCCAGGACCTGTTGATCGACTTGAGCCGGCCGTGGCGCTCGGGCTTGATATGCCCAGTCAGCAGGAACTGATTCAGAGTGTTCGCGATTATTTACGAGACGACGCAATGCAAAACCTGCAAGGTCGCTCGCAATTCCTTGCGCGCGTTGCGAGCAATTCACTGGACGTCGTCTTACGCGAATTGGCGCTGGGCGGACAACATCAGGCCTTGGAAACAGCGCGGTTAAGGCAGTACTACGACGACGCGACGGCCCCGTTAGAAGTGCTTCGCGCGAGGCTGTCTGGAGATCTACGTACGGGTCAGGTGCCCTTATCAGATGAAACGATTCAACAGCATTTGCGGGCAACCGTTGTGAATCAAATTGCAATCGATCAACCCAATTACTCAGGTTTCAAGCGAGCGCTTGCGGGTGGTGCTCTTGATTTTAGCGGATGAGCCGGGCCGCAAAACAGTTTGTGACATGAGGTAGACCGGGGTATCTAAATTTTTTGGCGAACCTGCTGCTCGAGCAGAATCGGTACAAGCGGTCCTGAAAGAACAGTTTTAAAAGAACAGCTTTAAGAGAAAAGCTTTGAAAGAACAGCTATGAGAGAACGCCTTTAAAAAAGCGTCGTTGAAAAAACACTTCTGCCAGATCAATTCGCTCGACATCACGGTCTTTTGAAGATTGCGGTTGTCAAAAAAAGCGACAAGGTTGGGTTAAGGGCGCGTCAAGGCTTAGCAAGAACGATTCATCTGATGATTGAGTGTCCTTACAATAGGAGATCGGCACAGGGCAAACTTGGCCTTCGTAAGGTGAGCCTTTTTAAACCCGGCCTTTGTTAACCAGGCCCTTATAGAAAGAGGAAAGCACATGGAACAGTTTTCATTAGCGGGCAAGACCGCGTTGGTTACCGGCGCCTCGTCGGGTTTTGGGCATCATTTTGCAGGGGTTTTGGCAGAACATGGTGCGCGGGTTGTATTGGGCGCCCGGCGGTTAGATAAAATTCAAGCGCGGGTGGATGCGTTAACCGCTGCGGGCCATGAGGTCTTGGGGTTGCCTTTGGATGTTCGTGATCCGGCCTCGGCCCAAAACTTTTTGTCTGAATCGGCTAAAGCGTTTGGTGATATTGATATCTTGATTAATAACGCAGGGGTTGAGGCCGGTGCGAAAACGTACACGATGATTGACGATGAGGATTGGGACTACGTTTTTGACACCAATCTCAAAGCTGCTTGGCGATTATCAAAGTTTTTTACGCAATGGGTCTCTGACCACGGGACCACGGGCAGTATCGTGAATATTGCATCGATTACCGCGTTCCGAACCATTAAAGGGCAGTTTCCCTATGCAGTCTCTAAAGCGGCGTTGGTCAAGGCAACCGAAATCATGGCTTTGGAGGGTGCGCGATACGGCGTCAGAGTCAATGCCTTAGCACCGGGGTACATCCTAACCGATGTCTCTCGAGTGTTGCTTGAGAGCGAGCGTTCGGAACAATTCGTGAAAGGCATTCCAATGCGCCGTTATGGGGAATTCGCCGATCTTGATGGGCCTCTGCTGTTGTTAGCCTCTGATGCTTCGCGCTATATGACCGGGTCTGTGGTGGTCGTGGATGGCGGACACATCTGTGCGGAGCTCTAATCAAGGAGCTCTAATCAAGTGGTGCCAAGGAAAGCATTGCCTTTTGGGGTGTGAATGATAATAATTCGCATTTAGATTAACGCGTGGCTTAAACACGCTTGGATGCAAATTATGAAGATGGCCAATATGGCGATGGGGGCAATCGGACGGATCGCGTCGGCGGAATCAGTTTCCGTTGAACTTCAATCCAAGTTGTATGCTTTGGGGATATTTCCGGGTGTGAAAATCAAAGTATTGCGTCAAGCACCTCTCGGGGATCCCTTGCAGGTTCGTGTTGGTCCCTCCCTTTTAAGTATCCGAAAGCGAGACGCTGCTTTCATTGACGTCGATATGGTGCCTTAGGGGAAGAGGCGGGCAATCGTGACCCTAAAAACCATTGGTTTACTCGGCAATCCTAATTGCGGTAAGAGCACCCTATTCAATCGTTTAACCGGAGCGAATCAGCGGGTCGGGAATTGGCCAGGCGTAACCGTTGAGCGTAAGACTGGATCGTTAACCCATGGGGGGGAGCGTTTCGAGATTGTCGATTTGCCGGGCATCTATTCGTTAGAGCAGTCTGCAGGCGGCATGGACGAGGCCGTTGCTCGCGACTATATCGCCGCTGGCGACTGTGACCTTGTAATCAATATCGTTGATGCGAGTAATTTGCAACGTCATTTGATACTGACGCAACAGTTACTCGAGTCAGGTCTGCCCGTTGTGATCGCCTTAAACATGCTTGATGTCGCAGAGCGCGCGGGCTTGAGTTTAGATCCCTTGGCCTTGTCGGATGCCCTCAAAGTGCCTGTCGTGCCGATGGTTGCATCGCGGAATGTCGGGGTTCAGGATCTTTTGGCTGTTATTGCGGCGTCTGTGAACCAGCCCGCAGCGGCCATCGAATCAAAACGACTGCGTGCAACCGGTGTTTCGTCGATCGAAACCCTTGCTGCCGCCGAGCGTCGTTATCACAAGGCAGTCGCAATTGGTGAAACCGTGACTCGGGTTTCGAGTGTCCGGCACCCGCCGAGCGAAGCCATTGATCGAATTGTTCTGAATCGGTGGTTGGGCATTCCGATCTTTCTCGCAGCGATGTATTTAATGTTCACGGTTGCAATTAATTTAGGCGCCGTATTTATTGATTTTTTCGATATCCTGTTTGGCGCGGTCTTTGTCACGGCCAGCGAACAGCTGTTGTCTTCGTTTGGCCTCCCGGCGTGGTTGGTTGTTTTGTTAAGCCAAGGGTTGGGCGGCGGCATTCAATTGGTTGCAACCTTTATCCCGGTCATTGGATTTTTATTTTTATGTCTTTCGGTGATGGAAGACTCTGGCTACATGGCCAGAGCCGCGTTTGTGATTGATCGGCTGATGATCGGGATTGGTTTACCGGGCAGTGCCTTCGTCCCGCTCATTGTTGGATTCGGATGTAATGTGCCTGCTGTGATGGCCACCCGGGCGCTATCGAAAGAAGATGATCGCTTGATGACCATCGCTATGGCGCCTTTTATGTCCTGTGGCGCGCGTTTGACCGTTTACGCGCTGTTTGCTGCGGCCTTCTTTAAAGGCCAAGGTCAAAATATTGTGTTCTTGTTATATTTAACAGGCATTCTGATGGCCATCTTTACCGGCTGGATTTTTAGAAAGCAGATCTTTCAAGGCCAAATGTCAGCATCTTATGCTGAGATGCCGGTCTATCATGTCCCGGTCATTAAAAACCTGCTGTTGACGACTTGGTTTCGCCTTCGCAGTTTCGTGCTGCGTGCGGGAAGGACAATTGTTCTGGTGGTCGTTGCGTTGAGCTTTTTAAATTCGATTGGAACCGACGGTAGCTTTGGAAACGAAGATACCGAAACGTCGGTTTTATCTGTGATTGGGAAGTCGATCACGCCAGCGTTTTATCCGATGGGGTTGACGGATGAAAATTGGCCGGCAACCGTTGGGCTCTTCACGGGGTTGTTTGCTAAAGAGGCAGTTGTCGGCACCTTGAACGCGCTCTACAGCGGTCAAGTCGAGGCCGAGCCGATGACGCTGTTGCAGTCCGGGGAAGCCGCAGTCATGAGTGTTTATGACAATGCGAGCGCACTCGGAGGGGCGCTGTTGGACCCGCTCGGCCTAGATCTGAGTGATGATGTGACGGGCGACAGCGCACAGGACGCGGCCCTTGCGAATATGGCGGCTTATTTTGGGAGCGATCTTGCTGCGTTCAGCTATCTCATCTTTATTTTATTGTATGCGCCTTGCGTTGCCGTGATCGCAGCGATGCACAAAGAATCTGGTCTAAAGTGGGCTGGGTTGGTCTTTGGTTGGACCACTTTGGTTGGCTACATCACGGCAACCATGATTTATCAAGTCGGAAGTTTTTCAAGCCCATCCACAGTTTTCAGCGGCTTGGATTAGTGGCCTGGTCGCTGTTTTGGCATTGGCGATTGTTTCTCTGAAACGGGTCGGTCGCAAGGCCGTCCCCAGCCAGCTTATTCCAACGGTTCAGCTGCCGTAGTGCCCGCTTTTGGTTCTGGTGTTCCACCAATGCAATCGTTAGACTTGGCGCAGACGGGGCGTTTATCGGGCTAGCACGACCGCATTTAGACGTCAGGGATGGGCATTAGCAAAATCTTGAGGTTGCTGAAAAGGCAGTCGTCCATCTGCAAAGCCTTCCAATAAATAGCGGCTGCGAGTTACTCACCAGTGTTTGATTTTATAATTTATCTCGAACTGATCTTTGGCTTTATTTTGCTCATGTTTGGTGGGGATTTCCTGGTTCGCGGGGCGCTGGATTTTGGTGCCAAACGCGGCATCTCGCCCCTGATCGTTGGGGTAACCGTGGTTGCAATGGGCACTTCAGCGCCTGAACTCGTCATTTCGATTATGTCCGCGCTGTCGGGGCATCCTCAGATTGCGCTCGGCAATGTTATTGGCAGCAATATTGCCAATGTGTTTTTGGTGCTTGGCTTACCGGTGTTATTACATCCTATTATGACGCAACAAGATGGGCTCAAGATCCAAGTCCACTGGATGCTGGCGGTGACCATTGGTTTTATTTTATTGTGCTTTTTTGGCGAGTTAAGTCTCCCTGCGGGCATTGGTATGGTGCTCATTCTCGCGCTCTTTTTGTTCTTGAGTGTCAAGGGCAGCGTGCCGTTTGCGGCCCTAAATGAGTTAACCCAAAACCAAGAGGCAAGTCCTGCACATAAAGGCTCGTATTGGCGGATCGCTGGGTTGATTGGGCTTGGTATGGTCGCATTACCGGTAGGTGCTGATTTTGTGGTGACAGCAGGAACGAGCCTTGCGTTGAATTTAGGTGTTTCCGAAAGCGTGATTGGCGCGAGCTTGGTGGCGCTGGGCACATCGCTTCCCGAACTGAGCGCGACTTTGGTGGCGGCTTATTATAGAAACAGTGATGTTGCATTAGGCAATGTTGTGGGCAGTAACCTGTTTAATATCCTTGCAGTGCTGGGCGTCACGTTAATGTTTGCCGATATTCCCATCGATCCGGTGTTTTTAAGGTTTGATATCTGGGTCATGCTGAGCGCGGCAGTGGTGCTTTGGCTTTTTGCACTGTTTGGCGCGAAGATCGGTCGGCTAGCTGGGATAGCATTTTTGTGCGGATACGGAGGCTATATATGGAGCTTGTTCTCAGGTTAGACGAGCGATCTTTTGGCTGCCTCTGAATCAGCCAAAAAGTTTGACCAAAAAACTGCGATTGCGATCGTCGTCGCCAATATGGTGGGCACGGGCGTTTTTACCAGTTTAGGGTTTCAATTACTCGACATTCAATCCGTCAGTATGATCCTGTCGCTGTGGATTATTGGCGGGATTGCTGCGCTCTGTGGGGCGTTGACGTATGCCGAGCTCGGCGCGCAATTGCCGCGGTCTGGCGGCGAATACAATTTTCTTGGCCGTCTATATCATCCGTCTTTCGGTTTCGTCTCCGGTTGGGTGTCAATAACCGTTGGATTTGCCGCGCCGATTGCGCTCGCGGCGATGACCTTTGGGGCCTACCTCGGCGCTGTGCTACCGGAGATAAACCAGACGCTTTCGGCGTCGCTCCTGGTGATTTCGCTGGGTTTAATGCACTGCTATTCTCGAACTGTCAGTGGTAAAACCCAGTTGATCTTCACCTTGCTAAAGGTGATCCTGATTCTGATTTTTAGTGTTGCCGCTCTGACTTTTTCTGATCATGAAATGAGTCTGCCAAACCTTCCCGTGGCCAGTGACCTAGCAAGCTTGTCCTCTGGCGCCTTTGCGGTGGCGCTCATTTACGTTAATTACGCCTATACCGGCTGGAACGCGGCCACGTATTTGATTGACGAAATTGATCAGCCCGCAAAGCGTCTTCCGGCCATCTTAATGATTGGCACGATGATGGTGATGGGCTTTTACGTGCTGTTGAATTACGTGTTCTTGGCGGTTGCGCCAATTGAAGCCTTGCAAGGGAAAGTTGAGGTGGGTGTGATTGCTGCTGAATATGCTTTTGGTCATCGGGGCGGGCAGTTAATGGGGCTCATGTTATCGCTGTTACTCATTTCAACCGTGAGCGCGATGTTGATGGCGGGCCCCAGAGTGCTGCAAGTGATTGGGCAAGATTTTTCGATATTTAACCGGTTGGCGAAAACCAACGATGATGACTTACCTCAAATTGCAATCCTCACCGTGGTTGCGCTGTCAGTTGCGTTTGTCTTGACCTCTAGTTTTGAGTCGGTCCTGGTGTTTAGCGGCTTTGTTCTGAGCTTGAATACCCTCTTTACCGTTGGCGGCGTTTTCAGGTTGCGCGCCAAAGGGTTACTCAAAGAGGGTATCTATCAGACCTGGGGTTACCCGATCACACCACTGGTCTTTCTAGGTTTGACGCTCTGGACTTTGATTTATATTTTAATTCAAAGGCCAGAGGAGGCCCTTGCGGGTCTCCTCGTCGTCGCCGTTGGTTTCGGCTTTTACTGGGTATCGAGTCGTATCAAACACTAGGCTTTACGTAACTTCGGGAGTTCGACGAACTGACCGGGGCGTTTTTCAGCGTTGGCCGTCATCGCTTCTTGAATTTCCTCAAGCTTAAAGTGTGAGGCGTTCCAGATCGCGATATAGTCCAATCCGTCTGCGGTATTATGGTCTCGCGCGTAGGTAATCATTTTCTTGCAGCCATAGACCGCAAGCGGCGCTTTGCTTGCAATTTCCGCAGCGATTGCCATAACCGCTTCCAGCATTTGTGCTTGATCGTCAAAGACGCGATTGATCAGCCCCATGGCGGCGGCCTCGTGCGCTGGAACGCGGCGTCCGGTATAAGCCATTTCTCGAACAAACCCTTCCGGGATAAGTTTTACCAGCCGTGGGAAGGTGCCAACGTCGGCTGTCATGCCAATGTTCGTTTCAAAAATTGTTAAAAAGGCATCGCTCGTGGCGTATCGAATATCACAAGCCGTGACGAGATCAACCCCACCGCCAATGCAGCCGCCTTGGATGGCTGCAAGCACCGGAATCCGGCAAGCCTCGATCGCGTTGAAGGCACTTTGCATGACCAAGACATTGTCGTAAAAAGCGGCGCCGGCAGTGAGTTTTCGTTGCTTTTGATCGCCATCAGAAGCCTGGCCAACGCCAGAAAAGGAAGACACATCCAAACCGGACGTAAAGTGCGGGCCGGTCGAGGAAATAACGATTACCCGGGCTTGAGCCTCTGCGTCGATCTCCTGAATAATGGCAGGCAGTTCAATCCAGAATTGCGGAATCATGCTGTTGCGTTTCTCAGGACGGCTTAATTGAATATGGGCAATGTTATTTTCGATCATCACATCGAAGCATTCGTGGGTCATAGTGTTTCCTCCTCGTTTTGAACCGGGCCGCTGGCGGCTGACCGTCCTCGGTGATCCGATGCCCGCTGTCAAGCAGATTAAAACTGTCTGGCGAACAAAGCCCGGCAGCACTAACGAATGCTGCCGCGCTGTCGCCACCGGCACTGGGCCCCGCGTTGATCAGACAATCCGTGAAGCATTCGAGCGCGCCGGCGCAGGCGCTAGCATCTAGTTTAGTTGCAGCTTAACACCAAACCGGACGGTTCGGCCCGACCGCTGATATCCAAAGACTTCTTCAAATTGGGTGTCAAGGAGGTTGTCGATCGCAGCGAACGCCTCAACGTTTTTGTTGATAAACACCTTTGAAGTCACCGCAACCAACGTAAACGCATCCATTTGAACGCGTTCCAAATAGGGCGGGACCGGCGGATAAAAAATATCAGCGCTGTCGCCTGTATAGGCGGCAGAAAGTTGGTGATGCCAGTTTTGCGCGCGATAGCTTACCGCCAAGAGGCCTGAGGATCGTGGTCGCCTGATTTCGTTGAGGTTGTTGCCATCGGTTGCTTTAAGCCTTCCGTAAAACGCCTCAACCGTCAGGGCCTCGACGGGTTGCCAATTGATTTTAGCGTCGTAGCCCCGCTGTTTACTGCGGTTTTGGTCATTGTTTGCGGTGTAAACGAAATTCAATCGGATCGAAAACAAAGCCGTTGATTTCGTTTTTAAGATGCGCAGCGTAGCCCTGCAGTGTCATGGTGAGGGGTAGGGCTGAAAAACGGTGGGAGATGCCAAAGTCTGAGGCGAGGCTGTGTTCGGGCTTGAGCGCATCATTGCCTTTGAAGTTTGTGTAGTAGCCAAATCGCTCAGTAAACGTTGGGTTTTTGATCGAGCGCCCGATTGCGGCGAAAATTTTAGTGCGCTCGGTCAGGAAATACGCCGCGTTGCCGCGCACGCTATGCCCTGCACCAAAGTCTGAATTGTGCTCGAGCCTTGCGCTCAGGGATCCGGTCCAATTGTCTTGATCAAGGCGGTATTCTCCGCCGAGCGCCAGTTGTGTCAACGTGTGATCTTGGTTGGGGTCGCCGAAAAAGCTGCTCGGACCGCGCTGCTCAAAACTAAGGGACTCATATTCTGCGAGTCCGATCCAAGTTGCTGTGTTGATTGCCTTGCTAATCTGATAGTTGAACTGCTGTTTTTCACTATCGGTTTTCGTCGCCGCATTAGGGATCGTTTGGTTGGCATTTTTATCCCGGCTAAAGTTTAAGGACAGGGTTTGTTGAAAATTCTCATGATCCGATGCCAAGCGTACGCCGGCAATCCAGTTTTGATGGGCAGTGGTAAAGGCGGCATCTGTGGGCAGTCCCGTCACTGCGTAGTCCACATCGTCAAAGTCGTTCTGGCTTTGCTGCAGACGAAAAACGGTGCCAAGGCGCCAATGCGCTGACAGCGGCGACGACGTGCGCAGGGACGCAGCGCGCTGCTGGGATCCATCGCGTTCATTGCCTTGGCGCGATACATTAAAACCTTGCGTTTTGAAATGGCTGACGCCGAATGCAACCTGAGTCTCGCCAAGGCGCGTCGCGCTGTCGATCGCAATATTTTCGGTTTGATGGCTGCCGCCGCTGATTAAAAAATTTGTGCTGGGCTGGCTTTCGGGGGAGCGGGTCATGATGTGAATCACACCCGCGATCGCATCGCTGCCCCAAATAGCACTTTCTGCACCGTGCACAATCTCGATACGCTCGATTTGTTGCACGGGAAATTGGCTGAAATTAAACTCGCTGCCCTGGCCGATATCGTTGGCCTCGACGCCATCGACGAGGACCAAGACGTGATTGGCTTCTCGTCCTCGCATTCGAACTTGGGTCAGGCCGCCCAGACCGCTTTGTTGACTAACGCTGATGCCCGGTTGGCCACGCAGTAAATCCGGCAGTGAGTTTGGGTTTCGAAGATCAATATCGGCTTTGGTGATGATGGTGACCTGGCTACCCGTTCGGAGACTGTCCATTGGCACTCGAGAGGCGGTCACCGTGATGGTGTCGTCCATGGGTTGCGCCGAAAGGCTCGCGCTGCTTGATAAGACCATGAACGCTAGAAGTGCGCGGATCAGGGCAGTTTGCCTGGCCCGAGTCTGGATTGAGGTTGCTTGATAAAACAAAGGCATACTGAAACATCTCCTGCTCCCGCCGAGCAATTGGATTGGGTTGTCGCGCGCAGGAGCAGTCAATGGTCATGACCCGCCCGCCGCAGTTCATTGCCGCATTGTTGTCAGGCCGGTCTCCGGGCTTACGAGCGTCGTGCGAACACGTTTGCGCTGCGACCTTCCCATGCTTTTGAGCACAGTGGTAAAAAGCAGCGCACCTCGCTTACCGTTGCGGGGGCAGCACCGGAATTGAAAGAATTCTCACCGGTTTCCCGTTTCATTTTAGGGTTTTGAGCTAAAACACCTGACGAAATGAAGTGAGCTAAGGTTATCCGTTTGCTTGTGGTGGCGTCAAGAATTGATCAATAATCTTGCTCGAAATGGGGGCCGCGATCAAAGCGGATCGCCGAAGAAAAAGATACGGAAAAGGGATTGTCTTGTGCTGACACGCGCCTTCATTTGGGCCTTTTGTTTACCTTTGTTGCCGGTCTGTTGGCTTCAGCTAAAGCGGATTCGACGGCAACCTCCGAAAATGAATACGGCAACCTTGCCGGTCGCAGGGGCGCGTTTTGCGTCAACGTCGAGCGCAGCTCGTCGCGTGTTGGGCCTGGGTGATCAAGGTATTTTAGGGGCAGGCGACCCAGACTCAGACCTAGACCCAGGGCCGGGCCTTGCGGGGTATTGCGCAGAAGCTTTGATGCGCCAGAGCGATGATGACACCAGTTGGCAAGTAGCAGAACAAGGCGGTGCCACCGTTAGCGATCTGCTTGCGAGATGCCGAGAGATGGATCACTTAAATGTCGACCTAATACTGATCTGTGTTGGCATCAACGATGTAACAGGGTTGACCTCGTTGATGCGCTGGCAGGCTGGGATTTTTGACCTAATTTTTTTGATAAGACAAAAAGGCGCGGCCAAGATTATTTTTCTGGGGCTTCCGCCAATGGCGCGTTTTGAACCGCTGCCGCAGCCTTTGCGAGCGGTCTGTGGTGTTCGGGCGGGTCTTTTAGACGCGGTTCTAAAACGATCGGTGAGTCCGCTCGGCTTTGCGGCGCATCTTGATTTTGAGACAATTAAGCCCTTGGGCATCCTTACCGATGACGGTTACCATCTAACAGCGCCGGTTCAAAAGGGTCTTGGGGCGGCGGCGGCAAGCTTGGGGTTGCGGCTGATGGAAACTTGATCAAGTAGGCAGGGTGTTCAAAATGGCTTGATGTCGGAGCGATTGCTGCGAAGGTGTCGGCATTATGGAGGGCGATTGGTATTCACCCTTAAGTAATCAACTCAGGTCTCATTTGGACAACTGGCCGAGCTGCGGCAGGGGGCTGGCGGCGGTATCAACTTGGTTTAAAAATGGATCGAGCAATAACGATGTTAATAAAACAATCACGATTTCAAAGAAGAGGATCACGCAATGCAATCGGAGCTGATTGACTATTACGACGGTGACATTTTATTAGAAGGCTGCTTGGTTCAGACTGAGGATGACCGACCCAAACCCTTGGTCTTGGTTGCCCATGATTGGACAGGTCGGCGCCAATACGCAATTGATAAAGCGCATGAGATTGCGGCGCTAGGGTATGCCGCATTTGCGATTGATATGTACGGTAAAGGCGTCTTTGGCGCCGATGGTGATGTGGCCTTAAATACCGCGCTCATGACGCCCTTTGCCGCCGATCGTGGCTTGTTGCGGCAACGGATAAACGCAGCACTGCACGCCGCGAGCGCGCGATCCGAGGTCGATGCAACGCGCATAGCCGGCGTAGGCTACTGCTTTGGCGGAATGTGTGTGCTTGAGTTGGCGAGAATGGGCGCCCCGGTTCTGGGTGTTGCCAGCGTTCATGGTATTTTTAGCCCAGGCAACGCCGCTAATGCGTCGATTACCGCCAAAGTGCTGTGTTTACATGGCCACGATGACCCCATGGTTCCCCCTGAGCAAGTGCTTGCGTTTGAGCAAGAAATGAGCGCGGCAGGCGTAGACTGGCAGATGCACGTCTACGGTGGCACAACCCATGCCTTCACCAACCCAGGTGCCAACAATCCAGATTTTGGAACGGTGTATTCCACAACTGCGAACGCACGTGCCAGTCGGTCAATTGAGACGTTTTTGGGAGAGCTGTTTCGGGCTGAGGGTTAATCAGGGCGAGCCCAAAGTCTGGCTAAAACGAAACGGCAATCGATTCGATGTGATGGTCGACCAGGCGCTCGCCGTCGAAGTAAAACCAGCCGCGGATCGGCTCATTCTGAAGAATTTGGGGCAGCCAAAATTGATCATCTGCCCACATTTGATCCAGCGGTAGATCCTGTATTGGACACCAAAGCGGGGCTGCTTCGCGCGTCTCGGTCGGCGTGCCCGTGAAATGATCTGTGACATACACGTAAACTTTTATTTTTGGGTGAGCCAAATCGTGAAAAAACAATTCGGCCATCGGTTGGAGATCGTGGGGGGTAATCTTTAGCTCTTCCTCGGTTTCTCGTATGGCGCAGGCAAGCGGCGTCTCAAGCGGTTCGAGCTTGCCACCGGGGCCCAGTATTTTGCCAGCGCCAAGACCGGTTTTTTTGTGGATCAAAAGGACTTGTTGTTGCCGCCGGATAAACACAAGTGTCGTGAGTAGGTCGGGGCGCCAAAGGGTCCAGTCGATGCTCGAGATGGTGACAGCCGGTTTGATCATAGGGTCTTTAGTGGTTCTCAGTCATTTAAGTACCTGATAAATCAATAAATTATTTATAGGGTGTCTTTTATCTTGGCGCATTGCGTACGTTGATTGAAAAAAACTGAAGTTGGGACTTGAATATTACCAACTTACCCTTAGATAGGTCTTGTATCGAGAAAACCGACACCGGTGGAGGTGTTTGATGGAATTGGCCCTGAAAACGCAAATGATTCCCGTTTTGAGCGGGCAGTCGCTATACGCTTATCTGGACGCGGTGCATCGTATCCCAAAATTGTCCCGTGAAGAAGAAGCCGCCTTGTTTGAACAGTTCAAAGATGGCGACAATGTCAGCGCCGCCCGGGCATTGGTCCTGGCCCATCTTCGCTATGTTGTGTATATCGCCAAGCAATATTCAGGTTATGGATTACCGCTTGAAGATCTGATCCAACAGGGGAATGTCGGACTTATGCAATCGGTTAAGAAGTTTGATCCCGAGCGTAAGTTACGACTGTTGACCTTTGCTGTGCACTGGATCAAAGCCGAAATACATGACTATATTTTAAAGAATTGGAAGCTGGTGAAGGTTGCAACCACCAAGGCGCAGCGAAAATTGTTTTTTAATCTGCGCAAAAATAAGCAGGCTTCTGGTCTGGTTGATGGCCCCGAAGCCAAGCGTATTGCGACCTTGCTCGATGTCTCTGAGGCCGATGTCATCGAGATGGATCAGCGTCTGAGTCGGCCCGATCAATCCTTTGAAAAACGCGATGATGAGGACTACGCAGCGCCCGAAATGTATTTACAAAGCGATAGTCTAGATCCTTTAGAGATTGTGTCGGACTTAGAGGCAGAGGTAACGGATGCCGGTGATCTAAGGCAGGCCCTAAAGCAGTTGGACGATCGCTCGCGCCAGATTGTTCAGGGCCGCTGGTTGGGTGACGAAAAGTTAGGACTTAAAGTATTTGCGGAACGCTTTGGGATCTCGATTGAACGGGTTCGACAATTAGAATCTCAGGCGCTCAAAAAGCTCAAGCACAATATGGTGGCTTAAGCGCTTTTCGTGCTTGGCAAAGTCGCGGTAAGGTGTCGCTATAGCTTAAGGACGCGCATGCCATGACAGATCAACTCATTTCCTCTGACCTGATATTCGACGGTGCGGCCGTCGTTGCAGATCTCAATCGGTTACTCAGGCTACGAACCACGCCCATCGGCATGAAACTCTTTCCGAGCCGAGCTGAAATGGAAGCGATTCCTAGAATCAGACGACCCAAGGATATCCACACCACGGACCAAATTGTTGGGCAAGCTAGCCGTAATGGTTGGACGGTTGGTATTACCATGGACGACTTGGTTGGCGCGCAATGCGGCACGGTGATCGGATTGCATCCTCGCGATGAGCGCTGGTTATCGGGCGATAAAATGGCAGGGGTTTGGTTTAAGGATCAAGCCGAGGCAGCGAAGCACCAAGCCAGCATGGATGTTGTTGCCTTCGGGCAGTTTGAGGCCATGGCGGTGTCACCCCTGGCTTCGGGCCGGCTGGATCCACCCGACATTTGTCTGATCTATGCAACGCCCGCCCAAATGATTCTGTTTATAAATGGTTTGCAGTGGACGGGCTATAAAAAATTAGATTGGGGCTGTGTCGGCGAGTCCGCTTGCGCCGACTCCTGGGGTCGCGCCTTGAAAACAGGTGAACCGAGTCTTTCGATCCCGTGCTTTGCAGAGAGACGCTATGGCGGCGTGATGGAGGATGAGTTGCTGATGGCAATACCGCCAAGCTATCTGCCAAAAGTTGTTGCGGGGCTTGAGGCTTTATCCAAAAATGGTCTGCGCTACCCGATCCCGCAATATGGTGTGAACAATGATGTCCGAGCAGGAATGGGCATGAGTTATTCAGACGCCTGAGGGTTGAGAGATGGCCAAACTGATCTGCTGGCAGTGCCAAAGAGACTTAAGCGATGAACCAAGACCGATCTCGAGGCAGGCTGTTTGTCAGGGGTGTTTCGAACCCATTCGGTGTTGTTACATGTGCCGAGCCTTTGACATCAGTCATCGCTCGAAGTGTCAAGAAGATCGTGCGGATCCGCCGCTTGAGAAAACCAATGCTAATTTTTGCGATTTCTTTCGCCCCGGCCAGCCGGCTCAGCGCGAGCCGCAAGGCGTCGGTCAATCAGACGCGAGCGTGGCACTGGCCGCCTTGTTTGAGGACGAATTGACGGTCAGCGCGGTTGACGAAGATGAGGGCAAAGCAGAAGGGCTTACCGAGGCGAACCAGAAATTAAAAGCGCTGTTCGGCGATGATTAGGACAATCAACGTCTAAATCGTTGTTAGAGGGCGTCAGATCACGCCTTGCGATCGGAGGCTGTCGATCTCCTCCGACGTCAGATCCAAAGCCTGCAAGATCTCATCGGTATGCTCACCGAGCTTGGGTGGCAGCCGAGTGATGTTCGGCCCATCTCGGTCGGTCTCATAACCTGCTTTAATAATGTGAATGGGTTCGGCATCAGGATCCGTCACCTGTTCTATTACTGCCCGCTCAAGGAGCTGCGGGTCTGCAAGGACCTCTGGAATTGATTTAACTTCGGCCGTGGGAATGCCCTGCTTCGGCAGAATATCCATCCAGGCGGCGGTCGTCTTGTATTGGAGCTTTTCACAGATCAGGGCATTGACCTCGTCCGGGTTTCGTTTTCGTTGGTCTGGATTCATAAGGCCCGGATCCTGCAGGCGTTCGGAACAGTCGAGGGCATGAAACAGTTGCTCGACCTGATTTTGTTTGAGCGCTGTAATTTGGATGAACCCGTCCTGGGTCGGGAAAACATTGGCGGTGGGTTGCCCAGTTGGTGAGGCATTGCCCTGTAGTCCTAATAATTGGCCCTGATTTAAATAGTTACTAAATTGTGATGCTTGCATCACGATTGCCGTATCAAGCATCGCGCTATCGATGTGTTGTCCGAGGCCGGTTTTGGCTTTGCGGTGCAGCGCTGCCGAAATGGCAAAGGCTGTGCTGAGCGCGGTTGCCATATCAACCGGCATAAAGCCCGTTCGAGTGGGGCCCGTGCTCAGATGCCCGTTCTGCGACATCATGCCGGAAGCTGCTTGGATGGCACCGTCGTAGGCCGCTTCGCCAGCTTTTGGGCCGGACTGGCCATAGCCGGTGATAGAGCAGTAAATTAGATCGGGTTTTAAGGCCTTTAAGGTTTCATAATCCAGCCCCAGCTTGGCCATGGTCCCAGCTTTAAAGTTTTCAACCACAACATCGGTCGTTTCAATGAGCCGTTTTAGTAATTTAATGGCTTCAGGCGACTTTAAATTGAGCGTCAGGCTGCGTTTATTGGCATTCATGGTCAGAAACGAGGGCGATAGGTTTTGGTCCTTGCCCGCATTCATGAGTCCACGGGTTTGGTCGCCTGTGCCGGGTTGCTCTATTTTAATAACCTCTGCACCCAATAATGCTAATTGCATCACAGCGAAGGGGCCCGCAAAAACCTGGGTGAAATCTAGAATCTGAATACCGCTGAACGCTTGGGTCATGAGGTCTGCTGCCAATAGGTGTCTTTTAAAAGTCTTTTATAGAGTTTGCCGGTTGGGTGCCGCGGCAGGGCTTCAAGAAAGTCGATGCTCTTCGGGCACTTTAAATGCGCGATTTGTGATCGGGCGTAGGCAATGAGCTCTGCCGCAAGCGCCGGGCCTGCATCCGCCATGTTCATGGGTTGGATAACCGCTTTGACTTCCTCGCCAAATTCTTCATTCGGCACGCCAAAAACGGCGACATCCGCGACGAGCGGATGCGTAATCAGGACATTTTCAGCTTCTTGCGGGTAGATGTTAACGCCGCCAGAAATGATCATAAAAGACTTTCGATCGGTGAGATAAAGATAGCCTTCGTCATCAAGGTAACCGATGTCGCCTAAGGTCGACCAACCGTTGGCATGATGGGAGTTCGCTGTTTTTTCAGGATCGTTGAGATACTCGAACTGGCCGCCACCTTCAAAATACACGCCGCCTTGCGCACCCCTTGGTAGTTCTTGACCGAAATCATCCAAGATATGAATCTGGCAATCATTCGCCGCTCGGCCCACCGAGCCGGGGTGCTCAAGCCATTCTTCAGCGCTGATAAACGTCGAGCCATTGCCTTCCGTGCCCGCATAGTACTCGCAGATAATGGGCCCCCACCAATCGATCATTTGATGCTTGATGCTGACAGGGCAGGGTGCAGCGGCATGAATCGCGCAGCGTAGGCTCGCAAAGGTGTAGCGGCTTTTTGTGTCGCTCGGCAATTTGAGCATGCGGACGAACATAGTGGGCACGAACTGGGCATGGGTGACGTGATGATCTTGGAGCAGTTGTAGAGCGGTTTCAGGATCAAACTGCGGCATAACGATCACACAACCACCATAGCGCAGGACGTTCATGGTGAAGCCTAAGGGGGCTGCATGGTAAAGCGGGGCCGGTGATAGATACACCGTTTCCTCGTTGAAGTCATACCGATGCTGCGCTGCTCGGAACAGGCTGGTCTCAGCGCCAAAGGGTTCTTGGAAGAGGGGTTTTTTAACGCCTTTAGGGCGCCCGGTCGTGCCGCTGCTGTAGAGTAAACTTTGTCCGTAGGACTCATCAACGATGGGTGTTTTAGGCTGGGCCGCGAGCGCATCCAGTAGGCTCGGTGCATTTGGGTGCTCGCCGTCAAGCATGAAACAGGCGGGGTGCTCAACCAGATCGGGATAAAAGCGCTCAAAGGTGTCTGTCAAAAGCGCTGAGGTAATCAGTACCCGCGCTCGACAATCGTTAACGATGTACAGCACTTCGGCGGCTGCTAATCGATAGCTTATGGCGGTAAAATACAAACCTGCTCGCAGCGCGCCCCAGCAGATGGGCAGAAAGTAGGGGTGGTTTTCAAGACACAACGCAATGGTGTCGCCGCGCTTAAGGCCGTGTTTGCGCATTAAGTGCGCGAATTGATTTGAGACGGCTTCAAGTTCGCCGAAAGTGATGGTGTGTCCGGAACCCGCCATCACGATGGCCGGTTTTTCAGATCGATAGTGGCTGGGGATCATAAGGCATAGCTCCGTTGGTGAAGGCAAGACGGGCACATGGGTGCATGAGACGCCTCAAGTCGGAAGGCTGATGCAACGTTTTGTCCTGGCCAGGCGATGTCTGACGTCGGCGTCTGCGGGATGTTGGCGCGCTGTCAACGTCTGCCCGAGCATCAACCGTGCGGGACCTGTGTGATCAATCTTCGCCTCAAAAGGTAACGCGAGCGGTATTGAGGTTGCAAGCGGGTTGAGCCGTGCTCTGTGCGCCATTCTGGGGCAAATGACTCAAATTGGTTCACCGTTGGGCAGTCTGCCCGCGCAAAATACTGGGTTCAGTCGTATTTGCACCAATAGATCGCGCGATCGCTTTGATTTAAAAAGTTGGCCTACCAATTGCTTTACCTAATGTGGAACTGTGAGGCGCTCATGCTGATCTGATTCGTTCACCCTTAACAGGGTGAGATTAAACAGTTAATCAATAAAATGGAGAGAATTGATGAAAAACTTTACACGGAACGTCTTGAGTAGTCTGATCGCTGTAAGTGCTTTTGCTGGTGCGCAAGCCGTTGCGGCAGAGGTTTCCTATAACATCGGCTTTGCGAGTGAATATTACTATCGAGGCATCCTGCAGAAGGAATCGAGCGGCAGCGCAGGCGTTGACCTCGAAACCAATGGCTTCTACGCGGGTGCGTGGACCGCGGATGTCGGTGATGGCCTAGAAGTCGATCTGTATGGCGGGTATGGTTTTGAAACCGAGGCGGGATTAACGGGTAGCATCGGTTTTACCGGGTACTACTATACCGGTGATTTTGATGATACCTATGAGGAAATCAATCTAGGATTGGGTTTTGGTATGTTCAGCCTAGGCTATTCCGTCGGCGAGTGGGATGGATTCGGCGCACCAGAGGATTATGACTTCTTGGAGGTCGGGTTTGAGACCGAGGTGGGTCTCTACGGCACCTACGGCTCTTTCGGAAAGGATTTTGATGGCGATTACATCGAACTGGGTTACGGCACAAGCGTGTCGGATATCGATTTAGGCGTGTCTTTCATTTTCTCCGATGATTTGGGCGACCAGGCAGATAGTGAGAGCCAGGCTCTGGTCTTCTCCATCGGCAAATCCTTCTAAAGACGCAGCGCTCAAATGTTAAAAAAGGGTGCCGAGGCGCCCTTTTTTTTGCGAGCGTATCGCAAGGCTAAAAAAAGCCGAGTGCCCAGCGATGAAAGTGTGTTCTTGTCTAAAAAAAACGATGTTGATTAGCCAATAGATGGCGCGCGAACTCAACAGCAGGGTGTTCAATCAAAGACGGCAAGGCGAGCAGCCCGTGGTGACTGGTTGAGCCGATAAAACTCAAGGTGCTCGGTGAAATTCAGCCCTCATCGTGTTGCCATCTGGTTCAGCCTCGGTCAGTTCCCAAAGATAGGCGTTTGGTTGCGTAACCGTTATCGTTTCTTGGTAATGACTTTCATTGCCGAGATTGTCAAGACTGGTGACTTGGCTGATGAGCCTGCCTGCCTCGAAGTGGGATCGGTAATGCAATACCGTAAAGGGCATGTTGGTTGCGACAAACACCCCTTTTATGGTCTTGGTCGAGGGGTCAAAGTACCAAAGGCCCTTAGCACCCAAAGATTTTTCGCCATCGTGGATCACAAAAGATTCACCGAAGACGCTCTGTCGGTCCGGTCCCCAGGTGTAGGTTTGATAAGTGCTGCCTAGAGCCCATTGGCCGCCGATCAAGGGCTCGAATCCAGACATGGCGGAGCTCGCTGGTGCTGCTTGAAGTGCCTGGGTTAACGCAAGACCCATGGCCAGCAGCTGAGCATAGGCCAGACGTTTGAGTGCTGATGTTGTCTCTTGTTTCTTTATTGCCATAATGCGCGCCCTAACGGGGTGTCATTGGGGTTTGGTCCGCTAACGCGCGAGACCAGCTAAGGTAGCCGAAAATAATAATGACCAAGTACACCATAAAAAGGAGTGCGGTAAAGTACAAGCCTCGCTCGAGATAGAGCACAATCGATGCGCTGTCGATAACAAACCAATAACCCCAGTTCTCTAATATTTTCTGCGTCACCATGTAGGTTGCAATCAAACTGCTGCAGGTCGTGAAGGCGTCAAGAAAAGGCGCTTGGCTGTCGGTTGCGGTCAGCAGGCTGCCCACTAATGCGGTGGTCATGAAGATCGCAAGGAGGGCGGCGCCGTGATGTTTTATTGACCATTTCCGAATGGGTTTAAAGGCTTGCCTTGGTCCATGTCGCCATTGATAGTAGCCGTATCCTGCCATCGCTAAGTAGTACACCTGCAAGGCGCTCTCAGCGTATAACGTGACATCGAAAAAGAGATACAGGTAGATCATGGTGGAGGCCGCCGCCGCCGCCCAACACCAAATGTTTTCTCTAACGGCCAGTATGAGATAAGCCAAAGCGAGGCTAACGGCCATGATCTCGAGCGCTGAGCTGGCGAGGAGTTCATTCAGGAATTGCTCGAGCACCTCAGTCATCTTGGCTTCGTCTCAAATCCTCTTTAAGCACTTTTAAGGTAAAAACGCCTTGTCCAAACTCGAGGAAGCTGTTTCGGATTTCTGTTTGTAAGCACGGCATGAGTACGTCGAAATCCCCGAAAATTTGCGTGGTCAAATCATTTTCAATCACGTCGATGTTTGGATACTGCTTTAGCGCTTTGATAAAGGCATCAATGGCTGGAAGATAATCCTGGTTCAACGGATACAAACTGATATCGATGCTGGCCTTCATGGGTTGGCGCCTTTTTAGCAAGTCTGTTGCGTCTTCATTCGGTTTGGGCATTACTGCTCAAAAGCGAGGGTGACGCCTAGGGTCCTGGGTGAGCCGAATTGATAATAGGGTTCGGTGACGTAGTCTTTTCGAGGATCGTTACCGAAGCTCCCAAAGCCTCGGGTCAAGATGGTTTGATCCGTTAGGTTGCGCCCCCAAAATGTGAGTTCCCAGGCTTGTTTTTTTAGACCAAAGGCTGCGTTGGCCGTAGTGTAGGCTCGGCTTTTAACCGCATGTCGATCAGAGAAGTAATAATCATCTTTGGTATCGATGCTGAGGTTAAAAAAGGTTGATGCAGCCTGATAGTTGAGGGCAACACTGCCCGTGTAGCGAGGTGCTTGGGCTTGGTCTCGACCGCCCAGATCCTCACCAAACTCGTTAATGAATTGGGTAAAAACCGTATCGAGCAGGCCGCCAGCAACTCGGAGGCTAAAGGCGTTCGAAAGTTGGTGCTCTAGCTCGACTTCAATACCCTGATTGACGCCTTCTGCGGCATTGCCGACGAAGTCGACAAATTCTGTACTACCATCAGATCTGGGACGAACGAATGAGCTTTTTATCTGTTGATCTCGGCGATCGGCTCGAAACAGGGCAAGTTTTAGTCGGGTTGCGGCGAAGGTGGTCTTGAAGCCAAGCTCAGTTTCGATAAGGGATTCGGCGTCGTATTCTAATAGTTCGGGGTTCAGGGTGCCATCGGTGTTAAAGCCGCCGGCTTTGAACCCGCGGCTGACCCGAAGGTAGAGGTTTGCCGTGGACTGGAGGCGATACTGCAGGCCGATTCGGCCGCCCCAAAGCGTTTCCGTCGGGTTGAACGCCGCGGCAAGCGAATCACTAAAAGCGCGGCTGCGCCGCTCGACCCGGGCGCCGCTGTTCCAGCGGAGGTTGTCGCTCAGATTGAAATCGAGTTCGGCATAAAGGGCGGTCGCATCATTTTGGTAATCACTGGTGTAAGGTCCCGGTGCAAAGGTATACAGGCGGGTCAGTTCCGTGCTTTGTTGGGTTCGATACAGGCCGATGACCCAGTCTCCGCGTTCGTTAAACGCCTCGCCCACCGCTTTTGGCAGAAGCCTTAGTTCCAACGCTTGATGCGATCTATCGCGCAGGTAGTGATCCGTAGATTGATAGCCGTAGGGGTGGATGCCGACAAAGCTCCAGTCTTCGTCATAGCCATAACCCAGTTCCGATTGGCTCAGCGTGCCCAACATTTCGAGTCGATTGTTGTCAAGGTTAAGGGTTATTCGCGCCGCCAGCGCATTGGTTTTTTGCCGATCGAAGCCGGGTTCATCCGACAGGGTGTTTAAGGTGTTATCCAGGCTGAAAGCATCGAAACCATTATTGACATTCGCATGGAGCAAGGTCACGAGCGCCTCATAGTTGGTTCCGGTGTTCAGTATTTTTAATCGCGCATGGGTTTCATTGATGCCGTTGGTATCGTCTTTGTTCAGATGTTGGTTTCGATACAGGCCATTGGCAGTTTCCTTGCTGAGGCTGAGTCGGACCCGCGTTTCGTCACTCAGGGGCTGGTTGAGCGTGGCGGTGAGATTGCGCCCGGAAAAGCTTGCGAGACTCGCCTTGAATTGTGCCGACGCAATCGGTTCGGGGTCTCTGGATTTGATGGCGATTAATCCGGCCAGACCGTTGGCGCCAAAACGGGTGCCTTGGGGCCCTCGTAAGACCTCGACCTGATCAAGGTCCGTCAAATGGGCAATCGTGCCCATATTACTGAAATCCATGCCGTCGATCATGATCCCAACCGATGGGTTGATTGGGTCGCTAAATTGGCTGCGCTCGCCGATACCTCTGATTTGAAAAAAACGCGCTCGAGAGGCACCGCTTGCGAAGTTCAGATTGGGAACGAGGCCAAGCAGGTCTTCTAAGTGGGACGCGCCGCGCGCCGCTTGTTCGCTGTCATTCAGGACCGTGACGCTGGTCAAGGTTTCGATATCATTACTCGGTCTAAATTCAGCGGTTACAGTAATCTCAGGCAACGCCTCAGCCAGGGTGGCAATCGGTAGTGCGCCCAAGAAGGCGAGTCGGTAAAGCAGTCCACGCATGTTAAGTCTCCAGTTAAACAGCAAGACAATCCAGAGGCGACGAAGGGAGACCGTTGATGCGTCCTTTTCCTACGCCGGTATGATCCGGATCAGGTTCTAGGGTTCGCGCCAGGCGCATCTCAGGTCCGAGGACCACCCCTAAGGTGGACGCTATCTTACACTGGGCCGCTTGGGTTGCAACTAAAAGCGGCTTTGACGGTGACTGTCGGTGTTGGCATAGAAGCGGCGTATCGTTCTGAGTATGGGCCAGGTCATTTTGTTACCCGCGCCAAGATCTTAAGGGACTCAATCGAGGACGCTTGCGATATCCTGGCCTGGCTCAAAGGTCTGCACCAGCCCCGGCATTGGGTATTTGAGGCCCGATGCGCAATTGAACAGAACAACTTTGGCATCCGCTGTAATCGTGCCATCTTGGCGGGCCTTGATTAAAGCCGCCGCGGTTGCGGCGCCCTCTGGACACAGCAGTATCCCGGTTTGCCGAGCAAGTGTTTGCTGACTGTCAAGGATCTCTTGATCCGTCACGGCGATGGCGGTGCCTCGGCTCTCACGGAGGGCTTTGAGGATCAAAAAGTCGCCAATAGCAACGGGAACCCGAATGCCGGAGGCAACGGTCTGCGCTTCTGGCCAGAGCTCGGCATGGTCGGCGCCGGCATGGAAGGCTTTGACGATGGGGGCACAGGTATCTGCTTGTACGGCAATCATTTTTGGCCGGCGAGAATCAATGAAGCCGAGGGCTTCGAGTTCAGCAAAGGCTTTCCACATCCCAATGAGGCCAGTACCGCCACCGGTGGGATACAAGATCGCATCGGGCAGCGTCCAGTTCAGTTGCTCGGCAAGCTCCAGCCCCATCGTTTTCTTACCTTCGATTCGGTAAGGCTCTTTAAGCGTTGCGGTATCAAACCAAAGGCCCTGATCGGCGCCTTGCTTGACCAATTTCCCGCAATCATGAATAAGACCTTTGACTCGAAAAGTTTTCGCGCCGTAATAGGCCATTTCCTGCAGATTGACTTGGGGCGTGTCATCGGGGCAAAAACAGATGGCCTCGATACGTGCCGCTGCACAATAGGCTGCAAGGGCTGCACCGGCGTTGCCATTGGTGGGGATGGCCATCCGCTGTATACCCAAACTTTTGGCGAGGTTAACAGCCATTGCAATCCCGCGGGCTTTAAAACTGCCTGTGGGTAATCGGCCCTCGTCTTTGATCAGGACCTCGCCAAGGTCGAGGGCATGCGCCAAGTATTGGCAAGCAAGCAAGGGGGTAATGGATTCACCCAGCGAGATGGGCGCTTGGGTCAGCGGTAACAACTCTTGATAGCGCCAGAGGTCGTCTGGTCGCTGGCGGAGCATGGCTGGGGAGAGCGCCGCTTTGATGGCTGGCAGGTCATAGCGAACTAAAAGGGGTTTGCCGACGTCTGACAGGTTGAGCTGGGTGTTGCGTTGATAGTGCTTGCCGGTCTGACTACATTCGAGATGTGTAACAAAATTTTCTATGGGCAGGGTATTGGTAAACAAGGTTTGGCTCCGGGTTGTGGGCAATGGGTGGGCCGTTTTTAAAAAACGGGCGCCTGCTGCCAAATGGGATTGATCGTCTCGAATGCTTTCGCCAATTGCAAGACGGCGAGGTCAGCACGCGATTTGCCAATGATTTGCAGCCCAACGGGTAAACCATTTGAGGTAAACCCGGCGGGTAACGATAAGGCTGGAAGACCGGTTACAGAGAAAACTGAACATGATTGCATCCACTCGATGTAGGTTTGCATCGGCTGACCATTAATCTCGGTAACATACTCAAGCGCTGCGTCGAAAGGTGGCACCTGGACGACGGGCGTCACGAGAAAATCATAGCGTTTAAAAAACACCCTAAAGCGCTCGATGAGATCAGCTTGCCGTTGTAAGCCGCGTTGGAGATCCGCGTTTGTGAGGGCGAGCCCGGCCTCAACGTTCCAAACGATGGTCTGCTTATAATCGCGCGGATTGCGGCGAACGCCTTCGCCGTGGCGGCGCGCAAACGAGCTCGCTCTGAGAATATGAAAGGCGTCGTTTGCACCAGCCAGATCGGGGCAGTCGTTGGTTACCTCGCAGCCGATTTCCTGAAAACAAGCACGGACGCGACGGAGGCAATCGATGACTTGCGGGTCAACCGGGATTTGGCCAGAAAAATCGGCGCTGAAGGCTATTTTCGACGGACCCGCGCCGACGCTAATCGGGGGCTCAAATAACTGCTCAGCCAGACTCGATAGCGGCGCCTGGTCATGCGCGCCACTGATGACGCTGAGCAGAAGGGCGCAGTCATCGACGGTTCTCGCCATGGGCCCAGCAATCGGTAGGGGATCCTCGGGGTTTTCAGACGGAACGATGGGCACTCGACCAGGGGTTGTTCTAAAGCCCACAACATTGCAAAAGCTAGCAGGATTCCTGAGCGACCCGCCGAAGTCACTGCCGTCGCAAAGCGGGACGAGGCGAGCGGCCAGGGCTGCCGCTGCGCCACCGGAACTGCCGCCAGCGGTTTTTGAGCGATCATAAGGATTTCGGGTAACACCAAAAATGTCATTAAAGGTTTGCGAACCTGCGCCCCATTCAGGCGTGTTGGTTTTACCGAGTGTTATGGCGCCAGCAGCTTTCATTCGAGCTACAATTTCGGCATCTCGGGTCGGGATAAAGTCGGCGAAAAGTTTAGAGCCAAAGGTGGTTCGAATGCCTTGGGTTAAGGTAAGGTCTTTGTGAGCAACCGGTACGCCCGCGAGCGGTCCAAGCGTTTCACCTCGGTCGATTGCTGCATCGATCTCGCGCGCTTGAGCCAGCGCAAGGTCTGGCACCAAGGTGACGATTGCGTTGATCTGTGGGTTGATCGCATCGATTCGATCTAAGTGCGCCTTAACGACCTCGGTTGCTGAAATGGCTTTGCCTCGAACGGCATCTCGGATCTTGAGGGCAGACCAGGACCACAGCGCTTGGTGACTCATAATGGGATACTCGGTGGTGGTTGGGAACCATACTTGCCCAGCCCAGCAGGACCTAGGGTAGATCGATTGTAACGGACCGCTGCACAGCTTTGAAAACAGGTCATACATGAATAAAGGAAGATTAAAATGGCTGGACCATTAACTGGGGTAATGGTGGTTGATTTATCAGCGGTTGTCTCAGGGCCCCTCACCGGTGCGGTGCTGGCAGATCTTGGCGCCGATGTAATCAAGGTTGAGAAGCTCGAGGGTGACATCCAGCGCAATGTTGGCAGTCGTCGAAATGGTTTTTCGGGCTCGTTTCATGTTTTAAACCGAGGCAAGCGCAGCATTGCGCTGGACTTAAAGGATCCAGCTGCTATGCCGGTATTACAGAGCTTGATTGCGGGCGCTGATGTGTTGATTCAAAATTTTCGACCGGGGGTTGTGCAACGCTTAGGGTTGGGGTTTGAGGCAATGCAGCAGCTGAATCCGAGGCTCATTTACCTCTCCATTAGTGGGTTTGGGCCCGATGGGCCTGAGGCAGGCAAACGAGCTTACGACCCAATCATTCAGGCCTACTCTGCGATGGTCTCGGTTCAAGGTCTCAAGCGCGGTGAGGGTCCTGAGCAGGTGAACCAACTGATTATGGATAAGCTCACCGCGCATACTGGCGCGCAGGCCATTGCGGCGGCTCTGTATGCGCGTGAGCGAACCGGATTGGGCGAGCATATTGAATTGTCGATGTTGGACACAGCGGTTGCTTTTATGTGGCCCGATGCAGGTGCGGATGTCACCTTGCAAGGAGAGGATATTGAGCACCGCCCGCCGATTTCTGCAGCGGGGCAATTGGTCGAGTTGGCAGATGGTTGGGCGGCATTTATGACCTTGTCGGATGCGGAATTTGCCGGCCTGTGTCGCGCGCTGAACCTGGCCGAATTGCAAGCGGACCCCATGTTTCAAACTTTGACGAGCCGGCAACGCAATCGTCAGGCGTATAGTGACCGCCTTTCAGAGGCCTTGCAAAAAATCAAATCGATGACGGTTGCCACCTTCCTTGCAAAGCTTGATGCGGAACAAGTTCCGGTGGCGAGTGTTAAACGGTTAGAGGATTTACACAAGGATCCGCAATTGATTGCGAACGACCTGTTTCGAGAACGCGATCACCCCGTCGCGGGTAAGATAAGAGAGACGCGGCCTGCGGCGAGATTTCTGAACGCAAAGCTCGTGCCGGCGAGCGCAGCGCCCAGCATTGGGGAGCATACCGAGGCCATACTCCGCGAGCTTGGCTTGCCGGGTGCGCTAGACGCGGGGTCAAAAGCGAGTCAATAAATTGCGACCAAGGCTGGGGCGAGTTTTAAAGCCTTGCCCGCTGAGTGGTCTAACGCGCGCCGGGCTTTCGGTATTAGGGTGCGATCATTCGGTCTAGAAGCCTTTGTTACAAAGCGCGGACCAAAGCTTGGGTATATTGTTCGGTCGAGGCGTTGCCGCCTAAGTCAGATGTTTTGTACTCGCCTTGGACGAGGGTCGTTTTGATCGCGCGGCGCAAGCGCGTTGCCCCATCGCCCAATCCTAAATGATCCAACATCATCGCAGTAGCCAGCAACAGTGCCGTTGGATTGGCGATGCCAAGGCCCGCAATATCGGGTGCGCTGCCGTGTACCGCTTCAAAGATGGCATGGTTCTGGCCGAGGTTGGCCCCTGGCGCAAGGCCCAAGCCGCCGATCAGACCGGCGCACAGATCGGACAGAATGTCGCCAAAAAGATTGGTGGTCACAATGATGTCGAAGCGTTCCGGGTTCATCACCAGTTGCATGGCGCAGTTGTCGACGATCATTTCCTCGAAGGCGATGTCGGGGTAAGCCTGTGAAATCTCACGGCCTGTGCTGAGAAATAATCCAGAAGTGGATTTCATAATATTGGCTTTGTGAACGAGCGTTACTTTCTTTCGAGACAGTTTACGAGCGGTTTCAAAAGCATGACGAATAATGTTGGCTGAGCCCGCTTTGGTGATAATGCTTTTCAGCTCGGCGCGGTTCCCGTCTTCTGACAGGCTGTGGCCCTGCCCGGAATACAGGCCCTCCAAATTCTCTCGTACGACGATGAGGTCTAGGTCTTGGTATCGAGCCTTGGTCCCCGGTAGGGACAAGATTGGTCGAACATTGGCATAGAGTTCAAAATGTTGTCGTAAGGAAACATTGACTGAGCTAAACCCCCTGCCAATCGGGGTCGTAATGGGGCCTTTGAGGGTTGCATCGGCATCGGTGATGCGCGCAAGGGTTGCCGGGGGAATCAGGTCGAGACCTTCAGCGAGGGCCGACCCGCCTGCGAGCGCCTCGCTCATCTCGATCGGCAGATTTAAAGCATCCAATAAGGTTTTGGCAGAAGCCATGATTTCAGGGCCGATGCCATCGCCAGGCAAGATCAAAACCTTCAACATGTCCCTTCCTTGCCGTGATTCGCGGCGGAGTCTAGCCGCAGTGGGAATTCGGATCAAGTGAGCGCTGTTTGCGTAAGGATTGATCGTGTTGCGAATAAACGAGTCGGCCAGTTTCAACCCATTCCCGTTTAATCAAAACTGGGGGAGAGCAAACAAACAGATCGCCATTGCGGCCGACCAGGGTTGCCGAAACACCGGCTGCATTGGCAAGCTTTGCATTTTCCTTGAGATGTTGGGGCTCGCCATGAACCGGAATCACAAGGTTCGGTTGCGCGAGGTGGTACAGCGCCGTGAGCTCGTCCTGGTTTGGATGGCCAGATGCGTGAAGGTCGAGCGCATCATCTGTCTCGGCGGTGAGAACGGTGGCGCCCTGGGCTTGAAAGCCTTGAATCAGGGCCGCAACTTCCGCCTCGTTACCCGGGATGGTTTTGGCGCTGAGAATCACCAAATCAGTGTCGTTTAAAGCGAGATCTGGATGTTGATCTCTGGCCAGGCGCCACAGTGCAGACCCGCGCTCACCTTGACTGCCGGTAGCGATGAGTAGCGCGTTTTCACCTGGAAGATAGCCGAGGTGCGATAGCGGTATCTCAGGAAAGTCGGCTTTGAGATAGCCGACGCTTTTAGCAATGCCGGACATTTTAACGAGTGCGCGACCTGCTAGCGCCAAATGGCGATCGGTTTCGATGCAGGCTTGGCCTATAGACTGCAGACGCGCAATATTGCTGGCAAAGCAGCCAATAATGACCCGGCCGGTGGCTGCGGCTATGGCCGTTTTGAGACCGGCCTTGATTGACTGCTCTGATTTAGAGTGACCCGTTTTGAGCGCATTGGTGGAATCAACAACCAGGGCGCTCAGGGGCGGCAGATTCTGGGCGCTAAAGCGGTTTGTTTCGAAAGCCGGACCAACGACGGGTGCCGGATCGATTTTCCAGTCGGCTGTGTGCAAAATGTTACCGGCTTTTGTCTCGATGAGCAGCGCATGGGTTTCTGGCGTTGAATGGGTAATGGGCAGCCAAGTGACTTTAAAAGGACCAATTTGGCGGCTGCTGTAACTGTCCACGACCTGAATCTCAGGCGCGCGCGCCGCGCCTTGAAATTTTTGCCGAATCACGCCTGCGGTGAAGGGTGTTGTATAAATCGGTTTTGGAAATCGGTTGTACAAGTACGGCAGAGCACCGATGTGATCCTCATGGGCATGGGTTGCAATCATACCAACAAGGCTTTGCAGCGCCTGCGAGGCGCCGTCCGGGTCCGGCATCTCGACCTGATTGTCGCCGTTTGGTTGGCGTTCAAACGTAATGCCGCAGTCAACCATTAGCCAGCAATCATCGTGACCGAAAAGGTTGAGGTTCATGCCGATTTCGCCGGACCCGCCAAGCGGTAGAAACCACAATTCCTGATCTGAGGGCTGCCTAAATTTCATGGGGATTTTTGACAGGAAAAACACGTGTACAGGCGGCGAGAAACCATGGTGGAACGTTGGATCGGTTGTCCGCATTGATAGCAGGGTAAGCCGGCACGGTCGAAGACCCAAAATCGAGATTGCTCGAAATCTGCGCCGGCCTTTCGAAGACTGGCAGCGCGCCGCGCGTTCAAGGTGATGCCAGCGGTGTTATAGCTTTGCAGACTTGTCTCAAGGGTTTGCCGAGCCAATCGTGTGAGGTATTTAAAGGGAAGCTGGTTGGGTTTACATTGGCCGTTAACCCTTGCTCGAAATAAAATCTCACTACGAAGATAATTGCCGACGCCAGCGAGGAATCGCTGGTCTAGATAGAGCTTGCCAAGGCTTTGGTTTCGAAACCTTGCGGAGGTTAGACGTGCAAGAATGATTGCGGGCGTGAGCATGGGGTCGAGGATGTCTGGCCCCAAGCGGTTGATGAAAGGATGGTGCACGACCTGATCCGTTCGCCAAAGGCTGATGTCGGTTGCGCTGTAGAGTCGAATGCAGCGATCTTGATGGCCCAGCTCGAGTCGCAGGGCGCGTCCGGGAAGGAGCGGGTCCTGCCGATGCGCCACTTGCCAAAGACCATATAGCTGATTGTGCGAGTAGATCGTCCAGTCGTTATCAAAATCGGTTAGCAGCGCTTTGCCGTGGGTTCGAAACGCCGTGATACGCTGCCCGCGCAAGCGCGGCCCGAAAGGCCGCAGGCGATGATAGGGCAGTCGCACGTGATCAATCGAAAGGCCGGCAATGGCATAGCTCAGCGCGTCCGCTGCCCGTCTGATTTCTGGGCCTTCTGGCACAATGGCACTCCGCAAGGGTTTCGGTTTTTACGTGGCGTGCGGAATTTCGATTACAAGCCCAAGAGGGCGGCTTGTGCCAATAGGGGCGCAGTCAGCTTGATTGAGGCCTGATCCACCATGACACCATCAACGCTAACCGCGCCAAGACCTTGTTCTAACGCGGCCTCGTAGGCAACGTGTTGCGCTCGAGCTTGTGCGATCGCTTCTAAACTGGGCGTAAAACAAGTGGTAATGGGCATAATTTGATCGGGATGGATTGCCCATTTACCGGTCATTCCGAGAAGCTTGGCTGCTGAGCAGTCAAGCGCAAGCCCGGTGGCATCTTTAAACATTGCATAAGGGCCATCAACGGGTTCGAGGCCGTGGGCGCGCGCCGCCATAATCAGTTGATACCGCGGGTAATGCCATAGATCGCCGGCGTACCCCCCCTGATCGCCAATGTTTAGCGTGTCAATTCTCTGGCTCGCGGCAAAGTCTCCCATACCGAAAATCAAGGTTTCAAGCCGCTCGCAGGCGGTTGCGATGTCGCTAACATTGAGCATGCCGGTTGCGTCTTCAACCAGCGCCTCAAGGCCTGTGGTGTGATCAAGACCTCGGCGCGCCTCGATTTGAGTCAACAATTGATCCACAAAAAGCAGATCCGAGCTGCGCTGGGTTTTCGGTAGGATTAAGGTTTGTGGCCTTGCGCTAGGCGCGCCATCATGATCCATGAGATGCAGAATATCTTGGTAGCAGTGCTCGCTGGATAGCGCGTTTATTCGGACTGAAACTGTCGGCGCGCGCCAAGTCTCTTGTTTCAGCAGGTGCGCAACGAGATTGCGGGCGTTTGCCTTCTCTGATGGCGCGACGGCATCTTCTAGATCGATCATGACAACGTCGACCTCAAGTTGTGTGCTTTTAAGCAACATTTTTTCGTTGCTGCCTGGCACGCTGATATGACAACGGCGGAGTCGATGGGTCATGGCGAGGATCCTAAAAGTCTTAGCCTGAATATACCCCATTCAGCGCTGCAAGATGAGTTTGGGCGCAGCGCATCGCGTTATGATCTTGCGGGATCGTTTAAGTGCGCTGGCAGTCATAGTACAATTTTAAGGTCAGACACAACGGTTAGGGCAAGACATGAGCGAGCGAGTAGACGTTGCAGGATTAAGGGTCGCAAAAGAATTGCATGCATTCGTTGAAAATGAGGTGTTACCAGGCCTTGCCATCGCCTCCGGCGACTTTTGGCGCGGCCTTGCGAGCGTGTTAGAAGCCTTTACGCCGAGAAATAAAACGCTGCTCGCTGTCAGAGATGATCTGCAAAGACAGATTGATCAATGGCATCAGGTACGAGCTGGCCAGCCGATCGATGCCGAGCAGTATGAAGCGTTTTTAAAAAGCATTGGTTACTTATTACCGGAGGTTGAAGACTTCGAAATTACGACTCAGAACGTCGATCCTGAGATTGCGACCATTGCCGGTCCACAACTGGTGGTTCCAATCATGAATGCGCGATTTGCCTTAAACGCCGCCAATGCTCGCTGGGGTAGCCTGTTCGATGCGCTCTACGGCACGGATGTGATCGAAGAATCCCCAGGTTATGAGAAAGGCCGAAGCTATAACGAAAAACGCGGTGAGCGTGTGATCGCCTATGCTTCTGAGGTTTTAGATCGGTATGCGCCACTTAAGGGAACGCGCCACAGTAGTGTGTTGGGCTATCGCATAGAAGACCGTCAGCTGGTTGCCGATTGCGAGGCGGGTGCGGTGGCTCATCTTGCAAGACCCGCGCAATTCCGCGGCTTCCGAGGTGATGAAAGTCAGCCGTCTGCAATCTTGTTAGTGAATCACAATCTTCACCTTGAAATTCAGATCGATCGCTCGGACAGCGTTGGCATGAACCACAAAGCGGGCGTCAAAGACGTGGTTTTGGAATCGGCGGTTTCAACCATCCAAGACTGTGAAGATTCTGTCGCAGCGGTGGATGCAGCCGATAAAACGTTGGTTTATCAAAATTGGTTGGGCTTAATGCGGGGTGATTTGCAGGAGTCTTTTGAGAAGGGTGGTCAGACTTTAACGCGATCCTTGAATCCCGATCGAACGTACCGTGACCCCCAGGGCGAGGCCTTTACACTGCCGGGTCGCAGCATGCTGTTGATTCGAAACGTGGGCCATTTAATGACAACGGACGCGGTCTTGGATGCGGCCGGTGAAGCGGTGCCAGAAGGGATCCTCGATGGCTATATGACCAGCACGATCGCGCTGTTTGACGTCTTGGGTAAGAGCCGGGTTCAAAACAGTCGGTGTGGGTCCGTTTATATCGTCAAGCCAAAAATGCATGGTCCGGATGAAGTCCGATTTACGGTGGATTTGTTTGCGGCGATCGAAGCGCAGCTGAAGTTGCCCAAAAACACCCTAAAGATCGGGATCATGGATGAGGAACGCCGAACGACGCTGAATCTAAAAGCCTGCATTTTTGAAGCTAAAGAGCGGGTCATTTTCATTAACACCGGGTTTTTAGATCGTACTGGGGACGAAATTCATACCAGTATGGAAGCCGGGCCGGTCGTACGAAAAACTTTGATGAAGCAGCAACCCTGGATTCTTGCCTACGAAGATTGGAATGTTGATACGGGTTTGGCAGCTGGCTTTTTGGGCCGCGCTCAGATTGGGAAGGGCATGTGGGCCATGCCGGACGAAATGGCGCAGATGATGACGGCTAAAATTAACCATCCCACGGCGGGTGCGAATTGTGCCTGGGTACCCTCACCAACGGCCGCAACCTTGCATGCGATGCATTACCACGACGTGAATGTTCCAGGTCGACAACAGGATCTCACCGGTGCGGCGCGGGCGACGCTTGCTGAACTCATGACCTTGCCACTTCTGCACGGGGAGAATTTGTCGGCCGATGAGGTCAACGAAGAGCTTGAAAATAATGTTCAAGGCATTCTGGGTTATGTCGTGCGATGGATCGATCAAGGCATTGGCTGCTCGAAAGTACCGGATGTCCATGATGTCGGTCTGATGGAAGACCGGGCAACTTTAAGAATTTCTTCACAGCACATAGCCAATTGGTTGCGGCATGGGTTGTGCAGTGCGGCGCAAGTCTCAGCCGTTTTGGAAAAAATGGCCGTGATTGTTGATGCTCAAAACGCATCGGACGCTGCGTACCGGCCGATGGCGCCAAACTTTGCGGATTCGATCGCTTTTCAGGCCGCCTCAGATTTAATTTTTAAAGGGGTAGAGCAGCCCAATGGCTATACCGAGCCCGTGCTGCATGCGCGGCGCCGCGAGGCAAAGCTGAAGTACGGCGCGTAAAATTAATTGTCTGATGCGCCGCGCGCCGGCGTCACAAAACCTGTGGATAATCGCTTAATGGCCTCACACAGCCAGATCCGTCTGGGTCGGACGACTGCCCGCCTTAAGTCGCTTTGCTGAAGGGTGTCACTTTGCTGAAGTGTATTGTTGAAAAATAGTCTCTGAGCGGATGGGCAAGTCTTGCCATGACCGTCAAAAAAACGTCAAACAGCGCCCGGAAAACTGCAGGCGCGAAAATAAAAATGAATTAATTCAATAACCTATAGGAAATTATGGGTTTGGCACGGCTTGTGCTTTTTAAAAGGCTCTGAGTCTCGTTGTTTGTAACGGGACTTGATGAAGAAAACCTTTTAAAGGAGCGGTGCAATGAGTCGGCAACGAACACTAATCAGGAATGGCGTGAAACTTTTTCGAAAGGCTTGGTTATCGCTTCTCGCGATGAGCCTTTCTGCGAGTGCGCTCGCGAATCAATTGCCGCCGGGCGTGCAGATCGACGCCATACAATTGATTCCTAGTCAGGTAGGTGCGACCAGTCGCTATCTTTGGGAAGGCTCAAAGGCGCCGGAACCGAAATTGTCGCGTTACCTCTGGGAAGGCGCAAAGACTTCTGAACTGACATTGTCGCGTTACCTCTGGGAAGGCTCAAAGGCGCCTGAACCGAAATTGTCGCGTTACCTCTGGGAAGGCGAGAAGACTTCTCAACTGACATTGTCGCGTTACCTCTGGGAAGGCTCAAAGGCGACTGAACCGAAATTGTCGCGTTACCTCTGGGAAGGCGAGAAGACTTCTCAACTGACATTGTCGCGTTATCTCTGGGAAGGCTCAAAGGCGCCTGAACCGAAATTGTCGCGTTATCTCTGGGAAGGCGAGAAGACTTCTGAACTGACATTGTCGCGTTATCTTTGGGAGGGCACAAAGACACCTGAAAGGACCCTATCGCGCTATCTTTGGACGGACGATCAGGCATCAGAGGTAAAGTTATCGGCAAGGGCTTCGGTGAAAATGCCGATTACAATTGGCCAGAGCGAGTCTGGCGTAAGCTTAGCGCGCTTTTTGTGGCGCGAATTTGACACGGTGTTACCTGAAACGCAGCCAAAACTGGATCTGCTCGATGATTTTATGGGCCAGCACTATCCTGCTTTCTTATCCGACCCTCGGCTGCAGATTGCGAGTCACGTCGCGATGCCGAGCACGGAGCATGAAACCCGACAGATTGCGTTAACGGGTTTGAATTACTCAGCCAAGAGCGCAGCGACGCTTGAGTTCGAGGGACAAATCGTTCGGTGGTCGTTCGTCAATCAAGGTCTTAAGCCCTTGGAATTCTCAACCTTAGATTTGACCGTACCGGACGGCGCCGTGCTAGCGGGGGTCGCCATCAAGCAAGCGGGGCTGGCGCCGATGGATCTTGGCACCGAAGGCTCGAGCTTGAACCTTTCGGGCGCGTTGCTGCCGGGTGCTTCGGCGACCGTTGAAGTTACATTTGTGGCAGCCCCGAGCCAAGATGAAAGTGAGTATGCCTTTAACCTCGCGTTTAAAAGCGGTCAAACAATTGAATTCTTATCTCGGCGCAATTTGCCGATACAAGGTGAGCGCAGAGATTCCTTCTTTCCCACATTAATCCGAGCGGACGAATTGCATCGCAAGGGTTTAACGGGTCGAGGTGTTGGCGTCGCCGTGATTGATACCGGTGCCTGGGCACATCCTGCTCTGACGCTCAACACCGAAGGTCAATCCAGGGTGTTGTCATTTTTTGATGCCACCAAGAATGAACAGGGTCCCGTAATGGTTGATGAAAACGGCCATGGTTCTCACATCACGAGCGTTTTGGCCTCTTCAGAAGCAAGCTATGATCGATCGGGTAACCGAACCGGTAGTTACCACGGTATCGCGCCGGACGTTGATCTGGTTGTGGTGAAAGCCTTTAACGATGAAAGTAAAAGCACCTACCTGGATGTTGTCAGCGCGATTGCCTATGTGGTTAAGCATCGCGAGCGTTTTAATATCAAGGTTTTGACCTTGGCCTTTCAAGGTGATGCGGTCTCGCACTACTGGCAGGACCCCATTAATCAAGCCGTCATGGCAGCTTGGGATGCGGGGATTACGGTTGTCGTGTCGGCGGGTAATTCCGGTCCGGATGCGATGACGATCGGTGCGCCCGGCAATGTGCCCTATGTGATTACGGTCGGTGCTGTAACCGATCGCTATACCATGGACGATCAGAGCGATGATTATGTCGCCACCTTTTCGTCCGTCGGCCCAACCCTTGAGGGTTTTGCAAAGCCTGAAATGACGGCACCTGGCGGGCATATGATGGGCTTGATTCCAGATGCCTCAACGGTCACCTTTGAACACCCAGAATTCCACGATGGCTATCAATATTATTTGATGTCCGGAACATCTCAAGCCGCTGCGGCCGCGAGCGGCGTTGCGGCGTTAATGTTGCAAGATGATCCGTCTTTGTCACCGAATGATGTGAAGTGTCGGTTGATGGCATCAGCAAGGCTTGCGACAAAAAATGGTCAGCAGACGTTCAGTGTGCTGCAGCAAGGTGCTGGGTTGATCGATGCGGTCGCGGCAGTCGCGTCGAAAGCCACCGGATGCGCCAATCAAGGCTTAGATTTGAAGGCAGATATTGCTGGGCGAACCCACTTCAAGGGTCCTTTCAATAGTCGGGCGCAAATTCAGGAGAGTTTTACCGCAGAAGGCTTGGACCCGTTGGCGCTTGCCTCGCAGACAGCCGTTTTCCATCAAACAGCAGGTGACACGAAAGGGGTATTGCAGGCGTTTAATACAGTCTCGGTGTTCGATGAGACCGCGCTGAAGCGCGATCGACAATACGTTACGCTCGAAAGCCTGGCCGCCAATAACTTAAATTGGGCACAGTCCGATTTGGTGTCTCAAGGATATTTACTGCATCGGCCTTATCAGGGGTTGGATCACCTTGCGTTCGACGGTCGATTCGGTGTTGAAGCGCAATTATTGAGCAGCTATTTGGTTGGGTTAAAGGCGCATCCGAGTGAGTACCCTGTCGCCGGTTTAAGCCTCAGGCCGGCTGGCTTCATCGGAAATTTGTCGAATCCTGAGAACGCGGGCTTTATTTGGAACTTGTCGAATCCTGAGAACGCGGGCTTTATTTGGAACTTGTCGAACCCTGAGAACGCGGGCTTTATTTGGAATTTGTCGAACCCTGAGAACGCGGGCTTTATTTGGAATTTGTCGAACCCTGAGAACGCGGGCTTTATCTGGAATTTGTCGAACCCTGAGAACGCGGGCTTTATTTGGAATTTGTCGAACCCTGAGAACGCAGGCTTTATCTGGAATTTGTCGAACCCTGAGAACGCGGGCTTTATCTGGAATTTGTCGAACCCTGAGAACGCGGGCTTTCATCTGGAACTTGTCGAACCCTGAGAACGCGGGCTTTATCTGGAATTTGTCGAACCCTGAGAACGCGGGCTTTATTTGGAATTTGTCAAACCCTGAGAACGCCGGCTTTATCTGGAACTTGTCGAATCCTGAGAACGCAGGCTTTATCTGGAATTTGTCGAACCCTGAGAACGCGGGCTTTATCTGGAATTTGTCGAACCCTGAGAACGCGGGCTTTATCTGGAATTTGTCGAACCCTGAGAACGCGGGTTTCATCTGGAATTTGTCGAACCCTGAGAACGCGGGCTTCATCTGGAATTTGTCGAACCCTGAGAACGCCGGCTTTATCTGGAATTTGTCGAACCCTGAGAACGCGGGTTTCATCTGGAATTTGTCGAACCCTGAGAACGCCGGCTTTCATCTGGAATTTGTCGAACCCTGAGAACGCGGGTTTCATCTGGAATTTATCGAATCCTGAAAACGCCGGCTTCATCTGGAACCTGTAGTCGGCATCACAGTGCTGAGCTGTGTTTTAACTTGTGACTGGGTGAAAATGCTGTTTTGATAACCGTTTCGGGGTATACGGATCAACCGATTGGTCTCATTGAGCTTTTTGCGCGCGTTTCTATCGAGCATTACGGCTGTCGTGAATCACACGAGCCGACTTGTCTGCGATCCAGGGCGCTTGTTCTTTGGTTGCAGCGTACTCGTGTTGGTCATGCTAATCACAACCCCAGTCTCGGCCATAGAAGCCCTCGTCAACAAGCGCGCGATTGTTTTTGATCATCTAACGACCGAGAACGGCTTGTCACAAAATGGCGTCACGGCATTCGTTCAGGACCGACAGGGTTTGATTTGGATTGGAACCCAAGAAGGGCTCAATCGCTATGATGGGTATGAATTCACGAACTTTTATCATCTGATTGAAGATCAATATTCCCTTTCCCACGATCAAGTTTGGTCCTTGCTTGCGGACCAAGCCGGTGACATCTGGGTCGGTACGGATGCAGGGCTAGACCGCTTTAATCCCACTATCCAAGGCTTCGAACATATCCCGCTCAGGCCGTCTGTCGAAACAAACACAGCGATCTCCGTGTACGCGCTCGAGCAGGGCCCGGCGGGTGTCATTTGGGTTGGGACGAATGCAGGATTGGCCCGGATTCAACCCAATAGCCCGATCACCTGGTTTGAGCACGATCTGAATAATCCAAATAGTATCGGGGCCGGTAGCGTTCGTGCGCTGTATCGGGATCAGGCAGATCGGTTGTGGGTCGGTACAGATTCGGGTGGTGTCACGGTGATTGATGCGCAAGGTCAGATCAGGAAGCGTTATGTATCGGATCCGTTGAACCCTAATTCGCTTTCGGAAAACGCGGTTCGAGCGATTTCATCGGACACGCTTGGGCGTCTCTGGATTGGGACCTATAGTGAAGGCGTGAGCATCTTTGATGAACGGGATAATCGTTGGTTTCGTTTTCGTCATGACCCGAAAGATCCGAGCGCCATCACAGGAAATCGGATTCGGACAATTTTAAAAGATACGGGCGGCGATTTATGGGTTGGCGCGGACGGGGGCTTGAATCTATGGCGGCCCGGGGAAGAAGGCTTTCAACAATATCGAGCGGACCTGTCCAACAGTAAGAGTCTGAGCGACAACACGATTCTGTCCTTATTTCAGGATCAAGGCGGGGTTATTTGGGTTGGAACCTTTAACGGCATTAGTAAATGGAATGCGACGGTCGAAAAATTTCCTGTCTTTAAACTCCAAGCCACGATTGGCAATGAGGTCTCGTCGCCTTCGATCTCCTCTTTTGCCGAAGATGAATCGGGTAATTTGTGGATTGGGACCTTTGAAGGACTCAGTGTTTGGGCTGCCGATGAAAGCGACCCCCAGTTTTTTAATGCAGATTTAATTGGCCTGAGTGGTAGACGCGTTATGGCGCTTGCGGTTGTTGGCGATGAACTTTGGGCGGGCACGATGATCGGGGGTCTCAACGTCATTAAGGATGGCCAAGTTGACCGAGTTTATCGTTTCGATCCTGACGATCCGAGATCGTTGTCGTCCAGTGCCGTGAGTCGGATATATTTAGATTCGAAGGGGCGGCAATGGATCGCAACCTATGGGGGCGGCATTAATTTGTTCGAGCCCGGAAAGGGCTTCAAGCGCTTTCCCAGCTTGTCTAATCCCAAAGGCCAATTTAGTGATCTTCGAACGCTCGATATTATCGAGACGCGATCAGGGTTGCTTTGGGTAGCAACCGATGGCGGCGGCATCACCGTTTTGGACGCAGTCACCGGCGATACCGATTCATTACTTCATGACCCGAGCGACGCTTCGAGCCTGTCGAGCAATAATATCGTCTCGCTCCTGGAGACAGATCAAGGGATATGGGTTGGAACGCGTGACCGTGGCATTAATTTCTATGATCCTGTTTCCGCAACCTTCTCTCGGTACTCGAAGGTAGATGGTCTGGCGAGTGATGCCGTATTTGGATTGCTTGAGGATGCGGCTGGGCGAATTTGGGTTAGCGGCGGTAAAGGCCTAACGATGATTGACCCGATAACAATGCGATTCCAATCCTTTGACTCAAGTCATGGTTTGCAAAATACCGATTTCAATAGTGGCGCCTACCTCGCTCTCTCACAAGGGCTGTTTGTGTTTGGGGGCAACAATGGTTTCAATGTGTTTGATCCAGTCAAAATCCGAACCAAGAATAATTACGTGCCCGAGATTACGCTGACACAATTTAGTAAATTCAACCAAGTTGTATTGCACAGCAGAGCTTTGGACGACATGGCGGAGCTGGTTTTAGATTATCAAGATTCGGTCATTGGCTTTAAGTTTGTGGCCTTAGATTTTACGGCGCCGCTTAAGAATCAATTTCGGTATCGATTAAAAGGATTTGATCTCGATTGGGTTGATTTAGTCGGGGAGCATCAAACCACTTATACCAACCTAGATCCCGGGGATTATGAGTTCGAAGTCATCGGATCGAATAACGATCTGGTTTGGAATGACCACGGCGCATCGATTCGGATAACCGTTTTACCGCCGCCCTGGGCCACGTGGTGGGCTTATCTAGGTTACCTCACAGCTTTAATTGTGGCCGTTCTGTTTTTGTTAAAAAACAACACGCGCAGGCAGCGATTTGAAGCAGAAAAACGCTACAGTCAACGCTTGCAGCTTTATATTGAGTCACTTGAACAGGCAACTGAGTGCATTATCATTGCGAATGAAAAACACGAAATTTTGTTCGCGAATCATGCCATTGCCGCGGTTCATGGCTTGGCGCCTACGGCAGCTGTTGGACAGGATGTTGTGACGGCACTCATTAACGACGGCGCGCAAAGAGTGGCTGTGACCCGAGCGCTTGAGCAGACCGGGCGTTTCCAGGGTGAAATTAAAGGCCCGCCGGCCGCGCCAGATCGAACCACCGAGGTCACGATCGCCAGAGTCCAAGATTCAAAATTGAGCGAATCAGCATTGGTCTCAATTTCTCGGGACATCACGCATCGAAAACAGACGGAAGCCGAACTGACGGATTACCGCAAAAACCTTGAGTCGCTTGTTGCTGAGCGTTCGGTAGCGCTTCAGCGCGAAATTGCCGAACACAAAGAGGCGCGGAGTGAGCTTGCGTCCTCGTTGGTGGAAAAAGAGTTGTTACTGAAAGAAGTTCATCACCGCGTTAAAAACAACATGCAGGTCATTTCGAGTTTGCTGAATATGCAAGCAGATGCTCAGGATGACTCGGTATTGGTGAGCCTGCTTGGCGAGAGCCAACAGCGGATCAAGTCAATGTCATTGATTCATGAAAGCCTCTATCAGTCCGACAATCTCCTAGAAATTAATTTCGAGGATTACATCCGCACCTTGGCAACCGGCTTGTGTCGGTTTTATACGATTCCGGGTGTTGAGGTGCAGTTGGAAGTTTTGGTCGATCAAGTTGCGCTCGAGCTGGACACCGCCGTGCCCTGCGGTTTGATTATTAATGAGTTGATTTCCAATGCGCTCAAACATGGCTTTAAGGCGGAACAAGCGCAGTCAGCGGTGATCGACGTGCAGTTCGTTAAGGATCGTGATTGGTACCGTCTAAAGATCTCCGATAACGGTTGTGGGCTGCCCTCGGATTTTGATCCAAAGCAGTCGGGTTCAATGGGGATGGAAATTGTAGACATCTTAACCCAACAGTTAGAGGGCCGATTGTCGTTTTATTCGGAGGAGGGTGCGCAGTTCTTGATTGAATTCCCAGCAGTAGAGCGAAAAGCCCATGAGTAGAGTATTTATTGTTGAAGACGAAGTGCTTGTCGCCCGAGATATTAAAAGCCGACTCGAAAAGCTGGGTTATCAGGTCATTGGCACGGCAGCCAGGGGCGATGACGCTGTAAGCCGAGTGCTCAGTGAACGGCCCGATCTGATTTTGATGGACATCAACTTAAAGGGCGATATGGACGGTATCGAGGCCGCTGATCGGATTCGGGCTGAGGCGGATCTGCCGATTATTTTCTGCACGGCCTATTCCAATGATGAGACGCTCCAGCGGGCGAAGGTGACGGTGCCCTACGGGTATGTTTTAAAACCGTTTGACAACCGCGAGCTTGAAATAACCATTGAAATCGCGCTCCACAAGCATCAGATGGAGGTGGCGCTCAAAGCGGCTGGCGTTCGGTTAGAAGCTACCTTGCAAAACTTAGATGATGGGGTGCTGACCGTCGATCAGGATGGGGTCATTGTGCTTGCTAATCCGATGGCGGTTCAGCTTTTAGGGCGCTCAAAAGCGGTCTTGATGGGGCTCAACGCTGAGACGGTACTGCAGTTTCAGCCGCTTAATTCAACGGGCACCGTCCTGGATATCCCTGGGTTGTTGCAGGGCCAGACGGCGCTACCGGTCAGCTTTGATCGGCAAGCATTATTGCGACAGGGTCAGGATTCCTTGCCGGTTGACGTTGGGCTGAATTGGTTCTCGCAGGGTGAGACGTCATTACTCGTGATATCACTGAGGGATTTGACAACGCAGATTGCTCAAGAAACGCAATTGGTCAAAACGGCCTTTTATGATGACCTAACGTCACTGCCCAATCGGCAACTCTTTCTGGATCGCCTGACCACGCGATTGATTTCAACCCGTGGCGAGGATGGTCAGGATCCCGTGCCCTTTGTGGTGGTGATCATAAGCATTGAAGGCTTGAGTGTGATTAACCAAGCGCTCGGATTTTCAGCAGGCGATCATGCCATTGTTGAGGTTGCTCGCCGCATTCAGAGGATCGCACAACCGGATGATACGCTCTCGCATCTCGGTGGTGGGCGATTTGCCTTGTTGCGCAGTGATGGCCGCGATCCGGGTTTGGTTCTGCAAGCCGTTGAGTCGGCGCAAATCTTAATTCACGAAAATATTGAATGGACACCGGATTCGAACGTGACGGTTGATTCGCATTGTGGTCTGGTTTTTGGTCCCGGTGAGTATGTGGCGGCAACCGATCTGGTTCGCGATGGCGAAACCGCGCTGGGACGGGCAAAGACTGAAGGCCTTGCTGCGGTGGTTTTTGATGTGGCAATGCATGAAAAGGCTAAGGCCATGCTGTTGATGCGCACCAAGCTTCAGGGCGCGATCGATCAAAAGGTTTTGCGCCCCTACTTCCAGCCCATAGTTGACCTAAAAACGCTCAAAATAGTCAGCTTTGAGGCCTTGGTTCGCTGGCCGATATCGGATGACGCGTTCATCGCACCCGATGAATTTATCCCCCTGGCTGAAAAGAGTGGTTTGGTGCTGTTGCTGGGTGATTTGATGCTCGAGACGGTCTGCCAGCAGCTCAAGGCGTTTAATTCAAAAGCCATTGACGGCTTTTCCATCGCGGTCAATATTTCCTCAGAGCAATTTACGGCGGCCTTGGTTGATCGGCTGGACCAGCTGATCTCCGAATATGATTTACAACCCGAGCAAATTGGCTTAGAGATCACCGAGAGCGTGGCAATGAAAGCCATTGATAGTAATTTAAAACTTTTAGAAACTTTTCGAACGAGAGGACACAAAATCAGCGTAGATGATTTTGGGACGGGGTATTCTTCGCTGGCTTATTTAAAACGGTTTCCATTGGATACCCTCAAAATTGATCGAGCTTTCATTCAGGAGTTGGCCCCAGACACGGACGACTTCATTATCGCCAAGGCGATCATTGATCTGGGGCACAGTTTGGGGTTAAAAATCGTAGCCGAAGGCGTTGAGACGCAAGCCCAACTGACATTACTCCAGGAGCTGGGTTGTGACCTTGGGCAAGGCTTTTATTTTCAAAAAGCCAGCACAGGGGAAATGATTAGCCAATGCTATGAACGCGGCCTGCCACTGGGGCGGGCGCAAACGCTTTAGCATCGGCTTTGGTTTAGGCCAGTAAGGCGCCGCCGTCAATGTCAATGACGACGCCGGTCATATAATGGTTCGCCATCGCAAGGATTAAAGCCTCTGCAACTTCCTCGGGCAGGCCAACTCGACCAAGGGGCATGCCCTTGCCGATCGCTGCCATGGTGGCGGCTTTTTTGTCCCCAAAGTGGTCAAACATAGGCGTATCGATGATGCCGGGGGCGACGGCATTAACGCGTCTTGGTGCCAGCTCCTTTGCAAGTGCTCGCACGAGGCCCTCGACGGCGCAGCCGGTACAAGAAACGGAGATCATGCCGGGATTGCAGCGTCTTGCTGGTGTCCCTGAAACGAGGGTGATCGATCCATTTTCGGAAAGAAAGGGCACGCCCGCGCGAACCACGTGGGTGTAACCCCAAAACTTATCAAAGGCTGCTTTAAATTGATCATGGGTCTGGTCCATAAAGGGCGCCGTGGTTCGAGTCGCCCCAGTCGCCGCGCCAACAAGATGATCAATGTGACCCACCGACGCAAACAACGCGTTCAGGCCGTCGGGGTTATGGGTGTCGACTTGTGAAAATTGAATCGAAGGATGCAGGGCCGCTGCTTGCGAGATCTTTTCTTGGGTTCGGCTAGCGGCCCAAACGTTTGCACCAGCCGCTTGGGCCATGACTGCTGTGGCGAGACCAATGCCGGAGGTGCCACCAATAATAACAACGTTCTTTCCCTGCAGTGACATAAGACGGTCCTCTCAATTAAATGATTGAAGACGATAACAGCTTAATTGCAGATTTGGCAAAGCAAGCCTCGGCCTGAATGACCTGCGTGCGGTAATACAAGACAAGGGCGCGGCAATAGTACCAGTAAGTAGCTGGTTTGATCGAGGCTTAGCGGCGCGGGTGAGTTAGGTAGGGTGCAAGTGAGCGGGGCTGATAGCTGACAAAGCGCGGTATGAAAAGCGGCTGCCCGAGGGTGTGGCAATTAAAGGCGCAATAAATTCGCTTGCCCCTGATCTTGAGTTGGGGCTTGCGCCAGAAAATAAAGTCAGCACACTGGATGACATATTTTGAATTGGGCTTAAGATTGGCATCGGTTGGATTGGCTCTGGTCGGATTGACGGGGTTGGTTGGGCGTGCGCCATAAGGTTGTCGCTTAACGACTGCGGCGAGAACAGTTGCAGCGTTTAGCTGTGCATGCGATGCGCTGTAGGGTTTTTGCGACCAAAAAGTGGGTGTTGGCCATCGGGCCTAACTTCAGAGTGTTTCAGGCAAGCAGAGGGTGATGTTGGTGGCTAGACAATACTTGAAAGAGGCCGGTAAGTTTTTGATGCGTCGTGCAGGGACTGCTCGTGCTTGTTTGGGGCAGCGGCGCCATGGCCGCGGATCGGTCCGAGTCATCATGCAAGACGACACAAGGCGCGATCACACTTGAGCTCGATGCCAAGGCTGCGCCCGCAACGGTTGCAAACTTTTTAGCGGTATGTTGACCAATCAGGTTACGACAACACGATTTTTCATCGCGTGATTGAGGGCTTCATGATTCAGGGTGGCGGGTCATTACCGTGACTTGGCCGAAAGCCCGTCGGGCCCGAGTCTGCGAAACGAAGCAGACAATGGGTTGCGCAATGAAGTCGGCACGATCGCGATGGCCAGGATGGCTGAAATTGATAGCGCCACCAATCAGTTCTTTATCAATGTTGCGGACAATAGGCGTTTAGATCACCAGGGCGATAGCTGCAGCCGCGAGGAAGAGGCAGCCGCAGCGGCACGAGCCGCGCGTGGGTTATTCAAGCCAAAACGGTGTAAAAGTTTTGGTTACGCGGTGTTCGGTCAAGTCATCGATGGTCTGTCGGTGGTGAAAACGATCGAGCAGGTGGCAACGGTCACGCAAGCCGATTTTTTTGATGTCCCAAAAGAGCCCATCACCATTCTTTCAATTAGGCGATTACCATGATGATAGACGTACAACAGGTTTTGCGGCGCGGCGCTGGCGTGCTTGCTGCGATGGGACTTGGCTTGATCTGCGGGCAGGCACTAGGGACAACACAGCCCGAGAATGGGGCTCGCGAAGTTGTCGAGACACCAAAGCTCGTGGTGGTCATTGCGATTGACCAGTTGCGGCGTGATCGCTTGTTTGAATCGAGCGAAGCTGGATTGGGACGGCTCAAACACGCTGGAAGGGTTTTTACAGCGGGTCAATTGGCCCATGGCATTACGACGACCTGTCCCGGGCATGCCGCGATCATGACGGGACTCAACCCAGCAGGTCATGGCTTGCCGAGTAACTCGTTTTTAGATCGCGCAACGGGCCAGGTTCAGTATTGTGTCGGCTCGGATGACCCGTCGCACCAAGTCCTCGGCGGCTCAAAGGGTCGCAGTCCGAGTAATCTTCGAGCAGACACCTTGGGCGACTGGCTGAAGGCCAAAAATCCGGCGCATCGCGTCTTTGCGGTTTCGGCGAAGGACCGTGCCGCGATTACCCTCGCGGGGGTGAACCCCGATGGGGTCTATTGGTATGACGTAGCCCAAGGTCGATTCACAACCAGTGGCTACTATCAGGATCAGTTACCACAGTACCTTTTGGCTTTTAATGGCCAGGACCCCGCCGTTGACGGGTTTATGCGAGGGTTTCCGGCGCGCTGGACGCATGCCGCTAATGGCGTGCGCGTCGACGATTATGAGGGTGAAGATACTCGGTATGAAAACGTGAGTGGACACCCGCTTCGGGACGGCGCGTTTGAGGACATTGCAAAACAGGTTTACGCGTCACCCTTTATCGATGAAGCCACGATGGCGTTGGCGCAGTTGATGGTGATTGAAGAGGCCCTAGGCCAAGGCCCTGCATTGGATCTGTTATCAATCAGTTTGTCCGCTACCGATACAGTCGGTCACTTGTACGGGCCCAGAAGCGCGGAGGCCGCCGATGCGCTGGCTCGAGTGGATGAGATGCTCGGGGCATTTTTCAGCCTGCTCGATGAGCGGCTGGGTGCTGATCACTATTGGGTGGTCTTGACCGCAGACCATGGGGTGGCGGAATTGCCGGAGTGGACTCAGGAAACGAATTCGCTGAGTTGTCCCTCTGATACCGGAAGGCTGACGCCGCAGGCGCTTTATCTCGGCTTGAATTGGCATCTCTACAAGACCTTTACCTGGCCATTTGGGGATCCTAGACGTTTGCTTTCTCTTGAAGGCGGACATCTGTATGTTCCGGAAGCGGGGTTGTCAGAATTCGGATTAACCCGGGCCGCAGTGGTGACCGAGGTGATTTCCTATCTTGAATCAAAGCCTGAAATCGAAAAAGTCTGGCGGGTCGAGGCGCTGGCCAACGCCTCGGGTGAGCTGGCAGTGTCGATGCAGCGCAGCATCGTGCCGGATCGGATGGGGGACCTTCTGGTCCAAATGAGTGAAGGCTGTCTGGTGGACGAACTCGGCACAACCCATGGTTCGCCGCACAACTATGATCGGGATATTCCGATCGTGTTCTATGGCGCGGGCATTGAGCCTGGCAATGTTCCTGGGCCCGCTTTTAGCATCGATATCGCGGCAACGCTTGCGCATTATCTGGGCGTTGAGCCGAGCACGGCACTCGATGGCGTTGTGTTGAATCTAACGCGGGAATCACGACGCCAATCTGAGCGTGTGGAATAGGCCGGCTCGAGCGGTCTAGACAGACCCGCAGGCGCGGAGGATGATGGCCCAAAGCATGACAGCTTTGGGCTATGAAAGCTTTCATCTATGACAGCTTTTATGACAGCGTTGATTCATAAAAGCTTTAGTCCAGTAAAAAGGAGGCAAACCGATGCAGGTTCAATCGCTAACCCCACATTTAGGGGCCATCGTGCAGGGGATTGATTTATCCGAACCTATGAGCGACGCGGCTTTTCAGGCGCTCAAGGCGGTGTATTTGGACTACTCGGTGCTGGTTTTTCCGGATCAGGCGTTATCCCAGGCGCAGCATAAAGCCTTCGCGAGTCGTTTTGGCGCCTTGCACACCCACCCAATGCATGCTCGACAGCAGAAGGGCGATCCACACATTTTACGAGTCGCAACCAATGCTCAATCAGCCTATACCGCAGGCGAAGGCTGGCATACGGATGTCACGTGCGATGCGCTGCCACCACAATGCTCGCTACTGTATGTCACGCAGACGCCTGGAGATGGTGGCGGGGACACGTTGTTTGCTGATATGTACTTGGCTTTTGAGCTGCTCTCGGATCCGATGAAGCAGTTTTTATCCGGGCTTACCGCAGTGCATGATGGCGCGTTACCCTATGTTGGCGCCTATAAATCGGTGCCGCCAGAAGGCGGTTATCCCAGGAATGAGCATCCAGTTGTTGTTCAGCACCCAGAAACAGGTCGAGCGGTGCTTTATGTGAACAGCGGTTTTACCAGTCGGATTAAGGGCTTGAGCGCTCGGGAGAGTGATGCGCTATTGCAGTTCCTGTTTCGTCATATCGACAGCACGCCCAAATTGACGGCGCGGGTTTCCTGGTCGCCAAATACCTTGGTGCTTTGGGATAATCGCTGCACCCAGCATCATTCTGTTTGGGACTATTATCCGAACAGTCGCTATGGTGAGCGCGTATCGGTCATCGCAAATGAAAGACCCCTTGGTGTTCAGGGCTTGGTTGACGCAGCCCAGTAGCGCGTTAGGGGCTACAAGCTTTTTCGAAACGAAGCCTTTAAACGAAGCCTTTAAACCAAGCCTTTAAACGAAGCAGTTAAGCGAAGCCTTTAAGCAAGCTTTTAAAAGGGTCGCTTAGTCGCCACGATCTGCGCATTGGTTTTTCGAAAGTTGCCCGGGCTCGACCTTTAGCGCAAGACCTCGACGCGAATTCAATGGGTTTTCGGAGCAGGCGCGTTGCGTGGCGCGAGGGTTGTCCTGGACGAAGTTGTCTCACCCAATTCGAGCCGCGAAAACCTTCAATGGGTCAACACCTTGGGTGGCTTTAAGGGTCGCAAAGCCCGTAGACCCTTGCTGCTGTCCCGTAAAATAGTTGATCTTTGACGTCGACCGAGCAGTCTGCTGCGATTTTTTTGAATCCGTTGTAAAGCGTGTTGTAACCGATAGAGCGTTTGTCGACTGGGAAATTGCTTTCGAACATACAGCGATCCGGACCAAAGCAGTCGATCATATGGCGATAATATCGTGCTTGAGCCGAGACAAACTCGTCACTACTGGCAGGTCGATCGCGTTCGCTCCAACCAAAACCATTGTCCGGCATGGCAAGGCCGCCGAGCTTTGCAACGACATTGGGGCAATTTCTAGCCAATGCCGCCATGTCCCGCTGCCATTGCGTAAAAATTTGTTCACGCAAATGTTTGAAGGGGCCAACGCCGAGTGGGGTGCCAAAATGATCCAGAATCATCACGGTCTCAGGACATGCCTGTGCAAGGTCCATAAAATCTTGGTTTTGGTGATGATAGTGCCAGGTATCGAAGGTTAAGTTTTGTCGACCAAGTTCTTGGACGCCGCGTCGGTAAGCTGGGTCTTGATAAAGGTCTTTAGGCGCCCGGCCTGGGATGGTCAGGGTTTCAGGATGCAGTGCATGCGCGCCCGCATGCCGGATCCCGCGAAACAAGCCTTGCCCCATTGCACGATGTTGGTCCAAGAGCTTGGTGAGCGTTGCCGTCGGTAACCTCAAATCGACTTTACCCACAATCCCCGCGATCGTAGCGTGCGTCGGATCATCCCGGCTGAGTTCGGCCTGCTTTGCGACAAACGCCGTTTCGCCCAGCGAGCGGGCTTCTTCTGGGCCATTGGTATGATACTCAGCCCCGCATTCTACGAAAACGGTCATTAGGACTTTGTGTCCGCTGCTGGTATCGCGCCAGAGGTCCTGAACCAAGTAGTCGTCCTCAGGTCGTCGCCAGAGGTGATGATGCGGGTCAATAATCCTTTGATCGGGATCAATAGGGGCTTCGATGACTTGATCCAACCAGGCTTGTGCGGGATTTTGATCAACCATCGTCTAGATTCCTTCAGGTTAAGGTGGGTTGGCTGCGCGTCGGCTGAGGGTAGCGTGAGCTGACCGTTAAAACAAATACACAGCCCTGCCCAGCATGACCCAAAAATGGGTTAAACCCAGTTATACTCTTGGCTTTTCCGTGATGAGCAAAAAAGGAGCGTTCGTGAAAGGATCAGTACATTATGAAGTGCGTGGCGCATCGGCGCTATTGAGCATCGATAACCCGCCCGTTAATCCTTTGTCATCCGGGGTGCGCCAAGGGTTGTTCGACGGCATGACCCGAGCATTGGGTGATGAGGATATTAAAACAATTGTTGTGACCGGTTTAAATCGAGCCTTTATTGCTGGCGCCGACATTAGCGAGTTTGGAGCCGCGGCATCGGAAGGTGCTGGGTTGAATCAGGTTCTAGACTTGATGGAAAGCAGCACAAAGCCGGTAATCGCTGCGATCAACGGAACCGCTTTTGGGGGTGGTTTAGAAGTGGCTTTGTGTTGCGACTATCGCGTTGCCTTGGCAACGGCGCCGTTAGGCTTGCCAGAAGTTAAACTGGGGCTTTTGCCGGGCGCAGGGGGAACCCAGAGGCTGCCAAGACTGATTGGTGCTGAGGCTGCAATCCCGATGATTATCTCGGGTAATCCCGTGCCGGCACCGGCGGCACTCAAGCTGGGCATTGTTGATCAAGTTGTGACTGACAATGTTGTTGAAGCGGCATTAGGGTTTGCAGCTGATCTGGTTGCGCAAGGCAGTCCGACTCGAAAGATTCGAGATTTGTCGGATAAAGTCCTTGCTGACCGCAATCAGCCTGATTTGTTCACCAAGGCTGCAGCCAATCTCGATAAGACCCATCGAGGTCAATTCGCGCCGGCTCAGATTCTGAAATGTATTGAAGCGGCAGTCACCTTGGATGATTTCGAGGCCGGCATGGCGGTCGAGCGAACCTGTTTTGCGGCGTGTTTGGGCGACCCGCAACGAGAGGCGTTGATTCATATCTTTTTTGCAGAACGTGCGGCCAATAAAATTCCTGGACTCTCGAAGGATACGCCGCTGATTGATGTTCAAAAAGCAGCGGTCATTGGTGCTGGAACCATGGGGGGTGGCATTGCGATGTGTTTCGCCAATGCCGGTATCGCGGTGCAAGTCCATGACAACGATCCCGAAGGCTTAAAGCGGGGCCTAAAGGTGATCGAAGGTAATTATGCGAGAACCGTTGCGAAGGGGCGGTTGTCTCAAGCTGCGATGGATCAGCGTATGGCGCTCATTCAACCTGCAGACAGTCTTGACGCGTTCGACCAGGCAGACGTTGTGGTCGAGGCGGTTTATGAAAACTTGGACCTTAAGAAAGAAATCTTCGCGAAATTGGATGGCATTATGAAGCCAGGTGCTTTGCTTGCCAGTAACACGTCAGGCTTAGACATTGACGCAATTGCGGAAAGCACGAGCCGGCCTGAGTTTGTTTGCGGCATGCATTTCTTCAGTCCAGCGAATGTGATGCGCTTGCTTGAGGTTGTCCGGGGCGCGAAGTCCTCGCCTGAAACGCTTGGGACCGCGATGGCGCTGGGGAAGCGGCTTGGTAAAGTGAGTGTCATGGCTGGCAATTGCCCGGGCTTCATCGGCAACCGTATGATCGGTGGCTATTCTCGGCAGGCGAACCTCATGATTCTCGAAGGCGCGAGCCCAGAACAGGTTGATGCTGTGATCTATAATTTCGGCCTGGCCATGGGACCGTTCGCAATGGCCGATATGGTCGGTCTCGATCTGGGTTGGCGTGCAAGAAAAATGCGCGGTGGCTCGAATGATATTACCGCCCGCATCCCCGACGCACTGTGTGAAATGGACCGGTACGGCCAAAAGAACGGTTTAGGGTATTACCGGTATGAAAACGGTGATCGAACGCCGGTGGTCGACCCGATTGCGATGGAGGTGATCGAGCGTGTTTCCGAGAATTTAGGCTATCAGCGCAAAGTTTTTTCGGATGAAGAGATTCTCAAGCGTTGTATTTATCCTTTGGTCAATATTGGCGCGCAATTATTAGATGAAGGACACGCCCTGCGGGCCGGCGATATTGATACGGTCTATGTGAATGGTTATGGCTTCCCAAATCATGTTGGTGGCCCGATGTGGTTTGCCGATGCCCAAGGGCTGAGCAGCGTGCTGGCAGATATCCAGCGGTTTTATACTGAAACGGGAGATGAAGCCTGGAAGCCTGCACCCCTGCTAGAACGACTTGTGGCGGAAGGCAAGACCTTTGCGTCATTGGATCAGTGATGGGGCATGGTTGATCCAAGACGTCTACCCTTAGTGCCGACGGCCTTGGGCCGATCGGTCCATCGGCTCCAAGACTGGGTTGTGCGTCCGCTTTCTCGCTGGCAAAAGATCGTTTATGGCCTGGCGGCTGCAATGTTAGTGTTGCTGGGCCTGATCGGTATTGTGCTGCCGGTGCTGCCGGGCCTCGTGTTTTTAGCATTGGCTGCGGGTCTACTCGCGCGGGTTTCCCCACGCTTTGGTCATTGGTGGTATCAAAAACCGGTGGTGCAAGGATTTGCGCGAAAACAGCAACAGCTCAGAAGTGCCTGGCCTGGCGTTTGGCGACGTGCCTTAAGGTCTAGCGGGGCTGCAGTTGTCAGTTTGGCGCAGATCCTGCTGCGCCGCAGTTGGCGGTTAGGCGGCGCTTTTGGCGCATGGGTTGGGAAACCGTTGCGTCGGGTTTGGCGATCCCGATTTGCACGCAGGTGACCGCTTTTCGCTGATGTTTTACACAATAGGCGTATGCCGCCTTGGCAGGGGATTAGATGGATTTTTCTGTAGAACAAAACTACTTTGAATTGTGGCAAAAACAGTTTGATGCGACGCTTGCGCCCGAGGATTGGCTGGCCGCCTCTGGTGCCTTAGCGGGCTCCCTGGCGGAGGTTTTTATGGCTGGCTATCAGGCAGCGATGCGGTGTCAGTTTGGCATAAAGGACGCGGCATGGGCGGCTTTCTGCGTTAGCGAAGGGGTCGATGGCTTACCACCTGTGGTCCAAGATGACGCGGGACTTTTAACCGGTGTCAAGACATGGGTCGCAGCGGCGTCTGTGGTCACCTCTTTTTGGGTAAAAGTAGGTCGTGGCAGCGAATCGTTTTACGTTGTGCTACCTCGCGAGACAAAAGGGCTGAGTTTAACCCTCAATCGCAATGAGGGCTTTCTGCCAGAGTTGTGTGTTGGTCGGTTACAGCTTGAAAACGTCACTGCACCTGCCCCGCAAGCAGTTTCTAAAGCCGCGCTCAAACAATTCCCCGAGCTTGAAGCCAGTTGCATCTTGATCGCTTGCTTGGGTTATTTCGCAAGCCTGGGTTTTACTTGGGCGTCGGACGACCTTGCACGTCATAGCGCGCTTGTCATCAATCAGCGCAGTGATGCGGCGCTGGTTGCGCTTGCCTTGGACATGCAAACCCGCATCAACACAGCGCCGGAGCTGTCATTGAAAGTGCCGGGTTGGGATCGTGACCGGCGTCTCATTGAGATGTACCTTGGGATGATTTTAAAGCGCGCGAGCGCAGGTTAGGACAACCCTTGCAGGTCAAAGGGCGAGATGCTGGGTCAGGCGTTTTAAAAAGACCTGCATAACCCGCTGGGCTTGCAGATCCCCTGCGCTGTCGGCGGCGGCAATACCAAAACGCAAGGTCTCGGTGGCCCCGACCAGATTGCCTTGATCCTGCTGAACTTGGGCGAGTTGTTGGTAAGCCGCGGTATACTTTGGGTCAAGCGCAAGACATTGTCTAAGGTGTTGCTCGGCATGGGGAAGGTGATCCGCCGGTTTTTCTTTTAGATAAGCCGAGGCCAAACCAAACCGCAGCAGGGCTGAGTCTTGGCCTTTGTTCAGGAGCGCCGTGAGTGCGGTAATGTTGGGCATCAGAATTGTCTTTGAGAATGTTTTAAAACAATAGTCGAAACACTTGATTGACGCATTAAGATTAGACAGCTCAGTCCGTTAGTGCGAAGAGGAGCCGACAAGATGCGACATGAAGTGAGTCAAGATCCGCAGCGTTTTCGGGCTGAAGTTCTGGCCTTAAATAATGACAATACGCCCCACGTGAATGCGTTGAGTGCGCAAGCCTTGGATGCGCTGATTGCGCAAGCCGCATCGTTTCGGGTAATGACGAACCAAGACAAGGCCTTATCCGGGTTCGTTTTACTCCTTCGAGAAGGGCAATCCTATGAGAGCCTTAACTACCGTTGGTTTTCTGAAACGTTTGAAACCTTTCTTTATGTCGATCGAATCATTGTTGCGCCGCATTGTCGTGGAGCGGGCGTGGCGCAAGCACTATATGATCATGCAACGGCGTTGGCGCAGACGATGGGGATCAAAAATCTGACCTGTGAGGTGAATTTGGCCCCGCCGAACCCCAGATCGCTAGCTTTTCATCATAGGCAAGGCTTTCAAGAAATGGCCCAACAAATGACCGATGGCGGCTTAAAACGCGTCTCGCTGCTACGGAAGACCGTTGATGCTTGAACGCTACCTGGGGCCCATTGCGGTTGCACTGACGCTTTTAATCGGCGCGGTATTCTGGATGGTGCAAGATCCGGAGGAGCCGGTGGTCGAGGTGCTCGAGGTCGCTGCGCCGGTTGCGGCAACGGCGCGCACGCGGGTGGATGCGGTTATGACAAAGTGCGTTCGCAAAGGACGGACAACGAAGGTTGAAGGTCGAGTGCGTAATCTTGGCACCCTGGACGTGACCCGCGTGACGGTTCAGAGTATCTGGAAACGGGGGGATGGCTCGGTCGTGGACACAGGCTTGATCTATGCCATCGGCGAAGGCCAAACACTGGCGCCGGGCGAGGATGCGATCTTCTCTGATACGACGGATTTAAGAGGGGTTGAGCGGTGTAATGTTCGAGCTCTGGATTGGTGGGCTGATGAGTGACCTGGCGCCGCCGCGCGGTCTTCGCGCGCGAGAACACAATGCCAAGCAGACCAGTGACGCCCTAACTGAAGTTGAACTTCGGGCCTATCAAACTCACGGCTTCGTCCTGCGTCGGAAGGTGTTTTTAAAGGGCGAGATTGAGCAGCTTAATTCGGCGATTGATCTGTTGGCGTCGGCCGTCATCGCTCAAAGCCATGAAGGCCATGAATACCGCATCGATGGGCGTCGATTCGTTGATCTGAATGATCAGACCTTGCAGTTCGAACCCGCACCCTTCGAACAGGATTTAAGAGTCTTGGAACCCGCTCACCCGCGCTGCATGCCGATTTTGACGCTATTGAACGAGGCGCGTTTAGTGTTGCCGATGCGGCAGCTGACCGGATGTGATCACGTATCGCTTTGGACCGATAAGATTAATTTTAAGCGTCCAGGTGGATCCGAGTTCGGCTGGCATCAGGATGCGCCTTATTGGATGCATGATGCGGCGCACCTCACACAGTTGCCGAATGTCATGGTGACATTGGACAATGTTGTGCCGGGTTCGGGCGGATTTCGAGTCGTTCGGGGGAGTCATCAAGGCGGTATTCGTGCCGCTCGCAATGACGGTAGTCAGCTTGAGGGCTTTTACACTCATGATGATGAGGTTGATTGGTCGAAAGTTGTTGAGTTTAACGAGCCCGCCGGTAGTGTTATTTTTTTTGATCCTTTTTTAATCCATGGATCGGCGTGCAATCAATCCGCCAAGCGACGGCGCGCGCTGATCGCCACGTATCAGCCGGCTAATTTGCCAACCTTAAAAACCAAGCAGGTTGTTAACCTGGGTTGATTGCCCTTTGTGCGCCTGCGGCGCGGCTCGACTTAAAGAACGATTTTCGGACTGAGTATCGCCGCACCGATCGACGGACTGACTGAAAAATTTTTGATACAAGGACGATCATGAACGCGATACAAAACGACGACTTAAAGCCTGCGAAAATACTGCGTCTCGTACTTGGAGACCAGTTGGATGCCCATCACAGCTGGTTCGAACAAGTTGATCCGGGCGTTGTGTATATCATTGCCGAATTGGCGCAAGAGCAGCGCTATGTCCGGCATCACATTCAAAAAACGGTGGCATTTTTTTTGGCGATGGCGCGTTTTGCAGACCGTATGCGCGGCTTGGGTCATAGGGTTCGTCACATCGATTTAGATCAAGCTGCCCCGTTTCAATCTTTAACGGCGCTGCTCGCACATTGCGCCGCCGCACATCAAGCGAGCCAGGTCGAATACCAGCTACCGGACGAGCACCGTCTTCGTTGTCAACTCGCGGATTGGCAGCCTGATGGGGTTGAGGTCGTTGCCGTTGAGTCGGAACACTTTTATTTGACCGAGCAAGATTTGAAACGGCAATTTAAACCCGGTTCAGCGCACCGTTTGGAGCCATTTTATCGCAAAATGCGCACGGCCTTTGATGTACTGATGTGCGATGGGGCCCCCGTGGGCGGGCAGTGGAATTTTGACAAGCACAATCAAAAGGCTTTGCCCAAAGCCGTGACGATACCCGAGCCATTTTTGTTTCAAAACCCCGTTGGATTGATTCAGGATCGACTGACACGGCATGGGGTCGAAACCCTGGGTCAAATTGGCAGCGACCTCATTTGGCCTGTCGATGAAGCACAAGCTGAAGCGCTGCTCGACGATTTTTGCCAACGATTGCTGCCCAATTTTGGGCGTTACCAGGATGCGATGACGCATCGAGGGTGGTCTTTATTTCATTCGAGATTATCGTTTGCTTTAAATACGAAGTTGCTGAGTCCTAAGCGAGTCGTTGATGCGGCGGTTGCCGCCTTTGAGCAGCCCGATTCGGAGGTTGGATGTGCTGAGGTTGAAGGCTTTGTGCGACAAATACTGGGTTGGCGGGAATTCATACGAGGTCTGTATTGGGCGAATATGCCGGACTACGCTGCGCGCAATGCGCTTGATGCCAAGATGGATTTGCCGAGCTTCTATTGGACGGGCGATACCGACATGGCGTGTCTAAAACAGGCGATCGACCAATCCCTTCAATACGGTTATGCCCACCACATCCAGCGCTTGATGGTGACCGGCAACTTTGCGCTGATGTTGGGCGTTGATCCTGATCAAGTTGATGCTTGGTATCTCGGCATCTATGTTGATGCGATCGAATGGGTTGAAATGCCGAATACACGGGGCATGAGTCAGTTTGCTGATGATGGCCTAGTCGCCTCGAAGCCCTACATTAGCTCCGGAAAGTACATTCAACGTATGAGCGATCATTGTGGCGATTGCGCCTATGATGTGACGGCTCGAACGGGCGATAGGGCGTGTCCTTTCAACGTGTTGTATTGGGACTTTCTCGGCCGACATCGCGAGCGGTTTGGTCGGAATCCTAGAATGCGCTTGATGATGAATCATTACGAGAAGATACCGGTGCATGAGCGCGATGCGATCCAGCTCGCAGCGCAAGCATTGCGCGATTCGCTTGCCTAGCGCCGGTGCGGTGATTGATATTCAACGCGCCAGTACAGGGTCCTTCGTGATCGGTTCATCCTGGGTTTCGGTCGTGATACAAGCCGGATCGATAAACGAGATAAGACCGCAAAGAGGCCTCGCGCCCGCGCGGCGCATGCCGCCTAGAAATACATTGCTGGGCTGGCTTGGATGATGGCGGCCATCGCCATTGGGGGACTGGTTTTGGGGAGCGGTTTTAAGCATTGCCGCACGATTGTTTCGCGATGCAAGGTTGATCCCGAACGCAACCGACGCAGGGCTTGCCTAACAGCCTTGCCGATTGCTCAGCGTCGCACTTGACCTCCCTCATTCGCAAGGCTAGTCCGCGACACAGACCCGATTTCGGCCGGTGTTCTTGGCTTTATAAGCCGCAGCGTCTGCTCTTTGCCTCAGCGAGACTAACGCTTCGCCGACATGGCTGAGGGCAACGCCAAGACTCGCCGTCAAGTGTCTGTTTTCGCCCAGATCAATACTCGCAATCACTAAGCGGATTCGGTCTGCGAGCGCGAAGACCGCCGGCTCGTCGAGTTGATCCACTATGACTTCGAACTCTTCTCCGCCTGTGCGGCTGATGACATTGACCTCACTTTGAAATCCATTCACGGCCGAGGCAATCGCTTGTAAGGCTAGATCGCCAAAGGCATGGCCGTGGACGTCGTTGACATGTTTGAAGTGATCGATATCAATGGCAATCACTGCAACCGATTCTTTATTGTTGTGGCGGATCTTAAGCAAGTTGGCCAGCGCGCGCATGTGGTAACTGCGATTGTAAAGGCCGGTGAGCGGGTCGCGATTCGCAAGGTCGTTCGTGAGTCGCACAAACTGAAAGACCACGAGCGCCAGGATCACTTCACCTGTGAACGTCAGGCCATCGCCGATCCACCACCAAACGGGTGGGGCGTTAAAGAAGATGCCCGTTGAGGCATCTAACAAATTACCGGTTTGAAGCGCGAATAAGCCAATCAGGACAGCGCGGCGTTCCGCAAGCGAGACTTTAATCAGGGTTGCTGCAACAAACATAACGAAAACAGATAAAAAAGAGGCTGCTTCAAAACCAACTTGATCCAGCTCGAATCGATAGCCGCCGGAACTTGTTAATAAATGCGCAATCAGAAGCCCGGTGAACACAAGATTTACCAGTACCAAGAACAAAGCCCGATCGCGCCGAGCAAATTTGATCTGCAATTCCTGCTGTGTCTCTCGTGCCATGAATTTTTGTTTAGACCTGTTTTTTCCAAAGGCGTGCTTGGAATGCGCGGTAAATGGATTAGACTGGCGTCGATCCAGCCAGGGGTCAATGTTAACAGCACAACGGATTAATGGCACTCAAACTAGGTTTTTTTCATGATTACAGTCCCTGCTTTGCATCGCACGATTTATGAAACGGCAGATTACGTCATTAATGATGACCCGCCGATCGTCTTTCAGATCGGCGTTTCCCACCAAGGTTTAGCGCTGCTGTTGGCCAGCTTTAATGCCCAAACTGCGTGCCTCATCGCCTCGTCGAATCCACTGGGTCGAATCTTGATTGAAGATGAAAATTTAGACCGTCGCATGCAATTATTGTCAAAAATTGAGCACGCTAGACTAAATTATTTTGTCGCACAAATTGAAAATGCGGCCCATGGCTGGGCGCAAGATAGTTATCTAATTTTCGACCTGGCGGCTGAGGATGCAAGCCGCTGGGCGCGCGAGTTTGATCAATTTGCTTGGATCGATATCCCACCGAACGGCTGCGCGAGGGTCATTTGGTCCAATTAACCAGGTGTGTTGACCTGTGCCAGTGACGCGCTGGGCAGGCGTCACGGTGAGGCGCCTCATCCAGGGTCTTTGATGTCGAGTCATGGGGTCATGGGGTCGATGGGATTGATCCTAGGCCATGAATCTAGTGGCGGGCCCGCTGCGTACATGAGATAAGTTTAAACGACCGTTTAAACTCGGGCGTTGCAACCCGAGTATCGGGGCTGAGAATCGGGTCAGATCGCTCGCAAGGCGGGCACGGCATGACTTAGGTCTTTCAATGGCGATTAATAGCGATGAATGGCGATCCATCACAAGCAGGTCACGCAGTATGAGCCTAAATAGCGCGAGAACATCGCGAGCAGGTCCGTGTGAAACGAAGGACACTCAGGCGCGATTGTTGAATGCCGCCGAGGCTTTGTTCATAGATGCCGGTTATGCCGGTATGTCTGCTCGTGCCATCGCTGATAGGGCGGCGGTTAATATTGCTGCGATGGGGTATCACTTTGGTTCCAAGCAAGGGTTACTGCAAGCGGTGCTGATCCGCCGGATTGCGCCGATCAACAGGTCGCGGCGAGCGCGTCTGGCCGCAGTGCCTGAGCGGGGGAGCGAGTCTGTCAAAGCCATTCTTCACGCGTTTTTATGGCCCGTTTTTTTCAATGAGCACGAAGCGCCGGCTCGACGACTCATGGGGCGTGTGATGACAGAGCCAGCCGAGGTCGTTGAACCCCTGCTCAATCTCGTTTTTAGCGACGTGATCGAACAGTTCGTTGTTGCCATGGCGGCCTGCTTTCCAAAGCAAGATCCGGCCTTGATTGCCCAGAAATTCTCGTTTGTTGCTGGGGCATTAAATTTTACGGTTCTGCGACCTGCCGAGCGACTCTTTGGTTCAGCACCAGCCAATGAAGTTTCTTTTGAACGGCTGCTCAATTTTGCTGTAGATGGATTCCAAGAAGGGCCATCGGTTACTGTCGTTCACGAGGATATTGTATGACTATGATCACCCGTATAAAGCCAGTGTTAATCCCGGTTTTGGTAGCCGGGCTAGGATTTGTCTTATTTTTCATTTTAATTGCCACTGGCCCAAAACTGGATTCCAGGCCGCCATCACCCATTAAACCCTTGGTGCAAAGCCAAGTGATCGAGATGCAGGCTTTGCAGTTAACGGCTGGCGCTTTCGGTACTGTCGAGCCGCGCAGTGAAACCGATTTAATCTCCGAGGTCTCCGGTCGTATTGTCCGTACGGCACAAGGGATGGTGACAGGGGGCTTTTTTGAAGCGGGTGAAGTTCTATTTGAGGTGGACCCCACCGACTACACAATCGCGTTGGAACTGGCGAGCGCGGCCGTCGCCAAAGCCGCCAGCGAAGTCAATTTCGCGCAGAAGGACTATGACCGTCAGCTGGACCTGAAACAGCGTCAGGCCGCAAGTCAGGCGCTGGAAGATGAGGCGTTAAAGCGCCTACAGTTTGCCAAGGCCAGTTATCGAGAGGCAGCCGCTCGATTGGAGGGCGCTGAGCGAGACTTAACCCGTACGCGAGTGGTCGCGCCCTATCAGGGTCGCGTTCGCAGCGAAAATATCGATGTGGGCCAATATGTATCGAAAGGTGTCGCCGTTGCGAAGCTCTATGCCACCGATTACGCTGAAGTCAGGTTGCCGATCCAGGACCAAGAACTGGCCTATTTAGACGTGACGCTGTCTGAGCAAGGTATTGTCGAGACTGCGCGGCCCAAAGTCACATTAAGTGCAAATTTCGCTGGTGAGATTCAGCGCTGGGAAGGGGAGGTTGTCCGGACGGAAGGCGAGATTGATGCGGTAACCCGAATGGTGAATTTGGTCGCGCGAGTCAAAGCCCCATATCAAACGAGTTCTGGGGGGGCGCCCTTAGCGGTCGGCCTATTTGTCGAAGCCGAAATTTTAGGCCGCAGGCTGCCGGGCGTCGTGAAACTGCCCCGAACGGCGCTTCGGGGAGACAGTTCGGTGTTTCTAATCGATCGGGAACAGCGGCTTCGCCTTACGAGTGTCAACGTCGTTCGTCGGGAGGGGGATTGGATTTTGATTGATGACGGGCTCTCCGATGGCGACCGAGTCTGCTTGTCGGCAATGGATGATGCCGTTGAGGGGATGCAGGTTCGTATTGTTGAAACCAGAGCTGAGGTGAGCCAGCGATGAAAACGATTATTGCTTGGTTTGCTGAAAATCATATTGCCGCCAATTTGCTCCTCATTTTGGTTGTCCTTTTTGGGGCCTCGGCACTTCTGACGATGCCGCAAAAATCTTTTCCGGACATCGACGTTCCAATCATTACGGTATCGGTTTTGTACCTTGGTGCGGCGCCAGAAGAGGTTGAGCAGGGCGTGTGCGTGCGCATCGAAGAAGAGTTGGAGGGCGTTGAAGGGGTAAAGGAGATCCGGTCCGCGGCCAATGAGGGGATCTGTAGGGTGTCGGTTGAACTGTTTGAAGACACTGATAAGTCGAAAGCCTTGGATGACGTCAAAAATCGAGTTGATGCGATTGACACGCTCCCAACTGAGACCGAAAAACCTGTCATTAATTTGATTACGAGTGTCCGAAGCGTGATGGACATTGCGATTACGGGACCGAAAGATGAACGTGCGCTGAAGGTGCTCGGACAACGCGTACGCGACGATATAGCGGCCTTGCCCAGTATCACTCAAGTTGCGTTGATCAATACGCGGCCCTATGAAGTATCGGTTGAGGTGTCTGAGACCTCTTTGCAGCGGAATGGGTTGACCTTGGAGCAAGTCGCCAGCGTGATTCGCCGTCAATCGTTAGATGTTCCGGGCGGGGCCATCAAAACCAGCGACGGCGAAATTCTATTGCGAACCCAAGGTCAGGCGTATAGCGGTGAGGAGTTTGAAAATTTACTCCTAAGCAGTGATTCCGAGGGCCGGCGCGTATTTTTAAAAGATGTTGCCACCGTCTCCGATGGGTTCGAAGATACCGACCAAGCTTTGCGTTTTGATGGGAATCCGGCTGCGATCATTCGGGTGTCTCGGGTCGGCGACCAAGATATCCTGAAGATCACCGAGGAAGTGAATCGTTATTTGGAAACAGCCCCGGGAAGCTTGCCAGAGGGCGTCACACTAACGGTGTGGAACGACAATTCCAGGTTACTGCGAGATCGCTTAAGCACCTTGCTCGATAGTGCGCGTCAGGGATTTTTAATGGTGTTAATCTTGTTGGCCCTGTTCTTGCGGCCAAGACTGGCTTTTTGGGTGAGTATTGGCGTGCCGGTGGCTTTCTTGGGCGCCTTATATTTAACAAACTATCTTGGATTGTCCATCGATGGCATTTCGTTGTTTGGCTTTATCTTGGTGCTCGGCATCATGGTCGATGACGCGATTGTGGTGGGGGAAAATGTTTTCGCCGAGCAACGAAAAAGCCGAACGCTACTTGAAGGTGCGGTGCTTGGGACGCAAAAAATATCAGTGCCGGTTATCTTTGGCGTTCTAACAACGATCTGTGCGTTCGTGCCCATGCTGCAAGGGGTTGGGACCTCGGGTCAAATCGGTGCGGTTATCGCAACGGTTGTGATTTGTTGTTTGATTTTTTCCTTGATCGAATCCCAATTAATACTGCCGGCTCACTTAGGTCATCAAGATGTCAAAACCGAAGCTGGAGAAATTTATCTCTTGATGGTGCCCGTTGTGGGGATCTTATTGTTGGAATTTGCTTGGGATGTTTCAAGTTATATTGGACTGGCAGTTGGCGTGGTCTCGCTCTTGATCTTGCTGCATGCTTTTTCCTTGTCGCAAGGCGTAGCGACGCGTCTGGTGCGCGCTCAAGAACGGTTTTCCGAGTCGGTTGAAGTCTTTATCAATACGCGCTTTCGCTGGTTGGTCATGCAAGCCGTATCTGCAAGATACACAACCCTTGCTTTGGCCTTCGTGTTTTTCTTATCCGGCTTGGGCGTTATTGGTAGTGGGCGATTGCCTTTTTCATTTTTTCCGCCGCTGGCATCGGATCAAGCAATTGCGCAGTTGACGATGCCTTTGGGGACCTCGGCCGCCGTAACAGCTGATGCGGTGCTATACCTTGAGCAGTCTGCCGAGGCGCTTGCAGCGGAACTGGCGGATCAGTTTCCTGAGGCGCCGCCCGTCACCCACATCTTATCAGCAGTGGGTAATCAGCCTTCGAGTCGAGGCGGCGGCGGCCCAGGTGGCTCGGGTGGGGGCAGCTCTGGGGGCGGTCATTTAGGCGAGGTGACCCTACAGCTCACGCCAAGTCAGGCGCGTACGCTGGATACCAGAACGATTGCCAATCTTTGGCGGGATCAGGCCGGCTCAATTCCTGGGGCGGTTGAATTGAAGTTCAACAGTTCGCTGTTCACGGTAGGCAATGCGATTGATATCCAGTTGTCGGGCGAGAACGTCGATGAGCTTCGGGAAATCGCCGCGGCGTTGCGGCTGAAACTCTCAGGCTACCCGGGGGTCATCGATATTACCGATTCGTTTCGCTCGGGGAAGCAGGAACTCAAATTATCGATGAAACCCGAAGGGGATGCGGCGGGTTTGTCACTCGCTCAATTGGCGAGTCAGGTTCGACAGGCTTTTTATGGTGAGGAGGCGCAGCGCATTCAAAGAGGCCGTGACGATGTGCGGGTCATGGTGCGGTATACCGACTCTGAGCGGCGCAGTGTTGGGGCGCTTGACCGGATGCGCGTGCGAACGCCGGCAGGTTCAGAGATTCCCTTCACCACGGTTGCCGAGGCGGATCTTGGTCGCGGCTACGCGAGTATCAACCGCACGGATGCGCGTCGGGTTGTGAATGTCACCGCGGATGTCGATCGGAGTGTTATTACTGCTGAGGAAGTGCTGCGTGATCTCAGCGGCGGCTATCTTGATGACTTGTTAAAAGACTACCCAAGGGTGGCGCTGAGTCTAGAGGGCGAGCAACGCCAAAGCGGTGAGTATTTAGTGAGTTTAGTGTTTCCTTTTTTAATCGCCTTGTTTGTGATCTACGCACTGCTGGCCATTCCATTGCACTCCTACGCGCAGCCGCTCATGATCATGAGCGTCATTCCGTTTGCCTATGTTGGGGCGATTTGGGGGCACCAAATCATGAAGCAATTTGATCTGGTTGCGGGTATCGCAATGATGTCGATTCTGGGCATGATCGCGGCAGCCGGGGTTGTGGTCAACAGCAGCTTGATCTTGACCTACACGGTTAACCGGCTGCTGTCGGAGGGCGAAAGTTTAGATGAAGCGGTGGTCAATGCGGCCGTGACCCGCTGTCGACCGATCATTCTGACGTCACTGACCACCTTTGTTGGCTTGATGCCGCTGATGTTCAACACAAGCGTTCAGGCACAGTTCCTCGTGCCAATGGCTGTGTCTCTTGCGTTCGGCGTCACGTTTGCAACGGTGATCACCTTGTTGGTGGTTCCTGCTATTTATCGGGTTTTTGAGGATATTGGCGGACTGATACGTGGGAAAGCGGTCTGCCGCTGTGACGACTTAAATCAACTGTTTGCCGGCAAAATACAGTGAGGAGATTTGATGCCAGTACACGCGTTTAGTCAGCCCAAAGGACGCCTTGAGTTTTTTCAAACGCAAGCGCACGACTTGCTCGAGAATCTGTTGGGAGACCCGACCGCTCGGACGGTTGGCGTCTATGTGCCAGAAGCCTGCCACCCGGGGGAACGTTACCCGTTGCTCATCGATTTAGCGGGTTTTACTGGCAGCGGCCTGTCTCACCTTGCTTGGAAAGGGTTTGGTGAAACGATACCCCAGCGGGTCGATCGGTTAATGGCAGAAGGGCAACTTGCGCCAGCAGTTTATGTGTTTCCAGATTGTTTTACATCACTGGGGGGCAATCAGTATGTCGACTCGATTGCGATGGGACAGTGGGCGCGGTGGTTGCACGAGATTTTAGTGCCGGCCATTGAAGCCCGATATCCTGTCATTGCAGAACCGGGGGGCAGAGGGCTGTTTGGTAAATCCAGCGGTGGCTTCGGCGCGCTGCACCAGGCGCTTCATCACGGCGAACATTGGGGGGCGGTGGTGTGTCATTCCGGTGATATGGATTTTGAACTCTGTTACGGGCGGGAATTTCCCGAGGTGCTCTTGGCGTTGACCCAGAGCGGGTTGAGTGTCGCCGGTTATATAGAACGTCTCCATCGCCGGCGACGTATAGCCGGCGGCGAGATGCACGTGTTGATGACGTTTGCCATGGCGGCGTCCTATGATCCTGATCCGGAAGCGCCCTTTGGCGTTCGGCTGCCGGTGGATCTGCAAACCTGCGCAAGGGATGATGCCCGATGGGCCGCCTGGCAGTCCTTCGACCCGATTGTAGGGCTCGAGCGGATAGCGGCTCAGGACAATTTGCGGGCGCTGAAAGGGTTGTTTCTTGATTGCGGTTTAAGAGATCAATACCATTTGCTCTATGGTGCACGGAAGTTCAGTGCGCGCTGCGAGGCATTGAACATAGATCATGAATTCGAGACCTTCGATGATACGCATTCGGGCATCGACTATCGGATGGATCGATCACTGCCCTGGCTGGTTGAGAGGCTATCCTAAACCTGACATCGGCTGGCGCGCATGGCGGCGCGCAAACGTCGGCGTTTTAAACCGCGTCCAGCATTTCGATCTTAGGCCGTCCTGCCATGTGCGGTCCCATGGCAGCGCCGAGTCGCTTGAAGTACTCGGTTTGATTGTGCGCTTGCAGTGCCGCGTCATCCGCATATTGTTCAAGCACGACGTAAGTCGTGTCGGACGCTCGGCTCTTGTGGAGCGCGTAAAAGTGATTGCCCGGTTCATTGGCGCGTACCAAGGCACTCAATTCTGAAAAAATGGCTTCAAAGGCGGCTTGCTCGCCAGCTTTGATTTCTAGGGTCGCAATGATACCGATGGCCATAAGGACTGCTCTGAAAAAAAGTGTTCTGATTGTCCTAGTTGGGGATGCTCGCGTCAAATTCCATCGATGCCACATTGGTCGAGGCGCTTGCTCGATTTCGAAAAGCTTATCGGGAAAAAGCGATTGGACGAATTAAAATTTGAGCAGGCGCGTTGCCTGGGTTACTTTAAAACTCGCGGTGTCTCATTCAGGTCAAAAAATCGAGGTCAAGGTCGGGGCAAGGCCTCAATGCGGGTTTTATCTCAGCGCAGTTTAAACCCTGGCCTTACAAACGCGTGCGCTGGTAAGGCCAGGATGCGTCTTCGACCTTTGACTTACGACCGGTCCTTACGACGCGAGGGTCGTTCTAGCGGCCGGGTTAGGTGTTCTAGGCCATCGATTTTAAGCGTCAAGGCGAGGTGCATGAGGGTGCCAAGTTGACCGGTTGGAAAGCCTCTTTCGGAAAACCAGATCAAATAGGCCTCAGGCAATCGGTGAATCCGCGTGCCCTTAAACTTGCCAAACGGCATCGTGACGTTGGCAACAGCCTCTAAGTCATTGGGTTCAAAGTGCATGCCGTCTATAATCACAAATTGTTGAGGAGAGCCTGATGCCAAAAGCGAGCGAAATCAAGCGGGGTGATGTGGTTGACATAGAGGGTGTCCCCCACGTCCTTAAACACCTCGAAACCAAGAGCCCATCGTCAAGGGGCGCGGTAACGCTTTACAAATTGCGGTTCAAGAATTTGCTAACCGGGTTAAAAAAAGAAGTGAGTAGTAAGGGCGAAGAGCAGTTTGGAACGATTGATTGCCAGAGGGTTTCGGTGCAATTCTCCTATATCGATGGCGATGAATACCACTTTATGGCGCTCACAGATTACGCCCAATACAGTCTCAATCGGGCTGATTTGGAGGATCAATTGGGTTATCTAAAGGAAGGCCTTGAGGACATTACGGCGCTCGTGATTGAGGGTCAAATTGCCGCGATCGAGGTGCCTCAAGCTGTGACGCTGCTGATTTCGGATACAGCGCCAGGCATCAAAGGCGCAAGCGCGAGCTCGAGGACCAAACCGGCAACGCTTGAAACAGGTTTGGTAGTGCAGGTTCCGGAGTACATTGGCGCTGGCGAACAGATTAAGGTCAATACAACCAATGCGAAGTTTATGTCTCGTGCCTAACCCACTTTGTGCTCAGTTCACTTGGTCGTCTAAGATTGCGCGAGCTTCGTCTCCGCAAAGGCTCTAATGCTTGCATAATCGGCTTTACCGTTTGGTGCTCGGTCAAGGCTTTCCTTTTGAAAGATATGCTTCGGTAACTTGTAGGCGGCTAACTGTTGACGCGCCCAAGTTTTCAATTCGTTCGGATCAAGGATCTCGTTGTGTCGGGTCTGAATGACCGCGGTAATGGCTTGGCCCCATTTCGGATCGCTGAGTCCAACGACCAAAGCGTCATCGATGCGATCGTGCAGTTTGAGCGCTTCTTCGACCTCTTCTGGGAAAACCTTCTCACCGGCTGTGTTAATGCAGTTGCTGCCTCGGCCCAGTAGGGTCAATGTGCCGTCTGCTTCAACCTGGACCCAGTCGCCGGGTATCGAGTAACGCTCGCCTTGGATGATTTTAAACGTTTTCGCTGTTTTTTCTGCGTCTTTATAATAGCCGAGAGGCAGGTTGCCTCGAACCGCGACCATGCCGGTTTCGTTATCACCAGGTTGAACCTCTCGATGATCCTCGGTAAAGACTCGGCAGTTTGGGCCAATGGTGAATTTTGCAACGGCGATATCTTCGGCTTTGGTCATGACAGAGCTACCCAAACCAATTGCTTCCGAGGAAGAAAAGCCATCGACCAGTAAAAGGTTTTCATTGTGCTCGAGCAGGCCTGCTTTGATTTCTCGCGTCCACATGACGCCGGAAGAGGTGATGACGTTGATCGAACTGATGTCGTAAGCCTCAGGTGCATCATCAAGGGCTTCCAGCATGGGACGCGCAAAGGCATCGCCGACAATTGTGACGGTCGTAACACGGTTGGCCTCAATCGCTTTGAGTGCCTGGCTCGGATCGAAATGGGTGCTGGGCAAGGTCACACAGGTGCCCCCCATAGCCATTGCGCCGATCGCAGAGAGCAGACCTGTTCCGTGCATCATCGGTGGCAGCGGGAGGTTTACAGGGCCTGGTTGGGATTGTATCCGGCTAAGCAGTTCCGCCAAGCTCTGGCTTGGTGGGATTGACAGCCTAGGGTTGCCGCCGGCGCCCATGACTTTAAATAAGTCGTCGTGCCGCCACATTACGCCTTTAGGCATGCCGGTTGTGCCACCGGTATACAAAAACAAGAGATCCTCCGGAGAATGCTCGACGTCGACCGTACTGCCGTCCCCAGAACCCGCTCGACGCTCATAGTCGGTATCCAAAACTTCGGTATGAACGGTACTGTCTTGTACTTCAATCCATTGGGTCACGAGTGGTAGTTGTGCCTTGATTCGCTCAACCGATTCGGAGAATTCTTGTTGGTAGAGGACAATTTTCGCGTCAGCATTATCCAGCAGGTAAACCAGTTCGTGATCAATGTATCGATAATTCACGTTCACATGGGTGAGCGAGGCTTTAAAGGCCGCTGCGATCCCTTCGGAGTACTCTGGGCAATTGCGCATGTAAAAGGCGATTTTATCCCCTGGTTCAGCGCCGCCTGCAAGCAGCGACCGCGCCAGATTGTTGGTCCGAATGTTGAAGTCGCCATGGGTGATCATGCGTTCACCATGGATTAGGGCTGGTTTATTGGGGTCAGTAATCTGAGCCACTGCGGTTAAAATATCGCCAAAACTCCATTGCATGCTGTCAGCCTCTTTTAATCATTACTTGCGGTAGAGGGCTTGATCATACCTAAAATCTTGGCGGCATGAAGGGGTTATAAAATGCCTTGTTGCGCGCCCAAAACCGGCGAGTGCTTTGCGTGTTGGTTAGGCGGCCGGCCTGAGCGATGCGCCGAGCAGGGGCTATGGGTTTATGCGAATCCTTGGCGATCTTACAAGGCGTTGTCAGCCAGGCGAGCAGTTGGCTCAGGCTTGTAACCTCCCGTCCTGAACCGGTTTTGATCGATGCTGATCAAAGAACCTGCAGCACGCCGCTTTTTGATCCAATCAAAATCAATTTTCGGCGTCGGGGGCGGGTCTAACGCACCTGGCAACGCCGATCACGGCTCGGGTGAGGTGTTTGCAAGTGGCGAATCAAAGCGCGACCGTCGTGCTCGCGGTCTTGCCCGGCACAAGCGCTTACAATGGCTCTGAACAATGGCTCTGAACAGTGGCGCTGAAGCACCGAGGCTTAAGGCGAGGCCAGCTAGCTTCCGGTGAACTGCCCGGGCCGTCTCTCGGACACGGCTTTAATCCCTTCTTTATGATCGCTGGTTTGTTGCAAGATGAACTGTGCCCGGCCTTCGATATCCGTCGTTGCTTTGACCGCGTCGGCGAGTTGGCCTCGAACCTGCTCGCGCACCGATACGACTGCCAGGGGTGCATTCTCTGCAATTTCTGCAGCCAATTGGATCGCCTCTGAGCGAAGGTCCTCCGGACTGCTGAGAATGTCTGCCAAACCCCAATCATAGGCCGTCTGGCCGGTAATTCGGCGGCCCGTGAAGAAGAGCAGATTCGCTTTCTGGTGACCGATGATTCGAGCGAGGGTATGGGTTAAACCAAAACCTGGGGTAAACCCCAATTTGACAAAGTTCGCCGTTAGACGGGTTTCCGGCGAAACGACTCGAAAGTCGGCCATGACGGCAAGACCGAAGCCGCCGCCAACAGCGGCGCCCTGAACGGCCGCAATCACAGGCGTTTTTGCACGAAACAGTCGAACCGCCTCAGTGTAGAGTGGGTTGGCGTCAGAGGCGTCGTTGGTTTGTCTTCGCTCTGAGCTGCCAAAGTTTGCGCCAGCGCAAAAATGTTTGCCCTCGGAGCAGAGTACGATCGCGCGAGTTGCCGGGTTTTGATCAATGGCCTCGAAGGCATCAGCAAGATCAGCGATGAGCGCTTGATCGAAAAAGTTGTTCGGTGCTCGGTTGATTTCGCAGATCGCCACAAAATTATCGAGCACCGAGACCGTCACATCGCCGTAGTTGGGTTTCATACCGTTCTCCAAAGTCGAAAAGGGTGACAGCGCCACCCCCGTATGCCGCGTTGAGGCCGCAGCGAGTGTGATCGCGAGACCGTGGCTATTCCCACGGTCTGCGCGTGGGCTGAATGCCCTTAGGCCAGTGGTTGAAATTTTCTCGTATGGCATCGCCGATTTCTGAAACAGCCCAAGGTTCCTCGGTGTTGTCTTTTTGACAAACCGTTTGAGACTGCCAGGACAGCAACTGAACGGTATTGCCGGTTGCCAGGAAGGTTCTGCCAGTGACGTCTTTGGCGTCATCAGAGCCGAGCCAAACAACCAGCGGTGACACTTTGTCGGGCGACAGTAAAGCTTCCATGTTTTGACCCTGGGGGAAGATATCTTCGGTGAGACGAGACCAAGCTGCCGGGGCTAAAATATTGACCCGAATGCCGTACTTCATGCCTTCCTGGAAGAGACATCGCGCGAACCCTGCGATCCCTGCTTTGGCGGCGCCGTAATTGGATTGACCGAAGTTGCCAAGCAATCCTGAGGTCGATGAGGTCACAACGATACTGCCGCCATGTCCTTGTTCGATCATTTGATGGTAGGCCGCATTCACGGTGAGATAGGTCCCTCTTAGATGAACGTCGATGACAATATCCCACATGTCGTTGGTCATATTTTTGAAGGATTTGTCTCGGAGGATACCGGCATTGGCAATTAGAAAGTCGATCCGCCCGAAGGTGTCAACGGCTTTTTGGACCATCGCTTTGGCGTCTGCTTCGTTTGCAACATTGCCGTAATCGGCAACGGCTTGACCGCCCATCGCCTTGATTTTGTCGACCACTGCGTCCGCCATCCCGCTACCGCCACCTGCGCCGTCACGACTGCCGCCTAAGTCATTCACCACCACCGATGCGCCCTCTTGCGCAAGTAATAATGCATGTGTTTCCCCTAACCCCCCACCAGCGCCGGTGACGAGTGCAACCTTCCCATCTAATAACCCCATGTTTGTGTTCCTTATCCTGTCTTCTGTCGGTAAATACTGTCGATCAATTGGTCAATAGTGCGACGTCAGTAAATCATACTGCAAGGGTCAAGGCTAGGCTCTGAAACTGCCCTGCGGTGCGGGGCAAGGTGAAATTGACGGGAACTTAACAGCCGGAGTCGAAGCGATATCGGTGGCCCTGTTTAGCCCAAGAATGGAATCCGGCTTTGTGTGCGAAATCCTTAAACATTTGCCATTGGTCGCCGTAGTGCACCAAAATGAGTTTCTCTTTCAGGGTGGTTGGCAAGGTTGCGAGTTCTTCGATGCCGGTGTGGACACCACCTGTGAACAGCTGGCAGTCGTGGAAAATGATTTCGGGGTTAAATTTGTCGTTAAATTCCGCCAATAACCCTGGATCGAATCGCGTGTCACTGGTGAAGAGAATCCGTTCATCAATTAAAACGCCGCAACTCCAGGCCGAAGTGCGCCAGGAAGATGCTGAGTCCGGGAAATGCTTTGTTCGAAATAACTTAAGGTTGATCCCTTCGAAATCTGTTTCAAAGGTATCACGACGAAAGGTGTTGAGTTTTCGTGGCCGAATAACGTTCCATAAGTCATTAAACTTCAGCGGAACAGCTTCTGAGGCTTCGGCCCCACCGCGCAAGGATTGCTCCCACAAAATTTTTTCATAGGCCCGGGTAATAATCATTGTGGGTTTACGCTTTTTGACATACCGGCCGGCAAGTTGTGCTTCTTCCAAACCGCCAACGTGGTCGGCATGACTGTGGGTAATCAGGAAGTTATCAATATCAGTCAGCTGGGTATTGTAGTCATGAAACAAACTGTGCGGGCAGTGGTTACCGCAATCAACCAAAAGATGGGTTTGGCCTTTCACGATAAACAGATTGGTTTGATTCAGGGTTTTTGAAAAGGCCGAACCGACCCCAAGAAAAACCAGGTCTAGCGCGCCTTGATTGGTTAAGGCAAGTTTCGTAATCGGACGTTTGGATATTTGCATAATTTAGCGATTTTATTAGCGCGTTCTTTTGTTGGCCAAATGGCCAGCCGTTACTGTCCCGCCGCAGTGTCGCCGAGTATGCAGTACGATCACGGGGCGTGCACCCTAAGCGCTTTGCGGTTTCATTCGTATCCCGTTGGCCTTGACTGTGAAAGCAGTAATCGCGCTGGCATCACGAACAATAAGCGTTAACGGCTTGTCCGTTGGTGTCGCCTGAAACGATCATGTTTAACACACCCGTGACCACATTAAGCGAGCCTACGTCAGATTGCCAGCGCCGAATCAGGGTTTTGGGCCGAGGATAAGAAGCACCGAATGCCGCGCTGAATGGGACCCGAATTTACCGGGTTGGCATAAGGATAGTCCGTGATGCAGGCAATCTTTCAGCGCGGTTTAGGGTTAGGACATTTTTTGAAGTTGAGCTAGTATTGGGGTCCTTTTATTACGGATGCGCGATACAGCGTCAGGTCGGGAACAAACAGGCAGGCAATGCTCGGATCACATCGGGCGGCGTGCGGCGGATGACAACGGCGTAATCATTACGCCGCGTTGGCGCATGAGGCGCGCAGGCGCAGTCAGCAAAAAACAGTTAGGGCAGGGGTGAAGCGGTGCTCACCAACAACGAGCGCGCCCTGGCCGGATGAGGCGGCAAGGTAAATAGTTCGTGGAAGTGGGAAAAAAGGGTTTCTTATGACACAAACCAATGGTGCTGCATTTGCAAGTTCACGAGACGAAATGCTCGTACAAAAATTGTTGTTGAATGCGATTAACTGCACGCAATCGGATAATTTTTTTAGTTATTTTGAATTGTTTACACCGGACGCAATCTGGATGATGCCGTCGAACAGGCAAGATGTGTCGCTTGCCGAAGCCAAGCGGTTTTATCGCTTTACCGACAAGTTTCGATTTGAGCAGCAGGTCACGATTGACGAGGTGCAAATTTTTGGACAAAGAGGGTTTGCCCGAATCTCGTTTGACGGTTACTTGATTGCAAAAAGAGATGTAACCGCGCGGCCGATGCGGTCGATCAGTCGACACCTGTGGTTGTTTGCTCAGGATTTGAGCGGTGAATGGCGCCTCACGCGAGATATTTGGAATAATCCGAGAGAGCAAGCGTAAGGTCTGTGATCGCGCTGGCGCGACACTTGAATTTGTAATCAGGCCACCTTTTTAGCGGTAAAGTTTTAGCGGTAAAGTCGATCGACGACGTCAAAGCGTCGTTTGACCCTGGTTCCTCGATCCAGCTCTGGGTTAGATATCTTAAGGCAAGCCATGATACAAAACCCGCATTGCGAAGGGTGTTTGTAAACCTTCATTGTAAAGACGTCGTGCTAACAAGGAGTGGTGATGACGACCTACGACTTCGCGATTGGTCAAACAAACCCAGAAACGTTTCCTGCAGAAGCCTTAAAACGAGCGGCGATCCGCGCGATTGACCTTGAAGGCGCAGCGATGAACCGTTATCCGGGTCCTAAGGGGCATCTTGGATTGCGCAAATTGATGGCGCGACGTGAATCCGAGCGCGAAGGCGTTTGGGTCAATCCCGAGAATATGGCGCTCATGAATGGCTCAATGCAGGCGGTTACCCTTGCAGGCCAGGCGCTGATGTCTGCCCCGGGCGATCTTGTGATCACGGAAAGCTATACCTATTCGGGGACCATTGCGGCCTACAAAGGCATTGGTCTTGAGCTGGTGGGTATTCCTGTAGACGCCGATGGCATGCGCATGGACCTGCTCGAGCAGCGATTAATCGAGCTGCCAGTGAAGCCTAAATTTATTTATACCCTAACGTCCTATCAAAATCCGACGGGAACAACGATGTCAAGGCAGCGGCGGACTGAACTCATTGACCTTGCGGCCCGATTTGATCTGCCCATTGTCGAAGATAACTGCTACGGGGATGTTCATTTCGACGGCGAAACGCAGCCCTCGCTGTATGCGATCCAAAACGATCCTCGACACATCTACATTGGATCGCTATCAAAGATTTTTGCCCCAGGGGTTCGGTTGGGCTATTTGCTGGCGGAGGCGCCTTATTTCCAGCAAATTGTCTCGAGGCGACATGATGCCGGGAGCAACTATTTCGCCGCAGCCGTGTTGGCGCAGTTCTACCAAGAAGATTTATGGGGGCACTGTCATCAGGCGAACGCGGTATTGCGTCGAAAGCGAGATCTATTATTGACCGCCTTGGACAGTGCGCTAAAAGAGACTTGTATCTGGTCACGGCCAACGGGCGGGCTGTTTCTTTGGCTGCGGCTGCCTGAGGATGTCGATTTGGTTGCATTAAAAGCGCTTACAGCCGAACGTCGTTTTTATTATGCCGAGGGCCAGGACTTTCATGTCGACGGCAAGGCGGTTCATTTCATCCGGTTGGCATTTGGTCATGTGCCGGATGCTGCGATTACCGAAGGTATTGCTGTGTTAGCCGAATGTATTGCGCGGTGCCGCCGAAGTAATGCCAGCGGTCAGTTTGCGAGTTTGTTTGATGATTGAATGCGATGCACTGAATTGGTTTGAGGCGTTTTGATGCAGCCCCTGAGTCTGGCAGAAATAGTGTGAACGCGCTGGCAGATCAACGAGCGCCGCTGTCGCAAAGTAACTTGTTTTGGTTGCTGCAGTTGGCAGGCTGGACCGGGTGGATGATTGTGTTTGGACTGCGCGATGCGGTTTGGGGGCAACCGGTAATTTTTTATCTCACCTTGTGTTTGGAGGCAGGGGCGGGGTTCCTGCTCACGTGTTGTTTGCGTTTGGTCTACCGCCGAATTGGCCAGGTGACCTGGCTGACGCGTGCAACCGTTGTGTTTGTTGGTTCGGGTATCGCCGCACTGGTTTGGCAGCCGATCAAAAATTACTCCCAGATCGAGCATCTTTCAGAATTTGAGGAACTGTATTATTTTGGGGTTTCGGCCTATTTTGTGGGCGTGCTCAGTTACTCCTATGCGGTGTTCCTCGGCTGGAGCGGCTTGTACTTTAGTTTGAAGGTCTATCTAAGGCTGGGGGAAGAACGCCGTTCGCGGATGCTGGCTGAAGCGCTTGCGGTGGATGCACAGTTGAAAATGCTGCGATATCAGATTAACCCCCACTTTCTGTTTAATACGCTCAATGCAATTAATAGCCTGTTGTTGGTCGAGGAGACCGCACGTGCGCGAGCCATGGTGCAACGTCTGAGTGAATTCTTACGCTACAGTTTGGAGGGGAATGCCGCCGCGAAGGTCACTTTAGAAGAAGAGCTGACATCGGTTCGAGCCTATCTTGAGATTGAATCGGTACGATTTGAGGATAAATTGAGGATCCGATTCAGTATCGAAATCGGGTTGTCCGCTTGCTTGGTGCCCAGTTTGATTCTGCAACCGTTGGTTGAGAATGCCGTTAAACATGGCATCACACAAACCGATAAGCCGGGCACGGTCTTGGTGTCTGCCAGTCGGGCTGAAAACGATCTCATGTTAATCGTGTCGGATACTGGACCGGGCTTTGCGGTCGACGGGCGTGATGCATCGGAATCTGGATTGGGCTGGAAAAATACGCAACAGCGCTTGGCGTTGCATTATGGGGATCAATTTGTGCTGTCGCGGCGCGTGCGTCAGGGCGGCGGGGCAGAGGTGATGATTAAAATTCCCGATGTCGTCTGAAGGCGAATGAGCATGCGCCCGATGACGGCAGTTGTGGTCGATGATGAACCCCTGGCCAGGCGAGGATTGATCCACCTGTTGGGCAACGAGCCGGGGATCAAAGTGGTCGCTGATTTTGGTCAACCTGCGCGCGCGCTCGAATATATTACAGCGCACCATCCTGATGTGGTGTTTTTGGATATCCAGATGCCGGGGATGTCGGGCCTTGAGTTGGCCCGACAGTTAACGGCGCCAACGCCGAGCGTGGTTTTTGTGACGGCCTTTGATGATTATGCCATTCGGGCCTTTGAGCACCACGCGGTTGATTATTTGCTAAAACCCATCAACCCCGAGCGATTGACCGCGGCGGTCGCAGCTCTTGGCGTTCAACACAGTGGATTCCGGGTGCGGGCCGAAAATGAACGTTTGAAAGCCGCAATCACAGAGCTGCAGCAAAGCATCGCCGCCGGGTCTGAGCGGCCGAGTTTTAACGAGGTGTTGGTCATCAAAGAGGTTGGTAAAACCACTCGACTCGTGGTGTCGATGATCGACTGGGTGGATGCGGCGGGTGACTACATGTGCGTGCACGCGCAGGGCGACACCCATATCCTGCGGTCAACTATGGCGAGACTTCAGGCGCAACTCGATCCCAGTGTGTTCTTGAGGGTGCATCGCAGCGCGTTGGTCAACGTGAATCGCATTCGAGAGATTGTGGTGCATGCTAATGGCGAGTATCGATTAACCTTGGAGTCGGGGGACGTACTCAAATCGAGCAGGCGATACAAGAAGGAAATCCGAGCCCTGATGGCCTCTGAATAGCCCGCTCGGAACGTAAGAGCAGTCCAACAAAGTGTTGCAATGCCTGACTTGGCTGGATTTCAGGGGATGCAAGGTCTTTGGCGCATTGACGTTGGCTGGGATGAGAGCTTTAGCAGAATCGCTGTAACCGCAGCAGATTGGCTTTAGTGCGCGCCCTGACACACAATCAAAAGGTATTTGGGCGTTGTGCTTTAGTCCAGCAGCCTGTCCTTGAAGCGGCCTTTTTTTACAGAAATCTAAGTCCAAGTTGCAGGCATTTCAATGCGCCGAGATGGAGTCGGTCGCGAGCACACGCCTTGTTGTTAAGTCGGATCTGATTTGCAGTGTTGGTTTGCAATGTCCCGGCGAGGCGGTCGCGTCGGTGAAAAAGCCGCTTCCCCGATTAACCATTATGGTCATCAAGCGTGCTGTTTAATGATTTTGCCGCCGATATGGGTCAGGATAATTTAATTTGTTTTTATCGCGTATCGGGAGTTAAATAACTTAGGGAAAACCGGTTTGTCGCACCAAAACTTGCGGATCGATTAGGGGGAGGTTTTTGAAACGAATGATTGCCCTGATGTTTGAGATTGTGAAGTGGTTTAAGTGGTGAGGTGGTTTAAGGTGGGAGATGGTTTTGTTGTGAGTGTGGTGAGTTTGTTGTGAGATGGTTTTAAAGGCGAGATCAAAAAAATCAAACCCAATTGCACCTTGGGCCTAGCTGTTTCATCGAGCGTAAACAAGGCGATAAATGCCTTTAATTGAGGCCAGTTGTGTTACCGAAAGAGTCGACATTAAGCCCTGCGCTAACGCCTGAAGTAGACGTTGATTTGCCGCGACCTGGTGCCTTTGAGCATCTACTGCCCGATGCGTCCTTTTTGTTGTACGGCGGGTTTTCGCAGTCCGGTTTCGACCTCGAAATTACCAATCCAGAAGGCATCACGCATGTTGTGCCCGATTATTTCAGTTTTCCAACACCGCCCAATTTAATGATCGAAAACGGCGCTGGGCTGTCGCCTGCCATGGTCAAAAGTTTGTTTCCGCGCGCGTTTGGTCAAGATGTATTGTTCGCAGGCCCCGCGCCTTCGGGCGGGGCGTTGGTCGAAATCGGCTCGGTCAAACTGGTGGTGGGCACGGTTACCGTGCGGCATGCCGATGGTAGCCAAGAAGCGGTTAAAAAAGGCGCCGTTCTGTATCAAGGCGATGTGCTGGTTACGGGCGTTGGCAGTTTTGTCAAGGCAGAAATGCGCGATGGCACCAAATTTCAGCTGGGGCAAAATGGTGAAGCGGCGTTAGATCAATACGAGTTTGATGAAGCAGCCGATGTCGGACGATTTGAAGCCACCGTTCGGGTTGGGGGGTTTTACTACAAGAGCGGTAAAATCGGCGAGTTGCCCAGTGCCTCCGCCCAAGCCCATACCCAGCTCAATACACCGACATCGATTATCGGCGTGCGGGGTAGTGAGCTTGAAGGCGCGGTAGATCAAAATGGTGAAACGGTGGTCGTGCACCGTTCAGGGGTGCTCGAGATCACCGATATCAATGGCGAAAATCCAGTCACCTTGGATACACCGGGCAATACGGCTGTGGTGGTGCTCAATGGCCAGCCTGCGTTTACGGCCGAGCCCACTCCGGCGGCGCAACAAGCGCTCCAAGAATCTTTACCGCCGCCAGACGGTAGCGCAGCTGAAGAGGAAGCGGTAGAAGCTGATGCGGAAGAGGCGGCTGAGGAGGCAGTAGAGGAAGCAGCAGAGGTCGAGGAGGTTGCTGAAGAAGCCGCTGAAGAGACAGTTGAGGAAGTCGCTGAAGAAGCTGCTGAAGAGACTGAAGACGGTGCTGAAGACGTTGAGGAAGAAGACGCAAGTGAGAGCGAGGAGGAAGGTGAAGATGGTGGGACGGATGAGGAACTCGACAGCCTCGGCGTAGATGAAACAAGCGTTGAGAGCCAAGGTGAGGCAGACGCAGCTGAGGATCTTTCCGGCAGTGATGCTGAGACTGATGCGATCAATTCAGATGGTGATGAGGCGCTATCGACGTTCACGGTTCAGGAAACGAGTGTTGAATCGTTTGGTGAAAACAACGTTACGGAACTTGAAACACTTCAAAGTCAAGATAGTAATGTCCAAGGCCAAGACTCAGAACAATTGCAAACGCTCGGTACTGCCGCGGTCGTCGTTGACGCGCCGGTTGTTGAGGCGGAGCAGACTGTGGCGGAGGAACCTCAGCAAGTTCTGCCGCCGGATAATCCGCCGCAAGCGGTAACCGATCAGTTCATCGTGGCGGCCAGTGGTGTAATCGATGTGACCGATCAACTACTAGGCAATGATGTCGACCCGGATGTTGGACAAACTCTGTCGGTTGTTGGGGTTTCAGGCGAGCGTGTGGGCGCGCTCGAGCTGGTTGACGGCCGCGTTTTGTTCCAACCTGATGAAGGGCTCTTAAGGGGCCTTGCTGGTGGCGAAACCACCACCGAAACCGTGTCTTACACGATTGAATCTGCGGGTCTCAGCGCAAGCGCTGATGTGGTGATCGTGTATCAAGGCTCAGATGATGCGCCGGTTGCCCGTGATGATGTGGCTGCCACCAATGAAGATCTATCGCTGGTTTTGACCGTGCTGGAAAATGATAGCGATGCGGACGTATCGGATACCTTGGTGATTACGGCGGTGGATACGGCCTCTGCACAGGGCATCGTATCGATCTCTGAAGATGGCCTGTCGCTGCTTTATGAGCCGCCGCAGTCTTTAAGTCAGGGCTCGCTCGACGATGTCTTCACTTACACCATCAGTGATGGCAACACGACGTCGTTAGCGACCGTCACTGTAACGGTCGAAGGTGTTAACGACCCGCCGATTTTAATATCAGATCCAACGAGCTATACCCTTGAATTGAATTCGGTGGGGGGGGAGGTTTCCATCCCGCTCGATGCGATTTTTGCTGATTCTGACCTTGGCAGCTCGTTAACTGTGCTCAGCTTGGATACCGCGTTGACGCAGGGTTCGGTGCGAATTGGGTCCGTTCTGTACGATCCAGGGACCGCATTTGATTATTTGAAAGAAGGCGAAATCGGTATTGAGCAGTTTGGCATTGTTGTGCAAGACGAGTTTGGTCAAACCGGGCAAGGGGTCTTCTCGTTTCAAATCGAAGGCATTAATGATGCGCCGGATGCAGAAACCAATCTTGATGCGGTGGCTGAAGATGGTTCCATCGAGCGTGGGAACCAGGACAGCTTATTGGTTAATGACCTCGACCCGGAGGGCGATGCGCTCGTAGTGGTGGCAATTCGCTCAGGCAGTTTGACGGACGATAATGGCACGGCCGGTACGGTTGGCGGCATCTTAATCGGAGCCTACGGTGTTTTAACGCTGAATGCTGATGGCAGTTATCGCTATGAGGCGACCGGTAGCGCAGTCGATACGTTAGCCGCGGGTGAGATTGTTGAGGATGTTTTTACGTACACCGTAACAGATGGCAATAGCACCGATCGAGCGGAGCTGCGCATTCAAGTCACGGGGGTCAATGACGCGCCGATTGCGACGGCGGATGCCGACGCAGTCGTTGAAAATGGCGCAATTAGCCGTTTGGCAGACGCTGGCGTATTGCTCGACGATATCGATGCAGAAGGCAACGCGCTCACAATTGTCTCGTTTCGAACGGGTGAGTTGACGGCGACAAACGGTGCCATCGGGAGCGTCGGCGGGACGCTAACTGGAGCCTATGGGACGCTAACGCTGAGCGCCGACGGCGGTTATAGCTATGCCGCAACAGCCGGAGCGGTCGATGCTTTGGCGGCAGGTGAAACAGCTGATGATGTTTTCACGTATACCGTTACCGATGGCGCTTCAACCGATCAGGCGGAGCTTCGCATTACCGTGACGGGCGCAAATGATGCGCCAAAAGCGACGGCCAGTATTGATGAGGTGCCCGAAAACGGATCAATTAATCGTCTCGCTGACGGGGGTGTGCTGGTCAACGATACCGATATCGATGGCGATTCGTTGTCGGTTGCAGCGATCAGAGCGGGCGCGTTGAACGATGCCGATGCGATTGATAGCAGTGTCGGCGCCGCGGTGGCTGGCAGTTACGGCACGTTAATTCTGAACGCGGATGGCACCTATAGCTATACAACGACCGCGACTGCGGTGGACGGTTTGGCCGCCGGGGAAACGGTTACCGATATATTTACTTACACGGTGACTGATGGCACGTCAATCGATCAACAAGAGCTCAAGATAACCGTGACCGGCGTGAATGATCCGTCGATCATAAGCATTACCGGCACTGATGTTTCGGTCACCCGAAACGCAGAATACGACATCTTTGCGAGTGGCCAAGTTACCCTGACCGATGTTGAGGTTGGACAAGCGCGAATCGACTCAGCGACTGCAAATTATGGCACTGTAACCCTTGCTGATGATGGCAGCTGGATCTATGACCTGGACGATAATAATCCCGTTGTAAGCGCGCTCTCTGAACCTGAGACGCTGCAAGATACGATCACTTTTACGAGTGTTGATGGCACCCAAAACAGCGTTCAGGTGACAATTTTTACATCGAACTTGCCCGGTGTCCTGAACGTGACGGTTGATCCTGGGAGCGAACTCACGGTGGATGCGGGCGACGTAACGGAACAAGTTATCACTGGGCAGGTGAGTCTAACGGATGCAGAAGGTGCGGTTTTAGTCCCGATTACCGCTGGATATGGTGACATCACCGAATCGGGTGCGACTTGGACCTACGTACTTCAGAACCAATCAATTGCAGTGAAGGGCCTGGACGACGGCGAGGTGCTAACCGATTCGATTGTATTCGCGAGCGATGATGCACGCGATGTCAACGGCGATGCGACGATCCTGGATGTTACGGGATCAATCGAAGGGCGGCAGATTCTGACCGTCACGATCGTGGGCGTAAATGATGCGCCGGTTGTCGAGCTTGCAGCCGTAGAAACCGATCAGTTCGAAGATGAAATTAATATCAGTAGTGCCGAAGGCGTGCTTTTGTCGGCGATTGATCCAGATAACGCCGATGGCAGCATTACCGATACATTAACCGTTGTTGGGGTTCGCGCAGGTGGTTTGTCGACGGGCGGATCCTTCAGTGCGGTCAATCAGGTGATTACAGGCAGTTATGGTGTGCTCACCGTTCAGGCCAGCGGGAGCTATGTCTACACCGCCAATAGCGGTCAGCAAGACGCCGCGTTAGCGAATTCAGCGGTAATAGAAGACGTTTTTACGATCCAAGTCAGTGATGGCACGGCGGTCGTTGACTCGGAACTGCGTTTCGTAATCGATAATGTGGATCCCGTGTCGGTCAATGGTGACGTTGTGTACGAAGTGTTGACACCTGGATCTGACGCGCTGCTAATCAGCTATACCGATATCGATAGCATTACCCTCAGTTTATCGGAGTCGGATGAGTTGCCCAGTGGCCTGCAGACATCGATTGGGTCGACCGGCGCGGGTCAAGCTCTCAGTATCAGCAGCGGCACCGCCGAATCGAGCGTTGATATTACGGGAGCTGTTTTAACGTCTGTTGTTGGCGATTACCGCCTTTCGACGACAGTCGATGATGGTGACAACTCCGCGCTTACAGATCAATTTATCCTGAGCATTCGTAGCCCAAATGTGTTGTCAACGTTTGACCAGGTGTACGAGTTTGTTGCCGATGAAGCAGATTATGCCGCGGTCTATCTCGACCCTTTACTCAATGCCTCGCGATCGATTTATGCTTGGGAGCCGACAGGTTCTGATAACCGCTTAGCGGTCTTTGGTGACACAGCGGTTGTTATCGTTGCTGCAAATGGCGCCAACTTAACCATTGAGAGGCCTGCGCAAGTGGATCTCAATGGTAGCCCAGGCGCCGATGTGATCACAATCACAGGGCGCATCGAAGGCCTGTCATTCGATGGCATTTCAGCGCTCGACACGTTGGTGAACCAGACGACAATTTCAATAGGCCCAAGTGGCAACGCGTTTCAACTCCAAAATGAAGGCACGCTTCGGCTGACATCCAGTGGCGATGGGACCTACACCGCTTTTACCAATCCGAGCGATGGTACCGTTGGTGTAACCCAGGGTGCAGAGTTGAAATTTGGCGACACCACACAAACCGCCACGGGTCAAATATTATTAACGCCGGATAACCAACCTGCGGCGCCTTATATGGTGTTGGAGAGCCTTGGAAATGATGGCGCTGTAATAATAACAGGTTATAGCGGTGTCTACATATCCCAGCCGTCGGAACTGGCAATACAAGGGGCGTCGAGCGCGTTGGCGGGCAGTTTAACCCAAGGCGACTCGGGTACGATCTTGATTACCGCGGGGGGGCGCCTGAGTGCTGAGTTGTTGACCAATAACGGCACGATTACGCTTGATAAAAATGCCTACGGCGTCATAACGCAAGGCGCTGGCACCGCCGGATATCTGACGGTTTCGGGCGCCTATACCGAGAACGGCGTGCTGGTTTCCCAATCGGGGATTTCGTCAATCAGCGATCCGGATGAGCAGAACACGGTGTCGGTTGGCAGCATGGTGCTGACGGGTGAAATTAAAGTCAACGCGGATCTGTTGTTCAGCAATCTAAGCCAGTCTCTAGATTGGCGGACTGGCACGGTCACTTTGGGGCCCAGTACGGAACTCTTTATCGCCGGTGGCAGCTTAATCCTAGGCAGTCAGTCAGCGATAACGGGTTATGGCGACCTTGTTTTTGGGCAGGCAGTAGCGCCGAGCGAATCAGACACAACGCTTGTGATTGATGGGTCGGTCTCCTCAGGCCAATTTGGTTCTGACTTTGATTTCTCGTCGTCACGCGTCGTGATTGCACCGTTAACCAATGTGGCGGCCGATACCTTAGCGATCTCGGATTTGGATCAGTGGACTTTTGATAACGAGGTGGTGAACACCAATCTTCAGATTGATGGCACCTTGGCGGTAAGCGGTGGTAGTAGTGCGCTGAATGGCGGCGTGAACTTGTCGAGCAGCGGATCGTTACAGATCCTCAGTGATACCGCTGGCGCTAATCTGCAGATTGCGGGCGCCGTGACGAATGCGGGCACCATTGAGATCACCTCAGTTGCGAATGAGACCTCTGTCACTTCCTCGGCAACGGTTTTAGATGGCGCTTGGGCCAATGGCGTGGTCACGCTCAACACGACCGTTCCGCATGGGTTGAAAACAGGTGACGTGGTATCACTTGCTGGTGTGCTTCCCAGCCTTAATACCTATTACACAGCCGTCACGGTGACAGACGCGGATAGTTTCTCGTTTGAACTGGCAACCGATCCGGGCGCGATTAGTACTGGTTCTATCACGGTCTTCGATATGGCGTTGGTGCTGGATGCTGGGCTAAGCAATTCAGGTGATTTGCTGATTCGAGCAGAGGAACTCAGCACCACGGCGATTTACTCAGAATCGATTTATCTTGGCGGCGATATTACCAACGCGGCCTCAGGAACCTTGCGCTTTGGTGAGGGCTGGATCGTTATTGATGGTGACCTGCGCAATGAAGGCAAGTTAATTATTGATAGTGCCAATAACTGGCATTTCTGGCGCTGATGTGACGATCGAAGGCGATCTCATTCTGGCGCCAACCAGTGAACTGGTGCTGGAATTGGAAGAGAATTCTAGCGCCAGTAACAACGTCTGGACGACCGCGTTAAAGGTCGACGGTGACCAGGTCGTTCGTGGCACCGATGCCGCGCCGAGCGATTTGGGACAGCTAACCCTGAACTTTAATGACAGCTCAGTCATGAACCTGTTGGTATCGGGCGAGGCCAGATTAAGCCTGTTCGGGGATATATCGAATACAGACAGAGCGGACGCCATTGGCTACAGTCCCATTGGCGCAAGTTTTTCAACCATTACAACCGACCTTTCGGCTGGCTACGACGTATCGGTGACAACCAGTGTTGACCCAACGAATGCCAGTCAGCAAGTGATGAATATTGTTATTACCGATGGCATGGAAGCGGTTAGTTCTTCGGCTGTATCTGGCGCGTCAGGTTTTTCCACTGCCGCAAGCTGGTCCCTTGGCGCGACACCCGGAACGACTGATGACATCCGCATATCGCACAATTGGCTCGAGATTCAAGCCGGTGAAACGATTTCGGTTAACTCGATTAGCTTAGAAGTCGAAGTTGACGCGTCAAATACGCCTATTTCTTCCGGAGCGCTTAAGGTATTGGCGGATGGCGATGGCACTGCAGAAACCACAACGTTGAATCTAGCCGGGCGTTCGACGGTGGCCAGCGGCGCATCATTGGATATCGGTTACTATGGTTTGACGACGAATGATACGATCCAATTAAACTTGGGCAATGACTTGACGATTCACGGCTCCTTGGGCCTTTATGGCTCAAACATTACCTTGTCCAATACAAATGCTGGCCGAGTTGTGGTGAGCGAATCGGGTTCGTTACTGGTTGATGGTCAAATCACCTTGGACTTGGATTTGATCTCGGAGCGCGGGGGCGTTCAGACTTGGTATGGTGGAACCTACGGAGAAAACTTCCTACGTGGATCGGGGCAGATCGAAAATAGCGGTTTGATCAAAGTGGAGCAGTACGGCAACGACTTCAGCTTGGGCGTGGACGTGGTGAATGACGGTGTTTTTGATCTTCGGTTTACCAATTCAGGGACAACAACCTCAACCTTCTCGCTCCAAGCGGGCGCAGGGGTCACCCTGCAAAGCACCGGACGCTTGGTGGCATCAACTTATGGTAGCAATGTCATTGCTTTGAATGACAACACCTTGGATGTTCGACAAGGCGAGATGGCGCTATTTGCCAGCGCGGGGTTATCAACGAATGACGTGTTGACACTGTCTGGTGGCGCCTCAGCGGCGGCGCCTGGCGTGATCCAGCTTGAGGAGACTGTTTTTGAGGTCTCTGCCCGGAGCGTTCGAGTTGAGGTACAGCCATTAGCTACAGCTGGAGAGTTTACGTTGTATTTTGTTGTTTCTGATGGGGGGAACTTAACGGATGCTGAGGTCACCACGACTGGTGCGACGTTGGGCTCGCTCGGCACTAAAACCGATAATTCAGATGGAACGGCGACCTACAGCGCAACATTAACGCGCAGTTCAGGCAATACGGGTGATATCACGGTAACTGTGAGCGATAACCCGTTGAATGACGTTTTTGGTGGTACTCTCACCTTGAATAATAACGACGTGGGGACCTTCGTTTCGAATAACGACTCGGGCGAGCTGAAACTGACGGGTCATTTGGCGTTCGAGCTTACGGGGACCGTTGATTTTTTTGATGACGACGCGGGCAAACTGACCTTGCAGGGCAGCACCGCCGACAGCATTAGACTGTCCAATGGCACAACCGAAACCGCGGTGTTGGTGAACAGTGAAACGATCTACTTTAATAATTTGACGGTTGATACAAACGTCATTTTAGTCAATTCGGTTGGTCCTGATGCCTATATCGATTCAGGTACGCTGGTTTTGTCGGGCACGAGCGTAATTGATGGTGACCTTTATAACGTCTCTGACCCGGATGCGCCGAGCGGCAGCACTGGCGGCCTTTATCTGCTTAATAGTGTGACCGCGAATGGTGTTGTGCTGAATCAAGCCAATTCTCGTCTCTTTATTGGGCGCGACCCATTCTCCACAGTTGCTGAGTCGACAACGGTCGCATTGAGCCTTGATTTTGTGAACGAAGGATATTTGACCATTGGAGAGATCACGACCGGGTCGGCCCATCTTGTCAAAATTGGAACCGATGCTGTTGCTGGCACCCTGACCAATTCAGGATACATAACGATTGATTCGAATACATCGGGCAGTGCAGAGATCGATGGATTGCTCATCAATACCGGAAATATCTACTCGAGCGGGCATTGGATCCTAGATGCAACCAGTATTAATGCTGAGCATCATTCTAGCGGCATTATCGAATTGAGTGGTTCCAGTGGAAAGTTAACCCTCGGTAATTCAGATACCTTAGTCATCGATGCTGCCGGCTATTTAGTCGTTGGCAGTAATGGGGGAACTTCGGTTATTGATGCTTCAGCGAGTGGTGCGGCCTTGCAACTCAGCGGCACGTTAGCGATCGGCGATACAATCTTCACAACGAATGGTGTAGAGGCGCCGCAGCTGAGTGAAGTTGTTGGGCAGCTTACTATTGACACCAGTAGTGCGTTTACGGTCAACCCGAACAGCACCGTCAAAGTAGGCGTGACTTTTGGTGGCAGTAACGATGCCCTGATTGTGACCGGGACGGCGGGTGTTTTACGACTGGAAGGGGGGCTGCTATCGGTTGCATCAGGATTCAGCAGCAATACGAGCGCAGCGTTGATCACCGCGACATCGATTTTAGGATCCTTCGATACCATCGATGGCCTTGTTTTTCTTGCCAACATCGGTGAGAGAACCGTAGCAGACGTGGTGCAGACAGCAACGGGCATTACCTTAACGCCTGTGAGTAATGCTTCCGGGGTGCTTGCAGAAGGCGATGGCACTGGCTCGGTGTTTGATTTTAGCGCCAGCGCCAGTATTACGCATTACTTGGCAGCGGGTGGCGATGACCTGATTAAGGGTGTTGAGTCTGGAGATAGCGCTTTTGGTGAAGCCGGTGACGATACCTTTGTGCTGAACTCGGTTGCGATCAAACGGATTGATGGCGGCTCCGGCATCGATCAAATTGTGCTCCCCGGAACGGTTAATTTTGATTTTACCAAAGAAGGCGTTGATAACACCTTAGGGACTGCCGACGATTGGTTGGGACACCGCTTCGAGCGGATTGAGTTGCTGAGTATGGAGGATGCCACCAACCAGACGATGGCGCTGGATGCCAGCGCACTGCGCAGTATCAATGATGGGGCCAATGGGCTCATAAACGATGAGGCAGGCTTGGTAGTCAAAGGCAATGCTGGCGATGTCATCAATCTCAGCGGTGATTTTGATTATACCGAAGACCGATTTGTCCAGATGCGCACGGCGGTCGAACCCAGTAGTGGTAGTGCCGTCACGATGACGTATGCGCCAGAGCTGTTCACGGGGGTTTCTGACGGCGCGGTGTCTTTGTTCTTCGATCAAAATGTGCTCGTGAATGTCACGCACACCAATGCCGGCGTGAGCCGTTATGGTCATTCCGGTGATGATGTGCTCGCGGGCTCGAGCCTTGGGGGCGAGACGCTCGCAGGGCGTGGCGGTGATGATCAGTTAGATGCCCTTGCCGGCGCGGACCGGCAGTTGGGCGGAAATGGCAACGATTCAATTGTCTTTGACAGCGCGGATCTTGAGATGGATGGCGGCAATGGCGTCGATACGCTCATGCTGTCCGGCAACGTGGATTTCAGTCAACTCGATCAGTTAGCCAACTTTGAACAAGTCGATATGTCCGGCAACAGCAGTGCAGACAGCTTGAGCTTAACCTTTGCCGATGTGTTTGAGCTGGTTGGGGATAACAGTCTGGATGCTTACGTGCCGGACAACGACCATAAGGTCTTGGTGATCAATGGTGATTCCGAGGATGTCCTCATTCTTGAAGGGGTCGATATTCGCAATCAAACCGCAGTGCAAACCGGCATTGATTTGTACGGGGATGGCACGACCTACGCACTGTTCCAAGATGCTGAGCTTGGCGTTGATGTCTACGTCTTGAGCGATTTGTTGGATGCAGTGGATGCCTCAGGTAGCGAAAAGGTGTCCGGGCCTGTGATGGCAGCCCCAACCTTGGATCAGTATCTATACGAGCCCGCGGTGGATCACTTCGGCGGCCTCTAAACTGGCCGTTATTGCCTCGACTGCGCTTCCAGCCAAGCCGATTTGGCTTGCCAGCGATGCTTTAGCCAGGCCTCTGGATCGGTAATATCGGCTGCTAGAAATTCCTCTATCCGAATTCGAATGCGGGGCGTGCCGCCATGCAAGCAGCGCCAAAACTGAGCTTGGCCTGCGGCATAGGAGATCGTTAGGTCGAGCACAGGCGTGTCTGGCCGCGCGTACTTCAGCATTGTGCTCAATCCGCCCACTTTTGGCTTAAGAAGGTGCGGGTAAGGTGAGCTTTGGCGTTTAGATTTCTCTGCGCTAAAGCGGCTACCTTCTGCAAATACGAGCAGCGCGCCAGGCGCGCGGCCTAGCTTTTGTGCAGCGGACTCGATGGCCGCTAAGTCCTGGGCGCGATCACTGGCAGCGCCGGAGCGATGTAGTCTAGGAAAGTTCAAGACCAAGCAAATCCAACCGATAATCGGTACCCAAACGAGCTCGCGTTTAATCAGAAACTGAACGATGGGGCCGCGGCTTGCAATGACCTCCTGCACCACGGGGATATCGAACCATGATTGATGGTTACAAACAACGATGGGGTTTGGGTGGGGATTAACGCTCCCCTCGAGCGTGATTTCAATGCCCACAACCTGTTGCATCCAGAGGCTGTTGATTCGGACCGCTGCCCGGTAGAAGCCGTGTGCGAGTGGGGTAATGACCAGGGTCTGAAGCCGCGGCAGGGGGATCAGCTTGAATGGCGTGATGACCAAAAGGCCCGTCAACCAAATCATCAGGTTGCTGAAAAACCAGATACACGACAGGACGCTTAAACCTTGTAGAAGCAGCTGTTTTAGGAGGCTCATAGTGCGGTCTCAAGCGTTTGCAGTTGCAGGGTTAAGCTGCTCCGCCGATTCAAGACATTGTTTGAGGCACGCTGCCATGCATCGGGTGATGCAACCAAGGTAAGTTGGCGCTTGGCTCGAGTGATGCCCGTATAAATCAACTCCCGAGACCAGGTTCTTTGGGTTGCATCGTCCAAAGTATCCGGTAGTGCCAGCAGGACATGATCGAATTCGGAACCTTGGGCTTTGTGCACCGTCATTGCAAAGCAGGTTTCATGCTCGGGTAACGTATTGATCGAAAAATGCCGCGGTTGTGCGCTGCTGCCGTTGTTAAAAAAAGCGATCATGCCACGTGCATCTTTACCGCGGTCTGGATCTGATGGGCTCAGTCGATCGGTATCGAGAACCAGACCGACATCGCCATTGTATAGGCCCAGTTGGTAATTGTTCTTCAAAACGAGTATCGGCTGCCCGTGATAATGCGAACTTCTTAGACGTTGTAATAATCCCATTGTCTGCATCACGTGTTCAACTTTGGCGTTGAGTTCGTGCACCCCCAACACGCCATGATAAAGCGGTGTCAGTAGGCGCACTGTTTCAAACGCTCTAAGGAGTTCCTGGATGCTTGCGCGCCTGGCGAGCGCCGTGAGGTAGTCGCTAAAGGCCGAGCTTAAGTGATCATCCGTTAAAGTCGTGGGCGCGATGGTTTCAACACCGTCACCGGCATCAGGCAGCGTAACGTGCCCTGCTCGCAGTGCCTCAGCCAGCGCATTGATCCTTGCGCCCTTGGTGAATCGAAAGTTTTCCGTTAACCGGCATTGGGCCGAGGCCAAGACGGGCATCAGGGGCGGCGTTTTGGTATCTTCCTGCATGGAGGGCGACAAAGGTTCTGTGTTGCGTGGGGTGATATCGGTCAGCAGGCGCCCTAGGTTGACCGAGGGTAATTGATCCGGGTCACCCACTAAAATCAAGCGCGCCGTGTCCGGCAAAGCGCTAAACAGCGCATCTGCCAAACTCAGGTCAATCATGCTGGCCTCATCAGCAATGAGGACATCAGTTGGGAGCCTGCGCATCTGATTGAACCTGGGTACATTCCCGGCGCCGTAGCCCAGTAAGCGGTGGATGGTTTTGATTTCAGGGCCGATCTCTGCGCTGAGATCCTGGCGAAAGCTGTCTTCGAGTCTTGCTGTGGCTTTGCCTGTGGGGGCGGTGATCGCAATTCGAAGGTTGGGGTCAAGATTTTTCAGTGCAGCGACAATACTGCGAATCACCGTCGTTTTCCCGGTACCGGGGCCGCCGCTGATAATCGTCAGTTGCCGGCCCAAGGCCGTTACAACGGCAGCCTGTTGTGAAACCGATAAGGTGTTGGCGCTGCGTGTCTCATCCCGGCGTTTTGGATCGGTATCAAGCTTAGGGTAAACCCAGCGGTCCCGAACAAAAAGCTGCTGAGCGACGCGTTTTTCGAGATTAAACAGTCGCCGCAAATACAATCGATCGTCGAGTTGGACCAGGGGCGTCTGGGCGTCGGGGCTGCCGATCAGTGCCTTGTGAGCTGGTGTACCCAGGTCTTTTACTTGTTCCGGCGTCAACAGGATATGACTGTGCTGGGCGTCCAGCGCATCGATTAAAGCGTGAACCAAAGCAAGCGTCGCGGGCGGCGTTTCCGGCATAAGCCTTTTGATCAATTGGCTCATTTGTTGTTTGAGCGCGCGCGTGTCCGATCGCAGCCCGATCATGGGTTTAGACTCGCATCAAGGGCCTCGATGAGGGCTATTGGGACCGGGTCAAAGTGCACACCGCCGTCTGAGCTGCCCGTCATGCCCCTTAAAAATAAATACACCACACCGCCAAAGAGGTCTTCAAAGGGGATTTTAGGCTGGCGCAAGGCCAATATTTTTTTAACGGCCACGCAGTAAAGGAGGTACTGCAAATCATACTGATGATGGCGGATCGCCGCGGTTAAGGCCTCGGCCTCATAGTTTGAGGGCGCATTCCCAAGATAGTTGGTTTTATAGTCGATCACGTAATAACGCCCTTGGTGACGGCATAAAAGATCAATGCTGCCCGTCATCATGCCTTCAAGCTGCAGTGGCGCAGTCTCTAGATCGGTCAAATATCCGAATTGCTTTGCAGTCTCGATCAGCTTAGGGGCGCCGTGCACTGGGAAGTGAAACTCGAGCTCATCCGAGCGATCGCTTAACGTTAGGCCTTGCAGGGTGAGTCCCGTTGGCGTCAGGCGTTGACTCAAGACTGCTATTAGCCACTGCCGCAGTAGCGGCGTATCGCCAGTCTTCAAATTTAGGCGCGTCTGTAGGCTTTCAATAGCGTGATCAAAGGCCGCAATCGGCGCTGAAAAATCAATGTTTTCGAGTAGTTGGTGCATCAAAACGCCCACGTGCGGCCCTCTTGGAAAGCCTTGGGTTACGTAGGCTTGCAAGGTGCTCGGCGCGGCTAGGGTTAGTTGTTCAACTGGCTCGGGGTCGTCATCTTCGAAGCCCTGGACAGGATCTGTGTTGCTGGTTGCCGGCTGTGAGATCGGCGCGGCCGGTTGCAATTGCGTTTTCACAATCCGGGTATAGCTATGTAATTGCCAAGTATTATGGACCACGGGTTTTGTTAGTGCGGGTAACCAATCATCAGCAGGGGCAAGGAGCGGCTCAGCTGAATGGTTTGAGGGGGCGGCGCCCAAGCACAGTCTGAACTGCGACTCTGGCAGCTTTGACAATGCCGCAAGCGGATCGCTCAACGAGTACCCTAAAAGCTGCGCGGCTGGAGTGGCTTGAAACCCTTTACTGGCACCGAGCCCAAGCAAGGTGAGATAGCGCGCACGGGTCATGGCGACATACAGTAACCGCATGTCTTCTTCTTGCTGCGCGGTGACCGCGGCCTGGTTGAGATCCTCCCGGCCATCGAGATTGACCCAAGCCTCAATTGTGCCTGCTTGATTCGCTTGGTAGCACAAAATGGGTCTGTTGGCCGCTTTTGCAGGCGGCTTCCCAAAGTGGGCGAAGGGTAAGCAGACAATATCGAACTCTAAGCCTTTAGCGCCATGCAGCGTCATGATCTTGACCAGGTTCGCATCCGTTTCCAAACGTAATTGTTGGGTGTCCTCAACGCTTTGGGTATCGCGCTGGTGGTCCTGAATCAGCCAAGTAATCAATTGCGCCCGGCTAGGGGTTACTTGCGATTGTTGCTGCAAGAGTTCCGCTAAGTGTCTTAGGTTGGTCAGGACTCTGGGTCCGTCTGCTTGGCCCAGCCAGCGCTGGGCCAAGTTTTGATCTTCAATGAGGTGAAGGATGAGCGCGGCGATGCCTCGGCTTCGCCAAATCCTTTGATAATCGGTAAAGGTTTCGAAAGTCCGATTGAGCGCTTGGGTATCCTGCAGGCACGCTTGCAGTTGTTGGAGCGGGGTTTGAAGCAATTGGGTGGATAAAGCCGATAGCACGGCGGGTCGATTCAGGGGCTCTAATACGGCGGTTAAAATCAGTGCCAACTCGATTGTTAGGTCCTGCTCAAGCACCTTATCCTGAGACAGAAACACGCTATCGATGCCCCGTTGCTGCAGGGCTGTTTTGAGCAGCTCCGCTTCGATGCGATTTCGAGTTAATAAAGCGATTTGTTCAGCGCGAATTTGGCTGTCATTAATCCGGAGCAAAGCGTTCGGTTTGAGCCAGGAAGCGATTTCGTCGGCACACCACGCTGCTAAGCGCGCGCGATCTTGGGGCTGCGTTCTGACAGTGAATTCTGGATCGTCGATGCAAAACCAGATTGGCGGTGCGGGCTGACCCGAGCGCGTCAGAGCCGCTGGATTCGGTGCTGCGCGGGCGTTAGATGGCAAGAACACAATGCGATTCTCCTTCGAGAACAACTGGCTTTGATCAAATAATCGATTGGTTGCGGCGACCAGTTCCGCTGAGGATCGCCAATTGGTTTCAAGACGATGCTGGTGCTCGCTATCGTCCTTGGCTTGAAGATAGGTGTGAATGTCGGCGCCGCGAAAACTGTAGATCGCCTGCTTGGGATCCCCAATAAGCATGAGTAAGTGGTCTGGGCTTTCGGCCTGATGAATGCGTCTGAAAATCGCATATTGTTGCTGGTCCGTGTCTTGAAACTCATCAACGAGGATCGCGGGATAATCTTGGCTCAAGGTTTTAGCCAGCAGGGGCTGGTCGGTCACGGATTGCAGCACAACCGACAAAAGATCGTCTAGGGTCAATGCCCCCTGAGTTTGTTGCGCCGCAAGATGTGCGCGCACCGCAGTCAAATTGGTTTGCCAGAGCCAGCTGATAACTTGCCCTTGCCGGGATAAAGCCGACTGGATCACCTCGAGTTCATCAAACAAAGGATGTGGCGGTGGCTCGAAGCCCTTTTTCATTTGAGTCTTCAAAGCGCTGCGGGTCCACAGTTGCCAGAGCGCTCGATCGGGCCCGAGGCTGTCGGTGCGGCAGAACGTCTCCATTTCGTCTAGGCGATGCCAGGCTTTGCTGTTTTTACGAATCTCACTGCGCGTCAGCAGGGCTGTGATGTCTTCTGCGATCCAAGCTTCTTTGGCGGCGCGCATTCTTGCTGGCAGGCTGCTCGGAAAGCCTGTTGCCAGGGGTGCCGGTGAAAAGCGCGGGTTCGGGACGCGAATCAGCGGCGCCATGGCGTTTGCAAGTGCCTCCGGTGTCGGCCAGAGCCCCAATGCTAAGGCTTCTTCAAGGGGCGGAAGACCCGACATGAGATTGCGAAAAACATCTTGCGCCGCTCGGGTCAAGGCATCCTGCGGATGCGCATCCAAGCGTTGCTCAAACAACAAGCCTGCTTCAAAGCTTGTGTCTTGAATCACGCGGGCGCAAAACCCATGAATGGTAAAAATCTTGGCCTCATCGAACCACAACAGAGCGCGTTTTAAATATTCAAGGTCCTGCTCGGGATGCGCGCTGTCAGCAATCAGTTCAGAAAGCTCTGTGTCGGTGCTAGCGCCGTGTTTAAACGCGTCGTGGGCAAGTTTGATCCTGTTTCTTATCCGGTTCTTCAGCTCTTGAGTTGCGGCGATGGTAAACGTGACAACCAAAATGTTCTGGACGCGGTGGGCAACGGCGCCGGGTGTGCCCCGACCTAGAATCAGCCTGAGATACAACGTTGTAATGAGATGGGTTTTACCCGTTCCCGCACTCGCCTCGATGAGATGCTGCTTGCGTAATTCGAGGGCGTGATCGAAGCTCATGATTCGATCCAAGCGGCAGTCAAAGGCGCAAGCAGGGCTCGAGCTTGATCGATATTGACAGGGCTAAGCGTCAAGGGCGATCCAATCAATCGTGACCAATACGGGTCTTGAGCGTCGCTTAGGGTATTTGGATCACGCCAAGTCTGGTCAACCCGATCGAGTGCATCCGGCAGCGGGAGTCCCTTGTCGAGATGCGCAAGCAGGGCGCGACAAGTCTCAAAGGGGAAAACCAGCAAGCTCGAATTGCCTTGACTAAAGGCTTTCAGATAGGTGCCCAACAAGTCCTGGGCTTGACCTTGGTCCATGGGCTCAAAATGACCTGAGACCAGCTGCCCTTTTCGAACACCATAGGTCAGCGTTTTCGTTGTGTTGCCAGACGACGCAAGCAGCAAATGCGCAAGCCAGGGTTGCATGAGGTGGCGCGCCGTGAGGTCCCCTGCTCGATAGGTGAGATAGTGCTGCGAACTGAGTTGATCGAACCGACCTTGCAAGGTGAAGCCGTGGACGTCGTGCGTAAGCGTCACGCTGGACCGGCCGAGTTGATATGCGCCTTGAATTTCATTGAATAAGAGTTCAGCCGTAACGGCGATATCATTCAAGGCCTGCTTGCCGAGACTGAAGTTTGGAACAAGACCCTGTTTTAAAATGTCTGCAATCCATTGGGTTTTTGGTGTGCCGAGCGCTAGGGCTTGGATCGCTTGGTCTGTAATCTGAAACCGGGTTAACGGGTCTAAGGTAAAAGGTTCAAGGTCTTCAATGGCCTCATGGCGCAAGGTTAGATTGATATCTAACCGCGACTCAAAAAAATAGCGCGCCGGGTTTAACAAGAACCGGGACAAGGTTTCAAGGTTCAAATCAGTCGGTACGGGCGCATCGGTTGTTATCTCCGCGAGATTTGGCAAATCTTTGGCTTGATGTGCGGGATCAATGCGCCAGTGATTTTCAAAGCTTTGGATCAAGGGATCTTGAAAGTAGCGGTGGGAAAAAGGTTGCAAAGGGTGATCGAAGATCCGTTGCGTTTGAAAGACCGCGTTGCAGTAATCCAGGAGTTCATTGACCAAAACGCTGGGCGGCTTGCGCTCATTGTCTCGGATGCCCCGGCCACAATAAGAAATATGTAAGCGCTCTCGAGCAGATAAAAGCGCCTCCAAAAATAAATAACGGTCATCATCGCGCCGGGAACGATCCCCGATTTGTGCGGGCGCCGCGTTCATTAAATCAAAAGGGTGAACAGAATCTCGGCGCGGGAAATCACTTTCGTTCATTCCGACTAGGCACACCATTTTGAATGGAATACTGCGCATGGGGGTGAGTGTGCTAAAGGTAATGCCACCATTAATAAAGCGCATTGCTGGATTAGGCCGGTTCAACTGCCCATCAAACCATGCGATTACAAAGTCTAAGGTCACGCTTCGGTCAAATTTGGCATCAGCTGAGAGTTGTAAAAACGCGTCTTTGAGATCCTGTAACTTCAAAAGATCCTGGCGTTCTTGATCTACAGGATCAAACAGCTCCTCGAGGAGGACGCCTACTGCACTCATCCATTGCGCCGGCGAACGGGCTGCCTCGAGTTGGGTTTGGGTTTCAAACACAGTTTGGCAAAAGTCGAGAAAGGCATTGAGAACCAAGATGTGATCCAAGGGAACTGCATGCGGCAAAACATTGAGGTCCGGGATGGGTTCGTCAGACAAAATGCCCATAAGGAGCCGGTCGAGTCCAAATTGCCAGGTAAAGTGCGTGTCATCAGGCACGGACCATTTTTGTTTGCTGGCACCATTGCGCCCCCAACGAATGCCCGTTTCTTTGATCCAAGCTTTAATGAGAGTGACGCCATCATCATCAATACCAAAGCGTCGCGCTATGGCCGGGACCTCCAGATAAGTCATCAGTTCAGAGGCGGGTAGTCGGCTATTGGGTAGATTCAGGAGTTGGGTAAAACTGCGCAAAATATCGGAATTTTGGTATTGGTTTTGATCGGCGATCCCATAGGGTAGGGCGTCGCCGAAGACCGCTTGAATCACCGCAACGTATTTTTGAATATCCGGGGCCATGACCAGGATATCGGTGGCTTGAATCGATGGGTCTGCCAGCGCTCGGTAGATTCGATCGAGTAAAACCTCCATTTCACGCAAGGGTGAATGACAGCTGTGAAACTCAAGGCTTGAATCCTGAGTTTCGGGGAGCAGGCCATCGATCAAAGAATCCGCGGTTTCGCGAGCCCAGTAAATATCATCTTGCAGTATGCCCAATCGATGATTTCGATGTCGGGGAACAAAGTCTTCCTCAGAAATGAGATCCGTTTGACTCGTGAGGAGTTCATGAAACTCTTGGCCTTGACGACCTAAAGCGCCTAATAGTGGGTTGCCGAGAAAGGCATACTCATCTTCTGGTGTCTTGGCTGTCTGAGATAAAGCGTCAAGTCGCGATCGTTGTACCCGTTTTTCAGTCGTAATATCGCCCCAGTAGGTCTCACTCGGGTTCATAAAATAAAGGTCCACAGGGCATTGATTCGCAAGATGTTTGAAGGTTTCAAGGTGTAACGGGGCAAGGCTCGATAAACCAAAAAGGCTGATCCGTTTGGGTAACTGTTTACTGTGGTCTTCGGTCTTTAACGCCTTTAACAACTGTTGGTGCAGGTAGGCTCGGTGGGTCGTTCGAAGGCCTGGGTCTGCGGCAATCAGAGACCGCCACAATTCGGCTTGCCAGGCGCTGTTGGGTGCCGCACTGATCGGGTTCTGACCCTGCTCGAAGGCCATGATCCAATCGGGACGGTACAAAAGATAGCCTTCAAAGGCTGCGCTGATGCGCGTCGCCAGCTGAAAGCAACGCAGATCTAGGCCAGGTCCGGCCGTTAAGTATTGTTCGATAGCGGGCGCTTTGAAGGTGGGCAGGCGTTGCATCAACCTGAAAGTTAAGGCGTTTGCTTCAACTGGTTTTTGGCTCCCAAGACCAAGAACGTTTTGGTACAGACGCCAAATGAACTGCGCGGGTAATTGGCAATTAAGGTTCGCAGAAATGCCCAGGTGCTCGGCGGTTTGCAGTTTGAGCCATTGGCCGGTGCCAACCGACTGTATGATGACGACCTCAGGTGCCAATGGGTCTTGCGACGCTGCAGCCGATACCGCGCTAAAGTGCTGGGCAAGCTGTACTAGATCATTGGATTGAATGAGGCGTAACATCGAGCTAGGTTTCTCAATTTATGTCATCCTACCCGAGGTCGGCCTGCGTGAAAACCGAACCGCTGCGGCGGATTATTCAAAACAAGGTCAAAGAGTAAGGTTCAAGGAGGCGCTAATGCAGTCGGTATTTCAGGGTTTAAAAGTTCTGGATGTGGGTTCGTGGATCGCAGGGCCTGTGGCGGCAACGATCATGGCTGATTATGGCGCTGAGGTGATCAAAATTGAGATGCCGGGAGTGGGAGATCAGTATCGGTTGTTGTCTGCGACCCCAGGAGTGCCCGATGCCGACGCCAACTATTGTTGGCAAATGGATGCTCGGAATAAACGTAGTTTGACGTTGAATTTAAAACGCGCTGAGGGCATTGCGATCCTGCGGCAATTGGTCGCAGCCAGCGATGTCTATATTACCAATCAGCCGTTACCAATGCGTCGGGCCTTGGGATTGAATTATGAGGATATCCAAGCCATTAACCCGGCCATGATCTACGCATCGCTCACGGCCTATGGTGAAAAGGGGCCCGATCGCGATGGGGAAGGGTTTGACTTGGTCGCCTATTGGGCTCGATCGGGTTTGATGGACCTAGTGCGCGATGCCAGTGCAAAACCCGCAATGGCCCTGCCTGGCATGGGCGATCATCCGACGGCGGTGTCGCTTTATGCGAGTATCGTCACCGCCTTGTTGCACCGCGAGCGAACCGGTGAAGGCTCGATGGTCCACACGTCTTTGTTAGGCAATGGCCTTTGGAGCGCAGCTTGCATTGCCCAAGCCGGCTTTGCCGGTGGTGACTATGAGCGTTATCGGGCATTTAAGGCCGAGGCGGGGTTCGGGCGCTTTCTTTATGAATGCCAAGACGGCCGGTTCGTACAATTGACTATGATTCGCACGCAAGAAGAGTTCGAGCAGTTTCTGGCGGCCACCCAGCTAACGTCGCTGCAAACAGATCCTCGCTTTTTAACGCCGGAGTTGCGCCTCGCACATGGGGCTGAATTGGTGGAACTCATCGCTGCCCGATTGAAGGACGAAAGCGCGAGTGTTTGGATGGAAAAGTGCGAAGCGGTAGGCGTGCCCATGAACCGAGTTCAAACGATCGAAGAAACCCTAACGGATCCCCAGGTTCGAGTGAATGAGATGATACGGCCAGCGCCGGATGACATGGCGGGCATGGCGATGCTGCTCAATCATCCTGTTAACGTTGAGGGGTTACCACGCGCCGAGGTTCAGCCCGCGCCTGATTTGGGGGCCGATGCGGCGGCAATCTTGAGTGAGCTGGGTTATGCGGATCGTCAAATAGAAGATTTGCGTGCGTCCGGGGTGGTTTAAGCGCGGCCTGCGCGCAATTTAAGGTGCAGGGCCTGTCAGGACAGTAAGCACCTCGGCAGTACGAGTTAGGGAACAGGAGAAGCAAAAAAATGACGAGCGAGATGGCGTGGGCCGACCCCTTCGATTTACCCATTGAGACGCTAAATGTTGCGCAACCGGGCTTGTTCCAGGCCGATTGTCAGTGGCGATATTTCGAGCGGTTGCGCAACGAGGCCCCGGTGCACTATTGCGCGGACAGTGATTTTGGCCCCTATTGGTCCGTTACGCGTTACCAAGATATTTTCAAGGTCGATACCGACCCGAGACGATTTTCTTCGGCGCAGGGCGTCACCATTGGTGGCGCGGGCGGCACGCCGGTGCCGAAAGACCAACAGCTTCAAGCCTCGGAAAAGCAGAAAGTGCAACAGCAGTTTGATGGCTTTGGGATGTTCATTGCCATGGACCCGCCCAAACACGACTTGCAGCGCTCAACGGTGACAGGGGTTGTCGCGCCCCCGAACTTGGCGCGGATGGCAGCAACGATCCGCACACGTGCTGGCGCCATTCTCGATTCACTGCCCCTTGGTGAAACCTTTGACTGGGTCGATCGTGTGTCGATTGAATTAACGACTCAGATGCTGGCGACGCTTTTTGATTTTCCCTTTGAAGATCGTCGAAAACTGACTCGTTGGAGCGATGTGGCAACCAACCCGCCCGGTACTGGGGTGACGGAATCAGCAGCGCAACGGCGAGAAGAACTGATTGAATGTTTGGATTACTTTACGACGCTTTGGAACGAGCGCATTAAAGCACCTCAAAAAGGCGATTTGATTTCGATGTTGGCCCATGGTGAGGCGACAAAAAATATGGTGCCGTTTGAGTTTCTAGGGAATCTACTGCTCTTGATCGTCGGCGGTAATGATACGACTCGGAACTCGATCTCTGGCGGGGTGCTGGCGCTGAATGAGAACCCTGCTGAGTATGCCAAGCTACGGGCCGAGCCCGGGTTGATTCCCAATATGGTCTCGGAGATCATTCGATGGCAAACCCCGCTCGCGCACATGCGTCGCACGACCACAGAAACGGTCGAATTAAACGGCGTCACAATCCCTCAGGGTGAAAAAGTGGTTATGTGGTATGTCTCGGGTAATCGCGATGAGCGTGCAATTGCCCGGGCCTCCGAATTCTTGATCGATCGGGCCAACGCGCGCCAGCATTTATCTTTCGGTTTTGGAATTCATCGGTGTATGGGAAATCGCCTGGCCGAGATGCAGCTGCGCATTCTTTGGGAAGAAATTCAAAAACGGTTCGCGTTTGTGGAAGTCATGGCGCAACCCAAACGAAGCTATTCAACCTTTGTCAAAGGCTTTACTGACATGCCGGTGCGATTGCATCCGTTATAGGGTGGCGGTCGCTCGCAGTGCTCGTTACGAATATCGGCGCAAACGTTGTCCTTTGAAGATTGTGTTATTGAAGTCATACCCTAACCAAGAGGAGACCTCTCCCCATGCAACAAGGCTTTCATCATGTGGCATTTGCGTGCCGAGACCCAGAAGCGACGCGTCATTTCTATGAAGACTTATTAGGGTTCGCGCTAACCCATACGGAAGTCGAAGGCGATGACAAGGCGCGTATGAAACATTTGTTTTTTGACGTTGGCGATGGCAGTTCGATGGCCTTTTTCTATTTGGAGGGCCCCGGCTTTCCGAGCAAGTATTCAACAGACATTTCAACCGGGATGGGACTGCCTGTTTGGGTAAATCACGTCGCCTTCAAGGCCGACGCCGACCGAAAACAGCAGGTTTTGACGAAGCTCAGTGACGCCGGGGTTGAGCCGCTCATGACAGTGGATCATGACTGGTGTCAGAGTCTGTATTACCTCGACCCGAACGGCATCATGGTCGAGTTTTGTGAAGACACGCCAGGTATCGTACCGGATCGTGCTAAAGCCTTGGCGTTGCTGACAGCGTAGCGTGCTTGCGTTAGCACCTTTTTCTTGCATCCGGTCGTTTAAGGACGCGGGTTGCGAGGTTGTTTGGGGCGGGATCCTTGACGAGAAACAGACGACCTTGGCGACAGCAATGGCGGCTATAGCTGGTCTGAACAGATTAAGTTGATCCTGCTTGCCTCCTTGAACCGCCGTTTATGAAATTGAAACGGTGACGGCCGCCATTGGGTCAGTGCATTTGGGGGCGTCAAGGCGATAGATAAAGGACATTTTTCGATTGACCAGCTCGAAACAGGGGGTTTAAGCTGAAGGGGCTCTTGCTGATAAGCGAGCCGGTGGGGATGGTCGGTTAAGTTTGACCAGCAGAGTGTAGGATCGCTTTCAGGATGGTTAGACGGCGCTGAACGCCAACAATAAAAACTAAAATGGGGTGGAACAATGGGGTTACTGAAAAAGAAGCAATACGTCGCCGCGCTTGTCGTCGGTGCTGGTTTGGGTCTGACTGCGCCACTGTATGCTGAAGACGGTCAACGTCGGATCGAAGAGGTTGTCGTAACGGCGGAAAAGGTTGAAGCAACCGTTTCGGATACCTCGATCTCCATCACCGCCTTTTCAGAAGAGGCGATCGAAGATTTTGGAATTCAAGGCGCCGACGAATTGGTTAACTATCTCCCTGCCACTACTCGAGATGCTTTCGATATCCGTATCCGGGGTGTTGGCCGGAACTTTAGAGCGCTCGGCGGCGACCCGGGTGTTGCGACCTACTATAATGGCATCTATTCCCCAGATTTTGGGATTGCGGCGTCGGAAAACGGGCTTTACGACCTGGCGCGAGTCGAAGTGCTACGAGGGCCGCAAGGCACGCTCTATGGCCGAAACTCGATTGGGGGCGCCTTAAATTATGTCACCAACCCGGCCGAATACGAGCCATCAGGCGAAGTTCGTGTACAGCTGGGTGCGTATGACACCAAAGAACTCTACGGCATGGTCAATGGCACGATTTTGGATGAGATAATGGCCGGCCGAATTACCGCGACCAAGCGCGATCGCGATGGTCATCAGCAAGGCTTAAAGAATTCGCCCGATCTGGACTCGACGCATGATCGCAACGTCGCGGTCTCTTTGTTGATCGACGTTCGGCCGAATCTTTCGATCAAGGTACGCGGCAACGATCGCATCTCAGACCGAGCGATTGGACAATACGGCTACATTGATCAAGGACCCGCCGGCTTTCGAGGTGCAGGCACGGACTACGCCGCTTACGGCCTACGACAAGTGCCCAATGGCACGCCGGGTTCTGTGAGCTATACCAATCCAGGCAACGGCGCCATCATATCCGGCATGCCGGTCCGGCCTGGGATTGATCCAGCAGCCTATCATATGCCCAATGCGTCCTTTGGTCGAACGGATGTTGAGGGGCTTTACGGCTCAGCGGATATGGATACGATGCGGAACCTCGTGAACAATTCCGGTGGTCCGTGTCAATGGCCCTATTCGAACACTGAATGCAATCATTCTAAATTTGATCATATGTCGAGTAGCTTCGAGCTGACCTGGGACGTCAATGACGATATGACGCTGACCTACCTCTTCGGCACCAATGATTTTGAATACACCTTTAATATTGATATCGATGGCTACGACAGTGAATTTTCCAAGTTCCGACAAACTGTTTTGGAAGACGTCTGGAACTATTCCCACGAGCTGCGGCTGCAAGCCAATTTTGGGGATCGTATTTCCGTAACCTCGGGCCTTTTCAGCTTTTCAGAGAGTCGTAGTCAGGATTATTCGCTGACCAACAACACCTTGAGATATACCCAGGCGGCAGATTATGGTGACTTGGCTCTGGCGACGCCCACGCCACCGAACTTGTCTGCGATCGGATTGGATGATGTCGACTTTCAATTGGGTGGCGCGAGTATTCTTCAAGTCTATGGCGGCTTTGGGTTAACCCAAGCGCCCGTCACGATGGATACACCACAAGATGGTGAGCAGGTTGCGGGTTTGTGGGGCGGCAGTGAAGATGCCTATCGGCATCGAAACCGATCGTTCAACGAGCAGGTGGCGTTTTATACCCAGGCCACGTTTGAGTTGAACGATCAATTTGCCATTGTAGCGGGGATCCGGTACGCGAAGGATGATAAGGACGCATTGGAGCGACGGGTAGCCTATGCTGAAATTCCGCTCGCGAATGCCTTTACGCCCATTCTTGCAGGCTTGAGCACGCTGCCAACGACGATTCTGCCCTTTTTCGGGTATGCGCAGACGCCGAATATGATCGCCAATGCCGCGCCTTTTGCAGGGTTACCTGCCGAGGTCAATCCCTTCGGTCAGAACTTGTTGTTTGCCCTGCATGCAGGCGGGTTCATATCAGATCTTGCGATGACCAATATCGCAGCGGGTCGGGCAACCTTCACGGGTGACGCGGCGAATCCGATTGCGCCAGTGTGTGCGATCAATGATGCCAGTTGCTCGCAAACCTTATTGCTGCAAGGCATTCCTTTCAGCTTCGCTTGGCGAACGTCTGATTCGGATTCTTGGTCGGACACGAACTTCCGCATCAATTTAGATTGGACGCCGAATGACGACACGTTGATGTACTTTTCAGTCACCACCGGATATCGCGCGGGTGGCTTTGCACTCGGCGTCTTGGATGCGCGCACCCAGTCGGGGGATGCGGGTTGTCTCAACCTAGGGTTCTATGTGAATTGTTTGAAGCCAGTTTCTTATGACGCAGAAACCGTGACAGCCTTTGAGATCGGCTACAAAGGCACCTGGCTCGACGGTCGAGCCCAAGTGAATGCCTCAGTTTATCGTTATAATTATGAGAATTATCAGGATCAAATTGACTCGTACGACAGTGCCCGAGGCGCGTCGGTAGATACCGTCGTCAATGCCGGAGAAGCAATAAACCAAGGGTTTGAAGTAGAAGCCACTTGGTTGGTCGGCGACTACTTCACTTTGGGCGGCAATTACAGCTATACCGATACCGAGTACAGCGAAAGCTATCTGGTGACCGAGCGGAATGATCTGAACCTGCCGAACTCACTGTTTCAATTTGCTTTGGATGAAAATGGGGATCGAATCCAGACAGAAACAGGACAAAACTTGTTTAACCTAGATGCTTACATTCGAGATGTGCAGGGTAATCCCCTGAAGCGGATCCCGAAGCATAAGGCGACGCTTTACGGCAGCTACGAAATACCGACGACCAACGGCATGCTGGCGTTTAATGCGGCTTACAGCTATACCGGCGAATATGCCTCCTCCGCGTTTCAACGTGCTGTCGACCTTGTGCCTTCGCGCAAGCGGGTCGATGTCAGTGTGAATTGGAAAGATAATGCGGACAAGTGGGTGGCTCGATTATTTATCGACAATATTACCGATGAGCGGGCGTTCCGTGGGATTGGACTTGCGACAGAGTCGGGAAATTACCGAACGACTGGCGAACGTCTGTATCCGCGTTACTGGGGTTTTGATGTTACACGCCGATTTGGTGGTTAAAAGCGGGGTCGAATAAAAAGGGCGCTTAGCGCCCTTTTTTTTGTTTGTTAAAAGGTAATTGTCTATGAAGTTTGATAAAAGGTCGTTAAGACGCTTTTTTGTGAGGTTGGGGTTTTGGGGATTGATCAGTGCAATCCCTTTGGTTTCGGCAGAACTGAACGAGGTGGAGTCGCGATTGGCTGAAATTGCCAAGCAGCAAAAGGCGCCTGCCATTGCACTCCTAGAGCAAGTGGTCAACATCAATAGCGGCACGATGAATCATGCTGGCGTCAAACAAGTTGCCGATGTCTTTGAACAAGAATTCAAAGCCTTGGGCTTTGAGACCCGCTGGCATGATATGAGCGAGGTTGATCGGGCCGGTCATCTGTTTGCGGACAATGGTGGGCCGGGCGTCTGTCAACTGCTCATTGGCCACTTGGATACCGTCTTCGAAGCCAGCAGTGCCTTCCAAACCTTTGTACGGCAGGGCGATACCGCCCGTGGTCCGGGCGTGAGTGATATGAAGGGTGGCGACGTAATCATTCTGTATGCGCTCAAGGCCTTAAAAATCGCCGGCGTCTTGGATGAAGGCCGCTATATTGTTGCGCTCATCGGCGATGAGGAAAAGTCGGGATCGCCAAAATCGATCAGTCGGGCGCATTTAATGGATGCGGCGAGATCCTGTGATGTTGGTTTGGGTTTTGAAAATGCGACCAGTCTTGATGCCGCAACGGTTGCCCGTCGCGGCTCGAGTGGCTGGCTGCTAACCGTCACAGGTGAACGGGCGCATTCTTCCATGATCTTTAGTGAGGCTGTGGGGAGCGGCGCGATCTTTGAAGCGGCGAGGATCTTAACGGGCTTTCATGAGCAGTTAACCGGCGAGCAATACTTGACGTTTAATCCGGGCGTTATTGCAGGTGGCACCGAGGTGGATTACGAGGCGTCCCTGAATGCAGGCCGGGTATTCGGTAAAACCAATGTGGTTGCGCAATCGGTTGTCGTGCAAGGCGGGCTTCGGACGCTGAGTCGGGAGCAGGAGGCCCGCGCCCGAGAAGCAATGCGGGCGATTGCCAGTCAGAATAATCTGCCGAAAACCGCAGCAGAAATCACTTTTACGGACGGTTATCCAGCCATGGCCCCGACCGACGGCAATCAGGCGCTGCTCGCGCTGCTCAGTCAAACCAGTCAGGATTTAGGATACGGACCGGTCAGCGCGTTTGATCCCGGTAAACGGGGCGCCGCTGATATTTCTTTCGTCGCGGATTATGTCGATGCACTTGACGGCATTGGCATTGAAGGTAAAGGCGCCCATTCCTTAAATGAGGAAATCGACCTTAACACGCTACCGATGTTGATCGAGCGTGCGGCTGTCTTGATGTATCGGATCTCGCAGCAGGGGGGCTTGAACTGAATGCGCGTTAACAGCGCGACCGATTGGGTTTTATTCGGCTTCGGCTTCAACCGAGAGCGATTCAATCCAAGTTAAATCGGCTGAGGATAAGGCGGCGGGCGCATAACTGATGCCAAGCCGCGTGACGGTGATATAGCCTTCTGCAAGTAACGCTCGGTCAGCGTTGGGCTCGTCGTCTGGATCCGTTTGGTATCCCGCGCGCCAGAGACCTTTATCCATTTCGTTAAAATCAACGGACAGGATAGAAGAGGCGGCTAGTTTTGTTTGCTTGAAGGCTTTTGGCGTTTTTTGAGTCGGGAAATTGAGATTCAAAAAGCTGTCTTGCAATCGGATCCTCGGATCTTGAATCAGATCAGCAATGAGCGCAGCGGCCCAAGGGAAGGTGTTCAGGGTACTCGGAAACCCGGATGCGGCCTCATTGAAATTGATTTCAGCCGAGACCGCGATGGCCGGAAACCCCAGTTGCACGGCGGTCACGGCAGCACCGACGGTTCCAGAGATAATGACATCCTGTCCAACGTTCTGCCCAAAGTTGATGCCGGACACCACAAGGTCCGGCGGGTTGTCTTGCAGGATGTGTCCGATCCCCAGTCGAACGGCATCGGCAGGTCGGCCAGTGACGCTCCAAACTTGATTGCCGTGACTGGTGTAAGCAACACCTTGGCTGGAGATGCTGGTGCTACTGCCACTTTGATTGGTTGCGGGCGCGATGAGGGATACGTTGTGGCCCGCCTCGAGTAGCGCTGCACGGAGCGCTTGAATGCCAGGGGCAAGATAGCCGTCGTCATTGGTTAATAGAATATTGAGGGGCGGGGCAGCCAAAGCCAGATTGGATAGCAGGGTTAAGGCACAAACGGTCAAAAGGTTTCGCATAATCCACTGCCCTTAGAAGGTTGGTTAGGTCCCAAAATAGACAGCAAGTATGGCATGATCGGTTGGAAAAGGAGAATCCTATGGCTGCATTTGAAACGCTAAAGCTGACCCAGCAGGACGGGGTTTGTTTCGTCACCATCGATAACCCACCCGTTAATGTGATGACCCCGAGGCTGTATCAAGAACTTGTCGCAGTGACCGAACAGCTTGAAGGGGATGATAGTATTCGAGTGGTGGTCTTTCAGAGCGCAGATCCGGACTTTTTCATAGCGCATTTTGATGTCAACGCCATCTTAACCTTTCCGAGTGATACGCCAGCGGTGAAGGCTGAAACCTTATCGCCCTTTCACCTGATGTGCGAGCGAGTACGAACCATGCCGAAGGCGACGATCGTTAAGATGGCGGGGCGCGCTGGCGGCGGTGGCAACGAGTTTGCGGCCTCCTGCGATATGCGCTTTGGCGTCCGGCATAAAACGATCATTAATCAGATGGAGGTGCCACTGGGCATTTTACCGGGGGGCTCTGGCACCCAACGCTTACCACGGCTTGTCGGGCGGGGCAGGGCGCTTGAAATTTGTTTAGGCGGCGATGATATTGATGCTGAGACCTGTGAGCGCTGGGGCTATTTGAATCGAATTTTCGATACATCCGACGCGATGAGCGACTTCGTGGACAACCTCGCTTTTCGGATTGCCGGTTGGCCGGGCGAGGCGATCGCGCTTTGCAAAGCCTCTATCAATAATGCTGAGCTGCCGATTGAGGATGGCCTGCTAGAAGAGGCCTATTTGTTTCAACAAACCCTGCGTACCAGCGGCGCCCAGGACAACATGCGCCGTGCTTTAGCGCAAGGCTTGCAAACCAAAGCGGGCGAGCTTCGGATGGGGGCGCTGGCGGCGGAGTTTGCGCGGCCGGATGACGGTTAACCATGGTTGAACCCCCTGAGCTGCTGATTGCTCGGCTGACCAAAGCCTCGCGGGTTGAGCGGATTGCTTGTGAGTTTGGCGCGCTGCAGTTTCGCTATTGGGCGGGGCCTAAGGGCGGTGAAACCCTGCTTTTGGTACACGGGGGCTCGGGGTCTTGGCTGCATTGGGTTGCTAACATTGAGGCGCTGACGCAACACTACCAGGTTTGGGCGGTCGATTTACCGGGACTTGGAGCGTCGGACGCCTTGCCCGCTGGCTACACGGCAGAAGATGCCGTTGCGGCTTTGGTTGCGGGCTGTCGCGGCCTTAAATCACTTCAACAATACCACCTCGTTGCGTTTTCGTGGGGGTGCGCCGTCTCCTCCCAGGCCGCCTTGCAACTCGGCGACGCGGTTAAAAGTCTAACCCTAATTGGTCCCGCATCGATTGGAGACGTCTCAAGAAAGGGCGGAATGAAGCCGTTACAACGAAGGCTTCCTGGAATGAGTGCCGCTGATCTGGCCGCGTTACATCGCAGCAACCTGCATCACTTGATGATTTCAGACCCGGCTAAAATTGATGCTTTGGCATTGAAGGTGCAAGTTCTGAATACGGCCCAGGCACGGTTCAACAGTCCAAAGTTTGCCAAGAACCGAATGGTGCTCGACGCTGTGCGGCAATTGCAACAGCCTGTGCAAGTTATTTATGGCGACCAGGATGGTCCCGCGCTGCCGGATGTCGCGAGTAAATCAGCGCTGTTCTTTGCAGAAAATCCTTTGGTGCACTTCGAGCTCGTGGCCAACTGCGGGCACTGGCTCGCGTTCGAACAACCCGAGAGTTTCCATGAATTATTGAAGGCTTGGATTCTGGGTTGTGTCCGGGCTTAAGGCGACGCGGGCGGTGTTGGTTGAACGGCTCGGGCCGCACGCTGCATTTCGGCTGCCAGCAGATCGATGTGCGCATCGGTGGTTTGCCAGTTACTGATACTGATGCGAATTACGGCGCGCCCCTGCCAGGTCGCCCCGCTCATCCAAACCTTGCCAGCGCGTTGCAAGCACTGCAAAGCAGCGTTGGTTTGAGCATCTTCCGCTAAGGCAACAAGCACCTGATTGAAGCCGCCCGCGTTGATGAGGGTATAGGGCCCATCGCGAAGGTGCTCGCGTAATTGATCGGCAAGGGTACAAAAATGACCGATTAAACCGGCAACCCCTGAGCGGCCTAGAAACTTTAAGGCGGCCCAAAGCTCAACGGATCGGGCGCGCCGAGACATCTCTGGGGTCATCTCCATGCCATTGCGCGTGCTGTCGCGATCAAGATAGCTCCCGCTCGCGGTTAAGGCCGACTTCAAGGCGCTAGGATGTCGGCACAGTACAAGACCACAGTCGTAGGGTACGTTAAGCGTTTTATGGGCATCGACGGACCAAGAGTCGGCTTGGCCTGCGCCGGCCATGAGGTGACGGGTGCGATCACACGCTGCGGCCCAGAGTCCAAAGGCGCCGTCGATATGAACCCAAGCGCCCTGCGCCTTCACCCTTGGAATGATGCTTGCGAAGTCATCAAACGCACCGGTACAGACCTGGCCCGCCTGCAGGATCACAATAGAATTGGGCGCAAGCTTTGGCAGTGCTGATGCTAACAGTCGCCCCTCGGAATCGGTTGCGAGCCAATGCATTTGATTGGCGCCAAAGCCTAGGATGCTTAAGGCTTTGTTGATCGAACCATGCAAGCTGTTCGGCCCGTAGATATGGATGGGTGGCGCGCCTTGAAGGCCTTTTTCCGCGAAGGGCCACTGGGCCTTGGCATAAAGATGACTGCGGGCAGCGGCCAATGCTGATAAGCCAGCGATGGACGAGCCGCTCACAAGGCCCATGATGGTTTCCTCCGGTAAGCCGAGTAGGTCCGTAACCCAATGTTCCACCGTTTGCTCAAGTTGTGCCGCGATGGGTGACATCCGCCCAAGTGCGCTGTTTTGATCCCAGGCGTCCCCAAGCCATCGCGCGGCGAGGGCAATGGGCAGACTGCCGCCGGTCACAAAGCCATAGTAGTTTGGGCCGCTGGAGGCGGTGGTCGCGGGACCGCCGTGAGTTGCAAGCGTGTCTAGGACGATGCGCGGGTCACAGGGAAGCTCTGGCAGGGGTTCGTCAAAAACGGATAAGGCGGCAAGCGCGCTCTGATCCGGATAAACGCTTCGCGCGTCTAAGGTGTTCGCGTAGGCCCTCGCAGCGAGGGCTGCTGGATCCAGCAAGTCCTGCCGCAAGTTAAGCCCAGATTGGCCAGGAAGCCAGGAAAACGTCATCGTGCAAAGCCCATCAACCCGTTGTGGCGCTGAGTTTCACGGTTCGGGTGAATCACTGATGGCGGGACTGTGATGTTGCGTGCCCGCACTAGTAACGCAGCGCAGTATTTTCAAAAATAAAGCCACTAGGGTCGAGCACCAAACGGTGGCGGGGCCCAGCCTGGTCGACCTCGCCACCCGCGTAGGCCGCATCCTCAGCCCACAGCGCAATCCGTCGGTCGTCTCTGTCCTTGCGAATTCTCGTTTCGTAAACCCGGACGGGTTGATCCTTGAGAACTTGCCAAAGTGCCGTTGTGGGCTCGTGCAGCGCCAATTGATGCAAGGTAATCCAGGTGGGCGGCGCAAGATCAATCTCGCCGGCGGCGTGGCGGGTGAGGGCCTCAGCCGGCTTAATCCACTCGTGGTTTTGAATCTCAAAGCCATCAACGGCAATAACTTGATCGGTTTTTAAAATGCAGGCAAAAAACCAGGTCGCATACCGACGTGGTGTACCCGCCGGGGGCGTCCAATGCGCAAACCAGGCAAAAGCATCCCTGCCAATGGTGATACCGGTTTCCTCGAAGGTTTCTCTTACGGCGGCTTGTTGTGCTGCGATATTCACGTCTTTGCTCTCAGGATAATCCTCTGGGTCGATGCGGCCACCGGGAAAGACCCACATACCGCCAAAATGCACCTTGGAGGTTCGATGTAGCATAAGCGTTTCAACGCCTCGATCACTATCTCGTAACAAGATGACCGTGGCAGCAGGAATTGCTGGCGTCTCGATTTGGTCGGGTTGATCGGCCGTGCCGTAGATGTCGTTTCGATGTTGGGTGCTCATCTGTCTATCCTAAGAGGTTGAACGAAGGGGCGCGTAACGCGGTGATGGCCGGCTCACGATGCCGTCATCGGTGAGCGCAAGGTGCGTTAGGGTCTGCTCGTCATGGTTCATACGCCAAGACAGCATTTTTTGCGCAAAGGCCAAGACGAGCGGTTGATAATCTGGGTGGTCAATTAGGTTGTTAAGCTCATCGGGGTCCGTCTTCAAATCAAAAAACAACGCTGGCAAATTAGTGAAGTGAACGTACTTGTACCGAGTGCTGCGGATGACATTAAGGCTGCATTGGTGCGGCGTGAGTCCAAGACGTTGTTCTAAGGCCTCGCCCGCAGGAATATTTCGGAAGTCATATTCCCAATGCGCTTCCTCGCGCCAGGGGCCGCTGGGTGCGCCGGTATGAATGAGCGGACGAAGCGATTGGCCGTCACATTGCACTGGGCATTCAAGATCAAGCCAATCGAGGATTGTCGGCATGATGTCGACATTTTCGGTGAAGTGATCGATCTGTGCACTGGCGCGGTGTCGGGGATCAAATTCGGGGTCTCGAATGATCAGCGGGATATGATAGGAAGCATCGAAATAACCCAGCTTGCCCAGCAAATGATGGTCTCCCATTTGTTCGCCATGGTCCGAGGTGAAGATGATTAAGGTGTTGTCCCAGTGACCATTGGTTTTTAAAAAATCAAATAAGCGTCCTAAATTGGCATCAACGTCGGTCATGAGGCCAAAATAGCTGCTTTTGAGCCGCGTGAGTTTGGCCTGATCCGCTGGGGCACTGTAGTGCTTGGTTGCCAGCATCTCCGCCAGAAACGGGTGCTGCTCGGCTTCGATTTGGCGCGATTCTGCTCGGATAAAATCTGTGAGCGCGGCAGGATCATACAATCGGTTATAAGGCTCGGGCGCAACCCAAGGCGGGTGCGGTCGCAGCAAAGACAGATGGACACAAAAGGCGTCGTCGGTTGAAGCAATATAATCCATCACCGAGTCAACCATAAAGCGGGTGTCATGGTGATGCACGGGAATTTTTAGCGCCGCAGGATGCGCTAAACCGTCTTCATACTCGATGGGGCTGTTTTTCTCGGTGTAGAGTTGCCAATTCGGCTCCGGAACGTCGTAGCCGAGGGTTTTAAGCCAATTCGCCCAAGCATCCGGATAGGTGCCCATTTGCAGTATCGGCCGGATTCCGGGCAAGGGGCCTTCATAGGAGGACAAGATCGGATCATCCGGCGCAAATTGTCTTGGGTCATTGGCGGTATCGGTGTAACCAAACAAAACGGGGTCGCCGCCACTGGCTCGAACTTCCTTTGCCCAGTTGGTGAATCGCGCATCGAGCGGCGTACCATTGGTGCCCGAGCGATGATTTTGAAGATACATGCCGGTATGCAAGCTGGCTCTGGAGGGCCCGCAGGGCACGGCGTTGGCATAGTGGCGTTTGAACAAAACACCGGAAGCCGCCAGTGCATCTAAATGGGGTGTTTGCACGGTATGCCCCAAGCTTGAAAGGCAGGCGCCGCGCCATTGATCCGCAGTAATGAATAAAACGTTTTTCATGTGGTCTTCCAGTCAACGACCAAAGTATGCCACACCCGGGTACCGCTTGCTGGCCAGGGTTAATGGCCTCACGTATGATGCGCGGGAGAATGAAAAGGAACTATTCGGTGGCTGCAACGCCTGATCAGGCCCAACCAAGGCGACAAGCCATAAACTATGCCTGGGTGATCTGGTTGTTCTCAACCCTCGGTTTTTTGTTCAGTGTGCCGGGTCAAACCATGGGGATGGGGGTCTACACCGACTACTTTATCGAGGCCCTAGGCCTCACCCGGACCCAGCTCTCGCTTGCCTATTTAGTCGGTACACTCTTGTCTGCAGTATGTTTGCCCCGCGCCGGGCGATGGTTTGATCAGTACGGCGGACGCATCATGATCGCAGCGTCCAGCGTGCTACTGGCCCTGGTGCTGATCTACATCAGTCAAGTTGACCGCGTGTTGGCGCTGTTGTCTGGGTCGGTCGCGTGGGCCTGGCTGCTCATGCTGCTGGGTTACTTTGGGGTGCGGTTTTTGGGTCAAGGCGTTTTGACCAGTGCGTCGCGCAACATCCTCCTGATTTGGTTTGTGAAACGTCGCGGCCTGGTGAGTGGTTTGCGAGGCGTGTTTGTCTCGTTTGGCTTTGCACTGGCGCCGCTCGGGATTGCGGTTTTGATCCATGACTTCGGCTGGCGTGGGTCGCTTTGGGTGATGGCGGCTGGGCTTTTCTTGTTCGGCTGCGCCGCTTGGCTTTTTGTTCGCAATCGGCCGAGACCGCAAACGCCGCTAAAGGTGACGCGTGAAAAAGGTGCAGCAAGTGGAGAAACTTTAGACCCGCAGCTTTCAGGCATGACGCTAGCTCAGGCCCGGCGGCGGCCCGTGTTTTGGCTCTATGCGGCAAGTTTGTCAATTCATGCACTGTTCGGAACGGCGCTCACGTTTCATATTGTATCGATCTTTGATCAGGTCGGTCGTAGTTCGGTGGAAGCGTTCTCTTACTTTTTACCCTCGGCCATTTGCTCAACGATCGTGAATCTGCTCGCCGGTTATTTGGCTGACCGGAATCCCCTGAAACCCTTTTTAATATTGATGTTGCTCAGTTTTTTATTCGGCGCCTTTGGGCTTGCACATTTGGCGAATGATTGGGGTTATTGGTTATTGGCACTTGGATTTGGTGCAGGTGGCGGGCTTTGGGGGGTGCTCTCTAATTTAGCGTTTGTGCGCTATTTCGGTACCAAGCATTTGGGCGAAGTCAGCGGCTTAAACACCGCGCTCACGGTCTCAGCCAGCGCCATTGGACCGGCCGCGTTCAGTCTCGGTTTGGATGGCTCCGGTAGTTATCTTTTGCCTGTTCACCTGTGCATGGTCGCCTTAGTGCTGTTGCTGATTTGGGCCGTGGTCTATCCAGCGCCGGAACGTGGGATGGGAGATTACAAGGGGTAACTGCGGTTCGTGACGAAGGTAGGGCGCCAGGTTTTGGCGATGCCGCGCGTGCATTTTGTTACCGCAATCGGTTAGCTGCGATGAGGATTAAGACATAGCAGGGTTATAAAAGGGGTGATCATGAAAATTAATTGCGCTGTCAAAAAACCGCGCGTCCGGTTGTTAGGCATTTTGTTGGCGATGGTGCTTTTGGTTGCAGGTTGCGAGGGTGGTTCGCGAGTAGACACCAAGCGCGAACAGCCCCAAACCCCATCGGCCGCCGAATTATTTGGCGGCGGCCAGTTGCAAGCGATTGCGTATGGCGGCTATCGGTCGGCGACCCGCGCCGTGGTACCCACTGTTGAAGACATTAAAGAAGATTTAAGAATTTTGGCTGGCCTCGGGTTCAAAATGATTCGAACCTACAATACCCAGCAGTTTGACGAGACCCGTCGCATCTTTTTAGCCATTGAAGCACTACAGGCGGAAGACCCAACCTTTGAGATGTATGTCATGCTAGGCGTTTGGATAGATTGTGCCGGCGCCTGGACCGATACACCCAACCACGACGAAGAGGATCTCTTGGCCAATCAGCGCGAGGTGGACGCAGCAGTTGAATTTGCCAAAGCGTATTCCAATATTGTCAAAGTCATCGCGGTCGGCAACGAGGCGATGGTGCGTTGGGCCGCTGCCTACTATGTGCAACCCAAGGTTGTTTTGAAGTGGGTGCAGCATTTTCAAGCACTCAAGCAAGCAGGCGAAATCGAATCCGGGATTTGGGTGACCAGCTCAGATAATTTCGCATCTTGGGGCGGGGGTGAGGCGAGCTATCAGACGCCGACACTGGACGCGTTAATTTTGGCGGTCGACTTTGTGTCGATGCACACCTATCCCTTTCATGACACGCATTATAATCCAGCCTTCTGGAATCAACACTCGGACGTGCCGAGCACCAGGGATACGCAAGCTGATGTTTCGGCCGCAATGGCCCGAGCGGCAGCCTATGCACAAGATCAATACGCGAGCACGAAACACTATGTCTGGCGCGTTGATCCAGGCAAGGCCATTCATATCGGGGAGACGGGCTGGGCAAGCAGGGACAACCGATTTTATGGCCCGGACGGGTCGAATGCCGCCGGGGAGCGCCAACAACAACTGTATTTTGAATTGATGACCGCGTGGGCCCGGGCAGCCGGGATTGTTCTGGTTTTGTTTGAAGCATTTGACGAGCCGTGGAAAGATGCTAAGAATCCAGGCGGCTCCGAAAATCATTTTGGCTTGATCGATGGCAAGAATCGCGCCAAACGTGTGCTCTGGGACAAGTATGATGCGGGGCGTTTGCAAGGCTTAAAGCGCGGGGGTCAACCGATCGTTCGATCCGGTGCGCCTTAGTGGCTGGGCAGTCGTTTGGCTTTTCCATCTGCGCCGAAGTCAACCTTACTGCAAGACGCGCGCGGTAATCCGGCTCAGACCCGCCGTTGGTAAGCCGCGAGACTTTAGGCCGAGCTTAAATCGCAGATCAAGCTGCTGGACATCGACTCGACCACGATAGGCCGCTAAAACGCCATTGGTGTAGGTGCTTGAAGTGAGCAAGAGCACTCGGCTGAACCTAGATTTGAACCAAGCCCGATTGGTTTTAAAGCACGCGCGAGCATGCTGCACGTCCAGATGGTTTTGAATGAGCACGCCGTTGTCGGTTGTTCGATTAAACAGGTCTGTTAACCAAGTCTTGCCGATCGCCTCGGGTCGCTCGGGGTCTTGGGTGCCGTCTAGGTAGAGGTCATCGATCAAATAGTCAAAGGCCGCTTGATGCTTGGCGATCCAGGCGATCGCATTGTCCTGACGCAAGGTCAGTCCTGGGTATTGAAGCTTAAAGAACCGTTTGGCTAAACGCAGATGTTCGCCGTCGATGTCAATGCCGATGGCGCGCCGCCAGGGTTCAAGCTGGTATAACTGATGCAAAGCGGTGCCGCCGCCAACACCCAAAGCAAGGATTGTTTTGGGCGGCTCGGCTCGTAAGAGTGCCGGAAGGCTCAGTAAGTCCCAAACGGCGCCCTGAAAGATGTGTTTGGGGTGCCATTGGCTATGAAAGGCGCCGTTGGTATAAAGCCGAACAGAACCGCCTGCTGTGCGAACCTCATAGGTCTTGCCAGCAACGACACGCCGATACAGACGGGTCACGGGTCCTGCTGAGGGTGCGTTAGCTGAACTTGATCCAGCAGGGCCCGGGTGACTGGCGGTGGCTCAAGGTCGCCGCGATCGAAAGCATTCGCTAGGGCTTTACCCAGCTCCACGCCCCATTGATCAAAGGCATTGATGTTCCAGATCGCGCTACAGGTAAACACTTTGTGTTCATAGAGCGCAATCAGCATGCCCAAATTAAAAGGCGTCAGCGCATCCATCATGATGACCGTGCTGGGCTTGTTGCCAGCATAGTCTCGGTGTGGGTCCGCGCCAGATTGCCCCTGTGCAAGGGCCGTTACCTGGGCTGCCAGATTAAGACGCAATGCGCGGTGCGCTGGTTCTGATGACAAGGAATCCTCGCCAAAGCCGATGAAATCGAGCGGGACCAGGTGAGTGCCTTGATGGAGCAGCTGGAAAAAAGCGTGCTGACCATTGGTTCCGGTTTGACCCCAAGTGATGAGACCCGTTTGATAATCGGTTGAGCGGCCTTCTCGGGTCGTGCTTTTGCCGAGGCTCTCCATATCGAGTTGTTGCAAAAATGCTGGAAGAAGGCTGAGGCGCTCGCAATAGGGAATCACCGCTTGGGATTGGGCGCCCAAAAAATTGCCATACCAGACCGACATTAGGGCCAGCATGACGGGTAAGTTTTGCGCAGGCGGCGCATCAAAAAAATGTTGATCCATCGTATGACCGCCGAGCAGTAGCGCCTCAAACGTTTCAAATCCGGATTGCAGGGCGATGGTCAAACCGATACTTGACCACAAGGAATAACGGCCGCCGATGTCTTCGTCAAAGGCAAAAATTTGATCTGGAGCAACCCCAAAATCGACCGCCTTTGTTGCAGCGGTCGTCAACGCAACCAGATGCTGAGCCCGCTCCGGTCCGTCGGGCAGACTTGCCTGCAGCCAAGCCCGCGCGGTCCGCGCATTGATTAAGGTTTCTTGGGTTGTAAAGGTCTTGCTTGCGATGACAATAAGGGTTGTCTCCGGATCGCAGCGCCCAAGAACCGTATTAATCTCAGCGCCGTCGACATTGGCGACAAAATGACAGGTTAATCGGCTCGTTTCTGGGTGATCCAGGGCCTGACAGACCATTTTGGGGCCGAGGTCAGAGCCGCCGATACCTATGTTGACGATGTGTTCAAAAGGACGGTGGGTGGCGCCGCTTATCGCGCCAGAGTGAATCGCCTGCGTAAAGGCTCGAATACCGTTCAGAGTCGGGTCTGTGCGAATAAATTCCGGTGTGCGGATCCTAGTGTGACCCACCGCGCGATGTTCCGTTAGATTGATGGCCTCACCAGAAAACAGGCCCGCCTGAAGTTTGGCAAAGGGCGACGCTTTAAGAAGCGCGAGCAAGGCCTCAAAAATAGGTGTGTTGATTCTGTGATGAGACACATTAAGCGTAAGGGCATGTAGCTTCAAATGCGCTTTGCGCTGCCATTCATCGTCGTACATGGCAGTTTGGACGCTTGGTGCTTGTCCTGCCAGGGCGCTCAAGGTTTGCCAGGCAATCGCGTTTGGCGGATAAAACGGCTCAGACATAGGCGGGCTCCGAAAATGACTGAGTCTAGCAAGAAAAGGCGGGCAGGCGGTGCTCAAGTCTTCGCGGCTGGCCTGGTTGATGGTCGCGCCGAAGGCCTGGTCCCAGACCCGTCGGTGCGCCAGGATTTGTTTTTGCGCTGGGGTTCTGCAAGGCATCGGCCTATCGATCTGGATGGCGTAGAATAGACGGCGCCTGTGTTAAAAAAGTAATCGATATGTCCCGCTTAAAAGTTGCTCTCGCCCTAGTGCTCATTCTGATCGTGCTGTTGTTCTTTGGGTACGGTGGCGCCGAGTACTTGACGTTTACGGCAATTAAATCAGCCCAACAAACGCTCCTAGCAATGGTGACAGACGCGCCGGTTTTGAGCTTTTTTGGCTTTGCGATACTTTACATTATGGTCACGGCCCTATCGTTACCGGGCGCCGCTGTATTAACGCTGCTCGCCGGCGGATTGTTTGGATTGTGGCAGGGCCTGATCTTAGTGTCTTTTGCGGCCAGTATCGGCGCAACCTTGGCGATGCTGGCTGCTCGATTCTTGTTCCGAGACCTGATTGCTGTGAAGTTTTCAGAGGCTATGGCGCTGGTGAATGCGGGTATGAAGGCCGATGGTGCCCGCTACTTGCTCACCTTACGGCTCGTTCCAGCGGTGCCCTTTTTCGTGATTAACCTTGTAATGGGATTAACTCGCATCTCAGCGAGACGATTTTATTGGGTGTCCCAGTTGGGCATGTTGCCAGGCACGCTCATCTACGTGAATGCAGGCAAACAGCTGTCGGATCTGCAAAGCCCCGCCGGTATTCTTTCCCCAGAATTGTTGGTGTCGCTGCTGCTGCTCGCGCTGCTACCGTGGTTGATGAAGGCCGTAACGCACCGCCTTGAGCAGTGGCGCCGCGATCGCGCGTTTCAAAAGCCAAAGGTGTTTGATCGCGATTTAATCGTGATTGGTGCCGGCTCCGGCGGCTTGGTGGCCGCCTTGATCGGCTCGCTGGTTGAGGCGAAAGTCACGTTAATTGAAGCCGGAGAAATGGGTGGGGATTGCCTCAATACCGGTTGCGTGCCGAGTAAAGCATTGATTCGCAGTGCGAGCATGGCGGCCGGGCTTAGGCACAGCGCTGATCTTGGGGTGACGGCCGAGGACCCCAAAATTGATTTCCAAGTCATTATGAAACGGGTTCAGTCGGTGATCGATTCGATTAAACCCAACGATTCACCAGAGCGTTATAGAGAATTTGGCGTGGATGTCCGGCTGGGAAAAGGGGTGCTGCGTTCGCCCTATGAAGTCGAGGTCAATGGTGAGCGGATTACGGGGCGGTCAATAATTGTGGCCTCGGGTGCGGCGCCGGTGATGCCTCATATCGAGGGTTTGGATGCAAGCCGGTGTTATACCTCGGAAACCATTTGGCAACTTGAGACCCTGCCCAAACGGCTTGCTGTGATTGGTGGCGGTCCCATTGGCTTAGAGCTGGCTCAGTCGTTTGCGCGGCTCGGTTGTGCGGTCACAGTGGTTGAGATGATGCCAAGGATCATGATGAAAGAGGATGCTGAGGTCAGTGAGCTCATGGCGGGCGTACTCTCTAACGAGGGCGTTCGATTGCTGGTCAACACCCGTTTGGCCTCCGCGAGTTCGGGTGATGCGCTCATGCTGCGGGTTGAGGCGGTTACCGATTCTGAATCAAGCACAGACGTTGAATGCGATGCGGTCTTGTTTGCTGCGGGTCGGAAGCCGCGAGTGGATGGTTTTGGGCTCGAAGCGCTGAACATTGATTTGACCGAAAATGGTCAGATTCAGGTGAACGAGTACTTGCAGACCAATTACCCCAATATTTTTGCAGTAGGGGATGTGGCGGGTCGCTACCAATTTACCCACACGGCCTCGCATATGGCCTGGTATGCCGCGGTCAATGCACTTTTCGGCACCTTCAAAAAGTTCAAAGTGGATTATCGGGTCATTCCCTGGTGCACGTTTACGAGTCCGGAAGTCGCGCGCGTTGGCTTGAGCGAGTCCGAAGCCGAGGCCGCCGGCATCGCGTTTGAATGCGCGCGCTTTGACGTTGCCGAACTCGATCGTGCGAAAACCGAAGCCCTGCCAGCGGGCTTTGTTAAAGTGTTGACGAAACCCGGCAGTGATCGAATCCTTGGGGTGACCATTGTGAGCGCGCATGCCGGGGAGTCGATTGCGGAATTTGTCTTGGCCATGAAATATGGTCTGGGTCTAAAAAAGATCATGGGCACGATTCACATTTACCCAACCTGGACGGAAATGAACAAATTTGTGGCGGGCGTTTGGCAAAAGGCGCATAAGCCCAACTGGGCTTTGCCGTGGCTTGCTCGTTATCATCGATTCAGACGCGGCGGCTAAAAGGGTTTGAATGCGATAGTCGATGACGATTTTGGCGCAGGATAAGACGCCAGAATCCGCGATCGGCTCAGATCGAACAAAACAAAAATCGGGCCGCCGATGGCTTGACTGATGGTTCTCATCGGGTACATTGAGCATTCTTAAAACAGTTGTGGAAGGTAAGATGAGTTTGAGTATCGAAGAAGCTGCAGACAGTGATCGAAAGACCGTTCGGTCGCTAGCACTCACCATGGTGGGCTTCGGGCTTCTAACCGTTGCGCTGATTGTGATTGCTTTGGTGCTTACCTAAGCCATTACGCTTCAAATTGATCATTGTCCCAAGGCTCATGCCTGCTCTGATTGTGTGCTTTCAGGGCATTAAACCGTTATCAGGCGCCCCTGTAAGGCGATCGCTTTGCTGGTTGTCGGCCTGTTTAATAGCGCTTGGTTTCATCCATAGGCATCGCCGAAACGTGCGGCGGGGCTGGCGGCTGATCGCGCTGGATAATAGGATCGGCGTCAAATGAGTGCTTGGCACCGGCACGGCGTTCGGGTTGGGCCAGAACCGAAAAGTCCTCGGATAATGGAAGCTGCCAATCTTTGAAGGCTTGAATTAGAAGGCTTGAATTAGAAGGCTTGAATTAGAAGGCTTGAATTAGAAGGCCAGAATTTGAAGGCCAGAATTAGAACGCCTGAAACAGCATGATCAACTCGTTCGATGGGCATTATGGATGGTGAAATTCGCCGCAGAATGCAATTGTTATCGGTTAAACGCCTTAGGGTGGCTCTTGCTTGGCGTCCTGAGTTTGAGCCTATCCGCCAATGCTTCAGATCCCACGGGTACGGTAAACGCAACGACCGTGCTTCAAGCTGCCCGCCAAGTGGTTCAGGAAACCGCTTTTGCCACGCTCATCACCATTGATCAAAACGGGCAACCCAAAGCCCGCACGGTGGATGCCTTTGCGCCGGACCCTGACTGGGTGGTCTGGATTGCCACCCGACCCAGCAGTAGAAAGGTCGCGGAGATCGGCCAGCGCCCGAAGGTAACGCTGCATTATTACAGTAACGAGCTGAAGAGTTACGTCTCGCTGATGGGGCAGGCGACCCTCGTCTCCGATGTAGCCACCAAAAAAAGCCTGCGGCGCGCTCAGGATTCGAACAAGCTGTATCCCAAATTTCCCGATGATTATCAGCTTATTCGTGTTCAACCCACGCGTTTAGAAGGGGTTTTGCCGGGCTACCGGGGTCATCCAGAGACTTGGGCGCCGATCGGCGTAAATTTTCCTTAACCTTCCCGGGAAACACGCAACCGTTATGACTTGGACGCGGTTTCCTCAGTTTTGGGTCGGACTTCGATCACGGACCCGGGGTCACTGTCGGTGAGCAGGTAAATAGCGCCATCGGGCCCTTCGTGGACGCCGCGAATGCGTGCGCCAAGTTCGCTGAATAAGGATTCAGAGTCTGTCACGCTGCTCTCATCCAAGGTTAGACGCTTCACGTCCTGATCAACCAGGGTGCTCACTAAAAAACTGCCTTGCCAAGTCTCAAACAAGGCGCCCTGATAAATCAGCAGATGCGAAGGTGCGATGCTGGGTGTCCAGTAGGTCACGGGTGGCGTGACCCCCTCGGCGGAGGTCAAAGGCGTAACGCGCGCGCCGGAGTAATTGATCCCAAAGGACGTCGCAGGCCACCCGTAATTGTTGCCGCCCCGAATATGATTCAGTTCATCACCACCCTGGGGGCCGTGCTCATGGAGCCAAATTTGGCCGGTTGCGGAAACCGCTAGCCCCTGGGGGCTTCGATGGCCGTAGCTGTAAACATAAGGGTCGCCATTTTTGCCATCGGCAAAAGGATTGTTTGCCGGCGCGGAACCATCGGTTTTTAACCTAAGCACTTTCCCCATTTGGTTAAAGGGGTCCTGAGCGGCTTCTCGATATTCGAAACCATCGCCGGTTGTCAGTAGCAAGGTGCCATCGGCTAGAAATGCTAATTTTCCACCGTAGTGGGCCGGCGTATCCTTGCTGGGTGAGGCTCGGAAAATTTTGGTCACCTCGGTGAGTCCATCCTCGCCTAAAACCGCTCGGTAGATGGCGGTCGCATTGGTCTCAGCAGGGCCGTCAGCCAGGGCAAGATAAACGAGTCGGTTGCTGAGAAAATCGGGATCCAGAATAAAATCAAAGTAACCGCCTTGGCTTTCAACATAGGTCTCTGGCCCGCCTTGCAAGGTCTTTCTTTCTGAGCTGGATAGGCTCAGTTGCTCTAAGGTGCCGGATCGGGTTGCAACAATGAAGGTGTCGTTGTCGATAAACGCCATGGACCAAGGAAAGGCCAAGTCTTCAGCGATAACCCGGGTGGTGTATTCCGCGTTGATCGGCGCGGACAATACGAGGACGAGAGCAATCAAGATAAAGCGAGTCATAACACTCCTAATAGATTCGAGATAAACCGACGGTCAGTATATCAGCTCAGCGGGTTTTGAGCTTCTGCGAGCTAGGCAACAAATCGCCCTGATTGCGTTACACTTAGACGCTAAGAACCAAGGTGAAGGATCGAAGGTTATGCGAATTATTCTGGGTTATGTGGCAGCAGTACTCACGGCGTATTTGATCGGATGTATCGCGATCTCCCAAGGCAATATTGCCGCTGTTGTGGGCATGGGATTTGAAGTGACGCTAAGCCAACGCCTTGAATCCGCTCAGCATGATGTGCTGAGTATGACTGGGTTGTATTTGCCCATTATCAGTGTGTCGTTTTTGATTGCGCTACCGGTCGCGGCTTTAGTGATCAAGCGCTACCCAAATCTGCGACGCTTAGGCTTCGTATTGGGGGGATTTGTCGCCCTGGTTGCGATCCATTTGATTATAAAGCAAGTGTTTGGAATTTCTGGGATCGCACCAACCCGGAGCATTATGGGGCTCGTAATGCAGGGCGTTGCCGGCGCTTTTGGCGGCTATTGCTACTATCGCCTCACAACCCCGAAGGCGCTAGCCGGCCAGCAAGCGCCGGTCTAGGCGCCGCCGCGTTGGGCTAGGCCAACTCGCCGATGGAGTGGATCACTCGATTGACGATGCCGTATTCGATGGCCTCATCGACGCTCATCCAGTAATCTCGGTCGGTGTCTTTTTCAACCTGTTCAAGCGGTCGGCCGGTCTCATCGGAGATGATCTTGTTGATCCGCTCTTTGGTCTTAAGAATCTCTTCCATTTGAATCTTGATATCGGTGGCGTTGCCTCTTGAACCGCCAGAGGGCTGGTGCACCAGATATCGAGTGTTCGGCAAGGAGAAGCGATTTTCTTTTTTGGCCGCAAGATAAATGTTGGTTGCCGCACTGGCGACCCAGCCGGTGCCGACGACGCGAACGACGGGTTTCACGAACTTGATCATATCGTAGATCACATCACCGGATTCTACATGACCACCGGGCGAACTGATGTACAAGGTGATTGGGTCATCGCTTTCAGCAGACAGGGCCAATAATTGCTGGCTGACCGTGCGTGCGAGTTTTTCATCAACGGAACCAAAAACCGAGATGGATCGGGATTTAAACAGCTTCTCCTCGATAATACCGCCGGACCCTGTTTTTTGATTGTCTTTGTCTTCTGCCATAACTAGTCTCTCATCGTTGAAAAAAGCATGCTTTAAAAAAGAGGGCAAGCATACCAGCGCGCTGGCCCCGTCGCTACGATTCCAAGTGAAAAATTACAAAACGGTACGAACCACGCTCTTTTTGAAGCTGCCCACAAACCGAAGCGACGCCGGATCGATGCAGGAAATGCGCAGCCTGACGAGGGTGTACCGGCTCGTGGTAGGATGCCAATTGGATTGAATTTATTACGGAGTTTAACGCATGAAAGATCTTAAACTAGGGATGCAATTGGGATACTGGGGTGCCGGACCGGACCCGCGCATGGTCTCGGTGGCTCAAGAAGCTGAGCGTTTAGGCTATGACGCCATCTTTACAGCAGAAGCCTGGGGCTCGGACGTTTTCACGCCACTTTCGTGGATTGGGGCGCACACCGATCGAATCCGGCTGGGTACGGCGGTTGCGCAGTTGTCAGCGCGGACGCCAACCGCCACCGCCATGGCGGCGTTAACGCTTGATCATCTCTCTAAAGGCCGAATGATTTTGGGGCTGGGCGTGTCGGGGCCGCAAGTGGTTGAAGGTTGGTACGGCCAGCCGTTTGCAAAACCCCTGTCTCGAACCCGAGAGTATGTGGATATTATCCGGCAGGTGCTGCGACGCGAAGCACCCGTTTCGAGTGCTGGGGCGCATTATCCCTTGCCTTATACGGGCGACGGCGCCTGGGGATTGGGAAAACCGCTCAAACCGATTACCCATCCCCTACGGGCAGATCTGCCGATCTTCTTGGGCGCAGAAGGACCAAAAAATGTCACGATGGCCGCCGAGATTGCCGATGGATGGCTGCCGCTGTATTACTCGCCCTATCGGCAGGAAGTCTACGCCGATCAGATTGAAAATCGCCCGCCACATTTTGAAATCATGCAGGGCCTGTCCGTTAATATTTGCGACGATGTGGAGCAGGGCCTGATTCCTGTGAAGCACGGACTCGCGCTGTATATTGGCGGTATGGGCGCAAAGAGTCGAAATTTCCATACCGAGTTGATGGGCCGCATGGGGTTCGAAGCAGAAGCTCGGCAGATTCAGGATTTGTTTTTAGCGGGTAAAAAAGATGAGGCCTTCCAAGCTGTGCCGTCGAGCTTCGCCGATGAGATTTCCTTGGTCGGACCGATTGAGCGGATCCGTGACCGCTTAGACGCCTGGCGAGACTCCCCGGTGACATCGCTCTTGGTCAACACAAAGAATGTGGATCAAATGCGAACGATCGCGGAATTAGTGCTTGGCTAAGCCCCAATTCTTTCCGCTTTTTTGTTGCAGAGCCTCTGAGTGACGGCGGCGTGCAAGAGGTTCAACGCGTATGCTCGAACACCCGAACCTGGTTGTACTCTGGGTGTTCTTCCAGGTCCGGCCAGGTCGTCGCGGTCTGAGTTTGTAGCAAGCGATACTGGGGATGGTTGAAGTTTTTGATTCGAGAATCAGCGATTAAAACGTCTGTCGCTAAGGTGGGTAGCGAATCCAAAAAATGCAGGTTGTCGCGATCGTAGAGCACATCGGCGGCGATGATTAGGTCAATCGGCGATTGAACCGCGTCCAGATTGTGCACCATTGTGAGCTGCACACCGTTGATTGCCGCATTCACCGCGCAGGCGGCCAGGGCCGCCGGGTCGAGATCAACGGCTATGACCTTGCGTGCCCCAGCAAGCATGGCGGCGATCCCGACAACCCCCGAGCCCGCGCCAAAATCAAGGACGGATTTACCCGCGACCCGCTCGGGATGGGCCAGCAAGTACTGGGCAAGCACCTGGCCACTGGCCCAACAAAAACACCAATAAGCTGGCGACGCCAAGACTTGTCGCAGCTCTTCGTCCGGTAAGGGGGTCTGGGGCAGTTCGGTTTGCAATAAGGCGAGCTCAACGCTTGGGCACAAGGGGATGGCTGAGCGTTCAAGCCTGCAGCTGGGTAGGGTTTGATGCAGAACCGACTCAAGTTGGCGAAAAGCGGCAGTGGTGGCAATGTCTTTCATAAGGGTGCTGACTGGTTGATCGCTTGGGTCTAAATGGGTGACACTCGAGATTGAGGGTTTGGTCGACAAGTATACGATGATCTGTTGGGCCAATGTGTTCATCACTCTGGGGTTTTGATCCCGGGTAGGTAACCAGAACGAACCGAACGAGGAGTAACCGGATGCCAATTGATTTTAGCTTTAGCCAAGAGGTCGAAGACGCGCGCTTAATGATGCGCGGATTTCTGCAGGACACCGTCAAGCCTGCCTTTGCGGCACTCCAGGCGGATAAAGATGCGCAGCGCGCCGATTGGTCGGCGCTGGTCAAGTCCTTACGGCAAACAGCCAAGGCCCAGGGCTTCTGGTTGCCGCATATGCCCCAGGAGGTTGGGGGAATGGGCTTGGGTGTGACCGCATTGGCCGCGGTTTCGGCAGAGGCGGCGAAGATCCCGATGGGGCCTTACATTATTAATGCTCAGGCACCGGATGAAGGCAACATGCACACGCTTCACCATTTCGCAACAGATTATCAACGCGAGCACTTTTTAAAACCCCTGCTGGAAGGCACTGCGCGCTCCTGCTTTTCGATGACGGAGCCCGACGTTGCCGGCTCAGATCCGACGCTGATTCAAACCAAAGCGGTTGAGGAAGGCGATGAGTGGGTGATTAACGGCCACAAGTGGTTTACGTCGGGCGCAGAAGGCGCAGATTTCGCCATTGTCATCGCGCGGACGGATCCGGATGCGGAAATTCCGCAAGCGCGTAATTCCGCCTTTATTGTCCCAACCAACACCCCTGGGTTCGAAATCATTCGCGATGTGGAAACCATGGGCGGACGTCACAATCATCCAGAGATTAAATACACCAATGTGCGCGTGCCGAAGACGCATCTTTTGGGAGAGCGCGGCGGCGGGCATAAATTGGGGCAGGTGCGGCTTGGGCCTGCGCGTCTTGCGCACTGCATGCGCTGGCTGGGTCAAATTGAAATGGCGCTGGAAATGCTGGTGGACCGTGCTCAGAAGCGGTTTGCGCATGGCAGTTATTTGTCTGAAAAGCAGAGCATTCAATGGATGATGTCGGATTCCGCGATGGAGTTGTATGCCTCAAAATTGATGGTGCTGCATGCGGCCTACAAAATCGAGCAGGGCCTTGAATTTAAGCAGGAGGTCTCGATGGCCAAGCACCATGTGGCCAATACCCTTTGGCGGGTGATCGACCGGGCCATGCAGGTTCATGGCGCGCTGGGGTATTCGACCGACACGCCGCTCGCAGGGATGATGCAACAGGCGCGTTGGGCGCGGCTCGCCGATGGCGCCGATGAAGTGCATCAAATGCGGATTGCGGAACTGTTAATGCGGGCCTACAACGAAGATGGCAGCATTAACCAGGCTGTTGGCGGATTGCCGCTATGAAGATGCCCTGGTGTAAAGCGGCGCTGCCAAACGTTTTGATCTTGCTAATCCTTTGGGTCCCACAGAGCCAAGCAACAACCCTTGAGACCGAGCTGCTGGCGTTAAAAGCGGCCGTTCAGGCACACCGAATCGAACAAGACATCACGACGCTGGCGGGTTTTGGTACGCGCCACACCCTAAGTGATACCGAGTCAAACGAGCGCGGCATTGGCGCCGCAAGGCGATGGATCGAAGCAGAATTTCGGCGGATTTCGCTGGCCTGTGGGGGTTGTCTTGAAATTCAGGTGAAGGGGGCCAGTATTTCTGGTGAACCACGAATTCCAGAGCCCACGGACGTTGTGAACGTGATTGCAATTTTGCGCGGCGTGACCGATCCCAATCGCTACGTGCTAATGAGCGGGGATATCGACTCCAGAGTGAGCGACCCGATGGATGCCATTTCTGATTCGCCCGGCGCCAACGATAATGCCTCTGGCATGGCCGGTGTGTTAGAAGCCGCTCGGGTGTTGAGTCAACATCGTTTCGCCGCAAGTATCGTACTGGCTGGATTATCCGGCGAAGAACAGGGGCTTTTTGGTGGCAAAATTCTGGCCGAACAGGCCAAGGCCGAAGGCTGGTATATCGAAGCGGTGCTCAATAATGACATGATTGGCAATATTTCGGGCATCAATGGGGTCGTGGACAACACCAGTGTGCGCGTCTTTTCTGAAGGAACACGGGCAATTGAAACCGAAGCCGAGCGTCGCTTGCGGCGATTTACCGGAGGTGAGGTGGACAGTCCCTCGCGCAATATCGCGCGCTATATTGATAATTTGGCAGATCGTTATTTCGATAACCTCGATGTCATGATGATTTACCGACTGGATCGATTTGGTCGAGGCGGGCATCATCGGCCGTTTAACGAAGTCGGCTTTCCCGGGGTTCGGATTATGGAAACCAACGAACACTATGATCGACAGCATCAGGATCTGCGTCAGGAGAATGCCCGGGCGTTTGGTGATGTGGTGAGTGGCGTTAACTTCGATTATGCGGCGAGCGTCACCGCGCTGAATGTGGTGAGCCTTGCCGCCTTAGCGGGTGCGCCGGCGCCGCCGGAGGCGGTTGCAATCGAAGGTCAGGTGTCAGCAGATACCACCTTGCGCTGGCAACGGGTGCCCGGCGCTGTGGGATACCGCGTGCATTGGCGGCTGACCACCTCGCCGCAATGGACGCATTCCCGCTGGGTCGCAGATGTTGACGCCTATACCCTAGAAAATATTGTGATCGATAATTATTACTTTGGGGTCTCGAGTGTTGGCGCCGATGGTGGGCAATCACCCGTTGTGTTTCCAGGGCCGATTGGCCGGTTTCGTTACCCATGACGGTCGAGACCTTGGGTGAGGATTTGCCCCTCTTGGAGGGCATCCGCACGAATCGCGCGATCCGGCGCTTGAAGCCCGACCCCGTGCCGATTGAATTAATTCGGAAAGTTTGTGAAGCGGGCACCTTCGCGCCCAGCGGCGGCAATCGTCAGCCTTGGCAATTTGTTGCGGTGACGGACTCTGAGCGCCGAGCGTATATCGCAACGCTCTACCGCGAGACGTTCAGGGCGTACATTGGGCCCGCTGTGGCGGCGGCTCGTGATCCTGATTATCCAGACGCCAAGCGGCGAAATATGAAGGCGGCCATTTATTTGGCCGAGCACCTGCATGAGGCGCCGGTGCATTTGTTTGTGGCGGGTTGGACCCGGCGTGGTCAACCTCAAAGTCAGGCGCTGTTTCCAGCGATTCAGAATATTTTGCTGGCCTGTCGCGCCGTGGGGTTGGGCGCCTCCTTGACGACGGCGCACAGAGCCCATGGCGAGGCGATTGATCGGTTTCTAGGATTGGACCCGGTTAAAACGCCGAGCATTGCCCTCATTCCGATCGGGTGGCCGAAGGGCCGATTCGGAACGCCGACACGGCGCAGCATTGACACCTGCTTTTTCGAGGATAGGGTGCCGGAAGGGGTTTTGTCCTAACGCTTTAATTAACAGCGCTTGCGGGCCGGTACTCTGCTTTGACACCGAACGAGGCGTGCTAGGACACTCGGTGGCACCCGGTCGCTCCGCGCTAGGGCTTTTTAAAGGGCAGAACGTCGTGCCTTCAGATTCAAAGCAGGCGCATCCGGTTACAGCGTCGTGTAGCGATAAACCGCGCCGTCGAGTTCTCTTTTGATTTGTCCCCGGGTCATTAGGCAATGGATGTGGGCGATGCCTTCGCCCAGCGCCATAAACAACGTATGGTTTTCCAATTTTCGCTCGAACAAGTCTGGCAGTAATTCAATCGCAACGGTTGGGCTCCTGCAGCCATCCAAAACGATCTGCATCCGATGCTCGTGATGGGCGGTGAGCTCATCGAGTCGTTCGCTGACGCCGTAAAACGGGTTGTTATGTGCTGGCAGGATCAGCGTTTCATCCGGTATCAAAGTTTTAAATTTTTGATGTGAGGTGAGCCAATCTGTCATCGGGTCCGCTTCGGGTTCGGTTGGGTGCACCGATACATTACTGGTGATAATTGGCAGAATTTGATCGCCCGATAATAAGAGTCGGTTGGTTTTAGAGTAGAGGCAAACATGCTCCGGGGAGTGGCCACTACCGACAATGACTTCCCAGGTGATCGCGCCGATCTGCAACTGATCACCGTCGCGCAAACGCTGATAGCTTTTCGGCATGGGTAGATCATCGGCTTCCGGTGCAAATTGGCTTCTGGCCTCGCTCATCGCATCCATGAGGTCTTGGGAGATCCCGCCACGCAGAAAAAAGTCTGACATGTGCCAAGAGCCTTTTTCCTGCATCGAGTAGTGCATCATGCGCGCTTGATAATATTCGCCATAACTCATCAAAAGGGGCACCCGAAAGTGGTCTGAAATAAACCCAGTTTGCCCTGTGTGGTCAGGGTGCATGTGGGTGCAGATGATTTGCTCAACGGGTTTTCCGCTCAAACAGTTGTCAAATATGGTCAGCCATAGATCTTTGGTTTCTTGGCCTCGGATGCCGGTGTCGACCACGGTCCAACCCGTGTCACTTTCTAACAGATAGAGATTGATGTGATCCAGCGACATCGGCAGCGGCATGCGCAGCCAGAAAACGCCTGGCGCTACTTCAAGTGTTTTGCCAGGGGCGGGAATATCGTTGAAGGGGTACTCGAGCATGTTTCGCAAGCCTTAATTTCGAGGCTCGATGATACATGAAAGGGCCTAGGTATGCTGCGCGAGGTTCGTATCCAGATAATGGCCGGTTTCGGTTGATCGCAGGTACCCGGCCGTTGGGGTGGCAAAGTGGGTGCCGATGATGAGTGTCGGCTGATCCGCGTAAGTGGTTAGAAGCGTTTCGCGGGTCGCAACCGCAGCATCAGCATCAAAGTCTGCGCTGCTCGACCACTTGGTTTGTTCGATTTGGCAAGGGTGGTGGATGCAATCGCCGGTAATAAGCGCCTGCTCCGCCTTTGAGCGGATTAAGATGCTCACGTGGCCTGGCGTATGCCCAGGTGTTGAGACGAAACTGACTTCCTTTGACACCTGATGATCGGCTGCAACCAGGTCCATCAGCCCGGCGTCCATAACGGGTCGGACCGAGTCTTCGAAGAGGCCGTCATTCAAGTCGCTTGCGTCTGCGGCTTGCCAATGTTCGTATTCTGTTTTACCAATGAGATAGCGTGCATTTTTGAAGGTGGGGACCCAGGCGCCATCGATCAAGCGAGTATTCCAACCAACGTGGTCAACGTGAAGATGGGTACACATGATGGTGTCGAATTGTTCGGGTGTATAACCGGCCTTCGCCAAATCCTCTAAAAAGGGTAACGACAGTTGGTGCCAATTCGGGATCGATCGAACCTTATCGTTACCGATGCAGGTATCAACCAACATCAGTCGATCGGGCGTTTCGATGACGAGCGCGTGCACGCTCATAATGAGTTTGCCCTCAGGCGTTGCGAAATGTGGCACCAGCCATTGCATTGGTGAAACGGCCTCAGGCGTTGCCTGCGGCAAAATGAATCGCGTCCCGCCCACAACTTCCATTTCAACAATGCGGGTAATGCGCACATCTCCGATTTGCCAGCGATTCATGGCGCCTCCGTCGTTTTTAAGTGGTGGCTGGGTCTTTCCGTATTCGGTCTTAGGTGTCAGCGGACGATGCTTGTTGTAATAACGCCTCAAAGCGCCGGGTACTGCACTCAGCACTGCAATACACCTCTTTAGGTAAACCGGCATAGGGCTTGTGCAGTTCCTTAATCTCGGGCGTTGTGTAATACATCGGGGTGATGACGTCGGCTTCACAGAATGCACATTGTTGCATGACAGCGGCTCCTTTTTAGTTAACCTAATGCGACCAGTCCTTGGCTGGGAATTACTGAATCGAATGAATTAAGTCTGTGGCCTCTGCAAGGGTCTCGGTTCGTTCTCGCCAATTTTGACCGGAGGTGCTAATGCGCAGGGTTGTAACCCCGGCGGCAGCATAGGCCTTGATCCGATCAATAATCATGTCTCGGGTCCCAATCAGATTGGTTTTAAGCACCATTTCATCGGGTACCGCACGAATCGCGGCTTCCTTATCGCCGCTCACCCATAAGGCTTGAACCTCCTCGGCAGCCTCAGCGTAACCGGCGCGTTTGAATGCATCATTATAAAAGTTGGTCTTTGCCGATCCCATGCCGCCTAAAGTAAAAGCCATAGCGGGTCGTCGGGCGTCGATCAGACGTTCCACATCGTCATCGATCTCTAAACTGCCGCCCACCTGCACATCGATATCGGCCAGCGTTCGGCCGGATTTTGCCAGACCCCGCTGCAGTGGTTCTAAAAAGATATCGGCTTGCTCGGGCATAAACGAGGTACCCAGCCAGCCATTGGCAAGCTCGCCGGTCATTTCCATCGCTTTTGGGCCGAGGGTTGCTAAATAAAGGGGCAGATCAGCCTGCGGCGGCTGGGACAAACGGATGGGTTTGCCCTCACCACCAGGCCTGGGCAGACAATAGTGCTCGCCCTCATAAGCAATGCGCTCGCTGGCGAGACCCAACTTGATAATATCAACGCACTCACGCAGTCTCGATAAGGGTTTGGCGAAGGATGCGCCGTGCAAGCCTTCGACCACTTGCGGGCCGGAGACGCCTAAACCGAGAACAAACCGATTGTTGGAGACGGTTCTGAGGCTTTGCGCTGTCATCGCAATCATCGGCGGCACGCGAGAGCTAATTTGGATAATGCCCGTGCCCAATTTGATGTGTTGAGTCTTGGCGGCAAGATAGGCCAGCGGTACAACCGCGTCCATGCCCCAGGCCTCGGCTGACCAGACGTAATCGACGCCCATGGCGTCAGCAGCAACGGTGTAGTCGACCAGTTCATTCCAGTCATCGCCGTTGTAGTAGGCACTTCCAATACCAATGGCAACTTTCATTTAGACGCTCGCTGTGAGAAAAAGAGGAATATACCAAATTCCGAAGTCGCAGGTCGTGTTCAATGTCGTGACGGCAAGGAAAAACGCTAAATTGTGAGGTGAATTGCGCGAATGCATCAGAGTTTGGCGGATTGCCACGTCATTTTAATTGCGGATCAAAATAAGGATTGTTGATGCCAGAACATCTACCGGAACGCTTGTTAGCCGTTTTAAAGCAGGCCGAAAGCTTTGTGGCGCGCGAAATCGTGTCGCGGGCTGAGCGTCTGGGGCAGGGCGAACCGCTTACCAAGCTGGGCGCGGAAGTTCGAGAAGCCTCGAAGCAGGCGGGGTTTTTCTATAAGACACAGCCGCAAGCCTATGGCGGGATGCCAGCCGGCGCTTTAGAGTTGACCATGCTCCGGGAATATTGGGCGAGTGCCAATTCCGAACTGACCCGGTTTATTTTTGGCCCAGGGCCGGGCATCTTGCACGAAGCAACGGGTGAATTGGCGCGCCAATTTTTACAACCGGTTATGGCGGGTGAGAAACGCGGGGCATTTGGGTTTACCGAGCCGGATAACGCGCCGCGTCCGACCTGGGCGGTCATGGTAAACGATGAACTGACGCTCAATGGCCAAAAATCTTACGTCACGGGCGGTGACACGGCAGATTTTCTCTCCATTCTGGCCAACGTTGAAGACCCCAATGGCGCGAAGTTGGGCACCGCGATGGTGGTTGTCGACCGAAAGGCGCAGGGGGTGATTCTGCATGACACGTTTACCTCGATGGAAGGTGGTGGGCATGCCGCTTTTCGGTTCGAGGCGGTCAAGGTGCCAAGCTGGCAAATGATCGGCAAACTGGGCGAAGGCATGCCACGCGCGCTGGCCAATATCGGAAACGTTCGATTGATGGTCGCAGCCGAAGCGATGGGCATGTGTCTTTGGACGCTCGACTACCTGAACCAACACTTGTTGGCACCCCATCGCACAGGTAGCTCGTTGGGCAGTAAGGAGGGCGTCCGCCTGCGGTATGCTGAGCTCCGTATTCAAGCATTTGCTGGCCGGAGTGTCTTGTATCGCGCGGCGCGACGGGTAGATGGCCCAGATAACAGTGTTAACGAGGTGATTGCGGCGAAAGTTTTCTGTACCGAGGTTGCGGGCACGATTGTCGATTGGGCCGTGCAGTTAGTTGGGGGGCAAGCCTTGGTTGTTGGACATCCCTTAGAGACGCTCTATCGACGGGTGCGCGCTTTAAGGCTTGTGGAGGGCGCTAACGATCTGTTGCGATTGAATCTAGCGAAAGGTAACTTGGAACTTGGAAAGGGGGATCTATGAGTCAAGAAAAATCCAAGGATATGCGTAAAGTCGCACTGACGTCGCTCTCTGGAACGAGCATCGAGTGGTACGATTTTTTTCTCTATGGTACCGCCGCTGCGGTGATCTTCCCCCAGGCATTTTTTCCGCAGGACCTACCAACCATGGTGGTGCTCATTGCGTCGTTTAGTACCTTCGCGGTGGGGTTTTTAGCAAGACCACTGGGCGGCGTGATCTTTGGTCATTTTGGAGACCGGGTTGGCCGTAAGAAAACCTTAGTGGTTGCGCTGATGATGATGGGGGTTGCGACCACCTTGATTGGCTTTTTGCCAACCTATCAGTCGATCGGTGTATTGGCGCCACTGATGTTGGTGGTGTTGCGATTTGTTCAGGGTCTGGCCATTGGCGGCCAGTGGGGCGGGGCCATGTTATTGGTGACCGAGAATGCGCCCAAGGATCAACGAGGCTGGTATGGCGCCTATGCTCAGGCTGGCGCGCCGGTTGGCGTCATCCTAGCCAACCTTGCTTTTCTCGGCGTCAGTGCCGGTATGTCTGAAGCCGATTTTATGGACTGGGGCTGGCGCTTACCCTTTATCGCTAGTTTTGTCCTAATCTTGATCTCGATGTACGTGCAACTAAAACTGGAAGACACGCCCGCTTTTAAAGCCCTTGCTGCGCATCAGGCACCAAAAGAAGCGGTGCAACAAACCGTGGTAAAGTCCCCGGTGATTGAAGTGCTGCGACGCTATCCAAAGCGGATCGTGCTGGCAGCGGGTGCCTTTTTGTCGATTCAAGTCACCTTCTATATATTGATTGCGTTCGTTGTGGCCTATGGGGTTAATTCGCCAACCGTTACCTTGTCTCGTGACATGATGTTAACCGCGGTGTTGGTCGCGGCGGCAATCATGGTGCCATCGCAATTTTATTTTTCGGGGTTGTCAGATCGCCTGGGTCGTAAAACGGTCTATCGTTGGGGTGCCATCTTGACAGGTCTTTGGGGTTTTGCCTTGTTCCCGTTGATTGATACCGGGCAACCCGTCCTGATTTGTTTCGCGGTGACCATGGGCCTTGTTTTTCTGGGTATGCAATACGGACCTCAAGCCGCGTTTTTCACGGAGTTGTTCAGCACTGAAGTGCGTTACTCCGGCGCATCCCTTGGGTATCAGCTCGGCGCGATTGTCGGAGGCGCCTTAGCGCCGACCATCGCGGTTCTGCTGTGGAACAATTTTGGTATCTTTTGGGTCTCTGTTTATATTGCGCTGGCCGCGATCCTTACACTGATGTCGCTGTCCCAATTAACAGAAACGCAAGGCAGTGATTTAATGACGTAGATTGGGCCGAAGTTGTTTTGAAGGGGTATTCCAACAAGCAACGTCAATCTTGACGCTGCCGCTGATATCAATGCCGTTACGAGGAGCACTTTTTGGCTATACAGGACACTTGGCTTGTACTGCTTCCGGCCGTGATCACTGTCTGCGTTGCGGTTGTTAGCCGTCGACCGATCGAATCGCTGCTAGCAGGAACAATGGTCGGTCTTTTGATGCTCGGCCCAACGACGGCATTGGCTCAGTTTTCAAGCACGCTGCTTGAGGTCATGATGAGCGAGACCATTGCTTGGGTCATCATTGTCTGCGGTCTCATGGGAAGCTTGATTATGTTGCTGCTGCGGGCTGGGGCGGTCGATGCCTTCAGCGCAGCGCTCGCCGCTAAAGCCAAGAGCTCAAAGAGTGCGTTGATGTATACCTGGCTGTTGGGGATCATCGTGTTCATCGACGACTATCTCAACGCCCTGGCGGTTGGGGCCGCCATGCGCAAGGTGACCGATCAGTTTGGAGTTTCACGCGAAAAACTTGCCTACGTCGTCGACTCGACGGCCGCACCCATCTGCGTGCTGGTGCCCATTTCGACTTGGGCCGTCTTTTACGCGAGCCTTTTTCAGGAATCAGGATTTGCAGAACCGGGTCAAGGCATGGCCCTGTACATCAGCGCCATTCCCTATATGATTTATCCGATCGTGGCCGTGTTGTTAGTTCCCTTGGTCGCTTTGGAGATCATGCCGACATTCGGGCCGATGCGAGCGGCGGAGCTAAGAAGCGCTCAGAGTCCACTTCATCAGCCAGCAGCGGTGACCAAGGAAGACGACACGCCAGAGCCGGATCGTGAAGTTCGGCTGTATCATTTCTTACTGCCGTTAGCGACCTTGATTGGGTTTACCCTGTGGTATGAGCTTGACGTTCAGATCGGGGTGATCGCATCGGTGACGCTCACTATTTTACTCTTCGGAGCTCAGCGACGCCTCGCTTGGACTGAGATGTTTGATGCGGTGCTCGACGGCATTAAAATGATGCTGCCTGCGCTCACCATTGTTGTCATCGCCTTTGTCTTCAAAGAGGTGAACGATCAGCTGGGCTTACCCAACTTCGTCATTGCAAATGTCGCGCCCTTAATGACGCCTTTGCTGTTTCCTGTCATTACGTTTTTAACCATGGCACTCATCTCCTTTGCCACTGGATCCAGCTGGGGCGTGTTTGCGATTGCCATCCCGATTATCTTGCCTTTGGCCACAAGCGTTGGGGTCAGCATACCGCTCGCCATCGGCGCCTTATTGTCGGCCAGCGCTTTCGGTAGTCATGCTTGTTTTTATTCCGATGCCACCGTGCTCGCCGCCCAAGGCAGCGGCTGTGATGTCCTCGATCATGCGCTGACGCAGATCCCGTATGCTTTGATTGCTGCGGCAATGTCTTGCATTGGCCTCACGCTCATTGCCGCCTTTTAAAAAGCGGTCATCATCATAATCAGTCAAAGACGATGGTTTTGTTGCCGCTGATAAAAACCCGACGTTCAAGGTGTGAGCGCACAGCTCGGGCGAGCACCACACGTTCTATGTCCTTACCCAAACGAATGAGGTCTTTGGTTTGGTGTCGGTGACTGACCCGCAAGACATCTTGCTCAATAATCGGTCCCTCATCGAGATCTTCAGTGACATAGTGGCTGGTTGCGCCAATAAGCTTGACGCCTCGCTCGAACGCACGCTGATAGGGGTTTGCGCCCATGAAGCTCGGCAAGAAACTATGATGAATATTGATCATACGGCCGCTAAAGGCGTCGCAGATCGAGCTGGGTAAAATCTGCATGTAGCGCGCAAGGATCACAGCATCCGGTTGAAGCAGCTCTAGGGCTTCGGCAACCTGATGGAAACCGGCAGTTTTAGTATCTGGACTGATTGGAATGTACTCGAACGGGATATCGTAGAATTCCACCAGCCTGCGCAGCGACTCGTGATTTGAAATCACAGCGCTAATGGCGCAATCAAGCTCTCCATTATGCCAACGGTGTAATAGATCGTTCAGGCAGTGCGATGCCTTGCTAGCAAATAATACGACGCGTTGCTTTTCTGCTGTGTCATGCAGCGCCCATTGTAAGTTCAAATCGGTAGCCATCTGTCGAATGCCGTCCTTAAAAGCCTCGAGGTGGTGACCGATAGAGTCGGCTATTATTTCATTTCGCATGAAGAACAAACCAGAATCTTGGTCCGAATGATAGTTGGCTTCGGTGACCCAGCCGTTGAGCGAGGCAATCAAGTCGCTGACGGTGGCAACGATGCCAACCCGATCTGGACAGGTCAACGTTAAGATATATCGATGTGCTGCTGCCATGGTCTGCTCTTTAAAAAAGGAGCAGCTTAATGGTCGTGGTGATCCCAGACAAGTCGCTCGCAAGTACTCGCGCGTTCGGCGTTTGAGAGCGCCAAAACCGCGTCGTGATCCCGATACGTTTGCACCATAGAAGCTGTCGCCATTGCGGGCTCGTGGGTATTGGTGCGGCAACCATGACGCCTGCAAGCGGCGTCTTGATTAGGCAACGGGCAGTCGTAATCTGATTGAGATCGCGTTACATTTAAGACTCGGCAGTGGGTCTGCGCCTATGGCTAAGAACAAAAAATTAGTGAACGAAGCCGGGTTGCTAAAAGAAGGCATCCGGATTGGGATGCTGTATGCCGAAAAGCGTGGGGTGGTTGAATTCGAAGCGACGGATTCGCATCACGACAAGGTCGAGTATCTTTATCGATTGCTGGTTCATGATCGCTTGATTCAACCTTTGGCCAAGATGGACCTCTCTCAAAAAGCCATGGCCCATAAGCTGGCTTTATGGGTCGCCAAGCAATTACCAAAAGACCACCCCTTGCTGCAGAAATAGTGATGTTATGCTGAAATTCCTTCCCAGCAACGGTGCCGGATGCGCAAGGCGCATGGCAGGGGTCATGGCAGCGACGCCCAAAATAACTTAAACCTGATTAGGGGTTGGAGGCGCTGTGTTCTGTCAGGGTATCTGGGTCGGCCTTTGGTTTTGTCTCGCAGGTCCAACCGAGGGTGCTGAATTTAGTCGCTAACGCGTCGGCGCGCGCTTCACAATAGCCCACCTGCCTTTCAGCCCGCCAAGGATAGCTGATCTCGCCTTCATTGATTTTTTCATAGCGGACCTGGCACGGCACCGCAATCGCGTTTGATTCATATTCGACGCTGATGACGCGCTGAAGGTCCCCAAGGCTGCAAAGCGTGTCGGCAGCGAGGCTGCCCGAGACGAGCACGGTGGCCAAGAGGGCAAGGCGCCTCACGGTCGATACCCAAATCGGCTGCTGCCGGGCTCCAAAGCCCGGTAGGCCAACGCTGCCCAGTGACAAAGGTGGCGGCGAGTGTCAGCCGGCTCGATAATGTCCTCTATTTCAAAAAACTCTGCTGACCGAAACGGTGATCGAAGCTGATTAAGGCGCGCTTTGATTTCTGCCAAATGCTGGTCTGGATTGGCGGATTCAGCTAGCTCGGCTTTATAGGCAACCTCGATGCCGCCTTCAATCGGCAGTGAACCCCAGTCACCTGACGGCCAAGAAAATCGATGGTGATGACTTCCTGGTTTCGTGTTGGCGGCCCCAGCGACCCCAAAGGCTTTTCGGATGACGACGCTGCAGAAGGGTGAGGTCGCTTGTCCAAGGGCAGCAAAAGCGGTTGATCCCATGCGGATAGTACCGCTTTCCTCGGATTGTTTGCCGATCAAGAAGCCAGGGCAGTCGACTAGATGCAACAAAGGCAAGTGAAAGGTCGAGGCGAGATCAGTGTGTCGAACCAGCTTTCGGCAGGCATCAGCCGTCCAAGCACCGCCATAGATCATGGGGTCCTCGGCGAAAATAGCAATCGCAACCCCGTTAAGTCGAGCCAGTCCTGTGATAATCGACTTGCCCCATAAGCGACCCATTTCAAAAAAAGAGCCTTCGTCCACCACAGCCTCAATAACTTTTCGCATTTTATAAATCTTGCGAGGATCTTTAGGCACCAGCGTATTGAGCGTTTCAGACTTGCGATCGATCGAGTCGTCGCAGTCAGTTCGAGCGGGTAGCTCATCGACGTGATTCGGCAGGTAACTTAAAAAGCGTCGTGCACGATCGAAGGCTTCTGCTTCGCTTGCAACTTCATCATCGATCGAGCCATTACGTGTATGAATGCGGCTGGAACCCAGCTCTTCTTTCGACACCTCGCCGAGACTGGCCCAATCGACGAGCGCGGGACCCGCGATCATCATTTGCGCCGTATCTTTAACAATGACGGAATAATGCGAGGTGGTAACTCTTGCCGCGCCAATCCCGGCAACACTGCCCAAGGCAAGTGATACCGATGGGGCAACCGACAAGTGGTTCACGATGGTATCCCAACCGGCGACGCGCGGGATATAGGTCCTGCCGGCGGTCTCGATGGTCTTTACGGAGCCGCCCCCGCCCATCCCATCAATCAGCCGAATGTGCGGCAGCTTGAGTTCGAGCGCCAAGCCCTCAGCCTGCAGGCGTTTACCTGCGATCGAGGCATCGGCAGAGCCGCCGCGTACCGTAAAATCATCGCCAGAGACGATAACGGGTCGGCCATGAATGGCCGCGGTCCCAAAAACAAAATTAGAAGGTACAAGGTTGATCAGTTCGCCCGCATCGTTATAGCTGCCAACCCCCGCTAACTTTCCGATCTCATGAAAAGAGTTAGGATCAATAATGGCGTGTATCCGCTCTCGGATCGTCAATTTGCCAAAGTGGTGCTGGCGGGCAACCTTCTCCTCGCCTCCCATCGCGTCAGCCAAAACGCTACGTTGGTTGAGTTCTTGCAGTTCTTTATCCCAGCTCATAAGCTTGGCTCAGCGTTCGGTTGCTCAAGAATACCTAGGCCAACTGGCGTATTCAATGCTATCCGAGCTATCATCGGGCGCGCATTGAGGAGCAACTTATGAGCGTTCAGGAATACCGTCAGACCCGATTTACCCCACCCGAAGGCGCAACGGATATACTGTTGGTCCGTCATGGCGAGTCGAGAGCCGCTCGAGCGGATGCGCCCTTTCCTTTGGTGGATGGTCAAGGTGACCCTGAGCTTGCGCCTCAAGGGCGCATGCAAGCTGAGCAAGTTGGGCAGCGGTTGCAGAACCTACCCATCAGTGCGGTCTATGTCACCAAGCTACAACGCACGACCGAAACGGCAGCACCGCTATGCCGGGCGATCGGGCTGCAGCCGAGACAGAACCCGGATTTGCATGAAGTTCATCTGGGGGATTGGGAAGGTGGGGTGCTCAGAATTAAAGCCCATGAGAATCATCCGATCTATCAGCAGATGCAGGCTGAGGGGCGCTGGGACGTTATCCCTGGGGCAGAATCGGCAGCGGCGTTTAAGACGCGACTGCTTCGGGGGATTCAGACCATTGCAGCCGCTCATCCGAATGAATTGGTCGCGGTCTTTGTTCATGGCGGCGTGATCGGTCAAATATTAGAAGCGATTACCGAGGCCCGTCCGTTTGCCTTCACCGGGGCCGATAATGGCTCGATCAGCCAGATTGTGGTGCAGGGTGAGGTCATGACGCTGCGTCGTTTCAACGACACTGCGCATTTAACGGATCAAGATCCCCTAGCGCCGGCAGCCCTGCCAACCTAGTCGGTGGGTTTGGTCTGGGCAAGCCGCGCTTTAAGCAAGGCTGAACGGCGCGTTTTTCCTGCATCATCGCGCAGCGGGGTTTGAACGATCTCAACGGTTCTCGGAATCTTATAACGTGCCAAGTGCTCAGTGAGATGCTGCAGCAACGCCGCGTCCGTCAAAGTTTCTGCCGCATCCACAATAGCGTGAACCGATTGGCCTAGGTCATCATCTGGCAGGCCAATCACCGCGCTCGATCGTACCAGCGGATGGGTGTCGATAGCGGCTTCGATTTCAGCGGGGTAAATGTTGGCCCCACCAGCAAGAATCATGTCGGTCTTGCGGTCGGACAGGTAGATGTAACCCTCGGCATCGACATAGCCCATATCACCGAGGGATTCCCAACCGCCTTCAAGCGCCTCGGATTCTGCGCCGATATAGTGATAGGTGCTGCCTTGACCACCGGGTGGTAACAGGTAAATCTCGCCAATTTCGCCGTGGGGCAGCGCCTCGCCTTGTTCATCCACAACCTTGACCTGTGCCCCGCCAAGCAGTTTGCCTACCGAGCCGCGATGCGCCAGCCACTCGTCGCCCGTGATCCAGGTGGCTCCTGTGCCTTCTGTGCCACCAAAAAGCTCATGGATGCGATCGCCACCGAGCCATTCAATCCATTTTTCTTTTAACCAGGGCGGGCAGGGCGCAGCTAAATGCAGCATCACACGAAGCGAGCTCAAGTCATATTTTAATCGAATGTCATCGGGTAGCTTCCAGATTCGAGACATCATGGTGGGCACCATCATCATCCAATCGATTTGATGCGCCTCGATCAGCGCAAGGGTTTGCTCTGCATCAAAGCGGGTCATGACAACGATGTGATTGCCGAGGAATAAGCCGTTCATGGAAAATGAGAAGGGGCCATTATGATATAGCGGGCCAGGAACCAATTGAGCGCGATCAAATTCCTGTTGTAAGGGTTTGTCGTGACTGAAATCGAAGCAGCCTGGGAGTTCAGACACAATGATTTTAGGCCGACCGGTCGAACCGCCAGACGTTGGTGCTTTCCAAAAGCGACTGACCTTATCGGGTAGGTCGGCATCGGATAAAGCCGGGTCCGGTGTGAAATTTGCCGGTAGGGTTGTAACCCCCAGATCTAAGTCCGCGCGACCGCCGACCAATAGCGCCGGTTTTGCTAAACGCACAATGGCAATTTGTTCGATCTTGGGCAGCTTTGCCGAGATCGGTTGCGGGGTTGCGCCTAATTTCCAGGTCGCAATACAGGCTTGATAAAACGCGATTGAGTTTGGCAGAGCAATGGTTACGAAGTCGCCTTCTCGTACTCCAAGGCCCTCGTAGGCTCGAGCCAAACGATTCGTACTGCGATGTAATTCAAGCCGGGTAATCGAACTTGTCTCATGAGAAATCGAGGGCCAGTCAGGCTGGGCTCGGGCTAGATCACCAATAATGGCGGAGATGGATTTTAGGCTCATAGCGACCGATTCCTAAAGGCTGAAGGTAAATAGGGTTAGGCAAATGTGGCATGGTTAAGCGTTTGGGGCAATGCCGGAAAAACGCATAATCATTCAATCGATTGCCGCGACTTCTCGTATACTCAACGCAGTTATTTAGGAGTAGCTCAACTCGTGGACTTAGCGGCGCTGAAAACAACCTTCGATGAACACGGCTATGTGGTGGTACCGAGCTTTGCTGATGTTGCGGTCACCCAGCGATTCCAGCTGATTGCACAGGAGCACCTGGCCACCGAGCTTGCGCCCATGGAATATGAGGTCGATGTGCAGTATCCGGGTGCGCCCGCCGATGCGGCGGCTCTGGGGGCAAATACTGCCCGACGTTTGTTGCAAGCCTGCTCAAGGCACTCGGCTTTCAGGGATTGGGCGACCAGTGATGCGGTGAAGCGCGTTTTGGCAAAGCTACTTGGGAGCGAGGCGCTCGAGTTGTCGCAGTGTCATCATAATTGTGTGATGACCAAACAACCGGGCTTTTCATCTGCCACGCTTTGGCATCAGGACAACCGATATTGGTCGTTTGATGAGCAGAACCTAGTGAGTCTTTGGCTTGCGCTAACGGATGAGCATCGGCGTAATGGCTGTTTACGGGTGATTCCGGGTAGCCATCGTTTAAGCCTGGACCCAGGCCGGTTCGATGCTGCACTCTTTTTGCGGCCGGATTTGCCGGAAAATAAACAGCTCTTGAAACGCGCCGTACAGGTGACACTACGAGCTGGGGATGCCCTGTTTTTTCACAGTAAGTTGTTTCATGCAGCGGGTCGAAACCAAACGGATACCACCAAGCTCTCTTTGGTCTTCACCTACCATGCAGCGGCCAATCGGCCAATCGATGCAACCCGCAGCGCTCGATTCCCCGGTATTGCGCTGTAACGGCTTAGCCTTGCAGCCTAAATCGCTTTAAGTCATCGGGTCGATGGCATCGATGATGTCGTTCAGCAAGGGCTGACGAGAATGGCCTTTGCGCCAAGCGAAGCCGATATCGCGGTGGAACTGATCAATCGGTAACAGCTGATACGCGACGTTGGTACCATTGAGAATGCCGGCGTCGATTGCCATTTGGGGCAGAATCGTTACGCCGATATCACTGTCGACCATTTGCACCAACATTTGCAGGCTATTGGCGCCAAAGGTATGGACTTTCTTGTGGTTTTTTAAACGACAACCCGCCAGAGCATGATCGCGTAAACAATGACCATCATCTAACAGCAGCAGACTCTCATCCGGCAGGTCGTCGAAATCGGTTTCCCCTGGCACCATCAGCGCCGTGCGCGCATGGTGGGCGAGGTACAGCGGTTCGCGAAACAAAATCCTGGTTTCAACCGATCCCGCCTCAAAAGGTAATGCAATCAAAGCCAGGTCTAAACTGTTGTTCTGCAACTCATCCACCAAAACGCGGGTGGTACTTTCTCGAAGGTAGAGCTGAATACTGGGCATCTGCTTGCGCAGCATGACCGCATAAGTGCCTAGGACATAGGGCGCGATGGTGTGGATGCCGCCAATTTTGACGGGCGACGACAACGGGTTGTGATAAGCCTTTGCTTCGTCAATCAGGTCTTCTGTTTGCATGAGGATATAGCGACTGCGATCCGCAATGCGCTTGCCCAGGTCGGAGAAGGTCACACTTTTATTGGTTCTTTCAACCAGCTGAACGCCAAGGAACCGCTCGAGCTCTCGAATACCTGTGCTTAAAGTGGACTGGGTGACGTTGAGGTGGCGTGCGGCTTGGCCAAAATGCAGGTGATCATAAAGCGCAACGAGGTATTGAAGCTGTCGTATTGGCGGTAGAAACATGATCAGGATCCGATTAAATAGTCCAAGGGTAGTGTAAACCAACTTGTAAGCATTGGGTTGCCCTGTCCGCAAGCCTCGGCGTGCCTGCACGCAGTCAAGATGGCGGCAGGCCCGCGTTGTGTGCGCCTTTGGTCTTTGTACGCGCAGCGCTTTGCCAAAGACCAAGCTGCAACGGTATGCTGCAGTCAGCAAGAAGTTCCTGCAGCCTGCAGCGGACAAGGTGCGAAACCTAAGGAGCCCGCGGATGAATGGTGCAAGGCGTTTGATCCAATCTCTGTTGCAAGCAGGCGTTGACGTCTGTTTTGCCAATCCAGGAACGTCAGAGATGCATTTGGTGCAGGCGATGGATGCTGAGCCTGCTTTTCGAGGGGTCTTGTGCTTGTTTGAAGGGGTTTGCACGGGGGCGGCCGATGGCTATGCTCGGATAGCCGGCAAGCCTGCGGTCACCCTGTTGCATCTTGGGCCCGGATTGGGCAACGGCGTGGCCAATCTGCACAATGCCCGTCGTGCGGCATCACCCATTATTAACCTCGTTGGCAATCATAGCCTCGATCACGAGGCGTTAGATGCGCCCTTAACCAGCGATATCGAGACCCTTGCCAAGAATGTTTCAAGCTGGATTAAGGCGGACTCGACCGCTGAGAGTTTGGCCGCGGATGGTTTGGCCGCGCTGGCTGCCGTGATGCAGAAAGCGCCCGGATCAAAGGGCCAAATCGCGACCCTGATTATTCCGGCGGACGCGTGTTGGGGGCCTGCTTCCTTAATTGCGCCGAAGGTGCCGGTTATGGCCGAGATTGCGCAAACGAACGCGGATATTGGCCAGATTGCGACTCGACTGAGCGCGAGCAGCCTGATTTTACTCGACAGGGATGGCTTACTGCCGGCTGCCCGTGAAGCCGCAGCCAAAATTGCTCAGCGCATCGGTTGTCGCGTTGCGATGACGGCTTTTCCAGCACGCATTGATTCGGGACCGGGTAATCCTGTGATTGAACGGCTACCGTATTTCCCAGAGCAAGTTCAAAAGGCCTTGCATGGGGTGGATCATATTCTGTTGGCCGGGGCGAGTGAGCCGGTAAGCTTTTTCGCCTATCCGGGAACGCCCTCAAAACTTGCGCCGGTAGGATGCGATCTAGAGGTTTTGGCGGCCGGGCACGAAGACGTAGCGGGCGCGCTGCAGGCTTTGATGACCGAATTGAACGCTGGGTCTGCTGCCCCTGTTCGCTACGAAACGGCGGTATTTGACGTGCCGACGGGTAAGCTTTCGACCCGAGCGGTTGCAACCTTGATCGCGCAGAAAATGCCCGAAGGCTCGATTCTCTGCGGCGACTCCGGCGGCGGTGCCGCGGTGCTGCAGCCAGCGCAGCAGTCTAAGGCGCATACTTGGCTCAATTTGACCGGTGGTTCGATTGGGCAAGGGGGGCCTGTGGCCGTTGGTGCGGCGATTGCCGCGCCCAACGCCCAGGTTTTTGCGCTTTTGGGCGATGGCGCGTCGATGTACACCATTCAGGCGCTCTGGACGCAAGCCAGGGAGCGCTTAGCAGTGATCACGGTGATCTTTAATAATCAGCGATACGGTATTCTTGAGACCGAATATCTGCGTTTGGGTGTGAATGAAATTGGTCGACATGCGGGCGCGTTGTTTGATCTGTCTGAACCGAATATTCATTTTGCTAATTTAGCCAGCAGCCTGGGTGTTGAAGGTCATCGGGTCGACAGTTGTGAGGCGTTTCAAACGGTTTTGGACGAGGCGCTGCAGCGGGTTGGACCAACCCTGATCGAAGTCATGCTGTGATGATAAGATTAAGGCCTGAAAACAAGCCGATTGTTAGTGACGCTTGATGGTGCCTGAATGGGGTCAGGGTTGAAAAAAACTATGCTTTGTTGAGCCGAGTTACTGTTCAATAGCAGGCTGCTTTGTTATGCTCGCGCGAGCGATCCGACAAGTTTTTGAACGCGTGAAAAGGGCTGAGCGGGACACCAAGAGCCCGTAGGTTGAGTTGTCTTAAAAAGGGGTTCGATGGTCGCGGCCGAGAGGTGTATTGCCTGCGATGAGGTCCGGGTTCAAAGCCTGCGATCGCGGTATGGCGCCGAGGCGGCATAGGGCCAGCGCATGACGACTTGATCCGAAAATGATGTGATCTAAAGTCCTGGGTTTAATTGTTGTGGTTTAAAAGCGGTCGAATCAAAGACCGCGATCGAAGGTGAGGACGAGTATGTCAGTAGTAGAAAAGACGTCAGAAGTACCCGCAAATTCCGCGGTTTCAGCAGTGGTTGTTCGATTCGCTGGAGATTCCGGCGATGGTATGCAGCTGACAGGTAGCAATTTCACCGAAGCCACCGCGCTTCACGGCAATGACCTGGCCACTTTCCCTGATTTTCCCGCCGAGATTCGGGCGCCGGCTGGTGCAACGTTCGGGGTCTCAGCGTTTCAGATTTACTTCGGTTCCGATGAGGTCACCACAGCAGGCGATGACCTTGACGTACTGGTGGCTATGAATCCCGCAGCGTTGATTACGAATCTCAAGGACTTGCTCCCGGGCGGTTTGATCATCGCTGACAGCGATGCGTTCACCGATAAGAACTTGGCTCGGGCGGGCTATAAATCCAATCCATTAGAAGATGGCTCACTCGATGGCTACCGCGTTATTGTGATTGAAATCACAAAACGTGTCATCGCGTCCGTCGAGCCCTTTGGTTTGTCTCACAAGTTCGCGGTCCGCTGTAAGAATATGTGGACGCTGGGACTGGTGATGTGGTTGTTTGACCGCGACCGGTCAATCACGATTGGTAATCTAGAGAAAAAATTTGCGAGCAAACCTGAAATTGCGCAAGCCAATATTGCCGCGCTTAATTCCGGCCATAGCTACGCGGAAACGGCTGAATTGCCGAGTGGCGTTGAGGTCTACCAAATTCCCCGAGCCGAGGTAAGACCCGGGCTCTACCGCAATGCAACTGGTAGCGACGCGCTGGCCTACGGCTTGATTGCAGGCGGTCGACTCGCGGATATTCCGATCACCTTTGCGTCTTATCCGATTACGCCAGCATCGTCATTGCTGCATACCCTGGCGCAACACAAAGAATTTGACGTGGTGACCTTTCAAGCAGAGGATGAAATCGCGGCAGTCTGCGCGGCGATTGGCGCCTCTTTTGGGGGTTCGCTTGGCGTGACGTCGAGTTCAGGCCCGGGTATTTCTTGAAAGGAGAAGCCATTTCGCTAGCGAGTGCAACGGAGTTGCCGCTGGTCATCGTCAATACCCAGCGAGGTGGGCCTTCAACGGGCTTGCCGACGAAAACCGAGCAATCGGATCTGAACCAAGCCCTGTTTGGTCGCCATGCCGATACCGTCTCTGCCCGTGATTGCCTCCTCGACACCATCAGATTGCTTCGATGTCGCCATCGAGGCGGTCCGCTCTGGCGACGCAATTTTCAACCCCGGTATTACTGTTGCTGAGCGATGGGTACCTCGCCAATGCCTCCGAGCCGTGGTTGGTGCCTGATCTTAACGCAGTTCGAGGCATTCCCGGTCCAGTTCGAGACGAATCCAGAAGGGTTCTCACCGGCCAACCGGAATCCCGAAACGCTTTCTCGTGTCTGGGCAAAGCCCGGCACGCCAGGGCTTGAGCATCGCATCGGCGGGATCGAGAAGGATTATGACACGGGTGATATCTCCTACGATGCGGAGCAACCACCAAAAGATGACGGATGTCCGCAAAGCGAAGATCGATGGGATCGCGAAATTCATTCCTGCCCAGACGGTGAGCCAGGGTCCGAGTGCAGGTCAACTCGCAATTGTCGGCTGGGGTTCAACCTATGGACCGATCCATCAGGCGGTAAAACGGTTGCGCGCGGTTGGGGTGGACGTGAGTCACATCCACATCCGGTATTTGATGCCGTTTCCTGAAAACCTAGGGGAGCTGTTGCGTGGTTACGAGCAGATCTTGGTGCCAGAGATGAATACCGGGCAGCTGGTCGAAGTGCTGCGATCGAAGTTTTTAATCGATGCCAAGCGACTGAATAAGGTATCGGGTCAACCCTTTAAGATTCGAGAAATTGTCGACGCGATTGAATCGCTTGCTAGGAGAGTCAGCATGAACGCACCGGAAAAGCTCACGTTAAAAGACTTTAGCACCGACCAGGAAGTCCGTTGGTGCCCGGGTTGTGGCGACTATGCCATCCTGAAGACCATTCAGAAGCTGATGCCGGAGCTGGATACGCCGAAAGAAAATACGGTCTTTGTATCGGGCATTGGCTGCTCCTCCAGATTTCCCTTACTACATGGAAACCTACGGATTTCACACAATCCATGGCCGAGCGCCCGCGATTGCGACCGGGGTAAAGCTTGTCGAACCCTGAGTTAGACGTTTGGGTGGTGACTGGGGATGGCGATGGTCTGAGCATTGGCGGCAATCACATGCTGCATGTGTTGCGCCGGAATGTGGACCTACAAATTTTGTTGTTTAACAACGAGATCTACGGGTTAACCAAGGGGCAATATTCGCCTACCTCTCAGGTTGGCACCCGCTCGCCATCCACCCCGGATGGTTCGGTTGATTTGCCGCTGCGGCCCTGCACATTCGCTTTAGGTGCTGGTGCAAGGTTTGTTGCCCGAACGATCGATACGGAGGCCAAGCATATGACACCGGTGCTCAAACGAGCGCATGCTCACAAAGGCGCCTCCTTCGTTGAGATCTATCAAAATTGTCCTGTCTATAATGATGGTATTTTCGACTACATCAAAGATAAGAAGTCGGCTGAGGATTCTAGGCTGGTGCTGGCTCATGGGGAGCCGTTGTTGTTTGGGGTCGACCAGCAAAAAGGTCTGCGTTTGAACACCTCAACGTTGCAATTGGAGGTCGTCACCCTCGGTGAGGCCGGGGTAACCTTGGATGATATTATGGTGCATGATGAGACCAATTTGGTCTTGGCGCAGATGCTCGCGGCGCTGTCGACGCCGGATTTCCCAGAGGCCGTCGGCGTGCTGTATTGCAAACAAGAAGTGTCCTATGAAAATTCAGTTTATGAGCAGATTAAAACCGTTCGCGCGAAGAAGGGTGTGGCCGATTTTAATGAGGTGCTTCGTCGGGGTCATACTTGGACGGTAAGCTGAGCGTGCGCTTTGCGTGATTCAAGGCCAGCGAAAGCTGGCTTTTTATTGTCTCGAAAATTGCGATCGGATGAGCGGTAAGGCAACAGGATTGTTGAACAACAGGAACCACACATGACTGATTTTAAAGCCGAAGATAATACCGGTACTGTGCCGGTGCAAGCCCGTCATCAGGTCGATTTAGCGGCGCTGACAGCCTTTATGACGACATCGGTTGCGGGCTTTGAAGGGCCCATGACGATTGAAGAATTTGCGGGTGGGCAGTCGAACCCGACTTATCTGTTGACAACACCGCGCCGGCGATATGTGTTGCGACGTAAGCCCCCGGGGGCGTTGTTAAAATCAGCCCATGCTGTCGATCGTGAGTACAAAGTGCTTACAGGCCTTGCGGATGCGGATGTGCCCACGGCCAGAACCTTTGCCTTGTGTACCGATGATTCGGTTATTGGAACCTGGTTTTACGTAATGGAATACCTAGATGGACGGGTGATTTGGGATGCCACGCACGGTCCTTACACCCCGCAAGAACGGTTTGAAATTTGGGACGCGGCCAATCTGGCGGTTGCCAAATTGCACAGTGTTGATTACAAGTCGGTGGGCCTCAGCGATTTTGGAAAGGAATCGGATTATATCGCGCGACAATTATCACGCTGGGGCGGTCAGTACGAGTATACGAAAACCGTTGATAATCCCTATATGGATAATCTGCTTGCCTATTTGCCGGCCAATATCCCGAGCAGCAATGATTGCACCATCGTTCATGGCGATCTTCAAATTGCGAATATGATGATGCACAAGGATCGTTTCGAAGTGATTGGTATTTTAGATTGGGAACTCAGCACCTTAGGGTGCCCGATCGCCGATTTTGCTTACCTATGCCGACCTTATCGAGACGCCTTGCGGGGCGTTGATGTAGCCGCCTTGGGGATTCCCTACCGAGCAAGCCTTTGTTGAGGCCTATTGTGAGCGAACGGGCCGGACAGGGATCGCTGATTGGGATTATTACCTCGCCTTTAATATGTTCAAAATGGCCGCAATACTGCAAGGTATCGCCAAGCGCGTGCTTGATGGCACCGCGGCCAGTCAGCATGCTGAAGCTGCCGGCGCGGGCGCCTTTAATATGGCGAAATTGGCCTGGGCGCAGATCGATCCATCTGTGAACCTCGATGACCTCGACTAGGGGCTCGATTACTTCATGATCGGCAGGTCTGGGTCCAATTGAACGCCAAAGGTATTTAATGCCATCGACACCAGCTGGTACTGACCGACCGTAAACACGAGGTCCATGAGCTGCTGCTGAGAGTAGTAGGCGGCCAGGGCATGCCAAGTTTGGTCAGTGATAAAGGCGTCGGCTCTGAGCTCGTCCGCGGCTGTTAACAACCCTCTATCCTGCGTCCCCCAGCTGGGGTCAGATGGACCGACTTTGATGGCCTCGATCTCCAAATCGCTGAGCCCGGCTTTCTTCCCAATCAGGACGTGTTGTCCCCACTCGTAGCCAGACTGGCATAGCCAACCAACCCTTAGGATCAAGATTTCTCGATCGCGCGCGGAGAGTTTCGATTTGTGCAGGATGTGATTGGCAAAAACCATCCAGCGTTTGGCCAAGGCTTCATGATTGGCGAGGGTTAAAAAGATATTTTGGACGCGCCCGCGCATGACCTGAGGCGCCAGCAGGTCGCGTTGGGATTCGGTCCAGTCAGATTCCTCAACAGGATTGATTCTCGGTTCGGTTAAACGCATGCTAGATCCTTGTGTGTTTAGGCGCTTAATACTAGCGCGAAAGTTGCAGGGTGTGGCGCGCGATGGGGCCACCAATCATTCAGGAGGTGTTATGCCAGATTTTATTCTCCATCAATATGCGGGATCGCCATTCTCCGAGAAAATCAGGCTGTTGATGGGCTATCTTGACTTGCCCAGTCGGCAAGTTGAAATACCCGTTATTATGCCTCGACCCCAGTTAATGCCCTTGACCGGGGGCTATCGGCGAACCCCCGTCCTACAACGCGGGCGAGAGACGTATTGTGACACGGCGTTGATTGCAAAAATTCTGATTGCCCAAGGTGCAGGGCAGGCGCTCTTGCCGCAAGCCCAGCGCGCGGTCATTGAAACGGTTTCTTATTGGGCAGACACGTTTTTATTTCGGGTTGTCGTCGCGGTTGCCTTCCAACCGAAAGCGCTATCGGGTAATCCGCTTTTCGCAAGCGATGCCGAAGCGGCAGCTTTTATGGCAGACCGCGCAGAATTTTCAAAAGGTTCAACGGCCCTACAGATGGATTTGTCGGTTGCACTTTCGCACTTCGATCTTTGGCTGCACCAGATGAACAACCAATTAGGGGCCCAAGCCTTCTTGTTCGGGGCAGCGCCGACCCTTGCGGACTTTTCGGTTTACCACTGTCTTTGGTTCATTGCAGCGCGACCGGCGCTTGTTGCAGAGCTGGCGGCTTTTCCGGAGGTGATGCGTTGGTATGCTGAGATGACAGCCTTTGGGCATGGACGGGTCCAACCGATGGGCGCCGAGGCGGCGTTGCAGCTTGCGACTGCAGAGCCGCTTTTGGCAAAACAAAAAATTCTGTCGCCCAGCGTTTCGGTTTGTCCAATCGATTACGGCTTGCAGCCGGTTAAAGGCGCGTTGGTCGAAGCCGAGCATGTACCCGATGCCTATTCTGTCTTAAGAGATGAGCCGGGCGTTGGCGAGTTATTGGTGCATTTCCCGCGTTTAGGATTCAGTTGTGTGGAACTTTAGTCCCAACGCTGGATAAATTGGTTAATCGTGTTTTTGAGACGATGTGGTTGCTCTTCCCAAATGGCGTGACTCGCGCCTGGGATCTCATGAAATGCGCCCTGAGGCAGTCGTTTGGCGTAGCGCGCCCCGGTTTTTGGCGTCGCCTCGTCGTGCTCACCGCAAACAATTAAGGTTGGGCAATGAACGTCTTGAAGGCGATGGGTTTGATCAAAGTTTGCAAGGGTGCCGGTTGCTGAGAATTCACTGCTGCCCCACATATGTTGATAGATGGCGGCGCCGCGAGGATTTTTCCGAGCGAGCATCGCTTTGAGCTTTTTGGGTCGTCTGAGAACATGGCGGCTGTAGTACAAAGCGAGCGCCTCTTGGTAGACCCGTGCATCGGTTGCGCCTACGGCTTGGCAGGCCTGAATCACGCGCTGCGTTGCTTTGGGTAAGGCTTTTATTAATCGATTGGCGTCTTTTTGCCAATCAACGGCGGATAGCATTGGCGATTGGAGCACCATGGACCGGATGCCTTGGCCGCCCACTTTTAAGTAATACTCAAGCGCCAAGGTCGTGCCCCAAGAGCCGCCCATTAAATGAAACTCCTTGAGCCCCCAAGCCGCAACCAGTAGCTGAAGTTCTTGCACGAACGTTGAAATTCGCCACTGGCGTTTATTCAGGTCACTGCTTTTGCCCGAACCCAGTTGGGTATAAGCATAAACTTTGCGGTTGTTCGATAACTTAAAGAGGTTGCCATTGGGATTATGCGTCCCGCCAGGGCCGCCATGCAGCCAAATAACAGGCAATCGGTCAGTGGATTTGCCTTTGGTCGTAAAGTGCGTTTTCCCCAGTCGGTGTTCGATAAACGACATCAATATCGCCTAGACGGGAAGTAATTGCGCGACCAGGTGCGACCAATAACTGGCCCCAATTGGCAGGATATCATCATTGAAATCATAGCCCGGGTTATGAATCATACAGGAGCCTTCGCCGTCACCATTGCCGATCCAGATATAGCAGCCCGGCTTTTCGAGCAACATATAAGCGAAATCCTCAGAGCCCATGGAGGGTTTCGGGTTTCGATTAACGGCTTCAGAGCTACTGGTGGTGATTGCCGCGCGGGCAGCAAACTCCGTTTCCTCAACGCTGTTGACCGTTGGTGGATAACGCCGCTCATAGCGATATTCAATGGTTGCACCAAAGCTACTGGCAATACCGGACGCGATGCGCTGGATGCTTTGCTCGAATTGCGTTTGGACCCGAACTGAAAAACAGCGGGTGCAGCCGCCAATGCGAACCTGATCGGGAATGACATTATAAGCGTCCCCGCCCTCAAACTGAGTCACGCTCAGTACCGCGGGCTCTTGGGGGTTAATTTCTCGCGCAACCAGTGTCTGGAGGGCCTCCACGATTTTGGTTCCAATGAGGAGGGGGTCGACAGCTTGTTGAGGAATGGCGGCGTGGCCGCCGCGACCGATTACGGTAATGTCAAAAATGTCAAAAGCAGCCATCATCGGGCCCGGTTTCACCGCAAAATGGCCGACCGGAATGCCAGGGATATTGTGCATGCCGTACACCGCTTCAACTGGAAACTGCTCAAACAAGCCCGCGTCGACCATGGTTTTGGCGCCGCCTTCATTTTCTTCGGCAGGCTGGAAGATGAAATGAACGGTGCCGCTGAACGTCTCAGTTTTGGCAAGGTAGGCTGCCGCACCAAGGAGCATGCAGGTGTGTCCGTCGTGCCCGCAGGCATGCATGACGCCCGGTGTCTTAGACGCATGCTCGAAGGTGTTGGCTTCGACGATGGGTAGGGCATCGAGATCGGCTCGCAGGCCAATGGCGCGATTACCACCGCCTTTGGTTAAAGTCCCGACGACACCCGTGCCAGCAATGCCCTCGTGCACGGTGAGCCCAAATTCACGTAACCGTTCTGCAACGAAGGCGGCTGTTTCGTATTCTTTAAAGGCCATTTCAGGATGGGCGTGAATATGCTGGCGCCAGGTTTTTAGGCGTTCGGCTTGTTCAACGATTTCAGGGATTAAATTCAATGTGATCACCTCATGAGTGGATGCCATGGTACCAGAGCCTTTTCAATCTGTAATCTAACCAGAGCGTCACTTTGAGGCTCTGAACTGCCTAAGCGCGTTAAGGCTGAGGCGATACGCTCGAGGTGATCATCGACTTCATTGAGGCACTGACTGGCCCAGCGCAGGTGTTGGAAATACGCAAGGTTGGTGCCGCTTGGCCCGCATGCTGCCTGGATTTGCTCAGCCAAAACCGTCTCGTTTGGGCTACCAAGGTCCCAAGGGTTCCCGGGTTGAGCAATGTAGGTTATGGCCTGAATGACCTGCCCGGTATCCAGCGTCAGGCTGATGGCTTGCTGGCTGTATCCATTTTGTTCTCTTTGATCGAGCTGCGTCATTGCCTGAACAAATTGGGTCTGTTCGATACAGTAGGCGATGCCAAGGGTCTGGGCGCTCGCAACGCGCCGTAAGGTTGCGACCGCGCCGGGTCGTTCGAGGGTGCCGCGGTGGTCCGTTGAGGCTTGCCAAAAGCGACGTTGAAAACCTGAAAGGCGGGCGATCAGGGCGGCTGTGTAGGGCACGTCCGGGCGCCAAAGGATCGAGCCGTAGCCGAATAGCCAAATTGCTTGGGTCATGTCAAAAGCTTACCGTTGGTTGATCGGCAGCGCTATGTTTTGATGCTCAAAACGGGCAAAATTAGGCCTTGAAAGGAAGCTGTAATGACCAATCGACTTCGCTATGGCCTGCTCGGCGCAGGCATGATGGGCCGCGAGCACCTTAGGAATTTGGCGTTGTTCAAAGATGTCGCGGTCGTTGCCATCTGTGAGCCCAATCCCGGCATGTTGAAAAAAGCGCGCGTCTTGGCCCCAGACGCAGTTTTTGTTCCGGATCTGCAAGCGTTGCTTGCCCAGCAGCTTGATGCGTTGGTTATTGCAACGCCAAACTTTATGCACTGCGATCAATTGCTGACGGTGCTATCGACATGTCAGATTCCGGTGTTGGTTGAAAAACCGTTGGTGACCTCCGAAGTTGATGTGCAGCGATTACGACTGGCGCTTGAGGCGCATGCCACCTTTGTTTGGGTCGGGATGGAGTATCGTTTTATGCCGGCGTTGGCTGCCTTTGATGCGAAGCAGGCAGTGGTAGGTCAACGCAGAATGCTGAGTATTCGAGAGCATCGCTATCCGTTCTTGAAAAAGGTCGATGATTGGAATCGTTTCAACCAGTATTCGGGCGGTACCTTTGTCGAGAAATGTTGTCATTTTTTTGACCTCATGCGGTTGTTTCTGCAGGCGGAACCTGTGCGGGTCTTCGCCTCTGCCGCGCAAGACGTCAATCATCTTGCAGAACGGTATGGTGGCGCGCAGCCGGATATTTGGGATAATGGCTATGTCATCATTGATTTTGATAATGGCTGTCGCGGCATGTTGGATCTTTGTATGTTTGCGGACGGGGTGCGGTTCGAGCAGGAGATTTCATTGGTTGGGGATCTGGGCCGGTTGGATTGTCAGATTCCTGGCCCGTTTCAGATCGAGGGCGTGGCCCCAGAGCCGGCTCGGTTGATCTCCTCACCGCGTGCGCCTGCGACGCCGGTGATCGAGCGGGTCATGGTACCGAAAGCCGCAATGGATGCAGGTTCCCACCAAGGCGCGACATTTTTTCAACACCAGGCATTTTTGGCTGCCGTGCTGAGTGACAAGCCGCCTGCGGTCTCTGCAGACGATGGTCTAATGGCCGTGCTGATGGGTCTTGCAGCGCAGGCTTCGGCAACGACCAAGCAGGCTGTTGAAATTGATGCTCAGAATTTTAGGTTGCTTTGATGCGAAATCCATTTTTGATAGAAGCCGCTGATGTGGCACAGGGGCGTAATGCGACCGGCGCCTTCCCAAAAATTTACGTGCCGAACGAGCGCCATGATGAAAGACTTGGTACAGCGCTTTTTCGAGAGCAAGGGACGGCGCTGAAGCAGGAGCTTAAAGAAAAAGGTGCGCTGCTGTTTCGCGGTTGCGGCGTCAATGGCGCGAAGGATTTCGAGGGGGTCCTGGACGCCGTTCCCTTTGAGAACATGCCCTATCTTGGCGGTGCCGCACCGAGACGCCAGATTACCCATCGACGTATCATGACGGCCAACGAAAGCCCCCCAGATGAAAAAATTCCGCTTCATCATGAAATGGCGCAAACCCGTCAACCACCGGATTATATTTTTTTCTACTGCGAAACCGCGCCAATCTCCGGTGGCGCAACAACCTTGTTTGATTCAAGAGCGGCATTTGATCTGCTGAAGTTGGTTGATCAATCTTTGGCAGACCAGTTAGAGACGCAAGGCGTTCGGTATACCCGCGTTATGCCTGCGATCACGGATCCTGCCTCACCGATTGGTCGCAGCTGGCAGGAGACTTTTCTGGTTGAAACTAAAACTGAGGCAGAGCGGGTGATGCAAGGTCAAGGCTTGCGTTGGCAATGGCTCGACGGGGACGAGCTGCGTACCGAATCGCCGGTTTTACCCGCGATTCGGCTTGATCCGGTGAGTGGTCGAAAAACGTTTTTCAATTCAGTGATTGCGGCGTTTACGGGGTGGAACGATACGCGTAACGTGGGCCACCGCGCGGTCCAACTCGGTGGCGGTGCGTATTTGCCGGCTGCGGTCTTTGAGCAGTTTTTGGATCGGGCCAGGACCGAAGTGGTCAATGTGCCCTGGCAGGTTGGTGATATGTTGTGGCTCGATAATCGCCTGGTGATGCATGCACGTCAGCCTTTTGAAGGGCCACGGCAGATCTACACGGCGATTGCGCTTGAGTCGGAATAATTTGTGATTCAGCAGATCAGTTGGGTTCGCGCTTAAATAACACCAGCGGCTCCCAGTCGCCTTGAAAGCTCTGAGTGTCGTGCCACTCTGGCTTAGCTGGCACCGTCAAGGCCACCGCGGGTTCAACCCCACGAGGCGTAAACTCAAAAGCCTGAACAGAACGCTGATCGAGGTCCAGCACGCAGAACCCTGGCCAACGGTGACCCGTTAGGGTGCCTGCGTTGATGACGGTGAGCGTTTTGAAGGCCATGATCGTTCGAAAATGCAGATGACCATTGATCAGCCAGTCATGTTGTTCCGCTTTGATTAATGCATCGAGTGTTGTGTTGCGCTCGATCGGCATGGTCTGCGTTCCAGGCCAGGCTTTTTCTAAATCGCGTTCCCCCATGCCATGGCAGAGTAATAGACGCTGGCCATGACAGGTGATTGTTTCGGTCTTGTTTAGGGACTGTAGATACCCAAGGGATTGGGTTGTCAGGTCTGTCTTGTGGTGCGCCATCGGCAGATGTCGAACTTTGTCTTGAAGCAGCCATCGATCATGATTACCCGCGACGGTTTTGACGTCATACTCTAATAAAAGCTCAATACTGCGGTTTGGGCAGCCCGGGCCATCGACGATGTCGCCGGTACAGACAATGCAGGTGATGCCTGCTGCTTGCAGAAATTCGAGCGTCTGGGCGAGCCGTTCGTGTTCGCTATGAACATCTCCGATCAAACCAACGAGGTGGGACTTTGCTGTGGCCATCCTGTGCAGATCATGATTGTGTTTAAGACCTCTACGAGTATCCATGGGATATCGGTCAACCCAAGCCGCGTGGCGGGCCACCGGGGCCATTTGATGCCCGGTTAATTGCCAAAACGATAGCGGACCTTAACAACCAATGAATCAACGAGGGCCTGCTCCCAAGCCTCAGACAATTGGTTCGAGAAGCTCGAGCGGACATTGCTCGGCAGATCCGAGCCGCGAGTGTAAACCACAAACAAATCGGACAGCGGGGCAATTTCCCAACGATATCTGGCCTGAAAGGATAGTCGGCTAATGGAAAAGTCCCGCGGCAGGCCAGCGCTCGCCTCGTCCGAGACCAACTTACCGCCGGTCGCCGGCAACCGCCAACGATCGCGTTCAAATGCTTTAATACCGACCCACTGCAGGCTGAGGCGGGCTTGCTGATTGGCAGTTACGAAGTACGACAGCTCAAATTCGGGCCTCAGGCTCTCTGAATGAAATCGGGTGAATTCCGAGCCCGCTTCGTGGAGCAGCCAGCCGGATCGCGTTTCGTATTTAAAATCAAGCGAGGTCGAGAGTCGATCGGTCGGTTGATAAGACAAGGCCAGGCTGATCGACCGGTTTTGACCGCCAATGTCCTCTTGTCTCATATTAGCCCTTAAACGATAGCTGAAGGGTTTCGCGCTATCGCTACTGTAATTGATCCCGGTTTGGATGCGGTCCTGTAACCGATAGGAGCCATTACCATCGCTGTTGCGGTCTTCCCATCGTTTCGGATAAAAGTCGAGTTTGAGGTCTAGTTGGGTGTTATCGAAGAAGCGAAGCTCTTGCGCACCAGAGAAACCGAGGCGGGTTTGTTCTCCTGCAAAATTCCATTGCTGCGTTACCACAAGGTCAGTTTCTCGGCCTTTCAGCCGTTTTAGATCCGATTGAACGCGTTCAAAGCGATATCGATAGCCCTTAACGTCGTTTCGTTGCAGGAAGCCGAAATCACTGATGTCGAGGTTTTGATCAAAGTAGTCCAGCGTCAGTTTATGTTGCAATGCCCTGCTGAGGTCGAAAGACGATGTCGGCGAAAGCGCCATGGCCGGATTCAATCTCGGTATCACTGTGCAAAGTTTGAACGTCGACGACGAGCTTGCCGCCCTGGCTGAGGTGATGGAGGTCAACCCCAAGGGTTTGCGCGGTTTGATCGTTGTGACCCACTTCCGTCATTAAGAGCCCGACAGCGCGTCGACCGGAACCTTGTGTGTTCTCATAAAGGACTCGGGCCGCGATGAAATCTCGGCCAAATTGGGTTCGTCGAACCGTATTGCCGTCTTTGAGACCGATGAGCTCAGTGTCATCCTCAAGGGCAACTAATAATCCATAACGCAGTGAACCTGACTGCCCGGTGACTTTTGTTGCTGCGATTAACTCACTGGGTTGATTGGCCTCGGTTTGTGACAAGGTGATGGCGGTATCGGTGAGGGCTCTTGGCGGCGCCCCGATTCGCCGCGTATTGATCAGGGTTGTTGGCGTCCCGCCAGAACCCCAGCCTGGGTTTGCTCGAGGCGAAGTTGTGAACACCTCTTGACCTTCTAAAAAAAACGGCCGCTTTTCAGGGAAAAACGTTTCGTAGCTGGTGAGGTTCACCACAACATTGTCGGATTCAACATTGCCAAAGTCAGGATTAAAGGAGCCCGTAACCTGGAAGGCCGTGGTGGGCCGCCAAAACAGATCGAACCCGGCTTTTTGCGTGGTGCTATCGTCGACCGCATCGAGACTTGACGAGACATAGGGATAAAAGGTGAGTTGCTGCTTGGGTTTGATGCCTTTAATTTTAGTTTTTGGGAAACGGGATAAAAATTGGTTTTGCGTTCGAGGCAATCCTGGGTAGGCCCAGTCCTCATCGATGCTTGCGGCCGCGCGTTGAATATAGATGCCAATGTCTCGGTCGCCCGAGTCGCTGGTGGGCAGCGTCATCATGGACCAGGGAAGCATCATCTCGACGCTCCAGCCTGTCTCAGTTCGTTGACTGGCGCCCCGCCAAGGACCGTCCCAATTACTGGAATATTGCCGTTCTGGTAGGATCGTGCCGTCCATTAAAGAGCCGCCGAGATTAACAGCAAACCAATAGGCGTAAAGCCCAGTGCCGGAAGTATCGACCGACAGAGAAATACGGTCCCTGTTTACAAATTGGTCGCGAGCGCTCAGGCGTTCGATAAGCGTTTCTGGGGGCTGAGTCATCGAAGCAGAAAAATATAAGCCGCGCTCGGTATAGAACATCTTAATGTTGGTTTCCAGCGGGGCATCCGCCAAGGTGTCGGGCGAGATCACCTTAAACCCGGAAAAGGCTTTGATATCTTGCCAAGTTGGTTCATCGATGGCGCCGTCAATGATAATACGGGTGTCGAGTTCGGTCCGCATTGGCAGGGCATCGGGCAAGCCGCTTGCCTGCAGGTTGTCGCTCTGGCCAGCACAAAGTGCGGCCAAAGCGATGCCGATTGACCACTGTCGCTTAAACGATGTCCGCTCAATAGCGAATGGATGTGTGGTCATGCGTGCTTGAACTCTTGATCGTCGCGCTAGATTGGTTTGAGCGTCTTTAATTATTGATATACGCAGCGGGCTAGATGCGGTGCAGTCGCGGGATGATACAGGATGTGCGTTGAGCAAGCCAATCGACGCGTCGATTTTGAGGGCTCGTGAGCGGCCCCACTATCGCCTTGGCTGGTATGCCGCAGATGGGGTTAAGGGTGGTCAAGCGGGCCCGGCATGAATCGCTCTGGCGTAAGTCGGATTAGGTCGGTATGGTATTGCCCAGCCAGTCGCTTTTTCGAGCTGCAAGGTCGGGGCTGTTTTGAGCAGCCTCTAAAACTCGCTTTATTTGTGAGTAACCTGATAAAAATCGCCATCTAAACGCCAAGCAAGATGCTTAGCCACAGAAACTCAAGGAGCCTTAGCCATGACATTGTCCCCATCTACGACGCCAGAATTATTGGTCGAACAACAAGGCAGAATTGCCATCATCACGCTGAACCGTCCAGATCGATACAATGCGATTAGTCGCGATATGTTGAATGAATTGTCAGCAAAAATGGTTGAAGCCAACAAGGATCCTGAAATTAGATGCATTATTTTGACGGGTTCGGGCAAAGGATTCTGTGCGGGCCTTGATCTGATTGGTGTCGGCGAAGGCAATATCGGCGGCGGTGCCAAAGACGGCAATCGGCCTGCCCGGCAATTATTCGACTTACGAGATGCCCCCATTAATGTGATGTGGAACATTGATACGCCTATCATCTGCGCTTTAAATGGACCTGCCGCGGGCTACGGTATGGATGTTGCGCTGTTGTGCGACATGAGAATTGCCTCGGAGACCGCCAAGATGGCGGCGGTAACGGCCAAGCGTAACGTTGTCCCTGAAAGTGGTGGTACTTGGCTGCTGCCACGACTAATCGGATGGGGCAAAGCCGCTGAACTATACTATCGAGCTCGGACTGTAGGTGCTGAAGAGTGCTTGTCGATGGGCCTGATCAATACCATTGTGCCGGCGGAGGACTTGATGACAACCGCGTTACAGTGGGCTGAAGAGATTGCCGATAATGCACCGCTGGCGGTGCAGACGACCAAGCGCATGATGCGAATGGGTCTTGAGGAATCCTATGACACGGCCGTCGATCACCTGATGGTGCATTTAGGCGGTATGTTCCAAAGTGAAGACTTCAAGGAAGGGGTACAAGCGTTTTTAGAAAAGCGGAAGCCAGAGTTTACAGGACGATAACCTGTCCGCCTGCTGCAAGCGTTGAGCCTGCAGCAGGCGTGCCGGTGATCAGGAGGTCGCCTGCTTTTTCTTATAGGGCGGTCCCATTTTCGCCATTAATTTTGAAATACTGGCGGTCTGCTTATAAACCGACTTGGCATGGCTGAACGTTTTGAAGCCGTCGTGACCGTGGTACGAGCCCATACCGCTAGGACCAACCCCCCCAAACGGTAATTCTTCCTGAGCGATATGCATAATCACATCATTGAGGGTCACCCCGCCTGATGTGGTTTGATCGAGAACTCGTCGGGTTTCTTGCTCGTCGTGACCAAAGTAATACAGGCCCAGTGGCCGGTCGTGGTCATTGACATAGCCGATGGTTTCACTGATGTCTTGATAGGTTTTAACAGGGAGCAATGGACCGAAAATTTCTTCCTGCATACACAGCATGTCGTCGGTGGGGTTGAGCACAAGCGTTGGCGGAATCCGGTGATGCTCTTGTTGACTGAAATCCTCATTGGCAGGGTTGATGGCAACAATCTCGGCACCCTTTTCCTCGGCATCAGTCAGATAACTCTGAAGCCGGTCGTAGTGACGTTCGTTAATGATTGAGGTGTAATCTTCGTTATCTTTCAGATTCGGATACATCTCAGTAACCGCCGTTCGGGCGGCTTCGACAAATTCGTCGCGATCCTCTTCCGGCACCATCACATAGTCCGGGGCAAGACAGATCTGGCCTGCGTTCATTGTATTACCGGTCATGACATTTCGAGCAGCCAGCTTAATGTCAGCTGAGCGACCAACAATGACGGGTGACTTACCGCCAAGTTCCAAGGTCAGAGGAACAAGGTTCTCCGCCGCCGATCGCATGACGTGTTTGGCCACGCTGGTCGCGCCAGTGAATAACAGGTGATCGAAGGCGAGCGCGCTGAATGCCTGGCCAACCTCGGGCCCGCCTGTGAAGACGGCCATTTCATCTGGATCAAAACTGCTTTCAATGAGGCGTTTCATAAGCTCTGACGTTTCTGGAGAATATTCAGAAGGTTTGATCATCGTTCGATTGCCCGCCGCCAAAATACCCGCCAGCGGCGCAAAGGTCAGTTGTACTGGGAAGTTCCAAGGACTAATGCAGCCGACGACGCCGAGGGGTTGATACTCGATGCGCGAGCGACCCCCGAGGAGATTGAGCGGAAACAGGGTGCCGCGTTTCTCGGCTTTCATCCAAGTTTTCACGTTTTTGATGGCATTTTTAAGCGGGCTGATGGCGCCATCGATATCAGCCATCTTTGATTGGTCGAGGCTACGGTGGCCAAAATCACGGCGCATCGCCTCACACAAAGCGTCGCCATGACCTTCAAGAATCGCAATGCTCCGCTTCAGTCGGTCGATCCGGAGTGCCGCACTCACGTGACCGCCGGCAATTTGCGCGGCCTTCTGCGACTTAAGTCGTAACTGCATGTCGTTGATGACGTCTGTAGTCATGTTTGAGTTCCCTTTGGTTAACATTTTATTTTAGTTGTATGAAGTGATCTGGATCGGCGAAGGCGCGCGGTTTTAACGCGTGCCGACGTGCGTCGTTTTTTGACTCCGCTAAAAACGATTCGTGCTGGGTCGGTATTATGGAGGAGTCGCCAAGGCTGATGCAAACCGAGCTGATAGCACACTGAGGTCGAACTTTGGTTGCGATGGCAATGTGTTTCAAGCGTGTTTTCAGAAAGGGTCGCTGACGTGCGCCGAGGTCCCCGCCATCGTGATCCGAGGCTATCGGACTATCAGACGGTCAGATGAATGTTCGGCTGCGTTAAAGCAAAAACCAAAGCATCGTGTTTGACCCCATGAAGCGTTAACCCACCTGTCGTCTTGCGCAAGAATTGCGCGCCGGTTTTGATTGCAACCTGACGGCTCGCAAAATTGTTGACTGACAGGGTGATCAGGACCCGGTTGAGTTCCAGGCGCTGTAATCCTTCCGCTGCAAGCCCACGAGCGGCCTCGGTTGCATACCCGTAACCGGTGCAATCTGTTCGAATCCAATAGCCTAGGTTGGCGTCGCCGTTCGCATCAGGCGAATCCAGGCCCACCCCGCCGATGAGGGCGCCGGTGGCAGACGCTTCAATCAAAAAAGCGAATTGCGTTTGATCTCGCCAGGTCGCCTGCGCAAAACGAATCCAGGTTTTGGCGTCCTTGCGGGCGTATTGTGGATGACACCAAGGCAAAAATGGCATCAGCTCGGCGCTTGAGTTCCGCACGGATTGAAACAAACGATCTTCGTCGGCGTCGGTGAAAGCCCTGAGGGTGAGCCGAGCGAGGTGAATGCTGGGTTCGAGTGCTCGTTTGAAGCGGGTCACAGGCCGTCTCCATGCTTTGCCGCCCGCAGCCATTACTGCGAGCATTGAGATCTGATAAACTCCGGGTTTTCGCCTAAAAGGTCAATCAAACGTGGGAAAAAATTTATATCAGAAAGTCTGGGATGATCACTTGGTTGGCCCACTTGAAAACGGTCAGTATCAAATTTTTATGGGCTTGCATCTGATTCATGAAGTGACCAGTCCGCAGGCCTTTGGCATGCTCAAAGATAAGAACTTAAAGGTTGCGTATCCTCGCAGAACCTTTGCAACGGTCGATCACATTATTCCAACGGATGACCAAAGTAGACCGTTTAGTGACCCGATGGCTGAGCGGATGATGGCCGTGCTGAGTGACGCAACGCTTGCGCATGGTATCGAATTCTTTCAGCCCAATTCCGGTAGCCAAGGTATTGTTCACGTGGTGGGACCTGAACTGGGTTTAACCCAACCCGGTATCACGATTTGTTGTGGGGACAGTCATACCTCAACCCACGGCGCTTTTGGTTGTATTGCACTGGGTATCGGCACGAGCCAAGTTCGAGATGTTTTGGCCAGCCAAACTTTGGCCATGGACCCGCTGAAAGTCCGTCGAATCGAAGTAACCGGACAGCTTTCAAGCGGTGTGACGGCCAAGGATGTCACGCTGCATATCATTCGGCTGCTGGGTGTGAATGGCGGCGTAGGGTATGCCTATGAATACGCCGGCGCCGTCATCGAGGCCATGACGATGGAAGAGCGCATGACCGTCTGCAATATGAGTATTGAGGGCGGTGCGCGGTGTGGCTATATCAACCCAGATGAGACCACGTTTGCCTATCTTGAAGGCCGAGAGCGGGTGCCGACCGGTGCAGCGTTCGACGCAGCAAGGATGCGTTGGGCGCGCTACGCGAGCGATCCAGACGCGCACTATGACGATGTTGTGGTGATTGACGGCAGCGCGATTGAACCCACGGTGACCTGGGGTGTGACGCCGGCACAAGCGCTCGGCATTGGGGAGCGGATTCCAGATCCCGCCGCCGCCGAGGGGTTGGATCAGGAATTAATGACGGATGCGTTGCGCTATATGCAGCTTGAGGCCGATGCCCCGATCGCCGGAACCAAGATCGATGTTGCCTTTATCGGAAGCTGTACCAACGGCCGCTTAAGCGATTTTCAAGCGGTAGCCGCCGCGATCGAGGGGCGCAAGGTGGCGTCATCGGTGCGTGCCATCGCCGTGCCCGGATCCGAAAAAGTGGATCAGGCTGCGCGCGCGTTAGGGTTGCATGAGGTTTTTACGGCAGCTGGGTTTGAGTGGCGCAAGCCGGGCTGCTCCATGTGTTTGGCGATGAACCCAGACAAGCTGGTGGGCGATGAGGTTTGCGCGTCGAGCTCCAATCGAAATTTTATGGGTCGGCAAGGCTCCTCGACGGGACGCACCATTTTGATGAGCCCGATCATGGTGGCAGCGGCTGCGATTCAAGGTGCCGTGGCGGATGCACGCGATGTCTTTCAGCTGGAGCAAACGTCATGAATGATTTAGCCAAAAGAAGTGGTCGTGGCGTGTACGTGCAGGGCAATGACATCGATACCGATCGGATTATTCCAGCACGGTTTTTGAAATGTGTGACCTTTGACGAGCTGGGACCTGCATTGTTTTACGATGAACGGTTTGATTCGCAAGATGTGTCCAAGGGCCACATCCTCGATGCCCCCGTTCATCAAGGGGCGAGCATCATGATCTCGGACACCAATTTTGGCTGTGGGTCCAGTCGTGAGCATGCGCCGCAAGCGCTGCAGAAATTTGGGTTTGAAGTGATTATTGCTGAAAGCTTCGCGGAAATTTTTCATGGTAATTGCACGACGTTGGGTATGCCGTGCTTGATTATGGAGAAGACGCAGCGCAAAAGGTTGGCAGCCCTGGTAGGACAGCATCCTGAAGCGGAGTTTCTGATCGACCTGCAAGCGCAGACCCTCATCTTCGCCAACGAGCAGTTTTCGTTCACGATGAAAGACAGTGCGCGGGAAGCATTCTTAACGGGACGGTTTGATCCGCTGGATGAGTTATTGGTTGCGAAAGAGGCAATCCATGCGGTGGCTACGAGACTGAACTATTCGGACCACTCGGGATGAGCACCACCAGACGGATTGAAATTTACGACACGTCGTTGCGGGATGGTAATCAAGGTGAAGGGGTCAACCTGTCTTTGGTTGATAAGCTCGCGATAGCAGAACTGTTGGATTCGATCGGTGTGATGTATCTGGAAGGGGGTTGGCCCGGTTCGAATCCAAAAGATAACGATTTTTTTCTAGCGTGTCAGGATAGGACCTTTGAGCAAGTCAAAGTATCTGCTTTTGGTTCAACCCATCGGGCGGATTGTTTGCCCGAGGACGACCACTTCTTGGATATGTTGGTGCAGGCCAAAGCGGATGTGACCTGCATATTCGGGAAATCCTGGGATTTACATGTCGAGCAAGCATTGCGCATCACAGCAGAACGAAACCTTGAGATGATTGAAGGCTCGGTTGCCTATTTGAAGCAAACCACTCAAAAGCCGGTTTTTTATGATGCGGAACATTTTTTCGATGGTTTTAAGAGCGACCCAGGCTATGCGCTGGCAACCCTTGAATCGGCTCTGTTGGGTGGCGCGGACCGCGTAATTTTATGTGATACCAACGGTGGCGCGCTGCCGCACGAAATTGAAGTGGCCATAAAGGCCGCGCTGAGTCATCTACCTGACATTCAGTTGGGGATTCATGTTCACAATGATGGTGGTTTGGCGGTCGCCAATACCCTGCGTGCGATTGAGGCGGGCGTGTGCCAGGTGCAGGGCACCATCAATGGCATTGGTGAGCGCTGTGGTAACGTTGATTTAACGACCATTATTGCCAATCTCGAGTTGAAATATGGTTTTAGGTGCTTGCCAGAAGGGCGGCTTCAAGGTTTGACGCGGTTGTCTCGAAAAGTCTGGGAAACCCTGGCCGTTGACGGCCCGCTCGGTCAGCCCTATGTCGGCGGTTCCGCCTTTGCTCACAAAGGCGGCGTGCATGTCTCGGCCGTTCAGAGGAATCCCGAAACCTACGAGCATGTGACACCCGAAAGCGTTGGCAATAGCCGCAAAATACTCATTAGCGAGTTGTCCGGTGGCTCCAATGTCCGCGCTAAATTGGCCAATCGTTACCCAGAACTGAAGGGCAAGACATCGGCAACGAACATACTCGAGGACATTCAAGACAAAGAGCATGCGGGTTATTCATTTGAGAATGCGGACGGCAGCTTCGATTTGTTGGTCCGTCGTCACTTAGGCCATTTTAGCCCCTGTTTTGAACCGATTTACTATCGCATTTATTCGCCTGCGAACGAGTCTGCCTCAGACCAAAGCGATGTCACGATTGCAGGTGCGATTGAAGCCTCGGTAAAAGTCCGTATTGGGGATGAAGAAACCTTATGTGCAGCGGAAGGCAATGGGCCGGTGGATGCGTTAAATCAAGCGTTACGACAAGCCTTGCAAGTGCGCTTCCCGGAAATTAACGATCTACATTTAAGCGACTACACCGTGCGGGTCATCAACTCAACGCAGGAAACTGCCGCGAAAGTTCGCGTTCATCTCGAGCACACGTTTGAGGGCGGAACCTTCGGAACCGTCGGCGTGAACGTCGATGTCATCAAAGCGAGCTGGAATGCCTTAATCGAAGCGTACCATTTTGCGCTGATGCAACACCGGGATTTTGAATCTGAGCAACGCGATTTAAAAAACACCGAGTTGTAACCCAAGGATAAACGATGATGACCTGGGAGAATCGCTGGCATCCTTTGCTTGAACGGTGGGTGACCATCACGAGTCATCGTGGCGGTCGGCCTTGGTCCGGTGGTCGGGTTGCCGAGGGGCGCGATCTACCGCAGTACGATCCAACTTGCTATTTGTGTCCAGACGGTGAAAGGGTTTCAGGTATTAAGAATGCCGCCTATACCGCTTGTTTCGTTTTCGACAATGATCATCCTGCTTTTAAAGCGAGTGCGCCTGCGCCAGCGCCTGCGCCGGGGATCTATCAAAGCGCTCAGGCGGCGGGATTGTGTCGGGTCTTATGTTACACCCCTGATCATGGCGGTCGGCTGAGCCGATTATCTGAGCATCAGTTCAAAGGTGTTGTACGCTGTTGGCGGGATCAGACCGATGCGTTAATGGCGGACGCGGGCTACGAGCACGTTTTTATTTTTGAAAATAATGGTGAGGTGGTGGGTGTGTCGAACCCTCACCCGCATTGCCAGATTTACGCAACCCCCTTTGTGTTTCATACCGTCGCGCAAGAAATCCAGGCCGTTGAGCGTTATCGTGAAGCCGATGCCGAAAACCTGTTTGATGCAATTATCCGGTCCGAGCGAGCCGATGGTCGTCGGGTTTTAGTTGAAAACGACAACTGCGTCGCGTTCGTGCCATATTTCGCGCAGCTGCCCTATGAGACCTTTGTTGTCCCAAAAAGGTCGTGGCAACGGTTGCCTGAGATGCCAGAGCAAGTGCTCGATGATTTGGCTTTAGCCCTGCATGCGGTGCTTAAAATGCAAGATCATCTTTGGCCAACGCCGCAGTCTTATATTTTGTCGGTGCACCAGGCGCCGAAGTCGCTTTCAAAGGATCATGATTATCGATGTTCTATTCGCTTGCAGCCGATGCTTCGAGGACCGGGTCTACAAAAATATTTAGCCGGTGTTGAAACCGGCGGCGGCCAATTTCTAAATGACGGCTCCCCCGAAGAAAAAGCGGCTGAATTGAGTGCGGCAGGGCGACGGGTCTTTAAAAAAACCTAAGGGCACGGCCCGAGACCCAAGGCACCATCGCGCAGTTGGGGCGGCTGCGTATCAGCCAAAGGGCGGGGTTGAAAATAGGATATGTCGCGGCGCTCAGTTCGAGGGGGCCAGGCGACTATCAAAGGGCCGTTCTGACCGCCGCCTTCAATTCATGGCGTTTTACTGAATCGGATACCGTTGCGTTGGTTTAGAGCAAGCCTTTACACTGGGGTGGGGCGGTTACGAAGGATCAACGATCTAGAGTTCGCAAAACCAAAAACTCGCACAGATTAAGCTTAAAACAGTCAAAAATAGGAACAGGAGAACGCAATGAAAGTCGATACCCATTTAACTCAAAATTGGCGAAAGGTGCCGGCTGCCGTTCAGGCCGCTGAAGCCGATGGTTATGATGGCGTTGGTACCGCTGAGATGAACCATGATCCGTTCTTCCCGTTGCTGCTTGCGGCCGAGCACAGCGAGTCGATTGAAATCAGAACGGGCATTGCCGTGGCCTTTGCGCGCTCGCCGATGATTCTGGCGAATCAGGCTCATGATTTGAATGCGTATTCGAAGGGTCGCTTTACGCTGGGGTTGGGGTCACAAATCCGGCCGCATATCACCAAGCGGTTTTCGATGCCTTGGGGGGCGCCAGCGGCTCAAATGAAAGAGTTGATTCAAGCGATGCGCGCCATTTGGGCCAATTGGTATGATGGCGAGCCGCTTCGATTCGAAGGTAAATACTACAATCATACGCTGATGACCCCTGCCTTCACCCCAGAAGATACCGAGTATGGTGCGCCAAAGGTTGTCTTGGCCGCCGTCGGCCCAATTATGACGGAGGTTGCTGGTGAAGTGGCCGATGGCCTGATTATTCATCCCTTTAGTAATGAAAAATACATTCGAGACGTGACCTTGCCGGCGATCGATCGCGGTCTTGCGAAATCAGGGCGCAGCCGGTCAGATTTCGAAATCAGCTACACGCCGTTTATGATTTCTGGAAAAGATGAGGCCACTTTCGAGGCGGAAAAAGCGGCGGCTAAGAATCGAATTTCATTCTACGGCTCAACGCCGGCCTACAAGCAGGTGCTTGGGGTTCATGGTTGGGGCGATCTGCAAATCGAATTGAATGCGCTCTCAAAGCAGGGTCAATGGGCGGAAATGTCGAATTTAATCAGCGATGAGATGCTCAATACCATGGGCATTATGGCCGATCCCTCGGCTATCGTGCCAGAAATGAGAACAGCGTTACGGGGATTTCACAGATCGAACGAGCGGTTCCTTTGGCTTCGTAGATCATGATACGCGGACTGAAATGGTAGCAGCCTTGCGGGCGGGGTAATGTCGGTGGATGCGGTTGAACTCCCTAGGAGCTTAGTGTCAACGAATCGCGCTCGGCTGAAAATCCTAGATCAAAGAGGGTTACCTGAAACGGTCGCTTATCTTGATTGCACCGAACTCACTGAGGTCATCTCCGCCATTAAAAATCTGGCGGTCCGGGGCGCGCCAGCAATTGGTCTGGCGGCCGCGTATGGTTTGGTTCTAGGGCTCGATGATTGTGCAGAGGACCCGGTGGGGATTCAGGATGAATTGATGCGTCGAGGGCAAGCGCTGATTGATGCGAGACCAACGGCGGTGAATTTGTCTTGGGCTGTTGCGCAGATGTTGCACTTTTCGACAACCAAAGCGGCCGCTTTGGCTGAGGCTGGATGGCGAGACCGGTTATATCAACAAGCGAACAAGCTGTTTGAGGCCGACCGGGCTGCCTGCCGAGCGATTGGTGTTGCAGGTGCTGCGTTATTAAAGGATAAACCTTCGGTTTTGACCCACTGTAACGCGGGCTCGCTTGCGGTTTCGGAGTTCGGGACGGCCCTGGCGCCAATTTACCAAGCACAGGCAGATGGTTTGCCAGTTCAAGTTTGGGTGGATGAAACGCGTCCAGTACTCCAGGGCGCACGCTTGACGGCCTATGAGTTAATGGCGCACGGCGTATCGTGTCGGTTGATCACGGATAATATGGCAGCGCATGTCATGGCCCAAGGTTGGGTTGATCTCGTTTTGGTGGGCGCTGATCGAGTCGCCCGAAATGGTGATGCTGCCAATAAGATTGGCACCTTGGGTGTCGCGATCTTAGCAAAGCATTACGGCATTCCGTTTTATGTAGCCTGTCCTTGGTCAACGATTGACCTCGAAACGCCGACCGGCGCGGACATAACCATCGAAGAACGCGCGGGTGATGAGGTTCGACAAATCCAAGGGGTTTGGACCGCGCCGCGTGGTGTCCCGGTCTTTAATCCTGCCTTCGACGTGACCCCCGCCGCGCTGATCGAGGGCATTATCACAGAGCGCGGCATTCTGATGCCAAACGCGTTGTCTGCGCACGCGGTAGAGCGGCAATGACGGAGCAAGAAGGGGTTATAAAATTTAGCTATGACTTTGAAAAACGTGAGACTGTCCCCGAAGTATCACGGGATCTGCAAATCTGGCGAGACCTTTTGGTCGAGTACGAGTTAATCGGTCAATTACCTGATCGCTATGGTGGTTATGGATTTGGCAACCTAAGTTGTCGAGTCGGCGACGCCTTTAGCATCACCGCCTCCCAAACCGGAGGGCTCAAACGCTTAACCGCCGCGGATTACGCACTGGTCGATCATTGGTCGCTTGCGCGCAATCACCTGTCGGCCTCTGGCGTTAAAGAGCCGTCTTCGGAGTCCTTAACGCATGCAGCGATCTACGACAGTTGCGCCTCGGTACGGTTTGTCTTCCATGTTCATAGTCCGTTGATCTGGCGCGCCCGACAGAAATTAGGCTTGCCCGAAACGAGTGCTGAAATACCCTATGGCACGGTTTTGATGGCGCAGACCTTGGAATCGCTTGCTCGGGAGGTTGGCTCAGATGGGATCATCGCAATGGCGGGGCATGAGGACGGCATTATTGCTTGGTCGACGACCGCCATGGGCGCTGGCGCGTTGATTTTTAGGGCGCTGCATCAGCAGGCGAGCTGATCATGGAAGTATCGTGGAAATGTCGGTTGAGGCTTTTTTTCTTCGAGGTTTAGCGCAACAATCGGGGAGTCAATAAAAGGGGGACCCTATGCTTTCCAACAAACCAATGCTCTTGGCAATTGGCGCCGGCCTACTCGTGATTTTGATTGCAGGGACTTTTTTCTTAGGAGGGGACCAAGAGGTCCCTGAAACCACTCAAATTGTTACGTTACCGATTCCGGAGCCAACGCCTCCCGTTGTCGAGGTCACGCCGGAAGCTGAGCCGGAACCTGAGCCGGAACCTGAGCCAGAACCCGAGCCGGTTGAGCCAGCGTTTGTGTTACCGCTGTTAAATGATAGCGATGGCTTGATTCGGGATGGCTTAGTCAGCTTGAGTCGACATGAAGGGATGAACCAGTGGGTCGCGGTGAACGATCTGATTAGAAAGTTTGTTGGGTTTACGAACGGGGTATCCGAAGGTCGAGTTGTTCGAAACCCAGTTGAGATCTTAGCGCCAAGGGGTGCGTTTTTAGTCTCCCAGCTAGATGAAGAAACCTATGCGATCGATCCAAGGAGTTACGATCGCTACGATTTGTTTGTGAATATTTTTGAGTCTTTGGACAGTGAAGGCACAGCCGAGCTGTATGTCTTAGTTTTACCCTTGCTCGATCAGGCCTTTTCTGAGCTGGGACTGCCGAATGGTAGTATGAACAACACGTTGTTCGCCGCCATCGGTCGATTGTTGGAAGTGCCGGTTTTAGCCGGTGAGGTGCGGTTAACCCGGCCCGTTGTCATGTACGAGTTTGAAGACGAAGCGCTCGAGCGGCTCAGTCCTGCTCAAAAACAAGTTATTCGAATGGGGCCGATCAATACCCAAAGGCTTCAGCGAAAACTCTCAGAGATATCTCGCGCGCTTCGGGTAGCGCTCGAGACGAATTAGCGGGTGACGGCTAAACCATTATCGGGGTTACGAGTACTCGATTTAACCTTGGCACGAGCTGGCCCAGTTGCAGTTCGATTGTTGGCCGATTGGGGCGCAGATGTCATTCGCGTGGAGCCACCCGCGACCGCCGCGTCTCAAGATGTCACGGGTCAGCGCACCGGGTCCGATGCACAGAATCTTCACCGAAATAAACGATCCGTTTCTCTAAATCTGAAATCAAAAGCCGGATATGAGCTGTTTCTAAAGCTCCTGGCGACGGCCGACATTCTCGTTGAGAATTTTCGGGCGGCGGTTAAATACCGGCTAAAGATCGATTACGAAACGCTGCGCTTGATCCATCCGAGTTTGATCTATGCCAGCATTAGTGGCTTTGGCCAAGATGGACCGTATTATTCTCGACCCGGGGTTGATCAAATCGTGCAAGGCACGAGTGGTTTGATGAGCTTGACGGGGCAAGCAGACGGGCCGCCCATGCGAGTTGGCATTGCAATTAGCGACACCTCAGCTGGCATGTTTTTGGGTCAAGGGATTCTTTTGGCGTTGATCGAGCGGTCAAAAACCGGCGCTGGCCAGTGGGTTCATACCAGTCTGCTCGAGGCGATGTTGAGCAAGCTGGATTTTCAGGCAGCGCGTTACACCATGTCTGGAGAGACCCCGGGACGAGCCGGTAATGATCATCCCACCTTTTCGCCGATGGGGGTCTTTGAGGCAGCTGATGGGTTTGTCAATATTGCTGCCAGTACGACGAAAATGTTTCGTGCTTTTTGCGAGGCTTTATCCCAACCGCAATGGGCGCAGGACCCTAGATTTGAGACCGGATCCGGACGCGTAACGCATCGTCAGGTGCTGAATGCCGCGATCAATGAGTGCACTCGCGTTCTGACGATGCAGCAGTTGGTCGCGCTGTTGAATCCGGTCGGCTGTCCTTGCGGGCCGATTTATTCGGTGGCCGAGGCCTTTGAAGACCCCCAAGTTCAACATTTGGGTATGGTGGCCAATGCGCGCCACGATGTATTGGGCGATATTGGTTTGGTTCGTAGTCCGATTAATTTGTCTAATCATGAGCGCGTCACGGAATTTGAACGCGCAGCGCCGAGTTTAGGCGCTCATAACCCTGAAATTTATACCGAGCTTGGACTGAGTGATCAGGAGATTCAGGCGCTGAAAGACCAAGAGGCCATCTAGCGTCCTGTCCTGGAGCGTCGATGTGAGGCGCCGCTGCTAGCTTTGAGAGGGCAGCAGGACCCGACAACGCGGGTTGAGAGCGCAACGAGCGGGATTTTCTCGAGACTGAGCGGTAACGCGGTCAGAATTTAAGCGATTTGGAGCGGTGTAATGCAACTAAAGACTCAAAAAATGTTGGCCCATATCGAGGAGGGCATCGGTTGGATGACCTTCAATCAACCCGAGAAGCGCAACGCGATTTCCCTCGAGATGTGGGTGGCGCTGGGCGAGATTCTTGAGGCATTTCATCATGACCCGAGGGTTCGCGTCGTCGTGATGCGTGGGGCGGGTGGTCAAGCCTTTGTCTCGGGCGCCGATATTTCTGAATTCGATGACAAGCGCGGCAATGCGGCGCAGCGCAAGCGCTATGGAGCGATTGCCGCGAATGCCAATCGATGGCTCGCAAATATTGACAAACCGATGATCGCGATGATCGAGGGGTTTTGTATTGGCGGGGGGCTTGCGACGGCGCTCAATGCGGACGTGCGATTTGCGACGCCGCAGGCAACGTTTGGAATTCCCGCAGCGCGATTAGGGTTGGGCTATGAATTGGCGGGATTGAAGGCGCTAGTGGGTCTTGTGGGACCGGCGCATGCGAAAGATATCATGATCTCGGCGCGTTACTTTGGTGCCGAGGAAGCCCAAAGCATGGGGCTGATTAATTTTGTTGTTGAGCCATCTGAGTTAAAGGATGCGGTTACGGCTTATGCCTTAAAGGTCGCGGCGAATGCACCGCTCACCGTTCATGCGGCGCGACGCACCATTCGGGAACTACTCAAACCCGAGTCAGCGCAAGCGCCCGCGCGAATCCAAGCCTTGATTGATGCTTGCTTTAATAGCGAAGACTATAAAGAGGGGCGTCAAGCGTTTAAAGAAAAGCGATCGCCTCAATTCAAAGGCCGATAAGCGCTTATCGCTCGGTGAGCGCCGAGGCCGTGGCGCGTTTTAAGGGTTTGAGCAAATAGTCCATGACGCTCTTCTCGCCGGTGCTGATGTCGACCGTTGCCATCATGCCAGGCATGATCGGCAACGGGTTTTCCGCTTGGCCTAAATAATTTTTCGCGGTTCTGACTCTAATTTGAAAGAAATATTCCCCGGTCTCATCAACGATGGTATCGGCGCTAATCTGTTCAAGGGTTGCATCGAGTCCTCCGTAGATTGCGAAATCGTAGGCCGTGACTTTCACGGTCGCCTTCTGGCCTGGTCGTATAAAGGCAATGTCGACTGGCCGAACCTTGGCATTGACCAGTAGGGTGTCGTTGAGGGGTACGATTTCGAGTAGATCCATACCCGGTTGTATGACTGCGCGTTCTGTCGTGACCAAAACCTGATTCACAATGCCGTCGGCAGGTGACCTGACCTCCGTTCGAGCCACTCGGTCTTGCAGCGCGATCTTAGAGTAACTCAGCCGCTCAAGGTCCGCACGAGTTGCCGTCAGTTCTTCCTGCGCCACTGCAAGGTACTGTTGCTGGCGTTCTTGTATTTTTTGGGTTGCCTCGGTAATGACAGAGTCTTGCGCAGGCAGTTTCAAGCGAACCCCCTCAAGTCGACCTTCAGCTTCATTTACAGCAGCCTTTAGACGAATCAGTTCGACCTGTGACACGGCGCCGGTTTCGACCAGGGGCGCGGTCATGGCAAGTTCTTGGCGCGCATAGTCTGCGCCCTGGGCCAGCTTTTGGAGTTCGCGTTGTAACTCCTCTTTTGCTTGCTTGTGCTGTGATCGTTGTTGCTCGAGAATCGATAAGTTACTTTTGAGTTCATCTTGCCTTGATTTTAATAACTGGGCTTCATCATTAAAGGATTGCCGCTCTGCCGCGGTCAGATTCGGTGGCACTTGCATCGGCTCACCCGAGATCTCAGATTCCAGTCTTAGCATTTTAAAGCTGAGGGTCGTGATGGCGGCCTGGCTTTCATTGAATGAGGAAGCGAACCGCGTGTTATCGATTTGGAGCAGCACTTGACCCTTTTCGACGCGATCGCCTTCTTTGACAAGAATGGCGCTTAATATGCCCCCTTCTAAATTTTGAACCACCTGGGTCTGGCTCGAGGCAATGATTCGACCATCTGCCCGAGTGATCTCCTCAAGGGTGGCAAAGTTTGCCCAGATTAATGCAGTCAGCACAAAGACCACCGTAATCCAGAGCGCAATATGGCTGAGCGGCTGGGTTTGGGTTAGCGCGGTGAATCGCGCGCTAGCATCAATCGATCTAGTGGTCATGCTGATTGTCCACTGTTCTGCGCAAGTTGACTCAAGATGGCCTCTTTGCTGCCATCTGCCATGACGGTCCCGTTTCTCATAACGATGACCCGGTCAACGAGTGCTAAAAGGTTCATTCTGTGGGTGATCAAAATCAAGGTTCGGTTCGGGCCGTAGTGGTTTAACTGCTGAATAAAATCCAGCTCAGCCTGCCGGTCCATGGCATTGGTAGGTTCGTCTAAGAGCATGAGCGGCGCCTGATTAATCAGCGCGCGGGCGATGGCGATGCCCTGTCGCTGCCCGCCAGATAAAAAGCCGCCCCGCTCGCCGACTTGAAAATCGAAGCCCTCTGGATGCTGATCAAAATAGGTGCGTATTCCGCCAAAACTCGCGGCTTCCAAAATTTGCTCATCCGTCGCACTGGCCAAACCAAAACGGATGTTGTCTCGAACCGAACCCGCTAAAAGTGTTGATTCTTGCGGCAGGTAGCTAATTTTTCGTCGCAAGTCAGCCGGGTCGAGTTGGTGAATATCGGTATTGTCGATCAGGAGGCTGCCCTCGGTCGGTAGGTAGAGCTTCGAAATAAGTCGCTCGATCGTGCTTTTACCAGAACCGGTCGGGCCAATGATTGCGACCTTCTCGTAAGGCTTAATTTGAAAGCTGACAGAATTTAAGGCGGGCACGACTTGGCCTGGATAGGTAAAGCTCACTGACCTAAATTCAACGGCCGGTTTCAAGTCGGCGCGATGAAGGAACTGGTGTTTGAAATCGCGCTCCCCCGGCAAGTTCATTAAACGGTCAATGGTGCCGTAGGCGGCTACCGCATGTTGGTAGCGGGTCATGATCGTTGCGATCTGACTCATTGGTGCCAGAGCCCGTCCTGTTAAAATGGTACACGCAATCAGCCCACCGATACTCAACTCGCCGGCTTGTATGGCGTAAACCCCGGCGATGACGAGAACAACGGTTGTGCTTTGAGAGATGAATTGAATGAGGTTTAAGGTTGTGAGTGAACCGAGCCTCGATTTGAGTCCGAGGCTCGCGAGTTGGTCTTGGGATTGTTCCCAACGGGCTTGCATTGTACTTTCCGCTTGCAGCGATTTAATGACTTCCAAGGAGTGCAGGGTCTCGACCAATAGGGCGGTTTTTCGGGATGATTCCGTGAAGATGTCCTGAATAATCGGGCGAAGCTGACGCTGAGCGGTAAAGCTGACCAGCAACACAATCGGTAGGACGAAGAGCGGGATCATTCCGATTGGACCGGCAATGCCAAAAATCAATCCGATAAAGAGTAGGACAAAAGGCAAATCGATCAATGTGAGTAATGTGGTTGAGGTGAAAAATTCTCTGAACTGATCAAATTCTTGAAGCTGGCTTGCGAAGCTACCGACGCGCTTGGGATGCTCTTGCATGGTCATGTTGAGGACCTGCTCAAAGGTCGCAGAAGACAATAATAGGTCAGACCGTTTGCCGGCGACATCGAGAAAATAGCCTCTCAGGGATTTCATGACAAAATCAAAGACAAAAACCAAGGCGACACCGGACGCCAGAACCCAAAGTGTGTTGGTCGCCTGGTTGGGGACGACCCGGTCGTAGACATTCATCACAAATAAAGGCGTCGCCAGGGCAAAGAGGTTGACGAGGAAAGAGGCAATGAGAACCTCGGAGTAAAGACTTTTAGATTGCTGTATGACCGACCAAAACCAGTGCCTGTTGAACCGCCGTTGAACAGCATCGTCTGGCGCACGCGCTTTGAGTTTTAACAGCGCGCCGGCGTAATGGTGTTGTACCAGAGATTTATCGATCGCATTGGCTTGCGCCTGCACCCCACTGGGGTAAATCAGCGTGTCATCAGTGACCTGTAGGATCAGCAGTGCTCGGTCGCCGGTTAGCGTGAGAAGGCACGGACAATCCTCGTTCGTTAGGGTGTCAAACTGCTTCGCGAAAATCATCGGTTCAAACCCAGCACGCTTTGCTGCTCTTGCAGCGAGTTCGAGAAGATCTGTACTGGAGGTTGGTTTTGGCAAGCCAGCATAAAGTGCGTCTTCGGAAACGGGCTGTCCCAACGCGCGCGTGTAGGCTGACAAGGCAGCGCTTGGACTGCTGGCAATGGTGTTTAGGCTATCGAGGACCGGGTCTGTCATAACGCGAGTATAGCATTCGTTATGAAAGTCTCTGCTAGACTTATCCTCACGGTGCGGAAACGGTCGCTTTGCCTCGTTTTGAAGCGGCAATCAGACTTTATCAGAGCTGGGCCATTGTAGGATTGGATCCGATATGTTGCTGTCTTTGTTCGGGATATTAAGACGCTACCGCTTGCCCGTTTCGACTGGCGAGTGGCTCGACTTGCTGTCGGCTCTGAACGCCGGCGTCGTCTTTTCAAATTCGAATGCGTTTTATTATTTATGCCGATTGTGCTTGATCAAAGACGAGCGATATTTTGATCGGTTCGACCAAGCTTTTTCCGCATTTATGACGGGTCTTGATACGGCGCCGCTTGATACAACGGACATCATTTTAGTGACTGCCATTACAGACGTATTGTCGAGCCGTGAAGCCCTCGCACTCGATGAGGCGGCCTTGCGGCGGTTGCTGAGAGACTTAATAACCAAGCCTGAGGGATCGAGCGAACCTGACGCTGTTATGCCAGATAGGCTGGTGCTCGAGGCGGGTCAGCGCTCTGATAGAGCCGTACAAGTCGCCTTAACTGCCTCACACGAGAACCTTGCGACGTCTGAGCAAGCCCAAGCCGAGGCGGCGGATGCCCAGGCCCGCGTTGATGCCGGCTCGGCTTTGGTGCGCAGTCATCAGACTCAAGATCGTCTTGAAGGTGAAGGTGAAGGTGAAGCTGGCGATTCAGAATCCGGCGAGCCGGGTCAAGAAGGTCACGGCGGTCAGCAAGGTGTGGGGCAGTCCGAGCAGACAGGACGGGGCGTGGCGCTCGAATCCCCTTGGGTTGTCGGCGAGCGGTATCACCAAGAACCGGTTCGGTTTGGTACGGCCAGCAAGGTCTGGGAGCAGCGGGCTTATCGGGCATTAGATGACGATGCGATTCTGGGCGTCAGGAGCTTGCGCCTGGCGTTACGCCATTTACGGAAGTGGGTGCGTCAATCACAGATTCAAGAGTTGGATCTTTCGGAGACGATTCAAAAAACGGCGGCGAGCGGCGGGTTTTTGGATATTAGAATGCGACCCGAGCGTCGTAATGGGTTAAAGCTGGTGCTGTTGCTAGATAGTGGTGGGTCGATGGACGCGCATGCCGAGATTTGTGTTCAGCTTTTCTCCGCTGTAAAAGCTGAGCTGAAATCACTGCAGTGTTATCGGTTTCATAATTGTATCTACGAAACTTTGACAGGTTTTGACGATGGGGTGCTTGTGCCTGCATTATCGACAACGACGTTTTTAAGTCGATTAGACTCAGACACCCGGGTGATCATCGTGGGTGATGGCCAGGTTGGTCTTCCGGAGCTGTTGGAGGTTGGTGGCAGCCTGCGTCATTACAATGCGACGACGGGCATTGAATGGTTGACACGAATACAGGATCGGTGCCGGCATGTTGTTTGGTTGAACCCTGTGCCAGAGCAGGCTTGGCCGCAGTGGCCTAGTGTCGTGCTGATTCAGAACACGATGGCGGCTGCAATGCATCCGCTGACGCCAGCCGGTCTTACGAGTGCTTCAAAGGCCCTGCTGCGTTAACCTGCCGGACCGGCGTGTTCGCGCAAAAACCTCGAATATTGTCCGCCATTTGTTGAATCAAACGTTGTCGTGATTCAAGGGCGCCCCAAGCATTATGCGGTGTGATGAGCAAGTTGGGGCGATGGATCTGAAGAAGTGCTTCTTGAAGGGTTGGCGGCTCGATTGCCAAGACATCGACCGCCGCGCCCGCGATGTGACCGGCCTCTAACGCGTCGAGCAATGCCTGACTGTCCACCAATGCGCCTCGAGCGGTATTGATTAGAAAAGCAGAAGGTTTCATAACGGCAAGACTTGCGGCGTCGATCAGATGTTCAGTGTCCGTCGTTAACGGGCAGTGCAACGAAACCACATCAGCCCGCTGCAGAAGTGTCGGGAGATCGCACCGGACAATGTTCGTGGGCGTTGGCGCGGACGAGGGGATCGCCTGGGCGCTCGCGGCGATCACAGTCATGCCAAAGGCCGTTGCCAGCTTGCCAACGGCCAGACCCAATTCACCGAGGCCAATGATGCCAAGGGTTTTACCGGATAGCTCAATAATTGGATGGTCAAGCCGGCAGAAGACCGGACTCTTTTGCCATTGTCCAGCCTGTGTATCTTGTAAATAACGGGGCATGTTCGTCGCGAGATTCAGCATCAGCGTTAGAACGTGTTGGGAGACCGACGGCGTCGCGTAGCCCGCCGCATTGGACACGCTAATTCCCTGTTCGCTTGCGGCAGCAAGATCGATATTGTTGGTGCCAGTTGCCATGACGCTAATGTGCTTGAGTCGTTTAGCGTGGCGGAGGGCCGTGCGCGACAAGATCACTTTGTTGGTGAGTACGACCTCTGCGGTCTCAATCCGATCAAAAAGATCTTCTTGTGGTGTTGCGGCATAAACAGACCAACCGCTGAGTTGGGTTGTGATTGGGCTGAGGTCCATGCCCAGACCAAGACTGTCGGCGTCAAGGATGACGCCGTTCATGAAGGTTTTCGGTAGCTGGGAATGCGCGCGGTCCCAATTGGCATTACAGGTCTGGGAAGGCATCCGCCAGGGCGGCGTTCCACTTTTCTAGGTTCGCTTGTTGGTCGGTGAGCAGCGTCTCGGTATCGCCCTCGATATGGACTTTAACCATGGTATCACCCAGCCGAATGTCATTGACAACAGCTTGGTCGCTATCGCTTATGACCGCGCCAAAAACGGTGTGTTTATCATTTAAATGTAGCGTTGGTCCGTGGGTGATAAAAAATTGACTGCCGTTGGTGCCAGGGCCCGCGTTGGCCATTGATAAGATGCCAGCGCGATCGTGACTTAAATCATCTGAGAATTCATCCTCAAAACGATAGCCAGGCCCGCCCGTGCCGGTACCAAGCGGGCACCCGCCTTGGATCATGAAGTCGCTTATGACCCGATGGAAGCTGAGCCCATCGTAATAACCTTTTTGAACGAGGTTTACGAAATTAGCGCAAGTCATCGGTGTTTGGTCAGCAAATAACTCGATATTGATGGTGCCTTTGTTGGTTTCGATAACAGCAGTTAGGCTCACAATTTATCCTTATTGATCAATTTAGATGGGGGCATGTGGATTGGGTGATCAGAGGCTAGCGTTGGTCCATAGGAACATAGTCCCTTTTGACAGGGCCGAGATATAACTGTCTGGGCCGGCCAATTTTGAAAGGCGAACTGAGCATCTCAGACCAATGTGCGATCCAGCCAGGCATTCTTCCGAGCGCGAACAAGACCGTGTACATTGGGGTGGGAATGCCCATCGCTTTGAGTGTGATACCCGAATAAAAATCGATATTGGGATAAAGTTTGCGGTCGATAAAGTAGGCCTCTTCCCGCGCAATTTTTTCAAGGGCGCTGGCAACTTTTAAGAGGGGCTCGTCGTCTACGCCTTGTTCCGCCAAAACAGCATGACAGCTGGCTTGCATGACCGTTGCTCGGGGATCAAAGTTTTTGTAAACCCGGTGGCCAAAACCCATTAGCTTGAAGGGGTCTTCTTTGTCCTTGGCTTTGTCAAGATATTCGCCGACGCGACTGAGATCTCCGATCTCATTCAGCATATCAAGAACCGCTTCGTTCGCTCCGCCGTGAGAGGGACCCCATAATGCGGCAATGCCGGCTGCGATGGCTGCATACGGATTTGCTTCGGTCGACCCCGCCAGTCGCACGGTTGACGTTGACGCGTTTTGTTCATGATCGGCATGCAGGATAAATATTTTATCCAGCGCCTGTGCGAGCGTTGGGCTTACTTGGCTTGGTCGTCCAGTTTCCCCGAAGCACATATTGAGGAAGTTTTCGGCATAACCCAAGGCAGGATCTGGGTCGACAAACGTCGCACCGATTGACTTTCGATAACTCATGGCCGCAAGCGTCGGAATTTTTGCAATCAATTGCAGTGCCGATTCGACCCGGTGCGCCGCATTGTAAATATCTAACCCGTCGTGGAATAGTGAGGCAAGGCCCGCAACCGCCGCACACAACATGGACATGGGATGGGCCGTTTGCGTAAAGCCGTTAAAAATCTGCGCAAACTGGACGTCAATTGGCATACGGTCTGCAATGTCGGACTTAAATTGATGTAATTGTGCCGCCGTGGGGAGTTCCTTGTGGAGCAACAGGTAGCAGACCTCGAGATGCTCTGAGTGGTTTGCAAGTTGTTCTATGGGATAGCCACAATAGGTTAAAACGCCGGCATCCCCATCGATATAAGTAATCGAGGAGTCGCAAGCTGCCGTTGATAAAAAACCAGGATCATAGGTGTAAATGCCTTGGCTGATCAGGCTTCGGACGTCGACAACATCCAGTCCGGCGGTGGCTTCCAGAACTGGAAGGTCGGTGGTTTTGCCATCAATCGTGATTTGAACGGTGTGTTTCATAGCGTACTCATTCCAGCTTGATCTTCGTTATGCACCAGGGAATCTCACGGATTCAACCTCGGTCAAAACGGGATTACATGTAATCAAAATGGGTCTTAGATGTAAAGCCTTCGACCCGACTGGTTGTTTTATCGCGGTTTGTTTTTTTGCTGAGCAAGCACTATGATTGCCGCGATTTCGCAGGCGGTCGTCCGTCTGAGATCAAACGTTCGGAACGACCGTTGTAACTCTATCTCGCCATCAATCCGGTCAATAATACTTCTTGATCGGGTTCATCCTTGGCAAAATTAGAGGGGAAGAACCGCGCCGCCAGCGCGTTTGCGTTTAATCAGATTGGGAGAGACAAAGCCATGAAGCAAGACAAAAGACCGATCAATGTTGGTATAGGTGATCTGCTCCAATTCCGTTGGCCCATTATAGCGCTTGCGTCGATCTCCCACCGGATCGCGGGCGTGGTGCTATTTATCGGACTTGGCTTCTTGTTGTATGGGCTTGAAGTGTCGTTGTCGTCGCCCGCCGCATTCGAGGGCCTCAAAAGCAGTTTGGCCACCCCGATTGGTAAGAGCATCGCATGGATCGTGCTGGCCGCTTTGGCCTATCACTTTGTGGCTGGGGTGAAGCATTTATTGATGGACGGTAGTGACTCAGAAAGTCTTGTGGCGGGTACGCGGGCGGCCTATATCACCCTAGCCGTCTCTGCGGTTCTAATCGCGCTGCTGACGATTTGGATTATCTAGCCAACTTATCATCTAATTGACGTCCCAGCGCGTAGCAAGAATCAGGAGAGAGTATATGGTTACACAAGTAACAGGCCTATCTAGAAACGGGGTAAGCGATTGGTATATCCAGCGCGGCTCATCGGTTGTGATGGGGGTTTATACGTTGTATTTGCTGGGCTTTATGCTCGTTTCAGAAGAGATATCGTTTGAGGTTTGGGCCGCGCTCTTCAGTACGACTTGGATGCAGCTGGCAACACTCGTGACCTTGATCGCGACCTGCGCGCACGCTTGGATCGGAATGTGGACCGTCGGCACGGATTATTTAAGAGCCCGTACAATGGGGCCGAAAGGGGATCGGGCGCGTTCGATGTATCAGTCGGTTTGCTTGCTCGCGATTCTGGCTTATTTGCTTTGGGGCATCAAAATTTTGTGGGGTAATTAATAATGTCTAACTTATCGACGCTGGAATTTGACGCGATTATTGTGGGTGGCGGCGGTTCGGGTCTGCGTACGGCGTTGCAGCTGGCGCAATCGGGCCACAAGACCGCAGTGGTGTCCAAGGTGTTCCCAACGCGATCTCACACAGTCTCCGCGCAAGGGGGTATTACCTGCGCAATTGCGAGTGAGGACCCTAATGACGATTGGCGGTGGCATATGTATGACACGGTCAAGGGCTCTGACTACATTGGTGATCAAGACGCGATCGAGTATATGTGTAGTGTCGGTCCTGAGGCTGTTTTTGAACTCGAGCATATGGGGCTGCCCTTCTCTAGAAAAGAAAATGGTCGGATCTATCAGCGCCCGTTTGGGGGGCAAAGTAAAGATTTTGGTAAGGGCGGTCAAGCCGCAAGAACCTGTGCGGCGGCAGATCGTACCGGGCATGCGCTGCTGCACACTTTATATCAAGGGAACATTCAAGCCGGTTCAACGATTTTCAGCGAATGGTTCGCCGTTGATCTCGTAAAAAACGCAGCCGGTGCGGTCACGGGTGTGATTGCGATTTGTATGGAAACGGGTGAAGTGTCTTATATCAAATCCAAAGCAACCGTTCTGGCCACAGGGGGCGCGGGTCGAATTTATGCCTCAACCACCAATGCGCTCATGAACACGGGCGATGGCACAGGCATGGCGCTCAGGGCCGGATTTGTGCAGCAAGACATGGAAATGTGGCAGTTTCATCCCACGGGCATCGCGGGCGCTGGAACCTTGGTCACCGAGGGTTGCCGGGGTGAGGGTGGTTATCTAGTCAATAAGGATGGCGAGCGATTCATGGAGCGCTATGCGCCGAACGCTAAGGATTTAGCGGGTCGGGATGTCGTGGCTCGGAGTATGGTACTCGAGATCCTGGAAGGGCGCGGCGCCGGTCCGAACGGAGATCACGTGCTCCTAAAACTAGATCACCTAGGAGAAGATATTCTGCATTCGAGGCTCCCGGGTATTGTGGAATTATCTAAGACCTTTGCTCACGTTGATCCGGTCAAGGAGCCCATTCCAGTCGTACCGACGTGTCACTATATGATGGGCGGGCTGCCCACGAACATCCATGGTCAGGCGATTACAATCGATACCAATGGTCAGGATAAGATTGTAGATGGGCTCTATGCCGTTGGTGAGGCCGCTTGCGTATCGGTACATGGCGCAAATCGATTGGGTGGTAATTCCTTGTTGGATTTGGTGGTTTTTGGACGGTCCGCTGGCCTTTTTATCAACCAAGCGTTGAGCTCGGGCATTGCGCTGCAAGCGTCGAGCGACTCGGATGTAGAACAAGCATTAGGGCGGTTAGGTCGGTGGAATGCCTCGACCGCAACGGGCGAATCACCGCCTCAACTCAAGCGAGAATTGCAAGAATGTATGCAATTGAATTTCGGTGTGTTCCGCAAGGAGGCGCCGATGCAGGAAGGCATCAAAAAGCTTGAGGAACTTAGGGCGCGGATTGGAGAGGCCTACCTAGCAGATAAATCGATGGCGTTTAATACGGCTCGTTTGGAAGCACTGGAGTTAGATAATTTATTGGAAATTGCTGAAGCAACTGCTTATAGCGCAGAGGGGCGTCGCGAGAGTCGCGGTGCTCATGCGCGCGATGATTTTCAAGAGCGCGATGATGAAAACTGGTTAGCGCACTCGATTTATTCCCCTGAAACAAAGCAGTTGAGTCAGCGAGCCGTGAATTTTAGTCCAAAAACAATGGACACAATGGAGCCGATGATTCGAAAGTACTAATTGGACGCCGGGCTGCATCGACATCGCTGGCGGTTGGATGGCGCTCTCATAGGGGGGTTAGGACTCGGGTTACCGAGCCAAGAGCTTGGGATGAGGGACTTTAAATCGGACCGAATCCAAATTAAAGAAGGTCCCGTCTTGGTTGGGAATTGGGCCAGAAAAGTCGTAACACCTTCTGGGCCAGACACGCCTTAACACCTTAAAGGAAATACAAAGGTGATCGAAAGGTGAACGAAAGGTGTTCGAAAGGTCAAACAGAGAAGGGCGCTTAGAATAGACAGGCGCATTGAACAACCGTTAAGTGAGCGCGATAGAAAAGTGCGCGCTTTGATATAAAACGCTTTGGATGAAGGACAGCTTATGCAAGTCAGTGTGTATCGATACAACCCAGAGACCGATGATCGGCCCTACATGTCTGATTTTACGGTGGATATACCCAAAGGCCGTGACCTCATGGTGCTGGATGTTATGGCGCTGATTAAAGAACAAGATCCGTCAGTGACCTATCGGCGCAGTTGTCGGGAAGGGGTTTGTGGGTCTGACGGGGTCAATATGAACGGCAAGAACGGTCTGGCGTGCATCACGCCGGTATCGGAAGTCGCGCGCGGGGGGAAGCTGAAGCTTCGTCCGTTGCCGGGGCTACCCGTGGTGCGCGACTTGGTCGTTGACATGACGCAATTCTATGACAATTACAAAAAGGTCCAACCCTATCTGATAAACGATACGTTGCCGCCGAAAATGGAGCGTCTGCAGAGCCCGGAAGATCGCGAGAAGTTGGACGGCCTGTATGAGTGTATTTTGTGCGCTTGTTGCTCAACGTCGTGCCCAAGTTTTTGGTGGAATCCTGATAAATTCATTGGTCCAGCAGGGCTGCTTCAGGCTTACCGGTTTATAGCCGATAGTCGCGATACGGCGACCGAGGCAAGATTAAGCGATCTAGAGGATCCCTTCAGTGTGTTTCGATGTCGCGGCATCATGAATTGTGTCAGCGTTTGCCCAAAGGGACTGAACCCAACGCGTGCTATTGGTCACATTCGTAATATGTTAATGGATAGAGCACTTTAACCGATTTTGGTAATAATTCCGCGTGAAGAGATATCGATCGAGGGCTAGGTTGGCTACAATAGGCGGCTTTGAAAATAGAGTTGTCGAACATGTCCAAAGGCTCCATGGAATCGATGTGGCAAAGTGGGCACATCTCCGGTAGTAACGCCGCCTATGTCGAAGCTTTATTCGAGGAGTACCTCGTTAATCCTGAAGGCTGCTCAGAGACGTGGCGCGCCTATTTCGACCAGCTTCCGAGGACAGAGGCAGGCGCTGCAGGCCAAGACCTCTCTCACGCCACAATTCGCGATCATTTCTTACTCCTAGCCAAAAACCAGGCACGGGTCGTGCCAGCCTCAGCTTCTTCGATCTCGGCGAATCATGAACGTAAACAGTTTGCCGTTGGTGAGTTGATCAACGGTTATCGCCGCCGGGGACATCTGCGGGCGGAACTTGATCCGCTCGGACTCGAAGTGAAAGAAGATGTACCGTCGCTCACACTCGAATATCACGGTTTGTCCGACGCCGATCGGGATACGCGATTCCAGATTGGTTCGCTGGCTATGGGGCAACCTGAAGCGCCCCTGTCGGAAATCGTGGCGGCGCTGGAAGAAACCTACTGCGGATCGATTGGTGCGGAATATATGCATATCACCGACCAAGAGGAATTATCCTGGGTGCAGGAGCGGATGGAGAGCACTCGGACAAAGCCGTACTATGGCCACGGCACGAAGCGGCGGTTGCTCGATCGGATCCTTGCCGCTGAGGGGCTAGAATTATATCTGGGTAAGAAATACCCCGGCACCAAACGGTTTGGTCTTGAAGGTGCCGAAACGTTTATCTGCTGTTTGGCCGAGCTAATTCACCGAGCAGGGTCATCGGGTGTGGTTGAAACCGTGATTGGGATGGCGCATCGAGGGCGATTAAACGTTTTGGTTAATCTGCTTGGGAAAGACCCAGCGGCGCTGTTTGATGAGTTTGAAGGACGCTACCAGCCGTCAGAAGGCTCAGGGGATGTGAAGTATCATCAAGGGTTCTCCTCTAACTTGATGACCCCTGGTGGCGAAATGCACTTGGCCCTTGGGTTTAATCCGAGCCATCTTGAAATTGCAGCGCCCGTCATAGCCGGTTCTGTTCGGGCCAGAATGGATCGACGGGGAGACGCGGTGGGTGACAAGGTCCTTGCCATCAATGTTCATGGAGATGCGGCATTTGCCGGTCAGGGCGTTGTCATGGAAACGTTTCAAATGTCTCAAACCCGAGGCTTTTATACAGGTGGAACGCTCCATATTATTATTAACAACCAGATCGGTTACACCATTAGTAAGCGCGAGGATGCGCGCTCGGCCCGTTATTGCACGGAAGTTGCGAAGATGGTTCAAGCGCCAATCTTCCATGTCAACGGGGATGATCCAGTTGCCGTTTTGTTTGTATCGCAAATGGCGCTGGACTATCGCATGCGATTTAAAAAGGACGTTGTCATCGATATTGTCTGCTACCGGCGTCGGGGTCATAACGAGGGCGACGAGCCAGCGATTACGCAACCAAAAATGTACCAAACAATTCGCGCGCATCCGACAACGCTCGCACAGTTTTCCCAAAAGCTGATTCATGAGGGCGCCATTGAATTGGCCGAATACGAGCGGCGCATTATTGCTTATCGAGACGCGCTCGATGAAGGGAATGCGGTCGCTTGGGATTACCTCAAAGAGCCCAACGCGAGTTTATATGTCGATTGGACACCTTATTTGGGCCGTGATTGGGATACCCCGGTCGATACTCGATTCGATATTGCACAATTTAAAAGTCTCTCTGCTGCGATTGATAAGGTTGCGAGCTCGGTCACGGTGCATCGCCAAGTCGATAAGATTCTTAAAGATCGAGCCTTGATGGGGGCCGGGGCGTTGGCCTGCAATTGGGGATTTGCCGAGATGATGGCCTATGCCACCCTCTTGAGCGAAGGTCATAATGTTCGGCTAACGGGACAAGACGTGGGACGTGGAACCTTTGCTCATCGTCATGCGGTGTTGCACGACCAGCTGACCGATGAGGCCATTCTGCCGATTGCTGCGATTGGTTTGCCTGGCAATTTTGCCTTGTACGACTCCTTTTTGTCTGAGGAAGCGGTGCTTGCTTTTGAATATGGGTATTCTCAGACCAGTCCAAAAACGCTGGTCATTTGGGAAGCGCAATTTGGGGATTTTGCCAATGGTGCCCAAGTTGTGATTGATCAATTTATAACCAGCGGTGAACACAAGTGGGCGCGTCTATCTGGTTTGACCCTATTGTTACCCCACGGATACGAAGGGGCAGGTCCCGAGCACTCCTCAGCACGGCTAGAGCGCTACTTACAACTCTCCGCCGAGCACAATATCCAAGTGTGTGTTCCGACCACGCCAGCACAGATCTATCATTTACTGCGGCGACAGATGCTGCGGCAAGCCAAAAAACCGCTTATTGTTTTAACGCCTAAAAGTTTGCTCCGCCACCCTGACGCGGTATCGAGTCTAACGGCGTTAACGGCGGGTCAATTTAAAACGGTCATCGCTGAGGATTTACCGGGGAAAAATGTTGAGTTGGTAACCCGTTTAATATTGTGCAGTGGCAAAGTTTATTATGACTTGAAAAACGAGCGCGATAACCTAGGCCTTGATCATGTCGCCATTATTCGCATTGAGCAGCTGTATCCCTTTCCACAAGAGGCGTTGGGTGTGGTGCTCGCCGATTATGTCAATGTCACAGAAGCCATTTGGTGCCAAGAGGAACCGATGAATCAGGGCGCCTGGTATAGCAGCCAGCACCACATTCGGCGCGCATTACAAAATCACGCCGCAGAATTACACCTCAAGTATGCGGGCAGGGCGGCATCGGCGGCTGCAGCGGCAGGCAATATGGGGCTGCATCAAGCGCAACAGGATGCTTTGGTCTCACTCGCGCTAAGCGGTGAGTTCGATGAAATTGAAACGATTCAAGGCAGGAGTTAAGAGCGCATGGACATAAACGCACCCGTATTTCCGGAGTCGATTGCAGATGGTGAGGTTGCTACGTGGCATGTGGCCGTTGGGCAATGGGTCGCTCGGGATCAAATTCTGGTTGATATCGAGACGGATAAAGTGGTCTTGGAGGTGGTGGCGCCATCAGCGGGCCGAGTCACTAAAATTTTGAAAGCCGTTGGCTCGGTGGTTGGCTCGCAGGAGTGCTTAGCCGAATTTGAAGCCGGCGAAAATCAAAACGAGGCCTCGCCTCGTGCCGTGCCCGTAGGGCCAGAGACAGATCAAAAAGAACCAACTTTGTCAGCGCCTACGACCGCTTCTGGGACTGGGTCGGTGGTCCCATCAGCGAGTCCATCAGCGAGGAAACTTGCCGAAGAGTCGAACATCGCTTTAGCGACCATCATCGGCACGGGTAAAAATGGGCTCATCAATAAGGAAGACGTCTTGCAAGCGGTGGCTCAAGCCCAACAAATCGGTTCCGAAAACACGATCCAGGCTGTATCAGATAGGGCGCCGTCTACTGAGGTTAATCGGTCTGCCTCAGGCAGTCGAATTGAGCGCCGGGTGCCAATGACTCGGCTGCGCGCAAGCATCGCCAAACGCTTGGTCGAAGCACAGCAGAACGCCGCCATGCTTACCACTTTTAATGAAGTGGACATGACAGCGATCATGTTGCTGCGCAAGCAGTATCAGCAAGCGTTTCAAAAAGCGCACAATGGGACGCGTTTAGGTTTTATGTCCTTTTTTGTGAAAGCCTGTACGGAGGCGTTGAAACGTTTTCCAGGCGTGAATGCCTCGATTGATGGCGCTGAGGTTGTGTATCACGGTTACCAAGATGTCGGGGTTGCGGTGTCGTCGCCGAGAGGGCTGGTGGTCCCGGTGATTCGCGATGCTGACAGCTTAACGCTCGCTGAGATTGAGGAGCAGATTGGTCAGTATGGCGTCAAAGCTCAGAATGCGCAGTTGAGTATTGATGAGATGACGGGCGGCACCTTCACCATATCGAATGGCGGGGTGTTTGGCTCGATGTTGTCAACGCCCATTTTAAACCCACCGCAGACCGCGATTTTGGGCATGCACAAAATCCAGGATCGGCCGATGGCGATCGATGGCGAGGTCGTGATTCGGCCGATGATGTATTTGGCCCTGTCCTATGATCACCGACTGATAGATGGGCAAGAAGCGGTTCGGTTTTTAGTTACCGTTAAGGACTTTCTCGAGGAACCCGCAAGGATCCTGCTCGATATTTAAAGGAAGAACCATGAGCAAACAATTTGAAGTAGCGGTTGTCGGCGCAGGGCCCGCTGGCTATCACGCGGCAATCCGCGCGGCGCAGTTGGGGTTGAAAACGGTTTGCATCGATCGTTGGGTGGATGCCGACGGGCAGGCGGTGCTTGGCGGAACCTGCTTAAATGTAGGATGCATCCCCTCCAAAGCGTTATTGGATACGTCCCACAAATTTAGTCAGGCGCAGTCAGAATTCGAGGCTTTGGGGATCAGGACTCAGGGACTCGCGTTGGACGTGCCGCAGATGCAGCGACACAAAGATACAATCGTCCAAAACTTAACAAAAGGCGTGTCAGGATTACTAAAATCCAACGGCGTTGAGGTGGTTACCGGAACGGCAACGCTGCAGGCGGGTAAACTATTGCAGGTAACGAATCGAGACGGCCAGGTGAGCACGATCGCCGCTGGGCATATTATTTTGGCGCCGGGATCCAATCCGGTCGATATCCCGGCCTGTGCGCGAGACGACAAGATGATCGTGGATTCAACCGGTGCGCTCGCGTTCGCTGCGGTGCCGAAAACCTTAGGTGTGATCGGTGCGGGTGTGATTGGCTTAGAGCTCGGCAGCGTTTGGGGTCGACTCGGTGCCAAAGTGGTTCTTCTGGAAGCGATGCCTTCTTTTTTACCAACGGCGGATGAGCAGGTCTCAAAGGAAGCCTTGAAGCTGTTTAAAAAGCAAGGCCTGGAAATTCGACTGGGCGCCAAAGTGACCGGGAGCAAAGTCAAAAAATCTGGTGTTGAGGTGACCTATGAAGACAGTGAGGGGACTCAAAAACTAACCGTTGATCGTTTGATCGTCGCAGTCGGCCGGCGAGCCGAAACAAAAGGCCTGATTGCCCAAGATGCTGGCGTTGTCGTCGATGATCGAGGCTTGATTCAGGTGAACGAGGTTTGTGAAACAACTTGTTCGGGCGTTTACGCTGTCGGTGATGCGGTGCGTGGGGCAATGCTTGCCCACAAAGGTATGGAAGAAGGGGTTATGGTTGCCGAGCGGATTGCCGGCCGCAAACCGCAAGTCAATTATGAGACGGTGCCTTGGGTCATCTACACGCACCCTGAAATTGCGTGGGTTGGTGCGACCGAAGCCGAACTCCGCGCTGCGGGAACGGCGGTAAAGGTTGGCGTATTTCCATTGGCAGCCAGTGGTCGTGCAATGGCGAGTAATGAGACGGCCGGTCTCATCAAAGTAATCGCCGATGCCGCGACGGATCGCGTCCTAGGGGTCCATATGATTGGCGCGCATTGCTCAGAACTGATTGCACAAGCGGTCATTGCAATGGAATTTGGCTCGTCGGCGGAAGATCTTGGGTTGACCATGTTCGCCCATCCGACACTCTCTGAAGGCTTGCATGAAGCGGCACTTGCAGTTTCCGGTCATGCCATTCATATTGCACATCGAAAACGGCGCTGAAAGCCAGCGTTTAGCCGAGATTGCTCGGCGGGGGTTGAATAACGGGCCTGCGATGAGGGCTGAAATGAGTGGGTATCAAGGGGATCACCGTTTGGCGCGGGCTGAATTCGACCGGCGCTTTTAAAAAAGGTCCAAACAGGATCCGTAGAAGAAAGTAAAAACGGCAGCGACCCGCTTCAACAGCTGCCCGAAGGTCAGTTGGGACGCCGGTAAGTCAATCGAAGCTTAAAGCGTCGGCTGCCCAAGGTGTGCAACCGCTTAGGCGGAAGGGCGGGCTTGGCGTGCCGAAAGGAAAAACAACGTGCGAACACAAGCGGTCGATACGGTTACGGTGTTTCACTATGACGATGGTTCTTGACGATAAAGAATTAGAACAGCCTTAACGCCAAGACGAACCGGTGATGATTAAGACAACGATTAAAATGAACCAAAGGGAAGCAGTATATGAATCTTCATGAGTACCAAGCCAAGCAATTGTTCGCTGAATATGGTTTGCCCGTTTCTGCGGGTATTGCCGTAGACAGTGGCGATGAAGCGGTGGCCGCCGCCAAGAAAATAGGTGGTGATCGATGGGTCGTTAAGGCACAAGTCCATGCCGGCGGCCGCGGTAAAGCCGGTGGCGTGAAGCTGTTTTCTGATTTTGATGAGATCAAAGCGTTTGCCGACAGTTTGATTGGGACCAATTTAGTGACCTTCCAAACAGACGAGCGTGGCCAGCCTGTTTCGAAGATTTTCGTTGAAACGTGTACTGATATTGCGCGTGAATTGTATCTCGGTGCCGTCATTGACCGCTCGAGTCGGCGAGTGGTCTTTATGGCGTCCACAGAAGGCGGCGTTGAAATCGAACAAGTTGCCGAAGAAACGCCTGAAAAAATTCTCCGGGCCGTAATTGATCCCGCTTTGGGGGGACAGGCTTACCAAGGGCGGGAGATGGCGTTTAAGCTTGGTCTTGAAGGCAAACAGGTTAACCAGTTTGCCCAAGTGTTTGTCACCTTGGCCAAGCTGTTTGTTGAACGTGATCTATCCTTGCTTGAAATTAACCCCCTGGTTGTCACCGAAGCCGGAGATATCCATTGCCTTGATGCGAAAGTCTCGATCGATGGTAACGCGCTATATCGACAGAAGGCGCTTGCTGCGATGAATGATGCGTCTCAAGAAGATGAGCGCGAGGCGCAAGCGGCTGAATTTGGGCTCAATTACGTGGCCCTTGAAGGTAACATCGGCTGCATGGTGAACGGCGCTGGATTGGCTATGGGCACTATGGATTTGGTCAAATTGTTTGGCGGCCAACCGGCCAATTTCTTAGATGTTGGCGGCGGGGCAACCAAAGAAGCGGTGAGTGAAGCTTTTAAGATTATCTTATCGGACACGGCAGTTAAGGCGGTTCTGATTAATATTTTTGGTGGCATTGTCCGTTGCGATATTATTGCTGAAGGCATTATTGGGGCGGTAAAAGAGGTCGGTGTGAGTGTGCCGGTTGTTGTTAGATTTGAAGGTAATAACGCGGAACTCGGTGTCAAAACGTTAGCTGACAGCGACGTTGAAGTGATTGCGGCAACCAGTCTAACGGATGCTGTGGAACAAGTTGTTAAGGCAGCAGGAGGAGCACAATGAGCGTTATCGTCAGCAAGGATACCAAGGTTATTTGTCAGGGATTCACGGGCGCGCAAGGCACGCTACATTCGCAACAGTCGATCGCATATGGTACTCAAATGGTCGGCGGCATTACGCCTGGCAAGGGCGGTCAGACCCATTTGGGTCTGCCGGTGTTTGATACGGTTGCCGCGGCCGTCGCAGAAACTGGTGCTGACGCGACCGTGATCTATGTCCCGGCTGCGTTTGCTAAAGATGGCATTTTGGAGGCCGCTGAAGCAGGGATTAAACTGATTGTTTGCATTACGGAGGGCTTGCCGACGCTCGATATGCTCGCAGTGAAGGTTCGGGTTGATGAATTAGGAATTCGACTGATTGGGCCAAACTGTCCGGGTGTGATCACGCCAGGGGAATGCAAGATTGGTATCATGCCAGGCGATATCCATCTGCCAGGTCGAGTCGGTATTGTTTCTCGGTCTGGGACCTTGACCTATGAGGCGGTTAAGCAGACAACGGATCTGGGCTTTGGCCAGAGCACGTGTGTTGGGATTGGCGGAGACCCCATCCCTGGAACAAATTTCATTGACGTGCTCGAGCTGTTCGAGAAGGATCCAGGCACCGAGGCAATTGTCATGGTGGGTGAAATTGGCGGAAATGCAGAAGAAGAGGCCGCAGAGTACATCAAGGCACATGTTACCAAGCCTGTAGTTGGTTATATTGCAGGCGTTACGGCGCCTCCCGGGAAGCGCATGGGCCACGCAGGCGCAATCATTGCAGGCGGTAAGGGCACGGCTGATGATAAGTTCGCAGCGCTGACAGCCGCAGGGGTTGTAACCGTTAAGAGCCTTGCTTCCATTGGGGATGCCTTAAAAGAAGCGACGGGTTGGTCTTGATCGATCGTGCATAAAAAAAGCGGCTAATAGCCGCTTTTTTTTGACCTTGAATATCAGGATGGGGGTTGAATTCACTCAACGAACCCCCACCTTTCAAACAGATATCAATCGTGAGGAAGTCCATGACGGATGCAACTGAAAAAGAAACGCTAGGGTTTCAGACTGAGGCGAAGCAATTGCTTCAGCTGATGATTCATTCTCTATACTCCAATAAAGAAATCTTTTTAAGGGAGTTAATTTCCAACGCATCCGATGCAATCGATAAGCTTCGGTTTGAAACATTAACCAACGAGGCCTTGGTGGATGAGGGTGCTGACTACCAAATTAGGGTCATAGCCGACGCAGAGCAGAAAACGTTGTCTTTTATCGACAATGGCATCGGCATGAATCGGGCGGATGTAGTGAGTCATTTAGGCACCATTGCAAAGTCCGGCACGGCGGAGTTCTTGTCGGGATTAACCGGCGATCAGAAAAAAGATTCACAATTGATCGGTCAGTTTGGGGTTGGCTTTTACTCTGCATTCATCGTTGCAAAAAAAGTTGTTGTCGAGACACGAAGAGCTGGCGACGCCGAATCCCAAGGCGTTCGTTGGGCGTCGACCGGTGAGGCGGATTATGAAATTGAAACCATTGACAAAGCAGAGCGTGGAACCCGCGTTATCCTGCACTTGCAAAGTGAGCATGAAGAGTTTTTAGAGTATTGGCGTCTGCAGAATGTCATCAAAAAGTACGCCGACCATGTTTCGGTACCGGTTTCGATCTTAAAACCGGCTGACAAAGACGACGAGACCCCGACTGAAGAGGTCGTTAATAGCGCGACCGCCCTTTGGACTCGATCTCGATCCGAGGTGAAGGACGAGGAATACCAAGATTTTTATAAGCACATTGCCCACGATTTTCAGGATGCTTTGACCTGGAGTCACAATCGGGTCGAGGGCAAGCTGGACTATACGAGTCTGATCTTTGTTCCTGCCAAGGCGCCATTTGATCTTTGGAATCGCGAAGCCCCCAAGGGTTTAAAGCTGTATGTGCAACGGGTTTTCATCATGGATGAGGCCGAGCAGTTTTTACCGTTGTATCTCCGGTTTATCAAAGGGGTAGTCGACTCCAATGACTTATCTCTGAACGTCTCTCGGGAAATTCTGCAAAAGGATCCGGCGATTGAGTCGATGAAGTCTGCATTAACCAAGCGCGCGCTGGATACCCTCGAAAAATTGGCAAAGAAAGATCCTGATGCCTACCAAACTTTTTGGACAGAATTCGGGCAAGTCTTAAAAGAAGGTCCGGCAGAAGATTTCGCAAATAAAGAAAAGATTGCGGCTTTGCTTCGATTTGCAACGACTGAGACGGGCGAGGCAACTCAGAATCAGTCTTTGGCGGACTATGTCTCGCGCATGAAGCCAGATCAAGAAAAGATTTATTATGTTGCCGCAGACAATCATGCCACAGCAGGCAACAGCCCCCACCTGGAAGTGTTTCGAGCCAAAGGCATTGAAGTACTGCTTTTGTCAGACCGAATCGATGAATGGTTGGTTGGTCATTTGATGGAGTTTGATGGTAAGGCCTTGCAGGATGTCGCCAAAGGTTCGTTGGATCTGGGTGATGTTGATCCTGAAAGCAAGGCGGCTCAAGCCGAAACAGAGCAAGCCATGAAGGGGCTGCTCGAGCGCGTTAAAACGGAATTGGGCGATGCCGTTTCTGAAGTCAAAGTGAGCCATCGCTTGACCGATTCGCCGGCGTGCCTAGTGGTTGCAGAAGATGAAATGGGGATGCAAATGCGTCGTATTCTGGCGCAGGCAGGTCAAGATGTGCCCGAGGCCAATCGGATTTTTGAGATCAATGTTGGCCACCCTTTGGTTCAGCGCTTGGATGAAGAGGTCGATGTGGATCGCTTTAAGAGCTTAACCCAAGTGTTGTTTGATCAAGCGCTACTGGCGGAAGGCAGCCAACTCAAGGACCCTGCAAGTTACGTGCAGCGGTTAAACAAGATATTGCTGGAATTAACCGAAACGCAGACCGGATGATCGAGACTGGAATGCGTAATGCTGAAAGTCCGGACACTGAGACGATCAACGCTGTGATGATGCGCCATGGTGAGGCACAAGTGCTTGCTGGCGCTGATGCTGCGCGTCCGTTAACGCAATCGGGGCGCGATTCGGTGCAGGTTGCGGCCTACGCGCTTGCAAAAAAGGCGCCTGCAGCGCAAGGTGTACTTTCGAGTCCTTATTTAAGGGCGCGCGAGACTGCGACAATTGTATCGGAAGTCCTAGGCCTGCCGCTTCTGCCAGAGTCGGCTGAACTGGTACCCTCGGGAGACTCGGCCCAATTAGCGGCATGGCTTTTAGCGGAGGCGCAGCCGGTGATTTGGGTTTTTCATATGCCGGTTATTGGCCGTTTGATTTATGACTTAACGGGTTGCGAAGTTTTTCCGAAGACCGCCAGTGTCTTTGGCCTGAAACTGTTTCTGAACGAACAAAGCCATCATCAACATCAATTAGAGTGGCAACTATGAGTTTTCAGGTTCTAAAGAAAAAAATAGCCCTAGCTTTCTTGAGTGTTGCATTGCTGACCGGGTGGGTTGGGTCGAGTGCCGTGTTGGCGCTCGAGCTCGATATCGCCTCGGAGGTGGTTGAGGTTACCCAGGCGGGCGCGGTCGAGCGGCACAAGATTTTTCTGAGCCGGCTTAAAAAAATCAGCAACAGCTTGAGTCGAGATGAGTATCAGATGGTCCAGGGCGTGTTAGAAGGTCGAACCTTTAAGGCAGACGACAATGCGTCCTTAGAAGAAGTGATGGCGTCTTTGCGTCAAGCCGTGGACGAGGGCTATGAGGCATTGTTTGAATGCGTTGGTCGCGGCTGCGGGAGCAGCAACGAATGGGCCAATACGGTTTTTGGGCAACCCAAGTTGTACGGACCCGAAAGTACTCAGTTCTATTGGGTGGGGCGGGCGGTTCAAACGCAGACTTATTGGTTGGTTTATGGGTCAAAACGTTCCAATAAGGCCGTGCACTTTCGAATCGAGTCAGTCGTCTCGGCGGCGCCGAGTCTGAATAGCCGCTTGGTCGACGCGTTTGCAGAGTTGGGGTATCTGCGATTAGCGTGGTCTGAGGTGGCGGGTTCCGAGGCGGAACTGGCGGAGGCGCTCGGTCTTTGGTGCGCCCAGCAACCTAATGGGGCTGCCGCGCAAGACAAAGCGCAACAGATAGCTCTGGCGGTTACCGGGGGTGATGGGACATTGACGGCAAGCGCTGGTGTCGATGCAACAGGACGTCTTGCCAGTCAATTGCTCGCAACGATGACCGCCGAGCGGGAAATGGGCTGTAAGTTGTCGGCGTTTGGGTTGGGTAGCCTCGCGCCGATCGAGGGCTTGCCGAGTCAACGTCTTGATTTGATTCTGTTACCGCGATCCGGCGTCGGGTCTACCGCGGCAATCCCAAAATAGATAAAAATTCCATACGGGTGCTTTGATCGGCTTGAAATTGGCCCAGCATCATGGATGTCTTCATCATGGAGTTTTGCTTTTCGACCCCACGCATCATCATGCACATGTGCTGTGCTTCGATAATGACCCCAACGCCCGCCGCGTCGGTTACGGAATGAATGGCTTCGGCAATTTGCTTGGTCAGGTTTTCTTGAATTTGCAGGCGTCTTGCATACATATCGACGATTCGGGCGACTTTACTGAGACCTAAGACGCGGCCGGTTGGTAGGTAAGCGACATGGCATTTCCCAATAAAGGGCAGCATGTGATGCTCACACATTGAATACAGTTCTATATCTTGAACTAAGATCATCTCGCTGGTATCCGAGGCAAACAGCGCTTCATTAACAAGGCCTTCCAAGGTTTCGCGATATCCCTTGGTTAGGAATTCCATCGCCTTCGCGGCTCGACCGGGTGTGTCCAGTAAGCCCTCGCGCTCTGGGTCTTCCCCGACCTGTTCGAGAATCGTTCGAAATGCCTGTTCCATACTGCCTCCTGTGGTAACGCGTGGCCTTTACTGCAAAATTGCGAGGATCCATTGCTCGCATTGGTCTATAATAGCGCATTTTCAGGATGAGACTGCATGCCCGGTAGCAGCATTGGAGAAATGTTTCGAGTGACGACGTTCGGCGAAAGTCATGGGCTCGCCTTGGGGTGCGTTATTGACGGTTGCCCGCCTGGCATGCCCCTGTGCGAGACAGATTTGCAAGGTGATCTGGATCGTCGACGGCCCGGTACGTCAAAATATGCAACGCAACGGCAAGAGTCGGATCAGGTCAAAATTTTATCGGGTGTGTTCGAAGGGGTCACGACGGGGACCAGTATCGGCCTGTTGATTGAGAATGAAGATCAAAAGTCGAAGGACTACAGTGCGATCAAAGACCTTTTTCGACCTGCGCACGCAGACTATACCTACCAGCAAAAGTATGGCGTCCGCGACTATCGGGGCGGCGGCCGGTCATCGGCTCGGGAGACGGCCATGCGGGTGGCGGCCGGCGCGATCGCAAAAAAATATCTAATGCTGAATCACGGGATTAAAATTCGCGGCTATCTGGCGCAGATGGGGACGATCCATATCAGGGATTTTGACTGGGCTTTCGTGGATCAAAATCCGTTCTTCTGCCCGGACGCCGCGTGCGTTGACGAGATGGCCGCACTCATCGATCAATTGCGTAGAGAAGGCGATTCCGTGGGTGCAAGAATCAACATCACTGCCGAAGGCGTGATGCCAGGGCTCGGCGAGCCAGTTTTTAGTCGGTTGGACGCTGATATTGCGGGCGCTATGATGAGTATCAATGCGGTAAAGGGCGTTGAGATCGGTGATGGCTTCGAGGTGATCGAGCAGCGCGGATCGGAGCATCGAGACGAGATCTTTCCTGAAGGCTTCGGCTCGAACCATGCTGGAGGCGTTTTAGGCGGCATAAGTTCTGGCCAAGATATTTTAGTGAGCATTGCTCTGAAGCCGACGTCAAGTATTACCCAAGCAGCAAAGACCATTACAACGAGCGGTGAGGCTACCGAGGTTGTCACCAAAGGGCGTCATGACCCCTGCGTTGGTGTCCGTGCGACGCCCATTGCCGAAGCGATGCTCGCCATTGTTCTAATGGATCATACCCTTAGGCAGCGTGGGCAAACAGGGCAATTGGGCGCAAGATGGTGAGTTAAAAGGGCGAACCGTGAAGCTGGGCCATGAAACCAGTTCTGGCGCCGGCGGGATGGTAAAGGTCCAGTATCTTTGGACGGGTTGAGGCGCGTCGCGTGTGCCGAGAGGATCGGCAACCAATGTCGGTAGCCAATGCAAGACTTTCTAGCGGGTTGCACCCTCGAGCGACTCATTCATAACAGGAATTGATAAAAATATGCGTTTAAAAAACATTGCGATTGTAGGGGCAACCGGCGCTGTCGGCGAGGTCATGCTGGAGCTCCTGTCGGAGCGAAATTTTCCAGTGGGTGAGCTTTATCTTTTAGCCAGCGCGCGCTCGGCGGGTACCCGTCTACCCTTTAAGGAAAAAAATCTGAAGGTTGAGGATCTCGCACATTTTGATTTTCAGAAAGCGGATATTGCGTTATTTTCCGCCGGCGGCCCGGTTTCCGCCGAATTCGCGCCCAAGGCGGCCGCTGCGGGGTGCATCGTGATTGACAATACCTCGTACTTTCGTCGAGATACCGATATCCCTTTGATTGTCCCGGAAGTGAATCTTCATGTTTTGGATGCGTATCAAAACCGTAACATCATTGCGAACCCCAACTGCTCGACCATCTCAATGTTGGTGCCATTAAAGCCGATTCACGATGCGGTTGGTATCACACGCATTAATGTGGCGACCTATCAGGCAGTATCCGGTGCAGGTAAATCCGGCATCGAAGAGCTTGCAGGCCAGTCCGCAAAGTTGCTCAATGCGCAAGACATCGAGTCCAAAGTATTTGGTAAACAAATTGCCTTTAATGCGGTGCCGCATATTGACGACTTCCAAGATAATGGCTTCACCAAAGAAGAAATGAAGATGATTTGGGAGACGCACAAAATTTTTGAAGACGACACCATTCAAGTGAGTCCAACTTGTGTCCGCATTCCGGTCTTTTATGGGCATTCCGAAGCCATCTATATTGAAACCAGGCAGGCCATCAGTGCGGCGGAAGTGAAAGCGCTCTTGGCAACGGCGAAAGGGGTCTCGGTCCTGGATGAACACCGCGCCGGGGGTTACCCAACCGCGGTCACGGAATCGGCGGGTCGGGACCCAGTCTTCGTTGGCCGGATTAGAAACGATGTCATGAATCCCTTGGGACTGCACCTTTGGGTGGTTTCGGATAACATTCGCAAGGGCGCTGCGTTAAACAGTCTGCAAATCGCTGAGGCGCTGCTCGAGCGGCTTGCCTAGCGCAGAAGGCGTCGTTTCTGGCCCGTAAGTGGGTTAGCATAAGATGGCTGGGTTGAGCGATGATTTTTTACCCGAACTGAGTTGGAGTAGAAGCTGTGAAGCATCAGATCTGTGAGAAGCTAACGGGGTTGATTCAGAGCGTTATGGTAACGCTGGCAGCGACAATATCCCTGAATGCTTGGGGGCTCAGTCTCGGGCATATTAGCCTTGAGTCGACACTGAACCAGCCCTTACGCGCGAACATCGTGCTTGGAAAGGCCCAGCGTCTAACGCCTGAAGATGTTCGGGTTGGGCTGGCGCCGAAAGCGGCGTTTGATTCGATGGGAGTCGATTGGTCGAGCAACCTGTCGGATCTTGATTTTCGAGCGGTGTCATCTGGATCCGGATTGCGGATTGAATTAAGCACTCAAGCGCCAATCGTTGAACCCTATCTGAATTTTGTTCTTGAATTGGTGTGGCCTAATGGTCGATTGGTTCGCGAATATACCGTGCTGCTGGATCCGCCTGTCTTAATGGCGCCGGTTCGAACGCTCGATATCGCACCGGCGCAGGCAGCGAGCGTGCGCCCTGAACGTCCCGGCCCTCAATCGCGCGTCCAAAGGCTTGATCCGGATCGGATGACGCAGTCCGGTGATACCCTGTGGGAAATTGCCCTCGCGTCGAGGCCGGATCGTTCAACCTCGGTGCAGGCGATGATGCTGGCCATTCAAGACCGCAATCCGGATGCCTTCATAAACCAGAATATCAATCGACTCAAAGCGGGCTATATTTTGGTAATGCCTGATCAGGAAGATCTTGATCGCATTTCGTTTGAGTCGGCTTTGGCGGAAGTGGCAAGTCAAAACTCACAACAAATGCAGCCAATCAGCCAAAAAAAAAATCCACCGACCGCCGCGCTTGTTGACAGCGAATTAGTTTTGATCGCGGTTGAGCCGGAAGGGCAAGTGGGATCAATGTCTGAGTCCGCTGAAGTGCTCGCTGCAACCGATAGCGCGCAAGCAGAGAATGAACTTACCCCCAGCGCCGCAATCGAGCAGGACAGATTAGCGGGTCGACTGGCGGCCTTAGAAACCAAGCTTGAGTCTTTAGTTGGCACGATTTCGCTCAAAGACCAACAGATTGCAGCCTTACAAAAACAGGTTAAAACCCTCGAGGCCTTGCCGAAGGCTTCGCCGAAGGCCGCCCCACAAGTGACGTCAGAGCAACGTTTTTTAACGCCAATGTCGATCGCTTTCATGGTTGCTTTGGTCATACTCGTAGTCGCGTTGTTGTTAATGTCGGCCCGATACCAACGGCTTACAAGAAGTCTTCGCGTGGCGTCTGCGACTGCAGTTGCTGCAGGGCCTCAAGGCGCAAGCCCAGCGCAGGCGACGATCGAGGTTGATACAGCCGAACTGGGGCAGGCCGCGTCAACGCATGCGAGCGTGGCGGCGACTTCAGTCTCGGATGTTGCAGACGAGCAAGCCAGGGCTGTTGAAGCCGAAACCGAGCGCTTGACGACCTCAAGCGCGACGCAATCGGCGCCAACGGATACTGGGGCGCAAGCAAAGGCCGAGCCGCCTGAATTAGGCCTGAGCGCGCTAGAGGAACCGGATGACTTAAACGCGCTACAAACAATAGAAGATTTAGAAACACTAGAAGACCTCGAATCGCTAGAGGAGTTTGAAACGCTCGAAGAAGTAGAAGACCTCAGTGAGCTCGAAGTACTTGATTTGACTAACGCGGGTAATCTTAGTGAATCCGAGGTTGCGTCTGAGCTGGGGATTGATCCTGATGAAGATCCAGCAAACATGCTGGATTTGGCGCGGGCTTATGTCGATATGGGCGACGCTGATGCAGCGCGCGGTTTGCTGAATCGAGTGGCCGTGATCGGAACGCCTACCGAGGCAGCTGAAGCCCAAAAAATGCTTGTTAGCTTATCTGAAGATTGAGTCGCACCGATGGGGACCCGAATTGCGCTTGGCTTGATCTACCAAGGCACACGCTATCATGGCTTTCAGCGCCAGCTGGGTGTCGACACCGTGCAGCAGCGGGTTGAGACCGCACTATCGTCGATCGCCGATCACCCAATTCGTATTGCTTGCGCTGGTCGGACAGATTCCGGAGTTCATGCCACCGGTCAAGTGATCCACTTTGATACCGAGGTGACTCGTCCGGACAAGGCTTGGGTTCAGGGGGTCAATACTTTATTACCGGACGATATTAGTGTGGCTTGGATGCGTCCCGTTGACGAATCCTTTGATGCGCGACATTCCGCAACCGCCAGGCGCTATCAGTTCATCTTATATAATCAGCCGCTGCGGCATGCTTTGGCCTATGCGCTGATGGCGAGAGAGTATCGACCTTTGCAGGAAGCCGCGATGCAGTCGGCTGCGCAGGCGCTCGTTGGCGAGCACGATTTCAGTGCGTTTCGCGCGGCCCATTGTCAAGCGAATTCCCCTTGGCGCTGTATTGAGTTTGTTGAGGTCATCCGACGGGGCGATCTTGTGATTGTCGACATCAAAGCCAATGCTTTTTTACATCATATGGTTCGGAATATCGTTGGCTCATTGTGTGATGTCGGCGCAGGTGTACGAGAGGTTGATTGGATTGATGGATTACTGAAACAACGCAATCGGCAGCTCGCAGGGAAGATGGCAGCCGCAAGCGGCCTTTATCTCTGCCAGGTCGATTATCCGGTGGGATTTAAAATTCCCAAAGGGACATTTCCGAGTCAATTATTGGGCCCGAAATCAAATGATTAGCACTCTGTGATAGAATTCCGCCGCCCAAATTCTCAAAGTTACGCATGACACTTCATCAGAAAACCCGGGTTAAAGTTTGCGGCATCACGCGTGCCGATGATGCCATGGCGGCCGCGGCGCTGGGCGTCGATGCGATTGGGTTTGTGTTCTATGATAAGAGCCCTAGAGCGACCACATCAGCGGCTGCCCGCGATATCATTCAACAGCTCCCCCCGTTTTTGGTGAAGGTGGGTCTATTTGTAAATGCCACCCCAGAGACGGTTCGTTCGTGTCTATCGAGTTGTGCCATTGATATTTTGCAATTTCATGGCGATGAAGATGAGAACTACTGCCGGCAGTTTGACGTACCATTCATCAAGGCGCTGCGGCATCGCAGCACAAAGGCGACACGCGAGGCTGCCGAGGCGTTTCCGTCCGCCAGTGCCATCTTATTAGATAGTTATGAGCCAGGACGGTTCGGCGGTACTGGACAGGCGTTTAATTGGCGAGAAATTCCCGAGATAACCCAGCCGATGGTGTTAGCTGGCGGGTTAACGCCGGTGAATGTGGGTTCTGCCGTCGAGCAGGCAGCGCCCTATGCTGTTGACGTTAGCGGCGGCGTAGAAGATCAACCGGGCATTAAGAGCTCGGAAAGAATACAACAATTTATGCTTGCGGTTGCAGCAGCGGACGATATGAAGTGAAGCGATTTAGAGCACGCCAAGATGAAAAATAAAAGGGATCCCTATGGTCAGTAAACAACTTGGAAAGAATGAGATGCTAACGTCTTTCCCAGATCAATCGGGACACTTTGGGCCCTATGGCGGTCGATTTGTTTCAGAGACCCTGATGGCGGCGCTTGATGAATTAACGCTGGCCTACGACAGTTTAAAAACCGATCCTGAGTTTCTTGCTGAATTGGGTTCGGACCTTGAGCATTATGTTGGACGAGCCTCGCCCTTGTATTTGGCGGAGCGCCTGACTCAGCAAGCCGGCGGCGCCAAGATATGGTTAAAAAGAGAAGACCTTAATCACACGGGTGCGCACAAAATAAATAACTGTATAGGCCAGGCCCTGCTCGCGCGGCATATGGGCAAACCCAGAATTATTGCAGAAACCGGAGCGGGCCAGCATGGGGTTGCCTCTGCCACGGTTGCGGCGCGTTTCGGACTGAAATGTACGGTCTATATGGGCAGCGAGGATATCCAAAGGCAGAGTCTAAACGTCTATCGAATGAAACTATTGGGTGCTGAAGTGGTGCCCGTGACATCGGGGTCTCGGACACTCAAAGACGCGCTGAATGAAGCCATGCGGGATTGGGTCACCAATGTGGATGACACCCATTACATCATTGGTACTGTGGCTGGACCTCACCCCTACCCAATGATCGTTCGGGACCTGCAGTCTGTGATAGGTCGTGAGGCGCGGGCGCAGTTTGCCCGACAGCATGGCGGCCTGCCGGATGCGGTGATGGCCTGTGTTGGGGGTGGATCGAACGCGATGGGGATTTTTTATCCGTTTCTTGAGGATGAAACAGTGCGCTTGATTGGCGTCGAGGCTGCGGGTGATGGCATCATGACCGGGCGCCACGCTGCGCCGCTAACAGACGGCATCGTTGGCGTACTGCATGGCAATAGAACCTATTTAATGCAGGATCAAGCCGGGTTGATTAGTGAAACCCATTCTGTTTCAGCGGGGTTAGATTATCCAGGTGTTGGACCGGAGCACGCCTGGTTGAAAGACATTGAGCGCGCGGAATATGTCGCGGTGACCGATGAAGCGGCGCTTGGCGCTTTTAGACAGTTAAATCTTCTGGAAGGCATCCTGCCAGCACTCGAAAGTAGCCATGCCTTGGCGCACGCAGTGGATTTTGCAGCAACACTGAAAAAGGATCAAAATATTATTGTTAACCTTTCGGGTCGGGGCGATAAAGATATTCCCACTATGGCAAAAATTGACGGCATTTCAATTGGTTAAGGAGTTTCTGTGGGTCGATTAACGTCAACGATTGATGCTGTGCGGGCGCGAGGTCAAAAGGCTTTGGTTGCCTACATTGTTGCTGGGGACCCGCATCCCGACCAAACGGTCGATCTGATGCACGCGTTGGTCGCCGAAGGGGTCGATATTATAGAGCTCGGGGTGCCGTTTACGGATCCTGAGGCAGAAGGGCCGGTCATTCAATTGGCACACGAGCGAGCACTGGTGCATCAGGTGACCCTCGCGAAGGTGTTAGAACTGGTTGCCGCGTTTCGCCTTGAAGACGCAAATACGCCGGTGGTGTTGATGGGCTATTTAAATCCCATTGAAGCAATGGGGTATGAAGCCTTTGCGCAACAGGCAAAATTGAGCGGTGTTGATGGTCTAATAACGGTCAATCTGCCGCCAGAAGAGGCAGGGCCATTGGCGGTTGCCCTTCAAGATAAGGCAATCGACCCGATCTACTTGCTCGCGCCCACGACGACCGATGCTCGAGCGGGTTTGGTTTGTCGGGCTAGCCGGGGATTTGTTTATTATGTCTCTCTGAAAGGCACGACGGGTTCTGGCAGCCTGGATGTCACAGCCGTTTGCGAGCGCGTTGCGCATTTGAAAGCCCAAACGCCATTGCCGTTGTTTGTAGGTTTTGGGATTAAGGATGGTGCAACCGCCGCACCCATTGCGGAAGTTGCCGATGGCGTTGTCGTGGGTTCGGCCATTGTGACCCTAATGGGTGAATTTGAGGCATCGCCGCAAGCATTAAAATCAGCGGTTATTGAGCTGGTTCGTGATATTCGGACGGCCCTGAATGCGTCAAACGCTTGAGCAATGGTTGGATTATATTGGTGGGCTCCATCCCATCACATGGGATCTAACCCTCGATCGCGTTTCAGAGGTTGCGCTGCGGCTTGACGTGGTCCAGCCCGCTCGGCAGGTTGTGCTCGTTGCTGGGACCAATGGTAAAGGATCCTGTTGCGAAGCCCTCGCGGCGCTTGCAACGAGCGCCGGCATATCCTTCGGGGTCACGACCAGCCCGCATCTTCGACGATTCAACGAGAGAATTCGAATCAACGGCGCGGAAGCGACGGACCTTCAAATTATCGTGGCATTTGAGCAGATCGAAGCGGCACGAGGCGATATTTCTTTAAGTTACTTTGAGTTCGCCTGTCTCGCTGCACTGCTTTTGTTTAAAGCAGCAGATCTAGATTTGGCGATTCTTGAGATTGGCCTTGGCGGCCGATTAGATGCAATGAATCTGGTAAATCCAGACCTGTCTGTGATTTTACCCATAGCGCTCGACCATCAAAGCTACTTAGGAGATACGCTAGAGGCCATCGGCTTTGAAAAAGCGGGGATCTTAAGAGGTAACGGTACTTTGGTGTTGGCGGATCCTGAACCACCTAACAGCATTCTTGCCGAAGCCGCGCGCCTGGGTTGCCGGGTGATGCAAATCGGTCGAGCGTTTGATTGGGCGGATGGCGAGGTGTCTTGGATGGCGGTTGAGGAGCGGCAATCACTTACCCTGCCAAGCGCTGAAACTTGCTTGCCAAGCGGGAGCTTAGCAGCAGCGGTGCAAGCCATGGCGGCGCTGGGTTTGTTGCAGCCAAGTAGTGTGCCGCAGTTGTGCAATCTCTCGCTGCTCGGTCGACTCACACGGGTCGATTTAGCGCAGCAACGCCTGTATTTAGACGTTGCCCACAATCCTCAGGCTGTTGTCAGGCTGGCAGTCGAGCTGTCTCGGAAGGGCTGTTCGAGGATTCGGGTGGTCTTTGGTTTGTACGCGGATAAAGATGCGCAAGCGATCATTGCGGCCATCAGTCCGTTGGTACACTTTTGGCATCTAACTCAGGTGAATGAGGCGCGCGCGTTGCCCGCCGAGCAGCTTTTTTCGTGTTTACCTGCGTCCCACCAAGCGCGGGCTGAAACGAGTGTGTCGGTTCAACAAGCACTGGGAAATGCGATTCGGTCTTCCGCTGGTATTGATACGATTGTTGTTTTCGGTTCTTTCCCTGTGGTGGGCGAAGCCTTAGAATATCTAGACTTTCAATCCGGCGCTAGGTTGCAGTAATTTGGAAACAAAGCTCAAATACCGCATGGTCGGGATTCTGGTTCTAACGGCGTTGGCTGTGATTTTTATTCCTATGATCTTTAGCGGCTCGGAGCAAGCCCGAGAGGCTTACCTTGCGGAAATTCCAAAAGGACCCGCCTTTGGTGAGGGTCGGCGGGTGTCCGTGATTGATCTCCAGGCTGAGATGCGAGCAAGAGCGCGCGAAAGTGCTGCCAGACTGCCCCTAGACAAACTAGATCAAACCGATTACGCCGATCAGCCGGGGCAGATCTTAGACCAAAACGGTCTGCCCATCGGTTGGAGTCTTCAGGTCGCGAGTTTTCGAGACCAGGAAAATGCGGTGAAATTAAGGGCCAGCATTCGGCAGCTGGGGCATGGCAGTTATGTGCTCAGGAGCTTGACCAACGAAGGGTTGTTCTATCAAGTGCTGGTCGGCCCCTCCCTCGATCGAAACTCACTGCTGAAAGTGGGACAACAACTCTCGGCAGAAATGGATTTATCGGTGCAGATTGTTCGCTATCGAGTCGAAGACGATTCGAATCAGATAGGGGGATGACCTTGGATTTGGCGAATCTTGATTGGGTTATTCTGGCAATCCTATTGGTGTCGACACTCTTGTCGGCCTTTCGCGGGTTCGTTCGCGAGGCGTTAGCGCTCGGCAGCTGGATACTCGCGGTAATCGTTGCACGTTGGTTCGCGCCGGCGCTTTCTATTGAGTTATCACCCTATGTCGACATGGCTTCGGCTCGCACGTTGTTGGCCTATGGCATCTTGATTATCGGAACTCTGATCGTTTGTGGACTGCTGACGCGGGTCCTGAGCGAACTGATCAGAGTCTCCGGGCTGAGCGTCACCGACAGATTGCTCGGTATGGTGTTTGGCTTTTTACGGGGCGCATTGGTGGTGTTATTGGGGGTGACCGCGTTGCATTATTTAACGCCGGTCGCACAAGACCCGTGGTGGCAAGCGTCACGTCTGGTGCCTCTGGTGTTGGATTTGCTGAACGTCATAAAGCCGATGGTGTTAGAACACTCCGATCAGCTGCTCCGAAATCTAGCGAAGGGATAGCAATATGTGTGGCGTCGTCGGATTAGTTGGACAAAAGGCCGTTAGTTTTGATCTTTATGATGCCATCTCGATGCTGCAGCATCGCGGGCAAGATGCCGCGGGAATTGTGACCTGTGAAGGGGATCGGCTGACCTTGCGGAAAGAGAATGGGTTGGTCCGAGACGTCTTTAATCAATCGCATCTAGAATCTTTAGCGGGCAATATGGGCCTTGCACATGTGCGGTATCCGACGGCAGGGACCTCGAGTGCGGCCGAGGCACAACCGATGTACGTCAACTCGCCCTTCGGTATTTGCATGGCGCATAACGGCAATTTAATCAATGCCAATGAACTCAACGAGGAGCTGTTCCGAACGGATCGGCGTCATATCAATACCAGCAGTGACTCAGAAGTCTTACTCAATGTTTTTGCGCATGAATTACAAGGGATTGCCGGCTTAAGGGTCTTGCCAGAAGACGTTTTTAAAGCCGTTGAGCGGGTTCATTATCGTGCGGTGGGCGCCTATGCGGTGGTCAGTCTGATTACGGGCTATGGGCTGGTTGGCTTCAGAGATCCAAATGGCATTCGGCCGCTGGTCTTAGGGCGACGAAAAACACCGTCGGGTTATGACTACATGTTAGCGTCCGAAAGCGTCGCGCTGAGCGTTTTAGGGTTTGAGTTGATGGAGGATATTGCACCCGGCGAAGTGGTTTATATTGAGTCGAATGGTCGGTTGCATCGCCGGATGACCGAAGTCAAAACGCGATGGTCTCCGTGTATTTTTGAGCACGTTTACTTGGCTCGACCGGACTCGATTATGGATGGGGTATCCGTATATAAAACCCGATTAAAAATGGGTGAGAAACTAGCCGACAAAATTTTAAGGCTCTGGCCTGAACACGATATCGATGTTGTGATCCCCATACCCGATACCAGCTGCACAGCGGCATTGCCGATGGCGCACCGGTTGGGGGTGAAATACAGAGAGGGGTTGGTGAAAAACCGCTACATAGGGCGAACCTTCATCATGCCCGGTCAAGAAGAACGCTACAAATCAGTTCGGCGTAAACTCAACACGATAGAATTAGAATTCAAAGGCAAGAATGTGCTGTTAGTGGATGACTCGATCGTTCGAGGCACGACCTCTCGACAGATCGTTCAGATGGCCAGGGATGCGGGTGCTCAGAAAGTGTATCTTGCCTCTGCTGCACCGCCTGTTCGGCATCCTAATGTTTACGGCATTGATATGCCTGCACCAACGGAATTCGTGGCGCATGATCAAACAGAAGCCGAGATTCAAGCCTACATTGGTGTTGATTGGTTAATTTATCAGGACCTAGAGGATCTTCAGGCTTGTGCGGCTGGGATCAATGAAAAAATCGACGGCTTTGATTGCTCGGTTTTTAATGGGGAATATGTCACGGAAGGGGTTAATGCGCGTTATCTTGAGCGCATTGAACAGCAGCGAAATGACCAAGCCAAACGGCAGCGAGTGATTGGCGCGAAGGACAGCAGCGAGTTACACAATTATCATTAACTTGAATCGAATCCGATGAATGAGCCGATACAAAGCGTTTTGGAGGGGCTCGATAGCATTATTTTAGGTAAGCACCGAGAAGTGCGCCTGGCGCTAGCGAGCCTGCTGGCGGGTGGACACCTGCTGATCGAAGATGTGCCGGGCACTGGAAAGACCACGCTCGCGCTGGCCCTGGGTCGAGTACTCGGACTGCATCAGCGCCGGGTTCAGTTTACGGTCGATGTGCTGCCCAGCGATATTACTGGCAGCTCGATTTATCGGCAAAGTGATCAAGCGTTTGAATTCCACCCGGGTCCCATATTCAGCCAGATTCTACTCGCCGATGAGATTAATCGCGCCATGCCCAAGACCCAAAGTGCGCTGCTTGAGGCAATGGAAGAAAATGCGGTGAGTCAAGATGGCCTAACCTATCCGCTGCCGTCGCCTTTTTTTGTCATCGCAACCCAAAATCCGCGGCACCACTCAGGGACCTATCCGCTGCCAGAATCACAGTTGGATCGGTTTTTAATGACCGTGCAGATGGGATATCCCAGTGCGGACGCGGAGCTCGTTTTGTTAACCAGTGAATCGACTCGGCAAAAGGTGCTCGACCAAGCGGCCTTGTGCACACCCGAACAATTGCTTGGCTGGCAAGCAGAGGTTCGGGCAATCAAAGTTGCCAGCGCCATGGCAGATTATGTGTTGCGGCTGGTTCGGCAGTCCCGCGTGGATGCTTTGTTTGAGGTGGGGCTCTCGCCGCGAGGCGGACTTGCGTTGATGGCGGCAAGCCGAGCCTGGGCGTTTTTGCAGGGCCGTGATTTTGTGAGGCCAGAAGATGTGCAAGCGGTGTTCGCCGCCGTTTGTCAGCACCGATTGCGGTTTCGTGGCACTGAGGATCATGCTGAGTTGCACCACGCAATCACTGATTTTTTGAATCGTGTCGATGTCGTGGCGTAGCATTGATTGGTCCCAGCGGGCCGAAAAATTTCGAACAGCACGGTTTAAATCCTGGCTAGATCGGCGGGTCCCGCCCGCTCAAACGATCCGATTATCCCACCGTAACATCTTTATTGTGCCAACCCGTCAAGGCTTTGGTTTCGTACTGATTCTGCTTTTGATTCTCATTGCCGGTATCAATTATCAAAATGCCTTGGCGCATGCATTGGCCTTTTTGATGTTGGGATTGTTTTTAGTGGCCATGTTGCAAACCCATCGCAATTTGGCGGGGCTGGTCCTGAGTCAAACGGTGCCGAATGAAGGGGTTGTGGGGCAAAAGGTCTCGGTAGCCTTTCAAGTTCAAAGTGAAGTCGGCCGAATCCACGATGGGTTGTCTTTTTTTTGGCCGACCCATCCGGTCTTTCAAAGCTTTAGGGTTGATCGCCACGGGGCAACTATTTACCGTCATACCATCCCGGAACATCGGGGCTGGTATCAGCCAGGTCGCGTAAGGCTTGAAACGGTCTACCCATTTGGCCTGTTTAGGGCATGGTCTTGGTTGGACTTCGACAGCAAGATCCTGAGTTATCCAAAGCCGGTGCCTTGCGATAACTTATTGCGCCAAGAGGATTCCGAGCCAAATGAAGGGCTGCGCTCAAGCGTAGGAACCGATGAGGTTAAAGCGCTGAGAGAGTTTCAAGACGGCGATGATCAAAGGCATATTCATTGGCGAGCCTCCGCCAAACTCGATCGGTTGATGGTTAAATCCTATGAGTCCCGGCATTCAGTTAGTCAATGGCTTCGGTTAGAGGCAATGCACGGATTGCCGATGGCGGACCGGCTAGGTGGTCTGGTCTATCTCATTGCCGCGGCATCAGAACGCGGTGATGCCTTTGGGTTGGATTTAAAGGGACAGCAATTACCCATAGCCTCAGGGCCAGGGCAAGAACGAAAAGCGCTGAAGCGCATCGCGCTTTTTGATTGGCCTGGATATTAAATTGTGACGGTCAAGCGCTCAGCGCTGCTTTGGATGTTGGCGAGTCAAGGCTTGATGCTCGCGCCGCACGGATTGCGCATGCCAGTGTGGATGGCGCTCGGCTGCCTTGCGATCGGTGCCTTTACGCTCGCTCGAATTCAGGGCCACGTAAAGTTGCCTTCGAAGTGGGTGGCCATTGCCGCCGTATTCTTGGGCTGGGGCCTGCTTTGGCAAGAATATGGCAGTCCGATGGCGGTTGAGTTTTGGGTCGATCTGTTACTGTTTATGTATACAGCGAAGCTGCTTGAACTCGACTCAAAACGAGATGTCTCTCAGATAATGCTCTTGAGTTTCTTCGTTGCCATGACCCATTTTTTGTTTGATGAGTCCATGTTGCAAACCATCATGACCTTCTCGGGCCTGGTTATGGTCATGGCAACGCTGATTGCCCTCCATGCGAGTGCCACCCAAGCCCAGGGGCGTCAACCATTGAAGCTTGCCGGTTTGGCATTTTTGCAAGCCGTTCCGTTACTCGTGATCTTGTTTGTTTTTTTCCCCAGGCTCAGCCCCTTTTGGACGATCCCTTTAGAGCGGGAGACGGCCGTCACGGGCTTGAGTGATCGTTTGATGCTGGGTGATATTCACACCTTAGTGCAGTCCGATGCGCTCGCCTTTCGGGTTAATTTCAATGCACAGCCGCCCGCCTCAAGAGACCTCTACTGGCGGACCTTGGTATTGAGCGAGATCTCGGACGGTAGTTGGGTCGTCGGCAGTCCGCCAGCGCCGAGGCCCAACACGAAAATCTTAATTCCGAACGAGGTGATCGATTATGAGCTTCTCAGTCAGTCAATGCGGGTGCCGTTTATACCCTCATTAGACCGTGTTCTATCCGTTGAAGGCGATTCAGTCAGCCTAGATCCGCTCGGGTTTGTTCGCAGCAAGCGCGTCTTACAAACGGTCAGTCAGTTTCAAATGCAGAGCGCCCTCAACGCTTTAGATGCGGCAGATCTGTCAAAAGTCGAGCGCACTGCATACCTTGCGCTCCCTGCGAGAACAAATCCTTTGGCGCAAGCCTACGGTGCAGCGCTTGCCGAGCGTCATCCAACGCCCGAAGCTAGAATTCAGGCGGTGCTTGCTTGGTACTTCGATGACTTTACCTACACGCTCAATCCAGGTCCAAGCGAAGGTGACTCAATCGATCACTTCTTGTTTGAGGCCCAGCGTGGGTTTTGTGAACATTTTGCCGCAAGTTTTACCTGGGTTATGCGAGCCGCGGGGGTTCCTGCAAGAGTCGTACTCGGTTATCAGGGCGGTGCTTACAACCCATCGGGGAACTACATCGAAGTGCGTCAATTTGATGCCCATGCTTGGTCCGAGGTGTGGGTGCAAGGGGAGGGCTGGCGCCGAGTGGATCCGACGGCGTTCGTTGCGCCAGAACGAATTGAGGCGGGTATGGGGGCCGCGGCTGCGGGTATGGATGGTTTGATGACGGGCAAAGCATGGGAATATTTCCAAATGCAGAGCCTAGGATGGCTGTTTGATCTGCAATTGCAACTCCAAGCACTCGGTCACCTTTGGGACAGGATCATCGTCAATTATGATCAGGCTCAGCAGCTGCGCTGGTTAACAACGGTTTGGCCGGGCCTTGAACTGAAAGATTTGGCGCCGCTTGCTTTGGCCGCCTTTTTACTTGGCTTAGCGGTGATTACAGCGGGTTTGGTTGCATCACCCTTTCGACGAGGATTGTCACGAGAAGCACGATGGTATCGAGGCTATTTGAATTGTTTGGACGGCGTGGTGCCGGATCAGATGAGTCGCGGCTCAGGGATTGCTCGTTGTCAAGAAATCTGGCAGTCAGCGCGTCCAACCGAGGCGGCGCTCGCGAGTGATTTCGTTGAGAAGTTCGAGTCACTGCTATACCAAGAAGATCAAAGCGTTACGCCAAGCAGTATCTCAAAGGCGTTGCTGGTGCTGAAAGTTAAGCTGGCTTGGATGAGGTTCACAGCGTGGCGCTAGGTTCTGGCTTATCGGCGGATAGAACCCGCAATCCAAGTGGTCAGGATTGATCGAACCCGGGCCCGTTTGAGCCCGTGCTCATCGCAAGTTAGATTAGCTGACCTCGACCACATTCACGGCTGGGATCAAGGCGCTATCGGCAGACTTTTGAAACGACTCGATTTCGTTAAAGTTGAGATAGCGGTAAATCTCTGCGCTCATCGGCTCAAGGTTCTTCGCGTAGGCCTGATACTCTTCTACGGTCGGTAGCTTTCCTAAAATACTGGCCACCGCGGCCAGTTCCGCAGAAGCAAGGAAGACATCTGCGCCATCACCAAGACGATTCGGAAAGTTTCGTGTTGAGGTTGAGACGGCTGTCGATTTGGGCGCAATGCGCGCTTGATTGCCCATGCACAATGAGCATCCTGGCATCTCGGTTCGCGCACCCGCTTGCGCGAAGACGTTATAAACGCCCTCTTCCATGAGTTGATGCTCGTCCATTTTAGTCGGCGGCGAGATCCACAGCCGGGTGGGGATGGATTTAGCATTTTGGAGCATGTTAGCGGCAGCTCTAAAGTGTCCAATGTTGGTCATACACGAACCGATAAAGACCTCATCGATCTTTCGCCCTGCGACTTCTGATAAAGGCCTCACATCATCGGGGTCATTGGGACAGGCGAGCAGCGGTTCTTTGATTTCGTTCAGATCAATTTCAATAATTTCGTAGTAGTTGGCATCAGGATCCGGCGTCATCAGAGTTGGCTTTTCAAGCCAGGCATTCATGGCGTCGATTCGACGTGCAATGGTGCGCGTATCGCCATAACCCTGAGCAATCATCCACTTCAGCAAGGTCACGTTTGAGGTGAGATATTCTTTAATTGAGGCCTCGCCAAGTTGAATCGTGCAGCCCCCAGCGGATCGCTCTGCTGAGGCATCCGAAATCTCAAAAGCTTGTTCGACTTTTAAATCGGGCAGGCCTTCGATCTCCAAGATTCGGCCGCTGAACACATTCTTTTTGCCCTCTTTCTCAACGGTCAGCAGGCCGCGCTGAATAGCAGCATAAGGAATGGCATTAACCAGATCGCGCAAAGTGATGCCGGGCTGCATTTCACCTTTGAACCGGACCAAAACGGACTCGGGCATATCCAGTGGCATGACCCCGAGGGCTGCGGCAAAGGCAACCAAACCCGAACCTGCTGGAAAGCTAATGCCCATTGGAAACCGCGTATGAGAATCGCCGCCGGTACCGACGGTGTCGGGCAATAACATTCGGTTCAACCAAGAATGAATAATGCCATCTCCCGGTCGCAATGCGACGCCGCCGCGAGTCTGAATAAAGTCAGGTAGCTGATGCTGGGTTTCGATATCGACGGGCTTTGGGTAGGCGGCCGTGTGGCAAAACGATTGCATCACCAGATCGGCCGAAAAGCCAAGGCAGGCGAGTTCTTTTAGTTCGTCGCGGGTCATCGGTCCCGTCGTGTCCTGAGAACCGACCGTTGTCATTCTCGGTTCGCAATAGTCGCCGGGGCGTATGCCAGGCAGTCCACAGGCTTTACCAACAATCTTTTGCGCCAAGGTATAGCCTTGCTGGCTGCTCGCGGCAGGCAGATCTTTTCGGAAGACATCGGATGGGCCAAGACCTAGGGCCTCTCGCGCACGTTCTGTTAGACCGCGGCCGATAATCAACGGGATTCTGCCACCGGCTCGAACTTCATCCAAGAGCACTTCATTAGCCAGTTCAAAGGTGGACAGAACCGCGCCCGATTGGTCGGTAATTTTGCCGTCATAGGGATGGATGTTGATGATTTGTCCCATCTCGAGCGCGCTGACGTCGCACTCGATCGGCAATGCGCCGGCATCTTCCATGGTGTTGAAAAAGATCGGGGCAATTTTGCCGCCCAATACGAAGCCACCATCACGCTTATTCGGGATATGCGGGACGTCATCCCCCATGTGCCAGAGCACCGAATTGGTTGCTGATTTACGGGATGACCCAGTACCTACAACGTCGCCAACGTACGCGATCGGGAAGCCTTGGGTTTTCAGTTGCTCGATGGTTTCAAGGGGCGCATCCATCGTGTTGATGAGCATGGATTTCGCATGCAGCGGAATGTCTGGGCGGCTCCAGGCATCGCCTGCTGGGGACAGATCGTCGGTATTGGTTTCGCCTTCAACCATAAAGACGGTCACGGTAATGGACTCAGCCAGAGCCGGCCTACGGGTAAACCAATCGGCGTCCGCCCAAGCCTTGAGCACCTTGGCAGCCTTTGGGTTGGTTTTTGCTTTTTCGACGACATCGTGAAACGCATCAAACATAAGTAAGGTTTTAGATAAGGCTTCGGCCGCGTCGTCCGCCACAGCGTCGTGATCTAAAAGGTCGATCAAAGGCTCAATGTTATAACCGCCGAGCATGGTGCCGAGTAATTGGGTGGCAAGGGCAGGATTGATGAGCGGTGACGCGGTTTCGCCTTTCGCAATGGCGGCCAGGTAGCCGGCCTTGATATACGCGGCGTCATCAACGCCTGCGGGCACTCGATCGCTGATAAGCTCGAGTAAGAAAGCTTCTTCTCCGGCGGGCGGGTTTGTTAACAGGCCAGTCAGATCATGAACCTGCTCGGCATTTAAAGGTTTGGGCACAATGCCGGCTTCGGCGCGTTCTTGAACGTGTTGTCGATAAGCTTCAAGCACAGGGGTATCCTTGTCAGAGATTGAGATTTTTTTGGGCAGCCAAGGCTGATAGAATGCGCCGATTCTACACTAAACTCTCAGCGTTTTTAAGCAACGGAAGATCGCAATCAAAGGGCCTTGGGTTATGAAGTTCGAGCAGCTTAATCTCGTGCCAACGCCGGATGCTTGGCTGCAAAGGGCGTCAGATGACCTGTCAACGCTGCTGATCGACCATGCCAACTGTGAAAAGAAAGCGGCCTCAACTGCGCTGAACCTGATGTATCGTTATGTTGAGTACCCGGTGCTGTTACAGGCTCTGTCTAAGCTCGCAAGAGAAGAACTCCGACATTTTGAGCAAGTCCTCGGGGTCATGGCTGAGCGCAAAATCAACTATGAGCAAATGACCTCGGCGCGTTACGCGGGTGAAATGCGTCGACTTGTACAAACCCATGAGCCCAATCGGTTGATTGATCTCTTGGTGATGTCGGCCGTCATTGAAGCAAGAAGCTGCGAGCGGTTTGGGCGTCTGTGTGAGGTGCTGGACTCAGACTTGACTGCATTTTATGGCTCACTGTTGAATTCCGAAAAGCGGCATTTCCTCAGTTATTTAAATTTTGCCAACGAAATCTCGGGCAATGAGGCAGCGGTAGCGGCGCGTCTGTCCGTGTTTTTGGCGGCAGATGCCGAGCTGATAACCGGCGCTGATGAGCAGTTTCGGTTTCATTCTGGTGTGCCGGGTATCAAGACAAATTAATTTACTGTGGTACTCGGCGCATGGGTAATCCTGCGAGATCAGGCCCGGGGCGGCGGTCGTGCTTGTCTTCAGGGACTAAAGTGCGAAGGCCTCTAGAATCAGGGCGCCGTGCGTCTCGCGAATATGCCAGCCCTCATTGTCCCAATCACCCAGGACCATGCGTCGCCCGATCTGATGACCCAATACTGAATGATGATCAAACGGACGATGGGTGTGACCATGAATCATTGTCTGGCACTGCTGGGACTGCAGGACGTCGCGCACAGCTTGGGGGGTGACATCCATGATGGCGAGTTTGGTTTGACTTGTATGGGCGCGACTCTCTGCCCGGGCATCAAGCGCGATCGCCTGGCGCTCGAGAATTGGTTTTGCGAGGAGCTGCTGTTGAAAGCTTGGGTCCCGCAACATCGGTCTGATTTCCATGTAGGCAGTGTCATCCGTACACAAACTGTCCCCATGTAACAGCAAAATCGTTTCGGGTCCTATTGTAATCTGATGGTGTTCTGGCAAGAGGGTCAAGCCGCAACGCGCAGCATAGGCCTCGCCCAGCAAGAAATCTCGGTTACCGTGCATGAAGTATAAGGTCCCTTGGCAGGCTTGTAAGGCGGAAGCTATGGCTTGAGTGAAGGGGGTGTCGTCGTCATCCCCGAGCCAGGCTTCGAATAAGTCGCCTAGGATGTAAAGTTGATCGCTGGCTTTGATCTCGGACAGGTAGCGAAGGAATCCTTCAATGCAGAGCGATCGACTTGGGTCGAGGTGAAGATCAGATATGAAGTAATGGGCCATATTGAATCGCTTGGTTTCAAGGCATTATAACAGTTGATCGGTGCGACGACAGAGCCGGTCAAGCGCTCAAAGGCTGGTAATCCGCGATTTTCGGGCGATTCTACGTCGGTAAGCGGGTTTTTATTCGTGTCGTCGTTGACGCTGGCCTGAAACATTCAGTAGAATCTGCGGCCTGCGGAAGTCGGGTTGAGGTAAACGTTTTGGCCCCTCTCAGTGGATCGCTCAAGCAATCCGTTGTAGCATCGGCAGTTGACGTTCGGGGTATAGCGCAGTCTGGTAGCGCGCCTGCTTTGGGAGCAGGATGTCGGGAGTTCGAATCTCTCTACCCCGACCAATTTCAAGTGCAAGCAAACAGGCATCAAGTCTGGCTGGGGCGACAAAGAAATCGATAAACAGTACAAGTTCGGCGAAGCTTGCGCCCGTAGCTCAACTGGATAGAGCATCGGCCTTCTAAGCCGAGGGTTACAGGTTCGATTCCTGTCGGGCGTACCACTTCATTTGAGAAAATAGACCGCTGGCGTAACACGTGTTGCTCGCCTTGGTTGTAGAAGTAGAAAGGTTGAAATGGTGGGCGTAGCTCAGTTGGTAGAGCTCCGGATTGTGATTCCGGTGGTCGCGGGTTCAATCCCCGTCGCTCACCCCATACCCCATACCCCATAGTCGCGCGTCTTATGTCGATTGATCCGCCTAAACTGAACCGCGCCTTCGCATGGAATGAAGCAGATTAACGGCGCTAATTTCAGGAAGTATCCAATCCAAGCTGCTGCAATAGGACGCCCTTAAACCTGCATCAGTGTCCCGACTTTTATAAGACGGAAAATTCTGAGTTAATCAGCAGCCGGTAAAGCGCGCCCTTTGAAGGGCTCTAGGTGTCGTCACGTTTACCGCACAAGAATTGGTATAGTATGCCCGCTAAGGATTAAGGGTTCGTCAGACGCCTCAAATGAAGCAGCTTTATATCGGTAACAAAAACTATTCCTCTTGGTCGTTACGACCCGCCGTCTTAATGCGAAGCTTGGAGATTCCTTTCGAGGAAGTGTTGGTACCATTTGATGGGCCTGATAACTATCAACGTTACAAAGCTTTTTCCCCCAATGGTCGGGTGCCTTGTCTGCATGATGACAACGAGATCATTTGGGATTCGTTGGCCATCATCGAATATTTGGGAGAGCGCAATAAGCAGGTTTGGCCCACTTCAGGCCCTGCCAGAGCCTTCGCCCGATCGGCGAGCAGCGAAATGCATGCTGGTTTTCACGTCTTAAGAGCGCACTGTCCGATGATCTGTTCGGCGCAATTTCAAATTCGCGAGTTGTCGCCAGGCCTCAGGCGCGATCTCAGTCGACTCGATGACCTATTTTGCGAGGGTTTAACACGTTTTGGCGGCGATTTTTTATCGGGCGCGCGTTTTTCTGCGGTGGATGCGTTCTTTTGTCCTGTGGCGATTCGAGTCGTAAATTACGCCCTGCCGTTGTCTCAGCCAAGCTTGGATTACTGTCACCGTCTTTTGGCGCTGGATGCCATGCGGGACTGGATGTCTGCGGCCCGGAAGGAGCCTTGGTTTGATGAGACGGAGGAAGCGACAGCGAGAATTCATGCAGATTTTCTCGAAGATAAACGGACATTGATTTGATGAATATCTGCTCCGTGTGTTGAGACCGTTTTGATTGCGGTAGCCGTTTGCTATGCTGAAACGGGGCTAAGGTAGTGTAGCGCGCCATCTAGACTTAGACCCTGACGGTGTCGCAATTAAAATTGGTTGCAGCAAGGGGCGATGCGACGCTTGAGTGGCGCTTAAGGCGTTGGCGCAATGCGCTGAAGATAAGCGCGCTTGCAGGCCAATAGTGCGTGGATTTGGCCGCCAGTTGCATCGGTAATTGGGGTTCATCGGGCAAATATCAGAATCCAAAATTGAGCATGAAAGGAACGAATATGACAGACCAGACAAGTAATCTCGAAACGTTTCGAGGGGAAGTCGCAGAATGGTTGCAACAGAACTTTCCCGAAAATCTGAGAGGTCAAGGCATTGCGCCTTTCGGCGGGGTCGAAGGCGATCGTGCGGTTGAAGGTGACGCGGCGCTATGGCGCGACCGGCTCGCGAGTCGGGGTTGGGGCACCCCAACTTGGCCCGCTGATTTAGGTGGCGGCGGATTAAACCATCAAGAAGCGAAAGTCCTGTCCGAAGAAATGCACCGGGTTGGCGCGATTAACCCCATCCCGCTTTTGGCCGGGATGGGCGTGACCATGGTCGGCCCAACGATTATGGAATATGGGACGGCGGATCAAAAGCAACGCCACATCCCTGGTATTTGCAGCGGCAAAGTTCGTTGGTGCCTAGGGTATTCCGAGCCGAATGCTGGCTCAGACCTTGCTTCTTTAGCGACCAAAGCTGAGGAGAATGGGGACCATTGGTTGATCAATGGGCAAAAGGTATGGACTTCAGGTGCCGATATTTCGCAGTGGTGTGGTGCCCTCGTGAGAACCGACAGCAGTGTCAAAAAACGCGATGGCATCAGTTTCTTAATGCTCAAAATGGATCAGCCCGGGGTTGAGACACGGCCAATAAAATTGATTGCTGGTGCGTCCCCGTTTTGTGAAACTTTTTTTAATGATGCCAGGGCTGAGAAAGACGATTTGCTCGGCGCACTCAATGATGGATGGAGTGTCGGTAAGCGGTTGTTACAACACGAACGGGCCAGTCAAACTGCCGCACGGCCCACCAGCAATAAAGTGTCGGGTTCTTTGCAGTCGCTCGCCAAATCCTATGTTGGAGAGACGGCAACCGGTGAGCTTGCCGATGCGGACCTGCGCGTTCGAATCGCAGACCATTTGATGCACACCAGAGCGCATGGCTTAACCATTGCGCGGATTACAGCTGAGGCTAAGGGCAACCCAGAGGTGAGTGCCGCAGCCTCGATTCTGAAGAACTCAGCGACGAGAGTCTCTCAAGAACGCGCTGAGCTGACCTTGGAGTTCATGGGTCACCAGGGAATCGGCTGGGAAGGCGATGACTTTAGTGAGGATGAAATTGAGCATGTTCGAGGCTGGCTAGGTGGAAAGGCAATCTCGATCTATGGCGGATCGTTTGAAATCCAGAACAATATTATCGCTAAGAACATCCTGGGGCTGCCAGAAACGACGCAGAAAGGTTAAACGGGGAGATCACGATGGCTGCATTGAGTGAAGAGCAACAAATGATAAAAGATCAGGCCTCGGCCTGGGTTCGTGAGCAAGCACCGGTTTCAACTTTTCGAGCCATGCGAGATCAAGGTCTTGCTCAGGGTTTCTTTACTGAGACCTGGCAAGCAATGATTGACATGGGGTGGACGGGCCTGGTGGTACCTGAGCCTTATGGTGGGGCAGGTCTGGGGTATCAGACGCTGGGTTTGGTATTGGAGCAATTAGGGAGAAACTTGGTTGCCTCCCCGTTATACGCATCGTCCGTGGTTGGCGCCGCGGCCTTACTCAAATCGGGCTCAGAGGGTCAAAAACAAGCCTTGCTGCCGAAGATAGCCGATGGCAGTCGCTTGGTTGTACTGGCCTTGGAAGAGGGGCCACGGCACAACCCGAACCAGATAGAGTGTCGCGCAGAACGGGCTTCGAGCGGTGTGATCTTGTCGGGCACAAAACAATTTGTGATGGAAGGCATTGCGGCGACGGATTTCGTTGTGGCTGCAAACGTTGACCAAGGCGCGGGCAAACAAGGTTTGGGCTTATTTTTGGTGGCTTGCGATGCCCCCGGCGTGCATCGTCATGCTATCAAAACGATGGATTCCAGAGGCTATGCGAGTGTCACCTTTGACGGGGTGGTCCTAGGTGCAGAGGCTATGTTGGCAGGGCCTGATACCGGACAAGCGGTACTCGAAGCCGTGCTGGAGATTGCAACGGCGGCTTTGGCAGCCGAGATGCTTGGCACCGCCGCCGCGGCGTTTGATATGACCCTTGATTATCTAAAAACGCGGAAACAGTTTGGTCAGGTCATTGGTGGTTTTCAAGCACTTGGCCATCGCGCCGCAGGGCTTTACTCTGAAATGGAATTGACCCGATCCTGCGTCGAAGCCGCGCTCTCAGCACTTGATGAGGACGCGCAGGACGTGAAGGAACTGGTCGCGCTGGCAAAATGCAAAGCGAGTGAGTTTCTTCATGAAATGTCGAGCCAATTGATTCAGATTCATGGCGGTATCGGGATGACGGATGAGTTTGACGCGGGTTTTTACTTGAAGCGCGCCAGAGTTCTAGAAAATGCCCTAGGCAATGCGGCCTACCACAGAGACCGTTATGCTAAGTTGTTGAATTTTTGAAGAAATCTTAGCAAAAAGTAGTCGTTCAGAGCTCAATCGGTTCGCGCTTTGATTCGGCAGTTGTGATGGCATCTCTTAGGCTCTATAATTTGCGCCCCCGAAGGGTCTAGATCCGAGGGGCGCCAGGCCATTTACGGTAAAGCCGTCTGGGTGGGGTGATCAAACAATGCGAAAGTGGCGGAATTGGTAGACGCGCTGGATTTAGGTTCCAGTACCGCAAGGTGTGAGAGTTCGAGTCTCTCCTTTCGCACCACTTTTAAGACAACAGCAAGACACCAAATTCGCGAAGCGCTGTTTGGCGGGCCTGCGAGGACCAAACTGAGGTGGTGAACGGTTATGCAAGTTACGGTTGAGACAGTTTCAAAACTTGAGCGCAAAATGCGCATCACAGTGCCAGCCTCGGAAGTTGCCGAGAAGGTCGAAGTCAAAATTAAGCAAGCTGCAGGGCAAGCGCGTATCAAAGGCTTTCGGCCGGGCAAGGTGCCGATACGAGAAGTTCGTCGCCGATTTGGGCCAGGCATCTTGCAAGAAGTCTCCAGTGAAATTATGCAACAAAGCTTCGCAGCTGCCGTTGACCAGCAAGCTTTAAAGCCTGCGGGGATGCCCGAAATTAATGATGTCGTAATGGAGCTGGATAAAGACCTATCATTTTCAGCATTGATTGAGATCTTTCCGGAAATAAAGATGGGGGCTTTCGACGAGATTCAGGTCACGAAACCAGTGGCTGAAGTGTCGCCAGACGATCTTGAAATGATGATCGAGAAGCTCAGAGAGCAGCGTAAATCCTTTTTAGTCGTGGACCGAGCGGCGGCGTTAGAAGATCAGGTCACGATTGATTTTTCGGGAACGGTGGACGGCGAAGCCTTTGATGGCGGACAAGCCGAGGGTAACAAGCTGGTTCTAGGCTCCAAATCGATGATCCCAGGGTTTGAAGAGGGCATCGTGGGCTTGAAGGCTGGTGACGCGCAAGATGTCACAGTGACGTTTCCCGATGATTATCAAGCCGAAGACCTGGCGGGTAAACAAGCTGTATTTGCCATCAAGGTGCACGAAGTTGCCGAATCGACCCTGCCAGAGTTAGACGATGATTTTTTTAAAGAATTTGGGGTAGAAGAAGGCGGAATGGAGGCGTTCCGAGTTGAAGTTCAAAATAACATGGAAAAAGAGCTGAAGGCCGCAGTTGAAAATCGCGTTAAAACGCAGGTGATGGATGGCTTGATTAAAGTCACACCGGTGGATTCGCCGAAGGCGCTGGTAAATGAAGAATGCAATCGTATGCGCCAAGAAATGGTGCAACAGTTTGGTGGGGGGCAGCAATTTGACGTGAACATGCTGCCGCTTGAGTTGTTTACTGATCAAGCTGAGCGGCGGGTTAAGCTCGGCCTTATTGTAAACGCGATCGTTGAGCAAAATAATGTGGTAGCCGATGAGGCGCAGGTCCGATCTAAAATCGAAGAAATTGCGAGCAGTTATGAGCAACCTGAGCAGCTGATAAATTATTACTACAGTAACGAGCAGCAGTTGAGTCAGGTTCAAAGTTTGGTGCTGGAAGAGCAAATTGTGGCGTTAATTTTAGCCTCCGCGAAGGTCGAAGAACTGCCTGTCAGCTATGAAGAGGCGCTTAAGCCCCCTGAGCCGGAGGCTGTCGAAGGCGAAGGCGAAGCGGATTCAACCCCTGAGGTGATCGATGACGCCGGAGACGATGACGTGGGCGGGGAGGACGCAAGCGGGGTTGAAAAAGCCTAAATTGCGCTTGGTAAAAAGGCCTTGGCGCGATCGCAAGACGTCGGTTAGATGGCAGGGGTTGCCATAGGTCGAAGCCGAAGCCAGAAGCCAGAAGCCAGAAGCCAGAAGCGGTTTGCGCTCCGACAACAATCTATCACGCTTGTAGAGACGTAGTAGGGGTATTGAACGAGAAAAGGTCTGACGTCATTGAGACGGCAAACCGTTCGGTAGAAAGCGGGGCGCAGGACAAGGTGGGCTGAGGCAAGGTCGCGTGAGGTAAGATCAAGCACTTAGTCGGGCCAGGAATCTTTAAAACGATATCAGTGTCGATTACCGGCAAATTAATGCAGGCCACAGGAGTGCTTGAAGTTTAAAGTTTAAGACCCATAACAATAGAGACTGCAGGAATTAAGCGTTTAGAGAAAGCAATCGTTGGCCAGAGGGTCAGAACGGCTAGTACAAGCTGAAGAGGTCTCTTAAGACCCGGCTCGAATGGAGAAGTCGCAAGCGTATATAAGCCTATACAAGCGTATAAAGTTGCTTTAAGGGCTGTCGGTTGAGACTTACAGAACAAGAGGCAGCCTGAAAGCCCGCCAAAGCAACGTTTAGAAATGCAAGCCAGATCAAAAGAAAGCATTGAGTATCACGTAAAACAGATTAGGAAAAGGGTGACCCATGAACTCACATTTTAATGATTCTATGCAGCCAGTGACGCAGGGTCTCGGTTTGGTCCCGATGGTTCTCGAGCAAACTGCACGCGGGGAGCGTTCTTACGATATATATAGCAGGCTGTTAAAGGAACGTATTATCTTCGTTGTTGGGCCGATTGACGACAACGTGGCGAATCTTATCGTTGCACAGTTATTATTCGCCGAGTCTGAAAATGCTGATAAGGATGTTCAGCTGTACATCAACTCACCGGGTGGCTCGGTGACGGCGGGTTTGGCAATCTACGATACGATGCAGTTTATCAACTGCGACGTATCAACCTTATGTATCGGCCAAGCAGCCAGCATGGGCGCCTTGTTGTTGGCAGGGGGCGCTGCGGGTAAGCGATATTGTTTGCCAAATTCCAGAGTGATGATTCATCAGCCGAGTGGTGGCTCCCAAGGTCAGGCCTCAGATATCGAAATACAGGCAAAAGAGATTTTGTATTTGCGTGAGCGGATGAATGAAATTATGGGACTTCACACCGGAAAAACGGCAGAGCAGCTCGCCCTTGATACAGAACGCGATTATTTCATGAACGCTCATGATGCTCAGGCCTACGGGCTAATTGATAAGGTCCAGGAGCCAAGATCGATCAATTTGTCGGCCGTAAAGTAAGCGGTCCTATAAGTGATGGTCTAGAGCCGAGTGGTAAAAAAGCGGCAACCAGCATGCTGGTCAGACTGTCAAGGATGATTTAAGGTTTAGTCTAAGGTCGGGGCCCCCGACAGTAGCCGTTCGAGGGAGTAGAGGTCGGTCGGCTTATCGGATGGTTTAAAAGATCAATACAAACGTCTTGACATTGGAATGTCTTGACCTAAGTGAAGCCAAGTCGCGTCGGACCGCAGATTGCGCCAGCGACTCGGAATGTCTCAAAAGAATCGGAAGTGAGGTGAATATGTCTGACGATCATGATGGAAATAATGGCGATGGAAAGTTACTGCATTGTAATTTCTGTGGGAAAAGCCAGCACGAAGTCCGCAAACTGATTGCCGGACCATCGGTCTATGTTTGCGATGAGTGTGTCGAGTTATGCAACGACATTATTCGTGAAGAGTTGCAAGAAACGCCAGACGAAGCCGAATTTAAAAAGCTCCCGACTCCGCGAGAGATCAGCGCGATCCTCGATGAATATGTCATTGGTCAAACTCGAGCAAAACGGGTTTTAGCGGTAGCGGTTTACAATCACTACAAGCGTTTGAATTATTCCGGTAAGAAAGATGATGTGGAGCTTCAGAAAAGCAATATATTGTTGGTTGGGCCAACAGGCGTCGGTAAGACATTACTGGCTGAGACCCTAGCAAGATTGCTTGACGTGCCATTTACGATCGCGGATGCAACCACGCTGACTGAGGCGGGATATGTCGGTGAAGACGTCGAAAACATCATTCAAAAACTCCTTCAGAAGTGTGATTATGATGTTGATAAAGCGCAAGTAGGCATCGTCTATATCGATGAAATCGATAAAATCTCTCGTAAAAGTGATAATCCATCGATTACACGAGACGTTTCAGGGGAAGGCGTTCAACAAGCGTTGCTGAAATTAATAGAAGGCACTGTAGCCTCGGTACCACCCCAGGGCGGTCGAAAGCATCCCCAACAAGAATTCCTTCAAGTAGATACCTCCAATATATTGTTCATCTGTGGTGGCGCATTTGCAGGGCTCGATAAAGTGATAATGGATCGCTCTGCCAAAAGTGGCATTGGGTTTGGGGCAACGGTTGTCTCAGAAAGTAACAAGAAGAATTTAGGGGAAACCCTCAAAACCGTTGAGCCAGAAGATTTGGTTCGATATGGTTTGATTCCAGAATTTGTCGGTCGTTTACCGGTCCTTGCGACCCTTGATGAGCTAGATGAGGATGCTTTGGTTCGAATATTAACCGAGCCGAAAAATGCTTACACCAAGCAGTACGCCAAGCTCTTCGAAATGGAAGAGGTCGAGATCGACTTTCGGGAGGACGCGCTGAAGGCGATCGCTCGCAAGGCGACTGAGCGTAAGACGGGCGCGCGTGGTTTACGCTCGATTTTAGAGTCCGTTTTGCTAGACGTCATGTACGACATTCCGTCTGAAGCCGAAGTCGTGAAGGTTGTTGTCGATGAGAATGTGATTCTCGGTAAGAGCGAGCCAATGCTGATTTACCAACAGCAGCCAGAACAAAAAAAGACCCAAGAGCAGTAAAGCGACCAGCCTTGGCCTTTATGGCAATTCGGTAGGCGCTTTGCTCGACCGTCTGCTCGAAAGCACCGGGACAGAGCGCCTCGCATCCGTTTGCTGGAGCCAAATGCTACGTTCCCTCACCTGACGGGAGGGGATTGGGGCGGTCGTTGGTTCGAGTTCGGAATTGTGTTTAGAGGCTCGGCAGCGCGATGCGTCGGTTTACAGAAGACAGACTTTTCGCTGAAGGGCCCAAGGGCCTCGGGATTCCCCAAGGCACCTAACTTAGGTCTGCCTGGGTCGCGTCTGGTACGACCAATCTTTATTTTCTTGCCCCCTTTAATCGCGCATCTCAGCCTGAGTCTCTTTCGCTTGCCTAAGTGCGCGGATCGAGCGTCTTGTGTCGCTGTGGCTTTGTTGCCTGTGAAATAATTCGGATTTGTAGACTTTAATGGGTGATTTTTGTCTGAAAGGTTTGCGTATATAAGAATGCAGGTATGATAGGTTAGAAAACATTACGGCGGTCAATAAGCGGGCAACGTGGCGATAAGATGGCATGTTTTGACCGGAAAAGCAGCTGGACTTAAGCGCCTTTGATCGGCAACAAGATGAATTAGCGGAGCAAACAATTCGATGACAACAATTTTTGAAGTTCCAGTGGTGACCCTTCGGGACATGGTCGTGTACCCCCACGGCGTTCAACCCTTGTTTATTGGAACCCCAAAGTCGATCGCGGCGCTGGAAGCGGCCCAGGCGCAAGAGGGCGACAAGCGCATTTTGCTATTGGCCAAGATTGAGCCAGAAAACAATGATCCAACGACAGAGGATCTGTATCGATATGGCACAACGGCAACGATCCTGCAACTGATTCGTCTGCCCGACAAAACCGTTAAAATCTTAGTGGAAGGAGAAAGTAGAGCTCGCGTACTGGATCTGAGAGACGAAGCAGAGGTGTTTCAGGCGGATATAGAACTGGTGGCAGAAGAGGCGCTGGTTGAGGGCGAGGCCGAGGTGCTGTGCCAAGGCTTGATGAAAACCTTTGAAGCCTATGTTGAAGCCAGCAAAAAGATCCCGTCCGAAGTCGTCACCACCGTCTCTGGTATTACCCAGCCCAGCCGTTTGGTGGATACGATTGCTGCGCAGTTAACGCTTAGCTTGAAGGAAAAGCAGGCGCTGCTAGAGATTCAAGATGTCCGGCGCCGAATCGAGCGGCTGTCAACCCTGCTAACCGGGGAGATCGAGGTCTCTGGGCTGGACAAAAAGGTTCGGGGTCGCGTTAAAAAGCAAATGGAAAAGAGTCAGCGCGAGTATTACCTCAACGAGCAGATGAAAGCGATTCAAAAGGAACTCGGTGATCTCGATGAGGGCCCGACGGAAATTGAACAGCTGCAAACGAAAGTTGAAGCCTCAGGAATGCCCAATGAGGCTCGGGAAAAAGTGGCCGCTGAGATCAAAAAATTGAAAATGATGTCTCCTATGTCCGCTGAAGCGACCGTCGTGCGCAGCTATCTAGATTGGATGCTGAATACGCCCTGGAAGAAGCGATCCCGCGTTAAAACGGATATCAGTGCGGCTGAGCGAATCCTGAACCAAGATCATTATGGGTTGGAGGACGTTAAAGAGCGGATACTAGAGTTTCTTGCTGTTCAGAAACGGGTCAAGAAAAATAAGGGGCCAGTCCTATGCTTGGTAGGCCCGCCCGGTGTTGGTAAGACCTCTTTAGGTGAGTCGATTGCTCGAGCAACCAACCGAAAATTTGTTCGAATGGCGTTGGGCGGCGTGAGAGACGAAGCGGAAATTAGAGGCCACAGGCGGACCTACATTGGTTCTATGCCCGGCAAGGTGATTCAAAAGTTGAGCAAGGTTGCGGTGAAAAACCCACTGTTTCTATTGGATGAAATCGACAAGATGGGGCAGGATCACCGCGGTGATCCGGCATCAGGGTTGCTTGAGGTGCTCGATCCAGAGCAGAACAATAGCTTCAATGATCATTACCTTGAGGTGGACTATGACCTTTCTGAAGTGATGTTCATCTGCACGTCAAACTCAATGAACATTCCGGCGCCGTTGCTCGATCGAATGGAAGTGATCCGAATTCCGGGTTACACCGAGGATGAGAAATTGAACATTGCAACCCGATTCTTATTCGCAAAGCAGCTAAAAAATAATGGCTTGGCCTCGGGTGAGCTCTCGATCACCAACGACGCGATGTTAGACCTCATTCGGTTTTACACGAAAGAAGCCGGTGTTCGAGGGTTGGAGCGCGAAATTTCAAAAATTTGTCGGAAGGTTGTTAGGGCGGTAACGTCGAGCGAACAGCAATTGCCGATGGTCATCGGGCCAGATCAGCTCGAGGCGTATCTTGGCGTCCGACGCTTCAAGTACGGTCGGGCCGAAACCGAAGACCAGGTCGGTCAAGTCACGGGCCTTGCCGTGACCAGCGTCGGTGGTGAGCTATTGTCGATAGAAACGGCGGTGGTGCCAGGCAAGGGCGTAACCACGAAAACCGGTTCCCTCGGGGATGTCATGCAAGAGTCTATTCAGGCCGCTATCACCGTGGTTCGCAGTCGATCCGAGGCCTTGGGTATTGATCCAGACTTTCATAAAAAGGTTGACCTTCATATCCATATGCCAGAAGGCGCGACACCGAAAGACGGACCAAGCGCGGGGATAGGACTGTGTACAGCGTTAGTGTCGGTGCTAACGGAGATTCCGGCGCGAGCGGATGTCGCAATGACCGGTGAGATTACGTTACGTGGCCAGGTGCTTGCCATCGGAGGTTTGAAAGAAAAGCTCCTGGCGGCGCATCGAGGCGGGATTCGGACGGTGGTAATCCCTGAGGACAATCGGAAGGATTTAAAAGATATTCCCAAAGTGATACTCGATGCATTGACGATCCATCCCGTCCAGTGGATAGACCAAGTTCTAGAGATCGCGCTGGCGCGACAGCCAGAGCGCTGGGTGGCGGTGGGTGACGCGGCCTCCGAGATAGAGCCGGAGGCGGTAACTGAAAATCGTGCGAGCCCTCACTAGTATTGCTTGACCGGTTAGAGGTCAGTTGTTATAAAAAGCTCGTGAACCCAGAAACGCCAGAAGTATTCCTATCATCAATCAAAATGAAATTAAGAGGTGAATTTTGAACAAACAAGAATTAATCGACAATATTGCTGAATCTGCTGATATCTCAAAGGCGGCTGCAAGCCGAGCGCTGGATGCCGTGGTCGACTCCGTGACGGGATCGCTTAAAGCTGGTGATTCATTGACGCTTGTTGGCTTTGGTACCTTTTCGGTTCGTCGGCGTGAAGCGCGAGCCGGGCGTAATCCAAAAACGGGCGAAGCGATTCAGATTAAAGCCGCTAATGTGCCAGCATTCAAAGCGGGTAAGGCGTTGAAAGACGCGGTCAATTAATGGACTAGAGGCGGTTTATGAGCCAATAACGGTTCATTTAGACGGTGTCGATTATAGACGCTGTCGATTATAGACGCTGTCGATTAATCGAAAATCGTTCGATAGAAAATGAGTGGTTCAGTGAAGCGGCGCCTTAGGGCGCCGTTTTATTTTAGGCTAAACCTGCGAACGCCGGTTCTCAGATAAGTTATTGGTGTAAACTACGCGCCTGAAAAGTGAGTTGTTGCAAGGGGTTTGTATGTCGATCATGAGTATGCGTGAGCGGGGCCAGGGCTTCGGTACCAAGGTGATTATTGGTTTAATTATCATCGCCTTTGCGTTCTTTGGTTTAGGGTCAATCACGACCTTTCTGACGCCGGTGGCGCGTGTGGCGAGCGTCAATGGTGACGATGTTACCGCGTCTGAGATGGAAGTCGCGGTAGAACGGAATCGACGGATGTTAATGGGTCAAGGTATGACGCCTGAAAGCCTTGATGAAGACGAACTGCGAGCAAACGTTTTGCAATCGTTAATTACGCGTAAGCTGCTCAGTCAAGTCGTTGATGAATTGAGTTTGACGGCAAGTGATGCCAGCCTAGATCAATCGCTGGTTCAAACTGAGGTTTTTCAGGTCAACGGTAGTTTCGATGCGAATCAGTACCGCTTGGTGTTAGCCAGTGCAGGCTACGATCCAGTGACATATCGAGAGGAGCTTCGGCTGGATGAGGCTTTAGGACAGTTGTCAGAGGCGATCCAAGGGTCATCGTTTATGACCGATGCGGAACTGCTCCGAACCACCAGCTTATCGCGCCAGACGCGGGACGTGACGTACATCACGTTTAACGCCCGGGATCTTGAGACGGATCTCGAAGTCGATCCGCTGAGCGTTCAAGATTACTATGACGATAATCTAGATCAGTTTTTTACTGAAGAAACGATTGACGTGGCCTATGTCCAATTAGCGAAGTCGGACCTCATGGACGCGGTCGACGTCACGCCAGAGGCGTTGCAGACTTTCTATGCCGATCGAATCGATTTGTATACGCAGGATGAACAGCGTCGGATAGCCCATATCCTGATTGCGGTTTCCGAAGACCAGGACCGGGATGCGGCAATGGCGCAAATTATCGAAATCCAATCGGAGCTTGCCGCCGGAAAACCCTTCTCAGAATTAGCAAAGACTTTCTCTGAAGACCCAGGTAGCGCTGCCGCGGGCGGGGATTTGGGTGTCGCCGAACGGGGTATTTTTGTCGCACCGTTTGAAGCAGCCGCATTTGAATTGGCAGCGGCGGGCGAGATCTCGCCGCCGATCGAAACGGAGTTTGGTTTCCACCTCATCCAATTGTCAGAGCTGGTGCCGGCTGCTGTAACAGCGTTTGACGTGGTGGCTGAATCGGTTGAGCAGGCTTATCGGGAAGAGGCGGTTAAAGAAGACTACATCGCATCAATGAGTGAGCTCGATGAAATGGCTTTTGAGGACTCTGATTTGGAAGGTATTTCGGATCAGTTGGGTTTAGAGATTGTCGAGCTAAGAGGTCAGAATCGAGGGTCAAACACCGGTATCTTGTCAAATGCGGCAGTCAAAGATGCACTCTTTTCGCCCGATTTAATGATCGATGGTAACAATAGTGCGGTAATTGAGCTGAACGACGGCGCCGCGGTGGTTGTGCGTGTGACTGGCTATGCGGAGAGTATCTTAAAACCCTTTGAGGCGGTTACGGCCGAGATCGAGACGACACTGAAGCAAATCAAAGCCACTGGCCTGGCACAATCGTTAGCGCTCGAAGTGGTTGCAAGGCTCCAAGCGGGTGAAATCACGCGAGCGGTTGCCGAGGCATATGGGGTGGAATGGTCGGTGAAAACTGATATGACGCGCTACCAATCCGATGTACCGCAAGCACTACGAACGCAGGCCTTTGCGTTGCCAAAGCCTTCGGCAAATGCAAAGTCCGTCGGTATTGCACAGCTTGATGACGGCGATGTTGCAGTGGTTTCGGTAACCAGCGTTAGAAACCCAGAGGATTCATCCATCCCTGGAATGGAAAACCAAGCCATCTCGCAATTGCTGGAAAATCAGCTTGGCGGCTTAGAATTTCAACGCTTTCAATCTTCCCTGCAAAAGTTGGGCGACATACAGGGGCAGAATTTCTAGGCGATTTTTGAGCACGAAGCGGTCGTCTAGCGAGGCTTTCGAACGTTCAAGACCAGCGTCAGTTGGTCGCCGGGTTGTAGGTATTTTTGGCGGTTCAGAAAGGCATTTTCGGCTTTGATTGCGGCGACGGTTGTATTGAACCGGGCCGCGATCTTCGATAACGAGTCGCCTTGTCGCACGCGGTAGTAGACTGAGCGCAGCGTGGCCTCAGCCGGACTTGTGCGAGATGATGCGATTGTTTGGCGCCCATCGCGGGCGCGAGCATCAAAGATGAATAGGTTTTGTCCGACCCTCAGAGGGGCTCTCGTTGCTAAGCCATTCCACTTCGCTAATTGACCCACTTTAATTTGATGGGCCTGCGCAATCGACCATAAGCTATCGCCAGATTGGACGCTGTAATTTTCGGGCGGAGCGCCGTAGCGCGCTTCATAATGTTGGCGGCGTTTTGCGCTCCGACCGGATGAGGATAGTCCATATGCGATGGGCGAGCTAACGGGGGTGGGCACAATTAGGATGTCCCCTGCGATAATCTGAGGGCTCTTGAGATGATTTACTTGTCTTAGGGCATCAATGGACAGGCCATAACGCTGTGCAATCCCGCCGAGTGTTTCGCCAAAACCAATCCTGTGCTGTAACCAGCGCATTTGGCCCTCCTGGGGCTGCAGTGCTAGATTTTCAGTCATGACCTCGACCTGTTGTGCTGGAATGATCAAGCGATGTGGGCCGTTCGGATGCGTGGCCCATTGATTAAAGCCAGGGTTCAAGCGATAAAGTTGCTCGAGGCTGATTTCAGCGAGTTCCGCGGCCAGCGCGAGGTCAATTTGATTGTCGAGTTCAAAAGCCACAATTTCACTTTCAAGTCCGATATCGGGCAGCGTTATATGATACTGCTCAGGATTCTTAACAATGGCTGCCAGAGCGAGGAGTTTAGGAATATAGGCTTTGGTTTCCCGAGGTAAGTCCAATTGCCAAAATGCCTCAGAACGCTGTTTATTGCGGTTTTTGCGCATGGCTTTTTTGACGGTGCCGGGGCCTGCGTTATAGGCCGCAAGCGCCAGTAACCAGTCCTTATCAAAGGTCTGGCCTAGATCCGATAAAAATTCTGAAGCCGCCTTCGTGCTATCGATTAGGTCCCGTCGACCGTCGTACCACCAGTCAATATTGACGTCATATAGTCGAGCAGTGGCCGGAATAAACTGCCAAAGTCCGGATGCCCGGCCTGATGAATAGGCGAATGGATCGAAGGCGCTCTCAACCACCGGCAGCAGGACCAATTCCATTGGAAGGTCAGCCTTGTGCAACGTCTCAACAATGTGTGGAAGGTACAGCGCACCGCGCTTAAAAACTCGGGTAAGGTAATCAGGATTGGCGATAAACCAATTCAATTGGGCTTGAACCTGTGGTTCATTCAGATGCAGTTCAAGGTTAAATTGCAGCCGCAGTTGTGACCAAAATTCTTTAGGAATTGCCTCCGCGTCAGGTACTTGGCAGGTTTCATAGTCTGCTCGTTTGCATTGCGCCGGTGGACTATCGACAGAATCAAAAAAAACTTTCGGCGGGGCTTTAACGCCTGACCCAAAGCTTAAGTCCATCAGCTCAGTATTTGCGCTGCTCCCCCCCGGCGCCGCGAAAGGTTGCTCTTCGTCTAAATCCGCAGCGGGGTTTTGGTCGCTGTGGGGTCTTTGCGTGAGTTGCGTGCAGGCCGTCGCAACAAGGCACAGGCAGATAAGAGCAAAGTTATGAGGTAGGCGTTTTGAGCGTATTTGCATGCACTGAGTATAAAGGATTTTTCACATTGGTTCGGACACCATTGTGGTGACTGGGCGCTCGCGCGGGATCGATTCCGGTCTGATCTGCATCTGAATCAGTCGCTGCTAAGCTGCGCGATGGCGGAGCCAGCCTTCGATCGGATTGTTGGCTCGGTTTCGATTTGCGTTGAGACGTTGTCGCAATGCTCGGGTCCTGATCACGGCACCGCCCATTTGAATTCAAGCGCGTAGCGGATCATCCGATCTTGATTAAAATGGCGTAAACTCCAAGCAACTGAGGAAAGGTTCTAAGATTTTGGTTATGGTGACGCACAAAGACCTACACCCTGATGCCTGACTTAATACGTGTGCTGTCTACAGAGCGCAAAGCGCTTTCCCGGTGGTTTAATACGCCGTTGGGGCAGCGAGTAATGGGGACGGAGCAAGCGCTACACGACGAATTGTTGGAAGACCTATTTGGCTACCATCTTATTCAGATCAGTGCCCAACAAGCGTTGCTGTTTCGAAAAAGCCCGATTCAGAATAAGATTTGCTTGGGCGAAGATGATCTACTCTCGCCGCAATTGATTGCCTCGCCGTTACAGATGCCGATTGCGTCTGATCAAGTGGACGTCGTGCTGCTGCATCATTTGCTAGAGTTTTCAGACCGGCCTCAAGCGCTCCTAGCTGAATCGGCTCGTATGGTCATGCCGATGGGAACGCTGATCATTACAGCGTTCAACCCGCTCAGTCTTTGGGGGTTGCGCAAGCGTTTATCTGGCAACGCAGCAAGGTATCCTTTTAAAGGTCAGTTTTGGTCTGCCTACCGGTTGATGGATTGGCTAAATCTTCTAAACTTTAAGGTCGATCGAGTGTTGTTCGCTGATTTCGGGCTGCCCTGGTCGGTACGACAGTCACCACCGCCGAATTTCGGTTTGGGCCTTGGTCGACGGTACAATCTGCCAACAGGTGGGGTGTATATGCTGGTGGCCAGAAAAGTTGTCGGGCCCTTGACGCCGATCCGCACCCGATCAACTCGACGATCTATTCGGTTTTCCGGGTTGGGATTATCGCAGCCAAGCACGGGCGGCTTGACCCCGTCGCGTCGAACAGAGTCCATCGCAGAGGCAGAATAAAAAGATGAAAGAAGTTTTTACAGATGGCGCATGTCGAGGAAACCCTGGTCCTGGCGGTTGGGGTGCCCTGATTCGGATTGATGGTCAAGAGCGAAGTCTTTCGGGGGCTGCATCGGACACAACGAATAATAGGATGGAGCTGATGGCGGCGATCGAAGGGCTTGCCTATTTCTCAGAACCCAGCACGATTTGTTTGACCACTGACTCGCAATATGTCCGTCAAGGTATTACCCAGTGGATCACGGGTTGGAAGCGAAATGGTTGGCGAACCAGCAATAAACAACCCGTCAAAAATCAAGACCTATGGCAACGCTTGGATGCCTTGGCCGAAAAACATGATGTTTCTTGGTTTTGGGTAAAAGGCCATAGCGGTCATCTTGAGAATGAACGGGCAGATCAATTGGCGAACGACGCGATTGATCAAATGATGGCCGCCTCATGAGACAAGTCGTATTGGACACGGAAACGACCGGTTTAGAGGCGGCGAATGGGCATCGAATTATCGAAATTGGGTGTGTCGAGCTGAAAAATCGCCGACTCACAGGGCGCCATTTTCACGAATATATTAACCCAGGCCGTGCAATCGATGCCGGTGCCGAGGCGGTCCATGGTATATCACTAGAGTTTCTCGCCGACAAGCCAGATTTCAATGAGATTAAGGCGTCATTTCTAGCATTTGTCGAGGGTGCCGAACTCATTATTCATAACGCTGATTTTGATATAGGGTTCTTAGACCACGAATTAAAGCGCCTGCGCGAACCCCGTAGAATGCGACAGCGCTGCGGTGTAATCGATAGCCTATCGCTTGCTCGGATGCGATATCCAGGACAGAAAAATAGCTTGGATGCGCTGTGTAAGCGATTGGGCGTCGATAACTCCGGCAGGACCTTGCATGGCGCCTTGTTGGATGCGCAGATCCTGGCAGAGGTTTACTTGGTCTTGACCGGTGGCCAGGGCAGTTTGTCGCTGGAGGGGGCAAACGCAGATCAGGCGACGGCTGATGACAGGGCGACCGGCGGGTTCGAACGCCCTCAAGGCCGGTTACCCTTAGTCACTCTAAGCGATGCGGAGCAGTTGGCTCACGACAGCATGTTGGAGATGCTTCGATCGAGCTCGGAAGAAGGCTGTTTATGGGATGATCTTGCGGCGCCCGGCTCGCAAGACTAATCAATCACCTGTTGGGTTTGAAGTAACGCAGGTTGTTGAAAGGTATAAAGCAATAGCTGACTGAGTATGATGTTGCCGTCGGCTCGATAAATGCCTGCCATAAAAGCCGCCATACCGTCTTCTTTGCCTGTTAACAATCCGAGCATCGTTGCCTGATCGCGGACAAAAAGCGTAAGGGTTGGCGCTCGGTGCGTGCCCGGGGACAAATTAAAGGCCTGGTGATTTGCGGTTAAGTACAGCGGCGCTTCTGGTTGCGCATCAAACTGAAATTGAAAAATAGTTTCTTCGGTTGGCAGAAAGCCGGACCTGAATCGGTGTTTAAGGGCGGTGTGCCAAGTATTGATGAGTAGGTTGGTATCCATCGGGACTCCTAAAACCGATACGAGCCCTATCTAGGACTGAGGCGCGGCAACAGTGTGTTACTATTTTAAGTCAAATCTTAGGTGGATAGGGTAGGAATTGGAATTTTTGATTGAATATGGGTTGTTCCTCGCTAAGGTCGTGACGGTTGTTGTTGCTTTGGTAGTTTTGGTAACACTACTGATGGGTGCAAGACAGCCAAGGTCTGCTGGTGAATTGGGACGACTGGAGGTCAAGCATCTCAATGAAGCCTATGAGCAAGGCACGAAATCGCTGAATCAATCCATGATGAGTCTTGAGGGTCAAAAGGCCGCACAGAAAGCCGCCAAGAAGGCGGAAAAACAGCGTCTTAAAGCTGAGAAAGCAGCGTTAAAGCGGTCGAGTAACTCAGCCGAGGGCCAAACAGCGCCGACTTCTCGAGTGTTTGTACTCGACTTCGAAGGCGATCTTGAGGCGTCTGCGGTCAGCAGTTTAAGGCAAGAGGTGACCGCAGTCTTAGCGGTGGCGACAGCTGACGATGAAGTGCTGCTGCGGCTGGAAAGCGCGGGGGGGGTCGTGCACGGTTATGGTTTGGCTGCGTCTCAGTTGCGCCGCATAACAAAGCAGGGTGTTAAGTTGACTGTTTCTGTGGATAAGGTCGCAGCGAGTGGCGGTTACATGATGGCCTGTATTGCGGATCAAATCATTGCGGCGCCCTTTGCTGTTTTGGGATCGATTGGGGTCGTTGCTCAGGTGCCTAATTTTAATCGGCTATTGAAATCCCAGCAGGTCGATGTTGAGCTGCACACGGCCGGCGCACACAAACGAACCCTTACGATGTTTGGCGAAAATACGGACGAGGGTCGCCAGAAATTTAAGGCTGAGCTTGAAGAGGTTCATCAGCTGTTTAAGCGCTTTGTCAGTGATAATCGGCCTCAAGTTGATATCGAAGTTGTTGCTACTGGGGAAGCTTGGTACGGGCAAAGAGCCCTTGAGCAGCGATTGATTGATGAAATCCAAACGAGCGATGAATATTTGATCGAGAAGATGCCGAATGCTGCAGTGTATGAGGTCACCTACGAAATTCAGCAAAGCAAAATCGAAAAATTGGTGAAGCGGTTTGCACAACTGACAACGCTCATACCGACCCAAAACCGAGTTCTGGCTCGTCACACGTTAGATTAAACGACAGATTTCAGGCGGCAGAGTACTCACATTTATTGGCAGCCGGTAGGTTAAAAGAACGATTAAGGATCAGTAGCTATGACGTCATTCGATGCTTTTTGGGTAGAAAAAGAGGAACAGGGCACCCGTCACCAGGTGATCACACGGCAACTGGATGACTTGCCTGAAGGGGATGTTTTAATTGAGGTTTTGTATTCTTCTGTCAATTACAAAGATGCCATGAGTGCATCCGGGGTGCCGGGTGTGACCAAGCAATACCCGCATACCCCCGGTATTGATGCAGCGGGGATTGTTCGATCATCAACGGATCCGAGGTTATCGATTGGAAGCGAAGTGCTGGTGATCGGCTTTGATCTTGGCATGAACACACCGGGCGGGTTTGGGCAATATATTCGCGTGCCAGGGGATTGGGTGCTCCCTATGCCAGCCGGTCTCTCGCTGCGAGAAAGCATGATCCTTGGTACCGCTGGCCTGACCGCGGCTCTGTGCTTGGAGAAACTGTTTTGGATGAATGCCCAGCCAGAACAGGGGCCGGTTTTGGTCACCGGGGCGACGGGTGGCGTGGGTTCCGTGGCGATTGCGTTACTGGCCAACTTGGGGTTTGAAGTGGTTGCTGTTTCTGGCAAGCAGGATCAAGTCGATTATCTAAAAGGGCTGGGGGCCGAGACTGTGATTGGGCGGGAATCCTTGTCGGAACAATCAAGTCGTCCGATGTTAAAACCAATGTATGCGCATGCCGTTGATACGGTGGGTGGCGACATGCTGTCGAACGTCATCAAATCGTTAAACCCTCAGGGCAGCGTGGCGATCTGTGGTTTGGTCGCATCACCAAAGATGGACATTACGGTTTTACCGTTCATCCTGCGAGGGGTCAATGTATTGGGTGTGGACTCTGTTGAGCTGCCGTTAGACGACAAAGCCAGAAACTGGACCCGGCTTGCAGAGGAATGGCGCTTGCCGAACCTTGCGAATATGGCAACAGAGATCGGGCTGGATGGTATCTCTCAAACCGTTGACGCGCTAATAGCTGGTAGCGTTGTTGGGCGTACTTTGGTGCGAGTGTCTTAAAGGCAAAATAGGATCAGCTAGGCAGGCCTAGCTGTGACGTCATGAACTGCGTCGATGCGCGTTTTGAGCGGATACTGACAGGCGTTAAAAGAGCCGCGTCGTTTAGAGCTTATGAGACGCATGGGCCGGGCGCGTCAGCGCTGGCTGAACCTAGGCTGAAATATTCGGCTGGTACCATTTCGAAAAATAACCAATCTGGTCCAGCGCAGACGCAGCATCTTGATCTTCTTTCAATACAAAGCTATTGATGCCACACCGGTGCAAGTGATCGAGTTGTGCCGAACGAACATCACCGAAAACTCGAATCTCACCCGCATAGCGATAATGCTGCCGGAGCATTGCGGCCAAGGAATAGGGCCGTCCGTCGGTAAAGACGGGTAAATGCAATAAGATCAGGCGAGCAGTCTCTAAATGGGACTGAAAGGCATCGGGCAACGCATCCGCTTCAATTTGAAGGCTGCTGGCAGCTTTAGAACGCGGCGCTTCGTCATCGAGGCGCAGTGGTTCATCATATCCTGACCAAATCGAATCGATCTCTTGGCGTTCGGGATAGCCGTTGACGGTCGTGATTAACCTCATGATGTTAATCCTTCATAGGCAGCAGATTTGAAGACCTCGATTCCGATTCGATCCAAAGTTTGATTAAACGTTTCCTCAGCGCTTCGATGTGCTTGGTAGCACTGAGTTAACCGTTGCACGACCCAATGAATTTCGGCGCGCGCAACGGATGGTCCGAGGATCCGTCCGATTCTTGCGTCCTCTCCAGGTTCACCGCCGATCGAGAGTTGGTAGAATTCCTCGCCTTTTTTATCAACGCCCAGAATGCCGATGTTTCCCACATGGTGATGACCGCAGGCATTCATGCAGCCCGAGATGTTGATGCTGAGCGGCCCTAAATCGTGCTCTGCTTCGGCATCATGAAAGGTTTCTTCAATGGCTGCGGCCACGGGAATGGACTTGGCATTGGCGAGTGAGCAGTAATCACCGCCCGGGCAGCAAATCATATCGGTCGCAAGACCACGATTGGCGCGATCGAGGTTGTGCCGGCCTAATGCCATGAAGAGCTCTGGGAGCTTAGATTGCTCGACATCTGCTAGAACGATGTTTTGCTCATGGGTAACACGGGCCTCCCCGAAACTATAGCGTTCGGCGAGATCGGCCAAGGCCTCGAGGTCTCGATCCGATACGTCCCCTGGCGCAACGCCCGTCCGCTTCAGCGAAATGTGTACGGCGGCATAGCCCGGTTGCTGATGTGGCAATACATTTTGCGCGCGCCATCGCTCAAAAGGTTGATCGGTTGCGATGATTTCACTTGGCGCGTTTTGATCGGTGAGTGGCAGGTAATTCGGACGCGAGAAGTGCGCCGAAAACTGTGCAATGGAATCTTCGTCAATCGTCTCCGGACCATCTTTTAAGGCAAGCCAGGCGTTATTAACAGCCGCTTCAAAAGCGCGTTGACCCATCGCCTTAACCAAGATCTTGATGCGAGCTTTATACTTGTTATCACGGCGCCCGAACTGATTATAGACTCGCAAAATAGCCGTTAAGTAGGTGATTAAGTGCTTGGGTTCCAGCCGGGAGTTGATGCAGACCCCTATGAGCGGGGTCCTGCCGAGGCCGCCCCCGACCCAGACCTGAAAATATAGGCCAGCGTCATCTGACTGTAAGCGCAAACCGATATCGTGCACTGCGATGGCGGCTCGATCCGAGGCGGCCCCTGTAATCGCGATCTTAAATTTCCTTGGTAACCAGTTGAATTCCGGATGCAGCGTCGACCATTGCCGTAAGAGCTCAGCCCAAGGCCTGGGGTCGGCAATTTCATCTATTGCAACGCCGGCAAACTGATCAGAGGTGATGTTACGAATACAGCTTCCACTGGTTTGAATTGCGTGCATGTCAGCGTCGGCGAGCCGGTCTAGAAGGTCCGGCATTGCCTCGAGTTTCGGCCAGTTCAATTGAATGTTTTGTCGTGTTGTAAAGTGCGCGTAACCCTTGTCAAAATCTCTGGTGATCGCGGCGAGCGCGCGAAGTTGCTGGGCTGAGATTTCGCCATAAGGGATCGCAATTCGAAGCATCGGAGCCAAACGCTGGATATACAGCCCGTTTCGTAGGCGCAGTTGTTGGAATTCTTCTGCGGGTAAATTGCCGGCGAGGAACTGATTTGTTTGGTCTCGAAATTGTCTACAGCGTTGCTGCAAGAACCTTCGATCTGCTTCATTGTACTGATACATGACACGCCCCAGCGATGGATGGCAGGACGTTATCAGCTCTTTCGAGATTGATGAATAATTTTGTTCTTCTAAGGATATGCCTTTCTGAATCGGGGTATAATTTTAAGTTTTGAGGAGTGCGCAATGGGTCAAAATGAGGGTCAAGATCAAGAGGACGGATTCGTTGATGTGGTCGCGGTTGTTGCCGTTGTATTGCTGCCGGTTGTTGCAATTGTCTATTACTTGTCGGGATTACCGTCTTAAGCGGTGTTAGCTTAAAAAGCTGGGGCGACGCGTCGCGCGCTAGATTATCCAGTAAACCACGCTGAGCAAGATGGTAATAAACAGGACGGTCACGATTAAGCCGGCAAGAATGAAGGGCAGGGGTGAGCCGGATTGGAAATCACGCGCGCGTACCTCGGACCGTTGTACACCAATAGCGGCGCCCATGGCGCTCATCAGAGTTTGCAAGAAGCTAGGCTTCGGGGCGTTCTCATTAGGTGACGGGTGATCGTCCGGCATAGCGGGCTCCCTTGAGGTTGGCTTGACAAAAAATCGGGCAGAGAAAATCGGCTGTCAGAAAAACGGGCTTGCCAGGCGCCGAGCTAAATTACGCCGATAAACGATGGCCCCGCCTGACTGTCTTGAAAACAGCAGGCACAAGGGCAGTATCCGGATGACAGCATAGCGGATGTCGATCGATTGTCCAGATGAATTAGTGCGGCCCGTTTGATCTAAGTCGGGGTTTGCTTGAGTCAAGGGGATCAACCCACAAGGTTTGGTCTGAGCCAACGCTCGGCCATGTCAATGGACCATTGTTTACGATGTGCATAGCTGGTGATCTGATCGGGTCCAATTTTCCCAAGGCCAAAATAACTGGCCTGCGGATGGGAGAAATAAAAACCACTCACGGAGGCAGCAGGCGTCATCGCAAAGTTTTCGGTTAAATGAACGCCAATAGCGTTCTCCGCATCGAGCAAGTCAAACAAGGTTCTTTTTTCAGTATGGTCTGGACACGCCGGATAGCCTGGCGCAGGTCGTATACCTTGGTACCGTTCCTTGATGAGTTCGGTTTGATCCAAAGCCTCATCTGGGGCATAACCCCAATGAACTCGGCGAACCTGTTCGTGTAAATATTCTGCAGCGGCCTCTGCTAGTCGATCAGCCAAGGCCTTCGCTAAGATCGCGTTATAATCATCATTAGCCTCTTCGAATTCGGTTACCAAGGCGTCGAGCCCCAGACCCGCAGTGACAACGAACCCGCCCACATAATCTGCGGCTGAACCGGTCGGTGCAACGAAATCGCTGAGGCATAGGTTCGGTTTGCCATTAGGCTTGTCGGTTTGCTGCCGCAAATGATGTAAGCGTGTTCGCTCGGTTTGGCGGGTTTCATCGCCGTAGACAACGATGTCGTCGCCATCCGATTGAGCCGGCCAGAAGGCAAAGACCGCCGACGCCTTGATTTGATTGCTACCAAGCCACTGATCAAGCATCGCTTTAGCGTCGTGATACAGTTCGCGCGCTGACTCGCCGACGACGGCATCCTCAAGAATTTTTGGAAATTTTCCAGCCAGTTCCCAAGTAATGAAAAACGGCGTCCAGTCGATGTAATCGATTAGGGTTGCTAGGGGTAAATCAACGACGGTATTGGTATTGATGCGTTCTGGCCTTGGTGGGGCGTAGCCGTCCCAAGTCAGGCTCGACGAATTGGCTTGGGCACGGTCAAAACTTAAGAGCTTTGACTTCGCGGAACGATGTTTGTTGCGCTCCCGAATCATGTCGTATTCGGCATGAAGCTCAGCCTTAAGGTTGGGTTTGTCGTTGTCTGATAATAAGCGGCTTGCGATCCCGACTGCTCTTGATGCGTCGGTTACATAAACCGTGATGTCGTTTTGATAGCACGGTTGAATTTTCACAGATGTATGCGCTTTAGAGGTGGTCGCGCCCCCAATCATCAACGGGACTTGGAAATCTTGGCGTTGCATTTCGCTAGCAACATTCACCATTTCATCTAGCGACGGTGTAATGAGCCCGGACAACCCGATGATATCGACCCGATGTGCTCGCGCCTCAGCTAAGATTTTATCCGCTGGAACCATGACCCCAAGATCAATCACTTCGTAGTTGTTGCATTGCAGTACAACGCCGACAATATTTTTGCCAATATCATGGACGTCGCCCTTGACCGTCGCCATGAGAATACGACCCTTGGCTTTGGACTTTTCAGTTTTTTCAGCCTCAATGAATGGGATAAGGTGCGCCACGGCCTGCTTCATGACCCGCGCACTCTTGACGACCTGAGGCAGAAACATCTTTCCGGCCCCAAACAAATCACCAACGCGGTTCATGCCGGCCATAAGCGCGCCCTCAATGACTTCGATTGGGCGGTTAGCGAGCAATCTGGCAGCTTCGGTATCCTCAACGATATATTGGTTAATGCCTTTGATTAACGAGTATGCGAGGCGCTCATCGACGTCGTTTTCTCGCCAAGAAAGGTCTTCGGCTTGGGCTTTGCTGCTGCCGCCAGAAAAGCGATTCGCAACATCAATGAGCCGTTCGGTCGAGTCGTCACGTCGATTAAACAATACATCTTCAATTGCATCTCTTAGATCTTTTGGGACCTCTTCAAAAATCGCAAGTTGTCCTGCATTAACAATGCCCATTGTGAGACCAGCCTGAATCGCGTGGTACAAAAAGACCGCATGAATCGCCTCTCGAACTTGATTGTTGCCTCGAAATGAAAACGAAACGTTGCTGATTCCGCCTGAAATTCGAGCATGGGGTAAATGCGCCTTGATATAGGCGCAAGCGTCGATGAAATCACGACCGTAAAGTGCGTGTTCTTCAATGCCGGTTGCAACGGCGAACACATTTGGATCAAAGATAATGTCTGCAGGCGGGAAGTTTAGTCGCTCGACAAGCAGATCATAGCTTCGCTTACAGATCGCCTGTTTGCGTTCGAGATTATCGGCTTGGCCGGTTTCATCAAATGCCATCACGACAACGGCCGCGCCATATTTCAAGCAGAGGCTTGCCTGCATCAGAAACTCTTCTTCACCGGCTTTTAAACTGATGGAGTTAACGATGCTTTTACCCTGGATGCATTGAAGTCCAGCTTCGATGATGTCCCACTTCGAGGAGTCGACCATAATCGGAACTCGAGAAATGTCAGGCTCAGAGGCGATGAGGTGAAGAAATCGGACCATTGCTGCCTTTGAATCCAGCATGCCCTCATCCATATTGATATCGATGATCTGCGCGCCATTGTTCACCTGATCTTGAGCGACCTGCAGCGCGGCCTCATAGTCCTCTTCTCTGATCAGGCGTGCGAATTTTGCAGAGCCAGTAACATTGGTGCGCTCGCCAACATTGACGAAGAGTGACGCATCGGTGATTTTGAAAGGCTCTAAGCCAGACAACAGCGTGTGTTCCGATTGTTGTTTGAGTTGCCTCGGCGCATAGCCTTTGACCAGTTCAGAAAAGGCTCGGATATGTTCTGGTGTCGTGCCACAACAGCCACCAATGATGTTGACCAATCCGTCGTCTAAATAGCCTCTAATCGATGTGACCATGGCCTCAACGGTTTCATCATACTCACCAAATTCGTTCGGTAGACCTCGATTTGGGTAGGCACTGATGAAGCAGTCTGCGTATTGACCAATATCTTTGATGTGGGTTCTGAGTTCATCAGCGCCGAGCGCACAATTGAAACCAACGCTCAGGGGTTGGGCGTGCTGAATCGAGGCCCAAAAGGCTTCTGGGGTCTGACCCGAAAGCAAGCGGCCGCTAGCATCCGTAATGGTGCCAGAGATCATAATCGGCAGTGGGCGCCCAGTGTTTTCAAAATGGCTCAACGCTGCAAAAATGGCGGCTTTTGCATTGAGCACATCAAAAATGGTTTCGATGAGCAAAAGGTCAGCGCCCGCATCATCGAGCGCTTGAATCGCAAGGCCGTAATCCGTAACCAAAGAGTTAAAATCAATGTTACGGAACCCTGGATCGTTCACATCAGGTGACAAGCTGGCGGACCGCGTCGTCGGCCCAATCGCGCCGGCCACAAAACAAACGCGTTCGGGATACTCAGCTTGCAATTCGGCAATAGCGGCTTGGGCCAATTTAACCGATGCGTAATTGAGTTCGTAAACCAGGTCTTCGGTGCCGAAATCAGCTTGCGACACCGTGTTGGCTGTGAACGTATTGGTTTCTAGAATGTCTGCGCCTGCAAGCAGATAATCCAAATGAATTTTTTGAATGACCTCAGGTCGAGTGAGGGTCAGCAGTTCATTGTTGCCTTTTAAATCGCGCGCTGCATCTTTGAATCGCTCGCCCCGAAAGTCAGCTTCAGTAAGCTTTAATTCTTGAATGGCGGTCCCCATGGCGCCATCCATAACTAGGACACGCTCTTTAAGCAGGGCCGCAATTGACGGCGGGGCAGCGTTAGTCGTCATAGGTATTCCTGAGTTGGAGACGCGGAGAGTGTACCAAAAGGACCGGATCTGCCTTCTGAAGAATTGTCGCCTCTGACATGAGGAAAATTCATGTGTTGATCGTCTCAGCGCTTAGAACCTGCTGGTAAATGGTTTGGGTCGAGGGCGCTGCTTGAAGGGTCATGCACGGTACAAGTCGATCGCATTGCTAGCGAATCTAAAAGCACTGACGTATGATACGCTCGTCGGGTCAGCGGCGGGAATTAAGTCGCGATTAGTTCATGAACCTAAGGGCGATGAAACATCATGGTAACAATTACAGAGTCAGCTCAAACCTACCTAGCCGGCCTTTTGGCCAAGCAAGAAGCCGAGGATATTGGGGTTCGGGTTTTTATTACTGAGCCAGGTACGCCAATGGCGGAAACCTGCATCGCGTATTGTCGTCCGGAAGAGGCGCAAGAGGATGATATTAAAGTAGCTTACGGTCAGTTCGATGGCTATATCGATGCCAGGAGTGAGCCGTTCTTAGAAGAAGCGGTGGTGGATTACGCTGAGGACCGAATGGGCGGTCAGCTCACAATCAAGGCGCCCAACGCAAAAGTGCCCAAAGTGTCGGATGATAGTCCCTTGGAAGACCAGATTAATTATGTGCTGCACAGCCAAATTAATCCTAGTCTCGCAAGCCATGGCGGTATGGTCAGTCTGATCGAGATTGTTGAAGATAGTGTTGCGGTGCTGCAGTTCGGCGGAGGATGCCAAGGATGCGGGATGGTGGACGTAACCTTGAAAGATGGGGTTGAGAAGACCTTGCTTGAGACCCTGCCACAGTTGACGGCGGTTCGCGATGTCACCGATCATTCCGTGACAGAAAACGCCTATTTTTAAAATTTGCGCCCTCCTAAGTAAGCTAGGCGTTCCGCGGCACTGCCCACTGTGCCGAGGCAGCCCGCAAGCGGCAATCCGCAAGCGGCGACGCGCAGGCAGCAGCCCGCAACACGCGAGTCGTAGCGGTGCGGCAGGGCCGTTGTAAGACGATTCGGAACCCTTAAAATTTTTAAGCCCGCGTATCCTGGCGGCGCGCAACAGTCCAGATTGGAAGGGGCAAGGGCTCAAACAATGGTCCGTATTGGCCGCAAAAATTGTTGGCGGGCAAAGATCAGTCAATGTCGTGTCAACCTTGCGCCCATCGGGCGCGCAGAGATTCAAGCGGTAGAATCAAGCAAAGTTGGCGTGCAGCGTTGGCTCGTCGTTTCTTACGAATGCCGTTGCGCTGATTGAGCCGATGAACAGCACGATGATGAGGCTCACGCGCCGCAGGAAACGGTAGAATAGGGGCGCTTCGATGCTGAGGTTTTCGGAGGTCGCCCAGGTCGTTCAGAAAGCGGATGGATTTTCTCGAGTTGGGTCAGTGTTAGATTGGTTGCCAAGCTTCTCGATTCCTCGCAGGATTAAGTCGTGCCGCCGCTCGGCGATTTACTCGGTGATTTAACGAAGGGTCTCACCAAAAGGAAAATTGTGTGTTTCAAAAGGGGTTATTCGGATTGCTGGTGTTGGGCTGCGTTGCGTTCGGCATCAATGCCAAGGACGAGCCGACCTGGCAGGTGACGCCGAAATTTAAAATTAACTATGAAGCCTTGCGGGAAGTTAGTGGTATCTCCCGCAGCAAACGCTTTGACGATGTGTTTTGGGTGCACAATGATAGCGGCGATGAAGCCCGGGTTTTTGCCATCAACCGTCAAGGGGATGTGATCCATCCAGAATTCTTACCCTATCACGGCCAACAGCCGCGGCCGGGTCGTAGCCCCTGGCCTGGGCATGCCATTGAGTTGGCTGCGCATTATGATTGGGAGGATATAGCCTCGGATGCGGATTGGCTATACATCGCAGATACGGGTAACAACGGCAATGCTCGGCGAGATCTTGGCATTTACAAAGTGCCGCAGTTTAATCCAAGGGTGATCGAGAAAACGCGCGCAACGGGCTATATACCGGTTGCCTATCCGGATCAGCAGTTTTTTCCCGCTGAAAACTGGCATTACGATAGCGAAGCGCTCTTCGTTGATGCGGGTCAGTTGTACTTGATTACAAAGCACCGGATTGCTGGCCAAATTGGGGCCTTCGAACCCGGGGGTACTCTGTATCGATTAACCGATGCAGCGTCTAGTCAACCCAATAAACTGGAACAGGTGGATAGCCTGTCATCGTTATTTATGGTGACTGGCGCGGAGCTGTCGCCGAACGGCGCCAGTCTTGCGGTTCTTGGAGCTCGTAATCTGTGGCTGTTTCCAAGGCCAAGCAGCGGTGACGCTTGGTTGTCAGGGCCTCACCAAAGCCTTGACTTAACGCCCTATAGCATGGGTCAGGTCGAGGCCATTACTTGGCTAGACGATCAGACACTCTGGATTGTGAATGAAGCTGGGTCGGTCTTCGACGTGTCGCGGGTTGGCGCGGTCGGACAAAGACAGGCGCTGTTGCCGTGACCCCGATCGAGATTGTGGTGCTGTTGACAGTTGGTATGCTGAGCGGCTTCATTAACACCTTGGCGGGCGGCGGCTCTATGTTGACGTTGCCAGCTTTAATGATGATGGGGATTCCCGCCGATCTTGCCAACGGCACCAATCGCCTTGCGGTATTGGCGCAATCGATCACAGGCGCGAAAGGGTTCGACCAAGCTGGTCGGTTAGATCGATCTGCGCTCACCGGCGTCCTAGTGCCGACGATTGTGGGCGCTGCGGTGGGCGCGCTCTGCGCCTCAGTCTTACCAAATGTCTGGTTGAAGCCGATTTTGCTTATCGTGATGGTGATGGTTGCTTGCTCGCTGTTGTTGCCAAAAACAACGCCAAGGAAGTCTGACTTCGCAAGTCCAGCGTCTCAAACATTGGGGCTTGCTGCATGGCTCAGTCTGTTTGGTGCGGGCCTGTATGGCGGTTTTATTCAAGCCGGTGTCGGTTTTATTTTGGTCGCGGTGCTCTCAGGCGTTCTGCAATATGATCTGGTACGTTCAAATGCCTTAAAGCTGGTTTGTACAGGCCTTTTCAGCGGCGTTGCGCTACTGATTTTTGCCGCGCAAGGCCAAGTTCTATGGTTAACGGGCGGGGTCTTGGCACTAGGCTCGACGCTGGGTGCTTGGGTGAGCGTTCGGGTCACGATTCGGTTAAGCGAGACTGTGTTGCGCCGAATTCTGGTTATAATGGTTTCGGTAAGCTGTTTTGCAGCCCTGCTGGTATAGGTGAACTATGTTAAATGATTCTGAGCGGTATCCCGCGAATTTTATCAGTACGATTATGGCGGGCGATCTAGCCAGCGGTAAGTATGGCGGGCGGGTCAAGACGCGGTTCCCACCGGAGCCCAATGGCTTTCTTCATATCGGACACGCTAAAGCCATTTGCCTCAATTTTGGTCTGGCGAAGGATTTTGACGGTTCAACAAACTTGCGGTTTGATGACACCAATCCGATCAAAGAGGATGTCGCCTTTACCCACGCCATGCGAGAGGACATTACTTGGCTTGGGTTTACCTGGGCAGAACAAAAAAATGCCTCGGATTATTTCGAAGTGCTATACGAATATGCCGTACAACTGATTCAAGCTGAAAAGGCTTATGTCGACTCGCTCGATGCCGACAGCATTCGCGTGTATCGCGGCACGCTGACCGAACCGGGTCGCAATAGCCCCTATCGGGATCGGTCTGTTGCCGAGAACCTCGATCTATTTGCCAGAATGCGCGCCGGTGAATTTCCAGATGGTGCACATGTACTGCGGTTAAAAATTGATATGGCGTCTGGCAATATGAATCTCCGAGATCCAAGCATTTACCGGATTCGTCACGCGACGCATCATGAGACCGGAGATCAATGGTGCATTTATCCGTTGTACGACTACACCCACTGTATCTCCGATGCCATTGAGGAGATTACGCATTCCCTGTGCGATACCGGGTTTGAAGATCACCGTCCGCTGTACGACTGGGTTTTGGCGCAGTTAGAGGTACCGAGTCGGCCCCAGCAGATTGAGTTTTCTAGATTGAATCTGCAATATACCGTCACCAGTAAACGCAAATTAAAACAACTGGTCGATGAAAACCTGGTTGAAGGTTGGAATGATCCAAGGATGCCAACGATTGCTGGTATGCGCCGTCGAGGCTACCCCCCCGAGGCCATTCGGGATTTTTGTCGACGGATTGGTATCACCAAAAGTGACAATAACGTAGAGCTGGCGTTGTTAGAAAGTTGTGTCCGGGAAGCGCTCGAGCCCATCGCGCCCAGAGCCATGGCGGTGCTTGATCCGGTAAAAGTCGTCATTACCAATGTACCCGAATCGGAAACGATTTGGTTATCAGTGCAGAATCATCCCAAAGACCCTGACATGGGGCAGCGACCGGTCCCGTTCACGCGAGAAATTTTTATTGATCGAGCCGACTTTCAGATGACGGCCAATCGAAAATATAAGCGATTGGTGTTACACGATGAAGTGCGATTGCGCGGCGGTTACGTGATCAAAGCCGAATCAGTGGTGATGGGTGAGCAGGACGAAATCCTCGAAATTCATGGGGTTTATGATCCCGAGACCTTAGGTGTGAACCCACCGGATCGAAAGGTTCGCGGCGTGATCCATTGGGTATCCGCCACGGAGAACCTGCCCGTTGTTTTTCATCGTTTTGAACCTTTGTTCTCGGTACCGTTTCCGGATGCCGTTGACGGAGATTATCGCGACTTGATTAACCCCAATTCTCGCAGCGTCTTTCAAGGGTTTGCAGAAATAAGCCTCAAAAACCGGCCGCGTGACACGCGATTTCAGTTTGAGCGAGAGGGCTACTTTATGCTCGATGAAGCGGCGAAGTTGGAAGAGGGGGGCTGTTACAACGAAATAGTAGGCCTTCGGGATAGCTGGTCCAAAGGGGGCAGCGCTAACCCTTTTTAAGGGACCTTGGCTTTTTGGTATCCAAGGCCAACTCGGGTCGTGATGGATGTCCAAGATAATAGATGTGGATCTGAGGCAATCATGTTGCAGTTGGATGAATCTGATGTTCAGGCTGCTTGTTCTAGGATCAAGGGTTTGGTCCTCGAGACGCCGGTGTTTAGCAGTCAAGCGCTGAATCGATTGTTAGGTTGTGACGTCATCTTCAAGGGTGAGCATTTGCAGCGCGGTGGCGCCTTTAAGGCCCGTGGGGCAACCAACATGGTTTATGCCCAGCCGCGAGCGGAACTCGCGAATGGCGTGTGCACGCATTCATCCGGTAATCACGGCGCGGCGCTTGCACGAGCTGCGCGCGCGCGCGGGGTTGCCGCGCAGATCGTCATGCCTAGGAATGCGAGTCCGGCAAAGCGGCGGCTAGTTGTACACTTTGACGGTCGTTTAATCGAATGTGATAACAGTCTTGAAGCGAGAGAAAAAACCCTGAAGGCCCTCGCAGCCAGCTCGGGCGCTTTGTATGTGCCGCCATTTGATGCGCCATTGATCATAGCGGGGCAAGGCACTGCGCTGCTCGAGTTTAAGCGTCAGACGCCACAACTCGATGCGGTGGTTGTGCCCGTCGGGGGTGGCGGCTTATTAGCTGGCAGCTGTTTGGTGAAAGATCGTACTTTAATTTATGGCGCCGAACCTGAAGGCGCGAGTGATGCGGCCCAATCTTTTGCAACTGGTGAACGCGTTTCAGCGCAGATCCCGGATACCATTTGCGATGGTTTACAGACAACGTTGGGTGCTTTGAATTTCGAAATCATTAAACGAAATGCAACGGGTATCTTAACAGCAGCCGATGCCGACACGATCTTTGCGATGCAATTGATTTGGCAGTTTACCAAACAGTGGGTTGAGCCAAGTAGTGCGGTTGCGTTGTCGGTAGTGGTGCGAAACCGATCGGTTTTTTTGGGTCAGAGGGTTGGTATTATTCTCACAGGGGGTAACGTCGATCTGGATCGTTTGCGGCCGCTATTGCTCGACAGTCAGCAGTTTGACCAATCAATTGCCCGTCTTGCACAGGTATAAAAAGGTTACTGCCCCGGAGGCCAAGCAACGTTATGCAACTTACGCCCCATAAGCTCAGATGTCCTTATTGTGACGCTCGGATCCGTCTATTGATCGATGAAACGGCAGGTTATCAACAATATATTGAGGATTGCGAAGTGTGCTGCCAGCCCATGGTGGTTTGCGTCGAAGCAGGCTTTGAAGCGGGCTGCCGGGTGTCATTAACGGATGAGAACGAAGCGCTTTGGACGGATTATTGAGCTTGCGCGGCATTGTGCTCGAAATCGTGCTCGAAATCGATCTCGTGCAGTAAATCATCCCTTGGCGGCTCTAAAGTTTGCAGGCGTGCGGCAACGGCCTCCGCGTCGTTCATAACCCGTAATAGATTCTCCCCTGCAATCTTTGCAATGTCTTGGTCGCTGTAGCCTCTTATCAGCAGCTCTTTGAGCAAGGCGGGGTAGGTCGAAACGTCCTCGAGCCCCACAGGCCCGGGTGGCATGCCATCGAAGTCTGCACCCAAGCCAATGGCCTCGATCCCCGCGACGGCTTTGATGTGATCGATGTGATCAGCGACATCAAACAACGTGACTTCAGGCGCTGGATGACGGGCTGACCATTGTGACATCAGTTCGGCCACCCTGTCCGGGTCATGGTCTTGATTGAGCATCTCTTCGTGACGTTCCAAGGCAACTCGGTGCAACCGCATCGACTCCGAGACGTACGAGGTTAAATAGTTCACCATCACGACCCCGCGCTTTTTACCAACAAGGGCCAAAACATCATCGGGTACATTGCGTGCATGTTGGGTGACGCCATAAGCCGATGAGTGTGAAAAAATAACAGGCGAGCGGCTTACCCTCAAAGCATCCCGCATGGTTTCAACGGATACATGGGAGAGGTCGACCATCATTCCAAGGCGGTTCATCTCAAGAACGACGAGCTCGCCAAATTGGGTAAGACCACCATGGCGCTGGGTATCGGTGGCCGAATCCGCCCAGAGCAGACCTTTGGAATGCGTTAAGGTCATGTATCGGGCGCCAAGGTCATAAAGTTGTCTTAGGCTCGCCAAGGAATTATTGATTGAGTGCCCGCCTTCCATGCCAATGAGGGAGGCAATCTTCCCGCTGGCATGGATTCTCCGGATGCTGCTTGCATCCAGGGCAAGTTCTAAATCACTGTCATAGTGATTAACTAGACGTTTAACGAAATCGATCTGATTGATTACGGCCTGAACCGCGCTGGGGTTACCACCATAGGCTTCAATAGGGACATAAACCGACCAAAAGATCCCACCAACCATGCCGCGCCGGAGTCTCGGTAGATCGGTGTCGGTGGGGTTGTCGATTTGGGTCAGATCTGAAGCCAGATCGAGTTGGGATAAATGATTATTGACTCGGCGAAGATACTGCCAAGGAAGGTCATTATGGCCGTCAATCAAGGGCGTCGCTTTAAGGACCGTTGCAACCCGGGTATCGAGGTCATCGCCGAGTATCGGCGTCCCAGCAACTAAAACGGCGATTATCAAAATCCCAGGGCATAATTGAGTCTTTATCTTCACAGCCGGCTCCTGTCGCCAATTTATCGGTGCGCGTTGAACAAAGGGCGCGCAAGCAAGGCGCGCGTCTGTTGCAGCCGGCGCGCAACCTGCACTGCACCACCCAATCTCAGGGGCGAGGCTTAATCTAACAGAATGCGACGGACCGCAAAATGACTGAAACGCTAACACAGATAGGGCCTGTTTTCGGTGGATGGGTCAATTCCTGCGCCCAAATTCGAATATCTCGACGGTTCGCTGCGTTCGCGCGTTCAATTTCGGATGTCAACCGGCTATAATTCGCGCGGTACATGACTGGCGATGGAAGGTGGAAGACCACCGGGAAGTGTACCGAGCGCACTCTGTAAGACACATTGCACACTGGCTGCGATGTGGCGTATGAAAAAATACGGATTGGACAAGATAGCCACTCGGTGGAAGTTTTGTCACTTTTTGCTGATCGAGTTCGTGGAATGAAGCCGTTCGCCTGGGCGCCAAACCCACCTTGATAGGAAACTGCCCATGACTTTGAACAATACCAGTCAGCAAGCCGCGGCTGTGCTGACCAACCTAAAAGAACTTGAAGCCAATGACCCCGCTGTTTATGCGGCATTGTTGGGTGAGGAAGACCGGGAGCGCAATGGCATCGAGCTGATTCCGTCCGAGAATTATACGTTCCCAGAAGTCCTGAGTGTGCTGGGCAGCGTTTTTACCAATAAATATTCCGAAGGTTATCCAGGTCGGCGCTATTACGGCGGGCAGACTTACACCGACCAAATTGAAACGCTAGCGAGAGATCGCGCTAAAACCGTATTCGGGTGTGATCATGCCAATGTTCAGCCGCTGTCTGGGTCAGCGATGAATCAAGCCGTGTATCTCGGGTTACTTACGCCAGGGGACACCATTATGGCCATGGATTTGTCCCATGGTGGGCACTTGACGCATGGCGCACCGGTCTCACATATGGGGAACCTGTTTAATTTTGTTCGGTATGTCACGAATCCTGTCGATGGTTCAATCGACTTTGATCAAGTGCGCGCGGACGCTTTACGCACCAAGCCGAAGATGATGCTGTGTGGTTATACTTCGTACCCGCGAGATATTGACTATGCGGCATTCAAGACCATTGCCGATGAAGTCGGGGCGATCACAATGACCGATGCCTCGCACTTTGGTGGATTGGTTGCCGGTCGGGCCATGGCGAATCCTTTCGATTTTGGCTTCGATATTGTGACGACAACGACGCATAAGTCCCTTCGAGGACCGCGTGGTGGCATGGTGCTGTGCCGTAAGCCGTTTGCAAAAGCCCTGGACAAGTCAGTTTTTCCTGGGTTGCAAGGCGGACCCCATATGAATGCCGTTGCGGGTATCGCGGTGACGTTGCTGAAAGCGCAAACGCAAGCGTTTCAGGATTATGCGCAGCAGGTTCTGGTGAATGCCAAGACGCTCGCGGATTCGTTAATGGCGGGCGGTGTGTCCCTGGTCACGGGCGGCACGGATAACCACATGATGGTGTTGGATACCGTGGCATCCTTTGGTTTAGATGGCCGGGTTGCCGAAGAAGTGTTGGATCGCGTTCAGATTACAACCAACAAACAGATCATTCCTGATGACCCCAATCCGCCGCTGCGCCCGAGCGGTATTCGAGTGGGTACGCCGGCGGCAACCACTCGAGGTATGAAAGCTCAGGATATGGAACAACTTGCAAGCTGGATGATTCAATGTCTCCGCGCGCCAGAAGATGAGGCGGTCATTGGTGCCGTTCGGCAAGAAGTCGAAATCTTCTGTCAAAGGTTTCCTGTTCCTGGTTTATGATGTTTAGATAGCGTTCTTTTTTGTAAAAGGCGGCGCGGCCTACTGGTCGTAGACTAGCCAACGGGTCAGCGCACAGGGCCCTGTGCTGACCCGCAGGCGCTCATCCAAGCACGGGTCTGTTGGGCAACCCACTGGTAAACCGATTGGTCTGGATGGGTCGTCTTCTTGGTGCGCTGCAAACCATGATCCGCGCCAGAAACCCACTGCAAGGTGCAGTTGGGGGTTTGACGTGCGAATTCTGACGCAATTGGCCGGCTGATCATCGGGTCTCGGTCGCCTGCAAATACCAAAAGTGGATGCCTAAGCGCCGGAACATGCTGCCAGCGCTCAAGATTTGGTTTGGCTTTGGGATGCAGGGGTAGGGAGTAGGCAACGCCACCCCTGAGCAGGTCATTTCGAGGATCGGGCGCATTGTTCAGCCGATGATCAACGAGTAAGTGCGTCATAACTCGCCCGCCATAGCTGTGTCCGCCGATAAACATCGGTAAGCCTTGGCCTGCATCCAAACCCATTTGTAACGCGTCATAAAAATCGTTAATTGAGTCGCTCAGCTTGCCTGGAAAAGCGCGGTTCGCCATTCGATATCGAAAATTAAATCGTAGGGTTGCAATTTTTTCATCCGCAAGGGCCTCACTCAGCGCAACAAGGTGTGTCGAGCCTAAGTGGGTTGCGCTGCCATGGGCGAGCACCATTAGAGCGATGGCGTTGCTGATGCCCGTGAGGGCGTATTGGTTTTTGGGCAAAGTTGTGGGTTGCATAAGGCGCCTAGTTGCCGCTGTCATGGATTTGGCCATGATCTTGCGTTGCTTTGGAGCATGCTACACTGATTCGAGCGCCACGGTATCTGGAGGAGGTATGTCGCAAGCAGGCTCGCCGGCAAAAGCAATTCTATATGCGTTTTTAGCAAACTTCGGCATTGCTGTAAGTAAATTGGCGGCGGCTTTGCACACCGGTTCTGGTAGCTTGATGGCGGAAGCGATTCATTCTTTTGCCGACACCTGTAATCAGGTGCTGTTGTTTGTGGGGTTGAAAGGTAGCGAAAAGCCGGCTGACGCGGAACATCCCCTAGGGTATGGAAAACTGACCTATTTTTGGAGTTTCGTGGTGGCCCTCATCTTGTTCAGCCTAGGCGGCGTTTATTCGATTTTGGAAGGTTGGCATAAGTACAACAACCCCGAGCCGGTCACTGGCATCTGGATTGGTTTATCTGTTTTAGGGGCGGCCATTATGCTTGAAGGCTTAAGTTTTTATGGCGCTTATCTCGAAGCGAAAAAAATGGCAGGCGAACAGTCTTTAATGGACTGGCTGAAAACCACGCGCAATGCCGAGATTGTTGTGGTGTTAGGAGAGGACTTTGCTGCGATGTTGGGACTGATATTTGCGTTTCTGGCCTTATCACTGGTTTGGGTCACGGGCGAGCCGCTCTATGATGCCTTTGGGTCGATGGTCATTGGGGTCTTGCTCATCATTATCGCGGTCGGATTGGTTGTCAGGCTTCAGGGGCTCTTAGTTGGCCGATCTGCCGAGCCGGCCTTACGACAGTTGGCAGAAGCCATCATTGCGGAAAGGCAGGGCGTTGTGAAGCTCTTCAATATGGTGACATTGCATATGGGTCCAAAGGTGTTGTTAGCGGCCAAAATTAAGTTAGATGCTAATCTTACGGTTAACGAAGCGGCACATTTGATTAATGGCATTGAAGACGAATTAAAAGCCAAACGGCCTGAAATCGGTTGGTGCTATATTGAGATTGATCCCTAATATTTGGAGTGTCTATGTTGCGTTTTAATCATCGGTTTAACGTGCCGGCTGATGTCGTTTGGGGGGTTATTGGCAAAGTTGACCGCGTTGACTGGGTGCCCGGGGTTGAGCGATGCGTGCTCGAAGGCGATGTCCGAACCCTAGACTTACCGGGTGCGGGCGAGATTCAGGAAAGGATCTTGCTCTGTGATCCCCAGGCCTACGAATTGACTTACCAATGTATCCAGTCGCCCATCCCGCTCGAACATCATGAAGCCAGAATGCGGTTATCGGCCCTGCCGGATGGTTCGTGCGAGTTTAGTTGGGAGGCAGATATCCTTCCGATTAACTTTGAAGGATTTTTAAAGGATTCAATGTCGGGCGCGCTGGCTCAATTGATCGAAGTGGTGGCGCAAGCCAAGGGTTCCTGAAGGCATCAAAATGCTTGGGCAAAGCAGTAGTTGTGAACACAGATCGCGCAACGGGTGCCTTATCAGCGATCTAATCTTTGATGTGACCCAAGACTGCGCCGACCGCTGTCGAGGTTTTGCAAGCTGTTAAGTGCAAAACAGCGCATCACGCTGGGGTAAGCTGCGCCGCCTAGACGGCGCCTTTATCCAAGAAAAATCGGGGTAGTGTGCCGCGCACATCGAAGGCCGTGGTGGCGCGAGCTAAGAAAAAGGGGATACTAATTGAGCCAGAACGCAAACTTACCCTACGGACTCATGGCTGAATTGGCTCGTGTGCCCAAGGGCAGTCCGCCACCGGTGCACCTCTGGGAGCCAACAAATCGTTACGCGATCGATCTGTCGATTAAGGCGAATGGCGATTGGTATCATGAAGGCGCTTTGATTGAGCGGCCTCGGTTGGTGCGCTTGCTGGCGAGTGTGCTTAGGCGGATCGGTGATGACTATTTTTTGGTGACGCCCGCTGAGGCGTGCCAAATTACGGTCGAGGATGCCCCGTTTATTGCCGTGTCATTGGCATCAAAAGGCCAAGGGCAAGACCAGCAGTTATCCATCATTACAAATGTTGGCGATGAGATCGAGATTGGCGCCCAAAATCCGTTGACTTTCCGCGAGTGGGCGCAGGCCCCGGTCCCTTATGTTGAAGTGCGTGAAGGCCTGCTCGCAAAATTCAATAGGCCTTGTTACTACGATTGCATGGCGCTATTGGTTGAAGCCGAGGGCCCAGGCGCTACGTCATGTGGGGTTTGGAGTGATGGTCTGTTTTACGCCGTTCCGGAAATGGGCGATCAGTTGAATGAAGGGACGGCTAAAGGGTGATCTCGTCGTCGGGATTGGCGCACAAGGCGGGCCGGCGGCCTCCAGCGAGAAGGCCTCAAGCAAAATAGCGACGCTGCCTGAGACCTAAGCGCGTTACATGTTGCCGTAATTTGGTCCGCCTGTGCCCTCAGGAACAACCCAGTTGATATTTTGTGATGGGTCTTTGATATCACAGGTTTTGCAGTGGATGCAGTTTTGCGCATTGATTTGGAATCGGGGGCCTGTCGTTTCCTCAACAATTTCATAAACCCCAGCTGGGCAGTAGCGCTGTGCCGGCTCATCAAATTTAGGCAAGTTGACTGCAATCGGAATGCTGGGATCCTTCAGCGTTAGGTGGCAGGGCTGATCTTCCTCATGATAGGTATTGGTTAAAAACACACTGCTTAATTTATCAAAGCTGAGTTTACCGTCGGGTTTGGGATAGTCGGGCTTTGTGCACTCAGACTGCAATTTAAGCTTGGCATGGTCTGGCTCTGGATCCTTGAATGTGAAAGGCAGTTTCCCGCGAAAAATATATTGATCGACCCAAGCAAACATGGCGCCCATAAACATGCCGAACTTGTGCTGTGCCGGCATGATGTTTCGGGCTTGATAGAGCTCTTCGTGGAGCCAGGACGCTTGATACAGCGCCGTGAAGCGGGTCAGTTCTTCGCGGCCTTCTGAGCCGTTTGCAAGGGCTTCGAATACTGCCTCTGCCGCAAGCATGCCAGACTTCATTGCGGTGTGGGTGCCCTTTTGCTTTAAGTTATTTAAAAAACCTGCATCATCGCCAAGTAGTAATCCACCCGGCATCGTAAGCTTTGGCAGCGCTTGATAACCGCCCTTGGCAACTGCTCGGGCGCCATAAGCGATCCGCTTACCACCTTCTAAGGTTTGTCGAATCAGCTTGTGGTGCTTGAAACGTTGAAACTCATCGAAGGGGGAAAGGTGTGGATTTTTATAACCTAAGTCAACAATTAAACCGATGGCAACTTGGTTGTTTTCGAGATGGTAAAGATACGAGCCGCCCAAAGTGCCGCCGGGACCAAAGTCGAGGGGCCAGCCAACGGTGTGTACAACCTTCCCAGGTTGATGCTTGCTGGGTTCCACATCCCAGACTTCTTTAAAGCCAATGCCATAATGTTGGGTATCGCTGTCGGCCGCGAGTTCAAACTTCGCGATCAGTTGTTTGCCAAGATGCCCTCGGCAGCCTTCGGCAAACAACGTGTACTTAGCGTGTAATTCGTAGCCCGGCGTAAAGCTCGCTTTTTGTGCGCCTGAGGCATTAACGCCCATATCGCCTGTTGCGATGCCTTTGATGGAACCGTCTTCGTGATAGAGCACTTCACTTGCGGCAAAGCCTGGAAAAATATTAACTCCCAGCGCTTCGGCTTGCTCGCCCAACCAGCGGCATAAGTTAGCCAGGCTTGCGGCGTAGTTGCCGTGGTTATGCAAGGCACTTGGGACGAAGAATGCAGGGAGTCGCATACCTTGATGGTCATCTGTTAGCAAATAGACATCGTCAGCAGTGACCGGATTGTTCAAGGGTGCGCCCATGGCTTGCCAGTCTGGAAACAGCTCAGTCAAAGCCGTGGGCTCAATAACTGCGCCGGATAAAATATGGGCGCCGATCTCGGAACCTTTTTCAACGAGGCAAACTGAAGGCTCTTGTCCCGCTTCGATCGCGAGTTGTGAAAACTTAATCGCGGCCGAAAGACCTGCTGGGCCGCCGCCAACAATGACAACATCAAACTCCATCGATTCTCGTTCCATGTTGGCTTCTCCTAGTTCGCAGTTTTCCGAGTGGACCTATTGTAAGAAAAGTCGCATCTGAAGGGAAATCACCATTTCTGTCTTGAGGCCTCAATCACTGTTACTGATTGCTCGTAATAAACAATAGATGCTTTAAAAACAGCAACTTGAGTTGCGACCGCGGTTATTTCGTAGATTCTGAACACTTGTAAAAAAGCGTTGAAGCCGGCAGAATACGGTCTTCAAAAATTCACCGGGTTTGGTCAGTCAGACTGCTCGGCAATTCTTTTTCGCAAAGCAGAGGATGTTCATGAAAATTCTGGTAACAGCCAAACGCGTCGTGGATTACAACGTCAATATTCGAGTTTTGGCGGATCAATCTGGCGTCGACCTAAATAATGTCAAAATGTCGGTCAATCCGTTTGATGAAATCGCGATCGAAGAGGCGGTTCGATTAAAAGAAGCCGGTAAGGCTGAAGAAGTGATTGTCGTATCGGTTGGCGTGAGTCAGTGTCAGGAGCAATTGCGAACCGCGTTGGCGCTGGGCGCCGACCGGGGCATCTTGGTTGAGACCGATGAGGCGCTGCAGCCTCTTGGCATCGCAAAAGCACTCAAAGCCGTGATCGACAAAGAAGCGCCAGGATTGATTATTACGGGCAAGCAAGCGATCGACGGCGACAATTCCCAGACAGGACAAATGTTGGCGGCACTGGCCGGCCTCGCTCAGGCAACGTTTGCCTCAGAGATTGACCTCGGGGAAGATTCTGCAACGGTTACGCGCGAAATCGATGGCGGCCTTGAAACCATCACTGTCAAGTTACCGGCAATCGTGACGACGGATCTGCGTTTGAATGAGCCGCGGTATGCGTCCTTGCCCAATATCATGAAGGCGAAGAAGAAGCCGATAGATATCATGACACCGGCAGACCTAGGGATTGATGTGACACCCCGTGTGAAGACCTTAAAAGTTGAACCGCCTGCGGAAAGAGCCGCGGGTATCAAAGTAGAGAGTGTCGAGGTTTTAGTCGACAAATTGCGAAACGAAGCGAAGGTGATTTCATGAGCGTCTTAGTCATTGCAGAACATGATCAGAACAACATAAAGGTTCAAACACAGGTTGCTGTGGCCGCGGCCAAGGCGATTGGGGGCGACATTCACATACTCGTTGCGGGGCAAAATTGTCAGGGTGCAGCGGATGCTGCAGCGAAGGTCGACGGCGTACAGAAAGTACTGCTTGCCGACCATGAGATCTATGGCCATGCCTTGGCCGAAGAGTTGGCAAATCTGATCGTGTCTGTCGCGGCAGGATACTCGCACATCCTGACTGTCGCAACGACCTCAGGTAAAAATTATATGCCGCGGGTTGCTGCCTTATTAGACGTCTCACAGATCTCTGAGATTGTCTCGGTAGAATCCGAAGATACCTTTAAGCGGCCAATCTACGCGGGCAATGCCATTGCAACGGTTCAAAGCAGTGATGCGGTCAAAGTGCTCACGGTTCGCGGAACAGCGTATGATCCCGTCTCGGCGGAAGGCGGAAGCGCCACCATCGAAGCGGTCGATGCGCTGCCTGGAATGGGGGTGTCATCTTGGGTCCGTGAAGATGTTGTTGCGTTAGAGCGACCTGAGTTGACCGCCGCCAGTATCATCATCTCTGGTGGTCGTGGCATGCAGAATGGTGAGAATTTTGCGATGCTTGAAAGCGTGGCCGATAAACTGGGTGCGGCAATCGGAGCGTCACGCGCAGCGGTTGATGCGGGCTTTGTCCCGAATGATATGCAGGTTGGGCAAACGGGTAAGATTGTTGCGCCGGATCTTTATATCGCGGTCGGTATCAGCGGCGCAATTCAGCATCTTGCCGGAATGAAGGACAGCAAAGTCATCGTTGCCGTCAACAAAGATGAGGACGCGCCGATTTTTCAGGTCGCGGACTACGGGTTGGTGGCGGATTTGTTCAAGGCAATACCAGAATTGGACAGCATGCTTTAACGCCCTAGGCGATAAAAATTGAGGAACGTTTAAAAACCCTGATTGCCCAGCAATCAGGGTTTTTTTATGGGGAGATTCTGCCGAGCGTTCGTGCGCTGGGCGAGCGCCGCGTCGCGTTCGTAGGTCAAAATGCGCGCTTTACGCTCGAGCTGCCAGCGATAGCCGCCGAGACCGCCATCTGATCGGACAACACGATGGCAAGGAATGAGCAGGGCGTGCCGGTTACGCCCGCAGGCGGAGGCGACTGCTCGGACCGCACTGGATCGGTTCATTGCTTGGGCGAGCTGTTGATAACTTCTGGTTTCGCCGGGTGGAATCAGCTGGATGTGCCGCCAAGTTTCAAGGTCAAAAGGGCTGCCCACGACGGCAAGTGGTAGTGGCTCAAGCGTTTCATCAACCAATCGAGCAATGGCAGTTCGTATCCACTGCTGGTTTTGACGCGCTCTCGCCGCGCCGGCTGGTTTGAGCGCCGCTCCTTGTACCGCCTGGCTTAATTTCGTGCCTTGTGGGTCTGAATGATCGCTTAAAATGAGGGCACAGATAGCCGACCGTGAGGTTGCAATACTCGCCCATCCCAGCTCGGTTTCCAGCTCGGTCCAAGCCAAAACAGCCCCAGTCGCAGACGCGGTATGAGGTGTTAGGTCTGCTTTGCTAACCATTCATCGTCACTGTCTTCAGTAAGGTGCTCAAACAAAGGCGTTGATAAATATCGCTCGCCGGTGTCGGGTAGCATGACGCAGAAGGTTTGGCCTGGTGCAACGTTGGCTGCGATTTTTAGCGCGCCGGCCATCGTTGCGCCACAGGAGATGCCACAAAATATGCCCTCTAATCGCGCGAGATCCCGAGCTGTCTCTAAAGACGCCTCGTCGGAAACCAAGACCAGCTCATCGGTAACCGTCGGGTCTAAAATTTCAGGAATGAAGTCCGGTGTCCAGCCTTGGACCTTGTGGGGTGACCAGGGATTGCCAGATAAAAGCGCAGCTTCTTGGGGTTCAACGCCGATGATTTTAATGTCGGGCCGAGCAACTTTGAGGATCTGACCGGTTCCGGTCATGGTGCCACCGGTACCCCAGCCGCTCACGAAATAATCAAGGTCATGGCCTGCAAAGTCTCTCAGGATTTCTGGCGCGGTCGTGTTTCGGTGATAGGCCGGGTTAGCAGGGTTTTCGAACTGGCTGGCCATAAACCAGCCATGTTGTTCTGCGAGCGCTTCGGCTCGCGCAACCATGCCGGAACCGCGTTCTGCCGCCGGCGTAAGGATGACGCGCGCGCCAAGGGCCTTCATTATTTTTCGGCGCTCAATTGAAAAGGTTTCGACCATGGTGGCAACAAAAGGGTAGCCCTTGGCTGCGCAAACCATCGCTAAGGCAATGCCCGTATTGCCCGAGGTCGCCTCAATCACCGTTTGGCCTGGCTGGATCGTGCCGCGTCGCTCTGCATCTTCAATGATTGCAATCGCTAATCGGTCCTTGACCGAGGCCATTGGGTTGAAAGCTTCAATTTTGGCATAAATAGTTTGACCAGCAGGCGCCATTTTGTTCAGGCGAACAATGGGCGTGTTCCCAATGGTTCCTAAAATCGAGTCATGCAGCATTGTAGTCTTCTCCGTGATGAGTTTTGGGGTATGCTTTGGCGCCGGCCAAGCCCGGATTGGGATTCTTAAAATCTTTTTGCGGTATACCAGTTGACGGCCCGACTGCTCGCCTCGACCTGATCGGCAACATTTAAAATCAGCGCAAAAAGCGCCATGCGAATCAGAACGCCGTTATCGGTTTGGCGAAAAATGGCGAGGTTAGGATTGTCGTTTAAATCGTTATCGAGCTCGTTTGCATCAGCTCGAGAGTCTCTGGGTAGCGGGTGCATGATCACAGTATTGGGTTGGCAAAACTCAGTATAAATAGCCTGGTTCAGCCGAAAGATCCCCTTGTAGCGTTGCGCGTCCTCAAGGGTTTCAAAGCGTTCTTCTTGTGTTCGTGTTACGTAAACAATATCTGCTCGTTGAATACCTGTGGCCAAGGCATCGGATTCGATTACCTCATGGCCTTGATTGCGCAATAGTTCAACATAGGCCTCTGGCAGCTTTAGGGCTTCAGGTGAAATCAGTGAGAACTGAATGCCTTGGTAGGCAGCAAGCAGTTTGCACAAAGAATGAACGGCGCGGCCGTACCGCAGATCGCCGACAAGGGCAATGGTCATGCCATCAACCGTTTTGCCATGATCAAACAGTTCGCGACTGATGGTGTATAGATCAAGCAACGCTTGGCTTGGATGCTCGTTCGCGCCATCGCCACCATTGATAACAGGGACTCGGCTCGCGGCCGCGAACTCGGCAACCGAACCACTCTTTTCGTGGCGCATTACAATCAAATCGCTATATCCCGATAATACGCGGGCGGTGTCATAGAAGGATTCGCCCTTGGCCAGAGCCGATGCTTTGATGCCAGTGGTCTCGCGAACTTCGCCGCCCAAAAGATTCCAGGCGCAACCAAAACTGACTCGAGTCCGCGTGCTTGGCTCGAAAAACATATTGCCGAGAATGGCGCCCTCAAGCACTCGGGTTACTTTCTGTCTCAACGCGTAGGGTCTCATGGCGTCGGCAACCGTGAAGACGCGTTCAATATCGGCTCGGACGAATTGATCCACGCTCAGGACATGACTGCCAACAAAGTTCATGAAGATAGGCCCGGGTTCATTGCGATTGCGTTGAGTCGATCACCAATGATCGAAACCATTGGTTCGATTGATCTTTATCGGTGCTCTCGTGCCAGTAAAGATGGGTTTCAAGCTCCGGGGCGTCAAACGGCAGGTTGAAAACCTGCACTGGGCTGAGATCCAGTAGAAATCGAGCAAAGGTCATTGGCACTGTGATGGCAAGATCTGTGGTGGCGACCAGAAGCGGCGATGATAAGTAATGCTGCGTTCGCAAGACGATGTTGCGCTTTTTACCCATTTTGCCGAGCGCGAGATCAACCAATCCTAGCCCGCCTCGACGAGAGGAAATATGAATATGCTCCAACGCAAGGTAGGTGGGTAGGTCAAGATTACCCGAAACCAAAGGATGGTCTTTCCTGACAACACAGACTTGCGGGCTGGTTCGCAGCGGGGCGTGCTTGATTTGGGGGTCGGGTGTTCTCGGGACATCGATGGCCAAGTCTAAATTGCCAGATGCCAACTCAATATTGAGATCGCGCCGCCTTACTTGGTAACACTCGAGCACGGTTTTGGGTGCGACTTGTTTCAGCAACCGAATGAGCGGTGGGATTTGAATGGCCTCCGTCAGATCATTCGCCGAGATCCGAAACCGTTTATCCGAATGGAGTGGGTCAAAATGCTCGCTGTCTTGAACGCTGGAGCGGACGAGATCGAGTGCTTGCCTGACCGATCCGATAATGTTCTGGGCAACCGGGGTGGGGATCATGCCGTCGGCTGTTCTGACAAAAAGGGGGTCATCGAACAGGGTTCTTAGACGCGATAAAGAGTTCGACACAGCCGGTTGGGTAATGCCGATGATTTCGCCAGCGCGGGTTAGATTGCCCTCTGTGTAGATGGCATCTAAAACCACGAAAAGATTCAGATCGATATCACTCAATTTCATAATGTGGGATTCCAGCATTAGTGCTAGTGATATTATTCGAAATTAGTCGAAAAAAAAAGTTCCCAAGTCTCGGGCGTGAATTCTAAGCGAAGACTGCTACAATTGGCGTAGTTCGGACAAATCGGTTGCGCCTGGCTGGTTTAGGCATGCGGTCAGGGTGTGTTCGAGCAAAATCGGGATTTCCAATGGGATTTTATCGCTTTTAAAGAGATCCCCCCGAGATTGAAGTCTTTCAAAACGATGGTTTTACAGGGATTGTTGCAGCTATGTCTGATCTACACGTAAATGCGCAGCAGGTGAAAAAGCGCTTGCCATTTGGTTTTGCAAAACGCTTTGGGGTGATTCTTCAGAGCCCAACCCATGACCTGTCAAAGCCTAAACTGATTTTTAAGGCGCCGCTCTCTGCAGGCGTTTACGCCGAAGTCCAGCGCTTTGTGGGCCAGCTATCCGAAATTCAAGCAGTTGATCCCAGTCAATTCGATGGTTTGTTGTCCCGAGCGTATGAGGAGGACAGCGGCGAGGCAATGGCGTTTATTGAAGATCTTGGCGATTCCATGGATTTATCGAGTTTGATGGATCAATTACCTGAAAACGGTGACTTGCTTGAGCAGGATGACGATGCCCCGATCATCCGATTGATTAACAGTTTGCTGACCGAAGCCATCAAGGTCGGTGCGTCGGATATTCATGTGGAAACTTATGAAAGCCGGTTGGTGATTCGATTTCGGGTCGACGGCGTGCTGCGTCAAATCGTGTCGCCGCGGCGCGCTCTGGCGCCGCTCTTAGTGTCACGTATCAAAGTCATGGCGAAGCTCGACATTGCCGAGAAACGGTTGCCCCAAGATGGCCGTATTTCTGTGCGAGTTGGCGGTAAGGAGGTTGATGTGCGCGTCTCGACCATTCCGGCAAGCAATGGCGAACGCGTGGTCATGCGACTCTTAGACAAACAGGATGGCCGCAAGAGCCTAGAGTTTCTGGGAATGCAGTCGTCGGGTTTGAGCGCGATGCAGGGCTTACTCACACGGCCTCATGGCATTATTTTGGTCACCGGACCAACCGGTTCCGGAAAATCAACCACCTTGTACGCCGGTTTAGATCGGCTCAATGACAGCAGCCGTAACATCTTAACCGTTGAAGACCCGATCGAATATGATGTGGAGGGCGTTGGCCAAACGCAGGTGAATGCAAAGGCCAATATGACCTTTGCAAAAGGTTTGCGGGCGATCTTAAGACAAGATCCAGACGTTGTGATGGTCGGTGAAATTCGAGATTATGAGACCGCCGACATCGCCGTTCAGGCGAGTTTAACGGGCCATTTAGTCTTATCAACGCTTCATACCAACACGGCAATTGGGGCAATCACGCGCTTGGCCAATATGGGCGTGCAGCCGTATCTGCTGTCAAACAGCATCGCTGGATTGGTTGCGCAGCGCTTGGTACGGGTTCTGTGTGATCAGTGCAAAACAGCGCATGCTCCCGATGCCTACGAACGAGGCTTCCTCAATTTAAAGGAAGATGCCGCAGCGGTGATTTATCGAGCAGTAGGCTGCGATGCCTGCGCCAATGAGGGCTATCGCGGCCGCCAAGGCATCTATGAAATCATAGTGGTTGATGATGGCCTTCGGGAGATGATCCATATGGGCGCATCTGAGCCGGAGATGGAAAAGCAAGCGCGTCTGCATTCGATGGGCATTCGAGACGATGGACGAAGCAAAGTGCTTTCGGGTATGACGACCATTGATGAAATTCTCCGCGTCACGATGGCCGATTGACTTAAACGATGCCAGCATTCGATTACCAAGCCTTAGATGCACGTGGACGCCAGAAAAAAGGGCTGCTTGAAGGCGATTCGGCCCGGCAAGTCCGACAAATGCTGCGAGATCAGGGATTAGCCCCAACAAGTGTCACCTTAACCCGGCAGGGTGATGGCGAGACAGGTTCAGGCAGCGACTTTTTGTCCAGCTTCTTTCAACCCGCGCTGTCGGTGAGTGAGCGAGCCCTGATCACCCGTCAATTGGCGACTTTGATTGCGGCGGGATTGCCGATCGAAGAATCACTGCTTGCCGTTTCCCGCCAAACTGAAATGCCAAAAACGCAAAAAATGTTGGCCACTGTGCGGGCTCGCGTTTTGGAAGGCTATTCCTTGGCTCGGAGTCTTGAAATCTACCCTAGAGCCTTTCCAGATTTGTTTCGGGCAACGGTCGCAGCGGGTGAATCGTCAGGGCATCTCGACGCGGTTCTGAATCAGCTTGCGGATTTTAGTGAGGCCCAATACGAATCTGCGATGCGGGTACAACAAGCGTTGGTTTACCCTGTAATTTTGTTTGTTCTAACCTTATTAATCCTGGCCGGATTGCTGGGTTATGTGGTCCCCGATATTGTGACGGTTTTCGCCGATACTGGGCAAGCGCTGCCAGCCCTAACCCAGGCTGTGATTGCAGCAAGTGATTTTGTTGCGGGCTATGGCTGGCTAGTTGGTTTAGGTTTGGTGGGCTTCAGTCTTCTGATTCGGCAACTGTTATTGGTTGAACAAAATCGCCTGAAGTATGATCGATTTCTGCTGAAAGCACCGCTCTTTGCCAAGATGAGTCGGGGTCGAAATATTGCGCAGTTTGCGAGTACTCTGAGCATTCTGACGGCTTCTGGCGTGCCGTTGGTGGAAGCGATGAAAATCGCAGGAGAGGTCGTGTCCAATACCTGGCTTCGCACAGAAGTCGTGCGCGCGACGCTGCGTGTGAGCGAGGGCAGCAGTCTGCAAGCTGCGCTGCAGACAAGTGGGTATTTTCCGCCAATGATGCTGTATATGATTGCAAGCGGCGAGTCGAGTGGTGAGTTAGATAGCATGCTGGCACGGGTTGCGCGCTATCTTCAGCAGGATGTTGAGTCGCTGCTCGCAACGTTACTGAGCTTGATCGGTCCCTTGATGCTCATCATTATGGGCGGTGCGGTGTTCACCATTGTGATGGCGATTCTGCTGCCGATCATCAATCTCAATCAGTTGGTCGGTTAGTCTATGATCTCGGCGCTTGGCCTGAACGCGCTGATATCGAAATATAAAAGTAATAGATTTTGAAAAATAATAGAGGAAGACACAGACAATGAAGCAACCGAAGACGGGCGCAAACCGTCAGACAGGTTTTACCCTCATCGAGATTATGGTGGTCGTGGTTATATTGGGAATTCTGGGGGCCTTGATTGTGCCGAATATCGTTGGCCGGCCCGATGAAGCACGGGTCACCGCGGCTCGATCAGATTTGCAACAAGTCGGCAATGCCTTGGATTTATATCGGATGGATAACGGTCACTATCCGAGTACCGATCAGGGGCTGGAAGCGTTGATTGATAAGCCAAGTGGTTATCCGGAACCCAGACGCTGGAATGCTGATGGTTATCTTAAAAAGCTGCCGATTGATCCTTGGGGTGAGCCCTACCTGTACTTTAGTGAAGGCCGGCAAATCGAAGTGTATTCTTTGGGCTCTGACCGGCGCGAAGGTGGCGAGGGTGTGGATGCCGATTTAAAACTATCGGACCTATAGGCATCACGATGCGCGTTATGAAGGGTTTTACGCTGATTGAAATCCTGGTTGTTCTGTTTATTGTTTCGTTGTTGACCGGTCTTGTGGTCGCAAATCTGCCCGCTTTTGTCTCTCAAGCCGACTTTGAGGAGGAGGCTGATCGACTGAAATTTGTTTTTGAGTATGGCCTTGAGACTGCGCAAGTTGATGCCGTCGAGATTGGGGTTGAACTGGCAACTGACAGCTACGGATTTGTCATTTTTGATGAAAGTAGCCAAACCTGGATGCCGGCAGACGCGCCGCAGTTGAAACACCATACGTTACCCGAAGGATTAATTTTGGCGCTCACTACCGAAGGCGAGCCTTTACGATTGATTGAGCCGACAGAGGAGACACAGGCGAGCAACGACACAGGAATCAGCAATGCGCCTCAACCCGAATTGTTGCTGTTGTCGAGCGGCGAAACCTCAATCTTTGAATTGAGCTTGGTCGCTGAGGACGGCTGGTGGATGGGGTTGTCGACCGAAGGCTTTGGAGACTTCGTCTTAAGTAGCACGCCCATTGAACGTGATGAGTCATAAGCGCGCTTTCATGCGAGGCTTCACCCTTATCGAGGTGATGGTGGCGCTCGCCGTGTTTGCGGTCATCGCGCTTGCGCTGACCAAAAATGCGTCTTTGGCGGTGGTGCAGACCAGTCGGATGCAAGAGCAGCTTCTCGCTTTCACGGTCGCGCAGAACGTGATGAATGAGATCACGAGCCGGGGTGGTGATGACGACCCTTTCTTACTACCGACTCGTAAGCAAACTGAAATTTTGATGGCCAACCGGCGGTACCAAGTTTTGGTTCGCGTTGAGGCAACAAGCGACGCGGATCTAAAGCGGCTTGAAGTGTCCGTGAGAGATGATGCCGTCGTTGATCAGGAGCTCGCCGTCTTATACAGCTATATTGGCCGTAACTGATGCGGCGCGCATTGGGATTTACTTTGCTTGAGGTCCTGATCGCGATGACGATCTTCTCAATACTCGGGTTGGCGTCCAATCAGATGCTGCGCAGTGTGTCCAGTATTGAGTCTCAGATGGAAGAACGGACGGATGAATACCGGACTTTAGTCCGAGTCTTTAAAATGATTGATCGGGACATTTCGGCTTTAGTTTATCGAGGGGTGCGCGATGAATTTGGCGATCCCATCGCCGCTGTCTCAGTGAATCAAGGCTTGTACCCATTAGAATTTACTCGGGGTGGCTGGCGTAACCCTTTGAAGTTGCCAAGGAGCCAGTTACAGCGAGTCGCCTATCAATACAATGGTGAAGCGTTGCAGCGGGTGGTCTGGCTGGTTCTGGATCGGGCCCAAGACGCGACGCCCCGGGTTCAAACGCTAATGACCGGGGTGACAGATTTTAAAGTCAGTTTGATCAAGGCCGATGGTTCGCGTCAGGAAGTGATTACCGCTGAGGATGGAGACGAACTGCCTGTGGGCATTGAGATAAGGATCACCACAGAATTGTGGGGCGATTTAATTCGACGCGTAAACCTACCGGAATACATACCGTTTGCAATGCAGGGCGGCACAGGCGCACTCGAGGCGGAAAATAACGTTAACGACATCGAAACAGACCAAAATGACGAGTTTGACCCGGCGTCGCAACCCCTTTCGCCATCACTTGATGAGCGGGCTTTATGATGATGCGGTCAAGGCAGCAGGGCGTTGCGCTGATGATTGTGCTGCTCGTCGTAACCATTGCGACGGTGCTCAGCGTCTCCATTGCTAAGAACCAGCATCGCGCCATTTCCTCGGCCACACGTTATTTTGATCGAGCGCAGGCCTACTACTATGCCACGGGGGGCGAAGAGTACGCTCGGCAACTATTAGCTCGTGACTTTAAAGAGCGGCCTGAGCAGGACGACTTAAGCGAAGCCTGGGCGGCTGCGGATCTTGCTTTTGAGTTTGAATCAGGCGAAGTCGATATCGTGATCCAAGACCTGCAGAGCCTGTTCAATCTTAATGATTTTGTATCCTCAAACGAGGGCAATAGTCTGATTGCCGAAAAGTTGTCGCTACTGTCGTCACAAATTGGTTTGAACCCGAGTTGGATGGATGAATTGCTTGATTTCAGCGATATCGATGGCGAGGTCAGGCCGGGTGGCGCTGAAGATTATTATTATCTGGGGCTTGAACGGCCGTATCGAACGAGTGGTCAACCGCTGCAAGATCTCTCAGAGATTCGGTTGCTCCGGACGATGACCGATGAGGCCTACGGTCGTTTGTCGGAGGTCATGACGGTTTTGCCAACGGTGGGCGGCGCCTTAAATGTGAATACCGCGCCGCCAATGGTTTTACAGACGCTGGCAACAGACCTCAATCTAGAAAGCGCGACGAGTCTTGCGGAATCGAGGCTGCGCCTGGACGGCTTTGAATCTGTTGAGCAATTTTTACAGCAACCTGAATTGGCTGGATTGGCGGTGAAGCCAGGTGGACTTGGTGTACAATCTTCTTTTTTCAAAGTGAACACGAGGGCTCGTTTCGGGTCTCAAATCGTGTTTTTGACCAGTTTTGTATATCGGGACGCGACCACCGGGAAAATGATGGTTTATCAGCGAAAAAATAATGAACGGTTTACACCCTTTGTGCCCGAAGAAGAGACACTCGCCAATGGCCTTTGAACATCTCGTAATCCATTGGCGGCATCCAGAATTAAAATGGTTGTTGTTGGATGATGGTCAGCTGCCGTTGCGAGAAGGTCAAGGTACCTTGCAGGATCTTGCTGAGGTCCTCTCCGAGTATGAATTGCCTTCACATACCAGCGTGCTGCTATCCGGTGAATCAGTGCTTCTAAAGACCATTGAGGTCCCACCCAAGCCAACTCGGCAAGTGCTCGATGCAGTGCCGTATCTGGTTGAGGAGTATCTCGCCTGTGATGTCACAGACTGTTTTATCGCAATGGGTGAACGGCGCGGAAATGACCTGACGGTTGGGGTCATCGATGAGACTTTCTTAACTGACTGTTTAGGCGAGTTACAGGCTATTGGGCTCGATCCGGAATTTCTGGGTATTGATTTGGACGTGATTGCCAGCGATCAATGCTTGTTGGTGATTGATGATGATGTGGCGCTTTTATGCCAACCAGAGGCTGAGATGGTGGCGTTTGAGACGGCCCAAATTTTGACGCGTCTTGAGCTTCTGTATCACGGTGACTTGCTAGCCCTGAATATTGTCGATTTCACCGAAGGACAATCCCTAGAGGAGCTTTTGCCCAGCGCCGTTGCCGAGCAGTCCCAGCGACTGCCCGCGCCGGCTCGATCTTTGTTGCAGTACCTTCATCAGCAATCCAAGACCAAACGAGTGAATTTTCGGCAGGGTCAATTTGCGAAGGCTAGCCAAGGTGCTGGTGGCAATGCCTGGCTGTGGCAGCTGGGTAAAGTTGCGTTGTTCGTCGCGGTCTTGCAACTGCTCTTCGCGGGTGCTCAAGGCCTGTATTTATTGGATCAAGCAAACAATATGGCGGTAGAGGCTAAAACACTTTACGAGAGCTTGTATCCCAATGACAAAAACCCAAGAGATTTAGGGCGACGCTGGCGAAGTCGACTGAACGCGGGTGGCCAGCAGGATCAGTTGGGCCTTACCTCAGTACTAGATACCGTAAGTCCAGCCTTGGTGGCAGCTCGGTTACAGCTGGATAACTTGAACTTTAATGCGGGTCGAGGGGATCTCATGCTGCAATTATCAGGGGAGCGGAGTGAGCAAATTATGGGTTTGGCTGAGGTGCTGAATGCAGCTGGATTCGAATCTGAAATCGGGACCATCTCGCAAGAAAAATCGTCAGTCAGAGGTAGCTTGCGGATTCGGATGGGGGATCGGCCATGAAGCAAAAGCTGGCTATCTACCTAACGCGGTTTCGACAATTAAAAACCAGTGAGCAACGACTACTGCTTGGGCTCAGTGCGTTTTTGTCCTTATTGTTGGTTTACGGAATGATCTGGCAGCCGATTCATCAATTTCAAGGTGATCAATTCAAAGAGCGTGAGCGCCAATTAGCGCTGCTGACCATGATGAAACAAACAGAAGGTCAAGCCAGAGCGCTGTTGGGTCAGACTGGCAATCGGCCTTTCGAGGGCAATTTGTTAACGGTTATTACCAATGCAACCAGCCAATTGGGTATTACTCCGAATCGTATGCAACCCGAAGGTGATTCGGTCAGTCTTTGGTTTGAACAGGTGGCCTTCTCGGAGTTAATGACCTTAACCGACGCGCTTCGTCGAGAACAGTCGGTTGGGCTGGATCAGATGGTGGTTGATCGGACGCAGGCGCCAGGAAAAGTTCGAGCCCGTCTCGTCCTGTCTCGATAAACTCAATTTTGTGTTAACGAATAAAAAAGGGATGAAGCTAAGTCTCGAAGAAAAGGCTCCTGAGAAAGCCCTTAAAAAAGCGCTAAAAAAGTCCTTAAAAAAGGCAGGTAAAAAGCGAATGCAAGAAACCTGAAAGCGTTCATTCAAAATAGAGTCAAAAGTGGTTCAACGCCATCGGCTGAGGCCACACAATAGACGGTGGCGCCGTTGCAAGCACGGCAGTTCAAATCAAAGCTGTTCAAATCAAAGCAGTTCAAAACAAAGCAGTTCAAAACAAGGCATCTTACGTGAGCGTGGATTCGGTTTGCGCCGGGCAGGCCAGATTTGTCATATCGGTTTGATTGCTTGGCTGCGGGCCAAAGTCGTGATCAGTCGTTTTAACCAAGCCGCTGAGATAACGCCCAAAATCAAATTCGCAATCGCCGTTGCCCAAAACACGCCGATGTAACCAAATAGGGCTCGGCCAATTAGGGCTAACGGCAGATAAACGAGAACCAGCCTCGCGATTGAAAGCCAGAGGGCGGGAACCGGACGCCTCAGTGCGTTAAAGCCGTGGGTTGCGACCGTCATCATGCCCATGAAGCCAATTGACAGGGGCACAATGTGCAGGAAAGCAACCGCCACAGTCATCACCGCGGCGTCCTCGTTGATGCCAGCAACAAAAAAGTCCGCGCCAAACCACATAATCACGGCAGCAGTTGCGCCCCAACTGAGGCATCCGACATAGCAGATGCGCAGACTATGATTCACGCGTTCCACCAGACCGGCAGACCAGTTTTGCCCAACCAAAGGTACGACACTGGTTGAGATGCCAATGACCACCATGCCGACGACGGACTCAATCCGGCTGGCGATTCCAAATCCTGCGATCACTTCATTGCCAAACCCTGCGAGTAAATAGGTCACAAGACCGAGCGACACGGGCTGAATCAAATTTGTTGCGGCGGCCGGTAGACCAACCTCGAGGATTTGTCGGCAATTCGAGCCGAACTGTTTCATTGAGCGGTGCACGAGACTGGCTTGAACGAAATACCAGTACGCCGCCAGTGCCAATTGTGCCGAGCCGCCGATAACAAAAGCCCAACCAGCCCCATTGAGGCCCATTGGTGTCATGTCAAACCAGCCAAAAATTAAGACTGGACCCACCAATACTTGGATCACCGGCGCGATGGTCATGATGTAGCCTGGAAAGGTTGGATTGCCGTAGGCGCGAATCAAACCGTTTGAGACCATTGCTAACCCCATAGCGGGAAAACCAAGCAGCCAGATACGACTGTACTGAGTGCTGAGGTTGAGTACCTCGCCGCTGGCGCCGAGCGCTGCGAGGATGAACTCAGATGAAAGGCTTAATGCGAAGGCGATCAAGACCGTCAAGGCGGCGACGAGCAGGTAGCAGTGGGTGACAATTTCTGAGGTGCGTTGTTGGTCGCTTTGGCCCATGGCCTGTGCGATCAGGGTGGATGCACCAACACCAATGCCTCGAGTAAAGGCGTTCAGTGCCATGGTTAACGGAAACATGAAAGCGACCGCTGCCAATGCACTCGTGCCGATTTGGCCAATATAGTAAAGCTCGATGAGGCTCCCTAACGTCATGGCAAGAAAACCGACAATCATCACACTTGAGAGTTGCAGGACATGCAACCCGATAGACCCCTCGGTGTAGCGACTCTTTTGGATTGCTGTGTTTTTAGCTGACATCCGAAGCCTTGCTATGGCGCCCAAAACCCGTTTTGCAGCCGCCGTTCAGTTTTAATGCGTATGGGCGTAACAGGTCGCCCTAATGAAAGTCTCTCGATTTCATGCTGAAGTCCTTCAAGAGCACGCTGAAGTCCTCTAAATGCCCGGCGACGACGTGAATTACCGGTCCTTTTTTTTCTAGGATACCTTTAACGCGAAGGAGTTGTCCTTTTAAAGTCTCTGCTCTGAAACGCTCTAAGACAGTATTAAAAATAACAACATTGATGTTGCCCGTATCATCTTCCAAGGTCATAAAAATAATGCCAGAAGCCGTTGAGGGACGCTGTCGGCCAGTAACCAAGCCGGCAACCTCAACATGCCGGCCGTGCCGAATACGGGGTAATTGCGTGGCTTCAAGCGTGCGCTTTAAAGCTTTGTTCTGTGGCCGGATGATGTTCATCGGATGCCGGCCGAGCGTAAATTTTAGGCTGTTATAGTCTGCTTTAATATCGTCGATTTCGGAAGGGGCGGTAAGCGTTACGCTGTCGCTGGATGCCCAGCCCAATGACTCAAATAAAGGCGGAGGTGCTGCGATTCCGGTAGCGTACCAGTGGCTTTGGTGACGATGCCCTGAAAGTTTTAAGCAGGCGCCGGAATCGACCAGACGATCTAAATCTTTTTGATCAAGCTGAGCCTGCTGTTTTAAGGCATCAAGGCTCGCCCAAGGTCCGGCCTCGCGGCGCTGGACTAAGCGCTCGGCGCCGGCTTGGCTCAGGCCTTTAATACTTTGAAGTCCTAGCCGGATAGCCGGTTGATCGCCTGCCAATAAGCCGGGTGTGCTTTCTAAAGTGCTCTCCCAATGACTTGACTGCACATCAACGGCTCGGACCTCAATCTGGTGACGACGCGCATCTTGAATGAGCTGTGATGGGCTGTAGAAGCCCATAGGTTGGCTATTGAGTAACCCGCAGTAAAAGGCGGCGGGCTCATGGCATTTTAACCAGGCGGAAAGGTAAACCAGCAAGGCAAAGCTTGCAGCATGGGATTCTGGAAAACCGTAGTCACCGAATCCTTTAATCTGTTCAAATAAGCGCTCGGCAAATGCGAGATCATGTCCCCGATCAAGCATGCCTTGAATGAGTTTGTCGCCAAAGTGATTTAGTCCGCCTTTGCGTTTCCAGGCGGCCATTGCGCGGCGTAATTGATCTGCTTCGCCGGGTGTAAAGCCGGCGGCAACAACCGCAAGTTTGATGACCTGTTCTTGGAAAATAGGCACGCCTAAGGTCCTTTCTAAAACAGACTTAACAGCATCATTGGCATAGGTAACAGGTTCTTCGCCTTGGCGTCTTTTTAGATAAGGATGAACCATTTTGCCTTGGATTGGGCCTGGCCGAACAATGGCCACTTGAATGACCAGGTCGTAATAAGTGGCGGGTTGCAACCTTGGCAACATGGCCATCTGGGCTCGCGATTCGACTTGAAAAACCCCAATGCTGTCACCGCGTTGGAGCATTTTGTAGGTCGCACTATCTTCCTTCGGAATGCGAGCAACTGTCAGAGCTTGAGGTCTGATTTGATTAATCAAGTCGATTGATTTTCTGATGGCAGTCAGCATGCCAAGCGCGAGGATATCTATTTTTAACAGCCCCAGTGCTTCAAGGTCATTTTTGTCCCACTGGATGATGGTTCTGTCAGGCATAGCGGCATTTTCAATTGGTACTAACTGGGATAACGGACCGCTTGAAATCACAAACCCGCCTACGTGTTGCGAGAGGTGTCTGGGAAAGCCGAGCAGCGTCTCAACCAGAGCAATGTATTGGTTGATGACTGGGTTGTCGTGATGTACACCGGCTTCTTCGAATCGTTCAAGCAGGCTTGTTTTTTGATCCCACCAAGACAATTTGCTCGCAATTTTCTCAACCAAAGATTGATCAAGGCCAAGGGCTTTGCCAACATCTCGGATGGCGCTTTTCGGTCTGTAGGTAACGATGGTTGCCGCAAGAGCCGCCCGATCGCGGGTGTATTTTTTATACAAATATTGAATCACTTCTTCTCGGCGAGCATTTTCAAAGTCGACATCAATATCCGGTGGCTCATCCCGCTCTTTAGAAATAAAGCGTTCGAACAATAAGTTCATTTGAGCTGGGTTAACCTCGGTAATTTCTAAGCAGTAACAAACGGCGCTGTTGGCAGCGGAGCCTCGTCCCTGACATAAAATATCGCGTGATTTAGCAAACCGAACGATGTCGAAAACCGTCAGGAAGTAGTACTCATAATTGAGCTCGTTAATCAGATCTAATTCTTTTTTAATTTGTACGGCAACCCTGTCGGGTATGCCGCAGGGCCAACGTTCATTGGCGCCAGCCCAGGTTAGGCTCGATAGATAAGATGCCGGTGTTTGATGCGCTGGCACCAGCTCTTTCGGGTATTCATAGCGGAGTTCATCGAGTGAGAAGGTGCAGGCCTTAGCGATGTTGCGAGTATTGGCCAGCCACTGTTCAGGGTAGAGTTCGGCCAATTCAGCGCGGGTTTTGAGATAGCGCTCGGCGTTGCTTTGTAATAATCGACCGGCAGATTGAACTGAGCAGCCATTGCGAATCGCGCAAAGGGTATCGAGCAACGGTTTTCGGGTGCGCTCATGCATTTGAATATCACCACAAGCAACGATGGGCAGGGTGTGTGTGGATGCGATGGCTTGTAAGTTTTGTGTTCGGACATGATCGAAGCCGTCGAGCGTTCTTACAGCACCAAGCCAAAGCCGGTCATCAAAGAGGGCTTTTAATGCACTTGGGCGATCACTGGGTTCAAGTTGTTCCTGATGTTGGGGTATCCAGATCGCAATGAGATGGGCGGTTGAACCCTTGAAGTCGCCCAAGGCTACCTGGTATTGGCCTTTCTTAGACCGCCTTCGGGCCAAGGTGATGATTTGACAGAGTTCACCATAGCCTTGGCGATTCTTTGCGAGAAGGATGATCTTAGTGCCATCCTCTAAGGTGAGTTCGTTACCGATAATGAGTTTTAGCTGACATCGTTTGGCTGCGATGTGGGCTTTGACAACACCTGCCATAGAGCATTCATCGGTAATGGCCAGCGCGGTATAGCCGAGTACAGAGGCGCGCTCAACCAATTCCTCTGGATGCGAGGCGCCTCTTAAAAAGCTAAAATTTGTCAGGCAATGCAGTTCCGCATAGGCTGCGAGCGGTGGGCCTACCGGAGAAGGTTGATGCACGGTGTTTGCTGTTAAGGGTCGAGCATCCGGTGTCATTTGCTTCAGGTTACAGTCTTAAATGTTTGTGGTTTGATTGCGCCGCCCAGATTGCGCTGTGCGGGTGAGTTTGGGATGCTCGAATGAGCAACCTAGCACCGGCTACAGAGACCTTCTTGGAGGCCATACAAAAAAGGCTGTCCAAAAGTGTCTGTTCAAAAGCGTCTGTTCAAAAGAATCTTTTCAAAACTGCCTTTTCCAAAACTGTCTTTTCCAAAACTGCTTTTCCAAAACAGGCTTTCCAAAACAGCCTGTTCAAAACAGTTTTTCTAACATCGTTTTTCTCATACCATTTTTCCCATACCATTTTCCCCATACCGGTTTCCCAAAAGAGACTGGATGAGCGGTTGGTGTAAACCGCACGATGCAAGTTATACTGTATAAATATACAGTATTATGGAGCAGAAAACCACCCCAATTCTGATTCAGCGCTCGGAAAAGTACTCGGCGCTGTTGGGTGGTTGAATGCGGTCGGCGGGTCTTGGATCTTTGGTTGAGATGCCCGCTTGATTTGTTATATTGATGGCCTTCGGTGGATAGGGCCGAGCCATTAGATTATGGTGTTGTGCGCCGAGTGGGCTTGGCAGAATTTGAGGAATCATGGCGAAACTCTACTTTTATTATTCATCCATGAATGCGGGCAAATCGGCGTCTTTATTACAGTCGAGTTACAACTACCAGGAACGGGGGTTGAGCACTTTATTACTCTGCCCAGCGTTGGATGATCGTTATGGTGAAAACCAAATCACTTCCAGAATTGGGATCTCTGCGCCCGCAACTGGGTTCGCCAAAGACGAAGATTTGTTCGAACTGGTGACCCAGAAACGCTCCCAACAGGTTGTTCATTGTGTGATGGTGGATGAGGCGCAATTTTTATCGAAGGCTCAGGTTTATCAATTGGGTCAGGTCTGCGATGAAATTGATATCCCGGTGCTGGCTTATGGCTTGAGGACAGACTTTCAGGGCGAGCCTTTTGAAGGCAGTCAGTACCTGCTTGCTTGGGCGGATAACCTTAAGGAACTCAAAGCGATCTGTCACTGTGGTCGTAAAGCAACGATGGTGCTTCGATTGGATGAGGCCGGAGATGTCATAACGCAAGGGGCTCAGGTTGCCATTGGGGGTAATGCCAATTACGTTTCGGTTTGCCGTCGACATTACTATTTGAGCTACCACAAGAAACCTTCAGCATTTTCAAACTAAGCGCCTTGAGTGCCAGCAAGCCTCGCCCCTTGTCGGCCGGTTCAAACAATAGGTAGGCGAGTCAGGTCAAATCCAGTCAACGCAGTTTTAAGGCGCGTTTTCTTCAATTCAACAAAGGAAGTCGTATGAAAAATCAACAATGGCGTTTAGCGTCACGTCCAGAAGGACTGATTGGACCAGAACATTTCGAGCGCGGGGAGGCGGTTGTGCCGGATCTCGCCGCCGGGCAAGTTTTGGTCAAGAACCTTTACTTGTCTTTCGATCCAACCCAACGAGGGTGGGTTAATGACACCGAAAGTTACATGCCGCCAGTTGCGATCGGTGAAGTCATGCGCGCCAGCACCGTCGGACAAGTGGTGTCATCTCAAGCATCCGATTTCTCCGTCGGAGATCTGGTGCAAGGGCTTGGGGGCTGGCAAGAATACTTTATCAGCGATGGCGGCGTGGGCTTGAGCAAGTTGCCCGCGGGCATCACGCCCCAGCAGGCGCTTGGGGTTTTTGGAACCACCGGTCTCACCGCTTATTTTGGTCTACTGGATTTAAGTGCGCCGAAACCGGGCGATACCATCTTGGTGTCGGGCGCGGCCGGTGCGACCGGACAAGTGGTTGGGCAAATTGCGAAAATCAAAGGCGCTCGGGTAATTGGCATTGCAGGTGGTCCCGAGAAATGTCGATGGTTAGTCGAAGAAGCCGGATTTGACGCAGCGATCGATTACAAGAACGAGTCTGTTGCCGCAGGCGTTCAACGGCTCTGCCCAAACCGGATCAATATCTTTTTCGATAATGTGGGTGGTGATATTTTAGAGGCGGCGTTAGATCACCTCGCGCTGAATGCGCGCGTCATCCTGTGTGGTGGCATTGCCGGTTATAACGCGGTGACGCCGGTGCCGGGTCCAAAAAACATTATGAACCTTGTGATTACTCGATCACGAATGGAAGGCTTCATTGTCATCGATTATTTGAGTCGAATGGCGGAGTTCCTGGCGGATATGGTTCCTTGGTACCAGTCTGGAAAAATTATTCACCTTGAAGATGTGCAAGAAGGCTTTGATGCCATTCCTGCCACCCTGCAACGGTTGTTCTCAGGGCAAAATCAAGGCAAACAATTGCTTCGTTTAGCGGATCCCGCTTAGGGTGATTGGCTCGCCCGACGTTGCCATTTGGGTCGATGCAGATGCTTGCCCGGTGCCCATCAAGGAAACTCTTTTTAAGGCGGCTGAGCGAACGGGGATCAAGGTAACCTTGATTGCAAATCATCCCATGCGGGTGCCGCCGAGCGATCAAATTCACTTTATTCAGGTGCCGCAGGGCTTTGATGTTGCAGACCATCGATTGCTGCGAGAAGTTGCCTCAGGTGATTTGGTTGTTACTCAGGATATTCCGTTGGCCTCGGAATTGGTTGAATTAGGCGCTGAGGTCGTCAGTCCTCGAGGTGAGGTTTACTCACCGGAGACGATCAAGGCGAGGTTAACGATGCGCGATTTTATGGAGACGCTCCGTGCAAGCGGGGTTCAAAGCGAGGGTCCTGCGCCGCTTTCCAATAAAGATCGTCAAAAATTTGCGGCGGTGCTTGACCGTTATTGTCAGCAGCACGCGGTAAGATCAACCCGATGAGCCGAAGGCGAAAAGGAGACCCAGGATGAAGATTGAATCTGGACAAGTAGTCGTCATGGACTACAGAGTATTAAATGAAGCAGGCGATGTGCTTGAGCACAATGCGCCGGGCGCGCCCATGGTGTATCTCCATGGGCATCGCAATATTCTACCCGCGCTTGAAGCTGCGCTCGCTGGTAAAGCCGAAGGAGAGCAGCTTGCTGTAACCTTAACGCCAGAGCAAGCGTATGGTGCTCGGCAAGAGGGTGCGGTTGATCGAGTGCCAATCAAGTATTTGGTCAAGCCGCCCAAGCGGATTCAACCCGGCAGCTTAGTCCGAGTGAATACCAAAGACGGCGCGCGCGATGCGGTGGTGGTAAAGGTTGGTCGCTTTAATGTCGATCTGGATAGTAATCACCCCTATGCGGGTAAAACCTTAACCTTTGAGCTTGCAATCCAAACCGTGCGCACAGCGACCGCGGAGGAACTCTCCCACGGCCACAGCCATGGCGTCGCGGGCAGTGCAGACTATCACGACTAATATGCCTCAGCCGGGCACCCATCTGTCCACTGACCCGTTTTAAGAATCCGCTATGAACAGCGCCAATGAAACCACAACACAAAAGACGATACTGTCCGGCTCCACCACAAGCGGTAACCTCATCTTGAGGAATGAGATCGGCGCTGTGTCAAACTGGAAAGCCATCCAGCAAAACTGTCTGCCGTAGCTGATGCGAGCGAGCGCGGAAAAAGCGACTGCAAGCGCCACCGTAACGTTGGCAGGCGTTTATGAGAAAACAGCCTTGCTGCCGCGCCAACGATTGGATTGCCAGCAGTTTTACGAAAGTTAACGCCGTGAGACCCTGATAGCGCCGGTTAAGGTTTATCGGCCCTGCCAAACCGGCGTTCTTTTCTCCGCAAAGGCGCGGGGTCCTTCCAAAGCGTCTGCACTGTTACGTCGGAGCTGCTCTTCTGGGTAAGTCTTCTCAAAGGCCGCGTGCAGCGGATGATCAAGTCCTTGCATCGCGCAGGCCTTTGTAGCGCGAACCGCCAAGGGCGCACAACGAAGCATGTCGTCGACATAGCCTTGAACGGTCTCAAGCAATTTAGCTTTGGGCACCACCTCATTAATGAGTCCGAGTTCATAAGCGCGCTGTGCAGAGAAGTGCCGGCCCGTGAGTAGGTAACCCATCGCGGGTTTTAACCCGATCTGGCGGGGCAGCCGGTGAACCCCCGCACTGCCAGCGATTAAGCCGCGGGTTGGCTCGGGTAAGCCAAATGTAGCGTGATCCGCCGCGATGATCAGATCACAAGCCATAGCGACTTCTAGCCCGCCGCCAAGCGCATAACCATTAACCATCGCAATCAGCGGCTTTGGAAAGTGCCAGCGCTCGATAATATGACGCGTGTCTTGTTCATAGGCCTTGATAGCATCGAGTTGCGCAGTGGACGCGGTGTTCAATAGCGCGCGGGCTTTGAGATCGGCGCCTGCGCAGAAGGCTTTATCGCCGGCACCGGTAATGACTGCGAGCCAGATATCCTCATTGGTTTCGACGTCATCAAGATGTTGTGACAATTGCCATCGTAATTCGGGGTCCAGTGCATTGAGGCTCTCTGGTCGATTGAGGGTAATCCAGGCAACGTGCTGCTCGACGACGAAGGTTGTGGTGTTCGTTGTGATCATGGTGGCGCTCCCGTGAACAAGTAATAGGGCGTGATTAACTGCTGGTTGGTCGCGCAGCTGGTAGTGATGGTGCGTAGTAAGGGAAATCTGTTTGGCTGCTGGCCATCGTCAACAAACTTTTGAGCGATTGAAATTGATTTAAGGTTTCGAGTTGTTTGATGGTCACCGTCATCATGCCGAAGTCATCGCGACTATTTCTGTTTAAAGCTTCCGCAGGTGAAATCCACAGGCTTTCAGTCGTCTCGGCGCCATCGTGTCGGTGCAACTGCTTTTGTGGCGCTGCGGTAATAAAAAACCGCGTATCAAATCGTCGTGGTCTGCCGGCTGGCGTGACCCAGCGGTTGAAGTAGTGTATCTGATCAACAGCGAGGGTTAACTGCTCGCGAGCGCAGAGCGCTTTGAGGGTTAAGTCGCCGTTGTGCATCTCGGTGCGAGCTTGATCCAGGTCCATATCCCGAGTATCGGCCAGCGCGCCGTCTTGAGTATAGGCGAGTAAAATCCCCGATTCTTCGAAGGTCTCGCGAATCCCAGCAACCCAACAGGATTGCCAGGCATCTCCAAGGGCTTTTTGCTGCCGAAGCTGTGGCGCACCCAGCGGACTGAAATAGTTGATCAGTTCTGGGTCGGCATCGGCTTCGTCAATTTTACCGCCCGGAAAGACATACATGCCGCCGGCAAAAACAGCGGCATTGGTTCGGCGCAGCATTAGGATCTCGTATTGCGGCGCTGCTGCGCGGGCAATAATGACCGTTGCGGCTGGACGAATCGGCTGCTCAGTCATCGGCTTGAATCACGCCCTGTTGAGACAAGGTCGTGATCTCAGCTGGTGTAAAATCAAACTCTTGCAGGATTGCCTTGGAATGTTGACCGAGGGCAGGCGCGGCGCGCTTGGGTCCAACGGGTGTTTTGGAAAACCGCATGGGAATCCCGACCGTTGAATAGTCGCCGTGAATTGCGTCGTTAACGGTCGGAAACAGATTGATTGCCTGGGCTTGGGGATCTTGCGGGACCTCATGAAGGCCTAGGACCGGCCCCCAAATAAGGCCCGCGGCATCAAATATCTTGCCCCATTCATCCCGGCTTTTTGACGCTAAGGCCTCGTCAACGCCTCGGGTGAGCTCGGGCATATTGTCGTATCGGCCTTTTGGGGTTGCGTACTTTTCTTCAGTGAGCCAATGCTCAAGACCGAGTGCCCGACAGAAATCAAGCCATTGGCCTGCGCCCGGCATATTGAAAACAACCCATTGGCCGTCTCCGCAGGGGTATCGGTTGGCGGTCGGTGTCAGCATATTGGGTCGGGCGCGTCGCCGAACGGGCGCCGAATCCATGGCGGTCGTTGCGTAATCTGAAGCTTGGGTCCAAACGGCTGTTTCAAACAGTGAAGTCTCGATGGTCTGGCCCGTTCCGGACCGCTCTGCTTGTCTTAGCGCGGCCAGAATGCCCGCGACGAAGGCCAGGCCCGTGGTGTGGTCACCTTGTGCAGGTCGTGCTTGGGGCACAATGCCGTCATCACCCTCGCGCATTGCATCATAAAGGCCGGATCGACCAAAAAAAGCGGTCACATCGTAGCCAGGCCGCCAAGCATCTGGTCCGGTCGTGCCATAGCCTGTGAGCGTTGCATGGACCAAGGTCGGATTAACAGAAAACAAGGTCTCTGGATCCAGCTGATATTTTTGTTGCCGTTCAAGGAGCAGGTTGCACATGAAAATCTGCGCCTTGGCACATAAATGCTGAACCACCGCGATACCCTCGGGCTGCGTCAGATCTACCACCAGCGATTCTTTACCGCGATTATCGACATCAAATTGGAAGTCAAAGGCTTTTAAAGGACTGTCAATTTTGGGTGCGCGACCCATATTGCGCATGGGATCTCCACTGGGCGGCTCAATCTTGATGACGCGGGCGCCGAGGTCGGCCAAAATTGCCCCAGCACTCGGCGAGGCCATCCAGTTGTCGATTTCAATCACTAAAATATCGTCGAGAGGGGAAACCACTTGTCGTACTCCTTATATCAAGCGAGGCCTCATAATAGGAGAGTGTGCCGCATTAGGAAAGCCATGCTAGGCATCGGTGACTAGATGCAACCAACCTTTGTGAACTATATTTATTTTCGAGCGATGTGGTGCTAAATGAAAGCCGCTGCAAAATGAACTGTGATCCGAGCTGCTCTCAAAGAAAACCGCAGGTTTAATGCAGTATTAGGCCTGCACATTAGATTTGAACGTCTGGTTAGCGTTACGAATTGTGTTTGAATTTTCTGACTCGACAGCCCAATAAAATTTGCTGCGAACAGGTATCCTGCAATCCATTTTAAGACCGAATATAGAAGTAGATGACGCTCAGAATAGCCGCTGGTCGCTCCAAACTGATTGAAGACATCCAATGGCAGGTTCTTCGACCAAAAGCTCAGCGAAGCCTGCTTGGAGGGCCTCTGCCCTTTATTTCAACCTAGAAATTCGCATTTTGGCGGTCGCACTGAATTGTGCCTCAAATACTACTTCCATACTAAAATCGGCAGTGAGGCGCGTCCCTTTGATTGCGTCCCCGCTTGCATAATCAATCAGCTGCAGAACCAAAACATCTTGATAAAGTCGGCGATCGAAATCTCTTTTGATGCGCGCGTGATTCTTGTTGGCGTAATTAAAGTCAACAGCGCCCCAATGATGAACGCTATACATACCCGGCCTGTCGGTCACGATTAAAATATTTTTTGTTTGATGATGTTCTTGTATGTAGGTTAAGAGGGCTTGGTATTGCCTATTCAAGGTTAGCGTTTGAGTCGCTTCGTTTTTACCTGCGATAGGCCAGTAAAAAAGACATAAACTAAAGCCGATTACTAGAAAAAATTTCGTAGAATTTTCGCGTTTTAACGATGTCGTGCTGATAATTCTCTCTAGCGCATAGATGGCCAAAGCAATAATAAAAGGTAAAAAAATGATGCCCAACCGAATGGTAAAAGCGGCGATTAAATTGCCCCAAAAATATGAAAAAATAACGGCAATTAGAGCTGCGATTGTCAGAGCCGATGCAATCAACACCGCTTTGGTTGGTGCCTCGAGCGCTTTACGTTGATAAGCTATCTGAGCCAGCGCAAAAACCAAGCCTGCTATGGCTAGGTAAAAGATAATACTAATGGTGCCATACAATTCTTTATCGGTCGTAAAATATAGCCAGGCTAGCTCGATATGCTTTAGCCAATAATCAATACTGAATAGGGCGTCTTCTCCAATGACTTGATAATCGCTTTTGTCAGTTTTGATAAATCGTTGCCAAGCGATCGGGAGGAAAAAAAATGGTGCTAATAAAATTCTGAATGATATTTTTGAAAGGTCTTGTGGCCGTAACATCAGAACAATCGAGAGGCCCAACGTGAACACGAACACGGCTGATTCATAACGGGTTTGAGCTAACAAAACGAGGGTAAGCGCCAAGCGCTCTAAATGATAGCCATCTTGGTGTCGCTGATATTGGTAGAACCAGCAAAAGGCAGTTAGTGCTAACGCAAGGTTAACAATTTCAAAGCCGCTTGAGGTTGCCCACAAGACAAAAACCGGAAAAGCGGCAAGAGTAATTGCGCCGAGTATTGCTAGGCTGGTTTGAAAAAAGCGAGACAGCAGCCAGTAAAATGTCCATAAACAAGTGACTGCGGCAATGGCATTAACGATAAAGCCGTTGTAGGCGCTATAGCCTTTGAGGCTATGCATAACGTAGATTAAAAAAGGAAAAAAATTGGGTCGAATACCCCATTCTGAATCGAGTTTTTGCTGCTGATTAAAGTAATAAAGGGCCGATGTTCGGTTCGCGAAACTATGTTCTTGATACATGCTATTAGCAACGCCGAGCAAATTGGTTTCATCAGCCAGGACTCGAAATTGAAGGGGGCTGACTAAAAACATCAAAGCAACCACGGCAATGAAAAGCAATAAAACCCAGCCGTGTTGTCGGATAAATAACAGCAACGCTGTATTACTGAAGCGCCTCGGCAGGCTTAAATATGCCCAATAGACAAAGCTTGCGAATAACAAGTAAAAGCCGCTGGTATGGTAAAGGTCACTGAGTTGGGCTTGTGGAATAAGGAGCGAGAGCAGACAAGCTGACGTGCAAAGCAGTAGGGTGACCAACAATAATTTATCACGTTTATTCAATGATGATAAAAAGCGCATGGTTTAATTCTTTCGTCGGTTGTTCTCATTATTCTAATGCATCGTGGTCAACAGATCACATTTTGGGTCTGGGAGATCGCGTATTAATGCTTAACACCTCGATATTTTTAGGTTTTCGTTTGGTTTTGATCGCCGGTTAGTTGCAAGGTACAGCTGACAGCATTGTAAAAAAGTGTTTTAGATGGGGCGTAAGGGTAGGGGCTGAAGCTGCTGAGCGCGACCTAGCTCGGGGTGACTTCGCCCTGCTGAACCCAAACCCCTCAAAGAACCAGTGTTCTTATCTGCTGCGCCCTATCTTTCCAGCCGCGCCAGGAACCTAGATTGATCCTGGCACATTGCGGCATCCGCGCTGTCGGCGTTGGTAAGGCACCCCTTCGACCGGCGTATTACTGTAAGTCTCTGTCAGGACTAAAAAATAGAGACGCCTTTTAGTTTGAGTTGTTTGAAGCGAATGCGGGCCGTGTTTTGAAGGGCGGTCGGACGATGTGCTGTGATGCTTGCAATCGGCCACAATAAAACAGTACCGAGTGCCTATCGGAATACCAGACGCGATCATAGTGCTCGCGTTAGGGTCGGTTCATGACGCGGAGATACTTTAATTTTGTTTTACCCTTATTGTGTACGCGATGAAAGACGCCGGCCTGGACGGTGACAATATCTTGGGCATTGACCTCGTAGAGCTCTTCTTGCTCGCCCTGACCTTCATCAGGATGCCTTAGATACATCTCACCGGAGCCTTGGGTAAAAAAGAAAATTTCATCTTGCAGAAGGTGCTTGTGCCCGGCGGTTTGTTTACCGGGAAAAAGGTGGGTGCTACTGAGCAGTAGGTTTTCGCCAACATAATTATCCTTGACCGTGTAATTATCGGTCTCTTTACTGATGTGCCCACCAATATCGTCGAATTCATCTTTCATCGCTTGTTCCTTCTTTTTAAACGGCGCACCCGGCAATTTTGCCTAAAGTCGTTGGGATATGATATCCGTCAAGACCATTCCCGGCTAATTTAAATGGATTTGATCGCCCTGAATCCCGGTTTTCCATCAAGGTACATCCAGAAAGGGCCCTGTTGGGCAAGCCTGTTAGCTTGGAAGCGTCGCCTGCGACGCAAAGTGCTGCGACGTTCAGCACCAATTTTGAACAATAAAACAGGATCGGTCGTTGGTTGCAGAGGCCGCGGCGCCGGAGCGCGTTGTGTTTGTGATCAAGAAGGCGTCGGATGAAGATGAAAGTAGAGCTGGCGATCATGCCGGCTGGTTGCTGAAAGCGCGCCGTCTCTGACGTAGGGGGAGAGGGTCGATTCCTCGAAAGGGTGCACTTCATCGCCCATGATTGTGACCCGTTCAATCACCCGTTCGCCTTCAAAGTCGTTGAGTACAAAGTGCTGCGTGCAACGGTTGTCCCACATGCAAATCGTGCCGGGCTGCCATTGGTAGCGCACAGTAAAACGTGGGCTGGCAACGAATCGTGTTAAGTAATTCAGCAGCATGTCGCTTTCTGTCGCCGACATTTCAACAATGCGCCGGGTGAAATGCTCGTTAACATAAAGCACCGGCAGCCCGGTTTCAGGATGAACGCGAACGACCGGGTGCACGGCGGTTTGTTCTGGGTGATTGTGGGGATGCGCGTCATGTAGGGCGCTGAGACTTCGACATAAGGTTTGCATGGGCTCTGACAGGGCATCGTAGGCTCGATAAAGATTGGTCCACATGGTGTCGCCGCCCACCGCCGGACATTGCTTCATATTCAATATCGACATTTTTGCCGGATGTTCTTGAAATGTGATATCGGTGTGCCATTCATCTGCGATGCCCCCTTTGCTTGCGGTCAAACGAAAAATCGAGGCAGGTGTGTTTTCATCCTTGCCGAGGTTGGGGTGATCTTCTAGGGCGCCAAAATGTCGGCCGAGGGTTACGTGCTCATCGACTGAGAGGTTCTGCCCGGGGAAGAATAAAACCTGATGCTCGAGCAGTAGAGCTTTAATTCGCTGAATGTCTTCTGAATCGGCTGCGCTGAGTTGAAGTCCGGTAATTTCTGCGCCCAAGGCAGCCGAGAGACGTCGTTCGGACCAAGATTCGGAGGCTTGTGATGTCATAAACGGTTCCTCAGCGGATGAGCTGCAAGAATAAACCAAGGCCGCAGCAAAGGAAATTCTCTGTCGCTGCGGTAGACTACTGCATAACATGATCGTCCTGCGCGGACTTGCGGTAAAGAATTTGGATAAAAGGTTTCAGGGAGCCACATGCAAGGACTTTGGTTATCAAAAGGATCCTGGGCGTTTAAATCCGACCTGCTAGACCCGGTTATTGGTTTGGATGAGTCATTGGTTGCTGTCCAGGTCGCGGGAATTTGTGGTACGGATCTGGAATTGGCTCGTGGATACTATGATTTTGATGGTATTCCCGGGCATGAATTTATTGGACGGGTGGTCTCGGGGGCGCTCTCGGGGCAGCGTGTTGTTGCGGATATCAATTTAGGCTGCGGGCAGTGCCTGCGCTGCCAAGCGGGCGCGCATCGTCATTGCGCCGAGCGCGTCGTCATCGGTATTCATCAGCGTGCTGGTGCCTTCGCGCAGTTTCTTTCGGTGCCGAATAAAAATTTAATTACGGTCGATGAGCGCCTGCCGGATGGGCTTGCAGTGCTGGCTGAACCGGTGGCAGCTGCGCTCGAAATTATTGAGCAAATGCCAAAACCTTTGCCCAGTCGAGTCCTGGTGATTGGTGCTGGCCGGTTAGGGCTTTTGGTTGCAGAAGTGCTGGCAAGCGTTGATTGCAAGGTTACCATCTTGGTGCGCAGCCGAGCGCGAGCGGCGCACCTTCAAAATAAAAGCATTCAAGTCGTGACCAGTATTCAACCGGATTCTTTTGGTTGGCTTGTGGACTGCTCGGGGTCGTCCTCCGGTCTTACAACAGCGTTGCACGCTGCAACACCACAAGCCATATTGGTCTTGAAGAGCACGCTGACCGACGCTGTTGGGGTTGATTTGAGTCCGATTATGGTAAAAGAATTGACTGTATTAGGCTCGCGCTGCGGGCCGATGGATAAGGCCCTGGCTTGGTTGGGCGCGGGTCATCTGAGCGCACCTTTATCGGTTTGCTATCCGTTCTCTGCGATTGATTCGGCATTGGAGGCTGCTAAAGAGCCTAAGTACTTCAAGGTGCTACTCGAGCCCGATCAGTGCTAGTCGTCGAGCTGAATCAATTGCAGCGGGACGCCACCACCTTCGGCATCCAGCACAATATAGCGGGAAAAGCCATTTGCAGTCGCGTCAATGCTTTCAGGTCCGGCAAGTACAGTCTTGCTCTCCGCTTCAGTGATGGTGAGATTGTAGGTTTCTGGCGCTAGCCCGAACTGGCCGGTCACCAATGGCACGATATTGTTACCTGTCGGATTACTGTCGCTTCAGGTTTGCATCACTTTTGAGCACGTAAACGTCAAGCTCTGAAGCTGATGGCGCGGCATGCAATATCGAGAAGCGCGATTCAGTTGCAACAGGTCTGTACGCCTCCGCAGTGATTCCGGCAGCAACCTCGTCGCCGGTTCCGCTGACCGCCAGCATATAATGTTGATTTTTCTCCACTGCAAAGCGATCACTGAAGAGCTCGGTGCTTGGATCGTTCGCGATGGTCGCAGTAAAAACGACGCTGCCCGTTGTGGTGGTGAAGTAGGGCGAAACGTCTGAATACAAAAGATCTTCAACCACCAAAGATTGCTGGGTGATTTCAACCTCAACCTCAGTATCAACTGGGGAGAGTCCCAAAAGAAAGAGTGTGACGTCATCGATAACATCTTTGATTGCGTTTGTTGCTCGTTCAGAGCTAACGCCATTGACTGTGATGATTGCGTTGACAGCTTCGGTGACAACGCTCAATTGAGCCGTTGCTAGTTGCGATAGGCCTGAAGCGTCCGAATCATTGTCATCATCGTCGTCAACCACAATGGTTAGCTGATTGCTTTCTTGATAGTCAAGGGTTGTGATCTGCAGATAAATTTGACCATCGGCGTCTGTTATGACGGTGGCGGTTGCATCTCCATTATCAGCCGTGTTGATAGCCGTCGTGATGCCTTCAACGCTAGAGTTGTCCTCATCAATCAAAACATTGGTGGTTGTAAAGCCATTTGTCATGACGAGTGTGCCGGTTCCAATTTTCGTGGTGCTTGCTTCAAAACTGGCGCTCGTTTGATAAATTTCTGGGATTGCCAGCTGCTGAACTGAGACGGTATAGCTGCCTGAACTCGCAGCGGCCTCGGCTTCGATGCTAACGACTCCGGGTGTTGATGACTGGGCCGAGCGTTGATACAGGTCAATCGAGGTTTGATCGGGCACTGCGTTCAAAACGCGGACGCTGGCTGTGAACGTTTCATTTGGAAAGCCGAAAGTGCCGTTGATGGTGGCATATAGCCCCTGAATTGGGCTTTGGCTTGGACTCGGGCCAAACGTGTCAAGCAATACGATAATGGGGCGGATGCCGGTGGTGACCAAAAAATCATCAGAGGCCCAGATGACGTCTCCAGTGGAATTGGTCGCCTGAATTGATAACGTTGCGGTGCTCTCTACGGTGAGGGTTTCGCTGACTTCGCCAGGCTCGACCAGGAGTTCAGCAATCGGTGTTTCGGTTGCGGTTGAATCAAAAATGGTTAGCACGATGGTGTCATTTAAAGTACCTGCCGCATTGGCAATTCGTAGCGTTGTGGTGGTGTCGGTATCGGCTGGGACAGAAAGGTCTTCAAGCACTTCGATCACGGTAGGATTGGCCATGGTGCCAGTCAGGACCAGGGTTTTTAGTTGATCTTCAGGGACCAATACCGACAAGTTCGCGATGACCTCTAGTTGGTTATCTTTTACATAACTGATTTGGGTGTTCCGCTCTAAACCAGGAATCACCGAAGTAATGCTACTGAATTGCCCAAAAGGCGTGTTGCCAATGGATTGAGTACCAAACTCAACGACTAAAGAGGGTGCATCGGTTACAGCATTCACAAAGCGAATTGAGCCAGACGGGCTAGGTGCAAACTTGTCAAAGCCAGGGTCCTCACCACAACCGATTGTTAAAACTAAACAGGCGAAGTAGGCGGTCAAAAGAAGCGTGCGTTTCATAGCGTGGGGAGTATCCTAAGGTGACGGTATATTACAAGAAAAGTGTATCGGATATCAGCGTATTCTAACCGAAAGCATCTCTTTAGGGGCTAACCCCGCGTTCTAAATGCGATGATGCCAGCCGTGACGGCAACGTTTAAAGACTCGACGTCGTTTTGCATCGGGATCACCACGTGGTGGTCACAAGCCTTTAAGGTCGCATCAGACAGCCCCTCGCTTTCGTTTCCCAGCAAAAAGACTTTACGACGCGCCGTGTCAGCGCAGGATAAGGTCTCATGGCCCCGACCCGTCAGGCCGAGTAATTTGAACTGTGCGCTTTTAAGCAATCTAATGGCATCTTCAACGGTGGCACAGTCAAGGATTCTGGCTTTGGGGATGCAACCCGCACTGGCCTTATAAACCAGTGGATCTAAACGAGCACAACCTCTTTGGGGTAAGACAAGGCCCTGCATCTTAGAGGCGGCAAGGCTTCGAATAATCATGCCAAGGTTTTGAGGGTTGGTAATGCCATCGAGCAGCAGCAGTTCACAGCCTGCCTCAGTCAAACCATGCTCTGTGTCCTTTAAAAAGGCGTCTAGTTGTTGATGATGGGGGGTTGCGATATCGAGTGCAACGCCTTGATCTTGGCGGCCATTTTTGGAGATCCGGGAAAGCGCTTGCTTGTCATGCAGCTTAACGGGAATCGAGCGTTGCTTGCACAGCGAAAGAATTTCATTGATCGCGGGCCCTGGGCGGTTTGAGTGTGCGAGGTGCACCCGGTAGGTCACAATAGATGGGTCGCCCAAAACCTCGATGGCGGTATTTCTACCAAACAAGGTCATGCGACGCTCGGCAGGAGGGGGGCTGATGGGATCGCGCATTGACGCCTCGGATGACAGGATAGTTGGACTGCTTTTTATTGGAGTTGGCTTAGGCCTCAGTGGTATTTGGGATCATGGCTTTTTTCGAAAAAAAAACACAGCGATCCCGTCATCTTTCGGTTGGTGCCTTTCGAATGAGCCGAGTATTGGGCGAAGCGTCATCGGCTCTGACAGATCAATTCGGATTAACTCGCATTGATCAAGTGTTATCAAAACGCCGCAAGGGCCTTCCTCCGAAGAAACGAAACACGTAACCCAGTCAACCGGTTGCTAAAGTAAATCAGCCAGCGCCCCAGTGATCGCCTCGGGTGTTTCCTGAGGGTCAAAACGTTTGACGACGTCGCCTTTTGAGTTAACAAGGTATTTCGTAAAGTTCCAGCCGATATCGCCCGGAATTTGCGTTTTCAACCACTGGTATAGTGGCGCGGCTTGATCGCCGTTGACATCAATTTTTGCAAACATGGGAAAGTTTACGTCGAATCGATCCTTCGCGAAGGCAAGGATTTCATCGTTGCTGGCGGGTTCTTGGGCGCCGAACTGGTTACAGGGGAATCCTAAAACAGTCAAATTATCGATTGTGTTGTGTAAGGTACGCAGACCTGCGTACTGACCGGTAAGGCCTCACTGGCTGGCCAGGTTAACGATTAAAAGGGCCTGGTCGCGATACTCAGACAGCGAGATGCTGTCGCCGGTAATACTGTCTGCTGTGATGCTATAAAGGTCGGTCATCGTTTTTTCTCCTTTGCGTCAGTGCATTCTATTCGATCACTTAGGCTTTACAAGATCTGTGACAAGGTCTGTCGTCGACGCAGCGCTGAGCGCTTTAGGAGAATAAACCGTGGAGATACCAGCGATGCGTTAACGCGCGATAAAAGATCCAATAAACCACTTGCTTCCGATATCGATACAAATAGTAGTCTCGATTTTGACCATCACCATCCCACCAAGCCGAATTAATCCGCTCAGGGCCTTTAATATAATCAAAGTCAGGATGTTGTAGCGGGTTTAAGTGCTTTTGAAGCCGTTTTGGGGGATCAATTAAAAAAGTGGGACGTTCAGGCCAGTTGGGTAAGGCGTTCGATATTTTTTGCTCAAAGTGCTGCGCAAGATCTGTTCGAGCCCAGTCTTTCTCTGGTCTGTGGTCGTTACCGAGACGAAGACCAAAGCAATCGGTTGTTTCGAGTTGGTGTTGTAGCAGATTCAGCAGATCGTTGCCCTGCTTGAGGACTTCAGGATCCAAGGCTGCTTGGTTTGATTGTGCTGTTTGATCCATCCTTGCAGTGTCAGGCAGAAGTGCTGAGCGAAAAAGTTGACTCGATTTTAGTTTTGCAGGATAGAAGTCTGCGGCTCGAAGGCTTAGTTCATCGACTGTCTGCACGGCTTGAACTTGATTGAGCTTAATTTCAGAAAGTTTTAGAAATAAGTCAGGATCATTGTCGGGTGCCGCCAAATGGATCGATAGCGCTTTTTTTAGTTGGCCTCGATAGTTCAGTCGTAAACTGAAATGTTGTAACTGAAATTGACGAGCGGTTAAAAAATCACTGAGCTCGTTGAGTAAGCGGTTGATTGGAAAAATTAACGACTGCAGGTTATCAATCGTATTAATGAAAAAAATATCGGACTCAAATTTTGGTGCGGGCTTGATAAACGCCTGAGGGTCTGCTCGCTCGCCTAACAACCGCTCAAGATAATAGATGAAGGCATCACCAAATCGTTTTTTCAAAGTGTGGCGAGGCAGATCGGTCAATTGTTTCAAGACCGTAATGCCCATTTTTTCAAGTTTCATAATGCTTGGGGGGGGCAGTTGTAAATGAATGAGTTGTACGGCTTTTAAGGCAACGCCTGGCGATTGCAGGTGGTTATCCGGGCAATCAATTTCGGCACTAATTTTTGCAGCAAGTGGCGTCTGGCTAACACCAAGCTTGGGTGAATAGCCAAGGTGCATGGTTTTTTCTTCAATAAGATGTTTGAGGTGATTGAGCCCGGAGAATAATTTTAAGCTACTTGAAACCTCAAGGATGAGGTGCTGATCACCATATGGGCAAACATTGGGCGTGAACTCATAAAGCCATTGTGCAATCTGTTCAAGCGCACGGCGTTCTTTTGACGGGGATCTCTCAATACAGGTCAAGTTCTCGCATAACGCGTAGGCATGACTGGCCAGGGTGCCAACCGTAAGGCCGGTCGTTGCGGCGTGATAGGACAGTGCTTCAATACGTTGCTGTTGAATGATGGCAATCGGTTTAAGGCCGTCGTTTAGCGATTGCTTTGGTCCGCTTGGATAAAAAACCTCAAGGGCAAGGTTGGGCAGATAAAGGCAGAGCCATAGTTTGGGTTGGACTTTTTTACGCATGTTTTTAAGCGAGCGGGTTATAAGCGTGGAGGGTGTCCTGGGGTATGGTTGCGTTGGGGAGCGGCTCTAGGGGCTTATCGATGTGTGGCGAGATAACGGCTGTTAATGCACCTCTGCTGGTATTTGAGGCGGTTGGACGCACGGCTGGGATGGCCGTAATTGACTTAAAGGCAGTGCTGTTCGATGCCAAGGGTAAGGTGAGATCAAAAGCCGGGCTGGCCCAGCCGCCGGCGCGCTTGACGACTTCAACACGAACTTGATGCTGGTGAGCTCGCTTGCTATGCAAGTGCTCACTGGCGGTTAGCGCAATTCTTAAGGGGGCCGGAGAGGGCATTTGTTGAGCGTTAAGGTCTCGAAACAGCAGTTGCCAAGTCTGGTTGGTTTTACTTGCGACTTGCAGTCGCCTGATTGCGTGTGGCCGGATATTTTTTTCCGGCCACATTAAAACAGCGCTGCAGGCCTGTGATTTCAGGCATTGCTCTGCTGACCAGAGGGCCTCTTTGGCTGTTTTGGGTTGGATGATCAATATGCGGTCAAGGCGAAGCCCAGCCGCATACAGTGCGGGTGCGTAAGGCAAGTGCGGTGGCGAGATCCACACGATCCAGTGTGGACGGCGCTGACTTAGGTTGGCCAAGGCGGGTAATAATATTTGTAATTCACCGATGCCAGATTGTTTGATCAGGAGTTCTGTGACGCCCTGGGTTGGCCAGCCGTTATTGGGTAGGGCTTTGTCGAGCTGTCGATAGCCGCTGGGTAGCACAGTTTGATGATCAAGACTGCTTTGGTGATGACTTGCGCGCCACAGTGTTGGTGCGGCAAGTAAGTTATTAATTGCCTCAGAACGGGGCTTCAAGCCGTCATGATGTAAAGCTGCCGAGCTGACGTTGTTAAGATCTTGGTTCGTGTTGGAAGGCAGCGTAATTTTGTTCATGGCGGTGGTTGGGTATCTTGCTCTATAGGGTTTGCAGGCTCTGCATTGTGTTGGACGCGGCGCTCTTTGTCGTGGACGCAACGGGTTGGGCAATATTGCACGCATTGCTTGATGCGTTCTGATTTCTGATAAATAGTGACCTGTTAAATAGTGATCTGTTAAATAGCGAGCTGTTTGGGCTCGTTCGGGTTTGGCTAAGTATTTTCATTCCTTACAAGTACTGTATATAAATACAGTACTTTGTCAAGCCTCGGGACACTAATTCGAGAATCAAATTTCGAAATGGCCGTGTCAACCGCGGAGTCGGGCGGTGCTTCTCAGACGCTGTCAAAGCACCACCAACGTTCTGTTCAGGCGGATAAGCGGGCGGCGGATTCAGATTAAAAAAGGCAGGGCTTAATCAAAAGCGGCTAAGGCGTGTTATAAAAAACCGCTAAAGGCTTTTATTAAAAACCGCTAAAGGCTTATACCAGAACCGCTAAAGGCTTCTGAACTGGGCATTTTGCTGTGTTAAGTCAGTAGGCTCTTAATGAAGTGAATTAAGCTCGTTAAGAAACAAACGTTGTAAATTCAGCAACCGAAAAACGCTTGCTGACGAGCCCGTTGACAGGGGCGGTTGGATCCGCATGTCCGATCGCAACGCCACAGAAAAGCATGAGCTCATCCGGCGCGCCGACAAACTGCGCCACTGTTTCGGGTTTCATGGCCCAGGCTTCTTGGGCACAGGTTGCCAAGCCGGCATCGGTTGCCGCAAGCATGAAGGTCTGTAAAAACATGCCCAGGTCAGACCATTGGGGCGGCCCCATCTGGCGGTCGACAAAGCAAAAAATGGCAGCGGGCGCGCCGAAAAATTGATAATTTTCTGCTAACCGCGCAAAGCGCCCAGCACGATCATCCCGCGGAATATCGAGCAGTGCGTACATCATTTCGCCGACTTCAAATCGTGCGGTGCGGTAAGGATCTTTTAATTGATCAGGATAGATGGCGTAGCTGGGCTGCTCGGCAGAAGGGTTTTCTTGAACAGCTTGCTTGAAGCGTGCCATAACGTCGTCGTTTAGGACAAAAATCCGCCAAGGTTGAACATTGCCGCCGGAGGGTGACCGGGCTGCCAGATCCAGTAAAGCGGTAATTTGGGCGTTTGAAACGGGCGTGTTGGTAAAGGCTCGAATCGAGGATCGTCTTTTAACGGTGTCTGAAAATTCCATATCGGCTCTTAAGGGCGAGTAATCGTTTGATGGTAGCACAGGTTTTTAGGTCTTTGCGGCAGTATCCGCTGGGGCGGTCAATGCCGCCAAAACCGTTGCGGACTACACGGTTAGGCTGTTCTGCTCTTTAACCTCTTCCATGACCACGTAAGTCCTGGAGTCGCTGACGCCTGGTAAGGTGAGCAATGTTTCGCCTAGGAGCTTGCGATACGCGGTCATATCGGCAACCCGTGCTTTTATCAGGTAATCAAAATTGCCAGAGACCAAATGACACTCTAAAACCTGGGGCAGCTGCAAGACAGCTTCACTGAAGGCCGCAAAGGCATCGCTTGAGGTCCGGGTGAGCGTGATTTCGACAAACACCAATAGTCCAAGTTTGAGTAAAGATGGGTTTAATCGGGCATGGTAACCCTGAATAAAATCTTGCTGCTCTAAGTTTCGAACCCGCTCGGTGCAGGGCGTGTGGCTGAGGCCGACGGCCTCGGCAAGCGCGGTATGCGTGAGGCGGGCATTACCTTGCAGCAAGCGCAGGATTTTTAGGTCAATTCGATCTAGAGATTTTGTCTTTATATTAGGCATAATAAAATAAATTCTATTGTTCTATCACTTTTAAAGCCGATTATTCTCTAAAAACAGCGCTAATAACAGTAAGTTTGCCATTTCAATAATCGATATAATTTCGGCTCTACCCGTTCTTTAATCTGAGGCGATATGGAAATCGGTATTCCAAAAGAAATCAAAAATCATGAGTACCGTGTCGGATTGTTGCCGGCGTCGGTCAGAGAGTTAACCCAGCGAGGACATCGGGTATTCGTTGAAACGAGTGCAGGTATTGGCGCAGGATTTACCGATACGGACTATATCCAAGCAGGTGCCGTGATTCTGGATTCGCCCGAAGCGGTCTTTGATGCCGCCGAGCTTGTGGTGAAAGTCAAAGAGCCGCAAAGCGCTGAAAGGGCGCTCTTGACGGCGCGACACACGTTATTTACCTATCTCCATCTCGCGCCGGATCGCGCGCAAACCGAGGATTTACTGGCATCCCAAGCCTGCTGTATTGCTTATGAGACCGTGACGGACGACAACAATCGACTCCCTCTTCTGGCGCCGATGTCCGAGGTTGCCGGTCGGATGTCGATTCAGGCCGGCGCGATGTGTCTTGAACGCGCTCACGGCGGTAAAGGGATTTTGCTCGGCGGCGTGCCGGGTGTTGAGCGGGCAAACGTTGTCATCTTAGGCGGCGGCGTCGTGGGGCGGCATGCGGCGGCAATGGCCATTGGGCTTGGGGCCAGGGTGAGTGTCTTTGATAAAAGTTTACCGGTGCTACGAGCGCTCGATGAGCAATATGGCCATCAATTGCAAACTCGTTATGCCACCCAAGATGGTCTTGAAGCGGCTGTTCGAGATGCCGATTTAATCATCGGTTCGGTATTGGTGCCGGGTGCTTCAGCGCCGAAGCTGGTCACAGAGCAGATGGTTCAAACCCTGTCACAAGGCACCGTACTCGTCGATGTGGCGATCGATCAGGGTGGCTGCTTTGAAACCTCTCATGCGACGACCCATGATGATCCTTACTTCGTGCAGCATGGCGTGGTGCACTACTGCGTTGCGAATATGCCCGGCGCGGTCCCTAAAACCTCAAGCGCAGCACTCAATCATGCAACCTTGCCTTTTGTGCTGGCGCTGGCTGAGCAAGGGGTGACAGGCGCGTTACAGAGCGATCGGCATCTTCGAAATGGTCTTGCTACCTACCAAGGTCAGTTGACGTCAAAAGCCGTTGCCGAGGCGCATCAATTATCGTTTGAGCGGCCCCAGGGGCTGGGATTCGAGTAACCCAGGCAACCGGTTTGAAATTCAGGCGACTCGGCGACAGGGTTTCAGACCAACGAGTGACCTAAGACGCCTGCCACAACCGCTCCTTAGACAAATGGACGTGACTTGGCTATAAACAAAGTCTCATCCAATCAATTGGAGTGCGCCATGAACCTACCTGAATTGACCACCATGACATTGAACCTTGCGGATCACGTGGCGGTTGTGACCATTTGTCGACCGCAGGCACGTAATGCTCTGAATCGCTTGGCTTACGCCGAGCTAGAAGCGGTTTTTCGGGCGTTGCAGGCCGATGAAGCCGTCCGCTGCATTATCCTGACGGGCACGGATCCAGCCTTTTGCTCGGGCGATGATGTCAAGGAACTGATGACAGGCGATGCCAGCGCGTCACATGCCAGATTGCGTGCCGTACGGCCGGGCATAACCCCAGCTGCGGCTGCCATTTTGGACTGCGATCGACCGATAATCGCCGCCGTTAACGGCGCGGCAGTGGGTTGGGGTATGGATCTGGCGCTTATGGCAGATTTCAGAATCGCCTCAGATAAAGCGAAATTCGGAGAGCTGTTTGTAAAACGGGGACTCGTCTCGGATGTCGGCGGACTCACCCGACTCCCGCACTTGGTCGGGCCGCAAAAAGCCGCTGAATTGCTGTACACAGGGGATATTATTGAGGCGCAGGAGGCGATGAAAATTGGTCTGTTGTTGTCGTGTGAGCCTCACGATGGCTTGCTGACTGCAGCCCATAGCTTGGCGCGAAAAATCGCTGATAATCCGCCGCTAGCGGTGCGCTACTTGAAGGAAGGCTTGCGCCGGAGCTTTTATGGTGATTATCACGATATGGGGTCTTGGGTTTCTCAAACGTTAGGCGTGCTCTTTCAAACGGAAGATCATCGAGAAGGGGTTGCGAGTTTCTTGGAAAAGCGACCGGCTAAATTTAAAGGGCGGTAGCGTGCTGGCGGTCTGTTGCGGCGCCTGGCAGTTTTCGGTCGATATAAGGGCCCGCAAAAAAAGCGCCCCGTAGCAGGGCCTCTTTTAAGGCGAACGTCGGATGCAATGGATTGAGTCGCCAGCGCACGACTCGGCAATCGTTAGGATCTTTCTGCTGCGTCACGAATTCCAGAACCCTTGCTGTCTCTAGCAAGGTTGATAATGTGCTTTTGGGAATGCGCGCTTTTGTCGCAATATCGTAACTGCTCAAGCAGAACTTGGGTCGGTTAAACAGCGATCGCCATAGCACCATATCCGCACGATTGTATTGCCCGGAGAGCTTACCTTCAAAGGGTAAATGCATCAGGCTATATTGATGCAGGGTACTAAATAAGGGGTCTTTTACTCGCAAGCCAAAGCGGTCATCGGTTTCGGTAAACGGCGCGTCTGACGCGATGAGAACGTTGCGAATCTTCTCGATCTGGCGCGTTGTCGGCAGCAGTTGATCGCCTTCGATCTTATAGGTTCCACATCGGAGAAAGTAGGCGAGTAAGCGATCAATCAGCTTTGGGTTAATGGGGAGCGTTTTTTTGATGTCGCTGATCGACACAGACTTGCCCCGCTCGAACCAGTACAGCATCAAAAGCTCTTTGATCACAATGCCGGGCAGGCTGCGTTTGGTCGTTTTTTGACCGAGATTGAGATTCAGCAAAAACCGTAAAAAGTCATCGAATTGCGTCGAGTCAAAGGCAGGCGAGCCTTGCGCCTTGGATGCTAACAAGGGCGTTGCCAGGGGATCCTGATTTGAGCGTATTGCGCCTTCGTGCCCTAGCATCATATATGCCTTCTGAAGGAGTTAAGGTTCTCTCAACCCTATCTAAAAATCACGCGGTTGACTACCAAAATTGAACGGTTCCAACGCCGTTCGAGGTTGGCGGCGTTTTAATGGGATCAAGTCGTCGGAAAAGCCTACAAGGGGCCTCCGAAGTCCTTGGTTTGGCCGCGTACGGTTACTTTGACGCGGCTGCTGAATGAAACAATTAAGCGGAAGGCGGAAGCTGTCTCGGGCGACAGTCTCATCGCACTCCGACTGAATCAACGCAAGGATGAGTTCGTCTTGAGTGGCGTACAAAGTGTTGTCATTGGGCTTGTGTGACAGCAGGTTAGGCTGGCGCAATAACCTGAATCATTGGCGCTAGTGGGGCTATTGAAATGCCGCTCGGGCTGTCACGTCCGCATAGAATCTACTCAAATTGGGTAGATCAAAAAAGTCTTGGCCAACATTTTTGGCAAACCCCATCACAATCGCGAGCGTCATATCGGCAATCGCATAGCGGTCCTCCAGCAAGAATTGGTTGTTCGCGAGGTGCGCGTCCAGCAACACCGCGGTATCTCTCGCAGCAAGTACCGAGACCTCGCCCCATTCTCTGACGCAGGTTTCACGGTCTTTGTAATAACCCGTCAGGTTACGAAACCCTTGTGCAACCGGCATCAGAAAATTCAGGTCCACTCGGCGCGCCCACATCTCAATCTTGGCGCGCTCCGCTGCGGACTCACCGAACAGATTGGGCGCTGGGTGGAGCCCCTCTAAATACAGGCAGATCGCCTGACTTTCTGATAGAAAGGTGCCGTCGTCCAATTCCAATACCGGTACACGCCCGAACGGATTCTTGCGACGGTATTCGTCCGTTAGGTTTTCCCCAGCTCGCAAATCGATTTCGGTTGTTGGAATGTCTACGGCTTTCTCTTTCATGAAAACGGCAACGCGTTTGCCGTTGGGCGAGGCGCTCAGCGTGTAGAGATGCATGGGATTACCCTATTGAATAGGCTTTCGATCCTGACAGTATTTTGACTGCGGGGCAATTGCTCGGCTCAGAGAAAGGCAGCTTTTGTTCCCAATAGCGGGTCAGGCCGCATCGGCGCGGTAAGGCTCGTCACGAGTCTATGTGACCACACGTCTAATTGGGCGCGGACAGCAAATCGAGTGCAATCGCCTCAGCGACTTTGATGCCATCAATCCCGGCGGACAAAATGCCGCCGGCGTAGCCTGCGCCTTCACCGGCAGGGTATAAGCCCTTGGTATTGATGCTTTGATAATCCTTGCCGCGGCGGATTGAAATAGGGGATGAGGTTCGGGTTTCAACCCCGGTCAGCAAGGCGTCCTTCATAGCAAAGCCTTTGACTTGTCGATCGAATGCGACAATGGCTTCGCGTAGGGCGTCGTTGGCGAAGTCGGGCAGGAGTTCCGCAAGATTGACCAATTTCACGCCAGGGCGATAGGAGGGCTTGACCGCGCCCAACGCCGTCGAGGGTTGATTGGCAAGGAAGTCTTCAACGCGCTGCGCAGGCGCATTATAGTCGCTGCCGCCGAGTTCAAAAGCGGCGGACTCAAGGTTCCGCTGCAGGTCAATCCCCGCCAGGACGGCGCCGGGGTAATCCCGCTCGGGTTCAATCCCAACGACAATCGCCGCATTGGCATTGCGCTCGTTGCGGGAATACTGCGACATCCCATTGGTCACCAGACGGCCGGGTTCAGAGGCGGCTGCGACAACGGTGCCGCCCGGGCACATACAAAAGCTGTAAACACTTCGGCCATTCTTGCAGTGATGAACGAGCTTGTAATCGGCTGCGCCCAATATCGGGTGACCCTTTGATTCGCCAAATCGTGCCTCATCAATGACTGACTGAGGGTGCTCGATTCGAAAGCCGATTGAGAAGGGCTTGGCTTCTACGTAAATGTTTTCCTCGACCAGCATCTCAAAGGTATCCCGCGCGCTATGCCCGACAGCCAAGATGACGTGGCGGCTGTTTAGGGTTTCGCCGCTGGCCAAGGTCACGCCGGTGATTTGGCCTGGGTTTTCGGTCACAGCATCTGCACGGGTCGGGGCTTCACGCGCTATTGGCTTGCGATGAATCCGGGTTACTTTTTGTTCGAAGCGAATCTCGCCGCCAAGAGAGATGATTTTAGCGCGAATGCTTTCGACCATTTTGACCAATTTAAAGGTACCGATATGCGGTTTGCTAACCATCAAGATCTCGGGGGGTGCACCCGAGGCGACAAATTCTTCCAATACCTTTCGGCCAAGGTGACGCCGGTCTCTGACTTGGCTATAGAGCTTGCCATCTGAAAAGGTCCCCGCGCCACCCTCACCAAATTGAACATTGGATTCCGGCTTGAGTTCACGGCGGCGCCAGAGTCCCCAAGTGTCTTTCGTGCGTTGACGCACATCGCGTCCTCGTTCCAGCACAATTGGCTTTAAGCCCATTTGCGCCAGCAATAAAGCGGCGAGCAAGCCGCAAGGACCAAAGCCGATGACCAACGGACGCTGTTGATCGGACTGTGGAAAGGTGCTTGGTGCGGTTGCAACAAATTGGTAGTCCATGTTGGGAGTGCGTCTGACGAGTGACGTTGTTTTGGGGCTCGTTAAGAGTGCGCCTTCGACCTTGCTGGGCAGCGTCACATCAATTTGATAAATCAAGCGTATTTGTTGCTTGTTGCGCGCGTCATAACTGCGCTTGAAAATATTGAGCGCATGCAAGTCAGCTGGCGCAATCCCCAGACGCTCGATGACGGCGGACCTAAGGTCTGCTTCGGCATGGTCCAGAGGAAGCTTAATGTCGTTGAGTCTGAGCACCGGTGGAGTTTATCACGCGGGGCAGCAAATCAGTGGCTTGAACCGCTGACCCAGCAGGAATCAGTCAACGTCATCCTGAAGACAGGTACACCACCACAGCAAGTGTCTTCGGCTGTTGATTAAGACGTTAAAGGTAGCGTTTGCAGGTGACGAACAAAACGGGCGAGTACCTCGCTGGATTGATGGCCGACCACAAACAAGTCGTGACTCACAAAGGTTGGCACACCGGTAATGCCGGTGTCCCATGACCGTTGCCACTGGGCATTGACCTCTGGGCTGTATAACCGGTGGGTCAAGACCTCGGTTGCTCGCGCGAGCGGTAAATCCAGCTCAGCGACCAGGGCCAAAAGAACAGAGACCTCGCCAATGTTTTTGTTGTGAACGAAGTAGGCTTCAAACAGCTTGTTGTGCAGGGCATCACCATGATCGGTTTCGGCATCGGCCCAGGCGCCGAGCTCTTGCGCTAATCGACTGTTGTAGGTCATGGTCCGGTCGCCGTAGGCAAGGCCTGCCTCGCGCATCAGTCCTCGTATGTGATCTTGAGCCGCTTTTAAATCGGCCGGATCTCGATTGGCAAACAGTTTTTCAATGGAAATGCCTTCGTCCGGCGTGTCTGGATGCAGCGGAAAGTGAATATAACGCGTGGTCACGTTAAACTCTTGCTTTAGGGTTTCAATACTCACGGTACTGAGATAACACCACGGTCAAATATAGTCGGAAAAGACTTCGATGGTGACGGGTTTGATCTGCGGATCAGGGTCGGTCATGACAGGTTGCTCTGGGTTGTATTGATGCTTTGGGCCTGTGATAAAGATTAAGAAGTTAGCATGGAACGCGCCAAAACCAGTAACGCAGTTGAACGCTGTGAATAAGCCGCTTGATGGACAGGACGTCGCAGAGGCCAATCTTAGTCCTGTTCCTAAGACAATCGATTGGCAACCCTTGCTTGGGCGTATGCCAGGGCAGATGCCTCATAATTTGGGTCCCTGGCTCAGTGATGAAGGCTCGTTGACCCAAAAGCTTGTTGCCCTCAGTAAGGATCAGTTCGAGGTTCAGGTATTGCGACACGATGCGGCAACGCCGGATGTCGGCGAGGCCAATGCGTTGAAGATGACCCGGGATACCCCTGTCATGGTCCGAGAAGTGGTGCTGAAAGGCCGAGGTCGGCCTTGGATATTTGCTCGAAGTATTCTGCCGATGACGACGATGACGGGGCGCTTGGCAGGACTTCGAACGCTATCAAACCAACCCCTTGGCGAGCTGTTGTTTCAGGATCCGTCTATGACGCGCGAGCCAATACAAGCGGCTTATTTGTCTGCCCGTTTATTACATGTGCCGGCAGCACTGGCAGCGGGTGATGAGCCGCTTTGGGCTCGGCGATCCGTGTTTTGCTTGGATCAAAAACCGTTACTCGTGTGCGAGGTTTTTTTATCAGAATTTAAGCTTGAGGTTTGATGCACTTCGTCTGATGCGTTCAGTTTGATACCCTTTGGTTGAAGGGCAGCGTTCGAAATTGCGACACGGTGCCAGGGCAATTGGTGCTACCAACGCCCTAGGTCTTGCAGCACGTGTTTTAAAGCGCTGGCATCGTCTGTCATAAGCCCCTCAACGCCCAGGTTGCTGAGTCGTCGCATATCCTGCGCTTCGTTGATGGTCCAAACGTGGGTTTGGATGCCCAGTTTCCGAGCCGAGGTAAGAAAGCGCGGGTCCACTAACGGTATGTTACCCGAGCGCTCCGGCACCTGAGCGCAGTCACCCTCTATTTTAAAGGTCGGAATATGAAAGCTGCGCAGGCGCGCCCAGAAGACTTCTTTGGGTGTGAGGCTGGTGCAGATTCCGGGAAAAGCAGCGCGCACCGCTAAGACCCGTTCATGAGAGAAGGATCCGACGCAGAGTCTATCCTGACATCGCAAGTGTTGAATCAAAGCCAAGAAGGGTTGAACGGTGTTGTCGGCTTTGAGGTCGATGTTGAAGCGGGTATCAGGAAAGGCCGCAATCAAGTCTGCTAGCAGTGGGATGGGTTCCCGACCCGCCACGCGTGCTGTTTGAATGTCAGCAAAGTCTAATTCGCGAATCAAGCCGGAAGCGTTGGTTACCCGATCAAGGCGATGGTCATGAAAGGCCAGGAGCACGCCATCTCGCGTGCAATGGGTGTCGGTTTCAAGATACTGATAACCTTTTTTGACGGCGCCTTCGAAAGCCGCGAGGGTGTTCTCAGGCCCCGATTGATGATCACCCCGATGCGCAAAGGCGAGCAGGCCCGTATGGTCCAAAAAAGCTTTCATGGGCTCATCGGTCGTTTGGTATCAGCGGCTTGCGCTGCGTTCTCGCGCAGGGTCGTTGACGAGATATCCTGCCGAAAAACGGCTTCGGGCACCATCTTGCAGCGCGCCGCTAAGCTCGCCGAGATCTCGATCTGATCCAGGTCCAAAAACGCGCCCTCGTTGAGTCGGCCAAACACTAAGAATTCGATGCCAAGCGCCGTTAATTCCGCCAGTGCCGCGTCCCGACGCGCGTCACTGCCATAATATTGCGCTTGGTCAATCCGCAGTAAGGTATCAATACCAATGACAAAAGTGGTGTTGGGAAAAATCCGGGCTTTTTCGATAAAGGTTGGGGCGTTGGTTAAGACCGTATTGCCATGTGCGCCTAATTGCTGGGTTCTATCTTTAATCGAAAAATAGTCAAGACAGGGCTTGTCAACATTGTGAATTGAAAGCTCAAAGTCGACGGTCAGCCCCGTCAATTGCTCGGCGACCGTTTTCATCAAAACATGACCTTGATGCACCGGGTTAAAAGCCCCCGGAAACAGGCAATTGCCGGCGGAGCCGCTTTGATTGCTATTTTTTGCTTTCACCATGACCTGTTGCCAATCCAATGGCGCCTGCACCCAATCGGTGCGCGACTCGTACAGCACTGAAAATTCGGCTTCCGGCCATTCGATCTCCATATGCTGACTGAGGAGCCCCAGAATTTCATGGCAGAGCACAGCCTCCTGCTGGCGTCTTGTGTCTGACGGCGCGCCGTCTTCAATCGTCGCTTCGGGTTTAGCAAATTCAATGGATCGCAGGTAACTGGCCTGTTGGCAGTGCAGGGCGATATAGGCCCGGTCTGCGCCACGACGCGCTCGGTTCGTGGTCAGCGCAGCCGTGATGCTGAGCCCAAAATTGCGCTCGGCGGCCTTGGGATCTAAGGCATTTGCGCGTTGGAACGCGACCGCGGCCATACTGCGCGCCGTCTCGGCGCTGACACTGCTCAAAGGCGCTTGGCCCAGAAAGTCTTTGAGGGCTGCGGCGCTATAAGGCACGCTCGCTTCTAATAAAGTGCCAGAGGCACCGGAGGCACCCAGCAGCTGGGCAAGGGCGCTCGCGCCACCACCGGCCAAAACGATAACGCCTTGTTTCGGGCTTGCGTGAAGTTTGGCCAATCGATCGGCGTACATGGGCTGATCCCGTCTGGTGTCCTGATCGCTGGTAATCTAAGATGTCGTCGCGATAAAAGGAAGTGTGCATGTTACAAATGTTTGTTTTGTTGGCCCTCATTTTAATGGTGCCCGCAGTCTTTTCAGCAGAAGAAAGTGTGTTCTCAACGTTAACGGCGGAACAACTTGAGCGATATCAGTTCGAACAATCCGACTCAATATTTCGGGTTACGCCGCTCAACGTGGGACAGCGGGCTATTTTAGACAGCCAGCGTCGCACGGTGAGCGATTTAATGCTTCGGCATCTTGGTGTTTCTCGATTAAAGGGTAAAGCAGCGGATCTTGATCACTTTCAGGCGCTGATTCAAAAAAAAGCCATTCGTTTGGATGACGTCACGACCTGGCAAGCGTTGGGCGTTGTGTTTGGCGACTATATTGCCGAACAACACGGTCTAACCTGGGTGGTCTACGAGGACGAGCTTGGCGTGAGTAAGGCGTTGCGCTGGCAAGACACCGATAATTTCGTTTTCCCGGTGACGGTATTTTCGAAACGCATACAGTTTAAAGAAACCCCAGAGCCCCGAGCGATTTATACGGATCTTTCAGGTGTTATCAAAGCGTTCAAAGCGCTCGAGGCACGTCCGCAATTACCCTAGCCTGCCCTGGGTTTGGTATCTCTGCTTTTCAAAATCAGGTATCATTGCGCGTCTTAAAACGGTAAGAGTCTTTCCATGAAAGCGTTGTTGAAACTACTTTTTGTTGATTCCTTGGTCAATATTTTAGGCGACCTATTTGAGCAGCCTTTGATTATGTGGGCGTTTATCGGTTGGGGATGGTTGTCTATTTTGGTGATGGCCACCAGTATCTATCAAACGATGGGTCAGCTTTAGGGGAGTGCACCTAGGACCTTTTGCGCTGGTTTTTATTCAGTGTCGTGATGAAAAGAACGATTGGGTTGGATTGCGGGTTACGCGGGAACAACGACGATAACAATCAGCTGGAATACGCGCTTTACAGCCGTTGTGTTCCAGGTCGGCGTTTGTGTTGGGGCAGGGCTGCCTCGGCGGATTAGCCCGCCCGTAGATCTGCTAACCAGGCAATGACAACGACCGACAGGACGGTCCCTCAGACCGAAATCAGAGGTCATGACGACCAACTGACGCCATCGAAAGGGTGTCACATCGCGCGTATCAGGCGCGACACGCTTAAGACCTTCAGCCAGCGCCCCCAGTTGGATTGTCTGGAATGATCAACCTTTAAAAAACCTTACGGCTTACAGCACTTCACCCCGCAGCACCTTTGCGTCGTATTCCTCGATCGTGATGACCCCGAGTGATGCAGCCTCGGCCCGGTCCGCGTCACTTAAAACGTCTTGCAATAGGTCAACCCGCTTCCACAATGCCAGTGCCGTCGATCCAGAGGCGGTGGGAAGGTAGGGCGACGCCTCAACGGGTTTTAGTTTGTGGACATACCGCGGGCAGTTAACCCAAAGGTGCTCAATGGTGACCTCAACGACCAAGTTCGCGCCGGGGTAACTGTCCAGCATGGGCCCCTCGCGTAGGCATCGGGCGGACCCGCGCACCCGAATCCGCTGAGGCGTTTCAAAGTCGACGAAGAGCAGGCCCACTTTGTTCAGCGCTTGAATATTGCCCATCGACATATACATGCCATTGCCATCGTAGTTTGGAAAGTAGAGCGTGCCGGGGTTGGTCACGCGGACAAAACCCTCTGCGCCGCCCTTATAAGAGCAAGAGGGGAACCCCGCTTCATCGATTGTCGAAAGAAAAAACATATTCCGGTTGTGGATAAAGGCAATTTGCGCATCGGTTAAGGATTGCGTTACGACCGCGTCAACAATACGGTCCGCCAAAGCGGTGGTACTGAATTCTGCCTGCAGTTGTCTTTGGGTGGGTGTAAAAAATTCTGCCATGGGGGTCTCCGAGACGATCGTTGCTAGAAGTATCTTTCATGTCCGCGGTGATCGCAATCAGCCCCCAATTATGCCTTTGCCAAAAAACTGCTTTTTGAGGCTGTAGTGCCGTTCAGTGGCGGAACTTAGAATCCGCGTGGCCATGGTTCGACGCGCTTGCAAGGTTGCCAGATCAAATATTGCAAAAAAGCAGCCAACGAGCGCTCGTTAACGGAACGGGTAGCCCGCTCGAGCAAGCCGCGCTGATCAAGCCGCGAACGCTAGTCGCTAAACCGATGCGTGCTGGCATAAGGTCGCAGGCAAGGATCAGCGAGTATTGGTTTGGCCGCCATCAACCGGGATAAGTTGTCCGGTGATGAATTTTGACGCGTCCGATGCAAAGAACACCATGACGGGGCCGAGATCGGTCAACGGATCACCATATTCCTGTCCGAGCGCAATCGAGCGATGGTTCATCCAAAACGACTCGGTTGCTTGCTGTTCGGTCAAAAGCGCCATGGCTTCTTGATACATGGGGGTGGCCATGGCCGGCAAAATGGCATTGACTCGAACGCGATCCATACCCCAAGCCCCAGCAGCGCTCCGGGTCCATGAGTGCACAGCCCCTTTTGAGGCGGAATAAGCGACTGCCCCGGGTTCTGCACGTTGACCTGAAATGGAACCGAAATTAATGATCGAGCCGCCGCCGGCAGCTTTCATATGATGGTAGGCGGCTTGATTGGTGATCATGGTGCCGCGCACATTGACGGCAAACATTCGATCCCAATCTTCGACAGAGACGTCGCTCGCGGCAGAACCGGCTTGAATGGCGGCAGGATGCGCCAAAACATCGAGGCCGCCAAGCCAATTGACGGCTTCCTGAAACGCCGTCTCGACGCTGCTTTGATCCGCGATATCAATGTGCAGGTAGGCGGCTTTGCCCGGCCCGAGGGCATTGGCATCACGCGCGGCTTGCTCGCCATCGGCGTCGTTAATGTCCATGCCAACAACGCGCGCGCCAGCTTGAACGAAGGCGGTCAGCGTCGCCAGGCCCATGCCGCGTGCTGAACCGGTCACGATGATTCGTTTGTCTTCCAACATATTGCGTCCTTAAGTTGTTATGAGTTCGTTTTGGTCTGGTTCTAAAAGCCCGTCAGTGGTGCCTCGATGCGAATTGTTTCAACTGCAGCCTAAAGATTAACGCGCTCTTCTGATGCCTCGCGCGCGCCGCGCCCTTCGGTTCATCGGTTACCAAGCAGTGGCCGGTGCAGTTTGATGCACGCGTTGCTCGGTGACATTACCGCGTCGCGGTAAGTCGATCAAATAGTGGGTTTGATGTTCGGTTTACAGTCAGTAGAGCAGAAGAGATCATGCTCACGGATTGCGACCTAGAGACAACAAGGCAGTCGGCGTCCGCGCGATAGAGAGGTCGCGTACATTGATATTGCTCAAAAGCATTGATCCCAATAACCAAGATCGGGCAGGCCATTGATATCCGGGCGAAGCGCTGAATAAAGGGCATTGGTTTTATAACCGTCGCGGCTGCTAGTCTTTATCAGCGGCTTGCATGCGTTCGAGTCGAGCAGTTTCCTCAGCAGCAGCGGCTGAAATTTCAACCAGAACCGCATCAACGTCGGCGGCTTCCACGGGTTTTTCGAATACGCCGGTAAGCTTAATGCCCGGCGACAGCGCCCCAGCCTCATAATGCGCCCAAATCTCATCTGCAAAGGCCGATTGCAGCAGCTCGGGTGCGAATTGCCCGTAATATTGTCGCAAATTGTTTACATCCCGATGCAGCATCGACTGCGCATGATTGTTGCCAGCAGCATCGACCGCTTGAGGCAGATCAATAATTACCGGACCTTCCGCGTCGACCAGTACATTGAATTCTGATAGATCGCCGTGCACCAAGCCCGCGCACAGCATTTTCACGACGTAATCCATAAGGATTGCATGGTGCGCAAGGGCGGTTTCGGGTGATAACAGGATGTCCCCCAAGCGCGGCGCCACATCGCCATCTGCGCCGCAGATCAGCTCCATCAAGAGGACACCATCAACACAAACATAGGGGGTTGGTACGCGAACGCCCGCTTCCGCGAGCTTAAACAACGCGTCGACTTCAGCACTTTGCCAAATGGTTTCGGTCTCTTTACGACCGAACTTAGACCCCTTTTCCATCGCGCGACTGCGGCGGCTATTGCGTACTTTTCGACCTTCTTGGTAGGTAACCGCCTGTTTAAAGCTGCGCTTGGCCGCTTCTTTGTAAACTTTCGCGCATCGGGTTTCAGCACCGCAGCGCACCACAAAGACATCGGCTTCTTTGCCGCTCATGAGTCGGCTGATAACCGAGTCAATGATGCCGTCATCAATAAGAGGTTGAATGCGCTTGGGAATTTTCATGCGGCTTTTTAGCGTATTCTGGGTCGAAATGACAGGAGTGATTGCATTTGGTGTGATGATAAGTCGGTTGTTTTGGATCGAGTGATCCTGCCCGCCTTAGGCCCATCTAAATCGGTCCGTGCAGGGTTGGTGTCGATAGCCTCTTCAAGAGTCCTAATCACGTTGCCGCCAACCCTGGCCTCAAAACAGCTTGGTGATCTGGCGGTCGTGCTGATAAGTGGGCAGGGGCTTGTACTTATTCGGGTTGGCTTGCATCGTACAAGGCAGCTTCAAATAATTGCAAAGCCTGCTCGGTAAAGCGCTGCATATTGTCGCCCCGGTCTGTCGCGCGAGTTTCGATCAAGCAGGCGCGGTCAAGGGGGCCGCTAATCCCAATCACGCTCGTTCCCGCGTCATGGCCATAGGGGGTCCCTGTGGGGCCGGCAGCGCCAAGCTCAGCAATACCCCAAGTTGTGTTGAGCTTGAGTCGTGCCGCTCGTGCAAATTCTAAGACCATGGCTTGGGTTAAGGGTTGCAACGCTTCGACTCGGGATTTTTCAAGGTCGAGGTAGGCTCGGCGGGACGCCAGGGTGTAAACGACGCTGCCGCCTTGGAAATAACGAGATGCACCCGGGACGGATAAAAGGTTCGCCGAAATTAGACCGCCCGTTGAGGACTCCGCAACCGAGACGGTTTCGCAGCGTTCGGTGAGCCGCTGACCAATGCGTAGGCTTGCTTCAAAAAACATAACGACCTTAATTTGTGAGCATTTAGGGCCACGTTAGCATTATTTTTCGGGCTCAGGTTGGCTAAGACGCTTTCGGTAGACGGGGATCAATCAGCGTGTGCGCGGCGGTTGGTTTCGCCTGATTCTGGGCCGGAGCCCTCGTTTTGACGGGTTGATCAGGCAACGTGAATCGTTGTCGGGTGCGGACAGCGCGACAAAGCAACGCTTGTCTGTGCACCTTGTCTGTGCACCTTGTCTGTGCGCAAGGAAAACGCCTGGCGATGCTCAGGCTGCACCGGCTAAGTCGTTCGTACAGCCTGCCGATTACAATGCAAAGGGTTATCTGCTTGGTGGGCGAGCATGAGGGAGTAGTCTGCTCGACCCGTTTTTTTCACAGTTGGTCAAAGAAGCCGGCCATCTTGATGGCTGGCAGGGTAAGCTGTGTTTCTAAGTTGATGTAACCCAGACGCCCCAAACGGATACGTCAAACGATATCCGATGCTAGCCCTTAAGGAATGCCTGCCTAACTTTAATAAGAGAGCGCTCCGAACGAGGCATCAAGATGGTCAATGTCTAGGGGCAGCGTCTAAGGTCAAAGTGCTTTTTACCCTACGGGCGGAGACGGCCAAAATCGTTTGCGACTGGATCGGTGGTGGCAGTTTTAAGGCCTTATTTTGTCTTTCGATGACTTGATTTGACCGTATTGCTCGCGCAAGTTGTAAACAGTTTCGTCTGCAACCTAGTCTCTGAACGACACAATAGAGATGACGTTATATTCCTCACCTGGATTCAAGATCAGCTCATCTCGACCATCGTGGTCAAGGTCCTTAACTTGAATTCCGGCTCGACTCTCAGGAAGGTCGAGGGCGAGTTTAATCGCTTTTTTAGCAAACATCGTTTCACCTGCTTGCCCGGGATAGACCAGCAAGGTTCCCGCGCCTTTTTGCACCAGCAGGTCCTTTCGACCGTCGCCGGTAATCTCTGCGCCGAGCACCGCAGGAACAAATAAGTCACCGCTGCCAAAATCGAATTGGGCCGAGATTGTTTTTTGAACGCTCGGCGCACTGGAGAATTTACCCTTCTTAAGCGTATAAATTGAGATATCAAGTGACACAGTGCGCGTAATCAGCGCTCTAAGCACCGTCCCTAAACTGATGTCCACGGAGGTGACCACAAACTCTTGATTGCCATCCCCAGACAGATCCTGCCGTTCATTGTCAAATTGAAAACCATTGGCTTGGATCACTGAGGACGGACGTTCTGTAAAGGCCAGCCTGTTTAGAGCATTGACCTTGCCCAAATAGACTTCATATTCAGACTCCCAGCCAAAGATACCGTCCGCCTTAATCCGCTTAACAACAAGATCACTGATGCCATCATTGTTGAGGTCGGCAATCTCATCGAGCATCCTATTGGTGCCCCCGGCATTGTCTGCATCTTCACCAATGCTGAGTTGCGAATACCCGCTTAGCATATCCTTGAGATTGACATCTAAAGCCACTGGTATCTTAGAGAATTCGCCCACTGGATTTTGCCGATGGACTTCAAAATAGCCATCTCGCCAAAAGGTAATGTCATTTAGGCCGTCGTTATTCTCATCTACAACAAAGGCTTCCTCGGCTCGGTAAGCAACAAAGCGAGCGGTGTCGCGGTAGCTCATGCTGGGCGGTGGGCCTATTGTCTGCAGCGCTGCAAATCCCTGGCTGGTTTGCAGGGCGATCGCCCAACCGTCGAAAGTCGGCATTAAGAAGTCGTCTAATCCATCATCATTAATATCAGTAAACATCTCCATAACTGGCGATTCGCCCCAACTACGACCCGAAAACATCGGCGAAGTCGCAAGCAAAGGCGCAAAGCGTGCTGTGTCGGCATCTAAATACAGGAGTTCTGATCCCTGCAATCCAACCAATCGAATACCTTCAGGGGTTGATAGCGTATCGACCAAATCCATTGAATCGTCTAGCGCCTTGGTCAAAACGAGATGCCATTGCGCGCCCGGACGCTGAAAAACCTTAATATGTCTCACCGGTTCATTGCTGAGCCCTTGCATCTGTTTTTGCAACTGAGTGATCACTGGCGTTTCTATGATCAAAAGTTTGGCGGCATCCGATGACGGATTGGAGAACGAAAGTATGTCGACACGATGTTTTGGCGTCACCGGAATGGTTTCAACATCAAATTCCAAAGCACTTAAGTGGCAGGCAAAGGTGACGCTTGCAACGGTAAACAAACGAACCCATCGTGTAGTACGGGACTTAAAGCTGGCGTGTCTCATGAACGAATTTGGCCTCGGCATCTTCGATTGATCGAACAAGGTTACCGGCTTTTACGCAAAAGAGAACCGACAGCGGCTTTCCAGCGCTGGGTCGTAAACGGCACGCTACTGAGTCGAATGCATGATCCGAATCAGACGCTGAGTGCCGTTGGTGATAAAAAAATGTAGCGACCTGCAGGCCCGATTAGTGGGTAGGCGCTGCAAGCTTGGCCTCGAGCGAGGCAATCACAAGGTCCCCGAAGGCATCGGTTCCAACGGTTTTCAAATCAGCACCCTTTGCGCGTAAGTCAGCAGTCGTATAACCGGCTTCAAAGACGCTTTTCATAGCGTCCCAAACGAGCGCGGATTCGGCTTTCATACCAAAACTCATCTCGAGCATCATCGCAACCGATCCAATCATAGAGTAGGGATTGGCAATGTTACGCCCAGCAATATCAGGGGCCGACCCGTGAGACGGCTCAAAATACGCTTTGTCGGGTCCAACGCAAGCAGATGGCATGAGCCCCAAGGAGCCTAAAATACCGCCACCTTGATCCGACAAAATATCGCCAAACATGTTTTCCATCACCATAACGTCAAATTGACCGGGGTTCAGGCATAGTGCGGTGGCCGCCGCATCAACCAGCATTGGGATGACTTCAATATCTGGATAGTCGGCATGGACTTCATCGAGCACTTCATTCCAGAGCACGCTCGACATTAAAACGTTACTTTTGTGGATGTTGTGTAGACGGCGGCCTCGAGTGCGCGCTTGTTCAAAGGCAACGGTGAGTACCCGCCGAATCTGCGACTCGTCGTAGGCCAGCGTCTCGTGCACGTAACGTAAGCCCGCTGCGTTAACACCGCGCTCCTTTTCACCGAAATACAGGCCACCGACCAGTTCGCGAATGAGCAGAATGTCGATCCCATGCTCGATAATTTCAGGTTTAAGCGGCGAGAAGTGCGCCATATCTTTGCTGAGATAAATGGGCCTAAAGTTTGCGAAGGTTTGATACCGCGCTCGAAGCGGCAGGATCGCGCCCCGTTCGGCTTGTTCATCAACGGGGATCTTCTTGGAATCTTCAAAGGAGAGGCCAACGGGTCCTTTTAAAATCGCATCAGCCGCATCGCAAATGGCTTTGGTTTCGTCCGGAAAGCTTTTGCCATGGCTGAAGTAAGCATGAGCGCCGAAAGGTGCGTCGATGAGTTCGAAGCGGGCATCCCGATACTGGCTAACGGCATCAAAAACGCGAACGGCTTGGGCCATGATTTCTGGGCCAATGGCGTCCCCTGCCAAGATCGCAATTTTGTAAGCATCACCCATAAGGCTTCCTTCCCCAAAAAGCGCAGATGCTACCACACAGCCTGTCTGAGCACATAACCCCGTTGTTAACGTGGCCGCAGACTTAGGTTAGAGGCTTTCAATGCAGGCGTTTCACGGGTTCCTAGTACGGGGTTAATGGTTGAGCGCGTTGTTTCCTCGACATCGCTTGAAACCTGGCGCGCAAGGGTCGCGGCAGGATTGAATCAGCACCAAACGTCAAACCCAATCGGGCAACCTCTCAGAGCATCGCGGCGCAGCTAGTAACGATAAAATGGTGCGATCTCGGGCAACCAAAGCGCTCGCGTTTCATCGAGGTGGTGGATCAACTGGTCGAGCGACTGCAAGGGATCATCGACCCAATGCCTAAGGCGCGGGCCGCCGTTAATGACGTCGATGGGCACCCGACCTGTTTCATATTCGTATTCATGATGCCGCCAGAGTTCGACCTCAGGTTCGCTCAATTTAAGCAGTTTGAGGGCGTAGGCAATGATGCGGAACGGCTGAAAGGACTCGGCGTTAAACCCGGGTAGGTCAGTATGAATTTGCAGGCCCTGGCACAACTTTCCCTGATGTTTGTGAAAGGTTGGCTCGAAATAGCAGGGGCGAAGCACGGCGCCAGCCAGCGCCTCGGACAGGCTGGATTCCAATTCAGCCTTGATGTGTTGCGCTGGAAAACCTGGGCCGCCAATGACTTCGAGGGGGAAGGTGGTGCCTCGGCCCTCCGATAGTGTGGTGCCTTCGAGCAGCACCGTGCCCGAAAACGATCGGGCCATATTAAGGCTGCTTGCATTCGGGCTGGGGTTGACCCAGGACAGTTCGCTTGGCCAGCCAAAGCTTGGCCGCGTGTTGGGTGAATAGTGGCCCATTTCAATCATCGTTAGGTTTGCCGCCTGGGGTAGTTGTGCATTCATCCAAAGTGCCAGCTCGCCGATGGTCAGCCCGTATTGACACGGAAGGCTCGCGGCCCCGACGAAACTCTCCTGACCGGCCTCGAGTCGGAAACCATCGATTCCCCGGCCAGCAGGATTCGGTCGATCGAGTACCCATATCTCAAGTTCGGTCGAGGCGGCTGCTGCTAAGAAGTATTGTAGGGTCGTAATGTAGGTGTAAATGCGGCAACCAAGGTCTTGGAGGTCGAACAAGATGATATCGAGGCCGGCCAATCGTTCGGGCGTGGGTCGCCTATGATGGCCATACAAGCTATAGACCGGGATTCCATGGGTCGGGTCTAGATAGTCATCGGACTCAATCATATTGTCTTGCTTGTCGCCTCGCACACCATGCTGCGGGCCAAAAACGCATTTGGGATAGACGCCGGCGGCAACTAAGACGTCAAGCGCATGATGTAAGGTTTGGGTTACCGAGGCAGGGTGCGCCACCAAACCGACTCGGGCGTTTTTGAGCGTCGCTAAGCGGTCTGAATCGGTTAACAGTCGTTCGAGGCCAAACTGAAAAGTCATTGAAGTGTCCATGGTATGTGGTGGTTCGTATCGTGAAAGTCCGGCGTTGCGCCATGACGGATTGAGAAATAGTTCAGCCCGCTTGCCGTCTTGAGGATTGCTGCTGCACCGAGGCTCAAAGCCGCGCCTGAAGCTTGAAAACGCGGGTTGGTCAAAATCTTAGCGTCAAGTTCGAAGATCCGGCCGCGACGCGCTGCCCGGAAGGCTGATAAGACGCAGCGATCCGATTCTCTTTGATGCAGTCGATAATCGTCGAACTCAAAACAATTCCAGTTGCCATTTGGGGCAATGTTCAATTCCCAATAAGCGGTCGAGCCTGCCTCTGCTATGAAGAGTTCAAAGCAATGATGCTGCCACAAACCAAATTCACGTCGGCCGACCTGATTTGCCACCTCCAGGTCCGAAGCAATCAAACCTTGCAATTGAACCGTCAGTCGCAGCCCAGAACTCGATTCAGTTGAAAGGCTAAAGCTCAGAGATTCAACCCCCGAGCAGGATGAAAACGGAACAAGATCGATGCGCATGCGGGTATCAAGTCACCTAGTTGCGACAGGCTAGTGTATCCTAGCCAGATCAAGAATTTGAAAGGAATATTGGTCATGACCGCATATGACTACGACTTATTTGTTATTGGTGTTGGGTCCGGCGGCGTGCGCGCAGCGAGAATGAGCGCGCAGTATGGTGCGCGCGTGGGCAACGGCTGAAGAAAAATTCATGGGCGGCACTTGTGTCAATGTTGGCTGTATTCCAAAAAAACTCTTTGTGTATGCCTCGCACTACCATGAGGATTTCAACGAATCCGCCGGCTATGGCTGGCAGTCCGAGCCCGCAAGTTTCAATTGGCAAACCCTGGTTGCGAATAAAGATCAGGAAATCGCTCGTTTAAACGGGATTTATGAGGGTTTGCTAGATCAGGCGGGGGTGACCCATTTCACGGGGCGCGCCAGGATACGCGACGCCCACACCATCGACATTGATGGCAAAAGGGTGACCACCGACAAGATTTTAATCGCGACCGGTGGCTGGCCAACGAAACAAGATATTCCCGGTGCGGAACACGTTATAACGTCGAATGAAGTCTTTTATTTGAAGCACTTGCCGAAAAGGGCGCTGGTTTTGGGTGGCGGGTACATTGCGGTCGAGTTTGCGGGCATTTTTGCAGGGCTTGGTGTGAGTACCGAGTTGGCGTACCGAGGACCATTGTTTTTAAGGGGATTCGATGAAGATGTTCGGATTATGGTTAAGGACGAATTGCTGAAGAAACAGATCGATTTGCAGTTCAACGCAACGCTTGCATCGGTCCAGCGTAATGCCGACGGCACCTTACTTGCGACCTTCTCCGATGGCCGTACCTTGGAAACTGACCTCATTTTAACCGCGACGGGTCGCAAACCGGCGGTCGATGATTTGGGCCTTGATACCGTGAATGTCGCACAGCGGGACAATGGTGCGATTATTGTCGACGCGTTTTATCAAACCACTGAGCCCAATATCTATGCCTTGGGCGATGTCATCGATCGGATTCAACTCACACCGGTCGCGATTCATGAAGCGATGTGCTTTGCCAGTACCCAGTTTGCTGGCGAAAGTAAAGTTATGGATTATTCCGGGATTGCAACCGCGGTATTTTGCCAACCCAACATTGCAACGGTGGGTTTGACCGAAGCCGAAGCAAGGGCCCAATACGAGACCATTGCCGTTTTTCGATCAGAGTTTCGACCGCTGAAACACACGTTGACCGGCAGCGCTGAGCGAAGTCTCATGAAGCTGATTGTTGAGGTGGCAACAGATCGAGTGCTGGGTATCCATATGGTTGGGGCCGAAGCGGGCGAGATTATCCAAGGACTGGCGGTTGCGATGAAGGCGGGCGCCACCAAAGCGGTGTTTGATCAAACAGTGGGGATTCATCCGACGGCAGCAGAAGAATTCGTCACGATGCGATCGCCGGTTGCATGATGCCCGTGGTCAGCGGGGGTTGATGGCTGCAAGGGCGGTTGGGTCGTTGTCGAGCGTCAGGCGGGTGTGGTTACGGCACGAGTGGTTGAAACGTTTGATGCGGTGGTTGCATCTGTGTCGAGCGGGTCGCTGTACGTGGACATGCCGATTGGCCTGCCTGAGACCGAGGATCGGCAAGTCGAACGCCTGGCGCGACAGCGTCTGCCTGGCAGAGCCGGTAGTGTTTTTAACGTGCCAGCGCGTTCTGCGGTCTATGCAGAAAGCTTTCAGGCCGCGTGTGATTACAATGTCCGAGCGCAGGGTAAAAAAATTTCGCTGCAATCTTGGTACATATGCCCGAAGATCAAGGAAGTCGATCAATGCTTGCGGGCGCAGCCGCGACTTCGTCCCCGTATTCTGGAGGCGCATCCAGAGCTGTTGTTTGCGACCTTTGGCGGTGCGCCAATGCAATATTCCAAAAAGCATTCGACTGGGCAAGTCGAGCGAATTCACCTGCTCGAGCGTCAAGGTTTAACGCCGCGCAAAGTACTTGCCGAGCTATACCAGTACACTCGTAAAACGCTGGTGCAGGTCGATGACGTGCTGGATGCCATGGTTTTGTACCTGCTTGGTCTGTCAAGTCCTGAGCCGCTCATGGCGGAATCAATTATCGATTCGTTTGGGTTGACCGTGAATTATCAAATGCCGACTGCTAGGCTGGCTGGGCTTGATCGGTCAGATTAGCAGGTTGGATCAGCGGGCTATGCGATAAACGAAAGCGGCATATCCTCACCGCGGGATATTTGCTACCTTAGTCGCACCCGGAAAAAATTTATAAGAGACGCTCGATATGGCCGATTTCGAACAAATACTCACCTTCTTCGATGGGCTATTACAGTCGGCGTGGTACTTCCCCTATTTGCTATTGGGCACAGGCGTTTTTTTTACGATTTATTTGAAGGCGCCCCAGATTTTTTACTTTCGTCATGCTTGGCGGGTGTTACGCGGGCAGTATGATAAGCCCGGCGCGAAGGGCGATGCCTCGCACTTTCAGGCCCTGACAACTGCGATTTCTGGGACGGTCGGGACTGGCAATATTGGCGGTGTTGCGTTTGCGATCTTTTTAGGCGGGCCGGCGGCGCTGTTTTGGATGTGGATGACGGCCTTCTTTGGCATGACAACCAAGTTCGTTGAAGTCACGCTGAGTCATAAATATCGCGATGTGGACGATGAAGGCTACATTGTTGGTGGTCCCATGTTTGTCATGGAGAAAGGTCTCAACCTGAAATGGTTGGGGATTATTTTTGCGATCGCAACCGTGGTGAGCAGTTTTGGATCTGGCAATATGCCCCAAAGCAATAATATCGCGGTCGGCCTGCAAGGCACCTTTGGCATTCCTGAATGGATAACGGGTGGTGTTTTGGCGCTGTTACTCGCGGTGGTGATTTTAGGCGGCGTTAAACGCATTATTAAGGTTGCTGAGAAAATCGTACCGACAATGGCGATACTGTATTTTGTAACAGGCCTTGCGGTGGTGTTTGCCAATATCGAAAATGTTTGGCCCTCGCTAGTAAATGTTGTGAGCGATGCTTTTACCGGATCGGCAGCCGTTGGCGGGTTTCTTGGAGCGACCTTTGCTTACGCGTTTAATAAAGGGGTTGGACGCGGTTTGTATTCGAATGAGGCGGGGCAAGGCAGTGCCCCAATTGCCCATGCCGCGGCCCGAACCGACCAACCTGTATCAGAAGGTATGGTTTCTATTTTAGAGCCCTTCATCGATACGATCATTATTTGCACGTTGACGGGTCTGGTGATTTTGTCCTCCGGTGTCTGGATGGAAAAGCATGTAAACCAATTCCAACAATTCGACACCAATGTGGTGACGGGCACCTGGACCGATACCGATCGAGCGGATCGAGCCGCGCTCTTTGAATACCTGAATGGGCGAGATAGTGCGATTAAGCCCTTCAATGGGACGGTAGAAGTGGTGGAAGGTGTGCTTCAACCTGGTCCTTACACGTTGCTTCACAATCGCTCTGTTGCAGAAGCGGTTTTGGTTGGGTCGGTTGATCGGCGGTTCACTGGCACGCTGACGGTAAACCGCGGCAACATTGAAAATGATGTTGTGCTAACTGGAAAGTCACTGATTCATTCTGCCGCGCTGACCTCTGAAGCCTTTACACGGAGTGCTTTCGGTAATTACGGTCGCTATGTCGTTGCCCTGGTGCTGCTCTTGTTTGCGTTTTCGACCGCGGTGGCCTGGAGCTATTATGGTGATCGAGCGGTGGTTTATCTGGTGGGTACGGCGTGGCTTACCCCTTACCGGCTGACTTATGTTCTTGGCTTTTTCTTTGCAGCGATCGCTGACACATCTTTAATCTGGTTAATTGCCGCGATTACGGTGGCGTTCATGACCATTCCGAACCTGATCGCAATTTTGCTGTTGCGAAAAGAGATGAAACAAACCGTAGCGGATTATTGGCGAGACTTTGAGTCTGAGCGCTAAGGTAATGCAAAAGGTTAAATCGACGCCTGCCGGGTTTGCGCGAATTCGGAGCCATCGAATCGAAACCCTCGACTTAGAGGTCATCGAGTACGAGCACAGAGGAACAGGCGCAAAACACTTTCATCTGGCGAGTGATCATGAAGAGCGGGTGTTCATGGTAGCGCTTCGAACCGTGCCAGAAGATTCAACTGGTGTTGCGCATATTCTCGAGCACACCGCTTTGTGCGGCAGCGCCCGCTACCCAGTGCGGGATCCGTTTTTCTCAATGCTTCGTCGATCTCTGAATACTTTTATGAATGCCTTTACGGCCAGTGATTACACGGCGTATCCGTTTGCGAGTGTCAACCAAAAAGACTTTTACAATCTTTTGGATGTGTATCTTGATGCGGTTTTTTTTGCGCGCTTAGATCCTTTGGACTTTGCCCAGGAGGGACACCGGGTCGAGTTTTCAGAACAGGACAACCCAGACTCTGCCTTGCTCTATAAGGGCGTTGTCTTGAACGAGATGAAGGGAGACATGAGTTCTTCCAGGGCCGTGCTTTGGGAGGCGCTGAATCAAAAGCTGTTTCCAACCACGACCTATCATCATAACGCAGGTGGGGATCCGGCGGCGATTCCTGAGTTGACCTATGAAGCCTTTAAGCGCTTTTACAAAACGCACTATCACCCAAGCAATGCCGTGTTTATGACCTTTGGCGCAATTGATGTGGTTGAGCTGCACAAGGTTTTGGAGGATCGGGCTTTAGGTCAGTTTGAACGGTCAGTTGAGCAGGTTGAGGTGGGCTTGGAGCATAGGCTGTTGGCGCCGGTGCGACACGAAGTAAGCTATGCCGCGAGCGAGACGGCTGATGAGCCGGCAACGTCCCAGCTGGTAATGGCATGGCTGCTCGGCGAGTCAACCGACCTTGCCGGCCTGCTGCAAGCGAATTTGTTGTCGGATGCATTGCTGGATCACAGCGGCTCGCCTTTGCGGCGCGCGCTAGAGGCCTTCCCGATGGCAGCGTCGGTTTCGCCTTTAACGGGCCTTGAGGAAAGCCATCGTGAAATGAGTTTCCTCTGTGGCATTGAAGGCGTTTCCGGTGAAGCGGTAGAAGCCTTCGAAACAGCCGTGCTTGAGGTCATTACAGACGTCGCAGAGCAAGGGATCCCCCTTGCGCAATTGCAGGCCGTTTTGCATCAAATCGAGTTGTCGCAGCGAGAGGTGGGGGGCGATGGCATGCCCTATGGTTTGCAGCTGATCTTTTCCTGTCTTTCTGCCGCCATTCATCGGGGTGATCCGGTCGAATTATTGGATCTTGATGCGGCCATTGAAACACTCCGAAAAGAGATCGAAGATCCTGAATTTATAAAAGGTTTGGCAAGGTCTTTACTGCTCGAAAATCCGCATCGCGTCACATTGACATTGCAGCCGGACACGAACCTTGCTCAGGAAAAAGCGGACGCAGAGCGGGCGAGGTTGCGAGCCCTAGTTGAAGCAATGAGTGAATCTGAGCGGCGTCACGTGATTGACCAGACTGCAGCGCTGGCGCTGAGGCAAACCGAAGATGAAGATTTGGAGATTTTGCCCAAGGTAACCTTGAATGACATCCCAAGGGATCACGCTTACCCCGAACCCATTGTGACGGGGTCTGTTACGGCCTACGCTGCTGGCTGTAACGGCATTGTTTACCACCAGCTGATTCGTGAGCTGCCGGTGTTGAGTGACGCGGACTGGCGATTACTGCCAGTACTGAATCAGGTGGCGGGTGAGTTGGGTTTCGGGCATCGGGACTATGTTGAAGCACAAAACTTGCAACAATCGCTGACCGGCGGCATCAGCGCTTTTGCCAGTGTGCGCGCAAGCCTTGGCAATGTTGATCAAGCAGGGGCCTTCTTTGTTTTGAGCAGCCGCTCGCTTGTCCGCAATGCCAGCAAAATGATGGCGTTATTAAATGAAACCTCACAAGGCTTGCGGTTTGATGAAACGGCGCGCATTGCAGAACTGGTCCGGCAATCCAATACTAGGAAACAAATGGGGGTGGTTAATCAGGGGCACAGTCTGGCTATGCTCGCTGCGTCTGCCGCATTTTCTAAAATTGCTGCCTTGAATCACCAATTATCGGGATTGGGTTCGTTGGCTTATTTCAAAGGGCTTGTTGCAGGGATTGCAGAAGGCGATGTGGGATCGCTTGCGGCTGATTTGGCGAGCCTTTACCAGCGACTCCAGCAGGCGCCGCAGAGCGCAATGCTCATTGCCGATGAAGCTGAATTGCAGGGATTGATACAGGCTTTGCTGGAGCGCGGCGCTTTGACGCAAGCAGGCCCCGCTCGGCAATTGATCCATGCTGAACAAACAGCGCTTGAAACAGCTTACGTCACCGAAACAGAGGTTAATTTTTGCGCGGCAGCCTATCGATGTCCCAGTGAGTCGAGTGCCACTGTTGCGGCAGTTCAGGTGCTCGCGGCAATCCTACGAAACCAGTATCTGCATGCCGAGATTCGTGAAAAAGGCGGCGCTTACGGCGGCGGGGCCAGTTATGATGCTGCCAACGGACTGTTTCGCTTTTACTCCTATCGAGACCCCGAATTGCTTAAGACCTTTGCCGTCTTTGACGGCGCGCTGGATGCTATTCGTTCGATAAAATGGACATCGAACTTGATCGAGGCGGCTGTCCTAGAGCTTGTCAGCGGTCAGGATGCGCCGGGTTCGCCGGCAGGAGAGGCGCGCGGAGATTTTTATCAGCAGTTGCAGGGCCGTTCACATGCGCATCGGCGGGCGCATCGGGTCGCCTTGTTTTCAGTCACGCCCGATGCGGTAATCGGCGCAGCGGAACAGATTTTCGCAGGCGACAAGAGCCTTTCCGTCGTCACACATTCAGAAGGCGCGCGGGCGTTGCCCGATTCTTTTCTGGTGACGCAGCTTTAGTCGCGTCGTGATATATTGGCTTGGGTTACGTAAGAAGCGCTGTGAAGAATTTCTTGAGCGCATGCTCGCTTTTACCATCAGGATCGCTTTTTCTCGACTCAGTGATGACGTCGACTGAATTATTTTGCGGTTGCCAAGCCAGCGTCCAACCTGAACATTGATCGCGCGGGCCTTATGCAGCCCTTATAATGGAACGCAATGGCCGGACCCGCTCGCTCAATCACCCAAGGCAGGCCGCGGCGCATTGTTTGCAAAAAGTATGGTTTGAAGTCAGCCGAGCTTTGTATTTGAATCTAGTTGGGTTGCCGCACCCATTTACGGTAAGTAACCCGCTACCTAGAAAACCACGTTACCTGATGTTAAATCGATAAGGAGTTTGAGGGCTATGAGTGAAGTGATTGTTTTGAAAAGTCCAGATGGTCATGAATTTGATGTCTTTGAAGCCCGTCCAGTTGGCGTGGCAAAGGGCACCATCGTCGTGATCCAAGAGATTTTTGGTGTGAATGCCCACATTCGTGAAGTGGCGCAAGGGTTTGCGGAGCAAGGTTACCGGGCGCTTGCGCCGGCACTCTTCGATCGGGTTGAACGGCAGGTTGCGCTCGGCTACAGCGGGGCAGATATGATGCAAGGTGTTGAACTCGCCCGTGGCAAGCTGCGGCGTGAAGACGCCTTAGTGGATTTGCAGACAACCATTGACGCAGCGGCGGTTTCCGGGCCGGTGGGTGTGGTGGGATACTGTTTTGGTGGCCTGCTGGCTTGGCTCACAGCCTGTCAACTGCAAAAGGTATCGTGTGCAGTAAGTTACTATGGCGGCGGCGTAGCCTCGGAAATGAGTCAGTCTCCTAGGGCGCCGATCATGTTTCACTTCGCGGCAGAAGATGCGCATATTTCAATGGATGATGTGGCGGTTGTTGAAAAGGCGCAACCCGATGCGCCGTTATTTATTTATGAAGCCGATCATGGTTTCAATTGCAATCACCGTGCAAGCTACGACGAGGCAGCAGCGGTGCTCGCTTTGTCTCGTACGCATGAGTTTTTTAACGCCCATCTGGGATGAAGCACAGGACTGAGCGCATTATTTCTGGCCAACGCTCAATGGTTATAAAGCGACCCTATTGTTGGAAGCGTTGGGCCTGACCTATCAACTCTTGCCAGTCAACATCACGCAAGGCGATCACCATGCCGACGCGACAGATGATTACGTGATTGATCGGTATGAGCGCGAGTGTCGACGTTGTACGCGGTGTAAGAAAGCCAGCTTCTAGCAAATCCCTTTTTGGCCGGCGTATACAGCATTGTAGATATCGCTGTATTGCCCTGGGTATACCGTCATGAGCGTTATGGCATCGACTTAACGGAATACCCATCGGCTTTAAACCGGGTACACCGAGTTGATGGCTCGGCCTGCGGTTAAACGAGGTTTGTCGGTAGGCTAGAAATTAATGTCCAAGCGCGATTTTCGCAGCGAATTGGCGAGACAAAGCCTCTTTTAACTTTTTTTGCGGTTACTCCGGGCGGTGTGTGCGAAGCACATCGACTTGAAGCAGTTAATAGGACGGGTTGAGGCGGTTTGCGAGCGCTTGTTCAATCTAGTAGGGATCAAGCTAGTAGGGATTAAGCAGTAGGTATCAAGTAGTAGGGATCAAAGCAGGGTTTTTTCCCAGGAGCTCTCCAAGGTCGCCGTGAGCGGTACAGTCTATCGTCGCGCGCAGAACAACAATTACAGGACGCGAGATAAGCCCAACGCGAATTAAGGCGCTGATCGCCGACTGAAGCCTTGTTTGTCAATGGCGCAACGCACGGCTACAGATTCGAGCCACATTCTTTTTGTGCCGCCGTCAATAACGAATTTCAGCCTGATTGTGGTTCGCTTTGCTTGACAAAGGCAAGCTCCTTCTACATCCTTCGGGAGTAGTCAATGTTGGTGCCAGAGCAAAAAGGGTGGTCTGGTTGTTTCTGCATAGACTCTTTTATAAATAGAGCAATAATCCGAAATAGGTATGATCATGAAACAAATCCAAACCAGGTCAGGGCTGTTCGCAGCACTGATGTTCTTGGCGTCAGCCTCGCAGGTAGCCAGCGTGACCGCGCAATCTTTAGATGAAGTGTTAGGCGTTCGCGCTGCAACGACTCAGGATGGTAAGAAGTCGCAAATTAAAATCGATGAAGTCAAGGATCAGACGCGTGACTTGCTGACGCAATATAAGCAAGTGATGAAAGTTGTTGACGGTCTGAAAGTCTACAACTTGCAACAAGAACGGCTCATTCGAAACCAGAACGAAGAGCTGGCTGAGCTTGAAGCCTCGATCGATAGTGTGACCGTTATCGAGCGTCAAATAGGGCCGTTGATTGAGCGAATGATCTCCAACTTGGAGACGTTTGTCAGTCTCGATATCCCGTTTCTGATGTCCGAACGAGAGGATCGCATTGCGTTTTTAAAAGACACGTTAGATCGGGCGGATGTCAGTGTCGCTGAAAAGTTCAGCCAAGTGTTGCAGGCCTACCAGGTTGAAAATGCTTACGGGTCAACCATTGAAGCGTATACCGATATGATCGAGTTGGATGGCAAATCGCGTCAAGTCGATGTCTTAAAATGGGGTCGAGTTTCGCTGGTATTCCAATCACCAGATGGTGAAACCACGGGCGTTTGGGATAACGATGCGCGCGACTGGGTAATTCTAGGCGATGAATACAGGACTGGCGTAAGAGACGCGCTGCGAATCGCACGGAAAACGCAGACAGCGGATTTAGTGAAATTACCAGTTAAAGCGGCGGGAGAGTAACCATGAAAAATTTATGGATGAGTGTTGTCCTCGTTGTGGGACTGGTTGGATTGCAAGCACAGGCTGCTGAGAACGATGTCGAGGCGAAGTCGTTGAGCGAGCTGCTGCAGTTGGTAAAAGACGGCAAGGTCGTCAATGCTCGGCTGAATGAGCGTCGCGAAAAAGAATTCAATGCCGATCGGTCGCGGCAACAGAATGAAGTCAAGAAAGCCAAACAAGAACAGGCAAACGAAGAAGCGCGTTCTGAGCGCTTAGAAGCGCAATTTGAAAAGAATGAGCAGGACATTGCGGCCCGGCAAGAAATCTTAGCGAAGCGGTTGGGCTCCCTGCGCGAACTCTTCGGAGTCTTGCAACAAGTTGCGGGTGATACCCAAGGCGTGTTTGAAGGGTCTATTATTAGTGCTGAATTCCCAGGTCGTGGCCAATGGCTGTCAGATTTCGCGAAGTCCATGGGTAAGAGCTCAAAGCTTGCAACGATTGAGGAAATTGAGCGACTTTGGTTCGAGTTGCAGCGTGAAATGACCGAGTCAGCCAAGGTGAGCCGGTTCACTGCTGAGATGATTAAATTAGATGGTGAGCGCGTCACACAGGAAGTGATTCGAGTCGGATCGTACAACCTCATCAGCGATGGCGGATATGTAACCTACGATATTGATAACCAGCTGATTAAAGAGCTTCCGAAGCAGCCTGAAACTCGGTTTGTTGACTCGACCGAAGCACTACTTGCCGCTGGCTCAGGATTTGTACCGTTTGGACTCGATCCAACCCGCGGACAGTTGCTGGCACTTCAGATCCAAGTGCCAACACTTGAGGAGCGCGTACACCAAGGTGGGTTGCCGGGCTACGTCATCATTGGACTGGGCATCATTGCACTGATCATTGCTGTTACGAAGTTTGTGTCGCTCACGATGTTGGGCATGACCGTCAATGGACAGGCCAAGAACGCAGGCAATCCCTCTATGAAGAACCCACTGGGTCGAATTATTTCGGTCTATCAGGATAACAGCGATGTGGATTCTGAGACCCTGCAGCTTAAAATCGATGAAGCGATTATGAAAGAACAACCAGCGATCAACCGGTTTGTTGGTTTTATTAAGATCATTTCAATGGTTGCGCCGCTTCTGGGTCTGTTAGGTACCGTAATCGGGATGATTGTGACCTTCCAAGCGATTACCTTGTTCGGCACAGGCGATCCGAAAACGATGGCCGGTGGTATCTCGCAGGCTTTGATCACGACGGTTCTCGGCTTAACGGTCGCGATTCCGACCGTGCTGCTCCATTATTTTGTTCACAGCCGTGCAACCAGCATCATGCAGGTGTTAAACGAGCAGAGTGGCGGTCTAATTGCTGAGCACGCTGAGAAAGCGAGCAAATAACAGTGGAAACTATTATTGTAGCCATTAGGACGTTCATGGAGGCTGGCGGCGATGTGCTGTATCTCATCGCCGGTGCAACCTTCCTGATGTGGGCCATCGTCTGTGAACGGTATATTTTCATTACGACCGAGCATAAGAAGGATGTGAGCGCCGCATTGACGTTCTGGGAGACGCGTGCTGAGCGGACGTCTTGGAATTCTCGGATGATTCGAGAACGTTTAATTTCCGAAGTCAACGAGCGCCTCAAAGCCAACATGGGACTCATCAAAACGCTGATTGCCCTACTACCGTTGTTAGGCTTGCTGGGTACGGTGACGGGTATGGTTCAGGTGTTCGAAGCGATGACCTACTCTGGCGGTAATGCACGTTCGATGGCTGCAGGCGTCTCTGCTGCTACGATTCCCACGATGTCCGGAATGGTCGCGACCCTATCAGGGGTTCTTGCGAACTCATTTCTTACCAGTAAAGTCGACACAGAATCAATTTTTCTGGAAGACACTCTGACCATGGATCATTAAAGCAGCGCTTTGACGAACGAACATAGAGAGCATCATGCGAAGAAGAACAATTCAAGAGGAAGAGAAAGTTGCAGATTTAACACCGATGTTAGACGTGGTGTTTATCATGCTGATTTTCTTTATCGTGACGGCCACCTTTATTAAAGAGACAGGGGTCGAAGTCAATCGTCCGGACACCAAAACAGCAGAAATGAAAAAGACGGTTTCACTGTTAGTCGGTGTTGGTGCAGACAGCGGTATTTGGATCGATAAAAAGAAGGTTGATATCAGAAATGTTCGACCCACGATGGAACGATTGCACGCAGAGAATCCAAAAGGCGGGTTAGTGATCCAGGCGGACTCGATCTCAAAGGTTGAGAAGGTCTTAGCGATTATGGATGCCGCTCGTCAAATCGGGATTACCCAAGTCGCGATTGCGTCGGAAGAGAATTAAGAGGGAAACCAGATGGTGATGTTCATAAGGCTTGGTCTCTCGACGCTCGTCGGTGCTGTAGTGACGCTAGGACTGTTTTATCTAATGCAATACCTGATTCAGGGTGCCGATAGCGCTTTGACGGACGATAAGATTGGCAACCTGGTGGATTTTGTCCGAGTCAAACAAGATCAGCAGTTAGAAACGAAACAGCGCAAACCTAAGAAACCACCACCACCCGATGAGCCGCCACCTGACGTGCCGCCGCAAAACTTCAATGTTGCAGTGGACAGTGCCGGGTTTAATATGTCGAATGTTGACTTATCAGTCAGCGTTGACGTGGGCGGGGGCGGTTTTGGTATCAGTGACGGAGAATATCTCCCGATTGTGAAGGTGCAACCGCAGTATCCGAGACGGGCGTTGTCTCGCGGTTTGGCAGGCTATGTTATCGTTGAGTTTACCGTGACCGCTCAGGGCACCGTCAAAGACCCTTTCGTGGTTGAAAATTGTGGTCATATTCCGAATGCCCGGGCACCTGAAGAATGCGTTGACAAGCCAAATAGCGTCTTCGATTCATCGGCTGTCAAGGCGGCGCTGAAATTTAAGTATAAGCCCAAGGTCATTGACGGGAACCCGGTTGAGACCACAGGGGTTCAAAACAAGATCACGTTTGAACTGGCTGAAAGTTGATGGAGAGTTTAGGCATGAAGGTAGAACGTAGCGCAAGGGGCATGTTTAAGAGTCTTGTTGGCATCGCTTTAATTGTTAGTTTTGGATTTGTCTCGATTGATGAAGTCGTGGCCGAAGAAGATCAGAAAAAAACACGTCGGGTCCCCGCAATCAGTCAAAGCTTGTATAAGCAAATGTCCGAAGCTCAGATTATGATTGACCCGGATTCAATCCCGCGCGAAGAGGGTGAGCCGGCGCCGGAGCCGAAGGGTACGCCTCGAGACGGCATTCAAATGCTCCTGGATATGACAAAAAAGAAAAGGCTCAATTCTAATGAGTTGTCTCAGCTTTGGAATCTCCTTGCATTTGGTTACTACACGTTAGAAGACGTGCCGAATACAATCTATGCCTATGAGCAGGTCTTAGCTGCGGGTAAGGTCGGCTTGATTACCGAGGCGCTTGAAAAGAACTCCCTTCGGGCGTTGTTTCAGTTGAATTATTCGATTGAAAAGTATGAGCTGGCACTGAAGTATATTAATTTGTGGGAAGCCGTTAACGGTGCGCCGGATGCTGCGGTAAGTTATCTCAAAGCAACGGCAAATTATCAATTAGAACGGTTTCAAGAGGCGTTGAAGTGGGCGCTGCAGGTTGAGGAGATCACCGTCGCTGAAGGGCGGGAGATGAAGGAGAATTGGGTTTATCTGCAAGTTGTGCTCTACAGTGAACTCAAAGATGACGACAATGTGATTCGAGTCTTGGAACGAATGGTTGTCGACTATCCGAAGAAGCAATACTGGATGCACCTTGCTGGGATGTACACCGAGAAGGAGTGGGATGATCGCGCTTTGTCAGCGTACTACGCCATCTATACCCAGGGTATGTTCGAAAAAGATTCTGAGATCGTAATGCTCGCGCAACGACTTCTAAACGCCGAAGTACCTTACGAAGCGGCGCTGGTACTTGAGAAGGGAATCGAAGAAAAATTGGTCGAAACCAGTGAAAAGAATCTAAGACTCCTTGCGACCTGCTACACGGTTGCCCAAGAGATGAGCAAAGCCATTAATGCTTGGGAGCGCGCAACGAAGGCTTCCGAAGATGGTGAAATACACTATCGGCTAGCACAGGCGCTGGCGCAGCAAGATCGGCACAAGGAAGCGGTTGGCGCCTATCGTCGAGCGTTAGAAGATGATGATTTGAAGTCGGCGCCGGATGCGCAGTTTTGGATGGCCATCTCGCACATGTCGTTAGAAAATTGGGATCAGGCTTCAACCGCGTTTAGGGCCGCATCCAAGTTGGACAAGAAAATTGAGAAGCAGGCGCGTCAATACATTCGATATATTGCGGGCGAAAAACGTCGACAGGCCGCACTCAAAGAAATGCTCGAGGGATAAGTTACGTTGCCTTAACGCGAGCATGAAGCGGTAAAGGATTGCGAGCGGATTCATTACATCCGCGGTGGGGCGGCAGAAACGCGGATCTCATACAAGCGCCTGAGCAGGCCCCTTCTTTTCGAAGTATTTTAGCGCCTCGGCGCGACAGCTAAGAGCATCTGGCTCGAAACCCCCTAATCTAAACTGCGTGCCCATTGTCTTTGAGCGCTTGGTCGTGATAGCCGCTTTAAGACGGTTTGTCCCAGATCGATGGAGCAACGATTGCGATGGATGAAATTGTTGGGAATCACCGCAGTCTACTCGGTAACCGCCATCGCTTGTAACAAGCGGTATTGATGCCACAAGTCAGCGGTTTTCGGAGACTTTAGAGCGGCTTCACGAACGGCGCAGTTTGGGTCCTCGTTGTGGCGACAATCAGAGAACCGGCAATACTGTGCTGGCGCAAGTAAGGCCTTATAGCGTTCCGCGAATTGCGCGGGTTCAAACCAAATCTGAGCTTCGCGCATGCCGGGTGTATCGATCATCAAGCCCCTGTCGTTGGGGAGAATGCACAGCTCGCGATGGGTTGTTGTATGCCGACCTTTGTCATCAAAGGCTCTTACCGCTTGGGTCGGCATGTGATTTAGGCCGAGAATTTGATTGATCATGCTGGACTTTCCAACGCCAGAGGAGCCAATCAAGGCCGCACATTGACCTGGATTCAAGTTGGTAAGCGGGGCGGCTAATGTCTCAGCATCGTGCATGTTGACAGGATAAACCTGAGTACCGTGTAAGATTGGTTCTAAAGCGTTCATTTTTGCAGCCGCGTCCTCCGCGATATCGGCTTTGCTGAGCAGTAAGATCGCCGGTAGGCCGCAACTCCAGGCCATGGTCAGAAAGCGTTGAATCCGATTCAGATTGAAGTTTTGGTCAAGTCCAGACACGACGAAAATAAGGTCCAAGTTAGATACTAAAATCTGTTCAAGATAATTGTCCCCGGATGCGCGCCGCGACAGCTTGGAGCGTCTGGGAATTCTGCCTGTAATCGGGATGGTGGCATTGTTTGTCTCTGAAGAACCCAAAGTAACCCAGTCGCCAACAACCGGTAGCGCGGTTTTATCTCTCGGGTCAAAGCGTTGCCCGGTTGTTAGGGCTGCTCGGACGACACCGTTCTCGGTGATGACAGAATAACGTTGGCGATCTTGACGCATGACCCTACCCAATCGGTCGAGATCAGTATCGCTGTCGAAACAGCCGCTCATTTCGTGATAGCCCAGCTGGGCTAGCATTGGGTGGGTTTCTTTAGACGCTTGCATTAAGAGGACCTCTACGGCGTTTTCGTGCTAATGGTGTGATGAGTGCAAGGACAATGAGCGCGGCTAAGAGCATGCTGATCGGACGATCGAGTAGATAACTGAGATTGCCATCGCTAATGATGAGGCTTCGCCGGAGGTTATCCTCGAGTAGGCCGCCCAAGATAAAGCCCAGTAGTAACGGTGCCATCGGAAAGGCGCGGCGTCTTAGCCATACGGCAACAAGGGCGAAGGCAATCATCAAGTACAAGTCGAAGAGATTAAAGGAAACCAAGTACACGCCGGTCAAGGAAAAGAAAATGATCATGGGCGCAAGAATTGCCCGCGGAATGGTCAGCAACTTTGCGAAGATCGGTATCATCGGGAGGTTCAAGAACAACAAGATCAGGTTGCCGATATACATGGAGACAACAATCGACCAAAAGACGGTCGGCTCGTCTAAGTAGAGTCTGGGTCCGGGTTGGATGCCATAGGCCAGCAGTGCCCCGAGGAGGATGGCGGTCGTGCCAGAGCCAGGGATCCCCAAGGTAAGCAGCGGTACGAAGGAGCCGGTGCAGGCGGCGTTATTGGCGGATTCTGGCGCTGCAAGGCCTTTCAAATTGCCCTGTCCGAAGGGGGGTAATGGCACCTTTGCGACGATTTTTTCGAAACCATAAGCAATGAACGAGGCAATGGTGGCGCCAGCGCCCGGGAGCACGCCGATTAAAAAACCTAAAACGGCGCTGCGGGAGATTACAGGCGCAATACTTCGTATTTCCTGGGATTCTAGTTTCAGTGCGCGACTTGCAATAATCGGAATTGCCGTTTGAATCGGCTGCTGCGTCCTCAGCATCATCAGGGCTTCTGTTAAGGCAAAGGTAGCCATTGCAAGCATCAAAAAGCTGATGCCGTCGATTAAGTCCATCCGACCAAAGGTAAACCTTGGGATACCGGAGGCGAGATCAGTGCCGACGGTTGACAGGCACAGTCCAATCGCCACCATGATGATCGCCTTCAGATATTGTCCAGGCTCTGAAAATGATGCAACCAGGGACAGGCCCAGGAGCATCATTAAGGTGTACTCCGGTGACTGAAAGGCAAGGGATAAATTGGCGAGTGCAGGTGCTGAGATCATCAGTAAGACGACTGCGATGGTTCCCCCAAAAAAGGAAGCATAGGCGGCGACAGCAAGTGCTTTTCCGGCTTGTCCGGCTCGAGCCAAGGGGTACCCGTCAAAGGCCGTTGCCACTGTGCCAGCAACACCTGGTGCATTGATGAGAATGGCACTGGTTGAACCACCAAATATGGCACCATAATAGACGCCCGCAAGTAATATCATCCCGGTAGCCGGCTCTAGGTTGTAGCTAATCGGAATCATAAGCGCGATGGCAGAAATGGGCCCCAGCCCGGGCAGCATGCCAATCAACATACCAATGAGACAGCCTGCTGCGACAAATAACAGATTGGAAACGCTAAGCGCGGTGGATAATCCAAGGAGCAAGCCCTCTATCATGAGTTGTCCAACCAAGTGGAGATGAGCCGTCCAGGGCTGATGTAGATGCTCATTAAATCGAGCAAGCCCCAAAGCAATAAGGGTACCCCCGCGGCGAAGGGCAACAAGAGTCGCCAGGGGATCGGGCCGGTTATTCGGGCGGCGACGATTAAGAAGACGATGCTCGCTAGCACAAAGCCAAGAACCTCGATCAGGCTGATGTAAAGAACCAGGATCACGACCATACTGCGCATTGGATCACGATAGACGCGGTGCTCAGCAGCGCGCTGTAAGCGTTGCGCGGTTGGCTGTATGGCCTCAATGAGTAGCATTAGCAGTGCCGCAAAAAACCCCAACCCGCCAGCAAGGTAAGGAAATGCGCTGGCGGTAAAATCACCTGGGAGCGACCAAGGGTCGATGGGAATCTGTTTGGCGACGTATAAGTAGCCAGTAAAAAATAACAAAAGGGCTAGCCCGGTAAAGTTGATTCGAGTCACTGGCGGCACCGGCTGCGCATTTACCGTAAGTAGCCGATACTTTGCATCAGGGTTCGAATTTGCGCCTCTTGCTGTGTCAAAAAGGCATAAAAAGCGTCGCCCTCAAGATAGTTTTCTGCCCAGCCGTTACGAAGTCGAATGGCCTTAAATTCAGCAGTCTCTGAAACCGCCCGAAGCGTGTGCCGCATTCGGGCATATTGGTCCTCTCCGAGTCCTTTCGCTGCGAAAAATCCGCGCCAATTAGCAAACACCAAATCGATTCCCTGAGCCTTTAACAACGGCAAATCAGGAAGGTGCGACATTGGTGATGGTGCTGTGACTGCGATAATCCTAAGCAGTCCGGCTTGGTGCATCTGTAGCGCTTCACTGAGCCCAGTTGATAAAACCTGGGTTTCCCCGGACAGTAGGCCTGCCGCCGCCTTGCCACCGCCGTCATAAGCGAGATAGATCAGTTTTTTGGGGTTGGCACCAGAAAGTTGCAGCGCTTTTGCGAGGACGAAATGATCTGTATTACCGCGCACGGACCCGCCTGCAACGACAATGGATCTTGCGTCGGTCTTGTAACGATTAGCAAGGTCTGAAAAGTTTTGGATCTCGGAATCTGCGCGTACGGCAAAGCAACTATAATCTGCGATCATTGCAGCAATCGGCACGAGATCTCGAAACGACTGCGGGAAAACGCCCTGCAGGGCGCGCACAATGATTGGCGTTGAACTGATGAGTAAGGTGTTTTGCTGTCGATCGGCGGTTTCAATGAGTTTTGCAATGGCACGGCCGCCGCCGCCGCCAGCTGCATTTTCATAGGTGATATTCGAAACCAGTTGCGTCTGACTAAGCGCAAGCCCCACGCCTCGAGCGGTGCCATCCCAGCCGCCGCCGGGACCCGCTGGAATTAAGAAATGAACACGATCCAGGCCTTCATCGGCGGTGGCGTGGGCTCCAAGGGCGATCAAAAGGCTCAATGCGAGCGCATGAGTAGCAAGTTTTAACACGATCAAACCGTCATGAGGGTTTCTGCGAAAGCCCAGTCAAGCCAAGGGGTGAGCTTTTCTAAATCCGATGACTCAACGGTTGCGCCGCCCCACACACGTAGACCAGGCGGTGCATCGCGATAGGCCGCAATATCGAAGGCAACACTTTGTTGTTCGAGTAATGTGGTCATCGATTTAATAAAAACTCTTTGGGCTGAATCGGGGAGCCCGGCGAAAATTGGATCGATGATTTTTAAGCAAATTGAGGTGCTGGATTGTTGGTTGATATCGGGGGTTAAAAAAGCCGCCCAGCTGCTTTGGTTGACCCAATTTCTAACCACCGTTAGGTTGGCTTGGCTGCGCGTGATGAGGGCAGGCAGGCCACCGATTTGCGTCGCCCAAGCAAGGGCGTCAAGCTGATCTTCGACAGCAAGCATTGACGGGGTGTTAATCGTTGCGCCTTCGAATAGATCTCGAATCAGGGCGCCACCTTTAGTCAACCGAAAAAGTTTTGGTATTGGCCAGACTGGATCATAGGACTCTAAGCGAGCGACTGCTCTGGGGGACAAAGCGATCATGCCATGGGCCGCTTCGCCGCCCATCACTTTCTGCCAGGACCAGGTGACGACATCGAGCTTCGTCCAAGGCAGTGCCATCGCAAAGGTCGCAGAGGTCGCATCGCAAAAGGTTAAGCCGTGTCGGTTATCGGCAATCCAATCGCCATTAGGGACACAGGCGCCGGAGGTTGTGCCATTCCAGGTGAAGACAATATCGCGATCAAGGCTCGAGACTGCGGTCAGATCTGGCAAGCTGCCGTAGGGCGCATCGAAAACGCGAACGTCTGTGAGTGCCAACTGTTTTTGAATGTCCGTTTTCCAGCCAGCGCCAAAGCTCTCCCAAGAAAGCACGTCGACACCTCGGGCGCCAAGCATGGTCCACATGGCCATCTCGAAGGCGCCTGTATCGGAGCCGGGGACGATGCCCAGGAGATAATCATCCGGCATACCAAGCAGCGCCTTGCTTTGATCGATAACGGCTTTAATACGGGACTTAGGCACACTGGCTCGATGAGACCGGCCGAGCGCATCGATCGGCAGATTGCAAAGATCCCAACCAGGGCGTTTAGCCGTTGGTCCGGAGGAGAAACAGGGGTTATTGGGTTTTGTTTCGGGTGGGTTCATCACATTTATCGGTTGGCTAGTGTTCAGATTCGAGAGTATAAGGCATCATGGGGCGGTCTGTCGTTGCTGTAAGCTATAACGTCGTCAAGTGGGCTTATTCTGAGTCGGATCTTAAAACGCATACGGTTATCGGAAGATTGAGCATGAAATCGAATTTGGTACTCGTAGCTTTAATGGCCGGGGCGGCTTTTTTTACACTCTCGGGTTATGAGTTGATTCGATCGTCGGCGACGGTATTGTTTAAAGCCGCTTATGGCGCGGAAAACTTGCCGCTGGTTATGGCGCTCATGCCCGTCGTCATGTTTGCCGGGGTTTGGGGCTATGGTGCGCTGTTAACGCGTTTTGGTCCTCGCCTTACATTGAGAATCACAACCATCGCTGCGGCCTGTTTGATGCTGCTGTGCTACGGCGGGCTGCAACTTGAGCTGTTGTGGATCACGGTGGCGCTATTTTTGCTGAAAGAGTTCTATGTGGTGCTCTTGATCGAACAGTATTGGAGTTATATCAATTCCAGACTCGATCAAGATGCGGCGAAACGGTTTAATGGGCCGATTACCGGTCTGGCAGGCCTCGGCAGCGTTGTTGGTGGCGTAATGGTCGCGCAATTGGCGATCCCTTTTGGGACTGAAAATCTTGTTTTGCTCGCCGCGATCGCATTGATCCCGGGGGCGCTGCTTTCCGATACGGCCTATCGATGGTTCGGCGAACCCGCTGACCATCAGGACCAGCCGCCCGCTGAAACCTTCAGCGAAGGTATTGGTTGGCATTTCGTGAAGGCTAACCCACGGTTACTTGCGCTGTTGGCGATCGTTTTATCCTCCCAGATCATGGCCGCTGTGTTGGATTTCAAGTTCCAGGGTATGTTGTCCGGAGCCTTCAAAGGTGATGTCGATGCCGAGACAGCGTTTCAAGGCGAGTTCTGGTCTTATCTCAATGCCGTCGCGGTTGCAGCACAGTTTATGCTTACGCCGATTTTACTGACCGTTGTGGCGCTTCGGTGGGTACATCTGTTGATGCCGGTTGTGCATTTAACCTTGATTTTATGGGCCATCATTGATCCCAGTTTGTGGTCCGTGGGCGCTGCGTTCTTCGCGTTTAAAGTGTTTGATTATTCCGTGTTTCGTGGTGCGAAAGAGCTCATCTATTTGCCTTTAGGGTTTCAGGCGCGATATAGGGCGAAGGAGTTTATCGATGTGTTTGGTTATCGTACGAGTAAGGGTGGCTCATCCATCGTTATTGCGACGCTGCAAAAAAGCGGTGTTGCCATGAGTCAATATTACTTGTGGATTGCCTTGGTGATGGCAAGCTTGTGGTTGGCGTTGGTGTTTCCGCTGACCCGGAAACACGGAGATCAATAACGTCGGAATTTGAGTCGAGGCTTTGTGGCGACATTCACCTAGTCCGCGTTGGCCTGCTGCAGCCAGCCTTGCTCAGATTTCCAGATAAGGCGTAAGCCGTCAATGGGTGCAATGCTATCGTGCGATCTAAGCTCGATGATGAGGCCGGAGCGCACCAAATCATGCAAAGTGTCTTGCATTGACGAAGAGGCCACGATGATCGCAGGTAACTCGCACAGAAGGCTGCGCGGCTGAAGGTACAAAGCGCGCGTAAGCAGTAAACGGGCGTGCTCGAATCGATCAAACCGGTGCTGACTTGGATTAATGATCGTATCAAGACCAAAGGGATGCCGGTGAATCGCCTGGGTTAATGCCATCTGCTGAACCAATCGATCAATCCGCGCACGATCTGGCGCGACCGCCATCATCGTAATATTTGCCAGTATCGTGGTGTTATAAACAGCGTCGGTGATGGCCGTCGTTGCGATGGGTGCGGGCCAGCGCTGGTGATCCGTACGATCTTGATGCGCCGGTTCAGGCTGGGGATTTAAAATGGTGTGTCTGACCGTTGCGAACGAAGTTGACGGGTCGAGTTGTAAATAGCGCAAGGCACCGATTTGGCGTTTTTGAGTCGCATAAGGGTTCTGTTGACGTGAGTTAGGGAACGATAATGCTGTGCTGGCTGTGACTTGAGGGCTGGGCGCGTTCGCGCGAAGATCGTGCCGGATTTCCTGAGCCGAACGTGCGCTTGTAAATTGCTGGCACATCGATAAAACGTGTTGGGTCACAAGGCCGCGGTAGGCCAAGATAAGGTAGAGTCCGCCAAGGCTGATCTGGCCGAGCATGGCTTGCGAGGCGATGCCGTAGAGCAAAAGGGTCAAGGAGATACCGACCGCGAGTTGGTTTATCAACGTCATTTGTGCCTTGTGATCCCCTACCAAAGATTGATGGGAATGCAACGCGCGCAACCCTTGTTTGATTCGGTTTAGGAAAGGCTGCTCGGCGCTGTAGCGGCGAATTTCCGGTCGATGACTGAACCACTCAATAAGATGATCAAACCAAGCGCGGTCTGAATGGCTTGCGTACTTTTCCGCAGAGAGGATGGGTTGTGTGAACCAAAGACTGATGCCGATAAGGACGGCACTTGTCAAAGTCATAAGGACTGCTGATCCGGGATGGATTAACCATAATGTGATTAAAAGGCCCAGCGCCAGCAAAAAATTGCCGAAGAAACGAACGGCTTCAGCACCATAAAATTGCCCGAAGGCATGAAGGTGTTTAAGACGTCTTAAAGCCGCTTGTAGGTCGATTGCATCAAAAGCAGCTGAGGGCGTGGCAAGCTGCGCATCGAGCAGCTGAGGCAGCGTTTTTTGTTCGAGACGTTGACAACATCTCGATAAGGATTGCTCTTGCAAATGGGTCAGCAATGGCATTGCAAGCAAAGTCAGCAGCAATCCAATACTGGTTGATCGCAGTAGCGCAAGATCTTCACTGATGACGACATCGTCCAAAATGAATTTAATGATGAGCGGGACACCGGCTTGAAGGACACCGGCCGTTAGACAAAAAACCAGCGCCGTGAGTTGATTGATCTGAACGGTTAAGTTCTCAGATTTTTTTGAGCCGGTCTGCTCGGATATTGCTTTTGAGCGTCCATCGATCACCGGCGTGCAGGTCAGCGCCACACCGGTGAAATGATCCGAAAGCGTTTGCGGATCGATGGTTAATCGGCCGATCGCCGGATCATCAATAACATAGCGTCGCCACCCTATGGCTCTGAGGACGACGAAGTGATTGAGTTGCCAATGAAGGATACAGGGCAACGGGACTGCTGGCAGTTCTGCAGGTTCCAGCTCCAGCGCCTGGAGGGCAAGTCCAAGCCGTGCAGCGTTTTGGACAAGGTCGGCAGCCGACCACTGCTGATTCACCACGCCATAGATCGTTTCGAATTGGCTTGCGGTGGTTTGGCCGCCAAAGTGATGATCCATCATGATCAAAGTTGCCAGACCGCAGGCGGTTTTTCGGTGTTGCAGAATGGGGATATCAAAGCGCATAGCGCTTACTCATGGCCGGCTTGGTCATCGCGACAAATCGGTCAAACAGCGTTTTCTCTGACACCACGAGCCAAGTTTGGGCTCGCGTGCCAGCGATAAAATTTAGTGGTTTACCCGTTGAGGTGATGATGGGTTTGGGTAGCTGCACCGTTGCGATTAAGTCGCGCGGCTTAGACGGATCGTCCGGCGGATCGCTCACCGAGATGGCAGATAGATCTCGAATAGTTCCTGAGATGCTGCCGTCCATTGGGGTTAAATGGCTGAGCAATTTAAGGTCGATGGCATCGCCAATTTTTAAAGCCGTTTGAATTCTATTGGGAATACGGAGTTTCGCTAGGTAGTAAGGTTTTTGGGTTGCCAACTCAACGATGGGCATATTGGCGGTGATAAAATCTCCCGGCTCCGCCGCCCTGCGGACTATCTGTCCTGAGCTATTCGCGGTAATGGTTCGAAGCAGCGCAGCGTCTCGCTGTTGGGCCGCTTGCCGAAAGGCTTGGCGTTGGCGCTGGGCGTCAACTTCAGTTTTTTGGGCCTCGAGTTTCGCCGCCATAAGGTTGGCGCGAGCGGACGCAAGTTTGAACGACAGGCCGGCTTGCTCGGATTTAAGGTTGACAATTCGTGAGGCTAAAACCTTGAGCGGCGCAGTCATACGTTGCCACTCGACGGCGGAGATGAACCGGTTTCGAAACAGTTCACGGGCCCCTGCGAGTGCATGTTGCTGTTGTCGCAAGTGGTCTAGCTCGAGGTTGATTAAGGTTCGGTGCCAATGGTTTTGTTGCGTCAGGAGGCTGACCTCGCCCTGGCGTTTACCGATGAGCAAGGCTTGCTGTTGCTGTCTGATTTGATGCTCACGCGCAAGCGACTGGGCGTCGAAGGTCAAGGCTTGCTCGAAAGCAGTTTGCTCGGACGTTATGGCTGGTTTGATATAGGCGATGATCTTTCCAGGCTCGACAAAGTCACCAACCTGAACTGCAAAGGCTTGCAGTTGACCGCTGGTACCGGCGTTTTGGGTAAGGGTTCTGGGCTCGTAAAGGTGTCCGCTTAAGAGCACGCGATCAGGCAAGGGCACGAAGCCAAGCAGTAACAGCACCAAAGCTAACAAAGACCCAATCATAACGTGGGTCGGAGTGCTCTGGTGAATCCTAGGCAGCGCGCCAAAGTTGGCCTCTCGACGAGACACGGTCCGGGCTCGGTCGCGAAAAAGGTATCGATTCATTTTCGACTCAAAGAAAAACCTGGATGATAGGCCTGCATCAAAATTCTCGCCGCGGTGATTGGTATCCGGCGACGTAGGACGGCGATCCGCCTTGACGCGGTTTTCGTCTACCGTGAATCTGATCGGGGTTTGTCTGCAGTCGGCGGTCTAGCGGTTAGGCGAGGATTGGATCCCAGCCCCTGTCTCGCGCTGCCTGCTTTCCCGCCACATTGCAATCGATTTTGACGCGGACTAGGATGAGGTTAGAGGGGTTTCCCACTCTTGCTAACAATCAGGAGATCATGCTGATGTCGCCATCCTCACAGGGTGCTAATGAGGCCGATTGTCTTGCCGGTCGGGTTGTCGTGATTACTGGCGCCAGCCGAGGTATTGGCGAAGCCATCGCCTACCGGTTTGCGCAGGCTGGGGCCAAGGTCGTCGTATCTGCAAGAACGCTGTCTGATGGGGATCATGTTTTAGCAGGCGGGATTACAAATGTTGTCGCGACAATTGAGCGATTGGGTGGGCAAGCCTTAGCCGTTCGTGCGGATATCGGTCTTGCAGAACACCGCAAGCGGCTGATTGAGCAAGCAGAAAGTCGGTTTGGGCCGGTTGATATCTTGGTTAATAATGCCGCGGTGACCTACTTTGAGCGAGTCCAAAATTTCCATCAAAAGCGCTTTGATTTAATGTTTCGGGTCCAAGTTGAGGCGCCGTTTGCCTTGGCGCAAAGGGTGTTGCCCGGAATGATTGCGCGCGGCCAAGGTGCGATTTTAAATGTTAGTTCTCACGCGGCGCTGCACCCTGCTATCGATGTCGGCGGTCGGGGGGGTACAGTTTATGGGATGTGTAAAGCGGCGCTTGAGCGGTTTACGACGGGCTTAGCTTCGGAAGTCTATGATCAAGGAATTGCTGTTAATGTCATCTCACCGGGCCTTGTTGCGACCCCTGGCGTGCTACACCACAATTTGATTAACGAGGATACGCCCGCCGGTCGTGTTACGCCGATTGAGCACATGGCCGAGGCGTGCTTACGACTCGTGCAGGGTGATCCAAAAAAACTGACAGGCCTGATTACCTATGCTGATGAGGTCATGCAGCAGTTCGATTTGGTGGCTCAAACGCTACCGCCGTTACATGGGGTTTAAACGTTTTTCGATTCCAAAGGTATCCGATAATTGCAACCAGCACATTGGCGACCGCCGCGGCAACAAAAATACCCACCATTCCGAAAAAATGATCGAACATCAGGGCTAATGGCACATAGATGCCCAGCATTCTGATGAAGGACATCAATGTCGATCGTAAGGGATAGCCTAGGGCATTGAATATTGCAGACGTCATCATAATGATGCCCCAAGTGCCATAGGTAATCGGCAAAACCATCAGGTAAATTTCGGCGGTTTTGGTGACTTCTGCATTTGAGTCAAACAATCCGATTAATGTTGGTGCGGCAACGGCCAGCATCACTGCAACGAATAGGCCCCAAAACAAAGACCATTTGAAAGACAGGCGCATGGCGGTATCGGCGCGGCCGGTTGCGCCTGCGCCCCAGTTCTGCCCGACATAGGGTCCGATGCTGGCCGACAGGGCAAACAGTGGGATGACAAAAAGGGCCTCGATTCGACTGGCGATCGCAAAGCCAGCAACGGCCTCTTGGCTGTAATTCGCCAATAACGAAATAATTAAACCGCTCGAAATGGGGCCGATTAGGTTTGTGGCCGTCGCTGGAATGCTAACGACCAGAATGCGGCGCCAGGCTTGGAGCAGGTAAGTTGTTGTGAGCGCCTTAAAGTTGATCAAGGTGTACTGCACGCTGAGGATGTAAAAGGTCAAAATACAGATGATGAAACGGGCAATTAGGTTGCCAAGCGCCGCCCCGGTCATGCCCAGCTCAGGTAAACCGAGCCAGCCGAAGATGAAGACCGGGGCGAAACCGATTTGAAGCACGCTGCCGGAAACCATGAGCGCGCCGGAAATACGTGCATCGCCCGTAGCACGCAACGCATTGGCGCCCACCGATGGAATGGCCATGAACACAAGCGAGCAGTACCAAAGCTGCATGTAGCTCGTAACCAGCGGTAGGGTGCGAGCGTCAGCGCCCAATGCAATGAATAAGGGCTCAAGGGTCGCAAGACCCAACACAGTGACGAGGATCATAATGCCCGTGGCGAGAATGAGTCCACCTGTTGTCGTGCGCTGGATCAGGTCTTTGTGCCCGCCGCCAACTTCCCGTGCCAGGACAGAGGACAGGCCGATCGAAACCCCGAGGGTAATCGACATCAAAGCGGCGGTCACAGGAAAGGTAAACCCTAATGCCGCAAGCTGCTCTGAGCCCAGTAAACCGAGGTAATAGGCTTCGGCGAGCCCGGCTATAAGGCTCGAGGAGATCCCGAGGATCATGGGCACTGTCATCCGAAATAAGCCGGGACCGATGGGACCTGTTGTGAGTCGGGCGGTGGGTTGCTTTGCCGTCAATGCATCAGACCAATGCGACTGGTGGAACCATGCGTTGAGCACCAATTTGCGACAGGTCGAAGGGCGATAACTGATAAACGTAATAGTTGAGCCAGTTAGCAAATAACAAAGAGCCGTGGCTCTTCCAGGTTACTTTGACGGACTGGTTAGGATCATCATTGACAAAATAGTGCTCAGGAATAGAAGGGGCGAGTCCGGCGGCGTGGTCGCGTAAATACTCGTTCTTAAGCGAGTCGGGTTCATATTCGGAGTGCCCCGTGACGAACAGGTGCTTGCCGGTTTCATGAGCGAACAAGTAAGCGCCAGCACGCTCTGACTGCGCAATGATATGGAGCTCGGGTTGGGCCTCGATGTCGGCGATCGGTACTTCGGCGTAGCGTGAGTGAGGCGCTTCAAAGTAATCGTCAAAGCCGCGGGCAATCGGCGATTGGGGACGAATGACTTCGTGCGGATACACCCCAGTGAGTTTTTGCGGAAGTAATCGTTTATCGACGCCATAAAAATGGAACATGGCGGCTTGTACCGCCCAACATAAAAACATGGTTGAGGTGACGTTGGTCTCGGTCCAGTCGAGTATTTCTTGGAGTTTTGGCCAAAAGATGACGTCTTCAAATGCCATTTGCCCGAGGGGCGCACCGGTAATGATCATGCCGTCATACTTGTTGTTTTTAATGGCCTCGAAGGGTTGATAAAAAGACACCATATGATCGTTTGGGGTGTTCTTACTGGCCCGGTCGTCAATGCGAAGTAATTCGATTTGAACCTGTAAGGGTGAATTCGAGAGCATGCGCAACAAATGGATTTCGGTTTCGATCTTGAGCGGCATCAGGTTAAGAATCAATATTCGTAGCGCGCGAATATCCTGAACCTCAGCCTGAGTTGATTCAATGCAGGCAATGTTTTCCTGGAGAAGGACGGCCGATGCGGGCAGCGCATCCGGTATCTTAATTGGCATAGTGTACTCGCATAAAAAAACCCACGTAGCATGTCGCTAAAGCAGGTTCTACGCTTTAGCGGTATTTTTTAAGCGCCCGCAAGCTGATTTCAAATCGGCGCTGGGAAAATTATAGACAAACTCGGAAGCGGTGTATAGCCAGCGTAAACAAGTGAACACGCCTGCATCGTGCGCGTCGTGACAACTGGACAATCAGTACGATAATGGTGTCGCGAAATTTTCGCGCAAGAACGCGTCGGTTCATGCGGTCGGCCGCTGCGGCTCAGACCGCCTTCGTCCAATAGCGCTCACTAGGGCCAGCTTGGCTCGCCGTAATGACTTTGCAGGCGTCGCATGCCCGTGAGCCAGCGATCGTAGTCTGCAGTTTTGCGCCGAATATAGGTCGCGACCTCCGGATGAGGGAGTACTAAAAAGGACTCAGCAGCCAAGGTCTCAATCACCGCATCACACAAAGTTTCAGGCTCCATCATGCCGTCAACGGATGCAACACCATCTTCATGCCCGGCTGTCATGGCTGTTCTAACGGCTTGTGGGCAGAGTGCAGAAACCTTTAATCCTTGATCGCCATAAGTGATCGCAAGCCACTCAGCATAGGCAACGGCGGCATGCTTGGTGACGGCATAGGGCGCAGAGCCAATTTGGCTGAGCAGGCCCGCGGCGGATGCAGTGTGCAATAAATAACCGGCGCCTCGCGCGAGCATGGCAGGCAGGGCGGCGCGGGTTGCCCAGACATGGGCCATGACATTAATGTTCCAAATCGCTTGCCAGTCGCTCGTCTCAACCTCTGGTCCACCGGAGACGGATATCCCAGCGTTGTTACAAAGCAAATCAATCTGGTCGAGTTCCGTTTCGGCAAAGCCAATGAAATCAAGGACCGCCTGTTCTTCACCAAGATCGGCGGCTCGGGGAATGGCGCCAGTCTCCTCAGCGACGGCGGCAAGGCCCTCGGCATTGACATCTGTAATGACGATTTTCCGAGCGCCCTCTGCGACAAAGCGACGCGTCATAGCGCGACCGATGCCGCTGGCTGCGCCAGTGATCACGATGTTTTTTCCAGCAAGGTTCATAACAGTGTCCTGTAGGTTAAGGTTGAAAAAAGGTCTAGCCAATCTCGCAGATGGCCTCGCCTATAATTTCAAAAATGCGCTCGATTTCGGCTTCCGAAATAATCAGCGGTGGTGATAAGACCAATGAGTCGCCAATTGGACGAACCCAGGCGCCTTTTTCATAGCAGCGTTTCGCAACCGCTGCGCCACGTTGCATGGGTGCGCCGTCGAGCGGGGCCAGTTCGATCGCGCCGAGCAAGGCAAAGCACCGGACATCGATAACATTTGGAAGGTCGCTGAGGCGCAGTGCGGCGTCTTGCCAGGTGTCTTGGAGCGCTTTGGGGCGTTCAAAGAGACCTTCTTGCTCATAGATATCAAGCGTTGCCATGCCGGCGGCACAGGCAACAGGGTGGCCTGAATAAGTATAACCGTGACTCAACTCGACGCCGGGTACGTCGGTGTCCATAAAGCGCTCGAAAATGGCATCGGATACAAAGACGCCGCCCATGGGAATGGTCGCATTGGTAATGCCTTTTGCCGTCGTCATAATATCCGGCACGACACCAAATCGCTCGGCTGCCGTGCAGGCCCCGGTGCGACCAAAGCCAGTTATGACCTCATCAAAAATCAACAAAATACCGTGCTCATCACAGAGCTCACGTAGGCGTTGGAGATAACCCACGGGCGGCAGGTGAACGCCGCCGGCGCCGCCGATCGGCTCAACGATCACGGCGGCAATGGCGTCGGCGCCATGCAACTCGACCAAGCGCTGCAAGTCCATCGCCAGTTCTGCGCCTTCTGGCGGCAGGCCTCTTGCAAACCGATTGCCCGCCAGACCATGGGTTTGACGCATGTGGTCGGTGCCGGGTAACAACAGACCGAACGGATTTCGGTTTTTGACAAGGCCTCCGACGGAGAGTCCACCAAAGCCCATGCCGTGATAACCTTTTTCTCGACCGATAAGACGTTGACGGCCCGCTTCACCATTGCGTCGATGGTAAGCCAGTGCGATCTTTAAGGCGGTATCGACGGATTCTGATCCGGAATTGGTAAAAAAAACGTGGTTCAAGGGGTCCGGCACATGTTTAACCAGGCGGCTGGCATACTGAAATGCAAGCGGATGACCTGAGTTAAAGCTGTGCGCAAAATCTAGACTTTCCAGCTGATGCGCAATGGCCGCGTTGATGTGCTCTCGGTGGTGGCCGGCGTTCACGCACCAAAGACCCGCACTGCCGTCCAGCGTCTCATGACCTTGGCTGTCGGTGTAATACATGCCTTTCGCCGACACAATAAAACGCGGGTCTTCTTTGAATTGCCTTTGCCCTGAAAACGGCATCCAGAAGGCGTCGAGGTTATCGGGTACTAGGTTGTGATGTTTCAGGTTCATAATCGACGCACCTCGTATTAAACGTACTGTAAGATTTCGGAGGGATGCTCAATGAGCACGTCAAGGCCAGCAGCGATGAGGGTTTCCCGCGTCCGAAAGCCCCATGACACACCAACGGCAAACAGACCGCAAGCCCGGGCGGTCGCAAGGTCGACTGGCGTGTCGCCAACCATCATAAGCTGGTCGGGGCGTAAATCGAGCGCCTTGATCACCGCCGCGCCGCAGGCTGGATCGGGTTTATGGGGATAAGTGCCGGTGTAGCCCAGCACGCAGTCAAAGCTGTGTTGTGGAAAGCACTCGATAAGGCAATCGTTGGCGGCATCTTGGTCTTTGTTGGTGAGGACAGCTGTTGGCACGTTTTGCGCTCGCAGCGCTGCGAGTAATTCTGGGATGCCATCATAAATGGCGATCTCACGGCGCCAAAACATTTCATAGAGCCGGCGCTCGAGCGCAACGAGGGCATCGATCGTTGTAGGTTGTCGGGCATTGACTGGTAGCGCGCGTTCGGCGCATTTGAAGACGCCGTCCCCGATGAAGTCCTTGAAGTCTTGAATCGGGTGCGTGGGGTATCCGGTTTCCTTGAGCGCTTGATTAAAGGCGGTGCCAATGCAGGCTAAGGTGTCGAGTAATGTGCCATCCAAGTCAAAAATAACACCTTGGAAGCGGGCGGTTTGGTCTTGCTCAGATTCGATCATATTTTGCTTTGGTTGTCGGTGGGTTTAAGGGCTCGTTAGCAGGTGTCTCATGAGCCTTGTTTGGCATGGGTCTCAAGATGGTTAACAAAAAAGTCGCTGATCAGCGTTATAGGCTCGATCATAAAATGAGCATCAATCACAGCGTGGCTGGGTTCAGTGGGCTCGTTTTGTCCCGGAGGGGTTGCCTCGGTTAACGAATAATACCCCAGTTGTTCGTGTCTGAGCTGCAGGCTCTTTGTCCGAATTTCTCTTGCAACCTTTGTAACGACCAGTTGTTTCTCTCGATCGCCACTTTGGATGAGCCGGCGACACAATGTTTCTTGAGCATTTTGTAAGATTTCAAGTTCGCAAAGCTTTTGGTTTGCTCGAGCCATTGGGTCGTCGCTGGAAAGCTTTCGTAGCGTTTTAAGCAGTGCACGATTGCGCCAAACAGCTGCAATGGGTTGATGGTCGCGCAGCAGTTTTAAAAGCATTTCGTGCGCATTTAAACTGAGTATTAGGCCATTTTCAAAGTCAGCAGGGGTGGGGGGCAGGTTTCGTTGCAAACCAGGCCAGGGTTTTAAGATCCCAATCCTTGAGGGCTTGTCTGCATGGTTTTCAATGAGCAGGACCCAATCCACTGGCGCATCGCTTTTTAGGCGTCTGACTGGACTGCTTGGTAAGTCCAAGCAGACAAGCTCCCACGAGGCTTGTCCCGCTGCGATGGCTTGCAAATGTCCGCGGTGTTGCGATGGGTCGGCTGAGAGCAAGAGCAGCGGTCCGACCAACTCCGTTGCAACCGGGTCCGGCATGGGGCAATCGTATTCGGCGCATAATGACCAGAAGTGCACCAAAGCGGCATCGGACCAGTTTCGACCACCATACGCCCAAGGGTATCCAGGGACGCGCAGGTGATGCTCAGTCAACGCGGCGTCCCATGATGCCACGCGACGTTCATCGTCTTCGTCGGAGCAGGAACGCCAATACGCGTCGACGAAATCGTTCGCAAAGGCGCGTGCGCTGGATTCAGTGACCTTCAAGTAATCGGTCCTTGGCAGCGTTTAACCTTGCGGCCATGTCATTCGATCCACCGCGATCAGGATGATGAATTTGCATCAGTCGACGGTGTGCCTTAACGATTTCATCATGGGTTGGATCCGGACCAAGCTCTAACAGCGCTATGGCATCAGCGCGGTTGAGGTTCCCTGAAGGCGGGCCGTTAGCATGAGCACTCGATGCCGGATCCGCGTGGTAGCGTTCAAAATAAGTGTTGAGTAATTCGCTGGAGTCGATATCGGAGGCAACTTCAGTCTGCAGCGCTAAAAGTTCGTCCCGAGAAAGTTGAGAAAGCCGCTGGCCTTGGAAGGCCCCTTTTTTTACCGTGCCATCAAGTTCACCGGAGTCATGGTCAAGAGTCATGGTGAAGAAGGTGCTTTCGATTTGACTCTTTCCGCCTGTTTTGGGGCCCTTCTGAACGCTGGCCATCCCCAGCGCAGCCTTGATGGTTTTCCAAAGATTGACCGCCTGAAACAAGCGCATCATGATCGGTAGAGCCCGGACCAGCATCGCCAAGACAACCCCAATGCTGGCGGTCACGGGGTGTAATCGACCGGTCAGCCCAAGGCCAATCAGTACAACAATCGCAAGGGCTGCGGCATACAGCGCGAAAAATTGGGCAACGCTCAATTTACGCTTTGCAAGCAGGGTTCGAAGCAGGAAAAAAATGGCAATGGCGGCAACCGCGGCTAAAAGTAGGCGGCCCATTATGTTTTTGGCAGCTGCTGGGTCAATTGCTTCAGCCCCGGTTGCTGATAGGCAAGGCTGCCGAGTGCTGCGCGTCCGCCAGTCGCATAAGCTGCAGCGCCGGCGAGTAATCGCTTTAATTGATTTGGGCTAGCGAGATCAAAAGGCGCATAGGCGCCACCGGACAGTTTCGTCATGGCTCGAAAGGTACGCTCAACCGCGGTGTCCTGCCCCTCATGAAAAATGAACAGTGGTATTTTTTTAAGGCCAAGCAGGCCAGCCTGATTGCATAGGTCATCGACCGACTCCTCGATAGCATCGCCCACAAACAACACGGCTTTGAGCGTGTCGGTGCGTGAGACCTTTAAGGCGTGCTTCAAGAGTCGGCCGATTTGGGTGTGTCCGCCCTGGCATCGTACTTGGCTCATTAGATTGTGCAGTTCGGTTGCAGAATGACAAAAACGGGATGCCTTAAGCTCTCGGAAGCCGCGATAGAAACACAATTGCACAGCAAGGCGTTGATTGCTTTGCACCACCGAGAACATTTCATGCTGGATTTGACTTGCCTGATCCCAGGTTGGTTCTCGGGATGCGGTCGCGTCCAGGCCAAAAATGATCCTGCTTTCAATCGGTGTTCCTGGCAGGTTTGTGGGCGATTTTGCTTGGGCGATAAAGGTTGCCACCGCTCTAGAGGGTTGTGCCGATTCGTTTTGGGTTGTGGGATTCTTGCTCATCTTAGGGTAAGGATATAGGCTTTACGGTTCTCTGCAAGTATTTGCCTGCAGACTTTAGCCAAGGGTTAGAAAATGTCTTCAAGAACTCGACTTGTGCTCGCAATTGCCAGCAGTGCCTTGTTCGACTTAAGGCAAAGCGACGCCGTTTTTCGGCGCGAGGGGCTGCAGGCGTATCGCGCCTATCAGGTTGCACAGGAAAAGCAGGTTTTAGAACCCGGCACTGCTTTCTCGCTCGTGAGCAAGCTTTTGGCGCTGGGTGCTGAGGGACGTTTTGAAGTTGAGGTCATTCTTCTGTCTCGAAACTCAGCGGATACGGGTTTGCGAGTGTTTAATTCGATTCAGGCTCATGGACTGGATATTCGTCGGGCGGCCTTCACGGGCGGCGCGGCTCCTTACCGGTATATGCGGCCCTTTGGATGCCACTTGTTTCTCTCGGCCAATCCGATCGACGTTGTCGATGCTTTGGATAACGGCTTTGCGGCAGCATCAGTGTTACCCGGTTCGGTGCGGCATCAAGACGGGCCCCGGATTCGGTTTGCCTTTGATGGTGATGCGGTTTTATTTTCCGATGTTGCGGAACGGGTTTACCAAAGTGATGGCCTTGCCGCGTTTACGGCTCAAGAGCAAGCCGCTGCCGATGAACCGCTGCCAAGAGGGCCGTTCGCTGCGTTTCTAACCCAATTGCACAAAGTCCAATCGGTCTACTCAGAAGACACCTGCCCGATCGAAACGGCGCTGGTCACGGCGCGGTCGGCACCAGCCCATGAGCGAGTGATCAAAACACTTCGTAGCTGGGGAATTCGCCTGGATGAATCTTTGTTCCTAGGCGGTTTGGACAAAACGGAGTTTTTAGCGGCCTACGGTGCGGACATATTCTTTGATGATCAAGCAGAGCATTGTCATCTTGCCAGTCGGGTCGTTGTGTCAGGCCATGTGCCGCACGGGGTGAAAAACCCGCGGTGAGGTCGCTGTAATAGAATCCGATAAGCCTTAGGTGCGGCTTCATCCTGCGTTGCGATGGCGGGTTTAGCCGTCAAGACGCATCAAGCGCCTCTTATCGGGTCTTGTCGATCTAAAACGTCCCGCTTAATCTGCCATGAACGAATAGAAATAGCGTCGAAACATATGCTTATTAGAAATTAAAATTGCGCTGGGCAGGTCATTTGGTTATATAATTCAGCGTTAATTAGGATGAAAATGCTAAGTAGGTCGTTATGAAACTTCAGCAATTAAGATATATCTGGGAAGTCTCACGACATGGCTTGAATGTCTCCGCGACAGCCCAAAGTTTATTCACGTCGCAACCGGGGATCAGCAAACAGATTCGGTTGCTCGAAGACGAGCTTGGTGTTGAAATCTTCGCCCGGAGTGGCAAACATCTGACGCACATTACGCCAGCGGGTGAGCAGGTCGTAAAAAAAGCGGGTGAGATTTTGGCTCAGGTCAACAGTATTAAACAGGTGGCTCAAGAGTTTCGGGATGAAAAGAAAGGCCAGCTGAGTATTGCAACAACCCACACCCAAGCGCGATACGCGCTGCCGCCAGTGATTGATCGGTTTATCTCTGATTATCCGGAAGTCGGGCTGCACATGCATCAAGGTACACCGCTTCAGATTGCCGAATTGGCATCCGACGGCCAAGTTGATTTTGCCATCGCAACCGAAGCCCTTGAGCATTTTTCAGATTTGGTGATGCTACCGTGTTACCAATGGAATCGGTGCATTGTGGTACCCAAAGACCATCCCTTGCTTGCGGTCGAACGCATTACGCTTGCAGACGTCGCGGCGCACCGTATTGTGACCTATGTGTTTGGTTTCACGGGTCGCTCGAAACTGGATGAGGCTTTCGATGAAGCGGGTTTGGAGCCGAGAGTGGTTTTTACCGCCACCGACGCGGATGTGATTAAAACGTATGTTCGGCTTGGCTTGGGCATTGGCATCATGGCAAAAATGGCATTTGATGAAGACCAGGACGGTGATTTGGTCGCGATTGACGCCAGCCACCTATTTGAATCTTCAACCACGATGATTGGCTTTCGACGCGGGACGTTTCTCAGAGGTTACATGTATGAGTTCATGCAATTATTTGCGCCGCATCTTACCAAAGAGCGCGTGATCGCGGCATTTGAAGCCGTGGATCAGTCAGGGGTTGATCAGGTTTTTGCTGAGTCAGCGTTGCCGGTGCGGTAAAAACGCGCCCTAAACCACTTTGGATGCAGGCAAGGGCGTCTGATGTAAGCCGCATTCTTTGTTCGATGCGGTCTCCCACCACCAGCGGCCGGCGCGCTCGTGCTCTTGCGGTTTGAGCGCTCGGGTACAGGGCGCGCACCCAATGCTTTTATAACCCTGTTGCACAAGTGGGTTCTGCGGCAGATTATAGCGCTGAATATAAGTGTCAACGTCTTCGCGAGACCAGCTTGCGATCGGGTTGGCTTTCTTCAAAGGCCCACGCAACCCTTTAAAGACAGGGTCCAGCTGTAGCTCAGGTAAGGTCCCTCGGTTTGGGTTCTGGTCACGCCGCAAGCCGGTTAACCAACCGTCAAACTGTGTGAGATAGGCTCGAAGCGGCTCGGTTTTTCGGAGATTGCAGCACGCAAGATGTCCGTCTTCATAAAAGCTGAATCGCCCATTTTGATGTTCAAAGCTTGCGACGGCCTTTGGGTCTGGCTTGATCCAGGTGAGATCGAGATTAAAGTGCTGTTGCACGCGTTGAATATACGTGACTGTTTCCAGATGCAGGCGCGCCGTATCGACAGCGAAAACGGGCATTGAACGGTTCGCGCGCCGTAATAGATCGAGCACAACAACATCCTCAGCGCCGCTAAAGGCGCAGGTGATCGATTGATCATCGGCGCAAAATTTTTGAATCAGGGCAATTGAATGTTCTGTTAAGGCGTCAAGCGTCATAATCAAAGATCGGAAGTAGCGGGAGCGGAGAATTTAGGTTGGTTGCGCGTCATTGTGTAATGATCTTTTGCTCTAGGCTTATAACCTTACGGAAAACAAATGGTTCATGCGTTGAAGCCAGGCAGGTGCCGTGAAACAATGTCGGTGATAAGCCGTTTAGGATGACCAATGGATTTAGTTTGCTTGGATTTGGAAGGTGTTTTAATCCCGGAAATATGGATCGCTTTCGCCGAAGAGACTGGGATTGCGGCGCTACGAGCGACTACGCGAGATATTCCAGACTATAACGAGCTGATGCAGCAACGTTTGCGAATACTCGATGAGAACGGGCTCAGGTTGCCTGAGATTCAGCGGGTAATCGCAGGGCTGATGCCCTTAAGCGGCGCCGCCGCCTTCCTGCAAGATCTCAGGGCGGCCTACCAAGTGGTGATACTGTCGGACACGTTTTATGAGTTCGCGCAGCCATTAATGCGGCAGCTGGGATGGCCCACTTTATTGTGTCATCGGTTAACGGTCTCAAAAGAGGGGCAAATTTTAGACTATGTGTTGCGGCAGCAGGACCCGAAGCGGTGCGCTGTCGAGGCGTTTAAAGGGTTGCATTATCGCATTTTTGCTGCCGGTGACTCGTATAACGATATCAGCATGCTTGGGTCCGCCCACCAGGGGTTCTTGTTTAAAGCGCCAGATAACGTCAAAGCGGCGTTTCCCCAGTTTAAATCGACAGACGATTATGATGTGTTGCGGGCAATGATTGACGAGGCTGCCCGCGAGGACTCGACGGCCTGAACCGAGCCGGTGTCACGCAATCATCTGTGGTATTCTGTTGCGCCTCGAGACTCGCAGCCATCACGGCGTTCGATCCTGACCTTGAGACGGACTAAAGCAACACAGGCTGGCCGAACATGGGTTCGCTTTGAGGGGAGACGTGCCGCTCAAAAGGCATAAAAGGCGCGGCGATCTCAGAACGAGAGCCTGCGAGTGAGGGTCAGCGAGGGATTCTGAAGCGGGTGCATCGCAAGCCGCGCAACACGACTTAAAAAGGAGAAAACAGATGGACAGTGCTGGTCGACGATTAAGACAAGCCATCAAGGCGGAGTCGCCTCTACAAGTGGTTGGCACCATTAACGCCTATACTGCGATCATGGCCGAATCGGTTGGTTATCAAGCCATCTACTTATCGGGCGCAGGCGTTGCCAATGCCTCCTTCGGGCTGCCAGATTTGGGTATGACCTCCTTGAATGATGTACTGGAAGATGTGCGAAGAATCACCAATGCCAGTGCCCTGCCGTTGCTGGTTGACGTCGATACAGGTTGGGGTGGTGCTTTTAATATTGCGAGAACGGTTAAAGAAATGATTAAAGCCGGTGCGGCGGGCATGCATATTGAAGATCAGGTTTCTCAGAAACGGTGTGGGCATCGACCCAATAAAGAAATTGTCTCCAGAGCCGAGATGGCGGACCGGATAAAAGCTTCGGTCGATGCCAAATCGGATCCGGATTTTTTGGTTATGGCACGCACAGACGCTCTAGCGGTGGTAGGACTCGATGAGGTGATTGCCAGAGCGCAGCTTTGTGAAGCAGCGGGGGCCGATGCGATCTTTGCAGAAGCCATGACCGATCTAGACATGTACCGTGCGGTGACGGATTCGGTGACAATCCCGGTGCTGGCAAATATTACCGAGTTTGGGGCAACCCCGTTGTTCACCACCGAGGAATTAGCTTCGGCCGGGATCGATATGGCGCTGTATCCCTTGTCGGCATTTAGGGCGATGAACCTCGCGGCGTTAAAGATGTATCAAGGTTTAAGAGAAAAAGGCACGCAGAGCCATATGGTGGACCAGATGCAAACGCGCGCGGAGCTGTATGAGTTTCTGGGTTACCATCAGTACGAGGCGAAACTCGATGAGCTGTTTCTTGATGAGAAAACAAAAGAATAATGGGGCGTGATGCGCGAGCGGATCCTGATTGACAAGTGTGCTTTGCAACAACTTGAATCGATTGGGTTAGATGGACAAGATTCGGTAACCGCGCGTTATAAAGCAAACCGGTGTGAGCAATTTCAGAATTAGGAGAAGATGATGGTGGACAAAAAGTTAGGTGGTGCTGGACTACGAGGGCAATCTGCGGGTGAAACGGCCCTGTGCACGGTAGGGAAAGAGGGTGCTGGGTTAACCTATCGGGGATATACCATTGAAGATCTTGCGGCCAATGCGAAGTTTGAAGAAGTTGCCTATATGCTGCTTTATGGGGAACTGCCAACCCAAGACGCTTTGAACGCATATGAAACGAAATTGATCGGCATGCGAGATTTACCCGAAGCCTTGAAAAAAGTCCTCGAAGCGATTCCGAAAGCAACCCATCCCATGGATGTGATGCGTACGGGGTGCTCGATGCTTGGAAATTTAGAGCCTGAGACCAGTTTTGACGAACAGCATCAGGCCGCCGATCGGTTGCTGGCCGCACTGCCAGCAATCATCTGCTACTGGTATCGGTTTAGTCATGATGGGGTTCGCATCAGCACCGATACGGGCGAGGATTCAATTGGCGGTCACTTCTTAAAGATGCTGTCGGATGAGTCTCCGAGTGACTTGCATCGAGCCGTAATGAATGCCTCCTTGATTCTCTATGCTGAACATGAGTTCAATGCGAGCACCTTCACCGCACGGGTTTGTGCAGCTACACTGTCGGACATGTATTCGTGCATCACTGGGGCGATAGGCTCGTTACGAGGCCCCTTGCATGGCGGCGCCAATGAGGCGGCCATGGAATTGATTGAAAAGTTTGGCAGTGTCGATGAGGTGGAAGGCGAATTGGATGCCATGCTGGAACGCAAGGATCTCATTATGGGATTCGGTCATGCGATCTATCGCACCTCGGATCCCAGAAATGCTGTCATCAAGGACTGGTCGAGCAAGCTTGCGGCCGAAAATGGCGATACCGCCTTGTATGACATCTCCTGCAAAATTGCTGATATTTTATGGGATCGCAAAGCCCTGTTTCCGAATGCCGACTTCTTCCATGCCTCGGCATACAACTACATGGGGATCCCAACCAAGATCTTCACGCCGATTTTCGTTATGTCTCGACTCACGGGGTGGGCGGCGCACGTCATGGAACAGCGATCGAATAACCGGTTGATTCGACCTAGCGCGGATTACATTGGACCTGATATTCGGCCCTACCAGCCGATTGCGGCGCGATAAGACAAGCCAGCGTTGCGCAAATACGGTCGTTTCAGAAGGGTCGGCCTCAAGGATCCTGTTACAAACAATACGTGACAGCAAAGCCCTAACCGTGATCTGTGTCGCGGCGATGCGGACGAAGCTAAAGTAACGCGCGCGGCCGATATTAAGACAAGTCCTAGGCCATGCGGTAAACGAGCGTGCTGGGTGCTGCGTGGCGCACCATAAAAACCGACTTAAGAGTGAAATCAACGATGAGATTGTCCCTGCCAGATTTGTGCGATGCCTACCCCGATGCCGTTCATGTCGCCGAACCCATGTTCAATAATTATGGGGGTAGGGACTGTTTTTCAGGCGAAATTACAACGGTGACCTGCTTTGAAGACAATTCAGTGATCGCCGAGCGGGTCGAGGAAGCGGGTCGAGGGCGGGTCATGGTCGTCGATGCGGGTGGTTCCCTGCGGTGCGGTGTATTGGGCGATAACCTGGCTCAAAAGGCGCTCGACAATGGCTGGTCTGGATTGATTATTTATGGCTGTATTCGGGATGTTGATATTATTGAGACGCTGCCAATTGGTGTCGCAGCACTTGCGACCCATCCTTTGAAAAGCGTCAAGCGCAATATTGGCCGCGTTGATGAAACCGTGTCCTTTGCCGGGGTACAGTGGGTGCCAGGTCAGTTCGTCTACGCGGACAACAATGGGGTCTTGGTGAGCGCAAAGGCTTTGACGTTGCCAGGCTAATCGGATGCGCGAGGGCCCGATGCGTTGGGGCGCGCAACGTCAGCCTGATTCGTAAGTGCTGATTGAGAACCTAAAGTGGCTGCCCTTTTGCCAAAATGCGGAACGTAAAAAATTGAGCCGCCCTAAATCTTGTCGAGTGCCGGCGGTGGTTGACATGCGTTTGGGCGATTCAGCGACAGCGGTTTTATCTCGGCTATCGGTATTGGTATTGGTATTGGTATTGGTATTGGTAGTCTTTACAGTTTGATCGGTAGCAGGAACTTAATATGACCGTTCTATCTCGATTTCTCGGCAGTTTTAAAACCAGGCCCAAAAACCAAGAAGAACAACTCGCTGATCTCGCACAATTGCCGATGCCATCGCTCACTGAGATTGCGCTGGCGGATGCGTCTGTGGCTCGGCGCTTGGCGGCCGTTGCCCGGTTGGATTACGGCTCAGCGCTCATTGCACTCGCGTTTGAGGGAAGGATGACGGATATTCAGCAAGCATCCCGTCAGCGTCTCGCGATGCTCTTGGATAATGGTTCGATTACCCTAGAGCAGCTTTTACAGGATGGCGTCGAGCCGATGGCTCAGCTCGCAGTGGTCGGGTTTTGCGAGCAGGATGGGTGGTTTGAGCGACTGCTGAATGCAAATTTTGATGAAACCTTATTTTATCAAATCGCCCTAGAGGCCGTGTCGGCTCAGGCGCGACAATCAGCGGTTGAGCGAATTCAGGACGAGGCCTTGCTCAATCAGTTGCTCAAAGCGACCAAAGGTAAGGACAAGCGGGTCTACAAGTTTGTGAAAGCAAAATGTGACGGCATTCGCGAACGCGATCAGCGTGCAGCAGCAACGCAGGTCGAGATTGTGCAATTGTGTCAGCGCATAGAAGCGCTCAGTAAGCGGCCCGTTGATCGGTTTTTTGCAACGCAACGAGCGCAGTTGCAAGCTAGATGGTCACTCTTGGCACCTGCGGCAGATACGGACGTAACCACGCGCGTGGGGCAAGCAATGCTGGTATGCCAGCAAAAACTCGATGCTGTATTGCAGCAGCAGGCTGATCTTGCAGCGCAGCAAGCCGCAGCGGCTAAAGCTGTTGAAACCCAAGGCGCGCTAATTCAGCAGCTCCGCCAACGCCTTGCACACTTGTTTGACTGCGCCGCGACGCTGGCAGAAATCCATTCAGCGCAAGAGCATCTAAAGACCTGCCGTGACCAGTGGCAGCAAGCTGTGGCGATCAAAACAGCACAAAAGGCGGATGAGAAAACCTTCATAGGGTTAGACGATGGCATCACGTTCCAGCTTGACCAATTGCAGCGACATGGCAGTCTTCAAGATCAATTGGCAGCGGCAACGGATGACATTGAGACGGATCCATTGCAGAAGGACGGGGAAGCTGCGCGAGCAGAAAGGTTTGAGCTTTTGCGGATTCGGATTAAAACGGCGGATCTGCTACCGGATACTTTGATTTCCGAGCCAGTCTCAGCCGCATTGGCGTTCGTCTCGACGTGGCAGCAACAGTTGACAGCGCGCAAGGATGCGCAGAAGCATCAAGTACATCAAATAACGGGTTTGATACGACGGGCGCAGTCCGCGACGGCCGCTGGGCAAAGCCGCGAAGCCTTAGGCATTCGACGAAGCATCGGGCAAAAGCAATCTGAACTGAAAGCGCTTCCAAGCCATGTGTCTAAACAACTCATGCAGTTGGACGCGGCGTTAGAAAAACTGCTCGATTGGAAAGACTATGCGGTTGAACCTAAGAAACAGCAATTAATTGAGCAAATGCGAGCCTTGGTCGACAGCTCAGAAAATCCAGAGGCTTTGGCGATAAAGATTATTCGTTTGCAGGATGAGTGGAAAAGTCTGAGTAAAGGGGCGCAGGATCAAGCACAATGGGATACCTTTCATCATTTGTCCCAAACGGCCTACCAGCCCTGCAAGCTGTTCTTTGAGCAACAAGCGCAGGTTCGTCGCGAAAACTTAGATCGCCGAGTCGCGATGGTCGCGCAACTGCAGCAATACGTGTCATCCCAAGATTGGGACACGGAAGATGCTCGGCCGTTTGAAGCGCGAGCTGTCGAGGCTGTGTTCGCGGCGGCGGTTCGCGAGTGGCGCGAGTGTGTCACCGGTGGAACGAAGCCAGAATCAGTCTGTGCAGAAAGACTTTGATCGCTTGTTGGATTTAATCCGGCGTCAGCTCAATACGAATTATCAAAAAAATGCCGAGATTAAGCGCGGGTTGATCGACCAAGCGCTCAAGTTGGCCGATCATGAGGATAATCAAAAAGCCATCGAGGCGGTAAAGCGTCTACAAGCGCTCTGGAAGGCAACGGGACCGGCTTTGCGAAAAGAGGAGCCGCGGTTATGGCGGGCTTTTCGGGCGGGGTGTGATGCGCTATTTGAAAAGCGGCAGCAGCAGGCTGAAGCCTTGAAAGCGGATCTTGAGGTCAATAAAGTAGCAGCCCTGGCATTGCTGGATGAAGTAAAAGGGTGTTTAGCGCTCTCAGGCAAGGCCTTATTGGATGCAAAGGCCCAAGTGTCCACTTGTCAGAAAACCTTTCAAGAACTCGGTGCGCTGCCGAGAGGTCAAGGCGTGCGCCTAGAACAGGAGTTTAGGCAGTCGGTTGCACAGTTTGATCGGCTGGTTGCGCAACAATTGCAAGCTGCAAAAGAACAAGTATGGTTGGATTGTCTAACAGCCGCCGATAAGATTCGGCTGAGTCAACTCCCAGAGCATCTGGGTTCTGCCGCAAGTCTTGAGGAAGCGGCCCGGCGTTTTATTTCGAGCATTGAGCATTGGCCAAAAAACGTTCTAAAAACCTTAGAAGAGAAACTGCTGCGCGGCGCTGGCGAGACGACACCCGACGAGAACGAATTGGCGTTGAAAAGCCTATGCATTCGAGCTGAAATTCTATCCGATCGTCCGACTCCGGAGACAGACAAGGCATTGCGGATGCAATTCCAAATGTCGCGACTGCAGCAAGGCCTTGGTCAAAGCGCGGTTGATAAACAGGCGGCGCTCGACGCCATGGTTCTCGAATGGGTGGCAATTGGGCCGGTGGCGACGGCAATTTATCAGCCTTTGGTGGAACGGTTTTTAAAGTGTCGGTAATCGGTGTTGCGCTATGCGCTAACCCTGAATCAACTGCTGTCAGCCGTAGGCTGTCATGAATCTCAAGCTGCCAAGTCGGGTCAAGTTCCTCAAAGTATTACTTCGAGATAACGGGTCTGCGGGGTGGTCGCAATGGGTGCGTGATGCCGTCGCACGCGAAGAAGCTGCATGCCGCTGGCAAGAGCCTATTTCCGAGATAAGCGACGAATCACGTCACGCATGACACTTAGTCAGATTCGGCGGCTTTTTCATCAGATTGCTCACCATCACCATCACCCTCACCATCTGGCGTGACCGCCTTTGCGGCAGCGCCGACGGCTTTAATGGGCAAGCTTACAACGGCGGCGGTTGTTTTCACGACCGCAGTCGCCAAGGTCGCCGTGACGCAGCCGCTGAGGAACAGCGATAGACCAAGGGCTAAAATAAATCGGTTCATACTCTAAGGCTCCTTTTGGTTAGGCAGTGTAGCAGGGAACGTGTACTAACTTTGAGATAAAAAAAAACGCATCCTTAAACTGGGCATTGCAAAACACGCCTGTCGGGATTTTTAAGCGCTACTCGAACACGCCTGTCGGGATTTTTAAGCGCTACTCGGTGGCGATGCCCTGTTGTTGCCAAACAGGATGATGCCAAATTCCCTGTTTTGCCGCCGCCCGGTCAAGGGTTGGAAATTTTCCCACATCGGTCCAATGCGCTGTGGCATCGTGAAAATCTGATCCGGTTGAGAGGTATAACCCATGTTCAACAGCGAGCTGAATCAGGTGCTGGCTTACATCGTGCGCGATATTCGGATAGGACGCTTCAAGGCCCTCGCCGCCAGCGGCGGTAAAGCATTCTACCAACCGGCGTAACTTTGCCCTGTTCATAGCATACCGACCCGGATGGGCCAGAACCGGAATGCCGCCAGCTGCTTTAATGGCGCGCACAGCCTCAGTGTGGTCGCACCATTGCGCGGCGACAAACAATTTGCCGGATCGGTTGAGATGGGTTTTAAACGCTTTTTGTCGGTTCTTACAAACATTGTTGGCCACTAGGAAATCAGCGACATGGCTTCGGGTCAAAGCCAGGGCAGGTTTGGCCAATAAGTCTGCCAGTAGACCCGTGGTGCCGAGCGCGGTGAGCTTGCCAGCCATTTGAGCCACTCGCTCGCGACGCTTCATCTGCTGATTGCTGAGTAGCGTTTGAAGGTGTGAATTGGTTGGGTCGACGAACAGGCCAACGATGTGGATTTCAAAGGCCTCCCACAGGCAAGAGATTTCAACGCCATTGATCAATTTAAGGCCTGGTTCGTTTAGGGCCTGCGGTAGCGCTTGACTGACATCGTGATCGGTAATCGCAAGATGCGTGACAAGGTTTGCGCGTGCTCGTTCAACGACAAAAGCCGGGGTGTGTTGGCCATCGGACAGATGGGTATGGCAGTGCAGATCAGCTTTCAAAGGAGGCTCTTTTTGTGTCATAGAACACTATATCAAAGTATCGTGCGGGGAGGGGCGGCCAGCCCGACGGTTCTTTTTGCGTAACTCTGGCGTCCCAGGACGTCTTCGATGGCATCCGCCAAAGCGGTTTGGTTTGTGGTGCGAGGCGGCAAGGTTTCTTGAAGGCTTTCGTTGAGCGCGCTTAGACGCTTGAAAAAGCGATGAGGCCGAAATTTTAAGGGTCGTTGCGTTTGATCAGAGTTTTAGAACCCGCAGTTGGGGGTCTTCGAGGGCATTTTGCCAAGCAACTTTGAACAGCTCATGCAACCGCCGCGCGGCGAGAACGTCATCAAGGCAAGCCCAAGCGTGGTAATCAGAATGATTCGGTCTAAAAAAAACGGCCCGCTCGTCAATTAAAAGCACTTCCTCTAAGGGCTCCGCCTGTTCGGGGGCGGCGCGTTTGATTTGAATGCTAGAAGGTAGTCGTCGACTGAGTTCCAACAAAAGATGGCCTTGTTCCACTAAAGACCGGCTGTCAGTGAGTAGAATTTCAATGCGGGTGTGTTTGTTTTTCAAAGCCAAGTTCTTAAGGTCCGCCATGAGCGCTGCGTGGCTGTATAACGCGATGTCGATTCCAGGCGTCCAAAGGCGGATCCGTCTCTTGCTCAATTGAATGAGCGTCCTGATCACGGCAATGCAATCTGGCAGGCCTCGAATGGATTGCCGGGCTTTGGGATCGCTCACATCCAAAAGATTGGTCTGGGTTGGTTCGGCGTGAAAGTTTGCCGCAGTGATTGGTTCGGTGGGACTGGCGAGTGCTAGGCTAAGAGAACCCTTGCGGACTTCAAAGCCAAATTGGGCCGCCCTTTGTGCCGAAAAGGCGGGCTCATTGAGGTATAACCGATTAAATTGGTAACGTAGGGCTTTGCTTTTAGCTGCATCAATGAGCGCAAGCGCAACCTCATCGATTGCTTCCGGGCGCAACCAAAGCGTGTCGATGATGGAACCCTCAATCAGCACCAAACCGCCTTGGGTAATGCCAAAAGCGGTTGCGATGAAATACTCGACATGGCCCGAGGGTTCGGCTTCCTCAGGCTCGGATGCGGACGTCACATTGGCTGGTTCTGCGATCGCTGCGAGGTAGTTTGCAGCGGTGACCTGATCAATGGTGAGCTCTGGGTTTCGTACTAAAGTTGTTGTGGGTCTCTTATTCGAGAGCCCCTGGTTTTTTTGCGGAACGCTGAGTTCCATAGCGCGATGCGGGATGCCGGCGTCTTCAAACGTTGAGCCGATTGAGGTGAAGCCGAATTGTTCATAAAAAGCAATCGCCGGCAGCTGAGCATGCAGATAGAGTCTTTTGAATCGGGGGCGAGCAAACTCTAGGATCGTTGCCATGAGCGCTTGACCGACGCCTTGGCCTCGGTGCAACTGCAGAACCGCCATCCGCGATATTTGGCCTTGCGGGGTTAAACGACCGCAACCAATCGCTTGGTCTTCGGCGTCAAAGGCTAAATAATGCCAGCTTGTGGCATCGAGATGGTCCCACTCATCTGCAACGGGCACACCCTGTTCGATGATAAAAACCGTAGTGCGAATGGCCTTCAGTGCGCTGGAATCGCTGTGCCAGGTAACTGGGACCACTCGGGTATTGCGGACGGTTGGATCAGTCGACATCGTTTTGGGCAAGGTAATCTGCGCCAAGAGCCGCTGCGCGACCGGTATAGTCGGCCGGCGTTAGCGCCAGTAACTCACGGCGAACCGGTTCTGGTAGGTCTAAGGCCGCGATCAAGGTTTGCCAGCCAGCCTGGTCTAAACCTTGACCACGGGTTTTGTCTTTGATGATTTCATAGGGGTTTGCAACGCCCAATCGGCGCATAACCGTTTGTGCCGCTTCTCCCAACACCTCCCAGGCCTGCTCTAGGTCGGCATCAAGGGCGGTTGCGTTGAGCTCTAATTTGCTCAGTCCTTTCAAGGTGGATTCATAACCAATCAAGCTATAAGCCAAGCCCGTCCCTAGGTTCCTCAGTACGGTCGAGTCGCTTAAATCCCGTTGCCAGCGAGAGATGGGCAGTTTTTCAGCAAGATGATGCAATACGGCATTGGCGAGGCCCAGGTTGCCTTCAGAATTTTCGAAATCGATGGGGTTGACTTTATGCGGCATGGTGGAGGAGCCGGTCTCGCCAGCGACCGCGCGTTGCTTAAAGTAGCCAATCGAAATATAGGACCAAATGTCGCGATTAAAGTCGATCAGGATCGTGTTCAACCGACCTAAATTCTGGAACAACTCGGCAATATAATCATGGGGCTCGATTTGAGTGGTCAAGGGGTTTGAGGTGAGGCCCAAGCTTTCGACAAATTGTTGCCCGAGCGCGGGCCAGTCGAGTTCAGGGTACGCTTGGTGATGCGCATTAAAATTACCCACAGCGCCGTTGATCTTGCCTAAGTAAACTTGTTCATTGAGCTGCTGAACTTGGCGCTCAAGTCGGGCTATGACGTTGACGACTTCCTTGCCAACCGTCGTGGGAGAGGCGGTTTGACCGTGGGTACGGGCGAGCATCGATTGGTTTAGCGATTGAGTTGCAAGATCCCGAAGACCCGACAGTAATCGATTGATTAACGGCAATATGACGTTAGTCATGGCGGATTTCAGCATCAAAGCGTGTGATAGGTTATTGATATCTTCGGAGGTACAGGCGAAATGAACAAACTCTAAATGCTTAATTAAAATAGGGTCTTGTGATGTCTGAATGAACTCTTTAATAAAATATTCGACCGCCTTAACGTCATGGTTCGTGGTCTGCTCAATGGCTTTGATTTGGGCGGCTTGCTGGGCATTAAAGTCGTGTATGAGCGGCTTCAGGCGCTCGACTTGGGTTGGCCCAAAATCGCGCAACTCCGGTAGCTTTGCCTGAAGGGCGAGGAAGCTCAGCCACTCAGCTTCAACGCGGACCCGTGCTTTGATCAGCCCATACTCGCTGACCAATTCACGTAGGACTGTGGTTTTAGCGCCGTAACGACCATCGAGTGGTGAAACGGCGGTGAGGGCGTTTAAATCCATGAGCGGCTCTCAAAGGTTGTGGGTGGGGACTTTAAATGAAGTTTAATTGATGACGAATTTGCTGTCGCTGCATGAGCAGTTGCCAGCGAGATCCTTTTAGCTGATAAAACAAAACGCCAGCGCGCAGACCCGCCAGGAGTAGCATTCGTATGCGATCGGCATTCTCTTGTCTTTTGAGTAGGGCTGGATCGCCATGAATGATAATACGGCGCGCAAGGGGACTGATGTGCGTTTGATAGAGCGCGGCGCAACTGTGATCGAGGGCGGACAGGCGCTCGGCTTTTTCTTGTAGCCCTTGAACCCGTTCAAGCGCCGAAAACAGATCAGCTCTGACCGCGCGTTGGGCTTGATCGTTGGTTTTAAATCGCCGGGCTAAGCCTAGGATTTGTCCGCCTAAAGCGAGCAGTTCGCGATCGGATTCAGCCGGTTGGCTGAGCATCTGACCGAGCCGGTGTTTACCGTGGGCGAGCAGGTCGCCTGTGTTGTAAATATCAAAAGGGGTGACCGCATCAAATCGAAAAAGACTCTCTCGGCAGGTTTCCACCGCGTCGCTCGCTAATAATCCTGATTTGGCAACGCTTAGGCAGAGTGATCCTGCCTGCACCAAAGCGGATAAAGCAACTGTTCGACCTTGAATAGGGTTCACGAGGCAACGCCTGCGCTGGATTCAATGACGCCACCGCCAAGACAAATATCACCGTCGTAAAAGCAGGCCCACTGTCCGGGTGTTGCCGCGCGTTGGGGTGTCTCAAAACGAACGGTTATGCGCTCAGGATCGGGATCACCACAGATCAATTCGCCAAATTGATCCGCTTGACGATATCGTAGTTTAACCGCGACGCGAGGACCCTTTGGAGGGGCATTGACCCAGTGTAGCTGGGCAATGGTCACCGTTTGTGACAACAAGGCCGGATGATCGTGGCCTTGGCAAACGAGTAGCGTGTTGTCACGGAGGTTTTTGCCCGCTACGTACCAAGGCGCATCCGGTGTGCCGCGGACACCGCCGATGCCCAGGCCTTGCCGCTGTCCAAGCGTGTGGTACATCAAGCCTTGGTGCTGGCCAAGATACGCGCCCTCGGTCGAGCGGATTTCTCCTGGCTGGCTCGGCAGGTAGGTCTTGAGGAAGTCAGCAAACCGACGTTCACCGATAAAGCAGATGCCGGTTGAATCCTTTTTATCATGAGTAATGAGCCCGGCGGCTGTCGCGCGAGCGCGAACTGCTTTTTTTTCGAGTTCACCAACTGGAAACAAACAGCGTTCAAATTGCGCAGCTGAAACCGATTGTAAAAAATAAGATTGATCTTTATTGGCATCTAAGCCTTTTAACAGCGTGATTTGGCCCTCCGGGGTACTTTTCAATCGAGCATAATGACCGGTTGCAATGAAATCTGCGCCCAATAGCAGGGCATAATCTAAAAAGACTTTGAATTTGATTTCTCGATTACAGAGCACATCCGGATTTGGGGTTCTACCCGCTTGATATTCTGTTAGGAAATGACCAAAGACATTATCCCAATACTCGGCTGCAAAATTCGCTTGATGCAACGGAATATTGAGACGGTCGGCGACGGCTTGCGCATCCCGTAGGTCCTGTTTGGCGGTGCAGTATTCGTTGCCGTCATCTTCTTCCCAGTTTTTCATGAACAGGCCTTCGACTTCATAGCCTGCCTCCTTGAGTAATAACGCGCTGACGGATGAGTCGACGCCACCCGAGAGTCCGACGATGACGCGCTTGGCTGCGTTCATGCTTGCTCCCGGACGACAGACTCTAGGTTGCAGACGAGGATCATGACGGGACCCACGCGGAGTGTTCCAGCGGAATACGTTGTCCAGTTTGATAATCTTGTAAGCAGCGGGCAACCAAAGGGCTTCGATGCTTGCGCGCCATGATCTCTTTTTGGCTGAGCCAAAGCACTGCTTGGATATCTGGGTCAAGGGCTTGATGGGTCTTTTCAATAACGCGGGCAAGGTAGCAAACTCTAAAATATAAAGGGCCGCCTTCAGGCGCCTGAAATTGATACAAGCCAACGATTGCCTCAGGTCGGGTGAGATAGCTGGTTTCCTCGAGCACTTCCCGCATCATCGCCTCAACGAGCGTTTCGTTAGGCTCTAAATGCCCAGCGGGTTGATTGATAACAAGCTCACCGTGCTCAATCTCTTCTACCATGAGGAATGTATCATTCCGGGTTACAATAGCCGCAACAGTGATTTCGGGTGGCCAGCTCAAGTTGCCTCCGGATCGATCTTATGAGAGAAGTTGATTATGCCCGAAAAAATACTCACGCACATTGACGCTGATGGTGATGCGACCATGGTGGATGTGAGCGACAAACTTGAAACCCTCCGCATTGCCCGAGCAAGTGGCCAGGTGGCGATGTCGAAAGAGACCTTGTCGATGATTGTTCAAGCAAGCCATAAGAAGGGCGATGTGCTAACAGTTGCTAAGATCGCGGGCATTCAGGCGGCAAAACGCTGCTCTGACCTGATACCGCTTTGTCATCCTTTAGCATTAACCGGGATTGAGGTTACCTTTCAAATCGATGAGCCCACTGCAACGGTCCGCATTCAATCCGAGTGCCGACTACGCGGTAGCACGGGCGTTGAAATGGAAGCGTTAACAGCCGTTTGCGTTGCTGGGCTGACGATTTACGACATGTGTAAAGCGGTCGATAAAAGCATGGTGATTGGAGAGGTGAAACTGCTGAAGAAATCGGGCGGCCGATCCGGAGATTGGGGCATCGATCAGTGAAGGTTTTATTTTTTGCGGCGCTCAGGGAAACGATGGGGCAAAGCGACATCGAGATTATGTTAGAGGCGCCCACAACGGTCGGTGCTTTAAAATCAATGATTAAATTGCCGAATGGCGCCTCGCTTAGTGAGGCAAGCCTGACGCAGACGATTATGGCGGCGGTCGATCAAGAAATGGTTGATGATTCAGCGATGGTCTCAGTTACCTCAGAAGTCGCCTTCTTTCCGCCGGTCACAGGGGGCTGAGATGTACCGGTCTATTTTAATTCAACCGGAAGACTTTAGTCTTGATCGCGCGTTGACTGACTTGAAGGCGCAATCGGGGCTCGCCGGCGGTTTGTGCTTCTTTACCGGCGCGGTCCGTAACTCGAATCTCGATGAAACCGTTGGCGGGCTGTATTTGGAGCATTATCCAGGTATGACGGAGCGTCAATTGGATCTAATTGTGGATGAGGCAGCGCGCCGCTGGCAGTTGCATGGCGTGATCGTCGTACACCGAATTGGCAACTTGGCGCCCGGGGATAATATCGTTTTGGTGGCCGTCTCGGCCAGTCATCGCGGTGAAGCGTTCGACGCTTGTGAGATGATTATGGATTATCTGAAAACGAATGCCACTTTTTGGAAAAAAGAATCGATTCCAGATGGCCATCGATGGATAGAGTCTAGATCTTCCGACCAGGTGAAGGCGACCGCTTGGGATGCCTGACCGGAACCGTCGGGGCAGGCAGGTTGATGTTGGTTTGAATCCACTCGCCGCAGGAAAGCCCGTCAAGGGTCCATGGCCCAATGCTGCGTCGATATAATCGTAGGGTAGGGTGACCGACGTGGGCCGTCATGCGCCTGACTTGCCGATTTCTGCCTTCTCTTAGGGTAATCTCGAGCCAACTTGTTGGCTGATTTTGCCGCGATCGTACGGGGGGCGTACGCGGCGGGAGTGGTGGCGTAATGATCCGGACCTTTGCGGGACGTGTCAGGCCATCTTTTAGCAGTACGCCGGCTTGTAGGGTCTTAACCACCGGTGGCGAACACGTGCCTTCCACTTGAACCCAATAGGTTTTTGCCATTTTCTGAGTCGGTTCGGTAATGCGAGCTTGTAACACGCCAGAATTGGTTAAGATGAGCAGGCCCTCGGAGTCTTTGTCCAAACGTCCGGCCGGATAAAATCCAGGAAGATCGATATGATCTGCCAATGTCGGCGAGGTACCCGTAAATTGACTGAGTACGCCGAAGGGTTTGTGAAACAAGATCAGTTCGTGCTGCATCGTTGCAGAGGGATGGGTCTAGGAGAAGGATTGTCCTGGAAATAGGGAGGACTGTCTATTGGTTATCTGACAGAGCTTCCCGCATACTCAAGAACCAAGCGGGATTCGAGTTCTCGGCAGAAAGCCGACTGGCGGTATAGAACGTATTAATTAGGGCTTTAAAAAAGAATCAGCGCCCCCATAAAGATACAAGTAGAAAAAGCGTTGCGTGAAGAACGATGAACGATGAACGATGAACGATGAACGATGAACGATGAACAGAATAAAGAACGATGAATAGAACAATGAACAATGAATAAAGAGGTCATAACAACCGCTAGTCAGGATCCTGAGGATGAACGGGAAATCGGTGTTATTGTTGCGCCAGAAAAGCCGAAACTGGCGAAACCGCCGCTTTGGAAGGTGACGTTGCTCAATGACGATTACACCCCGATGGAATTTGTGGTTGAGGTGTTGCAGATATTTTTCGGCATGAGTGGTGAAAAAGCCACTCAGATCATGTTGGCTGTCCACCAAACCGGCAAAGGGACGTGCGGCATTTACACGAAGGACGTCGCTGAAACCAAGTCCGCTCAAGTCAATCAATACGCGCAAGAAAATCAACATCCACTGGTGTCCGATATTGAACCGGTGGCGTAAACCGTTACAAATAAGGTTAAACAGATGCTAAGTCGTGAATTAGAAGTTTCTTTAAACCTGGCTTTTAAAGATGCCAGGGCCCAACGCCATGAGTTGATGACGGTAGAACATCTTCTGCTGGCCTTGTTGGACAATACGGCGGCCGTGACCGTGTTGAACGCCTGCAATGCTGATGTCGAAAAATTGAAGCAGTCCCTTGCGACCTTCATTTCCGAAACCACACCCATTATTCCCGAAGATCAAGACGGGCGGGAAACCCAACCGACACTCGGATTTCAGAGGGTGCTGCAGCGCGCCGTATTCCATGTCCAGAGTTCTGGAAAGAAAGAAGTCACGGGTGCGCACGTGCTGGTTGCAATGTTCGCGGAAGGGGAAAGCCACGCCGTCTATTCCCTGAAGGATCAGGACGTTAACCGAATCGATGTTGTGAATTATATGTCGCATGGCACACGCAAAGATGGCGTTGAAGAAACCGAAGCGAGCTCAGAGGAAAGTGAGGCAGAAGAAGGCGAAGAACGGCCAAAGAGTCCGCTTGAGGCTTATGCAACCAATTTGAACGAACTGGCTAGGACAGGGCAAATTGATCCGCTGATTGGCCGGGAAGAAGAGGTCGAGCGGGTGGTGCAAACGCTATCGCGGCGTCGAAAAAATAATCCATTGTTGGTTGGAGAGTCGGGTGTTGGCAAGACCGCCATTGCCGAGGGTCTTGCGAAGTTGATCGTAGATGGCAAGGTGCCCGAAATTATCCGGGACAGCGTTGTGTACAGTTTGGATTTGGGGGCGTTACTGGCAGGAACAAAATACCGCGGCGATTTTGAAAAACGCTTGAAAGGGCTTCTGAACGAACTTAAAAAATCTAAAAGCCAGATCCTCTTTATTGATGAAATACACACGATTATTGGCGCTGGGGCCGCGTCCGGTGGGGTGATGGATGCCTCAAACTTATTAAAGCCGATGCTGGCATCTGGCGAGATTCGCTGTATGGGCAGCACGACCTACCAAGAATATCGCGGAATCTTCGATAAAGACCGCGCCTTGTCGCGAAGGTTTCAAAAAGTCGATGTAACAGAGCCCAGCGTCGATGACACCTACTTGATCCTGAAAGGCCTGAAGTCGAAATACGAGGAACACCACAACCTGAAATACACCGACCGCAGTTTGCGGGTCGCCGCAGAACTTGCGCAAAAGTTCATCAACGATCGTTTTATGCCAGACAAAGCGATCGATGTGATTGACGAAGTCGGCGCCTTTCAGCAGTTGCAGCCCGCAAGCCGTCGCAAAAAGCAAATCAGTGTCGGAGATGTGGAGCGCATGGTTGCCAAGATTGCGCGGATTCCATCGGCCAGCGTGAGTTCCGATGAAAAAGAATCTCTCAAGGACCTTGATGCCAATCTTAAAATGGTTATTTTTGGCCAAGACGATGCGATCGACTCTTTGTCCAGTGCCATTAAACTTGCTCGTGCGGGTTTGCGAGAAGGCGAAAAGCCGATCGGCTCGTTCTTGTTCTCCGGCCCAACGGGCGTCGGTAAGACTGAAGTCTGTCGGCAGTTGGCGCGGATCATGGGGGTTGAGTTAGTTCGATTTGATATGTCTGAATATATGGAACGACATACGGTTTCAAGATTGATCGGGGCGCCACCGGGGTACGTTGGGTTTGACCAGGGCGGACTGTTAACAGAGGCCATCACGAAACAACCCCACTGTGTTTTATTGCTTGACGAGATCGAAAAAGCCCATCCGGATGTGTTTAACCTGCTGCTACAGGTCATGGATCACGGTGCGTTGACAGACAACAATGGCCGTAAGGCGGATTTCAAGAACGTCATTTTGGTGATGACGACCAACGCCGGTGCTCAGGAAATGTCTCGGAGCTCGATCGGCTTTCAGACCCAAGATCACTCAACTGATGGGTTGGAGGTGGTCAAGAAAATGTTTACGCCAGAGTTTAGGAATCGATTGGATAGCATTATCCCCTTTGGCCCGCTCAGCAAAGAGGTGATCAAAACAGTTGTGGACAAATTTCTGGTTGAGATCCAAGTTCAATTGGACGACAAGAAGGTGCTGCTTGAAGTCAGCGAAGCCGCGCGAGCGTGGTTGGGAGAGCAAGGGTACGACGAATTGCTGGGCGCAAGGCCCATGCAGCGCCTAATCCAGAACAAGATTAAAAAGCCGTTGGCCGAAGATATCTTGTTTGGACGCCTCGCTAAGCATGGCGGGGTGGTGCAGGTTGACATAGAAGATGACGATTTGGTGCTGAATATTGAAGAAGAGGTGGTAGCGTAACGAACAGGGCGCTGCCGGTGTCATGCGGGCCGAAAAGCCCGCCTTAAAGTTATTCGCGAAAGGTGATGCGGCCTTTAGAAAGATCGTAAGGCGTGAGTTCGACCTTAACCTTGTCGCCCGTTAGGATGCGGATGTAGTTCTTGCGCATTTTCCCCGAAATATGTGCCATCACGACGTGACCATTCTCCAGTTCTACCCGAAACATGGTATTGGGCAGGGTATCGATTACCGTGCCAGAGAGTTGAATTTGTTCTTCCTTCGCCATTGCGCCTCTATTGTCGAGCTCGTTTAAAGTGAGCGCATTTTGCACTAATTGCTAGGGCAAGGCAAAGCGCTCTCGAGACAGCAATCTTCAATGGTAATTTCGCTGGTTGTCTCTAAGGGATTTGTCGCCAACCCGCGGTCGTAAGACGTTCTTGGGGGCGAAACTCGGCCTTGTAATGCATCTTGTCACTGCCTTCAATCCAGTAGCCAAGATAGAGGTAGGGCAACTCGGCCGCGTCGGTTTGGTGAATGAGATCCAGGATAGCCAAGGTCCCGAGCGAACGCGGGGCATGATCTGGATCAAAAAAAGTATAAATAGCCGATAAGCCATCATCGAGTTGATCGAAGACCGCCACCGCAATGAGTTGATCACCGAGTCGGTATTCAGTAAACCGAGCTTCAGGCCTGCCGGTGACTAAAAAACTGACGAATTGTTCGCGGTCTGCGGGGAACATGTCGCCATCAGGATGTCGATGGTTGATATAGCGCTCATACAACCGCCAGATCTCATCGCTGTTGTGAGGGGCGAGTTGCTGCTTGGTCAAGACTCGGTTACGCGTCAGGACCCTCTGATGACGACGTTTTGATTTGAAGGCGGATACGGGTATCCGAACCGGGATACAAGCTCTGCAAGCATTGCAATGCGGTCGATAAATGTGAACGCCACTCCGACGAAAACCGATTTGTGATAGTTGAGTGTACACGCCGGTGCTGATCATCGCGTTCGGGTCTGCAAATACCGTGGTCGCCTGCTGTTCTGGTAGATAACTACAGGGATGACCCGGTGTTTGGAAAAACTTCAGCGTTTCAAGTTTTGTCATGAGGAAGATCTTGCGTCTTTGGACCAGGCCGGTAAAGGTCCGGCCATTTGGGACCAGTTGACTGTGCGTCCACGCGGTCTGCTAATAGCCGCAAAAACCGAGCGCGGCTTAATACTTCGGCGCCGAGGGATAGCAAGTGAGGATTCGGCATTTGGCAGTCTATAAGATCTATGCCGAGGGTTCGGCAAGTCTGAACGAGGTGGCTGAAAGCGACTTTCGAGGCATTACTTTCAAGTGAGAACATAGACTCGCCACAAAATACTGAGCCGATGCTTACGCCATAGAGACCGCCAACCAAACGACCTTTGGAAAAACAACTAATGCAATGCGCGTCTCCAGTTGCAAATAACAGGCTGTAGGCGGTGATCATGTCTTGGGTGATCCAGGTGCCGAGGCCTTGCTGCAGGCGATGCTGTTGGCACCCGGCAATCACCGCATCGAAGTGCGCATCAAGTGTGACTTGAAAGGCGTTTTGCTTGAGCAGTCGCGCGAGGCTTCGTGATGGTTTAAATCGTTTTGGGAATACCACAGCGCGCTCTGCCGGTGACCACCACAGGAGCGGTTGCTCATCGTCATACCAGGGAAAAATGCCCTGTCGATAGGCGAGGCGCAATCGATTCGGTGAAAGATCCCCGCCGATTGCGAGTAGGCCTTCTGGCTCACTGAGCGCCTGCTCGGGGTTTGGAAACCAGAGATCTTGATCTAATTCGGTTAAGGCAATTGCCATGCCGAGCGCCGCGGATCACGCCAATTCATCTAGGTATTTTTCGGCATCAAGCGCTGCCATACAGCCAAATCCGGCTGAGGTCACCGCTTGCCGATAAATATGATCTGCAACGTCTCCCGCGGCAAAAATACCTGGGATACTGGTTGCGGTGGCGCCACCATCGAGTCCGCTGGCAATGGTTAAGTAGCCGTTTTCCATCGTGAGTTGATTCTCGAAAAGACTGGTATTAGGGGTATGACCGATTGCAATAAAAACCCCTTGTAAGGGGATCTCTGTCACGACATCGGTTTCGATCGCTCGAATTTTCATACCAGTTACGCCAAGATCATCGCCCAATACCTCATCAAGCGTGCTGTTCCAGATTACATCGATGTTGTCTTTCTCGAGCACGCGATTCTGTAGGATTTTTTCACCTCGGAATTTGTCCCGGCGATGAACCAAGTAGACCGTTTCAGCAAGGTTCGACAAATAGAGCGCTTCTTCTAAGGCGGTATTACCGCCGCCAATCACAGCCACTTTCTGACCCCGATAAAAGAAGCCGTCGCAGGTTGCGCAAGCGCTGACGCCTTTTCCTTTAAAGGCTTCTTCAGAAGGCAATCCTAAATATCGGGCCGAGGCACCGGTGGTGATGATTGCTGCATCACAAGTATAAATGGCTTGATCGCCTTCGAAGACAAAAGGACGCTGGCTGAGATCACAGGTATGGATGTGGTCATAGATGATCTCAGCTTCAAAGCGCTCAGCGTGTTGTTGCATGCGTTGCATGAGTTCGGGTCCCTGCAACCCCTCAACATCACCGGGCCAGTTGTCGACGTCGGTTGTCGTCGTGAGCTGGCCGCCGGTTTCAATACCGGTAATGATCACTGGATTAAGATTGGCTCTGGCTGCATAGACTGCAGCGGTGAAGCCCGCAGGTCCAGATCCAAGAATCAGAAGTTTTTGATGGCGGGTTTCCATGGTCTATTGTTCCTCTTGAATGAATCGCTGCTGCGATTTGGTAGAGCAGGTGGTTTGCTCAAGATGTTAGGGTCTTTCTTTCTCATAGCGCGAGGCTTTCTTCACTGATCGCGCGGTATCGTCGTCGGCATCGGCATTTTTCGCGTGATGGTGCGCCTTGCCGGCCAGCACCGATCGCTTATTTTGTTGGCAAAGTGCTGGGCAAGGCGGTTAGGTAGGCCGCGCCGAATGCATGTTGCGCAATGCGGTCCCAAACGGTTTCGCCAAGATCATTGGTATCCATTAAATGATGGCCTGCCGACGTTAGAACTTGAATGTAGCGCGAGAAGTCATCGGGCCGCATGCCGCGGTAGCCAGCCTCGATCAAATCGAAATCAGACCGTGTGCCTCGGGCTTTTTGATCCTGATAAAACGCATCGATTCGTTGGTCATCCCAAGCGTCATCGAATACTTGAGGTTGCGTAGGTCCTGCCATCTAAAAGAGTCTCCACATTGCTTGATCAATGATCTGTCCGATGACAAACGCCACCAAAACCATGCGATCAAATGGATTGGGCCAGTGTTGTCCCAATTCGGTTTAAACTGCTTATCGCGCCTTTGAACTTCGCAGTGCGTTTTCGGGATGATTTTTCCGCGCGCGGGTGTAAGAGGCAATATAGCGACCACAATGGTAAACCATTCCCCTGTCGGCGGGTAGTTTTGCGATTAGAATTTGGTGGGGCTGAGCACCTTGCAGCTTAGATGATTTACATTAGGGGCTCGGCTATGATGTAACTCGGGCTGTTATGACAGATAGGGTGAGCGCGACCAAACACCTTACAAGCTTTGAAGAGAAGACGATGAGAATGAATTTGATCGCATCATTGGGGGTCCGGCCGACAATAAAAAGGGCTTTTTGGTTTGGCGGTTTGAGGTCGTATGGATTGATCAATGAGCGCAACAGGGTGAACTTTTGACACAAGCAAAATTAAAAGAAAAGGACGCAGACGCCCCGTCTGGTTTCTTGGAGATTCTTGCGCCCCGGTTACGAGAATCCTTGATTATTGGACAATTGCTCCTCGCGGTGCTGTTTGCCGCTGCCTTATATAGTTTTGATCCAACCGATCCAGGCTGGACCTACACGGGCTTAGATGCCGAAGTGTCCAACCTGATTGGATCATCCGGCGCCTGGGTTGCTGATGTATTGCTTGTTCTATTCGGTTTGACGGCATTGAGTTTTCCCTTGCTGTTACTGATGCCCGTTATGAAGCGCATTGCGAACCGCGGTGATGAGCCATGGGTCTTTGCGCTGTTACTGGTTCAAGGGTTTGGTTTGTTGCTAACGATCGCCGCTTGTGCTGTCTTGTCGGATTTACACTTCTATGGTTTGGGTGGCGATCTTCGGGAAGGCAGTGGCGGGGTGCTTGGACAGGTACTCAGCGGGTTTTTATTGCCCAGGGTGAGCTTTGTCGGCACGACGGTCCTCATGTTAGCGACCCTGCTGCTTGGTTTGACGCTCATGATAGAGATATCTTGGCTCAGGGTCTTGGATCAAACTGGGCGCGCCACTCTTACTGCGGTTACCAGCATGAAAGCAGGGGTTCACAAATTGCGGCTCGCCCGTCAAAATCGGGTCATCGCAGTTGAGTCAAACAAAGCGCGACAATTCAAACGCGAACAGCACGTCGAAAAAGCGCAAAACCGCGTGCCCGTAAAAATCCAAAAACGTGAAGAAAAACCACCTCAAATCAGCGAGCGGGCGGCCCGCGAAAAGCAAGGGAATCTGTTCAAAATAGAGGCAATTGAAGGCTTGCCTGCATTGAGCTTGCTCGATGCCCGAGAGGTTAATAGCGAAAAAGGATTTTCAGTTGATGATCTAGAGGCGATGTCCCGATTGCTCGAGCTGAAGTTAAAGGACTATGGCGTTGATGCGGAGGTGGTTGCGGTCTTTCCCGGTCCGGTTGTGACGCGATTCGAAATTCAGCCTGCAGCCGGGGTCAAAGTCAGTCGAATCTCTGGTCTTGCAAAGGATTTGGCGCGATCCCTCGCGGTCATTAGTGTTCGTGTTGTTGAAGTGGTGCCAGGCAAACCCGTTGTTGGTATCGAGATTCCAAACGAGGATCGTGAGATCGTTCGGTTAAGCCAAGTGTTGTCATCAAGAGCCTACGATGAGTCCAGCTCGCCGCTATCGCTGGCTTTGGGGCATGACATTGCGGGTGAACCGGTCGTCGTTGACCTGGGTAAGATGCCCCATCTATTGGTTGCGGGCACAACCGGTTCAGGTAAGTCTGTTGGCATCAATGCCATGATCCTCTCGCTTTTGTTTAAAGCATCGCCAGAGGAAGTCCGCCTCATCATGGTTGATCCGAAAATGCTTGAGCTTGCGGTCTATGAAGGTATCCCACATTTGCTGACCCCGGTGGTCACGGATATGAAAGATGCGGCCAATGCCTTACGCTGGTGTGTCGCTGAGATGGAACGGCGGTATCGGTTGATGGCCGCAATGGGCGTGCGCAACGTCGGTGGCTTTAATCGCAAAGTCAAAGATGCGATCAAAACAGGTGAACCGATAGCCGACCCGCTTTGGCGCCCAGATCCGCTGAGTGAGGACGAAAACCAAGCTGCACCAACCCTCGAAACCTTGCCGTTTATTGTCGTTATTATTGATGAGTTCGCCGACATGATGATGATCGTCGGCAAGAAAGTCGAAGAGCTCATTGCTCGAATCGCGCAGAAGGCGCGCGCAGCCGGAATCCATCTGGTTTTAGCGACGCAGCGGCCCTCGGTTGATGTCATTACCGGGCTCATTAAGGCGAATGTGCCGACCCGAATCGGGTTTCAGGTGTCAAGCAAGATCGATTCTAGAACGATCCTTGATCAGGGCGGCGCGGAACAACTGTTGGGGCATGGTGATATGTTATATATGCCGGGCGGGACCCCCATTCCGATTCGCGTTCATGGCGCTTTTGTTGATGATGAAGAAGTGCACCGGGTCGTAGAGAGCTGGAAGGCCTTGGGCGAGCCCAATTACTTGCAAGAGATTCTAGACACAAGAACCGATTCAGAGCTGCTTCCCGGATCGGGCGCGAGTAGCGAGGATGAGGCACCAGAGTCTGACGCCTTGTATGACGAGGCGGTCGCCTTTGTGACCGAGAGCGGTCGCGCGTCAATTTCAGCGGTCCAGCGAAAACTTCGGATAGGCTATAACCGAGCCGCTCGGATGGTTGAGGCCATGGAAGCCGCGGGAATTGTCAGTGCAATGAATAGTAATGGTGCTCGAGAAGTCTTAGCGCATGCACCCCCAGATTAAAGGTTCAGGCGTGGCAGCAGTCTGCACGCGAATACGGCCCGGTCTGTGGCACATCATGGCCGTTATGCTGCTGGGTCTGGGTCCCTTCGCCGGGGCCGCACCTGCCAGCGTCGCAGTTTCGGAGGATGCACTGCCTGCGTTAATGAGCCGTTTGAATCAATTTCGGCAGTTGCATCTTGGATATGAGCAGCGCGCGACGGGTCCAGGAGCCGAACGTCAGCAGGGCGACTTCTATCTAAAGCGACCCGCACAGTTCCGTTTAGAATCCGTAGATCAGCCATTGGTTGTGTCGGATGGCGAGACGATTTATGAATATGACGCGCTGCTGGCCCAGCTAAAATTGCAAAGCTTTGATGCTTTGGACGCATCGTCCCCTGCTAAGGTGCTGTTAATGACCGAGGCGGAGTTGAGCGCATCCTTCGCCGTCACCCTTGACGACGCATCAGGGACAGATGAGCATTTTAGGTTGGTGCCGACCGAGTCGACGTCATTAATAGCTTGGGTGCGCATCACCTTCACAGAGGGTGTACCAAGTCAGATCACCTTAATGACCCAGTCTAAAATGCAGGTATCAATAGCCCTGTCCTTGATCTCGATTAACGAAACATTGCCCGCATCGCTATTTCAATTTGAGATTCCTCCGGGAATTGATGTGATCGATGATCGGTAATCGATGGGGTGATCCGGCGTGACGGATACCAGCGTCCCGCCCCAGGATCTTTTAAGCGGCGTCACGGCTGCGAGCGCAAGTGGGCAGCCCTTAGCTGCGCGCATGCGGCCCCAAACACTCGAAGAAATTTCAGGTCAAGACCATCTGTTGGGACACGACCGACCACTTCGACTGCTGATTGAGCAAAGTGAGCTCCACTCCTTGATCCTTTGGGGACCACCGGGCACGGGTAAAACCACGCTTGCGCGATTGATCGCGAGCCAATGTCAGGCCCATTTCATCGCGCTGTCCGCGGTGTTAAGCGGCGTAAAGGATATTCGAGCTGCCATCGAGGAAGCGCACTATCACGCTCAAAAAGGCCAACGGACACTTTTGTTTGTTGACGAAGTTCATCGCTTTAACAAATCTCAGCAGGATGCTTTTTTACCGCATGTCGAAGACGGCACGGTGATTTTCATTGGCGCGACGACTGAAAATCCCTCGTTCGAATTGAATGCGGCCTTATTGTCCAGAGCGCGTGTGTATGTGTTAAAGGCGCTTGATCTCGTGGCGTTGGATGAGATTTTAGTCCGTGGCTTGCGCATGCTCGCTGATCGATTACCCAGGTCAGAAGAGCGAAGTGTGCTAGAAACCATTGCCAAAGCCAGCGATGGCGATGCGCGTTTGGCGCTTAATCTGCTTGAAATTGCTTGGACGCATCGGTCTGCCGGGTATCTTGCGCCAGAGGACATCGCGTCGATTTTAGGAGACCATGCCCGCCGCTTTGATAAGCGGGGGGATGTGTTCTTTGACCAGATTTCAGCTTTGCATAAGGCCGTGCGAGGCTCTTCCCCGGATGCGGCGCTGTATTGGTTAGCGCGGATGATCGATGGTGGCTGTGATCCGCTGTATATCGCGCGCAGACTGATTCGAATGGCAACGGAAGATATCGGCAATGCCGACCCCAGAGCGTTGCAGTTAACGCTTAATGCCTGGGATGTGCAGCGAAGGTTGGGCCCGCCTGAAGGCGAGCTGGCGTTAGCGCAGGCGGTTGTGTACTTGGCCGTCGCCGCAAAAAGTAATGCCGTGTACGCCGCCTGGCAAGCCGCGCGCGAAGTGGTCGCCTCTGGCGGTTCAGAGGCGGTACCGATTCATCTGAGAAATGCGGCGACGACCTTGATGAAGTCTCTGGGTTATGGGGAAACCTATCAATACGCGCATGATTTTGACGAGGGGTTTGTGCCGGGTGAGCGTTATTTTCCCGAAGCAGTCGGCGAACACGTGTTTTATGAGCCAACTGAACGGGGGCTTGAAGCTAAGATTCGCGAGAAATTGGTGTACCTGCGTAAACTCAGTGCTGCCAGCGCTTTTCAGCGTTATGAGGACGACGCGGTGCTAGAGGATTCGGGGTCCAATAAGCCGAAAACGTCTTGAAGGCTGGGCGCGCAACGATCGTCCAGCAAGGCAGGAGTAGAACAAAGCAATGAGGTTGTCAATGATTTGGTTTTGGATCGGGAGCGGGGGCGCGTTGGGGGCTGTGCTGCGGTTTTATATCGCCACGAGCGTGGGCCGGAGCAGCGTCGTTGGCTTCCCATTAGGCATCTTTTCCGTCAATGTTTTGGGCTGCGCATTAATGGGCGCGGTCTACGTCCTGATAGAGCGGCTGGATCTGCCTGAGGAATTCCGGTTTTTTCTGACGGTGGGTTTGCTTGGCGCGTTCACGACCTTTTCAACCTTTAGTCTCGAGGTCTATGAGCTGCTCGTTGAAGGCCGCTCGACGGTCGCACTTGCCTATATGGCTGCGACCTTATTCGGCTGCGTGCTTGCGCTTGCCGCAGGGGTTACTGCGGCAAGATGGGTTTTAGGCCATTGATGTCACACAGTCATTTCTCTAAGATGGCGGGCTTTCATGTCTAAGCGGCGCCGAACCTTTGATTGCCTTCAAGGGTTTTGATAAGGGCTTTTTAGTATTTTGCTATAAGCGTTTTAGAGCTCTGCTATGCGCTTTTCAGTGCTGTGTGATAAGGAGGGAGTGCCATGTTAGATCCTAAGTTGATTCGAGGTGACTTGTCGATGCTTGCCGATCAGCTCGCTCGTCGTCAGTTTGTGCTGGATGTCGAGACGCTTTCGGAACTCGAGGCCAAGCGAAAATCCGCTCAAACCGCGATGGAAACCCTGCAGGCAGAACGAAACCGCGTTTCGAAAGCCATTGGTCAGGCGAAGGCGAAATGGCGAAGACACAGCACCGATTATGGCGACGGTCTCGGACTTAGGCACGCAGCTGGATCATCAGAAGGTCGTCTTCGATGAAGCTGCTCAAGCCTTGCAAGCGGTCCTGATGAGTTTGCCGAACATTCCGGATGACACCGTGCCCGAGGGACGCGATGAAACGGGCAACGTCGAGGTTCGGCGCTGGGGCGCGCCGAGGGATTTTGATATTGCGGCGCAAGATCATGTCAGTCTCGGTGAACGAGGCGGTTTGATGGACTTTGATGTCGCAGCGACCATGGCCCAATCGCGGTTTGTGGCGCTCAAAGGCGAGCTGGCGCAACTTCAGCGCGCCTTGACACAATTCATGCTCGATACCCATGTTAATGAGCACGGTTATCAAGAAGTTTATGTACCGTTTTTAGTGAACGAAGAGGCATTGAAAGGCACGGGTCAACTTCCAAAATTTGGTGATGACTTGTTTCGTGTCGATCTTGAGCGGCCTTTATACTTGATTCCCACCGCAGAAGTGCCTGTGACGAATCTGTATCGCGACCGTATTTTGGGAATGCATGATTTTCCCATCAAAATGGTTTGTCATAGCCCATCTTTTAGAAGCGAGGCCGGCAGTTATGGTCGCGATACCCGTGGCATGATCCGTCAGCATCAGTTCGAGAAGGTCGAGCTTGTGCAGCTGGTACCGCCCGAAGAAAGCGAGGCTGCGCATGAGGCCCTAACACGGCATGCCGAGGCAATCCTGCAAAAGTTGGAGCTGCCTTATCGCGTCATGAACTTGTGTGGCGGTGATCTTGGCGCCGCCTCGAGCAAAACCTATGATTTAGAAGTTTGGCTGCCCGGGCAAAACCAATATCGTGAGATTTCTTCTTGTAGTAACTTCAAGGATTTTCAAGCTAGGCGGCTGCAGGCACGGTATCGAATAGAAACCAATGCCAAGCCAGAGTTGGTTCATACCCTCAATGGATCTGGTCTTGCTGTCGGTCGCACGCTCGTGGCGGTGCTTGAAAATTTTCAGGATGATCAAGGACAAATTTCCGTCCCGGATGCGCTAAGGCCTTATCTTGGCGGCAAGACGCGACTGCTCGCACACTAGTGGATTTTTTACCGCTGCACTTTAATCTTCGGGGCGCGCCGGTGCTCCTCGTCGGTGGAGGGGAAATTGCCCGTCGTAAGGCCGTGCTGATTAGTGAAGCGGGTGCGGTCTTGGTGTGCGTTGCGCCAAAGCTTGAATTTGATCTGATGGCTTTGTCAGCTAATCATGTCTGGCGCGAGAAGTGCTTTGAGGAAACGGACGTGGTGGGTATGGCCTTGGTTGTTGCAGCGACCGACGTGGCGTTGGTCAATGAAGCCGTCTCACGTGCCGCACAAGCCCAAAATCTGCCGGTCAATGTTGTGGATCAGCCGAGCTTAAGCACCGTGATCTTTCCGGCGATTGTAAACCGATCGCCAGTCTTACTCAGTGTTGGTACGGGCGGTTCCTCACCGGTGTTAACGCGATACCTTCGTGAGCAGCTTGAGTCACTGGTGCCTCAGAGCCTGGTGCGAGTTGCGGCCTATTTAAAGTCGCGCCGCCCGCGGCTGAAGGCTGCGATCCCAGATATTCGAACTCGCCGCATCACCACCGAAGCGTTTTTCGCAGGGCCTGGGTTTAGCCATGCGGAAGCGGGCGAAGACGATTTGGCGGATGGTTATCTCTTTTCAGCTACCGAGGGTGCTGGGGAAGTGTTTTTGGTGGGCGCCGGTCCCGGGGATCCAGACTTGTTAACGCTTAAAGCCTTGCAGTTACTGCAACGTGCTGATGTGATTTTGTACGATAACTTGGTGTCAGCAAAGGTCTTGGATCGCGCCCGGCGGGATGCAACCTTTGAGTATGTGGGTAAACAAAGTGGGCTGAACTCAACGCCCCAAACCTCGATCAATGCGCGTCTTGTAACCCTCGCGCGTCAAGGCCTTCGGGTCGTCAGGTTGAAGGGGGGAGATCCCTTTATTTTTGGTCGTGGTGGCGAGGAACTTGCCGAACTCATTGAAGCGGGTATCGCGTTTCAAGTCGTGCCTGGGATCACCGCAGCATCGGGTTGTGCGGCCTATGCCGGAATTCCCTTGACCCATCGAGACTATGCGCAGTCCGTGCGCTTTGTAACAGGGCACCCCAAAAATGCTTCGGTCGATTTACCTTGGGAGGAGATGATTTCCCCGGGCCAGACCTTGGTGTTCTATATGGGGCTGGGCGGGCTGTCGGATATTTGCGGGCAATTGATTCGACATGGCAAGGCGGTGGAAACACCGGTGGCTGTGATTTCCAAAGGCACAACGCCGGAGGCGGTGAGCGTGATGGGGGATCTTGAAACCACGCCTGGGCTCGTCGCACGGGCTCAGTTGGCGTCGCCCACCTTGATCATTGTGGGGGAAGTGCTTCGAGCACCCAGCGTTCGGCCCTTGTTTGTCAAAGCGATCGATTAATCACAATCGCTTGGTTTCGGCAGGCCGGCGATTTGGGCGAGCTGACGTCTGGCGCGGCCGCCAAAGAGCTGCATCAAGGCGATGCTTGAGAATTCGGGGTCGTGCTCACGCTTGAGCAATGTCATAAGCACTCTGCTCGGGGGTGAAAGCCCATATTCGGCATAGTAGCGTCGCAGCAAATCTATAATGAGCCAATGTTGGTCCGTCAGAGAAACGCCTAAGTCTTGGGCGATTACCGCTGCAATTTGGGGTGTCCAATCCAAGGGTGAGATTAAAAACCCCTCTCTGTCACGCTCGGCCACTATCGCGTCCAGCTCAGGCAATGCTGACTCTGAAGCGTTAGGCCGACCCAGTCTGAGTAAGAAATGCAAATGATTGTGCTGGGCTCCGACAGGCCTCGTTGCGCAAGATCCTCGCGCAATACGCGAATTCTTGGGTCTTGAGTCAGGTCTTGCTGGATGGTGATCAAGACGCCGTCTTCAATAAATAATAATAAATCCTCAGCGCTTGGCCGGTGACCGTGCAAGCGATACGCATCAGTACTATTGAAGGTGTGTAAGATCATTAGAAGCAGAGCACGTGCTGGGACGCTTTCAGGAGTGCCGAGGTATCGGGTTGGGTGAGCAAGGTGGGCTGCATGACCAAGGCTTGGTCGTGAAGGCCAAATTGGTTGAAGGAATCCTCGCAAGCGTAAACGTCATGTACGTCATAATCGGGTAGCGCTTTGAATCCTCGCTGAAAATTCTTGCGGTGTTGCGCCTCGATCGGGAGCTTCGGTTCGATTAGTTGGAGGCAGCCTGCGCCGACAAACAGTAACGCGATGCTTGAAAAGGCGGAGCCGGCCAATGCCGCATCAAAGGCCTCTTGGGCGTAGACACTGTTGCCGGGCGGGTGCGTCAAGATAAAAAGTAATTGGGTCATCGAATCAAATTCCAAAGCTGACAACGCGATCGCTGACCAGGCTTGCCTCGATCAGTTGACCCAGTCCTGAAATATTGAAACCTGGCGCGAGGTTGCTCGCAGTTTTTTCGAAACGCTGCGCCTCTGAATCATTGAGGATGCCGCGGCGTAAACAGGACGCGACGCAGAGGCAGAGGTCTAGTTCATAATCGCGGCCAAGTGTTTGCCAAGCGGTGGTGAGGTTCCTTTCATCTTGAGGTGGGGCGTGTAAAGCATTCGCCACCAACACAGCATCATGGTAGAAAAATACCCGATGAATGCGGTGACCTTCGTTTAAGCAGGCCTTTGCAAAGTTTAAAGCGCTCCAAAGGCTGTTGCTGGTATACGGTGAACCTTGGATGTTGAGCGCGAAATTCATGACAGTGTTATCGGATAAGGCCTAATGCAGATAGCAAAAACCCGGACGATTGCCCGGGTTTTTTTTGCGCCGCCAATACCGCGAGCAACGTTAGTCGTCAGCCCAACCGAAGAGCGCAAGGAGGTGAATAAATAAGTTGTAGATGCTCAGGTACATACTGACGGTCGCCAACACGTAATTGGTTTCGCCGCCAGAAAGGATCCGATGCGTGTCATACATGATAAAGCCTGAAAAGAGTACGATCGCCATGCTGCTCAGAGCAAGATGCAGGCCCGAAATCTGGAAACCAAAGAGGCTGCCAACAAAATTAAACAGCAAGCCGCCAATCAATATCCAGAGCCCGACGGAGAGAAAGCCGCCCAAGAAGGAAAAATCTTTTTTACTGATCATCGTGTAGCCCGATAGCGTCATAAAGATGGCGCCGGTGGTTGCCAACGCGTACACGATGAGTAGGCCACCAGATTGAGACATTTGTAGGTAGGCATTTAACATCGGTCCAAGCGAGAACCCGAGTAGGCCGGTAAAGGCGAAGACCCAGCCCAATGCCGCTGGGGAATTTGCAACCTTGTGCAAGCGCCACAACGTAAAGAACCCGGCGAGCAAGCAGACAATCCCAGTCATCGGTGGTGGCGCAACAGCCATTGAAATGCCAGCGGTAAGCGCGCTAAAGAGTACGGTCATGGATAAGAGCAGGTAGGTTTGTCGTAAGACCTTATAACCTGCCTCGCTGCGGCTTCCGGCTTGAGTTTGGGATTGCGTAATGAAATCTGCGTCTGCCATGATGTCTCCTTTAAAATGATCTGATCAGAATTCGGCGCGGCTTAAACAGCTGCGTGTTCTGATTGTAAGGCCTTTCGGCGCTAATTCAAGACACAAGATCCAAAATCCTCCGATGTCTGTGTAAGGTTTGATCCCCTTGGCACCACCGCTTCGGGCAAAGGTTCTGAGCTTGGCTCAATCACTGGCGAGGATAGCAGTAGGGTGCTAAAGCGGGGGCTTGGAGCAAGTTGGCCAGACCTTTTTAAGGTGTGATCACCTTGGAATAGGGAAACATTTTACCGCGCCCAAACGACGCGGTGTCCGTAAGCAGTCTAAGGTCATCATTCGCGAGCCGCTGCTATCTCGATCGGGCTTGTTCGGCCATTACAACTTTCAATCCATCGAGGTATTGCGTCCAGTGCACCACTTGCGGTTTTGTCAGGCTTGCTTTCATGCGTTTATCAAACTTGGCATATTGGCGGTTGGTTGCGCGTTCAATGCGCTTGGGGATATCGGCACCACCCCGGCGAATCTCTTTCTGAACAATCCCTTGCAGGCCGGCTAAGCAGGCTGTTAACCCGTCTCGGAACGCTGCTTTTTGATCTGACGTTAGGGCCATCGCGACAAGGTGAACCTGCAGTTCGGGCTTAAACCAAGGCGGCAAATCATCTGGCGTTATGGCGGATTCTGCCTGGCCCAGACTCGCTATCAGCGTGAAGCTGACCGCTAAGAGGGTGTTGATCAAGGTTCGGTGCGTCGATCGTCTGGCTTGCTGAGTCATGATATCTCTCCTGGGGGTTGTCTAAAAACGTAGGCGTCGGATAAGCCTTACGTTTTTAAAATCTCGGTGGTGACGCTTGGGTTTTTAAAGGTTGGTGTGATCCCATCAGAAAATCCTAAGGGTTTTTACAGTGTGGGTCAAAGAATGCCTGCCAGCTTGGTTGCAGCGCGCCGAGCGCAAGTCAGCTCTAAAACAGGGTAATCAACGCGACGATAGCGCCACTCATCAAGGTGACCAGCGTGCCACTTAAAATGGACAACGGGGCGATGCTTAGGAATTCTGCGCGGCGCTCGGGCACTAAGACCGTCAGCCCGCCAATTAAAATACCCAGGCTGCCAATATTGGCAAAGCCGCACAGCACATACGTCAGAATCAACCGCGTACTGGACGACAGCGCGTCCGCTTGTCCTGCCATTTGGATGTAAGCGATGAGCTCATTGAGGATAATTTTGGTACCCATGATGCTGCCTGCCAGTTGGGCCTCGGCCCATGGAATACCGATGAGCCAGGCGACTGGCGCAAATAGAAGCCCGGTCAAGTACTCAAGCGATAGGCTTGTGCCAGCGACTGAAAACTGTCCGACAATGCCGTTTGCTAAAGCAACCAGGCTGCTCAGAACCAAAAGCATGGCGCCGATGTGCAGGGCAAGGGTCAGGCCGTCAGACGTGCCGCGGGTGATTGCATCCATCAACGAGGTGTACTGTAGTGTCAACTTGGGCTTGGCTGGCCTGGTTTCTGTTGCAGACTCGGGCATCAGAAGCCGCGCCAGATAAATGGCGCCAATAATGTTGATAATCGATGCGGTGAAAAGGTGCCCCACAGGATTTGGCAGGACATCGCGTAAAACCGAGGCATACAAAACCATCATCGTGCCGGCAATGGTAGACATGCCGCAGGTCATAACGGCAAAAAAATCACTACGCGACATGTCTTTAAGGTAGGCGCGAATCACCAATGGTGCCTCTACCATGCCTAAAAACAGGCTGGCGGCGGCGGCGGTTCCCAATACGCCCGAGACATTGAGGCCGCGCTTCAGCAACGCGCCGAATAGGCGAACCAGCATCGGCAGAACGCCCCAGTACCAAAAGATTGCGACCACCACGCTGAACACCAGAATTTGGGGTAGGACTCTAAACGCGAAGATATACAGGTTGGCGTCTGATTTGAGATCAAATGGGGCATCGGCGCCGCCTAAAAAGCCAAACATGAAACTGGTCCCGACGAAAGTTGCCTGCTCGATCGCCGTCACGATGGCGTTAAACACCATCAGAGACTCAGCAATCCAGGCGACTTTTAGAAAAAGGGTGGCCAGAGCAAACTGCAGGACAAGACCGATGGCGATGAAGCGCCATTGGATCATTGACCGATTTTTACACAACAAATACCCGATGCCGAGGATTGCAAATATTCCAATAATTGCTTGCATAAAAACCTTTTAAATAACGGTTATTAATGAATTTTAATGGCCTATGAGGCTTAGGTAATGATCTTATTCTAGGTCACTTCAAATTTTAGGCTACTTTAACTACCGGCCTAAGCTACCGGCCTATGACGGCTACTGGCCTGTGACAGATAAGGCGCTATGTTAAATAAGGCCCTATGACGGTCAGTTGTTGTTGGTCGGCATCGAGGTGCGCCATCGCACCAACTGGCACCGTCGCTTGATCATCGATATGTCCGATCATAAGGCCTTGTAACACGGGAATCCTCAGAGGTGCAACGCGATCAGTTAGGATCGCCTCGATTGAAAGGCTCGGGCCAGAGACTCGAGCATTCGTAAACTTGCCAATGACAAGCCCCGAGATCTGATCAAAGACACCAGCGAGCCAAAGCGCGGTTAACATTCGATCGATTCGATACGGTGCCTCGTCGACATCTTCTAAAAATAATATCGCATCCTTGAAGTCTGGTGCGTAAGGCGTGCCCAAAAGGTGCGTTATGAGCGATAAATTACCCCCAATTAGCCGGCCAGTCGCGTGGCCCGGTCTTAACGTTTTAAGTCGATTCAGTCGTTCGGCACGTCCGGCGGCTGGCGTAAAGCTTGGTGGCGCCGCGATGATCGGTGCGGCGGGAACGGTTTGCAATAGGGTTTGAAAGGCGGCCAACGTGTAAGGACTGAATTGCTGGGTCGCGATCGGGCCGTGGAATGTAATCAGCCCAGTTCGCGCATTAATCGCAAGATGCAGTGCGGTAATATCACTGTAGCCGAGTAATATCTTTGGATTGCGAGCAATCGCGTTATAGTCGATCAGCGGTAAGAGCTTGGAGGCCCCGAACCCGCCGCGGGCACAAAAAATTGCGTCAATCTCAGGATCTTCAAACATGGTGTTAAGATCGCTCGCCCTGTCTGCATCCGCGCCAGCCAAGTAACCGAGTCGGTCAAACAGATGCGCGCCGGGTATAACTTTAAAGCCTAGGGAGCGAACGATGTCGATCGCAAACTCCATATCTTGATTTTCGAAGGCGTTACCGGCGGGTGCAATGAGTCCGATCGTCATATTAGGCTGTAACCGACGCGCCAGTTTTGGCGATGGTGCTTGGGGTTTGGACCCTTTGTTCTGAGGGTACGATTGGGCGCCGAGCTGGGTTGCCTCCGGGACCTTCTCATTGGGACCCGATGCATCAGCCGCAAGAGCGGCTGTGGCCAATCCGGCAACCGCAACGGTTCGATTCAGGAAATCGCGTCGATTCATTGGTCGATTCATTGAGCGTCTCCTTGAAAGCGTCGGTTTGAGCCATGGCTGCCAAGACTATACCGAATATCCAACGGTTGGCGGGAGATTATCGAGGTCGCAACCGATTATCCCAAATTTTAGTCGGTTCACCTTTAAGGTGACGATTTGCGGCGGATAGGCCGTATAATTTAAAGAATCCCTTTGAAATAAAGCCTATGCGACGCCTGTTCTCTTTAGCACTTGCTTTGATGTTCTTAAGTGGATGCAACGACACATCAAAACCCGCAGCAGATTCTGATACCAAGACGGATACCAGCAGTGAGCGTAAAAGTCCTGCCGAAAAAGCCGAGGCACGGGAGGCCGTTAAAACCGCCTTCAAGAGCCGTCCGGTTCCCGTTAGTATTGGCGCGGTGTCTCTGGGTTCGATTGATGCGACCTATGCCACAACCGCGACCTTGTCTGCGGTGGAAGAAGCGCTGGTCGTTGCTCGGACCCAAGGGATTGTCGAAACAATTTTCGTAGAAGAAGGGATGGAAGTCGAAAAAGGCACGCCTCTTGCGCAACTTGATACCCGGCGATTGGCGCTGGATATGGCACGAACCGAAACCAACCTAGAAAGTTTAAAGCGCGCGTTAAATCGTGCCGACCAGCTTTATGAAAGTAAGATGATCAGCCCTGATGCCTTCGATCAAGCCCGGTTTAACTACGAGCGAGAAGCAGCGGCGCTGGCGTTACTCGCGCACGATCTCAGTGAGGCGACGATTCGAGCGCCCATTAATGGCGTCATCACAGTGCGTCACATCAAGCTTGGCAATACCTTGCAACCGAATTCTGAAGCGTTTGAAATGAAGCGCGCGGATATCATTGAAGCAATTCTAAACGTGCCTGAGCAAGAGCTTTTGAAGCTCAAGGCCGGCCAACCTGCATCCGTTCGTGTCGATGCGTTAACGGGACTTGTTGTTGAAGGGGCGGTGCTGCGGATTGCACCCGAGGTGAATCCGGCGACGGGCACCTTTCGGGTGACGGTGAGCATGCTGAATCCAAAGGGGCAATTAAAGCCTGGGATGTTTGCTCGGGTCGATATTTTGTACGACCGATATGCCGATGCATTGTTGGTATCTCGTGAGGCCGTCATCACCCAGCGCAACGAAAAGTCGGTGTTTGTGCTCTCCGGTGAAACCGTGAATCGGAAAATTGTTGAAACGGGCTACGTCCAAGGCGAGCTTATCGAAATTAAAACGGGCTTAGCCGTCGGGGATCAGGTTGTTGTGCGTGGGCACAGTACGCTCAAAGATGGCGGCCTTGTTCGTGTTGTTCAGTAGGGTCTGGCTATGACGCTCGCCGGGCGCGCTATTGCAAGACCCGTAACAGTCTGCATGGTAACCATCGCGGCGATGCTGTTTGGCAGTATTTCCCTGGATCGCTTGGGGCTGACGTTATTACCAGAGTTGACCTACCCCACCCTAACGATTCGAACTGAGTTCGATGGTGCGGCACCGGCTGAAGTCGAAGAACAGGTCACCCGCAGAATCGAGCAGCGGGTCGGCGTCGTCAATGGGGTGCGGAAAATGCACTCGATTTCGGCAGCGGGCCAAAGCGACGTCATTTTAGAGTTTCGGTGGGGCGCCGATATGGATATGGCGTCCATCGAGGTTCGGGAAAAACTAGACCTTGTTCGATTACCGATAGAACTGGATAAGCCTGCTTTATTGCGACTCAATCCAAACCTGGATCCGATTTATCGGTTTTCCCTGACGTTAGAAGCCGCCGATGCCGCCTCAGTCGAGGCCTTGCAGTCTCTCAGGCGATATGCGGATGAGTTCTTGAAACGAAAGCTGGACGCCGTGCCAGGGGTTGCCGCAACGATTGTTGCCGGCGGCTTTGAGGACGAAGTCGCAGTGTTTGTCGATCAGTCGAAGCTCGCCCAGCTCGACCTAACGGTTGCAGATTTGGGGCAGAAGCTGCAGGCAACGAACGTCAACTTATCGGGTGGTACCCTTGAAGATGGTGCTCAGGAATACTTGGTTCGGACGCTGAATCAGTTCGATACGGTTGACGACATTCGATCGACCATTATTTTTCAACGCGGCGGCCAAATTATTCGGCTTGGGGATGTTGCTGAGGTTAAAGAAGGGCAAAAGGATCGCGATGCCATCATGCGCGTCAATGGTCTACAAGCCATTGAGGTGTCGCTTTATAAAGAGGGCGATGGGAATACGGTTGAGGTTGCTGCCAATATTCGTGCAGAGATAGAACGCTTATCGAAAAACTTGGGGGAGGGGATGGTGTTGACGCCCATCTATGATCAATCCGAGTTCATTGAATCGGCGATCGCCGAGGTGCAGTTGGCGGCGTTTCAAGGGGCGGGCCTTGCTGTCTTGGTTTTGTTTTTGTTTCTGAAACAAATCCGAGTCACTTTGATTATTGCGGTAACGGTGCCGGCGTCCGTCATGATGACCTTTGCAATGATGCGTCTGTTTGATATCAGTCTCAACGTTATGAGTCTGGGCGGCATCGCCTTGGCAGTTGGCATGCTCATGGATAATGCCATTGTTGTGCTGGAGAATATTGCGCGGCGGCGGGAGCAGGGTGAATCCCTGCGGCAAGCATCAGAAACCGGTGGTGCAGAAGTCTCAGGCGCCGTCCTGGCCTCGACGATGACGACCATTGCGGTCTTTCTGCCGCTGGCGTTTGTTGAAGGCATTGCGGGTCAATTATTTAAAGATCAAGCGCTAACCGTGACGTTTGCGTTGCTTGCGTCTTTGTTACTGGCTGTTACCTTGATCCCGATGTTGTCCGCATTGGGGACCCAGTCAGAGACTACGGACGCACCGTCGGCAGCCAGTAAACCCGTTCAAAGTGGGATCGTTCGGCGGGTATTTCAGGGCGTTCTGCGTGTGCTTTATGGGGGCGTGGGTTTGGCTTTATCGGCGCTGCGCTTGATTGCGCGTCCGGTAATGCTGGGCTTTGACCTGCTGTATGCGGCGGTCGCACGAGGGTACGCGCGGTTGCTCGTGCGTGCGCTACACTCGCCAGCGGCTACCATTTTGATCAGCCTTGTGCTGCTGGTCAGTAGTGGCCTGTTGTTGAATCGTTTGGCGCTTGAATTGATTCCCAATATCTCGCAAGGGGAATTTCAGGTGAGCCTCGAATTACCGCCAGGCACACGCATCGAAAGTACGGATGCGTTGATCGAAAAGGTTCAGCAGGGCCTGCAGGACACGGTGAGCGTTGCGCGGACCTATTCCGTTGCGGGCACGGGGGGGCGTATGGATGCGTCTGCCGTCAGTGGTGGCGAGAATTTGGGTAGCATCACGGTCGTTTTAGCACCGGACGCGTCTGGGATGGCAGAGCCGCGCACGATGCAGCAAGTGCGGCGCCTGCTCGATGATGAGCCTGCCCTTAAATACAGCTTAGAGCGGCCGCAGTTTTTTACCTTTTCGACGCCCTTGGAAATTGAGGTAACCGGTACGGATCTCGATGGGATTCGCGTGGTCGCTGAGACCCTTGTGTCATTGATGACCCGCTCGGGGAACTTCTCCGATATTGAGTCCACGGTTTTGTCCGGCTATCCGGAGCTGCAAATCGAGTTTGATCAGGAACGCATTGCGGCCCTGGGCTTGACCGTGCCGCAGGTTGCAGCGCGAGTGGTGGATAAGGTTAAGGGCAATGTGCCGACGGAGTTCACATTTCAAGATAAGAAAATTGACATTCGGCTGCGCGTTGACGAGCGCTCAAGGGATTCCAAAGCGGATATTGAAAACCTGATCGTGAACCCTGAATCGACCGAACAGGTCCGGTTAAAAACCGTGGCCAAGATCTTTGAAGCGGTTGGCCCTGCTGATATTCAGCGCTTAGGGCAGCAGCGCGTTGGCATTGTTCGGGCGAATCCGATCGGCGCCGATTTAGCAGAAGGCGCGGCAATCGTTGCGCAGCTACTAGATGAAATCCCACATCCTTTGGGTATCAAAAGCCATGTTGGCGGACAGAGCGAGGAAATGGCCGCGTCCTTTAATTCCTTAGCGTTTGCTTTATTGCTGGCTTTGATCTTGGTTTACTTGGTTATGGCTTCCTTGTTTGAGTCTTTACTGCACCCGTTTGTGATTATGTTTACGATCCCTTTAGCGGGGATCGGCGCGGTGCTCGCACTCTTGGTCACCAATACGCCGGTGTCGGTTGTGGTCTTTATTGGCGGAATTCTGCTGGTTGGTATTGTGGTGAATAATGCAATTGTTCTAGTGGATCGGGTGAATCAATTTCGTCGTCAATCTGGTTTGGCCAAGCTCGACGCGCTGGTGGCCGGTACAAATGAGCGGCTTCGGCCGATTATGATGACAACGTTGACCACCGTACTGGGCTTGCTGCCGATGGCCTTGGGTTTTGGTGAAGCAGCGGAACTCAGAACCCCCATGGCGGTCACCGTCATTGGTGGTTTGATGATGTCAACGTTACTCACATTGGTTGTGATTCCTGTGGTCTACCTTGTATTGGATCGATCTGAATGAACTTAGCAACATTTGCTGTAAGCCGACCGGTAACGATCTCCATGTTCTTTTTGGGCTTGGCGATGATGGGCCTTTTCGCTGGGAGTCGGCTGGCTTTGGAGGAGTTTCCGGAAATGGAGATTCCGTTTGTTGGGATGGGGATTCCCTATCCGAACGCAACGCCAGAAGAAGTTGAAGAAAATCTGGCTAAACCGGTGGAAGAAGCCCTATCGCTGATGAGCGGCGTTCAACAGATTAACACCAGTAGCTATCAGGGCTACCTCTGGGTCAGCGTGCTATTGGACTTTACGATGGACATTGCCGGCAAAGGCATTGAAGCCAAAGATCTGATCGAGAATACCCGCAACCGATTGCCGGAATCGGTTCGATATATTGAGCTTCGGCAAGCTGATCCGAATGCTGAACCGATGTTAAACGTGATGTTTACCGCGCCAAATTTAGACAAAGCCACTGCGTTTGAGCGTTTAGATCAAGAGGTCAAACAGCGTATTGAGCGCATCCAAGGGGTCAATTCGGTAGAACTTTTTGGCGCAGATGAACGGTATGTTTTGATTTCGCTGAATCAGTTCAAGCTGGAGAGTTTAGGGCTCGATATGTTTAGTGTTCGCAGCCGCCTGCAATCGGAAAACTTTTTCACCTCTGCGGGTGGCGTCGAAGTCGGTTCAACGGAATTTAGAGTCCGACCCGTCGGGCAATTTGACAGCCTTGCTGATATTGAAAATCTCAGTTTCGGCACGCTCGGGATTAAGTTGCGAGACTTTGCAACGGTCGAATTTGCGCCCCAGGATCGGTCCGAACGAAGGCGGGTTAATGGCGCCGATTCGTTGGGGATGTCGGTCTTTAAAAAGCCGGAAGCCAACTTGGTGGCGGTGGCGCAGGCGGTTGAAGACGAGCTGGCGGCAGCATTTTCAGAAGAAGGCCTAGCCGATATCATCGTAACGCCAGTGGACAGTGCAGCGCGTGGCGTGATGACAGCCCTGTCGGATTTGCGAGACAGCGGCATGCTCGGTGGGTTTTTGTCTTTGGTGACGCTACTGCTGTTTATTCGGCGCTGGCGCAGCTCTTTAGTGATTGCCGCAACGGTGCCGCTGTCACTATGTGCAACCCTGGGTGTCATGTTCTTTATGGGGATGACGCTGAACATATTGTCTCTGGTGGGGTTAATGTTGGCGATCGGTTTGCTGGTCGATAATAGTGTGGTGGCCAGTGAAGCGATCGACTACCGGCGTCGTGCGGGGCTATCGCCAAAGCAAGCGTCTGTCGCGGGTGTTCAAGACATCAATATGGCGATCACGGCGGGCACTTTGACGACGGTGATCGTCTTTGTTCCCAGCTTTATGACGGATATTCAGCAGGTTGCTGTGATTCAGCAGAATATCGCCATTCCCCTATGTGTATCGCTGCTCGCGAGCTTGTTGATTGCACAGACCTTGGTCCCAACAGCTGCGGCGCGATTGATCGTTGCAGATGCGGCCCCGACACCGATTATCGATCGAATTGCGGCGGTCTATACGCGCCTGATCAGCCTAACCTTACGGCATCGTTTGATCGCATTCGTGCTCAGTTGCCTGGTGCTGCTGAGTAGCGTTTGGGCCTATCGGCAACTCGATGTGAATATGAATCCCGATTCTGAGTCCCCTAGGCTCGACCTTCGATTTTATATGCGGGGTTCAGTTGATATCGACGGCATCGAAAGTTTTGTTGATGAGCTCGAAGACTACTTGATCGTCAATAAGGAGCGTTTTTACATTAAAGATATGTTCAGTCGGTACGATGTGGATCGGGGCAATATCAGCCTGGTTTTATATGAAGATGCGCCGCTGTCACCGAAAGTCATCGAGCGTATGATCGAAGCAAAACTGCCGGTACTGCCCGATGTTCGGGTGCGCTTTGGGGGGCGGCATCGCGGGTTCGGTGGCGGCAATAATGGTCTGTCATTGCGCTTGATTGGGCCTTCGACCGATGTCTTGATTGAAGAATCTGACCGGCTTATCGAAGTTATGGAGACGGTTGATGGCCTGACCAATGTTAGAACCAACTCTGAATCCCGGCGGCAGGAAGTGGTTATTCGAGTAAAACCCGAGGCGGCTGGCCTGTACAACATTACCGCCCGTCAAATTGCGCAATCTGTTTCAACCGCCTTCGGCATTCAGTTGTCGCGCGGTTTACAGCAGCCCACCCGCGAATATGAAATCTGGATGGGTTTAAAAGATGGTCGAGAGGCAACCCTGACCGATCTTCGAAACCTCCCGCTCCTCGCGCCAGGCGGCGATCGAGTGGCCCTCACAACGGTTGCCGATTTAGAGATTAGAAGTTCTTTGCGGTCGATCAGACGAGAAAACCGGGAAACCGAAGTCCAGATTCAGTTTGATTTGAGTGAGGGCACAACCCCAGATCAGGCCAGTGCCTTGATCGAAGCCTTGATGGAAGATTATCAATTGCCGCCGGGTTACCGTAGCGAGCAAGGACCAGGGTTCTCAATTGATATTGAAATGGCGCAGGAAATGCTCATTAATATTCTGTTCGCGATTCTCTTGATCTACATGTTGATGGCGGCTTTGTTTGAGTCGGTTTTGTTCCCAATTGCGATATTGGTTTCAATCGGATTCAGTGTGGTTGGCGTCTTCTGGTTTTTATTACTAACTGGCACGACGTTTACGGCGATGGCGAGTACCGGTATGTTGCTCTTGGCGGGTATCGTGGTGAACAATGGCATCGTGCTGCTCAGCCGGATCATTCAACTGCGGGACGCCGGTATGTCTCGCCTTGAGGCGATCTTGGAGAGTGGTCGGCATCGGTTAAGGCCCATTCTGATGACCGTTTGCACAACCGTTGCAGGATTGTTGCCACTCGCCTTGGGAGATGTTCGGGTTGGGGGGCTCGGGCCCAGTTATTTTCCGATGGCCAGAACGATTATTGGCGGTTTGGTGTTCTCAACCCTGATTACCCTTGTCGTGTTGCCACTCATTTACGTGCTGCTCGATGATTTAAAGCAGTTTTCGCATCGCGTGTTTGTCGCCATGAAGCGGGGGCTACAGCGAGCTTAAGAAGGTCTTGAAGGCGATCCATGCTCAAAGCGCTGGCTATTTCAAACTATCGATCGATCCGGGCGCTGGTACTGCCATTGGGAGCGCTTAATCTGGTGACGGGCGCCAACGGATCGGGCAAATCCAATCTCTATAAGGCCTTGCGCTTATTGTCGGATACGGCGCTGGGCTCCGCCGCCGGTAGTATCGCAGGTGAAGGCAGTTTGGCGTCCGTGCTTTGGGCTGGTCCGGAGCAGTTCAGTCGCGGCATGATTCAGGGCGACGAGCCGGTTCAAGGCGGCCCGAAAAAACATCGAGTGAACTTGAGGCTGGGCATCGCTGGGGATGACAGTAGCTACGCGATTGATTTTGGTTTGCCCGCGCCCGTTGCGAGGACGCTTTTTGATGGGGATCCAGAAATTAAACGCGAGGTGATCTGGATCGGCGAGACCTATCATCATGCTCGGCTAATGATTGACCGAACGGGCCCGGTGGTCAAAGCAAGAGATGATTCGGGCGCCTGGCAAGTGCTGAACCGTCATTTGCCGGTCTTTGACAGCATGCTCGCGAGATCTTCCGATCCGATCCTTGCGCCCGAAGCGTGGGCATTGCGAGAGCATATTCGGTCGTGGCGCTTTTACGATCAGTTTCGGACTGACCGAGATGCACCGAGTCGACAAGCACAAATTGGCACTCGAACCCCGGTTTTGCACCATGACGGCCGAGATCTGCCTGCTGCTTGGCAAACCATCACAGAGATAGGGGATCAAGAGGGGTTGAACCGAGTTTTGGAGGACGCTTTCCCGGGCGCCGAGGTCCGTATTGAGCGTGACCAAGGCCGTTTTTCCCTTAAATTTCATCAGCGCGGTCTGCTGCGTCCATTAGATCAATGGGAGTTATCCGATGGCACGCTGCGTTACCTGTGCTTGGCTGCGGCGCTGCTCACACCACGCCCGCCAACGCTGATGATTTTGAACGAGCCCGAAACCAGTTTGCACCCAGAACTCTTGCCAGCGCTGGCGAGATTGATGCTGCGGGCGGCAGCGTCAACGCAGTTGTGGGTGACCTCCCATTCGGATGTGTTAATCAGTCTGCTGCAGGAACAGCCTGCTTGTAACCATCTGCGTTTGACCAAGCGCTTGGGCGAAACCCAACTGTTGGATGTCTCACCAGCGGAGATTCCGGCTTGGCGCTGGCCCAATCGGTAACGGGTCAGCTTTAAAATGCGACAATGGTTTAAGAGGCCCCTTGCGCTGGTTAAAAAGCAGTGACTTGTCAGGGTCCGTTAATTCGGTTTTGATGCCGCAAGGTCGAGCATTGAGGTGGAGTCGATCGACTTTCGAAGTACCCGTTTAGAGCAGGCTCAAAAATTCACGGTAACGAGAACTAAGACTTCAGGGGAGAACAAGATGAAAAATTGGAAATGGGGTCTGTTGACCATGCTGTTCGCGATTGCGCCGGTGTCCGCCGAGCGCTGGGAGGCAGACATTGAGCGCCGCACTGATGTCCACACAAAAGAGGTTGTGGCGCTGAGGCACTGGTTTCATGCAAACCCTGAACTGGGAAATCGAGAGTTCAATACGGCCGCTCGAATTGCGGGCGAGTTGCGCGCTTTGGGCTTTGACGAGGTGCGCGAAGGCATTGCACACACGGGGATCATCGGCCTGTTACGGGGCGGTCAGCCCGGCCCGGTCGTCGCGCTTCGCGCGGATATGGATGCCTTGCCGGTTAAAGAAAAAACGGGTGTGCCCTTTGCCTCTACCGTCACCACCCTTTGGGAAGGCGTCGAGACCGGGGTCATGCATGCCTGTGGGCATGATGCGCACATGGCGATCCTTCTGGGCGTGGCGCGGGTCTTGTCGGACCTCCGCGCCGAGATGCCCGGCACCGTGATGTTCATCTTTCAACCAGCAGAAGAGGGCCCGCCAGGTGATGAAGAAGGCGGGGCTGAATTGATGTTAAAAGAAGGGATTTTTTCTGGCCCAGATCGACCGGGCGCCGTTTTTGGGCTGCATGTTTTTCCAGGACCGACGGGTTCTATTATGTATCGACCAAACGGCTTTATGGCGGCCTCGGATTACTTGGAAATTAATGTTGCAGGGGTGCAGACCCACGGCTCGATGCCTTGGCATGGGGTCGACCCCATCGCGAGCGCCGCGCAGGTCGTCAATAGCCTGCAGACCGTTGTCAGTCGTCAGATGGATATTAGTATTGCACCGGCAGTCGTCACCATTGGTACCATTGCTGGGGGCAATCGTGGCAACATTATCTCAGATGGGGTCCGCATGACCGGAACCATCCGCACGCTCGATCCCGACATGCAAATTGAGATCCATGAGCGCATCCGTAATACCGCAACCGCTGCTGCGGCGACCTTGGGCGCGACCGCTGATGTCCTGATCGACGTGGGCTATCCCGTGACGGTGAACGACCCAAATCTGACCCAAGAAATGGCGGGCGTGCTGAACTGGGCCGCTAACGGGGCCGCGAGCGTGGTACCGCCGATTATGGGGGCAGAAGATTTCTCCTATTTGGCGATGGAAGTGCCTGGATTGTATTTTGCGCTTGGGGTGTTGCCTGAACCGGAAGATGATCGGATTGTTGGGGTAAATCACTCACCGTATTTTTATGTCAATGATCGAGCGTTGCCCGTCGGCATTCGAGCCTTGTCAGGCTTGGCCTTAAACTGGCTATCAGCGCGCGCGCCGGAATGATGCCGGGACTGGGATTACGCTTGTGGCGATGGCTAAGGACGTTGCCGGGGAGGGTGAATCGATGCCGTTGAGTGTGCCGGATCATCTTGCTTTAGGCCTCGACCTCATGGGCCCCGCGAGCTGTAACGGCCGGAGCAATGGTGACGTCCGCACGGCGTTAGGCCATCCATTAGATCAGCAGTATGTGCCTTGCCGAGAAAGCGGCGTTGATGCGCCGTCTGGCCGCGTTGAGTCGGTTGATGATTTCGCATCAGAGCGCTACCCCGGCACCACCCGAAAATTATGGCTGTATACGCCTGCAATGCGGGTGTTGGCGGCACCCAATCGCTTGATCCTTTTCAATGATGGCGGCGCTTATCTGGCGCGGGAAGGCCCGGCTCGAGCGACCAAAGTGATGGATACATTGCATCAAACCGGTGAACTGACCAACACCTTTGGTGTCTTTATCCAGGCGGGTCAAGGTGATGTGATGCCGTCCGCGTCCCCCTTGGCCTCTTATGGTATCGCTGAGGCGCAACGCAGTTGGGAATATGATCGATTAACGAACGACTACAGTTTTTTCTTGACGGATGAGGTGATGCCCTTTGCAGCAAACCTTCTCAAGGTGACTTGGTCAGCGGCACCGGCGGATATTATTTTGTGCGGCATCAGTAGCGGCGGTATTGCGGCCTTTACAGCGGCTTGGCACCAGCCAGATCGGTTTCAGAATGTGCTGTCCCATTGTGGCTCCTTCACCAATATCTGGGGTGGTCATAATTATCCTTATCTGGTTCGCACGACGCCCAGAAAACCCTTAAAAGTGTTCCTGCAAAGCGGCGCAAACGATGCTGAGACCTTATTCGGTGATTGGGCAACGGCCAATCAAGCGATGTTCAAGGCGCTGGTTTATGCCGGTTATGATGTCCGATTCGAGTTTGGAGAAGGCGGGCATACCTTGCGACACGGCGGCGCATTGCTCGCGGATAGTTTGCGCTGGTTCTGGCCGACCTGATCAGACCGGCTAGCCAGCACCGGGTGATTTCAGGTGCGCAACAAGCGTTGGCCAGGGGGATAGGTCTCAGACGCAGGCAAGCGCACAAATTGCTTGGCTGTAATCTGAAGTCGAGCAATGGTCGGCGCTCATTGCAATGGCGACGGGTTGTATTTTTTCGTACTGCGTGGCGCCTGCTAACCAATATCGAACCATCGTTGCCGAGCGCCAGTCTAATCCTTAGAGTCTGAAGGGTCATTTTCAAACCAAAAGGAGTCACTAATGAGCTATACCTCTTTTTCGATTGGCCGCGTTGGGCGTGCTTGGGATGGTATTGAACCTGGGTCCGAGGCTTGGGCCGCGCTGCAAGCAAAACAAATGCAAATCTTGGCGGATGCCGGTGCCGAGACCCTCGCAGGCGGATGGGCAACCGGCATCGGTAAGTTTGTCAACATCAACACCTACCCAGACATTGAGTCCTCCAAGCGGGTCATTGCCCGGTTGGCGGCGACCCAGTTGTTTGAGGTTGAATCCTCGGGGCCCTTCATCTCTACCGAAGAGATGATGACCTTAATGGTCTGATGGAAGATTGAAGGTCAGCTCGCCTTTTAGGCGATCTTTGACCTTCGCAGCAGCAAGGGGGTTCGAATCTGTCAGATGAGGGGATCAGGCCAGCCAGTAGCGCCCCAGCCCTTTACCCGTTTTGATCTAGAAAAAGCCATCGGATTACGAAAAGCCGTGCCGCAGCCCCGAGCCCGCGCAGGGGGGCTGGCTTCAATCCGAGGGGCGATGACAAATTTGGCACCCTGTAAAAGTGGTTTAAATTCAATGAAATAAGGAATTTTTCTATGCGGACGATATTGACGATATTAATGACACTCAAATCTTTACGAATTCTGCTGGTATCAACGTTGGCGACGCTGGTTTCAATCAGTGTGTTGGCGGGTCCGAACGTGACGTTTCACAACCTGGCAGTTCTGCCGGGTAAGCAGTCTACGGTTGTCGATGGCGCTCGAAAATTCATGAGTTCAAAAACTGGACAGCAGTTTAAGGGCTCGATGCATCTCAACCGAATTGCTTCCAATGGTAAGAGTCCGGCAACCCACACCTTAGTGGTGTTGCAGAACAGCCGTAAAGCGGCGGCTGAATGGAGTGAAACGCTGGCCAATAGTCAGGATTTCAGTGACTGGATGGCGACGCTGCGGGCGTCTTCACAACCGGTTTCGAGCACCAATATGGATATGGTCAAAAGCTGGGGCAAGATCGACAATGCTGATCGTTACTGGGATGTAAACTATTTTTCAACCAAAGATCCAGCTGGCGTGGTTGCCGCAATGGATCAATTGATGAAGAGCGATCGGTTCCAAGCTTTCCCAGGTCAGGTTTGGCTGAATGCCACGGCCTTTGGTGGCGACATGGTCCACGGGTATACCACGCACATGTTCGCAGTGGGTTATCAATCCATGGCGGAGTATGAGGCCTGGAATGATGCGCATCGTTCCAGCGCTGAATTTCAGGTGTTTATGAAGGCGCTCAACGACAAGGTAAGCTGGCTCAATAGTGAGCTGGTTTATAACGTGCTCGTGTTTGATGAGCAGACATCGCTGGAATCGTTCGGATCGTAACGAGGTAGTCAGCAGAGCCGGTTTCAAGGCGAAAGAGGCGCGTGGCGCCTTCCGCTGAGCATGATTGGGACCACTTTGAAACGAAAACGCGTGCCAGTTATCAGGCCTTGGCAGAACAGATCCAGTCAGGTCGCAATAACCGGGCCGTCCGGGGGTTGCCGCTGATTAGGCGGCGGTTGTAAGGCTGCGGTTGTAAGACGGGTTGTCGGCTGCCATGCCGACCCGGTTTGTCCCGAACTGAATCACGTCTCGACCGGGATCGATCGCGTGGACAGCAAAAGGGTTCGATAAGTCGATTGAAGATAATCCGCGCTGGCGTTGCGTCTTAGAAAGTTTGTAAGGGTAATATAAGAGGCGACGGCAGCTTTTTGTTTGCAAGGAACGCCACGGCAATTGTCTTTGTAACGTCAAGATGACCCAGCGATTGGGGCGAACCATCTTCAGCTCGATGCGTGCGCTCGGCCATTTGGTTCTTTCTCTGGCCGCAGCGGTTCATCGCTTTCGGGACGCGCCGACTGGGTTTTCCGGGGCGCCCCCTGAGCGCAATGTTCAAATACGGGACCCAAAACGGATTGAATATACGACGTCCTGTGGTTTTGTGTAGGATACGCCAATATTCTCAATCAGTTAGGTGCGCCCATGAGCGACTTCAGCGGCAAAAACATCGTTGTGACCGGCGCGGCATCTGGCGTCGGGGCGGCGGTTGTTCGGCGCAGCTCCGAACGGGGTGCACAGGTTATTGGCTTAGATATCAACAAGGCAACAGATGGGTCTGTTGTCAACGCTGAAGGGGGGCAATGCCATCACTGTGATGTGAGCGATGTTGCGAGCTGGCAAGAAACCGCGAGGATGCTGGCTGACCGCTTTGGGTTAATTGATCACCTGCATCTGAATGCGGGCATTCAGATTGCGTCACCCGAGGCGCCGCTCGCGGATTATCAATTCCGCGCAATGGATCTCGCGCGTTATAAAAAAATGACTGGGGTTAACATCGATGGGGTGGTCTATGGGCTGCACCACCTGTTACCCCTGATGCGTCCGGGGGGAAGCATTGTGGTTACCGGATCCCTTGCGGGTATTACGCCTTATGATGTTGATCCCTTGTACGCTATGACGAAACATGCTGTGACCGGTTTGGTTCGGAGCCTCAAGCGGGAGCTCGGCGAACGGCAACTTCGCATCAATGCGCTGTGTCCCGCGGGGATTGATACCGGCATCATTCCGCAGGCCCAACGGACCCAAGAGGCCGTCTTTATGACCGCTGACAATGTGGCGGACGAAGTGCTGATGCTGTTTAACGTGCAAGACAGCGGCGCGACTTGGGCCAAGGTGAGCGAGCGCAAACCTGCTTGGATTGTCCCAGCCCCAGGCCAGAAGAAACGGTCTAGATAAAACGATCTGGTTAAAATGGTCTAGTCAAAAAGTGCTGATACTACGATTTTCAGCATAAGCTGATGGGTCATCGACAAATAAGAGACGCGCCATCGCGCTGACCAGTCGTTTCTCTGAACAGACCCTGCGTTTTCGCAATCGACGGAGTCTGAGTTGCCACGGCGCTTGAGGGGGCATCGATTGGCTTGTAGGCCCGCTTGCCGGAGCAGACTTTAATCGACTGCGCAAACGGGCTGGTCCGCTGTAGGCCGGAGAAAGCCCCGTTAGCCTCGTCAGGCCCCCGACGATTAAGATTGAATAGTAGGGCAAGACAGTCGATATTCGGAGAAACAAAAACTAAAAAAAATCAAGGCGCATTCACATGGACATCAATGAGGCAGTGGCCGTCGTCACGGGCGCAGGTTCGGGTATTGGTCGCGCGTTGGCTTGCCGGCTTGTGGTGGCGGGTGCAAGAGTTGTGGTGTGTACGGATATTGATGCAGACGCCGCGCGAGCAACGGCTAACCTGATTGGTTCGAAGGCATCTGCCGAGGTTTTGGATGTTGCCGATCAGGCGGCGATAGAAAATCTCGTTCAGCGGGTGGAATCGGCTTACGGCCGGATCGATCTATTCGTCTCAAATGCGGGTTATGCGCGCGGCGGCGGCTTAAATCTCGATACAGATCAGTGGCGGGACATGATGGAGGTGCATCTTTGGGCCCACTTGAACGCGGCACGCGCGGTGATTCCAGGGATGATAGCGCGAGGGGGCGGCTACCTGCTCAATACGGCGTCGGCTGCAGGTCTCTTAACTCAGCTGGATTCTGGCCCCTATGCGGTGTCCAAACATGCCGCCGTTGCGCTTGCGGAGTGGCTCGCCATTAACTATGGCGACCAAGGCATTGGCGTTTCAGTGTTGTGTCCGCAGGCTGTCCGCACCAACATTTTGGGCAAGCCGTCTGGTCGCCTTAGTTCTCAGAAATCAAACTCAAATCAGGCGGCTCAAGACGGCATTCTATCGCCTGAAGCCGTCGCGGATGACTGCATCAACGCAATTATCGCAGAGCAATTTTTAGTGCTGCCCCACAAGATTGTTGCAAAATATTTCGCCAACAAAGCCAATGACTATGAGCGCTGGTTAAACGGTATGCGCCGCTTCCGGGACCGCTTGCGACAAAAACGGAACCCATCCTAGCGCCGACCGTTTGACATGCTCTGACAGTTGGTGTTTCTTGATCATTCTACTTCTCAGTAAAGACTTGCAATGCCTAGACCAAAACAACCGCAGCAATACTACGATGACATTAAAGCCAAGTTCCGGGATGCGCGAAATCTGCGCTTGGGATATCGTCCGCCCGGCACGGATCAATTTATATCGGAGTTGAGTGGTGACTTAGCAAAGTATGCGGTTGACCCCTATGCGACAGACGTGCCGGACCGCGCGCCCATTACCGATGAGGTGGAAGTGTTGTTGATTGGCGGGGGCTTCTCGGCGCTGTTGACCTCTGCGCGATTGCGAGAACGGGGAATAAAAGGGGTTCGCATTGTGGAGCGTGGGTCAGATGTCGGGGGCACCTGGTACTGGAATCGATATCCAGGCGCTGCGTGCGATGTTGTGAGCTATGATTATTTGCCGCTTTTGGATGAGCTCGACTACGTACCGGTCAATCATTATTCACGGGGCCCTGAAATCTTCGGTCACTGTCAGGCGATCGCGCACAAGTACAATCTCTATGACCTTGCGGTCTTCAACACCACCGTGACCGAGACGCGTTGGGACGAGACCGAGGCGCTTTGGCACGTCAAAACCGATCGCGGTGATGTGATGCGCGCACAATTTGTTATTTGCGCAAACGGCACCTTGGCGAAACCGAAACTATCGGCTATTTCGGGGATGACGGCTTTTAGCGGTCACGCCTTCCACACTTCTCGATGGGACTACCAGTACACCGGACAAAATCTGGAACACTTGAAAGACAAGGTTGTCGGCATTATCGGGACCGGCGCGAGTGCCGTGCAGATTGTGCCCGAGCTGGCGAAGACGGCAAAGGCGGTCTATGTGTTTCAGCGGACACCCTCATCGATTGATGTCCGGGACGATTGGCCAACGGATCCAAATTGGGCGCGTAAGCTGGAACCAGGGTGGCAGAAAAAAAGGCGATCAAAAGTACTTGCAGCCGTTGAAAATTCGCTCGAGAAACGGGCGAGCAAAGGCGCGACATCGCCTGAAGAAAAATTGAAAAAGCAGGAAAATGCGAATATCGATTACATGATGCGCATTCATCGGCGGATTGATGAAATCGTTGAGGATCAGACAACCGCTGATGCGCTCAAACCTTGGTATATGTTTATGTGTAAGCGGCCGTGCTTTCATAACGAGTATCTACCCGCTTTTAATTTGCCGAACGTACATCTAATCGATACGAAGGGCCAGGGCGTTACGGAGATCAGCGCCAAAGGACCGGTCTTTGATGGCCACGAGTACGAATTGGATCTATTAATCTATGCCACCGGTTTCGAGGTCCAACAAACGGGTATCTATAACGATATCAAAGGCCAGGGCGGCGTCAACTTGCAGGATAAGTATAAGAATGGCATTCGCACGCTGCTCGGGATTCATACTGCGGGTTTCCCCAATCTGTTTATCATGGGCGGGTATCAGGCGTCGTTCCAGTTCAACCTCACGGATATGCTGCAGACCCAGGGCGACCATATTGCAGAATGCATAGACTATGTGCGCCGCAATGGACATCACACACTGGATGCAACGGACGCAGCTGAAGCGTGGTGGGTCGAGCAGGTCATTGAACACCGCGGTAAGACCAACCGGTCGGAAGAATGCACACCCGGCTACTACAACTTTGAAGGCAATGAACAGCGCCGGCAGGATGGTAACTATAACGGGGGGTTCCGGCAGTATTTCGAATGCCAAGGTCAGGTGCGAGAAAAAATGACAGAGAATTTCCATCTTGCGTCGAGAAAGCCTTCCTCGTCATTAGAGCAAGGCGTAGGGCATGTCGTATCCGTTATCCGGGATTAAAGTTCTTGACCTATCACGCGTTCTAGCGGGGCCTTTCGCGGGACGGATGCTCAGCGACTTAGGAGCGGATGTCGTTAAACTTGAACCACCGGAAGGCGACGTGACCCGGCACTGGGGCGTCAAGCGAGGCGATATCTCTGGTTACTATCACCAGCAGAACGCTGGGAAGCGGAATATTGCCGTCGACTTAAGACATCCCAAAGGGCTGCTGATTGTGAAGTCGCTTGTGAAGCAGGCGGACGTGCTCATTGAGAACTTTCGGCCGGATGTCATGGCGCGGTTGGGGATCGATTACGAGACGCTGGCTGAAATCAATCCACGCCTGATTATGCTGTCGATTTCTGGTTTCGGTGCCGACAATCCCGATAGTCGTCGCGCAGCTTACGCGCCGATTATTCACGCGGAGACGGGTTTGATTGCTCGCCAGGCCGCAGCTGACCGGCGCGTTTCCCACAGAGTTACCGCTTTCTGTTGCCGACACGAATGCCGCCCTGCATGGTCTGGTTGGGCTGCTTGCTGCGTTGTATGCGCGCGAGCAATCGGGTCGGGGAGATCATGTTGAGATCGCGATGGTGGATGCAACGATTGTGACCAATGATGGGATGCATTACGCGTTGGAGGGCCAATCGATGGGTGTCACCAATGAAGTCCATGAAACCGCCGGTGGTTTGCTGATGCTGGCAGGTGAGTTCAGATATATCTGGAAGTTACTCAGTTCGGTTTATCACGTCAGTGATGGCCTGGACCCAGCGCAAGACGTGACCTTGTCTGACAAAATCGCAGCGCGACGAGCAGCCTCTAAAGCCTTCTTCACAAAGACCTGTGGCGATCGCGATGCGGTGATTCGTGCTTTGGATAAAATGAATATTGCCTGGGGGGACGTAAGAGACGCATCTGAAGTACGTCAGCTCGCCTCGGTTAAAGCGCGCGGGTCGATTCAGGAGGTTGATGACCGAGCCGGCGGCACGAGACCGATCCCTGCATCACCCTACAAGTTTCGACATTTGGCGTCAGAGGTTAGAGCCGGGGCGCCGCATCTCGGCGAACACAATCAGGCGGTATTGCGGCAATGGTTGGGTTGGTCTGATGAGGCGATTCAGGATGTCGAGGCAGCCCTACTAACCACAACCGGCCACGGATTCGAGGAGTAACCGATGCAAGATTTTTCAGGACGAACCGCGGTCATTACCGGCGGCGCGAGCGGTATCGGGCTGGGTATGGCGCGGTCGTTCGCGGCGCGCGGCATGCAGCTTGTGCTTGCGGATCTAGATGATGCATTGCTCAAAGCGGCTGAAAGCGAATTTTCCCGAGGCGGGTATCTCCGGTCGTGTGCCAAGTCTGTGATGTGTCAAAACTCGAAGACGTCGAGCGATTGGCGGACGTGACCCTGGATCATTTTGGCGGGGTCCATGTGGTTTGTAGTAATGCCGGGGTTGGCCTGCCAACATCAGCCCGTAACCTTAAACTATCCGACTGGGAATGGATCATTAATGTTGATCTTTGGGGGCCAATTTACGCGGTGAAGACGTTCCTACCCCTCATAGAGGAGCAGGGCTTTGGCCATATCAATGCCACGTCTTCGATGGCGGGGTTGGTCTCATCGCAAATGATGGGCGCCTACAATGTTGCCAAGCACGGCGTGGTGGCCTTGATGGCGGCGGTGGAGCGCGAGCTGCGGGCCAAGAAAAGCGCTGTCCGGGCGTCTGTGCTGTGCCCAGGACCCATCAACACCAACATTAGTCGCCACTCCGTCGATTTTCGACCCGGCCGGGGCAAGCCAAAGGGGGATTCTGAAAAAGCGGGCAAGTTGGCCGGCAACATCCAGTCGGCGCTGGAGAATGGGATGCACCCAGATGAGGTGGGTGAACTGGTGGCAAAAGCCATTGAGCAAGAAAAGTTTTGGATCCTAACGCACCCGCATTGGACCAAGACCGTCCAAAAACAATTGGATGCCATGATCCTTGATCAGACGCTGATCCGCGCGTAAGCCTTTCCTGAGCCAACTCGCAATAGACTAAACACGCGACACGACGGTTGGCGATATCAGGCAGATCATGCGAATGCGTCGCGTCAGCGCCGCCGACGAAAGCACGCCTGCAGACGCGCGATAGGGGTACGAAGTCCTGCTGCTTTTCCGTTTGGGTTGCGGCGGCGCCTGAATCGTCATTTGCCTTGTGCGGCGCGAAATCATTTTTGTCCCGAAGCGATGAGAGCAAGGCCCCAGATTGAAATTCGGCCGCGGCTTTTATTTTCTTGGGTTCGGCAGGATCGCGAGGTCCTGAAGTTTAGCAAACCAGCGGCGCAGCATGACCTCGGTGTCGATACATTCAGCGAATCCCGCTTCCCGCAATTTGATGGTGCTCAGCAATGATGGCGGTGGGGGTTGGGTGCCGCCCGCATTGAAGAGCGCGTCCGCATAGAAAAAACTGTCCCCAACAACCCCTCGAAGGCTGTGCGGTTTGAGGTTGTGATGGGCAACAATCTCAGTCCAGATGGTTTCCTGGTCATAGCAGGTTTCTGACAGCAGACGAGGCGCCGCGGGTCCAGCGTCCATATTAAAAATGTCACATAAGATCGGCCAGATATCCTGCATCCTGAAAACATCCCCATTGGTAATGTTGAAGGTTTCATTTACGAAGGCGTCGTTTGACCAGGCAAAGCGGATGGCTCGAGCAAGAAGATCCGCGTCAATGGCCTCCATAACACCCGATGGTCCGCCAGGGTAGCTGAGACTAAGGCCCTGGTGCGACTGCAGCGCAGCATAAGCACCCAGCGCCGCGAGCAGGTTCATGGGTGCATTGAGCGCATGCCCGAAAATGACCTGGGGTCGCCAGATGGTAAAGTTCCACTTGGAATGGGCAGCCTGCTCGCGCAGTAAATCTTCTTGTAACCAGTAAAAATTTTTATGGGGATGACGGGGATCGCGTTCGCGTCCCGGTATTCTCATGGGTGCGACGTGAGCGCCATAAGCCTTTGTGCCCTGCAGTAATGTGATGTGTTCAAGCTGTCGGTTGTACGTCGAAAGCGGTTTCAACACGTTTGCCAGCATGGTGAGATTCTGCTGCATCTGTTCGTCATTTTGCCAGCCGGCGATCAGTCCGGGCTGCTCGTACAAGGCGGCGTACACCACGTGGGTGACGTCGCTGAGGTGTGCAGTCACGCAAGCTTGGCATGCCAAAGCATCGTTGAGATCAAGGGCTACGAAGTTGATGCCGAGCAAATCAGGTGGTCGTCGGGAGAGAGCAATGCAGCTGATGCCGGCCGCGCTGAGATCTTCAAGTACTGCGCGACCGACGACGCCACTGCCGCCAAATACGGCTACTTTCATTTCCATATTAAGGCTGCCATGTTGTTGGCACTGCAGACGGGTCTGCGAGTGCCTTCATACCAACTTCCCAAAAAAATCGGCGCAGAAGGATCCGTGCCGAGCGGGAGATCAGTAGACATCGCCGTCCTCAATGCCCGGCTGAAGTCTAGGTTGCCAACAGTCCTACCCCAAACAGGGGTCCAAGGATTCCAAAGTCTCTGACGACGGCTAGACAGCCCGGGGAGTCCACGGCCTCGGGCGATGCTGATTGATCTAGAATGTCGAGCGTCATCAATCCTCAAAGTGCTGCAGAGCTCGCCACTCGATCGCCATGCGCGGAGCCGAGATAGACTCGATTACCGACTTTAAGTGCGACGGTTGCAAAGCCCATCGGCGGGCCGTCTTGAGCATGAACCACTTCGGGTGTCATGGTGGTGGGATCCGCTTTAATAATGGCATAGGGCAACAGACATGGGCCTTCGGTCACCAAAGCGCAGGTTTGACCGATGGGGTCATTTTTGTGCGAAGCCACCCAAAGATTCCCTTCGGCATCGACCGTTATGTTGTCCGGTTGTTGAACTGAGAATTCGCCTTCTCTCATTGCAGTGGCGCGATCAATTTTAATGGTTTTACCGCCAAAATAGATGTTCACAAAAAGTTTGGCATTGTCATGACTCACTGCGAGCCCGTTGGGCATTAAGTCGTCTGAGCCAGGCACCTTAGTGAAGCCTTCGGTCGGTTGCCACTCGTAAACCCAGCCGGTTGGTTCTCCTGCTAATAATTTACGCGCCACCTCGTCGAAAGCCGTGGTCTTATCCCACATGTGAGTGATTAAAAAACCGCCGTCATGAAGGCCCGCAACATCGTTAATGAAAGGGTCACCCGGCGGCAGCGCACATCCTTGCCAGGTAAGGGACCATGTGCCCTGGCTTTCTTTGACTTCAAAAAACTCAATCGATTCTCGACCGCCGTGATTTACGACCAAAAGCTGTAACCCGCCCTCATTGAGGGCGGTGAGATCGATCCCATGGGGGCTAAATGATGCGATGTCGGGCGCCGCACACGCAAGGTCACCGCGGGTCGCCGGTTGAATTGACCAGTCAATATTGAGTGCTTCTCGTTCACCAGATGATAGGTTGAGCAAGGATAGTTTGCCGGGTGCATCGGTCAAGAATTCACCCATTTCACTAACAATTAGGAACTGCTCACCGGGCAAGGCAACCAAGTCTTCGGGATTCTGAAAGCCGCAATGTACCGTCATGTCCGCGCTGGGTAAGCAGCTCAACAAATCGGTGGCCACCTCAGGTTGGAATAAGCCTGAGGCGGCAGCCAAAGCCAGACGCTCATCGGCCTCGGTGATGTTTTCGGAGGCCGGGGTGTCCGCCGTCGGTGGTGCACAGGCGGCAACCCATAATACCAAAGGCAATAGGACGAAAAATTTCAGATAAGCCATTGAAGATGCTCCAATTTCAGGTGGTTTCAGACCGAACCTTAAGACGGCCTCTGCCTCAACAGTACCAAATAAAAAGCAAGCAACCTAATGCGGGCTGGCGCCTAGCGCTGCGCGTTGTAACTGACTCAAGTTGTTACAAAAGCAATGTTGACGCGCTGTAAACAGTCTGAGTAAACGGTTATGCCCCCGACTTTTGGCCGATAAGTTGGCATTATTTCAAGTCGCCTTGATAAGACTGACGGTATCGGGCAGTTGGCGTTGATGCCGCAATGGCTTGGCCCAGTCCAGGTGCGTACGCTTTTTGAAGGTAGCGCTTGTGATTGGCGCTCAGATTGAAAGTGTGTCGTTTAGGGCGCTTGGCAGACAGTTCCTTTTCAAAGATTGCTACGACCGGCGCAATGGTGACCGACCAAAAGATCAGCAGGCGCTTTAACGGATTTAAACGAGGGGAAAAAGGTCCGAAGCGCGATCGCGTGTTTAGATTAGGCTAACTTGAATGACCATGGATGGCTAAAAATGCACTGGCGTCTTCTCCGAAAATTGCGCGCAATGTCTCAACAGTCTCAAGGGGATTATCAGTCGCATGTAGCACGACTCTGTCGTGGGCAAGCGGCGCGACGAGATTGATGTGATCGCGAATAACCCGTTTCATTAAGACATCGGTTTTCTTGAGATGAGGATATCGCTTGGCAAGTTTTGCGGCGGACATCGCAATTGGTAAGGGCCCCTGTTCGGCTGCATCGCGACAGATGATCGCAATGATTGGCTGAACAGGTTCGGGGCGATACTTCTCTATCCAATTGCCGCCTCGGGTTTGGCTCATTACGCGACTTCTTGCCGTTGTATCCAGCGCGACCTCATCAACGATGGTAAAGCGCTCGGATATCATTTTACGTGCGATTGTTTGAAGCTCATGGGTATCGCAATCGTCACGCAAAACAAAAACGGTCAGATCCTGCGCTGCGACGACATCTTGCGCACAGGCGGCGCGCTCGTGCTCGAACAACGCCGTTAAAAAAGGGTGTTGATCGGGCCATCGCAACATCAGGTCCTGAGACATGCTCCAACCGTTTTGACGGAGGAAATCGTGCAGTTCTATTAAGGTTGTCGTGTCTTTAATTGAATGTCCGGCGGTCCGGGCGAGCCCTTGTAAACCCGCTAAATAGTTCCGCGGCGGACTCGCGTCATGAGGAGCATCAAGACCCGTAGGAATGCCGCAGCGGTGGCCTTTGTGATAGCAGAGGTGATAGGCAAGAGCGAAAAATTCGTCCTCCGGGCAAGGACGGTAAAATCCTCTCGGGTCTTTAGTTCGGCGATCGAGAATGCGTTGAGCATGAGCGGGCATGTAATACGGCATGCCGTTATAGCTCGTTCCTGACTGGCCCGATGCGGAATAGTAGTCACACTTCACTTTGCCGGGACGAACTGCCGCTAGATTCAGTGCAATTTTTATCTGTGAGTCGGCAATGAGATGATCTACATCGTACTCATTAGAAAGCTCGTCAACGAGATTCAAGGGCACATCATCAGCCCAGCGTAAAACAACGTAAATCACACCAGCGGCTTCCATCTCGTGATAAAAGTTGACCAGGTCAGTGGTTTTGAATCGAACGGTTCCTTGCTTTAATCGAGCGTGAGCGTGTCGAGTATTAAAGGCCAGTTTGGTTAGCGCGGTTTTTGCCGAATCTAGAAGATGCATGCTTTTCCCTTATCGTTACCTGGCAGGGCGCAATTGTAAGCGGGCTCTAACTGATTGGCGAGCGGTGAGCAAGGCAGCAACACGGTCAGAGAATGATTTAAAGTTGATGTGATGGCGAGCCTGTTTGTGCAGTTTAACGAGCCACCCATCTAAGAGTGCTGCGCATTGATCCTTGGGCGCCTTGCGGATGTAATGCGCGGCGAGATGCTCGAGCATCCACTCACTGCGTGGTTTGTGAAAACTCGCATACTGCCAATCAATTACGCAATAGCCCGAATTGGGGTCCTGCGCCGGGAGGAAAATATTTTCATCTCGTGCATCGATATGCATCGCGCCCGCATCATACATCGCAACAAGAGCAGGAATGCCGAGCTGCGCGGCCTGCGCGTAACCCTGTTCCGAATTGCTGGCAATATCAAGCAGGTCGCGCTGTCCTTCTAACCACTCTATGATAAGCCCAGAGCCGGCGACAAAACCGAAATGACGCTTTTCTAAATAGGCATAGACCTTGGGCACGCAGATCTTACGCGCGGTTGCTTCCTGATAATTTGTGAATTCTTTTAATGCGTATTTTTTGTAGCGTAGCCGCGAGATCGGATTCCTCAATGGGAAAAGTTTCGCGACTGCTTTACCGCTGGGTAATCCCTCGGCTTTGATCTTCAAAACAAGTCGCTGTCGAGCTTGTTTCAATACTTTAGCGGCATGCGGAGCCGTCTGTGAAGCTGGGTCTGGTAGGATCTTTTCAATAGCCTGCTGCGTGTCGTACCCGAGCGCATCAGTAAACCGAATGAACATGCCATGGGACTCCGGGATCGGCTTTAGGGCTAATGAATCGGGCATTTAGGAACTCCTCAGGGTGGCAATACCGCTTGGCTGCTATGGCCGAGCATTCGTTAGTATGACGAGAATCTTAAGTTTACCAAAGCAAGGCGTAAGCATGTCTTCTGCATCAACAGAATTCGTCAAGCGAGCTTTCCACCGACTGATTGCTTGCGCAATGCTGCCGAGGTGTCTTGGCTGCTCTGCAGGATGCGATTATGACGTGGCGCACCTAGGCTTGCGGGTCGTAACGCACGACCTAAATTGAGCGTGCCGAGGCCCAGAAACTCCGCTTCTGGCCGGCGCTTCGATCGCCGTTTCTGCTACAGGATAGATTGTGGGATCGGTGCATCCTGGTCCCAGCGTCTTCGCAAGATCAGTGCTGCATTAGGGGATTCGAGCCAGAGTCGTTTGCGGTTGGTGTTTTTCCGGGCTTTAATTCGGTTCAAACCGCTAATTTTGAAGTCGGACAATTTGGTACCAGTGGCAACGTAGTCAACATTGCCTTGCTCAAATTCAGTCGGGCCGCCGCTCGATTGGGTTTTACGAATCCTTAATACAACCCGACCGTTGGAAAATCGAAAGAATGAGTCAATTGAATGCGTTGATCGATGGCATGACCACAAAATTGTTGACCACAGCAAAAAATGAATTGCTTGTACTGGCTGCAACGTTGATCACCAAAAAAGGGAATTCCCTCGTCGGCGGAATTAGAAGGTTGGGCGACCTCGAGCAATAATGCTTGTGAACAAAGCGAGACCGCGTGCTGGATAAGCCCTCGATGCGGGTATACAACCGGTTTGGCTGTTGGGTTAGTGGGATTGTTGTCGCCATGATCGGCCTTTCGATGTCTGAGATTTACCCGCGAGGTCACTTTATTAGTACAATATGGATTGCAGGGATGAACGCTCCAAGTAGCTTAAGTGAATCACCATGACCACGACTTTTGGCCGATATGTAGGCAAAATATCGAGCCGATTTGATACGTCTGAATTGATGGATCAATTGTCTTCTTTGCCGCAATGGCTTCACACGCGCAAAACAACGCCTTTGTCTGAGGGGCGAGATCAGGTTTTGAAGGCGGATCTCTTGATCAACAATGCGCCGACGGCGGTTGCGATTAAGGCTTTTGGGCGACAATCCTTTTTAAAAGACTGGTATGACCTGAGACACGAATCAAAAGCGGAACGTTCGTTTCGCGCGGGCGAATTTTTGTATCAAGCGGGATTGGGCACAGCCGAACCGATTGCTTGGCTAGATTATTGGCATCATGGCAGGCTGATAGAAAGTTATTATCTTTGTCGTCACGTGATGGCACCTTCCTTTAGAGATGCGCTGATAGAGATCTATCAGAAGGATCGCGATGATGCGGTGATGGTGGCGCTCCTGAATCATGTGGCACCGGCGGTGCAAAAGCTACATCACGCGGGATTTATGCATGGCGATTTGGGTAATCAAAACATCCTCGTGCCAAAATCTCCAACGGGGGAATGGCTGCCGCCCTTATTTATTGATTTGAACCGCAGCCAGTGTCATTCGGGGCCGTTGGGAAACCGTCAGAGAGCACATGATTTAGCAAGGATTGCGCTGCCGGGTAGCTTTCTTGAGATATTCAAGCGGATCTACAATGATCGAAAAAAATTGCCAGACGCGCTTGCGTCGCTTGAGCGCACAGCTCGTAAGCGGTTTTGGGGGCATCGCAGGAGAAGCCGTTGGCGTCATCCCATACGGTTTTATCAGCGTGCGATTCGAGGGATACCCGTCTCGCCTTATCCTTCTGATAAGGATCTGTGGTTATGGGATGAAAAAACATCCCAGCCGACGGTGGTGCTCAGTAAAGAAGAGCGACGTCGACATCGTAAGTTAACGGATATTTTTCGGATGTTATTGAGGGGGATCCTTGCCGGTCCGGCGCTTTACTGGCGTTATCGTCGGCTAGTCGCTGAGAGCTATTCAAAACCCGTTGCTTTAAAGGATCGATTTGGCATTGCGCTTCACCCCCAGAGAGACTATCTCGAACAAGAATGGGCACTACTTGAGGCATTGGGGAAGCCTCCTGTATTGGTACGCTTTTGTCACCACGAGACCGCCCAGGATTGGAAGACTGGGATTGCCTTGGTTGAAAGGTTGTATGTTAGTAAGACGCCGGTAATGGTTGCGATTCTTCAGGATCGACAGGCTGTACTGGATCCTGTTTCTTGGCGCGCATTCCTCAGGACAGTCGTTGGCTCGGTTGCTGGAAAGGTGCGTCAAATCGAGATAACCCACGCGAAGAATCGATCAAAATGGGGTATATGGAGCAGTCGCGATTTCAAGGCGTTGATGGCGCCAGTGGCTGAACTCCAGCAGGCGTTTCCTAATGTTCGGTTCGTCGGTCCTGCATGCATTGATTTTGAATATTTGGCTGTTTTATCCGGGTTAGCCGATCTGCCTAAAGGGCTGCGGTTAAATGCGCTCTCGCACTTGCTTTATGTTGATCGACGGGGCGCGCCGGAAAATAAACAAAATGGCTTTTCAACGTTGGAGAAATCTGCGCTTTTGAAGGCGATCGCCGGTTGGTCGAGTCAAGTTGACAGCAACGTAATTATCTCCGAGGTGAATTGGCCGGTACAAAGCACCGGCCTATTCTCACCGATCACCGGTAGCTACGATAAAGCGGAATTCCGGCACAAAAAACATGGTGAGACTGAATTAGACTACGCCGACTTTATGCTGCGTTTTTTAGCGTTGACGGTTTGCTCCGGTCACATTGAAGAGGTCTATTGGTGGCGTTTGTCTGCGCGCGGTTTTGGTCTGGTGGATGATCAGGATGGTTTTAAGCCTCGTCCCGCCTTTGAAGCACTGAAGTTTTTCTTAGGCTTATTGGGCGATACGGTCTTTGTTAAAAAGCATGATACGCCCGAGGATTGTTATCTTTTGGAGTTCTCTAAGGGCGCCGCGAGAATACTGATGGCTTGGCGTGTTTCCGGTGAGCAGCCCCTTGACGGGTTCGGACCTTTTGATCAGGCCTGGGATGCTTTCGGCGCAACGATTAAAGGGCCTGTTTTTCGCGCATCGCCGACCTATTATAGGCTTGAAGGGTAGCCGATGAGCTGAGGGTCGCGAGCTTATCGCGATCGCGAGAAGAAATCGTAGGTTTAAACTGAGACCGATAGGGCAACTTGTGGGCTTAAAAAAACAACAGGGTTGGCGCTGCAGCGTCGCAGGATTGCCTTGGCGATCTCGGACGCTCGAGTACCGAAGGTCGATCAAGTTACGGCGCGTTTGGCTTGCCGTATGATCTTGCGGTTGGATAAATCGCAACGTTCGCATAAAGCGGCCTACGCCTTTTGTTGGGACGGTTGTGCTTCGGCTTGGAATCATCGCGCGTCGAGCCTGAGGCGATTGATTCGTTTAAAGTGGTCTTCAGCAGGACGATGGCGCGCTACCTTTTTGTTTGTACTGATATTGACGCCGCTGATAACCAAGGCAAGTTGTAACCGGCCTGCATTTGCCGAGGATCGACAGACACTTGAAATCGGCGCAACGACGCGTCATTTCCGCATTTTTTACCCGGCAGATTACTTGGCGAATGCGCACAATCCATTGGTGATTCTCCTACATGGTTGGGGCGGCAACGAGGACAGTTTTCTGGATCTGGATGTCCTTCGTCAAACAGCCGATGCGCGGGGTGTCGTCCTGGTGGCGCCGCGTGGTCTCGGCAGTGGCGCGCCTGACTATGGCAATAACTCATGGACCTTCAGTGGCTCAGATACCGGCGTGACCGAGACCGGGATGCCGATTTGTGATGCGGCGCTCACCCCAGATTATCGATACCCATCGTGCAAAGCGTCAAAGATTTCGTTAACGACCTGTGCTTGGACCCATTGCCAGGGCCAACCGCATACTGATATTGATTTTTTAATCGAATTATTTGCCTTGCTGGAAACGCAGCAGTGTATCGACCCAGATCGGCTCTATCTAATGGGGGGATCGAACGGCGGTAACCTGGTCTGGGATGTCGCACGAGCGCCAAATTTAAGCCAAAGGTTGGCCGCGGTTGCGTCTTGGATCGGGTTGCCGCATCAATCGTACTTGACGCCCGCGAAGGCCGCAGTCCTACCGCCAGTGCTCTTGATTACTGGGACGAAGGATACAACCGATCCGCCCGGTGGCTGGGATGACTTCAACGTGACGACCACAAGCAATCAAACCGATCGATATTTTTATGAGTCCGCGAGTGCGACAATACGCGCCTGGTCTGCGGCAGCGGGGTGTCCGGTTGGCGCGGTTGCGCAGCCCGTCATTGCCCCTGCGCCATTTGATTGTCGCGCCTATTGTCCTGGCGCGCGACAAGATGTGCCCGCACTCGATTGCCGATTGGAGATGGGGCATGAATATCGAGAGGATGATGCGTGGCCTTTAACGCTTGATTTCTTTTTGAGCCGTCAACGTGCGCGGGGTCCTTAGCAGATCGATTGCGGAAGAAGCAGTGCCGAGTCGTTGGGGGTAGCCTCGATGATGTTGCGCGGTGCAGGGTGGATTTGTCCTTGCCGCTCGATCAGTTGGATCATCTAACTTTGAAGTCGGAGACGAGATATTGATCAATCAGAGGATGGTTGCCGAAGACTGGGCATTGCTGCTCTTACTGTCGTTCCTTTGGGGCGGCTCCTTTTTTTTGATTGACGTGATCGTGGCTGAGCTGCCGCCGCTTACGATTGTGACCTTGCGAGTCGGTATTGCTGCGATCGTCCTTTGGACGGTTTTGCTGATCAAGGGCTATGAAGTGCCCAAATCCTTCAAACTCTGGCGCGCATTTTTTATGCTCGGACTGCTCAACAACGTGATGCCATTTTCGCTCATTGTCTGGGGCCAAAACTACATCGGCGCGGGTCTTGCTGCGATTATCAATGCCAGTACGCCGTTATTTACGGTGCTCATTGCTGGGGCTTTTTTAGTCGATGAGCATATGACGTTGCAGAAAGTGATCGGCGTTCTCTTGGGCCTATTCGGCGTTGGGATCCTCATCGGTGCCGAGGCTTTTGCCGAGTTCGGCTTAAACATGAGCCTGACAACGCTTGCCCAACTTGCCGTTGTGGGCGCGGCGGTCTCCTATGGCTGTGCATCCGTGTTTGGGCGACGCTTCAAATCCCTCGGCGTGAGTCCTTTCAGTACAGCGGTCGGGCAAGTCACAGCCGCCACGATGATGCTTCTGCCGATGAGTTTTATCGTAGAGCGCCCAGATCAGCTTGCCAATCCAGGTCTCGTAACTTGGTTCGCAATCGCGGCTTTAGGGGTCTTTTGCACGGCCCTAGGCTACCTTTTGTATTTTCGGATACTGTCTTCATCCGGCGCGACCAATGTGGTTCTGGTGACCTTCTTGGTTCCGGTCACGGCGGCATTTTTGGGCTGGTTGGTACTGGACGAGCAGCTTTACGGGCGATATTTTATTGGCATGATGTTGATTGGTCTTGGTTTGGTCGCAATTGATGGGCGAGCGTGGGGAAGGTTCAGAGCTCTTTTTAGTTGAGTATCGTGGCCACACGCCGTTTAATCTGATGAAGGGCTGATCAATTATTTGATGTCAGGCGCGCAGCCGGAGAGGTTGCTGACCCTAAAGGCAATACACGACATCACTCATCGGTGACGGTCCGTCACGTAAGGGTGGTTAGGTCTGCTTTTCTCCTTTTTTTGGCGCGTTTTCATAGGGTCTTGGCAGAGGCTGGACAGCCATGGCTTAATTCTCTTAAAAGGGCGGAGAGGTAAGATAATGCACAGTCGCCAGTTGTTTGAGCGCACGGTGGGCCTGCCGGATTTTGATGAGCTTGCTTACGCGTTTGCGAAAGTCCGCCACAATGATTCGGCAGGTCGTGAGCAGATCTTGGCGGCGGTGTGTTGGGCTGCGTTCGCGTGTCCGCAAGCAATTACGCCGATATTTGATGCCATGGCGGATGCCTGGCTCGGAGAAAAAAGGCATTTAACGACCTCGAAGCCTTTTGAGTCGGATATTTTGCCGAGTGCGCCATTAGAACCCGCATTTTGGCAAGCTTTTTGGTCCGTCATTGATCAGAAGAATTTTGACGCGACAAGCATTACTGCCGCCGTTGCAAGCCTCGGCGGCGCGGTTCACAGCTCGATGCGGGATTTAAGTGAAGCGGCCGCGGCACAGCACCCCGGCGCCAGTGCAGCAATGACCCGTCCCGTCCCAGGACACATCGATTTAAAGTCGCTGAGCGCTGCCCCAAAAAACAGCTTAGGGTATGCGCTGCACAAGATGGTAGTCGATAACGGGTATGACCTTGAAGTTCTGGATCGTGATGCCATTCAGCTCTCCGAACTGCCACCGGCGTTGCGCTACCTCAACGTGCGGATCCTGCAAATGCATGATGTTTGGCATTTGGCCGCTGGCTATAGCACCAGCGGTTCTCATGAAATCGCAATCTCTGCTTTTCAATTAGCACAATTTGGTCATAACTATTCGGCGATGTTCCTGGCGGTGGTTTTGATGAAGTCGCATGAAGGGATGCCGCGCGCGTTCCCATTGCTGCTGCAGTTAATACTGGAAGCCTGGCGCCATGGACGGGAGGTTCCGGCGCTGATGGCCATTGAATGGGAGGCTGAATGGCAGCATTCGATAGCGGATATTCGTAAGCGCTATGAGCATTAAGCCCTACCGAAGTGCCTTGCCGGCTAATATGCTAGAGGTGTTTGGCGGTGGGTCATGGTGGCACCGCCTCAGTTTGGGCTGGCAGCTGTTGCGATTACTGAAGCAGTTAAAATCAGGTCACAATCCTCACTATGCCTAATCGGCTGATCAATTTGGTGCGCTGCACCACAGAAGCCATCGCCGCAGGCTGTTTGTACGCGGTCAGGGCGTTCTTGAAGCGCGATTGAAGGGGCCGGTGACGCCTAAAACCTTAAGCGCCACGGCTTAAGTCTTAGTCCCGAAGCTCGAAGCCGAAAGCCATAATTTTCAAGACCTAAAGCCAAAAAATGCAAAAGGCCGTCGATGAGCGTTAACCGGTAGGCTGCAAGGTCTCGCCATCAAGGCGCGAGTGGGATGATCCACTCATCGTTACGTCGGTCGAGTTGCCCGCCCATCTGCTCAACCACAATGCGATCGATGGTTTGCAGATCGCGTGCCGCCATGAGCGCAAAGCTATCTTCACCATCCTGATCAGGCGTCCTATCTGGAAACTGACGTCGGGTTCGGTGTATCCAGTAAGTGTTCGAGACGTCCTCGAGCGCAAACGCTTGTTTCACGCCATCGAGGCCGAGCATAAAGCCTAGCAGACCGCCCCAGGTTGCACTCGGGTTGTCTGAGTCCCAACCGGCAAGGGTCGCGATTTGGATCGTGCGAACAATATCGCCCTCGCCATAGAACCAGCTCACGAGGCTCGCAGCGAAGTTGATGAGCGCATCAAACGGCGCTTGGTATTGGTAGTTGTCGGCGCCGGCCAATTGGTAACGCTGATAGATTGCATCCCGTGCGAGCGCCCATTGATCCGGCTGCAGTTGGTAGCGATCGGCAACGAATTGGTAAATTTTTGCGGCAGCGGAGTCCGGCGGCAAGGTCTGGCTAGCCTGATCAGCCAACCACTGAGTTTGCTGATGGCGGGTAAGCGTTGGGTCAACGCGTGCTGCCAGGCTGTGCATCACCACATAAAACTGCGCGACCCATTCTGCCTCGCCTTGGGCCGTAGTTCGAATGGGCAGGTAGGCAATGTCCTGCGCCGTATCTGGGCGGCCCGGCGCGAGCAGCCCAAAAATCTCCGTGGTCAATTGTGCATCAATCATCGAATGCATCGGATTATGCGCCGGTGCACTGGTGTCGGGTGGGCGCATGCCCTGGGTCATCAGTTGGCGAGCTCGCTCGTTTGAGACCCATAAAAAGTTCTCGACGACCGGAGTTGAGTCCGGAAATTTTTGGTGAAGCGGTGCATCAGTCTCTGAATAAATATGCTTCAACCAGCCATCGCGGATATGCTCCGCGCTAAGTTTACTGGTTGTGTGATGATGGTGTAGATAGCTGTACAGGTACTCAATATCGGTATCATCGTCCGCGCCCCAAGGGGTTCCGGGGGCTTCGAAGTAGAAGTCGATCCGGTCGCTGTGTGATACAAAGTCACCCCAAACCGATCGTCGGTCAGGTGAGCCCCAATCTGAATCGGTATAGAACGGTAGAGTCTCGGGGGTGCCAACAGCATCCATTTCTGTAATGAGGCCGGTCCAATTGGCAATGTTCTGTCCGAGCCAAAATCCTTGCAAGCGTTCAGCATAATCAGACCGAGATAAACGGAGCGCCGCATCTTCTGCAGAAAGGGTTGGGGCAAGGGTTACTAGGATTAAGGTCAAGATGGGGTAGGCGGTCATCGTCGGCTCATCGTTTTGGCGTGCAGGACTCGTTCAGGGCTTGGCGTCCAGTAAGTGATTGCGCGCTGCAGCATGCTGCAGACGTTCAAGTTCGCGCCAGTCCCTCTTTCTGTTCAAAACCGTGGGTTGTAGGCGTCCAAGAGGTCGCGGCATGGGTTTAGGCGTTTTGGATCGCCTCGTCGGCCAACTCTAATGACAGATCGATGCGAGATTTGAGCAGTTCGAGATCAACGCCTTCGGTACTTTTCTTGCCTTGCATATAGCGCGCGTAAACGCCGTGGACGATGCAGGCCGTTTTCCAGCGGTTGAAGGCAATGTAGTACGGCAGGTTCGATAAGTCCCGTCCCGTCCTGTCCGCGTAGCGCGCGGCCAAATCACGTCGGCTGGGGAACCCTGGGAGGCTGGTTGCGGCCTCCGGTGCGATCGGGCGCTGATCGCTGGGATCCGGCCACGGATTTAAGGCGTAAGCCAGATCGGCCAACGGGTCGCCAAGGGTTGAAATCTCCCAATCAACCACAGCGGCAACGGTACAATCCGAGCCAAAAAGACAGTTATGCAGTCCGTAGTCGCCATGAACAATGCGAATAGGGCCTTGGTCTGGAAGATGGTCTAGGAAATAGGTCTGCAATTGATGGGCGCGATCATCGTCATATTGCGCGCCGGTGACAGAGGAGGTCCAAGAACGATACCAAGTCTTGACCTGCCGGCCGACATAGGAGTCCCTTTTTCCAAGGTCTCCCAGACCGACTGCGTCTGGATCGACCTGATGCAGATCAGCCAGGGCATCAAAGAACGAAAATGCGAGGGTTTCGCGTTTGTCCTCTGGAACCAGTGCAAGGGTATCCTCACTGTTGTACAAGGGTTTGCCATTGACCCGGCCCATGATGTAAAACCACGCGCCGGTGATGTTTGGGTCCTCACAGAATCCGAAGGGTTTGGGAACGGGGACATTCGTGCTCGATAACGCCTTGATCAGCGCCCACTCTCGGCTCATATCGTGGGCTTTTGGTAGAAGCTCACCCTGGGGCGGACGCCGAATAACCGCGAATTGCCCTTGTGCATCTTCAATTTGGTAGGTCAGATTAGAGTGACCGCCTTCAAGACGAGTCCAGCGAAACGGGGGCATAAGTTCTGGGACTTCGGTGCGAACCCAGTCTTCGACAGCTGAAACGCGATAACCCTCTGGTGCTGTTTCCATGGTGCTCTCCCACAAATGACAAGGATCAAATTAGTGCGGTTGTTAATCTAACATCTGATAGGCCGCTGTGCGAAGTGCCTCGGACAGGGGCAGTATCGAGCCGAGGTATTGGGTCATCATGACGCCAACCATGGCTTCTGCGGGGTCGACCCAGAAATAGGTGGCTGCAGCACCAGACCAGCCAAATTCGCCGAGATTGGTCAGCGACATAGCCTGACCGATATCGATCATCACTCGGCCTGTTAGGCCCCAGCCGTAGCCGGGTAAGGGGCCTAAGCCAATTTTTAAGGGCAGTTGGTGATCAGGGATTCGATTGGCTCGCATCATCTTGAGCATGGTGCGAGACAGAATGACCTCCCCCGTCGCAGTCTTGCCATCCAAGAGCATGGTGGCAAATTTTAGATAATCTGAGGTCGTCGAGAACAAACCATGGCCGCCGCGTCGAAAATTCGAATCATCGCTAGGGTACATGCCCGCCACGTCAATTGCCGTGAGGGTTTGTTCAAGCGGCGGGTTCATCGGCGATAAATCGCGGAGATCGCTGACGCCGAACATCGGCATCAATCGATCCTGTTGATCAGGGGGGATACAGAATCCGGTATCCTGCATCTGTAACGGTTCGAACAGGTGTTCCCGAAGCAAATCATCCAAGCGTTCGCCGGTCGCTTTTTCGATCACATGTGCCAGCACGTCGGTTGCAACGCTATAGCGAAATTGACTACCGGGCTGAAAAGCAAGCGGTTGCGTGGCCAGTTTTGCCATCATCTCATCGAGTGACACACCGCCATCTTCGGACAAGGCGATCGCATCATAGCCTGGGGCGATATGACAACCGGTGATGAACTCATAAGTAAATCCGGCGCGATGGGTTAACAGGTCTTCAACGGTTATCGGACGCTGTGCTGGCGCCAAAGTCCCATCTGGACTCAGGACTTTCATCATCGCAAAGGCGCGATTAAATTTCGGTAGAAAGTCATACAGGCGAAGCCTGCCCGCTTCAATCAGCATGAGCGCCAGAACCGACACGACAGGCTTGGTCATGGAATAGATCCGGTACAGCGCATCTTGTGGAATGGGTAAGGAGTGGTCTGCATTGGCGGCGCCCGCGTGCCCTTGGGACAAGATCCGGCCTGCAACGTTGACCTGCCATTCAATGCCTGCGAACTGCTTTTGGTCAATGAAGTGTTGCGCAGCGGATTGCATCCGGTTAGATCGTGACATGAAGGTCTCCTGCAAAGGTTTGTCGGGTTGCCTGACATCCCGAATCGAATTGGCTCGGCCGGTCAATAATAGCCTGTACCGGTCGTCTAAAGCCGCGGTTTGAATCAAACCGAGGGTCTGACTCAAACCACGCTCGTAGGATGCCCGAATCTTAATCGGCGAGGTGCACCAGCATCTTGCCGTTATTCTCGCCCGAGAAGAGCCCGATAAAAGCGTCAGGTGCTGAAGCCAAGCCCTCAAAAATGGTTTCTTCGTAGCGCACGTCGCCGGACTTGATCCAACCTGCCATCTGTTGCTGAAATTCCGCGCGCTTTGATTCGAAGGCCGAGACGACAAAACCCTTTAGCGTGATGAATTTGTAGATGGTCTCGGTGAGATTTCGAGGACCCGGCGTTGCGTCACCGTGATCGTTATAATGGGCAATCATGCCGCAGATCGGAATTCGGCCATGAGGCCGCATATGGGTCAGCGCGGCCTCTAATTGCGGACCGCCAACATTTTCAAAGTACACATCAATGCCTTCGGGCGCACCCTTTTTTAGTTCCGTCAAGGGATCATCCGTTCGGTAGTTGAAGGCGTGATCAAAACCAAAATCATGAATCAAGGTTTGAACTTTCGCGTCGCTCCCAGCACTGCCGACAACGCGACCACCTTTAAGCTTGGCAATTTGACCGACCAGGCTCCCGACAGCGCCCGATGCGGCTGAAACAAAGAGCGTTTCTCCGTCTTGATATTCACCGGTGATCAGTAGCCCCCCCCAAGCAGTAAGACCCGGCATACCCATAACCCCCAAGTAACTGGGTAAGGGGGCAAGTTCAGGGTCGAGTTGGGTCATAACACTCGCATCGTCAACAAAATGGCTGTGCCAGCTATGCGGATTGAGGACAAAATCCCCGATCGAAAGGGTCGGGCTGTTTGACGCGAGTACCCGACCGACCGCAGCGCCAAAAAGTTTTGAGCCTGGCGCCATAAAACGCATTCGACCTCGCATGTAGGGATCAACCGACATATAAAGGTTTTCGACCAAGACTTGGTTATCACCGGGTTCTGGCAGTTCAATGTCCCGAAGTTCAAAATCGGCCGTGCTGGGTAAGCCCTGGGGGGGCTGTTTTAAATGAAATATTTGGGCGGTCGTGCTCATAATGATCCTTGTAGGGTTGAGTTAGCAAAACTTCGGGCGATGTCCGCCGTGGCTTTAGGCGCTTTTTAGGGTGCGCGGTGATTTAACGCGCCCTCTCAGCGATAAAGGTCTGCCATTGCGGGTATTGCGCCCAGGCCGATTGCGGCCAGATCGCATCCAGGTCGGTGCGGGCTATTTCGGGATCAACGCCTTGCTTAAGTGTTCGATAGAGGTAGATGAACGCCGACGCTCGATAATTGGCAAAGCAATGGACCAAGACTTTTTGATTGCTCGCTGCGTCTAGAATACTCATAAACAGCTGTAAGTCGTGCTCTGTCGGATTGTCCCAGTCAACAGGAATATGGATGTAATCAATGCCCTGACTTGTGATCTCAAACCCTTCGCGGGCATTGAGGTCGTTGTCGTCAACCGTTAGATTAATGACGAGGTCAATCTGCTCATCCGACAGCGAGGCAATGTGGGCTGGGCTGATTTGGCCAGACGAGACTAACGTCTCGGAGACGGCCCGATAGTTTAAGGCAGAGATTAGGGGTTCGGTACCATAAACTGGCGTGGCCGCAGCCAAGGTCAGCACGATCCAAAGCCGAGGCCAGCTTGGTGAAAAAAAGTGTTTAAGCAGTGTCATCAAATGATTCTGACACGAGGTGAAAAGCGTTGTAAATGAAAACCAATTCAGAACCAAATTTAATTGGGTTGCCGAACCTCTAATGCGGCTATTGCTTCTCACAAATCGAGATTTTGCCAGCTACACGGCGCTCGAGCGCTTACGACCGTTACTCCAAAGCCAAAACATTCGGGTGTTGCAAACGACCCAGGTTGGCATGCCTCAGGCTGTGCCCCGCGCCCTCAGGGATCTGGCAAAGCATGAGCAGGGCCTGCTAAAAGCCCAGTTGCGCTTATCAGGTGGTGCTGATTGGCCGGCAGTCCAGAACGCTCTATCTCAGCAATTGGCAGTGCCCATAACGACGGTTGCGGGTGTCAATCAGGGTAAGGGCTTTGAGATCTTGCAGTCTTTCCAGCCCGATTTGATGGTCTCGATTCGGTTTGGCTCGATCTTGCAACCGCGAGCGATCAGCGTGCCAAGCCTTGGGGTGATCAACCTGCACTCTGGATTATTGCCAGACTATCGCGGCGTCATGGCGACTTTTTGGTCGCTGTTGCACGGGCGATCGCATTATGGGTATAGCATTCATGACATTGTTGATGCTGGGATTGATACCGGGCCGATCATCCAGCGTGAGACCCTGCCGCTCGACCGTAAAAAGGATTACCTTAGCCAGTTACTCACCTTGTATCAGGAAGCGGTGCCGGCGCTGGCGAGGGTGATTGACCAGCGCGAGCAACAGGGCAGGCCGAAGTGCTGGTCCAAAGACACCGAGGCTGGGCGCTATTATTCAACGCCCACCGAATCGGATTTGGCGCAATTTAACGATCTTGGTTTGCGGCTGTTTTGAGCCCAAATGCCACACCGAGCCGGAAGCGAAGACTTATTCAGTCGTGTGGCCTGCGGGGAAAACGCGCAACCGCAGGGTCCTGGCATTGGGATTAGGGTTTCAAAGCCGAAACCGCAATAAACACAGGCATTACCGTACCGCACGAGCTATTATGTGGCCGTGATCAGCGACCTCCCATTACACCCTCAGCTCCTTCGCGCGGCAGACGAGCAGGGCTTTACCGAAGCAACGGCCGTTCAGGCCAAAGCCATTCCGGCTGCCTTGAGCGGACGCGACTTGATCGTATGCTCGAAGACCGGTAGCGGTAAGACGGCGGCATTTTTATTGCCGACCTTGAATTTAATGCTCGACCGTGACGCGCCGAAATCTGGCACTCGGGTGCTGATTTTATTGCCGACAAGAGAGCTTGCGCTGCAAACTCGCAGAACCTTTGATGCCATGGCGCGCTACACGCAAATTAAGTGCGGCCTCATTATGGGCGGCGAAGCGTTTAACCATCAGGCAGCGACCCTGCGTAAAAATCCTGAAGTCATCATAGCAACCCCGGGCCGGCTGGTTGAACACATTGAAAAAGGCACGCCAGATTTTCAAGATCTCGAAGTGCTCGTGCTAGATGAGGCCGATCGCATGTTGGATATGGGCTTTGCGATCGATATGGAGACGATTGCGCGGGCGTGTCGCACCCAGCGTCAAACCCTATTGTTTTCTGCAACGCTCTCCCACAAAGCAATGCCCGGCATCACCAGGATGTTGCGGAACCCTGAGTCGATCACCATCGATGAGCACCGGCAAGGTCATGACAGTATTACGCAGCAAGTGGTGCTCGCCGATGATGCAAAGCATAAAGAAAAGCTAGTCGTTGCGCTGCTTGCCAAAGAGCAGGCGCCGCGTTCGATGGTTTTTTGCAACACCCGCAAAGGGTGCCAAGAACTTGGGATGGCCTTGAAAGCGCAAAAGCTTCGGGTGGATTTTATCCATGGGGAGCTCTCCCAGAGTGATCGTAAGCAAGTCATGAATCGCTTTCGAAGTGGTCAAGTAGGCGTTTTGGTTGCGACCGATGTCGCGGCCCGAGGACTTGATATTGACGGCATTACTTTGGTGATCAATTACAACGTTGCACAGTCGGGCGACGACCACGTCCACCGAATAGGACGCACCGGCCGGGCGGGACAAGTAGGTAAAGCAATCACGCTCGTGAGTTCTAACGAATGGAACCAAATGTCGAGTATTGAACGCTATCTTAAACTTCGCTTTGAGCATCGGAAGGTACCGGGCCTTCAAGCCAGCTATCGTGGCCCCGTGAAAGTCAAAAAATCTGGCAAGGCCGCCGGCAGTAAGAAAGCCAAAGTGCGCCGGAGTCAGAAAAAAACGGCTCAGCCTAAAAAGCGTGGCGGTGAAATCGGTTACAAGCCGATCAAGCGGTTGTCTTAAGCCGCGTATTGCGAGCGGGTCGTTTAAAGCCATGCGGCGTCTGTCTAGAATCATTCCCAGTTTGATGCACGCCCCGTACGGGTGTCGAGTAGGCGCCCTTTTGCAGCCCAAGGGTTGGTTTCTATGCTCGGTATGCTGTGTTAGGTTGGCTCATCGCGCTTTGAACAAGGGACGCGCGAGCACATTAAATCGGGTTGATTTTAAAAGACATTGTTATAGACAGTAAAAGCAAGGACAGATTATGGACTTAGGTGCAGTAGGCGTTTGGTATTTTCAAGATGGCTTCACCTCTACGGAAGCGGCAGAGGCGGCGCGCAAAATTGAACAATTGGGTTATGGCACCCTTTGGATTCCAGAAACAGTGGGACGAAGTCCGGTGGCCACAGCAGCTTGGCTGTTGAGCCAAACGAGCCAGCTTAATTTGGCCACGGGTATTATGAATATTTATCACCGTGAACCCGGCGTCACGCTCGCCGCGCAAAATACGCTTGCAGAACAATCCGACGGGCGGTTTTTGCTCGGCATTGGCGTCTCGCATAAGCCTTTAGTCGAAGGGGTTCGAGGACTGCAATACAAGGCGCCGGTTGCGACCATGCGCGAGTATCTCGAAAAGATGAAAGCCTCGCCCTACAGCGGCCGTCCACCAGCGAACAGTCCGCTCACGGTGATTGCGGCGTTGGGTCCGAAGATGTTGGAGCTTGCGGCCAGTCACAGTGCGGGCGCGCATCCTTACTTTAGTTCACCCGATCATACTCGGATGGCGCGAGAGATAATGGGCGCGGGGCCTTTATTGTGCGTTGAGCAGAAGGTCATCTTGGAATCGGACCCGGATAAGGCCCGCACTGCTGCCCGTGCCAATGCCAAAATTTATCAAGGGTTACCGAACTATCGCAATAACTGGTTACGGATGGGGCTCACCGAAGCCGACATCAATGACTTAACGGATCGGTTTATTGATACCACCTTCGCATGGGGTAGCATCGCGGATATCCAAGACCGAATCAAAGCGCACCAGGATGCAGGCGCGGATCACGTCTGTGTTCAACCGGTCGACGCCGGTGGTAATTTGGGACGCCTAGATTGGGCCTGCCTTGAAGCCCTTGCAACCTAACGAAATGGGCAAACATTATTGAGCAATTGTCAGAAGGTAGTTTGAGGCGGGCTGTTAGAACCTACGGGTCTGCGTCTCCGCGGCGCCGGTCGGCTACAGGTCTGATGCGGGCTCCGGGTCGTCTGCCGAAAAACTTCGGCCGCTGACGCGATGCCAATAGACGGCAAGACGAGGGTCGGCAATCGGCTCATCCGTAAACAACTGGTTGGCAAGGACCTTGGGATAGATTTGATCTGCCAAAAGGATCTCACTGCCTGACAGACGTCGAACAATATGGCGCCGATTTAAATCCACAGGATGCGCAATGCCTGCGGCACCGATCAGCTCTCCAACAGCCTTTAACGTGTTTTGATGAAAATTGCGGACTCGGCCGGCTTTTAGTTCGATATCAAGCACCCGGTATCGCGTTGGGTCCATGGTTGCGATGCCAGTAGGGCAGAGGCCGGACGCGCAATTGCGCGCTTGAATGCAGCCTAACGCGAACATAAACGGTCGCGCCATGTTGACCCAGTCTGCGCCGAGTGCGCAGTGCTTCACAATGTCAAAGGCACTGACCATTTTCCCCGAGGCGGCGATTTTAATTCTGTCTCGAAGGCCTGCGCCCCGAAGCGTATTGTCCACGAAGACCAGGGCATCGGTTAAAGGGCTGCCAAGATGGTCACTAAACTCCGTTGGCGCCGCGCCCGTGCCGCCTTCCGCGCCATCAACCGATATAAAATCAAGCAGTGGCTCGCCTTCGGTCATACTTTTGACGATGGCGATAAATTCCCACGGATGGCCAATACAGAGTTTGATGCCAACCGGTTTGCCGCCACTGATGACGCGAAGCTCGTCCGCAAAGCGCAATAACGCTTGCGGCGTTCCGAATTCTGTGTGGCTGGCGGGGGACGCGCAGTCTACCCCCTCGGTAATGCCTCGGGTCAGGGCAATTTCGGCGGTGACCTTGGCTGCGGGTAAAAGGCCACCATGGCCCGGCTTGGCGCCTTGACTGAGTTTGATCTCAATCATTTTGACCTGATCTTGGGTTGCTTTTTGTTCAAAAAGTGCGCGATCTAAACGGCCATTGGCATCCCGAAATCCGAAATAACCCGTTGAGACTTGCAAGATTAAATCGCCGCCACCTTTGATGTGGTAGGGCGAGACCGAACCCTCACCGGTATTGTGGGCAAACTGGCCTTGAGCGGCGCCCAGATTCAGCGCTTGAATGGCGGGTGGCGATAAAGCGCCAAAAGAAGTGCCTGAAATGTTCAGTAACGAAATGGCGTAGCGTCGATCACCCACGCCAACCCACGTCCGAAAATCCTTGGCCTCGATGTGTAGGGGCGCAAGCGAGTGATTCAGCCAGCTAAAATCTTCTTGGTACATGGGCTCGATCGAGCCAAATGCGCGAATTGAAAACTCAGACTTCGCGCGTTGGTATACCATGGCCCGTTGATTGCGAGAGTAAGGCAACTCGGCGTCATCATCTTCCCAAAAGTATTGTCTGAGTTCCGGTCGAATGCTTTCAAAAAAGTACCGGAGTCTGCCTAAAACGGGAAAGTTGGCCCGGACCGCGCTGCCGGTTTGGAAATAGTCGTGAATCCCCAAGCCCATAAGCAGACTCGATAGCACCCAGCAGCTTGTGAACCAGATATTAAACGTCCCATCAAGGGCAAGCCAAGCCGCACCGGCAAGTGTTGCAAGGGTTGCATAAAAGACGACGCTATAGCGGCCGAATAACCAATTCATGGCGAACAAGGCTCTCAGTGATTGCTGGCAGTTAAGACTAAAAGCGAACCGCATTCAAGATGCGCCGAGGGTTGCGTCATCTGATTGAGTGCCTCGGATTGAGTGCCTCTGATCGGATAACACCCGCCGCGGCCGACGCAGCGGGTGCTGCGCTGAGCCTGAGTAGTCCACTGAACTTAACATAACGCGGCTGCTGCAAACCGATCGCACATAACGCGGCTGCCGCAAACCGATCGCACAAAACCATTACCCCCAATGTTTTGTGACTTTGGGCAGGGTCAAGCGAGCCGAAAAGGCGAAGAAAAAAAGTACGTGCAGTGATCGTCGCTGGCATGCGGCTCGTCCCGAACAGATTGATGTTGGTGGGCAAACCTTGCTGTCAGCCAAGACCGAGCCGCAGTTTCGAGGCATCGAGCGTGGCAAGCTTGATGCGGGTTATGCTTTGGTTGAGCGACATACGGGTAAGGGGTGCTCGCAAACTACTTGAGTGATAGATTAGGAGCAGTCAAAGGCGCAACACCTTAATGCAAATGATGGAGATTGGCGCTGCAGGACGCAGTTTTGGAGCGCCCGGCGACAGCGGCTCACCGTAACCGCGGCGATCGGTGTCGACGCACAAGCTGGTAAAAGATTAAAAAAGCCCGCTGGATCTCAAATCGCCTCAAGACGGGCTTCGGTTTTTCAGCAAAAGCAGGCGTTGCGAGGATGCTGGCGTAAACTATTTTTGGGAGGGAAAGTGTCGGAACAACATTTTGAGGTGATCGTGGTCGGGGCGGGGTTTGCTGGCTTGTACCTTGCCCATAAGTTAAGCAGCCATGGGCGCACAACGCGTGTTCTGGAGCAGGGCTCGGATGTCGGCGGCACCTGGTATTGGAATCGCTACCCCGGTGCGCGCTGTGATGCCGAAAGTCTGGCTTACTCTTTTTCTTTTTCAAGCGAGTTGGAGCAATCCTGGCAATGGTCAGAGCGGTACGCCCAGCAGCCCGAGATTTTATCCTACGCCCGCCATGTTGCCGATTACTTTCAGTTAAGACCCCTGATTCAGTTTAATACGCAAGTCACCTCGGCGATCTGGCAAGAAGCTCAAAGCCATTGGGAAATTGTGACGGCCGTTGGCGAGCGCTTTACCGCAGCGTTTTGCATTATGGCAACGGGCTGCTTGTCTGTGCCACAACGGCCCGATATCCCAGGCTTAGATACATTCCAGGGAAACTTCTATCAGGCCAGTCAGTGGCCCCACGAACCCGTGAGCTTTGAATCAGAACGGGTTGGAATTATTGGAACGGGCTCATCCGGGATTCAAGCCATTCCGGTTATTGCAGCCTCTGCAGCCCATTTGACGGTCTTTCAACGAACGCCTAATTTTAGCGTACCGGCCAACAACTACGAGCTGGACCCAGATTGGGTGGCTGAATTTAAGCAACATTACCCGGCGCATCGCGCCAATCATCGCGCGGGTAACGGCTCGGGCTTTGGTGACCTAGATATCTTGCCAAGATCGGGTCCGATTGATCCCGTTGTTTTCAATGATTTAACTGAGCAGGCTGCGACCGCTTTGCTTGAGGCGGCTTGGCAGCGGGGTGGCGCTCGGTTTATGGCCGTCATTAATGACACCTTGATGAACCTTCAGGCCAACCAATTCGTTCAGGCCTTTGTGCACGAAAAAATCCGATCACTGGTTAAGGATCCCGTGACCGCCGCGGCGCTCTGCCCAACGACGCATCCGATTGGCACCCGGCGAATCTGCGTCGATATCAATTACTATGAGACCTACAATCAGGACCACGTTCGATTGGTTAATTTGCGGGAAACGCCTTTGGTTGAGATCACGCCCAAGGGTATTGCGCTGGACAAAGAGCATATCGAGCTCGATACCCTTGTGATCGCAACCGGGTTTGATGCAATGACGGGTGCCCTGCGGAATATGAACATTCAAGGCGTCGGTGGCCTCGCGCTTGACGCGGCATGGCGGGCAGGGCCGCGGACCTATCTGGGTTTGATGAGTGCGGGCTTTCCAAATCTATTCATGGTGACCGGGCCTGGCAGCCCGTCGGTGCTGTCCAATATGCTGGTGTCGATCGAGCAGCATGTTGATTGGATTGTGAACTGTTTAACCAAAATGAGGGCTGACAATCAACGGATCATCAGGGCTGAAGCAGCAGCCCAAGATCAATGGATGGACCATGTACAGATGGTGGCCGAGGCAACGTTGTTTCCCCAAGGCGGCTCTTGGTACCTGGGCGCGAACGTACCGGGCAAACCTAGAATTTTTATGCCCTATGCGGCCGGTGTAGGCGCCTATCGTGAAGCTTGCGACGCAGTGGTTGCGCAGGGCTATCGTGGTTTTGAGTTTGCATAGGCCAGATCGCCTGCGCATCGGGTTCGATGATCGACGACTTGCGCTGCGGCGAGGGGGGCGGCGGTTTGGCTGGTTATCAGGGATCATCGGGCGATGGCAACGGGTGAGGGCGCTCGTTCTTGGGCTGGCGGGCACATTGCTGCTGATAGGGCTTGTTATGCCGGTCCAGGCCGGGGAGGCCGATGCTGAAGGTGAGACCTTTCAGATCCTGTACACCAATGATATCGAAAGCGTCTATGAACCCTTACCCGCGCCCTGGCGCTCGGATATGACGCACATTGGTGGGCTGGCGAAGCTTGCGAGTTTGATTGCGCAGTATCGCGCGCAGGCGCCGAAATCACTCCTGCTGGATGCCGGCGATCTGTTTACGGGCTCGCTTGCAAAGGCAACCCAAGGCCGCTTGGTTTTTGACCTCTACAGCGCCATTGGATACGACGCTGTGAACATCGGCAATCATGAGTTTGAATATGGCTGGCAGACCCTCGCGTTCGTGAGTCAACGCGCGCGCTTTCCGCTGCTCAACGCCAATATATTCTATGAGAACACGGACATTCCCTTCGGTCGAGCTTATGTCATTTTAGAAGTCGGCCGTATTCGGGTCGCCGTGCTTGGGCTTATGGGCGTTGATGCCTTTATCAATACAATGATGCCGAGTCACCGCCAGGGCTTGAGCATTGTTGCGCCAGAAACGGTGGCGGCCCACTGGGTGCCGAGACTGCGTCAGGAAGCGGATGTTGTGATCCTGCTGACGCACCAGGGGCGAACGGCGCCGATGCAGACGGATAAGGAAGCAGACCCCGAGGTGCAGCGGGGCTTTGAGGCAGAGTATGCCTTAGCTGGCGCCGTCGACGGCATTGATTTAATCGTGGCGGGTCATACAGATCACGGCTTGCAAACACCGGTTCGACACCCGAAAACGCAGACCTTGATTGTCGAAACCTTTGGACAAGGCATGCACTTGGGGGTCTTAAATCTGCGCTATCAAACGGGCCAGCCTTTAACGGTTTTATCCGCTGATTTAGTACCCGTAAATGCCGATCGATTGCCGAGTGATTCGGCGGTTTTGGACTTAATCGAAACGGCTCGGTCTGAGCACCCTGCGTTAGCGGCCGTCGTTGGTGCATTGGCGGGGCATGCCCCTCGAAAGTATTACCGGGAATCGGTGGTTGGCAACCTGGTGGCGGATGCGTTGCGAGCCTTTGCAAAAACGGATATTGGTATGATTACGCCCGGCGCACTGCGGGCAGATTTGGCCTCGGGTCCGGTAACGGTTGAGCAAATTCGCAATGTCTTTCCCTTCCTTGATCGCGTATCGACCGTAAGGCTGACCGGCGCCGTGCTCAAAGAGGTGGTGAGAAAAGGGCTGCGGCGTGAATACGGATTGCCTCAGTATTCAGGTCTGACGCTGACGGCTGAGCTCAAAGAGCCCGAAGGAGATCGGCTTATATCGATTAAAATCAATAATTTGCCTGTCATTGATACAAAAGAATATACGCTGGCAACGGGGAGTTTTACGGCAACCGGTGGCGAGGGCTATCACCTTCTAACGCCTCATGTCGTTGCAACGTCTGAGGCGTTGGTGTCGGAGGTATTGGTTGCGTACTTTGAATCCGAGGGCGAAGTTGTGGCGCCGAGTTTGGGGCGGCAAACGCTGCGATAACCAAGCCCCGTTGCGGATGCTTTGAAGGCGGCGTTAGTCCGCGCAAAACGAAATCAAGTGCGTGGGGTTAAGTGTTTGCAGGAAACGATCATGATTGGGATCCTTCTAGAGCTGGTCGAGTTGGCCAAAGGCGGCGCCCGGCATAGATCGATTTTATCTTAATTGTCGTAAGGGACATTGTTAGGACAAAATTTAGGGCTTAGGTTCGAAGCGCCTTTTCAGAGTCGGCCGGCGAGGGCGAGTCAGTATCCTGACCCGGGTGGGTGTGGTAAAAAGAAGTCGCCGGATTGGATGCGCGAGGCAGGGCAGACGCCGAAAAAATGGACTCGGCAGTGGCGTTGGTTGGATACCGCGGGATGAAGCCGCGCGAAGCCGGGTTGCAAAAGCATTGGCTGCAGGGGAGAGTTTCCCTTGAGATGAAAGAGGCATTGGTCGGCAGGACAAGCAGCAGGGGCGCATGAGGCTAATGAGACGCTGATAACCGCTAGGGCGATCTGCAGAACCTGCGGCACTAAAGTAGAATTTGAATGAATAACGAAAGGAAGAGTTATGACGATCGAGACGTTTAGAGAAGAAACCAGAGCCTGGCTTGACGCCAACTGTCCGATGAGCATGCGAGATCGCCCGGTTCATTTTGAGGATGCGTTTGAGATTTATAATACCGATGATGCTCGGGCCTGGCGGGATGCCTGCGCAGCGCGGGGGTGGACTGCACCGCTGTGGCCAAAAGTCTATGGCGGCGCCGAAATGACGGGGGAGCAATACCGGGTTTTCCAAGAGGAAATGGCCGCCATTAAAGCCTTGCCACCCGAGACGGGGATGGGGCTTGCGATGATTGGTCCGACCTTGATGGAGTTTGGCACGGAGGCGCAAAAACAGCAGCACCTGCCCAAAATAGCCTCCGGCGAGGTACGGTGGTGTCAGGGCTACAGTGAACCTGGATCGGGTTCAGATCTTGCCAGTTTGCAAACGAAAGCGGTGATGGAAGGCGATCATTTCGTCATCAACGGTCAAAAAATTTGGACATCAGGGGCCGATCACGCCGATTGGATGTTTGCTTTGGTGCGAACAGATCCCAATGCCTCGAAGCACGATGGTATTAGTTTCGTTTTGCTAGACATGCATCAACCGGGCGTCACGGTGAAACCGATTCCCCTCATTTCTGGGTCGTCACCGTTTTGTGAGACGTTTTTTGATAACGCCATTGCCTTGCGTTCGAATTTGGTGGGTGAACTCAACAAAGGTTGGACGGTGGGCAAGCGGTTGTTGCAATACGAACGATCCGCAGCGCCTGCGCCCAGACGAAAGAAGGCGGTCAAAACACTGAATCCTTACGCCCAGATCGGCGTTGACTATTTGGGCGAAACCGGGGGTCGAATAACGGATCTTGAAGCCCGTGAAAAAATCACTAAGCAGGTGATGTTGGAAAAATCAATGCAACTGACCGTTCAGCGCGTCATGGCCGAAGCCAAATCCGGTCGTGCGCCAGGTGCGACAACCTCAATCTTTAAATTGGTTGGCTCAACGATTGCCAAAGAAGCCTCCGCGTTGAAATCCGAGTTGCGCGGTTTGGCGGGCGTGGGTTGGGAAGGCGAAGGATTTAACCAAGAAGAGCTGGATGCAACGCGAGGTTGGTTGCGCGATCGCGCGGTTACGATCTACGGTGGCACCAACGAAGTTCAGATGAATATTATTGCGAAACGGGTCTTGGGCCTGCCGGATTAATTGTCAAGGCGCAAGATCTGCTCGCGCCTGATGAATTCCAAATGCGGTGCCAAAGTCTTAAATGGCGATGGCGCCCTGCTTCACCAAGGTTGCAATATCGTCCTGAGAGAGTCCGAGCAAATCGTGTAACACCTCGCTTGAGTGAGCCCCTAGAGACGCTGGGTCAGTGAGCGCAGGCGGGGTGTCCTCTGAAAGCCGCAACGGGGTCTGCATTCGGGCAATCGTGCCCAGGCTGTCATGATGCCTTTGATGCAAGGTGCCCCGAGCCGTCATATGCGGGTCATTTACAACTTCGGATAAGTGGTTTACCGGCGCGCAGATGACGCCGTGGGCTTGCGTTAAGGCGAGCAGCGTTTGGCGGGATTTAGGCGCACTCCAGCGCGTAATCTCAGCATCAAGCTCGATGACATGCTGACATCGCGCCGCAAAATTATGGAACCGAGGATCGGCTGCGAGTTCAGGTCGGTCCATCGCTTGGCAAAGTTTCTTAAAATGGCCCTCCCGAATGCAAATGATGGCGATATAGCCGTCACTCGCGACGTAGGTGTTGTAAGGCGCAAGGGTATTGCCCGTATGACGGTTGCCAGCTCGAGGCATTTGCTTGCCTTGGGCATAGAAACTACCAATGGTGGTCGCAAGCGTTGGGAACACACAGTCCTGCATCGAGATATCCACGATGGCGCCTTGACCGGTTTTTTCTCGACGCAAAAGGGCGGTCACAATCGCCGCGTACAAATGGGTACCTGCGATAAAATCGGCAAACGCGGCTGCGGTTTTAAGCGGCGGGCCGCCTTCTTCGCCGGTGACGCTCATGACGCCGCTGATGGCCTGGAGCGTGATGTCCATACCCAAGTAGTCTCGATAAGGTCCATCAGCATTGCCGTAACCCGTGCTAGAGGCATAAATTAACCGAGGGTTCAGTGCCGTCAGGGCGGACCCGCCGATCCCATATTTCGTCATCGTGCCGGGCGCAAAATTTTCCGAAATCACATCAACTTTTTTGGCAAGGCGTTGTATGAGCTGCTGGCCATGCTCTGATTTAATGTTCACCGCGAGACTCTTTTTGTTGCCGTTCAGCAACGCAAAGGGATAGGTTGCGGAAGCTTTTGGGTTGGTCGAGCGCAGTGTTTCGCCTTTCAAGGATTCAACTTTTATGACGTTTGCGCCCGCTTGGGCCATTAAAAACCCGCAATAAGGGCCGTTGTAGACTTGGCCAAAGTCGAGCGCCGTGAGGCCAGATAAAGGGTTCATCGATCGTCCTAGTCATCAACGTTCCGGGGAGTCAAACATGACCCGCTTTCCTGGGTCAACTCTTCTTAGCTGCAGCCGTTTACAACGGGTCTAATTCGTTGGGTCGTCTCGCTTTCTGATTCGAGTAATGCCTTCGAAAATGACGCCCGAGATGGGTGAAAACCGAGTGACGCGAAAAATAAGGCCATGATAGGTCATCCGACGAACCGCGCGCGGTTCAGTAATTCGAGGTAAAAAGGCGGCGGCTGTCGCGAGTCGAAGCATTGCCGAGGCTAAAAAGACGCCGGTAAAGGTGAGGGTTGGCAGGGTCATAAGACCCATTAGATGGGGTTGAATCAAAGACCAGTTTAGTAAGATGAGGCTGCCGAGCGCAGCACCGGAAAAGACCGCGAAGCTCGACAGTAAATTGTGCAGGGCGACGCGCCCTGTGCGGCCAGCTGCCTGTCGTTAAGTCGAATAACGCGTTATTTGCGCTCAGGGAAAAACCGGACCAAATGAGCCCACTTAGCATCTGCAGACCGATGAGATAGATAAAGTGATCATTGAGCGTCCAAAGCAGCGGCACAAATGGGATGGAAAACCCGGTGACTCTGAGAATAATGCGATTGCCGAACAGGTCCGATAACCGGCCCCATCGGCTCAGCACAATGAACTGAACAAGAACGGATGCGGCGGTATTCAGGGTGAGCGCCAAGTAGGAGTACTGTAGCGTCGTGAGCAGGTAGACCACAACGAACGGTCCAGAGATTGCGACAGAAAACTGCATCATGGCAAAGAAAGCCGTAAATCTTAAGTAGGCCGCATCTGCGGCGATTTGCTTTATTGATGGAAACGCAGCGGCGCTGGTTGCGGCGGCTGGATTAGGCAGTTGTTTCTGCGGATCCTGAACTTGGCTGAGGTAATAGGCCGAGATCAATCGGGCGGTCAAACCGATGGCGAAAACACAGGCGAAGCCGTATCGTGCGAGATCGAGCTGATCGAACCACTGCAGTAGGGCACCGGCGATGATCAAGCCGCTAAACGACGCGATGGTTGATAATCGGGTTCTGCGCGCAAAGAAGCGACCTCGACTAGACTCCGGAACCAGCTGTCCCATGAGTCCTGCCCAAAGTGGCGCGCCAATATTAGGGCCCACGAAGTACAACACGACGGCAGCGAGCAACAGTGGGAAAGTGGTATGTCCGACGTCTGGCAACACAATCAGCAGCACCAAAGCAAGAACTTGAATGAGCGCGCCGCCAACAATGATTGGGTTACGAAAGCCAAGCCGGTGGCTTGCCCAGACCGATATGATTTGACCAAAAGCGGCCAGCAAGGGCGGCAAGGACGCAAGGAGTCCGACTTGGGGCGCTGAGGCTTTGAGGAGCACAGCGTAGGCGCCAAAGTAGCTTTCACTGGTGCCAACCATGGTCGAGAAAAAGACGCCATCCTTGATCGATGCGCGCAGCGAACGGTCAACAACCGGGTCTTTGGCAAAAGTCGTTTTCAAGGCCATTCCTATCACGATGACCAGCGCTGGCTGGGGCGAGGCAAGTATAGGAAGCAATCGAAAATAAGCAATCAAAAGCAGCGCGTTTTAGGCCGTGATTGACCATTGTCATCGTAGATCACAAGCCGTATCCTCGATTGAGATCAAGTAGGAGAAGCGATTGTGAATAAGGGCCTTTTAGTCATTGGCGTTGCGGTCATCGGCGCCGCGATTTATTTTTTATCGAACGATGGCGGACCAAGCCCCGAATCGATTGGGGCTGCGCCAGGGGTAACAACGCCAGAGCCGACCGTTGGTTTAATCGACGATGCGAGAATCATTGCGGCCGATGAAGAGCCCGGTAATTGGTTGTCATTCGGCCGGAACTATGGCGAGACGCGCTTTTCACCCTTGACCCAAATCAATCGCGAAACCGTGAGCGATCTTGGACTGGCTTGGTTTAAAGATATGGGGACCAACCGTGCACTAGAAGCAACCCCAATTGTCGTTGACGGGATTATGTTTTTCACGACCTCTTGGAGCCGCGTTCACGCCGTCGATGCCAGAACCGGTGAAACCCTATGGTCTTATGATCCGAAAGTGCCAGGCGAATGGGCACGTTGGGCTTGCTGTGACGTGGTGAACCGGGGTGTCGCCGTCTACCAGGGCCGAGTTTACGTTGGCAGCTTGGACGGTCACCTCATCGCGCTGGATGCGGGCACGGGCGCCGAAATCTGGAAGATCGACACTTTAGTAGATCGCGATAAGCCTTATACCATCACCGGCGCGCCGCGCGTCGCCAATGGCAAGGTCTATATCGGCAATGGCGGCGCTGAGTATGGCGTTCGAGGGTACGTCACAGCGTATGACGCGGTGTCAGGCGATCAAGTCTGGCGGTTCTATACGGTGCCGGGGATCCCAACCTGCCTTTCGAGAGCCCTGAAATGGAGATGGCGGCTGAGACCTGGAAAGGCGGAGAATGGTGGAAGATCGGCGGTGGCGGCACCGTCTGGAACTCAATCGTTTATGATCCGGACTTTAACCAGTTGTATATTGGCGTTGGCAATGGCTCACCCTGGACGCGGGTGATCCGGTCACCAGGGGGGGGCGATAACTTATTTCTTTCCTCGATTGTGGCGTTAGATGCCGACACCGGCGAGATGAATTGGTACTACCAAACAACGCCGGGCGACAATTGGGACTATACGGCGGTTCAGGACATGGCCTTGGCGGAGCTTGAGATTGAGGGCGAACCCCGCAAAGTGCTTCTGCAGGCCCCTAAAAACGGCTTCTTCTACGTCCTAGACCGCTCGGACGGCGAATTACTCGCTGCCAATCCGTATGCAACGGTAACCTGGGCAACGCATGTTGATCTGGAAACCGGCCGGCCTGTTGAAAACCCAGACCTTGACTACAGTGAAAAAGGCAAATGGGTCCTGCCAGGCCCATTGGGGGCGCACAACTGGCAAGCGATGTCGGTCGATGAAGCTGCAGGCCTGGTTTATATTCCCGCGCAAGATAACCCGTTATTTTTTGAGATGGCGTCTGAATGGAAAGAGACCGGCGTTTATAAACACAAGCCCAAGGGTTGGAATACGGGGCTTGAGTTCGGCCGCTTAGCGCAAGTGATCTTAGACAATATCGCAGAACAACCCACGCCTAAGGGATACCTTAAAGCCTTCGACCCGCTAACGGGTGAGGATCAATGGGTGGTTGAGATTCCGCATTATTGGAATGGCGGGGTTTTGGGCACCGAGGGCGGTCTGGTGTTTCAAGGTAATGCGCTTGGCATGTTCACCGCTTACGATAAGGCGACCGGTGAGGTGCTTTGGGAATTCAATACCTACACGTCGATGCTTGCGCCGCCGATCACCTTTGAGCTCGATGGCGTGCAGTACGTGTCCGTGCTGACCGGTACAGGTGGCGGCGACTTGTTTGGGGGTGAGCCGTTACCACCAGTGGCAGAGCATGCGTCACTCACCTACAGCAACGAAGGCCGGCTCTTGGTCTTTAAGGTGGGTGGGGAGGCTGCACTGCCTGCACCCACAGTGCGAGATCGCAGCATTCCAAAGCGGGATCTCAAAGACATTGATACCGTCAGCATCGCGCGAGGCGAAATAGCCTACAACGAAAATTGCGCCGTGTGTCATGGCTTTCTGGTTCGATCCGGTGGCGCCATTGCAGACTTGCGACGCGTGAACGATGAGACCCTCGCGATCTGGGATCAGATCGTGATTGACGGGCTGTATTCTGCTGCCGGCATGGCGGGTTTTGGCGATGTGCTGACGCGAGATCAATCGGGTGATGTCATGAACTATGTCTTGGCGCGCGCCGAAGAAGATCGGTTGGTTGCTGCCGGCGAAAAAGAACTGCCGCAAATGACGTGGATGACAGGCGGCGACTAAATTGCGTTTGAGCGTCGTCGATCTTTTTTAATCAATGCGGTTGGCGGCGTGTTCAGGGCCTGTCGATATGAAAGCACTTAAGGCAGGTGTTTCGTTATCGGGATTTATTGAATCGGGACCGTTTTCTCAGGCAGGGTGGGCGGCGCGACCGTTGTGAACTCAAAGGCGGGTCGCTCGTGATCATGGCCTTCGGGTGTTTGCCCTTTGCCCGCTGGGGGTTCTTCGTCCCCGGGCTTTTCGCCATCCAGCACATTGTGACTGATTCGACCGTTCAGCAGCTCACCGGCGTCCAGGCGATTTTTGGCATCTTGCGCGGCTTCTGCTGCATCAATCGTCCAAGGAATTCGATGGGCTCTGGGTGGACTGCTCATAAGATTGGCATCGTCCAAGGCCGAGACCCAGTAATAAATGGTGCCGGCGTCGCCTTGTGCTTTGTTGGGTTCCTCAATATGAATCCAGTGCACTCGAAAGGTGTCTGGCATCGGGTCTGGGCTGGCCCATCCCAGCAGAGCCTGAAATGTGGAACCAAGTGACCATATAAAACGCACTTGTGATGACGACGAGGGCCAGTTTGAAGGGTCGAGCAAGGCTCGAATGCTTAAGGCTGAGCAGCACCAAAACGGCAAGCAACAGGTAGCAAATGATTAATATGGTTTGGGCGCTCATTGCTGCTTGACCTTAGAGTGCGTCACCAAGGCTTTCGGCAGTTGGTTTAAGTCAATGACGTTGCCTTCAACATCAAGGCTAAACCGAATGGCGGTGAGTTCGTGGCCAGCGCCGGTTAAAAAATGTTCGCCGTAGTAGACCAAATTCACCTTGGGGTTCAGGCGTTCGACTTTAACGGTGACGGGCAACGGGGTTTGGTAATTGGCTTTATAGTGCAACAGGTTGACGACATATTCGCCCGACTGAATCCCGCGTAGGGTGACGGTCTCTTGATTGATTGGATTGATGATACGTTCGCCGCCGCGCTCGATTTGATCTGCGAACACGCCCCGATCATCTCGATCCAAATGCATGAGGCCTGAATCCCGGTTGTAGTACCAAATAATATCGCCGTTGGGGTCTTCTACAATGGCATCCACGTCATCGGGATGTTGGTCGGCCCAACGCACGGTGATCAGCATCTCTGCTTTGGTTTCGATATCGCCTTGCTTTTCGGGATCGCTGATTAGCAGAAAGGCCATTGCAAACATAAAGACAAAACCGAGCAGGGCGTTGAACAATAAGTCCGTGAAAACCTCTTCCTGATGATGCCGGTTAAGGCTGGGGTGACGCATCCTGCGAGCCTTTTGCGGGTTCGAGCCCTTCCAAAGTATTGATAATCTGCACCACCGCATGATCTGCTAGATGGTATTGGCTTTTGATCAGGGTGCTGGTCACCAAGCCGGTAAGCGTTGTGTACAGAGCGACTGCCATACCGCCGCTCATAGCAGTCAGCAATTGTTGCATCAAAGCCGGTTCGAACTGCTTAATTTCCGCAATGGGTCCGAGCATCAAAATAAAGCCAATGACGGTGCCCATCAGCCCGAGTTTCAGCAACAGATCGCTCACAAAATAGCCAAAGGCGTGGGGATTCTGTAACTGATCGGCGAGGCTTGCAACCGAGCGCGGGCTGCTGGGCGCTTGGTCCTCGGGCAGACCCAGAATGATGCGCTGGAGCGCAAGGTAGCCGGCCACGCGCTGAGCGGCATTGTCGCCCGAGGGTGCGGTCAGCGCAGATACCGCGGCTTGCAAGGCTCCGAGGCGGTGACATTGCGTGAGCCAGTAGGCCGTCGTAAGGGCATAAAGGGTTAAAATAACCAGGGATAAATAACTCCGATCGGATTCAAGCAAGAGCGTGAAGTAGCCGAGGTGCCATAAAACGAATACCCCAAAGACGACGCAGCCAAGAAGCGCTAGCGCGTCAAAAAATAGGCTGGGGGATCTCCTTAAAAACAGCCGTTGAAACACAGTATCCTTCCCCATTGGTGGTCGCAGATGCACCCCTTGCCGCATCAAGATGATGGGCCATGTGCGCGCGATGTTGATCCTCGACTTAATCATGTCCGCGTCAGATTGGCAATGTCCTTAAGCGTTGGTTAGCCTGGTCGCGAAGTCCTTGGCAGGGTTTGCCGCGGGTGCTGGGTTTTGCTGCGATGGTCAGCAAAATTTTTAATCATTTAAGCCCAGGCGAGGACGCTGGGCTGCCACGGGGGCGAGGCGGTACTGAAGGACAGCGGTTTTGAGTGCAAGACGTAAAAAGACTCAGAAAATCGTCAATCAAGCGAGCGGTAGAGCGCCTTAGGTTGCTAATGGGTGACGGGGTCAACCCCTAAATTCTGTGATTGTGAAAGCGCCGGCCTGCTCAGCGCCCTGATGCGTAATTGATTGCGCGCAGGCGTTCGAGTTCATGCTACATTGAAACCAAGCCACAGTGAGATAACGTCATGACCCAACCCATTTTTGAAATTCGAGATTACACCATCAACCAGGCAGATTACCCCGCCTACAAAACTTGGGCCGAGGACCTTGCCGGTCCCTGGTTAAAGGCCAATTTAAATGTCTTGGAGTTTTGGATGGATGCAGGGATCGATGCAGAAGTCGGTGGCACCGACCCAAAGGTGTCGCCCCATGGCCAGGCCAACGTTTGCTGGATCATTCGGTGGGAGAGCATGGACGAACGCAAGGCGAATTCAAGTTGGACAAGCTCGCCGGAATGGCAAGCCATTTGGGCGAAGCATCCTAATCCAAACGCTTATCTCCATATGAATGCCCGGTTCATGACGGCAGTTGGGTGACGTTCAATTTTGGCGTGTTGGGTGCGGCGAAGATCACGCCCATGGCACTGCTGGCGCCGGTTAGCGCTGAGCCGGTTGTCAGCGTTCGGTGTGTTGCGGCGCGGGATGCCACCCGGGCAGCGGCATTCGCAAAACAACACAATATCCCGGTTGTCCATCGTGATTATCAAGCGGTCCTAGATGACCCCTTGGTTGATGCTGTTTATGTGCCGTTACCGATCTCTGAGCATGCACACTGGACTTTAAAGGCGCTGGCTGCCGGTAAGCACGTGCTCTGTGAGAAATCATTGGCGTCGAATACAGCCGAAGCTGTGAAAATGCGCGACCAAGCAAGCGCTTGCGGGTTGGTGTTGATGGAGGCCTTTCATTATCGGTATCACCCCTTATTTGATGCGGCGGTTGAGGTGATCCAGACCGGAGAAATTGGGGTGGTTGAACATCTCGATGCGATCTTTCAAGTCAAGGGCCCGATCCCGGACGATGATATTCGCCGAAACTATGGCCTTGGGGGTGGCGTGCTGATGGATATTGGCTGCTACCCCGTCAGCTGGGTTCGCCAGCTCATGCAAGCCGAACCGGTTGTAGTGAGCGCAACGGCGATGACCGATCCTGACCAGGTCGACGTTGAAATGAAGGCGTGGCTTTCCTTCGAGCTTGGTGCGACTGCAACGATTTCCGGTAGCATGCAAGCGGATGTCGACTTTAAGGCGGTTGTTGAGGTTGTTGGCTCAAAAGGCCAGATGATCGTACGCAATCCCCTGGTGCCGCAGCTGGGTCATGAACTCATCGTGACCGGGATCCGTGGCAGTCGCCGCCTAACCTTTGATCAACGCGCAAGCTATGCTTATCAACTCGATGCCTTTTTAGGCGCGGTTCAGCGCGGTCAGTCGCTTTGGACGGATGCAAAGGATGCGGTGAAGCAATTGACGGTGATTGATGCCTGCTATGAAAAAGCAGGTCTGCGCTTGCGCGGCGGTTAGGGCGGGCAAGAACCCGAACCTTCAGTGAATTGCGTGGTGGATTGAAAAACCGGCGGCGATGGTGATAAAAGTGAGGCTTGGATAGGGTTTTAAGAAAAACTGTTGGTTGTGAAAATAAGGAGGTTTTTATGACGGACCATCACCCAAAATCTGGAAGTGAAATTACCTTGCCATGGTTGAATGCGATGCTGGCACCCCAGTCGCCGACCTCAGACGATTCTCCTGCAATAATTGGCTACCGCTGCGAACCGGTTGGTGAAACGGCGGGGTTTCTGGGTGACATTGTTCGAATCCAGCTTGACTGGCGGGCGCCAGGTCAAGGCCCTGCAACCCTTATTGCTAAATTTCCAACTTTACGCGCGGCGAATCTCGAAACCGGCAAGGGGCTCTTGGCGTATGAGCGCGAGCTTAGGTTTTATGAAGCTTTTTCAGACAGATGCCCGTTGCAGCCACCGCGGTTTTATGGCGGCGCGGACATCTCTGGACAAGGCGATTATCTGATCTTGATTGAGGATCTGATGGGCGCTCGATTCGTTAGCCAGCTTGATGGGTTATCAATTTCTGATGCTGGCCTTGCCGTGCGCGGTTTGGCGTCGATGCATGCGCAATTTTGGAACGCCCCAGCGCTTGATCAACCCAATGCGCTGTATCAGTTTTCAGATTGGGCGCCGATTTATGAGCCCAGTATTGCCTCAGGTTGGCCGCTATTTGAAGGTGATTTCAGTGACCTTATTCCCAAGGCCATGTATCCGATGTTTGGGCCCGGGAATCAAATGGCGGGGCCGATCTTTCAGTATTTCTCGAAAAATCGCCCCAAAACGCTCTTGCACGGCGATGCTCGGATGGAGAATATTTGTTTTGATCCGGTCACCGGAAAGCCTCGGATGTACGACTGGCAGCTTGCCGCCTCGGGACCTGGGGCCTACGATTTGATGTACTTCTTTGCGAACTCGATTGAACCCGCTGAACTCTTCGACGTGGGGCCCGACATGATCAAAGACTATCACGCCGCATTAGTCGCCGGTGGCGTCAATGACTATGCGCTGTCCGATCTTAATGAGGACCTGCAGCTATCGGCTTGCCTCTTGTTTGGCTTTGCCAGCATGGTTGGAAACTTTCTTGCCGGCGGCGGTGAAACCGAGCGTTCAATCGTTGCGGCCACCACGCCGCGATATTGGGGGGTGTGTCAGTTGCTCAACGTGGGGGAAATCATTCATGACCTGCCGGCGCGACTGGCGACCTAGGATCTCCTCCTGGGCTGTCATCATGATGTGATCGTCATGCGTTATTGCGGTAAAGCCGATTTCGCAAATAGGACTCAGTCCGAATTGAGCGTGTACTGGGCCGAGAGGGTCGTCTGTATTTCAAAGATCGATGGTATGGATGACCTCGTGCGGGCGAAACCCCAACGCCTCGAAGGCGCTTCTTGCGGGCACATTCTGAGCGAGGGTTTTTAGCTTTAGCTGACGCACACCGCGCGCTTGGCAGTGCGCTGATGCGGCGTGGATGAGGGCCCGGCCAATGCCGCGCTTTCGGTGATTCGGGTCAACGACCAAATCGGTCACCTCGCCGGCCAGCTTAAAGATGGTCTAAAAGATGTAGGTCGCACTGCAGCTTCCTCGGTAAGAATGACGACACAAAAGCCGATGACTTGCTGGGCTGTGATTGCAATAAAGAAGGCGCCTGCGCTGGATTGCGGCAAGGTCCAAGTAGGTAATTGATGTGCCCCTGTGCCATGGCATCGCCGATTGCGCGATCAGAACTCAAAGCGCGTTCTGTTTCCTGCAGGTGCATCATCAACCCATCTATTTGATCGCGCTGGGTCTGGGTTAAGGCTTATGATGAGGCAGTTTTCAATGTGCCAGTTGGTCGTCATCAGTCGTCCAAGCCAAAATCGCCGTAGCGCGTCGCCGGGCCAGGGCCGCCTTCGCCAAGGCGCCCGGTATTCCCAAAATGGCCTTGGCCGGGGACGAAATTGACCTCGATGCGGATCCCGGTGGGATCGGTAAACAAAACGGAGTAGTATCCGGGCGCAAAGTGTTCTGACAGGGACGCGGCGCGCAGGATAGTTGGCGTTGAGCGTGTCCGCTGCGAAGGCGCCAACCGCGTCGACGTCTTCGATTGACCGGGCTCTAAAGCAAAAATGATGGAGCCCTGGCGTATCCTCGTCAAAGACTTGGTCTGCTTTGTCGGCTGGCGCCTCTCGGACTAAGATCCCAGTCCGGCCACCAATGCAATACAGAACGTCCTCACCCTGAATTAGGGTTTCAAGGTTTAAGAAAGCGCAGAGCTGGGCCCAGAACTCGAGGGCGCCACAATTTCGCGCGACGGTGAGCTGTATATGCGCGATGCCATTGATGTCGATGGCCATAAAGGCGCTCCTGCAGTCATTCTCAGTTTAGGGAGTTGACCAGCCGGTCACAGGGCTTGTCAATCTTTGCAAAGCGAACCGGTAAAGGGCCGCGCGCTGCAGCCTGATGCTGTGACAATAGGGCAGTACTTTGAGCGCAAGATCCTGAATTCAACGCGCGTGCAAAGCTGGGTTAGGGTTGCGTTCCATCGAGCGGTTATTAAACTCCGGTATATTCCTCAAAATAGGATTTTTTAAGTGTTAAATCTTGCAGTCACAATTCCACTCGGGCCGTTGGTGGCTTTCTGCTCATTTTATTAGCGGCACTGACCAGTTGCGGCGGTGGCGGTGGGATCACGACGCAACCGGTTGCTGTGCCACCGAGCGGCGGTGGCGGCACCGTTGAGCCACCGCCCAAAGGCCTATTGATCGCCCTGGAGAGTCCAGAGCAGTTCAAGCAGAACGATTGCCGCTGGCTTTGATCCCAGCTCGTCCGACCGCGCCCTGCTAGCCGGGGACGGAACGGTTTCAAGTGAGGGTTCGGATGGGGGCAGCGATGGTGACGCTGGCGGTGACTCTGACACTGGCGGTGACACTGGCGGTGACACTGGTGGTGAAACCGATGGCGGCGATTTTGGCGGGGAGGGTGCCCCGATGGGAGACGCCTCTGGCGGTACCGAAACCGTTGCGTTTACAACCACCTACACGCTAGAGGCCAATGTTGATGAGTATGACGTGGTCAAATACAACGGTTCACAGTTGTTTATTGCGCCCAGCCGCGGCATGGACTGTTGCGTGATGTTTGAAGATGAGGTTGCATTCGATGGCCTCGACGACGGTGGTTCAGATGACGGGGGCGCTGAAGGCACAACGACCGATTCAACTGACGGTGCGGGGGATGTTCTTGAAACGCCTGTGCGCGGGATTCGCGTCCTCACAACCGACGCGGTAAACGGCTTGGCGCAAGAAACCCATCGAATTCCGCTTGCTGAGGATCAGAGTGTCGAGGGGCTGTTCTTGGTCGACAGAACGCTGATCGCTTTAACCAGTACCGCCTGGTGGGGACGACACGGCGATCAATTTGCCAGACCCGAGCAATGGCGGAATCAATCTGTCGGGCTTGAGAGCTTTGATCTTGACGAGAATTTTTCGGCCCGTCACAGCTTTCGGGTTGAGGGCGCGTTGGTGAACAGTCGTCGTACCGGCGCTGGTATTTTCCTCGTGACCCGGCACACACCTGCGATCGATGGGCTGAATTACTACCCGGCAAATCAGTCAGAGATCGACCAGAATCAGAATCTGTTGGAGGCGCTCGAGCCCGCAGATTTTCTACCGGTGATTGAGCGCGATGGTGAGGTTCTAACGCCGGTCACCTATGATCAGTGCTATGCCATCAACCCGGAGGATGATGCAGCGCCCGAGGCGCGGGGCAATCCTATTTTAACCCTTGTCCTACAAATTGACCCGGATTCTGCTGAGGTGATCGACGCCATGTGCTTGCTTGAGTCGATCGATGGGGTCTACCTAACCACGACCAGCTTGTACTTCACTGCCGGGCTGTGGGAGGCGGAAATTGGTGAGTCTGAAACCCTGATTCATCAGTTTCAACTCGCAGACGGTTTGCCTTACGTAGGCTCGAGTCGACTTCTGGGCGGATTGTTCTTGGGGGACAACCGTGATTACCGGTTGAATGCCAGGGGCGGGACCCTAAGGACAGTACTAACCCGCTGGATGGATGATGTCGATGACCGGATAGACCATACCCTGTATGTGCTCGAACCTTCGAGCGACAAACCGGCGTTAAGCATCGTAGGCCAGTTGCCGAATGACCAACGGCCTGACGAGTTGGGTAAACCCAATGAAGACCTCTATGGGGTTCGGTTCATGGGGGATCGAGGATACCTTGTGACCTTTGAGCGCACAGATCCCCTGATATGTGATTGATCTGACGGACGCAAGCGATCCGAAGATTGCTGGCACTTTGGAGATCCCAGGGTTTTCTAACTTTCTCCACCCTGTGAGCGAATCGGTATTGATGGGTATCGGCCAAATTGATCAGTTGGCGAAAATCGAGTTTTTTGATGTCGCAGATTTAACCGCGCCATTATCCCTTGGCGCCATAGCGCTCGACAGCACGATGGATTACAGCTACTCGCCGGCAGAATGGAACCGCAAAGCGTTCACCTATTGGCGCCGTGCAGAGGATCAGCATCGTATGGCGATTCCCGTTGAGGGCTATTTAAAGGATAGTTGGCAATGGGTTTCGCGGTTGTATTTGTTCGAGATCAATAATCCAGCTGATCCTAGCTGCTTTGACGCTGACCACGCCGGGTTATCTCTCTGTGGCAGAAGAGGATGGCCTATCGCTTTGGGGTGAGCAGCGCTCGATCTTGCATGAGGACGCCGTGTTCTGGGTGATTGGCCAAGAGGTGATTACGTCGCTTTGGGGTAATCCAAAACAAGCGGTTCGGGCAGAGTAAACAGCCCGCATCGGCGACAGTTCGGTCTGGTTTTCACCGCGCCGCGTGGTTTCTCGACAGAAAAAGTTAGATCTGCCTGGCATTGAGCGGCGGTTGTCCGCAACGCTCGTTGCGGGCCAGTGTCGGTGCCTGTCATTTTTCTGTATGCTCGACCGCGCCATCCTGATCGCGCTGAATACCGTAAAACGGGAATAACAGCTTGTGCGGTGTAAGGCGGTTTTTCGACTGCGTCCAAATCAGCGACGAGACACTTTGAGAGAAACAAGGATGATGATGAAACGTCAATCAATTGCCGCGGTTATTTTGGGGTTGCTCGGGTCGGGCTGCTCTACCCTGGTATCGAAAGTGTTCCCTTTGGATGATCTGCCGGTGCCTTCAGGTCCCCACGCCGTCGGCACGCAGTTTTTTGAGTGGGTCGATGAGGCGCGTGAGGAGCCGTTCACCGAGGACCCAAGTGACAAACGCCGCTTGTCTGGCCAGATTTGGTATCCGGCAGAAGCAAGCGATGATTCGCTCCGGCAGCCTTACCTGGATCATCCAGAACGGCGTCTGGATATGATTTCGTACCAGTCGGGTCTGCCGCGGTTCATGGTCGCGCATATGCAGCGAGTGCAAACCAACTCGATGTTAAATGCGCCGTGTTACGGCAGGCGCAAAAGCGGCCGATTGGTTTTGTTTTCCCATGGCTTAAGTGGCATGAAGAACCAGAACACGATCCAAGCCGAGCTCTTGGCCAGTCACGGGATTATCGTAATCAGTGTCGATCACGCCTATGACGCTTATTTGACCATTTTTGCCGATGGGACGGTTGCAGATTATCGGTCATCGGACACCGAAAATCGGACGGGGGATGCGTTTTGGGCTTTTCGATTACCCCAGTTGAAAACTCGGGTCGCGGATCTTGTTTCGTCCTTGATGAAATCGCCCGCCGTAGTGTTGAGGCGGGTAGCTTGTGGGCCAATATTGCAACCGACGACGTCGGCGTGTTTGGCCATTCCTTCGGCGGCGCCACAGCGCTGATGTTGGCTGTGCAAGACGCTCGAGTGGCTAAGTCGATGGCTTTAGATGGTTGGATGGTGCCGGTGCCGCCCGAGGTGATTACCGCCGGCACGCCCAAGCCGTTTTACTATCTGGGACAGGCGGCTTGGGATGATCCAGTGAATTACAAAAAGTTGGATAAGTTTTTGAGCGCGTCCCCTTTGGGCCAGAAACAGTTAGAAGCGGGCACCAAACACTTTGATTATTCCGATGCCCCGCAATTTTCAAACTTGGCAAAGCGCTTCGGTCTGTCGGGTGAGGTCTCGCGCCCAGCCCTCAGAGCGCTGATTAACGACGCGGTCCTGTCGTTCTTTGTCGAAGACGCGAGTCGTACCTCGGGCGAGGCAGTCTAATCTGGATCAATAAGGTTATAGCGGTTTTGAACCTCGGTCACGGTCAGAATATGCCCGCTGAGTTCGGTCAACGCCGAATCCGTGGCGAGGGCCGCGACTGCGCGGCCACTGAGTCGAACCGATTGCGCATCATTGCTGTCCAGCGACATTTTTCCTGCTGCAACCATTTCCAGAATGAACTCGGTTTTAACCTTAGACGGTGAGAGGGACACGGCTGAGACGCCATGAGGTTTGAGTTCAAGGGCAAAATCTTGTGCCATTCGGTCAACCCCTGCTTTTCCGACGCCGTAGCTCGCGCTGAATACATATTCCCGTCCGCCTCGCGACGAGATGTTTACGATGAGGCCCTGTTGGCGCCGGATCATAAGGGGGGCTGCGAACACACTGGCTGTGTAATAGCCTCGAAGGCCAACCCCGCACTGATCATCCCAAACCGAAATTGGATGCTCCCAAAAGCCCTTGTTCATCGCTGGGGGGTTGGGGATCTGATAGACGTTGTTAACCAAAATGTCCAAACGACCTTGCTCTTGATCAACTCGCTCGAAGAGGGCGCCAACCGCTGCATCATCGTTGTGATCCAGACAAACCGGAATCGCTTTGCCGCCGAGCTGATTGGCGGAGCGGGCGGTGGCTTCAATGGTCATGGGCGCGGGCGGAACCTTTGGGCTGGTGCTGCGGCCGGTAAAGTAGACCGTGCAACCATACTCGCACAGACCTTCGACAATGCCTTTGCCGATGCCTTTGCTCGCGCCGGTGACGACGGCGACTTTTCCTGTTAAATCAATCATGCTGCTTCCCTCCTATTAGCGGATTGCCTGGTTTCCAATTTAAGGTTGTCTGTAATTGGATTCACCGGCCTAAAATTACGTTTCTGGGCTTAGTTGAGCAGACCAAAGATGCCAATGAAACCTTTGGCGCCCAGGCTTGCCAATAACTCAGCTTTGAATCAGTTCGGCTGCGAGCTTTTCGAGATCAAACATCATCGACACCTGCGGGTAAAATCCGAGCATTGGAATGACGCGTGACACGCCAAGGGCTCGATAGTCTTCAACCATCGCCTTCGTCGGTGGCTTGGGCGGCGTAACACTGATCTCAATATCACCTAGCCAATTCGGGCGTTCATGGCGCGCCTCAGCTGCTCTGAGCCGCGCGATGGTTTTACCAGCAGTTGCGACGTCCATTGCAAACCCGTACCAGCCATGGCCTTTTGTGACGGTTCGTCGCAGGGCAGCTGGGCTTGCGCCGCCGACATGCAAGGGCGGGCCTTCAGGCCGAGTGGGGCGAGGTTGCGCTTGGATGCCATCGAACCGATAGTACTTTCCTTGAAAACTTGGTTTCGGATCTCGCCACAGGGCTCGCATAGCATCGATGCTTTCATCCGTGCGCGGACCTCGGCTGTCGAAATCCACGCCAAGGGCCTCAAATTCCTGATGAAGATAACCTGCGCCAACACCGAACAGCAACCGGCCTTCCGTAATGAGGTCTAGCGTGCCAATTTCTTTAGCGAGGACCACGGGGTTGCGTTGCGCCACGAGCGTAATACCCGTGCCCAGTTTGATGGTTGAGGTCAAGGCGGCGAGATAGGCTAAAAAAGCGGGCGGATGCGCCATGGGCGTATCGGGGTCGGCGGGTGAAGGCGCTTGTCTTGGGTCTGGCAGCACCACATGCTCGCCAGTCCAAAGAGATTCAAAGCCTAAGGCTTCGGCATGTTGCGCGATGATTGCAGCTTCTTTGGGCTGGGCGAGATGATTCATGTTGATGCCAAATAAGCCAATCTTCATATGCGTCTCCTTTTATATTGGTTCGATTGCTGCAGGTTCGGTAATGCGGCGGTCTCATCGGATGCCGGCGACAAGCGAAAATTTTTTGAGGCGCAGGCTGCCGACCGGAGTAGTATGGTAACTCGTTTTCCTCGGATGAAGCACTATGAGATCTGCGCCCTGTTTATTGATCCTATTGAGCTTTTTGATATCGGGTTGCCTGTCGCGTTCGGGGCCATCGAATGCCCCGGAGCAGTCCGCCGAGCTTCGTGCTTGGCAAGATCGGGCGCGCCGGGTCGAAATTATTCGAGACGATTTTGGTGTGCCGCATATCTATGCCAAGACCGATGCCGATGCGGTCTTTGGAATGCTCTACGCGCAGGCTGAGGACGATTTTCCAAGGATCGAGCAAAATTATATTTGGGCCATCGGTCGGCTGGCAGAAATCGAAGGCGAAGCGGCACTCGCGAGCGATATTCGAGCGCGTCTGTTTATGACACTCGATGAGGCAAAAGCGGCCTATGCTGGGGCGCCAGAATGGCTGCAGGCGCTGTGCCAGGGCTTTCGCGGATGGGTTGAATTACTATCTCGCAACCCATCCCGAAGTGGCACCGAAATTACTGACCCGCTTTGAACCCTGGATGCCCTTGTTTTTCAGTGAGGGCTCGATCGGTGGGGATATCGAGCGCGTTCCTTTAGCGGGGATACGGGCTTTTTATGATTTGCCCAGTGTCATCGGAGCGGCGGCGTTAGATTCTCACCCCCAAACATTGGCTGAGGTGGGTCAATTTGAAGAGCCGCGTGGCAGTAACGGGATCGCGATCGCGGCTCAGTTAACCCAGAACGGCAATCCATTGTTTCTCATCAACCCGCATACCTCTTTTTACTTTAGAGGCGAGGCACATGTGGTGAGCGAGCAAGGGCTCAATGCTTATGGGGGCGTGACCTGGGGCCAATTTTTCATCTATCAGGGCTTCAACGAAAGAACTGGCTGGATGCACACCTCGACGCGATTGGATTTCATGGATGAATTTTTAGAAGAGGTCCTCGAGCGAGATGGCGTACTCGTTTACCGGTATGGTGATGTGTTCAAACGGGTCACCCAAATACAAGAAACGCTGAACTACCGCGATGGTCAAACCTTAAAGGCGCGCACCGTTACGTTGAATCGGACCCATCATGGCCCCATTACCGGTGAAAGTGGTGGACATTGGGTGGCGACCGCGATGAATTGGGATCCTGTGCCGGCGCTCATTCAATCGTTTGTTCGAACCAAGCAACAAGGATTAGCGGGTTTTCAGGAGATGATGGCCATCCGGCGTAACTCCTCGAACAACACGGTTTACGCCGATGCCGATAATAATATTGCTTACTTCCACGGTAATTTTGTACCGCGGCGCGACCCGGCCTTTGACTATAGTCAACCGGTGCCCGGGGCGAATCCGGCGACGGACTGGCAAGGTGTTCATGAGCTCGAGGAGTTGGTGTACGTCATTAACCCGGTAAATGGGTGGGTTCAAAACTGTAACTCAACGCCGTTTACGGCAGCGGGCGCCGAGAGTCCAGATCCAAGTAACTACCCCGTCTATATGGCGCCGGATGCAGAAAATTTTCGAGGAATTCATGCGGTCAATCTTTTAAAGCAATCGCAAAATTGGACGCTCGAAAGCCTGCTTGAGGCCGCTTATGATTCGTATTTGCCTGGGTTTGAACAGTTGATTCCTGGCCTGGTTGCCGCGGTTGCCGAAGCAGATGTGGTGTCGCCCGAGGTGCAGGCAGCCGCTGAGGTCTTGGCAGCGTGGGATCGAAGGAGTTCCGTTGACAGCGTCGCTATGACCCTCGCCCATTTTTATGGCTTACAGTATCTTGCAATGGGAGAGCGCCCAGATGGTTTGAGCGAGATGGCGCTGATCAACTATTTTGGAACGGGCTCTGAGCCGAGCGAACGAATTTTAGTGTTGATGCGAACGTTAAACGATCTCACGCAGCGCTATGGCGATTGGCGACAGCCATGGGGCGAGGTGAATCGACTGCAGCGTTTAACAGGCGATATCTTACAGCCGCATGATGATGAGCGAACGAGTCTAGCCATTGGTTTCGGATCCGGACGATGGGGCGCTTTGGCCTCTTTTGGTGCCAAACGTTTTGCGGGTACGGAAAAGCTCTATGGAGCTTCTGGGAATAGTTTTGTTGCGGTGGTTGAATTTGGCGAAACGGTGCGCGCAAAGAGTTTATTAGCGGGTGGACAAAGCGGCGATCCAACCTCATCGCACTTCTTTGACCAAGCGGGTCTGTACGCCGAAGGTGAATTTAAGGATGTCGCCTATTACCGTGAAGCTGTTTTGGCGCGCGCGCAGTCGATTTATCAGCCGGGCGGAGAGCGGGCGATGCATCCAAAAGTCACTGAAGTGGCACAACAAGGCGCTCAGTTAGACTGAAGACCTTGCGAAGATCAGGGTGTCCTCGTTGCGTTAATGGCGTCGTGACTATTTTGGCGTCACCGTCACCATCATCTTGGTATAACCCTTAACAAACGAAGAGTAAGTTCGGTCCGGTTCTGCCAAAACCTGGATGTCATCAAAGCGCTCGAGAATTTCTTCCCACAAGATGCGCAGTTGCATCTCGGCTAACCGGTTTCCCATGCAGCGATGAATACCGAAACCAAAACTGAGGTGGCCTCGAGCATTTGGTCGATCGATGATGAGATCATTAGGGCGATCAAACGCGGTTTCGTCCCGGTTGCCCGAGACATACCACATCAGCAGTTGATCGCCAGCTTTGATGGCCTTACCACCCAATTCAATATCGTGATTGGCGGTTCTGCGCATATAAGCAAGCGGCGTTTGCCAACGGATGATCTCAGCGACCATGTTCGGGATCAGGGCTGGATTGCTTTTAAGTTTTGCGAACTCTGATGAGAATTGATTCAGCGCGTAAACGCCGCCGGTCATGGAATTGCGTGTGGTGTCGTTGCCACCAACAATGAGCAAGATCAAATTGCCGAGGAACTCGAGCGGCTGCATATCGTGGGTTTCTTCACCATGCGCGAGCATGGAAACCAAATCGCTACCGGGGTTTACCTTGCGTTCCTCCCAAAGTTGGGTGAAGTATTGCAAACACTCAATGAGTTCGGCACGACGCTGCTCTTCCGAGTCGACAATGCCCGCGCCCGGTACGGCGGTTGCGACATCCGACCATCGGGTAAGTTTGCGTCGATCCTCGAACGGGAAGTCAAACAAAGTTGCCAGCATTTGCGTTGTCAGTTCAATTGAAACCAGCTCGACCCAATCGAAAGGTTGGTTAACAGGAATACTGTCTAAAACAGATTGTGTGCGCTGGCGAATGAGCCCCTCTAGCTTGGCCAGATTGCTCGGCGCAACAACGGGGGAAACCGTTTTACGCTGAACATCATGGGTCGGCGGGTCCATTGCAATGAACATGCTCACGTTGAGGGCGCCTTCAGGCAGTTCGGCGTCGATTGGGAATCCGAGGGTAATACCGTGGGCTGATGAAAAATTGTGGTGATCAGAATCCACTCGTTTGATTTCATCATAACCGGTCAAAGACCAGTACCGTCCTGCAAGTTCTGTTTGATTGAAATGAACTGGGTCTTCTGCCCGTAATCGCTTGAAATAATCCCAATGTTTGTCTTCGCTGAAGAGTCGAGCACTGACGGGGTTTAAGTCGGCCAGAGGCATATCGTAAGGATTTGGGATTTCGCCTGGGATGACGTTTTCGCCGTCGCCGGGTCGTTTAAAGTCTGGGATAGGTTGTGATTCGTTCTCTGAATTGGCTAATGCTTCGCTCATCAGGTGTGCCTTACGTTTTTGGATCAAAGTCAGGCCAAGAGTTTAGCGCAATTGGCCTGGATCAATAAAGAGGCCCCTGAGGGGGGTTAAGAGGCAGCAGGCTTTGGCGCGCGGCGTTTGATGGTTTTCTGAGTCGCTCGGGACTCAGCAGGTTTTGCAGCCGGGCGTTCTCGTCTCGGCGCGGGTCTTGCATTGTCTTTCTGCCAGGCAGGCTTGGGCTTGCCAAGCGCCGCTGTTTTAGCGGCCCGAGGTGACTTCTTGCTCCGCGCTTTTTGAGCATTCGCCTGCTCGGCATCCAAGCGGTGGATGCTCAGGCGTCGGCCTCGAATCCAAACGTTTTTGAGGGTCACGAAGACCGTTCTGGGTAGCGCATTCGGCAGCTCGAGCAAAGTGTGGTCTGCAAAGATCTGGATTTGTCCGATCTCCTTGCCATTTAAACCGCCTTCATTCGCGATAGCGCCGACGATCTCGCCGGGCTCAACCGATTGATCATGGCCCACTTCAATTCGAAAAATGGCTTTGCCTTTCGACGGGGAAAAGCCAGGTTGTGATTTTGGTGGCGTAACCAAGTCAGGCGCAGCGCGGGTTCTGGATCCTTCTTTCAAATTCGAGGAGGGATGATCGGCCGCTGGTTTGGCGCGTCGGTTGTCCTTCGCCCGCTCCGGCAGCAACTGGCTTGCCAAAACCGCAGCAATGGTTAAGTGATCCGTTTCCAGTTCGTTTGCGATCCGGTCAATGACCTCGATCAGGTCTTCGCGGGCACCGGCTTCAACGGCGGTTTTAACCGTCGCCGCGAAATCAGCCAACTGCTTTTCACGAATCATGGCAGCGGTTGGCAGATGATATTGCGTTAATTTGTTTTGGGTTTCGCGCTCCAAGCCGCGAATCAGGCGTTCTTCGCGTTTATTGAGAAAAATGATCGCCTCACCGCTGCGACCCGCTCGGCCAGTCCGACCAATCCGGTGAACGTAGGTTTCAGCATCATGTGGCGCGTCGAAGTTGATCACGTGGCTGATGCGCTCGACATCCAAGCCTCGAGCCGCAACATCGGTTGCAATGACGATATCAAGTTGGCCTTTGGATAGGCGCTTAATAATTTGTTCGCGCTGGCTTTGGGCTAGATCACCGTGGATCGCGGCAACTTTGTGACCGCTTTTACTCACAATTTCCGCAAGGCTCTCGGTTTGCACTTTGGTGCGAACGAAAATCAAGGCGGCGTCGAAGGCTTCGAAATTCAATAATTTCTGCAACGCGTCCGGTTTTTCCTTTGCGGCCATAATGCAGTAACGTTGATTGATCATCGCTTTCGCGCCGATCAGCGCCTCAATCGAAACGGTCTCAGGCGACTTCATAAAACGCTTTGCAATGCGCTTTATTTCTCGTGGCATGGTTGCGGAGAACAGGGCCATTTGGCGGGTGTTAGGCGTTTGTTCAAGAATCCACTCGACATCCTCAAGGAAACCCATCTTCAGCATTTCATCGGCCTCGTCGAGCACGAGGGCCTCGAGTCCATCAAGCTTTAACGTGCCTCGACGAATATGGTCCATGACTCGACCTGGCGTGCCGACCACAACATGTTGGCCAGCCCGGAGCTGTTGCAGCTGCGGACCGTAATCTTGACCCCCATAAATAGAGAGCGTTTTAAGGCCTTTTAAGTCAGCGCCATACTGTTTTATCGCCGCGGTGACTTGGATTGCGAGTTCTCGGGTGGGTGCCAGCACCAATACCTGTGTGGTGTTTCGACGGACGTCAATTCGTGCGAGCAACGGCAGGCTAAACGCGGCGGTCTTTCCTGTGCCGGTTGGTGCATGACCCAGTAGATCTTTGCCAGACAACAAGTGCGGAATACTGGCCACCTGAACCGGGGTTGGGTGTTGATAGCCCAGGGTGGTTAGGGTGGTTAGGAGGTTGGTTGGTAGTTCGAGGGTTTCGAACGTTGTTGGCGCGTCAGTATTCAGCAAAGGATGGTATCCTGTCGGAGTTTGGCATGAGGACCAGGGGAAAGGCGCGAAGTATAAATGTTTGAACAATCTTTACAATCATTAGTTTAGAGTAGCGGGCAAGCTTTGAGCGGCCTGATTAGGGGATGTCTTCGGAGAATTCTGGTTGCCTGAGCCGGTTGGCCGACTGTCGAGCAGGACACAGCCGGTTGTGGGTGTCCAGTCTCAAGACGCCCTGGCTCGGGCTGGGGACATTAAAAAGGATGCTGCGCGCAATAAAAGGGGCGTTTGATGACAGCGTTTAGCGAATGTTGACGGCGGATTCGATTCATCAGTATGCCTTGCCGGCGTTTCTGCTGGCCATTTTTGTTGAAGCCTTCGGATCTTTTTTTTACCAAAAAGCCTGGTATCAACCCCGCGACACAGCGTTATCACTGGGGCTTTTGGTCCTGTCGGCGATCATTGATGTGGTGCCAAAAGCGCTTGCGGTTATCGTCTTTTTTTATCTTTATGAGCTGTCGCCGCTCAAAACGATTGTTGGTACACAGTGGTGGGCGTGGTGCCTGCTGTTTGTGCTGGATGATTTGATTTATTACTGGTTTCATCGGGCAAACCACGAAATCCGCTTATTCTGGGCGGGCCATGAAGCCCATCATTCCGCGCAGCTTATGAATTTTGGCACTGCCTTGCGCCAAGGTGTGGGTGAACGGATCCACAAATATTGGTTTTGGTTGCCGCTACCGTTGTTGGGCTTTCATCCGGTCATGGTGCTCACCATGATCAGTATTAATTTGGTTTATCAATTTTGGGTCCACACCGAGGCAGTAGATAAATTGCCGGTCTGGTTTGAATGGATCTTTAATACGCCAAGCCATCATCGCGTCCATCATGGATCGAACGTTGCGTACTTGGATCAAAATCATGGTGGCGTATTGATTATTTGGGACCGGTTGTTTGGCACCTTTGTTGAAGAAGTGCCAGAGCACCCCGTGGTGTACGGTTTGACCAAAAATTTGACAGGGCGAAATCCGCTGTATTTTGCCGTTGCCGGGTACCTTGCGTTATGGCGTGATCTCAAAACCTGCCAAACCTGGTCGCAGCGATTTGGATTTCTGTTCAAAGCACCTGGCTGGCACTTCGAGGGGCCAGATTTGCGAGCAAAAATCCGGCGCGCTGCCGCGCAGGAATGAGGATCTTGCCAAAGACCAAAATTAGACGCTGTATCTGATGCGCTAAAGGCGGTTGATACTTTGAACGCGCTTTATGCGCTGAGGGCTGTTTATGCGCTGAGGGCTGTTTATGCGCTGAGGGCTGTTTATGCGCTGAGGGCTGTTTATGCGCTGAGGGCTGTTTATGCGCTGAGGGCTGTTTATGCGCTGAAGGCTGTTTATGCGCTGAAGGCTCTTTATGCGCTGAGGGCTGTTTATGCGTTGAGGGCTGTTTATGCGCTTAAGGCTCTTTATGCGCTGAAGGGGCTGTATCGGCTGCAGGGACTGTATCGGCTGCAGGGGCTGTGTGGGCAGCAGGCGCTAGAGCGTGCTGGGCTGTCTGCGATTGCTAAGCCAAAAGCGTTTTGGGTCAGAAAGTAACCCTCGGGAGTGGCTTTTGGTGAGCTCGATGCTAGGCTGCCGCGAGGTTACCGCAACTGCTTTTTTTGAATCATTGGTTTATAGTCTTTTGAGTGGGCTCCTTTTTTATTAGCGATTGGGTTGAATCAGTCGGCATCGACCGGTCGGACGTATCCTCGCCCGATCAACTCAGGCAGACAGATCAGCGCGTAAACGGTCTGGTCTCGACGGCATTTGATGCAGCCTGGAAAGCAAATTAATCAACGGTTGGGAGCGCATCATGGATTTTCGTCAAACGACAATTTTAGAGCTAACGCAACAAGTCCAAACAGGTGCAACGAGTTGCGAGGCTTTGGTGACGGCAGCGCTTGAGAATATTCATCGCCTCAATCCTATTATCAATGCTTTTTGCGCCCTTGATGATGCACGGGCGCTCGCTGACGCGGCCAAGGTCGATCAAAGACTCGCCGTAGGTGAGCACCTGCCCCTGGCCGGAATCCCATTTGGGGTAAAAGATTTAGAAGACGCTCAAGGTTATATCACCACATTTGGTTCTGCGTTTCATACCGATGACGCGCCGGCGCTTGAGGACTCTGAACTGGTGCGCCGCCTCCGCGCTGCGGGCGCCATTGTGGTTGGCAAGACCAATACCCCTGAATTTGGCTACAAAGGCAAAACCGATAATGTACCCTTTGGGATTACTAAAAACCCTTGGGATTTGACGCGAACCCCGGGGGGATCCTCCGGGGGATCCTCGGCAGCGATTGCCGCGGGCATGGTGCCATTGGCAACCGGCAGTGATGGCGGCGGCTCGATCCGAATTCCAGCGGCTTTGTGCGGCTTAAGCGGGATTAAAACCTCGCAAGGTCGAGTGCCGAATGGCGGGCCGAAACCGACGGGTTCGGGTTTGCTCACGGTAAAGGGGCCAATGACTCGCCGTATTCGGGATGCGGCTTTCGTCTTAGACCAGTGCGTTGGTGCTGAACCAACTGATATTTTCTCGCTGCCGGCGCCGAGTGAACCCTGGGCGCCCCAACTGGATGGCGCGCTCCCCAAGGCTGTGATCTGGTCGCCCACCATGGGCATCACGAGCTGTGATGACGAAATCCTAGCGCTGTGCGAAGGTGCCATCGAACGTTTGCGTCGTGCCGGCGTGCAAGTAATCGAGCAGGAAACAATATGGGATAAACACCCGTTCTCAGATTGGCTGGTGTTTTGGACCGCGGCTCGGGCCCGGGCCCAAGGTCATTTAAGAGGCACCAAAGAGTGGGAAAAAATTGATGCGGCGTTGCGACCTCAGATCGAAATGGGCCTGGATCGGTTTACAGCCGCAGACTATGCCGTGGCCATTGATCATTGCCATACCTACGCTTACCAGCTTGAAGCGGTACTGCAACAGGCCCCCATTTTATTAACACCCGTAACGCGAGGTCATGCGCCGACTTTAATGGGTGACGGGTTCGTTAATGGCGCAGAAACCCCTGATTGGGTTTCTTTTACGATGGGACTCAATATGACGCGCAATCCTGCGGGCAGCGTGCCGATCGGGTTGGCAGCAGACGGTATGCCCATCGCTATGCAGGTGATCGGGCGTCAGCGGGATGATCTTGCGGTACTCAAAGCCATGGCCGCCATCGAGGATCTAATGGACTTTACCGACATGGCGACGGGATTTTAAGGTCAGGGTTATTCGATGGTATTGCACCGTGATAGGGCGTGCAGGGTTGAGCCTGACTGGGAATCGTGGCTGGTAATGGGCGGTAGAAAATGGGGTTGGTCTGTGACCAGACCTCAGACGCGTTTGAAATTAAGTCATCGGTTCAACCCATCTCGCGAAACCGACTAGAAGCGATCTCTATGCCTTAGGGTCGTGCTCTGTGAAGGTCTTTGGGTTGTTGAGCTGTTTTTTAAGGAGGGTTACATGGCAATAGAAGCACGGGTAGTTGTTGTTCCAAAAGATGCTGGCGCGCTCGGCATACACACGGTGACGTTGCCGACGCCAGGGCCCTATCAGGTTCTGATTAAGCAGTTTGCCAGTGGTATCTGTCACAGCCAGTTGCACACGATGCACCGCGCCCGAAATGGCCCGGAAGTTTTGGGGCACGAGTCAACCGGTGAAGTTATAGAAGTTGGGGATGCGGTATCCCACCTGACGATTGGGGATCGTGTGATGGTCACCTGGGTGCCTCGCCACATCAGTCCCGGTGATCGAGTCCCTGAGGCGGCTCGGGTCGAACTTCCTGACGGGCAGGTCGCGACCAGTAGTAATGTCTTTACTTGGGCCGATCACACCCTTGCAGATGAGCGCTATGTTGTGAAGGTGCCTTCAACGATCGAGCCTTTAGTCACCTCGATTATTGGATGCGCTGTCATGACGGGCGCAGGGGCGGTCGAAAATACGGCGAACGTCCAGGCCGGCGACAGCGTCGCGATCTTTGGCGTGGGTGGCGTAGGCTTGTCTGCGGTGGTCGCAGCCCGAGCGCGCGGCGCGAATCCATTGATCGCCATTGATTTGGAGGATGAAAAGTTGGCATTTGCCAAGCAGTTTGGCGCAACCCATGTGATTAATGCTGCCAATGAAGACCCTGTTGCCATGATTCGTGCGCTGACATCCAAAGCGGACCGGTATACGATCCGCAGGCAGACGGTCGCTGGCGCTGATTTTGTTTTTGATTGTATTGGCATTCGAAAAACCATGGAGCAAATTGTGCCTGCTGCCCGAACCGGTTTTTTTGGAGCAGAGTCCGGCGGTACAGCGGTACTGGTTGGGGTGCCGACGACACCGGTAGAGCTCGACCCGGTTGATCTTCTGATGAACGAGAAGCGTTTTATTGGCAGCATCGGTGGCTCGTGCAGCCCGGATCAGGATTTCCCGCGCTATATCAAATGGTATGAGGAAGGCACATTAGATCTAAATGCTATGGTGACGGCGCGATACGCGCTGGATGACATTAATGAAGCAACGCGGGCGCTGGCAGCGGGTGAGATTCAGGGCCGAGCAATTTTAGTTTTTTAAGGCAGGCTATTGCGCCGGTGGTTGGCTAACCTGATGGGTAGTTTGACGCGCAGTGCTGTGACTGCCAAAGAAATTCAACAAATCCCAAAAAACGAACCTTAAAATCGCTCCGGGCGCGCTGGCCCTGCTGTCAGATGATTTGGGCTTGGGTTTGGTCAGGTAACGCGTTGAGCGGCGCGCGAGAAGCGCGTATAAGGAGTGCGTGGAAGGAGGTGCGGGTTGACCCATTCAAATTGGAATTATCCAACCCAGATTTATGTTGGACCGGGGCGGCGCGCAGAACTTTCCGGCTGTTGCCTAGCTTTGAATATTCAGCGGCCATTGGTCGTCACGGATCGGATGCTGCTGGCGCTGCCTTTGATTCAGGAAGTGCTTGCCGAGCTGTTATTGCAAGGCCTGTCACCCGGGGTTTTCTCTGAAGTGGACGGCAATCCTACCGGTTCGGAGGTCGAGGCGGGCTGCCAAGCGTTCCTTGCGGGCGGTCATGATGGTGTCCTGGCCATCGGGGGCGGTAGCGCGATGGATGTGGGTAAGACGATTGCAGTCATGGCGCACCAACGCTGCGGACTGTGGGATCTCGAAGACATTGGGGATCAATGGCAGCGAGCGGATGCATCCGTCATTCAACCCATTATTGCTGTGCCCACAACGGCGGGTACCGGCTCAGAGGTCGGTCGTGCTGCGCTGATTGTTGAGGCGGCGAGCAGGCGCAAGGTCATTATTTTTCACCCGCAGATGCTGCCAAAGATCGTCTTGCTGGATGCAGACTTCACGGTAGGTTTGCCGCCGCATTTAACCGCCGCGACCGGGATGGACGCGCTATCACATTTATTGGAAGCGTATTGCTCGCCTGTGTTTCACCCGATGGCAGAGGGAATCGCCCGGCAAGGAATGATCATCGTTCGAGACTATCTGGCCCGGGCAGTCGCCAACGGCGCTGACCTTGAAGCGCGAACGCAGATGCAAATTGCGTCGATGATGGGGGCGACGGCCTTCCAAAAGGGATTGGGCGCAATGCACGCGTTGGCCCATCCGCTCGGTGCCCATCACAATGCGCATCATGGTTTGCTAAACGCGGTTTTGATGCCCTATGTACTGCAAGCAAATCGCTCTGTGATCGAGGCGCCCTTGGCTTTGCTTGCGCGGCAGTTAGAGATTGGCACTGCTTGCGAGGATTTCCTAGCCTGGGTGTTGGCGTTGAGAGATGAAGTGGGTATTCCGCATCGGTTAAGCGACGTCCTCTCGGAGGCGCTGGAGGTACCCGCGATCGCTCGAGCGGCCGTCTTGGATCCATCCGCGGCCACCAATCCGATCACATTCAAAATCAAGGATTTTGAGCGGGTTCTGCGCGCCGCAATGAGCGGTGAGGTTGAATCGGCGTCGCCATAGGTGCTTTGCAATAAAATAGGGCTTTGCAGGCAAGGGCAGGCGCCCGCTGTCGTCTTTGGCCCTATCGAATGCTCGCGGTTCAGGTCGGATCAAACAAGCACTGCCTTCGAGTCTTGGCCAAATAGACCGCCTCGTGCCGGCTTTGCTTGGTCCGAGCCAGTAGGTCGGGCAACAAGCCGCAGCGCCTGATCACCCATTTTTGAAGCTGCACCGCTGACTAGGCCTTGGTTGCAGGTTCCGCAACAAAGACTGGGATCACGCGATCAGTCTTAGCTTGATAGTCGTTATAAGGCGGAAAGGCTTCAGCACTTGCCGCCCAAAGCGCCGCGCGCTCATCGGCATCAACAACTTCGCGCACAACCATGGGGGTTACCTCCGTGGCATCCCGAATTTCGACATCGGGGTGAGCGCGCAAGTTGTAAACCCAAACCGGGTTTTTGGGTTGTCCGCCCATCGAGCCGATTAGGACATAGCTTGCACCAACCTTGACGCGCATCAAGGGAATTTTTCGCACGGCGCCCGTTTTCCCACCCTTGTGCGTGACGATGATGCAGGGCATGCCTGTGTCACGGAGGGTGGTTGCTTTGGTGCCGCCACTGCCTTCGTAGGCTTCAACATGTTCTCGCACCCAGTCAATTTTGGGAGGTAGGTATTCGCTCATAGTGTTATCCGGATCCAGAATGTAGGATGCCAAAGCATGGCAGAGAAGGCGGTTTTGGCCAAGGCCTGATGCCGCCCCGGCAATTTTTACTTTGTTCCGACGACGGGACCGCGTTAGGGTGCTGTTAGGATAATCAATCACGATCGAATGCGCCCAAGTTGAGCCGCCTTGTTTGCGTCGAGTTTACGCGATGATTAAGCGGTGTTAGTGGGCAAGCAGCCGTCGTGGGACTGAGCGGCTAAAAAACAGCCAGCGAAATGCCTAGCCGGCGTAACAAGGTGTGCCAAAAGGCGGTACTGAGTGTTTGATGACGCGGGCCGTCGTAACGATAAATGTTAGGAAAGTTAAATGTTGAAAATCAATCTGTTGGAGATCTATCGCAAGAAAAAATTAGTTGGCGTTCACCGCGGCTCGAACGACCGATACGGGTTGTTAATGATTGTGTTATCGCTGTTTTTAATGCCTGTTTCTGCGACAGCTGAACCCGCCTCAACAACAACTCAGGCGGTGCAGCATGACGCCAATACTGCGGCGATTGACGTGCTTTTGGATGGCCTGCATCGGGCTGCAGCGGCGTCTGATGCTGAAGATTACTTTGCTCGCTACACGCAAGATGCCGTATTTCTTGGCACGGATGCGAGCGAGCGATGGTCGATCACCGAGTTTCAAGCCTATGCGGCGAAACCTTTCTCGGAAGGTCGCGGTTGGCGTTACGAGGTCGTTTCAAGACATCTGGTGCCGACCGGAAATCCGGAAATTTACGGCTTCGATGAAGTGCTCAGCAACGAAAAGCTGGGACTCTGCCGAGGCTCCGGGCTGGTTGTTTTCGACGGTAAACGTTGGCGAGTCGCGCAGTATGTCTTGTCGATGCTGATACCCAATGCGCTCGCTGCATCGGTTGGGCGTGAGACCGTGAAGGCCCTCGAACAAGTCAGCCGATAGTGAGTCGCGTATGGCTAAGTTGGTTAAAGCCAGAGCGTCAGCCTGAACCAGGCAGGGGCAAGTCTGCTCAGGCGCGCTGATTCACATCCAGAATTGGCGCTTGCAATGCAAACTCGATCGGGGCCTAGGCCCCGCCCAATCGATTATCTTAACGAACAAAATTGCTGGGAGGAGGCTGTGCTCAAGGGCAGAGCGGGGTTATAGTAGGTGCTATTGCAATTGGTAGCGACAGTATGAAGTTTTTTATAGGTCTGTTCGGCGTGATTGGCAGTGTCCTGGGCGGGTACGTGTTGTCTGGCGGGTTCCTAATGCAGCTTTACCATCCCCCAGAGTTGATGATTATTGCCGGCGGCGCCATTTTCGCGTTGGTGATCGGCAGCAGCGTGGATACGGTCAAAGGCATTGGCCGGGACTTTAAATTTGTTCTGAAAGGCACAAAGTTTAAGGGTGAAAATTATCTCGAGTTGTTCAGCTTTTTGTACTTATTGTTTGACAAAGGTCGGCGTAGCGGCATGTTGGCGCTCGAGGATGACGTCGATCGACCAGAAGATAGTGAGATTTGGCAGCAGTTTCCGGCGATCCTGCATAATCATCATGTAAAGGATTTTGTTTGCGATATTTTGCGAATCAAGATTCTGGGCAATCTCAATGTTCATGAGATTGAAGCCCTGATGGATATCGAACTCGATACCCATCATCATGAAGCGCTGCAACCCTCAGGTGCCATGCAAACGATGGCGGATGGTTTGCCCGCATTTGGCATCGTGGCGGCTGTGATGGGCGTTGTCATTACGATGGGCTATATCTCTGAGCCGCCAGAAGTGCTCGGGATGAAGGTCGGCGCGGCGTTGGTTGGCACCTTTGTGGGTGTTTTATTGGCCTATGGATTTGCTGGACCGATTGCGAGTGCGTTAAAAAATATTGCTGAGGAAGATGGCGCCTATCTGATCTGTATCAAAACCTGTCTCATTGCTGATATTCAGGGTTATCAGCCCAATATGGCGCTGGAATTCGGACGTAAAACGGTACCCTCAGTGGTCAGGCCCAGCTATGGCGAGCTGGATGAGCGTATTCGAGAAGTGAAAGCTTCTGTTAAAAAATCAAGCTAAGCCGCGCGCGTGGAACCCTCTAAACCGACCACCATTATCGTCAAGCGCATTAAAAAGGGCGATCATGCGCATCACGGTGGCGCGTGGAAAATAGCTTACGCAGATTTTGTGACAGCAATGATGGCATTTTTTCTGATGCTTTGGCTCTTAGGCTCTTTGAGCGACGCGAAGAAAATTGGGTTGTCTCGGTTTTTTTCCTCCCCCAGCGCCATGGTCAGTTCAGGCGGTACAAATAGCTCGGTCCTGAATTTCACTGGTGAACCAAGGCCTGAGTCAGAATTTGACCCAGACCCATCAGAGGTCGCGACCGCAAACTCTGATCAAGTGATTGAGCTCGATGAACTCTTGCTCAAGTTAAAAGAACAAATCGAAACCAGCGAAGCCTTCAAAGATTATAAAGATCAGTTGAAGCTGGACATCACCATCGAAGGTCTACGGATTGAGATGATTGATGATGAGGACCGGCCTATGTTCGATGTCGGCAGTCCAACGCTTAAGGGATATGCTGAGTTAATGCTCAAAACCCTCGGCGCAACGATCGCGCAGGTTCCAAATCGCGTGAGTGTTGCCGGTCACACCGATGCGCGCACCTATAGCGCGGGTCGGCGTGAATACAGCAATTGGGAACTCTCGGCCGATCGAGCCAATGCGGCGCGGCGGGCATTAGCGCAGAGCCTACCCGAGGATGTGAAGTTTGGTCGTGTTGTTGGCTTGGCCGATTCCGTGCCTTATGACAAGGAAGATCGTTATAGCGCGACCAACCGCCGAATCAGTATTGTTGTGCTCAATGCGGCAACAGAGCGCGCCATTGGTCTCAGAGAAGACCTCCCAACTAAGTCAGACGCCCAGCCCTCGGTCGACGGTGATGTAAACAATGGGCCGCCAGAGCGCATCGAGCCGGCCGATTTCCGGGCTTCCGGTGATGAAGCAGCCGTCCTTGAGTTGAACTAAAACTCGGCCGACGGGCCTCGCCTGCGCGCTGGGTCCCGGTTAGCTGCGAACGCACTCTGTTGCACCTCGATGCGACACAATTGAGCCGAGCAATCCCGGGCTTTTGCGGTTGAGTACTGAATTTGATACAAATTCAGTCGAGGTCATTTAAACCGCAGGCGTCGCTTTCCGGATTTGAGATGCTCGGTTTTAGGATCCAATGCTGAGTCTGAGAGGGCCTGCGAGGATAAAATGTTATGGACTATGTTTCGATTGAAGCAGCGCAAGCGGGTACCGGCTTAGCGCTCGTTGTTAATGCAGGGGTGCCAGGACCCTGGAGTGAGTCGGCAAAAGCGCTGTTCAGACATCACCAGGTGCCCTTTCTGGCGGTACCTCAAATTCCGGCCGCCGCCAACGACGCGCTCGTCGCCTGGACCGGGCATCGCAATGCGCCCATTGCAGTCTATCCTGGAGAAGCCCCAATGACGCGCGCACTCGAGTTGTTGCAACTGGCTGAGCGTCTTGGCAGTGGACCCTCGTTATTGCCCGAAGCGCGCTCGGCCCGGATTCAAGTTACGGGTTGGGTTCAAGAGATCGCCGGAGAAGCAGGGTTTGGTTGGTGCGCCCGGCATCTGATTTTTGATACCTGGGCGCGTCAGATGAATCCTGAGACGCGCGCGGCAAACCCGATGTTTTCAGCCTATGGTTATGATGAAAGCCGTCAAGAATCAATGCTTGAAAGCGCGCAAATCGTTTTTACGCGACCTGGCGGATGCGCTGACAGGGCGGTCAACAGGCTACCTCGTTGGTGATCAACTAACGGCGGCCGATCTTTATTGGGCTTATTTTTCTAACCTGCTTGCGCCGCTGCCGAATGAGGTCAATCCGATGCAGGCCGCCTCGCGAGCTGCCTACGAAATTCCTGGGCAGATGTTGGCTGGGTACGATCCGATCCTGCTCGAGCACCGCGACTTTATTTTTTTTACGCATCTACAGCAGCCGCTTGATTTTTAAAACAGGTTTTTAGGGGTGGGCGAGTCAAATCAATCATCAATTGCCCTCGGGCAGGCGCATCAAGGGGAACGAGTTTGGATGACGCAATGGAGCAGGTGCTTTTCTTTGAGCACAACTTAAAGACTACCCGGTCGGTTCGTCGAAACCTGGATTTTGATAGACCGATTGAGCAGGCGGACCTTTATGCGTGCATCGATGTTGCCGTTCAGGCGCCAACCGGGCTGATCGGTGAGGGTTGGCGATTTCTAGTTCTGACTGAGGCGGAAAAGAAAGCTGCGATTGCGGCATTGTACTGTGAAACGCTCACAACGCTTATGGCCGAGCGCGGAGTGCCACTGAAGTCGTCTCATCGAGCGTTGATGGACCGCTTGCATGACATTCCCTGCATGATCTTGGTTTGTGCTGTGGGCGAGCCGCCGGAAGAAATCGGCGGGCAAATCGGGTTTTATGGCTCCATCTTGCCCGCTGCTTGGTCGTTGATGCTGGCGCTGCGCGGAAGGGGCATTGGAACCACCTGGACCTCACTGTTGAACGCCCGTGCCGCCGAGGTTGCACAACTTTTGAGTATTCCGGAAGGGGTCACGCAAACGGTGATGTTGCCAGCTGCCTATACTAAAAACGCCACCTTGAAGCCGGCGGCCCGGGCGCCCGCGGCGGCGGTCACCTTTTGGGAATCCTGGGGCAATCGCCAAGCCGACGCATCGGAGTCGTGATGACCATCCAGAGTGTTTTGAGACGCGACCCCAAACAGCTGAAAATCGCTGGGCTAATACTGTCATGTTAGGTCTTTTGGATGGTTTGGCGATTGTCGCCTACTTCCTTGTGCTACTGCTCATTGGATGGCGGATCATGGTTCGGGCACGCGGCGCAGGCGCATTGGGATCGTTTCTGGCGGCCGACCGCAACATGGGGCTCGTTCAAACCACCGCCTCAACGGCCGCGACGGATTTGGGCGGCGGCTTCAGTATTGCGATGGGCGGCCTAGGGTTTACCTTGGGTATTTCAGGCTCGTGGCTGATTGCTATTTCTGGCCTGAGTGTCGTCATGGTGTCGTTTTTGCTGGTGCCGCGACTGAAAATTTGGTCGGAACAATCGCAAGGCTTAACCACGGGCGATTTGTTTAGCGATCGCTTCGATCTGAAAACGGGCCGGTTGGCGGCCTTTGTCATTGCGCTCAGTTGGTTTTCCTTTGTCGGCGGTCAGATCATTGCCGGCGGCAAGTTATTACAAGTGACCATGACAATGGATTTAAGTCTTGCGATTGCGGTGTCGGGCATCGTGATTCTGGGTTACACCGTAATGGGCGGCCTCAAAGCGGTGATCTATACCGATGTCTTTCAGATGCTGGTCCTTTTTGTAGGGATTGTCCTGTTGTTGGTGCCGCTTGGGCTGATTAAGGTGGGTGGTTTGGGGGCTGTGATTGCGCATTTTGAGGCGAATTCTGAAACTCAATCCATGGTGGATTGGATGGCGCTTGAGCCGAAGCAACTCATTGGATGGTTTTTAGCGGTCTTCCCGGTTTGGTTCATCTCGATTGCAGCGATGCAGCGCATTGTCGCGGCAAGAAGTGCGGCGGTTGCACAAAGGGCCTTTTTAATCACAGGCGTGCCAATTGAATGGCCATTGTTTGCCATCAGCGCGACGTTTGTGGGACTGCTGGCTCGAATGTTAATGCCGGAACTGAGTGATCCTGAGCTTGCGACGCCGATGATGATCCTAACGATTTTGCCGGCCGGCATCGCAGGAATCGTGATCGCCGCGTACATTGCCGCTGTGATGTCCACAGCAGACTCTTGTTTGATTGGGCCGGTTGCCATTCTTACGAATGATTTTTATAAAAAGTGGTGGCGCCCTGACGCCGGCGATGCTGAGTTATTGCGCTGCGCACGCATCTTAACGATCGTCTTAGGTGGGCTCGCCATTGGCCTTGCGTATTTAGTGCCGAATGTTTTAGACCTTATTTTATATGCCTATACCTTCGGCGCGGCGGGTTTATTTTTTCCGATGTTGGGATTGTTGTTTTGGCCCCGGACGACCGCCACAGGCGCCTTTGCCAGTATGGTTTGCGGGGGCGGCAGTGCGGTGATTTGGATGGCGATCGGCGAGCCCTACGGATATACAGCTGCCTATTTGGGCTGGGGGGTTGGGATGCCGGTTTTGGTGCTGGTTTCACTTTTGACCCAGCACAGTGCGTCCGAGAATTTAAACTTGTTCGCGCGCCCAGCGCCTGAATAGATCACAAGGAGGCACCGATGCCGGATTGGCTGGAACCGAAAGCTGGCTTACAGATCACCCCGAAAACCTTTACCGTGACGCGGCAATATCAGGCAGAAAAACTGGGCGCGATTGGCATCGATCCCAGTCTTTACGGCGGCCTATGTGATCCCGCTTTCTTTATTGGCTTGAGTATTCAGGCCGGTGCAGAGTCCGGCATCTCGGCCGAAGGAAACGTCAATATGCTGACCGAACTGGTTCAGCATCGACCGATTCCCTTGGATGAAGACCTTGCTTTAACCGGGCAAATACAGTGGGTCCGACCGGTGCCCAGGGGGCGTCGAATTCGAACAACGGTTGAGATTACCTTGCCGGACGGCACGCCGGTGCTGTCGGTTTCGCGCGAATCGCTTAAGCCCAATCCCAAGCTGGTCGGGACGCGCGGCGCCGGCGAGCAGGCAGCACCGATTCTTACGGATACGGGTGCGCTGCAACCGATTGCCCGTTATGCATTAACACCGGAGGCGACAGCCGCTTATAGCAGTGAAGGCAATGCCATTCACTACGACGTTGAGGCCGCTCGTGCGGGTGGATTCCGTGCGCCGATTATTGGCGGTGGGCAGGGCGTGCACTTCATTACCGCCGCACTGTGGGATAAGGGGATCGATCAAATGGACGTTACGATTTATTTTAGGCGACCGATTTTTTGGGATGAATCGGTTTGGGTTGGTGTGCTGCCGGACCGAAGCGCGGCAGGGCTCATCAAGGGCGAAAAAGTTGCAACCGAGGTTCGGATTCACACCTTAGCTCGGCGACGCGTTGGCATCTAGGCGGCAAGTTGTTGTAGGGTAAAGCGCGCGCGTAAGCCGAAAAGGCCGTCTGACGCGTGCGGTGCGCCGGCCTAACAACTCACTTGTAGTGCTTAGAACCCATCCAGATCCATTCAGACCATTCAACCGCGAGGCGTAAGGAGTCAAAATGGCCCAATTTCAAGACCAAGACGTTGACCTGCATTATGAGGTTTATGGCGAAGGATTTCCGGTGCTGTTGTTTGCGCCGGGCGGCATGCGCTCAGCCATTGATTTCTGGGAACACGGGCCTTGGAATCCAATCGAGGCGCTGCAGCGAGACTTCAAAGTCATCGCGATGGATCAAAGAAATGCGGGCACTTCTCATGCCCCGATTACCGCCGCAGACAACTGGGTTACCTACACCGCGGATCACTTAAAATTGTTAGATCACTTGCAGGTTGATCGGTGTCATCTTCTAGGCGGTTGTATTGGCGGCGCTTTCAGCTTTAGCTTGATGCGAGCAGCGCCATCGCGCGTGGCCGCGGCGGTGATTCAGCAATCCATTGGCCTTGATCAGAATCAAGCCGCTTTTTATGAAATGTTTGATGGTTGGGCGATCGATCAGAAGCGATTAGACCCAACGTTGACCGATCAGACGCTGTCGTCTTTCCGGTCCAATCTCTACGACACCGACTTTGTGTTCAGCGCGTCCAGAGCCGAGGTTGCGCAATGTGATCACCCGCTTTTGGTGTTGATGGGACAAGATCTTTACCACCCCGAATCGGTTTCGCGTGATATTGCCGCGTTGGCGCCGAACGCCGAGCTGGTTACAGATTGGAAGCGCTCTGGTGCGGCGACTGCCGAACGGGTTCGGCAATTTTTGAAGGCTCAGACGCCCAATCAGTCTGCCGAAGGCGCCTGACTTGATTTCGGGAGACAACGGACCGCCAAAGCGGTCGGTTTTTGAGGGGCGGTTGAGTGCGTGATCGAAGACTCGGCAATTGGCGCTGGACATTGCGAAAACACAATGGTTTAAATGAGCTTGCGCTAAGTCTCGCAGTCGTTGAAGTTTACGCGGCGACAGAATGTTTCATCAGTGTCAGGTCATGACAGCATCAAGGAGTAAGGTATGGGCATATTGGAAAAATTTCAGATCAATGGTCAGGTCGCAGTCGTTACCGGTGGTGGTCGCGGTATCGGTGAGGCCATTGCACTTGGGTTGGCTGATGCCGGTGCTGACGTGGTGGTCGCCGCGAGACGAACAGCCGAAGTGGAAGCGGTGGCTGAAAAAATTCGAGCCAAGGGTCGACGGGCGCTGGCGGTCACCTGTGATGTGATGGACATGGCGCAAGTAAAGGCGCTCGCGGTCCGCACGCAAGATGAGTTGGGTGGTTTAACCTGTTGGGTTAGCAACGCCGGGGGGGCCGATGATCGTGTTGCCCGGACACTGCTCGAGCTGCCAGAGCGGCAGTGGGATTTTCAGATGAATCTCAATTTAAAAGCGGTCTGGAGTGGTGCACAAGCTGCGGCGGAGATTATGAAGGACAATGGTGGGGGCACCATTATTAACATTTCGTCCCAAGCGGCCAATCGCGCGTCACCCTTTAACGGACCCTATGCGGTTGCAAAAAGCGGCGTGAACAATCTGACCCAGACCCTGGGCGCTGAGTTGGCTCGGTACAATATTCGGGTTAATGGTGTTTCACCGGGCCCGATTCCCACCGAAGTGTTCATGGAGTTCCTGGGCTTGAAGGAAGAAGACCTTCCGCAGATGGGCGAGCGGATGAACATCCCCCTTGGGCGATTGGGTGATCCAGAAGACATTGCGCCAGCGGTTGTGTATCTCGCCTCCGAGGCCTCAAGCTGGATGACAGGGCAAACCATTACCATCAACGGCGGGAGTTAAGCTTTGTGAGCTGATTGCGGCAGAGGCTAAGCGCTGCGGCAATTTTGCGGTGACGGCGTTTGAGGCTCTGATCCCCGAAGACCTCTGATTTTGATCACCTTACCCGTTTTAAGGCGCCGTTAGGTGGGGCGGTAGCTCAACCCAGTCACCGGTCCCGCTGGTATTATCGGGCATCGATTGCCAGAGCGGTACGAGCTGCAAATCGTTGAATAAAACCCGATTATTGCGAATGGTTTTTCGCCACCACATGCGCTTTCGAAGCTCTTCAGGCGCAAGATCATCGACTGTGAAGGGCTCGCTGCCCAGCTCGATCCGACCAGGCTGCTCATTTTCGAATGCCGCGGCGCGCCAGATTGCGCCGCCCATTCCGATGTAATAAATGTACATAACCGTACACATCGCTGCGAATTCCGCCTCAAATTGTTCAAACTCGTAATCCGGATAGCGCTGGGTTTTGGTTTTAAAGCGCTCAAAGAAAGTTCGAAGGATCAGGTTGCGATTGTCCGCTGCATACACCTCAGGTAAGACACTGCCGCTGCTCATCAGATAGGCCAAGTCCGACGGAATCGGTCCTTTGAACATTAATTGAAAATCGATGGTTAACCAGCCATGCGGATTGTTTTCTGTCTTAGGACAAAAAAACAAATTGTCACCGCGCAGGTCGCCATGACTCAGGGTGCAGGTTGCGCCGAGGGCTGGGTCTATTTTGGAAAAGTGGGCATCGAGTTTGTTCGTAAATAACTCCGCAACGCCTGTGCCAAACAACGTTTGCCAAGAGGTGCCGTCATTCAGATCAGACTCAACCATTGAGACAACCTTATCAAATAATTTGGCGCCCGCTGGCATCACTTCTTTGTAAAGAGCAAGATTATCGGTTGAACCCCAATGGCCCACGCCGAATTCCGCGAGGGTGGTTGCACGGTCGCCGGCATCACAACCTTCCCAAGCGACAGCGCAATCCACAAGTCCCGGGATCATTTGTAGCACCTCATCCAGCGTTAGTTCGGTTTCATGAATTTTTTGCTCAGCAAACTGATCGACATCCTCCATGATGAGGCCCCATCGGTTGTTTGTTTTGTCAAAGTCAGCAAGGTACACAATTGGCCGCGGATAGAATTGTTCGGAGGGGATCATGTAGCCTTTAATGTCCTTGATAAACATATCGCTAATGGCCTCCCCAGGCATCATTTCGAAATCTGGCCAAGCCTTTGCAACGAAGTGAGCAGGGCAACTGGTTGGTGATTGAAAGTGGCAATGGATTTTTTTGATGTCTGAAAAATATCCCGCGGTCATCCCAACGCCGGCCTCCTCAACGGCAGTGATCTCATTGTCGACTTCCAGAAGTCCTCGGGCTTTGAGCAATTGGCTTAGAAAATTGGCGTTAATATCCGCGAGTTTGGCGGGGAGCGCCATATGATCCGGGATCCTTGTCTCGGTTGGTTGTTTGGTCATGCTGGCCCTTTTTGCTTTGAATTAAGAAGGTTTATTCAACGTCGTGGGCATAGAGATGTCAATGATTCGGGGCAGTGCGCTGATATTGCAAGCATAGGGTTTAAGTGTCAGAGTTCTTCAAAAGAATCATTGGGGTGAAGGGCAATGAGCGAAGCATTCGAGCCGTTAGGCGCAGGAGCGGATTTATCGGGGATCGATGTCTCGGATCCCATGATTTTTAAGAATGATGCCTTTCGTCCAATCTTTGCGCGGCTTAGACGAGACGCACCGGTGCATTACTGCAAGGAAAGTCCGTTTGGACCTTATTGGTCTATTACGCGGTTCCACGACATCATGGCGGTGGATAAAAACCACCATGATTTCAGCTCGCAGGGCGGGGTCAGTATCGGTAATCGCAGTGCTGATTTTGAGGCGCCAAACTTTATCTCAATGGATCCGCCGAAACATGATCTGCAACGCAAAGCCGTGACCGGCGTTGTGGCGCCCATGAATTTGGCAAAGCTTGAACCTGTGATACGCGAACGAGCGGGCTGGATCTTGGACGACTTACCGAGCGGAGAGTCTTTTAACTGGGTTGACCATGTGTCGATCGAACTCACAACGCAGATGCTGGCCACAATATTCGATTTTCCGTTTGAAGAGCGACGTAAGCTTACAGCATGGTCTGATCTTGCGACGTCGAGTGTGGCAACCGGTGGCACGCTGCCAGATGAGGACCGACGCGAGGGCTTAATGCAATGCCTGAGCGAATTCACTGATCTGTGGAACGAACGGGTGCATTGGGATCCAAGAGAGCACAACGATCTGATTACACTCATGGCGAATGACCCCGCAACCGCCGAGATGGATCCGATGGAATATTTGGGGAACTTAATTTTGTTGATTGTTGGGGGGAACGACACAACGCGAAATTCCATCTCTGGTGGCGTGCTGGGGTTGAATCAGTATCCGGCCGAATATCAAAAGCTGAACGCCAACCCCAGTTTGATTGCGTCGATGATTCCTGAAATTATTCGCTGGCAGACGCCGCTGACCCATATGCGTCGGATCGCAAAGCACGATGTGCAATTTCAGGGTCAAACAATTAAAGCTGGCGATAAGGTTGTTATGTGGTACGTGTCTGGCAATCGAGATGAGACAGCCATTGATGACCCAGAACGGTTTTGGATCGACCGGCAGAATCCTCGGCATCACTTATCCTTTGGCTTTGGGATTCATCGCTGCATGGGCAATCGCCTAGCTGAAATGCAGTTGCGCGTCCTGTGGGAAGAAATTATGAAGCGCTTCGAGCATGTAGAAGTCGTTGGCGAACCGGTCCGGATTGCCTCGAACTTCGTTCGCGGAATTGCGGAACTGCCGGTTAGAGTCCATCGCCGATAGGCGCATGCCGGATAATTTGTCTTAACCGGCGGCAGGGGTGCCTAAGTTGGGTTGGCCCTAACCGGGTCTTCATGATCCATCCGCTAATCCGCTAATCCGAGAGCCCTAAGACAACAAGACAACCAAAATCGAACGATGCTTGTGTTGGCTGACGAGCTTGCTGTGAAATCCGGAGTCGGGGCCCACGGCGTTAAAGGCGAGCACCCCGTCTTGACCCTTCGGCGCTTTGATTAAGGTCTGGGGCGCGGTTTTCTTTCATTGATTCACAGGAGCATATGATGCAAACGATTAAAATTAGATTGATGTTGCTGGCAGGGTTGCTGGCCATGATCAGTACGGTATCCGCTGAGATCTATAAGGACTACGCGCCGAGTGAGCAGCAGGTCCAGCTCACCGTTGTCGCTGTTGAGCCAAATTATTTAGATGACTATTTGGTCAAATTGAACCGGACTTGGGTCCGCTCCATGGAAATCCAAAAAGAATTGGGTTTCATCGTAGATTATGCGGTTTGGACCTCGGAGGCGGCCAATAGTCCGAATGTTTGGTTAACGGTGACCTATGCAAACATGGGCATGATGCAGCCCAGTCAGGCGCGTTATGAGCAAGTTAATGCCGCCTTGGAATCGCGCTATGGTGATGAGGAAGCAGAACTCGATGCGATCGCTAAAGGTTACGAGGAAATTAGAACCATGATCGACAGTCAGATTATTAATCAGGTGAAGTTTCTCGATTAGTTGATCTTGCTGTGGGTTGGGATCGGTGCAGGACGACGCCGCGCCTTCAAGTACGTTTAACGTCGGCTCGTCGCGGGAAGGGCCGGCGATTGCACTGGGCGCTGCCTGTTATTGTTGGCGTTCGCCATTGACATACTGACCGTACTGCGTTCCAGCGGTGCGATGCTCGTCGATGGGGGTGGTGCCGAGCTCAGACTTAGGGCGCGTCACATACCGGGCAAACCAGTCGGTTAATCGGCCGCGATCAGCCGCCAAGGCTTGTACCAAACGCTGTACTTGATCGATGTGCGCATCCGTAATCTGATCGTGTTGCCAAAGCGATGGGGCTGGATCGCGGTAGACCAGCGCCTCGGGTTCCATGACCAGGTCTGTGGCGAGATCCGAGATCATCTCGCCAAGGGTTGGCGCGCGAAACCCCACCGAATAGGTGAGACAGTTGTCGAGCGCAACACCATGATGCGCGACCCCGGGCGGCAAGTAGAGCATATCTCCAGGCGATAACGTGTGCTCAGTCTCCGTGACAAAATCCGCCAGAATGCTGAGATCTGTGTCCGGTAGCAGGGGGGTGTCCTCATCGCAGTGTTGGCCTATTTTCCAATGCCTGCGACCCTCAATTTGGATCAAAAACACATCGTATTGATCAAAATGCGGGCCGACACTACCGCCGGGTGGTGCAAAGCTCACCATAATGTCGTCGAGTCGCCAGCTCGGCAGAAAGTTGAACTGGTTTTTCAAGGCGGCAATTTTTGGCTCCCACAGATCACAGCCCTGAACCAATAAAGACCAATCAGACGCTGGCAGGTTTGCAAAATCGGTCGCATCAAACGGGCCGAATGTCACGGACCATGGGGTCTCACCTGCTGGGCCACGGACTAGGCGGGACGCGACATCCGGCTCCAAGGCCAGCCCCGCGAGTTCGTCTCTGGATAAGGGGGAAGGCCAATTCGGGAGTGCGCCTCGAACCAGCAGCGGTTGTTGCTGCCAATAGGTTTCCAGAAAGGTCTGCGCAGGTATCTCACCCAGTAGGGTCATAGGTACGTCACCAAAATAAGCGGTTGTGGGGGGCGGGCTCGTCGAGCACGAAACAGCAGCGTTGTCGTTCTAGGCTTTGGTAAGCCGCAAGGCCCCTAAACCGGGCCTTGCTTGCGGCGGTCTTTATGCCGCGGCACCTGGCCACAGTCTTAAAAAGTTGTCCGCATAAAACTTTTCTTTCACCACAGGGCTGGCGTCGGTGAGATAGGACTCAAACTTGCCGATTGGATTGCGGCCGCCCTCGACATGGGGGTAATCACTCGAGAAAAGGTAGAGATCCTCATTGGAGTCATCGATTAGCCGTGCGACATCCTCGTTCGGAAAGGGCGTGAATGCCAGTTGCTGACGAATTTGCTCGCTGGGTGCGCGCTCGAAGCGAACTGATTCATCGACGCGACTATAAATTTTGGTCACCCAATCAAGCCGTCTAACCATTTCAGGCACCCAGCCAGCGCCGAGTTCAACGGCTGCACCCCGTAGACCTGGATTTCGGTCGAGCACGCCATCAAGAATTAACATGGACAAAAACGTTTCCGGTGGTTGGTGCATGACCGCGGCATCTTTGGTGCGAACATTTTCGCCACCACCCATCCAATCCTTGACCGGTGCGCGACCGTTATTGCTCCAAGCCTTCAGGGCTTGCAGCGGCGAGCCGCCAACATGCAATACAAAAGGCGTGCCGGATTCGGCTAAAAGGGCCCAGAAGGGGTCGAGGTCGACATGCCCCGGGGATCGGTCAATGGGGGCGCGATGGGGTACCCAGATCGCTTCCAAGCCCAGATCCAGCGCAAATTCTAGTTCGGCCATCGCCCGGCTTGGGTCATCCAGTGGCACGATGCCGACGCCCATCAACCGATCATCGGTATCGCAAAAGTCGGCCATGTGACGGTTGTGGGCGCGGGTTGCGCCATAACGAAGGGTTGGATCTTTTTTCGAGCTGGGGTGAAACGGAAAAGCCACGCTGTGGGTTGCAAAGACCAGCTGCTTATCAAAGCCGAGTAGATCGAGTGCCTGGGTCCGATCGTGTTTGTTAAAAGCGCCCAAGGCTTGGATTTCCTTAGAATGCGCAATGAGATCATCCCCTAACGCGATTTGTGCTTGGACGTGCTCATCACTGTGGCGCCCGCCTTGCGCCATAATGACGGCAACTTCTTCGTCGGTTACGAGCGACGCACTGTAGCTGACTTCTGGGATATCGTCTCGTAGCTTTGGGTCGGCATAAGCCTTTAAAAAATTGGGCAGTTCCATGATGTGGCTGTCTGCATCGAAATATCGCTGCGCTGCTGGCGCGTAAGTCATGGGCTGTCCTCAATTTGGTTTAGCAAGGAGATTAACCAGATGAAGCCGCCTCGTCTAGACCCGTAAAGGAGCTGGTTGGCGTTACCCGTTTCGGCGATGATACCCAGTAACGCTTGCGCTCGGCGGTCAACGTTTGGGCGCTTAAGGACGTTGTGGTTGAATCGAGTCGAAGGCCGCGGGCCAGGGGCGCCATGACTGTGGAGTTTGCAATGCCGGGGGAACAGGAAGATGTTGTCATTGTCGGGGCAGGCGTTGTCGGGCTCACCTCGGCACTCATGCTGCAGCGCTTGGGTCGATCAGTTGTCGTCATAGACCCAAACCCGCCTGGATCTGGCGCGTCCTACGGTAATGCGGGCACGATTGCGGACTTTGCGATTGCACCGGTCGGCTCCCCAACCTTGTTAAAGCGATTGCCCAGTCTGGTGTTTGATCGACAAGGCCCGTTTAGTATTCGACAGGGTGCTTTGCTGGCCTTGCTGCCTTGGCTTGCGCAATTTGCTTGGCAGTCGCTTCCTGGACGGTCTGAAAATAATATGCGCGCGATTGCCGCGCTCACCCTGGATGCGGGTGTCCGGTGGCAGAGCCTAGCGGCCGACCTCGAAGCCCAGCACCTTATCCAAAACAAGGGCTGCTTATACGTCTTCAATGGTGAAGCTCAGTATCAAGCAGGGCGGCATGATATGCGCCGGCGGCAGGCTTTTGGCGTCAAGGTTGAACTACTCAATCCTGGCGAACTGGCCCAATTGGAGCCGCATCTGCCGCAGGTTGAGGGGGGCGGCGCCTTCTTTCCAGATGCCTTGTCGGTTTCCGATCCGGGCCATCTCGTTCGTCTCATTGCTGCCAGGGCCGAAGCTGATGGCGTGCAAATTCTTCCGGAGTCGGTTGTGCGGCTGTCCGCCCAAAAACGCCATGTCGTTCTGCAGCTGGGTAATGGCCAGCGGGTGACCGCCCGGCAAGTTGTCATCGCTGCAGGCGCCCATTCTAAGTTCTTGGCGGATCAAGTCGGAGATCTTGTGCCCTTAGAAACCGAGCGCGGCTACCATTTGGAGTATGACGGAGAAAGCGAACGAGTGCTTCGGCCGGTTTGCGCCGCGGAATCTGGGTTTTATATGAGTCCGATGGCTGGCCGGTTGCGCGTTGCCGGGACCGTCGAACTGGGCGGCGTCAAGGCACCGCCGACGCCGGAACGGTTGGCCTTTTTGTCGCAACGGATGCGGGATATTTTTCCTGATTTGAAGGCCGCCTCGAGAAGCTGGCTTGGGTTTAGACCGTCCATGCCGGACAGCCGTCCGGTAATTTCAGAATCCCGAGTCGGGCGTCAAATCGTCTATGCTTTCGGTCATGGCCATATCGGACTGACCCTTGCGCCGATGACGGCGAGTCTTGTGGCAGCGCTTATACAAAACACGTTGCCCGAAATTTCCCTCAACGATTATCGAGCGGACCGGTTCTGATCAGACCATGACCGACTGATCATCGGAACATTCGTTGACCCGTCAGGCGAGTGCCAACGGTAGGCGCTTGCTGATCGAGTCCGGGCAGGGTATTTTGGATGCGGGCTGGCCTGCTTGGCTTACTGACCAGCTTTGAAAACAGCGCGATGAAACGCGATGAAAAACGAAAGGGGGCATCATGTCAGCGAAACCAGCGGAGTACACCAGTCGATATCTCTCGGGTAATTACGAGCCTGTTTTTGATGAGGTCGAGGCGACGGATCTTGAGGTGATCGGCGAAATTCCGAAAGATCTCAGTGGACACTTCCTTCGAATTGGACCAAACCCCTATTTTGTTCCAGACATGGCGCGTTATCACATCTTTGATGGCGATGGGATGATTCATGGTATCGAACTATCCGAGGGGCGGGCGACCTATCGCAATAAATTTATTGACTCAAAAGGCTTGCAAGAAGAACGGGAAAAAGGGGAATGGATTTATCCAGGACTGAATCTGTTTGGTGATGTGATTGCGAGAGGCGAGATGCCTAAGAGCAAAAACACGGGCAACACGGCAATGGTCTTTCATCAGGGGAAATTGTTTGGTCTGATGGAAGGCGGCACGCCCTATGAAGTGTCCTTACCCGATCTGACCACGGTCGGAGAACATGATTTTGATGGGACACTCGATCATAACTTCACAGCGCACCCAAAGGTGGATGCCAAAACAGGGGAAATGATGACCTTTGGGTATTCGCCCTTTCCGCCGTATTTAACCTACTCCGTGGTGAGCGCCGAGGGTCGCGCTGTTCATACCCGGGAAATCACGATTCCAAAAGGGATTATGATGCATGACTGCGCGATCACAGCGCATTATACGATCTTCCCTGATCTGCCTTTGGTTTTTGACTTTGACAAGTTGCTCAAGGGCGAATCGATGATTGGCTGGGAACCCGAAAATGGCTGCCGGATCGGCGTGGTACCGCGATTTGGGTCAGATGAAAGCATTCGATGGTTTGAAATTGAAGAAAGTTTTCTGTTCCACGTTGCGAATGCTTGGGAGGAAGGGGACGAGATTGTTTTGCAGGCCTGTCGGTCGGATCGCGGCGCGATCGAGACGCGCGCCGATCAGGACGTGCGCGAACAACTGGGCCGATTACACGAATGGCGGCTGAATTTAAAAACCGGGGCGGTCAGCTCGAAATTGCTACTTGCAAATCACTACTGCGATTTTCCTCGCATTCAGGATGGCTTGGTTGGATATCAAAATCGATATGTTTACGCGGCCCGATTTCGAGTTGATGAAAAAGCCACTTTCGATGCTGAGCTAAAATATGATAATCAGACCGGTGCGGTTCAAATTCATGACTTTGGACCCGATAAGGAGTCCGGCGAAGCGGTTTTTGCACCAAAGCGGAACGCGCAATCAGAGGACGACGGCTACGTCATTTGTTTTGTGAACGACATGCATGACCGAAGTTGTGAATGTCATATTCTCGATGCTCAAAATTTTGAAGGCCCGGCGGTTGCCCGCATTAAAATCCCCAGCCGCGTGCCCCATGGGTTTCATGCGTCTTGGGTGGCCGTTGAGTCTGGTGGTTAGGACTTTGCAATATCGAACGGTACGCGGGATCAGAAGATCGAGATTGAACGGTAAAGAACGCTCGGTTTGAGCCAGGCACCTGCGCGGCGCGAGACAATTATAAGCTTGTCGAAGCGCGACTCGTTGCCGAGAGACTTGTCGAGCATAGGGCGCTCAACGATAGCCCGCTCGATGCGCTCGGCTCAGCGCGCCCCATGCTCGTAGCATCATCTCTCTGCGCGTCGGGGATGCTCGACCCGTTTGATTAAAGTGGGTAGGGAGATTGTGGGCAGTGCGCCAAGAGAGACCCTGAACGAGCAAGTCCGGTCTGGCCCGGGTCTTTAGGATGAGAAGGGCTCGGCAAGGCGGTCGTTGAGCGGGCGCTAAATTATTTTTTGATGGCCGGATAAACCAGTCCATCGAGTTTGAAAGGGGTGAATCATGACGACGAGTGAAACCAATAGCGAATCAGGCGAAGCAATGAGCTTGTTTGACACCATCTACCATTGCCGGGCCATGCGCAAGCTTGATACCAAACCGGTGCCTCAGGAATTGCTGATCAAGTTGGTCGATGCGGCCAATCAGGCGCCCTCAGGCTCGAATATGCAATCTGGTCGGTGGTTGATTGTTCAGGATGCTGACGTAAAGATGGAATTGGCCAAACTGAATCGCGCTGGCGTCACTGACTATATTGGCCCGATGATCGAAAATCCCGGATCCCTTCCGCATCAAGATCAAGAAAAACGAACGCGCATGATGAAGAGTGTGCTCTGGCAGATGGAGCATCTGCATGAGATACCCGCTTTGATTATTGCTTGCATGGAGTTTGGCGCGAAAGCCGATGCTATGATGATGGCGCGCGGGGGTGGATCAATCTGGCCTGGTATCCAAAACTTATTGCTTGCAGCAAGGGCGCTTGGCTTGGGCGCGGCGCCGACAACCTTGGCGCTGCAAGATCAAGCAGCGGTCGCTAAAGTGCTGAATTTGCCCGAGACGATGGGCGCCTTTTGTTTGATTCCGGTTGGGTATCCGCTTGGCAAGTTTGGGCCGGTGACACGGAAACCCCTCTCAGAAATACTTCGGTTTGATCAGTGGGCGACATAGATTAAAGGGCACTGATCTGACAGGATCTCAGTGCAACGCTGTGCTCGCGCCGAAAGGGCTAGGCAGATCGTCAAAGGCTAACCGCGGCAAACGCTGGGGCAAGCGTTGTTTTCGCTTTAAGTGACTCAAGGTTTAAGCAGGGGACTGTAATCGTGAATCAGAAGATAATCCGATCGACACTATTAAAATTTATGCTGCCGAGTGGTTGTTTGGTGGTGGCAGGACTGCTCGGGCAGCAGGCCATCGCGGAAACCGAAAAACCCTACTCGATACCATCCACCGAAGATTATCCACAGAATGTCTATTGGGGAGACACCCATTTGCATACGCGTAATTCGGCAGATGCTTATTCTTTAGGCAATCAAAATTTAACGCCAGCCGATGCCTATCGGTTCGCTCGAGGGCAAGAAACGATTGTGCACAACGGCATGAAAGTGAAACTCAAGCGGCCATTGGATTTTCTGGTGGTTTCAGATCATGCAGAGTACTTGGGCGGCTACTATCGATACAACGTGGGTGATCCGATCGTGACCGAAACGACCGCCGGGGCTCAATGGGCTGGTTACATTGCCGAGGGTGACCCGGCAAAGATGATGGCCTCGTTCGTCAATAGTATGCAGGACCCCGCCAATAACTATCCGTTTCCAGAAGCTGCGCAGCAGCTCATATGGGATGACGTGGTGCGCACGGCAGATACTTTCAATGATCCAGGTCAGTTTACGGCCTTCTCTGGTTATGAATGGACGTCGATGATCGACGGTAACAATTTGCACCGAGTGGTGGTGTATCGGGATGAATTTGATCAGGTCGCGCAATTGCCGCCTTTTACCTCTCAGACCAGTCGCGATCCGCGGGATCTCTGGCGCGCGCTCGCCAAGTACGAAGCAACTACGGGTGGGCAAGTGATGGCCATCGCACACAATGGCAATATCTCCAACGGCATGATGTTCCCCAATGTCACCGTTGATGGTCAACCGATTAATGCAGACTATGCATCGCTGCGAGCGCGGTGGGAGCCGATTTACGAAGTCACGCAAGTCAAAGGCGATGGTGAGGCGCATCCAACCCTGTCACCGAATGATGAGTTCGCAGATTTTGAAAATTGGGACGCGGATAATATTGGACGAACGCAGGCCAAAGAAGATTGGATGCTTGAACATGAGTATGCTCGCAGCGCATTAAAGCTCGGTTTGGCCAAGGAAGCCGAGCTTGGCGTCAATCCGTTTAAATTTGGTTTGATCGGCAGTACAGATGGTCACAACACAGTCAGTACGACCGAAGAAGATAATTTTTTCGGTAAGTTTCCAGAGTCGGAACCCAAGCCCGAACGCATGACCAACGCGATGGCGAACGATGCGCTTTGGAAAAATTGGCGACTGGTTGCTGCGGGTTATGCCGCGGTCTGGGCTAAGGAAAATACGCGCGCTGCACTGTTTGATGCGATGAAACGCCGAGAAGTTTATGCAACCACCGGATCGCGCATTCAAGTTCGTTTCTTTGGTGGCTGGTCATTCGACGCAACGGACATAAACCAGCCCGATTATGTTGCACGGGGTTATAAAAAAGGGGTGCCGATGGGGGGGGATCTAAGTCAAGGGCCCGATTCGGCAGCGCCGAGCTTTCTCATCGCGGCCGCCAAAGATCCTGATGGTGCCAACCTCGACCGGGTACAAGTCATCAAAGGCTGGCAAGATGCAAACGGCGTGCTGCAAGAGCAGGTTTATGATGTGGCTTGGTCGGAAGGACGGGTGATCAACGCCAAGACGGGCAAGCTCGAGGCGGTTGGGTCAACGGTTGATGTCAAAACGGCGACCTATCTCAACACCATTGGCGCAACAGACCTTGCAACTTTTTGGCAAGATCCGGACTTCGATGCCTCGGAACGGGCATTTTATTATGTGCGCGTGCTGGAGATTCCGCGTCCTCGATGGACGACAGTCGATGCAGCCTATTTTGGGGTTGAATTGCCGGATGACGCACCGCGTTCTGTGCAAGATCGCGCCTATACCTCACCCATTTGGTACACCCCTTAACGGTGAGATTTTTTCTGCGTGAACCGCTGATTCATTTTGTCGCTGCTGGGCTGGTGCTCTTTGGTTTGAATCAGCTCTTTGTCGAGAAGACGAGTGAGGTCAGCGCTGATACGATTGTCATCGATCAGGCGGCAGTCGTTCAATTCATTCAGCATCGCCAGAATCGCACGCCTGAGGATGCGTTAGCGCAATGGCAGCGGTTGTCGCAATCGTCTCGATCAAACCTCATCAAGGATCTGATTGAGGAGGAAGCGCTCTATCGCAAGGCCAAAGCCTTTGGCTTAGATGAATCGGACTACGTGATTCGTCGGCGGATGGTCCAAAAAATGGATTTTGCCGCCGCCGGATTAACCGAAACCGAGTTCACGCCGTCGGCTGCAGCACTGTCGGATTATTACAAAGCAAATCCAGAGCAATTTTCTGTGCCGGCACAGATCACGTTCACGCATGTGTATTTTGACACCCAACAGCGCACACCGGCTGCGGCGTTGGTATTGGCGGAACAACACTTAAACCGACTCAATGCAGATCAGGTTTCATTTTCAGAGAGCGGGCAGTACGGCGAGCGATTTGCCTATCACCGTAATTACGTTGACCGGGCTCAACCATTGATTGTGGACCACTTCGGGGCAGAGTTTGCCGCGCGGGTGTTTCAGTTATCGGCGACGCCGGATCTGTGGCAAGGGCCTTTGAAGTCTCGTCACGGCGTGCATTTGGTATTGATGCCGACCGTAACGCCCGAACGCATTTTGGCGTTCTCGGAGGTGAAACCCAAAGTTGTGATGGCGCTGCGACTTGCCGAACAAGATAAGCGTCGCCAGGCCTTTATGGAGACGCTGTTAGCGGAGTATTCGGTGGCAATCGAGCCAGGTCTTGGCGTTGTACCGTAATGGGCATGACTTGGGTGCCCTGCGCGTGAGTAAAAGACTTTTTGGGCTCCTCTTCGCGGGACTGATGATGCCCTTTTTGGTTTTGTCTGATGAGTTACAACCTTTTTACATTGAGCTAGTGGAAGCACCAAGGGGGACCTTCACGCTCGATTTTAAGGCTGCCCCCGGTCAGGAGGATCAGACCGCGCGGCTGATGTCGCCCTGTACGAGCCTCTCGCGCAATCGAGGCGGTGGCTCTGTAACCGCCAGTTCACCAACGGTCTATCGATGTGATGACGTATCCGAAGATTTGGTGCTTCAGCGAACGACTCAGGGGTTAAGTCCGCCGGCGTTGATCCGATTCAAACGACTGTCCGGACAGGTCGACTTATATTACTTAAAGGCGGGTGATCATCAGCAGACGTTAAAGGTTCGATCGCCCGATGAGGGCTTTTTTGTTCAATACCTCACGCTCGGTTTCGATCATATTCTCATGGGTTACGATCATTTGTTGTTTGTCTTGTGTTTGGTGTTATTGGCCAGGTCCTTCCGACGCGTTCTAGTGATGGTGACAGGGTTTACCATTGCACATTCCCTGACACTTGGTTTGGCTGTACTGGGCATCTTGCGCGCGCCGATTGCACTGATAGAGGTGCTCATTGCGGTGAGCGTTTTGCTGCTCGCGGTGGAACTTGCGAAAGGGCCTCGGCCAACCCTTACGCATCAATATCCCATCCTGGTGTCAGCCTGCTTTGGCCTGCTTCATGGTCTGGGATTTGCCGCGGCCCTCACGCAAATTGGTCTGCCCAGCACCGATATCGCAGGGGCGCTACTTGCCTTTAATGTGGGCGTGGAACTGGGGCAGGTGGGCTTTGTGATGGCACTTTTGGCGACAGGACTGGTGATAAGGCGATTCGCGAACCTTGGCCCGGCCTGGTCCAGCGTGGGAAGCAAAGGGCTCATCTATGGGGTTGGCACGGTCGCGGGTTACTGGACGGTAGATCGACTTCTGAGCTGGATCAGTTAGGACAGTGAAGCGCTTTGAAAGGCGATTTCAGTGGCGCAGTTTGAATCAAGCTGGCCCTTGAATAAACCGATGGTAATCGGTCGTTGCAGGAATCGGACGCTGCCAACAAGCTTTTGCCGTCGCGGCCTAACAAAGATTGAGCAAAAGTCAGGCTGTTGCGATGGCGATTGGTAACCAATCTCGTCAGCGTGTTTCCGGATCTGGGCCCGTAATGGCGAGTTTTAGGGCCGTTTTCAGGCTTGATTGGCGAGGATATTCGTCTTTTTTAAGGTGAGAGCACCCTATACCTTCATTTTTTATCTCCGACCCATTATAGTGCGCTCGCAAATAAGTACTTCAATCCGACATCGTGAGGATTCCTTTTGATTACCTGTGCCAATATCACCATGCAGTTTGACTCCAAACCGCTCTTTGAAAACATCTCGGTTAAATTTGGCGAGGGTCGACGGTACGGTTTAATCGGCGCCAACGGTTGTGGTAAATCGACTTTCATGAAGATCCTGAACGGATCCTTGAAGCCGACCAGTGGCAATATCTCGATTGATCGTAACTTGCGTGTGGGGGAGCTCAGTCAGGATCAGTTCGCTTTCGAGCAGTTCAGTGTTATCGATACGGTGATCATGGGGCACAAAGCGCTTTGGGCAATCAAAGAAGAACGCGACCGTATTTATAACCTGCCGGAGATGTCTGAAGAAGATGGTATGCGGGTTGCGGACTTAGAGGGCGAGTACGCCGAGATGGATGGTTATACTGCCGAAAGTCGCGCAGGTGAAATTCTTTTGGGCGCAGGAATTGACCTTGCCCTGCATTACGGTCCCATGAGCGAAGTCGCACCGGGCTGGAAACTCAGGGTGTTGTTGGCGCAAGCCTTGTTTTCTGATCCCGATATTTTGTTGTTGGATGAGCCGACGAATAACCTCGACATCCACACCATTCATTGGCTCGAGGACATCTTGAATGCCCGCAGCAGTACGATGGTGATCATTTCTCACGATCGGCACTTTTTGAACGCAACCTGTACCCATATGGCAGACATTGATTACCAATCCCTCAGTGTTTACCCTGGCAACTACGACGATTTTATGATTGCGTCAACACAAGCTCGTGAACGGGTGCAGTCGCAGAATGCAAAAAAGAAGGCCCAGATCGCTGAACTAAAGCATTTTGTCAGCCGATTCTCCGCCAATGCTTCAAAGGCCAAACAAGCAACTTCCAGAGCACGTCAGATAGACAAAATTGAGCTCGAGACCATTAAGCCGTCGAGTCGGGTAAGCCCTTATATCCGATTTGCCCAAGACAAGAAACTGCATCGTTTGGCGCTGACCGTAGAAGATTTGGCTCATGGCTACGAAGGTGACGCCGAACTATTTACCAATAGCCAGCTAATGCTCGAGGCGGGTACGCGTCTTGCGGTGATCGGCGAGAACGGCGTTGGCAAGACGACTTTCCTAAAATGCTTGATGAATGAGTTGTCGCCATCCCACGGCAGCATCAAATGGTCTGAGAATGCCTCCGTCGGATACTGCCCGCAGGATCCAACCCATGTTTTCCAAGACGACCTGAATTTGTTTGATTGGATGAGCCAGTGGCGAAAGCCCAATCACGATGAACAAATTGTTCGGGCAACGCTAGGGCGTTTGCTCTTTTCGAACGAAGACTTTAGCAAATCCGTAAAAGTGTGTTCCGGGGGTGAGAAGAATCGGTTGATCTTTGGCAAGTTGATGATGCAAGACCATAACGTTTTAGTGTTGGATGAACCGACGAATCATTTGGACATGGAAGCCATTGAGTCATTAAACCTTGCGTTGGATAACTACGAAGGCACCTTGATTTTTGTGAGCCACGACCGAGAGTTTGTGTCGTCCCTCGCCGACCGGATTATCGAGATCAAAGATCAACGGATCTTCGATTTCAAAGGTACTTTCGATGAATACTTGGACGCCCAATCGATCGAGATGAGTGCAGCCAGGCTGAGCTGAACCCCGGTCGGGCAAATCCGTATCGATACCGCATCCAAGTCTCGCGCGGTGTTGAGCACACCCGCGGGAGGGCTGGCTTAAAACTGCAGCGGTCAACGCGATTGAAAAGGTCTTATCATGTCGAGCTTTAGCGTGTTGTCATTGCCACAAGAGCAGCTCGACAACCTACAGACTTTGGGTTATCAAACGATGACGCCGGTACAATCGGCGGCGCTGCCCCCTGGTCTTGCCGGGCGGGATTTAGTGGTCCAGGCGCAAACTGGCAGTGGTAAAACCGTCGCTTTTGGCCTGCCTGTTTTGGCCGGTCTGAATGCCCGTGACTTCGGTACCCAGGCGCTTATTTTATGCCCGACGCGGGAACTGGCGGCGCAAGTTGCCACCGAGATCCGACGGCTAGCACGGGCGCTGCCCAATCTGAAGGTGGTTGTGCTGTGCGGCGGTCAACCAATGGGTCCGCAAATTGGTTCGCTAGCGCATGGCGCGCATATCGTGGTGGGGACGCCGGGTCGGATCAAAGACCACCTTCGAAAGCAAACGCTGACCCTTCCGCGATTAAAGACGTTGGTATTGGACGAAGCAGACAGAATGCTGGACATGGGATTCAGGGACGATATGACCGATATCATTTCTGAAACGCCCTCGAGTCGCCAGACCTTACTCTTTTCAGCGACTTTTCCCGATGATATTGCGGCCATTAGTGCACAATACCAACGCTCGCCCGAACGCATTACCGTTTCGACTCAAGTTGCAGGAGATCAGATCGCCCAGGTTTTCGTTCGCACCCAGCGTCAGGAAAAAACGCAGGCCCTCATCAATCTTATTCAGTCTTATCAGCCATCAGCGGCCGTGATTTTTTGTCAAACCAAAGCTGCAGTCCATGATCTGGTGATCACGTTACAGGCGCAAGGGGTCGAAGCTTCAGGTCTTCACGGCGATCTTGAGCAACGCGAGCGAGATCAAGTGTTGTTGTTGTTTAAGCAGATGAGTTTGCGATTGCTGGTCGCAACGGATGTTGCGGCACGAGGCTTGGACATAGACAGTCTACCGTTGGTCGTTAATTTCGATTTACCGGCGGACCCGGAAGTCTATGTGCACCGCATTGGCCGAACCGGCCGAGGTCAGGCAACCGGTACCGCGGTGAGTTTGTTTACGGATAAAGATGCGTTCAGATTACCGGCGATCGAAACGCGGCTGTCGATTATGATCACAGCGATTGATCCGCCCAATTACGAGGCGGGGCAGCCGGTGTTAGCGCCAGCTGACTTTGTCACGCTCGAGCTGTCCCTTGGACGCAAGGATAAATTGCGTCCCGGCGATTTGCTGGGTGCGATCACTGGGTCGCTCGGGTTTATGGGCAGCATTGTGGGTAAAATAGACATTACCGATCGCGCGTCCTTTGTTGCGATCGCGCGTGAGTCAGCATCGGCTGTGCAGGCAGCTTTGGCGGATGGGAAGGTCAAAGGACGGCATCCGAAAGTTCGGCGGCTCAAGCCGCCTCGGTCGGGATAAGGTCTGCATCAGCCAACACCGGCCGCAGTCAGGGTTGTTATCTTGTTAAGTTGCTTCGCAGGCCCGCGCGTTGGCGCGTCAAAGCAATTTTTCCACTTGATCTTGACGAATCTTATCCGCATTCTGGATGGGCATGAATCTGCAATGGAAGAACGTTTATGGCTATTGAGGTTAATCCAATCACCGGTCTAAAAGAATTTAATACCCGAGCGGCGAAAGCGCCGGTCGCAATTACAGGCCAGGGGTATGGGGTCGAATCGAATGAGGCTTTAAAAACGCTACCGGAGGCGCCTCCCGGCGCGGCTTTTAATGCCGAAGAACAGGCTCGATATCGGGATTTTAAAGAAGCGCGCCGTGGCGCTGCAGATTACATTGCGATGGAAGGGGAATTCAGCCACTACCTGACCGATTTGTATTCTGACGAACCTGTCCCGCGCGAGTCCCTGTCTGATGAGTGCGAAATTTTAGTCGTTGGTGCCGGCTTCGCGGGTCTTTTGCTATGGCACAAGTTGCAGGCAGCCGGTTTCACCGATGTTCGCTTCTGCGAAAAGGGCGGTGATGTTGGCGGTACTTGGTATTGGAACCGCTACCCGGGCGTTGCTTGTGATGTCGAAGCCTACAGCTATTTGCCTTTGCTCGAGGAGATGGGCTACATCCCATCAATGAAGTTCGCGAGCGGTTTTGAAATTATGGAGTATTGTCAAAGTCTCGCTGAGCGGTTCGGATTTTATGAGCATTGTCTGTTTCATACGACGGTCACCAAGACCCGTTGGCTAGAAGCGCAGAAGCGCTGGGAGGTCAGCACCGATCGCGGCGATGCGATGCAGGCCCGCTATGTCATTTTAGCAAACGGTTTGTTAACGACACCGAAACTGGCAAAAATTGAAGGCATGACCCGCTTTCAGGGCGACTCGTTCCACACGTCGCGCTGGAACTATCATTTGGATTTAGCGGGTAAACGCGTTGGCATTATTGGCACCGGCGCGACCGCGGTTCAGGTCGTACCAGAACTTGCGAAGGTGGTTGAGCAGCTCTATGTCTTCCAGAGAACGCCGAGTTCAGTGGATGTTCGAGACCAACGCGCAACGACCCAAGAGGAGCTTGAGACCTGGCCCAACGAGCCGAACTGGGCGAAGGCACGCCGCGCTCGTTTTGCCAAAATCTCAGCTGGCAGGACGGCCATGAAGGCCAATGATGATTATCTAGCCGGTAAGGTGCCAGACTTTAAAGCGCGAAAGCAGCATGAAAAAACCTTGTCGATGGCAGAAATGGTTCAGAAACAACTGGATGCGAATTACCGAATTATGGAACAAATCAGAGGGCGGGTGGATGCCATTGTCGAGGACCCCGTCACCGCTGAAGCCTTAAAGCCGTATTACCCGTACGGGTGTAAACGCCCGACCTTCCACGATCAGTATCTGCCGACGTTTAACCTACCGCATGTTCATTTGGTTGATACTGCGCCGCTGGGGGTTTCTGAGATTAATGAGGAAGGGGTCGTGCATAACGGCGAGACCTACCCCCTCGACGTTCTCATCTATGCAACCGGGTTTGAATGGATGGCGACCTCAACCTTTAATCAAGTGATCGGACGCGATGGCCGATCGCTAAACGAAAAGTGGCAAGAAGAGGGTACAAAAACATTTTTAGGGTTGCATAGCCAAGGGTATCCCAATCTCTTTATTGTGTCGGGACCTCAGGGTGGTGGCGGTAGTTTTAATTTTACCAATGCCATTGAAGAGCATGGGGATTACATTACTTGGATGCTGAAAACCCTGCAGGCACAGGGCGCGACCGTGGTTGACGTTGATGCAGAGGTTGAATCGGCCTACGCCGCCCATTGTGCGCAAGCAGACACTCAGACCCGACCGCTTCGTGATTGTATTACCTACTACAACGGTCATGGCGAGGCCGCGCCAGGTAGTCTGGCGTACTATGGTGGTGGACAGTGGCACAAGTGGCGGATTGAGGCTCAAAGCACGCTCGCGCCCTATCGGTTCGAATAAAGCGAAAGGCTACCGGCGTTAGCGCGGCACGCGTAGTCGCAGATACCGAAGGCTAGCTGCCCTCATCGAGAATCCCGAGCAATGCAACAAGGCATCAGCCCTTGTAGTCGGAGAGAGCCGAAGTCACCGTGACACCATGGAGTGTAACAGTGATGATGCAGCCCGTTTGCCTACTGGCGCCACAATAGAGGCTCTTAGTTAGGCACCTTCGTCATTTTTAATGTACGACGCCGGGGCGTATTGGCGTTGCATGCCAGTGTTGGTGTTTTACGGTCTTACCAGTGCGTCAGCGGCATCAAGGCCGCTTCAATTGTGACAGCGTGATTGTTAAGACACGTTCTCCTTCAAAAATCTCCAAGAAGCAATGCAATCGCGCACCGCCTTTGATGAAATCTGCCACGAAGGGTAGCGTGTTTAAATGGCCCTTAATTCTGAGCGTTTTAGCTCGGTCTGTCTCGATTAGCGTCCAGCCCTGATTGGCAAGGGTTGTTTCCAGATGTGCTCGCAGTTGGGCTGGGGGCCATTGCGTCCTAAAAACCAACTGCGCGTCAGTCCGCTTTTCAACGAGGAGTCCGGGCGCTTGTTTCGTTACGCCAGGGCCTCGGCGCCAACCAGACGAGCTTCGATCGCGACCAAGTGATGAGTAGGACGCGTTCTTTGCCGCCAAGGACTTCCAGGAAGGATTGCCGCTCTGGCGGTGCCGTTTATAATAATTCGCTCGGAAAGGCGGAGGCCGGTTCAAGCAGACTTCAAACGCTGGGCACTGATAAAGCCGCTGGTGCAAGGCTAACTTGTAACAGCACGATGAGGCATCTTAAGGTTTTAACCCAAAAGACGGCTGGCGTAATTGCTTGGTTTAAAGACATTGGCTTGACTCACAACTTCTTTCGAACGGCGCAAGGCTTTTGAGATAGCCGGATCCAGTTCAATGAACTGGATCCAACCAAGAAGGCATCAATCGAACAATTCGCCGCCACAGGCCGATGCGGTTGTGCCGTACTTCTCATAAGCCTTGATCACGTTGGCGCCGGTGCGCCAGCGATGCACCTCGTCCGGGCCGTCAACCAGTCGTTGGGATCGAATACCCGTGTACCAGCGCGCTAGCGGCGTATCGTGACTGTAGCCAAGGGCGCCGTGAAGTTGCAGCGCGGTGTCGACAACCTGGTGCACCATGTTGGCCATGAAGACTTTCGCAATACCATTTTCGTTTCGGAGATCCATCCCTTTTTCTGCTTTATAAGCGATATGCAAAAGCATCAGTCGCGCTTTGTAAATTTCAGAAGCGCAGTCAGCCAGCATCCAACGGACGCCTTGCCGATCAGCCAAGCGTTCGCCAAAGGTGCTGCGATCGATAACATGTTTGGCCGCCAGATCCAGCGCGCGCTGGGCCATGGCAACGTTATGCATGCCATGACGAAGCCGCCCATAGGCCAACCGATGTTGACCCATATTAAAGCCCTGACCGCGGCCCCCTAAAATGTTTTCCCTCGGCAACCGAAGGTTTTCAATTTTGATTTCCGAGTGGCTGCCGCCAAGCTTTAAGCCCAAATCGGTATGGGGCTGCATGGTCTCGATATTGCGGAGAATTTCGTAGCCAGGGTTGGGAAGTTCGACGAGAAAGGTGCTGTACTGTTCATGACGGGGTGCATCAGGGTCGGTCTTCGCCATGACGAGGGCAATATCGGCAACACTCGCTGAGGAAGAAAACCATTTTTCGCCATTGAGGACCCATTCATCTCCGTCTAAAACAGCCGTGGTTTGCATCCCAGTTGCATCGGCGCCCGCCGCCTTCTCCGTCATGGAATAACAAATGCGCTTCTCGCCATTGAGGAGTGGCTTCAGAAACTTTTCTTTTTGGTGGTCAGTCCCATGCTCAAGCAAAGTCAGCATGGTGGCATCATCGGGTCCCTGGGTGTTCATAGACAGTGCCCCAAGAAAGCTTTCGCCAAGTTCCATTTGGACAAGGGCATTGGCGAGAGGCCGTAAGCCCATGCCGCCATGCTCTTCTGGAACGAACGGGCACCAAAGACCTTGGCTACGCGCTTTGACGCGGAGTTCGCTGAGTACCGTTTCGAAATTATCAGCGGTGCAAATTTCTTCTGCCGGATGGCACTCGCCTTGGACGAAAGCGCGCACTTTGTCCCGTACCAAACGGGCATCTTCGGGGATTTCAAAATCAATCATGGTTCTACTCTTTTGTGGAAACGTCGCTCGACTATAACAGCTCAAGATGAAAATTGAAGGCGGCCAGGTTTTGGCGTTGCGGCGGCGCTTCTTCGCGCTTGACCAAAGCGGTTGGGCTCGCTATAAATTTTGGTTGCGGGCCTTTACCGGTAGTGCAAAATCGGGGTCACGCGCGTTATTACGGCGCTGAAGATCAGCCACCCTCTCAACCCTTTATTAGGAACGCCCGTCGTGAAAATACTTACCCCTGATCAAAGCGCGCATTATCATGACAAGGGCTATTGCTCAGCTGAAGGACTCGTCGATGCCAGCTGGCTTGCAAGGCTTAACGCTGTAACCCAGGACTTTGTCGATGAAAGTCGCGGCATAACGGCGTCGAATGCCCGATTTGATCTTGAACCAGATCATACCGCCGTCCAGCCGCGACTGCGGCGACTCAATGCGCCGGTAGATCAGCACGAGACCTATTGGGAATTCGCATCGACCGGACCTTTTGCCGATATTGCAGAAGACCTTTTGGGTCCGAACGTGAAATTCCATCACTCAAAACTCAATTTCAAATGGAGTGGCGGCGGCGAATCGGTGAAGTGGCATCAGGACATCCAGTTCTGGCCCCATACCAATTATGATGTTTTAACCATTGGGGTTTATCTTAGCGATGTTACAAACGATATGGCGCCGATGGGCATTATTCCGGGAAGTCATAACCGGGACCTGTTTGATTTGTACGACGAGCGCGGACGCTGGACAGGCCACATAAGAGACCAGGATCTGCCTGCGCTTGATGTGGAAAACGCTGACTATCTCATGGGCCCGGCTGGCACGATTACAGTTCACAATTGTCGAGCCGTGCATGGCTCGCCCCCGAATTTCAGTGCAAGCCCTAGGCCGCTTCTTTTGTGCGCTTATTCCGCGAGCGATGCGATCCCCATCACGACCCTCACCGCAGGCAGCGCGCACGCTGAAGTGGTGATTCGAGGGGCGCGTTCTCGATGGGCCCGTTTTGATCCGAGGCCGGTATTGATGCCGCCCGACTGGTCAAAAGGGTATAAATCGATTTTTCAGTATCAGCAGGGTGAAGCGGCGGAGTGATGATTGGATCCGGAGATCAATTGGGCACGGGAAGCTTCAGACGCAAACTGGGTTGATCGGGTTTAACGGCGTGCGACGCGCAGCCGCAGATTGACGAATGGTTGACGAATGGTTGACGAAAGTAAGCAGGTGCGTTCGTTGGGTGCCGACCTGCGCTTTTGCATGCTCGATCCATAACAGAGTAGGATCAAGGCGTCGGTGGGGCCGACATGAGAGAAATCTCACGGCGCTCGTAAGCGGGTAAGCATCAGCCTGCGTTAGCAGAGCAGCAATAAGCCAAGGCGTTTTATAACCCTTGGTTCAACACAAGGAGTTCTATTCAATGGCATTAGGGATTGTTGCGACATTGCAAATTAAACCAGACCAGATCGCGCATTTTGAAACGCATTTTCTGAAGTTGGCTGAGGTTGTTTTAAGGGAGGAACCTGGGTGTCGATTGTACGCGTTGCATCGGTCGAGAGCGGCAGAAAATACCTACGTTGTGCTAGAGCAATATGATGATGAGGCAGCCTTTGCATTGCATGGCAAGTATGAGGCGTTCAAGACGGCCAATGTCCCTTTAAAAGATTGCTTGGCGGGCCCGCCAACGGTTGAGTTGCTGGATGGGGTTGTTGAGCCGCCTATAACCAGTACTCAGGAGACGGTGTAATGGCTGCGTTCGGCGTACAAATCTTCCCAACAGATCAAACGATTCAGCCGATTGCACTTGCCAAAGCGGTTGAGGAACGGGGGCTAGATTCTTTGTTTTTTCCAGAGCACACCCACATTCCAGCATCTCGAAAGACGCCTTTCCCTGGCGGCACTGATCTACCAGAGTGGTATTGGCGGACGCATGACCCGTTCGTTGCGTTGGCCGCTGCCGCTGCCGTGACCTCACGCATTAAATTAGGAACGGGTATTTGTTTGGTTATTGAGCGCGATCCGATTGTTTTGGCAAAGGAATGCGCCTCGCTAGATAGGATCTCGGGCGGGCGCCTGATCTTGGGCATTGGCGCTGGCTGGAACGTTGAAGAAATGGAGAATCATGGCGCCTCGTTCGAACATCGTTGGGCGATAGTTCGCGAGAAGGTTTTAGCGATGAAAGCAATCTGGACGGAGGAGGCCGCCGAGTTCCATGGCAAGCATGTCAATTTCGACCCGATTTGGTCCTGGCCAAAACCGGTTCAGCCGGGTGGCCCACCGATTTGGCTGGGTGCGAACTCAAAATGGGTGTTTGATCGGGTTGCAGATTATTGCGACGGTTGGATGCCAATCGGGGGCGCGGGCTCTGGTGCAATGCAGACGATGTCTGCGGCGCTCGCCAAGCGGGATCGATCGATGGCGGATCTGGATGTTGCCTTGTTCGGCGCGCCAGCGGATATCGACAAAGCAACCAACCGATTGGAACAAGGCTTTACGCATTTGGTTTTTGGGCTGCCTCAGGGGTCAGAGGCTGAGGTGCTGACACAGTTAGATAAGGTTGCAAAGATCGTGGAGGCCCTGCGGTAAGGATTTTTTCAGGGGGTTGAGGGGTCTCATGCTGGGTCGCCAAGCCCTGAACAGTGCGGTCGTGCCAAGAGATTGATGATGGAGTGTTGAGCGATGGATGAAAGGCTACCGGCTAACCCTGAAGACTTTACGGTTGCATGGTTGAATGAACATCTTGTGGTGCCGGGTGCCGGTGAGAATGCAAAAGTCATCGAATGTCGATCGCGCGCCTCGACAACCCCAGGTCAAACCGCTGAAATCGCATTCTTGCAAGTTGAGTGGGACCAGATTGAGCCGGACCTGCCCACTCGCTTGATTGCAAAATACACATCGCAAAATCCTCAGGTTATTGCGGAGATCGTGGATGTTTTCGACCAGTATCGTCGTGAGACTGGGTTTTATCGCGACTTTGAGGCGCCAGGAATCGACGTTGCGCCGTGTTTTTATCAATGCTATCAGCCCGATCGACAGGCCTTTGTGCTCATACTAGAAGATTTAGGGCCGTCCGAGTCGCCGTCCTGGGCCATCAGTGAACCGCAAGTCACCTTCGCGCTCGAACAGCTTCCGCAGCTCCATGCGCGATGGTGGAACCAGGCGCTCTTGAGAGAAAAAGACTATTTTGTTCAATACGATGATCCGGCGTTTTTCGCGCTGAGCTTTGGCGCTGCCGCACAAATTTCCGAGCATTTAGGGACCTGGTTTGACGGCCCGGATGTAACCCAAAAACTGATGCCGGTCGTTGCGGAAAAACTTTCGGCGTTACAAGCGCTTTATGCGAGTCGGCCTTTTACTCTCGTGCACGGTGATTACCATGCCAAACAACTGTTTTTCCCAAGCGCCGCGGGCGGCCGCTTCGCCGTCATTGATTGGCAGTTTCCCTTCATTGCCCAAGGTGCATGGGATTTCGCCCGCCTGTTAACGTTAGGTCTCAAGACCAGCTATCGTCGGGAAAATGAACGTCGTCTGCTTGATCAGTACCATCAAGGACTGATTGATGGCGGCGTTGAACACTATACGCTGGACGACCTTACGCTTGATTTTCAATTGGGTTTAATTGTCAGCCACATGATCAATATCATTGCGGTCGGGAGCACCGATGAGCAATTGATTAAACAGGAGTGTGACGCGCTCGGTGTGGACTGGAAGGACGTGATGTTCTACCGCGGTCAAAATGCGCTCACCGATTGGCAGGTGCCCGAGTTGATTGAAGGGCTTTAAAGGCCATCCCGCACTTATGCCGCGCCGCAGATCGGGTATCGTGACGGCTGCTCGGTGGTGGAATTGGCCGCGGTGGTATCAGCTCGGGTTTCGAAAACGAGATACCTCAATGCAAATCCTCGTCGAGGCAGGACTAAGACTCAAATGTGAGGCGGCGCCTGGGACTGCCAATTAAAATCGTCACTCGGCGGGCTTCGCCGCTGCGGTTTCTGCGCTTGGTATCCAACTCCCGTGAAAACCAAAGGGCACCCGTTGCGGCAAGTCGATACAGGCAATCGGTTCTGCCGAAACGTTTTGTGCGTCCAGAATCATCAATTCGCTGGACTCGGTGTCCTGGTCAAAGATGTAACTCAGCAGGTAACCATCATCTTCAGCTTCGGCATGGGCCTTCGGGACAAAAACGGGTTCCGAAGCCATTTTAGGAGGCGCCAGTTGATGCACCGCGACCTGATCATCGCGTCGGTGATATTTAAGGATTTGATTGAAGTCGAGCGCGTTCGCATTACGCCCAACCCCGAGCGCATAGCCAAATTCGGTTGCCTGACCTTCAAGGTTTGGATGTACGCGCGGAAATTCTGAAGCTCGGTCATCAAATCGATTCTCGGTAACAGATCCTGTTCCGACATCCAGTGTCCAACGCGTCGGGTAGGGCAAGGATTCGCCGAATGGACCCAATTTGTTCTGATCAAAAATGCGTTCATAGCGCATGGCTTCCAGAATCACGCGTCCAGCACGGTCTTCAAACGCATTCATCGCGTGAAAAATGTAGCACGGCGCAATCTCAAACCAGGTGATGGCTTGGCTTAAATCTTTGCGATGGAGCAGTCCGATTCTGGCTTGGTGCTTTGGGTTCCAGGCAAAGGGGAAGTAGCGTCTGATGAGGCGGCTGGGACTGAAGGTGATCGACAGATCGAACACCACCACATAGTGTTCCGTTAAAGCACAATCGTGCACCATCGATTGGCTCGGGAGTTTTATGTCCCGGTGTTGAGCAAGCTTGTTGTCAGCGCCAATTTCAACGTAAGACAAACGATAACCGCGTTTGAAGTCATAGCACATCGCGTGGATCGATCCGGTTGCGGCTTCGAATTTGGTGTGTGCACTGAGGCCTCGAGGCAGGGTGTTGTCAAAGGCCGGTTCTGTCAAAGAGTTTAACTGGTCATCGACTTTAACCGGCGCGCCACCGGCCTCGACGAGGGCATAAAGATTGCCGGCGTGACCAATGACATGGGTGTTGGCGGTCGAGCCATTGGCGCTTACGGGTTGATTGCGGTACCACACCGCGCGGCCCTGCTCAAAGCGTAGGCCATGCAACATGCCATCGCCAACAAACCAGTGATGCTTTGCGGCTTTGGGCGGTGTCATGGGGTTGGGTCCGTTCCGGACAAAAAGCCCATTGAGATCCTCTGGGAGCGTGCCCCTGCAGGGCAATTCGGTCTGGTGCAGGAGGCTCGTGACCGGCGCATAGTTGCCTTGAAGATAGGGGTTATCGAACGGTTTCCTTGAGAACACACAGGCTCCTTAATGGTTCTTGGTGGGGGTCAGGGTAGCATAATCACAATTTAAGCAGGTAAGGGACCATCTTGATGACCTGCTGCGCAAACTCAGCAAGACCGGCTGGCAGTTCAGCGCAGGAAGGCATAACGCGCTAAACTGGTGACTCAATGTGTTAAGGAGTTTTACGATGCTCGATCAGGCATTTGTTCGTTCCCAGTTTCCTGCTTTTTCTCAGCCCAGTCTTGTCGGCCAAGCCCTGTTTGAAAATGCGGGCGGCTCCTATCCTTGTCAGCAGGTGACAGACCGTTTGGCGCGCTTTTATCGAGAACGAAAAGTTCAGCCTTACTATGGCTTCGAGGCGTCGCGATTGGGCGGCGAAGAAATGGACGCGGCCCGAGTTGGGCTTGCAGGCTATTTAGGCGTCGGGGTGGATGAAGTCAGCTTTGGCCCCTCAACGACCGCAAACACTTACGTCTTGTCTCAGGCGTTTCGTCAGATGCTGTCGGCAGGGGACGCGATCATCGTGACCAATCAAGACCATGAGGCCAATACTGGGCCTTGGCGTCGGCTGGCCTTGTCGGGTATCGAGGTGCGACAGTGGTCGATTAATGCGGATTCAGGGCACCTTGATATGGATGATCTGGCTGCGCTACTCGATGAACGGGTCCGTCTGGTGTGTTTCCCGCATTGTTCAAACGTCGTAGCGGAAATCAACCCGGTCGCCAAGATCACGGCGATGATTCGAGCGGCAGGCGCCGTGAGCTGCGTTGATGGGGTGTCCTACGCGCCGCACGGCTTGCCCAACGTCGCGGCATTAGGAGCGGATATTTATCTGTTTTCGGCTTACAAAACCTATGGGCCGCATCAAGGGGTGATGACCGTCGCTCGAGACCTCGCAGAACGACTACCGAACCAAGGTCACGACTTTAATGGCCATAGCTTAACCAAAAAGTTCACCCCAGCTGGGCCTGATCATGCCCAAATTGCTGCTTGCACGGGTATCACAGATTACTTTGATGCCGTAGCCGAACACCATGGCTGTCAGAGCCAGATTCCGGTGGAACGAGGCGCCTTTGTTCACGATTTGTTTCGCGCGGCGGAACAACGCTTGTTACAGCCCGTCTTGGATTATCTTTCAGCCAAGAATAATGCGCGCGTACTAGGCCCAACCGATGCCATGATTCGGGCGCCGACGGTCGCGGTTGCGCTGCCAGCACCCGGGGCTGCCGTTGCGGCGGCCCTAGCAGAGCACGGTATTATGGCCGGTGATGGGGACTTTTATGGCGGGCGGGTCATCCGCGCAATGGGAGAAGACCCTGACAAAGGATTATTGCGGCTAAGTTTTGTGCATTACACCTCGGAGCAGGAGATCAATCAGCTTCTGACTGCCTTGGACGCCGTCCTGTAAGGCTTGCAAGATCTGCCAGCGCCGCGGTTTGTCCTGCTCCGCATTTCAAGCCCCCTGGCAGGGGCTTCGTTCGTGCAAGATAGAGATCGGTTTTACGCGATCGAAAGATGATCGCAGACGGGTCTGCATTGCTTGGGCGCAATCAAAATTAAAGTGAGCAGCCCAGCGCGTTATCAGTACAACAGCAGAAGCTTTAGAGCATCATCCGGGCTCGCTATTTAAGCCGGCCTTGATGCTGCAAATGTTTCCAAGACCTCAAGCACGCGAGTGAGTTAGCACGCCGAGTGCAGGGCATCGGGTAAAGAGGATGAATCGATCATGCAAAAAAGGATCAACGAGGTGGTGTTATGAGTCCTGCTAAGCGGTATGGGCAACTGGCTTTGGTGATTATCGCGGGCGGGGCAGTCTACCCGCTGGTGTATTTAAGACAGAATTTTGAGATCACCTTATTGGAAGCATTTGGCATCTCAGGGGTTGAGTTGCGGGATATTTTCTCGTTGCTCGGCATGATTTTTGTGCTGACCTATGTGCCCAGTGGTTGGCTGGCGGATCGGTTTTCACCCCGAAAACTGATGGCGTTTTCGCTGGCGGCGACGGGACTGTTAGGGTTTTGGTACGTAACCCTACCCGCGCTCTGGGCGGTTCAAACAATTTTTTTGTGCTGGGGTTTGACCACCGGGCTCACCTTTTGGGCGGCCATGATTAAGAGCGTTAGTTTGCTCGCGCGGCATAATGAGCAAGGTAAGTTTTTTGGCTTGCTGGATGGCGGTCGCGGCTTAATCGAGGCGTTGCTTGCGAGTGTCGCCTTGATGATCTTTGCTTACAGTATGGATCAGGTCGATGTGTCATCAACCCGCGCATTGCAGCGGGTGATTGTGTTTTACAGTCTCGTCTCGGTTCTGATGGCGCCCGTTATTTGGTTTGGCTTACCAAAGGAAGGGCCGTCAGAAGCGGAGACCGCAGGCAGATCGTTGCGTCTCGGGTACTCTTTGGGTTTGCTGGCAAGAAATCGTTCCCTCTGGTTGGCGGCAATCTGTATGCTCACAGGCTATCAGTTGTTCTGGGCGACCTATAGCTTTTCGGGCTATTTACAGGGCGAGCTTGGCCTGAGCGCGGTCGTTGTCGGGAGTGTAACGGTTGCAAAACTCTGGATGCGTCCGATTGGTGCAACCATTGCCGGGTTCAGTGGCGATTTTTTTGGTCAAGAGCGGGTGCTTGCGGTACTGCTGTTCTCGAGTTCGATGATGTTCTTAGTGCTGACCCAAACTTCGCCAGAGACCGGCGTGGTGCTTTTATTAACGATTGTTTTGACCGTCGGGTTACTCACCTACGGCATTCGCGGGATTTTTTGGGCCACCCTTGAGCGCGCCAATGTTGATCTCCGCACGAAGGGGCTTGCCATCGGTGCGCTGAGTTTTATTGGCTATGCGCCGGACGTCTATCAACCTTGGCTCAGCGCGCGCTTGATGGACGCGTTTCCGGGGAAGCTTGGTTTTGATCTGTATTACTTGTGGGCTGCAGTGTTTGGTGTCGTCGGCGCCCTATTGGCCCTGGTGCTCGGTCGTCTCAACGGGCAGATAGACTCACGCACGACCAATGATGGCGAGTTATAAAGGCTGCCGAGGGAGTCGGTTGAACCGCTGGATCGGGCCACATTAGGGTTCAAAACAGTGTTCGCTGAGCGCACGGCAGTACGCTGGATTTCTTGCGACACAGTAGCCCGGCTGAAAACGCAGAGGTCGCGTTTCTTGTGTTGTTGAGGGCCCTCGATTTAGGAAGAGAGCCTCAAGGCAGCCGCGGTCTGAGCGGTATTTTGATTGTTTTAATCCGCCGAATTTATTCTCACATTAGGGCGCTAAAGGGGTTCTTTCAAAGGGGTATAACAAGGTACGATTCGCAAAGAGCGAGTCCCGTTTCGGGGGCCCAAAACGTTCAATTTGTGGTGCGGCCTTTTAAATGCAGGCGGTTCAATCAGCCAAGGTGTGGGTGTTGACATGGCGGAATTTCCGAAACAAGCAAAAGTGGTTATCGTCGGATTGGGCGGCATCGTTGGATCCGCCATTGCACATCATCTGATCGAGCTTGGATGGGATGATATTGTTGGTTTGGACAAATCTGCGATTCCCACTGATATTGGCTCAACGTCGCACGCGTCGGATTTTTGCTACACAACCGGTGCGGATAAATTCACGGCTTACACCACGCGCTACAGTCAGCAGTTTTTCGAGTCCAGAGGCAATTATGTGCGCTGTGGCGGACTTGAGGTTGCACGGGTTGACGATGATGCGCGCATGTTGGAACTCAAACGCAAAATTGGGCAAGGCAAAGCCTTTGGTAGCCGGGTTAGTCTGATTTCGCCGGCCGAGGCCAAAGCAAAATTTCCGCTCTTGGCGGAAGATCAGATTCAGGGCGCGCTGTGGGATCCTGATGCTGGGTTGGTGGTACCGAGATCACAAAAAGTCGCGGGCGATTTGGTAGATGAAGCGGTCGCAAGCGGTAAGTTGAAAGCCTTTCCCAATACGCCTGCGCTGAAGATTGTGGTGGAAGAGGGTCGCGTGATCGGGGTCGAAACTCGGCGCGGGTTTATAGCGTCGGAGAAAGTGGTTTTGTCGGTTGGGATTTGGGGGCCGTTGCTTGCCGATCAGGTTGGGTCAAAATTGCCCTTGATGCCGCTGGAACATCCCCTGTTGTTTTTTGGGCCCTATGACGAATTGACCGGCAGCGGACAGGAAATTGTTTACCCCTTATTTCGAGATCAAGGTAACTCTAGCTATGTGCGGGACACCGGGGATCCCAAAACGACGGAGGGGGGGCGCGTTGAGTGGGGATACTATGAAACAGAGCACCCGCGCCTGGTCCATGCCAGAGATATTGCCGCACCGGAGACGGCCAGGATGTCGCCGTCGATGCGGGATCTAACCTTAGACCAAGTGATGCACGCCTACGAGAAGGCGATTGAGATGACGCCGATTCTAGGCGAGCTGGGTTGGGAGGAGCGGCACAGCTTTAATGGTTTGCTATCGGTCACCTCAGATGGCGGCTCTTTAATCGGAGAGTCACCTGAAGTGGCTGGATTGTGGTTTGCCGAGGCGGTTTGGATTAAAGATGGTCCCGGGGTCGGTAAGGTCGTGGCGGACTGGATGACCGAGGGCGCACCGGAGCTCGATCCTCATCGCGTCGATATCGCTCGGTTTTATCCCCACCAGAAGCAAGATGATATTGTTGAGAGCCGGTGCGCTGAAATTGCACAAAAAGTCTACACGCCCGCGGTTCATCCCCGCGAGCCGTTTGCGACCAGTCGGGAACGTTTTGTGAGTCCTTTCTATGAGCGTGAAGTCGCCCTCGGAGGCTACTTCATGGAAATCGCAGGTTGGGAGCGGGCGCATGGCTATCGCGCCAACGAAGCAACTTTGCTTGCAAAATATCGAGACCGGGTGCCAGCTCGGGCGCATGAGTGGGACAGTCGTCATTTCTGGGAAGTCTCCAACGCCGAGCATCTTGAATTGAGCGAAAGTGTTGGCATGATCAACCTCTCGCATTTTGCGATTTATGATATTTCTGGGCCGGACGCAGAATCTTTACTAGAGTATTTATCCGTGGCGCGAGTGGGTGGTCCAACGCCGGTCGGTAAGGGCGTGTACACTCATTTTTTAGATGAAGACGGTGGTATCAAAGCCGATCTGACGATCGTCCGCCTCGATTCGGGCACCTTTCGAGTGATTTGCGGCGGGGATACTGGGCATCGGGACCGGGTTTGGATTCAGCGCATGGCAGCAGCGCAAGGAGCGGACATCACGCTGCTGAATCAAACCCACCGCCTTGCCACTTTAGGGCTATGGGGTCCCAAAGCCCGAGAGACCTTATCAAAACTGATGTTGTCGCCAGATGAGATTAGTGCTGAGAATTTTCCCTTCGCGACGGCCAAGACCCTCGAAATTGCGGGCATCCAGGTTTGGGCCTTCAGGATTTCTTACGTGGGGGAGCAAGGGTTTGAACTGTACTTTGAGTTTGATTCGGGTCTGGCGCTCTGGGATCAATTATTTGCGCTCGGGGTTACCCCAATTGGGGTTGAGACCTATGCCAATAGTCGCCGGTTAGAAAAGAGTCTCAGACTTCAAAATGCCGACCTGGAAACCGATTTCAACCTCTACGAAGCCGGTCTTGCACGGTCTGTCGTCAAGAAAGCGGCTTTTCATGGTAAGTCGGCTTATTTGGCTCAGCGCGCGCTGGCTCAGCAGACCAGCTACCTCTGTACACTGGTAATGTTGGCCAATGAAGATGCCGAGGGCACGAAACGGTATCCTGTGGGTGAGTGGCCGATTTTGGATGCGGATACGGGCCTTGTGCTGATCGATGCGCAAGGCAGACGATCTTTTAGCACCAGTATCAGTTATGGGCCCTCCCTAGGACAAAACCTTTTGCTGGCCTACCTGCCTGCTGAGCGCGCGAAGGTTGGAGAAACCTTTTTACTGGAATACTTCTGCGAGCACTACCCGATTCGAGTTGAGGCGGTTGGCAGTACGCCGGTTCTGGATCCGGAAAACGAGCGGCCGCGATCTTGAAGGGGTCTCAAGTTGAGTTTGAGGCGCGCACCGGATGACAACGTTGGTGCAACTTCGTGAGCGTTCTAAGAGTATCTTTAAGGTTGGATTCTTGCCGCTTGAACAGTTCACGCTGATCGCCTTGTCGTCAGCGATTGAACCCTTGCGGATGGCGAATCACTTAACGGGTGAAACACGCTACGACTGGCAGTTGATTCGGCCGGCGATGGCGCCCGTGACCGCAAGTGGTGGAACCAGCATGTTGCCCAATGCGTGTCTAAACGATGTCGGGGATCTGGATCTCATCCTTGTGGTGGCTGGGGTCAATGTTAAAGACAACATCGAGCCCGAGATCCTAACGTGGCTGAAAAAACGCGCTGGGCGCAAGGTGCTGATGGGTGGTCTTTGTACGGGTCCACTTGTGCTTGCCCAGGCGGGCCTATTAGATGGCTATAACTGTAGTGCGCATTGGGAGTGCCTCGCCGCGCTGCAAGAAGATTACCCTCGAGTCTTTTGCAACAACAATCTCTTTACCTTTGATCGAGACCGCATGACTTGCACGGGAGGCGATGTTGCGTTGCATATGATGCTGCATCTGGTCGCCGGCCATCACGGAGCCGCGTTGGCGAATGCGATATCCGATATGTTCGTCTGTGACCGGATTCGGGACAGCCAGGAGCCTCAGAGGCTGCGGATGGAAAATCACGTCTTTGCGAGTCAGCCAAAATTAGCCAGCGCGGTGCAATTGATGGAGGCCAATATCGAGGAGCCGATCAATCTGGTTGACGTCGCTGCCTACTCAGGGGTGTCACGCCGGCAGTTGGAACGCTTGTTCTTGAACTTTTTGGGCATTACGCCCTCCAGGTTCTATCTAAAGGTGCGATTAGAGCGGGCGAAGCAACTGCTGCGCCAAACAACTTGTTCCATCGTAGATATCTCGTCGATCTGTGGTTTTGAGTCGACCGCGCATTTCAATCGCACGTATAAAAAGTATATGGGGTTATCACCGAAATCAGAACGCTCTTTGAGGGCAACACGGGTGTCGAATTGGGTCCTCACAGAGGAAGCAACCGGGTTGATGCCAAACATTGCGAGTACCGCGTTGGCCTTGGCGGCGCACGAGACTTCTTTTGGTATTTTGGCAAAACAGGGTGCAGATCAAGACGCATCGAAACATCCGGAAGGATTAGGCGAGGGTTAGGTGCAGCGGTTTTCAGCGTTTAGTTTATTCAAGCATGCTTTGTCGCATCATGAGAATTGGCAGCGATCTTGGCGTAACCCCGAGCCCAAGAAGCATTACGATGTGATTGTCGTGGGCGGTGGTGGTCATGGTTTGGCCACGGCCTATTATTTGGCGAAGGTGCATAATGTGACCAATGTTGCCGTCATTGAAAAAGGCTATCTTGGCGGCGGCAATACGGGTCGCAATACAACCATTGTTCGGTCGAACTATCTCTGGGATGAAGCCGCGCACCTGTATGAACACTCGTTGAAGCTTTGGGAATCGCTCTCATCGGAGCTGAATTACAACGTGATGTTTTCGCAGCGGGGCGTTTTAAATCTTGGCCATACCTTACAAGACATGCGAGACATCGAGCGTCGGGTTTCGGCGAATCGATTGAACGGCATTGATGGCGAGGTGCTGGATGCGGCAGGCGTTAAGAAGATTGTGCCGCATATCGATATTACAAGCGCTAGGCGCTACCCCCATTTTAGGCGCTTCCTGGCAACCAAGAGGCGGTGTTGCGCGGCACGATGCGGTCGCTTGGGGGTATGCTCGCGCCGCAGATGCCTTGGGGGTTGATCTCTTGCAGGCATGTGCGGTTACCGGCTTCGAGCTTGAAGGCGACCAGCTTCGGGGGGTGATGACCGATCGCTACGGGGTGATCCGTGCCGGCCGAGTCGGCTGTGTGGTTGCGGGCAATTCTGGTGTGCTCGCCGGTTATGGCGGCTTTGAGCTCCCGATCGAATCGCATCCCCTGCAGGCGTTGGTTTCGGAGCCAATCAAGCCCATCCTGAACACGGTCGTGATGTCGAATCAGGTGCATGGTTATGTCTCGCAGTCCGATAAAGGCGATCTGGTGATCGGTGCGGGTATCGACAGTTATACGGGTTATGGTCAGCGAGGATCGATGCCCGTCATTGAGCATACCCTTGCTGCAATGATCGAATTATTTCCAATGTTTTCAAGAGTTCCGATGAATCGACAATGGGGGGGGATCGTTGATACAACACCGGATGCTTGCCCAATCATTGGCAAAACGCCGGTTGAAAATTTGTACTTCAATTGCGGCTGGGGAACTGGCGGTTTTAAGGCAACGCCAGGTTCAGGGCATGTGTTTGCGGACTGCCTAGCCAGTGATGAGATTCCGGTTTTGGCAAAACCTTTTGCGCTGGATCGATTTTACTCAGGCGCATTGATTGATGAGCACGGTGCGGCGGGTGTCGCGCATTAAAGAGATCTGAGCGCTGTATGTTAAGAATTCATTGTCCTTACTGCCAAGAATTAAGAGATGAGCCTGAGTTTCATTACTGCGGTGAGGCGCATCTGGCGCGCCCAGAAGATCCAGCGGGCTGCAGTGATGCGGAATGGGGCACCTACCTCTACTTTCGTCGAAATCCGCGAGGACGGCATCATGAAATGTGGTACCACGCCGCGGGCTGCCGTCGGTTTTTTAACGTGGTGCGAGACACAGTGACCTACAACATCGAACAGACCTATGCGATGGGCGCGCAGCCGGCTCATGATGAGGCACACGAGTGATGAAACAAGTTAATCGAATTGCAGAGGGTCGCCTGATCGATCCGAATGAGCCCATGACCTTTACGTTTAATGGGCGTACGCTACAAGGCTTTCGCGGAGACACGCTTGCCTCAGCACTGTTGGCTAATGGCATTAAGATCGTCGGTCGAAGTTTTAAGTACGGGCGACCGCGGGGAATCATAGCCGCCGGGGTAGAAGAACCCAACGCGATCCTGCAAGTGGGCGCGACGCCGAGCACTCAGGTGCCAAATGTTCGAGCAACCGAACAGGCGCTTTATGAAGGGTTGGTCTGTCGAACGACGAATGGTTGGCCGAGTGTCGAGTGGGATGCGATGGCCTTGATTGGCAAGCTCGTCGGGAAAATGATGCCGCCTGGGTTTTATTACAAAACGATGATGTATTCACAGCCGGTTTGGCATGCAGCCGAGCGTGTGATTCGAAAAATGGCGGGCTTAGGGTTTGCGCCAACCGAACCCGATCCTGAGATCTACGACAAGATCAATCGGCACTGTGATTTGCTCATTATCGGGGCGGGACCGACGGGCCTTGCGGCAGCGCTGACCGCTCAACCCTCTGGCGCGCGTATCATCATTGTGGATGAAAACCCGACACCAGGCGGTTGGTTGCGCTTTAGCGACGATCAAATTGATGGCGCGCCTGCGCTCGCCTGGGTTCAGGCAGCGCGTCAAACCCTTTCGGCTGCGTCCAATGTTGAGTTACTCCTGAAAACCACAGCGACCGGGTTGCACGATGGGAACTTCATTACTGCGATCGAGCGATGTCGAGATCATCTTGAGCCGACTGTGACCCAAGGTTTAGCTCGGCAGCGGATGCATCGTATTCGCGCCCGAGAAGTGCTTTTGGCAACCGGCGCCCACGAACGCCCCTTAGTCTATGCCAACAATGATGTGCCAGGTTGTATGCTCGCAGGGGCCGTATCGGCCTATTTGAAAGGTTATGGCGTAAGGCCTGGCAATAACCTGGTGGTTGCGACCAATAACGACGCTGGCTATCAGGCCGCAATCGATTGGTTGGCAGCCGGTTCAGGCAATGCAACGGTGGTCGATGCGCGCAAGGCCCCTACGCCGAGTCTTATAACCCGAGCAGAATCAGCGGGTGTGGTGGTCATTGCGGCGGCGGTGGTCGTTGATGTGGTTGGTAGCGCAGGCGTAAAAGCCGCTGTCATTTGCAATTATGACGCCCAAGATGATGCTCGATTGGGTCCGATGAGGAAACTGGCAGCGGATATCATTGCAAGCTCCGGCGGTTATTCGCCGGTTGTGCATTTATCTGCTCATCTCGGACATCGGCCGGTCTGGCGCGAGGACATTCAGGGCTTTGTACCGAACCCGGGACACGAGCGACTGTTATTTGCCGGCGCGGTGGCTGGGGACTTTGCGCTCAGCCAGAGCCTGGAGCAGGGCGCTCTATCTGCGCAGCAAGCGCTGACTCGAGTGGGTAACGATGCGCCCGCGAGCCCCGCAAGATCGTGTCGCGAAAGCATCGAGTTCGCGCTGCAGGGCCTGTATCTAGTGCCGCATCCCTTATCAACGGCCAAGGCGCCACCGCAGTTTGTCGATTTTCAGTTGGATGTTTCTGCGGCCGCGATTGAAATCGCGATCCGCGAGGGTTTCGAGAGTGTCGAGCATGTTAAGCGCTACACGGCGCTAGGATTTGGGACCGACCAGGGTAAATTATCGAACGTCAATGGCGTGGCAATTGCGGCAAAAGCGTTGGGCCAAAGTATGAAAGAAACGGGCACAACGATGTTTCGACCAAATTATACGCCGGCTAGTTTTGGTGTGATGGCGGGTCGAGACGTGGGCGAATTTTTTGAGCCCAAGCGCTACACCGCGATGCAATCCTGGCATGAAGCCAAGGGGGCGGCTTTTGAAGATGTGGGGCAGTGGAAACGGCCATGGTACTTTCCACAGGGTGATGAAACCTTGGACGCGGCGGTTCGGCGAGAGTGTTTGGCCGTGCGGCAGGGTGTTGGCATATTGGATGCTTCAACGCTCGGAAAAATCGATATCCAAGGTCCGGATGCCCGTGAGTTTTTGAATCGAATTTATACCAATGCCTGGCTCAAGCTGGCGCCGGGAAAATGTCGCTATGGATTGATGTGTGGTGAAGACGGCATGGTAATGGACGATGGTGTCACCGCCTGTCTTGCACCGAATCATTTTTTGATGACCACGACGACCGGTGGCGCCGCGCGGGTTTTGCAATGGTTGGAGTTATGGCATCAAACTGAATGGCCAGAGCTGAAAGTGTTTTTTAATTCGGTGACGGATCATTGGGCCACGATCACCTTGTCGGGACCAGAATCGCGGGCATTGCTCGCGCCCCTGACCGATATTGATTTAAGCCCTTCAAATTTTGCGTTCATGGACTGGCGCGCAGGGCTTGTCTGCGGTCTGCCGGCTAGGGTGTTTCGAATTTCGTTTACGGGCGAACTCACCTATGAAATCAACGTCAACGCAAACTATGGTCTCGCCCTTTGGCAGGCATTAATGGATGCCGGCGTCGACTTCGCGTTAACGCCTTATGGCACCGAAACCATGCATGTGCTTCGAGCTGAGAAAGGCTTTGTGATCGTGGGACAAGACACGGACGGCTCGGTTACCCCGGAGGATCTGGGCATGGGATGGGCGGTGGCAAAACGTAAAAAGTTTAGTTTTGTAGGGCAGCGGGGCATGATGCGGGCTGATTGTCTGCGGCCGCAGCGTAAACAGTTTGTGGGACTGTCGCCGCTTAAACCGTCTTATGTCTTGCCGGAAGGCTCGCAAATCGTGTTTGCGCGTCCCCAATCTTTGCCTGCTGATATGGTGGGACACGTCACGTCGAGCTATGACAGCCCCATCCTAGGACACAGCTTCGCTTTAGCGCTGGTACAGGGAGGGCTTGATCGTCTTGGGGAGATTGTTGAGGTTTCTGTTGGGCCGGATCGATGGGAGAAAGCTGAAATTCGGTCGCCTGTTTTCTATGATCCTGAAGGCGCGCGCCAGCATGTCTAATTCGGAGGCCGTAGGGGAGGGTCTAAGCTTGGAATATCATCGAATGCCCGAATCCGGTCCTAATTTAGATCGGGCAGCGTCGCCTTTGGCGCGCGGCGATCGGCGCACCATTTCTGGTCCCTCGCCAATCACAGTGACAGAACGTAGGGTTGGACACCTAATCCTACGTGGCCCGCCTGAACGGTTAGCCGCGGCAGTGGGTAACCGTCTCGGGCTCGCCTTACCGATTGAGCCCTTAACGTCGAGCGAGCAAGCGTCCGTCTGTATTCGCTGGGTGGGGCCGGATGAGTGGTTGCTGACGTTGCCATTAGATACCCTCGCGCTCGCTGAAGCCAATCTCAGGGACGCTGGCGGCGCGGAGATTGCCCTAGTCGATGTGAGCGGCGGCCAAACGGTATTGGTGATTGAGGGTGACCGCGCAATGCAAGTGCTGATGAAGTCGACCTCCTATGATGTTGGGCTGCAAAACTTTCCAGTTGGCAAGGTGGTCACCACGACGTTTGCGCAGGCTCAGGTTGTGCTGAGACGGGTGACCGATGGGACGTTTGAGCTGATTCTGCGTCGAAGCTTTGCAGATTACCTGTGGGCCTGGCTGCGAGATGCTGCCACCGAATTCGGGTTTGTCAGTCAGGATGACGCCTGAGGCCTGTTGCGCCGACGTCGAATCGCGGGTTCTGCTGTAATCGGCGGCGGGCGCTGAATTTGCTCAAAGAGCAATGAGAATGGATCGGTTTTGTGAGGGATCGCCATTGCTTCGATGAAGTGTTGTTGAAATGCGGGTTCGACCGCGGTCTCAACTTTCTCCACGCGTTTAACCACGGCTGCAAGGTCCACTCGGCTCTCCCGGTTGAGAAGCGCGATACGGAGTCCTGTGCTGGCAGCATTACCGACGGAGGTGACGTGGGGTAAAGCGCAATCCGGGATGAGTCCAAGTAACATGGCATATTTTGAATCGACATTGCTGCCAAAGGCGCCCGCGATCCGAATTTCGTCGACGCTTTGAACGGGAAACCGATCCATTAATAATTTAACGCCAGCGTAGAGCGCCGCTTTGGCCAATTGAATTTGACGAACATCATTTTGGGTAATCATGACGGGGTTGTCCCCGGGCACGAGCACATACGCAAAGGTCCTGCCGTTTTGAATAATACGATCGCTGCGCGCAACGGCGCTTGCCTGGATGACACCATCACTGGTCAAAATACCCGCCAAAACCATCTCGCCGATGACTTCGATAATGCCCGATCCACAAATGCCTGTAATGGTCAGGTCCGCCACGGCATCGCTAAAGCCATCCTCATCGGACCAAAGTGGCGAGCCAATAACGCGGTACCGGGGTTGCAGGGTTTTGGGATCGATTCGCACCCGCTCGATTGCCCCCGCTGCTGCCCGCTGTCCACAGCTGATTTGAGCCCCTTCAAAAGCAGGGCCGGTCGGGCTCGAGCAGGCTAGGAGTTTCGAATTGTTCCCCAGGACAATTTCTGCGTTGGTGCCAATGTCGATGATGAGAGACACTTTCTCGCTCAGATGAGGTTGCTCAGAGAGCATTACGGCTGCGGTATCGGCACCCACATGGCCGGCGATACAGGGCGGCAGGTAGAGTCTGCCACCAGGGTTGATCAAGAGGTCAACCGTTGATGCGGGTACATTGATTTCGGTATCGATGGCCAAAGTGAAAGGCGCGACCCCTAAAGGCGTTGGGTCTATGCCGAGCAGCAAGTGATGCATGATCGGATTGCCCGCCGCGGCGATCGAGACGATCAGGTCTGGATCGATGTTGGCATCGGTTGCAGCCTCCTGAAGTAACGCGTTGAGCGCGGCACGAACAACCTCGGTCATCTCGGCAATCCCATCAGGATGCATAATGGCGTAAGAGACGCGGCTCATAAGATCCTCGCCAAACCGAATCTGTGGGTTCATGCGACCATTTGAGACTAAAACCTCGCCCGATTGCAGGTCCGTCAAATGTAGCGCAAGGGTGGTTGAGCCGATGTCGATCGCGGCACCAAAAACGCGATCGACGAGGCCAGGCCAGACGCTGATGAGGGTTTGCGTCGAGGCGGTTTCAAAGACGGCAACGGTGACAGACTGATGGCCATCGATGAGCGCGCGATGCAGCCGGGGTAAAATGCTGGGATCAAAACCGAGACCGTCGAGTCCCCAATCGGCCAGCAGGGCCGCTTGTATGCGGGTAAGATCACTGGTGCTGGCATCGAGTTCATTGTCCGCCACTTCAAGGTAGTACAACCGAATATCGGGTACGATTTTAATATCCCGAACGACAGCTGATTTTCGAACAACCTGGCGATGAACTTGTGACTCGGGTGGCACATCAATGACTAAAGGGCCTTCAATCAGGGTGTGACAGCTCAGCCTGCGGTTACCAAGCGGGCCTTTTCGGCGTTCGAATTGCCCTTCCGTTGCTGAGAAAGACGATAAATGCTGTGCCTTTGAGGTGATGCCGTGTTTCGGGAAGTCACCTTCGCTACAGAGGATCTGACAGCGACCGCAAAGGCCTCGGCCACCGCAGACCGAATCAATGTCGACACCAAGCTGGCGGGCTGCGGTCAGCAACGGCGTGCCAATGGCAAACGACCCGCGGCGACCTGACGGTAGAAAGACCACGGGCACCGCCGCACTCACGGAGAACATCCTCTTGGGTCAGCTCGCATTAACCGCGGCGCCGACGGCGGCCACCCTCGCGGCGCGATTGACCTGCATCGGCGGCTTGCGGCGCTCTGTGTTGTTTGATCCAGCGAGCACAGTCTGGATCGTGCCCCATCATGACGTCGGCGCCGAGTACCGCTCGCACCACCTCTTCATGCAAGGGGTTGGTAATGGCAGAGGTCATACCCGAGGCCATAGCCATCGGCAGAAACGCGGCATTGATCCCGTTGCGATTTGGCAGGCCAAAACTCACGTTTGAGGCGCCACAAGTTGTGTTGACTTTGAGTTCTTCCCGCAGCCGACGCACGAGGTGCATCACTTGCCGTCCGGCGGTATTGATGGCGCCGATGGGCATGACCAAGGGATCAACCACCACATCAGAAAACGGAATGCCATAGTCGGCGGCGCGCTCAATAATTTTCTTCGCGACCTCAAACCGCACATTTGGATCTTCAGAGATCCCTGTTTCGTCATTTGAAATCGCAACCACTGCGGCTTTGTATTTTGCAACCAAAGGTAAGACCGCATCGAGTACTTCATCTTCGCCAGTGACCGAATTAACCAGCGCTTTGCCTTGATAGACGGCAAGGCCTGCTTCGAGTGCGGCCACAATGGACGAATCAATGGTCAGCGGTACATCTGTAATCGATTGCACCAATTGGATACATTGCGCAAGGATCGCGGGTTCATCTGCCAGCGGAATACCGGCATTGACATCGAGCATTTGCGCGCCGGCAGCAACTTGCGCCAAGGCATCTGCCTCTACGCGTTTAAAATTGCCCTGGGTCATTTCAGCCGCCAGAATTTTTCGACCCGTTGGGTTGATGCGCTCACCGATGATCACAAAAGGTTGATCAAACCCAATGATGACCTCCTTAGTCGCGGAACTTAATATCGTGCGGGTCATAATTTACTCCGAGGAAAAACGCGTTTTAAGAGTGGATTTGGGTGGGTGGCGGTTGATCAGGCCTGAGCCCCTTATTTTTGATAAGCGCTAAGAGATCCTGATCTGAATAGCGCGCTTCTAACGCGGCTGCGGCATCGTTGGCCACTTGGGTCAGGTCTTCCGAGACCGGTATGTCTTGGGAGACGCGCTGCCAGGCGTCGAGATAGGCCTCACTGCCGCCTTTATCGGCTCGCATTGCAGCTCGATCAATGGCCGCTTGAAAACGATGAGAGAGTTGGACCTTGGCCTTAGCGCGGCCTGCCTTGACGAGGACTTGGGAGGGAATATCCCGCCAGGAAATGGTAATTAATTTCACGCGGCGCACCATGTCAGAGGTTTGGTGAGCGCGTTGTATCCAACAGGTTGATGCTCAAAGCAAAGGCCCAAAAATTGGGCGGCAGCGCGCGCGCTTTCAAGCAGCGTCCCGTCTGCGCTTTGGGACAGATAGCAGAGTTTTTCGTAGTGGCCAAAATAGGCGGGCAAGAGTTCCGGGTGCTTATCCAGCCCTAAAGATTGAACGACCATGGTTTCAAAATGGCGGGTGAGAAAATCGGTGAGCCAAAAGGTGCCGGGATGGGACGCCATATGGGCCTCAAAATTTTCAAGTCCGGCAAAAGCGGCAAAGCAATGCGGGCCTGGCAGACGCTCGATATGGTCCGCATTTTGGATCAGTCGATCGATCGCGCCTTGTGTGCCGCAATCGCCATAAGCAATGAGGATCTTGGCATATCGAAAGCCGGCCTGATCAATCTTTTTTGCCAGCCGACCAGGAATTTTCGCGGGCGTGTTGTGCAGCGCCGCATCCAGGCATTGAATCTCTAAATGCCGCCATTGATGAACGGTTTTTAAATGCTGAATTTCTCGGGCGAGGGCGCCGCAGGCAATGACCAAGCAGGGCTTAGGCATTGGCTGATCTGCGTGCTTCGATCAGCCGGGTAGCTTGCGCTGCCGCCTCTGCCGCGTCTCGACAATAGGCATCGGCGCCAACGGCTGCACCAAACTCTTCGTTCAGCGGGGCGCCGCCAACCATCACGATGTATTGGCTACGCAAATTGCGTTTCACCAGTTCATCGATAACCACTTTCATATAAGGCATGGTGGTGGTTAACAAGGCAGAAAGGCCCAGAATATCGGGTTGATGTTCTTCTAATGCGGCGAGATATTCATCGACCGAATTGTTAATACCAATGTCGATTACCTCAAAACCAGCGCCTTCCATCATCATGCCCACGAGGTTTTTGCCAATATCGTGAATGTCGCCTTTGACCGTGCCAATCACCATTTTACCGATGGGTTTTACACCGGTCTCGGCCAAAAGCGGCTTGAGCACACCCATGCCGCCTTTCATGGCATTCGCAGCCAGTAAGACTTCCGGCACAAACAAGATGCCATCTCTGAAATCAACGCCGACAATTTGCATACCGCCGACCAACGCTTCATTCAGCACTTTCTCGGCACCCCAACCTCGATCCAAAAGAATCTCGGTGCCTTCGACAATTTCATCTTTTAACCCGTCATAAAGATCGTCGTGCATTTGGGTCACGAGCTCTTGATCATCGAGCTCACTAAGATTGAAATCATCATCGAATGCTTCGGTCACGTGCAAGCCTCCTAGTAGTCTTGGTCAGCGGAGGCGCTTTTTCGGCGCGCCATAAATTCAAGTAACGCCTCATCAATGGCAACATCCAGCGGTGGTGCCTCGTAATCGTTGAGCTGCGCTTTCCATCGCATATTCGCTCTCTTTTCTGCATCGAGGGCGCCATCTTCCTGCCATTGCTCAAAACTATTGTTGTCAGCCATGGTTGATCGATAGAACGCTTTTTCAAAATTGTTTTGGGTATGGGTTGCGCCCAAAAAATGCGCGCCTGGGCCAATCTCTCGCAGTGCGTCCATGGCTTGACCGTTCTCCGATAGATCAATGCCTTTAAGGAAAACCGCGATCATATTGGCTTGATCTGCATCCATGACGAATTTTTCGTAGCTCATGACCAGACCGCCTTCTAGCCAGCCAGCGGTGTGCAGCATGAAGTTCACACCGGCAAAAGCGGCCGCTTGCAGGGTGTTGGCGGATTCGTAAGCCGCCTGGGCATCAGCAACTTTTGAGGCGCAGAGTCCGCCGCCAGATCGAAATGGTATCCCAAGGCGGCGTGCAAGTGATGCCGCGCCTAAGAGGACGAGGCTGGGTTCTGGCGTGCCAAAGGTGGGGGCGCCGGATTGCATTGAGATGGCACTGGCGAAGGTGCCAAAAATGACTGGCGCGCCGGGCCGAACCAGCTGCGTGTAAGCCATGCCGGCTAATGCCTCTGCGAGAATTTGGGTCAGGGTACCTGCAACCGTCACCGGCGACATCGCGCCGGCCAAGATAAACGGCGAAATAATCGTTGCCTGATTGTTCTCGGCATAAACTCTGGCAGAGCCCAGCATTGTGGCATCGAACGTCATCGGCGAGTTCACGTTGATCAGACTGGTCGTGACACAATGGTCCTGCACAAACGCATCGCCAAACACAATTTTTGCCATATCCACGGTGTCTTGAGCGCGCTCGGGATGCGTCACCGATCCCATAAAGGGCTTATCGGAGTATTTTATGTGGCTGTAGACCATATCAAAGTGGCGCTTGTTGACCGGCAAATCGACCGGTTCACACACGGTGCCGCCGCTGTGATGAAGTCCTTGGTTGATATAGGTGAGTTTTACAAAATTTCTAAAGTCCTCGATTGTGGCGTAGCGCCGGCCGCGATCGAGGTCTCGAACAAAGGGCGATCCATAGGCGGGTGCAAGGACGGTCCGGTCGCCGCCAATAATGGTCGAGCGTGCCGGATTACGGGCGTGTTGGGTGAATTCTTTTGGTGCTGTTTTCAGCAGTTCTCGGCATAGGCCGCGAGGGGGCCGTACGCGCTCACCCTCGATGACAGCGCCCGCATTCCGCCAGAGCGCTAAAGCGTCTGGGGCGTCTTTGAAATCAATACCGATTTCCTCAAGCACCGTCTCAGCATTGTGCTCGATCAGCGCCAGCGCTTCTTCGTTGAGCACGTCGAAATAGGGGATGCCGCGATCAATGTGGGTGACCAGTGCATCAGCCGCTGAAGCTTGTCGGGCGGCGACTCGACTGGATCGACCACCGCTTCTTCGTCTTCCGGGTTTGTCCATAATGGATACTCTAAATGCAGGCGCTGATCCGCGCCGGTATTCGCAATTGGGTGCGGCTATAAAGCGCGATTCTGCTCCAGCAGCTTGATAATCGACGGCAATTTTACGACATCATTTTGCCTAAATGCGACATGGTTTGGAGCCAAAATAGGGAGGTTTTCGATCGATGGGATTTGAATTAGAGTGACGCAAGGTAAGGGTGTTAGAACGCGTCGCAAGACTGCTTTATTGTCTAGCCAAACGCCGATTTGTCAGAGACGATTGCCGGCAAATGCGCCTGCAGAAATACCGTGAGTTGATTGCTAAGACGCTTGATAGGACGGTGAAATCAGAAATCTTGCAGGGAGCGCTTGAGTAAACGCCCTGCAGCGAACCGCTTTTGATCAAAGCGTTGCAATCAACGCCTTGTGATAGCATCGCCTTGTGATGACTACGCCTTGATGTGATGACGAATGGGGGACGCTATGCGGGTTCAGGAACAGCAGCGAATTCTACAAACGTTGAAGCAGGGTTTTGAAACGCAAACGACTGCCGATGCCGGCGAGATGCTGCAAGTGCCGATGGATGGCTACACCGATCCAGCGCAGTTGGCGCTCGAGCAAACCGTGTTCTTCAAGAAGACGCCCTTGATGCTGGGATTATCCAGCGACCTGCCTGGGATCAACACCTATGTCGCAACAAACGAAACGGGCGTTCCAATTTTAATGACGCGGGATGCCACCGGAAGCTTTCGGGCCTTTTTAAATGTTTGTCGCCACCGAGGCATGCAGGTGGTTGCAACCGGTCGGGGCGAGGGTCGGCAGTTTAGTTGCCCGTTTCACGCCTGGACCTACCAGAACACCGGGGATTTGATTGCGGTGACCCACAAAGACAAATTCGGGTGTCTGGCGCAGCGGGATTTTGGCTTAACGGCGTTACCGTCGGCGGAGGTCGCGGGCACCTTGTGGGTGCAGCCAACGGTGGGTAAGCCGCTTGACGCCACGGGGTTACTCGGGCCGCTTGCCGATGAGTTTAGGCATTGGGGTCTCACCCAGCACCCGTTTCGAGAAACCCAAGTCATAGAGGCTGACATTAATTGGAAACTGGCCATCGACACCTTTGGCGAGAACTATCATTTTAATGTGTTGCACCGAACGAGTTTGGCGACCGATATCATTGGGAATTTACAAACCCACGATATCTTTGATCGACACTATCGAATGGTGTTTGCCAGTAAAGCCGGTTTCGATCAGGCGCTCGCTGCAGGCGCGCCGATTGAAAAATGGCCCTACCGACAGTTGACGCTCAATGTTTACTTTTTGTTTCCGAATGTTATTTTTTTGGTGGATCCTGCTGGGATTGATGTGCTGCGAATGTACCCAGCGGATAATGCGCCTGGCCGATCGCGAACGCACCACAGTTATTATCCGCATCCGGATCTGGCCGATGCGATCACCGAAAGCCGATTTCCGGGCTTCAATAAAATTATTGTGGATGAAGACTTTTGGGCAGCGACCAGCATCCAGCGGAATGTCGACGCTGGCGTCCAGCCTCGCGGCCTCTTTGGCCGTAACGAACCCGCCTTGCATCATTATCATCGAGTGCATCGCGACGCCTTGGGTTTGCCCCCATTATCCGTCTTGCCGGCAGACTAGGACGATTAATCCCTGTAAACCATGCCCTGATAGGCTACATCAAGCCGAGGGCCGGGGAATATGCCTGGTTTTAACGGTCATATCAGTCACTATAGGTCTTGCCAGGTTGGTGCGGGATTAGAGATACTCAAGTCGTTCAAAAGAATCCACGTATCACCACAGCTGTTTATGCTGAAAGTGTCGCAAATGATAAGGAGCATCACGATGTCCGAACAGTTAAAACTGGTTGACCGTTGGCCAGAGCAGACGACCCGAGGTCATACCATCCCAGGTTCACGGTACACCTCAAAAGACTTTATGAACCAGGAATGGGAAGGGATGTGGACCAAGGTTTGGTTGCTGCTGGGCCGGGAAGCTGAGTTACCAAACCCCGGCGATTGGCAGATGGAAGAGGTCGGTCCAGAAGAAGTTTTGATGGTTCGCCAGAAAGCAGGTGACGTCAAAGCGTTTTATAACGTGTGCCAGCACCGAGGCAACCCGTTAGTTTCTGAATCAAAAGGCACCATCCTCAGACGTTTTGTGTGTAAGTACCACAGCTGGGCATTTTTGCCGGACGGTACGCTTAACTTTGCCCCGGATAAAGAAGACTTTCCGGAAGGCAACCCCTGCGGCAAAGTGCGCTTGCAGGAATTGCGCTGCGAGACGTTTGCCGGGTTTATCTGGGTCAACATGGACCCAGAATGCCAATCCTTAAAATCTTACCTCGGCCCAATTTGGGACGACTGGCATGCCCGAGACATTCAGTCTTGGCAGCGGACCATGGCGAACACGATGTGGCTGCCCTGTAATTGGAAAATCGTTTTGGATAACTTCAACGAGTCCTACCACGTACCGACGGTGCACCAAGGGGCGACCCCTGATACGGACCGAAAAGCGATCCGAGGACATATCGATACCTATTTTAAAGAAACCCAGTTTGATCTGTCTGACGAAGGGCACAACCGTATGGTCATGAAGGGGGGATTCGGCGTCGGCTCGACAGACGAGGCGGGAAATATTCTTGAGCCCTTGGCTTCACAGTTGCGGCATTGGGATATTGACCCTGAGGACTTGAAGGGACGGCCAGAGGATATTCGCGAAGCGCTACAAATCGCCAAGCGTAAATTGGGCGTTGAACGGGGCTACACGCATTACGACAAGATCCCAGATGCACAATTTACCGATGCCTTTCATTACACCTTGTTTCCCAACTTTGCGGTCTCGGTTTGGTCGGATGGTTTCCATTTTTTGCGCGCGCGGCCCCACCGGGATGACCCGGAGCAATGTTTATTTGATAATTGGTGGTACGCCAGTCCTGCATCCATCGAGGCCGGCGCCGCAGCCGGTGGTCGGGCAGGCCGAGCGATGATCGCATCCGACGGTAGCCAAGAAGCGCCCGTCAAGATGTTGACCTATGGGGAAGACTCCATTGGCGCGGCGATCGAAGAGGATGTGGCGGTGTTTGTCACCCAGCAACGCGGCTTCCGCTCAAGAGGCTTTAAAGGGGTGTATTTGTCGAATCAGGAAAAACGGATTCGTCGGTACCATGAAATGATTGACGACTATATTGCAGGCGATCTACCGAAGTCCTCGACGAAGTCTTCGGCGAAGCCCTCATAGAGACCCCAGGTCGCGCAGTCGATCCATTCAAACCAGTTGGGGCGAGGCGATCCAGGTTTTCTCGTGAGCTGGATTAAAAAGAAGTCGGGATAACCAGCGATCAGGATAGATCGCACAAGTTTAATTGAGGAGCCGCCATGTCGATGTTAGAAGATCGTTTAGCCATTCAGGATGTGATGACGAACTACGCCGCCGGTGTGGATGATCGAGATATGGCGCAATATCGTCGCTGTTTCGCGGATGATGTCAAAATCGTCGGTTTTGGTGGCGACGAAGTTGTTGGCGCAGATCTCTGGGTCGCTGAAGTTGTAGAGAAATTAGCGGCCTTTGGTCAAACCCAGCACATGCTTGGCCCGCAGTTGGTTCAAATTGATGGGGACGTCGCGTCGGTGCGTACCGATGTGCAAGCCTTGCATTACTTAATTGATGACCCAGAAACGACCTTTACCCTTTGGGCCACCTATCTGACGACGATGCGCCGGGAAGACAATGCTTGGAAGATCGCTCGGCATGAATTGGTGCGTCGCGGTACGCGCGTCCAAAAAGGTTAACCCAGCGCTTAACTGCTGCTCAAACGCTCAACCGCATCGAGGCCCTGCGCCTGAGTCGCGCAGAGCGTTAGTTTGACAATGGGAATGCTGCGGCTTAATCGCTGCTGATAGCGCTTAAACCCTGGATTGAACGTCAAAAACTGTTGCCAAATCACGCTGTATTCGGGGTCACCGAGCAGGCTCGCCTCATAATTTTGTGTTAACCCATCGCGTGTCACGAGAACCTTGGGGTTCGCTAACAGGTTTAAAATCCACGCAGGCATTGCGCGTCGACCGCCGCTAGAGCCGATGACAAACAAAACGGAAGGTTGGTGCGTATCGGATAAATACAGGAGGGGGGTCGCTCTTGGCCGCGCGCTTTTTCGACCCAAGGTCGTCAATAGAAGCGTTGGCGCGCCAAGGCCTGCCATGCTGACGCGCCCGGTTGTTTTGAGCAGTAACCATCGATCGATGGGAGAGAGCAGGGCAACGAATAAGCGACCGCCCAAAGCCGTGCTCGAAAATTTTAGCATCCCCTGCAGAAGTCTAGCTTTCACGGCCTTCCAAGTCGGAACTCACTAGGGGTAAGGCTATCACGTTCGATTGCGTCTGCCAGCAGAGGGTGCGCTGTGAGTGTCCTGCAAAGACTGGATCCAAGATAGGGGTAGCGCTCATACTCGAGGTTCCATGCTAAGCTCCGATGAAAGGCAAAGAAACCGTCAGTGATGGGTTGAAACTAGGGTTATTTGCCTCGCGCGGATAAGGAGTACGCTAGATGGAGGCTAAGCCGCCGCTTAATGTGTTGTTGGTGATTACGGACCAGCAGCGCGCCGCTGACGCCGGATTCATGGGAAATCCGATCTTAAAAACCCCGCATCTTGACGCCTTGGCGGCAAAGGCCATGGTGTTCGACAACGCATGGGTCGCGAACCCCGTGTGCATGCCTAATCGGTCAACCCTAATGACGGGTAGGATGCCCTCAGCGCATGGGGTCATTTTCAATGATCGCTCATTAGAGCCGAGTGTTAATACCTTCGTTCGGGGTTTCCGAAAAGCCGGCTACCAAACGGCGCTGATGGGTAAGTCACACTTACAACACGGCGTCAGTAAAAACTCGATGGTGCCATTTCGGGGTGGGCCGTCCAGCCAATCGCCCTATCCTACGGGTTGGGATGCGATTGAGGATTATGAACGGTATACCGCCGGCCCGGTACTGGACCCGGAAGATTACTATGGCTTTGGTCACATCGAACTCAGTCTTGATCATGGTGCAAGCGTTGCCGGCCATCATCTGCAATGGGCCCTAGCGCAAGGCGGCGATCTTTCAACACTGGTGGTTGATCAGGATCGCGCTAGTCCGGGCGCGAAACGATCAAAGCATTGGCGCCAGATTTACCAGCCGCCGTATGATGAGCGTCTGCATTCAACCCGGTTTGTCACAGAGCGGACCCTTGCCTTCATTGAGGCGGCCCATCAGCGCCAGGCGCCGTTTCTTGCGGTTTGCTCGTTTCCTGATCCCCATCATCCTTTGACGCCACCAGGCAAGTGGTTTGATGCTTATCGACCCGAAGATATGGTGTTACCTGCAAGCCGTCATGACGACCTGAAAGATGCCCCGGCGCATCTGAGACTTTTCAAAGACATCCACCCAAAGGATCAGCGCAATTGGGTCAGCCCCTGCGGCTATGGCAATGATGCGCTACTCGCTGAGGCCATTGCTGCAACCTACGGCATGATCGGCATGATTGATGAAGGGGTAGGTGAGATCCTTGCCCGAATTGAAAGCCTAGGATTGAGCGAGGATACCATTATTGTCTTTACCTCGGATCACGGGGATATGATGGGCGAGCATGGCTTGTTTTTAAAAGGCTTCATGCACTATCGGGGCACGCTGCAAGTGCCGCTCTTAATTCGAGTGCCGGGGCATGCCGCCGGCAGGACACAGGCCCTGGCCTCAACCATTGATCTTGGACCGACCCTGATGGCGGCTTGCGGGATTAAGGCCTACGATGGGCTTCAAGGACATAGCTTGCTGCCCACCATTGCCGCGCCGGCCACATCCGTGCGGGATTTTGTTTTGATCGAGGATGATGTGCCGCTGGTGACCGCTAAACTGACGCCCATACCCGCACGAACGCGAACACTGGTAAAAGATGGCTATCGTTATACGCGTAACAGTAAGGGCGAAGAGCAGTTATTCCACCTGGACGCCGACCCCAATGAAATGAAAGATGTAAAGAAGACGGATGCAAAGCGGATCCACATGTTGGAGAGCTTGTCTGAGGCTATGATGATGGCGGATGACTCTTCTCGGGGGGCGCCTGCAACCGATCCAATGTAAGCCGCTTGAAGCGTTTGATTGGCTAGCAGCCAAGTTGTGGCAACGCAGCCGAATTCAGCTTCGGTTCAGGCAACTCAGGTCATTGTAATGGGGTTGTCAATTTGGAGGATCGCGATGTTAAAAATTAACCTTTGCCAAACATTTATCATGGTTTTGGCCGGTTGCTTGCTGGTAGACCCTGTTTTTTCAGACCCAGCGCAGCTGTCGCAGCCAGCGTCGAACGCTCAGAGTGAGGCTGCTGAGAAAATGCAACGCGCAGAGCGCAGAGCGCAGTGGGCCGCGCTGACACCCGAGCAGCGGGATCAGAAGCGCGCAGAAAGAAAGGCTAAGTTAGACGGGTTATCCCCGTCCGAACGTGCACAACGGATGACGCAGCGGCGCGCATTAGAGTCAGATCGACCGCGGAAGCTGGATTCTGAAAACCGTGGTGAGGGTCGTGGCGGGATGCTGCCGCGGTCACCCGAGGCGCGCGAGGCATTTCGTCAGGCGCGTAAGGAAAAGTTGGACGCACTGTCACCCGAGGAACGCGAGGTTTTGCGTCAGACACGCAAAGAAAAGTTGGCCGCACTGTCACCCGAGGAACGTGAGGTTTTGCGTAAGACGCGTAAGGAAAAATGGGACTCGCTTTCACCTGAGGATCGCGAGGTTTTGCGTGAGATGCGCAAGGAAAAAAGGGCTGCGCTGTCACCTGAGGAACGCGAGGTATTGCGTCAGACGCGTAAAGAACAATTCAAAGCGCTTTCGCCTGAGGCGCGCGATTAAACACAGTTCGGTAAACACTCGAATTCGGGATCCGTTTTTAGCCGATGGGTGAGCGCGCGTCGAACGCCATCCTGGGCGGCAGAATTTGTTGGCGGCGACAAGGCCATCGTTAACCCGGCCAGACATCGCGCGTTGGGTTTAAAACACGGTAGTACCGGTCGTTAGGGTGCCACTAGCGGCTTACATTAATTTATCTGAGAGATCATAAGACTCGAATCGACACTGGAAATCGCGTTGGTCTACAAAGCCCGCGGCCAGGCTGTCTCGGTCTATGTGGAAGTAGCGCATCATTCGGTAGTAGTTATGATAATAAGAGACGGTGTAGGTGTCTTCTGCCATGTTGATTTTTGCCGGGATGATATCGCCACCTTCAAACCCGCAGATGGTATAGAGCTGAAAATCCGCCGATTGGATATCCACGGCGTTTGGTCCCGCATCGAAGGTAACCACAACTTTTCTGCCATACTCTGACGCCTCGCAGTAAGCCGCATTTTGTTCAAACTGGTTGGCTTTATCGAAGTTGCCAAAATTACGGTTGTTTTTTGCTTGTTCTGACCAATATCGGGCAGAAGATTGACCGGTTTCAGACAGACAAGCCAGTCGGCGTGGTGCCGCATCGGCACCGACAACAATCAGGGCGGTTGCAAGGCCGAGCAGGCGTCGGCAGGTGGCTTTGTAAGGGGTTGTGTATAACATGCGCAAAGTATTCATTGACGTGCCCAGAAGATCAACCTTGAAAGCCTGAGGACTTATTGGGAGATGGGTAAGGTGGACAATCTAGAAGATTGTGCGACCAGGATTATAGCGGTTGCCCAAAGTGTCCGGTCGGGCTTTTATGAATCCGCAGTGTTGGCCGCTTGGCCAGCCAATTCAAAGGCGCGGCGTCCTAATAGGGCAATGGCGACAAACGTAAAAAACATGCCAACCCCACCGCCTAAGAATGCAATGGCGCCGGCCAGATCGCCCTCGCCGAAAGGCGTTGCGCTGACCGAAAGACCGCGGTTTTGCGCAAAGTTCCCAGCCCAGTAGAAGATCGTATTGGCCCAGCCCGTGATGATGAGCCCCCAGCCAACCCAGCGCGCGGACTGAGCTTCAAGTTGTAGTTTGGCCATGAGTAGCGCGCCGGCGGCGATCATCACGCCGTTTAAAATACCCCCGACATGCGCGGCTTGCCAGCCCCGAGTCGAGCCGGGGATACTGACCTCCCAAGCGGGTAGTGGCCAAAGGGTCACCGCATCTAAAAGCGAAAAAATAAGGAAAACCCCAGCAACCAGTCCGATAAACAACACCGTCATAGCGTGGCCAATGACGGTAAAACAAAGCCGGTTTGATGGGTGATGAAGATTGCTCATGATGGGCCTCGGTTGGTTTTAGAGCGCGGTTATTACGGGGCAGACAAGTGCTGGCTCGTCTTTGAATCTAGGTGCTCTGCTTGGCCACCCGCCAGCACATAGTCTCGCCAAGCAACTGCCACCGGGTTTTGTTTGTCATTGCAAATCGGATGTGTTCGCGGGTGGTAGTGTCGCGAAAAAACGGGCAGGGCGCTGCGAGCAAGATCCCGGGCAAAACCAAAGAAAAACCCCCAACCCTTAATGGCTTTTCGAACTGAGTGATAATAGCCTTCGCGATTCATCATGTACCGGTAGGCCTTAAAGGTTTGCCAGCTGATGTGGATAAAAGCTTGCAGGATCATGAGCCTGCGATACCACTGTTCATCTGGATACAGGGCTTGGTAAAAATCAAAAGCAACGGCACCATGCTCCACTTCTTCAACCTGATGCCAGACCCAGAGGGCTCGAAGATCTGGGTCTGCTTCGCCCATTAATGCTTCATAGCGATCCAGAATAATCATGCCGCCTAAAAAGGTGAAGGTTTCATAGCCTGCCGTAAACCCAACCTTGAACCGCTTGCTGCGGGCGTCAAACGCAGTTTGAAAAAATGATTCAGCGGACTGTTCAAGGCGACGTAGTTCCGGATAGCGGGCGCACAAGGCTTGATTCCAACGGATAAAATTGAAGGCGTGATGGGCCTCCTGGCCAATGATGGCTTGAACGTCTAGTGCAAGTGCAGGATCGGTCAGTTCGCTGCGGTATTGCCGCATGACCTTGATCAGAAATCGCTCGAAATAAGGTACATGGAGTCCAAGCGCATTGATGAAGATGGAAAATTCCGGGGAGCTTTGACTCCAAACGCAACCCGTCTCGTCCCGGTCAAAGTCAAACCGCAGTTGACGAACACTGATGTGATCCATGGGGTGGGGTAGCGACATCAAAAGCAGGCCTTTAACACCAACTCTAAGTTAATCAGAGATTCGCAACGAGTTAAAGCGCTGGTCGCAGCTAAGTCTCTCAAGTCTCAAGATAACTGCGCTGCGCGAACGGCGAAAACAAAAAAGCCTCAGGCCTTGGTTGAGTGCAGGGCCCTGTCAGTCCTGAAAATCAGAATCGAGCCTGAATGCATCGGCGGATCACTCAACCTACTATGGCGTTGTTTGAGTTGCCGACAGGTGTTGTTGCAACCATTCGTCCTGCTCCCAGAGCATATGCAGAATACTTTCTTGAGCCCGATAACCGTGGCTCTCCTTAGGCAAAATCACGAGCCGCGCTGGTGCACCCAAGCCCTTTAGAGCGTTAAAGTAACGCTCGCTTTGCATGGGGTAGGTCCCAGAATTATTGTCGGCTTCGCCATGAATGAGCAAAAGCGGTGTCTTCATCTTATCGGCATGCATAAAGGGCGACATGTCGTAATACACCTCCGGGGCCTCCCAATAGCTGCGCTGTTCGCGCTGAAACCCGAAGGGCGTCAAGGTTCGGTTGTAGGCGCCAGAGCGCGCAATGCCGGCTGCGAATAAATTAGAGTGGCTGAGCAAGTTGGCCACCATGAAGGCGCCATAGGAATGCCCGCCAACGGCAACCCGTGTCGGGTCGATGATGCCGCGTTGATCGAGGGCCTTGATGGCAGCGGCGGCATTGGCCACCAACTGTCGGCGGAAACTGTCATTCGGCTCGGTATCGCCTTCGCCGACAATTGGGAAGGCCGCATCATCCAGAACGGCAAACCCTCGGGTTACCCAGAAGATTGGACTGCCGTAATAAGGATAGGTAAAGGCATTGGGATTGGAGGTCGTTTGTCCAGCACTTTGGGCGTCTTTGTACTCTACTGGATAGGCCCAAAGTAAGAGCGGGAGCCGCTCCCCCGAGTCAGTTTGATAGGTATCGGGCAGATACAAAGTGCCGGAAAGACTTAACCCATCCTCTCGCTGGTAGGTCAGCAGCGTTTTTTGCGTATTAGCCAGCGCCGCATAAGGGTTCTCAAAATCGGTAACCTGAGTCAGGGAAGGCGCGCGAATATTTCTGAGGTAGTAGTTGGGATAGGTGCTTGGGGATTCGATACTCACAAGCAAGGTGCCAGCGTTTAGATTGATCGCACTCTGTAGCCGCTCAATCCGATCGGTATAGGCCGACTCGTATAGCCGCTGCGTTGTGCCAAGCCGGAAGTCAATCGTGTCAACGAAGGGGAACTGACCTGCATCGGAGAAGCCCTTTCCGAGTAAATAACCTTTGCCCGCATCAAGGACTAGTACCGTTTGATTCAGGGTGTTTCGGGTCTTTGCGAACTGACCAGGATCGTTATACTCATCTTGAAGATTGCGATCGAATAAGATTGTGGCGCCCGATTCAGGGTGCGTTGGATCAAATGCATAGCTTTTGGTATTGCGATTGTCGTACCAGATGTCATCGACCACGGCGATCGAGGCGTTGCCCCAATGAACACGCTGTAGTCTGTTCTGGGTTTTGATGAGCGATTTCGGTTCCCCTTTAAAAGGCGCCTCAAGTTCGAGGAGTTCATCGCGAAACGGGACGACTTGTTTTGGATCGCCGTCGTCCAGCGCCTGAACCCAAGTGATTGTTGCGGCCTGATCAGCACGCCATGCAAAACCGCGTTTTTCGGGTGTGGTCGCCATAAAACCTTTAGCGCGAGTCTCCTCAACCGGCCGGTCGATGAGCTGGGTCACGAGCTTGCCGCTGTCGGTATGAATATTGGTCTCTGCGGCAAAACGGTAATAAGGGACTAAATAGGAGAAAGGGCGTTTTACTTGAGTCACCATGACATATTCGCCATTTGGCGAGACCTCAACCGACGCATAGAGGGCGGACGATTGCCAGCGTGTTGCTCGACCCTTCAGGGTAATTCGATACAGCTCAGATCGGGTGAGTTGTTCAAAATTAAACGCATCAGCTGGGCTTTTTAGTAGATCTTGATAGGTCCGATTTTGAGCTTTTTCACCTTGACTGACCGAGACGGTCGGCCCAGTTGGCACTGAGCGATCGGCGTCGATGAGCGCCAATCGAGTCGAAGGAACAACCTTGGTTAAGATCGATTGACTGTCTGCGGCCCAGGTAAAAGGTGAGCCTAAGTTCGCATTAAGCGGTTGCGCTGAAAGCCTTCTAGCCTTGGCGCTTGCAATATCCAAAATCCAAAGTTCGACGCCTGTCCTGCTGGTATGGGTAAAGGCAACGGTTTGTTCATCGGGTGACCAAGTAAAATAAGCCAGGCGTGGTTGTTGGGGTAGCCCGGAGACGGGTGTCGCGATGGTAGGATCAGCCGGCTTAGAATTGACCGTCGCGCCTTGATCCGTGCCGCTCAAGGCTTGTACTTGGATATCATGGTAGTAGCGCACCCGGCTACCAATATTTTTCTGAGGATTGACCCTGAGGCCACCTAATCGTAATTCAGGTTCTGAGAGGGTCGCGATCGGGGGGTAGAGCGCTCGAGTGAGCAAAAGCATGGTCGTGCCTTTGCTGTTGACGCGAACACTTGGCGCCAATTGTGCTTTTGCGAGGTTTGCGATTGCCTCGACCGGTTCTTGGTAGTTGAGACTCGCCGATATCGGCAGGGTGATCAAACATGCGAGGCTGATGAATATGGCGTGTTTCATGGTTTGAGCGATCTCCAGCGAGGTGAGTGCTTGAGTCTAATTCAATCGGGTTTGTTTCTGTGCAATCTTTTGAGGTAATACGCATTTGGCTTTAAAGTGTGTCAAGGCATGGCGCTGGAGCGCGTCAATCATGGTTCTCAAAGCGAGATTCAAGGCAAGGGCGTGGCGCGACCAGCGGTTGAAACGCGGCCACCCCCTGCGCAGGAGAATGTTTTGGCGCTCAATGTAGCAACCACGGATTACCAGATTGACCACCTTATGCTCGGGGCGTCCGATTTGGACCAGGGGAAAGCGTGGGTCAAAAATCAGTTCGGACTGCCGGCGATAGATGGTGGTCGTCACCCAAGCCAGGGAACGCGTAATGCTTTGCTAGGACTTGCCGAGGATTGCTATTTGGAAGTGATCGCGCCTGATCCGACGCAAGGGTTGTCCGGAACGCTAGCAGAGCAGCTGTTGGGGTATACCACACCGCACTTGCGAACCTTTGCCGTGCGCTGTTCTAGTTTTGAGGATCTGGTGCTGCGATTAGAAGCGTTCGGGTTTGGCCATAGGGTGCTTGAGATGTCCAGGGAGACGATTACCGGCGGTCAACTGACGTGGCGCCTGCTATTTGTCTCGGGCCATGCTTACGGCGCAAGGATGCCGTTTTTCATCGATTGGGGCCAAAGCCCACACCCGTGCCGTGACCTTGCTGTTGCGGGAACCCTTCGCCAAGTTACTGTGCAATTATTAGATCAACTCGAACCCTTTGAGCGCTTGATGCGGCAGCTGGATTTACCCGTGACGGTGACCCAAGCGCGCCCTGGGGTCGCGGCAACGGTTGCGTGTGCGCAGGGTATCATAACGTTGTAGCGACGGCTTCGTGTTGTTTAGGGGCGTGATGAAGGCGTTTGGGTTTAAAACATTTGTCGTTGTCCGAGCGGCACATCGAGAGTAATGTTCGATAAGCGCAAGCGTGAGGGGCTTAATCTTAAGGAAAGGAAAAAAGTATGATCCGGAAAATAGGTCTTTTAATCGTTGTCATGGGCGGCGCGGGGTTAATGCCTGCGTTGGCAGAACACCATTCGGCGTTCGATAAAATGAAGCAGATGGAAGGTATTTGGGAAGGCAAATTGACTCGGGTGACGGGTGAAGTGGTTGATACCCGCTCTGAGTTCCGCTTGATTGCTGGTGGCAACACCATGGTTGAAACGCTGATCGAAGATGGGGTCGAAATGTTGACCACCTATACCGAAAAGGAAGGTGATTTGGTTGTGAAGCATTACTGCTCGCTTGGCACGGAGCCGGAGTTTCGAGTTGCAACAGAATCAGAGGATCAGGTGGCGTTAAGGCTGATTCCGGATTCGGGCTATCACGCCGAACACCACAGTTTTGTCGCGGCGATGACCTACAATTTGGGTTCAGCGGCTGAAGGCTCGGTGGTCGTGGACTCGATTATCATGAATCAGGGTGCGACCGAAGGGGGGACCGCCGTCATTCGGCGTGTTCAATAGTTTTGGGGCAAAAAACCAGCGAGGCTGGTTGAAACGTTAAGAACCAGCGCCTGATTGTTCGTGGGCGCTGGTTTTTTTTGGACAGGTTCAAAGTAACGAAGTGAAAGACGGTAGGGCCGTTTTAAAAGTAGCCCGTTTTAAAAGTAGCCCGTTTTAAAAAAAGTCCGTTTTAAAAAAGAGGTGGCATCATGAAGATTGGGATCTCTGTGAGCTCTTCCTACCCGAATGTCGCGCCGAATCTCGCGGCAGATTGGATGGTCCAGCGCGCGCGAGCGGCCAATGCGGCGGGTTTAGATCATCTGTTTGTTGGCGATCATCATTCGACGAAAACGCCGTACTTTCAAAATAATGTCATGCTGGCTCGGATGCTTGCCGAATGGGGCGATAAGCCTTTTGGCGCGCTGTATCTGCTGCCCCTTTGGAATCCGGTTTTGTTGGCCGAGCAAGTGGGCACGCTCTCAGCACTGGCTAAAGGCCGGTTTATTATGCAGTGTGGTTTGGGCGATGCCCGGCAGGGTGCCGCGCTGGGTATTGATATGCGTCAACAGGTCGGTTTGTTCGTTGCGGCATTAAACGTGATGCAGTCACTTTGGCGCGGCGAGACGGTTGATGAATCCAAGTACTGGCAGCTTCAGCGCGCGCGAATCTCACCCGTGCCATCAGAACCGGTTGAAGTCTGGGTTGGTGCTCTGGTGGCGCCTGCGATTGCGCGTGCTGCGACATTAGGCGATGGCTGGCTGGCCGCGCCGTCGTTGACGCCTGCCGAGTCGGCGACTGCTATCGAGCAATATCAAGCAGCCTGTGCGGAGGCTTCTAAAGCGATGGGGGCGGCAGCGATCCGACGAGATATATTGATTGCTGAAACCAGTCAAGCCGCGAAGCGGGCGGTTGCGCCGTATCTTGCAGCTGGCTATCGCGGCATTCCGGAGGCGGCGCTGGTCGTCGGCTCTGTTGCTGAGGTCTCGGATCAGCTGGGCCAACTCAAGCAGCAAGGCTATACCGAGGTGATTGTTCGAAACATGAGCGCGGATCAAATACAGAGTCTAAAAACCATAGAACTGCTGAGGGAAGTGAAGGCCGCTTTATAATGTTAGCCGGCATTCAGAACGTCACGCGTTTTTAACGATGACAGCGGAGGGCGCAGGTCTTACTTTGCCTCGTCCACGCATCGTAAAACTTCAGTTTGGTAGGTTTTGCCGCGTTCGTTGACTAGGTCCAGCAGATGTAATGATGTGGGCACGAACGCGAGGCTGATTTGCTTTTCAGGATGCCACTGAAAAATTGATCCGCCAAGGCCCATCCAGCCATAGAAACCCTCTCTGCCCTGATTGAGTGCTCGGTTCATTGCGCCGGCGCCGGTATTGGCCTTGCTAAAATAAGCCACGCCGCCCTGGGTAAAACTGGTTTGAATATTCATGTCGCGCGTAATCGGTTCGGCATGCAGAGCCTGCCAAGCCTCGGGGTTGAGTAACATCTTGTCCTGGCTGGTACCGCCCATGGCAAGCGCAGAGCCAATGCGAGCAAGCCCGCGCGCGGAACAATGGGCATTGGCAGAAGGGGTCTCGCCTTGGATGATCAAGGGATGATTGAAGGCTTGGATGATGGGTAGGTCTTTAAACGCCTCTTTAGGACGCATGCCGGGTGACATCAACGCCCGCAGAGCGAAATTCAATAGGCGGCCGAGTAAGACCCAGAGCGTGTTGTGGGTTTTACGAGTCTTGGTAAAGGGCCATGCACTGTGCAGTAGGTGCTTGCCGATTGAGACGGGCCGCAATCGAGCGATGCGATTGAGGTCTTCGTTGGCCACACCGATATGAAGATCAGCGTTAAAAGCGCTGCGGATCTCGGTTTCAAAAAACTCACCCATCGTTCGGCCCTGTGCGTCGGCACGCCTGAAGATCTCATTGGCAATCCAGCCGCGACTGAGCGCATGATAATCCCGGCTGGCCTCGATGCCGCCTGGACGATATTGGGTCGGGTGGGCGGCGAGAATCGCGCCAATCGTATTGTCCTTGAGGCGATCGCGGTGGAGATCTTTTGGGTCTAACGCTTGGTTGAGTGCCGCAAGGCCTGCTTCGTGACGCATGACATCGGCGATGGTTTGTCGGGCTTTGTCTTGCGCTGCATAGTCTGGCCAATAGCGCGTAACAGGGTCCGTCAGTTGGAGCCTGCCTTCTGACACGAGCCAGGCCAGTGCAATCGATTCAAGACTCTTGCCACTGCTGAACACGTTGATCAAGGCATCGCCATCGAAGGCGGGTTCATCCGATGGTCGGGCCCAAAGATCGACAACGCATTGATCCTTCACATAAATGCACAGTTGTGCTTTGTCTTCGAGGTAGCGGTGCATGTTTTGCTCGAATAACGAGCGGATGGGCTCAAAGCCTTTGGCTGTTGTGCCTTCTACCGTAATGCCGGTCATATGAGCCCTGATCTGAATGCTGCGACTTGGCGGCTGTTAAGTCTGCCTGAATCAATGAATGAATGCCAAGTGTGAGCGCCGACAATGCGCGAAGGTTGCCCGGCCGTGCTGGTATTCACGGGAGCCTTCAAGATCTTTAAGCACGGCAGCAAACCAGTCTTGCGTGCGATCATCCAGTGCGGCGCCCAAAGCAGACGCAGAGGGCGAGCTCAATGACACCATCACTTGGCCTGCGCGTCGGCCCGTATCGGCAACGAAGACCTGGAGTGTTAGATCATGGCCGTTGTTTTTTAGCGCAATCTGGCGTTTATCGAGCGCGCCGAGATAGCGACCGAGGTTGTCGGTTTTAACGATCATCCCGCCAAAGGATTGAACATGGCGGCGTTATAAATCGTCTCGATATTCAATTGACCCGCAAGGCCAGCTTCGCGATGCGCTGACATCGACTCAAAACCGTCGGAGAGGCTCATCGCAACCATTGCCGCCCGGTTCGGGTATTCTGCCAGCGCCACTTCATCCCAAAGTTCATCGACGATGCCAAGGGTTAAATGGGTAACGTCTCCACCAAACAAAATACGCCCACCAAACGTTTGAATGTATTGGGTGACGGCGTTGGCATAAAGCGCGTAAGCTTCACGCCCGGTAAGGGTGCTTGCGCGACCATCTTTGTAAATGGCCTTGGGTTTGAATTTTAATAAATTGACCATGACGATCGGTCCATCGGGTCCGGGTTCCATCATCTTTTCAATTTGCCCGGGTTCGGTTGGATAAACCTGGTTAATCACTTCCATGTTTTGTGTCCTCGGTGACGCGTTGTGGCGTAGGTTTCAAGAAGAGACGTTCACAACCAGTGCCGTTAATGACGGCGCCGACTTGATCGCGCTCAGTCTCATCAAGACCAGCATATTCCTGTCGCAGCCAATGCAGGCATTTGGCCTGATAGGGGAAAGGGGTTTGTATCCAGGGTAAACCGTCAACCTTGGTTTTAACCTCAAGTTGACCCAGATCAACAGCTTCGGCATTGGCCAGCATCACGGGCACATAGGTCCGGCCGACCTCGGTAAAAATAGCTTTCAACGAGGCGCTAGTAGGCTTCGCCGTTAAGAATCCGTCGGGATCAGGTTCAAGTCCACTCAAGTCCTCACATTTGCTGACCCAGGCGTGAATCCTCGGATACAGCTGACGGGTGAGTCTTGAGGGGGTTGGATCAAACTGAGCAAGCTGGGTGAGTTGGCCGTAGAAGGCAAAGTCTGACGAGGCGGGTCTACTGCCGAGTAAAAAGGGTTGATGCTTCAGGTGCGCATTGAGCGCCTCAAGACATCGCTGGTAGCTGGCCTCAATGACGGGTGCCGTGGTGTCGTTTGAGCCAACGACGTAAAGGCGATTAATTTGACGCTCCGAGAATATTTGCTTCATCGCTTGCAGCGTTTCATCGGTCTGCGTGACATCGGCGTAGTGGGGCAGCACGGCACCAGCCAGCTCAATATCCTCTGCGTAGTACCACCGGTAATGAAACATCGCCTTGGTCAACCACTCATCGCCGTAATCCTCCAGTAACGCATTCAGCAAACCCACAACCGGGTTTTCAGGAATGATCTGGCGATGCGGGTAATCGTGCTCAAGCCGGCGAATGATCGGCGTGCTATCAACCTCGGGTTGGCGCGCTCCCGTTGCGTCTGGCAGATAGACAACCGGAATCAAACGGACTTTGGGTTCAGGGAGCGCCGGGTCAGGACTCTGATGATAGCGGTACGGGATTTGACGGTAGCGCAAAGCTGCCAGCATTTTTCGAGTATACGGTGAGCCGGGAGAGCCTCGTATTATGAGTCGGTCATCATTCATAGGGGTTCAGTTTTTTGTCGAAAACTTATAATGGCACACATTAAATAGGTTCTACCAGCGCTAAAACCTGAGTAGTGGCTAGGCCTGCGCGAGTGCGATCGCCGTTACGGCGTAGGGTTTGCCGCCTTGGGCAAGACCCCTTAGAGCGCGAAGGGATCCGACCAACGGGGATCCGTGTACACGGCGCTGCCGGTGAGTGTTTTTAAGAATTCAACCAAATCAGTTTTCTGGGCTTCTGAAAAATTTAAACGCTGGAGTCCGCCGCCTGGTCGGCGCAATCGCTGATCGAGGCGGTCATTGTCCTCAGGGATTCGGTTGTAATGTTCGATCACCGCCTCGAGCGATTCAAAGGCACCGTTGTGCATCAACCCGCCGTTGGGAACCCCAGCAGGGTTAACCAGGTCCCGCAAGCTCGGTGAGCGTGTGTTGGTGAGGTCGGTACCACCGTCGATGGCATTAATCACCCCATTGTTACGCGTGTTCGGATCAATATCGAATTCGGGCGGGCGATGGCACCCTGCGCAACCCGCTCCGCCATCGTTCGGCGGGGCCATAAACAAGCGCTTACCCCTGTTTTCAGCCGCAGTAAAATTGTCAAAGTCTTGGTTGTCCCGATGATTGGCCCGGCCAACGTCATAAGGTGCATCGAAGGATTCAATGCTGCGGATAAATTGGGCTAGCGCCGATTGCAATCGAGGCTCTGTAATGGCGCTATCGCCAAAAGCCAGTGTAAACAAAGCAGGATATCGATCGATTGCGGCCAGTTTGTTGATCAGGTCAGCCAAGCTTGGGTCGCCGTCAGCGCCGCTAAACCCCATTTCGATATGATCCTGAATGGGTTGGGTGGTCTGTGCTTCTAAAGACGTTGCGCGTTCATCCCAAAAAAATCGCCTTTCATCACTGAAGCGGCTGTTAATGAGTCGCATGGAATGCCGGCTGGTTGTGCCATTGATCCCGATGCTTGCGATGTTCTGATCACTAAAAGCATTGGCCTGTTGATGGCAGGCGCTACAGCTTAGGCTGTCGGTTCGGGACAAGCTAGGATCATAAAACAAGACGCGGCCTAAGGTTGCGCCCGCATCGGTGATAGGGTTGCTGGCGTCGGTATTGTCTTTCGTTATGTAACTTGGACGGGTTTGATCAGCGTATTGTTCAAGTCTTTTGAGACTGATGTTGAGTTCACTTTCAATGTGCCCAAGAATGCGATTACTGGTTCTGCGGGTAGCGTGATCACCGAGTGCGCCTTGAGTTAGCGCCTCGTCCGTAAAGCCGAAAAGCAACCTTAAGAGCAGCAGGCCATCGGTTAGAGGTTGATGCAGGCCATCACCATCGAGATCAAACCGATTCGGGCGACTATTGATGTGCGCTTGAACCATTTCTGCGGTTGTATTGGTTGCATTCGCACCAAGCGCGCCCTCGGTTAATGCGGTACCCGTGAAACCAAAGAAGTGTCTTAGAACCAGCAGGCCGTCGGTGAGCGGCGCGACAACACCGTCGTCGTCGACATCAAAATCTGAGCTCCAGGCGGTTGGGGCGACGACGAGCATCAGTAATAGGATTAGGCGGCGGCGCATGTGTTTGACCCTCAATACAGCCTTTGGTGAAGGCTTGATGACAGCTTAGTGTGCAGTTTCTCAAGCAGCTTACCAGTGCTAAGCTGAATCAAACCTAAACATTGCCCGGCACTCTGGCATGGCCGTTTAGGTTGGCGAAGGTGTTGCGTGTCGGTCGTGCCATTGCGTATTGGTCTTCAGCGCTAAAACAAGCCTCGCGATGATGGGGCTGTGTGTACGATCGTTCAGCGCCGATGAACGATATTGTTTAAAGACTCGGCCGCCAGCTTTTCTCATTTGGGCGGTCTTGGCGCAAGGCGCGGGTTTAGTCGGTAACGGACCGCAGGCCTAAGGCCTGCAGTGCGCTCGCAACCTCGGTGGCACGCGGCTGCATATCATCAAAAATATGGGCGTGGGTTGGGATATAGAACAAGTCCAGGTCCATGCCGTTTAAAGCGATCTCGGCACACCGTTCAGGCGTGATGAGGCCAAGTTCTGGCGGCGCCTGCGCTGGGTCCGGTAGGCCGCCGGCGATCAAAGGGGTATAAACCGCCCCAGGCATCAAAACATGCAAATCCAAAGGACCCTCGGCTTGTTCGATTCGAAACCACTCCATCGCAATCAACAGGGCATGCTTGCTTGCGGCATAAAGCGCAAGTCGGCCGTTTCGGACCGCGCTTGGCACGCTTAGAGAATTTTCCGATGCGGTGACGATGAAGCGGCCGCGGGCCCCGGCAGATACCAGACGCGCACTATAGGCTTTACCGAGTCTCAGTCCGGCAAAAAAGTTGATTTCGAACAGCTTTTCTATGCGCTCGTCATCAAAATCGGTTGTTGCCAGTTTACGAGCAAAGCCGATCCCTGCGTTCGAGCATACGAGGTCAAGGCGCCCCATTTCCGCGTAGACAGCCTCAATCAGTTGCTCGGCGGCATTGGGGTCGGCTAGGTCGCAGGTGATTGCCTTTGCGTTGTTACCCGTTGCCACAACCGTTTGCTGAAGGCCGTCTGCATTGATGTCCGCGCAGACCACCTGTGCACCCCGTGCCGCAAAGGCGAGCGCTAAGGCTGCACCAATGCCGGAGGCAGCGCCAGTAACGAGCACCACTTTGTTGTTGTAATCGATCATGTTAAAGCGCCTGCTGTTGAACAAGGTTGTTTGCCGTCAGCGGGAAGTTTACGCCAAAAGGGCGGCAGGTGGGCACGATGATTCGATGCGTTGAGCGCCGCTGTATGGGCGCTGGGACATTTTTGGCGGTCGGCAGCGTGCCTGGAGCTGGTTAGATACAAGACCGCAGGAAAGGCCACAACCTGTTTGAACGAGCGTGCTTCTTTTTTCTAGCTTGGGCGTCTGGCATGGGTTCGGTGATGTTTGAAACTGGTTTCGTTCAATGCGAGGGCCTATCAAAGGTCGTTGTCCTTCGATCCAACTAAAAGGCGCCTTTGAGTTTGTTATCGCTGGCGCCGGTTTGATCTAAATCGAGGGCTTCTCAGCGTCCCGCGTCTAGCGCGCCTGACGCACAACGAGCGTCATCGGCCAGACTTTGCTATGGTCGTAGGCAGTAAGCAGGAGGGGTTATGACAGCAAGTGTGCAGGGGTTTTGTGACGAGCGATTTATGAAAGTCAAAGCGGTGTTTGAGACATTGCTTTCGGAGGGTGCTGATTTAGGCGCCTCATTCTCAGCAACCTGGCAGGGTGAGACGGTCGTCGATCTGTGGGGCGGCTACTTGGACGAGAACAAGACCAGGCCCTGGCAAGAAGATTCCATTGTCAATGTGTATTCGACCACGAAAACCATGTCCTTTTTGTGCGCTTTGCTGCTCGCTGATCGCGGCGAATTGGATTTTGATGCGCCGGTCGCGCGGTACTGGCCGGAGTTTGCCGCCGCCGGTAAGGGCGATGTGTTGGTTTGGCACTTGATGAATCATGCCGCCGGGTTATCGGGTATGGATGTGCGCGCTGCAGGGCGATGAGCTCTACGATTGGGAACGGGTCACCCAATTGCTTGCGCAGCAAGCGCCTTGGTGGACGCCGGGAAGTGCCAGTGGCTATCACGCGTTAACTCAAGGCTACTTAATCGGCGAAGTGGTCCGACGCATTACGGGCCAAAGTTTGGGGCAGTTTTTTGCAGAGCAGATCGCAGGGCCCTTAAACGCCGACTTTATGATTGGTGTGCCGGATTCAGAATTTCACCGCATTGGGAACTTAATCCCGCCACCGGATGGGGCGGTTTTAGGCCAAGGCGCGGTCAAAGATTCGATCCCCCACAGAACGTTTTCTAGCCCTCGAACAACTGCGCTAGACAGTCATACCGATGGCTGGCGGCGCGCCGAGATTCCCGCGGCGAATGGTCATGGCAATGCCAGAGCCGTTGCAAAGATTCATTCAGCGCTGGCCAATGGTGGCCGTTGCGGTAATGTTCAGCTCTTGTCGCCAGAGATTTGTCGATCGGTCATGCAAACGCGAATCGAAGGCATGGACCTCGTTTTCGGCGGGCCGATGGCCTTTGGCCTTGGCTTTGGCTTGCACCCGGTCAAGGCGGATCGACGCAATCTGTGTTTTTGGGGCGGTTGGGGCGGCTCCAGAGCCATCATCGATCAGGACAATGCATTAAGTTTCTCCTATGTTATGAACAAGATGGCAGATGGTCTTTTAGGCGATGCCCGTGGCGATCAGCTTGCTCGAGCAACGTTTGCCAGTGTCAAAGCCTTGAGCCAATAGGGACTTTGGTTGGCAAAGCATTGCCAATAAATTGTGTTGTTTGTGGACAGAGCGCTTAGCAAAGGTCTGTAATACTTTGGTTGAGCAGGCTAGTCGTGTAGGGCAGGCTTGTAACTTAGCGTATAAAAGGGCGGTCGCAATAGGGACCAAAGCGAGGACCAGCTTGTCTTGCAATAGGACGAGACGGGCGCAGCAATCAAGGCGTGCGCGTTTTTATTTTGGCAGGTTGTGATGGTGGCTCGGATCAGTCGGTTTGCGGGGCTCTTAAAGACTTAAAAGTACGGAGGCGGGATGCAAGTTCGGAAAATGGCGGCGCCGCTGGGCGCGATTGTTGAAGATGTCGATGTTCGAGATATGACCGCAGGGCAACTGGAAACTGTTCGAGCCGAATTCTTAGCCCATCATGTCTTGGTTTTTCCAGGCCAAACCTTGACCCCTGAAGATCAGATGACCTTTGCAGAACATTGGGGCAGTCTGATGCCTTTTCCGTACGGCGCGCTCGCGGATTATCCCAATATCATTCCTTTAAAAAATCGGGGCAAAGCCAAAGATGTGAACCAGCACTGGCACTCGGATATGACCTACAGTCCTACGCCGCCGAAGTTAACGATGCTGTATGCACTCGATGCCCCAGAATTCGGTGGTGAGACGGCTTTTTCAAACCAAGTGCTGGCGTATCAAGCGCTGGGTCCTGGCCTCACCCGACTGGTGGACTCACTTCAAGCGCTGCATTCGGCCAAGGACTTGGCGCGCTTATATGGTCAGAACCCGGATGAGGCCTCTGAAGCGCACCATCCCGTTGCCCGTACACATGAAGAAACCGGCGATAAAGCCCTGTATGTCTGCGCCGCTTTTACCCAGCACTTCGAGGATTGGAGTCGGGCAGAAAGCAAGGCTCTTTTGGGATACTTGTATGAGCATTCTGTGCGGCCAGAGTTTCAGGCGCGGCATCAATGGCGACAGGGGGACCTTGTGATGTGGGACAACCGCTGCTTGCTACATTACGCGGTTCATGACCATGGGGATGAGCCGCGGCTGCTGCACCGGTTACAGGTGCAAGGGGTGGCGCCTGAGTAATTTTTAAAGTTCTTGTTCCAGCGGCGGCTTTGATTTGGTTGCGGTAAGGTAAAGCATATGGCGTAAGCGCAAGTATTTGGTAATTCGAAGCAAGCGCATGGTCGCAATGCCAAAGTTACCGGGTCAGTTCGGCTTTTTGCGCGAAACCGTTTTTTGATCAAAGGTTGTGGTCTCAAGCGGCTCGGGCGTCGCACCGCCAAATAACGCGCCAATCTTTTTAAAGAGATATCGGATTGCTCGCCAAAGTTTTGGCAACAACCAAATCAGTAACAGTACAAATATCACCAAGCACCCGACAAAGACCCAGGGGTGATTCAGCATCAACCAAACCCCGCCGAAAACGCCAATGTCTTCTGTGATCGACGTCGCCCAATTACTAAAGGGTTCTGGACTGGTGTTAATCAGCGCCCGCCCGCCGGCTTTGGCGGCATGGGTTGACGCGGCCAGTCCGCCACCTGCCAAGCCTGCCAGCGCTTCCATCACGGGACCCTGATCGCCGACGATGCCGGCGGCGAGCAGGGCGCCTGCGGGTAGCCGGATAAAGGTATGCAGGGCATCCCAAGCCGAATCCACGCCTGGGATTTTGTCCGCGCAGAATTCAACCAGATACATGACCCCAGCGGCAGCTATGACAAAAGGGTTTTCAACCAGTTCAAGGCCGGTGGGTAAATCTGCGTAGCCCGTCGTGCCAGCCAGTCCAAGCGCTAAGACGGCTGCGTAGAGATTAATGCCGCTGGCCCAGCCGACGCCCAGTGTTAGCGCGATCAAGGTTGAAAGTGAATCGAGTTCCATAAATCAATCCAAGCGTTTTTCGGCTGGTCTAAATCCCCTTTACGCAATTGTAAACGGGTAGCGCCCGCGGCGAAAGAAGGCTGCGGCGATAGAAGGCTGCGGCGATAGAAGCCGGTCGCGACAGAAAGTCTGCTTTGATAGTACCCGCGTTATCAGATGTCTCTTTGATGAAAACCGGCACTGATCTAAGCCTGTGCCCCTCGGCGCTTGCGTTGTAATTGATCAATGGACCCTACCCAGCTGGGTCGCTGTTCACATCAAAAGTCGTTTTTCTAGGGCCTGGGAAGAACTGATTGGTTTGCTGCTGGTAGGCTTTGTAGCCGGGTCGTTTTTGGAGGGAGAAATACTCGGACGGCACCGCGCCCGTGTAACTGACTAGGGTGGCAAACAAGCCGTATGACACCATAAGCAGGCCAACGCCCAGCAAGACCCAAATGATCAACGACTCTGCAGAATACAAAGCGAGCCAAGAGGGAATGGCAGCGATCACGAGGCTGTTCCAGACCATCCACTCGGCAAAATAGTTGGGATGCCGGGTATAACGCCACAAGCCGACGTTGCACACCGTTCGGGGTTTATTGGCTTTTTTCATGGCGACTAAGAACGCGAGTTTTTGGCGATCGGCGAGGGTTTCTAGGCAAAATGCCGCAAGCCATAGGCAAAGCCCGAGGATTTCGAAATAAGAGATTGCGGGGCTGGGATTCATCGCCATGATGAACGCTGGCAGCGCGATGAAGGATGCATTAAAAACCCCCTGGCTGAGCACCTCGACCTGTGCGCGCAGCCGGGTGTTCGTGATGCCGATGTTCTGCCAATGGATCCGTTGGTACTGATATCGAGGCAGTTCGGTGTCAAGCCATCCCTTGCGTAGGCCATGCAGTGCCCCAAGCCCCATTCGACCGCCGATCAAGAGGTACACCAAGCTCACGATGAGGGTTCTGAGCCAGTAGCCGTCTTGCAACAGCGCAAGCGTTAACACGCCGATGAGGAGTACGCCGATGGGCCAACCAATATCCACGTAAGACATGCGTCCCGTGCGCCAAAGTGGTATGCACACCACCGCGATAAACAAGATCAGTTGCACAAGGCCGTTAATCAAACCAATGCTGGCCAAGGTGCTACTGCTGATCAGGACGATAAACCCGGCCAGATAGGGCCAGATGGAAAAGGGGATGATGTATTTCACACAGTTTGCCTCAGAAGGCCGGCACGCAGGACGTTAGTGCTCTCAGCTCAAGCCAAAGGATAGCAGCGTGGCCTTGGGTTTGTCCTGGCCTGATCAACTGCAGGCAGCGGAAGACTTGTGCTGTTTTGGTTAAAACCATGGGCGATAAGTCGGGCACGCCGCCGCTCAGATTGGCTGATGGTTCGCGGCTAAACTTAAATTTTAATCGAGTACCGAAAGTTGATTCAGGTGCGCCTACCCCTGCCGCCATCCGCGATTAAAAGGCAGCGTTTTAGGTTGGGGCATCTGGTCTTAGCTTTTTTTTTTGATTACAGTCGTGATGAATCTAAGAACGCACTGCTAAGAAGGTGCCGATGGTCAAAACAACAGATGAGCACACCGAAGACTCAAGTCAACGTGAAGAAACGGTGTACAAGTATGTGTGGAGAAAGTTGCTTAATTTGCCGATCGATATTTTTAGGGGCGTTGCGCGAGACCTTATCGGAATCAGCCTGATCTTTCTTGCGACGACTGGCATCGCCGCTGGAATTTGTCTTTATAACGGGATACCCCTGGTCTATTCCTGGATTGGCGGATTCCTCGCCGTCGGTCTGATCGTCGCTTTTTATTATTACGAGTAGCTTCGATTAGGGCCGCCAAGAATGGGCGGTCTTGCCTAAAATGGGTCGCCAAACTGGGCGGTCGGTTTGCTCGCGGCAATGGATAAATGGGTTTGATCGAGATTAGGCGGCTACGATTTTTCCAGAATCTCTAAGAGATAGTTTAAAAGGATATAGGGTCGCCATGGATGTCCGAATCACTCGCAGTTTGTAGATATCATCCTTGTTGTCACGATAACGGTTGTTGGATCTTGAAGGCGCGTGGTCAGCTTTTTAGGCTGGTGTCTTCGATCACGTCAACGATAATTGGCTATGACGTTTAATAGGTTTTAAGTCGATAAATGAAGATCTACCGCAGTGTTTTTTTTACCTTTCTTGTTACCGCCGCGCTCGGCGTAAATGCAGCTTATGAACCCGTCGTTGCAACGGCAGTCCCCAACGAAGCAACACAAAGGATGCTTTTAGATCGTCATAATGACCCGAGCTTTGGCGGCAAGAGCAATCAAGGGTTCGCAGCCAGCACATTGCTCACGCAAAAGGATGTTGAGCGGTACCGGGCTAATATGGCGAGCATCCAAAGTGTGTTTGGCGCCTATCGGAATTGGAACGCCGTGGTCTTCGATCCAGATGGGACAGATCAAGAGAACGCCGCTGTATTTGATGTCTTGACGGATATTGGATATCGCAAAGAAGACGAAGAAATTCAGACGAATGGCTGGACAACGGCTAAGGCAAAAGCCTTCAGCAGCTGTTTGACCGGCAGTGCGCCTAACGGCGGGGTGTTAACCGCGGGGGCTAACTATGTCGAACACAGTCTCTGCATATTATGGTTGAGTCAGTTTACCGAAGAACAAGATTATTTTGAGCAGTTCCCAGCTTTGCCTGAAGGTCAGTTCTATCACCGCTGGTTAAATGACTTCGGCTTATTGGACAGCCTTTATCATGAGTATTTTCATCATTATCAGAAAGCGCACACGTTAGATCGCGTGTTTGGCTTTGATAATGCCGACTTTAACTATCCCGAACAGAATGCCTACCTCCCTTGGTGGTGGATCGAAGGCGCCGGACAGTTTGGTTTCTGGTTTGCTCGCGATCATTGGAAATCGATCGATCATCTTCGATATCTAAACCCTGATGATCCAGACTATGCGGGTTATTGGGCATCTGTTGATTGGCGCACGCCTGCGCCAAATGCGGGCGAACAATATAACAGCCTTGATGACCATATTCGGTGGTCGATCGATCAATTAAATTCGACCTTCTTTTTTGCCGCATCCCAAGTTCAAAATACGCCGAACAAAATCGGTGGTGTTCTCAATGCAAGCGTTAATGACGAGAATTGTGAAGGTTGGATGGCCGGGCCGTCCGACGGCTGGTATCAAGGGGACCCTAGGCGAGGCCAAGGCTTTGAAAGCAACTGCCCGAGTATTATTTTTGCGGCCGGTACACAATTCATAGCCTATAAGAGTTCTTGGCGGGTTGCCTTAAGGGACATACCGGCTGACTACTATGAGCTGGGTTTTTGGGGTTCTATTGAAAAGCATCTTGGTCTAACCGAACTTGAATTTTACGCGGAATTTAATGCGTTACTCAGATCTGTGGATGCAAACACGATTTCTAAGAACTATGCGCCGCCTGGCTGGAAAATTCCGGACGCAGATATTGCGGATGTGGTCGATTTTCTCGGCATCCGTTACTACGGAAAAAACCCAGCGGCACCTTCAAACCCTAGCATGACCACTTTTAGTTTTGACGTAGATGAAAGTCTGGATGCAGAACCTTTAATCGATGGCCTATTGGTGATTCGTTATCTATTTGGCTTTAGCGGTGACGCACTAATCTCTGGCGCTGTCTCTGGTGACGCAGGCAGAGACTCCTCAGGGTCCATTGCAGGCTATCTAGCGGATGCCGGTTTAGAGCTGGACATTGATGGCGATGGCGAGTCTAAGCCCCTTACAGATGGTCTGCTGCTGATACGTTACTTGTTTGGGTTCTCGGGTGATTCGTTGATCTCTGGTGCTATCGGTACTGGCGCGACCCGCAGGACTGCCGTAGAAGTTGGGGCGTATATCAAAGCGCGCGTGCCTGAACGTTAAAGTTGGTTGGCTCAAATTTAGACATCAAGCAGATTCAGATCGAAAAGAGACTCTGGCAGCGTTGAGAGGCAGCTCGTCTGCAGCGCTCATTGCCATACTGGCTGTAAAGGAGGCAGGTTTCGTATGTCGCAGACAGACCCGCTTGGCGACGCGCAGTCGGCGGTCGGACAGCGCAGTATCCGGTTCGTTGCTTGCTGCGCCTTTCGCCAAATGTCATGCTCGCCTCATGAATCTAAAGGGTAATGAGATGACAGACCATGAAGGCGCTTGGCAGAGCGGCGGATGCCACTGTGGCGCCGTGCGATTTAGGGTTTTTGTTGCTGGGGCGAAAGCCATCGCTTGCAACTGCTCCATTTGCGCTAAAAAAGGCATGGTGAATTTAATTGTCACATCCGAACAATTTGAATTAATTGATGGTGCGGCGAGCTTAAGCACCTACCAATTCAATACCCGTGCGGCTCGACATAAATTCTGCAAGCACTGTGGTATTCACCCCTTTAGCCATCCGCGTTCGCACCCTGACGGGTATGATGTCAATGCCCGCTGTTTAGACGGGGGCTGTGATCACTTTGAGGTCGAAGGGTTTGACGGGCAAAACTGGGAAGCCTCGGTCGCATCAATCCAATCCCCTAGATAAGGGCGCGCCCTGATTGCTTTGTCTAGACGGCGCTGACCGGCGCCACGTTTTCAAAGTATTGACACATGGGGCGACGAATTAAAATTACGCAAGGACAAAAAGATGAATGATATTGCGCAAGCGCTCTCTGAGATGATTGTTGTTACCTCCGATGAAATTCCTTTAATGAATATTGTTAAATTGTGTGGGCCTGTAAGGGGCGGAACTTCTAGGGCTAAGCATTTGGGTCGCGACATTTTCGCGGGTCTTAAGAACATTGTCGGTGGTGAAGTTGTCGGCTACACGGAACTTTTGGCCGAGGCCAGAGAGGAGGCGCTTTACCGAATGAAGTTAGATGCTAGCAATCTTGGGGCGAATGCAGTAATTGCCTTCCGATTCACTTCTGCAACCGTAGGCGTTGGCGTAGCCGAAGTGACGGCTTATGGAACTGCCGTAATAGCGCAGGGGCTAGAAACAGAATGATCATTGAAACATTGGTAGGTCTATTTATTATCATCAGCCTGGTCTACTTCATCTTTGTTCGTCTGGCTGAAAAAAAAGACGAGAAATTTGAGAAACGAAAGTGGTGAGTCAAGCATCCTTGGGATGAAAAGGTACTGTTGGGGCCTTTGGGGGTGGGTGATTGCGTGCCGCGGTTTTTGGTCCTCAGGCTGATTCTTAATTCTGAAGCAGATCTAGAATCACACTACGGCTCATTCTGCAACATTTCTCTCTTGAGAGAACAGAAGGGGTCTGGCTGCTCAGCCAAGTCACTCAGTCCCTTTTAGGGGCTCTAAAAAATTCTATCGCCAATGCTGTGGCCAGCATCTACTACACGTTCAACAGCTTATATCTTGAAATCATTTGGGTATCGCGTCTTTCTCATGTTCACCTCTCCCATAGTCATTTTGTGTGACTGAAGGGTGTCTAGCAAACTCTGGGAAGTCCATTGCGCTGATTAGGAGCCATTCATTGGTTTTGAACGTGTTGCTGGATTACTGGGTAAAGTTGGCATCAGGGAAGAATGTTTCCTATATTAGAAAAACTGATAGTCTAATTACTGTCAAAAGTAAGGTTGCCAAATATTGGTCAGAGGGTAGTTTCTCCATGAAAATAAAAAATATTCAGAGTATTTTGGTCATGTTGGTTTTGTCGTTCATGACCTTTTCATCTCATGCGCTGAGGTCTACTGATTTTGAGGCATACACAGATCCAGACTTTGTGGATTATAAATTTACTAAGGTAATGTTGGTTGTTGAGGGTAGTTTTGCCGCGACCAAAATGATTTCCGAGCGTCTACAGAAAGAATTTTCCAAACGCGCTATAGACCTTGTCGACCATAAACGGCTCTTCCCTCCAACTAGGGAATGGACACCTGAAGCGAGAAACGATGCGCTTACTAAGAACCTAATTGACGCAGTGTTAGTAGTTACTCCCGGGGCATCTGCAGTCTCTACAATGCCCGGAATTACTCAAACCTATGGCCGCGCAAGCGGTAACTACAATAACAATACTGGATCGTTTTCCGGTTCAGGTACTTCGACTTCCTATCACATGCTCGATACTCGGTCTTCAGCAGAATTCTCCGCAGTATTACTTGATGTAAAGACAAGTAGAATAGCTTGGTACGCAGATATATTAACAAGCGCCGGAGGGGCTTTCTTTGTTGGTACAGCTGGCGATGCAAAAGCTGTAGCCAAGGGAATCATTAAGGGGCTTGTAAAAAATGATCATTTGAAAAAATAGCCAATGCTGGCTGACACTCCTAAAGCCCCCACAATTGTTATTTGAGATGAGCGCAAAGTAACCAGTGCTGAGTGCAAAAAAAGGCGCTGGGTTGCTACAAAGCTCCTGTAATTAGACGCACGAGGTTCAAGCGAAAATGTGGATAGATATTGGGAATAAACAGTTGTTTTAGTTGATTTGTAATTGTGTTTATTGGAACAATTGTCCGCAGTCGAAATTTAAGCAGGATGGGATTAAGTCTGATGAAAAAAGCAACCCACCTAAAGGTTGTGTGGGCAGTGGTTTTGGTCCCTCTTGTGTTTACTGAGCGCTATATCGGGATCCTTCCAATGCTGAGTTGGGGGCTTGGATTTCCCTTGTTAGTCATTGCTTACAATTGGCGAGCTCTGAAGTTCAGCAAGAAGCGTGGCGGGAAATCTAAGACGCTAGATCTGTACGAGGACTACTACAAAAAGGACAAAGCTGAAGAATGATCCTGGAGAACACCCTTCGATTACAAAATCTCAGCCCTCGAAAACAATAGCCTACCGCTCATCGGCTACATTAGGTAGATCATATTGTGCGCTTTGCTAAAGCAAAACCAGATTACTTACTCATGCTCCCACATTTTTTGAGCCTCGCGCTCGTACCTTTCAGCGACTCGCCTTTGTCTTGCTAGAGAGCGCCGTTCGCTCGTCATTGCGCGGTAAAAAATCCAAATAAATAGTATTCCTAATATGCCCATTGTGTTTGTGCCTCCTGTTTAATTTGTTTGAAAAATTCTTGTGTTTTAAACAGTCGTTGACGAGTTGTTCGAAATCTGGCCTCGAGATTTAAGACGCATTCTTTGGAATTAGATCTGTCGCGAATCGCCTCAACCTGCGCCGTAAGTCTGACGGAAGAGGCCAGCAGGTCACTGCCAATCTTCCCAACGATTCCGAGTAATGGGATCGACTGAATGGCATGACACGTGGCTATCAGGGGATCCGCGCAGCGCGCAATTCGGTCATAGGTCTCAAGATCGCCAACTCGTGCGGCGGTCTTAAGCGCTAGCCCTGATGCAGCAACGCCAATGCCACTGATGATTGGACCGGAATCGGGCGTCCAGCGGCCGCGATAGGCGGGGAGGTACTCCCTGACGCCTGTAACGCCAAACTTAGTGGTCATCAGGTTGTGCTTATACAAGGCCCACTGTTGCTTCGGCGGTTTCCGGCGCAAAGGCGCTCATGTAGTAAATGAGGTAGGCACCCGCGCAACCGCGTGGCTCTTTCGAATAAGCCTTACAGTTCATGACCTCCGTTTGAAACAACCCGGATTGATGAGTGAAGCGCTGTTTCATTGTTGAAAGCCACCGGTCAGCTAGCGCTTCGTGATGCGTTGTGCCGTTGTTTTGATCGAACAAATGAATTGAATGAATAATCGCGGCCTGATCTGCGCTCCAGCGCATCCTGACGTGAGGCAGAAGGGGTGCGTGGACGTTCGATTGCTTCTAAGGATAGGTCTCGCAGATGTACTGTGATGCGTTCGTTGAGCGTCAGGTGCTTATTGTCGCCGGCGGCCTGGAAGTGTCCCAGAATAATATTAAGGTGCTCGAGGTAGTACCCATACAAACCCAGCGAGCTTTGGTTCTCCAATGTTCCACTGTAGGGCCGAACGCTTTTGTGAAGCGCTCTGTTTACAATCATGTTGAGGCGATGCCGCGCCGTTTCATCGTCGATTAGCTCTAGAGCGTAGAGACCGGCGATTGCCTCGGCCATATTGGATAGTGCGGCAATATCCTGTCCCCAGGCATTTTTTATAAAGCGCTTAATGAAGAGATGCTCCTGCGTGAATCCGGTAAAAGAATCCTCTTCTAGAAAATCTGAGACGGTCTTATAGGGTCTTGAACTGCCGATGTCGGATTGGGTCACTCGATTGCTTCGCATCCTCTACTCCTCAAACTCTTTGTAAATTTTGTCGTGATTAACTATCAAGAAATAAAAAAGTAGGTACGCCAGCACGGGAAACCATACGGGAATCGTCAGAATCACTGCCGCAATTTTTTTTACTGTTTCCATCATTACTGTCCGTCTCTAATTTGACCAAAATGTAAACTAGGTGTTTACATTGTCAACTGTCAGTTTACAGTATACGAAATTGATTGGAGAGACCGACATGAGCAACGAGGCAACATTTGGGCAACGAGTGCAGGCGCTTCGCGTTGAGAAGCGTATGGGCATTCGGGAGTTGGGCAGGGCGCTTGATATTTCAGCGATGCATATCTCGAACCTTGAGAAGGGCAAGTCGATGCCATCCTCAGACTTGGTCGAGAAGATTGCGGCAGAGCTGCAAGGTGATCTGGATGAGCTCTTGCACCTGGCAGATCAATTAGACCCAGCGGTTGTGAACGTTATTCAGAGCAATCCCTACACAGTGCCGAGCCTGCTCCGAAGCGCGAAGAACTTGACGCCGCAGCAGTGGGCCAAGCTTCAGAAGCAGGTCGAGAAAATGGCAAAAGCGAATGCGACAGAGGGCGAGGACTGATGTCTGCGCCGCAGTTGGACGATTACCCTGAACTGGCCGATGCAGTAATCGAGGCTAAGGCCCAAGCGCTGCTGGATGCTTTCAGTGCTTGGCGCGGCGAGAGCGGGCCAGCAACGCCCCACGCCAGTTGAAGTCCTGGCAGAGCAGTTCTTGGGCTACGAGATCGTGATTACCGATGAGGGACTGTTTGCCGACCCGGATTATCTAGGCGGTATTGTGTTTGAAGATCAATCAATCACTGTGAATGCGGCGCTTACGGCACATGAGGGGCGTTACAACTTCACCATTGCCCATGAAATTGGTCACCACGTGCTACACCGGGATCACTACCTTCGCAATAAAACAACGAATACAGCGCAGATCATCTGCCGCGATACCCATGAAAAACCATTGGTTGAGCGACAGGCAGATCGATTTGCAGCAGCGCTGCTGATGCCCGCCGAATGGGTCATCGCAGCATTTGAAACACTATCAACTGGGTCGCAACCAGTTGATAGGCCCACAACCGGCATGCTGCGAGGGATCGCGGCGCGGGTTGTGGAGACCGGTCAGTTTGCCAATGTGTCGAATACGGCCATGGTGAACCGACTGATCGACTTGGGGCTTGTGAGTGGCGCCCTCTACCAATCTGGTAGGCCCCAAGATTTCTATCGAGATGCCCGATTTATCGGGTTTAACCAAAGAACCCTACGTCTTGCTGTCGCGGTATTACGGCACCCGTTGCGGTTCATCAAAAAAATCAGGAGATCGAAATGATCAATGCAGGAACAATCGGAATGCCACTCCATTTCGGACGAGTCCCGTCCTTCTTAACCGAGCGGATGGGCAAGATGGGGAATGCCATCGTTGAATCAATTGTTGAAAACTATGGTAAATCGGAGGTCCTAACGAGGATGTCCGATCCCAACTGGTTTCAGGCGCTGGGCGCGGTGATGGGCATGCACTGGAACTCATCGGGCGTGACGGCCACCGTTTTGGGTTCGTTGCAGCGGCAGATTAACCCGAGATCGAAAACGCTGGGGCTGCACATTCTCGGCGGCAAGGGCAAACGGATGGGCTGGACGACCAAGCAGATCAATCGGGTGTCGGACAATCACGGCTTGCCAGGTCAGGAGCTTGTGCATGCGTGCAATCTAACGCGCCGCGTTGACAACAACGCCGTGCAGGACGGCTATGGACTGTATCAGCAGTATTTCATCCTATCGGATGAAGGGGAGTGGACCAGTATTTCTCAGGGCATGAATCGTCAGACGCGACGCGCGCGGCGCTACCACTGGCATTCGCCCTACGGTAGAATCGTTTGTTAATCGACCGCACACCGGCATTGTTGGGATCGAGCAGCAGCAGGTGCTGAACCTCGTTGACGGCGAGGCGAGTAGCCTACGCAATAATATGGTCGCGCTAACCAAAGATCGACCAGGTGAGGTGATTGAAGCCCTCCGAAGCCTTGAACTGCCGGATCGCCACGATGTGCGCAAGGGTGATGTGAATATGGCGCGCCTGGGCTCCGTCTTGAACCTAGCCTACAACCGCGACATCGAGCAGTTTGATGATCTGGTGATGATGCAAGGGGTGGGACCCAGGACGCTCAAGGCGCTTGCTATGGCCAGCGAGGTCATTCACGGCGACGCAACGCGGTTTGAAGATCCAGCCCGGTTTTCCTTCGCGGTCGGCGGCAAGGATGGTCGCCCGCACCCAATTGATGAGAAGTCGTTCGACGAGACGGTCTCGATGCTTCAGAACAGCGTTGATGCGGCAAAGCTTGGTGACAAGGATAAATCTGCGGCGCTGAAACGTTTGCACAAGGTTGCTGTGGCGGGAGAATCAATCGGCACGCCGCTGGATTTCCTCGGTGAGTTGATCGAGTCTGAATGGAGCCACGCGGAAAACAGCGGCGGTAAAACGTTCATGGGTACGGTTGTAAAGGGTCTTACACGCAAAATCATGGATACCCAGAATGGGTTGCTCTATGGCAAGCGTTGATAAAGAGCCTGGGTATGATCCCATAGCGCTCGCGGCGGCCACCGAAAAGGTGGTCGTTCGCGGCAATCAAAGAAAATACGTGCAGCTAGGCCGAAGGCTCAGGTTTTATGGCGGCTCAATCAGCGCAACCGAAGTCGGTTGTAACCTGCGGTGTAAGTTCTGCTTCAGTGACAAGCCTGTTTGGAAACCGGGGCGCGTAGGGAAATTTTACTCACCGCAGGCAGTGTTCGATGGTCTTGACCGAGCGGCGCGGAAGTACAACACGAAAATCATTTCAGCATCTGCCTCCGAGGGTACGCTGGGCAAGCAGCATCTGTTGGAACTTCTCGAACTGGTTGATCAGTCGGATTACACCTACGTTCTGGAGACGAATGGCATGATCCTCGGTTCTGACCAACAGTACGTCAGAGATCTCAAGCGCTTTAAGAACCTACACGTACGAGTTTCGATGAAGGGGTGTTGTCCAGAGGAGTTTCATAAGCTCACCGGCGCACAAAGCTCGGCGTATGAGCTGCCGTTCAAGGCGTTGGAGACACTCATAGCAGCGGGTATCTCTTGCAACGCTTGTCTGAGCGTTTCGTTCTCTGACCAGGCGTCAATCAAAGCTGCTAAGCGGCGACTTTATGATTTGTGGCCTGGGCTTTTGAAATCGCTTGAGGTGGAGCGGATCAAACTCTTCCCGAAAGTTCGAAAGCGGTTGCGTGAACACGATCTATTGACGAATGCGATTAGTCCCATCAAATGGAGTGCGCACCCAATATGAAAGCTAGGCTTAGAAAATGGTACAAGCGGCGAAAGAGAAAGGGGCAGAGCGAGTCATTTAGGAAAGTCATGCGCTATGTCGAGCCCAAGAAGTTTTATGAGGACAACCTGTTTTCACCTGAAAGTGATGCGGCTGATTGGTGGCGGGTATGCTGGATTTTTGAGAAAGTGATGCTTTTATTGGGTGTTACCGCTGCGATCGAAAATATTTGGTGGCTGCTGCCCATTTTGTTTTTTCCGTTTTCAATGAGTTGGCTATATCGAGCTGCTGTTGAGGGGAAAGTCGGCACTGGGTATCCCGATCTTGAGGTTGGTGACGTGATGGGGATTTCCCTTTTTGGTTGGATTATTGGACTGGTTTGTCTTATTTGGTTTGGGGTGGCGGTTTAGCTCCAGATCGATAGGTAATCAATCGGTCCGGTGAGCCGTAAATTTTTAGATTTGACATAAATGGATAAAAGAAATAGGTTTTAATTGCTATGGCGGTACCTTCGGGTACAGAGCGGTGCTTCGCCGCTCACGATGTTCGACTTGCGCTAGCTGCGCAAGGGCACTTCCAAACGAGCAGACAATCTAAACTGCGTTTAGATCCGCTAAAAGGAACTAATTAACGAAGTGTGCGCCAAAATTCTGCGAATTTCCGCGCACACTAAGTTAATTAGAAGCCCTATAGGCATAGCAGCCCCCGAAAGGGGGCTTCCTTTTGAAAAACTGGGGATGCTGCTATGGGGGCGATAGAAGATGCGCTGGTGCTCTTTCTATTACTAGGGATCTTAGCAATAGTTTTTTTCAGAGTTAAGGCTCCACCGTGCTCAAAGCTACTCCCGTTCTAAAGCACGCCGAGAAGCAAATAGCAGTGCCTTGCTTAATGCATTAGCGCTTCAAGAAAAAGAATTTTTCGATGTTGAGGTCGAATATGCCTCATTTAAAATTCCCAAGCGGACCGGCGGTTCACGTCATTTGCAGGTACCTAACCCAAAACTTAAGGCGCTTCAGAAGAAATTGCTGACGTATCTGGCGAGTAAACTCGGACATCGCGTTAGTAGGAATGTGCACTCATACAAGAAGTTTCGAAACATTAAAACTAACGCGCAGGTCCATATTGGTGCTGCGGTAGTAATCAAGCTTGATGTCATTAATTTTTTTCCAAGAGTTTCAGTAAAAAGATGTCGTCGACTGCTCAAGCCATTATTTTTGACAAAATCCGTTGAAGATAAGCTCGTTGAACTAGTGACGACAAAAGGCGGGTTACCACAAGGTGCTCCTACAAGCCCATTGCTGTCTAACCTCGCTCTCAGAGAGGTCGATAAGTTGATTTGGTATTACTGTTGGTCGAGAGGATATAAGTACTCTCGCTATGCTGATGATATAACTATTTCCCTGCCTAAAGATGATCGCAAAGAGATACACAAAACGATTTCTTTTGTGAACCACAGGCTGAGAAGCGCCGGTTTCAGACTTAATCGACGCCGTGGGAAATTTCATATTCTTAGAAAGCATCAGGCACAGAGAATCTGTGGTGTGACCATTAACAGTGGTAAAACGACGATTTCTAGACAAAAACGCCGGGAGCTCAGGGCCGTTGAGCACAGGCTTAAAAACAAAATCGAAGCTACGATGACTGAAAAGCAGTTAGAGGGATATAAAAACTACGTGCGGATGATTCAGGCGAAAAACACCGAAGTTTCTTAGTTGTATCTTTGAGCGTAACCCAAGTTTTCTTCAAGTTGGGTTGCATTAAGGATAAGAGGAAATGTGAGGTGCTAATGTATTGATGCCTTGTGCTGAGTCAGTCTTGGGTCGTGCTCTAGGGGCCAATTATTTTTCTGGTTTTCATGAATCGCTTACCAATGCTGTTTTCGATGTAGTCGATGAATTGAATGAAATAATTCTAGACCCAGAATCAACTAGTGATCTTTGCGGTCCAATTCTGCGAGACTTTCCCGGAGGATATAATGTCGACGGTGGAATTCGACTAGAGTTAACTAATAGTTTTCGATAGTTGCCTAGATTTGAGTTGTCCTACCCACTTAAGAGTTGTGACTCTTCGATATCTTCTTATTTCGAAGAAATTGAAACCTACGAAGTTGTCAAAGTGAGATTCAGATCACAGGCTCTTTTTCATACTTTTTTGTCAAAGTTATGGGAGTTGGAGGGTCTGAAATTTGCTGATAAAGTACCTATGTTACATAACATAAGGGTAAGCGATGCCTATAGGTAATAGTGGCCGAATTGTCATTGAAGTGGATCCTGAATTTAAATCTGTGCTGCACACAACGCTTCGTGAGCAAGGTATAAGTCTAAAGGATTGGTTCGTTGCTCAAGCTACTGAGCATCTGCGGTCCTCGACGGGGCAAATATCGTTGTTTGATGAAGTAGAAGATACGGTAGGAGGCTCCTCTTGAAGCTCGATAATTCGGCTTATAAATTTGGCGGTGCTCAGAAATTTCCAGTCCGATTCGCTTGGTTGCCAAAAGGGATAAAAGAGTATTCCGCAGACCCCAAGGTGTTCGAAAATGCTGAGGCGACGGTGAAGTTAGGTGTCGGCTCTGCAATGGTAAAATCAATCAAATATTGGTTGCAGGCTTTTCGGCTGATTGACGGCGCAAGCGGGAAGCTAACAGGTTTGTGCGAAGAAATATTCGATCAAGAAAAAGGGTTCGATCCGTTTCTGGAAGATGATGGAACTCTTTGGTTGCTGCATTGGTTGCTAGCCTCGAATGCGAGGGATGCTACGGCTGCATTTTGGTTTTTCAATCTCTATCATCAATCTGAATTTTCGGGAGAAGAAGCGAGCACATCGCTGCGAGATTTTGCCAGTCAAAACCTGCAGAGAACCGTATCGGTATCAACTTTAGACGCTGATGTTAGCGTGTTGTTGCGTATGTATGCGCAATCGAAACTTGATTCAAGAAACCCTATGGAAGACTCTCTAGATTCGCCATTTGCTAGTCTTGGATTGATTTCGAAGTCGCTCGCAGGAAAACGTTATAGCTCCAAATATTCAGAAAGGGTGGGTTTGCCTAATTTAATCTTAGGTTATGCAGTAATTTCGGTTATGACTGAAAGGAAAGCCCAGATTCTTCCAATAGAAGATTTGATGTATTCGAAAGATCAATATGCAGCGCCAGGTACCGTTTTTCGGCTAACAGAGAACACCCTGATCAAAAAGCTAGAAGAAATGAGCCTGGAGCTTAGTGAATATTTTGAGGTCCGAGAGAGCAACGGCATCAACCAGGTTTTTCTGAAAGAGGCACTGGATCCATATGCTTTGGTTCTTGCCTATTATAGAGCGAGCGACGAGGAGAAAGCTGCATGACGCTGGCTATAACCGTGAATAACCGTCACACCCGCTCGGTTAATTTGGATCGAGATAAGCACGCTGCGGACTTTCTCAATGGTTATATCCCAACATCGAGAGCGTTGCGGACTCTAGAGAAGGTATCCGGAGTTTTAGTTAAGGGAGTTGCTCAGAGGTCATGGTCTCTAGTCGGTCCATATGGTTCGGGTAAGTCTTCGTTCGCCCTATTTGTCTCTCACCTGCTCGGTTTACAAGGTGATGGCAAACGCGCTGCCTTTGAGCTGTTAGGGAAAGGGAATCCTGAACTTCGTAGTGAATTGGAATCGAAAGCCGCCGATTGCCTCGTAATATCTGTTGTCGGAGCTCCTGAACCTTTAGCTGCTCGGCTTCTTTCCGCCATGCATGTTCAAGCACTAGAGTTTTTTAGTGGCCGAAAAGGCAGGAACCCAAAGATTTTAGCTGATATTTTAGAGGCATTAGATTCGGGCGAAGTGTCTCACGCCGATTTTCTGCGGTTAATGCGAGGCTTGAAAGCCGATCTGAAGCGCTGTGGAGTTGCAGGGTTGGTATTCATCATAGATGAGCTTGGAAAGTTCCTTGAATATGAGGTCAGGCACTACGGTGCTAACGATATTTACTTACTGCAAAGTTTGGCTGAAGAGTCCAGTGCCGACGATACTTTTTTACTTCTCAACTTCGTTCTTCTTCACCAATCGATGGAGCGCTACGCCAAAGGTTTGTCGGAAACGTTGAAGAACGAGTGGGGTAAAATTCAGGGACGGTTCGAAGAAATACCTTTTCTTGAATCTGCCGAGCAGACGCTAAAGATTGTCGGTAAAGTGTTTAATAACAGCTGCTCGAAAGTCGATAATCTGAAAATCGTTGAACAGGTCAATGCTGTTATAGGTGATGAATCATTTAAAGATCTATTGCCAAGTTCTTTAGACAAAGCGGGTGCGGAAAGCCTTTTTAAGAATTGTTACCCTTTGCACCCTGTCACGGCTCTTTTGCTGCCTCATCTTTGTCAGAAAATCGCGCAAAACGAACGAACTTTATTCAGTTATTTGGGTAGTCGTGAGGACTTTGGCGTTCTAGCAATGCTGGCGAGCCTTGATCCTGGCGAATTCGTGTTGCCTCACCATGCTTTCGATTATTTTGTGCACAATCAAAGTTTAGCGACCGCCGATTTTATTACTCAGAAAAGATGGGCAGAGGTGTTGTCCTGTCTTGATAGAGCCTCAGATCTACGCGAGGACGAAATCAACCTGTTAAAAACTATTGGCCTCTTTAATATCATTGGAGTTAAAGGTGGCTTAAAGGCCTCGGACGGCTTGCTAAATATCTCCTCATTGCTCGGTAACAAAACGTACAACAAAGTCCTTCGCAAATTAAAACGCCAGTCGCTAGTAAGCTTTCAAAAATTCAGCGGTGAGTACCGAGTATGGCAAGGCAGCGATTTTGACCTTGATCAAGCTGTTAGCGAGGAGCTTGGCAGTTTAGGGCCAGTTTCCTGTTGCAGATGAGCTGAACCGAAGCGATAGATTGCTCCCTGTAGTTGCTAAACGTTACTCGATAGAGAATTCTGCGCTTAGATATTTTCGTCCGGTGTTTGTTGATGCCAAGTCCTATCTAAAAGCCCCTCAGGAGTCTAAAGACCCTAGGTTGATATTTTTCTTGTCTTATGGAACTGACGATTCAAGGACTTTTCCTTTAATACACAAGTTTTTCTCAAGTTCTGATATCTTGATTGAGTGTAGTACTTCTGACTATATCCGCTCGGCAGTTGGTGAGGTCATTGCGCTGCGAAGGATAGGGTCATCAAGCCATGAATTGGAACGTGACCCTGTTGCGAAAAAGGAATTCCAGGATCGGCTAACAAGTGCTGAAAAAGTTGAAGAGGCTGTGCTTTCAGGATTCCTGCAAGAGCCTCAAGTGCATCGGTGGGAGTTTAGAGGAGAACTACTAGCGGTCAATCAAAAGAAGGATCTGCAACAAAGGTTATCTGAATGCCTGCAGAGGATTTACCCTTACGCCCCGACCTTTAAAAATGAGCTGATTAATCGGGATCGTCCATCCGGACAAGCCGTGATGGCAAGAAATAAGCTTATGGCGGCAATGCTTTCGCACTCTGATGAGGTCGACCTAGGCTTTTCGTCAGCGTCTTTCCCAGCGGAAAAAGCAATGTACCGAGCACTGTTTCGGGAAACGGGTATTCATATTGTACCTGATGAAATAGGGGCAACTTGTTTCCTTCAGAAGCCTACTGATGATAGCTCCGGGGGTGTAATACCGGTATGGGAACGAATCGAGCGATTTATCGAATCGACCGATTCCGAGCCGAAATCATTGGTAGGATTAAACGAAGAACTAATGATGCCGCCGTATGGCGTAAAGGCTGGTGTGCTACCGCTTCTTTATTTCGCGGTCTATTTAGTCAATCAAAGCTCTATAGGTGTTTTTGAAAACAGAAGGTTTAGGCCTAGATTCACAGTTGAAATGGCGGAACGATTCGCGAAACGCCCTGACGAATTTACTTTTCAATACTTTAAGATTGAAGGACTCAATGAGTCGATATTTAACTCTTACGAAAAAGCATTTGGCTTGACTAACCAAGCTAAGAAAAAGTCAAGTCAGAAATCCGTGCTAGACCTTGTTAAGCCCCTAGCGTCGTTTATGGGGAATCTCCCCGAATATGTTCAGGTGACAAGGGAAGGCCTGTCCGACCGCGCACAGAAGGTCAGAAGTGCTTTCAACATGGCTAAGTCACCGAATGACCTTATCTTTTTTAACCTCCCGGGTGCCTTAGGTTTTTCTGGCACCTCTAAATTAAAACATGAGGAGCTAGAAGAGTTTTCTGTTGCGCTAATGGGCGTAATCAAAGAGTTCTCGCGTTGTCATCCTCAGATGGTCGATCGCTTTAGGGAGGCGTTGAATAAAGGCCTAGGAAGGGAAGAAGAGATTTCTCTGGCTGAGACTCGACGTACTTGCGGGAACTTGTATGGCCTGGATCAGTACTCAGCAGATACAATCGGAATAAGCGCTTTTATCGCAAGGTTAACTAAAGTCCAAGCCAATAATGATGAATGGTTTGAAAACGTTCTAATGTTTTTAGGCCGAAAGCCATCTCAGAAGTGGAGTGATAACGATTTTAATTCGGCAATGTATCGCTTGCGAGATTATCTACGGCAAATTAATGATCTAGAGAAGATTCGCTTGGAGACCAGAGGCAGCGACATCAATGACCCGAATATTGACTTTTATCTTTTGAAAGCGTTGCGAAAGGGAGATTCTCCTATAGAAAAAGTGGTTGTCTTGGACAGCTTAGTTGAAGAAAAAATTGCGGTGTCCTTAAGCAAAATAACGGCTGAAATCATGTTGATGGATGAGGACCTACGAGCAGCTTGTCTGGCGAGGTTGCTTTCTCAAACGCTAGCTCCCGATCTGACCGAAAAGGATGAAGAGGGTGGGGTTGAGTATAAGGCTGCTAAAGGAGATATAGATGAATGAATCTTTTAAGGATTTGGCTGAGAGGGAAGGCTTTAGACACGTTTTAGGTTTATCGGGCGGAAAAGACAGCGCTGCTCTAGCTATTTATATCAAAGAGAACTATCAGGAAATTCATGAGAAAGTGGAGTATTTCTTCTCTGATACAGGAGCTGAGCTTAAGGAGGCTTATGAGTTCCTTGACAAGCTAGAGGCCTACCTAGGTAAAGAAATTATTCGCCTTAGTAGTGGACGGGATTTTGATCATCATCTCAAGATGCACAATGGCCTACTGCCATCTCCGAAAATCCGTTGGTGTACTCGAGAGATGAAAATAAAACCCTTCGAGGATTTTGTAGGGACAGACAGGGTTGTCAGCTATGTAGGGATTAGAGCTGATGAATTCCGGGACGGTTATAAATCTGAAGGTAAACCCAATATACACCCTGTATTTCCGTTCATTGAAGACGGTTTGATTCGAGATGACGTGTTTAAGTTACTTGAAGACACGATTGGTATTCCTGAATACTACAAGTGGCGGTCTCGCTCGGGTTGCTACTTTTGTTTTTTCCAAAGGCAGGATGAGTGGCTTGGATTGAAAGAGAATCATCCCGACTTATTTGAGCAAGCAAGAGATTACGAAACACGGGAACGTACAAAATTTTCATGGGACGCTGGGGAAATTGCTGTCGGCGGTATTGGTTATACCTGGAGCCAGAGCGGTAGTTTAGAGGAAATCGTAGAGCATGCTCGGCAGAAGCGTGAGAAGCAAATCGCTGATGGCGTGATTAGCTCTGATAGATGGCAGGATGTATTGAAGGCAGGCGAAGACGACGATCCTGAGGATCAAGCCTGTATTATTTGTAGTTTATAGAATGTCGATTTTCTTGTTTACGAGTTTGAAACTGGAAATCTCAATTAAGTCCTGATTTTTTTCGTTGGGTAGGAGGGAAGCTAGGTCTCTGATAGCCATTCTTTCCAGCTCTAGTCTGTTTCTATTGTTCATCCCTCTCGGCAAAACGTTGAATCGGTAAAAGTTCCAATTGGAAATTTCCGGATGCCCCGAGTCTAATCGCTTTTTCAAGTTTTTTGCTTCCCCTACGTATACCAGTTTTTCTTTGGTATCGATTAGGGTGTAAATAACGTTAAATGCGCCGATTTCTTGCTTGTAGTGCTCTCTTGATCTCCAACCTTGTTTATGGATTTTAAGCTCAACGTGGTCGTTGGCGCTCATCGCAACAGCCTTGAGTGCCGCAGATGAGGAGAGCTGTGCGAACAAGTTGGGGAATTGAGGAGGAATTGTGTAATGCGCGGTTAATTTGAAAGCTTGGGTGGAAGGGATATATTCAATATCCAGGAATTCCCAAAATGGTATGGTGGCCTCAATGTGTTGGTGGTTCTTTTTGCCACTTAGCTCAGCTTCAATCGATCGCATAAATGACATCAGAAAAATACGCTTAAGTTTTTCACCCAGTTCGTTATCAAACGAAAGATAGTATTGGTAGTTGTTCTTTTTTCTTCTGCTTGTAATGGAGGACGAGAAAAGTCCACCATCCATTTTTACAAGAAATTCCTTGAGTTTTTCCTTGGTTGTTGGAACTGATAAGCCATTATGTTTCCATAGTTCTAGAATCCAAACTGGAAGTGGAGTTTGTTGCTGGTTTAACAGGGTCGAATCAACTTTTTTTCGCCAGAGCAAACCTTTTACCTGTGACCTCTCGACTCTGGTCTGCACTTTTTTTGCCACTTAACTAAAGCTCCTCTTATCAACAGTTTGGATCGAGGTTCTATGATCGAAAACATCAAAATCTTGATCACGCATCCTTACTTTTATTCGATAGACTAGTTTAGGTTCGGGTTTAGACCAGTCGTCATATTCTAAGAAAGTTACTTTTCCTGAAGTCATATGTATCTTAATAAGATCAACATCACTCATATCACCGTACAGTGTGCCTGCGCAGCCTATATAGGTCCGTAAAGTTGGAGTGAGTAAAGGCTCTTTTGACTTATGTATGGTGTAACTGTGGCCGCTATCGAGTTGGCCTGTATTCAAATCCTGATAATTCAGGTTGCAGTGTGTGGTGATTATTCCAGGATCTCCCACAGAGAATAGGAGCTCTCGCGCGTGATCTAGCGCTCCAGTATGGTTGTTGAAAAAAGCCTTGATGTCCCTTTGTAACGAAACTGGGAGCTTCGTGTATGGTCGGCGTTTTTCAAATAGACTCATCGCAAAGTAAACTAGAAGGTCATCACGCCGTTTTTTTTCCGCAGTTTTAAAATCGCTCGTATCAAAGAATTCAGATAGACTCTTAAAAGCGCTCGCATGAGAGCCAACTAAGGTCCTTATCTCATCCGAGAAATCAAATTCATCATTGGCAGGGAGTCGACCTAGATCAAGAGTCGTAGCCCAAAAGCTATCGAAAATAGACCTGTGTTCCGTAAATTTTGCTTGAGAAATTTTTGCGGTCTTCTTTTTGCTGAGTGATGTTGTCTTGTAGTTCCAGGTACGCGTAATTTTGTGTCTTCGTAGTAGGAACTCTTGCTCTTCAATAGAATCTCTAAAAACTATAAATATCCCAGTCCCAACAGCGATTACATTGGCATCTAGTATCGTCTCAACATAGAGTTTGAACTCAGACTGCGAGTAATATTTTTGGAAAGTATTAGTCTTTGTTACGACGCCGTCTTTGTACGGCCTAAACTGAGATATGACCGACTCTCCCGCGATCATTACTGACACCACTAGAAATCTATCCGCTAGGGTCCAGGCTGATTTGAGCGTATCGTCACGTTCTTGTCTCTCTTCAATGACGTTTAACACGAAGCCGAGATTAACGATGTCTGCAGAGGCCAATTCCGCCTCGGGATGAAAATTAGGATCCCAGCCCGCCACATCTAATCCGTGGGCCTCTAGTTCTCTGAGGTCATCGCCCTTACCACAACCGTAATCAAAAATAGAATACTGGCCATTCAGATATCCGTGCCTAGCTAGCGTTTGCATCGGTTGTGAAAGTTGGTTTCTCTCGATCGCTGTTCGGTGTCGCTGTATCTCGATGTCGTCTTCTAGATCGTCAAGATGCTGCGCTTTTTCAAATAGAGGAACAAGGTGTCCTGATTGATCCAGGAAATATCCCTTGCGTTTGATTAGTTGCTCCCACTGATTTTTGAAACCAATTTTTCTGGTGTTTTCATAAAGCCCGATCTGTTCACCCGCCTCTGTGAAAACTTTGTACGACATTGATTTAGGATCGTTGGCTGCAACGAAGGCTTCTCTCCTGTGAAGTATGGGAGGATTAAGGCTTTTCGAGTAGTCTGCTGATCTTACTTGGACCTTGGCCAAATCTATCGTGTGACTTTGGGCTAGGGCTGGATAAGGATAAATATCAAAGGTGGGGTAGTTAAGTAATGACAATTTGTAATGGCGTTTATAGAACTTGACGATGTTCCAATCATCTGACTTTATCTTAATGGCGCTGGCAATGAGTTGTAGGAAAGCCCGCAGTTCACCATCAATTTCTGGAATTGCCGAACGATGAACATAAATCGAGTCAGGTAAGATCTTGCCTACAGTAAGATCGAGAACTAAGTTATTAAAACGGTTATCATTCATCTAAGAAGTTTTAAGTGGCTAGTCATTGTTTAGAGTGTAGCGAGCATCAACGACTTTGTCCCGACGTTGAAGTAAATCATCTGTTTGTTTAGTCATGGGGTCGCCGTTCTTCTAGTAGGTATCTTATGTTGCCTACTGTATTAAACTTTTGAAAATTGTTGAGGTGAGTTTATGAGTGCATCACTGAGTCCTGTATCCGCGGGTCAAGCCTTACAGTCCATGCGAGATTCAGATTTCGATTGTTATAGCGCCTATGCGGAAGCTATTGACAATTCAATTCAAGCGGGGGCATCAGAGATTAATGTCCAATTTCAGACTGAAACTCGAAGGACGAGCTACGAGTATATAAAACGCGTTGCTTTTATCGACAACGGAACTGGTATGGATAAAAACCTGATCCATAATTGTTTAGTGCTTGGCTATTCCAGTCGATTCAATGACCGCACTGGAATCGGAAGATTCGGAGTAGGAATGACAATGGGTGCGATTCACGAGTGTCGGAATGTCAGAGTGTATTCAAGAGATACAGAACAAGGTGAATGGCTTTCCACTACCCTCGATATTTCTTCATCTGATGATGGGAGCGTCGCGATTGCCTCCCCTGCGATATCTGAGTTTCCTGAATGGATAGATTCTTTAAAACCTCGTGGCACTGGAACTGCAGTTATTTGGAGCGATTACGATAGGCAAGTTGAGAATGGAAAGAGAATAATTAGCGAGTCTAAAGTCTACTTCGGAAGGGTCTTTAGAAAGTTCATCTGGGACGGCTTAAAAATTTATATTAATGGTGAGCCTGTCAAGGCAATTGACCCTCTTTACGCAAATATGGAAAAAACGAAATTTCCCAATGATGTGCCAGCTACTTTGGCTGATCCTATACGGTTGGAGTGGACAGTTCCTGATGATGTTGAAGGCGAGGCAGGACGTAAAGACACTATTACCATAAGGTTAAGTTTGCTTAGCGAGGAGATAAGGGGGTTCAGGGGAACTGGTGCACGAAAAGAAGTTACTGAACGATATATAGATCGAAATCAGGGTGTTTCAATTACACGGAACGGACGAGAGGTGTTTTATGGCCCAATCTCTTATTGGCCCGGTGGTAAGAGTTGGTTTGACGAGATCGATCGATGGTGGGGTTGCGAAATCGAGTTTAGTCCGCTACTAGATAGAGTCTTTCAGGTAAAAAATATAAAGCGAGGCGCGGCCCCGGTCAGAGATCTCAAAGAAGCAATTTTTGAGCAAATTAATCCAACAGTAAAAAACTACATTGCACAGATTCAAGAAGATTGGGACAAGAAAAAGGAAAAAGCTGATGCTCAAGCCAAGGCGCAAGGTGAGCATGACTCAGGTCACAAAGCGGCTGAGAAAATAGCTAAGAAAAAGAACACGGAAAATACATCTAAACCGGTTTCGGACCCCGATAAAGCTGCAAGCGATCTCATAGATTCAATGGAAAAGTATCAAAATACTACCGACAAAGATTCAATTATTGCAGCGTGGAGATCTCAACCATATACCATCGAGTCGGTTGTGTGGAAAGGAAAGGAATTCATAGAGTTAAAACCTCTAGGAGGCAGTGACGTTCTGCTATATAACAATTCTCATCCCCTGATGAAGCGGCTTCTCGAATTGGAGGCGAAGATTTCTAGTAGTGAAAACTCAGGGTCTGTGGCTTTGGCAGCGGAATTAAAAACGATAGTTGATCTTCTGCTCTTGTCCTACGTCAAAGCTGAGTCAAAAATGTCAGTGGATGAGGAAAAGACCGGATTGCTAGAAGATCTTCGAACGAATTGGGGAATGTATGTTAACTCATACATTAATGACATGGGGAAAGAGTAGCCATGAAAATTGAGGATGAAAAAATTTTAATCGCGGGCTCAAAAAAAGCACCTTTGGTCTGCGAACTCAGTAGTTACGGAGGAAAGAACCTACTCGATGTTCGTAAATATTTTACGGACAAGATCTCTGGAGAGTTGGCACCGACGAAAAAAGGCATCTCTTTGAATCGCATGCAATACGAAGCATTAATTGAAGTCTTTCGAGAAAAGAGCGAAATCATAGAATCTTGGTTTGATTCTGGTGCTACGCAGCAAGAAATAAACGCCAGATCTCTAGAAGAAAGCAGATTAAAGGCAGACGAGTATAGGGTTGAGATCTCAGAGTGGAAGGGCTTTGAACTTTCGAGATATGAACAAATAGGTGGTGTTTCAGTTCTTCAGTTAAACAAAAGCCATCCTTGGGTGGCAACCTTGCTAAATTTACTGCCAGATGATCTTGACAACGAGATATTCGTGCACGTTGCGTTTCTGCTACAGGCCTATCATAAATCTCAGGATTTGATAGACGCCAAAAACTCCGACGCTCGTGAGATTGCTGAAACCATAGAAGCTAATTGGGGCTTGCATGCAAAACTCTCGCGAAGAGGGGGTGCTAGTATTGCTTGATAAACTATCTAAAAGAGAAATACAGGAGCTAATTGACCCCGATCTTTATGAGGATATAGAAGAGTTCTTAGAAAAATTGTACCAAGACGAGGTTGAGCTGTTTGAGACAAATAAAAAGGCCAGCCAAATAAAAATATTGCTAAGTCTCTCCCAAAACCCGAAGCTCTATGCACACGGTTTTTGGAGAGATTGTCTCGCCCGTTGTACAGAAAGAGAAATAATAGAACTCGAGGCGCATGGAATAGACCTATCCTTACCCGATCAAAAATTAGTCGAAGAGTGTTTGAAGTTTGAATGTACCAAGTATGAATTACCTTATGTCGAAAAAATTGATAATGAGAGCTTAAGGGCTGCTGTAAAAGTTGTTAATGCGCCAGTTTCTCCATTCAAGGCACTGAAAGACTTTCAAACGAAAATATTTTGGGAAATCGTCGATCAACTGAAAATTCCAAGAAATAGATTCGTTGTTCAGATGCCTACGGGGTCTGGAAAAACTCGAACCGCCATGGAGGTTGTATCGCATCACTTTAAAAGTGGATCGAATAAAAATGTAGTTTGGTTAGCTCATTCAATTGATTTGGTTGAGCAGGCTGCTTCTGGCTTCGAGGAAGTTTGGGAGCATCTCGGAACGCATGATATCGAAGTACGAATTGTCGATAAGAGTCGAGACGGGCTCGACGGCATTGGAGAGTTTCCAGCATTAGTGATATCGACGCTTCAATCAATGGGTAGGTTTAAAAAGTCTGATCCAGCTAAATTTCAAATATTTGCAGAATCCTGCTCATTGTTGGTTGTAGACGAGGCTCATATGAGTGCAGCGCCAAACTACAGAGCCTCAATCGAAAGTTTACTGAAGCACGGCTCTCAGTTGATGGGATTAACGGCTACGCCTGGACGAGATGCTAATGCTAAAGAGAGCAACGAAGCGCTAGCAGCTCTTTATTTTGACAAAACTGTAAGATTGAAGTCCTCTGATGGAGGGAATGTATTTGCATACCTCAGGAAGATTGATGTTATGGCTAGAACCTCCATGGAGTTAATCACAGGGTCCGAAGATTCTTTGAGTCCGGCGGAAATTAGGAGGTTTGAAGAGGATTTGCAAATTCCCAAATCAGTTATGGATCGCTTAGCAAGCCAAGACCAGCGGAATCTTGAAATCATCGCTAAGGTAATTCAACTTGTTAAGTCGAATATCGATCGTAAGATCATTCTCTTTGCTTGTAGTGTAAAGCACTCCAAATTTTTGACTGCAATCTTAAAATTTAAAGGCGTAAAAGCTGCTCATGTTGACGGAGAAACCAGTCCTTTAAACAGACAAAAAATTACCAATGACTTTAGATCTGGCGAGTTAAATGTGTTGACCAATTATGGTGTGTTGGCGACTGGTTTTGATGCACCAAAAACAGATGTTGTCTTCATAGCGCGACCAACTCATTCGATCGTCCTCTACAGTCAAATTATTGGTCGAGGCCTTAGAGGTCCGGCGATCGGTGGAACCGAGAAATGCCTGATTGTTAACATAGCAGACAATTTGATTGGATTACCTGATCACAATGATATCTACGAATATTTTGATGATTATTATGTTCAAAGAGTTGAGCAGGATTTTTCATAGCAATGCTGCTCTTTTCCTCAGATTTTTCTAAAGAATTAGCCTCAGCTATCTCAGACTCAAAGCAAGAAATTTTCATATGCTCAGCATTTATAAAAGAAAAAGCTATCAGGGCTCTACTTAAAAATATTCCAGATCACGTGTCGTTAACTGTCGTTGCCCGTTGGGCAAAGCATGATCTTCTTTTTGGAGCCTCTGATTTAGAAGTTTACAGGTGGTGCGAAGATAATGGCTACCGCTTTGGCGTGAACTCTAATCTACATGCTAAGTTGTATCTTGTTGATGAAAGTTTTATTTTTGTGGGGAGTGCCAATGTGACCTATAAGGGGCTTAGCTTTGCTGGTCTTGGCAATATTGAGATAGGAACTCGACTAGATCCGTCAGTTACTGATATCGAGAAATTTAAATCTTTTATAGATAATGAGGTCATCTGGATTGGCGGGGACTTGTTTAAAGTATTGCAAGAGGAGGTAATCGCAGACAGTAGATCTGTTGGGCAAAAGAGAGCTCTTCTTTGGTCAGCAAATATTAAAGAAATGCTCGATCGAAAAATAGCTCATCTTTGGACTTCAGAGCTTGTTTTTAATTCGCCAAGTTCTCTTCAAAGTCCAAATTTTGAATCTTCAGAGATTGTTCATGATTTTGAGCTGCTTGATCTTACAATAGATAATTTTGATCAAGGTTGCTTGAAGCAAGGTTTTTTAAAAACTCGGTTATATCATTGGTTAAGAGATACTATTGGAGTTGAAAATGAAGTGCGTTTTGGTTGGGTTACTAACCAATTGCACAGTGCGCTTTTAGACGAGGTGACCCCCTATCGAAGTGAGGTGAAGGAGTTCACGAAAATACTCTTCGATTGGTTTAGGTTCATGCCAGAAGTGTTCGAAGTAAAAAGGTTCAACGTATCTGAAAGCGTTCTTATTAAGTGTTAAATCGAGACGATAGATGAGTATTACCGCAGAGCAATTACAAAAAGGCACGCGGGTCAAGATCAACCCGCAGTCAGATCGCACGAGAAAAATTTTGGTAGAGGGAGCGATAGATGTCGTCCTTACAAAAGCCGGAGATCACCCGCATGGATTGCTTGTAAAACTTCAATCTGGCGAGACCGGCCGCGTAAAGGAACTTTGCAAAAATAATGAATTGGAGTTTGTCTCGGACATTGAGGAAGAACTGGCAGGCGAGAGGTCTATTGAAGACATAATTGCCGATGGCGAAAGTCATTTTTCTGAATTTAAATCCAGTTGTCTTTGGAGCGAGTCATTAAGCAGAGAAGCGATAATTGAGCGAAGCATTTCCCAATTTGGGACAGAGACTTCCAGAGTCATAATTGCTAAATCTATAGCTGGTTTTCTTAACGCGGATGGTGGTCATCTGGTCATTGGTGTTAAAGAAATAAAAGATCGTGATGAAGTAGAAGTCATTGGAGTAAATAGTGAAATTCCCAAGCTAAAAGATAAAACTCTAGATGGGTATCGTCGAATGTTGCTTGATTCGGTGCTGAATCCATACTTCCCTTCTTTTCTTTTTAATCGAATAAATGATTATTTAAAAATTTCATTTCATGACGTTGGAGAGGCGACCGTATGCCTTTTAAATATGGTTAAATCTGACAGAAGGGTATTCTTAGAAATTAAAAACAGAGATGCTTTTTTTGTCCGGATTGATGCTTCTACTAGACAAATTTTTGGCGAAGACCTCGTTGAGTACTGCTCGAAGCGTTTCTGATGCGTGAGTGATAGGTAGCCCATTTTGGGTGTCCTAGGAAGATAGCTAAATCAAGTAAGAAAAACTTCGGCGTGATAATGAAGTTTGTTGAGATGAGTTTGCAAGATACTCAAACCTAGCTGGTTAGCTTCATGATTCGCGATCGGAATTTCTAGTGTCTGAGGAGCTAGATGAATTTTTCCCTTGTGATACCATCGAGGGTGTACCCGCAAAGAAGGCAGTGGTAGTGGCTTACGATATCAATGGCGATAGCACATGTTACGACACAACCATTGATCCTTATCAGTTGTTCCGATTTTCTGTGCAAGCCGAGAGGTTTGAGGGCAGCTTGTTTATCGAATGGCTCGACGAGGAATACTTACAACAAGACGTCGCGTTAATTCGCGAGTTCGGTCCACGTGATAGATAACGTAGAATGTCTGGTGCCGTTACTACCGAAAAATAAACTTTACATTAAATTGTCTTTTGAAAACCTTTTCTAATTTTTTCAGGCTTCGAAAGAGAATCCTCCAATCAATATCTTCCGTCGGTTCATTATCGTATTTATCGTCTAGCAGGCCTTAATTGATTAAGAGCACCATTAAGCCTTCGGGATGAGATGCCCCTAGTTTCTTAGACACCTGCTTCGTTCATTTTCTTCTGTTGGATTTCATAATCAACCGGCGAAAGCATACCGTTGTTGGTGTGCTTTCGGGTCGGGTTGTAGAACATCTCGATGTAATCGAACACGTCCTGCCTTGCAGAGTCGCGTGTCGAGTAGGTCCGTCGCCGGATTCGTTCCCGTTTCAAAAGGTGAAAGAAGCTTTCTGCCACCGCATTGTCATGACAATTCCCACGTCTGCTCATGCTCGCATCCAAATTGTGTTTGTTCAGGAACGACTGCCAAACCTTGCTAGTGAACTGAGCGCCTTGATCGGAATGAATCAAAATTTTGCTTTTTGGCTTGCGTCGCCAAACGGCACTAAGCAAGGCTTGCAAAGCTAGATCCGTTGTCATGCGAGACTGCATCGACCAACCTACGACACGTCGCGAGAACAGATCGATCACAACCGCTAGGTATGACCACCCCTCATGCGTTTTGATATAGGTGATGTCTGTCACCCAAACTCGATCAGGTGCGTCAACTTCGAACTGTCGATCTAATGTGTTGTCGGCGACAACCGCAGGCTTACCACCATATTGACCAGGGCGGCGTCCGTAGCCTATCTGAGCTGAGATGCCCGCTAAACTTGCTAATCGCGCAACACGGTTCTCAGAGCAACTCTCCCCTTGATCCAAAAGATCATCGTGCAGGGTTTCAGCACCCATAGACTTTGCCGCTAGCAACCCATGCCTGCTGGATTAATGAGGTTTGCCGCACATCCTCAAGCGCACGTTGACTTAACGGTTTTTTAATCCACGCGTAGAAGCCGCTGAAATGCACCATCAGCACGCGACACATTGACCGCACCGAAAACTCAACGCGATGTTTCTCAATAAACGCATACCTCACTGAGACTCTCTCGCGAAGTATGCGGCCGCCTTTTTTAAGATATTACGCTCTTCGGTTACACGCGCCAGTTCGCGCTTCAATCGTTTGACTTCAGCAGCCTGCGCAGAATCCTCGGCCCGCAACCGCGGTGCCTTCGTAAATTGGGCGCGCCATGTATAAAGCGATTTTGTGCTGATCCCCAGCCGTTCAGCGACTTCACTGACCGCATAACCACGCTCGACAACCTGCGCCACAGCATCCTGCTTAAACTCATCCGTATATCGAATCCCTTTGCTCATATCCGTCTCTCCTTGGTTCCAAAATTACCAAGCAAAGCGTCTACAAATCTAGGGGCATCTCATCTTTAATCATCTCGGTAACAGGCCTAGCCATAGACCAGTTTTATGCCAGTGTTGAGGTCGTTTAGTCGCTGTTGTAACAGGCTGGCCGAAATTTCGTCCTCAACCGCCACACCAAGATAGTCGTTACCAGGGCAGGGCCCGTCGGTAAAAACAAGCCCGCCAATGGCATCTGGTTCAGTGAAATTCGGACCCAGGTCCAGGTTATTTAGCAGGCGATAGGCGCGCGCATTCGGGCTGTCTGCCCGGCACCAGAAATCAACAACCCAATCCCAAGGGGCCTCGTCATCAAGCTGTGATTCCGTGAGGTCCCAGTGCGCTTCAAGGTTGTCCAGGCCTTCTGGTTGGTAGCGGGTCAGCATTTCCCGCCAGGACATATCTGGAACCTGCTCCCAGGGGTCACCTAGGTTTAGTTCGCCATCGCGTTCCGTGCAAATGATGAGTTCATCCACAACCAGTTTCGGCGCCTCTAGCAAGGGTTCGCCAAATTGGTCTAGAAACTCGAGCGCCCGAGTGTAGAAAGAGGGAAGAATAAACCCGCCAACAGCACCGACGGTTGATAACAAAAATTGTCTTCGTGAAATGCTCATGTCCTGTCTCCTTAAAATGGAGCATCGGAATGAGAGAACCCAATTGGTTGCCTTTCGGCCACATTCTCGAACCACCTTGCCTGGGTAGGCAGGTTGGCGGGGAACAAGTCCCACTCCGGATGCTAATTAAGCGTGTTTGGTGTACGACGACCAAAGTCCACGCTAAGCTGGAATTATAAGCATTTTAAATCAGGCGTAAAGTGACCTATGAAATACCTCATCTCTTTTGTAATCGGTGTGCTGGTGACGGTGTCTTTTTATGAGCAGGACCTAGCGCCTGAAGTCAGCCGTGAGGCGGTTGAATCAAAGCTTGCCAGCCAGATTCAAGAGATCGACTACACCTTCTACGATAACCTCCCGCAATCCAGTATTACGGTGGTGAGGGATGTTTATGACGCCGTTCTAAGTGCACCAGTGCAAGGTGTGGATGATGGGATCGCGTCCCTTTACTACGTGCAGATAGGGGCTTTTTCAAAGCTCGAAAACGCCGATAGTTTCAGGGCCCAGGCGTTACTGGAGGGCTATTTAAGTGCAGACATCTTTGTCGAGACGACAGGAGACATCCACCGGGTGATGATTGGGCCGTTTGCTGAAAAGCACGAAGCCGAGCTTGCGATCGATTGGGCCAGCGGCAAGCAGTTCTCTGGCCTGTTATTAGCCAAGAACAAATAAAGATGATCGATTCAATATTTTGGTTTTGTGTGATGTTGATTCAATGGCTTGGCGAAGTCACGGGTCTGGGCTACAACTTAACGAATCTGGCTTTGTTTGTGGTTCTGCAGCCAGCTTTGATTATTGTGTTTTTTATACTTTGGAGGCGAGAAGTTGGAAAACGTTACAGGGATTAATGGCCTGTGCTTTTCCCCGGTCAGTTTCGTGGATTGATTAACTGATGTGGGAAATCGTAGCAATTATCACCGTAACCTACGGTCTATTTTCTTTTCTGAAGCGTCATATGGCTATGCGTCGACAGCTTAAGGAATATGTCGAAAATGATTTTTCGAAGCAAGAAGGTTGGCACGCAACTAAAAAGGTACAGGCGCTCGTTTCGGGAATCGAAAAAGGTCACGATCTTGAGCGGTTATCTGAAACGCTACACCATTCTGAGGCTTCTATAAGAGCAAAGCTGGTAAGCATGAAGCTTTATGACCGGTACCTAGAACGGCAGGTCGATGTTGGCGCAGTAAAGTTTGAGGCTTGGCAAAAATTGCGACGCAAAATTGGAAAGGTTGTCCCCATTCGGGACGCATATCGGGTCGAGTCGAAAGAAGCGCCTACAGGGCCAGATTGGAAAATGGTACAAAGCCTTGCAACAAACTGGTTCGACCCTAGGCTCGAGCTTTGCGAAAGCTTCCATGCCTCACCTATTAGCAAACTGGCTGATCCTCGGATCCAACATAAGGTCGTGAAACATGTCGCGGCATTTTTGAATACAGCGGGCGGGCAGGTGCTAATCGGTTTTGGAAAAAAAGGAAAGCTTAAGGGGTTATTCGAGGATGATTTCCGAACTCTCCATCATTATCAAAACAGACTTGATAACGCGCTCCAGCAAACCTTAGGGGTGACTGCATCACCTTTTATTCGCACACATATGGTCAGATGGGGCAGTGAAGATGTGTGCATTATTGTTTGCGAAAAATCTGAATCTGAGATCGTGTGCGTTCATCGCCGTTACAATGAGATGATGGGTTATTCGAAATCCCAGAAACTCATCTACAGACGCGTCAACGCGATGTCAGTTCACGACGCGTTGTTGGTCAAGGCGTAGTCAGTGAATAAGGCTGTAATGACGTCTTGCGATTTTACGATCAGGGATGCGACGACACTCAACCTTACGGTCGACACTGGAGAGCAGGTTCAAAAGGTAGCGTAAGGCCTTAAGTTTCGAACCTTGCTTTGATGCGCCTTTAGATGTCTTGCCTACGATTGAGCGGATCGCGGTGCATAAGCGTTGCCAAGTCGCTTGGCGATTAACCAACTGGCCCGGCAATCACCGGTGTTGTAAGCGATGAACGTTTTAACATGGTTTTTTTCTGCGTCAGAGAAGTGTTTCCACCGCCGATGAGTTTGGCAAGCCTTGTCGATTTTGCGACAGACCTTAGCTGCTCCGAGCGCCAGCGGGGGGAAGGGTCCGCGATTAAGAAGTGCGCTGCAGAATTCCTCTAAAGTTTTGTTACGCGCTGTTTCTTCCGGGCCAAATGATTTTCGTCTGTTCGCGTACCGTCGCGCAGGGGGCAGGAGATTGTACAAAAGCGGTTCGATTTTTTTAAAAGTAGCTGTAGTCAGGTGATCTTTTAGTGCGGTTTCCTCATAGATCGACCAATGGATGAGCCTTGAACCGGTCTGTGATGCATCGCTGTATAGGGTTTGAAAAAACGACTCAAAATTGACCACTTGCCCCCGGTCGCCTAGGTGATTGGCGACTGGCTTCCAATTCTCTTGAAATAAATGCGCGCAATACTGGCCAGATCGACCTGTGGCATTGGGTCTGAAAGTCCCAACCATGTGCGGTTTTGGAGCGGATTTGGTTTTTGACGACCAACCCTCACCTTCAAAGTCGAAATAAATGGCATTTCGGTAGTCGTCTGGGCTTAGCACAGTCATAACCTGATCTCTCAGCTTCGTAGATTCTTGGGAATGCGTTTAACGATCAACCTATGCATAGGAGTCACAAAACGCAAGCCTCGCACAAGTAATTCTTAAAGACCTTGGCCTTGATAAAGTTTGCCCGACTGAATATTTTCTGATCAGTCTCGGAGCGTTTACGTAGATTTTCTAACCAGTCTTTTTGTTTGTCCTCGTCCCAATCGTTATGCGCCTTGGCCTCTAAAAACATAAACAAACCATGAAGGGTATTGATCATCTTCTCAGTTGCGCCAAAAACGATTTGCCAGCTTGCGCTCGCGTTCTGGTGGAAGGAATCTGTCGGCACATCATCGCGACACTTAAGTTGACTTTGAAATGCCTGAATCCAATCCTTGATGAGTTGTTCAGAGTAATCACTTCGTTGTGTTAATGCGTTCAAACGAGTTTTAAAGTAGTGAATACTGGAAGGCTCCGAAAAGTGTTCTATGCCATCAGCGAATTTGTGAGCTGTGTCTTGGAGTAAAAGGCTTAAGTCTATAAGAATTTTAGCCAACACGTAGTCTGGGTCGTCCTCGCTCAAGTGTTGGGTTACTTTATAGGCGCTTGCGAGCTCTTCAATTTGCTCCGCAATTGAGTCGATCGTCTCGATACTCAGTCCGAGTCTTTTGTGAAGTAATTCGCGCTCGGCTTGTTCCAGGAAACGCCCTGTCCGGCGTTTTATCTCCGATTTTTGGTCTCTTAAAAGGGTGTGCAAAACGACAGGCAGTTCACCTAGGCCGCGCTCAGATTCAAAGCCTTCCGTGAAATCGCTTTGGATTACATTAAGGGTCGCCTCAGCTTTAAGGAAATCTAGTCCGGTTAAATACTTTCTATATCGGTATTGATGTTGATCGAGTCGCCAGTCTAATTCTTCATAGTGACGGGACCATACCGCATAGCGTGTAAAGTCAGCAGGGCAGAAGGCATGAATCCAAGACATTTATGGTGTCCGTCGTGATTGGGGACGTCTATTTTAAAATACCGTTATTCTGAATCCTGTCAACTTGAGGGTATCATTGGACCTCGCGATCGCGTTGTTTCAGCGGGGCTTTATGCTCATATTTGGGCTGAATGAGGTCTAGGGCGCAGCATTTTTCATCAGCCGTAGTGACCCTTTTACGTGGCGTTAAAGTAAGTTCAGGTTGCTTTGAATTGCGTATATCGTGTGGGTTATTAGGTCAGAGGAATAGACGTGCGGTTATCGGAAACAGTTCGGAAAGAGTTATACCTTGAGCGGCTTCGAGAAAAGCTCATTAAACTGTACTCCTATGGGGATGCGGAACCCGATGCCCGTAAACGCTTGGGGGACCAAATCGATGGTTACTTTGAAGCCGCGATCTTGATGAAAATGATAACCAAAGAGGCGCTTCAGGCTGTAATTGATGACGAGCATATGAAGGCCTTCGGTATGACGCTGGAAGAACGTCGGATTAAGAAGAAACTAGATCAGGGTTCCGTTGAGATTGATTGGGAGTCCTATGACGCGCCGCCCAACCTAAGAGGAAAGCCCCGCCGCTAATTAGTCAGATTTCCGATGTAACGGGACACAGTAAACAATTAAAAGGAAACACGGTGTACGACCTAATAGGGGATATTCATGGCCATGCGGACGAATTGGTTAAGCTGCTAACGCATCTGGGGTACGCCAATGGCCAAACTGGGTATCAGCATCCGAGCCGGAAAGTTATTTTTCTCGGGGACTTTATCGATAGAGGAGAGGATTTAGCGCAGCACCGGGCGCTGCTAGGGGTTGTGATGGCAATGGTGCGCAATGGCCATGCCCTGGCGGTAATGGGCAATCACGAGTTCAATGCGTTGGCCTATCACACGCGTCACGACGGTTTGTACTTACGGCCGCACACTAAAAAGAACAACGAGCAGCACCAGGCATTCTTGAACGAGTATGGCGAGGATCCGGAAGCCAAGCAGCAGGTGCTCGATTTTTTTTACGAGTTGCCGCTTTGGTTAGAACTAGAAGGGTTGCGCGTGGTGCACGCGTGTTGGGATGCCAGATCAATGCAGGCACTCACCGCCTTGGGTTATGGCGCGCAGCTTACCCCCGAGTTACTGGTTAAAGCCTCAAAAGCGGGCTCGACGGAGTATGGCGCTGTTGAAACCTTGTTGAAGGGTTATGAGGTGCCTTACCACCTGGTGTGAGCTTCAAGGATAAAGGCGGCTTTGAGCGCACGAATATGCGAACGCAGTGGTGGCAGCATGAGGCAACTTGCTTGCAAGAGATCGCCTTGCCTGCGGACCTGGATCTTGGGGCTGCTGCTAATGACGCAATTCCTTCTGATATGCCGCGTTATGGGGTAGAGGAGAAACCCTGTTTTGTCGGTCATTACTGGCTTCGCGGTGAACCTGCCCCCCGAACGCACAACGTGGCGTGCCTGGACTATTCGGTTGCTAAGCAGGGTAAGTTGGTAGCGTATCGTTGGTCGGGTGAGGCGGTGCTGCGCAACGAACATTTTGCCTACGTTGGCTAGCTAGGACAGCAAGCTAAACCTTACCGGTACAGCGTTAACAGCTCCCATTGCGCCTGCGTGCCCAGTCTTACAGGCAGCACGCTGGTGCCGATACCGGGCGTGACCAAAACCCGCCGAATTTCGTCGGAATACAGCCCGCAATGGGCCTCGCTGGGGGCGCTGCTGGGTGCCCAAGGCGCGCCAATGAAGGGCAAGCTTACTTGACCGCAATGGGTGTGGCCCGCTAGTACCAGCCCTTCAATGCCGGGTTGGAAGGCGGCGGCAGGATCATGAGTGAGGGTCAAGGCGGCAAGGTTGCCGCATTCAGCGGGAAAGTCGGTAAAACGGTACCCGCCGGAGTAATAATCCCCTAGGCCGCGAACACATAGACCCAAGCCGGCCAAGACCAGCACTTCGTTTTCAAGTACCGCAATACCTGCTGATTGCAGCGATGCTCGCCAGCGGGGTAGGGCGGTCCAGGCCTCGTGATTGCCCAAAACCGCCACAACCGGAATGCCTTTGGTCTTAGAAAATATCTCAGCGAAGACGGCGCGCAGGTCGCGCAGGTCTGCCTCATTGGTGACAGCGGTTGTGTAGTCCCCGCCCAGTAGGATGACATCCGGTTGCGCGGCGATCACCCTGGTCAGAAGCTGCTCGAGTCGGACCGCGACTCAAGGTCACCATTAAAATGTAAGTCACTTAAAAAGGCGATGCGGAGCGGGTCTGCTGCGTCCGGGTTGGCTAGGGTTAGAAGGCGCAGGGTCGTCGATTGCATCTTTGGAATGGTGTTATCGATGATGCTGATCGCTGTGATAGCTACGAGGATCCCGAGGGTAAGGAGCAAGCCGGTTATCTTAAGCCAAGTTGTTTGGATTGGTTTCATAGAAATGCGCGGCTCGGAATCATTCGGTTATCAGGTTCGGATTGCTAGGCTAAGCGTTTCACGGCAAAACGCGACCCGCATTAACCGCTTTTTTCCAAGTCGCGTAGGCTTGTAGTTCTTGGGTGACCCAGTCCCTATTTGGGGCGTCACCGGGGTTATGACCGCTTGCGGGCGAAGCGATCAGGGCTGTAAGGTCCTCAATGGTTGCGCCACTTCGCTCAGCGTTGAGTAGGGCCATAAACTGCTTGCGTTGCGCGGCGCCTTGCGCCGTTCTAGCCGCGAAGGAGCCGTCTTCATCTGCCCCAAAAAATGCCGATTCTAAACTGATGCCACCTTCGGCTCGCAGGTAGTGTTGCCACTGCTTAAGCGCTTTGTCGCCAATAACCCTGGGTACCGGTTGGCCATCCGCAATGAAGTTAAAGAGCACATCGAGCATGCTGCCTTCGAGTTTGTAGACGTCTTTTTTCATGCTTCGACCTTGTTTTGTATTGAATGTTAATTATTATAATGGCTTTATAAGATGTTGAAAATATTATATTTAATGATATTTTTTTGTTTTCTGGTTAGATCGCTGAATAAACACGGCCCCTCGACCGACCAGAAAAGGATATCGCACTTGCGCTTGATAAGCATCGATTCGCTCTGCGGCATCAAGTGAAACTTTTCAACGGATTTGGTCTTTAAATCTAGTGTGAGAATGCTCATTTAAGGCAAGATGGTGGTGCAATGCAGGGCCGGGTTTACGGTATGGATCGAACCCCAGCTGCAAACAAAACAATAGGACCTAAACGATGAACGACATTAGCTGTCCGCATTGTGGTAAAGCTTTCAAAGTGGATGAATCGGGCTACGGGGACATCCTGAAGCAGGTTCGTGACCACGAGTTTGACCGACAGTTGCAGGAACGACTGGCGCTGGCGGAACGCGAAAAGCAGGATGCCTTGGCGCTTGTAAAAAGCAAAATCGATAACGAGATGCAAAAAGCGGCGTCCGCCAAGGATGCCGAGATTGCGGCGCTGAAGTCCGAGGTCGAGCGCGCAGAGTTGACCAAGACGCTTGCCATTTCCGAGGCGCTGGGCGCCGTCGAGAAACAGCGTGACCAGTTGGGTAATCGTCTTGAAGTTGCTGAATTAGAGAAAGCAATCTCCGAAAAAGCGCTTGAGGCAAAATACCAAACGCAAATTAAGGATCGTGACGATGCAATTGAGCGCCTGCGCGATATGAAGGCGCGGCTCTCGACCAAAATGATTGGTGAAAGCTTAGAAGTGCATTGTGAGACCGAATTCAACCGAATTAGAGCAACCGCCTTCCCAAGGGCATATTTCGAAAAAGACAACGATGCGCGGTCAGGGAGCAAAGGCGACTATATCTTCCGAGATGCGGACGATGCTGGCACGGAAATCATCTCGATAATGTTTGAGATGAAGAACGAAGCTGATGGCACGGCAACGAAGAAGCGTAATGAGGACTTTTTTAAAGAATTGGACAAAGATCGCGTTGAGAAAGGCTGTGAGTACGCGGTGTTGGTCTCGTTATTAGAACCTGATAGCGAACTGTACAATAGCGGTATCGTTGATGTGTCGCACCGATATCCCAAAATGTATGTCATTCGGCCACAGTTTTTTCTGCCCATCATCACGCTGCTTCGCAATGCGGCCATGAGTTCTCTCGAATACAAAACAGAGCTTGCACTGATTCGGGCCCAAAATATTGATATCACCAATTTCGAGGAAGACCTCGATAATTTTAAAGTGGGCTTTGCCAAAAACTATGACCTAGCGTCCAGCCGATTCCAAAAAGCCATCGATGAAATTGATAAGTCGATCGATCATCTTCAAAAAACAAGGGATGCCTTGCTTGGGGCGGACCGCAACTTAAGGCTTGCGAACAATAAGGCGCAAGACATCACGATCAAAAAACTCACTCGGCGCAACCCAACCATGTCGGAAAAATTTTCCGATCTCAAGAAGACGGATCCGCTTAAGGATGAATGAATCAGCCTGTGAGGACCGGATCAAAAAAAAGCGGTTGCGACTTAAAGCGAGGTAACGCTGGATGCAAACAAGACACCGAGGTACGTTTAAACCTGATCACCCCGGGCCCTATGAGCTATCGCGGGGCAAAATCGAGGCCCTGATTAAGTGCGAGGCCTGCTTTTGGCTGGAGCGGGCAAAGGGCGTTAAATTCCCCGGAATGCCGGGTTTTCTGCTCAATACCAATACCGACACGCTGCTAAAGAAAGACTTCGATCAGGTACGCGGTGTTGGGCCACATCCCATCATGGTGGCTGCCGGGCTCAGGCACTTGAGGCCGTTTGCGCATGAGGATCTCGAAAAGTGGGTGTCCTCCCTGCAATTTGGCGCCAGTCCGCGTCATTTCAACACGCTACACCACGAGACCAACATTCTCTTTGGCGGTGGGTTAGATGATGTTTGGGAGAACATTGAAACCGGCGAGTTGCACCTGGTGGATTACAAGAGCACGGCGCAAATGAGCAAAACGCCCAAGCCGTTGGATGAAAGTTTCCTCGCCCCACCTCAGGATCCAAAGGTCCCGGATTACAAAGCCAGTTATCGCCGTCAGATGGCGATGTATCAGTGGATTATGCGCCGCAAGGGCTTCCAGGTGAGCGATGTAGGATACTTTCTGTATGTTGATGGTCAGCATGTCGGTGAAACGGGGATGTTAGATGATCAGGATCCTGCCCAGGCCTGGATGCGGTTTAAAACGGCGGTCATTCCGTTTGTAGGTGATGATACTTGGGTCGAACGGGCCTTGTTAAAGGCGAAGGAAACGCTGCTAATGCAAAATAGCCCAATGCATAGTCCCGATTGCGAATATCATTTGTTCCTAAACGGCGTCGACAACGCAACTTCCAATATAAGTTAATTAGCAGGAGCGTACGTCCAAGAATGAGACTAAGTTAATGGTGATAGAACTTGTCTTTCAAAGTATCTTTGAGACTGAGGTCGATAAGATTGTGCTTTCTGCACATCCAACCTTAGCCGCGGGCGGTGGAAGTTTAGACGTCATCAGCAGGATTAGCGGCTAAACATTACGCGGATGACAACGATCCCGAAGAGGACATCTCAGAGAAGGAAGCTCCAATTACGAACCTAGTCGGCCTTCCCAAAAAGACTGCGTAAAAAGTGCGTAAATTACGCAGTTGAAAAGTAAACAACGGTAAACAACGGTAAATATGGGTGCGTAATTTGGTGCGTAATGCCCCTTTAAAGCACTCGTAAGTCATTGAAAAGTAACCAACAGTAGCTAATTGGCGGAGAGAGAGGGATTCGAACCCTCGATACGCTATTAACGTATACACGCTTTCCAGGCGTGCTCTTTCAACCGCTCAGACACCTCTCCGTGTTGCGTGGGACTGGTTTGGTAGAAATCAGTGACGTTATTTAATACCAGTCGCAGACGCTGGGCGATTCTAGCAAGGTCGGGGGGGCGACTCAAAGTGATTCGGCTTTTTTGTTAGGTGAATTGCTAGCTCGTAAGGTGAGACATTCGAGCGGTAGGGTTCAAGCGTCTCGATGCGACGGCTACCGTCGCCCCATTCGTAATCGCCGGCGTTCTTCTTCTCGCATGAATTCTTTTAAGGCAGCAGAGTCAGCGGTTGATATGCCGAGAAAGCGCACGCCAAATTGTTGAAGGTTAGGTGCCTTGGCAACATCTAGCACGTTCATGATTTCAATTTTGGGCTGAATCGTAATCTCCGAGGTGAGATTGAAGGCGACATGATCAATACGATCCCCTTTTTCGATAGGGACACCCCGGCGGAGTCGAAACGCAGCGCCAAGCTCCGAAATATCACTGATCTTGCCGCGATATTTTTTACCGTCCTTCGTAACGCTTGCTTCAGCACGACTCGCAGCACCGAGCTCTAATCGAAACTGGGCGCGTTGTTGTTCATAAGTCATCTCATCAGGAATGGTGCATTCATACAGCGTTGAACCATCGACGATCTTGACGGCTAAAACGCGCGTCTTAAAAACGATGGGGGTTCCCGTAATGCTGCCGGTCACGGTAACCGTGTCTCCAGCTCGGATCGGGTTGCGATGCTCCGACATGACCTCATCGAGCTGAATCACATGACGGTTTATGTCGACCCCAACCAGCAGACTCGAAAACTTATCTGAGAAACGTGGCACCTGCAGATTGATTGAGGTTCGGGACCGGCTCAACCGTAGCAGCAGCTGGATTTTACGGTCTTCTCGTTTGATCTCTTGTTGTTCGGCGCCGATTTTTTCGAGTTGAGCCACGAGTTTGCTCTGATGCGCGAGCGTGTTTTTAATGAGCTCGCCAGACACTCTGATGAGCCGCGTTTTTTCCACGGCGCGCGCGCTGGCGGTTCGTTTGCCAGCGTTAATACTCAGCAGACCCTGTTCGCCAAAGTGGGCGAGCGGGCCAAGCTGCGCGAGTTCTTTCTCGGCAGTTCGATCTTTATCGGTATAAATCAGGATTTTACCGGTCACGATAAAATACATTGCATCAGCATCGTCGCCCTCTAAAAAGAGCACCTCACCATCTTCGTAATCGATGTATTCGCCCGCTGCACCGATGACTTCGGCATCAGAAGGGGGGAGTTCCTTAATAAAGGACGAGTCCTGCAAGTGTTGTTCGAAGAACTCTCTTGGGCGTAAAGCTATCATGATGTTGGTGATTACCGCCTCTTCTTGATCGGACGTAGGATAGTTCGTCGGATAATGTGCTGCTACAGTATTCACGAATTGATCATCCCTTATTAGGCTGTACGCAATCGGCCAAACAAAGGACCGAAGAATTATAGCGGAATTTTTCCGGTGAAGGCAGCCTCTGGTAGTCCCGTGCTGGCGAGTCCTGATACTTCAAAAACCAGGCCCGATTTGGGGTCAGCGTCTTGTCGGTTGCCCGAGTTGCTAATCGAGGTCACGAACAAGACATCCAAGTCGGAACCGCCGAACATCACCGAGCTTACAAGGGGTATCGGCAGGTCAACGGTAAGCTTTAGCTCGCCCGTCGGGCGAATGCAGCCTATTTTTCCAGCGCCAATGAGGGCCGTCCAGAGGTTTCCTGCTGAATCAACGGTTGCCCCGTCGCAAGCGGTGCCCATCGCTTTTGCATCAAAGAACGGCCTGGGCGCGCTCAATCCCTGATTAGGGTCATAGTCGAATTGCAAAATCACGCCTCGGCCGTCGCTGAAGTACAGACTATCGCCTTTAGGAGAAAAGCACGGTCCATTGCCGACGATCACGTTATCAAGCAACCGCTCAACAACGCCATCACGGCGCAGCCGATATAGCGCGCCCCAGCCGTGAGTCCGATCAGAGATGCCCATGGACGCAAATAAAAATTGTCCCGTTCTGTCGGTCTTGCCGTCGTTGAGTCGCGTCGTCGGCAAATCCGGTTCCGGATCATGGATGAACTGTAAGGTTTGTGTCCTGAGGTTAAAACGATGAAGCCCGGTCTGCAGCGCAACCAGAATCTCATCAGTATTGATGACGGCCAGACTGCCAATCATGCAGGGCATTTGCCAAGTCTCGATTGCGCCATCTAAATTGCGACAAAATACCTGGCCTAGGTAACTGTCAACCCAAAATAATCGTTGGTGCTCAGCGTCCCAAAGTGGGCCTTCGCCGAGGGCGCAAGGGATCGTCGTGATTGGCCGGATCTTGATCATGCTTTTTTCCAAAACCTTGGCGGGCGTGTATGCTGTCGCAATCGAGTCCCTACGGAGCAACCATGCAACGCACTGCTGATATTCTGCCGGAAATACGAACCGAAATGGTTGCCGCCAATGGTCTTAACTTTGAGGTTGATATGGCTGGGGACGGGGATCGATTGATTATCTGTTTGCATGGTTTCCCCGAGCACAGTGTTTCTTGGCGGTTTCAGTTGCCTTATTTGGCCCGACTAGGCTATCGCGTCTGGGCGCCAAATTTAAGGGGGTATGGTAACTCCTCAACGCCTCACGGTATTGCTGCTTACAGCTTAGAAAACCTGATGAATGACGTTGGGGAGCTGATTGATGCAGCCGCTTGCTCGGAAGTCACCCTAATGGCGCACGATTGGGGTGCCGTCATTGCTTGGTCTTTCGCGATGCACCAAATCCGCAAAATCGATCGGCTGGTCATTTGTAATGTGCCGCATCCAGGGCCGGCGGCGGCCGCCATGAGTTGGGCGCAGCTTAAAAAGTCTTGGTACATCTTTTTCTTTCAATTGCCTCGCCTGCCAGAACGAATGTTACTCAAAAGCCCTGGCATGGGCGCTATGATTAAAACCACGGCTGCAACACCGGAAAACTTCTCCGAAGCAGTGGTGGCCCTGTACGACGAGAACGCACGCCGTAAAGAAAACGTCACAGCAATGATCAACTATTATCGCGGGCTGGTTCGAGGTGGCGGAATGCGGCGACAAAAGCGTTTGGGCCTACCAAAAATAAAGGTGCCAACCCTAATGTTGTGGGGTGAAGATGATATGGCGTTATCCATCGAGACGACTTATGGTACTGACGACTACGTCGAGGATCTTACCCTGCGCTACTTAGCAGGGATCTCGCACTGGGTTCAACAGGATGCCCCAGAGGCGGTCAATACCATGCTTGAGGCTTTCTTAGCGGGCGAGACGGTTCCGGAATACCAAACCCTGGTGAACCCCGCTTCAGCGGCCGATTCGAATTGAGGCAGATCAAGCGGTTTTAAAAGCGCTTGCAAAGCCTTTTAAAGCTGCTCTTTGGCGAAGGGCCGGACCCAATGATGTGTCAAAGGCTTGACGACGAGCGGGTTCGTCCAAGGGCGGCATCGAATAATGCTTTGAGGCGGCCTTGCTTGATCATCGTCTGCAGCCAGTCATCGATGTGCTGTTTGAAGGCATCGTCTTTGTGTAACCAAATGGCTTTTTCCTGATGGGTTAAGCGTTGACCCGGCAGTAGGGCGCATAGCGCGCTATGTTGCTGCGTTTTAAGCGCGACCTCGATTTCATCGGTAAACATCACGTCCGCGTGTCCTGCCAACAGCTCTTGAAAAATAAATCGGTTGTCGGCAAAGGTGATCAGCTCAGCGTGTTGCAAACGTTGCCGCGCAAACCGTTCATTGGTTCCGCCCGGGTTGAACACCGCGCGGGTGTCGGGCTGGTCAATGGCGGCAAAATCGTTGAAACGGTCTCGATCTAGGCAGCGCCCGATCGGTGTTTTACCGCCAACATGGTAAGGCGTCGAAAATGCGCCCAACACGGCGCGGCTTGGCGTAATCGAAACACCGCTGATAGCCAGATCAAAGGCTCGATCCGTGAAATCCTGGGTAAGGCTAGGCCAGCTGGTCTGCACAAACACGACCTTGACCCCAAGTGTGTCAGCAAGGCCCTTCGCTAAGGTGATATCGATGCCGCTGGGTTGATCCAAGGTGCCGCTGGAAAAGGGCGGGTAATCCAATGTTGTGCCCACCCTGAGCACGCCGGCGGCCTGAATTCGTTGCAGATCTTTGCCAAAGGTGGAGAGACTTCGAAGTTCATCAAATAATTGATTTTGAAGGGTCTCGGGTAAGCCTTCGGTTTGGGTTTGCTGTAAAAATGATTGCCGGGCGTGGCGGTCAACAGGCGTCGTTAAAGCCGCCATAATCTCGTCGCCCAAGCGAAGGAGGTTCGGCCTGAGGTCCTCGGTTAAGCTGGCCGGGTTCGGCGGTGGGGGATTGGCCTGCCATTGATCAAACCAGTATTGTTGAATGGCCTTCGCAGCCGTAATTTGGGTGGTAAAGAACTGCCGGGTGGGCGCGGCCGGCAAGCCCAGTGCAAGGCCTGCGCGCTCAGCGTTGTTGATCACAACGGCCTCGCGCGTGCGATCTTCAATGGGGCGCTGATGGATAAATTTATAATGTGCCACGCGCTTCATGTAGCCTAAACGCGCCCCAATTGACTGAAATAGGGGGTCGTTCGAGTGCGAAGGCATTGGGTGTAGCAACACCATCAGAAGGATTAAGCCAGTTGTGAAAGGGGTCCGCATGGGGCGATGGTAACATCGTTTGTTGCATGTTACCGTCCGCTTGAACAGATTGGAGCCAACTATGAGTGATGTCGTTTTATATGAGCAAAATGGGGCCATAGTGACCCTGACCTTGAATAAGCATGAAACGCGCAATGCGATTTCAGAAGATGTCATGGTGAACGCGATTGTTGCCGCGTGTGATCGAATTAACGCAGACGCGAGTGTGCGCGTCGTCATTCTGACGGGTGCTGGTTCCGCTTTCAGTAGCGGTGGCAACGTCAAAGATATGAAAGATAAAGTTGGAATGTTTGGTGGGACCGCAGCTGAAATTCGAGATGGCTATCGCCAAGGAATTCAGCGTATTCCTTTGGCAATCGATGCTTTGGAAGTGCCGATTATTGCTGCGGTCAACGGTGCCGCGATCGGTGCGGGTTGCGACCTTGCGATGATGTGTGATCTGCGAGTTGCGTCCGAGAAAGCTATGTTTGCCGAGAGTTTTGTCAAGGTCGGATTGATCCCTGGGGATGGCGGCGCTTGGTTTTTGCCAAGAGTGATCGGTCAAGCCAGAGCCAATGAAATGTCCTTTACGGGCGAGCCGGTAAATGCCGAGACAGCGCTGGCCTGGGGAATGGTTTCAAGCGTGGTTGCGCCGGAAGATCTAATGTCGGCGGCTCAGAAATTAGCTGAGCGGGTCGCCGCTAACCCCCCTCATGCGTTACGCATGACGAAGAAATTGTTGAAAGAATCGCGCAAGGCGGATTTGCCCAGCATTCTTGAAATGTCAGCGGGCCTGCAGGCCTTGGCGCATCAAATGGAAGACCATGTCGAGGCCGTGGATGCGATTCTTGAAAAAAGAACCCCGGAGTTCAAAGGCAAATAATTGGATTGACCGAGTCGCCTTTTTACCGCGTGTCATGAAGCGTTCGGTGGTCGCGTTATCGCCGCGCAAAGACCTTGCCCTGATCTAAAGCGGGCTTGTCTAAAGCTGATTTGTCTAAAGTTGCTCGTACTAAAGCGTGACTTGATGGGCGCCATTGCCAGGGCATTACGCTGGGAGTCCGCGTTCTGGGAAATCACAAAATACCGCATCAACCCCGAGCGCGCGCATGGCGGCCAGGTCGCAAGGCTCGTTGACGGTATACACAGCAACCTTTAAACCGGCTTGTTGGGCCTCGGTTATCCGGGCCTGAGTGGCTGTTTTCAGAGCGATATTCATCCACTGGCCGCCCAGCGCAAGGCTGCGCGCGACCATGTCCGGCGCAGGGCGGCCCCAGAGTACACCACGCGCGAAGATTGGGTCGGCCCTTTGTAATTCTGCATGGTCGAACGCGCTCAATAGGAATTGATCAGTGCGCCAAATGCCCGCTGCGCAGGCTGCTCGAAGTAGTTGCGAGGTTGGCTCTGCAGTGCCTGCGCCTTTTAATTCAACGTTAATGGCAACCTTGCCGTTTAGTTCGACAAGGACTTCGGACAACAACGGGACCTGCTCACCATTGCCTGCGTCCACTGCCCGAACCCCGGCTAAGCCCGCTGACTCAAGACTCCCCCGGCCGGTGGTCGTTCGGTCTAGCTGATCATCATGGATCACCACGAGTTCGCCCTCTAAAAGGTGGACATCAAGTTCGACCCAGGGGCAGCCAAGCGTCGCCGCCTGCCGAAATGCGGCCAGCGTGTTTTCGGGAAAATTGCCGCTGGCACCACGGTGGCCAATGATGATCATGAGCTGTCCTTGCAAAGGTAGGCTGAAGCACTAACGAATCGGTGTTAAATTCGCCCAAGCTCACGGCATGGGCTACAATAAGCCGGGTTCACAGGCGTTCACTATGTCATACCAGGTTCTCGCAAGAAAGTATCGACCAGGCCATTTCAAGGCAATGGAAGGTCAGGGGCATGTGCTTCAAGCCTTGATCAATGGGTTGGATCAAGACCGGTTGCACCACGCGTATTTGTTTACCGGAACGCGCGGGGTAGGCAAGACCACCATCGCGAGAATTTTTGCCAAATGTTTAAACTGTGAACAGGGTGTGACCTCTGAGCCCTGCGGCACGTGTTCTTCTTGTGTTGAGATCAGTGAGGGGCGCAGTGTCGATCTCATAGAAGTCGATGCTGCCTCTCGAACCGGTGTCGACGACATGCGGGATCTGCTCGACAATGTTCAGTACTTGCCAACGGCCTCGCGCTTCAAAGTCTATTTAATCGACGAAGTCCATATGCTGTCGAAGAGCAGCTTTAACGCCATGTTGAAAACCCTTGAAGAGCCGCCAGGGCACGTCAAGTTTTTGTTTGCAACAACCGACCCCAAAAAACTGCCTGTGACGGTTTTATCGCGGTGTTTACAGTTTAATTTGAAGAATATGACGCCAGAACGGGTCGTCAATCATTTGAAATTGGTCTTGGCCGAAGAAGGTATCGAGGCGGAAGAGAGCGCGCTTTGGCAACTGGGTCGTGCCGCTGACGGCAGCATGCGCGATGCGTTGAGCCTGACAGACCAGGCCATCGCATTTGGTTCGGGTAAATTGCTGGGGGCCGAAGTGGCAACCATGCTCGGCACCGTAGATCGGCAAGAAGTGTATCGTCTCATCGATGCGGTGGCGGCAGGGGACGGCGCAAAGGTTTATGAAGTCATTGACCAAGTCTCCGAATTCTCGCCAGATTACGCAGGGTTGCTCGATGAAGTATTAACCGTGCTGCACAAGGTCGCTGTTTTTCAAGTCGTGCCGGAAGGCGTGGATAACAGTTTTGGTGATCGAGAAAAAATCGGGCAGTTAGCGACCAATGTTGGTGCCGAGCAGGTCCAACTGTTTTATCAAATTGCATTGGTGGGCAAGCGTGATTTGAATCTTGCGCCCGATCTTAAGATGGGCTTTGAGATGACGATGATTCGCATGCTTGCGTTCGAATTAGGTGATGATTCGCCGCCGGGTGCAACGGTGGCAGTCCCAAAGCCCCCAGCTGCTGAACGCAGCATGCCTAAACCGGTTGCGAGCTCCCCTTTGACGGGACTTCGGGACGCCTTGACGAATGGACCTAAGCCACAAGCCCAACCATCAACGCAAGCGGTTGGTGCCCATGGATCGGCGCAGACCCAAGGTCCGCCGGCATCGAGGCCTGGCAACGATGGCCCGGCGGTCAGCGTGGCTGAGCCGTCGCCAGCTGTGAGTGCGCAAAGTCCGATGGCTGCAGCGGTCCATAGCGGCAGCACCAACCCGGTGGCGCGGGAGGTCCCCTCCGTCCAACAGCTTGCACCAACCGAAAGCCTTGCTCAATCGCAAGATGCGCGTGCTGACGGCGGCAGAGTGAATGCCGCGAGTTCGCAAAAGCCCGGTAACATCGTCGAACTGTCAACGGAAGCCGCCAGCGCTCAGCTCGCCATCACAGCCGAACCCGGCCAATCCGAGCGCGATGAGCGGTGGTGCGAGTTGTTAAGGCAAACGAATTTAGGGGGCATTGCGTATGCTATGGCGAGCAATTGTGTCTTGACCAGTGAAGCGCAGGGCTGCTTTCATCTGAGTCTTGATCCCGCGCACTCAAGTTTGTTTAACGAAGGTCAAAGCGTTCGGATATCGGAGTTGCTCGGCGACCTGCTCGGTAGGGAGACGAGCGTTGCTGTGACCATTGCGTTGGCGCCAGGTAAGACCCCAGCTGTGTTGAATAATGCCGCGCAAGCTGCAGCCCTTCAGGCAGCGGAACAAGAAGTGAAGCAGGATCCAGGCGTGCAACATCTGATCGCGGGGTTCGATGCAAAGATTGTCGAGGGCAGCATTATGCCAAAAGTCGCCAAAGGAGAGGGTTAGCCATGTTGAAGGGTGGGATGGAAGGCTTGATGAAGCAGGCCCAGGAGATGCAGGGTAAGTTCCAAGAGATGCAGGACAAAATGGCTTCGCTGGAGGTTCAGGGCGAATCGGGGGCTGGAATGGTCACAGTGCACATGACAGGCCGATATGATGTCACGCGCGTGCACGTTGATGCGGCTGTCTTGACTGAAGAAAAAACATTGTTGGAAGATTTGCTGGCCGCAGCAGTAAACGATGCGGTTCGCAAGGTGGAGGCGCAACAAAAAGACTCGATGTCGAGTTTAACAGGCGGGATGCCGTTGCCACCGGGTTTTAAGTTTCCTTTTGGCGCTTAGGGGATGAATGGATTAACGAGCGCGCGGTTATGAATGATGCGTTGATAGAACAATTGATTGATGCCTTTCGGTGTCTGCCCGGAGTTGGACGAAAGTCGGCCCAGCGCATGGTCTGGCATCTACTTGAACGGGATAGAGCCGGCGGAGAAGCGCTATCAAAAATCCTACATGAGACCCTGACCCGAGTGGGTGAGTGTCAGGGTTGTCGAAATTTCTGTGAAACGCAGACCTGCCGTATCTGCGCTGACCCGAAACGCGATAAGTCGCAGCTTTGTGTTGTTGAAAGCCCAGCGGATGTCATGGCGCTCGAGCAATCGGGTAGTTTTCATGGACATTATTTTTTGACAAAAGGGAATCTGTCGCCAATCGATGGTATTGGTCCAAAAGAAATTGGCGCCGAAGCATTATTTGCGCGATGTCAATCTGATGTGCAAGAGGTGGTGATCGCACTGGACTCAACGGTTGAGGGAGAGGCCACAAGTCATTATCTCTCTGAACGATTGCTGCCCCTTGGGGTCGTTGTAAGCCGAATTGCCCACGGTATTCCAATGGGCGGTGAACTTGAGTTTGTGGATGGCGGTACTTTGGCGCATGCCATGCTGGGAAGAAAACCAATCTAATGAATTACCACTACATTGACGATGATGCCGGGCTTGCGGCTTTATTGACGGCCTGTGCCGCGGCGCCTGTGATTGCACTCGACACGGAATTCGCGCGGTTTAACACCTATTATCCAATGATTGGTCTGCTTCAGATCGGACTGGGTCATGATAATTACTTGGTGGATCCATTGCCGATCACAGACCTTAGCGGCTTGCAGGCGCTCATGAAGTCGCCGGATACGTTAAAGGTGGTGCACTCGGGTTCCGAGGACATGGAAGTGTTCCAATACTGGCTTGACTGCGTTCCGACCCCACTCTTTGATACCCAGATCGCGGCTGCAATGCTCGGCGTGGGTTATGCGTTGAGTTATCAAAAGTTGGTTGCACATTTTCTAAACATCGATATTCCGAAGGGGGAAACTCGGTCGGATTGGCTGGCAAGGCCCTTGCGGCAATCACAATTAGATTATGCCGCCCAAGATGTCATTCATTTGTTCGAAATTTATCCAATGCTCGCCGAATCGCTCGCTGCGAAGGATCGCATTGAATGGGTGCTCTCGGAGTCGATAAAGTTAACTCAAGACCTGCCCACTAAAATTGATCCCAACGAGGCGTACTTAAAGCTCAAGGGCACCTCCTTTTTGAATCCTCGGCAATTACAGTACCTGCGCATGTTTTGTGCGTTTAGAGAGCGTGAAGCCCAGACCCGGAATGTGCCGCGAAATCGCGTTTTAGATAATGATGAGCTAATTGCGCTGGCCTTGAATGAAGTCCAAGACCGCGCCGCGATGCAAGGCGTTGAGTGGATCTCCAGACGAGCAGTCAGTCGTTATGGTGAAGCGCTTGCCGAAGTAGGTGCTGAAGCAAGTACTGTCCCGGAGGCTGCTCTGCCGCCGCGATTGACGAATGACACAACCCCGGTTAACAAAAATAAACTTGATCGGTTGCGCCGAGTCGTTGCCGATCAAGCCAAACAATTCGGCATCGCACCCGAGCTCCTGAGCCGGCGACGGGATCTGGAGGCCATTATTAAGTCAGACAATCAGGGTGGTGCAACCCTGCCCAGTCATCTGTTGGGTTGGCGTGAAGCTGTGGTGGGGATCCCGCTGCTGGCGGCGATTGGGCAATCATGAAAGTGACGGTTTACAAAGCCTCGACCCGTGAATACTTGTATGTCTACGTCCCGGAGATGATCGGGCTCAAAAAAGTGCCTGCGGCGCTGCTTGCGCAGTTCGGTGACCCCACCGCAGTCATGACGCTCGATTTAAAAGCGGGTCAGAAACTGGCTCAGGTATCCGCTGAAGAGGTGATGACGGCAGTCGACAACAAAGGGTACTACCTGCAGATGCCGCCGGTGGTTGGCACATGAGGTTTTGGGAGACTAAACGGCTCGATCAGATGAACCGCGCCGAGTGGGAGTCGCTGTGCGACGGTTGCGCGCGGTGCTGCCTGCACAAGCTTGAGGATGAGGATACTGATGAGGTGTTTTATACCGATGTGGTGTGTCGGTACCTGGATCAGGATGCTTGTCGGTGTACCGAGTATCAAGATCGGAATCGTTTGGTACCGAATTGTGTTTGGCTAACGCCCGATGACGTTGCTGCGTTTCATTGGTTGCCCACAACGTGCGCCTATCGTTTAGTCGCAGAGGGTAAGCCCCTGCAGGATTGGCATCCCTTGCTATCGGGTCGCGCAGAATCGGTTCAAGAAGCCGGGATTGCCGTGACGGGACGGTGCGTTTCCGAGGCATTTGTGCACGAAGAAGAGCTTGAAGAGCGCATCATTCATTGGGTTGAACAGTAATGGGTAGCGGTGTTGAGTATGTGATTGCCTGGGCTGTTTACCTAGGGTTCGGCGTCTTGTTTATGGCGCAAGTGTTTGCCTTCACCAGGCCCGGTCGTTCTTCACCAAAGCCATGATTCGAGGGCACTTCTTTGTATTGGTCTTTACACCCGCAGAGATCGCTGAATTTCCAGGCCATTATGCGCCAGCGGTGCTCACGCTGGGTATGGATGTATTGCTCCGAGGTGCCGCAACAACGCTACAAGGTGGCGTTATCCTGTTGGTGGTGTACCTAGCCATGCTGGTCAGTGTCATCGTGTTCGGGATTGTTCGCCCTCGAAATAAGGACTTAAACACTGATTCCTCAGACCAAAAGGGGCGGTAGAAAAGGTCGCGCAGGGCATAGGCTTGCTATGCTTGCGCAGTCAAATTAAAGTACGGGCGAACAAAAATTAATATTGATCAGATGTAAGGGACGTTATGAAATTTTCAAGTACCAAAACCTATATCGCCACAGATGAACTTCAGATGGCGGTTAACGCTGCGGTCACGCTTGAACGACCACTTCTGATTAAGGGGGAGCCCGGCACTGGTAAAACGATGCTCGCAGAAGAAATCGCGGAATCGTTAGGCTTGCCAATCATTGCCTGGAATATCAAATCAACCACCAAAGCGCAGCAAGGGTTGTATGAGTACGACGCGGTCTCACGTCTGCGCGATTCTCAGTTGGGAGATGATCGGGTTCATGATATTAAAAACTATATCGAGAAGGGTAAGCTTTGGGAGGCCTTCGAGGCGGACCACAAAGTCGTGCTATTGATCGATGAAATTGACAAGGCAGATATTGAGTTCCCGAACGATCTCCTGCAAGAACTCGACAAAATGGAGTTCTTTGTCTACGAAACTGGCGAGATGGTGAAGGCCAAGGTGCGGCCGATTGTAGTCATTACGTCGAATAACGAAAAAGAGTTGCCGGATGCGTTTCTCAGACGGTGTTTCTTCCACTACATTCAATTCCCAGATCGCGAGACGATGCAGCAGATCGTCGATGTGCATTACCCGAGCATCAAGCAAGACTTGGTGAAGGAAGCGCTGGAGATTTTCTTTGATGTCCGAAAAGTGCCGGGCCTGAAGAAAAAGCCCTCGACCTCTGAATTGATCGATTGGTTGAAATTGCTAATGGCGGATGACATCCCGGAAGAAATTCTAACCAACCGCGATACCACCAAAGCGATTCCGCCGCTGTATGGGGCTTTGGTTAAGAACGAGCAAGATGTCCAGTTGTTAGAGCGCCTGGCCTTTATGAATCGTCGTCAGTCGGGCGGTAACAGCTCTGGGGGACAAGGCTAGGCTTAGGTTGAGCCTTAAGCCCATTGTAATGGTTAACGCGAGATCTGGTTTGACTGGCTAAGACCACCGGTTGCAGAGCGTGGCCAGCAAGGCCCCGAAATGGCCGAAAAGAGGGTGGTTGCAGCCCGCAGATCCGCGGCATTAGACGGCGCGCAGAACCGGTGCTGGGATATCGGGACTTAGGTTGCCAATAAGAGGATCCTCAAGTTGAATTGGATCCTTACAGCGCCTCGTCCTCCTGCAGCCCGAGAGATGAGGCCGAGGAGACAAGCGGTAGACGCAGAAGCCAGGCGGCTTTAGTTGCGTAAGTAAAAAGGAAGTACTGAGCATGCTGATCAATTTTTTCATGGAACTTAAGAAAGCCAGAATTCCGGTCTCGATCACCGAGTTGATGCATCTGTTGGAAGTGCTCAAGGCGCGTTTGGTCTATGCCGACATCGATGAGTTTTATTACCTAAGTCGTATGACCTTGGTGAAAGATGAGCGTCATTACGACAAGTTTGATCGTGCATTTAGCACGTACTTCAAAGGGTTAGAGGATTTAGCTAGTTTACTTTCAAGCTTAATTCCGGATGAATATCTGCGCCGAGAATTTGAAAAATCGCTTTCGAAAGAAGATCTCGAGAAAATTGAAGGCTTGGGCGGGCTTGAAAAATTGATCGAAGCGTTCAAGCGTGAGGTCGAAAAAGAAGCTCGCGGCGAAGGCGATAAAAAGGACAAGGAAGGCAAAGGAAAAAACGGTCGGGGAGAAGAGGGCGACGATAAGCGCGGCAAGAAACGGCGCGGCAAGCGCCAATGGGACAAACGCGACTACAAAGCTTACGACGATAACATTGAGCTTGGGACCCGGGGCTTAAAGATTTCGCTGCGCCGGCTTAGAAAGCTTGCTCGAACCGGGGCAGATGATGAATTTGATATTGGCAACACGATTGATAAAACAGCCAAGAACGGCGGTTTGCTGGATATCGTGATGCGACCTGAACGGCGTAATACGGTCAAGGTACTGTTGTTTTTGGACAACGGCGGCTCGATGGACGCACACGTTCGAGTTTGTGAAGAGTTGTTTTCGGCGGCCCGCAGTGAATTCAAGCACCTAGAGACCTATTATTTTCATAATTTTATTTATGACGGCGTGTGGAAAGAGCACCGACGACGTATGAACGAGCGTATCGATACCTTTGACATCCTGCATAAATACAGCCATGACTATAAGGTGATCTTTGTTGGGGACGCGACCATGGCGCCCTATGAGATTACGCATTCTGGCGGCAGCGTCGAGCACTGGAATGAAGAGGCGGGCGCGATTTGGATGCAGCGTTTGCAAGACACCTTCGACAAAGTGATTTGGATCAACCCGACGCCGCAAGATACTTGGGAATACTCGACCTCGGTCGCGCTGACCAAGAAGTTGGTCGAGGATCAGATGTTTCCGCTGACCATTCGGGGTATTGAAGAAGGGATGAATGCCCTGTCGAAGTAATTAAGACGTTGCGTCGTTTGAATCTGGACGCTGCCCTGTAGGCGCTGCCCTTGTACGACGCTTCCGTGTACGACGCTGCCCTTATACATTGAAGTGAAAGATCATGTCGCAAGCGCCATCTCGGCCCACCCCAGCGCAGCAACTTCAGGGTTGTTTAATCCGAGATCGCTTTCTCGCTGGCTAAGTTGGCCGGCAACCCACGACAAGCCAAGCAATTTGAAAAACGTAAAGCGCGTTCTGAAGCCGCTGTTCAGGCACGCGTATCGCGGCCAAACCGGCGGTGCGCTACCCAGACATATTACCGGTTGTTGGGCGGCTCGAGGACTTAAAGGCCGCGATTGCCCAAGCATCAAGTGGTGATTGTTGCAGGCGAAACCGGCTCGGGCAAAACCACCCAATTACCGAAAATTTGCTTGGAACTGGGGCGGGGCGTGCTTGGCACGATCGGCCACACCCAGCCGCGCCGTGTGGCGGCTCGTACGGTGGCGGCGCGGCTGGCCGAAGAGCTTGCGGTGCCGATCGGCGAGCAGGTGGGCTTTCAGATTCGTTTTGGGGACCAAACCAGCGATCGCACCCTAATCAAAGTCATGACCGACGGGATTTTATTGGCCGAGACGCAGAACGATCGATTTCTAGAGCAATACGACACGCTCATTATCGATGAGGCGCATGAGCGCAGTTTGAACATCGACTTTTTATTGGGCTATATCAAACGAATTCTACCGAAACGCCCCGATCTAAAAGTCATCATTACGTCGGCGACCATTGATTTAGAGCGCTTTCTCAAAGCACTTCAATGATGCGCCAGTCATCGAGGTCTCTGGCCGAACCTATCCGGTTGAGGTGCGTTACCGGCCCATGACCGAGCAGGCCGCGGAAGACGAGGCCGAAGCGGGTCTGCAAATGGGGATTCTTGAGGCCCTCAATGAAATTATGGCCTTAGAGCGCGGTCACCGATCCCCGGGCGGCGTGCTCATTTTCTTAGCGGGCGAGCGAGAAATCCGAGAAGTTGCGCTGTTATTGCGCAAAAAGTGGAAGGTGCCAGCTGAAATTTTGCCGCTGTATGCGCGTCTTTCGGCTAAAGAGCAGAACCGGGTGTTCTCGCCCTTACGCCAGACCCGGGTCGTGCTAACCACGAACGTTGCAGAAACCTCGCTCACCGTGCCGGGCATTCGCTATGTGATTGACCCAGGGATGGCGAGGATTTCACGATACAGCGTGACATCAAAGATCCAACGGCTCCCCATCGAGGCGATCTCTCGCGCCAGCGCGGATCAGCGTAAAGGGCGTTGCGGACGCATCAGCGATGGGGTGTGTTTCAGGCTTTATAGCGAAGAAGACTTTCTCGGCCGGCCCGAATTTACGACGCCTGAAATTCTGCGTACCAATCTAGCGGCCGTGTTGCTGCAAATGATGAAACTCAAGCTGGGGGATCCCGCAAAGTTTCCCTTTATAGAGCGCCCAGAGCAGCGCCAACTCTCCGATGGATTTCAACTGTTAACGGAATTGCAGGCCATTGATGGCGAGCGCAGGCTGACGCGGGTGGGGCGCGACTTGGCGGATTTCCCCGTGGATTTGCGCTTGGCGAGGACATTGGTTGAGGCCAATCGATTCAGTTGCTTAAAAGAGGTCCTGATCATTGTCAGCGGTCTGTCGGTCCAAGATCCGAAGGAGCGGCCAGCCGACGCCAGCCAAAAGGCCGATGAGGCGCACGACAATGGCGGCACGGTCAATCGGACTTTTTAGATTTGGTGAAGCTTTGGGAGGGGTTTGAGGCGACGCGCCAAGCCTCAACCCAGGGCGAGCTTCGGAAGTTTTGTCGAAGCCAGTTTTTATCCTACCTGCGAATGCGAGATTGGCGAGAGATTCACACTCAGCTCCTGCTCATCTGCCGCGAGAAGAAGTTCCGAATCAACCGAGGCGAGAGTGATTACGAGCAGGTGCATCGGGCGTTGTTGCCGGGCTATCTTGGGCAGGTGGCAGAGCGCACAGACAAGGGTGATTATGCCGGTGCTAGAAATCGCCGGTATCATATTTTTCCCGCATCGAGTCTCTTTAAGCGCAAGCCGAAATGGCTGATGGCGGCAGCGCTGGTTGAAACGAGCCGATTGTTCGCCCGCACCAATTGCGAGATCGAGCCGGAATGGGTTGAGTCTGCCGCCGAGCACTTGGTGAAGCGGCGCTATTTTGAACCCCACTTTGATGTAACCCGTGGGCAAGTGCTGTGTTTTGAGGAAGTCAGCTTGTTTGGGGTTGTGCTGGTGAAGCGCCGGCAAACCGATTACTCGAACATTGACCCGAGCGGCGCTCGGGATCTTTTTATTCAAGACGCACTGGTCATGCGACAGTTGGTGGACCGGTTTAAGTTTTTGCGCAAAAACGAAGTGCTGATTGATGAAATCGAAGCATTAGAGTCCAAAAGTCGCAAGCGAGACCTGCTGGTAGATCATCAAAGGTTGTTTGAGTTCTATGACTCGGCCTTGCCGCAGACCGTGGTGAGCGAGATTGATCTAACCGAGGCGCTCAAGTCAGATCGCGGTTTGGGAGGGCGCTTGTCGCTGACCCGGGAATTTCTGATGCAGCGCGATGCGGCCATTTCTGAATCGCTGTACCCCAACGCCTTGTCGGTTGGTAATAATGCTTTGCCGCTGCAGTATGCGTTTGACCCGGCCGCCGCGGATGACGGCGTTAGCATTGATGTGCCGATATCGCTGCTGAATCAGGTTTCGAGCGAAAAGCTGGACTGGCTCGTGCCGGGACTGCTGCCGGAAAAATGCCTCGCCCTAATCAAGTCGCTGCCGAAAGCGTTGCGTAAGAATTTTGTGCCGGCCCCGGAGTTCGCTGAAAAAGCGCTAGCCGGGCTGGATGCGTCCAAAGGCTCGCTTCGAGCGGCCTTAGCAGACCGCCTTTTTCGCATGACGGGCGTTGCGATTGCCGAATCGGATTTTCAAGTAGCAGGATTGGATAAACATCTCTCGATTCAAGTGCGGGTGGTTGATGCCTCAGGTAAGGTCTTGGGTTCAGGGCGGAACCTGGCTGCGCTTTTTCAGCAGTTTAAGGCCCGCGCGCCAGATCGTCAGCCGACGCATGCGCTGGCTCGAGTCGGCCTCAAAACTTGGGATTTCGAAACCCTGCCGGCGAGTGTTACCACTCAGGAAGGCGCGATCGAAATAAGGGGTTACCCCGCATTGGTGGATCAGATCGATCATGTGGATATCGTCGTGTTTGAAGACGTAGGCAGTGCCGAGCGAGCACATGCTCAGGGTGTGGCAAGGCTGCTTGCGTTGTCTTTACCCGACCAACGGCGATACCTGCAAAAGCAATTGCCGGGTCTGAAAGGCGCTTGGCTTGCAGTATGCCGCCCGAGGCGATGCCCCGCGGTTGCAGGCCGATCTGATCGACGCCATTTTTCGACATACCTTGGTTGATGATCAGCCAATCGTGCGCACGGCCGCCCTGTTTCAAGAACGGTTAGAGGGCCGAGGACAGTTATTTGAGCGTGGTCAGCGACTGGTTGCGGCGCTAACGGAGGCGTTAAAGACGGCAACCCGTATTGAGATTCTGCTGGCAAAGCTTGTGAGCCCGCCGGTGCAGGCAACCCGAATGGATATTGACGCCCAACTGCAGTGGTTGTTTCGTGCTCGCTTCGTGACCCAAATTGAGGCGCCTTGGCTGCTGTCTTATGCCCGGTATCTTAAAGCCATTGATTACAGACTCGATAAACTGCCCGGCAATTTGGCGCGAGAAAATGAAAACTTAGCCAAAGTGGCGCGCTTCCAAACGCGTTTAACTGGGCTTAGTGTGGAACAGCGCCGGCTGGCGGGTGAATTTGAATGGCTACTGCAAGAGTATCGGGTGTCGCTGTTTGCGCAACCGGTTGGCACGCGGGTCCCCATCTCTGAAAAGCGGCTCGAAAAAGCTTGGACTGAGCTTGAATCAGCGCTACGCTAATTGCGCAATTTGCCGGTCTGAATCGGTGAAGGGGGTTGAGTGCAATGGTTTCGACCGTGTTGAGGTTCTGATGCTGAACGATCGTTAATGTCAGACAACGCAAACATTTACCTCGTTTGTGGCGAAGATCCTTTATGCCCTGTTGGTGATTGGGTGCATCGTCAGCTTCATGAGAATCCTCGGGTAAAAGTGGTTTCGGTGGATGCCTTGATCGCGGTCATTCAATGAACTGCCCCTTAGTCGCGGCAATCTTGTTGATTCAAGCGGGCGACGCCCTAACCCAATGTCTGCGCACAGTTTGCCAGCTGGATGCAGCGCTGGCCCAGTTTGCAAATGCTCTGTGTTTGGGCCTGTGTCGGCTTCTGATTTGGAAGCGTTCTATGGCCAGGGTGGGTGTGATCTCGTGCCGGCCGCGCTCAGCAATACCGATGGACTCTCCAGTTACTGGCAGGCCAAGCTCGACTACTTTGAGCGGCAAGCCAAAGTCGGACGTCAAAAGAAAGCAAGCAACGCGCAAGCTGCAAGCCATGGCCGCAAGTTTACTGGCGGTGGAGGAAGATCAAGCATTGGGCGCGAGCGTCCAAAAAATGTTAATGCCTGAGGCGGCGCTTAATTTAAAGGGCCTGACGGTTGCGCATGACATCCGGCCGTCGCTCATGCTGACAGGTGATTTTATTCAGTACAGTTCGATCAGGGCCCATGAAGTGCTGTTTTGCCTTGCGGATGTTTCGGGTCATGGCACAGGGAGTGCTTTGGTTACGGTACTGCTCAATGAGCAGGTAGAGCGATTGGTGCTGATGGCGGCGAGGCGACGCGAGCCTCTCGGTCGGGCGGATGATGGCGCAAATCAATGCGGCCTTGTGCGAGGCGGTCTTTGATCACCATGTAACCTGTGTGCTGGGAATGTGATTGATCTTCGGAATAATCAACTGCGGTATTGCTCAGCGGGCCATTTTCCGCATCCTTTGCTGGTCCAAAATGGCGCAGTACAGGTGCTTGAAGCGGGTGAATTACCCCTAGGTTTATTGAAATCTAAGGAGTATGATGCCGTCCAGCTTGCGTTGGCACCTGAATTTAAGTTGCTGATCATGTCGGATGGGGTCTTACAAGGCCTGCGCGGCGAAGCCTTAGCGGAAAAAGAAGCAACGTTGAAAAGCGTTTGCTTTGGGGGATTCGGGTGAAGTGGAAGGCTTGCTCGAACGTTTATTTGAAGTTTCGGACGATGGGTTAGCAGATGATGCATCTGTGTTAAGCCTCGTAAGGAAGGTTGGATATGACCGGTAGAATCCTGCACAAGGTGGTTGATGCAAGCCACGTCTTAAAGCCTGTTGGCGATGTGAGAGTGACCCAGGGTCCGATTCTCAATCAGTTCCTTCAGCACCTCAACGAAATCGATATTCTAAAGTCTGTGATCGTGGATTTGAGCGATACGGAATGCCTAGACAGCACCGCGTCTAGGCTTCCTCGCTAAAATTGCGATCGCAACTCGATGCGCAATTTGGATTTAAGCCAACGCTGTTGTTTGGCCATGAGGATATCCATCGGGTGATTGCCAGTATGGGCTTCGATGAGATTTTCGTGATTTTAAAAGCGTCAAACAACGGCTATGCCGAAATGGCAGAGCTGGTGGCGGATCAAATCACGGAAGAAGGCTCTGCGCGACCAAGTGCTCGACGCGCATAAAACGCTCATGCAGCTCAATCATCGTAATTTTGAAGCCTTTCGCGACTTGGTTTGCGCCCTAGAAGCGCAGTGCTCCGAGTCGGCTCAAAAGTCCCTCCGCGCGACGGGTTAAGAGGTGCTTAAGGCGCAGCGCTTTGCGCGTGCGCCGTAATCATTAAACCACAGGCTAAACGAATCGATTGCTGTACTGAGGTGTTTGGCCGTAAATTCCCGCCCTGACCCAGATTGCGACGAGGCGCTGAGCGCCGTCCTCAACCGACGCTTAACGTTGCAGGCAGGATAACCTCAGCGGTTATCTGGCCAACAGGGACTTTAACGGACTGATAATAATTGTCGTGCCGACTTGCCAAGCCAGGTCTTAGATCGTGACCGCCTTGGCTTGCTATTAACCGGTTTATTGATCGCGTGCTTTGGCGCGGGCGTGGATGACGTCGCTGTGATCGACGCTGAGAAGGCCTGCGATCCGACGTATGATGTGGTCCTCTTGCGGATCGATGTGAGCATCCGCCAAGGCGATTTCCCATAGATTCACCACAAGCTGCTTCTTCTCGGCATAGTTGAAGCGCTCATTAATAATGCTCGTGAAACTGTACAGGTCATGGGCTTCCTCAGAGGCATCCTGGGCCAGCAAGAGCAGTCCGGCGACGGCTTCATCCGCTAGCTTCAGGCGCGTACCCAGCTTTTGGAGCATAAGGTTGCGCTCTTCTTCACTTTGCTCGAAGTCTGCCCGAGCCACTTCCATCATTAAAGCAGCCGTCGCCAATTCGAGTTCCTGGGGCGCCTCGTCCGCTGCGGGAACTTCGACGGATTGGGTAAACCAACTGGTAAGTTTATTCATCATAGCGTGCTGTCCTGTTCGGTGTTTGGCGGTGGGTGATGGCTTGGTCAAAGACCTCAATGCCAGCGTCGTCTTCGAACATATGCTCGCTGAGATAACGTCGATAGCTTCTTGCGCCAGGCTGGCCAAGATACAGGCCGAGTAGGTGTCGTGTCATGTGTTTTAACCGAACGCCTTGCGCTAATTGTATCTGCATATAGTCTCGAAATTGATCAATGATGACCTCAGGATCTATTGCGTCGGCCTGATCGAGCGCGACATCCAGACGATGCAGCAACCAAGGATCATTGTAGATTGCGCGACCCAGCATTAGATGGGGGACTTCCTGGCGGGCAGCGAGTACCGCCTCAACGGTTTTGAGCCCGCCGTTTAATACAAATACAGCGTCCGGAAAGTCTTTTTGGATCCGTGTCACATAGTCGTATTTCAGGGGCGGGATCTCTCGATTGTCTTTAGGCGAAAGCCCCTTAAGAATGGCGGCGCGGGCGTGGATTACAAATAAGCGGCAACCCGCCTCATAATTCGGAGCAATGAAGCCCAAAAAATCATCATAGCTGTCGCGATCATCAATACCGATGCGGCATTTGATTGTGATCGGGAGAGCGGTTGCTGCTTGCATGGCGCGAAAACAATCTGCGACGACTTCGGGGGTTGCCATAAGGCAGGCGCCGATGCCGCCAGTTTGGACCCGGTCGCTTGGACAGCCGCAGTTCAAATTCACCTCTTGATAGCCGAATGACTCAGCAAGCACGGCGCAGGCGGCGAGCGCTTTGGGGTCGCTGCCGCCCAACTGCAGAGCCACCGGCTCATCTTGGGCATGCTGTAAAAACGCCTCGGGCGCATTGTAAAGTAGGGCGCCGGTGGTAATCATTTCGCTGTACAGCAGCGCCTTAGGACTAATGAGGCGCAGGAGGTAGCGAAAATGGCGGTCAGTACAACCCATCATGGGTGCAACGGAAAGGATAGGATGCGTCATGAATTCTGAATTAATCTTTGATGGCAGTTAGTGTACCATCACCGTCGCAAGGGTTCTTCGCTCGAATATCCGATAGCGCGGCAATAGTCTCTAGCAAAGTGCCACATAATCCGCGCGCAAAAAAATAAGTGAGTAAACGTTATGGTTAGAACACGTGTGGCACCATCGCCGACGGGGGATCCGCATGTCGGCACCGCTTATATGGCGCTGTTCAGCTATTGTTTTGCGAAACAGCATGGCGGTGAGTTTTTATTGCGTATTGAAGACACAGATCTTGCCCGCAGTACCAAAGCCTCAGAACAAACCATACTAGATTCCTTGAAATGGCTAGGCCTGCAATGGGATGAGGGGCCCGATGTGGGGGGGGCGAAGGGCGCCTACCGGCAAAGCGAGCGGCTGCCCATTTACAAGGCGCATACCCAAACGTTGCTCGACAAGGGCCATGCGTTTCACTGTTTTTGCACCAGCGAGCGTCTGGATGAGATGCGCAAAGCGCAGATGGCGGGGGGGCAGACAGCGCGTTATGACGGCCTCTGCAGCCAGTTATCCGCTGAGGACGTCGCGGCTCAAAAAGCGGCTGGCACCCCCTTTGTGGTTCGAATGAAAGTCCCCGCCAGTGGGGTTTGCACGATTCAGGACCGACTGCGAGGTGCCATCGAGATTGATTACGCCCAGATCGATATGCAGGTATTGCAAAAAGCCGATGGATTCCCAACCTATCATCTGGCGGTGGTGGTCGATGATCACCTGATGGCGATTACCCACATTATTCGCGGCGAAGAGTGGATCAACTCGGCGCCTAAGCATCAGTTGCTGTATGAGTACTTTGGCTGGCCCATGCCGGAGCTGATTCACATGCCCTTGTTGCGCAATCCCGACAAAAGCAAATTGAGTAAGCGTAAGAACCCAACCAGCATCCGGTTCTATAAAGACATGGGCTATATGCCCGAAGCGGTTCTGAATTACCTGGGGATGTTGGGCTGGAGCCTACCATCGGGTGAGGAAAAGTTCTCGCTGGATGAGATGGTCGCATTTTGATATTGATCGGATTAGCATGGGCGCGCCGGTATTCGACATCGAAAAACTCAAATGGCTGAACGGTCGTTGGCTTCGGGAGACGCTAGATGACGAGGCGCTCGCAGACCGGTTAGCCGATTGGGCTTTAAACCGGGATAAACTCATGCAGATTATCCCGCTGATTAAAGAACGCGTGGAAGTGTTCAGTGATGTGGCGCCTTTGGCGGGATTCTTGTTAGAAGGCCTACCGCTGATTGAGGCGGAACACTTCGTGAAACTGAAAACGGAACCGGAGGTCGCACTCAAAGTGCTGCAGTTTAGTCTTTGGCATTTAGAGCAGGCGAGTGATTGGCGCAGCGAAGTGCTGCAAGCTGGGCTAAAGCAACTTGCCGAGGCGATGGACGTTAAGATTCGCGACTTTTTAGCACCGCTTTTCATCGCGATCAGCGGGCGTTCGGTGGCGCCACCGCTGTTTGATTCGATGGTGGTGTTGGGGCCGGATCTGACTCGGGCCAGGGTTCGGCACGCGCTGAACATCTTGGGCGGGGTGTCTAAAAAACAAGCCAAGAAACTCGAGGCGGAATACCGACAGTTAGGGAGCGCGTCATGAGTACGATTGCTGAGGACTTTTTAATGGAGGGGCAGGTGCTCCACGCGCTGCTGGCAGATCTGAGTGTTGCCGATTGGGCGCGCCCGACCACATTTAAAAACTGGACCATCAATAAGGTCGTTCAGCATCTGCATGGCACGGATTTGGCGGCGAAGCTCGCGCTGACCGACCCGGATCAATTTCTGGCAATGAAACAGAACAGCTCTAAAACCAACGCGTTGATGAACCCAACGCTTGAAGGTGAGGCGCTGCTGGCGCGATGGTTCTCGGAGTTACAAGATTTATCCGCCTTGCTTGGCAAGCTTGCGCCGGATGCTCGAGTGCCCTGGTTCGGTCCGGACATGGGGGTCAAAATGTTTGGCACCGCGCGCCAAATGGAAACCTGGGCCCACGGCCAGGCAGTGTTTGACGAGCTCGGCCAGACTCGCGTTGATTCCGACCGAATCCAGAATATTGTCGTGATTGGGGTCAAGACCTACGGCTGGACTTTCGTAAACCGAAAGCAGACGCCGCCGGGGCCCGCGCCCTACGTTGAACTTACGGCACCGAGCGGGGTGGTTTGGCGTTTTAACGACTTCTCGGAAGATAATTTCGTTGAAGGCAGTGCGGTTGATTTTTGTCATGTTGTCACGCAAGTGCGGAATGTAGCGGATGTGGATCTAACCGTATATGGGGATGCCGCGCACGAATGGATGAGCATTGCGCAATGTTTTGCGGGCCCACCCGAGACGCCGCCCGCACCAGGTAGTCGATTACTGCGGGCATAGCGCTGAAATACTTGAACGAATGCGGTGATCGCGATAGCATGCGCGTCTTCGTCAGAAACAGCCGAATTTGGCTTTTTTTGTGAGCAAGATCCATCCACCGAGGATCTTAAAAGTTTCGTGTGGGGCTATAGCTCAGCTGGGCCGGGGTCGCGCACGACAGCGCGGGACGGTCACGGGCTCTAAGTCGACAGATCCATCCACCGAGGATCTTAAAAGTTTCGTGTGGGGCTATAGCTCAGCTGGGCCGGGGTCGCGCACGACAGCGCGGGACGGTCACGGGCTCTAAGTCGACAGATCCATCCACCGAGGATCTTAAAAGTTTCGTGTGGGGCTATAGCTCAGCTGGGCCGGGGTCGCGCACGACAGCGCGGGACGGTCACGGGCTCTAAGTCGACAGATCCATCCACCGAGGATCTTAAAAGTTTCGTGTGGGGCTATAGCTCAGCTGGGCCGGGGTCGCGCACGACAGCGCGGGACGGTCACGGGCTCTAAGTCGACAGATCCATCCACCGAGGATCTTAAAAGTTTCGTGTGGGGCTATAGCTCAGCTGGGCCGGGGTCGCGCACGACAGCGCGGGACGGTCACGGGCTCTAAGTCGACAGATCCATCCACCGAGGATCTTAAAAGTTTCGTGTGGGGCTATAGCTCAGCTGGGCCGGGGTCGCGCACGACAGCGCGGGACGGTCACGGGCTCTAAGTCGACAGATCCATCCACCGAGGATCTTAAAAGTTTCGTGTGGGGCTATAGCTCAGCTGGGCCGGGGTCGCGCACGACAGCGCGGGACGGTCACGGGCTCTAAGTCGAAGATCCACCATCTAGGATCTTAAAACCATGATGGGGCTATAGCTCAGCTGGGAGAGCGCGTGACTGGCAGTCACGAGGTCGGCGGTTCGATCCCGCCTAGCTCCACCAAATTCTACTTTTTAAAGTTGTTACCGCCTTCGTAAATGCAGGTGCTTTCCAGTTTCTTAAAAAGACGCAACAAAAGCTTCGGACGAACGCTTTGAAAACTTATCGAAGGAATAACGGTATTGTCGCTTAAGACATGCCCGTCGACAGCAGATTCTCAACCGGTTGATACAGGGCCTCAAGGTAGGCGACATCCTCCGCGGCGAGCTCAATGGTGGTCGCCTCAACCAAATCAGTAAGCTGGGCGGCCTTCGATACCCCAACAACCGGGCAAACAACACCCTCAACGGTAAACAGCCAAGCAACAGCGATCTGGGCAGGCGTCTTACCGTATTTGTTGGCAATCTCGACCACGCGATCCGCAATTTGAAAGATGTTCTCGCCGTGATACAGCGATTCGGTGCGCTTGCGGTCTTGACCGGACGATCTAGTCGTAGAGCCCTTGTCAAAAGCACCTTGATAGGCGCCGGCTAGGATGCCTCGGGCTAAGGGCGACCAAGGCGTGATCGCGACGCCCGTTTTAACGCAATAAGGAATCATCTCGCGTTCTTCTTCGCGGTAGATCAGGTTGAGGTGATTCTGCATGGAGATAAATTTGGTCCAGCCGTTATGTTCGGCGGTCATTTGAAGCTCTGCAAACTGCCAGGCAAACATAGACGAGGCGCCAAGATAAAGCGCTTTACCCGCTTTAACGACATCGTTCAGGGCTTCCATGGTTTCTTCAATCGGCGTTTGAGCAAGGCCTGGAATGCCATGGGGATGACGATGAATGATGAGTTGGTCAATGTAATCATGACCTAAGCGTTTGAGCGATCGGTCAACCCCTTCCATGATGTGTTTTCGAGACAGCCCGCCTTGGTTGGGCGCGCGGCCCATGGGCATCGACACCTTTGTGGTGAGGGCGTACTCATCCCGGGGGAGGAGCTCTTTCAGTAGTTGGCCCACGACGATTTCAGAGGCACCGACCCCGTAGATGTCCGCGCAGTCGAAATAGTTTACCCCGTGCTCGATGGCGGCTTGGAAGATCGGGCGGGCGTCATCGGTTCCCAGCGTCCAGTCGCCCTGATGGCCGCGGCCGGGCTCGCCAAAGTTCATGGTGCCCAAGCACAGTTTGGAAACCCTAAGGCCCGTGTTGCTACCCAGTTGATGTGACGTCAGCATCTGATTTTCTCTTTGTATTCATGAAATTTGAAAGTTGATACGCAGGCTTTTCATGGCCCCTTCAACCCTTGGAGCGTGCCTTAAGAAGCGCGCCTGCGTCAAACCTATTTCCAACATACCTGTGGTATTGGGTCGCTGCGTGCTCAGCGTTTTTCAAATGGAGTGTAACTTCGTGCAGTCCAATTAGTCCCTTGATTCGGTTCGGGTAAGCAGTTCAGATCGTCGGCTGAGGCGATTGAAGTCAGATAAAAGCTGCTGCTTTGCTGCAAGCCTGATGGCTTGCGATTTATCTGGTCTCAAAAAGATGCTCCGATTGGGTCGAGCCTGCACTTTAGGGTACTAGTGGGCAGGGTTTTACCTAAAGGCATTAAAAGTTGTTTTGCAAGCGGTGCCAAGACTCTAAAAAGCAGGCCCGCGACTTTGCGAACCCGTAGGGGACGGTTATTCTGAAGCCTTAGCAAAACAGGATGATTCGGTGGTGTCGGTGCCAGAATTTGACGTGATCGTGATTGGCGGCGGCATTGCCGGGGTCTCCGCAGGGGCGAGTCTAGCTGCCAAGCAAAAGGTTTTGGTGATTGAGGCCGAATCACAACCGGGCTATCACGCCAGTGGCCGGTCTGCGGCCTACTTTGCGCCCGCGTATGGCACCGCGGCGGTGCGGCGACTGACGGTCGACAGTCACCGATTTTACCGCACGCCACCTGCTGAGTTCGCGAGGGATCTGCTGAAACCGAGGGGCTCTCTGTTTTTGGCGCGACAAAACGAGCTAGGCCTGCTTGAAGACCTGGCAGCAAACCAACCTGAGTTAGAACGGATGTCGCTAGAAGCCATTCGCGCCCAAGTCCCGATAATTGATTCGAATGTTTCAGGGGGATTGCTCGACCTCAATGGCGGTGACTTGGACGTTCACGCCATCCTGCAAGGCTATTTGAAACAATTGCGGGCTCGCGGTGGCACGCTTCAGACCGATGTCCGGGTGCTTGGTCTGGATCGTTTGGGTGAGCATTGGCAGGTTCGGTGTGGTGATGGCCTCGTTGCCAGCGCAAGAATCATCGTCAATGCCGCAGGCGCTTGGGCAGATGAAGTTGGCATGTTGGCAGGGCTCGCGCCACTTGGGTTGCAGCCGAAACGCCGGACGGCCTGTTTAATTGAGGTGCCAGAAGCCCTCAACCATGCCAAATGGCCGATGTGTGTCGGTATCCAGGAGGACTATTATTTTAAAGCTGAGGGGGCGCACTTATTGGTTTCGCCGGCTGATGAAACGCTGAGCGCGCCCTGTGACGCGCAGCCTGAAGATCTTGATATTGCGTTGGCGATTGATCGATTCCAGCGGGTGTGCAACCTACCGGTAAAACGAGTTCAGTTCCGTTGGGCCGGCCTTCGAACCTTTGCGCCGGATGGCAACTTTGTCGTTGGCGCTGACCCCAGGCTGGCAGGCTATTTTTGGTTTGCAGGACAAGGCGGTTATGGCTATCAAAGCGCGCCCGCGATGGCTGATCTCATCTGCCGATTGGTGCTTGCTGAAGCAGTACCTACGCATCAGGTAGCAATCTTGCCGCAGCTGGCGCCGGCACGGTTGGTGGGCTGAGGTTGCAGTTAAAGAAGGGAAAACTCTAAAAAAGAGGGCTTTGACCCAACGCCTTGACAGCGCTAGTCTGTTGGCAATGGGCGGGATGGTTTTGCAAGGCATTAAAGGCGCCGAAACAATAAGAAATAGAACAATAAAAATTAGAAAGCTTGCATTAAAGGATCTGACTGCAATCGATGCCAAGTAGGTAAAACGCTAAGAGACAAGTCAGCGCGCCACGGCGATCGATGGCGCTAAGGAGTCGCACATGTTGTCCCCGACAGAACTATATCCCCTGACACCTTTATTAAAGGGAATCTTGTGGGTTGAAGTGTTGGTTTACCTTGGAATTGGCGTGTATGAAATCATAGATGACTTTCGAGTCAAACCCCAACCGTGGATGACCCTTAGCAATACCCCTAACAGCTATTTAATGATCAAAGAGAAGGTCGGCCATAAAATGCACGGCGGCTTGTGTTTTCTGTTGGGCTTTATTGCGCTCAATGGCTTGATCGAGGGCGCGGTTACCCGTTTTGAACTGGAACTTTGTTTTGTGAGCTTGGCGCTGCTTATGATGGCCATCTGGATGACGCTCATGCCGGGCCGCTTGGGTATCACCGTCCTCCTGACGAAACCCGAGTTTTGGTTACAGATTTTGATGTTTGGGTATTTCCTGCCACTCATTCAACCCTGGGTCGTCGGCCTTTGTATCGCGCTGAATTTGTGGGGAATTTTAGTGAATGTCGTGCACACGCGCCGCCAAGTACTTGTGCCGTTCTCCTATGAAACCCTGCGGCGTGATGCGGTTGAGGCAGGTTTGGCTGAACGGGAATTAAACACCTTTGATAAGCTAGCAGGCCATAAACCCCAGTAATAATTGCGATCATCATGATAAGAATGATGGCTTTGAGAATTTTGGCTTTGGGGCTCGTAGCTTTAGAAATGACGGCTCAGGCAACGATGGTAGCGCGCAACCTAGTATTGGCAGGAATGAACGAAACGTAACGAACATTTTGACGTTAAAGCGAGCGCAAGGATGCCTGTGGGACCAACTTACTCAAGAACGCAACGATCTGGCCCCTTAACGTTTAAGGTTAAATTTTATCAAGGCTTGGGTGCGATTCCCGACACGGTGAAGAACTGGGTCATCAATACCCTGGTTTTGTTTTACTACAGTCAATTGCTGGGTTTGGACGCCTTTCAGGTCTCCGTCATTCTTGCCGTTGCCATGGTGTTTGATGCCGTAACGGACCCGATCGTTGGCGCCTACTCCGATAACTTACAGAGTCGTTGGGGTCGGCGGCATCCTTTGATGCTGGTTGCGGCCTTGCCCTTGGGTCTGGGCATTTATTTCACGTTCTCACCGCCCGCTGATTTATCAGAGTTAGGGTTGATGGGCTGGCTGCTGGCCTGCATGGTGCTCACACGGGGCATGATGACGCTGTATTTCGTGCCCTGGGCTGCGATCGCCTCAGAACTATCAGATGACTATCATGAAAGAACCTCGGTCATGGCCTATCGCTATGCCGTAGGTTGGGCGATTGGGGTGTCGTTTCCTTTGTTTGTATACAGCTTTTTACTGCCGAGCACGGAGGCCTTTCCCGTTGGCCAAATGAACTTGACCGGCTACCCGCTGGTTGGGCTGGCTGCTGGGTTGTTGCTCACCGGTGGCGCTTTGGCGACCAGCCTGCTGACGCTAAACCAAGTGCCACATTTGCGGCAGCATGTGGACGTGAGCGAGCGATTGAGCCTGTCGCTTGTTATTCGGGATTTAGTCCGGTCGATGAAGAATCGCCAGTTTGTTTTAATTTTTGTGATCGTGATCATGATTTCGGCCATAGGTGGCACCACGGTCAATCTTGGAATCTACATCAATACCTATTTTTGGGGGTTTAATACGGCGGATTTACGCTGGTTTGCGTTGTCTGCACTCGGCGCGTTTATCGCCTTTCCACTGATTGCCCTGATCCAAAAGCGATGGGAAAAGAGGTCGATCATTTTAGTCTGCGCCCTGGTTGCGCTGCTCGACGGCATTACCCTCATCAATCTTCGATTTTTCGATTTGCTGCCAAATAATGGCGATCCTAGGCTGCTCATGATCTTAGTTGGGATGGGGGTTATAGCCGTTGCCATCGCGGTGATTCAGGGGGTCATCTCAGCATCCCTATTAGCCGATGTGTTAGATCAACATGAGCTGCAGACTGGGTATCGTCAGGAGGGCATGTTCAACGCCGCATTGTCCTTTTCAGGTAAGGCGGTCAGCGGCATTGGCATTATGTTTGGCGGGTTTCTGATGACCCTGATTGCGTTTCCGACGCAAGTTGACCCAAATCAGGTCCCGGAGGACATGATTTTTCGGCTTGGCCTTGCGGTTGGGGTTTTACTGCCCCTGCTGTACCTGATTCCGATCGCTTTGGTGACGCGTTACAAAATAACCCGAGCCGTTCACGCTTCGATTCGAGCTGAGCTGGATCGACGCCAGAGTGCCTGAATATTCTGGGAGGCTGATGCGCGGCAGGCTGTTGGCGTAGCCTCTGGATTCGGGTTTTGTGCCAACGGTTATAACAGGGTCGCCATCACCAAGTGGATACTCAGGGTAAGCAGACAGATTGACGACAAAATAAACAAGCCAAACCTAACCGGTATGGTGTTCACCAAAGCTTGCCAAAGGCTATGGATGATTCTGAGGCCAACGTAGGCCCAAGCAAGCTGAGCATTTAGACCATCGCCTTGCCCTGCTAGCGTCAGTAAGATCACGACCGCATAAAACAAGGTCGGTTGTTCCATAAGATGTGCGTAGTTATGGGACTTCCAGGCAACGTTTGGTGGCAACTGCGGGTCAATATCTTGGCCGCGCCCGCCGGCGCCTGACAGGTCCAGGCCCGCTTTGGGAAGGGCGGGAAGCCGGGTGGCTGCCATCCAAGCTAGCATGATCAATGACCAAAGAATTAAAACCGCAGCAGGGGCGAGAATGGGCGCGTTCATAATGTTCCTTTTAGAAGCCGTGTGGGGTTACTTTGCGGCTGGGATGACCCGCTGTCAATCAGGGTTTTGTTAACGAATTGACATAGCCGATGGATCAGCAAACCGCCAATTGATTTGCGCTGATTGACCACGCTGCAAATCGATAAGCTTTGATGCCCGACAATTGATAGATGCGCGCCAATCATCGCTATCGCTGGATCTGATTGAGGCTATTGCTCAAGAAGAGCCGGTTCAAAAAAATGAGAAGAGTAGATCATGGCGCTCAGCGGGTGGCGCGTTGGTTGAATCCGCGGTAGCCCCTGCCATCGCGCCTGAGTGCGCGCAAGGATAGGGTTTTACAGGTCTCGTTCAGTGTGCGATGTTTACGTCACGACGGGAAAAGGCGTGGGTGCAGCGTAAAACGCCTGCTGGTTAGAATCACAGAAAGCGGCAGTAGCTTGCTCGTGGTGGTCCGCCCTAAAGGCAATTGTAAGCCCGCTTTTTCAGTGATCGATTCGGCAACACGGCGCAGCACAAAATGCATGGGATGGGTTGCGTTAAACTTCAAACAGCCTATGGCTCGGATACGAAGTAAGTCTCTGATCGGATACAGGATAAGCCCTTGATGACAGCGGAGCAACGATGACACAACTCGAGGGGCGCAGAAAGGCAGGGCAGGTCCTTCAGGCGCTGATGGCAGGTCAAACCCTCAAATATTTGATCTTTGCCGTACTCATTTTGAATTTCCTGCAATATTTTTTTGAAGAGGCCCAGCAAGCGCGCTTGATGCTCAGCGCGGACAGTCCGCTGCTGGCTTGGACGCGGGTTTTTGTCACGACCATCGATGAGTTGGGTTGGCTTGGCTTGCTACTGGCCTTTGAGCTTGAAACCTATTGGCTGTCTTATCAGGCATTGTCCGTGTGGTGGGTTCGACGCAGCCTGCAAGGGCTGCGGCTCATGTGTTACGTCCTGTTGGCGCACACAATTGTTACCAATTTAAATGCCGCCCAAAACTATTTAGAGCTAGATGCTGCGCCTGAACCGGTCGCCGCATGTGCGTTGGCGGATCAAGACATTTTTTTCAGTCAAAACCTCGCGTACGAGCGCATCACCCGTGACAATTGCGCGGCGTTGACGTCTGACGTGGGGCTCTTTTACTTGGAAGCCAACGTGGTCACGGATGCGCCAGGCTATGAATTAGCGGGTTGGCATACCTGGATCGATTTGCAAGATGCGCTCATCTGGCTCTTGGTGGTTTGTGCCATCGAGCTGTCTGTGCGGCTTCAAAGTGCGGCCGTAATCGAAGGCCGATTGGTGCTGCTCGCAAACATTGCTCGATTTGGCTACGGCGTGCTGATCATCGATGGCCTCTTTTGGCTGGTCACAGGGCACTACCTCTACGCCTTTGATCAAGCGTTGTGGATCGGTGGTTTCTGGGCGATCGAATGGAATCTCAAGCAGTGGCGCACCGCGATCGAGGACGGTACCAATCATGATGAGGTTACGGCTTAACCTGCGCGCCAGTGTCGTCCGCCAGCACCAAACGAGTTTTGATGTCTGTTGCGTTGATTGGCGGCGCTCACGGTTTTTGGGTTTAACCATCGCCTGATGCAGGGCCTGTTGCGGCCGCTAGGCCGAATTACCTCGATGGAGAATGCTCTGAGTGCGTGCGGTGCAGACCGATCTAGCAGGGCGCTTTTACGGACATCTTGGGTGAGTAGCGGATCAATAATTGTTAAATTCGCGCAAAGTGAAGCTATTATGCCTCTTTTTGAAATCAAGCCTAAAAGCACGCATATAACGCCTAACTTGCGCTAATGAGTAAATAGCGAGAATTTATTGCGCGAATTGATCATTTTATTGGCCTAATCTGCCTTCTTTCTTTACCAAACCGATAATAATAGCCTGCATAGGCTGCGGGATTTCAAGTTCCAGCATTTTTTGTTGGCGTTATTCGACTCAGGACTAGGCGGTCTGAAAGTCAAAGCGTTGCCCGATGCTGTAAAGTCAATAACTGTTTTAAAGCGGCATATGAAAAGCAGTAATGTACAAATTAAACCTTTTGACGAAACTGATCGGCGTTATTTTGCTCCAGTTTGGCGCAAGCACTGGTGCTTTGGCTTTAGATATTCGGGTTTCATTCACGCCAGAGCAGCAAATTAAGAAACTTGAACGCGCTGGATTTGAATGCGGTGCTGCGCTGGCGGCTTATGACGCGCCAGTTGCTTGTCTTCGTCAAAACCAAATCGTGACCCTGAATGGGGCGCAGATCCTACTGCAGTGCGTTGAAAAACGGGCTTGTTGGTCGGAACCTCGAGCGCTGCTTGCGAGCATAGGACGCAAGGATGCGTTGTCGCCAATCCGCCCAGTTACGATCTATGGGGCAGGTGGCAGAGCTCAATTGTTTTGTCGAAGCCAGGTGGGCAAAAATCGGCGACAGGTTTGTATCGAGCGCTGGCGCATAGAAGCGCGTGATCGGAATATTCGCGCGACGGCTTGGAATCGTCCAGCAACAGAACTGTCCTTGGGGACCGGCATCAATGGATATGGCGCGGCTAATTGATTACGGGGCAGCGTGACCCGGTAAAGTTTGGCGAAGCGTATGCAGATACCAATGGACAAAGTCTTGTAGGGTGCCCTCAAACTCAGGGTGGTAGGGTCCGGGTTCGAAAAAACGCGAGTTGACGCCTTTGCTGTTACGCAAAATTATGTACTCATCTTCCTGAGTCGTATGGTCCCACAACCAAATTAGGTCTTCGACTTCATAATCAACACCCGCCTGCGCGTCCCCATTGACGTACCAGACGATCTCGACGTCGGTCGTGGTGAGGGTTCGGGGTAAGAAGCGGTACAAGACGCAGTGATCGGGATAGTTCAACATGAAGGTAAGCGGTCCCATCTGATAGTCGCCCGCGCCGCCATCATAATCCTTGATCTGACCCATAAGCGGCGCGACGGGTTGTCCATCCCGGCTACCGGTCAGATAGCCATCAAACAAACCATAGCGGCTGGTGTAGCTGCAGGCACCGAATCCTTCGGCATCGAGATAGATTTTTCGATAGCTGGTGCTCATACCATCGACGCCGGTCACAGCATCGCTGCGAGCGAGCATGGCATTCACCACGGGCTGAACGTTTTCCTCTAAATCCTTCAAGGTGTGCATCTTTGCGTAGGCTCGATGCGACGTGGCACAGTGATAACACTCGAGGTAATTCTCAAGCACCAGCTTCCAGTTAGCGGGAATATGATAGGTCTTCTTATGAGCGACCTTGGCCGACTCGAGTTGATAGGCGCCGAGGGGCTTGTCCAAGTTCGACAAAGGACCTAAAAAGTCGGCCGCATTGGGATCACAGTTAATGAAGACCAGCCCCATATAGCTCACGAGCTTTATTTTTTTCAGGCCGTGATCCTGGGCATTGAAATCGCTCGCCACGTGCATCTCTCGAGCCGCGCGCATCGAGCCGTCTAAATTGTACACCCACCCATGGTACGGGCAGACAAACGTGCTTCGATTGCCGCAAGGGGCCTCACAGACCGCGGCCCCGCGATGCCGACAGATGTTATGCATGGCGTGGAGCACGCCCTGATGATCTCGGGCGATAATGATGGAGTCTTCACCAATCTCGAGCAGCTGGTAATCCCCTTTATTGGGGATTTCACTCGCGTGCAGGGCGTAGATCCAACTTTTAAAAATCAGATGTTCGAGTTCCCGGTCATGCACCAAGTGTGATCGATAAAAGTAAGGATCCATCGCATGGTTAGGGCGGGTCAGTTCAGCTGCTAGTTTGCCGCGTAATTTTTCGATTGAGTCATCAACATCCGTCGCAATCAAAGTCACTTATGGGCGCCTCCCGGAGTTCGTTGGGTCAGGGTTTGCATGCAAACGTCTTAATGCGGAATCGCCGGTGTCTGACGGCGTCGCTTCGGATTAAAAATGGGGCCATCGATGACTTTGCAAGGCGCTAATAGGCGCGTCCAATGAAGTTCGCGCTGATAGTAAATCTCAGCAACATATTCCTCGCCAATACTGCCTTCTGGCATTTCGAGTTGGGCAAAAGCGATATTGGACTTCGCTGTCGGGCACCAAGCGGCCGAGGTCACGGTACCAATCTGGCGGTCGCCTTTTAAGATAAAGGAGTGATCGGCCGGTTTGTTGCCATCTACATTTAAGATGGCAAACCGATAGCGTGAGCCCTTGGCTTTTTCCTTGAGCAGGGCCGTTCTGCCGTTAAATAGGGGCTTTTCAAGGTCCACTAACCAACTCAGCCCGAGCTCAAAGGGGCTGCGCGCGCGACCTGGGCGGACCATCTCTTCAGCCGGGACAAAATCAACGCCAGCTTGAATAAATCCGGTCTCGATGCGCGCGATGTCCAGTGCATAGCTGCCAAATGGTTTGATCAGATATTCCTTGCCCGCATCAAAGAGTTGATCCCAAAGGGTTTCGGCTTTTTCCGGCGAAACCCAAACTTCATACCCAAGATCGCCCGTAAAACCCGTGCGGCTGACCATGAGTTTTTCGCCCTCAAAATCGTAGGTGCGCATTCCAAATGGTTTGAGCGTATTGAGATCGGTCAAACCCATTTCGGTGAGCGAGGTGCAGGACGTTGGACCCTGAACGGCAAGCGCTGCTAGGTCTTCGGTCTCATCGGTAATGGTGACATCAAAGCCCAGGGCGCACCAAAGCAGCCAGTCGATGGCGCGCTGGTAAGAGCACAGCCGGTAGTCGGATTCGCCCAGCCTGAAAATAGTGCCGTCATCCATCACCATCCCCGCATCGTTACACCAAACGGTATAACCGACTCGGTTGATCCCGATTTTGGAGATGTTTCGTGTGGCCATTCGATTCAGATAGGCTTCCGCATCGGGTCCTTGAATCCGGTACTTGTTCATGGGGGACAGATCAAACACCCCGGTCGTGCTCCGAATTGAAAAGTATTCAAGCTCCACATCGAAGTAGGCGTTGGGGGTCGTGTAGCCCATCCAATTGCCCCAGTCATTGATCTTACAGCGATCGGCTACCCGTGAGTGAAACGGGGTCTCTAACAGCATGGTGGCGCGCGTGGGTGAGTTCATGCCAGTTCTCCCTGTCGAATAATTTCCTGAGCTGAATTCCTTCCGGCCAAGCCCATCAGGCCGCCGCCGGGGTGACTGCCCGCGCCGCAAAGATAAAGACCGGCAATGCCCGTTTGGTATTGGCTAATACCGGTTGCGGGTCGCGTCATCAGCACCTGATCCATGGTGAGTTCACCGTGATGCCAATTGCCGCCGGTCATGCCGAAGGTTGCTGCAAGGTCAGCGGGGGTCAACAGTTCCTCCGCCGTGATCAGTGAGGCAATGTCGGGCGCATAGCGCGCGAGTTCTGCAATCACTGCGGTCATAAAGGGGGCCCGTAGGGCCTCCCAGCCGCCCTTAGGGTTGAGCGGGGCATACTGCACGATGGCGGACAAAACATGCTGCCCGTTTGGCGCAAGACTTGGGTCGTGAATCGTTGGCATGCTGATATCCATGACCGGCCGCTCAGAGCTTTCATCATACTTCAAAGGGTTAAAAGCTGACTCCAGGGCGTTCAGGCTGGGTGCAATCACCAGACGCTGGCCTAGGTCGCTTTGATCGAGCCCGGTAAAGGTCGGGAGGCCGGAGAGCGCAAGGTGAACTTTCACCGTGCCGCTTTTGAAGCGAATTTGTTCGATTCGACGAACCAGACCTGCCTCCATATGGTGATAACCCAACAAGGATTTGAAGGTTGTCTTGGGGTCTGCGCTGGACACCACAAGTTTGGCCGTTATGCACTCGCCAGAGCTTAACGTGACGCCGGTGACCCGATCGTGCGTTTTGTCGATGCTTGCAACGGTCGTATTGCATCGAACGACCGCGCCGAGATCGGTGGCGGCATTACTCAAGGCTGCACCCAGCGTGCCCATGCCGCCTTTGACCTGAGTTGCGCCCTCAAAGCCAAGGACCTCGCCGAGAAATCGGTGCAGATAAGTGAAAACGGTGTTTGGGGATCGTGGGCCCATCGGGGTTCCGATAACCGCATCGAGCGCGATCGCTGCTTGCAGTTTTGACGACCCAAAGGTTTCTTTCATAACGTCAAAAATATTGATCAAGATCAGACGCATGAGGTCACTCATGTCGTCTTTACCCAACAGCTTCATGCCCAGCCCAAGCTTGGCAAAGGTCATCTTGTCGCGAAAATCATGTTCCACGAGTTTCGGCGGTCGGGTGTCATAGGCTGTTTTCATCAGTTTTGCGTACTTGCGCATTTTCTTCCGAAAAACCGCGTACGCTTTTTGATCTTCACTGGAGATCCCGCCGCCCGACGCCGAATCACCCTGTAAACGCAAGTGGTCACCGGTTTCATCGAGCGCGATGGTCGCAAGGCCCTCGGCTGCATAGGCCAAACCGTGCTGCGGCAATTTTAAGTCTGAGACAACTTTTGGGCTGAGCTGATACAGCCATTGAGCGCAGCTTGAAACCTGAAAGCCTGGTGCGAATTCGTGGGTTGCGGCACAGCCTCCGGGCACCGCGCGGGACTCTAGTACCAAGACCTTTTTACCTGCTTTAGCGAGATAGCTGGCGCAAACCAGGCCGTTGTGACCGGCTCCTATAATGATGGCATCAAAATCAGTCATCGGCGTAGCCTCCCGGGACAGTATTGGGTTTGTTCAAGTCACGCAGAATTTCTCTTGCTGCGTTTGCGCCAGGCGCAGACATAACGCCGCCGCCAGGATGAGTCCCCGAGCCGCACATATACATGCCAGTGACCGGACCACGGTATTGCGCGTAGCCTGGAAAAGGGCGATTAAAGAGCAACTGATCAAAGGTCAACTCCCCTTGGAAGATGTTGCCCTCCGTCAATCCGACTTCGGCTTCAATGTCCTGGGGTGTTCGCGTTTCACAGTGCAGAATCAAATCCTTAAAGTTCGGGCTATAAGTTGAGATTTGATCAATCACGGTTTTCTCAAACCCAGCTTTGTCTTCGGCGGTCCAGTCACGGCCATCGATTTTCGGCGGCGCATATTGTACAAACACGGACATCATGTGCTTGCCGGGTGGCGCCATGGTGGGATCGGTGAGCGATGGGATCATCATGTCGAGGTAAGGGTCCTTCGACCAGGTTTCGTTCTTCCAATCGTCATAGGCACGTTCTTGTCGCTCTAAGGAGTCGGTAAAGTGCAGGTCGCCCGCCATCACGGGGTTCTTAGGATCCAGGCCGTTGAAGATGGGCAGCCCATCAAGGGCAATGTTTAATTTTCCGGAAGAGCCGCGTATCTTGAAATTTTCAGCTTTTTTGACAACTGCCGCGGGCAGGTCCTTGGCATCCATAATATCGAGGAAGGTTCGTTTTGGATCCAGGTTCGAGACCACAATCGGCGCGAGATATTCGTCGCCATTGCGCAGGGCGACGCCGGTGGTTTTTCTGCCGCGGACCATAATTTGATCAACGTCTGCATCGCAGATGATCTCACCGCCATAAGATTTAAAGGCTTTCGCAATAGAATCCGCGACAGCACCCATCCCGCCCCGTGCAAAACCCCAGGACCCAACGTTGCCGTCCACATCGCCCATGTAGTGATGCAGGAGCACATAAGCAGTGCCAGGCGAATAAACGCCCAGCGCGGTGCCGATAATGCCGCTGCCGGCCATGTGGGCTTTAATCACATCGGTTTCAAAATACTCCCCCAGGTAGTCGCCAACACTTTTGGTCCAAAAGGCAATCGTGTCCGCAAGGCCGGCTTCCCCCATGTTTAAAAAGGCCTTCGCGAAATCTAAAAGGTCCGATAGGTCACGCGGTTTCAAAGAAGTCGGATCCGGCGGCGTTCGCATTAAAAAGGGGCGGATGAGCCGAGTTTGCTTCGTGACATCGGCCGTATAGCGGTCATAAGCATTGGCATCGCGTTTAGAATGCCGGGCCATTTCTCGGTAGTGACGATCGTGATCGTGGTAGTTGCCAAGGTGATCACCATTGCGCATAAACGTCGCGCCACCCCCAAAAGGCACGACCTGCAGGCCGTGCCGTGGGAGTTCTAAATCGCGCGCGATCTCTGGACGAAGCAGGCTGCAGACGTAGGAGCAGTTGGAATAATACCACCCCTTGTGAAGCTCTCGACTCACGGTGGCGCCGCCAATGTAGGGGTTACGTTCTAAAACGGCCACTTTGAGTCCAGCTTTGGCCAAATAGGCGGCATTGGTCAGCCCATTGTGACCGGCGCCAATGACGATCGCATCGTAGTTATTCAATAGCGTCTCCTGAGTCGATGAGGCGGTGTTTAAAGGTAAAAGGATGCCACGTTGGCAGAGTTAGAACAAGCCGAGAATGAACGTGGGTTCATTCTCGGCTTGTTCTTGTATTGGCTCTGAATTAGATTAGAAGTCGTGAAAGGTTGGCCTGGCTTGGTGTTCGGTATGCAAACGAAAACAATCGACAGTGTTGCGGGGAAGAAACGGGTAATTCTGCCGCGTGCAGTTCGACGCCAGCAATTAATCCTTGCCACCATGCGCTGTATCTCGAAGGTGGGTTTGTCCTCGGTCACGATGGCGCAAGTCACCAAGGAAGCGGGGCTCAGTCGCGGTATTGCCAACTTGCATTTTGAACGTAAAGAAAATCTGTTGATCGAAACACTACGATTTGTCACAGATGAATATAATCGCGGGCAAGCTGACATTTTGAATGCGGCGAACTTTTCATCGGCTTCCGAACAATTGGCGGCTTTAGTGCAGTTTCAATTTAGTCGTTCGGTGACCGAGGCGACCAAGATGGCGGTGTGGTTTGCTTTTTATGGGGAGGCGACGTCGCGCCCTACTTATCAAAAGATTTGCGCCGACTCGGATGCTCGTGCGGCGCGCTCGGTTCGGGCGCTGTTTACGCAATTGGGCGCGATGCAGCAGGCAGCGGTAAATGTTGGCGCGGTTACCGATGGCTACATTGCGCTCATTGATGGACTTTGGTTGAACCTCTTACTGGCGCCGAAGAAAATGACTCGGGCCAAAGCCAAGCGCGTAGCGTGGACATTCCTGGAAGGGGTTTTTCCATCGATCAAAGCTTGAGTTGTAAGGCATCCAGCAAGGTGGTTTGAAGCCGTTTGTTGGCTACCTTGGCGGCTCGGCACTAAGGTCGTGCGATCTGAGCTGGCGGGATATAGTCGAAAATAAAGTTAACGCGACCCTCAGTGCCTTTGTTCATCACGCTATGACGCTTCTGGTTATTGATTTCGTAGACCTTCCCGACCTCGAACGCATAGGGCCGGCCATCGATCATAAAGCGCACACGCGGATTGGTAGAGATCGGGATATGGATTCGGTGACCATGATGAAAAGAGGGGTGGCCGTCATGATGCGGTTTGATAATGCCGCCGGCCTGCAAACGCGCCGCCATGGCCCTAATGATCGTGCCGCCCGGTGGATAGTGATCTTCAAGAATTTGGTGCATAAGAGGTAGCGCAGCGGATTTAAAGAGATCCCAGCCAGATTCTTGCTTGACCTCGATGTTCGGCCAACCTGAGCCATCGGTGAAGACCATAACGATTGACTGGGTGTGCTCATGCACTTCGTATTCTAATTGCCGATATTGATTGCCCCACCAAGCTGCTTCCGGCTGGGCCAGAATCAATTTTTTGAGGGGCTCGATATCGTAAGATCCGAGTTCCTTTAGGGGCACGCCAATGTCCATAGGTTTCAATACTGCCGTTTCGGGTCAGTGTGCCATAGAATAGTCACAGGATGAATTGGCTTGCGCCGAGAGGGTTGGGCCTGCTCCTGTGGGGTGACTGATGGGTTAATTGGGCCAAAGGAAGAGAACGCTATGAATCGATGGCTTTTGCAGGCGTGTTTGGGTTTCGTGCTCTTGGGAGGCTATCTGGACAGTCGCGCTGAGCGCTATGCCTTAGTGCCGGATCAGGTGATTGATGGGGTTCAGGATACAGCGCAGGTCGAGGTAGCCGTCTTAGTCGAGGGCGCGCGGATTGTCGAGCTGGTGGCCAAAGATCTCATTCCTGCTGACTATGAGCGCATTGATTTGCAAGGGATGACGCTGATGCCGGGCATGATCAATGCCCATGAGCATCCGCTTTTATATGACGATAATTATCAGACCGCCCATCTCACCGCGTCTTCTGCCTATAAAGCGCTTTTAGGGCTGGCTGCGATGCAGCGTTGGCTTGCTCATGGTTGGACCACGATCCGAGTCATGGGCGATGGCGACGTGTTCTACGGTAATCAAGATCTGCAGCGCGTGTTTTCTGAAGGGGTTTTTGTGGGGCCTAGAATTACCGGCGCCGCGCACTATATTTCCATCACTGGGGGCGGCGGCGATATTAACTATGGCTCGCCAGAACAAACGCTGATCGCCGATGGGCTGATTGCGGACGGCCCTGTTGAGATCCGGAAAGCCATTCGCACTGAAATTAAGTATGGCTCGGATTGGATTAAGCTTTTGGTAACGGGCGCCTTTCATTCCGTCGGCGATGATCCGCGCAATGTTGCCTTTAGCCCAGATGAGCTCGCTGAGGCGGTGGCGGAGGCGGCTCGACACAATGTGCCCGTTGCCGCCCATGCCCACGCCACCGACGGGATCAATCAAGCGATCCAGGCCGGCGTCCGGTCGATTGAACATGGTACCTATCTCAATGACGAATCAATTCGATTGATGGTTGAGCACGGCACCTTTTATGTCCCGACCATCTACGTAGGCGACTACTACGCCGGCACGGATAAGTTGCTCGCGCAGGAAAAGAATGATGATGCCTATTTGAGTTATCGAGATGAGTGGCTCGAAAAAATCGGCCGCGCGCATGCTGCTGGCGTGAAAGTGGTGGTGGGGGTGGATCTTGGCGGCTACAACATCGAACCCGAGGCCTATGCCCGCGAGTTTGCTGCGCTCATCGAAGCAGGATTGAGCCCGATGGCGGCGATTCAGGCTGGCACCAGTGTGTCAGCGGACCTATTGCAGTGGTCGGATCGCGTTGGCCGGATTCAAAGCGGTTTATTTGCAGATCTCATCGCAGTGCCGGGTAATCCCCTTGAGGATATTTCTGTGCTCGAAGCACCAAGCTTTGTGATGATGTCCGGCAAGGTGGTCAAGCCAGTACAATGAAGCAACGCCTGCGGGACTCGTCGCGCGAACGCGGCGCAGGATCACATTGGCACTTGTCGCGTTAGGTTACGGGCGTGCTCACGTGTGGGGTTGCTCGAAGCCGAAGATACAAACCCGCATAGATCAGCATGCCGAGTAAAGCAGCGCCTGAACACATTATAAACACCGCCTGATACCCCAAGTCTTCCCCCAGTAAGCTTGCGGCCAAGTTGGGCCCTACAATCTGACCCAGGCCTTGAGCGCCCGGCATGAGCGCCGCAAACTTGCCGGTGGCATCAACACTTGCAACCGTCGACATTTGATAGACATCGATAAAGATCCACAGCAGGTTAAAAGTAAAGACGCTCACCAGCAATTTGGTGTCGGTAATACCATTCGCCAGCATCCCAACAATCACGGACATCAGAACGAGGGTGACTAATAGGGGGCGGCCCAAGCCAAAGCGATTGCTCAGGAGAGTTGCGAATAAGCAGCCAACAATGGAGCAGAAGGATGCCCACACTAGGACCTGATTAATCCAGACCGGGTCGACCGCTGCACTGAGTGCTGCTAATTCGATATAGGTCCAGTAAGCACCAATGTTGATGTAGGTCACGAAAATTGCGGTGAGGCCGAGCCAAGGTAAATAAGCCGCTAATGGCTTGATGGGGTCTTGAGTGCCATTAGGTTGCAGGGTTTCAGAAGGCGCTGGGTTAGCATAGGCCGGTACCCAGTTCAAAAATCCGAGGGTCACGAGGAAGCAGCCTATAAAAGTCAGGTAAATACCGTTCATGCTGAGCAGCGGTAATACCTGCATTTCAAGGGCTTGCGAGAAAGCGAAAGCAAATAACATCATGTTATAGGCAAAGGCTGGGTTCGAGCGGGCGCCTAACGCCGCCACGGCCGTTGCAGTGTAGATGCCGCTGCCAAAACCCGCCAGCAAGCGTAACCAAAGGACTTGGTCATAATCGACAAAGACGATGCACAAACCATTGGCGAGCACCGCGATGCTGATACCGAGGACGATCAGCAGGCGACGGTTCATTTGAGCGATAATGACAGCGGTAAAGACGGCGCCGGCGGACAGCCCGCCTAAATCTGCGCCGGCGACCCGGCCGACTTCAACTTCTGAAAAGCCGAGGAGCGTGACCCATGCGGTACTAATTACGGGAATACCGACTAAGACGCCGTAACCCACGAGGGTCATATAAAGGCTAATCAGTAGTGATCGAGTATTGTCAAAAGGGTTTGTTGTTGTCATTTGGTATCCTTACAGTCGCGTCGGCCGAACAGGCGCGCGCAGTTCAGCCGCTTTCAGCACTTTAGAGTTACTAGAAGTCGGAGGCAAGCTGTCGAGACTGTGCCGGCGCGCTTAGATTGTGGCAAACTCTGGCGTAAGCTCAGCGGCTTGGGTTGTTTCATCGGTTTAAAAGAGAACGTCAATGTCTGATCAGAAAAATCCCCGTCAGGTTTTTGAGCGTGTCATCACATTACTCAAAAGTGGTGCTCGAGCCGAGGCAGAGTCCTTGTGTCGTGAATCTATTCAGCGAGACCCGGGCGACGTTAATTTTAGAGCGCTGCTTGGCACCATCTTGGCGGAGCGTAATGAGTGGCAGGAAGCTGAGGAATGCTTACGTCATGCCATACGTGTGGTCCCGGGTCATGCGCGTGCCCATGAGGACCTGGGAACAGTCCTGCTGAACCAGGGCAAGCATGCTGCAGGCGCTGACCGTTACTGGAAAAGGCCGCGGCGTTAATGCCGAATAATGCGGGTGTTTTCACAAAGCTCGGCGGCGCCTTATCAGCGCTGGGACGGCAAGAGGCGGCTCAAAAGGTCCGTTGGCAAAGGCATCTGCGTTGTCGCCAGCGCAGGCTAAGCTAGAACAAGCTTCCACGCTGTTTGCCGAAGGGAAATTTCGAGCGTCCGAGCAACTCGCGCAAGAGATGATTCAAAACAACCCAATGGATGTCAATGCAGCGCTTTTACTGGCCCGCATCGCGATCAACGCGCACTGTTATGACGATGCGGAACAGTTGCTGCTGAAAATTACTGAGATTGCGCCCAGGTTTGTCGCAGCCTGGCATGATCTTGAGCTCAGTACTGAAAGAGCTTAATCGGTACGAAGAGGCGGTCGTCAGCGCTTGAGCATGCGGTGTCGCTCGATCAGACTAATCCTGTAACGCACTATTTTTTAGGCGCTGCGCTTGCGATGGCGGCGCAGCCTGAACGTGCTATTGAGTCTTACCAGATGGCCGTGAAGTTTGATCCTGATCTTACAGGCGCCTCATATTGGCTTGGGGCACGTGCTGAAAACTGTGGGTGATCAGGCGGGCGGGATAGCAGCCTATCGGCGTGCGATTGAGCTTAGGCCGAATTTTGGCGAGACCTATTACAGCTTAGCGAATCTAAAAACGTTTCAATTTACTGATGCGGAGATTACGGACATGGCATCATCGGTTGAAAAGCCCCGGATTGCCCGTCGACTGCCAGGTCCATTTCGCGTTCACTTTGGGTAAGGCCTATGAGGACAAGAAGGACTTTGATCAGTCTTTGCCATTACTACGCTCTGGCAAATCGAAGACCCATCGAGACAGTATCGCTTATGACCCTGTACAAACTGAAATTGCGCATCAAAAAATGAAAGAGAGCGTTTACGGACGTGCATTTTTTGACCAGCAAGCGTAACCGGCGCAGGCTCCCAGCGATCGGATCCAATTTTTATATTGGGATCTGCCACGATCAGGCTCAACGCTGCTTGAGCAAATCCTCGCGAGTCACAGCTTGGTTGATGGCACGAGCGAACTCCCGGATATCAGTATGATTGCGCAGTCGATCACCGATAAACATTCCGGAAGGTCGTTCCCGCTGTCGATACCGGAGCTTTCGCCTGCAGAATTGACGGCCTATGGCGAGCAATATCTGGCCCAAACTCAAAGGCACAGGGGGCAAGCCCCGTTTTTTACGGACAAGATGCCGAATAACTTCGCCTATGTTGGCTTTATCAAGGCCATACTGCCGAACGCAAAAATTATTGATGCCCGTCGGCATCCGATGGACAGTTGCATCGGTTGTTTCAAGCAGCACTTTGCGAAAGGGCAGACCTTCACCTATGACCTGTTTGAACTGGGCGAGTTCTATTTAGAGTATGAGCAGTTGATGGCACATTGGGATGATGTGCTGCCGGGCCAGGTACTGCATGTGCAATACGAGTCGGTTGTTGCCGATCTTGAGACCCAGGTCCGTCGCATTTTGGATTTTTGTGGTCTTGAATTCGAAGACGGATTGCGTGAATTTCCATGAAACAAAGCGGGCAGTGCGCACTGCGAGTTCAGAGCAGGTCCGGCAGCCAATCTATCAAGGCTCTGTTGCAACCTGGAAACGTTTTGGTCCGCATTTGGACGAATTGCGCCAGGTGCTCTCGCCGGTGTTGCCGGCCGAGGATCAGTGGGTACCGGGGTCGTGACCGTGCGCTTACCAAAGCTCATTGCAACGTCCGTGGTTCGGGGCAGTCAAAAGGGACAAAGCCACGGCGGTGTTTATCTTGTGGACTTTGGCGCGCAGCAGGTTGATCAGGTTATCGACTGGAATAGTGGTGAGATCGACTTCGCTGGACGAGGTTGGGATCGGGGCTTACGAGGGATTGAATTCACGGCGGATGCGGTTTGGATCGCCGCCAGTGATGAGCTCTTTTGCTATTCACCCGATTTTCAGCTGATCGCATCCTATCGCAATGAATACTTAAAACATTGTCATGAGATCAGTCGCAAGGATCATCTATTATTCCTAACTTCCACTGGTTATGACTCACTGCTCGTTTTTAATCTCAATACTCGAGCGTTCATTTGGGGTTGTACATCAGTAAAAATGGCCAGGATTGGATCGGGCAGCGCTTTGACCCGAACGCGCGGGGTGGCCGCCGTTTGCCAACAATTATCATATCAATATGGTCTTCGGTCTCCGATGCCGGCATTTTTTTCAGCGGTCTGAATACGGCGCGTTGTTGCGGGTCAATGCTGAAATGCAGGTGACGTTGGTTTGTAGTCTTGCCAACGGGCTGCCACAATGCGCAACCGTTTAAAGGCGGGGTTTTGTTTAATGATACCGCGAGCAATGTGGTTCGCGCTGTGGATCGGTCGGGTCAATCTTTGTTCAAAAGATCATGATGTATCCCGAGCAGGAATTGGATTATGCGGGCGTTGATAGCAGTAAAGTAGCGCGGCAGGGCTTCGCGCGCGGACTTTGTGTGATTGATGATCAATCGTCGCGGTGGGAAGTTCGCCCTCAACGATTACGCTTTATGATTTGCAAGCGAGCCGCCGACTTGACGGCGTTAACTTAACCATGGATATCCGGAATGCCATTCACGGTTTAGAGGTTTGGCCATTCTAATCCCGAGGTGCCCTAGTCGTTGATGCCGAATAACGCACGTGAGCGACGTTGAGCGGGTTAGGGCTATGAATTGGCCGCTTTAAATTAAGCTCACGCCTTACATCAATCCGCGAGAATGAAACGGTTTTAAAGCGGAAGGCGCATATAAAAAAGGGCGCCCAGCGCCCTTTTTTATCGAAGAATGACTCGATCTGAATCTTTAGAAATACTTTCTAAAGGATACGCCAAAGCTCCGTGGGCGAATCACATTCGAGCTGTTTCGGCCCCAAAGCTGATCAAAGTCTTGGGAGTCTTCATAAGTGATGCCGCGCTCATCGCCCAGATTGTGGACAAAGACTTGCGCTCGCCAAGAATCCATATCCAAACTAAAGACAATATCGGTCATCGCGTAGTCGCCCTGTGTTAAGCGTGCTGATGTGAAGCCATCGGTTAGTTGGTTAAGGCTCGTGCCGACATAATTGTGTTGGAAACGAAGTGCGCCTTCACCGCCAAATAGATTGATGCCGGTTAACTGGGCATACAATGAATAAGAACTATCGGCAAATAAGGGTAGTGCCGAAGTGGGCTCAAGGCCGGATGCAATTTTGCCGCCTTCTGCTCGAGGTTCATCATAAAAAGCCGGCGCCTCCACATACGCATTTGAAATCCCCGTATAGTTGAAGCCAAGTTCTAGATTGTCGGTCACCAGCGCTTTGAAGTCGATGTCATGGCCTTCAACGGTTGCATCGCCCACATTACCAACAACAATCTGAAACGGAATGCCGAGGTTAAAGCTGGGATCGGTCACTTCGATCTGCATGTCTTTCCAACCCATCGTGTAGTACACCGCATTCAATTGTGCACGACCGCCCCAAAACTGACTCTTAAGACCAAACTCGACGTTTTCTAGAATGTCGGATTCATAAGCAACCGGCAAAGTGGGTCCACCCTTGTCAATGCCTCGGCCTCGATTGGTGCCACCGACGCGATAACCCTCTGAATAGACCCCGTAGAACAGTACATCCTCGGCCAGGTTCAGTTCAAAACCGAATTTGGGAATGAAACCATCATCCGAGGCAGTCCTGTCCGGTAATTGTTGATTAACTCTACTATCCGGACGTTCAACGGTGTAGGACATCTCGCGGTCTACCTCATACCAGCGCCCGCCAAACAACAGCGTCAATTTGTCGCTGATTTCAATATCGATTTCACCGAAAACGGCCTTATCGGTTCGTTCAGTACCCTGAAAACTGTTCCACCAGACGTCGGTTGGTGCGATACCCGGATAATAGTAGCTCCAAGCTTCAAAAGCAGGCGAGTTGCGATAGTCGTCTACGTAGGTCAGGAAGTCCCAAAACTCTTCGGATTTCTGATAGAAGGCGCCAGCGGTCCAGTTAATTCGGTCGGTCATACCAGATAATCGAATCTCTTGGGTGAAACTTTGGTTATTCTGGTCATTGACCAAATAGCCTGTCGGCTCCAAACCGAAGTCGTATGTTGCGTATCCGTAATAGAGGCCAAAGGCGTAGTGGAAGTAGGCTGCATAGGACTGCGTGTCATGCTGATAACAATCTCGCGATCGTAGTAGGAGGTCGCTGAGACCAATTGGGCAAAACCTAAATCGCCCTCAATCACCAGGCTGGTTTGCAGCCATTCGTCGGTGCGAAATTCTTCAGCAAACTTGACGGTATTTAGATCGCCAATGTTGGGGTCATAGTCGTTGAAGCCGCCTGCCGCCTAATATCTTGGAAATTGGTCGTTCCAGTCACCGTCCACGCATCGTTCACCAGCCAGCGGATCGGCGGCTCGAGCCACCTTGCCACTCGACATCTGTTAATCGTCTTCTGCTTCAAAGACGCATTTGGTTTAGTGCCGCCAAGGCCGGTTCCAAAGACTTGTCGATCATAACGTGTTGTCCGAAGCACGTTGTCGATGTAGCCTGCATCTTCAGAGCTTAAAGCCAGATAAGCGGATGGCAACCTTATCAGCTAAGGGAACGTTGATCGTTGCGTCAACCTCATAACTGCTACCGCCATTGCGGGTTTGAGCCCATGCCAAAGCCTACATTGGCAGAATGATTCCGTCACATCTGGTTTGTTCGTAATGACCCGGACAGCGCCACTTTGTGAGGAGGCGCCATAGAGCGTTGATTGCGGGCCTGCTAAGTGCTTCGACTCGGGCTAGATCGACGGGTAGACATCGGGCGCTGCTGAGGTGACGACATGGGCTGTTCGTCGAGATAAATGGCGGCCGTTGGATCAACAAGGAAACCACCGCCGTCACTGACGCCACGGAAAGACAATGGTATTTTGTCCAGGCGTTGTCGTTGAGATATTGAGGCCCGCGACAAATCGAGCATAGTCCTCCAAGGTTGTGATGCCACGCTTTTCCATTTCCTCACCGGAAATAGACTGCACCATCATCGGAATGTCTTGCGAGGACTCAGCACGTTGTCGTGCCGTGACCACGACTTCTTCAATTTCTGCGCCGATAGCTGAAACCAACTGCTGGTCGTGCCAAGGGCCGCGGCAATGCTGCTAACCAAGCATTCTTCGACGAAAGGGATGGTTGGGGATGTCGGCTTTGTATAAGTCATATCGTGATCCGAGTTCATGATGATGGTGAGATCAGCAGCTTGTGATCAGTGGTGATGTCAAAGTGTCGTCGCCGAGCTGTACACATTTTCAATAGCACCGCTGAATCGTAATGCATCATGGCGCTCGATAAAAGCGCAAGTGCCAGAAAAATCGCGTCTTGGGCTGCGGCGGAAATGCGTATTTTAAGCCTTTCTCACTCTGTCATGCGCGCTCTTAGGTGTGTGCCTAGCTATCCACTGCAGGGCCCGACAAATTGCGGCGCTGGCATGGGGTGCCAACATCACTTGCGCGATCCAAGGCGCAAGACCTGTTCGGTGCTGGTTTGATAAGGCGGCCATGGCAGCGACGCGCTCGAGTTCGGGTTGCCTGTTTTGATGAAATTGGTCCAGTAGCGCTGCATCAGGGCCGTGAGGGCGCGATCGCTGTCATCGGTCGGGAGCCATTCGTCGTGCGTATCAAAGACATAGGGCAGTTCTGCACCGTGGTAGGCGCCCATCGCTGCGGCCATCTTGCCGGGGCGAACCTTATTAAATTCATAAACATACACTGCTTTATTGATACTGCTTAGGTGCGAAGCCAACCGTAGGGACGGGCAAACATACGCTTGCGCTGTAATGAGCACATCAAGGACGCGGCTGGCTGATGAAAATTGGGACAGCAGTGGCAGGACAGCGGATCGCTGGGCGTCGCTCAGATGCTCGGCTAACCAATCATCAAGTTTTTGCTCGGGATCTAAGTACATCAGCCATTCATCTCGGTTGGTGCCGATGAGCAGGTCGATGGGTGCCAAAGCGCCCGTATCCAGCGATTGTCTTGGGGGCATGACAACACTCGTGCCGTCGACAACTGGGTCAAAATAAAAGCCGTCATAAATCGATTCAGCGGCCGCGAGGACCTCATTCGGCGGCAGCTGTCTTGCAGCCGCCAGCGCGGCTTCACCCCGTAACCCTGTGAGCTGCTGGGTCAAACGAGCGCCCAATTTGCGTGCAGGGCTTGGATCGGTCTCTCTATCGACTGCCGAGCCGCCACTTTGATGGATCGCGCGCTGGAAGAGGCCTTGGGCCAAGGGCGAGGCGATTAGGAAGTTAATGCTGTTGGCGCCAGCCGATTCACCCATAATCGTAATGCGGTTGGGGTCGCCGCCGAGTGCTTGGCTGTGTTGTTGGATAAACTTTAAGGCTTGAATCTGATCCAGCAGTCCAAAATTGCTGCCAGCGAGCGCTGGATGCGCAAAAAAGCCGAAGGCCCCTACGCGATAAGCGATTGTAATAACGATCACACCTTGCGCTGCTAAACGGTGGCCAAGGTAATTGGGTTCATAGCTAAAGCCGCCTCGATTACTCCCGCCATGGATGAAAACAACAATGGGCAAAGGCGCCGTTTCATCCTTAGGTCGCCAAAGGTTGAGGTATAAACAGTCTTCACTCACCTGAGGCGGTTTGACGACACTTGGGTCACCGCCAAAGTCTTGAACGACGTCTTGGTACCAGTTGGTAATGTGCTCGCCTTGGTAGCAGGCCGGTGCAAAGCGCGTGGCCGTCAATTGCTGCGGGGTAGCCTGATCGGGGTTGGGGCGGCATCCACCGCAGAGGGACCAACCGGCGGCGCAGCAAACGGAATGCCTCGAAAGACTTCAATCGTCTCAGGCTCGTTCAGCGTTTCACCGGTGACCGTTAAGGTGCCGAGCATCAGGCTCGGCGGGGTGTCTGATTCTGCGCGCGCGGAGTGGCAAGATAGTAACTAGTCGCCCAAGCTAGGGCAGATGCAACCGTCGGCGCTGACGCGCGAGGCTTAAAACTCGGATACGATCCCGGCCGTCGGGACCGCGCTGCGCGTTGCTTCGCAGGTTTTGCAGCACGTTGGTGAGCGCCTGAAAAGCGCGCTGACGCGGCCGTTGAGGCATAAGCGCGCAGAGGCTTGCGTCGCCAATGGCCCAGTTGCGACTGGTTGCCGAATGTCGGCGCCGTGGCATGGCTGCCGAGGCGGTTCGCACGCGTGGTAGGGCGAAAACGCGTTCGGTCACCGGACGAAGCATGTACTTGGCGCAGAAGTCGTCATCAACAGCCGCCTTTAAGTTACTGAAGGCCTCGAACAGTTGTTTTAAGGCACGTCGTCGCGCTAGCCAATTAAGCGCATCGATCTCGGTTTAGAAGCCAAAGTGCGCGACGGTCTTGCGCGCAACCGCCAGAGCGTGGCTTGCGCCAGAGTTTAGATCGGATACTGCCCGCTCGGCTTGCCCCGTCTCCAAATGCCGTGCAATGAAAGCCATCCGATCCTTGCCCCAATAAATCTCCTCCTCGATGACAACTGTTGGCGCCCCGAAAACGCCTCGATCCAAGCCGCCTTGGGTTTCGTTGATGACCGATTTGGCCTGTTTCATCCGCCGTTAAGGCCGTCCGAAATTGGTCTTCTGGAATCGAAAACTGTTGGGCTAATGCGCCACTAAAGCGTCATCGCTCTGCGATGCTGTGATCATTTTGCTCCCAGTACTGGGTCATGACCGCATCGATAAAGGCCGCTTCCTGATTCCAAGCCCGCATGGCAACGGCGGCCCGTAGAATTCGGCTGGTTTTGATTGGGAACTGATCCGGGATCCTAAAGGGTCGCTCGTAGCGTGCGGCCCAGCGCATCAGATCCCGTTTCCGGTTCCGCATTTTGGCAAGTGGTTCATCGGTTAAGGCATACCGGTTTTGCCGGAAAACGTATCCCAAATTGAAACAGTGCGGTTTGATTCGCGCGTCATGAAGGTCCGCGATGGGTTTCAGCAGGTGCCAAGCGAAGTAGGTGTTGGTGCTGCCAGGATCCCAATAAAAGTCAATGTCCATAAAACGCTCGAGTTGATCTTGAACCTTAAGCATAACCGCTTTGTAAGGTGCATCGCGACCGACTGTTTTGGGGATCGATTGCCTTGGCGCGTGCAGAGTACGGGATCAAGACCGAAAGGGGCGCTGACGATGACCGTTAACGGCATAACACAAAGAGGGCAACGGGCGGCCTTATTCGTTAAGGCTGTTTGCGCAACGCAAGGCTTAGATTAAGGGTGAAAGACAGCCTAAAAACGACGTCGTAAGAAGGGGTTTTGATTGTGGCGCATCAAGCCAAGCGCAATGGCCATAGGGGCGATCTAACGTCTAAGAATCGGGTTCAGGCGGGATGTGCCCCATTGTCTAGATAAAAAACGTTGCCATCAGGGTCTTGAAACAAGGCTAAGTCGCCGCCCCAAGGCTGGCGGGTCGGTACCATGTCAAAGTGGACGCCTCGGGCCGAGAGGGTTTGGTATGCGGCGTCAAGGTCGTCAACGATCAGACCAACACCCGTATGAATCCCGACGAACTGACCGGATAGATCTTCTGCCAGCGCCAGGGGCACTGCGCCGCCTTTTAATGGGGCGTAACCGAATTCGGGCTCGAAGGCGCCAAGTTCGAAGCCAAGCACCTCGGTGTAAAACTGGACCGATTGCACAAGGTTGGACACAAAGATATTAATATAGCCGAGTCGCATTGTTGGATCCTCGTAAAAGAAAGGGTTGACGTAATCACGTTATAAGAATCTAAGACGATCAACCCCCAACGAGACAATTGCAAACCGTTTAACCGGCCCGTGGACAAAGAGAATGTTCTATAAAAAAACGGTTTTCGAAGTCGGTATTCGCAGCGATTACTCAGGTTTTCGTGCCACCTGCTTAGGACGTTTGCCTTAAGCGGTTGGCCGGGACCTACTGTAAGGGCGTTGACCTAACTGAGCGGTTAGATCGCTGACAACGATCACGCCATTCGTTCGCAGACTCAAGCTGCTTGTTTAGGTGCCGGGCTGCTTTGAAAACTGGGCTAGGCGCATGTGCTTAACATCTGTTAAAAAGAGGGCTTCGCATAGGGGATAAAAAATGGATTGGCGCACGCTAAACCCAAGGGTCATCGCTGAGTTTCGCCAGAATGCTGGCAAGGTGTCAGGATTTGAAGGGTTACCGTTGATCCTGCTGCAAACCAAGGGGGCACGCTCGGGTAACCGGTTTGATGTGCCTTTAATCCCCGTGCTTGAAGACGCGCGTATTTTTTTGTTTGGAACGAATGCTGGGTCGCGCTAAACAACCGATTTGGGCGCTTAACGTGCTCGCGCATCCGCGCATTGTTGTGGAGTACGAGGCGCGAATCTTTGAGGCAATCATTGAACCGCTTTCAAGCGTGGACGCGGATGCGCGCCTTGCGCAGCGGGCGCAAGACAGCGAACAACTGCAGCAATATCTTGCAAATGCAGCGCCTCGCAGGTCCCTGTTTTTGAAGTCTGTGAAATCTAATCGCTTTAGAGCGACGGCGGCCAGCACCCGGGAAAAACGCGTGCACCACCCAATCCGCGACGGTGGGCTTTCATCAAAACGACCTGCCGTCTAAAGGTGGGAGCGCTCAAGCGCAATGCTTGAGTATTGCCAGGCGGTATCAAACGCTGTTTCCACAATTTTCGCCGCCTCAGTCTTGCCTTGTGCCAAGAGCGCTTGCTGTAATCCTAAGAGCGACCAGCCATTATTGTGATTCCATTGTAGGTCCCGTCGATAGACGGCCTCGGCATCTGCTGCCCGGTTCGCTTTGAGCAAGGCGGCGCCAAGATAATGGCGAAGGGGCTGGGGCCAATCGGGTGGCTCGGTGTAATTGTTCTGATCCTCCAGCGCAACGCCCGCCTCAAAGGCTTTAATGGCGCCGTCAAGATCACCCGTTGCCTCAAGCAGTTCGCCGCGAAGACTCAAAGCGGCCAATTCTAAGATGCGCGCATTGGGGGTCGCTCCAGCCTGGCCGGTGTCTCGGCGGCTGAGTTCAACGAAGGCTTCAAGCTGCGCCAGGTGTTCCCGTGCTTGGCTGAAAGCCCTCTGAGCGATGCGCGCGCTGCCCTGTGTGTAGGCCCACATGCCGCTCAGAGTAGGGCGAACCCTCAGCAGGGCGTTTGATTTCCAGAACCCGCGAGGCCATTGACCAAAAATTTTGTGTACCAACCAGGGTGCTGCGATTTGTTTTTGGTGTCTCGGATTGCGCGCCGCGCGCTTAGGCAGCAGTGCGAGGGTTTGCTCGGCGGCCTCAATGGCCGTTTGATAGTTGCCTTGAACGGTCGCCGCATAGCGGATGAAATCGATCGCGTGGGGGGCGTGAATACGATGGGACAAGCGGGTAGGTGCCAAGATTGGGAAGGGGATGATCACCCCAGATTGCTTTCAGGGTTTGATCCACGGCCAGCGCGCGCTGATTGTTGGTAATCGCGCGCTGAAAGTCGCCGGTTCGAACAAAAATATGGGCGGGCATATGAACGACATGGCCGGCAATGGGCATCGTCGCTTCGAGTGCGTTGGCGGAAATCAACGCGCGCTCAGGCTCGTTGGAGGCTTCAATAAGGTGTATGTGAAGGTGGAACACCCCCGGGTGGTGTACCCCTGCCGCGATGACGCGTTCTAGCGCCGCCGCAACTTCGGCTGTTTCGGACTTGGGGTTACCGTCGCTGTCCCAGTAATCCCAGCGTCCGATTGACATATAGGCGCCCGCATACAGTGCGGCAATATCCGGGTCATTGGATATTGCCGGTTTAGGTCGCGCATCGCCGCTAAGTAGGCCGTATCGCGATCCTGCGCCTTGGGTCTCTGGCTTTGGTCATAGAGTTGGTGAAGGGCCATTATAAGCTGGGCTTCCTTTGGTGTTGCGCGGCCGATGTGAGCAAAGGCGGCCGCGATGGCTTTTGCACCTTCGCCTTTTGGGTCATCCGGCATACGGGCATAACGGCTGTTCGGGTTTGGCCCCATCGCATGCGCGAGCCCCCAGAAAGGCATCGGATGGGTCGGGTCCAGTTGGCTGGCAGTCTGGTAGGAGGCTATTGCCTCGGGAAAATAAAATCCCCAGGCAAATCGTAAACCTTGGTCAAAATAGGCTTGGGTTTCGCTGTTGGTGGTTGAAATCGGGCGGCTGTAGGTGCCACTGCCTTCGATGAGTGGCAGTTGTTTTAAAGCGCTGTCAGCCGTTGCGAGGCTGGCAGCTGAGAAGATCAGCAGCGCGAGCAGCCACCGCGCGCTTTGGCAAACAGGACGGCAAGACAAACAAGCGGTTTTTCGTTGACGGGTTGTTCGCATCTTGCCCTCCTTCTGCCGGTTTGACGCTGTCTGGCCTCGATAGATCCTTTACTGCGCCACAGTCAGGCGCGCTGATTGTTTTTGAGTGAAGCATCGATCCTTCGGCGGCGTCAACCGCTGAGTCTGTTAGCCCTGTCGGTGAAACTTATCCTGAAAGCGGCGCCAATCGGCGTGCCAATGCGCTAGGAATCGGTCGTGTTTCTCGGGTTTGTTGCGGCGCACCAACCACCGCTCGACGGGCCTATGATTCAAAAGGCCCGCACGCAGCAGGTGTGGACGGTCCGGATTGGACGCGCTGGCGGGTGATTGACGGGTATTTGATCTAGTACTTTAGTCCGATGTTAATTCGGCTGTTAGGGCATAACCTATACGGTGTAAGAAGGCGGACGTGCGGTTTGTCGCCGCGTGATCGAGCACAAACGCGGTTTGAATGCGCAGATTTAACCCAGGTTTAGGAGGTCGGTATATGAAATGGTTGTTACTCATTGTCAGTGTCGTGGTGTCAACAAACGCTTATGGTGTCGCTTTCTGCGCACTACGGGACCCTGTCCAACAAATTAAAACGCTCTATCCAGACTATGTCGCTTATGAATCGGAAGTCAGAGACATTAAGGCTGCCGCTGCGAATGCGCAACTACAAGATCGCGGCCTCCCGGTGTTTTTGCACGCCAAAGAGATCGGCAAACATACGTTGTTTTACATCCGTGACGCGCAAGATTTGCTGGGCCTCGTGCACGTGCGCAGTGAGCCGGGTGATTGGGGCTTAGTTGAGATCGCTTGGGCTTTGAATGCTAAAGGTGAAATAGTTGATTACACCTTCCAGCGTTGTCGCGGCGGGTACTGCTCCGAGGCCGAAGAGCCAGCTTTTCGGGATTACTTCAAGGGCTTGTCGACGACAGGTCTGTCCCAGTTTTTTAATGAGGCGGGCGAGATCGTCTCTCCCCAAGCCGTCTCGAATCAAAATTTGTACAAAACCATGGTGCTGTCAGCTGTGAAAACACTGGTTTTGACGGATGCCTTTTGGCAATCAAATGATTAAACGTTGTCGATTGCTCAGCCTGTCTTGGCACTTGCCATCACGGCAGCTGTGGTGCCGGTTAAGCCGTCACGAGGCGTCTTGTTGAGCATGCTGAAACAGTTATCTGTTTTGACACATATCTTGGTCTTCACGGCCTCGTTAATGTTGCCTGCAGCGGGCATTATTTACTACTTCATTTGGAATTTGAACCTGATCGAGTCCCAGTCGGGCAGCTTGGCGCAGGCCAATAATATGGTGCGGGATGTCGATGAACTTGAGATTTTTATACAACAATCGATGACAACGTCTGATCTGATCTACACCTCTGGCCAAGTGTATTTAGTCGATGGCGCGCTCAGACAAAATACGCTCGTGAGTCAGCGGCTTGAAAACCTTAAAATAGATAATCCCAAAATTTTACAGGCGCGCGCGGCAATGGCCCGTGTTAGGTCCGATCTTGAGTCTTTACCGAGCTTGGACGAATACTCGCTGAATAATCATGTCAATGCGTACCTGGCGACCTACGATGCGGAGCTTGAAATCGTAATTGATACGATAGCTTCGTTACGGGCCCAGAGTGACGTTCGACAGTCAAGCGCGCGTGAGGAGTATGATCGTTCGCGAGCCAGACTTGACCGTGAACAATGGCTGTCCGGCGCAATCTATTTGGTTTATCTGCTCATCATCTTACGAGTGCATTTGAATCAGTTCGTTAGACCGATAAGACATTTGAGCGAGAACGCCCAAGCAGCTGTTCTAAAGCAAGGTTCGCTTGAGGTCTCCTTTGAAGGGCCTGCTGAGTATCAATTGTTGTCTGCGTCGTTAGAAGCCTTTGATCGCAGGCTCGCGTATCGAATGCAGATCCAGCGATTGGTGAGCAGCCTTTCATTGCAGTTGATGAAAAATGTCAATGCGATGCAGATCCCGCCGGTTGTGGTCGAAACAACACGATCAATATTAGAGTGTGACGACGTAATCTGGTGTCAAGTGCCTTCAGACGGTGCGCAAGTTCAGGAATCCCAGACAGACGCTCAGCGCTTGCAACGCCGCGGTGATGGGAACACAGTCGAACCCAATTCGTTGCCGTTTACCGACGAACTCAGATGCTGCTTCAGCAGGGGGGCGCAGCCTTTGAGTATGTCCGAATTATCAAAAGGCGAAGCCGCCGAGTTTGTTCGCACGGTCGCTATTTCAGATGTCCTAGTCTGCGTTTCTGCAAATGGCGCGCCGCTTGGATTTCTACAAATCAGTGGTTTACGGATTCCAGCCCGCTCGATTGAAAACTTGCGAGCGCTTCAGCAAATTTCCGACATCATCGCGTTGGTTTACGAAAAGGCTCTGATTGATCAAGAGCTCGAGGCGCGGGTGCTCAGTCGAACGCGCGCCTTAAGCTTGCAGACCGAAATTGCCCAAACCGCTCAACGGGCGCAGTCGAGTTTCTTAACCACCCTGTCGCATGAGATTCGGACGCCCTTTAATACCCTTTCTGGGATGGCTCAGATGTTGTCGGAGACGACGCTTGATTCTGAGCAAACGGCGGCCGTTGAATCGATCATAAAAGGCAGTGATCGATTGCTGCAGGTTATTTCGGCAATGTTCGACTACGCAATGCTCGACTCAGGAAAAGCCGAAATCAATTGGAGTCGGCTTTCTATCGATAACTTTGCCCGCGAAATTGAGTCTGGCTTTAGCGCCCAAGCGACGCAAGCAGGCTGCGATTTTAGAGTTGAGACACCGGGTCTGAGTAATGTTGAGGTTGAGACAGACCCCAGTGCTGTTCGAAAAATCGCGCAGGTGTTGATTGACAATGCACTGCGATACGGGCGAGGTCACCCCGTCGTCTGTACGATCGAATCGCGTCCGTTGGCTTCGGATCGCCATTGTTTTCATTTGGTCGTAACAGATCAGGGACCGGGTATTCCACATGATTCAAAAGATGCCTTGTTTGAGCCATTTGTTCAGGGGGGTGAGGTTGCCCAAGGTGGGCTCGGTTTGGGGCTTGCAACCGCACAGCGATATGCTCGGCTTCTGGGTGGCTTAATTTCGCACCAGGCTTTGTCTGACGGGGGCAGCCGGTTCGAGCTTTCCTTGGATTGTGTCCTGCTACCGCCATTGCTTGAGTACCTTGATTGGGTGGAACGATTGAGCGCGGCGGCGGTTGCCGATCGGTGGGTTTTTTACATCGATCAAGAAATTCTGAATGTCAGCAATATCCAGTCTTTTTTTCACCGGCTTGAGTTGCCGTTGCAGAGTTACGATTCGATTGATTGGCTGAGCGCGCAACTCGACATCGAATCAAATTGTACGGCTTTTGTTTTAACGACCGATGAGCTCGCTCCGCCGTTGCTGAGGGCAAATACGCTCGCAGCAGCCGGCTCAATAAAAAGCCCGCGATTGGTGCGGTTGCTAGCAGCAAGCGATGCGGCTGATCAAACAAACGACGCAAAGTTTTGGCGTTCTTGGCTTTGGCCATTATCTATTCCCCAAGTCGCTCAGGATGTCCTGCCGACGACCCAAATAACCTATGAGGAGAATCTCGATGGAAAACTTTCACAGGAGTCTTAGCATTCAAACCTTTCTGACTCGAGTTAAGCGCGCGGGATGTGTTTTGGCGCTGTCGAGCCTTGCAATGAGTGCGCAGGCCGATCTGGTTGATGAAGAAACGCGCCTTGCATTTGATTTCAGTACGCGCATCAACTTGAATCAGGTGAATGATAAAAGCTCGATGTTGCACTTTTTTGGCGTCGATTTTTTTAGAACGTTTTCGGTAGCGGGGCGAGATGTTGGTACTTTATTGCTTCAACCCTATTTGATCCGCGCGGTTCACCTGAGTCCACACCCAGGGTTGTTTGATGACCCGAACGATGTTGCTTTACAATTTCGCAACCTGTACTACCGCCTACCGCCCATGTTTAATCGATCGATGCAGATGGCCATTGGCCATGTTGAATTACCCTATGGGCTTGAGCGCGAATATGAAACCAATCAAACGCTCCAACAGTTTAATAACGCTGTGGATGGTGGCCATAAAACAGATTGGGGACTGATGCTCGACGGCGCGACGGGAAAAATGAAATACGATGTGACGCTCACTCGCGGCAGCGGTAACGAATGGCGCAACGATGGTGACCCTTATTTGCTGACCGCACGATTCTCAACGGCTATGAATCATTGGTACAACCTAGGATTGACGGTTGTTGAAGGGGAGCTTTGGCAAGGCAATGGTGTAACCAGTTCGCGGGATCGGGTTGGGATCGACGCCCGCGTTGATGTTCGGCGCTGGACCTTTAAAGGTCAGATCTCAAAGGGACACAATGGCTCGATTGATGCTCGTCGGAGTTTGTTGGAGGCGGAATGGACCTACGGCTACAGCGAATGGACAGCTTACGTGCAGCGCTTCGTGTTTGAGCTGGGTAATCAGAAACGCAATCAAGAAACCCACTCGTTCGGGATCCGGTTTGAGCCGACCAATCACCTCCAAGTGGATGTCGATTACTCAAAGGACAACAGCAATTTTGGTAAGCCAAACCGTGAGATGCTCAGGGCTCAAATTAGAGTGCGACTCTGATATTATGATTCGATAAAGCGGATCCATACCGGGCGTCCGCAGTGCGTGAATCAGGAAGTTGTATGAACCGACCCAAAGTCCTTATTGTTGATGATGTCGAAGAGAATTTGATCCTGTTGGCGTTTGCGCTAAAGGCCTTTGATGTTGATATCGTAAAAGCCCATGACGGTTTCGAGGCGGAAACGTTATGCACAGAGCATGAGTTTTTATTGATTGTGCTCGATGTTCACATGCCGGGTCGGACTGGAATCGAAGCGGCGGAGGCGATTCGGACTGAAACCCGTAATGGATTGACGCCCATTATCTTTTTGACCGCAGACACAACGGCGTCTGAGATTCCGAGATCGGCCTACAGCATTGGCGCTGTCGATGTCATGTATAAACCGCTTGAAGCGGCAAGGCTGCGGGCGAAGGTTCAGGTTTTTCTTGACTTGTATCTCGAGCGAATGAAAGTTGAGGCGCTGATGGAGCGTTTAAAGACTTCACAAGCACAGCTGATCGCGCAAGAAAAATATCAAGCGGTGTCATCTTTAATCGGCTCGATGTCGCATAATTTTAATAATCAGCTTTGTATCGCCGAAGGGTATGCAACCGCGCTGCTGGAAGAGGCCGATGCATCTAAGAGTGGTCAACTTGTGAAAATTGTGAACGCGATCGGAGCTTGTACAGAATTACTAGAGAAGATGCAGTCCTTTACTGGGGTCAACCAAGTGACGACCTCTGAGTTAGAAACGGCAGATTGTTTGATTTTAGATTTTGTGAAAGCCTTAGAGGTCGTTGTGCCAACAGGTACTGAGTTGCTGACGGATATTGGTGCTGGGGTAAATGAGCTCGAGGTCGCGCCGCAAGTCATTCGTAAGATCCTTTTATCCATAGCGCAGTTTCTCGCGGAGCAGTTGGCGTCGAACGCAACGCATTCAAGGGTTGATGTTTTTGGCCTAGCCGCAGATGGCGCACTGGTGGTGAACATTCGCTGTCGCGGTGTGACAATCGAGCCCGCGGTACAGGCCGCGGTTACGGACTTTTTCGGCTCAAACGACGTGGTGGCGCAGCAACAAAGCATTGGTGTAGCAGCGGCCAAGACCATGACGCAAGATTTGGGCGGCATGTTAACGCTCGAGGCGGCGCCGGGTTCCTTTGAGGTCCATCTGCGTATCCCATTAGCGGCCCTGAAATCTGAGTTAAATCTAGGCTAAGATCTGGGCGGTTTTGCTCGGTCATAAAATCCTGGGTGACCCTTGATTTGTGCAGGCGTAGGGTCTGTCGTGAGACCAACGCCAATCAACAAACTAAGCACAACAAGCGGTTATTAAACCTAGGGTTATCAAGCCGCCGAGCGCGCGCAAGGTATCTTGGGGTGTTTCTCAAGCAGATTGTATTTGAGCTCGGCATGAAGATTACGGCCTTGTTTTGGGGTTGCTCAAATCAAGTATGCAAGGCAGGCTTAACATTAAGAATGAGGCCTGGCCGAGAATGACAAAGTATCAGATGCGAATCGCACGATTCCTACAGGGTTATCCGCGTGCATCAGCCTTGACCCCTTGAGTGCGGGTGATCCTTGTCAGGCAACAAGGGAAGATTTCATGATCCAGCGCAAATCTAAAGTAGGAGCACATCAATGTCAGAAATAATTTCAGAAGGGCTTAGCGATGAGCCATCCGATGAAAGACAGCAACAGCGACAGCGAGATCGTACGCGACTCAAAACGGTTGCGTTCCAACATGGTGCGGTTGCGACCGGGATCGTATTGTTATGGGGCAGTGGCCAAGCATGGTCAGAGGCCCACGATGGGGTTCTGGTCGCTTTAATCGCGGCCGCGAGTGGGTTTTTCGGTGGCTCGGCGCTCGCATTTCTATCTCACGAATGGGGACACTTCAGTGGCGCGCGACTGAGCGGCGCAGTGTCACCCGTGTTGAAGGAGCGAAAATCTTTTTTCATGTTCAATTTTAAAACGGCTGTGAATTCTCGCGCTCAGTTTTTGGCCATGAGTCTGGGAGGGCCGATTGCGAATTGGCTGCTGGTTGTAATGGTTTTGCTGGCGCTACCTGCTGGGTCTTTGGCACACGCCGCATTGCTTGCAACCGTTACGGGGGTTGCTGTGAATGTTTGTGTTTTTGAGTTCCCCGTGATCAGTCGAGTCAGTTATGGCGCAGACCCAGCAGAAACCGTGGCGCAACGTTTAAAGGAAACGGCGGATAACGGCTTGGGTCAAAACATTGGGTTGCTGGTGGGGCTTATTGTCTTCGCGGTTGTTGGTTTCATAGCTTAGCGCAGGCTAATGGGGTTGGTTGCGCGCATCGGTGGCATGCAACAATAACGGGAGGACTTTGTGAGTCAATTTAAAACGATCGAGGTGATACACCAAGCCGGTGTTGATTGGTTGTGGTTAAACAGGCCAGATGCGCTCAATGCGATCACGACCGAGATGGTGACCGAATTGCGGTCCTATTTCGATGCGCTGATGGAGAATTCAGACACTCGGGTTGTTGTGATGGGGGGGCGTGGCCGGGCTTTTTGTGCGGGACTCGATATCAAAGCCGCCAGTGATCCCAAGAATGTTCGGCCGTTTGGCCAGGGGATGGGGTTCCAAGGCTATTTAGCTGAGGTCTACCTAAAAATGCGGCGGTGCCCTCAACCGATCATTAGCATGTTACAAGGGCCGGCCTGCGGTGGCGGCTTTGCGTTTGCCTTAGCGTCAGATGTTCGGATTGCTGCAAGTAATGTGCGCATGAATGCGGCCTTTATCAAACTCGGCTTGTCGGCTTGCGATATGGGTACAAGCTATTTTCTGCCGCGCCTTGTGGGTACGACGGTGGCAGCGGAATTGATGCTCACCGGTCGGTTTATTGAAGCTGACAGGGCACTCGCCACCAACTTGGTCTCGCAAGTTGTACCCGAAGCTCAATTGATTGAAGCGGCTCAAGCTTTTGCTGATGAGATGTTGTTAACCGCTCCGATGGGACTTCGACTCACCAAAGAAGGCCTAAACTTGGCCGTTGATGCGGCAAGCCTTGAGGCGGCGATCGCGATCGAAAATCGAAACCAGTTACTGTGTTCTAAAACAGAAGATGCCCGAGAGGGCATGCGAGCCTTTATCGAAAAGCGGCCGCCACACTATACCGGGCGTTAACAGCGCCGGAAATGAGCTTTGAATGGGACCGGCGATGATTGATCTAATTTTAAAGCCGTGACAGCGGGACCCTCTACTTAAGATGACGGGCGTTTCGCGATCGCCGCTTAAAAAAACGCACCCGACCAACAATCTCAAAATCGTCATGAACCCGAATCGTTGCCAAGGAGCATTTCATGAGTTTACGCTCAAAAACCGCGTTGATTACTGGAGCAGGACAAGGCATAGGACGCGCAACCGCACAGCGCTTGGCTCGGGCGGGTGCGAATCTGGTTATTCAAGATATTGATGAAGCGGCTTTGGCGGACACGGCGGATCAATTGAGCGCATTTGAGGTTGACGTCTTGCCTTTGACCGGCGATTTGACCAAGACGGGCCTGCCAGAACAAGTGGTCCAGGATGGCCTCCAAGCTTTTGGCGGTCTTGATATTATCATTAATAATGCAGGTTATATTTGGAACGGCGCTTTGCACAATCATTCAGAGGCTCAGTGGCAAGCGATGATCGATATTCATGCAACGGTGCCCTTTAGAATCTTGAAGGCCTTTTCTGAGTGGATGCGGCCGGTGGCCAAAGCGGAGAGACAAGCCAACGGCGTCGCATGCTGCCGGAAAGTCGTTAATGTCTCCTCGGTGAGTGGCACCCAAGGTAGCGCAACCCAAGTTGGGTACGCAGCGGGTAAAGCGGCCGTTATCGGCTTGACAAAGACGCTGGCAAAAGAATGGGGCCGGTATAACGTAACGGTTAACGCCGTGGCGTTTGGTCATATCGAAACGCGATTAACCCAAGGATACAGCGACTCGATTCCCGAGATTACAGTTGGCGATCGGCGTTATCGGGTGGGCCTGTCGAACCAGCAGAGAAATGCATTGGCGCAAACGGTGCCCCTGGGACGTGCTGGAACAATTAATGAGGCAGCGGGCGCGATCTATCTAATGACGTTGCCGGAGTCCGATTATATTACCGGCGAAATATTGACCTGTTCCGGCGGCGCTTGACCCCCGGGCGCATTCGGGTCATTCAGCGGATTCCGGGGCTGACATCTGATCTCGGGCGCGCGATCACTTTGGCTTGCACCAACTTTAGGGTATCTTGCTTGTTTAAGCGATTCTGGAGCCCACCTTGACCAATCCCTTTAGACCCCATGAGCAATCGCGCGGACCCAATGGACAAAGCGCCCACGCGCAGCATCTTGCTCATACCGACCGTTTAGCGGAAACGTTTTATGCTGTGGGAGACGCAGCCTGGTGTTATGTCGGTAATGGCTTGTCGAATCAAACATTTATCCGCGGCCCCGAAGGCATTATCGCCATCGATACCGGTGAGTGTCATGAGGAGATGGCACAAGCGATCGAAAAACTTCGACAGCATACCGCTGACCCCATTGTCGCGTGTATCTACAGCCATTTTCATTATGTCGCCGGCACATCGGCCATTGTTAGCGATCGCGGAGACGCTGATTTCCCGATCTACGGTCATGAAGGTATTGCAGCAAACTTGACCCGCTTTGGGGGTGAGGTTGGACCTCGAGGCTCTCGGGGTATGGTGCATCAGTTTGCTATGATGTTGCCAGAGGTCGGTGAGGATGCACGGGTGAATATTGGCCTGGGCTTGTTCTACCGTAATCCGAACCACGCGCCGTACACCGGTGGGCATATGCCCGCAACCCATACCTTTGGGGCGCCTCATGAAGCGACCATTGCGGGCCTGAAGGTGATCTTTCAGCCGGCACCATCCGATGCAACCGATTCTGTGACGATCCATTTTCCTGAACTTGATTTGGCTGTGAACAATATTTTTTGGCCAACGCTGTTTAATGTATTCGCCATTCGAGGAGAAGAGTACCGCGATCCAAGGGTGCTTTTGACGGGCCTTGACCATCTCGCTAGCCTGAATGTAGCGCATCAAATCTGTGCCCATGGTCCGCCGATGTCGGGCCGCCGGGAGATTCTTTCCGGCATTCATCGCTATCGCGACAGTATTCAGTTCATTTGGGACCAAACGGTACGCCACGCAAACCTAGGCCTGAGCCTGGATGAGATGATTCACAAGATAAAATTGCCCGTCGTTTTTGAGGCGGATTTTCATACCCAACAACTCTATGGCGTCGTTGAGCACCACGTGCGTCAAGTGTACACAGGTCTGTTTGGTTGGTTTGATGAAGACCCAGGAAAGCTATTTCCGCTCGCGCCAGATGAGCGGGCAACCAGGATGATCAAGGCTTTTGGTGGTCGTGCTTTGATGCAAGCGGCCTTTGATACCGCGCTTTCAGCGCAGGACTATCGGTGGGCGCTGGAGTTGGGCCAACTCCTGGTGAGTGATCCGGCGGCTCAGGATGCTCAATCAGACCGCGCGCGGTTGGCCGCGGGCTTGCGTCAGGTTGCGTTCTGCTCGCCGGCTGCGAATATTCGGAATTGGTGTTTAACCCGGGCGCTTGAGCTGGAGGGCAGTCTCGATTTGACTCGATTCCGGATCCACCGTTTTCGTGAGCAAGAGGTGTTGTCAGGTCAGGGCGCGCGCTGGGTGCCCATCTTACGGGTGCTGCTGGATGCAGACGCCGCAACGGACTTTTACGGGAGCCTTGGCTTTACTTTTGACGATGGGTCGAGTGCGGGGTTACTGATTCGTCATTCGGTTGCCGTGCCGGTTGCAGCGCAAGATTGTGAACTGCAGATGACCCTGCCGGTTGCAACCTGGGCGAAACTGCTGGCGGGTAAGACCGCTTTATCCGGTGTACTGGCAGAGCAATCGAATTTGAGCGTTGATCAAACGACGCAGATTCAGGCACTGTTGTCACGGTTTGATGTGGCGAGTTTCAGAGCATGATGGCGGGTTGCCTGGGTCCGATCAAGGCGTGGGTTGCGAATATTGAGCAATACTGCGGCTGCGATAGCGATCGCAATATCGTTGCAGTTTGATCTTGTCAGGATCATTTCGGCCACGATTCAGGCCGAGGGGCTCCGAGTTAGCGCAACTCACAATAGGTAAAAACCATGACAGTAAAACAGAATCCACCATTCGCAGGCAAGATCGAGCGTTTGTTTGAAGACGCAACGCCCCAGCGCTTAAAGCTCTCTCAGCCCGCGCAGGGCAAGCCCAATGTTGTCATCGTCATGCTGGACGATGTGGGCTTCGGGAGCGTTGAAACCTTTGGTGGTCCCATTCCAGCGCCTGGCGTTGACCGAATCGCTGCCGAAGGCCTCAAGTTCAATCAGTTTCACACGACCGCCCTTATGCTCGCCGACGCGGGCGGCTCTGCTGACCGGACGGAACCACCATAGTGTCCATATGGGCGGCATTACGGAGATTGCGAATAGTTTTCCCGCGTATGACAGTGCGATTCCCAAGGAGAGTGCCACCTTGGCTGAGATTCTCAAGCAAAACGGGTATTCGACCGGCTGTTTTGGCAAGTGGCACCTCACGCCAAGTTGGGAGCAAAACCCTGCCGGGCCCTTTGATCGTTGGCCCACAGGGCAAGGCTTTGAACGGTTCTACGGGATCCTAGGGGCGGAGGCCAGTCACTGGGAGCCGCCGGTTTATGATCAAACCACGCCCATTGAGCCGCACCTCAATCGGCCGGGATACCACCTGACGGAAGACTTAGCCGATCAGGCCATTCATTGGATTCAGCAACAAAAAGCGGCGGCTCCGGATCGCCCTTTCTTTTGTTATTTCGCACCCGCGGCGGTTCATGCGCCGCATCATGTAGATGAATCCTGGGTTGCGCCCTTCAAGGGCCAGTTCGACAGTGGATGGGATGCCTTGCGACAAGCGATCTTTGACAAGCAGTTGGCGGCAGGGGTCATTCCGCCGGGAACTCGGCTAACCGATCGGCCGGCTGAAGTGCCCAGCTGGTCAGACTATCCCGACCGGTATAAACCCGTTGCGAGCCGTTTGATGGAAGTTTTTGCGGGCTTTCTGGCCCATACCGATGCCCAGGTCGATCGAGTCTTTGAGACGTTGGTGGATCTGGGCGAGTTTGAGAATACCCTAGTCATTTATCTCACGGGTGACAATGGCGCCTCAGCGGAGGGCACGATCCATGGGGCTTGGAGCGCGCCGTCGTTTCAAAATGGCGTCCATGAAGATCCTGAGTGGCTGCTAGAACACATGGCGGATTTTGGAACCGATCGCTGTGAAAATCATTTTAATGTCGGATGGGCCTGGGCGTTGGATGCGCCTTTTCAATGGATGAAGCAGGTTGCATCGCATTTTGGTGGCACCCGAAACGCGTTGGCCGTGTCTTGGCCAAACGGGATGGGTGCGGCCGCGGGTGAACTGCGCGATCAATTTCATCATGTGATTGATTTGATGCCGACGGTGCTGGATGTTGTCGGGATAGAGGCGCCGGCGGTCGTGAACGGTGTTGATCAAATGCCGATTCACGGGACCAGCATGCGTTATTGCTTTACCGAGCCCGCAGCAGAAAGTCGGCGACAAACGCAATACTTTGAAATATTAGGCAATCGCGCCATTTATCACGATGGTTGGATTGCCAGCTGTTTTCATGGCCGTCTGCCCTGGATACGGTTTGCGGGATTCAAGTTTGATGGGCCCGAGGAAGTGTGGGAGTTGTACAATATTGCCGAAGACTTTTCGCAATCCCAGGATTTAGCCGAGGTGTATCCGGAGCGGCTGGCTGCACTCAAAGCGTTGTTTGATTCCGAAGCTGACGCCATGAATGTGTATCCGCTGCGAGATGCGTCAGCGCGGCGTGGCGGTGAGTATGCCGTACCCCATTCTTTGGATGGCCATGACCGGATTGTTTACAACCGTCACCATGTTCGAATGCCGGAACATTCGGTGCTGAATCTAAAGAATGTCTCACATCAAATCTCCGCGAAGGTCGTGCTGGCCGACTCGCGTAGCGAAGGCGTGATCGCGTGCCAGGGTGGCAACATGGCGGGCTGGAGCCTATATCTAGACCAAGCCGGCTGTCCGACCTACCTGTACAACTGGTTCGGACATGAGTTGACGTTTGTTGCGTCGACAACCCCGTTGGACGCAGGTGCGTACGAAATCAACTTGACCTATCAGCATGATGGCGGTTTTGGTGCCGGTGGCGAGGCGGCGCTGAGCGTCAACGGTGGGACGGTCGCAACGCGCCGGATCCCCAGAACGGTCCCGGTGATTTATTCGATGAGTGGTGAAACTTTTGATGTTGGGCGCGATACGGGTTCACCCGTTGGACCCTATCCGCATAACTTTGCCTTTACCGGCTCGATTGAGTCGGTCACGCTCATGCGGTTGAGTCAGACCAGTCAAGAGACGAAAAAAGCTGAGCGCAAAGGACAGTTTCAGGCGAGCCTGAGTAGTCAGTAGCGCGCCGCCCGGGTCCATCGATGTCCGGCGCGGCTCGGTGTCCGCCAGCGTTCGCGAAGTGGCATTCGATGCGGCCGTGACTGAACCAGAATGAAGTTGACGATTCTGAGGAGTGCGCGGCGAGGCAGCAAGTCGCGCAACCGGCGGGCGTTTGGTCATAATACGCTTGCTCGGAACACTCGGGCTAGGAGTCTAACCCTGGCAGGCGCCGCGCTCAGGCCCTATTTTTCGCGTGCTAGGTATGGCGGAGGATCTCGCCATCGTTCATGAAAATAATTTCTTCCGCGATATTGGTGCCAAGGTCGGCGATGCGTTCGATGTTTGACGAGATGGTGAGATGCGAAACAGCCTCTGTGGTGATGCTCGGATCGTCTGTCATGGCTTTGATGAGGTCGCGATACGTCAGGGCATGGAAGGCATCGACTTCGTTATCCATGTCCAGCACGGCGCGCGCAGCTCGGGTGTCTTTGTCGAGCAGCGCAGCGAGTGCTTGAGCGACCATCTTCAGGCTGCTTGGGCCCATCCACTCAAAGTGTAGGTCAACGGGTATTCGTGGCCGATCATACAAAAACTCGATGCGGGCGCCGATGTTAACGGCTTGATCCGCGATGCGTTCCAAATCGTTGTTCACTTTCAGCACGACAATCAAAAAGCGCAGATCGGTGGCCACGGGTTGATGTAGCGCAATGATTTTTAGACAGTTCTGCTCAATCGAGATTTCCATCTCGTTGATCCGTTTTTCGTTCTCTGTGATGCGTGCAACCTTTTGTAGATCAAAACTACTGATGGCATCGATGGCGCATTGAACCGATTCTAAAACGAGTTCGCCAAGGCTGGACAATTGCGACTCGAGCTCAGTTAGATCGCGTGCTAAATGTGTTTTCAAGGGTTAACTCCTAGCCGAAACGGCCTGTGACGTATTCTTCAGTGCGTTCGTTTTCTGGGTTGGTGAAGAGGGTTTCAGTGGGGCCATATTCGATTAGAACCCCGTTTTCCATAAAGGCTGTAAAATCGGACACGCGCGCGGCTTGCTGCATATTGTGGGTTACGATCACAATGGTTAGCTTTTCTTTCAGCTCGAACAAAAGATCTTCAATTCGTGCCGTTGAAACTGGATCGAGGGCGGAGCAGGGCTCGTCCATCAAGAGCACCAAAGGGTTCATTGCCAGGGCGCGCGCAATGCACAATCGCTGTTGTTGGCCACCGGATAGATTGAGTGCCGAGTCGTGCAATCGGTCTTTAACTTCATCCCAAAGGGCCGCCTGTTTCAGGGCTTGTTCGACGCGGTCGTCCATATTGTCTTTCAGACCATTAATCTTAGGTGCCCAGGCAACATTCTCATAAATGGTTTTCGGGAAGGGATTGGGTTTTTGAAACACCATGCCAATATTAAGCCGAACCGCAACGGGGTCAGCGTCGGGGGCGTAGATGTTCTGATCATTGAAGGAGATTTCACCGGTCAGGCTGACGTGATCGATAAAGTCATTCATCCGATTAAAGCTTCGCAGCAGGGTACTTTTACCGCAGCCCGATGGCCCAATAATAGAGGTAATTCGATGCTGATAGACCGGTAGCGTGACCGCTTTGACCGCAAGTTGTTCACCATAAGCGATGCTCACGGCATTCGCCTGCAATAGGATCTCTGAGGGTTGGGTCATGGGAATTCCTTACCTAAACCTGTTTTTATTGCCGCGATAGCGGATCCATACCGCGGTTGCATTCATGATCAGCAGGACCAGCAGCAGCACGATGATGCCGGCTGATGCTAATTCGTGAAAGGCTTCCTGTGGGCGAGAGGTCCAGTTATAAATTTGGATCGGCAGCGCGGTGAACTCATCCATCGGACCTTCCGGCACAAAAGCGATATAGGTCAGTGCGCCAATCATAATCAGTGGCGCGGTTTCGCCAATCGCCCGACTCAATGCCAAAATGACGCCGGTTAAGATGCCCGGCATGGCTTGGGGCAAGACATGATCTCGGGTGACTTGCCATCGGGTGGCGCCGAGCGCGAACGCGACCTGCCGCAGCGAACTGGGCACCGCCTTGATCGCTTCTCGTGACGCAATAATGATCACCGGTAGAATCAGCAAGCTCATGGTCATGGCGCCTGCCAGCACACTACGATCTAGGCCCAGAAACCGAACAAATATCGCAAGCCCGATGATGCCGTAAACGATGGAGGGCACGCCCGCGAGGTTTGCGATGTTGATGGTGATGAAGGTTGAAACGCGACCCGGCTTGGCATATTCCTCAAGATAGACGGCCGCCAATACGCCGATGGGTATGGCGATCGCTGCGGTCAAACTGACCAGCCAAAGGGTCCCGGCAAGACCCGCTAAGATACCCGCTTTTTCCGGAAATCGAGATGGGAAACGGGTGAGGAAGTCGATGTTAAGCCAAGGTAGTCCTAAAACTGTGACTTCGAGAATGAGGACGCCCAAAATGGCAATCGCCAAGCAGGTTACGCTCAGGCAGAAGCACTTGAAGGCCGCCGAAATCCGGTGACGCTTTTTAAGACGTTGGGCTTGCGTGTTCATTCGTAGACATCTCGGTAGCGGTTCATGATGGCGTTAGCGATTAAATTTAACACCAAGGTCATGGCAAAGAGGACGGCGCCGACGGCAAACAGCGTCTGATAGCTGAGGGTGCCAGCGGGGGTGTCGCCAAGCGATACCTGAACGATATAGGCCGTCATGGTCTGGATAGACTCCAGTGGGTTAAGCGTCAAGTTAGGGGTTGCGCCTGCCGCGAGGGTGACCGCCATGGTTTCACCGATCGCTCGTGAAATCGCCAGTACGAAAGCCGCGAAAATGCCTGAAAGTGATGCCGGCACAACGATTCGAGCGGTGACTTCAAAGGAGGTCGCGCCCAGAGAATAAGCCCCATCTCTGAGTGCGTTGGGCACGGCACGCAAAGCGTCATCACACAGTGAGGCAACCATTGGCAGCACCATGATGCCAACCACGATCCCTGCGCTGGCCGCATTGAAAACTTCTGTTGACGGGATCAGGGTTCTTAAACTGGGCGTGACAAAGGTAATCGCAAAAAAGCCGTAAACGATGGTTGGAATACCCGCAAGAATTTCAAGGATAGGCTTCACCAGGTCTCGGGTTCTGTTCCCCGCGTACTCACTGAGATAAATTGCGCAGGCCAAGCCAACGGGTAATGCAACAATGGCCGCGCCAATCACAATCAAGGTGGTGCCGAACAACAGCGGCAGAATACCGTAGGACTTAGGCTCAAGGAGCGGTGTCCAGCGGGTGCCAAACAGGAAGTCGGAGGCGGGTACTTGCTGAAAAAAGTAAAAGGTTTCGACCGAAAGCACACCCACGACCGCAAGGGTTGTCAGCACTGAGATTGCGGCGCACGCAAAAAAGAGCCAGCGCAGGACCTTCTCGAGCGGTCTGCTCCGAGCGCGCGTCAGACGAATTTCAGGTGCCGTCTGAGACATGTTATTGGGTTAGTGGCTGAAGCGTGCTGCCGGTCAGGTAAGCCGAACCGGTGATGCGCTTGCTAACCCGGTCGTGGGCTGCGCGGTATACGGTCTGCGGCATCGGAATGTAGCCCACTTCACTCGCGAGCTTTTCTGCTTGGTCCAAGTAAAAGTGTACAAACCGTTCAATAATAGGATCGTCTAGAGCGCTTGACCTTGCGTAGATAAAGATCGGCCGTGATAAGGGCGCGTAAGTGCCGTTGTTGATTGTGGTCTCACTCGGGCTGATTGCGCCAGTGCCGCCGTCGATCGCGACCAACGACAATTTGTCCTGATTCTCTTTGTAGTAGGCGTAACCAAAGTAAGCCAGAGCGTACAGGTCGCCTGCAATGCCCTGCACCAGCACGTTGTCGTCTTCGCTCGCCGTGAAGTCTGCACGCGAGGCCTGCTCTTTGCCATTCACGACTTTGGTGAAGTAATCGAAAGTGCCAGAATCCGTTCCGGGACCGTAGAGCTTGATGGGTTGGTCCGGCCAGTTCGCTCGGACCTCGCGCCAACGGGTCGCCGGGTCCTCGGGCCGCCAAATGTGATTGAGTTCGGCAAGGGTTAGGTGATCGACCCAGTCATTGTTTGGATTAACCACAACCGACAACCCATCGAAGGCGACGGGTAGTTCGATATAATCAATGCCTGCTGCTGCAGCACGCTCAGCCTCAGAAGGTTTGATGCTCCGACTTGCGTTACTAATATCGATTTCGCTGTTTATGAATTTTTTAAAGCCGCCGCCAGTGCCGGACACACCCACCGTAATGCGAACCCTCGGGGCTATCGCGTTGAATTCTTCTGCCACCGCTTCGCTAATTGGAAACACAGTACTTGAACCATCAATCTGAACTTTGCCGACCAGGCTTTGGTCTGGGTTGCCCGCCGCCGATTGATCAATTGAGGGGGTTGTGTCGGAACAAGCCGATAGTCCGATCGTCAAGGCAAACGTAATCAGGTGAAGTCGGGGCAGTAAGCGCATGTTGATTCCCAATGTCGTGTGGTTAGGGGCGCTATTTAGAATTGGTAATGTAAAGTTTTGGCAAAGATTTCTTAAAAATCGTATGAAAAAAGACTTAACTAAAATCCAATAAAAAATTAACGAAATCTTAATAGTAAGGCTGCAGTATTGGCGCCAGTCCGCGCTGGCCCTAGTTGAGTTCTAAAGTCGGTCGTTGGGGGCACGTGGCTGAATGCGGCCTGCGCAAGGGCCTGGAGAAAGAACCCAGGCAAGCATGATGCGCGGTTTAAATGCGAAATAAACAATGACTTCTAGCAATGATGTTTAACAATGATTTTTAACGATGAGACTAAAAGGAATAACAGATGATGAAGATCTGGCTTGGTGCGACATTGATGGTGCTTTCTGTTCTGGTCTCGACGGCGACCTTTGCGAGTGACTCAGGCGAACTCGCGGCCATTAAGCGTGATTTGGCGCGTTTAATGGCCCGCATTGAGGTGCTAGAGCAGGACAATCAATCGCGTCGAGGCGCGCAAGCCCAAGTGAGCCCGGCACAGGCGAGCTCGGAAAAGAAGGCTTCGGGCGGATGGCCCATGCTTTCGTGGCGCGGCGATGTTCGGTATCGATACGAATCCTTCGAGATCGATCAAAAGGACGACCGAGAACGCAACCGATTGCGTGCCCGGGTCGCCCTGAAAGCCACCGTATCGGACACCTTAGATGTGGTGGTTGGCCTCGCAAGCGGTAGCGATGATCCGGTATCTACGAATCAAACGTTGGGATCCGCTGGAACGACCAAGGGCCTAGGGCTCGATCAGGCTTACTTCTCTTGGCAGGTCAATGAGTCCATCAATTTGAAAGCCGGAAAAATTAAAAACGTGTGGTTTAAGCCGGTCAAATCAGAACTGCTCTGGGATGGTGATTACAATCCGGAAGGCGTTGCGGTGAGCTACGCCAACCAAAGCTTCTTTGGCCATGCCGCGGTGAACTGGTTAGAAAGTGATACTAAGCGCGATCAAGCGTTTGCAGCGGGCGTCCAGGCGGGTTGGCGGGCGTCTCTGGGCGACTATGATCTGACTGCGGGCGCCGGATATCATGACGTCGGTGTGGCAGGTCACGAGGCCTTCTTAGGGGGAGATGATTTCTTTGGTAACCAAAGTGTGTGCCAGGAAACGGGTTGTGTTTACGGTCAGGATTACGAGCAGGTTCAATTCTTTGCGATGTTGGATGGTCGCTGGCTTGAGCAACCGCTGACGGTTTATTTGGAAGGGGTTGAAAATCTAGCCCTGGACGCGCAAAACCGGGGTTGGAGTGCAGGCTTTAAGATTGGCAAAGCCAGCAAACCCAGAACCTGGGAGCTGGGTTATCAGTATGAAGACTTAGAAGCCGATGCAGTCTTTGGGTTAACGACGGGTTCTGATTTCGGTGGCGGCGGCACCAATATCAAAGGTCATATACTCAAAGGCGGCTGGGCGGTCACCAAAGCTTGGAAGCTCTCGCTAACCTATTTTAACAACGAGACAGACCCTGATGGCGCGCAGCGGGGTTACCAGCGCTTACAACTTGATAGTCAGGTTAAGTTCTGACCAAAAAACGGCAAAACAAGCGTGTGGTTCGGCCCCGCCTGCGTTTACGGGACATCGTTTGGATGATGGTCGCGGCCGTCTAGATAGGCAACGGCCGCGTAATCCTCGATTTTGAGGCCTTCAACACAGGCGATGTTAAAACCGTATTCTGAAGGTTCAGAGCGCCTTTGGTGATGGGTGTAGATGCCGCAGTTTGAGCAGAAGTAGTGCTGCGCGGCGTGTTTATTAAAGGTGTAGGTCTTCAATGCACTGGCACCGTTTATAAGCGTCAAGTTTTCAAGGGTGACGGACGCGACCACGGCATTACGGCGACTGCACATTGAGCAATTACATCGTCTGAGTTTCTCAAGCCCATTGGGAAGGGTGAGTTCAAGTTCAACGGAACCGCAATGGCATGTTGCACGAACTGTTTTTTTCATTGGCTACCGCGCTCCCCAAATCCAGAATCAGGCAGCTTAAACCCTAAACCCTAAACCCAAACCCCGCACCGCGCAGGTTGGGCCGGAAGTGGCGCAATGGCCTGGCGCCCAATGATGGATTCCGAACAGCTGCGGGCCATCACCAGGGACTGCTTGCTGCGGGCTTGGATGAGATGCAGGACGTCATCGTTGAAGGTGTCGTGAACGGCTGCAGGCACTGCGTCGGGTTATCGCGCAGACGTTGCCTAATTGCCGGCGCCAAGTAGACACTAACGCCGTCAAAAAGGGTTTGTGACGGTCGTATTTCCTAGCCCGCCAAGGGTATCTGGCCATCGCCCCAGCGCGAGTCGGTGCAGCAGATCCGTGATCTGTGCGTCTGATACACTGATCGAGAAAATTGAATGATCGAGGTTTTTGTGCGGCGGCTGCGTCGTCACGTTTCGGCATCACACGGATAGGGCGAGGAGGTTTATATGAGAAAACAGGTTCGGCAGTGGGCCAGGTGGTGGTCGATCGTGGTCATTACAGCTGGCTTAAATCATGGTGCTGCGAGCGCCGAGATCAATCGTTTTGAGCCGATGGATGTGTTTGATTTGGAGTTCGCGAATTACCCCCAAGTCTCGCCAGATGGCACGCGCGTGCTCTATATCCGCCGAAGTTTCGATGTCATGCGAGATGCCTCGCGCGCGTCGCTTTGGCTCGTTGACTTAGCAACCGATGAGCACAAGCCTTTGATTGCCGATTTTGGTAGCTATGGTTGGCCCACTTGGAATCATAAAGGCACCCAGGTTGCCTACACTTCTGCCAATCGCGGGCGTCATCAGATTCGAGTGTTGGATTTGCAATATGGCCGGTCGGCATTGGTCGTTGATTTGCCGACGGCGCCTGGCTGGCTTGCTTTCTCGCCAGATGATCAAACGCTTGCCTTTACCAGAAGTGTTGCTGCTGAAAAAGAATCCCCGCTTTACAAAGCGCCCAAACGGCCGAAGGGCGCTAAATGGGCGGCAAACGCGAGAGTAATAGACAGTGTCCGCTATCAGTTCGATGGTCGCGGCATTGTTGCGCCGTCCTTTGCCCATATTTTTGTGGTACCGGCTGAGGGCGGCACACCGACGCAATTGACGGTTGGCGATTTCCAAAGTAACGGGCCACTGATTTGGCAGCCAGACAGTGACGGCCTCATCTTTTCGTCGAATCGTGACCCAAATTGGGCCTTGCAGACCTTCGAGAGCGATTTGTATTCGGTCGGATCGCGATCGAAGGCTGTTAACGCAGTTAACGGATTTTTCGGGACGCGAATTTGCGCCCAACCTATCTCAGGACGGGACGCAGCTGCTGTATTTGACCGAGGCCAGTCAGCGCGCGACCTATCGGCCCAGTCGGTTGTGGCTGCACAATTTGAAAACTGGTCAGCATCGGCCTCTGGGCGAGACCTTGGATATCTCGATTGAAGCGGCGAGCTGGTCAAGTCAAGACCGAAAGGTCTCGATTTTGTACGATGAGCGCGGTCAGCGAAAGCTGGCGGAACTGAGTTTAAAGGGCAAACTCAAGGTGTTGACCGATGCGGTGGGTGGCACGACGCTGGGCCGGCCCTACTTGAGCGGTCAGTTTGATTATCAATCGGGTACGCATGCTGTGACCCTTGCGCGGCCCGACCGCCCAGCGGACCTTGCCATCATCCGTGCCGGCGAGCTGCGGCAACTCACGTACTTGAATGAGGATTTGCTGGATCGAAAGACGCTTGGCGTTGTACAGGACGTTACCTATGACTCTGATTTTGATGGGACTGAGATCCATGGTTTTTATCTAACCCCACCGGATTTTGATCCGAGTCAGCAATACCCAATGATCCTGGAGGTCCATGGCGGCCCGCATCTGGCCTACGGTAAATTCTTTTCGGCCGAAATGCAGTTGATGGCGGCCAGCGGTTACATTGTTTTTTTTAATAATTACCGCGGCAGTACGTCTTACGGCGAAGCCTTTGCGCTCTTGTTGCAGGGTAAATATGCCAGTCGAGAAGACTTTCGAGACCACATGTCAGGCGTTGACTATATGATCAAAAAGGGGTTTGTGGATCCCAGCAACCTATTTGTAAGCGGCGGTTCTGCAGGTGGGATTGCAGCGGCCTACGCCATTGGTTTAACCGACCGGTTTAATGCCGCCGTTGCTGCAAAACCGGTCATCAATTGGATTAGTAAAACCCTAACGGCGGACTCGTACGTGTATCAAATTAATCATCAGTTTTCGGGCCCACCCTGGGAGCAGTTTGAGGAATATTGGCAGCGCTCGCCTTTGTCTTTAATGGCGAATGTGGTGACACCCACGATGCTTCTGACGGGGGAAGAAGACCGGCGAACGCCGATCTCCGAGACCGAGCAGTTTTATCAGGCGCTTAAGCTGAAAGGGGTTGATGCAGTGATGGTGCGCCTGCCGGGTAGCAGCCATGGGATCGCGGGTCGGCCCTCGCGCCTGTTGAGCAAGGTCGGACATACTTTGGCTTGGTTTGATCGCTACCGAAAAACCGCGGACTTGGGCGGCGATGAGGGCGGTTTAAGCGGTGCGCTCAACTCAGCCGACGATCTTGTCCCAACGCAAGATCCGCCGGACACGCCCGACACTTTGCTTGACGGCGAAGCGGCGGCGGATTTTCTGGATATTGAATCGGCAAGCAGCGACCTTCAAAGTTCGGGTCGGATATCGCTTATCTTTTGAGAAGCGGCCGACCAGGTTGATCTGGGCAAATTGGGATCCGAGTGGCATGATGGCTCGAAACCACAATGAAGAGCGTGATGATGATTGAATACCACAATCCGGAGGGGGTGCGCAGCACGCCTGCTATGCCCTACAACCTGTCCTTGAGTTTAGGTGCGTCATCGGAAGCAACCTTAGGATTGCTCGCAAATGGGTTTCCGGACTCGGTCAACTTTTTAGACGCTGTTGAAAGCGCCTTGCTGAGCCGTTGCCCGCGCCTTGCGATCAAACGCTTCGATAAAGGCAATGCCTCGATCGTGGCCCCTACTGAGCTCGTTGCCGAATTGGTTAACAGTTGCGATGGGTTGATTGCGGCCTACGGACACTGAGGCAGCTGTACTACCGGCACCGTGCGTGACGGCATTGAAGCAGCAAAGCAGGGTTTGCCCGCACTCGCCTTGGTCACCGACGCATTTTGGCCACAGGGTGATTTTGTCGCGAAATCTTTTGGTATGCCGAATTTACCAAGATTGCAATTACCCCACCCGATTGCCGGCACGGGCCAGGCTCGAATGCAGGCAGTGGCTGAGGACCTGGTTGATGACATGATTAAGGCGCTGAGCGCATGACGGACAAGCTTTTCGCTGAAAATGAGGCAGAAGCGCTGGAGCAACTCCACGCTCAGGGGTTAACGGATGGCCTGCCGGTTGTCATTCCAACCGATGAGCGCGTTGCAAGGATGGTGCTCGCCACCGGTCAAGCAGCCGAGCTTAGCCTCGGTGATATGGGGCCTGCGGGTGGTTCGGCGACGATTGAAAAAATCGCGGTGGCCGCTGTGATGGCGGGGTGTCTGCCAGACCATATGCCGGTCGTGATAGCAGCCATTGAGGCGATCTTAAACCCCGCCTTCGATTTAACAGAAATGCAAGCCACCACGCATTGCACGGCGCCTTTGATCTTGGTGAATGGGCCCGCGCGAGCCGCTTGTGGCGGTATTGCCTCTGGGTTTGGCGCACTGGGGCCAGGCTTTCGAGCCAACGCGAGTATCGGGCGCGCCGTTCGACTGGCAATGATGAATATCGGCGGCGCGCGTCCTGGCGTTTCGGATATGGCGCTCTTAGGGCATCCTGGGAAATTCAGTTATTGTCTTGCCGAAGACGAGGCGTCCAGTCCCTTTGAGCCGCTGCATGTCGCCAGGGGCTTTAATGTTGAAGATAGTGTGGTGACCGTCGTGGGCGCCGAAGCGCCACACTCTGTCATGTATTCCGGAGATGCCGACGCCGGGGATGACCATGAGCGGTTGCTGAATGTACTCGCAATCGGTTTGGCGAATTTGGCAACCAACAATGCGGCCTTGACAGGCGGCGCAGCGGTGGTGGTGTTGAATCCGGAACATGCGAACATTTTGGCAGGCGCAGGTCTTGCCCGCGCCGATATTTGCGCGGCTTTGTATGATCGATGCGTCCATACAACCGAAGCACTGGCCGCGGTGAATCCTGGTTTTGCGAGCCGACTGAAGCCGGGCGCCCTTCGACATTGCTTTAAAGACCCTAGCCAGATTTTGGTATTGGTGGCCGGTGGCAGCGGACTGTACTCAATGGTCATGCCCTCTTGGTGCGCCGGTGGTCACCGCAATGAAGCCGTCTCTCAAGCGATTGTGCTGGATTCGTTTTGCGAGATTCCAACGCGCGTCGAAATAAACGACGTGTTTGTATAAAGTTTTCTCCATAAATTATTGAAAATAGTATTTATTTTTATAGTTTTTTTGCAAGAAATTAGATCTGAACTGCGATTTTCGAGAACACCATCAATCAAGGCGCTCGATAAAGGTAGCGAGGCGTCTTTTAACCTGCGTAGGAAAATGCGCCACTTAAAATGGGCTCGATAAGCCGGCTATAAGGAACAGGATTGGAAAGGATCTGGATAGAAAAGGTCTGGATAGCAAAGGTCTGGATAGAAAGCTGGATAGCAAAGGCCTGGACAGAAAAGGCCTGGACAAAAAAGATCTGGATAGAAAACGTCTGGATAGAAAAAAACTGGCTAGCCGGCGCACTATTGCCAGCCCTTACGCGTCACGCCAGAAAATCAAAGACTTTGCCTGGATTTAAAATCGACTTTGGATCAAAGGTTTTCCTGATCGAGCGCATTAAGGCAATTTCAGTCGGTGAACGCGAGTAAGGCAACAGCGATTTCTTCAGAAGGCCAACGCCATGTTCGGCACTAATACTGCCGCCGTATCGCGCTAAGAGTTCACCGATCTCATGACTCACTGCGCCGCAGCGCTCAAAAAACTCGGGCTGAGTAAGGGCCTTGGGTTTTAGAATATTCAGGTGCAAATTGCCGTCGCCAATGTGGCCGTACCAAACGATTTCAAAATCAGGATAGCGTGCAGCAACCAGTTGATCGACCTCTGCTAAAAAGTCTGGCATCTTCGATACCCGCACTGAGATATCGTTTTTGTAGGGTTGCCAGTGCCAAAGTGTCTGCGAAATATCCTCCCGGAGTCGCCAGAGCGCGCGCGCCTGAGCGAGACTTTGACTGACGACGCCATCGAGCACCCAGCCTTGCGCCGCGCACTGCTCAAACAAGGCCAGAGCAACGTCGGTGACGGCCGGGCTTGTCTCGAATTCAACTAGGGCGTAGAAGGGCGCCTGGGTTGCAAAAGGCGCCGAATGACCTTGGCGGCTGATCACCTTATCCAGTGCGGCTTGGGAGAAGAACTCGAAGGCGGTCAATTCGATTTTGGTTTTAAAGGCTTCCAAGACCGCGACAATGGCGGCAAAGGTTTCGATTCCCAAGACCATCACCGTTGTGTCGGTTTGCGGCCGAGTGAGCTGCAACGTCGCCTCACAAATGAGGCCAAGGGTGCCTTCGGATCCGATAAAAAGATGCCGGAAATCATAGCCGGTATTGTTTTTCAAAAGTCCCTGATTGAGATCCAAAATATCGCCGGCGCCGGTGACCACCTTTAAGCCGAGGACCCAGTCTCGGGTCATACCATAGCGAATCACATTGATGCCGCCGGCGTTGGTTGCAATGTTGCCGCCGATTTGACTTGATCCGGCGGCCGCGAAATCGACGGGGTAGAGTAGATCGTGGTTTGCTGCAAAGGCCTGAAGGTCGGCCGTAATCATGCCAGCGCCAACGGTTACAGCGCGATCAATGGCGTTGAAATCAAGTACTGTATTGATTCGGTCAAGCGCAACAATGAGCTCTCCGTCCTTGGCTACGGCGCCGCCACTCAGGCCGGTACGACCGCCGGATGGCACGATTGCAAAGTTAGCATCGTTGGCCAGCCGTACGATTTGCTGTACGGCCGTCACCGTGCCTGGCAGAACAACCGCACAGGGATTGGGTTGCCAAAGGGTGGTGCGGTCAACGCCAAAGCGTTGCAAATCCTGAGGATCTAGCAGGACCTGTTTTGGCCCAACGAGTTCCTCGAGTCGAGACAAGATTTGATCTGGCAACATAAATGGACCCTGTTGTGTCGTAGGCGTTCGTCATCTGCCTCCAAAGCCGCATTGTAAGGCACTTCTCAGCGCTGAGTAAGTTGCGGCGCGCTGAGCCTCTTGGCGTCTGCTGGCCTTGAAGGTTCGGGTCAGCGCGCAAAGCCTTGGCGGTGGGTGCCAGTCAGGTGTCGCCTGACTTTGGTTAGCGGTCGAATAGGCACAGGGCGCGCATTTCAAGGCTTTGTCGCGGCTGTGCACTGGCTTCGGGGTCAGGGTTGATGAAAGCGCAGTGCGGTGTCCAATAGGGCTGTCCGGTTTCTTCGAGTTGGCTATCATAGGTTCGGAATATAAGCACCTCATCGTGTTGCATCTTGGCGAAATGGTGCCAGCGATAAGCATTCGGTTTGGTGGGGGGCTTTACAAGAAACGTTTCAAATTCGAGGGTTTCGCCGCCGTACTGCGCGACTGTTTCGCGGTGAAGCGCCTCGTAAGGCACCGAGCTTGCGTCGGCGATGGCCAGCGGCAAGTCTGCATTGATCGGGCCGGTGTTGCGCCAGAACTGCAAGACCAAGATCCGTTTGGCAGCATTGAGTCGCGCGTAGGAGCTGCCGGCGTCGGCAAGCAGTGGGCTTAAGAATTTTGCGTAAGCTCGAGATGGGTTTAATACCATCGGACGATAGTCATCGGTAAAGTCTGAGTGGGCAACTTGAATCGGCAAATGATCATCATGGTCGACGAAAGATTTTGGGCCCCGAATGATCCCAGGATAAACGATGGCGTCATCACAATGACTAAACTGCATTGCCAATTCACGAATTTCGCAACGGTGGGTGTCATTGATCCAGCTGGCATCCGTCCAAGCGGGATGATGGACGATATTGCGCTGGAGGGTAAATCCGGTCTTGGCGAACTCAAGGGTGGGTAAGGCTGCTCGGCCATCCAAGAGCGCGGTCGGATGCGACGCAAGGGTCCCATTGGGGGCGGCATAATGAATCTGTACGGGGGCAAGCGGGTGCAACATTTTAATTGGCCTGTGTTCTAACTGTTCTCGAACTAGCGTACTCTATTTCCAAGAAAAAGCACGGTCGACTGTAACCGTTGATGGGCCTTTATTGCCGCGCCGTTAAGGGTGATGGCCCGCGATACAAAAATGGCGCGGCGATGCCGCCGTAAGCCCGGTATGGCTTTCCAATGAGATGATGAAGGAGCGCATAGATGACAAATTCGAATGAACAACACGGCATGGTTGTTGATTGGCTCGGTTATAACGCGGGGCTCAAACCCAACCAGACGGCCTTGATCGAGTTACCGTCAGGTCGGCGGCAGAGCTATGCCGAGGCGCATGAACGCGTGGGGCGAGTGGCCACTTGGTTGTCAAGTTTGGGCGTGGGTCCTGGTGATCGGGTTGGCGTTTTGGCGCTAAATTCGATGGACACCCTGGACATCGTTTTTGCGACTTGGCGTTTGGGCGCGGTGCATCTGGCCTTGAATTTTCGGCTTACCGCGTCGGAGCTGGATTACATCATCGGGAACGCTGAGCCGTTGGTGATGATTTATGACCAAGAACTTAGCCAAACCGTTGACGCCTTGACCGTACAGGTTGCCCATATGGTCGACACGCAAGGCCAAGGTGGGTCCTCGGCATTTGAGTCCGCAATAATGGATTTGACGCCGACGCTCGACATGGTCTCGCTGACGCCCGATGCGCAGTGCATGCTGATGTATTCCTCCGGTACGACCGGTCTGCCTAAAGGGGTCATCATTACCCATGGGATGATGGTCTGGGCACAAATCAATGCCAGCAGCATGCACTGCAACAGCGATATGGTGGGTTTGACGGTCATGCCGTTGTTTCACATCGGCGGCTTACAAGTGTTCACGTGCCCGGCGTTGTTCTTTGGCGGGACAGCCATCATTATGCGCTCCTTTGATCCGGGTGCGGCGCTCGATGCCTTCTCAAATCCCGAATTGGGGATTACACATTTCCTAGGTGTGCCAGCGATTTTCAACGCCTTACGAGATCATCCGAAAAATCGCGATGCAAACTTTGATTCGTTAAGAGTCTGCATTGCCGGCGCTGAAGCGGTGCCGGCGGCGCTTGTGAATTGGTGGTACGAGCGCGGGGTTGTGATTCAGGAAGGTTATGGCATGACAGAAAACATGGCGAGCTGTTGCATTTTGGGTTACGACGATGTGCCTGCGCGGGTCGGGTCTGCCGGCAAAGCGTTACGGCATACTGAAATTAAGATTGTAAGAGAAGATGGTGAAACGGCGGCGCCGGGGGAAGCGGGTGAGCTGTGGTGTCGAGGACCGGTTGTCACGCCAGGCTACTGGCGGCGTCCGGATGCCAACGCGGAGACCTTTGTTGATGGCTGGCTGCGCACAGGCGACATAGCCAGCTGCGATGAAGACGGCTACATCACGATTGAGGACCGGTTGAAGGACATGTATATCTCAGGCGGTGAAAATGTTTATCCTGCTGAGGTCGAGAACATTTTGTATGAACTAAAAGAGATCCGTGAAGTTGCCGTCATTGGGGTTGCCGATGAGCAATGGGGCGAGGCTGGGTGCGCTGTGGTTGCGCTGCAGGACGGTGCGGCACTGGATGCGGATCAGCTCAGACGACATACCCGCGACCGGCTTGCGCGATTTAAACAACCGAAATATGTGATCTATACCGATGCCTTACCGCGAAATGCAACCGGCAAAGTTCAGAAGTTTGTGCTGAGGGACTCGATCGACCTTGCTCAGGCGCAGTGATGGACAGCTTTGCCCGACTCAAAGCGCTGTATGACGAGCAAGGTGATTGCGATTACATTGGAGAATCGGTCAGTCAACGCGAACATGCCCTGCAAGCCGCTGCCCACGCGCGGGCCTCGGGTGCGTCCAGCGCCGTGGTACTGGCGGCGCTTCTGCATGATGTAGGCCATTTGCAATACCAAAATGAAGACTCGATGGCCGGGTTTGGTACGCGTCGGCATGAGCTGCTGGGCGCCCATTTTTTGGCAAGCCTAGGGTTTTCAGCGCAGGTAAGTGCTTTGGTGCAACGGCATGTCGATGCCAAACGCTATCAGGTCGCACGTTCAGACGCCTACAGGGCTGGGCTCAGCCAGGCCAGTCAAAAAACCTTGGCGTTTCAAGGTGGCCCAATGACCGCATTTGAGATGCGCACTTTTGAAGCCGACCCCATCTGTGAATTGGCGCTAAGCCTACGGCAGTGGGATGAGCTTGCAAAAGCGCCGAGTGTAACGGTTCCCGAGTTTAAGGCCTATGAGGCGCAGATACAGGCGGATCTAAAATCGACACAATTAACCGATAATCAAATCGCGCAATTTAAGCGGTACGGTTATTTGGTGATCCCAAAGGCCTTCGACGCAAGTTTTGTGGCTTTGTGGCTGAACGAATTGCAAGCAATGACCGCAAGCCATGGGCCACAGCGCTGGATGACCTATTTTGAGGCGAGTGGGGAAGGGCAGCAGGCTTGTCGAGTAGAGCATTTTTTAGACGATGCGCCTCGCCTACAGGAGGTATTGATCGGTAATCGGGTGATGCGTTGGGTGACGCAATGCTTGGGAACGCCGGGCATTTTGTTCAAAGAAAAAATCAATCTAAAACTGGCAGGAGGTCAAGGCTTTGCGGCCCACCAAGATGCGCCGGCCTTTGACTTGTTTGGTCAGAGCGCGCATGTAACCGTCATGGTGAGTTTAGATGCAGCCAATGAGCGCAACGGCTGTCTCGAGGTTGCTCAGGTCAAGCACTGCGCGGAAATCTTACCGATGAACGCCGATCGAACCCTGACCGACCCCGTTATTGAATCGTTGACCTGGCAATCGATCGAAACAGCGCCGGGCGATGTTGTGATTTTTAGTAGTTATTTACCCCACCGCTCCGGCGTCAATCTGAGCCTGGCGTCCCGTCGCGCGGTCTATGCAACCTATGCCAAAGCCAGTGAAGGCGATTATCGGGTTAAGTACTTCCAGCAAAAACGCGCGCTCTTCCCGCCGGATGCTGAACGCAAAGCCGGACGAACCTATGCTGGCGGCATCTTCAATGTTGGTAATCCGATCCAATGAAGGATCAGGACTCGTCGCGCTGGACGGGTCGAACCTGTGCCAAGCGCTTTAGGCGCAGGGTCGCAAGCGCCAGGCCCACGCTGATACCGGTCAAAAGGGTTAGCGCGAAACTAAAATTACCCGAGAGATCATAGAGTAGCCCTAGGGCAATCGGTCCCATTACGCCGCCCACCTCGGCTGCTGAAAAGAATAAACCGCTGGCCATCCCTGCGTACTTGTCGCCAATCCCGGGTAACTCAACGAGGGTCAAGATCAGAACGGTCATCAAGCTTGAGCGTGCCAGGCCTTGTAAAATTAAGCCGCTGGTTTGCAGCACTGGATGGGTAAATTGCAATAAAATGGTCGCAATGGCCGCCGCCAGACCCAAGCCCAGGAGAATCTCGAACCGCCGACCGGGCGTGGCAAGTCGCGGAATGGTGAGCGAGCCGAGTATTCCGATAACGGTTGGGATAGCAGCCCAATAACCGGCCTCAATCAGGGTCATGCCGCTGGTCTGCAATATGGATGGCAGCCAATTATTAAGGCCGTGATTGACCATAAACACCCCGACGCTCATCATCAGGACCAATTGCACCGCGGGTTGTTTTAAGAGGGCCCCGATCAAAAGCGGCTGTTTGTCTTGGGCGGATCGGGTCAAGGCCTCGGCCGAGCGCATGCTGGACCGACTGGCGATGACGAACCAGAGCAGGGCAATTAAAAGCGCGATGCCCGCATTTAAAAACATCAGGTTTTGCCAAGAACCGAGCCACGGCAGCAGAACAGAATGCGTAAGGGTTAAAGAAATGACGCCGCCGATGGCAGGGCCGGTCATGTAGATGCCCATGGCGAGGCCCCGGTCGGATCCTTGGAACCATCGAGTAATGATTTTAGGTGCGCCGGCCGAGACGATGGGCCCACCCACGCCGAATAGCATGACGGCAAAGAGCATGCTGAAATAGTCATCACTAAAGCCCCGCAACAGGGCCGAGCAGGCAATGATCAGCACGCCTGTCGTGAGCGCAAAACGAGACCCAATTTTATCGAGGAGGATACCGCCCGGAATCGCAAAAGCGATGTAGGTCAATTGCCAGGCACCCATGATACTGCCCATGGCGGTATGAGAAATCGATAGATCGGCCTCGATAAGGGGCACGAGCGGCGCAAGGCTGGTTGCGGTTAACCCAAAGGCCGCATAACAACTCCACACGCCGAATAAAATCATCCACCGGTAGATAGCAAATCCCCAAGCAAAAAGCGTCTAAGCCTATCATAATCGAGCGGTTTGTCCTGAAGATCTAAAATGCTGTGCTAGAGTGCAGAAAAATGAGGGTTAATTAGAATGTTCTACGGATGGCGGCTGGTCGCGGGATTGTTCGTCATCCTAGCATTCAGTTCTGGGCTCGGGTTTTACAATCACGCGGTGTTTATACAAGCACTGTCGGAATCTGGTCGTTATTCGATAACGGCCGCCTCTTCTGCGGTGTCGGTATTTTTCTTAGTCAGTGGGGTCGCGGGCTTGGGGATCGCGCCGCTCTTAGATCGCTACGACGTTCGCTTAATCGTTATAAGCGGGGCGGTGCTGGCCGCGATCGGTTTGCATTGGATTGGCCAGATTACGGCGCTTTGGGAGTTGTATGCGGTTTACGCCTTGTTTGGTTTGGGTTTTAGCGCGTCGGGCCTCTTGCCGGCCACCACCTTAATCTCAAGATGGTTCGTGGTGCATCGTGCGCGTGCTCTGTCGATCGCGTCAACCGGATTGTCAGTTGGGGGTATGATCATTACCCCTTTCTCGGCTTACTGGGTTGCAAGCTTTGGTCTGCCCCAAGCCGCGAGTTTCCAAGCCATCCTGTATCTATTGGGGGTTGTGCCGATTACCTTGTGGCTGCTGCGCTCCACCCCAGGGGCATTGCAGCTGATGCCCGATGGCGACGCCTGGCAAGCGCGTCCAAGCGCGCCAGGCGGCGTCTCCTTTGACAGCGCGATTCGAGATCCTTTTTTTCTCTGGTTAAATCTCGCGTACAGTTTTGTGATGCTGTCGCAGGTGGGGGGCATCGCGCATCAATACGGCTTAATTACGGAGCGCGTCGATAGTGACTCGGTGAGCCTGATGATGATGGTATTGCCACTCGCAAGCGTTATCGGCCGCCTAGCCGGTGGCTTTTTGCTAGAACGGGTCCCGATGCTTGGCTTTACGGCAGTTATGATGTTTGCGCAAGCAGCAGCGCTGGTGCTTTTAGGGCTTTCGCAATCGGTGTTCTTAATCTGCTTTGGACTCGCACTGCTGGGCGGAACGGTCGGTAATCTGCTCATGTTGCAGCCCCTTATCATTGCTGAGCGATACGGTTTGCGCAATTACAGTCGGCTTTTTTCTTGGGCGAACTTGGCAAGTGTTGCCGGGGTGGCTGCGGGCCCTGGGGTTATGGGTTGGTTAGTGGGCGTGCATCTGAGTTATCACATCCCGTTTTTAGTCGCCGGCGGATTTGGCGCAGTGGCAGGGGGCGTCTTTTTGTTATGCTTGCGGATTGACGGGCGCCGCAGGCCTGCTTGAAGCGGCTGTAAGATCACGCGACAAGCACGTATAGGAGACGGATAAATTGGAAAAAATTGGCACAGCCACAACAAAAACGGCAACTAAAATACTGCTTTGCGGCAGCGGGGAGTTGGGCAAGGAAGTGGCCATTGAATTTCAACGCTATGGTGTTGAAGTGATCGCGCTTGATCGTTATGACGATGCGCCCGCAATGCAGGTGGCGCATCGGGCTTACACCGTGAATATGCTTGACGGAGAGGCGCTGCGCGCAATCATTGAGCAAGAACAACCGGATCTGATCATTCCTGAAATAGAAGCACTCGATACAGCGACTCTTGCCGCGCTAGAGCAAGAGGGCTTTTGTGTGATTCCCACGGCAAACGCTGCGCAGTTGACCATGAATCGCGAAGGCATCAGAACGCTGGCATCCAAAACTTTAGGCTTGCCAACGTCAAGTTACGCCTTTGCGGATGACCTGGCAGCCTGTCGAGCGGCGGTGCAAACCGTGGGATTTCCCTGCTTTGTGAAACCGGTGATGTCATCATCGGGTAAGGGGCAGTCGATTTTGCGCTCGGAATCAGACATTGACTCGGCCTGGCAGTATGCGCAGTCTGGCGGCAGAAGTGGTAAGGGACGAGTAATCATTGAAGGCTTCGTTGATTTTGACTACGAGATCACGCTTCTGACGGTTCGACATCGAGATGGCACGAGTTTTTGCGAACCGATTGGTCATCGCCAGGAAGCGGGTGACTACCGAGAATCCTGGCAACCCCAGCCCATGTCTGAGCTCGCAAGACAGCGAGCGCAGGCCATTGCACGGGTGATTACCGATCGCCTGGGCGGTTTTGGCCTCTTTGGTGTTGAGTTGTTCGTGAAGGGCGATGAGGTGATTTTTAGTGAGGTCTCACCCCGACCGCACGATACCGGCCTGGTGACCCTGATCTCGCAAAATTTATCAGAATTTGCGCTGCATGTTCGAGCAGTTTTAGGGTTGCCCATCCCAATCATTGAGCAGGTGGGGCCCAGCGCTTCAGCGGTGATTCTGGCGGCGGGCCGTTCTTCTGCCCTATCCTACCTCGGGCTAGCCGAGGCCCTGCAGACACCCAACACCGAAGTGCGATTGTTTGGTAAGCCATCGATTGATGGCCACAGACGGTTGGGGGTTGCGCTCGCAAAAGGGCAGGATATCGCCGGAGCCCGGCAGCACGCGACTGCGGCAGCCGCGAGTGTGACGGTCGTTTTTGAAGACGAAACAAGGTCTTAATAGCCTGCGAATGGGTAATGTTCGGTATTAGGAAAGTGAAATAAGAACCGTTGGTTTAGGTGAGGACAGGAGGCGCTGAATGGGAAAGCAATTTGAAGATAAAGTGGTACTGATTACAGGGGGTAGTCGCGGTTTGGGTCGGGCTATGGCAGAGGGTTTTGCCGCAGAAGGTGCAAAACTTGCGATTGTCAGTCGAAAGCTCGATAGCTGTGAGCAAACCAAGGCGGCTCTGGTCGAAGCGTATGGCTCGGAAGTGTTTGTGCGCGCGACCCACGTTGGTGATTGGGACGACTTGGGCGTGATGGTGACGGAAGTGATTGCACATTTTGGCCGGATTGATGTTCTGATCAATAATGCGGGTATGTCGCCTTTGTATCCTGCCTTATCAGAGATATCTGAGGTCTTATTTGACAAAGTTGTTGGGGTTAATTTGAAAGGTCCTTTTCGGCTGATGGCGAGTGTCGGCGATCTAATGATGCAAGGTGAGGGGGGGAGCATTATTAATATTAGTAGCTCCGCATCGGTCACCAAAAGTCCCAATGCAGAGCCTTATGGCGCGGCGAAATCTGGCCTAAATGCGCTAACCCGCTCATTCGCGGCGGCTTATGGGCCAAAAGTTAGGGTTAACTGCATTATGGCGGGTCCTTTTTTAACCGATATCAGTGAGGCTTGGGATATGGCGGCGTTTAATGAGCGTGCAAAGTCCAGCATTCCGTTGCAGCGTGGCGGCGAAGCGGCTGAGATTGTTGCCGCTGCCCTGTATTTTGCCGGCGAGGGGGCAAGCTTTACAACAGGCGCCATCTTGGCGGTCGATGGGGGATCGCATTGAGCAACTGGGCTGGGCCTTGTGCTTCTGCCTTAGGTTGAACGTTGGTGGGGGAGGGCTGAGACAGAAGGTTCAAGGCGTTTTCGGGACGATAGTGGGTGAATCGGCCTTTCCCTCCTCAGATTAAACAGGCATAGTTGCCAGCATGCGCGGTCAGTTCAGCAGCAGAAAAAAACGTACAAGGAGAGGGTATGAAAGCGGCGATATTTAGAGAAATTGGGGCACCCCTGACGATCGAGAACATCTCGATTTCAAAACCCGGGCCAAGAGAGGTCCTGATTCGAACCGCCGCCGCTGGCGTCTGTCATAGCGATCTTCATTTTATTGAAGGCCTGTATCCAGCCGTGACCCCCATGGTTTTGGGGCATGAATCCAGTGGCATTGTCGAGCAAGTCGGCAGTGATGTGACCTACGTTAAGCCAGGCGACCATGTTATTACCTGTCTATCTGTCTTTTGTGGTCATTGCGAAGATTGTCTGACCGGGCATATGTCGCTGTGCCAGAACCCCGAAACCAAACGGGGACCCGATGATGAGCCAAGGCTCGCTCACAATGCGCAACCGGTGCAGCAGTTTGCGAATTTGTCTTCGTTTGCCGAACAAATGCTGGTGCATGAGCATGCGATCGTGAAAATCCGAGAGGACATGCCGATGGATCGCGCGGCTCTGATTGGCTGCGCTGTGACCACTGGCGTTGGCAGTGTCTTTCATACGGCAGCGGTTGAACCGGGTACGACGGTTGCTGTGATTGGTTGTGGCGGCGTTGGGTTGTCGTGTATTAACGGCGCCGCACTTGCTGGTGCGGGCCGAATTATTGCGGTTGATACGATGGACAGCAAGCTTGAGATGGCTAAAACCTTTGGTGCAACCGATGTGGTCAATGCAGCCGACGGCGACCCAGTTGCGCAGATCCTGGAAATGACGGGTGGCGGCGTACACTACTCGTTTGAGGCCATTGGACTCAAAGCAACTGCAGAGCAAGCGTTTGCCATGCTCCGCAGGGGCGGCACTGCAACGGTGATAGGCATGATCCCGGTGGGCGTCAAGATTGAATTGATGGGCGCCGCGTTTTTGCAGGAAAAGCGCATTCAAGGCTCATTTATGGGGTCCAACCGGTTTCGGATTGATATGCCGCGGTTTGTTGATTTTTATCTCGCTGGCAAACTGCATTTAGACGAGATGGTGTCTAAGCGCGTTGGGCTTGAAGATATCAATCAAGCGTTTACCGATATGAAAGCGGGTGCCGTCGCGCGCAGTGTAATTGTGTTTGATGGTGCAATGTAAGCGCAGGCGTAAAGGATCTGCCTTGAAACAGAGCCTGCTCTGTTTCAAGGCAGTACTGTTTCAAGGTTGTTTTGAGGCGTCTTTAGACGGGTCTGACGCTGCCGACTCTTCCGCTAGCCGAATCGTGCTGGACAGGGCTGGAAACTTACCCACTTTGTCTGCGTAAAAAGCTCGAATCCGATCCATGTCTTCCTTCAATCGTCCGCTAAGCGGCGTCGCTTCGCTAATGCCTGCTAGTTTTCTAGGGTAGTCCAAGAAACCAAAAATTACGGGCACTTTGGCACTCTGAGCGATGTGATAAAACCCTGAGCGCCATCGATCTGTGTGCGCGCGAGTACCTGCCGGCGGAATGACCAAATGTAGACTCGCCTGGCTTTGAAAACGCGCTGCAATTTGGCTGACGAGACGGGTTCGCTTTGAACGGTTGACCGGGATGCCCCCCAGCCAGCGCATAACAAATCCCAAGGGATGATTAAATAAACTATCCTTTCCTAACCAGTGAATACGCACCCCCAAAGCGGAGGTGGCAGCGATCAAGAACACAAAATCCCAATTGCTGGTGTGTGGCGCGGCGATAATGACGCTGCGCGGCTCGACCGGGAGCAGACCCGAGACCTTCCAGCCGGCGATTTTGAGGACCACACGACCGAGTGTTTGTGCAAGCCAGGAGTTTCGTTGGTGCTGTTGCATAGTTTCTTGTCTCTAGTTTTCAAGGATCGGTGCATAATGCCTGTGCGGGACGTTTTTATATCACGGATAAGCGATAAAAGTGCGTTGACGATACGGGATGAATCGATTAAACCTTGAATAAAGAGAATACTGCTGATGCTTCGAAATCATAAACACAGACAAAAATCTTTTGGGTTCCGTTTGATGCTGCGGGGTGTTGTTGGGGCGCTGCTGGTCGGACTCAGTTTCGCGCAGGCAAATGACTTTTCCGAACTCGAGTCCGCGGTTAAAGCAGGCCGGATCGCGCAGGTGGCCGAATTGCTGGAATCGATAGGCCAGGCTCAAAGCGCTTTGCCATCGCCGTTTTCGGAGGCCTTGACAGCCGCTCGAGCAGCACCGCCCGGTATGGAAGACATGGTCGGCGCGTTCGACGCCTTAACCTTGGAGGCGGAAGCCAGTTTCGAGTCGGGGAACCTACAGCAGGGGTTGATCGATCAAGAAGGCGTTGTCATGTTTGCCTCCGATGTGATTGGACCAACCCATCTCCTCACCGCCGATGCGCAATTTCGTTTGTTCCAGAAACTACTCGAGGCGGGTATCCAACCCTATGCCGAAGCCATGATTGATGCCGCTTATGGCATCTATGCAGAACAGTTAGGTCCCGAGCATCCCAGCACAGTGCAACTGTTGGCACAGTCGCACTGGGTCTACCTGATGAAGGGCGATATTGAAACGGCTTCGGATATTTTGGAGATAGCGCAATCGCAGATGCAAGCCGCGCTGCCGCCCGGACACGCGTTCAATCAATTCATCGTGGAAGATCAAATCAAAATTCTTAACCAGACTGGTCGTTCGGAGCGAGCAGCGGCCGCGCAGCAAGCCCTTTGTGCAACCTTGGCAGATGCCGTGTCCCCCTGGCATCCACGGCATTTAGCCTGTTTGGACTATCTTGCGATCATCGAGATCGATCGGGGTGCGTTGACCTCGGCTGGGGAGCATCTTCGCTTGGGCATTGCGCTGGCGACGGAAGCCGCAGGCGCGGCATCAGCCCGCGCATTGAACATGACGTTGCGGCAGGCCGATGTGTTCCGAAAAATCGGGAATGCCGATGCGGCAAAAACGCTGCTGAGCGACGCGTTGCAAGTTATCCCTGACGGCTCAGAGACGCAGCTCCTGGCGAAAACCTATCTGATCGATACCTTAATCGACGTCGCGGCTTTTGATGAGGCCTTAGCGGTTATCCTGGAAGTTGAACCAAGTGCTCGTCAGCTTTGGGTCAATAACCCGCAAAACTTATATACGTTGGTTGGCAAGCGTGGCGATTTGCTGCAGCGCCTTGGGCGCTATAACGACGCGGAAGCAGCTTTTCTGGAGGCGCTTGAGGGGATGAAAGCCGTAGTCGGCGAGTCGGACCCCCTGGTGATCGCGTTTATGAACAACTTGGGCAATCTTTACGAAACGATGGGCTTGTATGATCAGGCGGAGCCGCTGATGAAACGGGCCTTGGCGCTGGTCGAAGGGGTTCGAGGTGCTGACGGGCCAGAAGCGGCGCGTCAAAGTAACAATCTAGCATTGCTCTATGAAAGCCAAGGTAGCTTCAGGGAAGCCGAGCCACTGTACAAAAAAAGCATTTTGGTCTTACAGCAATTGTTTGGAGAGGATCACCTCGAAACCATCGCGATGAAGAACAACCTTGCGTTTCTCTACTTCATGATGAATCAGTACGACCAAGCCGCGCCAGCGTTTGAGGACGTTTTAACCCGATGGACTCGAACGCTGGGTGAGGATCATCCATTTCGGTTGAAAGCGTTAAACAATTTAGGGCGGGTGCAGCTAAAGCGTGGCGCCCTGGTCGAAGCAGAGCAAACGTTATTGCTCGCACTGACCTTGCGACAAGCGAAATTAGGGGAGGATCATCCGGATGTAATTCGGTCTCTGATCGATTTGGGCGGCGCGTATTTGAAACAAGACCGGCTCGATGAAGCGATGGCGATGCTGAAGGATGCCTTGGCGAAAGCTGAAACCGTGCTTGGCGAACAACATCCCTATACGTTTGAAGCGCTGAACGGGTTGTCTGATGTCTATGTTGCCCAAAATCGTTTAACGGCAGGCGTTGAACTCAAACGCCGCGGGTTCCTGCGTCGTAGTGCGTTTCTGGATCGAATGCTTTGGGTCACGGGTGAGAATGCCAGAGAAGGCTATATGCGTTTGCATCGACCAGAATTCATGTCTTACCTGCAGCTGCTGGCGCAAGTGGGCGGCCCGGACAGCGCGCGCTTGGGTTTAGAAGCCAGCATGCATCGCAAGGGTTTGCTGCTCAAAATCACGTCCGAGATTCAACAGATTGGCCGGATGACGCAAGACCCAGCGTTAGCCAGTCTCGCGAATGAGTTGCGGGTTGCAAGGGAGTCTTTGGCGAAATTGACGCTAAGTGGCCCGACCGCTGAAACAGCAGGGCGGCATCCCGAGGCGCTGTATACGCTTGAACGAGCGGTCAATGAATTGCAGGGCGAGTTGGGCCGTGCAAGCGCGCAGTATCGGACCTCGATTGCGCAAATCAGCGTTGAGGCCCTGGAAGCAGAAATCGATGAGGGCAGAGCCTTGGTGGATTTTCAATCCTATAGCACCGAGGAAGGACCGCATTACTTGGCCTCGGTGGTTGCTCGAATCGATGGTGAGCTTGAATACACGCTGGTCAATTATGATGATGCGGCGGAAGTTGATGACCTGATTGGCGAATATCGAGAGGTCATTCAAGATCCAGCCGCCGATGAAATCGACTTTATTGAGGTGGGTCAAATAGCCTATGAAGCGATTTGGGAACCAATTGCGAATGCGACGGCAGATATTGAATATGTTTACCTGATTCCTGACGGCTTGCTGAATATTTTGCCGTTTGCAGCCCTGGTTGATTTTGATGAATCCTACCTGGTTGAAACGGTTGACTTTCATTTCCTGACCTCCGGGCGTGACCTGCTGCCGAGTTTCTTAAGCTTGTCGGAGGGCCCGTACATGATTGTGGCAGGTCCCGATTATGATGCGGCGGAGGTCGCGGACCCGGCGGAGTACAAACAGGCTGCGGCATCTCGAGCCGCTCAGGGTGATACGCTACGCGGGGCGGGCAGCGGGTTGCGTGGCCTGAACTTTCTACCGTTGCCCGGCGCGCAAAAAGAAGGGGAAATCATACTAGAGCAGGTCGATGCGCAAAACGAGGCGCGGAATGTGTTCAGTCAAGGTGCAGCCGAGGAACAGGTGATTAGTGAACTCACTGAGATCCCTGAGATTTTGCATATCGCAACGCATGGCTTTTTTCTCAAAGCGGATGAGAATTTAAAGAAACGCCTCTTAAAGTTACAACGGGGTGCGGATCTGCAGGTGCCGCCGCCGGGTGATAATCCGCTGTTGCGTGCTGGGCTCGCCTTCGCCGGTATCAATAAAAATGCGCAGTTCTTGGGGGATATCGATACCCGAAATGACGGGGTGTTAACGGCGCTTGAGGTGCTTGATCTGAAATTGTCAGGAACCAAGTTGGTGGTCTTGTCCGCCTGCGAGACGGGCCTGGGGGAAATTCATGAAGGCGAAGGCGTATACGGTCTGCGGCGTGCTTTTCAGGAGGCTGGGGTCTCTGAAGTCGTCAATTCATTATGGGAAGTCAGTGATGCTGGGACGCAAGCGCTTATGATCGAGTTTTATCAGCGAATCCTTTCAGGCATGCCAGCGCGTCAAGCCTTGCGAGAATCGCAATTGGCCCTCAAAGCATCCCCTTTGTGGGGGCAACCTTATATTTGGTCTGCTTTTATGATGGTAGGCAGTTACGAATCCGCTGGTATCACTGAAACGTGATCTTGAGTAAACTACGACGTGTCGGTTTTTGAAGAGCTTCAAATTTGATACGTCAAACGCTTATCGCGCCCCTTTTGTTGGGAATCAGTGCTGTCTGTTCTGGGCAATCGTTGGTTGACGCCATAGAACAGACACTCCTGACCAACCCAAACATTCAGTCCTCAGTCTATAACGTGGCAGCAGCCGATGCGCTGCGACGTCAAGCCGTTGCAGGATACCTGCCGAGCATTGATCTGGTTCTCGCCCGCGGCCTTGAAAAATCTGACAACACGACAACGCGAGCCAGCGGTGATACGAATCGAAATTTCGATCGTTTTGAGCGCTCCATCACACTAAATCAAATGCTCTATGATGGCTTTAGCACAGCCGCTTTTGTGAAGCAGCAAGATGCGATCTTGGCCGCGACGACCGAGCGGCTCGCAACGACCCGTGAAAACACAGCGCTCAGAGCGGCCCAAGCCTATTTAGAGGTGCTTCGCCGCGATCAAGTGGTTGCCCTGTCTCAGGTCAACTTGGCACAGCACGACGAAACGCTTTTAAAAATCGAAGAGCGATTTGAAAGTGGTGTTGGGACCAAAGTTGATGTCGTGCAAACCAAAGGGCGACGAGCGCAATCAAAAAGTTCCGTTTTGTTGAGCGAAAAAGACGCTCAAAATGGTCGCGTTGAGTTTTACAGAGTGGTCGGTGAGAATCCTCGGGACCTGTCTTTGCCGGTCCGCCCAAAAGGTTTGCCCGAGACGCTTGAGCAAGCCGTACAACTTGCCTTTAGAAATAACCCCCAAGTAAAAGCCGCCCAATTTGACTTGGAGGCCTCGCAATCAGCTCGCAAGCAACTTTTAGGGGGCTATCATCCGAGAGTAGATTTGGCACTCGGCGCGACTCGGAACGATGACATGGACGGTTCGCCAGGTGCCAATGATGATGAAACGGCCGTCATTAAAATGAGTTACAACCTCTATCGTGGTGGCGCCGATCGCGCAAAGATGAAAGAAGCGATTGCGAGAATCAATGCGGCAGAACAAGCGTTGGTTGCGCTGCGACGGTCAATTACGCAAGACGTGAGTATCCTTTGGAATGATCTCGAAGACCTGTCCATCAGAATCGAGTACCTGCAGCTGCATGTGACCTCAACCGAGGAGGTGCTGGCGGTGTACTTAGAGCAATTGGCCATTGGCAAACGGACGCTATTGGATGTGCTTGATATTCAAAATGAACTGTTCCGAGCCCGCTCCGGTTTAGTCTCAGCCGAATTTCAATTGCGCTTGGCTGAGTACCGCTTGCTAGCAACCGGTGGGCGATTTTTAGCCAGCATGGGGCTCACGAGTCAAAAAACGGTGTTAACTCGGCGCTAGCCTGCTTCCAACCGGGCGGTTTTAGGCGGCGTGCCTGCACCGTTTTCAGTCCAATGCGTTTATAATCTCCGCAATCTTTTCAGGCAGCGCACGTTGTGAGTAGAAACGAACCGGCCTTCGGTGTCGGGTTAGACTTTGGGACTTCGAATTCTGCAGCGGCTTGGTTTGATGGGCAAGATGTCCACATGATTGCACTGGAGGAAGCGGACGTTGTTATGCCAACAGCGGTTCATCTGGACCGCGCCTTGCTTGCCAGAACCGGCACGGCGGCGATTCGTCAATATATCCTCGAAAATCAAGATCGGATCGTTGAGCTCACGCCAGAAGTGATCGCTCAAGCGTCGCTGGTTACGGGTGAAGCCGAAGCCACCGATCCCTTTTCCCAACCCGAAATTACCACCAGCGCGGTTTATGGCGCGCCTGTCATTGACCGAGGTCTTCCTGGTCGTTTGTTTCGTGGCGTTAAACGCTTAATCGGTAATGCGGAGATGAAACGGCTTATGGTCTTTGACCATCCGTTCCGGTTGGTCGCGCTATTAACGCCGATGCTGAAGGCCATTCGGCAAAGTATTGAGCGCGTGGTGCCATTAACGCATGATCAAGTAATGATTGGACGGCCGGTTCATTTTGAAGGACCGAATGGGGCAAATGCGGTCGCTTTGGCGAGATTGACGGAGGCGGCTGGCTATGCGGGTTTGCAATCAGAGCGGTTTTATCCGGAACCTTTGGCTGCGACGTTGAGTTATTTGGTACAAAATGTCCGTTCCGGCGTCGAGCAGCAAAAGGGGCTGGCGTTAACGTTCGACTTTGGGGGTGGCACACTTGATTTAAGCCTAGTTCGGTTCAACGGGCTGCAGATGACGGTTTTGGTCACCAGTGGCCTGGCGATTGGCGGTGATCATATTGATCAATTGATCTTCAAACGATTCATCTCGCCGCATCTTGGCAAAGGCGAACGCTGGGTGCGACGGGTCGACGGGCAAATCATTGAAACCGAGTTCCCGTTTGATGAATTCGAAGCTTTGTTGCTCAATTGGCCGGTAACGTACACTCTGAATCAAGGCAAGTATCGATCAAAAATTCGCGATGGCATCCAACAAGGGGGCGCCGCGGCTGAAAAGTTTCAACGCCTTGAGGAACTCATCAGTCACAATTTGAGTTATCGCGTTTTCCAAGCGATTCGGGCTGCTAAGGCGGCGCTTTCAGCAACGGCAGAAACCATCATTGATGTGCCCGAGCTTGATTTGTCGATTCCGGTAGGTCTGCCAGAGTTCAATGATTTGTTGCAGGAACTATTGGTTCAAATCGAAACGCTGATCGAACAAACCATAGCACGGGCGGGTCTTGCGCAGACAGAGGTGGATTTGGTGATCCGCACTGGCGGCTCCAGCTTGATCGCATCGATTCGACAGTGCCTCGAGGACCGCTTTCCGGGTCGGGTCGTTGAGCATGACCCCTTCACAAGCGTCGCGGCTGGGTTGTCCATCGCCAGTTATTACGGGCACGAGTATGATCCTGCAACGTCGATTGAGCGATAAGGAATTTTTACCGACACCTTAAATAAAAACGGACACCGCCGATCGGTAAGGGCCGCGAAATTAAGGGTCACCCGCAAGGAGTATTTATAAAATGGCTGAACCTATTATTCGATCAGAGTTCGATCTACCAGACCTTACCGCTTTACCGGCAGATATTCGCGAGCGCTTGTCAACGGTGCAGGAAAAATCTGGATTTTTACCCAACATTTTTGTGGCTTTAGCGCGCCGTCCGGACGAATTCCGAGCTTTTTTTGCCTATCATGATGCCTTGTTGGAACAACAACATGGCACCCTCACCAAAGCCGATAAAGAAATGATCATAGTAACCACCTCGGCGCTCAACGATTGCCATTATTGTGTTATCGCCCACGGTGCAATACTTCGGATCAGATCAAAAAAACCCTTTATTTCAGATCAGGTGGCGATTAACTATCGCAAAGCGGACATCACAGCAGCTCAGCGCGCGATGCTTGACTTTGCTTGCGCGGTGGCCCTGCGCTCGGGCTCGGTTGAGGACAAAGAGATTCAAGCACTGGTGGATCTGGGTTTTAGTCATGAAGACGTTTGGGATATTTTGGCGGTCACGGCATTCTTTGCGATGAGTAACCGGTTGGCGAATGTGGCCTGCATTCGACCGAATCCGGAATTTTATGCCCTCGGGCGCGCTTAGGCTTAGCCTCGATACCCGTCAGATCAAGCAGCGAGGCTAAGCGTTTTGAGATATACCATACAAGGGGCTGATTGCCGGCTATCGGTTGCGGTTTACAATGCGTCGGCGCCCAAAACCCTCGTCGTGCTGCACGGTATGCGGGATCACGGTGGGAGTTTTGAACTACTGCTGCCCGTGCTGCCAGATTTTCGAGTGATCATCCCAGATTTGCGAGGACATGGCTTAAGTGACCAAGATGGGGTCTACACGCTGACGCATTTTACGGCCGATCTGCTGCAGGTTTTCGACGCCTTTGAAGTTGATCAGGGCTACTTGCTCGGTCATAGCCTCGGTGGGCATGTTGCCGCTCGGTTTGCGGCCTTGTTTGGTCCGCGCTTGCTTGGCCTCATTTTGGTCGATGGCTTCGGACCACCGAGACAGCAAGCGCGCTTGAGTCGCGAGCAGTTTGCAACGTTGCAGGCTCAGCAGGTTCAAGCCCTGCAGAACGCGGGTCGTTCACGCAAAATAATGGCCGATTCGGCATTGGCAGTGGCGCGTTATCAATCCAATAATCCGCGCTTAGACTCCGCCCTTGCAGCACATTTGGCAAAACAAGGCGTGAAGCCGGCGGCGGAGGGCGGGGTGACTTGGCGCTGGGACCCGCGTGCGCAAATGGTTTGGTCGACTTTCTCGCATGAAGAAAGTGAAGTCTTGTTGGGCAATATTGCTTGCCCCACCTGCGTGATTACCGGGTCAGAAGGCTTGAGCTATTGGTTGCGCATGCATCCCGAACTTGCGGGTCAGCAGCAGCACTATGAGCGAGAGCTCGCTCGTAGAGTAGGACTGATTGCGGGCGCGCAGAGCATTGTGCTCGAGGGTGCGGGTCATATGGTGCACTATGACGCCCCTGACGCTTTTAGTCAGGCCGTGTTGAACTTTCTCAGCGCGCCACCCCTATTTTAATGCTTTTAAAAAATCGCGGCAGCGCGGCGCTCGCCGACTGATAGCCTGCCCTGCGGTCGATGCTAGCGCATCGATTGGGCCTGACCCGGATCAAATCCGTCAGTGCTACCGCCAAAGGCTCGGACAGCGCGCGTTGGTTCGGTCAAGCGCAGCCGGGCAATGCTTCTGCATCAGGCTTTGATCGGTGCGGGACTGTCCGCTGTGATGTTCACAGGGGCAACGACAGCGGTGCGGGGCGCGTTGCTGGCTTCTGGCGCTTTCTTACCCAGACCGATGAAATTCAAATAGTCGTTTTGCATGAGGTAGAGACTCGGTACCAGGAACAAGGTGATCACGGTTGAAAATAGCACCCCGAAAGCCAAGGAAATCGCCATGGGAATAAACATGAAGGTTTCTGGGTCTTCGTTGGTCATTAGGGGGATCAACCCAACGAAGGTCGTGACCGACGTGAGAATGATCGGTCTAAATCGAACGACCCCCGCTTCCGTCACCGCGTCAAATAACGGCACCCCTAGGGCGCGTTGGCGGTTAATGAAGTCGACCAAAACGAGCGATGCGTTTACGACAACGCCTGACAACGCGATAATCCCGAGCAAAGAAAAGAAAATAAGATTCCAACCCATCACATAGTGACCCACGATGGCGCCAACGGCGCCAAATGGGATGACGCTCATGATAATCAAAGGTTGCAGATAGGACTTCAAAGGGACCGCGAGCAGGGCAAAGATGATCAGCAGTGCCAGTAAAACATTTTTACCGAGGCTCGAGGTGACCTTGCTGCGTTCAAGTTGTTCTCCGCCCAATCGATAGCGTACGCCGGGGAACAGGTTGTTGCGACAACTGTTGTCGACGCTCGAAAAGCTTGAGGCATCTTCGCAAATAATCTTCTGGATGGCCGGTATAAGCGCCTCGGGCGCCATCACGCTGCGATCGATATCGCCTCGAACACCGACCACGCGCTGCTGATTCTCTCGGTAGATGCTGGAATAGCTATTGCCTTGTGTGACGGACGCGACGGCGCTGAAGGGCACTTCTGTGCCGTTGGGGCTCCGAATGCGCATGTTCTCAAGGTTGCCAAGGGATTCCCGCTCCGCTTTTGGGTAGCGCACCATGACCCGAACATCATCCGTGCCTCGTTGAATGCGTTGCGCCTCTTCGCCGTAGAACGCTTGCCTGACTTGCCGAGCAAGGTCCGTGAGCGTAAGGCCCAGAGATTTCGCTTCTGGCTTGATGTTCAGCTGCAGTTCTTGCTTGCCGGCCCGAAATGAATCCGATAAGTCAAAGACGCCCGGAAATTGCGCAAGCTCTTGGCGCAAATGCAGGGCGGCGCGTTTTAGTTCTTCAACATCCCGTCCACGTATCTGCAAGGATATCGGGTCGCCAGCGCTGAAGGAGTCGGCGTTAAATTGCAAATCAACGGCATCGGTTACCGGGCCAGTGAGCTCTCGCCATCGACTGGCAATACGATTAGAGGTCCACCCAGGGCGGTCTTCGATCGGCGCCAAATCTAAGACAACTTCCGCTAAGTGACTGCCGCCTGCGGTTCGGCTGGGTGGCCCTGAGCTTCGCGCCGCATTGGATCCGATCGAGGCAAAAACATGCAGAATTGGGGTGTCGTCCAGATCGCGGCCAAGGTCCTCAGCAATTTCTTGTCGCAGTGCAACAACGGATTGTTCGATCTGCAGCGCGCCGCGCTCGGTGAGTTCAACGTTGATCCCCTCCGGCATAAGAAGGGTTGCGTACACACGGTCGCCTTCGATAGCGGGAAAGAATTGAAAGATAACGCGACCACTGGCCACCAGCGCCAGGGCCATCAGCAGAATGCCGGTACCAACCGCCCAAGTGACCCAGCGCCATTGCAGCGTCTTGATGAGAAATGGCCTGTAAACGTTTTCTGCAAAGCCTTGCAGGTGATCGGCAAAGAAAGACTGAAAGCGGATCCAATTCTGAACAAAACGTGTGGTTTTAAAAGGATAGCTGTCGGTGTTGCGATGGGAGAGGTGGGCCGGCAGGATCAACATGCATTCGACAATGCTGAACACGAGACAAATGACGACCACCCAGCCAATCGTTGAAAAAAAAGCGCCCATACGGCCGTCTAAAATGAGAATGGGTAAGAAGGCAGCCATGGTCGTTAACACGCCAAAGACAACCGGTGTCACCACCTCAGTGGCGCCTTGGATGGCAGCGTCGCGTTTGGTGTCAGTTTTGCTTTCAAAGGAAAAAATGCGTTCACCGACCACGATGGCATCATCAACCACGATGCCGAGCACCAAAATAAAGGCGAGCACCGTTAAGGAAGAAATATTTAAACCCGCAACGGGAAACATCCAAATCGCGCCAAGCACGGCAATCGGAATGCCTGCCGCGACCCAGAGTGCGACTTTGAACCGCAGAAACAAGGTCAGAATAAGCAGAACGAGTACCAGCCCCGCATAGGCATTTTTAGTGAGCGCGTCGATTCGGCGATTCAGGGGGATCGACTCATCGATCCAAACATCAAGGTTTAAACCTTCAGGAATCTCTGCGGATTTTTGGGCAACATACGCCTTAACCGAGTCGGCAGAAGTGATGGTGTCTTCATCGCCAACCCGGTAGACGGTAATGGTCACAGCCCGTTGGCCATCGTATTTTGCGCCTAAGAAGCCCTCTTGAAAAGCATCCTTCACGACGGCGATGTCGGCAAGGGTTATCTTTGTGCCGTCTGCCCGACTTAGGATCTCGATGCGCTCGAAGTCGCTGCCGCTGTAGGCTTGGCCTTGGCTACGGATCAATACTTCGCCGCCGTCGGTCTTGATAGAGCCGCCGGGCATGTCGAGCGAGGCCCGCCGGATCGCATTGGCAACATCGGTCATGGTCAAGCTGTACTGCCTCAGAACCTGTTCACTGACCTCGATCGAGATCTCCCAAGGCTTAGCGTAATTGACGCTCACTTGAGAAATGCCCTCAAGCGCTGCGATATCATCGCGCATCCCCTCAGCGATCAGCTTTAAGGTGGTTTCATCCGTTTCCCCTGAGACCACGACGGAGATGGTTTTGCCGCGAAACTGCAAGGACGAGACGATGGGTTTTTCGGTTTCGCTGGGGAAGGTGTTGATGGCGTCAACTCGGCTTTTGACCTCATTGAGGGCAACGGTCAAATCTGCGTCGGCAAAGACTTCTAAAATAACCGTGCAGACGCCCTCCGATGCGGTTGCGGTCATCCGCTCAATGCCGTCCAAGCCCTCGATGGCTTCCTCAACCCGGATACAGACCGCTTTTTCTGCTTCAATGGGCGCGGCGCCTAAATAAGGAATCGTGATTTGGATAATGCCCGGCTCAATGCTGGGAAATTCCTCTTTATGCATCGAATTAAGCGAAAAAAAACCGCCCACAATTAAAATCAACATCAGCAGGTTGGCGGCAACCGGATTATCGGTAAACCAAGCGATACTTTTTTCCATCACGGCTAGCCCCGGTCTGCAGTCGGCTCAAAGGTCAATGAGACCCGCATACCATCAACCACGGTCTGTATCGGAGACAAGTTGACGACTTCGCCATTTTCAAGGCCGCTATCGATGATGACAAAGTCATTTTCAAGACGCAGGACGTTGACCGTTCGAAATCGCAACCGATTGTCGCCATCGATAATTAAGACTTGGCTATTGGGCCGTAAGGCGGCTCTGGGCAGGCGGACAATGTCGGCCAGGTATTGGCCTTCAATCTCAGCGGCGACGAAAGCGCCGACCTGCAGTGGGGGCACATCGGGTGATTGGTTGTCCTGTGTGACCCGAGCAACCGCTGTGATCATGCGGCTTTGGGCATCGATTTCGCCTTCGGTTCGGGCCAATTGACCTTGCCAAACAAAGGCATTGCCTGCATACCGGGCCGTAAGCCTGATCATCGGCGCGGTAGTAGGGTCGAGTTCACCGCGCTGTAAGTTCGCGGGGTCAAGATAAGCCAGCTGCGCGTTCACGATTGGCAGGCGGACTTCGACGGCATCACTTGCATAAATCGACGCAATGGGCGCGCCTTGCTGCACAAACTGTCCGATGTCGATTGATTCTGAGCGGACCATGCCTTCAAACGGGGCGGTGATTTGCGTTCGACTTAGGTCGCGTTCTGCTTGGGCCAGATTAATTTTCGATTCGATCACATTGGCTTTAGCAATTTTATGGGCGCGGGCAGCATTTTCTAAATTGGACTGGCTGACCAAATTCTCCTTTATCAGCGTTTGCAAGCGCGTCAATTCAAATCGTTTGTGTTCTAGCTCGGCTTCGGCGCGCAGGAGTTGCGCTTGCGCAAGGCCCTTTCTGGCTTCGTAGTCCGCCGCATCAATCGTGAGCAGCAGGTCCCCTGCTTGGAAGTAGCCACCGACAACCAGATTGGGTGATATCCAGGTTACGCGACCTTTAATCTCGGGGATGACGTTCGTTTCGGTTTTGGGGGTGACGGTGCCTTCGGAGCGAATCTTCAACCTGAGGGACTCTTTAACAACGGTCATGGCCCGAATGGCGCTGGTTGTTTCTGAGACGGTCAGTTGTTCAGGCATTGGCCGGGACATGATAATGCCCGCCGCGGCGGCAACGGCCGCGAGTAATACGGCGATTGTAATGATCGCTTTGATGGCAGTATTAGGCATGATTGAGATTCCTGTCAGATTGGCTCGGCGCCGAGGTTGCAGCGGCGTCAAGGTTGCGTTTGATGTCATCAAAGCGCTGGATAATCGTTTTGGCTAAAGCATTGGCATCGCTACGTTCAATGGTGAGCGCCATCGCACGAAAGAATTCCTCGTTCGACGGTGAGGCGGGGTGCCGGCGCTCTAACCGTCCCACCATTTGCGCGCGCAAGCCATTGCCGATGAGGCGCAGCACAAGGTTGTCGTTGATATCCGTGAGCGCGTTGGCGAACTGTGCCAGCTTCTCCCGCTCGGCGGCATTATCGGGGATCATTGGATCGTCGTTTGCGGACGAATCGTTTAGGATGGCCAAGAGCCGCTGTTTTTGAGTCGCATCGGCGGTCTGTAGTGCGAGCCTCGCCGACAAGGCCAGCAGCGCGCCAAAGACTGAAATCAAGTCCGAGGTCAGGTTTTCCGGGCCCTGATCACCCAGGTCCAGTAGGGGACCCAGCACATCGAGGCTGGCATCATGGATCGCTTGGATGCGAACGCCGCCCGGTTGCACGGTAACAATACCCAATTGAGAAAGGATTTTAATCGCTTCGCGAACTGCGCCGCGGTTGACCAGAAATCGGGCGGCCAAATCACGCTCGGAGGGCAGCCGTTCCCCTTGCCGATATTGACCCAATAATATTTCATCGCGCAAGTGATCGGCAATCTCTTGGGCACGAGCGGGGGGAAGGTTCCTTTGGTCTGCTATATCATTCATTTTGAGAGGGCTTTTCACCTTGAACTTTTGACCTCGATATCGTTTGAGTGTACGGGGTCAACGGATTTTTGGTTTAAATTGGTTTGACCAAATTGGTGGGACCGATTTGGAATCTCCAATTTGGTATGACTGATTTGGTAAGGCTGATTTGGTAAGGCTGCTTTGGTCAGTCCTAAATGGTCATGCCAATTCGGTCTGACCAAATTATAGCGGAGTCAGACCAGCGATAACAACCTCAAAACGAACGTTTGGGTTCAGCGTTGAATCTCGCCGGGCCGATTTGGGTGGCTCAATGCGCCAGCGATGCCATGCGCATCAGTTGGCGGATGGCCTAGTGTGCAGAGCGCTCGAACGCGCTCAGAAGATGTCTGCAAGACGCCGCATTTTGCAGTCAACCGGTTAGAATGCACTGCCGGTTTTAGTTCAATGAACAAAGTGAGTTCCTCATCATGGCGGTAAAAGCGCCTCAAAGATTCAGTAAAACGCGTGGCGGGGGTAATCGGCCCTGGCAGGTGGCGGTCTTGTTGCTCCGCGATTTTTCAGGCTATCGTCAGGATTTTCAGACGATAACCGGTGGGGCAAGGGCGCGGTTTGAAGCGTCAGACTGGCTGGGCGCGCAAACGGCTGCGCGCGCCCGCATTCAACTGTATAGCCAGTTCAGAGCTGGCTGTCTGCAACGTTTAACCCCATTAGTTGAAGGGTTTTCTTCCCAAGATTGGGCAACAACCCGCCAATATTTTGAATCTTTGACGATGGGCTTGCCCGATCAAGAGCTTGCGCAAACGGGATACAACACAATTTTTCGCAAACTGGTTGGCAGGACGCATTTAAGTCATGAACAAGCTTTTGTTCGGCAGGCGGTGATCGAGCAGGCACCCCTTGAGCCCTTTGAAACATTCCAGTTTGATCAGACGCAGGATTTTTCGAGTCTTGTTGAAATGGTTTTGTTGAGTTTCCCCTTCGACATTCCATTTGCGCGTCTTAACGATGATGTTAAGGCGATAACAGCGCTCATGACTGAAAACTTACACGCTTTAACGACCGTCAATTCGGTGAGCGCGGTGATGTTGCGGAGCGTCTTTTATCGTAATAAGGGCGCGTATCTGATTGGCCGTTTGGCCCTTGATCAGCAGGTGGTGCCCTGGGCTTTTGCGTTGAAGAACGACGCCGGTTCGGGTATTTCGGTGGATTCCGTGCTTTGGAATGAAAAAGATTTATCTCGAATATTCAGCTTTACGCGGGCCTACTTTATGGTAAATGTGAATCGGCCGGCAGCCACTGTACAATTTTTGAACAGCCTTATGCCGACCAAAAAACCGTCTGAGCTCTACAGTAGTTTAGGCTATTACAAACACGGCAAAACGACGTTTTACGCAGAACTTTCTCAACATCTTGCGCGATCAAAGGATTTGTTTGTAAAGGCCGAAGGAATTGAAGGGCTGGTCATGCTCGTGTTTACGTTGGCGTCTCATCAGGTCGTCTTTAAAGTCATCAGAGATCGATTCCCGCCCTCCAAAAAGGTGACACCTGCCGCGGTGAAACAGGCCTACCATCTTGTTAAAACACACGATCGGGTTGGCCGCATGGCGGACACCCATGAATTCTTAGAGTTGCGTCTACCCGCCGCTCGATTTGATGATGAGGTCTTACAAACACTGCTGGCCGAGGCCAGTCTCTCAGTCTCGCTGGTTGGCGACGACGTGGTGCTGCACCATGTCTATGCTGAGCGCTTGATGACGCCCTTAAATCTGTACTTAAAAACGTGTACGGAGTTTGAGCGAGATCTTGTTATCGACGACTACGGCCTGGCGATCAAGCAACTGGCCGCAGCCAACATTTTCCCGGGTGATATGCTGCCCAAAAATTTTGGGGTGACCCGCCACGGCCGAGTCATATTTTATGATTATGATGAAATTTGTTATCTGACCGACCTAAGATTTCGCGCGCTGCCGGGAACCAATCAGGACACTGCGTCCCTGAAGCAGGCGCCCTGGTTTGACGTTGGCGAGTTTGATGTGTTTCCAGAAGAGTTTGAACATTTTTTGCTGGGCAAAGGGCCGCTCCTGCAGAGTTTCTCAGAAAAGCATCGAGATCTGTTTACGGCCGAATATTGGCAATCAGTTCAGAAGCAACTTCGAGACCAAGCGGTACTGGATGTGTTCCCATACCCACTGAACCGTCGGTTATCGGCCCTGACACCACCCCCGCTTGAGGTGTGATTCAACGCTGACTTGTGATAGAAAGTGCCGGGTCAGGATAGAAGCGGTATCAGGGCAGATTAGCCGCCAGCATTGGGATGGCCTAGGAGTGGATATTGGAACTTTATGAGGCAATGGGCTCTCAGCGAGCTGTTCGAAGATTAAGGGCGGATCCCATTGCCGAAGCAGTGATCGCGCGCGTTTTAACGGCGGCAAGTTGGGCGCCAACGGGCGGCAATGTGCAACCTTTCAGAATGATCACGGTACAAGACCGGCAAAAGCTGAGTGTTCTGCAAGGCCTCTACGCCCAGGAGTGGACGCGCTACACGCAAGACATGCGGGCCGAAGGCTCAGCACTGCCGCTTGCCCGGCAGAAAATGCTGCGCGCAGGAGACTACCTGGCTGCACATTTAGACCAAGTGCCGTTGATGGTGGTGTTTTGCTTTAACCCCGCCTTAATGGCGATCACCGATGCCGATTTGGACCGACCGTCGGTCGTCGGTGGTGGCTCAGTTTACACAGCGGTTCAGAACCTGATGCTTGCTTGTCGAGCCGAGGGGTTAGGATGCGTTTTAACGACGCTTTTGTGTTTTCAGGAAGCCGCGGTCAAAGATTTGCTCACGATCCCCGAAGATTGGGGCACCTGCGCGCATATTCCAATCGGATACCCAGTTTTAAAGGGGCATGGCCCAATTACCCGGCGGCCGATAGAAAAGTTGGTCTTCCAAGATGCCTGGGGTCAAACCATGACGAATAAGGAGCATGAGTGAGTAATTGGTTGTATCGCCTGTATGAACGCATTCTTTGGTCCCAAGTCAAAACAGGCCCAAGTCCTAACCATATTGGGCTGATTCTGGACGGCAACCGGCGCTTTGCGAAGGGGCGAGGCCTTGATCAAAACTTGGGGCATGAAGAGGGGTCGAAACGCGTCGAGGAGTTCTTGCGGTGGTGCCGTCGTTTGGAAATTAAGGTTGTGACGCTTTACGGGTTCTCGACTGAAAACTTCAACCGACCTGAAGGCGAAGTGGACTACCTGATGGACTTGATCATGGCAAAGTTGAAACACTTCCAAACGGATCCGGAATTCTTAGCAGATCGTGTCAAGGTGAAAGTGATCGGGCGCCGGGAGGACTTGAGCCAAGCTATGAATGATCAAATTGATCTGGTTGAAACGATGACTGCCGATCATGATCAATTTTTACTCAATATTGCTTTAAGCTATGGCGGACGCGCTGAAATCATTGATGCGGTAAAACAGATCGCCAGCGAGGTGCAGACGGGCGATCTGAGCATTGAGGACATCGACGAGCAGCGTTTTTCTGATTATCTCTATACGGTAGGCGTGCCAGACCCCGATCTGATTATCAGAACCTCTGGTGAGGAGCGACTATCGGGCTTTTTGCTTTGGCAGAGTGCCTACTCCGAGCTGTATTTTACCGAAGTCTTTTGGCCCGCTTTTCGAATGATCGATTTTTGGCGCGCGATTCGAATTTACCAACAACGAGAGCGTCGATTTGGGAAATAACAGCATTTAATAAAAACGGTCCCATGGCCTTTAGCGCTCAGTCTGAAGGTTTTGGGATCTGCGCTGACCGTGCTATAAATTGATTTTCGCAGTGAGCGACAAGGAAGTGTTTGTGTCTAAATCCGCAACCAAAGAGGTGTTTCCTTGCTTGATTATCACGAGTGAGGAAGGTTTAGGCACGGTTTTTCGGTTATCAGGTCCCAAGATGACCATTGGCAGCGATGAAGATGCCGCCCTGTTTCTGCCAATGCGTGGTGTTGATCGACATCACGCTGAACTTCAGGTTGATGCGTCTGAGACTTGGCACATTGAGTCTCAACGCGACAATCTAATTATTCAAAACGGCAAATTGCTTTCAGAGTCAGCCATAGTCAAAGATGGTGATCGCTTGGAGCTCGGTAGCGTGAGTTTCAAATTCCGATATTTCGATGAAGAAGATGAGCGCTACCATGCCGCGCTGCGTCAACTCGCGATTCGCGATGGTTTAACGGAGCTCTATAACGTTCGGTTTTTTGCGGATGCACTCGTCAAAGAGCATGAGTACAGCTTTCGTAAGCAATCCTCGCTGGCGCTGCTGTTCATGGACATAGACCATTTTAAATTGGTCAACGATCGGTTTGGTCATGCTTATGGTGATTTTGTCCTCAAAGAACTCGCGATGCTGTTGACCACTAAAATCCGAGGGTATGACTTGCTGGCACGGTACGGTGGTGAAGAGTTTGTCTTTTTGGTGCGCGAAGAAACAGAGAATTCCGTGCAAGAACTGGCGCAAAGAATTTGCAAGGATGTCCAGAACCATGTGTTTAACCATGCGGGGATTCGGGCCAAATTAACCGTGAGTATTGGTTACTTTTGGTGGGATGGTAAAGATCGCAGTACCAGTTCAGAGGATCTATTGCGACTGGCGGATGATAATCTCTACAAGGCAAAGGACGCGGGTCGCAATTGCGTCGTTCCGAGTCACCCACCCTCGGCTGAGGCCGAAACGATCGGTCAAACACCCTAATTGACCTGTAACGGGTTACCGCTGATTTAATCTAATTTGGTCGCGGCCACGCGGAGCGCGTTGGGTGCAGCGATTTCGGACGATAACTTGAGGATATTGAATTAACCATGGATCATCAATTAGACCAACAGCCTAAATCGGGTATTCGACGTCTTGCAGGTAAGGCTTTTCTTTGGAGTCTCACGGCAGGATGTTTCTATTTAGTCTATGCGCGCACAACGGCAGCTGCCGCGCGCGAAGATAAGTCGCTGCTCACGTTTATCGGCGATTTTTTTGCGGCCGCGGACTGGGTTCTATGGTTGTGCGTCATGATGCCGTATTCCATCTTTTTCTTTTTAGTGGATACCCACGCCACCTGGCGGGTTGTACGGTGGTTTAATTCGAGTGCGGTTCGATATCGAGATATGCTCCCGATTCGAGCGAGCGCTTACATCTTGTCGTTAATCAATGAACAGATTGGAAAAGGGGCCATGAGTCTGTATTTGCTCAGGCGACATGAGATTCCTGGCTGGCAAGCGATCTCGAGTATGATTTTGCTTGGAATGGTAGAGATCTATCAATTGCTGATCTTCTCGGCGGTCGGTGTCTGGTTGTATTATGATCTGGTCGTGGCGGCTTCAAGTCAGATTGCCTTGCATCAAATATTGATCACGGTGTTCATTGTGGCTGCGAGTTACTTTCCGATACATTTGATGTTGTTTCGCAGTGATTGGTTTGCGGGTTGGCGGTTTAGAGACAATAGTTTGTTTTCGGCTTTTCGTCAGGCCAGAGCGCGAGACTACGGTTTGATCCTGCTCTTTAAGGCGCCGAATTTGTTGCTGGCAGTCTTGGTTTACACCTTGTCGCTGAACTTATTTTCGGTACCCGTTGCGTTTGGGCAGATGCTCGCGTTTTTGCCTGTGATTTTTATTGCGGCGGCCTTGCCCCTGCCGTTTCATGCCGGGGCCTTAGTGCTCTGGACGGTCTTGTTCCCTGACTTTCCCGAAGTGGGTATTTTCTCATTGGTCATGCACACGTTTTTTGTCAGTTTCAATGCCTTGATTGGACTCGTATTTTTACCCCTGGCAAATCGTCAATTATTTGATGAGGTAACGCCGGCGGTCGGTGCTCAGCGTTGACGGCGAGCGAAGCTGCGATCAAGTATCGACAAAACCGTCGCAATGGTCAGGGCCCAGTAGGCCAGGTTTAAGGTGATATTCCAAAGTAAGGGTGGCGAAAAGATCGGGTCCACTAGCAAAGCGCCAGCGAGTACAAAATAACCAATGCCGTTGTAGCGACCAAGCCGGCTTGCGATAAGGCGTTGGCCACGGTGGGCGCGAGAATCGATAACATACTGCGCGAAGGCAAGGATGATTAAAATGGGAAGCAAAAGCGAGCGCTCCTGCTGGAGCGCCAAGCACGTGATGGTGACCGTGACAAAGGTTGCGTCGGCTGCATGATCAATGAGCCCACCAATTTTGGTGACCTGGTTTCGCTGTCGAGCGAGTGCGCCGTCCAAAAGGTCGCTGGCAACCGCAAGCGAGAATAGCACGCCCGAAACAAGCCAAAGCTGCTGAGAGACGGATAGGATCATTAAGACGCTGAGGACAAAGCGACTGGCGCTGATGATATTGGGTAATTGGACTAAACCGCTTATGATGAGATCGCTCTTGGTCGCCGTAACTCAAAGACTTTAACAGAAATGATGAATCGACAAAGACCCCTTGGATGATGACGGGCATGCCTGACTTCTGGTGCAACACAAGACGATCGGTCGTGGCCAAGATCGCGCGCGGCTTCGGACTGATGGCGGTTGCCACGCTGCTCATGGGCATTGGCCCCTTTGACCGCCTACCTGGCGCGCGCCTGGTCGGAAGCGAGGTTGATGCGCCGATCGCTTCCTGGCGGTTCGTTGAAACAGCCGGGCAATGTCAGCTTGAAACGCGTCTCCAATACCCGCACTCAGTCACTGTGAATTGCTGGCATCTTGATGGCCAGTTGTATGTTGGCTGTATGAACTGCCAAGGCAAAGTCTGGTCGCATTACGTTGCGCTAAGTCAGCAGGCCCGGATAAAGATTGCATCGAAGGTGTATCCGGTGATCCTAGAGCGCACCACGGATCCACAAGAAATGACTCGCAGTTGGGCGGCGCGGTGGAACCAGCTGGGACGCGCACAGCCCGTGGTCAAGGCGCCTGACCATTACTGGCTGTATCGGGTGACCTCGCGATGAAGATCTTAATCGCGGGCGCCAATGGCCATCTAGGGCGACGGTTTATCGAAAGCTTTGGCGCCGAACATGAGCTGATTGCGTTGGTCCGATCGCCGGCTGCTGCGGAAGTGTTGTTTCAACTGCCCTGCCAAGTCGCTATTGTGGCCTATGGCGACATCCAGCAAATGGCGCGTTTGGCTGACGGTGCTGAAGTCTTGATCAATCTGACGGGGATCATTAAGGCGACCAAGTCGAATCCGTATCAAAAAGCGCATGAAGAAACCGCGACGGCCCTTGTGGCCGCCTGTCAACGGGCCCGGGTCCCGAGGATTCTGACGTTGGGCATCTGCGGGTCTGATCTGGGCTCTAAGAATGCCTGTTTTGCCTCCCGTGCCAAAGCAGAATCGATTCAGCTGGCGGGGTTGCCCGGCAGCACAGTGCTTCGGGTGCCAATGGTATTGGGCGAAGGCGATTATGCCAGCCGAGCGTTGCTTGGCAATGCGCGCAGACGGTTCGCGCTGACGTTTAGAGCGGCAAGTTTGGAGCAACCAATCTACGCCGGCGATGTGATCAAAGCCTTGGGACAATTGCTCACGCGCCCTATCGCAGGGGTTTTAGAACTTGGTGGCCCTGAGTCGTTAAGTCGACGCGCGTTGATTCATCGCTGCGCGCAGGTCATCGGGGGCGTTGCGCCCCGCGTCATCTCGTTACCGGTTGGGTTGGGCTATTTGATGGCGGGGTTTTTCGAAATCGTTATGGCCTCACCGCCGGTCACCCGAGCAATGCTTGAGTTATTGGATCATGATGATCAAATCGAATCCGAGACTGCGGCACAACTCAACCTTACCCTTACGCCTTTGGCTGAATTATTGCGTCAAATTGGTGAGCCGATCTAACAGCTTTGGCAAGATAATTTCGGCTGGCTGGCCGATTTTAAGGGCGGCGATTGGGTCGGCGCGCGTCCAACCTGGATTGAGTAAAACAATGGGTTTGTTGAACGTAACAGCGTGACGACAAAAGCGATAGCCTGAGAACAGCTTGAGCGAACTGCCAATCACCCATAAGGCATCGGCTTGCTCGATTGAGCGGTAGATGCTTTGAACCAAGGTTGGATCAACCTGCCCACCAAAAAAGACCACGTTCGGTTTGAGCGTTCCGTCGCAAAGCAAGCAGTCTGCAATCTTAAAATGCTGGATCACCTCAGAGGGTATCTCAGCGTCGCCGTCCGGCTGAAGTTTACCGTCCAGCGCCAAATCAACATTGAGTTTAGCGAGTCTGGTTTGTAATTGCGTTCGCGGCTCTGATGCCCCACAGACCAAACACGTCACCTCGGTCAGGTCGCCATGTAAATGCTGAACGGTGGTTAATCCGGCCTGCTCGTGGAGAGAATCGACGTTTTGCGTAATCAACGTCCCGACCAGGCCAATCGCAACCAGGTCCTTGAGCGCTCGATGAGCTGGGTTAGGCTGAGCAGTATGCATTAAAGGCCAACCGATAAAACTTCGAGCCCAGTAGCGTTGGCGGGTTTCAAAGTCTTCAAGAAAGTCTTGATGGTTAATGGGGTTGCGGCCTTGCCAATCGCCGTTTTCAGCTCGATAAGTTGGAATGCCAGAGGCGAGACTGCAGCCTGCACCCGTCAAGCAAACGACTCGGTCTAACGGGGATAGGAACGCCGTCAGTCGATCAAGATCGGCCTTGAGATCCGAAGGGTCGGCTTGGCGGTGGGTCATAACAGCGTGGTCAGGTTGGTGGGCATGGGGTTTAAGCCTTAACTTTATGGCCGAGGTGCCACAGGTTCGATTGCGTCCCGACAAGTACCACAACAATGAACATCGATAATGAGGCGATGGCCAGACTCGTGCTCGGACCAAACCAGGCGACCAGATAGCCTGATAATAAGGCGCCGATCGGGCCAGACCCCATAAAGGAGAAAGCATAAAAACCCATCATGCGGCCTCGTTGATGTTCATCCGACTGCTCTTGCATGATGGTTCGTGCCATGGTCATGGCCATCCCGCCGCACATGCCCCAAACGAATAAGATCCCCATAAGGGTTATAAAGTTGATTTGAATGGCCGCCAGAGACAATACTAAGGCGCCAAAACCTTGCGCGATCAATAAGGCGCGTCCTTGGCGCTTGATATCGCCGATGCGAAGCAATGCCACAATGGTCAAAAATAGGCCCAGTGAATTCGCAGCATTGATCAGCGAAAGCTCGGTAGAGGATCCGTTATAAACCTCCCTGATCAAAAGGGGAACCGTCACGATGTAGGATCCCATGAAGAAAATGCCCATTGCGCAATTTTGCAAGACGACCATCCGCATACCGGGGGAGGCCATGACGCTTTGAAAGCCCTCAGTGAGGGACGCCCGTAATTGGTTGAGCATTCGTGCTTGGGTCCGAGCACTTTTCACCAAAGGCACGTTCAGGAAGTAATAGGCGACTGCACCAACGGACAAGACGATGCTCTGTACGGCAAGCATCATGACCGCGCCGACAGTATCGGCCATAGACGCAAGCACAAAACCAATCATTTGAATCCCGAATTGGATCATGCTGGCTTGCACGACACGCCGTTGAATTTGTCCATCAGCTACGAGCGGCAGCAGGCCATCACGGGCAGGGGTTAAAATAGCTTGGGTGCAACCCATGCAAACTGCGAAAACAAGAAACTTATCGTACGTAAAGCTGGTTATCGCCATCGAGAGCGCAAGTCCTGCTGCCATGCCAGCGGCCGCGCACTGGGCAAGGAGCGCTATTTTACGCCCGCCGAACTGATCTGCAATGCTACCGCCGATGAGGATGAAGATTGTGCCAGGTAATAGATAGGCCATCTGTGCTAGACCAACTTTATCTGGGGTTTCATTTAAAATAATGGTCACCAGCCAGGCAAAGACAACGCTTTGCATGCCATAGGAGAGGTACCAGCTGCCGGTTGCGATAAAGTAAATGTTAAGGGGTTTTATCAAGATTGGTCCTTTTTTGCGTCGCTGTGAGGCTGTTTTTTAAGCGTCTCAGGGACAAACCGGGCCATAATCAGTAGTCCTAAGAACCCAAACGCAGCGGCGCTGAGAATGCTCGTGCTCAGTCCGATGCCCGCGGTGACAAGGCTGATTAAAGTCGGCCCGGCAAAGGCACCGGCATCCCCGATCAATCGCCAAACCCCCAGGAAATGACCGCGTTGTTGAATCGGCGCGAAGTCAGCACCAAGGGTCATGTTGATGCCGGAGCCAAGGCCATTACCAAGTCCTGCGATACAGGCAGTGAGGGTAAAGGTTAAGGGTGTGCTGGTGCAAGACATAAGCAGTAAACCAAAGCTCAGAAGCCCGAGGCAGATCATCCCTGCCGGGCGTCGCCCGTGTTGATCCATTACGAGGCCTGCAATTGGAAACATCAGCATATCCAGTCCAGCAGCCAAGCCGACAACCGCACCGATCTCTGCTGCGTTGAGTCCAAGGCTGGTTCCCCAAAGCGGCAATAAAAGGGTTCTCGCAGCACGAATGAGCGTCAGTAGGAAAACCACTGAGCCGCCAGTCAACAAAATGCCTTGATGTGCTCGCAGTAGCGACCAGATTGGCTGTGTCCCTGGGTTTGTAGATTTCTCCGGCTCAGGATTGTCTGCTGAGCGGGGTGCTAATGGCGACGAATCTGCTTCTGCGTCCGAGGGCGTGACGCGTGCCATCAATAACAGGTAGGTTGCGCTGGCGAGTGCTGCGATAAGCAGAAACGCGGCGGTATAGCCGAATTCGTAAACGATATAGCCAGTTGAGAGGGGCCCCAGAAAGTTTCCAAAACGCTGGAGCCCTGCCATGGTTGACAAGGCTTGCCCACGAAAATTGACCGCGACCAGATCGCTGATCAGTGTGAGGCGCGCGAGTAGCCAAGTCGCCATGGCGAGGCCAATGATCAGAGCGAAAAGGCCTAATTGGAGCACATTATTGGCGAATGCGCAGCCAGTGGTGGCCAAAATCATGAGGGCGACGCCGGCTTGCATAACCCGTGCATCCCCAAATTTTTCTGCAGCGAGACCTGCTGGGATATCCGCAAGCATATTTCCCAAACCACGGCAGGCAAAGATCATTGCCGCCATAGCAGGGCTGCCGCCGAGATCGAGGGCATATAATGGGATTAAAAGTAGGGCTGCGCCTTGACACACTGACATTAAAAAGGACGGAAGGTAAACCGGTAACAACAAAGCGCGATACATCGCTCGGCGAGAGTCTGCTGTGGGTATTGGGGTCAATAGGGCCGCCTCGTGAGCAAGTTTTATAGCTGGGAATGACCCGCGTTGCAAGCAAGGCGCGGCCGATCCGCCACGGCGAAGTGCGTGCGGCGTGAGTTAATGCGCGCAGGCTAAGAAGCGCTTTGATAGCGCTTAAATGTATCGCGCGTGACGAGCAGCGAAGGCGCCGCTGATTTGGAAACGTTTTTTGGTCCGCCTGTTGATGTGGCAGCTTAGCAGGCGCCCCAAGGGCCCGAATCGATTACTTCAAGCTAAGGCCTTTAGCGCAAGTGCTGCAGGCGCTTTGACGAGATATCAAGGTGTGGCTAGGCAGCTTCTAACGCGGCTTCCTCCACTGGGGTATGACAAGCGGTGACGGCTTCACGGTCCGGATGGTTCACGGGTTTCGGCTCAAAGTAAGCGTTGAGCAAGTCAACAACCGCTGGGTCATAAGGGCCTGGATTTAGAGGGCTGAAGTGAGCAGCTAAGGCGAGGAGGCGTAACATGATGAGGTCCTTGTTTGGTAAAGCCCTCGGGTACGCGGAAATTCAGTCACCAGATCATCCCCCAGGCAAAAAAGTATAGGATCCCAAAAGCGATATTATGGTGAGCCGGTGCACTGAGGCGGGCATCACCTGCGTTTAACGCGCTTAGTTTTGATGGGCAAGCCTACCTTGCGATCAGGCGGGCTGGGACGATCAGCTCGAAACAGGTGCCCTTATCCTGATCAAGGAGCGCAAGCTGCCCGTTCACGCGCTCGCTGAGGGCTTTGGCGACGCTTAAGCCCATGCCCTTGCCAGAGGATGCTGAAAAGTCACCGCCCTGAAAAAACAGTTCAAAAATCCTGTCTCGGAGTGCGGGCGGGATCCCTGGACCAGTATCGATGACTTGAAACGAAAGACCAAAATCATCCTGCCAGTGCGTCAAAGCGACGCGCAGTGTGGCGCCATTTTGGCCACCATGGGTCAGGGCGTTAGAGAGTAAAATAGTGAGAATGCGTTGCACAGCGTCACCCCGAAAGGTGATTTGCGCTGGAATGTCTTCGACCTCAAGAACAATCTGGCTAGGCTCGGTTGTCGTCGCCTCATCGATGATGGCCTGCAGGTAAGGCAGTAACGCATAAGTGTCATCCGTGAGCGATTTCAGCGCAATTTGCGGCGAGAGCGCAATCAAAAGGTTCGTCAAAGTCTCGTCAAGGTTGTTGGCTGCTTTTTGAATGATTGTTAAAGGTTCAATCATTTCTTGCATCGTATTTTCTTCAAGCAATAGCTCGCTCATGCCAATGATGGCATTAAGGGGGGTTTTTACCTCGTGGCTGAGACGACTTGCAAGCGTTTGACGGCTGGCATCGTCATCCATATCCGCCAAATAAGTTGGGTTCTGGGCGTGCGTTGTTGCATCGGTCGAACGCAAAGATGTTTGGGCTTCAACCAATTTTTCCCGCCGCAGGATTTCTGACAGCCTCGCGGCTGTCATATTGGCGATGGTGGATAGAAACGCAACGTGCCAGTCCTTGAAGTAGGCTGGTTCAGGGTGCTCTGAGTCGATGACACCGAGCACGCGGTCTTCAAAAATGATGGGGACGGAAATTTCGGAACATCGGATTTGGTCGTCAACAAGGTATCGAGCATCGAGGGTTGCATCATCCACAACGAGCACCTTTTTGAGCAGAGCGGCGGTGCCAACAATGCCTTTCCCTAAAGGTATTCTTATAGGGTTGCTGATGACTCGGCCGATCGGGTTTTTGGGTCCGAATGCGGCGCATTGAATCAGATGATCGGTACCAATGGGTAGCACGTAAATGACGCAGTCTTCAAAATCAAGCGCTTTGATGATGCGATCGATAATCAACCAAAGAATATCGTCAAGGTCGTCCTGCTTAATTATTTCTGCTGCAAAATCAGCGATGAGGGTGAGCTGTACCTCCGGATGGGGTTTCATTTTGAGCGGACCGCGATCGGACGTTAAATGGTCGCGAGCAGATTTTTGAGGGCGTCGCAATGGGCGACCCGTTCGTGACTGGTCGTGCCCAAAAATGACACATTCAACGAGGTGACGCCGTGTTCCTTCAGTGCCACCAGCCGGTCTTTGACAAAACCGGGTGAGCCAACAAGCGACGTTGCGTCCAAGTAGGATTGGGGTATCGCAGCTTCTGCCTCTGATTTGCGACCCGAGAGATAGAGTTCTTGAATGGCTTCGGCTTCCGCCTCATAGCCATATTTTCGAAAGACTTGATTGTAGAAGTTTTTTTCTTTTGCGCCCATACCGCCAACATACAGGGCAATACCAGATCGCGACATATCTCGGTAGGACTCTAAGTTGTTACCAATTGCAACGGCGCCGCCGGCATAGATGTCGAGCGGTGGGCGGCCTGGGTCTCTTTTTTTCTGGCCAGCTCGCAGCGCGTCACCCCAGACCGCATCGGCGCCTTCGGCCATAAAAAAGGCGGGTAGCCAGGCATCGGCCATCTCGGCAGTCATTTCAACACTTTTTTCCCCAAGGGTCGCTAAGGCGATGGGAATCTCCTCGCGGTACGGGTGGTTGATGATTTTTAGCGGAATGCCAAGGCCTGTGCCTTGATCTTTTGGCAGCGGGATCTGATATTTCTTGCCGGCGTAATTTAACTTGTCTTCGCGCAACCAAACATTGCGGCAAATTTCGACAATTTCTCGAATTCGAGTCATCGGTGCGTCGTAAGGTACGCCATGAAAACCCTCAACAACTTGGGGGCCTGATGCGCCCAGGCCGAGCATGAATCGACCGTTTGAAAGTTCATCCAGGCCCGCTGCGGTCATCGCGAGAAGCGATGGCGTGCGGCTGTAGATGTTTAAGATGCCACTCGCGATCGTAATGCGCTCGGTCTTGGCGGCAAGGTAGCCCATGGCACTGACGGCATCAAAAGAATAGGCCTCGGGAACCCAAACGACATCTAAGCCTGCTTTTTCAAGCTCAACAATTTCCTGGCTTGCGCCACCAAATCCGTGGGCATAGCTCATTAAGGTTGAAATCTTCATGGTTATTTCTCCGTCGTTTTTACATCCTGATCTAAAAATTCGTAGAGCCGGCGTTGGTAATAACCAAGGCTTACCGCTCGCGCGACATAGTAAATCATGAGAGCGAGCCAAAGGCCATGATTCTCAAAGGATTGGGTGAGCCGCCAAGCCAATAAGTACACAAGTAACGACACGACCATGGCAGTTCGCATTTCCGCGGTCTTGGTTGCACCGATAAAGAGACCGTCATAAATATAAGCAGCGAATGAAATGAGTGGGGTCGCTACCATCCAAAGGCTGAACTCGGTGGCCTCGTTGATCACCGTTGGGCTACTGGTTAAAAGCTGCATGATTCCTGGTGACAGAAAAAACAAAGCAACACTTAGGAGTAAGGCTAAAAGTCCGCCGTTGAAGAAAGCAGCACGAATAATGTCGTTTGCCGCATGGCGATCGCGTTTGCCGTGGGCCTCGCCCATGATCGATTCACTTGCAATCGCGAACCCATCGATAAAAAACGCTGAGAAGGTCACAAACTGCATCAAAATTAGATTGGCGGCGAGCGACAAGTCCCCAAGTCGAGCCCCTTGGTCTGTGAACCAAGCAAAGGCGAAGATTAAGCAAAGGGTGCGAATCATAATGTCTCGGTTTACCCGAAAAAGCGCTTTGATGGCCTTTAATTCAAGAATTTGAGCGGGATTAAAAGCGCCAGAAAAGAATTTGAAATGGTGCCTAAGTATCCAAAATCCGGCGATGAGCGTCACGGCTTCAGCAATCAAGGTTGCAGCGGCGACGCCCTCAACGGACCACTCGAGTAGGACCACAAAGATAAGGTCCAAGAGGATATTGGTGAGGTTGAGAATCAATTGCAGGATTAGGACATAGCGTGATGCTTGTTGCCCGAGTAGGTAACCCATCATCGCAAGGAGCATTAAATGCAGCGGTGCGCCCCAAATGCGAATCTGGTAATAAGTGCCTGCAGCAGCTTCAACCCCTGGACTTGCACCGGTTGTTGAAAAGATGAGGCTGGCAATGGGTTGTTGCAGGAGGCAGAGCAAGACGCCCAAAAAGACGGCAAGCAGGAGGCTACGGCTGAGGTGATTGCGGATGGCCGTTGGGTCGGCACGCCCTTTGGCTTGCGCCACCAGAGCAGTTGTGCCCATTCGTAGAAAGCCAAAGCCCCAAAAAACGAGATTAAATATCATCGCGCCTAATGCTAAGGCGCCGAGGAGGTGGGTCTCTCCGAGCTGACCAATGACAGCGGTGTCCACCATGCCGAGTAGCGGCGTCGCCAAATTGGCCAGAATGATCGGTCCGGCAATTTGGTAGAGTCGATGGGTGATCGCATCAGGCGGATTCATTTCGGCTCAGCGGCGGTTAGCGTGTGATAGCTTTGATGAATGCGGGTGTAAGTGGTTAGCAAGCACATCAGCCCAAAGATCACTCCGAAAACGTTAAAAAAGTCTGGCAGGAGGCAGATCAGGGTAATGAACAAAAGGGTTTCGGTGCCTTCGGTTAGCCCGCCCAGAAAGTAAAAGGATTTAGATTGTGGGGTGCGCGGCGCGGCCTGAGCCCGATCTGCAAAAATTGCCATCGCCAGGAAGCTGCTGCCGGTGCCGACGAAGCTGAAGATGACGAACGCCGCGGTCAGTGCAAGGCTTTGATCGAATACGGCAAAAGCAAGCACAATCCCTGAGTAGATAATGAAATCGAAAACGATGTCTAGGTAGCCGCCTGCCATTGTCGGCCGCCCGCAGCGCGCGAGCGCGCCATCGAGCCCATCGAGGAGTCGATTGAGCCCAAATAGCGCGAGACCGAGCAGGGGTTGGCCGAGCGCAATCAGTATCATCGCAAGTAGGCCTGCAATAAACGCGACAAAGGTGACCTGGTTGGCGCTCACATGATGCTGATGGAGGACCGTCGCCATGGCATTGAGTACAGGGTCAACGAAAGGGCGTGTGACTTGATCCAGCATCATCATCTCCGAGTCATTTGGACGCAGCATGAACAGCCCACGCGGGCGAGTCAATTGCTTTAACCACAGCCTGTTATACTGCTTGGATGAAATTTTTAATCGGTACTTATACTGACCAATCAGACTCCGCTGGCATCTATGTTATCGAAAGCCGCCATGGTGACGGGTTTGCAGTGCAGGCGCAGGCAACGATTTGGCTCCGCAACGCCTCATACCTGATCGAGCACCCTGAGCTGCCACTGGTTTATGCCGTGAGCGAGATCGCAGAGGCGCCAGGCGGAGCGGTGGCCGTTTTGCGGCAAAACGATCAGGGTGATTATGGTCTTTGGCAGGTTGTTGCGTCTGGTGGTTTAGATCCGTGCCATTTAAGCCTTTCGCCTAATGGACGAACGCTGTTGATCAGCCATTACTCGAGTGGGTCCTTCGCCCTGCAAGGCATTGCGTTGGACGGCGGCTTTGAACCGAGCCAGACCATTGTTCGTCACGACGCCCGGCACGCCGTGGCCCAGGGGCTGGGGCGGGGTCGACACCCACGGCAAGCGGCGGCACATGTCCACTCAGCCACCTTTATCGATGATCATCAGTTTGTGGTTTGTGACTTGGGGACCGATGAGGTCCTGTTATACACTCTCGACGCGCATCGGTCTGTCCAGGCCTCGTTGTGTAAGTGTTGGACCTTGCCCGCTGGATCGGGTCCTCGGCATATCGCCGCGTCACGAGAGCGGTTGTATGCGGTTGCCGAACTCAGTAACACCGTTTTTGTGTTATCGAACTCGCCAAACGGTCAGCCCACCATTGTGTCTTCCGCAAGCTGTCTGCCCGATAAGACTGCAGGGTTCAGTGAAGCGGCAGAGATTCAATATGATGCGCAAGCTCCGGCGCTCTGGGTGAGTAATCGCGGACAGGACGGGCTCGTTCGGATCCCACTTTCTGGGGACACGCTGTTACCGCTTCGGGCCTGGAACGGGTTTGGTGCGCATCCGCGACACTTTCATTTGTCGGACCAGATGCTCGTGGTTGCAGCTAAGGACGATAACCTGGTGCGGGTTATCAGGCGGGACGCGCAAGGCTTGCCTGATTTGCAAAGTGTGCAGCGTCTGTCAATTCCATCGCCGGTTTTTATTCTGCCCTTGCGTCACGGTGATCGCGAGACATCCTGAAACTGCAGTTGCGTCAAGGTGTAGTACAAGCCTTGTAACTGCATCAGTTCTGCGTGGGTTCCGACCTCCCGAATTTCCCCATGTTTCAGGACAACGATTCGATCGGCTGCTTGAATGGTTTGTAGTCTGTGGGCGATCAAAATAGCGGTCCGCCCCCGGGTCAGATGCTGGAGCGCGATTTGAATTTTTTGTTCGGTTTCAGTGTCGATACTGGCGGTTGCTTCATCCAACACTAATATTTCCGGATCACTCGCAAGCACTCTTGCAAACGACAGCAGTTGTCGCTGGCCTTGTGACAAATTCTGGCCGCGCTCGTGAAGCTGCGTATCGTAACCGTTCGGGAGCGCTTGGATGAAGTCGTGTGCCTGCACCCAACGGGCTGCATTGATGGCATCTTCTCGGGTGATGGCTGGATTGCCGAGTTGAATGTTGTCGAGCACGGAGCCGGCAAAGATGTGGAAGTCCTGCAGCACAACCCCGATTCTACGTCGAATCTCTGAGGATCGGATGCGATTGAGGTCGATGTCATCCAGGAAAATACTGTCGTCCGGGAAGTCATAGCTACGGGTGAGCAGCCTGATTAAGGTGCTTTTGCCGGAACCGGTTGGGCCGACGATTGCAATTTTTTCACCGGGTGCGATCGCCAAGTTAAGTTTTTTTAAGATGGGTTGATTGGGCTCATATCCAAAGGTTAATGCTTCGACGCGAATGGCGCCGCTGAGTCGATCAGGAAGTGCCAGCGGGGCCTCGGGCTCTCGGATTTGCTCATCCCAATCCAGCGCTTGAAAGATGCGTTCAGCGCTCGCCATCGCTCGAAATATGACGTTGTATTGTTCCCCCAGAACCCGGATCGGACGGATAAACATATCGATAAACTGCGTGAACAGAATCAAGCTGCCGAGTGAGATTGCGCCCTGGATGACATCGCCGCCGCCGATCCACAGAATCGCGGCCAAAGCCATGTTAACCATGTTCTGCATGAAGGCGCCGTAACCGGTTTCCAGTTTGATCGCGGTAATTTCTTGTTGTTGATTGAGCTTGTTGATGGATTTATAAAGCGACAGGTTAAGCGCCTCACGATTGCTTAATTGCACCACCTGAATGCCGGACAGGTTCTCCTGAAGGTTTTGATTTAATTGCGATAGGCTGTTGCGAATTTGACGATAGATCTGGCGGGTCGCCATCCGAAAGACATAGGTCAGTAAGGTAAAAACCGGTAGCGCAATTAAAAGATAGAGCGTGAGCTCTAAATCAATCGAGAGCATTAGGGCCAGCGCGATAAAAAATGGCACGAACTCGCCGACCAATAGGCCGAGTCCCATCAACATATCAAACAAGGCTTGGACATCATTTGTGATTCGCGTCATAACGCGACCGACGGCAACTTTGTCGTAAAAAGTGCTGGGGCGGCGCTCTAGATGGCTGAATAGATCAAATCGAAGATCTCGAAGCGCATACATTACGGTGGTGGCCAGCGTGGTTCGGTGCCAGTGGTAAGCGATTTGACAGAGCACTAAGAGGCCGCCGTAAAGTAAGCAGGCCGCGGTCAAGGTCGACAACTCGAGACCCTGCGCAATAGTCTGCGTCAGCTGTGACAAGCCCAGGTCGGGGGCACTCAACCTTGGTTGCTGAATGAGTAATCCATCGATCACGACGCGGGTAATGATGACCGGCAATAAGACGGCGATAAACGACGCTATGATGACGAGGGTTAAGGAAATTATGGCTGTTTTTCGATGGGGTCGTGCCCAGCTCAAGATACGTTTGAAGTCCCGAGCGCTCATGCTTTTGCCCGGCAGTTCGGCATCAAAGACAGCATGATCCAAAATGGGGTTCGTTTCTTGATTAGGCTTCATGGTCGTGCTCTTTAAGACGCTGCCGACGCTCTAAGTCGCTATAGAATCCACCCTTAGCAAGTAAGGTTTGATGGTCGCCCATCTCGATCAACCGACCTTCATCTAAGACCAAGATGGTGTCAGCGTGGCGAGCGGTTGAAACACGATTCGACACAATCAAGGTCGTAAGACCTTGGCGCAGATTTTTCAGGCCCGACAAAATATGTTCTTCGGTTTCAGTGTCGACTGCTGAAAAACAATCATCTAAGACGAGCAGAGGGCTCATGCGGATGATGCCGCGGGCCAAAGCGGCGCGCTGCTTTTGGCCACCCGATAGTGTAATGCCGCGTTCGCCCAGTATCGTGTTGAGACCTTCGGGGAAGGCCTCGATCGTACTGGTCAGCGCAGCGATACTTGCGGAGTCGAGTATTTCACCGTGACTTCGCTCTGGATTGTCATAGGCTATGTTGTCACCCAAGCTGTCGGCGAATAAAAAAGGATCCTGGAGTACCAAGCAAACCTTCTCGCGAAGATAAGGTAGCGGATAATCCTGGATGGGCCGATGATCGAGCAGTATGGCCCCTGACGTCGGTTCAAGCAGCCTGACCAAAAGCCGCAGTAAAGTGGACTTTCCTGAGCCGACCCGACCGACGACCGCAAGGGTCTGGCCCGCCGCAACCCGCAAGGAAAGGTTTGTTAAGGCGTCCTTGTCTTTGTTTGGGTATCGGTAGCTCAGGTTTTCAATGTGGATACTGCCGGTCAGTTCTGGATGATTTGGGGTGCCTTGATCTTGAATTTCAGGCTCAAAGTCTAGAATTTCAAAAACTCTGGCGGTACCTGATGCGCCGCGCTGCCATTGTGTGACGATGGTGCCGGCCTCGCGGATGGGCCAAAGTAGCAGTGCCAGATAAGAAAAAAATGCGGTAAAGGTACCAATGGAGATGTCGCCAGACTGATATAAAAAACTGCCATAGCCGAGGATGATCAATGTCGAGGCGCCGGCGATAACCGGCATGATGGCGCCGATGGCTGAGCTATCTCGAAACAGCGCAATATTGTCGTCGGCAAAGGTTTGGTTCGTTGCAGCAAATCGTTCGATCTCTCGCCCCTCTTGCGCCATGGCCTGTACGGTACGAATGCCGTTGAGATTTTGTTGCACAAAGGTTGAAAGCTCAGCGAAACCTTCTTGCGTGCGTTGGGATCGAATGAAGATGCGCTGCGCGTAGCGGTGCGCGAAATAAGTGATCAAGGGCGCGGGCAGAATCACAGCAAGGGTAAGCTGCCAGGATAAGCTCAGCATGAAGAGCAAGCCAACGATGGCCGTGAAGATCAGCACCATAGTCGTTCTAGAAGTGCCCGCAACAAGTTCGCGCACCCGGGTGATGTCGTTGATTGCACGCGCCATTAAGTCCCCAACGGGGAAACGACCATAAAAGTTCGGGCCTTGGCGCTGTAAGTGCTGGTATAAACGGTTGCGAAGATCGAACGCGACGTACACGCCGATTCGTCTGATCAAAATTCTGCTGATAATGGTGACGACGATTTGTGCGATCACGCACAGGGCAATCGATAAGGCGATTGGGCCGATGAGATTCGTGAGCACCTCATTGCTGTGATCATTGTGTGATGCGTCAGCGAGGGCATCGATGCCTTGTTTTAGAAAATAAGGAATGGCCGCCTCGAACAGTCTTGCGGCAAGCAGTCCTAACATGCCACCCCAAAAGGCCCAAGCGTGTTGTCGCAGGTAGGGCGCAAGGCGGCGCAGGGTCATCATAATCGTCATAACGCGGGTTTCGAGTCTCGTTTGGTTTTGCAAGGGCGGGCACTTTGATACTAGCCAATTGCGCTGTGCTGTGAAAGGCCCGGGCGGGGCAATTGGTTGGCATTGCTGATGCTGTGAGTTTGACATGAAGGCGGTTAAGACGGCGCCTTGCGACCGCGCCAGCAAACAAGCGTTCAAAGGTGGGTTAGAAGGTATCACCGTGTCCCGAGTTAAGATATAAAGGTGGGGTCGTCGAGGCGGTCACTTTTTTTGAAACCGCAAGGCAGAATTTGGTGGCGTGTGACGACGGCGGGTCAAATGCCCGTCAGGGCAAAGTAGGTGTAGGGTAGGTAAGGTAAGGTAAGGGGGCATAATGCGATTATCACCGACGGCAGCAGATGTTGAATTTGAACAAACGGTTGCCGGCTTTATCGAGGCGCATTTGGATCCCGCTGTTCAATATCGCGTGGCGAATTCAATGGCCATCGATAAAGCGATGCAAGATGATTGGACTCGGAAGCTCGCCGCCGTCGGTTGGGCCGCGCCAAATTGGCCGGTTGAATATGGCGGCACGGGTTGGTCAATGCGACGTCGCCATCAATTTGAGGTCTTAATGCGCCGCCATAACGCGCCGGAAACCCAAGGCTTCGGCTTTAATATGGTCGGGCCCGCGATCATTCAATATGGCTCGGCAGCGCAAAAAGCGCATTATCTGCCGTTGATCTTAAATGCCGAGATCAGTTGGTGTCAGGGCTATTCTGAACCGGGTGCCGGCTCTGATCTTGCGAGCTTAACGACTCGGGCTGAGATTGTCGGGGACCAATACCGCGTCAATGGCGCCAAGATTTGGACCTCGGGCGCAGAACGGGCGGATCACATTTTTGCTTTGGTGAGAACGGATGTGACGGCCAAGAAGCAGTTGGGTATTTCTTTTTTATTGATCCCGATGGCATCAGCTGGAATTCGGGTAGAACCGCTTTATGCTTTCAATGGTAAACGACTCTGGAATCAGGTGTTTTTTGATGATGTGATGGTGCCCCGATCGAATCGATTGGGCGCAGAGAATCAGGGCTGGACGGTTGCAAAAACGCTGCTGGGCGACGAACGATTGATGGTGTCGCGGGTTGCTGAGAATAAGCGGATTCTTGCTCGGGTTCGAAGGCTGCTCAAAGACGCGAGTTTAGAAGACCCAACGCTCTCGGCCAAGGCAGCGAAAATCGAGATTCGATTGTCAGCGCTTGAAGGCACGGCTTTACGGCTGCTTACGAAGTTTGATGGCGGCGGCAAAGTCGGTGCGGAGCCTTCGATGCTAAAGCTACAGGGCAGTCAACTCGTCCAAGTACAAGATCAGCTGCTGTTCGAAATTGCAGGGCTCTATGGCCTGCCGTTGGACGCTGAGTCCAGACAGACGCCGAATTCCCCTATCAGTCATGACGCGGTCGATATGATTGGCAGCGCAATGTTTCATCATCGCGGCTACACCATCGCAGGCGGCGCAAGCGAGGTGCAGCGCAATATCATCGCGCAGCAAGTTCTCGGTTTGTAAGGCCATTTGTTGTACTGGTCTGACGCCAAAGAGCGACAGACCTTGAGGTCGAATAGACTGGGCGCAGGTGTTGAAGCACAAGGCGGTCATTCAAGGGCGTCAGTTCAATCGTTCGAGATCTTCTTGAACGAACTCGCCTTCGATAATAGTGGGCGATTTTGGATTTGGCCCTGGGGTACCACGACCAGTGCCGCCGGTCTCAGCATCGTTGCGGCCGCCTGCGCTGATCGCAAGGTACAAGCCGATCAGGTCTGAAAGAACGCCCGGTACGCATAAAAATAGGCCGCCAAGCAAGCCTTGTAGCGGTCGAATAATGGACCAAAGTGAATTGGGTGGCGTCTTTTGAAAGCGTTGCAATAGGGCTTTAATCGATCGGCCAGAGCGCCGAATCACAATCATCCCGAGTGCGCAGCTCAATACAATCTCAAGGAGGGTTGCCGGCAGGCCAATTCGATCGGTCACGACCATGAGCCCAAGTAGCTCAAGCAGTGGCAGGCCAATAAAGAGTAAGCGCAAGGGATAACTCCCGATCTAGGAAAAGGTAGCCTATCATGAACACGGTAGGGCTGGATGCTATGGCCCTCGCAAGATTTTGGTGCCCCAAGGTCAAAGTGGGTTCATCCGGGCGCTCGGGTGATCATCGCGAATCCGCGTCGGTATGGGGTATTTGATACAAGACGAGACAAGATAAGACCGGGCGAGACTTGATAGGACCCTTAGGAGATCAAACGCTATGCGCCAATCCGCAACAATGTTACAAATTCCGGGCCCCCAGGGCATGCTCGAGGCCAAAATGAATCGAGTGGGCGAAACTGAGCGGGGTTTGATCGTGCTGTGTCATCCCCATCCTGCTTATGGCGGAAATCTGAATGACCGGATTCTTGAAACCCTCGCCAATCAAGCCATTCAATATGGTTACGCGACCCTGGCTTTTAACGTGGCGGGCGTTGGTGCGTCTGTTGGCCAAACGGAATCCGCCGCGATGGCCGCGGCGGATCTTGCGGCGGTGGTTGCTTATGTGTCGGATTCAAAGGGGTCAACGCCAAAATTATTGGGTTACTCTTTTGGGGCGATTGTGGTGTCGGAGTATCTCAGTGCCCAGCAAAACCTTGAGGCCTTACTGATTGCGCCGGTCCTCGCGCTGGGCTCTAAAAGGCTGTCTGACAAAGCCCGGTTAAGCGGTCAGGTGATTGTCGGGTCAGAAGATGCCTTTGCTCAGCCTAAAACCTTGAGCGCCCGTTTTGAACCATCATCAGTCCAACTGATTGAGGGCGCAGATCACTTTTTTAATGGGTATGATGAGGCGTTAACCAAAGCCGCGGAGCCGTTTTTTAATGGAACTTAAGGTGATTGAAATGACGTGTCAGGCGGGTGTAGGCCGGATTACGTTAAATCGGCCCCATCGCCACAATGCCTGGACCGGTCGCATGCATACTGAGTATCGCTGGGCGCTCGCTGAACTTGAGGCAGATCCTTTAGTCCGGGCCGTGATGGTCACCGGTGCGCAGCGCAGCTTTTGTGTCGGCGGTGATGCCCAGGCGTTAAAAGGGCATTCCGATAAAGGGGGATATGACCCCGGCACGCCAGATCCGTTGGCCCGACCGGGATATGGTGTGATGCCGGAGTTTGATGCCCCGTTTGCGTATCATTTTGGCTTGACCAAGCCCGTGATTGCAGCCATAAATGGCGCGGCGGCTGGCGTAGGTTTGGCGCTCGCGATGTTTGCAGATTTAAAGTTCGCGGTACCCGGTGCGGTCTTTACAACGGCTCATGGCAAGCTGAACTTTCCAGCTGAATACGGCTTATCCTGGTTGCTGCCCCGGATGATTGGGCTAACTCGCGCGAACGAATTGTTGTTGAGTTCTCGTCGTTTTAGTAGTGAAGAAGCGCTGTCAATGGGACTGATCAACGGTCTCTATGAGGCGGACGTTTTAATCGATTCGGTGCAGGCTTATGCCGAAGCATTGGTTGCGCAAAATGCGCCAGATGCATTACGCGTCACCAAACACCAGATCTATCGAGATTTACATCGGGATGTCGCCACATCGGTCCACTACAGCGAGCAACAATTGACGCGGATGAGTCGCACGCCTGACTTTAAGGAAGGGGTTGCGGCTTTTATGGAGAAGCGCCCACCACAGTGGCAAGGAATGGATCATGAATAACCCAACAACCCCCTCAGCAAACCTGGATCAAGAGCCTTTTTATCTTCCGGTCGGGGATGAGGTGGCCCTGTTTAAAGCAGCCTACGCGCAGCGCCTGCCCGTGTTATTGAAAGGCCCGACAGGCTGTGGCAAAACGCGCTTCGTGGAATACATGGCCTATCAACTGTTTCGGGGGGCGCAGGCGTCTGCCGAATTGCGCAGTATCGAATATCCGCTACAAACCATTGCCTGTCATGAGGATTTGTCCGCCACTGACCTCGTAGGGCGATTCTTGCTGCAAGGAGACGAAACCGTTTGGCAGGATGGTCCCTTAACGCGCGCCGTCCAAGAGGGCTCGATTTGTTATTTAGATGAAATTGTCGAGGCGAGAAAAGATTCAACCGTTCTGATTCATTCGCTCACCGATCATCGGCGTATTTTACCGATCGAAAAGCGCGGTTTGATTCTCGATGCCCATCCCAATTTCCTATTGGTGATCTCCTACAACCCGGGTTACCAAAACGTACTCAAAGATTTGAAAACCAGTACCCGTCAGCGCTTTATAGCGATTGATTTTGATTATCCGAGTGTTGCCGCTGAAACCGATATTATTGCGCATGAAAGTGGCGTTGATCTGGCGGTCGCGGGCCAGTTGGCGACGTTAGGTGCAAAAATTCGTCACCTCAGAGAACACGGGTTTGACGAAGGCGTGAGCACGCGACTTTTGATCTACGCGGGTCAAATGATGGTGGCGGGTGTTGCCCCAGCCAGAGCCTGTGATGTTGCGATCTGCCGTGCGGTCTCTGATGATACCGACGTACAATCGGCGATGCAGGCGGTTGTGCAGGCCATTTTCGCTGAATCGATCACCGGGTAAATGACCGGCTCATTCGATGATGTTTACGCTGTGCTGGCCAAGCAGCACGAGCCCACGGCGGCGCAGTTCTCAACCGTTCGCCAGCGGCTCATGCTTGACGCGAATGATCAGCAGCGCTTTGATCAGATGGTCCTGGCGCTGGCGGATTCGGGTTGGCATGGCTTTGAAGCTGCCGCGGGGTTCCTAGCCTTGTCCGAAACAATGATTGCCCAGCAAGGTCTGACGCAATGGTTGAATCGAGGCCAAGCAGCCGTGAGACTGTCCCGGATTAATTTTGAACCGGCCGTGATTTATTGGCGACTCGTCAGTATCGCCGCCCTGCAAACGCAAGGGGATGCACACTTACGACGGCTTGAGAAGCTGGGCCTGCGGGTTCAAGCGCGGTTTGAGTTTGCCTCGCACCTTCTGGCCGATGTGTTAAGAGCGGGTGAGGCACGGTTTGCCGCGAACGAGCCCTTTGAATTTTCGGCTTGGGTTGCGCTCACCGAACAAATGGTTGACGTCGGTCGGTCCGAGTTGGTGCGCTTTTTGGACCGTGCACCGTCGCAGATAAGCGCAACGCAGTTACAGGCACTGCATGGGCACTGCCCTCAAAGTTGTTTAGATTTTTTAGCTTCAGAAGCTGAATTGAATCAGTGGTTGCCCAATAGGGTCTTAAATGACTGGTGGCCGATCTGCCTTCAGTTGGCGCGCAAGCAACAAGGTCTTAAAGCATTCTTTGATGCGATGCTCACGTGTCCATTGAATCTACTCATTTCTCCCGGCGCTCCTGCAGTTGTTGGCTCGGGTCGATGAGGCCGGGCTTGCGGCAATGGTGTTAGGTGTGGCCGGGCGCCTACCGCTGGATCAACCGGCTGTTTGTGCGGCGTGGTTGACCCATGGTTTGGTCCACAGCCAGGGCAGTCCGCAGCGCAGTCAGGCCTATTTCAAACTGGAATCGGCTGAAGCAACTGATCAGCTAGCCGCATTGATGGGGTTGGTCCGACTCGAGGACCAAATGCGAATCCTCAACCTTTATGGCGAAGCGCTTGCCGGCAGGCCTTTGACACTGGTGGCGCAGTCCGAGCTCGAGGGCTCGCAGAATGAAGCGCTGGGGTTGACCGGCTTAGAGATCATGTTGCCTAAAACCTATGCGAAATTTGAAACTGCGCAGGCGAATTTTGAGTTTTACAAAGTTGCGCTGCTGCATCAGTTGGGGTTTCAAGCCTTTCACACACTTCGCTACCGCGAGAAGATTGACCGGGCCGTGGCCAGCTATGAGGATCGCCCGCGGGCCCGAGCACTGCTCAATGTCCTCGAAGGCGCAAGAATTGATTGGCAGTGGCCGTACCGACTGCCCGGAACGAAGCGACAGATTCAGCGGCTAAAGCAGTCTGCGTGCAAGGCGATTATAAGCGGGGATGACCAGGAGTCAGAACCCAGTGCGTTTCAGTGGCTATTACTGCAAAGCCTTGATGGCGCAGCGGTGCTGGCGGTGGACGAGCGAAACGGCATTTTTGAACCGTTGACGCAATCCATCGGGCGCCTCAAGCGCAAAGGCGCAACGCCAGAAGAGGTTTTGTCGGTGTTAGCGGCAATTTACCCCTTGGTTGAGCCCTTAACTGCGGCAGATGAGCGCGCATTGGCCCAGGTTGACCATCGTCGAGGATTCAGCCCGATAGGGGATACTTTCAACCTGCCGCTGCTGGAGCTTGAACTCGACGAAAGCCTCGCGTTGGATGAGGATCTCGGCGGACTGTCGATGAAAGTGAGTCCAGAAGACTTAATGGTAGAGGCGTTGCACGTTGGTGACGTCAACGCTGACGAGGCTATGCTGATGACCGAACTTGACGAAGCGCCGGACGCGCTGGGCGAGGCAGAGCCGAAGTTGGGCAGCAAGCCCGATGGCCCACCCTTGGCGGAGCCGCCCATGGCCGCTGTTCGACCGAAAAGCTATTACTATGATGAGTGGGATTATCATATCCAAGACTATCGTCGGCGCTGGTGCCGGTTAATGGAAATTCATAACGCCGATGAAGATGGCGCTTATTACCAAGACTCTGTGCAACATCATGCGGCACTGCAAAAGCAAGTCCGCCGTCAACTGAGTCGATTAAAACCTGAATTGTTGGTGAAAGTGCGTGGTGTTCGCGATGGTGAAGAGATGGATCTAGAAAAGGCCGTTGAGGCGGTGATAGACCGCAGGGCTGGTCAGACACCGTCCGAGCATATTTATATTGAGCGGCATCGACAGGGACGCGATGTGGCGGCGTTGTTTTTGATTGATTTGAGTGCCTCAACCGATGATCGATTGCCAGACCCGGACGCGCCCACGGCCCCCGCTGAGACTTACCATGACTTTGATTGGTCCGACGCGCCATTGCCGCCGCCCCCCGAGGGCGAAAAGATCATCGACCTTGAAAAGCATGCGGTCATTCAAATGACTCAGGCGCTGGAGGCGTTGGGTGATCATTACGCGGTTTCTGGATTCAGCGGTTATGGTCGAGACCAAGTTGAATATACCGTTTGTAAGCGCTTTACTGATTCTCTCGATGCGACGGTTAAAGCCAAAATTGGGGGTCTAAAAGCCTGTCGAAGTACCCGGATGGGGC